>JABTUD010000001.1 GCA_015075555.1 Thermoflexaceae bacterium
CGGTGATCCAGCGGTACGAGGGCGTCGACTGCCAGTAGCGCGGCCCCCAGGAGTGGTCGCGCAGCCCGTGCCCGGAGATCGGCAGCTCCGGACCGTCTTCGATTCGCAGGGTGCCGGTGACCCGCATGTGCTGCTCGTAGTGGGCGCGGGCGAAATCGTTCTGCGCTGCTGCCGTACCCGCCTCCGCGACATGTCCGTAGATGGGCCCGCAGCCCTCGTGGAGCAGGTCGAGCCTGATACGCCGATGGGGATTGTTGCGGAAGGCATCACCCGGTTCGCGCATCTCCCTCGGGTCTTTCAGCTCCACCACCGAACCTTCGTAGACGGTCCGGATCTTCTCCCCGGGGACGAGCACTTCGACCTTCAGACCGCCGGCATCCCAGCCGTCATTGGTCGTGATCTGGGGGCGCTTGTAGTTGAAGAGGGCCGAACCGTCGGGCCGGTAGACGATGACCGTCATCTCCGCGTAACCCTCATTGGCACGGTTGCCAATGCGCAGGAAGCCACCCTGTTGCCGCTCGCGGTCGAAGAAATTGAAGTACACCGATTCGTTGAAGTTCTCTTCGGGGCCCAGCGGGTGGGTGTAGTCGTCCTCAGGTTTTACGTTGCCGACGATGGTGACCATGGTCCGGCTCTCAGGGGTCCGATTGGCAGATTGCCGCGACCCGCGCAGGCATTCTAACGCGAACCCGGCTCTCCGCGCCCTAGCGATCGGCCGGCGTGAAGGCCGTCCGCAGGTAGTTCACGATATGCCAGATCTCATCGTCACTCAGGGCGGGAGCATCCTTGCTCCAGGCGCGCATGGCGGTGCCCGGGATGCCAAGTGAAATGAAGCGGAAAACCTGCCCATCGGGATGCTGCGGGACGTGCACGGTCAGGTCGAGCGGATAGGGGTTGAGGTCCAGCCCTTTCGGAGGCACCCCGTTCGCCCCATGGCAGGCGGCGCAGTTCGCCTCAAACAACCTGCGCCCGGCCGAGATCGAATTCTGGTCGGGGAAGACCGGGTTCGTGGGGATGCCGCCCGCCGGCTCGTGCCTGTGGACACCAAACAGGAGGAGGATCCCGGCCCCGAACCCGGCCACCATCGCGGCGTTCGCGCCCATGCCTCCGCTCCGCCCCAGGCGATGCAAAGGCTTGCGCCAGAGGGCAAACCCGGCACCGGCAAGCAGCAGCGCGAATCCCCCGAACTCGTTCCAGGAGAGCCCCGGCGCCGGTTTCGCCCACGCGCCGCCACGGCGCAGGTAGTTGAGAGGCAGGCCCGCCGGGCGGACGTCAAAGGGGGCCACCACGTCGTTGGCGCCCTGGCGGCGGATGGTGACTTCCACACGCCACTGGCCCTCAAGCGGCAGGTAGGGCCCCTGTGCCAGATAGGTGCCGGGGGAATAGCCCGGCGACAGGTCCAGGGTGGAGGTCCCAACCGTCGCGTCTTCGAGGTAGCGGAACGCCAGGCGGACGCGGTCCGCTTCGGCGGCGGGGCTGCCCCCTTCGGTGAGCGTCACCTCGAAGGTGTTCAGGCCGATGCGGTTAGGGGTGACCCTGAGCACTACCTCGAGCCCATCGACGGCCATGCTCCGTTCGTAGGGGCCGGTGTCGCGGGTCGAGACGATTGACTTCGCTGCGGTGGTCTGGGTGAGCATCGCCGCGACGACGAACACAGCCAGCCCGAGGGCGATCTCCGCTGAGGCGGTGGCGATGAACCGGCGCGGCTCGCCCCTGGCGTTGCCTGCCAGGCGCCGGCGGCCCCAGCGCGCGTTGTACCCCGCGGCCGCGAGCAGGGGGACAAGCAGTCCCGCCTTCACCAGCAGTGTTACCCCGTAGCGGGTGCCGGTGAGATTCTCGCGGTTGCCCACCTCCGCCAGGGCATTGAGCACCCCGGTGGCAATGACCAGGAACACGAGCACAGAAGCGGCAAGAGCGAACCGCGGCATGAGGTCCCGGTAGCGGGCGCCGCGGCCAGCAAGGCGCGCGGCAACGGCCACGCCGATCACCGCGCCGATCCAGGCGATAGCTGCCAGGCCGTGGACGAAATCGATGCTCATGGCGATGCCTCGCCCGGCGCCGGCCGCAGCGTGGCTGGTTGCCGCGAATCCCCATACATGCACGGCGATTCCTGCCAGCACCACCCAGGCTGCCAGGCGTGGAGCGCGGGCAAGCAGGGCGGCAGCGGCCAACGCGGCGATGGCTGCCGCCAGCCGCAGCAGCCAGTAGAGGCCGACCCTCGTCCCGGCTATTAGTTCGATGATGCCCTGGCCGCTGTACTCGCGGTCGATGATCGCCAGGTGGAGCAGGGTTGCCGCCGCTGCCAGCCCGGCCCCGGCCGCCACGCAGACCTGCAGGCCGCGCCGGGCTCGGCGGGCGCTTTCGCCCCAGAGCAGCAGCACAGCCGCGCCCCCGGCCGCCATCAAGAGGCCCAGGAATCCCAGGGCGCGGACCGCCACGCCATCGGCGAGAGGAGCGCGATCGCCGTCGCCGAAGCCGCTGACGAGGTTCACGCCTTGCGGCGCCGAACCGTCGGGATTGAGCACCGTGAAGGGGTACGCCCCGCTGAGCGAATGCCCATCAACGCGGGAGACGTTCGACCAGAGCACGTTGTAGATGCCCGGGCCGAGCGCGGGGAGCGTGGCCCGCATGGTGTGACCGTCAGAGGGAAACGATGGCGGTGAGACCCGCAGCGTGGCCCCGGTAGCATCGAGAAGCCGGACCGTGCTCGACCCCGGGACGATCGGTTCGCTGAACGTCAGCGAGATCTCGCCGGGAGGGACGCGCAGGAAGGCGTTTCCCATTGGCTCCGAGGCGACCAGCGCGGCGTGCGCGGACGCCGGCCGGGGCGGGGCCAGCACGGCCAGGGCGACTGCCAGGAACGCCAGTACGGCGAGGCGCCGCTTCACGTGCGCTTCTGCACAAGCAGGAACGTTCCCCCGCTGCCCAGCACGAACATCCCGAGAGCCACGGCCACCACCAGCACCCACGTCACGCCATCGCTCCCGCCGGTTGTGAGCGCGGGAGCACCCGGCGCCCCGGGCGCATTGTCCAGCCCGAGAAGGTCCTCGCGCAGGGTCTCATTTCCGGGGCTTGCCACCCCTGCAGGGTCATATGTGAATGAGAGCGCGCCCTCGGCGGTGTCGCCGTCCTCGGCACTGAGCGTCTTCCAGCGAACGGTGTATTTCCCGGGCGCCAGGGGTGCAGGGAGGACCACCGAGATGCGGCGGCGGTCGCTGTCTGCGATCACCGCGGGCGAGACGGTCACTTCCGCGCCCGACGCGTCGAAGACATCGATATCGTTGGCGCCTTCACGGCGGGCGAGCTCCTGGCTCATCTCAATCTCTACTGTAGCGGGAGGGGAGGTCAGCACCGCGCCGTCACCCGGCCGGACCTTTGCCGGTTCGGCGTGGGCGAGTGCGCTGGCAGCCCACGCCATCGCGAAAGACGCTGCGGCCACAATGGCAAGGAGCCTCATCGGTTCCAGTCTAGCCCGCGGCACGCATGAGCCGCACCCGATGGGGCCCCCTCCGAAGCGGCCCGTAAACTCCCGGCAAAATGGCTGCCCGCAAATTGCTTACCGCTTGACCTTGACACTTCCGGCCGTGTTATCGTCGCCTGAGCGTCGTCCCCGCGAACGCCTATGCGAAAACTACTGGTGCTTGTCCTCGTCCTTGGCGCCATCGGCATGGCGGCTGTCTCGCTGCGCGAGCCGGGCGTGCGCGCCGCCTCGGGACCGTGCGGCACCAGCCACGACGCCATGGACGCCGAGGAGTCCCAGTTCCTCTCCCTCCTGCAGCAGTGGCGCGATCAGAACGTGGCCAACTCGTCGCCGCTGCAGCCGTCGGGCCCGCTCAACGCGGCCGCCGCCTGGTTTGCAGAGTACCTGGCGAACAAGAGCGGCGGGGGCGGCCACTACGACAACTACGGCCGCAACTGGGTCCAGCGCGCCATCGACTGCGGCTACCACTCCTACTACGCGAACGGCTCGGGGGAGGGGGTCTATGCCGTCGCATCGAGCCGCGTGCTCAACATCGGCCCCGCCGAGGCGATTGCCGGGATTACCTATCCCGGCAGTGGCGCAACCATGTGGGTGCCAGCATCGGGCAACTACCCGCCCGTGAAGTGCGTGGGGGTGGCCGTGAAGCGGAACGCCACCGGGACGGCGGTCGCCTGGGTGGCGGTGCTCGCGCAGTACCCCGCCAGCCAGCCGTGCCCGGCAGCCAGCTCCGGGGGCGGTGGCGGAGGCACGGTGACGGTCACGCCCGGCACGGCGACGCCGTCGCCGACACCAACCAGAACCCCTTCACCAACCCCAAGTCCGACTCCCGTTACCTATCACGCGTTCGCCCCGCTCATCTCTGCCGACGAGCCACGCTGAACGCCGGGCCCCGCAGGGTCAGGGGATGGTCCACCCTGGCGATGCCGCGATCGTGCTCCCGAGGGTCCCAAGCGCGGTGACGCAAACCAGCGCCACAAGCGTCAGGATGAGGGCGTATTCGGCGAGTCCCTGGCCAGACTCGCCTGTTTCCCTGGCGGGCGGGGCTTCGCCGCCGGCCAGCGGCGAATCGTCTCTCCAATTCATGGCTTCACTCCCACGCGGGCTCTCTCCCTACCTAACCATTCGGCAGCGGACCGGCCTCGGACCCCCCTGCGGCAGGGTCGAAAAGGTGGAACCGCAGTGAACGGACCCGTCCCGCGGAAGCGTCCCAATTCGAACTTCCCTGCCTGTGTCGGCTAAGCTTCGAGGCAAGACGCTGCCACGGAGAACACGATGACCTACGACGCCCGCCAGCACAGCCGCGTGATGCTCGACGGCCCGGACCGCGCGCCGGCCCGCTCGTACTTCAAGTCCATCGGCCTCACCGGCGACGACCTGAAGAAGCCCCTGGTGATGGTAGCGCACAGCTGGATCGGGACCATGCCCTGCAACTTCAACGAGCGCGAGCTGGCCCAGCACGTGATGGCCGGGGTCCGCGCCGCGGGCGGAACACCGATGGAAGTCAACACGATCTCCATCAGCGACGGCATCTCGATGGGCACGGAAGGGATGAAGGCTTCGTTGATCAGCCGCGAGGTGATCGCCGATTCGATAGAGCTCGCGGCTGTCGGCTATTCGTTCGATGCCGTGGTAATCATCGTGGGCTGCGACAAGACCATCCCGGCGGCGGCGATGGTGCTGGCGCGCCTGAACATCCCGGGCGTCATCCTCTACGGCGGGTCGATCGCACCGGGCAGATACAGGGGCCAGGACATCACAATCCAGGACGTCTTTGAGGGCGTGGGCAGGCATGCAGCCGGGGCGATCAGCGAGGAGGAGCTCGAGGACATCGTCGACGCGGCCTGCCCCGGCGCGGGCGCGTGCGGAGCCCAGTACACGGCGAACACAATGGCAATGGTGATGGAGTTCCTGGGGATTGCGCCCATGGGTTCCGGGAGCATCGGCGCCACGGACCCGCGCAAGGACAACACCGCCTTCGCGGCCGGCGAGCTCGCCATGGACGTCCTCCGCCGCGGCGTTCTGCCGCGCGACCTGCTCACGCGCGAAGCCCTGGAGAACGCCATTGCCTCGGCGGCGGCTACCGGCGGCTCAACCAACGTGGTCCTCCACCTCATGGCTATCGCCCGTGAGGCCGGGGTCCCCCTCAACATCGACGACTTCGACCGCATAAGCGAGCGCACGCCGCTGATCGGCGACCTCCGGCCCGGTGGCCGTTATGTCGCTCTGGACATGGACCGCGCCGGCGGCACGCCACTGCTCGCGAAACGCCTGATCGAGGCAGGCAAGCTGCACGGCGGCACGATGACCGTAACCGGGCGGACCCTCGCCGAAGAGGCCGCCCGCGCCGTCGAAACACCGGGCCAGGACGTGATAGTCCCCGTTGAGAAAGCGCTGAAGCAGACCGGCGGCCTCGTGATCCTCAAGGGGAGCCTCGCGCCAGACGGGTGCGTCATCAAGGTCGCCGGCCATGAACGGCTCACCCATACCGGCCCCGCGCGCGTCTTCGACCGCGAGGAAGACGCATTCGCGGCCGTCTCGGCGCGCCAGATCCGCGCCGGCGATGTCGTGGTCATCCGCTACGAAGGGCCGAAGGGCGGCCCCGGGATGCGCGAGATGCTCGGGGTGACGGCCGCGCTCGTGGGAGCCGGTCTCGGGGAGTCGGTGGCGCTCCTCACCGATGGCCGCTTCAGTGGCGCCACACGCGGCCTCATGGCGGGCCACGTCGCGCCCGAGGCCGCCATTGGCGGTCCCATCGCCCTGGTGAGGGAGGGCGATATCATCAGCTTCGACATTCCGGGGCGGAGGCTCGACCTGCAGGTCGACACCCAGGAGCTGGCCCGCCGCCGCGCCGAATGGCGCGAGCCTGCACCGCACTATACTTCCGGGGTGTTCGCCAAGTATGCCCGCCTCGTCTCCAGCGCCGCCGAAGGGGCGGTGACCTCCTGACGTGCCTGCTACCGAAGGGACCCAGGGTATGAAACTCCCATTCGACCTGCAGGCGGGTGAGACGATGCTTCTCCTCAGCCGCCGCCACTGGCTCTTCCTCTGGTCGAAGCTGGTGGCCGTGGCGCTCATCGGGGTGTTGCCCGTGGTGGCAGTCACCTGGCTGGTGGGGGCCACGGCCGGTTTCGATGGGCTTGCCGGGAAAGCGGTCCTGGTCTTTGACGTGCTCTGGGCAGCCTACTGGCTGGTTCGCCTCTACTTCACGTGGTACCGGTACAACCGTGACATGTGGGTCGTCACCGACCAGCGCCTGGTCGATTCCATCAGGCGGCACTGGTTTCACCACCGCATGGCTTCGGCCGACCTTGTGGACATCGAAGACATCGCCGTCGTCCGCGAAGGAATCCTGCCAACGCTCTTCAACTTCGGCGATGTTCGCTGCCAGACGGCCGGTGAGCAGCCTAACTTCGTGCTCGCCGGGATCCCTGCCCCCACCGCTGCACTCGGGGTGATCGACGCCGCCCGCGACGCCGCCCGGCGGCAACTGGGCCGGCCCTCCTGACCCGGAAACGGGTGAACCAGGGCGCGGAGAGGTGTAGTCTGGCGCCAATGCTGGGCAGCCGGGCGGCAAGAGCCACGCTGGTGGCATTCGCGTTCGTGGTAGCGCTCCTCCTGGCGGCGCCGGGAGGCCACCCGGCGACCGCCGGACAGCCCGCCGCGGCCGCGCAGGCGGAGCCGTTCCGCCTCTACCTCGGCGGCATCGCTCGCGACGGGGCCCACCTTTCCGTATCGATTTCGAACTACTCGCCATACCAGGGTGGGGCGCTCCTTGTTTCGGCAGGCGATAGCACGAGTGGCACGGCCAGCCTCTTCGGCCGCCAGTACCCCCTGACGCCCGATGGCGCGGGCGGGCTTGCCGGGTTCGTGGGGGTTGGGACCGAGGACCCGCCCGGCCCAACCTCGCTGATGATCTCCGTTGTGCGCAGCGACGGCGCGCCCGAGACCGTGGTTCGCACCCTGACCGTGCTCAAGACCGACTGGACAGTGGACTACATTGACCTTCCCCCGGGCGTCGGCGACCTGCTCGACCCTGCGATCATCAAGGCCGAACAGGACCGGCTGAATGCCATATACGCCGGCGTTTCCGCCAGGGCATGGTCCGGGGCCTGGCGCGACCCCCTGCCGGGCCCGGTCACCGCGGCGATGGTCAGCGGCTACTTCGGCGAGCAGCGTTCCTTCAACGGCGGGCCAGTTGGGGGTCACCACGGCGGAACGGACTTCGGTGTGCCGGCGGGAACGCCCGTCTACTCCACCAACAGCGGCGTGGCCGTGCTCGCCGAAGGGCTTGATGTGCGCGGGAACATGGTGATTGTCGACCACGGCGGTGGCGTCTTCTCGGGCTACGCACACATGCAGGCCCTGGCCGTGGCCCCGGGTGAGGCGGTCGTTGCCGGGCAGGTAATCGGCTACGCCGGCACCACGGGGCTCTCGACCGGTCCCCACCTGCACTGGGAGATGTCGGTTGCCGGGGTGCTTGTTGATGGACTCCGCTGGCTGGATGGTACCCAGGGGTTTTAGACAGTGGACGCGAACGAAACTGTGCGTATGATCATGGATATGCTCGTACGAACAAAGGAAAGGTCTGAGCAAACCCTGCAAAGGTCGCGGCCCCCGGTCTCCTGCCGCGCACGTGGCCGGGAATGAAGGCTTCCCAGGGGCTCGCCCTCGCGACCGCGGTAGCGACGCTGGTCCTCATTGCGGTGGGCGCCTACGTGCGCGCCACCGGCTCGGGCCTCGGTTGCCCCGACTGGCCGACCTGCCACGGCGGCGTGGTCCCTCCGGGCGATCGGCAGCCGATGATTGAGTTCTCCCATCGCTTCGTCGCCTCCCTGGTTGGCCTGATGGTCATCGGCACGGCCGCAATGGCGTGGAAACACTACAGGCACGCTCCATTCACCCTCGGCGCAGCGATGCTGGCGGTGCCGCTCGTGGTGCTGCAGGGGGTCCTTGGCGCCATCACGGTCTGGACTGAACTGCCGCCCGAGATCGTGGCCACCCACCTGCTGACGGCGATGCTCGTGCTCAGTTGCCAGCTCGCGGTTGTGGTCTCGATGTACGCCGAGGATCCGGACCGGCGGGATGCCTTCCTATCGCTTTCGCAGGCGCGCATCCGGCCCGTGGGCACGATGGCCCTGGCCGCCATTGCCTGGATGGCGGCGGTGCTCTGGATGGGTGGCTACATGGCCGAAAGCGGGGCCAGCACCGCCTGCGCCGACTGGCCCACCTGCAACGGTCTCTCCCCTCTCCCCGGCGCAGATGACCAGGAGATAACGCACATGGTCCATCGCTACCTGGCGGGCGCCTTCGTGCTCTTCGTTGTTCCCTTCGCACTGGTGGCATGGCGGCGCCGGCAGGAGCTGCCATGGGTGCGCGAACTCGCGATCGCCGTGGCCGCGCTCTACATCGCCCAGGTGGTGGTGGGCGCCCTGAACGTATGGTGGGCTTTCCCCGATGAGATGACCGTTGCCCACACCACCATTGCGGCCGGGGTCTGGTTCGGGCTTTCGGCAACCGCTTTCCTTGCCCTGTACCGCCCCGTCGCTTCCAGGGCCGCAAACAGCCTTGCCGCCGCGGAGATGATGGCATGACCGCCCACGCGATCGCATTCCCTGGCGCGCAGCTGGCAGCGACCATCCGTGCCTACATCGCGATAACGAAACCCCGCATCATCGTGCTGTTGCTCGTCACCACGGTCCCCGCGATGGTTGTGGCCGAAGGCGGCTGGCCCTCGGCCTGGCTCGTTCTTGCCACGGTGGTGGGCGGCGCCGTCTCGGCGGGTGGGGCAAACGCGCTCAATTGCTGGTACGACCGCGACATCGATGGAGTAATGAAGCGCACACGCAACCGGCCGCTGGTCACCGGGGAAATCGACCCTGCCAGCGCCCTTGCCTTCGGAATTGCCCTTGGGGCGGGCTCGTTTGCCTTCATGTGGTTCGCGACCACTCCGATGGCGGCGTCCCTTTCTCTCGCCGCGCTTCTTTTCTACGTGTTCATCTACACGATCTGGCTGAAGCGGCGAACCGCCCAGAACATCGTCATCGGCGGCGCTGCGGGCGCCTTCCCGCCGATGGTCGGTTGGGCAGCAGTCACGGGCGGCATCTCGCCCACGTCGATCGCGATGTTCGCCATCATCTTCGCCTGGACGCCGCCCCACTTCTGGGCCCTCTCGTTGAAGCTCGAAAAGGACTACGCCGAGGCCGGCATTCCGATGCTGCCGGTGGCCGCGGGCGCCGCCACCACGCGCACGCAGATCCTTGCCTATTCCGTTCTGCTCCTGGTGGTCTCGCTGGTCCCGGTACTGCTCGGCGACCTGGGGGCGGTTTACGGAGCAACGGCAGCGGTCAGCGGGCTGGTGTTTCTCTGGTACGCTTTCAGGCTCTGGCGAGCGCCCGGAACAACATCGCCGATGACGCTCTACAAGTTCTCGCTCCTGTACCTGGCGACACTCTTCGTGGCGATGGGGGTGGACGTGCCAGTTCTTGCCTGACGGGCGTGGGCCGGGGAGCTTCGGCTCCACGGTGACGCGCGCGATTGATGCATCTGCAGCTTTGCCCCGGAGGGCGAAGCAGGAGGAGTAGAGACAAATGGAAGACCACGCGGCCGTCCACGGAAGCCACCAGGAGCCGCAGCCCGAGCCAAGGGGCTGGCCGGTGATCGTCGCCCTTGCCGCCATCATTCTCGGCCTTGCCCTCTGGTGGTGGGCGCGAGACACCGGCGACAGGATGGCCTGGCCCTTCTTTGCGGCGGCGCTCGTCACCCTCGTGATGGCTGCCGGCGCCTGGATCATCGATGAGATTCGTTCGCGCCGCCGCGTGGCTGCTCTCGGCGACCGCGCCCGCGCGACCCGCTACACGCAGGTCATCACCTTTGCCATCAGCGAAGGAAACCTCGAAGCGGCCCGTTCCGAGGGGGGTGTCCTCGCTGCCCTGGACCATTCCGACAGTGCTCTGCGTTCGCTCGCTGGCTTCCAGGACATCCGCGTCGTTGTCTCTGCGCCGCCGGCCGGCCCGGCGCGGGCGCTCTGCGAGACGACCTGGTGGGGCCGTGATGACCTGTCAACCTACGACCAGACCCGGCAGACGGTGCTCGACATCCTTGCCGCCCATCCTGAAGAGGTGGTCGCGGGCTCGGTACAGGTCTTCGACATGGAAGTTGTTCGCGACGCCAAGCAGGTGTCGGTGCAGATGGGCCTAACGACCGCCATGGGGCTGCTGGCGGTCATCCTCGTCGCCGGGTTCGCGGCGGGAGCAGGGTTGAGCGTCTTCACCGAAGAGACAACCACAGCCGCTCCCGCGAACGGAAGCGAGGAACCAGCCCCGGGCGCCCCGGTCACAGTCACCGCCACCGACAACGTCTTTGACCGCAAGAGTCTCGTCGCGCTGGCAGGGCAGGAGTTCAGTGTCACGCTCAAGAACCGTGGCAAGGTTCCGCACAACATCCACTTCTTCGACAAGAAGGGTGGGACGACGCTCGCCGATGGTGCCGAAGGAAAGATCCTCAAGGCGGGCGAAAGTGAGGGCATCAAGTTCACCGTTTCAACGGCTGGCGCCTACTACTTCCAGTGCGACCTTCACCCGGACCAGATGACAGGTCAGCTAACGGTCCAGTAGGGCGACCGCGAAACCGCGGCTGCCCTCACCGTGAGCGTGGCTATTCGAAGGCGCCATCGACCAGGAGGTCGATGAACTCCTCTTCGGCAAGCCCCAACACCTGGCGGTAGACGTATTCGTTGTCCTCGCCCAGCATGGGCGCCGCCTTCGTCAGCTCTGCCGGGGTGCGCGAAAGGCGGAACGCGGGGCCATCGTAGGTGTGCTCACCCAGTACAGGGTGGCGCAGGCGCCAGTAGTGCCCGCGGTGGACCAACTGGGGGTCGTTGTGCATCTCTTCGGCCGATTGCACGACGCCGCAGGGGACGCCGTGCTGCTGCATCCAGTGCATGAGCTCGTAGGTGGTGAACCTGCGGATGGTGACCCCCTCCGCGCCTTCGACGGGCTCTTCCGCGGCATCGGCCTCGCGCCGCGTCATGTCTTCGACCCACGCGGCAAGGTGCCGGTCTATCTCCTTTTGCTCGTTGAGACGCTGCCACTTGCGGCGCATGCGCTCCAGGTCGCACCAGTCGGGACGTCCCAACGCCGCCTTGAGGCCGGCCCACTGTTCCTCCGTGAAGCAGGCGATGACAATCCAGCGGCCATCCTTACAGCGGTAACAGCCATGGGGGGCCGCCTCGGGGTCGCGGTTGCCCAGGCGTGACTGCTCGTGCGCGTTCGCAGTCCAGTCGATGATGGCCGTCCCGAGCCCCTGCAGGGCGGCCTCCATCTGGCTGAAGTCGATCAGCTGCCCCCTGCCCGTACGGCGGCGATAGTCGAGGGCGGCCACAAGGACCGCCGCCGCAATGTGCGGGACGAAGAAGTCAGTGTAGGCGATGCCTGTGCCAATCGGCGGGCCATCGGGCCAGCCGGTGAGGTGGTTGTACCCGGTCGCCGCCTGGAGTACGTGGCCGTAGCCCATGTACCGGGACCAGGGCCCGCTGCTCGCAAAGAGAGGCATCGAAATCATCACCAGGTCTGGCCGCACCTGGCGCAGGGACTCGTAGTCCACCCCGAAGCGCGCCATTGTCCCGGGTGTGAACGACTCCGTGACAACGTCACACCGCGCAACCAGGCGCTTGAGGAGCTCCGGTCCCCGCGGGTGTTTCAGGTTCAGCGTGATCCCGAGCTTGGAGCTGTTGAAGTTGGCATAGTATCCCGAGTTCTCGGGTCCGGGCGTGTCGTTCAGGAATGGGCCCACGCGTCGCAGGGGGTCGGGGTAGGTCCCCGACTCCACGCGAATGACCTCGGCGCCGTGGTCGGCCAGGTACTTGGAGACAGAAGGGCCAACCCCGACCCAGGCAAGGTCGGCAACGCGCAGGCCGGCGAACGGCTTCTTGAGCGGTAATGCGGTCACGTTCAGATCACCATCCTGGTGCGCAGGCGGCGCAACTCTGCCGAATCGATGCCCAGGAGCTCGCCATACACCTGCTCATTGTGCTCGCCCACCCGTGGAGCGCGGCCGCGCTGCTTCCATGGGGTCGCATTGCTCCGAAATGGCGGGCCGGGATAGATGAAAGACTCGCCGATGTCCTCGTGGTGCACGCGGACCCAGAAATCCCGGTCGGCAAGGTGTTTGCTCTCCACGATCTCCCGCGGACTGAAGACGGGCGCCCAGCCAGCGCCCCGCCGCTGGGCCTCGGCCACCAGCTCCTCCTTCATGCGGCTCTTGCAGAAGAGGGCCATGGTCTCCTCAACGTAGTCGAGGTCCCCGGTGGCGGCGACCGACATGGCGGTGAGCTTCTCCCGCCACTCAGGGGAGTCGAGGCCCCGGGCCTCGCCAGCCTCCGAAAGCCAATCGATGATCGGCCCCGCGTTCGGCCCAAAGAGGCCCCCGGCCTGCAACGCCGTTATCCAGCCATCGCGCGCTTCGAAGAGGTACTGCGGCCCCGGGTCCCCGGCGATCATTCTCCGCATACCCGGGCCGCGCACGTTCACATGGCGGAGGTCCCAGGTCTGCTGGGCGTTGTCCATAGCGTTCGCCATGGCTTCCTGCATGGAGACATCGACGTGCTGTCCAATCCCGCCGTTGACGCCCCGCGCATAGAGCGCCACCGTCGCGCCCACCGCTGCCTGGACGTTCGCCTGCGCATACGCTTGCGGCGCCGTGGTCCGCAGAGGCCCCCGCTCGTCGTCGCCGTTCAGGTGCATCTGGCCGCCCATAGCCGAGCCGACGATGTCGGTCGCAAGCAGGTGCCGGTAGGGGCCGGTCTGACCGAAGTTGGTGATGCTCACGACGATGAGCGCAGGGTTCCGGGCCGAAAGCGTGTCATAGTCGAGCCCGTACTTCGCGGCCTGGCCGGGCACATTCGTCTCGATGACGATGTCGGCGTTCTCCGCCAGCCGTGCCGCGAGGGCGCGGCCGGGTTCGAGCCGCAGCTCGCACGTCACCGAGCGCTTCCCTGCGTTCATCGCCCACCAGTAGAGGCTCGTCTCCGGGCCTTCCTCGCCCCGGAAAAACGGGCCGTTGCGCCTTGTGGGGTCGCCTTCGCGCGGCTCAACCTTGATCACGTCGGCGCCGAGCTCCGCCAGGAAGCGGGCGCAGAACTGGCCCTTCTCGTCGGCGAAGTCGAGCACTCGATAGCCGGCGAGGGGGCCGTCCGGGTGTGGCGATGGGACCGGCGGGGCAGGGTCCATTTGTTGACTGTTCTACCGGGTCAGCTCTCGGCGTTCAAGGACGCCGGTGTCGAGGCCTCGCGATCAGGGCGCGCTCGAAGCCCGCGCGCCGGCGTGTACGGCCGGTTCGACCCCGCCATCAAGGCCCTGGCCGATTCGCTTCAGCAGCTCATCGAGCCCCCAGCGTTTGGCCGCCGAGACAGGCACCACTCCACGCCGGGAGCCCCCTGTGAGCGGAAGCGCTGCCTTCGCTTCCTCGTACGAAGTCACGGCGCCGCCATCCGCGCCCGGGAGAAGGTCCACCTTGTTGAGCGCGAGCAGGGTCGGCCTCTCCGCCACGCCGAGGCCGGCAAGCGTCTCCTCCACCGTGCGCGCGTGCTCCTGGGAGTTGGGGTGGGCGACATCGAGCACGTGGAGCAGGAGGTCGGCATCCTCGAGCTCTTCGAGCGTCGCGCGGAAGGCGGCCACGAGGCCGGTGGGGAGCTTCTGGATGAATCCCACGGTGTCGGTCAGGAGCACGGTCTCCCCGGTGGGGAGCCTCAGGCGGCGAGTAACCGGGTCAAGCGTGGCGAAGAGCCGGTCTTCGGCCAGGACGTCGGCCCCGGAAAGGGCGCGCATGAGCGTCGACTTGCCGGCGTTTGTGTAGCCGACGAGGGCGACCACGGGCATGCCGGCCCGCTGGCGCTGGCGGCGGTAGAGCGAGCGCTGGCGGCGGACGTCTTCCAGGTCACGCCGGATCTTGCTGATGCGGTTGCGGATGAGGCGCCGGTCGGTCTCGATCTGGGTCTCGCCCGGGCCGCGGGTGCCGATGGCGCCTTCCATGCGCTCGAGGTGGCCCCACTGGCCCGCGAGCCTCGGCAGCAGGTACTGCAACTGGGCAAGGGCGACCTGGAGCCGGCCCTCTCGCGTGTGGGCGCGGGTGGCGAAGATGTCGAGAATGAGCGCCGTGCGGTCGATGACCTTCACGCCCAGGGCCTTCTCCAGGTTGCGCTGCTGGGAGGGCGAAAGCTCATCATCGAAGATGACGACGTTGGCGCCGCCCTCCTGTGCGGCCTCGCGCACCTCTTCGACCTTTCCCTTGCCGACGTAGGTTGCGACGTGGGGGTGGTCCAGGCGCTGGGAGGTGCGCCCCACGACCTCAGCCCCGGCGGTGCGAGCAAGCTCGGCGAGCTCGGCCAGCGATTCCGCCGCCGGCAGCAGGGCGCCGCCGGTGTCGGCAGCGACAAGGTAGGCGCGGTCTACCCGGGGTGCGGTGGTGTGGGGGGAACGGGGCATGTGTATCTTTCAGGGTACAGTAACTGGCGCGAGGAAGGACGCTGCCCCCGACCCGGTGCCGGCCCTGCCGCGACGGGGCTCAGGTGCTGTCGCGCGAGGCTTCGAGGGCGCGGCGGACGTTCCCCGGGAGTGGCACCGCCTTGCCCCCGGCATCTATCCAGACCTGTACCGAGGAGCCTTCGGCCACGACCGAGTCGTCGAGCCGCCGTACGTCGTAGGCAAGTACGAAGCTCTTCTCACCGACTTCCTGCGTCCACGCCCGGACGATGATCTCGTCCCGGTGGCGGAGCGGGCTCCTGTAGGTGCACGTTGTGGTCACAAGAACGAAGGAGTTGTCGGGGCCGAGTTGCCAGGGGCTGGAAGGGTCCTGGATCTCCTGCAGGTGGTCGAGGCGCGCGTCCTGGAAGAGCTCGAAGTACTTCGCGTTATTCACGATGCCCTGGGAGTCGGTGTCGAGCGAACGCACACGTTCTCTCACTTCAGTCACCCTTGGCGCCATGCACTCCCCCTGTACCGAACGGCACTTGCGCCGTCCGTAGCGGTTGCCGTGAAGGCATTCCCGGCCAGTCGCGGCCCCTGGAATGCCAGGTGCGTGCGATCTTACGGTTCGGCCGGGGAAAGTGCGATTGTCCGCCGCCCGCGATTGCCGGGGCTGCGGAATGCACGCGAAATGGCATTCGCCGGTTCCGCGGCCCTCTCCGGCAGGCCGCGACTACAGGCCCTTCCAGTTCTCCAGGCGCCTGAGGCCCTCCTCCATGCGGTCGTCGGGAGTGGTGACGGAGAGACGGATGTAGCCCTCGCCGTTGAGACCATAGCCGCGGCCAGGCGTGACCACCACCGAGCACTCCTCAATGAGCCGTGCGGCATACCCGGCGCTGGTGACACCGGCGGGGAGCTTCGCCCAGACGTACAGGGACGCCTTAGGGGTATCGACTTCGAGCCCGACCTTGCGGAGGACTTCGACCATGCGGTCGCGACGGCGCTGGTAGATGGCGTTGTGATCGTCGATGCAGTTCTGCGGTCCGTAGACGGCGTCGATCGCCATGCGCTGGATGGCCTGGGGGATGCCGCTATCGATGTTCGACTTCACTCGCATGAGGGCGTCGACCAGGGTGGGGTTCCCCACCACCATGCCGATACGCCAGCCTGTCATGTTGTAGATCTTCGACCACGAGTTGAACTCGATGGCTACGTCCCGCGCGCCGGGCGCCTGGAAGATGCTCACCGGCCGGTAGCCGTCGTAGGCGACGTCGCAGTAGGGGTTGTCGTGGCATATGACGACGTCGTGCTTCTTCGCCCAGGCCACGGCGCGTTCGAAGAAGCCGATATCGGCCACCGCGCCGGTGGGGTTGTTGGGGTAGTTCAGCCAGATGAGGCGCGCGCGGCCGGCAACGTCCGCGGGGATGCTGTCGAAGTCGGGGAGCCATCCGCCTTCACGGGTAAGGCCGATGCGATACGACTCGCCCCCGGCGAACATGGTGCCGATCTCGTAGACCGGATAGCCGGGGTCCGGCAGGAGCGCGAGGTCGCCCGGGTCGATGAGGCAGAGCGCCATGTGGGCGATGCCCTCCTTCGAGCCAATGAGCGGAAGCGTCTCCTTCTGCGGGTCGAAGCGCACTTCGAAGCGCCGCTCGTACCAATCGGAAATCGCCTGGCGGAGCTCCGGCAAACCCTCGGACTCCGGGTAGCGATGGTTGGCCGGGTCGTCGGCGGCCCGGTGGAGCGAATCGAGGATGTGCGCGGGCGTGGGCAGGTCCGGGTCGCCGATGCCGAAGGTCACAATATCGTGCCCGGCGGCGCGGCGGGCGGCGATCTTTTTCGAGATCTCGGCAAAGAGGTAAGGCGGCAGCGATTCGACGCGCCTCGCGAGTTTCATGCGGCTAACCCCGGTAGAGCATCGATGGGAGCGCCCGCATGTCTTGCCGGCGCAAGGCGATCGTACCACCGGTCGCGCGAACGGCCACGTTGGGGGATTGCTCAGCCCGCGGCAGACGCCAGCCGCGATGGCCCTTCGCCCTCCGCGTCCAGGCAGGCGAGCATTTCCGCCACCGACGCGAGCTTGGCGCGCGGGCGACCCTCGCTGGCGCCCAGCGCCTGCTCTGCGGCATCGATCAGGCGCCACTCATCGAAGGTGACGCACCGGCAGCCCTGGGTCCGGAGCAGCGCCGGGAAGTCTCGCTGCGGGCACGAAACGGGGGCCAGCGTGTGCCCGGCGGCGGCGTCTTCCAGCATCGCCGCTACGGTCTCCACCGCATCCGGCTTGTTCGTGCCGATGACACCGGAAGGGCCTCTCTTTATCCATCCCGCGGTGTACATCCCGGTCGCTGGCTCATTGGTCTCCGAGTCGAGCACGCGCCCCAGCCTGTTGAGGATCACGCCCCAGCGTTCATGGAAAGGCACGTCCTGCAGGGGTACCCCCCGGTAACCCACCGAGCGGAAAACAAGCCCGGCCTCAATCGTCTCGAACTCCCCCATCGCCTCGGCAGTCAGCGCCCCGGATTCGTTCGCGACCAGGCGGTTCCGCGCCAGCCGCAGCGCTCCCACAGCGCCGCCGCCGTTGTCGACGAGCTCAACGGGCGAAACGAGGAAGCGCAGGAAGAGCTTTCGGCGCTTGCCTTCCGCGGGCCGGGCCGCGAACTCCGCGATCATTTCGACCTTGCGGCAAGCGAGGTGGTCGCCACGTGCTTCGAGCTCGGCGCGGCTCAGTTCATCGAGCTCCGCTTCGTCGCGGCGGATGATGAGGTCAGCGTCAGCCAGGTGGGCGAGCTCCTTCAATTCGGGATTCGTAAAGGCTGCCTGCGCCGGGCCGCGCCGGCCCAGCAGGTGCACCTCGCGGACGCGGCTGGCGCTGAGCGCGTCGATGACGCGCCGGGGCATGTCGGTCTGCTCCATCTCCTCGCGCGAAAGGCAGAGGATTCGCGCGACATCGATGGCGACGTTGCCGACACCAACCACGGCGACGCGCTCCTGCGATAGATCGAACTCGCACGCCTGGAAGTCCGGGTGGCCGTTGTACCAGGCGACGAACGCGGTTGCCGGGTGGCTGCCGCGCAGGTCTTCGCCCGGGATGTTCATGCGGCGGTCCGTCTGGGCGCCGGTGGCGAACAGGACCTGGTGGTAGTGGCGGCGGATGTCGTCGAGCGTGAGGTCGCGGCCGAACTCGACATTCCCGAAGAACCGGAACCCCGGGTTCTCGGCGACGCGCGCGAAGCTCCTGGTGACGGTCTTGATCTTCTGGTGGTCAGGAGCGACGCCGTGGCGGACAAGGCCAAAGGGAGTGGGCAGCCGGTCGTACATGTCGACCCGCGTCCCGGGAGGCCCGTCGCGCAGGAGCGCCTCGGCGGCATAGAAGGCCGCGGGGCCGGCGCCGATGATCGCTACATCCAGGCCCTGGGAGCCATCCGCCCGCCCGCTCATGCGTCCATCAACTGCGTTTCGAGAGTCTCGACAGCACCGCGGTATTCGTTGAGCTGTGCCTTCACCAGGTCACCGATTGTTACCATCCCCACCAGGCGACCCGATTCGACGACTGGCATGTGCCGGAATCGGCGGGAAGTCATCGTGCGGAGCACCGCCTCCGCGTCGTCGGCCGGGGAGGCCACCATAACGGGGCTGGCCATCCAGTCGCCCACTGTTGCCTTCTCCGGGTCGTCCGCTGCCGCAAAATGGCGGATGATGTCGCGCTCCGAGAGGATACCGAAGGGGATGCCAGCCTCGTCGACGACGATGAGCGCACCGATGTTGTTGCGGGCCAATGCTGCAATCGCTGTGCCGATGGATGCGCTGGCCGGGGTGGTGAAGACCTGCGGCCCTTTGGCAGCAAGGACGGATTCCAGTTTCACGGGACGGCCTCCGGGGCCGGTGCTCGGCCAGTCCCCAGCATCTCACACCGCAGCCGGCATTGAACCATCCCTCGACCAAAAATAGGGGGACAAACGGACCGGAATCCGGGGTGTGCGGTGGGAGGCTAGCCTTCTATCCACTCGGCGTCGAAGACGCGGACGGCCGGGCCGGTCATGTACACGGACCCCTTCCCGTCCCATTCGAGCACCAGGTCGCCCCCGGGTAGCGAGTCCACGATCCGGTCGCCGGTGAAGCCCCGCAATCGCGAAGCGGCGCAGACTGCCGAGGCGCTCGTGCCCGATGCGAGGGTGATGCCCGAGCCCCTCTCCCAGACGCGGTGCTTCACATGGCCCCGGTCGAGCACCTGCACCACCTGGAAGTTGGTACGGCGTGGAAAGAGGGGGTGGTTCTCCACCTGGGGCCCGATGCGTTCAAGCGGGAACTCATCCGGGTCGTGCTCGACGTAGTGAATGGCGTGCGGGTTGCCCACGCTCACAAGGGTGAGGCGCAGCTCTATCCCGTCGACGGTGAGCGGCAGGCCGACCACCGGACCCGGGCCTTCAACGTTGGCGGGCAGGCTTGCGGGGTCGAAGCTGGGCGGGCCCATATCCACGCGCGCTGCCGTAACGACGCCGCCCTCCCGGAAGAGCGTTAGCGTCTTAATACCGGCAAGCGTTTCGACGGTCACCGTCTCGCCGCCGGCTGGAATGAGCCCTTCTTCGATCGCGAACTTGACCACGCAGCGGATGCCGTTGCCGCACATCTCGGCTTCGGAGCCGTCGGCGTTGAACATGCGCATGCGCATGTCGGCCACCTTCGAGGGGAGGGCGAGGATGAGCCCGTCAGAGCCGACGCCGAAGTGCCGGTCGCTCACGCGGCGGGCGACCTCGGGCCAGTCGCGTTCCTCAGTGGGAAGCACGTACACGTAGTCATTGCCAAGGCCGTGCATCTTGGTGACGCGCATGGTTGGAGTGTAGCAGGCATCCGACTGCCGGGGCCCACAAAAAAGGGGATAAGATTGCCACTCACCAAGAGCGCGCTGGAGGCCGGTGCCATGCCCTGGGTCGAAGTCAACGGGAATGACATCTACTACGTCGAGGAGGGATCGGGACAGCCGTTGGTCTTCCTTCACGGGATGAGCTCGTGTGGCGAGGCGTGGTTCCAGCAGTTCGAGCGCTTCCGGGACCGTTTCCGCTGCATCGCCTACGACAGCGTGAACCATGGGCACTCCTCGAATTCGCCTTATGACGCCGATGAGCCGGACCGCGCCGACGAGCTGGAGGGCTTCCTTGCGACGCTGGGCATCAGGCGGCCGATCCTTGCCGGGAACTCCATGGGTGGCAATTCCCTGCTGCGCTGGGCGGCCAGGCATCCAGCAGAGGCGCTGGCGCTAATCCCATCCGGTATGGGCGTGCCACTCGACGGAGCGGGTGCGGCGCGAATAGACCTGCAACCGCTCGATCACGAAACGCTCTTCCTCCCCATTGGCGACTCGCTCACGGACGGATTCAGGAGCCGACACCCGCGGATGTACGAGCGCTACCTGCGCATCCGGTCGACAGCCACGCGAATCGAGGCATTGCGGAATCCGAGGTTGCCATCAGCTGCCACGCTGGCAGAGCACGCCAGCCTCTCCAGGGGCGTGAGGGCGATCACCTCGCCGATGCTCGTGGTTGTCGGTGCACTCGACCGGCTGGTGCCAATGTGCGAGCGGCTGCACGAACTGGTCGCACACTCACAGTACGTGAAGATCGACGGTGCACCCCACAACGTCTACTACGAGGCCGCCGCCCAATACAACGACGCCGTGGACGCCTTCCTGGCGAATGTCCCCGCGGCCGCCAGCTGACAGGATCGCCCGGGGTCAACGGGCACGGCGCACTGTTGTGGTGCATGCGCCCGTGGAGATGTTCGCCTGGAGCTCTATCGCGTCAGCATCGCGCACCCATGCGATACGAGGGTCATCGCGGCGGAACCACTGCCGCTGGCGGCGGACAAGGCGGCGCGTGGCGCGCTTCGTCTGCTCCACGGCCTCATCGAGGCTGATCTCCCCTGCAAGGTGCCGTATGACCTCCCCGTAGCCGATGGAGGACATGGCCGGCGCGTCGGCAGGAACGCCTGCATCGAGCAGGCCCCTGACCTCGTCGATGAACCCCGCCGCGAACATTTCCTCGGCGCGGCGATTGATGCGCTCTTCGAGCACCGCCGGGTCGAGGTCGATGCCGAAGAGCAGGTATTCGAAAGGCGGTTGACCCTTGCGCTGCCAATCGGAGATGGGCACACCTGTGTGTTCGAAAACCTCGAGGGCGCGGACCACGCGGCGCACATTGCGCGCGTCGATGCGCTCCGCCGCGACCGGGTCCACAGCCCGCAACCGATCGTGGAGGGCGCCTGCGCCGCACTCGGCCGCAAAGCCGGCCAGTGCCGCACGGAGAGCGGCGTCGGGTGCAACTTCCGGCACCTGCCAGTTCTCGAGCAGCGCCCAGATGTACTGACCGGTCCCACCCACCAGCCAGGGGAACGAGCCCCTCGCCCAGGCCTCGTCGAAGGCGGCATGGGCCTGCTGGCGGTAGAGAGCGAGCGAGAAGTCGCCGGCAGGATCGGCAACGTCAAAGAGGTGGTGCGGCACAAGGCGCTGCTCGGCGGCCGGGGGCCTGGCGGTGCCGATGTCCATGCCCCGGTAGACCTGGCGGCTGTCGGCGTTGACTATCTCCCCGCCCAGGCGCAGGGCAAGCTCCAGCGCAATCGCCGACTTCCCGGAGGCTGTCGGCCCCACAATGGCCACCAGCCGCGGGAGCATCAGCGGCCGGCGGCGGACACGATTGCTGCGAACTGGGGCGCCTTCAGCGAAGCGCCGCCAACAAGGGCGCCGTCGATATCCGGCTGTGCGAGCAGAGGGGCCGCGTTCTCGGGGTTCACACTTCCACCGTACTGGATGCGAATGGCGTCCGCGACGCTCCCACAGAGGGCGCGCAACTCCCCGCGGATGAAGGCGCAAGCATCCTGCGCGACTTCGGGAGTGGCCGTCTCACCGGTGCCTATCGCCCAGACGGGTTCGTAGGCCACGGTCAGACGCGCACTGAGATCGAGATCCCGCAACCCTTCCCGGATCTGCCGGGACAGTACGGCCTCCGTCTCGCCGGCACGGCGCTCTGCCAGCAGTTCGCCCACGCAGACAATGGGGTCGAGCGCGGAGCGGAGAACCGCTTCCGTCTTGCGCCGCACGCTCTCATCGGTTTCGCCGAAGAACTGCCGCCGCTCGCTGTGCCCGATCACCACGTAGCGGCAGTAGCCCTCGAGCATGACGACGCTAACCTCGCCCGTGAAGGCGCCCGCCCCCTCCCAGTAGACATCCTGGGCGCCAACGGCTACGTGGCTCCCGGCGGTCACCTCGCGTACCGTGGCCAGGTGCGGGAAGGGCGGACACACGGCAACATCACATTGGGCGCCCCGGGTCTCTGCCACAACCGCGCGCGCGAGGGCCGCGGCCTCGGCTTCGGTGGTGTTCATCTTCCAGTTGCCCGCGATGAACGGGCGGCGCTCAGGCACCGTACTTCTCGAACCGGCCCGCATGGCCCATCGCCAGCGGCATGACATCGACGGCCGGGAAAGTGCCGAGGCTACCGCGAACGCACTCGCGCTCGTTGAAATGTTCGGCGAAGCCCTGGCGGCAGTACTGGGAGTGCAGCATGAAGGGCACCGGGTGCCATGAATGTGCCGCCATGAGCGCGGGCGTGGAATGGTCGCCCGCGATCATGAATACGTCCGCGCCGAGGTCAAGGAACTCAGGGAGGCGGCGGTCGAACTGTTCGACCATGTGGCACTTACGCTCGAAGTCGCCGTCCTCACCGGCCGCGTCCGTGTACTTGTAGTGCACGAAGAAGTAGTCGTAGTCGTTCAAGCGTTCGCGGATCGTGCGGAGCTGGTCGTCGATGCCGCCGGGGCAGGGCAGGGCATCCATCCCCGCGAGCCTGGCGAGTCCACGGTACATCGGGTAAACGGCCAGGGCAGCAGCCCGCAGCTTCCACACGCGCGGGAACTGCGGCAAATCGGGGTATTTCGCAAAGCCACGCAGAACGAGGCCGTTGGCCTTCTCCTCGTTGCTCAACACCTCGCGAGCGCGCGTGACGAACTCATTGACCAGCGCCGCGGTGCGCGCCGAGCCGTCGTTGCCGGCTACTGCCAGTAGCGGCTGCACGCCCGTCCTCTGGGGGTCCGTGGTCGAGACGGCATCGCCGAGGCCCTTGCCCCGGAGCACCAGGACGAAACGGTGCTCCCGGACTGGCTCCACCAGCACCTCCGCCCCGTTGAGCCTGATGCCTCGCAGCCGCTCGACCAGCGCTGCCGAGCGTTCCGTCGCCACCCGGCCAGCGCGGCGGTCAGTGATGTTGCCCCCGGCATCGAGCGTGCAGAAGTTCCCCCGGGCGGCGACGTCGTCCGGGCCCAGGTCGAAGTCGATGCCCACCGCTTCGAGCACCCCGCGGCCGATATCGTACCGGTAGGGGTCGTAGCCGAAGAGCGCCAGGTGACCGGGGCCGCTGCCGGGCGTGATGCCCGGGCCTACAGGCACCGTCAGCCCCACCTCGGAGCGCTTGGCGAGCCGGTCCAGGTTGGGCGTATCCGCCTGTTCGAGCTCACTGCGCTGGGTCTCGGTTCGCGGGAGGCCACCCAGGCCGTCGAGGACGCAGAGGATGATCTTCGTGTTGCTGGCTGTCGCCAGCCGGTTAGCGAGTTCGAGGTCCACGGCGCTTCATCTTACGGTTCGTTGCCGCGGGGCGCGATTCCACGCTGGCCGGCGGCCCCAGCCGCTCCACGAGCTTCGCCGGGTTTCGCAGGCTCAGCGTCAGCCGTGTCGCGCGGGCGGGCAGCAGGCGCGGGATGACCCAGATCCGGACCGGCTGCCTGAAGGTAACCTGAACGGCCTCACCCCAGGCGCTGACAAGCGCCACCTCGCCGCGAAAAGCGGTGCGCACGCCCAGGCCCCCAACCAGGCTCCAGCGTGCCAGGCGCGCCCCGGCCACGTTCGTCAGCGGCACCACCACGTCCACAAACCCGGCAAATCGTATGCGCATGCCCGTGTCGGAGATTGCCACGAAGGAGGTTGGGGCCCGGAGAGCAGCCGAGAAGGTCCAGATGAAGACGAGCCCAAGAAGGAGCGGCACGAGCAGGAAGGGCAATGGCGTGCCATCGACGTAAGCCTTGAGAGAGAGCACGGCGCCCACACCCGTCGCCAGCGCGATGATGGCAAGGAGAACCTGGAACGCCCGGATGCCGCGAAAGACGAAGAGCAAGGTCAGGCGTCCAGGAGCGCGGCCACGCCCGGCAGGACCCGCCCTTCAAGCATTTCCAGCGATGCGCCGCCCCCGGTGGAGACGTGGGTGAACCTCTCGTTCAGCCCGGCCGCGGCCACAACAGCTGCCGTTTCGCCTCCTCCGACGACCGTTGTCGCGTTGAGCGCGGCGATGGCGCGTGCCAGACCGAACGACCCGCCGGCGAAAGCCTCCCACTCAAACACGCCCATCGGTCCGTTCCAGACCACGGCCCGCGCGCGCCCGAGGGCCGCCGCGAAGACGCGCACGCTCTCGGGGCCAATGTCGAGGATCATCCAGCCCGGGGGGACTTCGTCGACGGGGCATGTGCGGGCCTCCGCCTGTTCAGCAAAGGCGCTGGCCGCAACCACATCCCCGGGCAGGTGTACCTCGATATCGCGGCGAGCGGACTCGGCAATGACGCGGCGGGCCACCTCCACCTGCTCATCCTCGACGAGCGATCCCTGCACGTTCACACCCCGCGCCTGGAGAAACGTGTTGGCCATGCCGCCGCCAAGGATGAGGATGTCGAGCTTCGGAAGCAGGTGCTCGATGGCGGCGATCTTGGTGCTGACCTTGGCGCCGCCGATGACCGCCGCAAATGGACGCGGGGGGCTGGCAACGAGCGCGCTCAGGTAGAGCACCTCCTTCTCCATCAGGAATCCTGCCACGGCAGGCCGGTGGTGAGTGACTCCCTCGGTGGATGCGTGAGCGCGGTGCGCGGCGCCGAAGGCATCGTTCACGAACACATCCGCAAGTGAGGCAAGGGCGGCCGCGAAGTCCGCGCCGTTCTTCTCTTCTTCCGGATGGAAGCGGAGGTTCTCCAGCAGCAGCACGTTCCCGGGCTGGAGCCTGGCCACCGCCTCGCCGGCAGTGGCGCCCACACAATCGGCAGCGAACGCCACGGGAACGCCGAGCAGGTCACCCAGCCGCACGGCCACCGGGGCGAGCGAAAGAGATGGGTCCGGCCCCTTCGGGCGGCCAAGGTGGGAACAGACAATCACGCGGGCGTCGCGTTCGAGCAGGTAGCGGATGGTCGGCAGCGATTCGCGGATGCGGGTGTCGTCGCCAACGGCGCCGTCTTCAAGCGGCACGTTGAGATCAGCCCGCACGAGGACGCGCATTCCGCGCACCTCGATGTCGCGCACCGTCTTCTTGCCAATGGACTCCACCGCCGTCATGCTCCCGCCTTCCCGGCAGCGATCCCGTCGCGCTCTACCGCCATCAGCTTCGCCACCCGCTGCGCGTGCCGTCCGCCCTCGAATGAGTACGAGAGGAACGCGGCAAGGATGTCGGCGGCGATTGCCCTGCCGACCTCAAGCCCTCCCAGTGCGAGCATGTTCGCATCGGTGTGCTGCCGGGCCCGGGCGGCGCCCCAGCTGGTGTGGCAGAGCGCACAGCGGATGCCCGGTACCTTGTTCGCGGTGATGCTGATGCCCACCCCGTTGCTGCAGATGACGACGCCCAGGTCTGCGCGCCCGTCCAGCACCGCTCGTGCGGCGGCAACGGCGAAATCGGGGTAGTCGACGCTCTCCGGACCGTTCGTGCCGAGGTCCAGTGCATCGTGCCCGAGCGCGTTTGCTGTTTCGATCAGGTGTTGTTTGAGTTCAAAGCCGGCGTGGTCAGCGCCGAAGGCGACCTTCATGGCCGGACGCTCCTCAACACGGAGATCTCTTTGAGACCAAGTATACGGGCGACCGTATCGCGGTCTATGGCGCCTTCCCGGGCGATGATGGGAGCGCCGGTACCGGTGAGATCGATGATAGTCGAGTCGAGCCCCGCCGGTGATGGCCCTGCATCGAGGGCAATCGCACAGGCGCCACCAAGGGAGGCGACCGCCCGGGTGCAGTTGAGCGGGCTGGGCTCGCCATGGCGGTTCGCGCTGGATGCGGCCAGCGGCGCCCCCAGGGCCTCGACAAGCGCCTGCACCACAGGGGAGGCCGGCACGCGTATTCCCACAGTCCGGCCCCCGGCGAGCGCGGGGCTGTCCCACCCTTCCACCGCGGGCACAATGAGCGTCCAGCCGCCCGGCCCGAGGGCTTCCACGAGCGCCCGGCCCGCAGGTGTCATAGCCGCGTAGACCTCAACCTGGCGCCCGGGCGCACCGAACATGAGCTGCAGGGGCGCCCCGGGGTCCCGGCCTTTTGCCGCCGGAATGGCTCGTACGGCCCTGTCACAGCGGATGTCGGCGGCAATCCCGTAGACGGTATCGGTGGGGACGATGGCCAGCTCTCCCGCACGGAGAAGCGTGGCGGCCCGGTTTATGGCTGCGGTGGTTGCGGGCGTGCATTCCATCGAAATCGTTGACCAAAGTGAGCAGTTTTGTTAGTTTGCGGCATGGGAACCGCGCGGGGAATGGTTGATAGCCTAACGGAAGCACAGAAGGCCGCCGCGGTCGACCCCGCCAGCGGTCACGAAACGATCGCTGTCCTCGACTTCGGCTCGCAGTTCAGCATGCTCATTGCCCGGCGCGTGCGCGAGCTGAACACCTACTGCGAGCTCCTCCCCTGGGACACGCCGGCCGAACACCTCGCCGGCCGCGACGTTCGCGGGATCATCCTTTCGGGCGGGCCTAACTCCGTCTACGAACCGGATGCTCCTCAAGCACCGGCGTGGGTGTGGGAGAGCGGCCTTCCGGTCCTGGGTATCTGCTATGGAATGCAGCTGATGGGCCACCAGCTCGGCGGCAGGGTGGCCCCCGGCGGCGAGCGCGAATACGGGCCCGCGACCATCGCGCAGTCCGCCGAATGCGCGCTCCTCGACGGGCTGCCCAAAGATCTCGACGTCTGGATGAGCCACGGCGACCGGCTCGAAGAGGTCCCCCCCGGTTTCCGTTCCTTCGCCCGCTCCGAGAACTCGCCCCTCGCTGTCATGGCCGACCCGGGGCGCAGGTACTACGGCATCCAGTTCCACCCGGAGGTTGCCCACACGCCCCGGGGCAAGGAGATCCTGGCCAACTTCGTCTTCAACATCTGCGGCTGCGAAGGTTCGTGGACCCCGGTCGACTTCATCGAGGAGACGGTTGCGAACATCCGCGACCAGGTGGGGAGCGGCCGAGTTATCTGCGGGCTCTCCGGGGGAGTCGATAGCGCGGTGGCGGCGGCACTCGTGCATCGCGCCATCGGCGACCAGCTGACCTGCATCTTCGTCGACAATGGCCTCCTCCGTGCGGGCGAGGCCGTGGAAGTGGTCGAGACCTTCCGTCGGAACATGCGCATCAACCTTGTGCACGTGGAGGCGGAAGGCGAGTTCCTCGCACAACTGGCCGAAGTTACCAACCCTGAGACAAAGCGCATTCGTATCGGCAATACCTTCGTCCGCATCTTTGAACGCGAGTCACGGCAGATCGCCGATGCGCGCTTCCTCTGCCAGGGGACCCTCTACCCGGACGTCATCGAAAGCGCATCCCACGGCAAGGGCGCGGCGAAGATAAAGACCCACCACAACGTGGGCGGACTTCCACCCGACATGAAGCTGGGGCTGGTCGAACCGCTGCGCTTCCTGTTCAAGGACGAGGTGCGGCGCATCGGCGAGGCTCTCGGGCTGCCCGAGGAGATGGTGTGGCGGCACCCGTTCCCGGGTCCCGGGCTCGGCATCCGCGTCATCGGCGAGGTGACGAAGGAGAAGCTCGATATACTCCGCCTCGCGGACCGCATCGTCATGGACGAGGTGCGCCGCGCGGGCCTTTACCGGACCCTCTGGCAGAGCTTCGCCGTGCTCACCGACACGAAGACTGTGGGCGTGATGGGCGACTTCCGCACCTACGGCTACGCCGTCGCCATCCGTGCCGTGGTTGCCGATGACGCCATGACGGCCGACTGGGCACGCCTTCCCCATGAGCTCCTGGGGCGCATCTCCGCCCGCATCGTCAACGAGGTGCACGGCGTCAACCGCGTCGTCTACGACATCACCAGCAAGCCGCCAGGGACGATCGAGTGGGAATGAGCGGCGGCAGGGAGCGCCGGTAGTGGGCGAGCGCGTACTTCTCGTGGGAAGCGGAGGCCGCGAACACGCAATCGCGTGGAAGCTCCGTCAGAGCGCGAAGGTCGATGAAGTCTTCGTCGCCCCCGGCAACGCGGGCACGGCCAGGCTGGGCACCAACGTCGCTGTGCAGCCAAAGGACATTGATGGCCTGGCGAAAGCCGCGCGTGAGCTCCGCATCACCTTCTACCTGGCTTCGATGGACGACCCCCAGCCCCTCGGGCTGGTCGACCGCCTTTCCGCCGAGGGAATCCTCTGCTACGGGCCCACTGCGGCGGCCGCGCAGCTGGAGGCGAGCAAGGCGTTCTCAAAGGAGTTCATGGTCCGCCACGGCATCCGGACAGCGGCCGCGCGCACCTTCAGCGAGTACGGGGCCGCCCGGGCCTACGTGGAATCCCTTCAGGGCCGCCCCCTCGTTGTGAAGGCGAGCGGCCTCGCCGCCGGGAAGGGCGCCATCGTTTGCGCCAATGAGAGCCAGGCGCTGGAGGCGCTTGATATCATCATGCTCCGCCGCGACTTCGGTTCGGCGGGGAACACCGTGCTGGTTGAGGAACGCCTTGTGGGCTGGGAAACAAGCTGCCATGCGTTCTGCGATGGCCGCACCGCACTCATGATGCCCTTCGCCAGCGACCACAAGCGGGCGCAGGACGGCGACATCGGCCTGAATACGGGTGGCATGGGCGCGTACAGCCCCAGCGAGCGCGTGAGCCAGGCGCTCGCTGATGAGGTCAGGCGCGACGTGGTTGAGCGGACCGTGGCAGGCATGGCCGCCGAGGGCACCCCCTTTGCAGGCACGCTCTTCCCCGGCCTGATGGTGACCGAAGCCGGGGCTCACGTCCTTGAATTCAATGCGCGCTTCGGCGACCCGGAGACCCAGGTGCTCATGCCGCGGCTCGAAAGCGACCTGTTCGAGGTCTGCCAGGCAGCAGCGCAGGGAAGGCTCAACGAGGTGCGGGTGAGCTGGTCGGAGAGGCCCACCGTGGGCGTGGTCATGGCCAGCGGTGGCTACCCGGCGACCTACAAGCTTGGACACCTCATCGAAGGGACGGACGGCATCGACCCCGATGTGCACGTGTTCCACGCAGGCACGAAGGATGACACGCGCGGGCTGGTGACAAACGGCGGCCGCGTGCTCACCGTCGTGGCTTCGGGGTCGACGCTCGCCGAGGCGCGCGCACGGGCCTACGACAACGTGAAGCGCATCCACTTCACCAACGCGCATTACCGCACCGACATCGCCTTGAGGGCCGTGAAATGACCGAACCGCTGGTTGCGATCCTGATGGGCTCGAAGAACGATGAGCCTCTGCTGGAGCCGACGAAGAACGCGCTGGACGAGCTGGGGATACCGTACGTTGTCCGTGCGATGTCGGCCCATCGTACCCCGGACAGGGTCCGGGAGTTCGCGCGCCGTGCCGAGAGCGATGGCCTGGAGGTGCTGATCTGCGCCGCCGGCGGAGCCGCGCACCTGCCCGGGGCGGTCGCCGCAAACTGCACCCTGCCGGTCATAGGCATCCCACTGGCATCGAGCGAGATCCCCGGCGGAATCGATGCCCTTTTCGGGGTGCTGCAGATGCCGCCCGGCGTGCCCGTCGCTGGCGTAGCCGTCGGCGCCTGGGGAGCTCGCAATGCCGCCTACCTGGCCGCATCGATCCTTGCCCTCAAGCACCCGTCCATACGCGAGGCGTATAAGGCCTTCCGTGATCGCCAGTCCCAGGGCTAACCGCCCGATGAGAGAGGCTTTGGGAACCCACGCCAGCCTGAGTTCCGGCGAGTCCGAGAAGGGCCGCTCGGCTATCATGATGCTTCGCCGGTGCGCGCCGGCCCCGGCAAACCGCCGCACGGAGTGTCTCCATTGATTCCCAGGTACTCCCGGCCCGAGATGGCCGCCATCTGGAGCGACCAGGCGAAATATCAGCGCTGGCTCGATGTTGAGGTCGCAGCCTGCGAGGGCTGGGCTGCCCTCGGCCAGGTACCAATCGAGGCAGCGGCCGCGATCTCCGCCAAAGCGTCCTTCGAGCTGGCGAAGGTCAACGAGTACATCGCCATCACCCACCACGATGTGACGGCGTTCCTGCGCTCGGTCGCGGAGTCCCTCGGTGACGAAGGACGTTATGTGCACTTCGGCCTTACGAGTTCCGACGTCTGGGACACCGCCACCGGCCTCCAGCTGCGCGACGCCTGTGACCTGCTCCTGCGCGACATCGATGAGCTCCTGGCCGTGCTCGAACGGCAGGCGCGGGAGAACCGCGACACGCTCTGCACGGGCCGGACGCACGGGGTACACGCCGAGCCCACCACCTTCGGCCTCAAGATCGCTGTCTGGGTGGATGAGATGCGCCGCAACCGCCGACGGCTCGAAGACGCGCGGACCGCGGTTTCCGTGGGCGCCATCAGCGGCGCCGTGGGCACTCACTCGACCGCCCCGCCCGAACTTGAGGAGTTTGTCTGCCAGAAGCTTGGCCTCGGGATCGAGGCGGTTTCGACCCAGGTGATCCAGCGCGACCGCCACGCGCAGTTCGTTACCACGCTCGCGCTGATCGGCGCATCACTTGAGAAGTTCGCCACCGAGATTCGAGGGCTTCAGAAGACCGAGGTTCGCGAGGTGGAGGAGCCGTTCGCCGAAGGTCAGACCGGTTCCAGCGCGATGCCCCACAAGCGGAATCCCGAAAAGTGCGAGCGAATCACGGGCCTGGCGCGTGTTCTGCGCGGGTACTCCGTCACCGCGATGGAAAACGTGGCCCTCTGGCACGAACGGGACATCAGCCACTCCTCAACGGAGCGGATCATCTTCCCGGACGCGTGCCTCGTGCTGGATTACGCCCTGGCGCTCTTCACCGACATCATGGACCGCCTCATCATTTATCCCGGGCACATGCGCGAGAACCTGGACCGGTCCTTTGGCCTGGTGTTCTCGCAAAGGGTGCTGCTGGCGCTCATCGAGACGGGCCTGAGCCGCCAGGACGCCTACACCATTGTGCAGCGCAACGCGATGGCCGCCTGGAAGCAGCGCACACCCTTCCTGGACCTCCTTCTCGCCGATACGGAAGTGAGCGCCCGCATGAGCGAGCCCGAGGTGCGCGCCCTGTTCGACTACTCGTACTACCTGAAGAACATCGGCGCGACCTTCCGGCGACTCGGGCTTTGAACGGAACGGCGAACGCTGCGGATGTTCCCCCGGCGCCCCCACCCCTGCCGGGCGTTCGCCGGACCGTCGCCGATGCCCTGCGCCTCGTATGGCGGCGACCCCGCGAGACCATGCTGCCGATTCTCGCCATTCAACTCCCCATCTCGCTGGCCATTTCCGCCCTCACAGTGGCGCTCTACCTCAGCGTATTCAAGAGCGAGCCAGTGGAAGGGATGCAGGACGCCTTCGCCGGGGGCCGTGGTGCACCGCTCTTCCTCTTCCTCGCGACCACAGCGGCACAGGCGCTCTTCGCGCAGGTCGCGCGTGGCGCTGCCATCGTCTCCATTGCGGCCACGGCGCAGGGGGGTGCGGCGCCACTCACCGCATCGCTGGACCCGGCATTCACGAGAATGGGGGCATTGCTCGCACTTGTGCTCATCATTGGCGCTGCAGTCGTCCTGGCGTTTCTTTCCGTGGTTGGGATCGTCTTGCTCCCCTACCTGGCGATCCGCACGGCCCTCTGCTTCGAAGTGCTCATGCTTGAGGGCCTCAGCCCCGTGGCGGCCATCCGCCGCAGCTGGGCGCTCACACATCGCAACGTGCTGCGGTTGCTCGGCGTGGTCCTTCTTTCGGCTGTTGTGGTCGCATTGCCGCTGCTTGCAATCTCCGCTCTTGGTGCGGCAGTTGGCGGGAGCCGCTCCGCCCGCGTGATCGAGACGGGCCTCCATCTCGTTGCCCAGGGGATCCTGGTCATCCCCCTGGTCGCATTCCTGACCGCGACCACAACGCTCTACTACCTCACAATCAGGGTTGCGAAGGATGCGCGAAGTACTGCTTGAGTCCGATCTCCCGGGCCGCACCCACCGGGGCAAGGTGCGCGACACCTACGATCTTGGCGACCGCCTGCTGATCGTCGCGACCGACCGGATCTCCGCGCTCGATGTAGTCCTGCCGGCAGGCATCCCGCGCAAGGGCGAGATACTCACCCGGCTCTCGGCCTGGTGGTTCGACCGCATCAAGGAGGTGGTGCCCAACCACTTCATTGCTCTAATCACCGCAGAAACCGCCGGGATGCTCCCGTTCCCCGTGGACGAGCGCTACTATGGCCGCTCGATGCTGGTGCACAAGGCAAAGAGGCTCGATGCCGAGTGCATCGCGCGAGGATACCTGTCCGGCTCGGGATGGAAAGACTACCAGCGCACCGGGGCAATCTGCGGCATCCCACTTCCCGCTGGTCTTCGCGAATCGGAGCGCCTGCCCGAACCGATTTTCACGCCATCGACCAAGGCCGACGTTGGCCATGATGAGAACATCTCCTACGAGCAGCTCGCAGCGCTTGCCGGCGACGAGGCGGCCAACGCCATGCGCCTGCGCACGCTTGCCGTCTACAACTACGCCCACGCCGTGGCGCTTGAACGGGGCATCATCATCGCCGACACGAAGTTCGAGTTCGGCTACTGGAACGACGAGGTCATCCTCATAGACGAGGTGCTCACTCCCGACAGCAGCCGGTTCTGGCCGGTCGACGGGTATGCCCCGGGAGCGGCCCAGCCCAGCTTCGACAAGCAGCCCGTGCGCGACTGGCTGGCGGCGCACTGGAAGGACGGCGACCCGGCGCCACCCCTGCCCCGGGAGGTGGTTGAGGCAACCACCCGCCGTTACATGGCGGTTTACAGGATGCTCACCGGTGAGGAGTTGCCCGAATGACAGGCGGCAGGCGTTTCCTGGCGAAAGTGTACGTTTCCCTGAAGCCCACGGTGAACGACCCCGAGGGCAACACCATCGCGGGAGCGCTGGGAGCGCTCGGTTTCAACGTCGAAGGCGTGCGTTCGGGCCGGTTCTTCCAGGTCACCCTCGATGCCGCAGATGGGCCGGGCGCGGAGAAGCAGGTGGCCGAGATGTGCTCACGCCTGCTCGCCAACCCGGTCATCGAGACGTACACGTTCGAGGTAGCCGAGGTCCAGACCAACCGCCTCAGCTAGGTCCGGCTGCCGGGATTCCCGGGTCGACGGCGAAGTAGACCTCGCAGGCCCGCCGTGCGGCGCCAGCGTCGAGTACGGCGGGCCGCTTCACGAAGCGCGCTTCTTCGAGCACGAGCTGCAGGATGTCGCGCGGGTGGCAGCTGCGGAAGTTGTTCGCACTCGCCTGGCGCACCATCTCCACCGCCACTTCGATCTGCGCCGGGCTCGCCTCAACGCGCATGGCATCGGCAAAGCGCCGAAAGATCTCTGCCATTTGCTGCGGCGTGGGCTCGGGAATGCGGATCTTGTAGGGGATGCGCCTGAGATGCGCTTCTTCGAGCATCGTCCGTGGCTCGATGTTGGTGCTGAACACGATCGTCGAGCGGAACGGGAACGTGATCCGTTCGCCCGTGACAAGCGCCATCGTGTCGTCGCCGCGTTCCAGCGAGGCAATCCAGCGGTTGAGCAGGGCATGGGGAGAGACCTGCTGGCGGCCGAAGTCGTCGATGGCCAGCAGCCCGCCGTGCGCCTTCACGTGGGCGGGAGCCTGGTGATAGCCGAGCGCGGGGTCATAGGCGAGGTCAAGATCTTCGTGGCGCAGTTCGCCGCCAACGAATACGAAGGGGCGGCGAATGCGGAGCCAGCGCCGGTCCACGGTGGTGGCAGCGTCGAGCCCCGAATCGCTCTCCAGCACCACATGCACGAGGTCGTCGTAGAGCCTGATGATGTGCCCGCTAACGTAGACGGCGATGGGCAGCAGGGTAACGCCCTGGATGGCCTCGCTCGTGAGCTCGAGGATGGTGGTCTTGCCATTGCCCGGGGCGCCGTGGAGCATTGCTGGCCGGCCCGAAGTGAGGGCGAGGCAGACCTTGGCCACGATCTCCCGGGCGAGCACGAGCTGCTGGAGCGCGCGCGCCAGCCGGACCGGGTCGGGCGCTCCGATATCGTTATCCGCCTCCAGCACCCGGAAGTAGTCCTGGATGGGCACCGGGACGGGCCCGACATAGCGGCTCCTGTCGAGCGCCTTCTCCGACTCCTGCAGGCCAAGGTCGGTGAGGCGATACTGCCATTCCTGTTCGAGCCGGCCGGAAGCGGAGGTGGTCTCGATCAGCTTCTGGCGCTTCAGCTCGTCCAGGACGTCGCGAGCGATGGAGGGAGGGATGCGCATCGCGTTGGCCACGCCGCCCGGGGTGGGCATGGGAAGGCGATGGAGGGTCTTGAGAGCCAGGTCCTCGATGAACCGATCGGGAAGGCCGAGGTCCCCAACCATCTCGGGCGCCGGCGGAAGCGAGGGGATCGCCCGGATTGCCGCGTGAGGAGGCCGGGCCGGCTGCGCTGGCTCCTCGCGGAAGTCCTGGGCCACGGCCAGGTCGCCCGCCGTCCGGGGGTATCCGTGTTCCATTCGTACCTTCCTGGGCGCAGACCGGGCCGCAGAACCCGGAGAACCCAATAGTTCCTAGGATGAATGTCGGCAGAACGGCCCTTCGCCCCAGATCAGGAGCGGAAATGAGCGCCAATTATGCGGTGAAGACCGGGTTGCCATCGGAGCCGCAGGCCGGTTCCCAAAGGGTGGACGGGTAGTCGGACCGGGGAATGGCAGGTGAATACCCGGGATTGCGCCCAACTCCCGGCCGCATCAGCCGGGCGTTGCACCGGGGAGGGCAACGCCTGCAGCAACCCCGCAGTAGGGGGCAAACCGGCCTTCCTGCTCCCAGAGGAGCCACCACTCCCGCCGCACCTCCATACGCAGGAACCACTGTTTCCCCCGGAGCACGCGCGCTGTCGTGCTGAAGCCCGCTTTCTCAAAGCAGCGGATGGCGGCCTCGTTCCATTCGAGGGTGTGCAGGTAGACAACCCGGAATGGGAATTCGTTCCACAGGTACCCCAGGAAGGCAACCACGGCCTCCGTGCCGAGTCCTGCTCCCCGGTACTCGGGCAGCGCTATGCAGATCCCAAGTTCGGCCGACTGCCGGGCACTATCGGCGTTGTAGAACATTATGTTCCCAATATGCCGGCCGTCTGCGCTCTCCAGTGAGAGCATCCGCCGTTCGGGGTCCGCAAAGCACTGCAGACGGCGGAAGTAGTCGAGGTACTCGCTGAACGTCTTCGTCAGCGGCATGACGCCGTCGAAACGGGCGATCTCAGGGTCGCGGCGCCAGAGGAAGTCGTTGAGCGCATCCCCTTCTTGCTTGTGGCGCAGCCGCAACCGGGCGGTGACCGCGATCCCCAGGTGGTCCAGGCGCTCGCCCGTCACACCGTCACCCCCACGGCAGCAGCCGCCCTTCGCACCATTCGCCGTTCATTCTCGAATTTCAGGCGGCGCGCGGCCTCGCCGATAGGCATCCAGACCACGTCCTCGAACTCGGCATCGTGGTCCGCGAGGTCACCACCCACAGGTTCCATGAGCCAGTGGTGTACGCGCTTGTGGTAGCGCGCCCCCTGGGCGACGAACCAGTAGTGGATGGAGCCAAGCTTCTCGCCCACGCGGACACGAAGGCCGGTCTCTTCCTCAACTTCGCGCTGCGCTGTCTGCTCCAGGCTCTCGCCCGCGTCGGGCGTTCCCTTGGGCAGCCCCCAGGAATCTTCTGACTGGCGCCCGCAGACCACGACCTGCACCTGGCCATCGGGGCTCCGCCGCCATACGACGCCCCCGGCCGAGACGGCGGGTTTGGCGGGGGATGGCTTCGTCATGCTTCTCCAGATCCCGCAGCAAGCAGGCTGGCAAGTGACCTTGCCGACTCGATTGCTTCATCGAGCGCCCCCTGCAGCGACGCCGGCGCGCGCCGCTGGAACTCACGGAGGTGCTCCAGCGCGTCCTCGCCGCCGATCTCGCCCAGTCCGCTCACGGCCGCCTGGGCAACCTCGATGTCGTCATCGTCAAGCAGATGCGAGAGCGGATCGACCAGGCCCTCGCTCGCAATGCCGTAACAGGCGCGGGCGGCATGGAAGCGGAACTCCGGGTCGTCCGAGGCAAGCTGCTCGATGACGAATTCGCTCCATTCCTCGTCGGCCGAAAGCCCCATGGCATCCACCGCTGCGAGCCGGAGTTCCCGGTCATCGCTGTAGTAGGCATCCTCGATGAGGTCCCGGACCCATGGCAAGGAGCGCGGGCCGAGGGCCTCGATAGCCATCGCCCGGACGTGGCCAGGCTGCGTGCTGCTCGAAGCAACCGACCGCAGGGCGTCGACGATTTCGTCTCCCTGGCGCCGGTCGAAGTGCTCGAATTCACGCGCCAGGACGAACCCCTTGAGCCCGCTCGCCGCGGCCGCGCGCACGTCATCCGAGGGGTCATCGCGAAGCAGCCGCGTGAGGTCCGACGCGACTACCCGGTCCTCAGACTCCCAGAGCGCGGCCACCGCGAGCGCCCGGGTCTCTGCGTCCTCATCGCCAAGCGCGATACGCGCCAGGGCCGAGAAGTCGAGCCCGGTGTTGTCGTCCGCCAATTCGGCCGCCCCGGCAAGGAGCTGCCGCCGGGAGGGGACCGGGATGCGCCCCCATACATCGCGAACAAGGCCGCATTCCTCGGCGTCCATTCCCGAGAGCACGGTTATCGATGAGGCGTTCGGGCGATCGCCGGCCAGCAGCGTTTCGAGCAGCGCCTGGAGTTCGCGTGAGCCGCGCGATACCACGAGCTCAGTCTAGCATCCGTTCGGGCCCGCTTGCCTCGGGCTTGAGCGAACGGCCCAGCAGCTGTGCGAGCGCCCCCGGGACGGTCACCCGGCCGGCAAGGGCTTCCACCACCTGTTCGGCAATCGGCAGCTCCACGCCGTGCCTGCGACCGAGGGCAAGCGCCACAGGCGCTGTGGCTACTCCCTCCACCACCTCACCGATCTCGGCCTGCGCGGCGGCAGGGGTGAGCCCCCTGGCGACCAGATCCCCCAGCCTGCGGTTGCGGCTGAGTGGCGAGAAGCAGGTTGCCGCCAGGTCGCCCACGCCAGCCAACCCCTGGAAGGTCACCGGGTCGGCGCCGAGCGCCACGCCCAGCCGCGTCATCTCTGCAAGGCCCCGGGTGAGGATGGTCGCCACCGTGTTCGTACCGAACCCGAGCCCGGCGGCCGCACCGGCAGCGATCGCGATCACGTTCTTGAGGGCGCCCGCAATCTCCACCCCGGCAACGTCGGCAGAGCGGTAAACGCGGAACCGGCTCCCCGACAGCGCCCCCTGCCAGAGCCGGGCCAGGACCTCATCGGGACAGGCCACGACTGCAGCCGCGGGCAGGCCACGCGCGACCTCGTGCGCAAGGTTTGGCCCCGAAAGCGCCGCCACCCGGGACTGGCGCCAGCCACAGGCGACCAGCACTTCGCTCATGCGCGCCCCGGAGCCGTGCTCCAGGCCTTTGGCGGCCGAGAGTACAGGGGTTTCCCGGCCGATGGAGGCAGGCACAGCTCCCCTCAACGACTGAGCAGGGACAGCGACGATCACGCCTTCGACCCCTGCCGGGAGATCACGTGGGAGACATGGCCGGACAGTGTCCGGCAGCACCACCTCCGGGAGACGCGCGACGCCGCGCCGCGCGGCAACGTCGCGCTCCTCTTCGGTGTCGCGGACCACCAGGGAGACACGGTGCCCGTTCGCGGAAAGCAACCAGGCAAGGGTGGTGCCCCATGAGGTTGCGCCGAGCACTGCGAAGTGCGCCATGGCGATGGCTATCCCGTGGCCGGGCGGTCGCCGCCCTTGCCCATCTTCGGTTCGGTCCCGGCGAGGAGCCGCCTGATGTTGGGGATGTGCTGATACTCCACGAAGAGCGCAACGAAGATGGCGTAGAACGCGAAGGGCCAGGGCACGCTGCCCATCGCGGCCGCTATCACCACCGCGCCCGCTGCGACTGGCGTCCCCAGGATCGAGCCGAGCGACATGTAGCGCGTAACCCCGACGGGAATCACAAGGAGGAGCGGGAAGAACGCAGCGATCAAGGGCGTAAGTCCCAGGATGCCGCCGTACGAGGTGGCGACACCACGCCCGCCCCGGAACCCCGCGAAGACCGGCCACACGTGGCCGAGAATGGCCGCCGCCGCGCCCGCAGCGGCCGCACCGTCGTTCTCAAACACAAGCCGCCCCAGGAGTGCCGGCACCATCCCCTTGGCGATATCCGAAATGACCACTACGGCTGCCGCTGTCTTGCCAGCGGTCCGCAGCACATTGGTTGTCCCGGTCTTGCCGCTCCCGGATTCACGAATGTCCCGGCCCAGCCAGAGGTAGCCCACGATAAGCCCGAAAGGCACCGACCCGAGCAGGTAACCGGCGACTACGGTTGCGGCGTATTCAAGGATCACGGCTGCGCATCATCACCGGATCGCGCCTTGAGCACCAGCTTCACGGGTGTGCCCTCGAAGTCGTACGCCTCGCGGATTGCCCTTTCCAGGTAGCGGCGGTAGCTGAAGTGCACGATCTTCGGGTCGTTCACGAAGAGCACAAAGACCGGCGGCTCAATCGAAGCCTGGGTGGCGTAGAGGAGCTTCAGGCGCTTGCTGTGAACGACCGGGGGAGTGTGCGCCTGGAGCGCCTTCTTGAGCACGCTGTTCAGCTCGCCCGTAGGCACGCGACGCCGGCGCGCTTCGCGAACCTCGACTGCCAGCTTCAGGAGGTCTTCCAGCCCATCGCCCTTCAGGGCGGAGATGAACTGGACGAGCGCCCACGGGGCAAAGCGAATGCGGCCGCGCATCTGGCGGTCTGCCCATTCGCGCCGCTCTACCGGGTCGGCCCAGAGGTCGATCTTGTTCACCGCCACGATCAGGCCCCGGTAGGCGTCGAGTGCAATCCCGGCAATGTGCGTGTCCTGGGCGGTTACCCCCTCGGCGCCGTCCACGACCAGGACCGCCACGTCGCAGCGCTCAACTGCGGACCGCATGCGCATGACCGAGTGGCGCTCGACACCAAGGCCCAGCTTGCCCGGGCGGCGCACGCCTGCCGTGTCGATGAGGGTGAAGGCGCCCTGGGGCGTATCGATCTCGGTGTCGATCGCGTCCCTGGTGGTCCCGGCCACATCGCTCACGATGACGCGGTTCTCCCCCGCGAGGGCGTTGAACAGCATCGACTTGCCGACGTTGGGGCGCCCGATGATCGCAATCCTCACGCGGTCCTCTTCGACCAGCGCCGGGGCCTCGGGGATACGGGCCACCACTTCGTCCAGCATCAGGCCAACATTGAGGTCGTGGAGAGCGCTCACGGGGAGCGCCTCGCCGAGGCCGAGCGTTGCCGCTTCGGCAATCCCGGCTCCTTCGCGCCGCTCGTTATCGGCCTTGGTGGCTACAAGCAGCGTGGGGCGACCGGCCCGGCGCACCACATCGGCAATGTCGAAGTCGCTCGCCGTCAGCCCATCGCGTGCATCGACGCAGAAGATGATTAGTGCCGCCCCGCGGATGGCTGTCTCGATCTGGCCGACAATGAGCGGCGCGTAGACGTTCTCCAGGCTGGTTTCGTAGCCGCCGGTGTCGATGAGCCGGAAGCGCCGGCCGAGCCACTCGACATCGGCCTCAACCCGGTCTCGCGTGGTACCCGGTTCGTCTTCCACGATCGCGCGGCGCTCGCCAACCACGCGATTGAAGAGCGAGGACTTACCCACGTTTGGGCGCCCCACGATCACCACCCGGGGCAGTACCGCGGTGGGGGCCGTCACGGTGTCACCGGTGCGAGCGTCACCGGGATGGTTGTGTCGCCGCCTTCCACCCGGAGCCCCTGCGGCACGGTGACGGTCACGGGGAAGGTCCCCGTCCCTGCCACGGCGCCCGCAAGCGAGACGCTGGCCCTGATGTCGTTCGCCTTCAGGGTCGCCAGTTGCGTAAACGGACCCGCCACCCGCACCTGCACGGAGAGCGTTGACCCGGGAGCAACCGTGAGCCCGGCCGGCAAACCCTCCACGGTGGGCGCCACCACGAAGAGCATCGCAGGGCATGGCCCACCTGCCTGTCCTCCGCACTCGAACGCTTCCACCTTCACCTTGATCGTCACGGACTGGCGGTCGAGCGATACGTTGGGCGGGTGTTCCAGGTTCCTCGCTGCGGTGACCTCGGTTCGCGCTCCGGCGATTGTCAGGGCCTCGGTTGTCATGTATCCGGGGAGGCTATCGATCACGGCCTTTAGCCCCGTGACGGTCACTGTCTGAGGGTCCCACGTGACCGCCGAGACGCGGAATCCGGTGGCGGGGGCGCCCGTCACCACGGGCAGCACGGGGAGCGTTCGCTGGGTGAACACCTGGGCGATCTTGAACGTCGCCTTCGCCCGGGTGGCCGACAGCTCGACGGTCTGCTCGTTCCCGGTGGCGGCGCGCGCCACGAGCCCGCCCTCGTGTTCGAATGTCTCGCTTCGGACGCCGGAGAGATTCACGTCAAGCTGCACCGACTGGACGCTATCCACCAGCTCAGGCCGGCCACTGATGGTTACGAAAGCGGGTTCGACCACCGGTGCCTCAGCGAGCCGGTAACCGGCGGGCAGCTCACCCGTCTGGTGGATTTCGACGGGCACCTCCTTGGTCGCGGCCGTGATCATGCGCACCTCAACGGTTGCAGGCTCCACCCAGAGCACCTTCACTCCTTCGCGCCGTGACTCAACACGTACCGCCCGGGATTCCGGCTGGGCTGAGGTGAGCCCCTTCGCATCGACGGTGGCCCGGAAGTCGCCGGGCCTGAGGTTGGGGAGGTCAGCCTCGCGCGCTTCGACGCGCACCCTGACCTCGGGGAGGTCGTCCACAATCAGTCCCTCCGCGCGGTTAACGACCTCGATCACAATCCCGGCCCCGCTAACGGGTGCGGTGCCTTCCTTGCGCGGGTTCTCGATATCCTCGACCACGAACCAGATGGCAAAGGCAGCGAGGAGGCTCACGCCCGCGAGAATGCGGTTGCGGGCGAAGGTACCCCCGGTCGCCCGCAACACCTGCCAGGCGAGTCCCGGGAGGGCAAGAGCAGAGCGCACCATGCGCCTCATGCGGGAACCTCCTCCTGGCCGTTGCGGGCGGCCCTGGCGGCGGCCGAGGTCTCGAGCAACCATTCGAGGACGGCGCGGAGGCGGCGTTCGTTGGCCACGTGTGTCAGGCGGCCGGCGAGTCCGACGCTGATCACGCCGGTCTCTTCGGAGACCACGATTGAGAGCGCATCGGTCTGCTCAGTGATTCCGATCGCGGCGCGGTGCCTCGTGCCAAGCCCGCGCCCATCCCGGGGCAACTCGCTCGCCAGGGGGAGCACGCAACCCGCGGCCACCACGCGGTCACCGCGGAGCACCGTCGCCATGTCATGGAGGGGCGAGTTCGGGAAGAAGATCCCGGCAAGCAATTCGGGCGAGACGCGAGCGTCGACGGGAACCCCCGTCTCAATCACATCCTGCAGGCCGGTCTCGCGCTCAATCACGAAAAGGCCACCGTGGCGGTCGCGTGCCATCTGGGAAGTTGCGCGCACAAGTGAGTCGATCACTTCCGTGTGGCGTGGCCCCTTGAGCCATCCCTGGAGGCCGGTACGGCCAATGCGGTCGAGACCCCGCCGCAGCTCGGGCTGGAAGATGATGGCCGCGCCAATGACCAGCGCCGGGAACGAATTCCGCACCAGGAAGTTCACCACGGTCAGGTCGAACATCCGCCCGAGGAGAACGGCAACGAGCAGGAGGAGTAGCGCCCCGCGTAGCTGCGTCATCGCCCGCGTCCCGCTCAGCAGACGGACTGTCCAGAAGATGACGAAGGCGATGAGAAGAACGTCGATGGCGCTGGAGCCATCGAACTGTTCGACTATTTCGCGGGCGTGGCTGAAATCGGGCATTTCGTCTGCGCAGCGCCAGGTGAAGGGCGCGCCGCTCAATGATACCGCGATTCGCCCGTCAACCGGCCTCCTGCCGGTGCGTTAGCCCTGGACCTCGTGAGCGGCGCCGAGCAGGAAGGCCACCACCGCTGCCTGGGCCCAGGTACGGTTCTCCGCCTGGTCGAAGATGATCGACTGCTCGCTCTCCATTACCTCGTCCGTGATCTCCTCGCCGCGATGCGCCGGCAGGTCGTGCATGACCAGCGCTCCCGGGGCGGCCAGGGCAACCAGGCCGGCATTGAGCTGGTAGCCGGCAAAGGCGATCCGGCGCCGCTCCGCTTCCCGTTCCTGGCCCATAGAGGTCCAGACATCGGTGTAGAGCGCATCTGCTCCACGCACCGCTTCCGAAGGATCGTGAACCATCGTGAGGCTGCCACCGGAGGCCGCGGCCCGTGCGCTTGCCTCGGCAAGAATGGGCTCGGGGGGCATGTAACCGCGCGGTGCGGCCATGCGAACGTCCATACCCAGGGAAGCGGCGGTTACGAGAAGGCTCGATGCGACGTTGTTGCCATCGCCGATGAAGGCCAGTGACACACCCTTCAGGTGACCCTTCTTCTCGCGGACGGTGAGCAGGTCGGCCAGCGCCTGGCAGGGGTGCTCTTCGTTGGTGAGGGCGTTGATCACCGGGATAGCCGAGTACTGGGCGTATTCCTCGACGATCTCCTGTCCCCAGGTGCGTACCGCCACGATGTCGACGTAGCGGCTGAGCACGCGGGAAACGTCCTTGATTGCCTCGCGCTCACCGAGGCCGACCTCCTGCGGGGCGAGGTAGATGGTTTCTCCGCCGAGGTGGCGCATGGCCACCTGGAAGCTCACGCGCGTCCGCAGGGATGGCTTTTCGAAGAGCAGCGCCAGCTGGCGCCCTTCAAGCACGCGCTGGGGCCGTCGCTTAAGGGCAGCGGCGAGGTCTAGAAGAAACGAAATCTCCTCTCCGGACAGGTCACCCGCGGAGAGGAGGTGGCGAACCGTGGCACCCATGAACGGGAGTATATGGAGATGCGCCGCAACAGTCGCCCGGGGGATTAATCCTCGGCCACAACCTGCCGTTATATCCAGTAGCAGAGCTTTTCGAAGGACGGTGAGTGCATGACCCCGGCCTGGAAAGTCAAGTTCATCCAGGGGAAGATGTTCCAGCGGATGGAGTGTGACCGCTGCCGCGCGCGCTTCAACTTTGCCGAAACGCCCCGGGTGACGCGAATCGCGCGCTGCCCGGCATGTGGAAGCCTGGGCGCCCATCCCCTGGCAGCGGCCTGAACGAAGGTGCGATTCCCTCTTACCCGGGATTTGGTACGATCAGGGCTACACAGGGGTGTAGCTCAGTTGGCAGAGCATCGGCCTCCAAATCCGAGTGTCGCGGGTTCGAATCCTGCCACCCCTGCCAGCAACCCTGCATGAGCAGGGTGTAGCCACGGGCCGAACTCTCAGGCGGCTTGCCGTCCGGGCCGATGGCTGCATAGCATTGGTAACCGTGCCCAGGTGGTGGAATGGCAGACACGCTGTCTTGAGGGGGCAGTGCCTTTTGGGCGTGTGAGTTCAAATCTCACCCTGGGCACCACTTCGCAGATTCGGCGCCGTGGCCAAGTGGCAAGGCAGAGCTCTGCAAAAGCTTCACCGCCGGTTCGAATCCGGCCGGCGCCTCCAAACAGCCTCTTCCCGGTCGGCCACATTCTGCAACCGGCCTATTGGAAGGCCCGCCGTGCCGCCAGCCCGGAAGGCGAGCAGTCCATCCGCCTCAGCGCGTGTTCACAGGCGGTCCAGGCGGGCCCCCCCGATGTCCAGCGCGACGGCGAGCGCCCGGTTCACGTCTTTCATCTTCTCCCCCGAGAGCGACCCCACGTAGCCGGTGAGCTTCGAGCGCGATACACCCGTGACGTCGTCGCATCGCAGCCAACTCGGGTGCTTGAGGCCCTCGTGCTCTCCTAATGGGACTTCGGTGGCGACCCTTGCCGGTGCCGGGTAGGCGGGTATGCAAGCCACAGCCGGGTAGCGGGACTCCAGGAGATCGCGCCGGGCTACCACCAGGAATATCCGGTTCCGGCGAGGATCTCCGGCCCTGGCATTGGACACGCGGTAAAGCTCGCCGCGCCTCACGGTTCGAACTCGTCGCCGACCTGGGCAGAGTAGTCCTCAACGTCGGGGGGCTCGCCGAGACGCCCGTCGGCAATCGCGTTCAGCCGCGCGACTTCTCGAACTCACCGGGCTTCGCGGTCCGCCCGCCTGAGAAAGTCACGGACCACTTGCTCGATGAACCGGGAACGGCTGCACTCGTTGCCTGCTGCCCGGTCAATGGAGGCGAGCAGCTCAGGAGACAGCGTGACCGATGTCTTGACTGTCATACCGCCACCAGACCACTGACCATACCGCTACAGCCCGTAGGTTCCGGGACGGGCCCGCAGCCATTCGCCCACCATCTCGCCGATCATGATTGAGGTGAGATTGGTGTTCGCCCTGGGCACCGACGGCATGATGGAGGCATCCGCAACAACGAGTCCCTCCACCGCGTGGCAGCGCCCAAACTGGTCTACCACCGCGCCGGGGTCGCTCGCCGGGCCCATCTTCAATGTCCCGCAGGGGTGGTAGCCGCTGGCCGCGAAGCGGTGGAGCAGGTCCGCAATGCTCTCGTCGTCCAGGGAGCGGCGGGGGTCGGGGAAGATGACCTGGGCGACCATGCCGGCCATCGCTCGCGCCTGCGTGAAGGCCATGGTGTCCCGGAAACAGGCAGCGAGACGCGAAACATCCCGGGCATCTTCGCAGAAGCGCGGCTCCACCACCGGGGGCACGTTCGGGTCGGCCGACGAAAGGTAGAGGCGGCCGGTGCCATACGACTGCTCAAGCACGGCGGCGATGGCGAAGGAGTTCAGCGCCGCTTCTCCCCGCGGCGAGAACGAGAACGCCTCGATCTGCAGGTCATTGCGCTGATCGCTGCCGGGCGCTGTGTAGCGGAGGATGGTCTGGACTATCGGCTGGTCGGCGTGGAGCAGCGAAGGATCCCTGGCGCGACAGACGACGGCGAGGGCGGGGTGGTCGGAGAGGTTGGCGCCCACTGCCGGAACATCGCGGGCCACCTCGATGCCCAGCGCCTCCAGGTCGCGCCGCGCTCCCACGCCCGAACGCATGAGGATGGCGGGCGACTGGAGCGACCCTGAGCAAAGCACAAACAGGCGCCCGCGAATGATCGACACTTCGCCGCCCGATTCGACCTCGGCGGCCACGGCACGCCCATTCTCGATCAGGAGCCTCCGCACTGCCGTGTTTGCGCGTACCTCAAGGTTCGGCCGGATGCGCGCCGGCGCCAGGTAGCCCACGGCCGTCGAGACACGAAGCCGCCCCAACTTGTTCATCGGGTGCGGTCCGGCGCCCGAGCTGGTGGGGTCGTTTGCATCGGGGCAATCGGGGTAGCCCAGTTCCCGGCTCGCTTCCAGGAACGCCTGGTGAACGGCGGTCAACTCGTCCCAGGCGTACCGGCGGATACTGATAGGCCCGGCATCGCCGTGCCAGGGGCGGTCCCCGAAATCGAGGTCTCGTTCGAGCCGCCGGAATGCCGGGAGCACCTTCTCCCAGGCCCACTCCGTGTTCCCGGCAGCGGCCCAGCCGTCGTAGTCCTCGGGCATGCCGCGCAGGGCGATGGTGGTGTTCACCGCGCTGGAGCCGCCGGTGACCCGCCCTCGCGGGAAAGGCTGCTGCCTGCCGATCGCTGTTGGCTGATAGGTGAAGCCCCAATCGTGGTCTGTGTAGGAGTTGTTGTGGCTGTTGACGAGGTCGAACGGTGTCTCCCTGGTCCGCTCGTAGTCGGGCCCCGCCTCCACGAGGAGCACGCTGCGATGCGGGTCCTCGCTCGCGCGTGCCGCCACCACACAGCCTGCAGACCCCGCGCCGAGGACAACCACGTCATGGACTATCGGCTCAGCCACGGTGTACCTCGCCGGAATCGGTGCTAACTGACATCAGGGCATCCCCTCGCTTATAGTTGGCCGTGCATCATCCACCATCGGCCCGCACGGCGCGTCTCTTCGCGCCACGCGTCACGGCGGTGGTCCCAAACCAGACGAGGCATTGTATGACTTTCGAATCTGTGCTGGCGCAGGCGCGCGCAGAGAAGCGCACCCTGCTAAGCGAAGTTGAGGCCAAGGAAGTCCTGCGTGAGGCAGGCGTTCCCGCGACGGCAACCACCCTTGCTACCACGCGAGAACAGGCCCAGGGCCAGGCCGAGGCCATGGGCTATCCGGTCGTGCTAAAGGTCGTTTCGCCCGGCATCGCCCACAAGAGCGATGTGGGCGGCGTGAAGCTGAACCTTCTCAACAGGGACGCGGTGGGGGCGGCATTCGATGAGATCATGGCGAACGCCCGGCGGGCAGAGCCCAACGCCAGCATCCTCGGCGTCTCCGTGCAGCAGATGGCGAAACAGGGCACCGAGGTCATCATCGGCATGACCACCGACCCCCAGTTCGGGCCAGTGATGATGTTCGGCCTCGGCGGGATCATGGTGGAAGTGCTCAAGGACGTCTCCTTCCGCCTCGTTCCGCTCAGCGACAGGGATGCCGGTCAGATGATCGACGAGATCAAGGGGCGGCCGGTGCTGTCGGGGGTGCGCGGACAGCCCCCGGCCGACATCGATGCGCTGAAGAAGGCGATCCTCCAGGTGTCGCAGTTCGTTGAGAACCACCCCGAAGTGCGTGAGCTCGACCTCAACCCGGTGTTCGCCTACCCGGATGGCGCCATCGCCGTCGACGCCCGCATAGTCGTCTCCGAGGCATAGCGCCATGGCTGTGCCCGGCCATCGGCTCGACCGGATGTTCAACCCGAAGACCGTTGTGGTCATTGGCGACAAGGGCCCGATGTACATGTGGTGCCAGGGCAACCTCCCCTTCAAAGCGAACGGGGGCAACCTCTACTCCGTGCAGATCGACGAGAAGGAGATCCCCGGCATTGAAGCCCTCGGGATCACCAACTACCGGTCGCTCGCTGATATTCCCGAGCCCATCGACTACGCGGTCGTGGCGGTGCCACGCCACGTTTCGCCATACGTCCTGAAGGACCTGGTTGCTGTGAGCGCGGCCGGGGCAGGGTTCTTCACCTCCGGTTTCGCCGAGACGGGCGAAGATCTGGGCATCAAGTTGCAGGAGCAGCTGACGTCCATGGCCCGCGAGGCCAGCTTCAATCTCGTGGGCCCTAACTGCATGGGGCTCTACCTGCCGAAAGCCGGTGTCCGTTTCAGCGGCGACGTCCCCGTGGCAACCGATGGCAAGATCGGCTTCCTCTCGCAATCGGGCACGCACGGCATTATGTTCAGCCTCGTCGCCGGCGCCCATGGGCTGCACCTGAGCCGCTGCGCGAGCTTCGGCAACGCGATCGTGCTCGACGTCAGCGACTACCTGGAATACCTGGCGCTCGACGATGAGACGGAAGTCATCGGCATGTACGTCGAAGGGGTGAAGAACGGCCGCAAGTTCTTCGACACGCTGCGCATGGCTTCGCAGCGCAAGCCCGTGGTGGTCTGGAAGGGCGGCCAGACGGAGGCCGGGGCCCGGGCAACCATGTCTCATACCGGCTCGCTCGCTGCGCCCCAGGCCGTCTGGGACGGGATGATGCGCCAGTGCGGTGCGATCACAACCAACTCCCTGGACGAGACGATCGATGTCGTCCAGCTCCTCCTGCGATCGAAGTTGCCAAAGGGGCCCAACATGGCCTTGCTCGCCATGACGGGCGGCCAGTCCGTCTCCATCACCGACGCCTTTGCGAAGGCGGGGCTGCGCGTCCCAAGGCTCAGCGAACAGAGCTACCGGGAGCTGGGCGAGTTCTTCAACATCGTGGGCGGGAGCTATCAGAACCCGCTCGATATGGCCGGGACCATCCAGGGCAGCCCGGAGATGCTCGACCGCATCCTCCGCATCCTTGATGCCGACCCGAATATTGACGGGATGGCGATGGAGCTTTCGGCGATGTTCGGCACGCGCCAGTGGAAGGCCCGCCCGGACTCGCTCGATAAGATGCTCGATACACTGCGTGACCACATGGAGCGCTCGCCAAGGCCGTTCCAGGTCGTGATGCACCCGGCTCACGAAGAGACCTATGTGGCGAGCATCAAGCAGAAGTTCTGGGAGCGCGGAATCCCCCTGCTGCCGAGCTTCGACCGCGCGGCGGCGGCCTCGGCCCGGGCGGTTTCCTGGGCTACCCGCTAACGCTGGGAGACATCCCGGCAAATCATCCGCCGCGTCGAACGGCTTTGACGATATACTCGACGTTATGACGCGCTGGATGGTCGCGGTGATAATGGTCATTGCCCTGGTGGCCCTCGCCGGGAGGGACGAAACCCGCCCCATCGCGGCGGCGATTCTCGCGCTTGCCGGGGCCGCGAGTTTGGCCTGGTTTGCCGCTGCTTTGCGCCGCCGTGCCCGGCAAAGGACTCTCGACAGGCTGCGGGCGATGACACCCGCTGCCTTCGAGCGGACAGTGGCCGCCTGGTTCGCGCGCGAAGGGTGGCTCGTCGAGCACCGGGGCCGCAGCGGAGACCACGGCATCGACGTGCTCGCGTTCAGGGGCCGGGAAACGGTGGCCGTGCAGTGCAAGCGCTACGCGGGGGCGGCGTCAGTGACGCCGGCGCAACTGCGGGAGCTCTACGGTGCGGCGGTAGCCGCGGGGGCGACGGGCGCCCTGATGGTGACCACCGGGCGTGTTTCGCGTGCCGCTGCCGCGTGGGCAGCGAACCTGCCCGGCACGCCCGCTCAGCTGGATGTGATCGCGGGCGACCAGCTTGAAGCGATCGCCGCGGGGCGCAGGCGGATCGCTGCCGGCGATGACTGACCGTGTTAGCTTCCTCACGTCTCGCCAGATGCGCCCGGCCAGGTTGCCTTGACCATCCGTAGAAATGAACCTAGCATCCCCCCGGCTGCGTACTGATTGAGCAGAGCGCAACTACCAGAACGAGGAGGGAGACTGTGACCAAGAGAGGACGTGCGTCTGCATGGCTGTGGACGCTCCTGGCGTTGCTTGCCATTGTGGCCGTCGGCGTTGCCGCCTGCGGTGATGATGACGACGACGATGATGGCGGCGACGATGCCACCAAGGGCTTCAGTGAAGCGGGCTACAAGCTCGCCGGCTTCAAGGAAGTGACAATCGATTCCGGCGCGGCCGTGAAGATCGGTATTTCGAGTGCGCTTTCGGGCGACGTCAAGGGCCTTGGCGAACCGATCGCCATCGCTGCCGAGCTCGCTGGCGATGGCGTCACGATCAAGGGCCACAAGATCGAATTCGTGCGCGAAGACGACCTCTGTTCGCCCGATGGCGGCACGGCCGCCGCTGACCGCCTGGCCAAGGCGGGTGTGGTCGCCGTTGTGGGCCCCATCTGCTCGGGCGCGACGGTGGCTTCGCAGCCCCAGTACGAAAAGGCCGGCCTTACTACAATCTCGCCGTCGGCCACGGCGCCCGGCAACACCAACCCGCCGCGCAGCGAGGGCCCCTATGTGACCTTCTTCCGCACCACGTTCTCTGACGCGATCCAGGGCCCGACCCAGGCCAAGTTCGCGAAGGAGAAGCTGAACGCCAAGACCGCCTACATCGTCTTCGACACCGATGCCTACGGCACCGGCCTGCGCGACGCCTTCAAGAAGGCCTTCGAAGATGGTGGCGGCAAGATCGTGGGCAAGCCCGAAGGCTTTGCCAAGAAGACCACCGACTTCAAGTCGATCATCGCCAACATCAAGAAGGAGAAGCCCGACGTCGTCTACTTCTCCGGGTTCTATGCCGAGGCAACGCCGTTCCTGCAGCAGCTCAGGGCCGAGGCCGAACTCAAGAACACGCCGTTCCTCACGGGCGATGGCCCCAAGAACGACGAGCTCTTGAAGGGCGCCGGCGCTGCCGCCGAGGGCGCCTACTTCTCGCTGCCGACCCCTTCGCAGAAGGGCGCGGCCTTCGATGCCTTCTCGAAGAAGTACGAAGCGAAGACGAAGAAGCCCGCTGAATCGGGCACCTATGTGGCCGAGTCATTTGATGCGGCGACCGTCATCGTCAAGGCGCTTGAGAAGGTCGCAACCGACGACGGTGGCAAGCTGAAGATCGACCTTAAGAAGCTGAACGAGGCGATCCGCGATACCGTCCTCGACGGCGCTTCCGGCAAGATTGACTTCGCCAACAACGGCGACAACCTTGGCGGCGCTGAGACGCCTGTCTCCCTGTGGCAGGTCAAGGATGGGAAGTTCGTAGAGATCAAGTAAGCTACGGGGAGCCTCCGAGGCAACGATCTCGCACCTGTGAACGGGAGAGGCAGCGGGCCACCGCCCTCTCCCGTTCTGCGATCAGGCAACAAGTGAAGCAGGCAGAGTGACGCATGAGCTTCTGGCTCGACCAACTCGTCAATGGGCTGACAACCGGCAGCATCTACGCGCTGATCGCCCTCGGCTACACGATGGTCTACGGCGTTCTCCAGCTCATCAACTTCGCTCACGGCGAAGTGTTCATGCTGGGGTCGTTCGCGGGGTTCGGCGTGATCGTTGCTGCGGGTGGCGCAGATGTCTCGGGACCCATGGTGGCGCTTGTCATCCTGCTCGCCCTGGTGGCCGCGGGCGCCGCTTCTGCCGCCTCCGCAACGGCCATCGAGCGTCTCGCCTACCGGCCGCTGAGGAATGCACCCCGGCTTGCGCCGCTGATCAGCGCCATCGGCGTCAGCGTTTTCCTCTCGCATCTTGTTGACGACGGCTTCCTGAATGGCGAAGGGCGCTACTACCCCCAGGTTTTCCCGGCAGACACCATCGAGATTGGCGCCCTCACAATCTCCTACCTCCAGGTCTTCCTGATGGCCTCCTCGGTGGCCATGATGCTTGGCCTTTCGTACTTCATACGCAGTACGCGTACGGGCAAGTCCATCCGCGCCGTCTCCGAGAACCGCGAAAACGCCTCCCTCATGGGCATCGATGTCAACCGCGCGATCGTGGCGACGTTCATCATCGGCGCCATCATGGCCGGGTTTGCCGGTGTCCTTTACGGGCTCTTCTACAGCACCATCCGCGGCAGCATGGGCTTCCTGCCGGGCATCAAGGCGTTCACGGCCGCCGTGCTCGGGGGTATCGGGAGCATCCCCGGCGCAGTGGTCGGCGGCTACTGCCTGGGGCTCACCGAGACGGTCGGCCGCGAACTCCTCAATGAGATCCCGGGCGTGAACCTCCCCAACGAGTGGCGCGACGTCATTGCGTTCGGGCTGCTCGTCGTCATCCTGATCTTCCGCCCGACGGGCATCTTTGGCGAACGGGTGAGCAAGCGTGCCTGACCTTAGGACGATGCCAGGAACCGTACGGCGCGCCACCTGGGACCGGGTCCCTGCAGGGCTGCGCTCCCTGGCCTGGCTTGCGCTTTCGCTTTCCGTTCTCGTCATTCCCGTCTTCGACGACACCTGGGTGAGGATGTTCTTCCTCGTGGGTCTTTACGTGGTCCTGGGGATGGGCCTGAATGTTGTGGTTGGATTTGCTGGCCTGCTCGACCTGGGCTACGTGGCCTTCTTCGCCGCTGGCGCGTACATGGTCGGCATTTGGAGCTCGCCCGTTTCGCCTGCAGTCGATACCTCGCTCAGTTTCTGGCTCATCCTGCCCCTGGCGCTGGTGGTGGGGGCCGTGGTCGGCGTGCTGCTGGGGATGCCGGTGCTGCCGCTGCGGGGCGACTACCTCGCCATCGTCACGCTCGGCTTTGGCGAAATCGTCCGCATCCTCGTCGTCAATATGACGAACGTCACCAATGGATCCCAGGGGCTGTACAACATCCCCAGGCCCGACATCGCCTATCGCGAGGTCGATAATGTGCAGGCCTTCTACGTCATGATCGTGCTGGCCGCGTTCGGGACCTGGTTCGTGACGACACGGCTCCGTGACTCACGCATCGGCCGCGCCTGGGAGGCCATCCGCGAAGACGAGGACGTGGCCGGGGCCATGGGAATCAACACCACTAAGTACAAGCTGATGGCGTTCGCGATCGGCGCCTCGGTGGGCGCCCTGGGAGGCGCCATCTACGCGCCATTCATCACCTTCATCAGCCCGGAGTCGTTCACGCTGCTGGTTTCCATCAATGTGCTGGCGCTTGTGATCATCGGCGGTATGGGGAGCACCCAGGGGGTGGTCGCCGGCTCGCTCATCCTCATTGGCATTCCCGAGCTCCTCCAGTTCAGCGAGACGCGTGATGCCCTCGAACAGATGGGGTGGGCGCGCGACGGCCTCAATGGCGCGATCCACGCCTTCAACACCGTCACCACCGCCGACGTTTCCGACCTGCCGCCCGCTGATGAGTGGGGGGAGAAACTCGCGGTGTACCGGTTCATTGTCTTTGGGGCGCTGCTCGTGGTGGTGATGGTCCTTCGCCCCATGGGCCTCTTCCCATCGCGGCGCCGCACGCTCGAGTTTGAGTACCCGCCCGAGGCTGAGGTTGCCGGCGGTGGAGGCGGTTCCTGATGCCCCCGGCGAAGCTTGAAGCTCGCGGCCTCGGCATTCGCTTTGGCGGCCTTGCGGCGCTGAGCGAAATCAGCTTCACCGTTGCTGCCGGGGAAATCCACGGCCTGATTGGCCCCAACGGAGCCGGCAAGACCACGTTCTTCAACTGCGTTACCGGCTTCTACCAGCCCACCAGCGGCGAGCTATGGCTTGACAGCCTCCGCATTGACGGGCTCCGCACCCATGAGACGAGCGCCATTGGCGTGTCGCGCACCTTCCAGAACATCCGGCTCTTTTCGAACATGACGGCCATAGAGAACGTCCTCGTCGGCAGCCACATGCATATCGGCGTTGGCGGACGCGAGGTGGCCGTGGTGCGGCGGCCAACCGGACATCGGCTGCTCGACATCGCCCGGACCCTCCCCGGGGCGCCGCTGGCGGCCATCGGCGGCGTGGTGGAAATCGCCAGCGCCGTGGGACGGCCACCTGCGGTACGGTCGGCCGAGCGTGAGGCCCTCGAGCGCTGCCGGAGGCTGCTGGAGTCCGTTGGCCTCCGCGGGCGTGAGAACGCCGTCGCCCGCAACCTGCCCTATGGAGACCAGCGGCGCCTTGAGCTGGCCCGCGCCCTTGCCACGAACCCGCGCCTGCTGCTTCTCGACGAGCCCACCGCGGGGATGAACCCGGCGGAAAGCTCCAACATGGTGGGGCTCATCCGGCGCGTGCGCGACGAGTTCGGAACTACCGTCGTCCTTATCGAGCACCAGATGCGCGTTGTCATGGGCGTCTGCGAGCAGATCACAGTGCTGGACTACGGCCGCAAGATCGCCGAGGGCACGCCCGCCGAGGTGCAGCGCGACCCGACAGTGATCGAGGCGTACCTGGGGAAGCGCGCCTCCGCAGAGGGCGGACATGGCGCTCCTTAGTATCTCTGGCCTCGTTGCCGGGTACGGCGGTATCACCGCGGTCAAGGGGATCGACCTGGCGGTAGAGCAGGGCGAGATCGTGACCCTGATCGGCTCGAACGGCGCCGGCAAGTCGACCACCCTGAGAGCCATCTCCGGGCTGGTACGCCCCCGGCGGGGCGCCATTTCGTTCTCCGGCCAGCCCATCACGAGCCTCTTGCCCCACAAGATCGTCGCCCTGGGCATATCGCAGGTCCCTGAAGGGCGGGGCATCTTCCACCGCCTCACAGTGCGGGAGAATCTCGATATGGGCGCATTTCAGCGGCGCGACCGCGAGGTCGGCGCCGATATGGAGCGTGTCTTTGCGCTCTTCCCGCGTCTCAAGGAGCGCGCCGGCCAGACCGGGGGCACGCTTTCCGGGGGTGAGCAGCAGATGCTGGCCATCGGCAGGGCAATGATGGCCCGGCCGAAGCTTCTCCTCCTGGACGAGCCGTCGATGGGGCTCTCGCCCATCCTCGTGGAGACGATCTTCGAAACGGTCACGAATATCCGCGCGCAGGGGACGACCATCCTCCTGGTGGAGCAGAACGCCGCGATGGCCCTCGAGGTCGCCGACCGCGGGTACGTGATCGAATCTGGCGTGATCAGCCTGCATGGTACCGGGGCCGAGCTTGCCCGCGACGACAGCGTGCGCAAGGCGTACCTCGGCGAAGCGTGACGGCCGCACCGTGGATGCGGCGTTTTCCCAATGGCGGTAGCACCCGCCATTGGTGCTATACTCACAGCGGTTCGTCCCACCCAAATGCCGCCTCCGGGCCCAACGGTCCCCTCTCCCGGGGAAGTCGCGGGGCGCGGTAGAGACGAGACCTCCCGGGGCCATTGAGCGCCGCCGGGCAAGGGCCCAAGTACCCCCACCGTGCGTGGAAGGAGGCTTGGGAGTGGGAACGATTTCGCCCAGTATCCGACCGGTCCTGCTTTCCGGGGTGACCATGCCCGGGGCCACTGCGCCGCCCGGCGGTTAGATCGCCGCGCGCCACAACGTCACCGTCACCAACACGGACAAACGAAAGGACCGCGATGACCACGAATACTTTCAACGCTCGAACCGAACTGGCGCTCGACGGCGATCGGTTCTCGTACTATCGCCTGGGCGCCCTTGGCGACGCGGGCGCCGGCTCCATCGACCGCCTGCCGTTCTCGCTTCGCATCTTGCTGGAGAATCTCTTGCGGCTGGAAGACGGTCGATCCGTGACGCGCGACGATGTGCTCGCGCTCGCGCGCTGGACGCCGAATTCTGGCGTGGACCGGGAGATCGCCTTCACCCCCGCCCGGGTGCTCCTGCAGGACTTCACGGGCGTGCCCGTCGTGGTCGACCTGGCGTCGATGCGGCAGGCGATCCTGGCCATGGGCGGCGACCCGCAGCGCATTAACCCTCTGCAGCCCGTTGACCTCGTTATCGACCACTCGGTCCAGGTGGACTACTACGGCACCAGCGACGCATTTCGCCGGAACGTGGAGATTGAGTTTGAGCGGAACCGCGAGCGATACCAGTTCCTGCGCTGGGGCCAGCAGGCGTTTGCGAACTTCCGCGCCGTTCCGCCCGGGACTGGCATCGTGCACCAGGTGAACCTGGAGTACCTGGCCAGTGTGGTCTTCCGGCGCGATGAGGGAGGCGCTGTCACGGCCTATCCCGACACAGTCGTTGGCACCGATTCCCACACCACGATGATCAACGGCCTGGGGGTGCTCGGCTGGGGCGTCGGCGGAATCGAGGCAGAGGCAGCCATGCTGGGCCAGCCCGTTTCGATGCTGATCCCCGAGGTTGTTGGCTTCAAGCTCACCGGGCGCCTGCCCGAAGGGGCGACCGGCACGGACGCCGTGCTCACCGTGACCCAGATGCTCCGCAAGAAGGGCGTGGTCGGCAAGTTCGTGGAGTTCTACGGTGCGGGACTTTCAAGCCTTCCGCTCGCGACACGCGCCACCATCGCCAACATGGCGCCCGAGTACGGGGCCACCATGGGCTTCTTCCCCGTCGACAGCGAGACAATCAACTTCCTGCGCTTCAGCGGACGTCCTGACGACCAGGTCCGGCTCGTCGAGGCGTACTGCCGGGCCCAGGGTCTCTTTCGAACGGACGAAACACCGGAGCCCGTCTTCTCGGACACGCTCGAGCTTGACCTCGGTACCGTTGTTCCATCGATTGCGGGCCCGAGGCGCCCGCAGGACCGCGTTCCCCTCACCGGGGCGAAGGAAGACTGGCGCCGGAACCTGGCGGAGATGGCCGGCGCTGACACTGCCGCCTCTGCCCCGGTCCAGGTCGGCGACCGCTCCTTCTCGCTCAAGCACGGGTCGGTGATCATCGCGGCCATCACCAGTTGCACCAACACGTCGAACCCGGAGGTAATGCTTGCTGCGGGGCTGGTGGCGAAGAAGGCAGTCCAGCGGGGGCTTGCGACCAAGCCGTGGGTGAAGACAAGCCTGGCTCCCGGTTCCAAGGTGGTCTCCGACTACCTCGACGATGCCTGCCTGACGCCCTACCTCGAAGCACTCGGCTTCAACCTGGCCGGCTACGGCTGCACCACCTGCATCGGCAACTCCGGGCCGGTGCACCCGAAGATCGCGAGCGCCGTCCACGATGCCAACCTGGTCGCAGCCTCCGTGCTCAGCGGGAACCGCAATTTCGAGGGGCGGGTTCATCCCGAGGCTCGGGCCAACTACCTGGCATCGCCGCCGCTGGTGGTTGCCTACGCGCTTGCCGGGCAGATGGACATCGACTTTGAACGTGACCCCATTGGCTACGACCGGAGCGGGGAACGCGTGTTCCTGCGCGACATCTGGCCCACGCAGGCCGAGGTCTCCGACGCAATCCGATCATCGGTCCGCTCGGAGATGTACCGGAAGGAGTACAGCGAGGTCTTCGCAGGAGATGCCCTCTGGCAGAGCCTGCCGGTTCCTTCCGGGGCGCTCTACACGTGGGACGAGACATCCACGTATATCAAGAATCCCCCGTATTTCGAAGGTCTCCCGCTTGAGCCGTCACCACCCGGCGATCTCGATGGCGCGCGTGCACTGGCCCTTCTTGGCGACTCCGTGACGACCGACCATATCTCTCCGGCGGGCGACATCAGCGCAGGTAGCCCCGCCGGGAGGTACCTGGCCGAACGGGGCATTGCCCGGGCGGACTTCAATTCGTATGGCGCGCGCCGCGGCAACCACGAAATCATGATGCGCGGCACTTTTGCCAATATCCGGCTCAAGAACCTGCTGGTCCCCGGTATTGAAGGCGGAGTCACGCGGCACCTGCCTTCCGGGGAGGAGATGCCGATTTTCGATGCGGCAATGCGCTACGGCGCGTCTGGGACGCCGCTGGTGGTGATCGCGGGCAAGGAGTATGGAACGGGCTCGTCGCGTGACTGGGCGGCGAAGGGGGTGCTGCTCCTCGGGGTGAGGGCCGTGATTGCCGAGAGCTTCGAACGCATTCACCGCAGCAACCTGGTAGGAATGGGCGTGCTGCCGATGGAGTTCCTTCCCGGCCAGGGGCGCGAATCGCTTGGGCTTACCGGCGAAGAGACGTACTCCATACGCGGAATCGCCGGGGGCCTGCAACCACGTGCCCGGCTCGCCGTGTCAGCGGCGAGCGATGACGGCAGGGTGACCACCTTCGAAGCTGTCGCCCGCATCGATACGCCCGTTGAGCTGGACTACTACCGGCACGGGGGAATCCTGCAGTTCGTGCTCAGGCAGCTCCTCCAGGGCTGAGAACAACACCGGCCCGCGCCGGCCCGCACCAACACACTCGAAAGGCAAGAAGAAGAACCCATGGCAAAGATCAAGGTTGTGAACCCGGTCGTCGAGCTCGACGGAGATGAGATGACGCGCATCATCTGGCAGTTCATCAAGGACCGCCTCATCCTCCCCTACCTCGACGTGCAGCTGGAGTACTACGACCTCGGCATCGAACACCGCGACGCGACGAACGACCAGGTCACGGTCGATTCCGCCAACGCCATCAAGAAGCACGGTGTTGGCGTGAAGTGCGCCACCATCACCCCCGATGAGGCGCGCGTCGAGGAGTTCGGCCTCAAGGAGATGTGGAAGTCGCCCAACGGCACCATCCGCAACATCCTGGGCGGCGTCGTCTTCCGCGAGCCGATCGTCTGCAGCAACATCCCGCGCCTTGTCCCCGGCTGGACGCAGCCCATCGTCATCGGTCGCCACGCCCACGGCGACCAGTACAAAGCCACCGACTTCGTGGTCCCGGGACCGGGCACGGTGACAATCACTTACACCCCCGCCGATGGCGGTGCGCCCGTGACACGGGAGGTCGCGAAGTTCCCCGGCGGCGGCGTCGCCATGGGCATGTACAACTTCGACGAGTCCATCCGGGACTTCGCCCGCGCCTCCATGAGCTACGCCATCGTTCGCGGATGGCCGCTCTACCTGTCGACCAAGAACACCATCCTCAAGGCCTATGACGGGCGGTTCAAGGACCTCTTCCAGGAGGTCTTCGATGGCGAGTTTGCGGCGAAGTTTGCCGAGGCCGGCATCACCTACGAGCACCGCCTTATCGATGACATGGTGGCGCAGGTGCTGAAGGGGTCGGGCGGCATCGTCTGGGCCTGCAAGAACTACGACGGCGACGTGCAGTCCGACGTGGTGGCGCAGGGGTACGGCTCGTTGGGCCTCATGACTTCGGTGCTGCTCACGCCCGACGGCAAGACTGTCGAGGCCGAGGCGGCTCACGGCACGGTGACCCGCCACTACCGCCAGCACCAGCGCGGGGAGAAGACGAGCACGAACCCGATCGCCTCTATCTTCGCGTGGACGCGGGGCCTGGCCCACCGTGGCAAGCTCGACAGCACGCCCGACGTGACCCGGTTTGCTGAGACGCTCGAACAGGTGTGCGTGGAGGCGGTTGAAGGCGGCGAGATGACGAAGGACCTCGCGCTGCTCATTTCGAAGGACGCTCCCTGGCTGACCACCGAGGACTTCCTGGCGGCGCTCGACCGCCGCCTGCAGGCGAAGATGGCGAGCTGGTAGGCCGAGTCCTACCCCTTGAAGCCGGGACCTCCAGGTGATTGTGTCGTTTGGGGACAAAGACACGGAGGCGCTCTACCACGGAAGGCTGCCGAAGCCCCGCTTTCCGGCCGATATCGTTACGGTCGCGCTCCGAAAGCTCGACATGCTGAATGCGGCACGAACGCTCGCTGACCTTCGATCCCCGCCCGGGAACCGGCTCGAGGCGCTCCGCGGTGGCCTTGCCGGCTTCCACAGCATCCGCGTCAATGACCAATGGCGCCTCGTTTTCCACTGGGAAGGTTTCGACGTTCACGAAGTCCGTCTGACCGACTACCATTGACCTGGAGGAGGAGGCGATGATTCCGAGTGACCGAATCCCTACGCACCCGGGAGTAGTCCTTCGCGAAGAGTTCCTGGTTCCCCTCGGCATTACCCAGGGAGCCCTTGCCGAGCACATTGGGATCCCGGCGAAGCGCGTGAGTGAGCTTGTCCGGGGCAAGCGCGGCATCACCCCGTCTCTGGCCTGGCTCCTCGCCCAGACCTTTGAAACCACGCCAGAGTTCTGGCTCAACCTCCAGGCCAGCTTCGACCTCGCGCAGAGCCGGCCTCCCGCCACAATCCCTCGTCTGCGTGTGGCCGGGTGATGCCGCCCTGGCTGACCACCGAGGACTTCCTGGCGGCGCTCGACCGCCGCCTGCAGGCGAAGATGGCGAGCTGGTAGGCCGTGAGCCGCTGGCAACTCCGGGACCGGCCAGGCCCGCGTTCACGTCGTGATGACGTGATATGATGACGCCATGAGAACGATCATCGACCTGCCCGAGGACCAGCTGGAGAAGCTGGCGAAGCTTTGCGTGGCGGAGCGGATCTCGCGCGCGGAGGCCATTCGTCGAGCGGTCGGCCGCCTGCTCGAAGAACGGGAGGCAGAAAACGTTCGCCGGAGCCGGGCGCTGGCGGAGGCATTCGGTGCCTGGAAGCACATGGGCATTGATACGGACGCCTACCTGGCGGAGATCAGGGCCGAGTGGGACCGGGACGAGAGCGGCGACGGATGCTCTTCGACAGCACGATCCTGATCGACTTCCTGAACGGCATCCGGGAAGCACGTGAGGCTATCATCCGGTCGCCGCGGCCGGCGATCAGCATCATCACGTGGATAGAGGTGGTCTCTGGTGGGCGAACCGAAGCAGCAGAGGAAGTGGCGAAAGAGCTTCTGAGCACCTTCAGTCTGCTACCGCTAACAGGGGAAGTTGCCGGGATCGCAGTGACTATTTGGCGCGAACGCCGCCTCAAGTTGCCAGACGCCGTCATCTACGCGACGGCCCTCCAGAACCAGCTCGTTCTGGTGACGCGCAACACGTGGGACTTCCCACGGGATGACCCCACGGTGGTCGTGCCCTATCAGCTGTGAAGCGCGCCTGCTCGGCCGGCGTGTAGCCTGGCGGTCTTCTCCTCAGCAGGGGAGGCTGTCTCGGTGTGCGTTCGCCGGTAGAAGCCGGTGTGCTAGGCTTCAGTAAGACCCGCGGGACCACCGCCTGCGGGTTGTTCACCCTCTTCCCACGGATTGCGCGATGACCAGAGTCGGCATCATGGAGACTGCCATCCGCGACGGCCACCAGTCCTTGCTGGCCACCCGGATGCGCACCGAGGACATGCTCCCCGCCCTCGAGCGGATGGACGAAATCGGCTACCACAGCATCGAATGCTGGGGGGGCGCCACCTTCGATACCGCCATGCGCTTCCTGAAGGAAGACCCCTGGGAGCGGCTGCGCGAAGTCAAGAAACGCCTCAAGAAGACCCCCACCCAGATGCTCCTGCGTGGCCAGAACGCCGTCGGCTACCGCCACTATGCCGACGACGTGGTACGGGCGTTCTGCGACCGCGCGGTCGCCAACGGCATGGACATCTTCCGCATCTTCGATGCACTCAACGACACCCGGAACCTGGAAACCGCCTTCGATGCCGTAAAGCGCGCGGGCGGGCACGTACAGGCGACAATCTGCTACACCATCTCCCCGGTCCACACCGTGGACACGTACGCGAAGATGGCGGGCGAAATGGTGCAGATGGGCGCGGACTCGCTCTGCATCAAGGATATGGCGGGCCTCCTGAGCCCCATGATGGCCCGCGCGCTTGTCACACGGCTCAAGAACGACCATCCCCGGATGCTCGTGCAGATGCACTGCCACGACACCTCGGGCTATTCGGAGATGGCGTACCTCATGGGCGTGCAGGCCGGCGCGGATGTCATCGACTGCGCCATCAGCAGCATCGCGGGTGGCACTTCGCAGCCGGCTACCGAGACACTCGTGGCCGCCCTCGCGGAAGACCCGGACCATGCCACCGGGCTCGACCTTGAAAAGCTCGGTGACCTTGCCGCCTACTTCCGGGACGTGCGCAAACGGTACTGGAAATTCGAAAGCAACCTGCTCGGGGTCGATGCTGGCGTCCTTTCGCACCAGGTGCCCGGCGGGATGATTTCCAATCTCGTCGGCCAGCTCCGGGAGCAGGGCCAGGAGGCGAAGCTGCCCCTTGTCCTGAAGGAGAATGCAGCCGTACGCGCCGATCTCGGCTACCCACCCCTGGTGACCCCCAGCTCGCAGATCGTCGGCACCCAGGCGGTGCTCAACGTGCTCACAGGGAAGCGGTACGGCACCGTCACTCGCGAGACGAAGAACCTGGCCCGGGGTATGTATGGTCGGACCGCCGCACCGATTGCGCCCGACGTCCTGAAGACCATCCTTGGCAACGACCAGCCTATCGGCCACCGCCCTGCGGACGACCTTGCGCCCGAGATGGAGAAGTCACAGGAAGAGATCGGTGACCTTGCCGGGAACATCGATGACGTACTCAGCTATGTGATGTTCCCGCAGCCGGCAAAGGAGTTCCTGCAGTGGCGGCGCGAAGGTGGTGGCCCGGAACGCGAACTGGTGGCCGCCGTGGTCGCCGCAATGGTGGTCCGCGAGAAGCGGACAGCCGCAGCTACGCCAGCGGTCACAACTGAGCCGGCGGCCAACGGCGCCGCGAACTCATGGCGCAGCTTTGGCCGCATGCGCCAGATGCGCTAGGAACTGGAGAGCAGAGATGGCGAAAGCAACAATCGGTGGCCGCATATACGAGGTAGAGGTTCGCGGCGATACCGTGGTGGTGGATGGACACGAATTCCCCGTGAAGGTCCGTGAAGAGGCGGAATACGCCACGGTGACTGCTGGAGGAGTTGCCTACCGCGTGCAACTGCCGCCCGAAGGCGAGCGCCAGAGCGGTATGGCCGTGAAGGTCGACTATCGCCCATTCACGCTCGAATGGGAGGGACGACTGGGCGGAGGGCCGGCGCCCCGGGAGGCGAAGCCCGCTGCCGCGGCCGGCGCCGCTCCCAGGCCCGGAGTCAAGGGAGGCGTGCCTGCCCAGATTGCCGGCCGGATTCTGAAGGTTCACGTCAAAGCCGGGGACGCGGTCAAGCAGGGCGATGTCCTCATCATCCTCGAAGCCATGAAGATGGAAAACGAGATCAAAGCCCCGGCGGACGGCGCTGTCAAGGAGGTCCTTGTTGCGGAGGGCGCAAGGGTCGCCGAGGGCGAGACCCTGGTCGTGATCGGCTAGACAAGGTGCGTTCGACCCAACAGGGCGGCGAACTTAGAATTGCCCCCGAGAACATCGGCCGGGCCCGGTCGAGGAGCTAGCGTGTGACCCTCAAGTACCTTCGCGACCAGCGGCACAGGGAGACCGTAGCCGAGATTGCGCGGCTGAAGTTCCCCTTCCCCAACGAGGAATACCCGCACCTGGAAACGGTGGTGAACGAGCCGGAGCCCGCCCTCTCTGTTGGGAAGAACGGCAGCGGGAAGGACCTCTTCCCTGACATCGTCGTCGTGGAGCGGCCCGGGCAGTGGCTCCGGATGATGGCCGAGGTGGAAACGGCCGACACGGTCACCGAAGAGAGCGCGCTCACGCAATGGCTACCCTGTTCGAAGCAGGGCGACCTGCTCCTCTACGTGCCCGTGGGCTGCGTGAGCGAGGCGAAGAAGCTGTGCAAGAAGCACGGCATCCGCGTTGCGGGAATCCGCACGTGGCGCTTCCGCCCCGTGTGGGGATTGGAAGTCACCAACGCCTGACCCGGGCGGCGCCGCCGGTCGCCGCGAATCCCTCAACATCTTCTTCGATGTCGACCACACGCTCGTCTGTGCAGACGAGCATGCCAGCCTCCTCCGTCCCGGAGCGCACGAGGTCATGGAATGCTTCAAGGCGGCGGGACACCGCGTGTTCGTCTGGTCGGCCGGGGGCGCCACTTATGTCGAACGTGTGGTTGCCACCCATGGACTCTCCGTGTTCGTGGACGGCTGCTTTGACAAAGACCCCCGCGTTGAGCCGCGGCCCGATTTCATCGTCGATGACGACTGGTACCTTGTGGAGAAGTACGGGGGCTGCCTCGTGAGCCAGTACCGGGCGCTTGATCCCGGCGATCGGGGCCTCTACGCGGTGCTGGACCACTTCGTGCGCCTCGGCCACCTGTGAGGTGAGCGATGGCGCGTGTACTGTTCGTTGAGCCCTTCTACGGTGGAAGCCATCGCGCCTTCCTCGATGGTCTCGTGCGGCATTCCGGGCACGAGATCGTGCCCCTTACCCTTCCCGAAGGGGAGTGGCGCCGGCGCATGCGGCGGGGCGCACAGGAGCTTGCTCCGCACGCCCTTGCGCTTGCCGGCTCCTTCGATGCGGTTGTCGCGACCGATATGCTCGACCTGCCCGTCTTCCTTGCCCTGACCCGCCCGCGCTTCTACGACGTTCCCGTGCTCCTTTTCATGCACGAGAACCAGTTCACCTACCCCCGCCTACGGGGAACGAAGTTCAATTCGTGGTTCGGGCAGGTGAACTACCTCTCTGCCATGGCAGCCGACCTCGTGGCCTTCAACAGCGAGTTCCACCGCCAGGACTTCCTCCGGGCGCTTGATGCACTTGCGCGCCAACCCAACAACTGGCTCTTTGAGCCCGGCGTCGCCGGGATTCGAGCTAAGAGCAGCGTGCTGCCGGTTGGCGTCGAGCTCGAGTGGCTCGACGAGGAACGCTGCCATCCAAACCCGGATGACCCGCCGCTAGTTCTGTGGAACCACCGCTGGGAGTTCGACAAGGCGCCCGAGGTGTTCGCACGGGCGGTCCGGCAGCTTGCCGCCGAAGGGCTGCGTTTCCGCGTTGCCATCGCCGGTGAGCCTGGCGAGAACCCGTCACCGGCACTGCTGGCGCTGCGGGAAGAGCTGCCCCACCTCATCGCGCACTTCGGGTACGTCCAGGGCCGGGATGAGTACGCTCGCCTGCTCTGGCAGTCCGGCATCGTGGTCTCCACCACCCGGCACGAATTCTTCGGGGTAGGAACGGTGGAAGCCCTCTATTGCGGCTGCGTCCCCGTCGCCCCGAACCGCTACAACTACCCTGCCCTGGTGCCCCCCGGCCTGCGAGACCGGTGCCTCTACGAAGATGAAGAGGGGCTGTTTGAGCGGTTGCGCAGCGAGGTTGCGCGGCCCACCCCCGTGCCGCGGGCGCTGCGGGAGTTCGCCAGCCGCTTTAGCTGGGCGAACGTGGCGCCGCTCTGGGATGCCACCATCGAAGAGCTGGTCAGCGGACACCGCACGCGCGCGTAAGCGCCCGCTCACGTTGCCCATCGCTCTCGTGCAAGGAATCCGTGTGGATACAATGGCATGTGCTAACCACTGTTCCGCTGGCGCCGAGGAGCATCGAGGAGTTTCGCGGCATTGTTCGCGATGAGGTGCTGGACCAGCTCGTCAGCGATGCCCGGCCCCTTGCAGGCGCACGTGTGCTGCACGTCAACGCCACCGCCTATGGGGGCGGCGTGGCCGAGATCCTCTCGTGGCTGGTGCCCCTCAAACGCGACCTTGGCTTCGAGGTCGACTGGAAAGTAGTAACCGGCACCGACGCCTTCTTTGGGGTCACCAAGGCGATGCACAACGCTCTCCAGGGTAAGCAGCACTCCTGGACGCCGGAAGAGGTCTCCACCTGGGTCGAGCAGAATCGCCTCAATACCATCGCCTGGGAGCCCTACGATTTCGTTGTCATCCACGACCCGCAGCCTGCCCCGATCCTTGGCCTGTTGAAGGAGTCGGGTCCGGTGGCCGGGCACTGGCTCTGGCGTTGCCATATCGACCTTACCGACGCGCAGCCGGAAGCATGGGACATCCTCTGCCCATGGGTCGAGCATTATGACGCGACAATCTGGACGATGCCCCAGTACGTTCGCAAGGGAGCGCCGACCAGCAACCTGTTCGTCGTGCCGCCTGCGATTGACCCGAACTCCCCCAAGAACACCGCCCTCCCGGAGGAGGAGGTCGCCCGCGTCTATGCGCGGTTTGGAGTCGACCGCACCCGGCCGGTGATGCTCCAGGTCTCACGCTTTGACCCCTGGAAAGACCCTCTCGGCGTGATCGACGCCTACCGGGTCGCGCGGCGAACGCATCCGCAGTTGCAGCTGGTGCTGGTCGGTTCAATGGCCGACGACGACCCGGAGGGCTGGGAGTGGCTGGGGCTCGTCAAGAACCACGCGGGCGAGGATCCAGGCATCACCATACTCTCCAACCTGGATGGCGTGGGGAACGTCGAGGTCAACGCTTTTCAGCGCGGCGCGACCGTGGTTGTCCAGAAGTCCGTGCGGGAAGGGTTTGGACTGGTCGTCACTGAGGCGCTCTGGAAGGCGAAGCCCGTGGTCGGTGGCGACACGGGTGGCATCACCCTGCAGGTCCTCGACGGCGAGACCGGATACCTGGTGAAGACCGTTAGGGAATGCGGGGAGCGTGTCGCCGAGCTGCTCGATGATGAGGGCCTGCGCGACCGGATGGGACAGGCGGGCCGCGAGCACGTCCGCGAGCACTTCCTGCTCACACGCTACCTGGGAGACTACGTGCGCATGATGAGGCACCTCGCAGGGATGCCCCTGGGCGCCAGTTAGGGCATGTTCCAGAGGGTCGAGGCCGCGCTCTCCCGGGCCCCGGGGCCGCTCAAGGAGCCGGTGAGCCTGCTGATCACCACGGTCAGGTTCTACTCACAGGACCAGTGCAACGTGTTTGCCGCGGCTATCGCCTACTACGCCATCTTCTCGCTAGTGCCGCTGGCACTCGTCGTACTCGCCGTCCTTGGCGCGATTGTGCCCCAGCAAGATGTTGTGGACTTCGTCTTTGACCAGGTGCCACTTGAAGAGAGCCCGTCCGTGCGTGCAGATGTCGAAGGCGTCGTGCGCCGGGCGCAGCAGGTCACCCTTGCGAGTGTGTCGTTCGGCTTCATTGGCCTCTTCTGGTCTGCCAGCGGGATGTTCTCCGCCGTCCGCCGGGGCCTCGATGCAACGGCCCACAGGCGTGAGGACCGCGCCTTCTGGCGAGGCAAGCTCATAGACTTCGCCCTTGTGCCGGCCCTGGGGCTCCTCATTCTCCTCTCGTTGAGCCTGACGGCGGGCATGAATGTCGCCATCGAACGCGCCGGTGACCTGGGCGCGGTCGATATCGACCCGGGCCCGGCAGTGCGCATCGCCGGGCTGGTGCTGCCGGCGCTTGTCTCCCTCCTCCTGTTCTTCCTTCTTTACCGGCTGGTGCCCACGGTGCGGCCAGCGACCCGGGAAGCCTTCGCCGGGGCCGTATTCGCCACGTTCCTGTTCGAACTGGCGAAGAATCTCGTGGCCGTGTTCCTTGGGGCAGCTGCGTTTTCGCGCGAGGCCGCCGTCTACGCGGGCATCGGCTCTGCTCTCGCCTTCCTTTTCTGGATGTTCGTCAACGCCAGCATCCTCTTGCTCGGCTCGGAGTTCGGCCGTGCGCTTGCCCATCGCAACGCCGAGGACGCCCCCACAGGCGCTGCCGGGGAGAGCACGAACTGACTTCGTGGGCTTTTGCAACAAAATAGTCGAAAAAGCTTGAGTAGCTCGCCATTCCCACCTAGACTGGGGGCATGCAGGGTACCCGCGAACGAATTCTCGACTACATCGTCAAGTGCCGCGAGGCGCGCGTCGAAGAGCTGGCCGAGTCGCTGGGGATAACCGCTGCCGCCGTCCGGCGCCACCTGGACAACCTCCGCGCCGATGGGCTCGTCGACGTCCGTTCGGTGAAGCAGCACACCGGCCGGCCCTATCACGTCTACCACCCGACCGAGCGTGCCGCCGGCATACTGCCCGCTGCCTACGCGGACCTGCTCGCGCGCATGCTCCGCAGCCTGGGCGAACGGGAAGACGTGATCTCGGCCGTCATGTCGAACGTTGCAGAAGCGCTCGCCGAAAGGCACCGCGCCGAGGTCTCGGCGAGCCCCGCTATCGAAATCCGCGCCGAGCAGGTCACCGATAGCCTCCGCCAGGAAGGCATCCTCGACCGCTGGCACATCGATTCGGAAGGCATCCACCTGCTGAACGACGTCTGCCCATACCGGGAGGCCGCGAGCATCTCGCCGCTCCCCTGCGAATCCGACCGCAAGGCGATCGAGCTCCTCCTGGGCCTGGACGTCGAACAGCTGAACCGCATCGTCGATGGATCGCCCGTCTGCGAATACCTGGTCCGCGCCGCACGCGGGCCGCACGACCTTGTCGAAGTGAGTTAGGAGACCCAATGAGCACCACACCGCTACTGAAGATCACCGGCCTTCGCGCCGGAATCGGGGAGAAGGAGATCCTGAAAGGCCTCTCGCTGACAATCGCCCCCGGCGAGGTGCACGCGATAATGGGGCCCAACGGGTCGGGCAAGAGCACGCTTGCGAATGTGCTCATGGGCAACCCTGCCTATTCGGTCTACAGCGGCGAAGTACTCTTCAAGGGAGAGCCGGTGCTCGAACTGTCGCCCGATGAGCGCGCCCGCCGGGGCCTCTTCCTCGCTTTCCAGTACCCGGTCGCCATACCCGGCGTGACCATGGTGAACTTCCTTCGCCAGGCCGTAAACGCCGTGCGCGGGCGCGAGCTGCCCATACGCGAGTTCCGGGAGTTGCTCTTCGAGAAGATGGCGACGCTCAAGGTCGACCAGGAGTTCGCCCGCCGTTATGTAAACGACGGTTTCAGCGGCGGCGAGAAGAAGCGGGCCGAAATGCTGCAGCTTGCCATGCTCCAGCCTGCCCTCGCCGTCCTCGACGAGACCGACTCGGGCCTGGACATCGACGCCCTGCGCACCGTCGCCGAAGGGGTGAACGCGCTCCTCAGCCCCGAGATGGGGCTCCTCCTCATCACCCACTACCAGCGGCTCCTGAACTACATCAGGCCGCAATTCGTCCACGTGCTCATGGATGGCCGCATAGTCCGTTCGGGCGGACCGGAGCTCGCCGAAGAGCTGGAAGCGACCGGCTACGACAACATTGTGCCGGCGCCATCCGGAACGGCAGGCGCCTGAGATGACGGCCAAACCCGACCTGGTCCGCGAGGAAGGCTACAAGTGGGGCTTCTACGACGAAGAGGAGGCCCTGTTCAAGGCAAACAAGGGGCTCACGCCCGAGATCATCAACACCATCTCGGACATCAAGGAGGAGCCGCAGTGGATGCGCGAGTTCCGCCTTCGCGCCCTCGATATCTTCCGCCAGAAGCAGGACCCTCCCTGGGGCACCCCGCAGCTGAAAGAGATCGACTTCGACAATATCCACTACTACGTCAAGGCTACTGACCGCGACGAGCGCTCCTGGGAGGACGTCCCCGACTACATCCGCGACACCTTCGACAAGCTCGGAATCCCCGAGGCCGAAAAGAAGTACCTCGCCGGCGTAGGCGCCCAGTACGACTCGGAGGTTGTCTACCACAACATCCGCGAAGACCTGGCGAAGCAGGGCGTGGTCTTCCTGGGCACCGACCAGGCCCTTAAGGAGCACGAGGACGTCTTCAAGGAGTACTTCGGCACCATTGTCCCGCCTGCCGACAACCGCTACGCAGCGCTCAACAGCGCCGCCTGGTCGGGTGGGTCATTCATCTACGTGCCGAAGGGCGTGAAGGTGGAGATCCCGCTACAGGCCTACTTCCGCATCAACGCGAAGGACATGGGCCAGTTCGAACGCACCCTCATCATTGCCGATGAAGGCAGCCAGGTGCACTACGTCGAAGGTTGCACTGCGCCCACGTACAGCTCCGACTCGCTGCACAGCGCGGTGGTAGAGATCATCGTCAAGAAGGGCGCCCGCGTCCGCTACTCAACCATCCAGAACTGGTCGAACAACGTCTACAACCTCGTTACCAAGAGGGCGGTGGCCTACGAGAACGCCGTCATGGAATGGGTCGATGGGAACCTCGGTTCCAAGCTCACCATGAAGTACCCGAGCGTCTACCTCATGGAACCGGGCGCCCACGGGGAGATCCTCTCCCTCGCCTTCGCAGGCAAGGGGCAGCACCAGGACGCAGGCGGCAAGATCGTGCACGCCGCTTCGAACACAACCTCAACCATCGTTTCCAAGTCGCTCAGCAAGGACGGTGGGCGGACGAGCTACCGCGGGTTGCTCAAGGTGTACGACGGCTGCGAGGGCGTGAAGTCGACAGTGCGCTGTGATGCCCTGCTCCTCGATGAGACCTCGCGCTCCGACACGTACCCGACGATGGAGATAGATGCCCCGGACGTCCACATCCAGCACGAGGCCTACGTCTCGAAGCTGAGCGAGGACCAGCTCTTCTACCTCACCAGCCGCGGTCTGACCGAGGATGTGGCCGCCAAGATGATCGTCAACGGCTTCGTAGAGCCGATTGTGAAGGAACTCCCCATGGAGTATGCCGTGGAGCTCAATCGCCTCATTGAGCTCCAGATGGAGGGCGCCATCGGCTAGCCCGGGGCGCAGCGAGAAGGAAGCGAAAACATGAGTTCGACCGTCGAGAAGGCAATGCCTGGCCTCCTGACGCCGGCGCTCAGCCGCGCAATCGGTGAGCAGCTTGGCGACCCCGCCTGGCTGGCGGAAATCCGCCAGGGAGCGGCGCAGGCTGCCGGGGCCCTGTCCATGCCCACAACAATGGAGCGCCCCTGGAAGTACCTGGATGTTTCAAGGCTCGACCTCGAGCCGTACACCCCGGCTGCCGGCGCTGTCGTGCGCCCCGGGGCGGCTGAGGCACGGGCGCCGTATGGCATCGGGCCTGCGTCCGCGCTCCTGGTACAGAACAACAGCGAGACTATCGTCGCGGAACCAGGCGCAGGTGTGACGGTCGTGGACTTCGCCGCTGCCGGTGCGGCCCAGCAGGCCCTCATCCGGGAGCATCTCGCCACTGGCGTGCCCGTTGAGCGCAACCGGTTCACGGCCCTCCACTACGCGTTCCTGCGCGGCGGAGTGCTGGTCGATGTGACAGCCAATTCCGAGGTTGATGGGCCGGTACGCATTGTGCGCGACTACGAGCAGGGCGGGCAGTTTGCGGCGCCGCACACCCTCGTCGTCACGGGTGCCAACTCCCGCGTCAGCATTGTCGAAGACTACCGCTCCGGGCCGGGAGACGTGCTCGCTATCCCCGCCGTCGAGCTGGTCCCCGGGCCTGGTTCCGTGGTTACCTACACCGCCCTGCACCGCTGGGGCGCCGAGACCCGCGTCTTCGGCGAGCAGCGAGCGTTGCCGGGGCGCGACGCCGCCGTGGTTGGAGTGAACGTGGCCGTTGGCGGCCGCGTGGTGAAGTCGCATATCGAGTCCTCGCTCACCGAGCGTGGCTCTTCGAGCGAGCTCTACGGCCTCATCCTTGGCGATGATCAGCAGCAGTTCGACTTCTACACCGTCCAGGACCACATCGGCCCCGACACGCGCAGCGACCTGCTGTTCAAGGCCGCCCTCCGGGGCAGCGCCCGCTCCGCCTACTATGGCGTGACGCGGGTGGGGCTCGGTGCGCGCAGGGCCGACGCCAACCAGGAGAACCGGAACCTGCTCCTCAGCAAGAAGGCACGCGCCGACAGCGACCCCGTCCTTGAGATCCTGACCAACGACGTCATCCGCGCCAGCCATGGCGCCACCGCCGGGCCTGTGAGCGAAGACCAGCTCTTCTACCTGCAGGCGCGGGCCATCCCCCGTCCGCAGGCCGAGGCCCTGCTGGTACGCGGTTTCCTGGCCCAGGTGCTTGACCGTGTTCGCGACGAGGCCCTGCGCGAAGAGCTCGGGGCGGTGGTCGTTGCGAAGCTTGGTGCGGCCGGATGAGCTGGATACCGGTCGCGCCCGTAGCCGAAGTCGGGCCGGGGTGCGCGCGCGCATTCGAGGTCGGTGACCAGAGGATTGCCCTCTGCCACGCTGCCGACGCCTTCTACGCCATTGACGACGAGTGCACCCACGATGGCGCCCCGCTCGACCAGGGGCTGCTGGACGGGCACCAGATTGAATGTCCGCGTCACGGCGCACGCTTCGATATCACGACCGGCAAGGTGGTGCGGCTGCCCGCGGTGAGGCCTGTGCGCACCTACCCCGCCCGGGTGGTCGACGGGCTCGTGGAGGTCGATCTTAGTTGATAGTCTCAGCCGCCCGGCCGGGAACGGAAGCCGAGGAATCATGCTCGACGTAGAACGCATCCGCGAGGATTTCCCTATCCTCCACCAGCAGGTCAACGGACGTCCGCTGGTATACCTGGACAACGCTGCGACGACGCAGAAGCCGCGCCAGGTGATCGACGCCCTTGTCCGCTACTACGAGACGGATAACGCCAACATCCACCGCGGAATCCACGCCCTCGCCGTGCGGGCCACGGAGCAGTACGAGGGCGTGCGGGCGAAGGTGGCCGCACATATCGGCGCCGCCAATCCATCCGACGTCGTGTTCACGCGCAACACCACCGAGTCGATCAACCTTGTCGCCCGCGCCTGGGGCGATGCAAACCTCCGCCCCGGCGACGAGGTGGTGCTCTCGATCATGGAGCACCACTCGAACATCATCCCCTGGCAGCAACTCGCCAAACGCACCGGGGCCGTTCTTCGCTACGTCGACATCACCGGCGAAGGAGAGCTGGCAATCGACCAGCTCAGGGCGATCATCGGGCCGCGAACGAAGCTCGTAACCATAGTCCACATGTCGAACGTGCTCGGCACCATCAACCCGGTTGGGGATATTGCGGAGATGGCCCATGCGGCCGGGGCCCTGGTGCTGGTCGATGGCGCGCAGAGCGCCCCCCACCTTCCCATCGACGTGCGCTCGCTTGGCTGCGACTTCTTCGCGTTCTCGGCGCACAAGATGCTGGGGCCCACGGGCGTCGGTGTCCTCTGGGCGCGGCCAGGGCTGCTGGAATCGATGGACCCTTTCCTTGGCGGCGGTGAGATGATCTCGATCGTTCGCCCGGAGGAGTCGACCTGGGCGGAAGTGCCGCACAAGTTCGAGGCCGGCACCCCGAATATCGCCGACGTCATCGCCTTTGGGGCCGCGCTCGACTACCTGGGCGGCATCGGAATGGCGAACGTGCGCCGCCACGAGGAGCACCTGGCGGGCTACGCGATCGACGCCCTGCGCTCAATCGAGGGCCTCAAGGTCCACGGGCCGCTCGACCCCGAACGCCGGGGCGGCGCGGTCAGCTTCTCGGTCCCCGGCGTGCATCCCCACGATGTGAGCACGATCGTCGATTCGTATGGAGTGGCGATCCGTGCCGGCCACCACTGCGCCCAGCTCCTGATGCGCCGGCTGCAGGTGCCGGCGACCAACCGGGCGAGCCTGTACATTTACAACCGGGAGCAGGAGATCGACGCCCTCGTCGAAGCTTTACACGAAGCCACCAGGATTTTCGCCCGTGCCGATTCCCGAACCGCAGTTCGATGACCTCTATCGCGAGCTCCTGCTCGACCACATGCGCCACCCGCGCAACCGGGGCGCCCTCGAAAACCCGACCCACAGGCTCGATGGCGTGAACCCCGTCTGTGGCGACGAAGTCCACATCGAAGTCGCCGTTGGCGATTCGGAGGTCCGGGACATCGCTTTCTCGGGCCTCGGCTGCTCCATCAGCCAGTCGAGCGCCTCCATGCTCACCGAGAACGTCAAGGGTAAGAAGCTGCAGGACATAGCGCGCCTGCGCGATCATTTCCAGGCCATGCTCGTTGATGGCGCAGACCCTGCCCCCGACCTGGGCGACCTCGAAGCCTTCCAGGGCGTGGCCAGGTTCCCCGTCCGGGTGAAGTGCGCGATGTTGCCCTGGAAGGTGCTCGACGAAGTCATTGAGGGAGCGGCCCCCGCCCCGCAAGGAGATAGGCAATGAGTGAAACAGCGGCCATACCCACTCCCGAGACCCTCATGGAGAAGCTCAGCGAGGTGATCGACCCCGAGCTCGGCATCAGCATCGTCGACCTTGGCCTCGTCTACGATGTCACGTTCGATGATGGCGATGTGCTCGTGACGATGACTCTGACCAGTCCCGGCTGCCCGCTGGGGCCGGTGATTCGCGGAGAAGCCTACGCAAAGCTCAAAGAAGTGCCGGGCGTGAAGGATGTTGACGTGCGTATCGTCTGGAGCCCGCCCTGGGACCCGCGCACCATGGCCAGCGAAGACGTCCGGATGTCGCTCGGGATCTGGTAGCCCCCGCCCCTGCTAGAGCGCCCGCAGCAGCAGGCCCAGCGCCGTAGTGATGGCTGCTTCCCAGCCTTCCCCGCCCGCGGGTACCGCGTTCTCGTCCACCAGTTGCATCGGGAGGCTCTGCGGAGGCTTGAGGCCGAAGGCAACCGAGATCTCGCCCACGTCGAACCACATCCCTTTGCATGGCTCGCAGGTGTCAACCGTGACGCCCCTCCACGTCCCACGCACCAGCGTGTTCTTGCACGAGGGGCAATCGAGCATCGGCGCACGCTTCCCGCACTCGCGGCACACAAGGTCCTTATCCAGCCGGCCCGCGCACGACCGGCAGCGAGCCGGTCCGATCGCCGCGTACAGCGCGTGGTGTTCGTCGTAAGGGTCGGCCACGCCATGGGCAAGTGCGTCGCCCTTAGCCCAGAAGCCGTAGCAGCGTGGGCAATAGAGCAGCGGCTCCGAAGAGGCGACCTCGTACCGCCGGAAGACCTCCAGCACGCGCGGGGGGCCGCAGTACGGGCAGGTCAGCAGCGTTGCCTGCGCTGGCGGAGGCGCCGGGATGATAGCCAGCGGCGCTCCTTCCGGCCCTTCCCAGCCCTCACCGCGCGCGATGCGCGCGCGGGCCTGGGCCATCCATTCCTGGTCGGTTATCCCCATACTCCAGTAATCGGCAGCAGTGCGGGCGGGCGCAAGGCGGTGTCCACCTCCGGGGAAGCGCCGTGTAGACTTGTCGTAGATGAGCTGCGAGGACGAAACCGCCGAACTGCTTCGCCAGGGCGGGCACAAGGTTACCCCCCAGCGCCTCCTCATCCTCCGCGCGCTCCGTCACGCAAACGGTCACGTGACCGCGGCCCGCATCGCCGAGGAGGTGCGCGAGCAATACCCCTTTGTCGATGTGAGCACGGTCTACCGCACGCTTGATGTCCTCAAGCGCATGCGGCTTGTCACTGGCACGGACATGGGCGCCGGGGATGCCGTGTTTGAATGGGCCGCGCCCCGGCCGCACCACCATCTCATCTGTGCCAGTTGCGGCGACGTCGCCGAACTGGGGCACTCCTACCTCGAATGCCTTGCGGAGAGAATCCGCACCGACTTCGAGTTCGCCCCCGACCTGCACCACTTCGCGATATTTGGCCTCTGCAAGGAGTGCAGGGGCGCCGAATCGGCCGATGACGACGCGCCGTGAGCTGGTAGCGGCGCTCCAGGAGATCGCCGGCCCCCGGAACGTGCTCTGGCGGCGGGAGGACCTGCTCGTCTATGAGTTCGATGGCACAGTTGAGACGCAGATGCCCGATGCCGTTGTCCTCCCCGCCAACGCTGAAGAGACAGCACGCGTCGTGCAGCTGTGCAACCGCGCCCGTGTTCCCGTCACCCCACGGGGCGCGGGAACGGGCCTGAGCGGCGGCGCCGTGCCCACCCGCCGTGGCGTCGTCATTGCCACGGCGCGGATGCGCGAGATATTCGAGCTCGACCCGGTGAACCAGGTTGCCATGGTGGGCCCCGGGCTGGCCAACATCCAGCTTTCCGAGGCGGCGGCCGTGCACGGGCTCTTCTTCGCCCCGGACCCAAGTTCGCAGAAGGCCTGCACGATTGGTGGCAACGTCGCCGAGAACGCAGGCGGGCCCCACTGCCTGGCGCTTGGCGTCACCCAGAACCATGTGCTCGGCCTCGAAGTGGTCACCGCGGCGGGCGAGATCACCTGGCTGGGGGTCCGCACCCAGGAGCCCACCGGCTACGACCTGCGTGGCGCCTTCATCGGGTCGGAAGGGACGCTCGGTATCGCTACCAGGGTGGTGGTACGCCTCCTGCCTCTGCCTCCATCGGTCGTAACCCTGCTCGCCATCTTCGACAGCCTGGAGCAGGCCAGCGAGACCGTGAGCGCCATCATCGGGGCGGGCATGGTGCCCGCCGCCCTGGAGATGATGGACCGCCTCACCATCAAGGCCGCGGAGGCCGGGCTGAAGTGCGGCTACCCGCCAGATGCGGGTGCTGTCCTGCTTATTGAGCTCGATGGCATCGCCGAGCTTGCCAGCGAGCAGGCCGCCCGCGCGCGCGAGGCCTGCTTCGCCTGCGGGGCAACCGGGGTGCGCGTGGCCCGCGACCCCGCAGAGCGCGCTGACCTCTGGCGCGGCCGCAAGCACGCCATAGGCGCCCTGGGCCACATCGCGCCCAACTACTACATCCTCGATGGCGTCGTCCCCCGCTCACGTCTCGTCGACGTGATGGCGCGCGTGACGGCGATTGGCGCCGAATACGGCCTTGCCATCGCCAACGTCTTCCATGCTGGCGATGGCAACCTCCACCCCTGCATCCTCTTCGACAGCCGCGAACCCGGCGCCACGGAGCGCGTGCTCAAGGCTGGCGGAGCGATCATGCAGGCATGCGTCGATGCCGGGGGCGCCCTCTCCGGTGAGCACGGCATCGGCTACGAGAAGCAGCGCTACATGCGCTGGCTCTACAACGACGACGACCTGGAGAACATGGGCAGGCTGCGCGGCGTTTTCGGCAATGCGGGCGACTTCAACCCCTGCAAGGTGCTTCCTTCGGGAGCGGGCTGCGGTGAGCTGGCCCGCCAGCAGGCTGCCCTTCGTGCGGCCGGGCCCGACGCCTATGTCTGAGCCCGGCGCCGCTGGCGGCAGGGAGGTCGCGGGACAGGAAGCGGCGGAGGTACTCGCTCCCCACTCCCTGGACGACCTCGCTGGAATGCTCCGCGATTCCCCATGCGGAACACTCGTGCCCGCCGGTGGGGCCACGAGGCTCGAACTTGGAAACGCGCCAGCGGGCCGCTTCGGTATCGTCGACCTGCGGCGCACGCTGGCCGCCGAGCCACAGCACCGCAAGGACGACCTGACGGTGACCGTGGGCGCGGCCATGACCCTCGCCGAGATAGGCGAGCTCCTTGCCCCCGCAGGACAACGCCTGCCGCTCGACCCGCCCCTGCCGGCCCGCGCCACCATCGGCGGCACCCTGGCGGTGGGCTCGGCCGGGCCGCTGCAGACACGTTTCGGGCTCCCACGCGACCTGTTGCTGGGCGTGGCTGTCCTCAGAGGGGACGGAGTGCCGGTGAAGGCGGGCGGGCAGGTTGTGAAGAACGTGACCGGCTACGACCTGATGCGCCTTATGTGCGGTTCGCTCGGCACGCTGGGGATTCTCACACAGGCCACTCTGCGCGTGTCCCCGCGGGTGGAGACGGCAGACATGGTGGTCGAGGTGCGCACGGCGGCAGACGCCCTGGCGTGCGCGCGCCAGCTGCAGACGACCGGGATCCTGCCCGAGATCGCCGAGTTCGCGATGAACGGCGACTCCTGGAAGGGGCTCATTCGCGTGCCGGCCGGGGCGGGGCGGACCACCCGCGATCTTCTCGGGGGGCAGGCCACCGGCGCGCCACCGCACTTCTACGAATCGCTTCGCGACGCCGGCGCTGGCCCCGAAAGCGTGCTTGCGCTGCGCATCAACACGGTCCCCTCGCGGCTGGCCGCCGTCGCCCGCGAGGTCGCGGCGATGTCTCCCTCCGCGGCCAGCATGCGCCCGCTGACGGGCGGGCTCAGAGCTCACTGGGAGAGCGCCGGGCTCCCGCCCTTGAGGACATTCGAGCCGCAACTGCAGCGTCTTCGCGCCCTCGTGCGGCCCGATGGCGGCGCCGTGGTGGTGGAGCGCATGCCGGCCAGCTTTCGCGCCACGGTGGACGCCTGGGGCGACCCGCCCCCATCCCTCGGCCTGATGCGCGCGACCAAGGCCGCCTTCGATCCCGGCGGCCGGCTCAACCGGGGGCGCTTCGTTGGCGGAATCTAGGGGCAACTGGCCGCGATCGAACGACCTGCCCTCCATGGAGGCCCTCTCGCGCTGCGTCCACTGCGGCCTCTGCGTCACGAGCTGCCCCACCTACATGGTGACCGGCCTCGAAACCGAATCGCCGCGCGGGCGCATCTACCTTGCGCGCGCTGTCTCCGAAGGGAGGCTGGCGATCACTCCCGCGGTGCAGGCCCACTGGGACCTTTGCCTGCAGTGCCGCGCCTGCGAGGCCGTCTGCCCGAGCTCGGTGCCGTACGGGCAGATCATCGAGAAGGTACGCGCGCAGACTGCCACCCGGGGAGCCACCGGGCGATGGCGCCCCCGGATGCGGCGCCTGTTGCTCCGGCATGTGGTTGGCCGCCAGCGGTCACTCGCAGTGGCGCTTGCCCCCGTCCGCCTGTACGCCCGGTTCCCGCTGCGCGGGCTGGTGAGGAGGACGGGAGTGCTCCGCCTGCTCGGGCGCCTGGGGCAGGCCGAAGCGCAGCTCCCATCGCGCCCTGGCCCGCCCTTCCGCCCCGGCCAGGCGCTGTCCGCGCCGGCAGACCCGCGGGGCGAGGCGCTGCTCTTCACCGGCTGCGTCATGGCAGAGCTGTTCGGCGAGGTCCATCGCGCCACCGGCCGCGTCCTCGCCCGGAACGGCATCGCGGCACGCGCGCCCCGGGGGCAGGTCTGCTGCGGCGCCCTACACGCTCACGACGGTGACCTCGAATTCGCCCGGCGCCTCGCAAGGCGGAACATCGAGGCCTTCGAGCGGGAGCCGGGTCTGCCCGTGGTCCTCAACTCGGCTGGCTGCGGAGCGGCCATGAAGGAGTACGGCGCGCTGCTTGCCGATGACCCGCGTTTTGCGGAGCGGGCGCGGCGCCTGGCTGCCCGGGTGACGGACCTCACGGAGCTCCTCGCCTCGCTCGGGAGCGAAGTCCCCGCCCGCTTTCACGGCACGGTCACCTTCCAGGACCCCTGCCACCTGGCGCACGCGCAGCGCATCACCGCCCAGCCGCGGCAGCTCCTGCGCGGAATTGAAGGCTGCGACCTGCGGGAAACGCCGGGGGCTGACAGCTGCTGTGGCGCCGCCGGGATCTACGGCCTGGTGCAGCCCGCAATGTCGGCGGCCCTGCGCTCGCGGAAGGCCCAGGCGCTCCGCGATGCCGCCCCGGATGCTGTTGTCACCGCCAACCCCGGTTGCCAGCTCCAGCTCCAGGCGGCGGCCCGGGAGGCTGGCCTCGGCGCCCGCGTGTTGCACATCGCCGAGCTCTTGGACGAAGCGTACCGGCGCGCAGACGGCACCGACAGGGCGGGGCAGCGCTAGGACCTGCCCCGCAGGCTGCTACCGGCCGCGGAGACGCGGGTCCAGCACGTCGCGCAGGGCATCGCGGGGTGGGTTGCATACTGCGATGGACCGTTCGCGACCGTGTGGCTAGACTGCCTGACATCCGGGCCACCGGCGGCAACGTATTGATTCGCAGGAATCCAGTGCGCGGATGGCAGTGATAAAAGGGAGGGAAAATATCCATGCGAGATCAGAGCAACTACTGGACGCGGCGTCTCAGCGCCAATCGCCTATCGCGCCGGCGCCTTGTTGGCGGCGCGGCAGCCGCCGGCATGGGCGCGGCCGCCTTCGGCCTGGTCGGATGCGGCGACGATGACGACGATGGCGGCGCAACGCCGACGGTCAGCACCGGCGGGACCACCGCGGCCGGCAGCCCGACCGCGGCCGGGACTCCGGCCTCTGCAATAGTCGATGGCGGCGTCGCCCGGTCCGTGTTCCTCGGCGGTTCCCAGTTCGACTCGGTGGACATACACCGCGGCCAGCGTGACGAGATCGGCTGGCTTTCCGGCTCGGTGCTCAGCAAGATCGTTCGCTTCTCGAATCCCGATGCGGGAGACCTCGAGGCCGACCTGGCGGAGAAGTGGGAGACCCCCGACGCAACGGTCTTCACATTCAACCTTCGCAAGGGCGTGAAGTGGCAGAACACACCACTCACCAACGGCCGCGAGCTCACCTCGGCCGACATCAAGTGGCACATTGAACGTCAGCAGGCCGGCAAGCTGGTCGACGGCAGCACGCCCAAGTTCCGCTTCCAGTCCGACTACGCCGGGATCAAGGTCGAGACACCGGACAACTACACGGTGAAGATGACGCTCCCTGCCCCAAATGGTAGCTTCCTCATCCGCCAGGCGGCGTTCTTCGCCGGTGTCCCGAACCGCGAAGCCACCGAGAAGTTCGAGGGCAGCCACACCACCCTCACCGAAGAGGCGATGCCCGGGACGAGCGGCTACATCCTCAAGCAGTGGCGTACCGGCAAGGACATCGTCCTCCAGAAGAACCCCGATTACTGGGAGAAGGGCCTCCCTCACCTCGATGGAGCGATCAACCCGTGGGGCCTCTTCGAAGACCCCAATGCCCACCGCCTGGCCTTCGAGCAGAAGCTCGTCGATGTCTGGAACGCCCCCGATGCGTCCCTCACGAAGAAGGTCCTCGACGACAACAAGTCGAACATGTATGAGTCCCTGACCGGCATCTCGAACACGGTGCTCATGCACCTCAACGTTCACAAGCAGTTCAAGGACCCGCGCCTGGTGAAGGCAATGAATATGGCCGTCGATCGGCGGGCCATGATCCAGTCGTTCCACCAGGGGCTGGGGCAGGTCAGCGGCGTGGTGCCTTGGCTCCAGGAAGGGTTCGCCATCAAGCCCGACGACCTGATCAAGCTCCCTGGTTACCGCACCGACCGTGCCGTGGAGATCAAGGAGGCGCGCGAGCTCTGGAACGCCGGCGGCGGGCCGGCCCTGGGCGAAGTTGACATCAAGGGCGTGGAGACATGGACCTCCGTCTGGCCCGACACCTACCAGATCATCGCCAAGATGTTCAACGACTCCCTGGGCGTGTCCCAGTTCAAGTCCACCAAGTGCACCTACAACGACGACATCATCCCCAACCTGCCCAAGGGCGAATACCCCAGCTGGATTGCCTGGACGAATGCCGTCAACTCGCCCGACCCCAGGCGCGACCTCTACTCCAGCTTCCACTCCAAGGGAAGCCAGAACTGGAGCAAGGTCAACAACCCGCAGCTTGACAAGCTGATCGACGACGCCCTCGTGACGGCCGACCTGGCAAAGGCGCGCGCCCTCGTGCTCGACGCCCAGAAGATCCTCATGGAAAACGCCATGTTCGGCGCGGTTGTCCTCTATAACTACATCAACCGGTACGCGAACTGGAACTTCGCCCATCGGCCTCTGAAGACGCAACCGTCCGCGGGGAAGGCGGGTGCGGGGTACTGGAACACGGCTGGCGCTCACCTCGCCTTCAAGAATTCGTGGCTCGACCCCAAGGACCCGAGCTACTCGGACGCGGTCAAGGGCCGCAAGCTCGGCTAGCCCGGCACGGGACCTGAACAAACCATGCCACGACCAGGGAACCGGACTTGACCAACTACATCATCCGGAGGTTGTTGCTCAACGTCCTGGTTCTCTGGTTCGTGGCCACCATGGTCTTTCTTGGCACGCATGCGCTCCCGAGCGACTTCGCCCAGAAGCGCATCGCCTCCACCATGACGGGGGCCTCCCAGGTGGAGGCCATCGCCTACGCCCGCCACGAGCTCGGGCTCGACAAGCCCCTCTGGCAGCAGTACGTGGACTACATGGGCGAGCTCGCCCGCGGCGACCTGGGCCACTCCTACGAAAGCAAGCTCAGCACCTGGACCGAAGTCGGGCGCCGCGTCACCACGACGCTGGAGCTCGGGTTCATGACCCTGCTTATCTCGTTCTCCATCAGCATCCCCATCGGGATTATCAGCGCGGTCAAGCAGAACACGTGGATCGACTACCTTCTGCGGGGCGTGGCCATCCTGGGGGTGGCGATGCCCGTCTTTGTCGTCGCTATCTTCCTTTCGCTGGTCGTGATCAAGTTCGACCTCTTCCAGATAGACGTGCTCGGCAGGCCGCATTTCTGGACCGACCCGCTTCGCGCCCTCCAGCTCTACATCATCCCCGCTATCGCCGGTGGTATCGCGGGCGGCGCCGGCATCATGCGGCTGCTGCGTTCGCAGATGCTCGAGGTGATGCGGCAGGACTATATCCGCACGGCAAGGTCGAAAGGCCTCCGCGATGACACCGTCTGGATCCGGCACGCCCTGAAGAACGCCATGCTGCCCATCGTCACCATTATGGGCCTCACCATCAGCGGCATCGTCGGCGGCCAGATCATCCTGGAGACGATGTTCAACATCGATGGCATGGGCCGCTTCCTGTTCGCCCGGTTGAACCTGCGCGACTTCCCGCCATTCCAGGGCACTGTCATCATCATCTGCTTTGTGCTGGTGACGGTGAACCTCCTTGTCGACATCCTTTACGCGTGGCTCGACCCGCGAATCCGCTACACATAGGGGACCGCCATCGTGGCCCAGGCCGAACAAGCAGCCGCACCTCTCGCAAACGACGCCATTGGGTTCGCCCGGCGCCGCACCTTCGGCAGCGTGCTGCGGCAAACGGGCAGGCTGGCCGCGAGGAACAAGCTCGGCGCCTTCGGCGTGATGCTTGTCATCCTCGTCCTGGGCGTGGCCATCCTCTCGCCGTGGATAAAGCGCTACGACGACAATCGCCAGTTCCAGACCGTCAACCCGAAGTTCAACCCGACGGCGAACCCGCTCGATATCGCTGAGAACCCCGAGCTCGGGTCGCCCCACATCCTCGACCGCTGGGAGAGCCCCCTTGGGTCGGACCACTGGCTCGGGACGGACGCCTACGGCCGCGACCTCTACGCTCGCATCGTGGCCGGCGCCCGGCTGGCGGTCATTATCGGCGTGGGTGCATCGATCATCGCCGTGCTTTCGGGCACGCTCGTCGGGCTGGTCTCGGGCTACTTCGCAGGCAAGTTCGACCTCATAGTCCAGAGGCTCGTCGACTCGATCCAGGCATTCCCGGGCCTCGTACTCCTCATGCTCATCGTCTCGGTGATGGACCAGCCGAGCCTGTTTCTCACGGTCCTCGCCCTTGGCTTCCTGGGCTTCGCCGTCTGCGTGCGCATTGTCCGGTCGTCGGTGCTCGCCGTCTCGCAGGCGGCCTTCGTTGAAGCGGCGCGCTCCTACGGCGCCGGGGATGTGCGCATCATGCTCCGGCACGTTCTGCCGAACGTGCTCGCCTCCGTGCTCGTTGTGTTCTCCATCAGCATCGGCGCCTACATCCTCGCCGAGGCGTCGCTCTCGTTCCTGGGGCTTGGCCCGGCCGACAAGACCACCTGGGGCAAGATGGTGAATTCCGGGCGCAACTCAATTGACCTCCACCCCTGGGAATCGGTGCTGTCTGGTGCGGCCATCACACTTGCCGTGCTGGGCTTCAACCTCGCTGGCGACGCCATCCGCGACGAGATAGACCCGCGCCTGCGCGGCCGGTAGCCATCGCGGCATCCGCACATCGCACGCGCCGGGGCCCTCAGCCGCGCGCGGCGCGCTCCAGCCCGGCGATGTCGAGCTTCTTCATCTGGAACATGGCGGCGTACACGCGCTCGGCTCTCGCCGTGTCCGCGCCCCCCACGAGATCTTCCCAGGCGCGGGGGGCGATCTGCCACGAAAGCCCGAACCTGTCTTTCAGCCAGCCACACTGCTGCGCTGCGGGGTCACCGCCCTCGGAGAGACGGTCCCAGTAGTAGTCAATCCCGGCCTGGTCATCGCAGAGCACTTCGAGCGAGACCGCCTCGCTGAACGTGAAGAGTGGCCCGCCGTTGAGGGCAAGGAACGCCTGCCCGTTCAGCTCGAATGCGACCGTCATCACCGAGCCCGGCTCCCTGCCGTGCATCTCGCGTCCCGCGGCCGGGTAGCGGGTGATGGCGCCCATCTTCGAGTCGCGGAAGATTCCCGTGTAGAAGGCCGCCGCCTCCTCAGCCTGGGAGTCGAACCACAGGCACAGGCGGATGGGGTTGGACATGGCTGCATTCCTCCGTGGGCTGGTCCCGGCACGATCGTAGCTCATCGCGCGCGTGGCCCTACCCCGCGGCGCCGGCCAGGTCGAGATAGGCCTGCGCATCGAGATGCTGGTCCCAGAAAGGGGCCGGCTGCGGGCGCCCGCCAAGGTCCTCCCGCCGGAACACCTCCGAGCGCTGCAACACCCAGTCGATCACGCCGCCCCCTCCGGCCGCGAGGAGCGCCCGTTGCGCCTCCATGATCAGCGCGCGGCGGGCGGCCTCGTCGAATTCGGCGACGGCCTTTGCCAGCAACCGGTCCACCGCATCGTCGAGAAAACCCGTCGCCGCGGCGCCACGAGACGTGGATGCGTAGTTCTCCGCAAGGAACCGGGCCGGGTCGGGGCCGGGCAGGGCTGGGCCCCAGCCGAACCAGAACCGCGCCTTCCCGTTCCCGTAGGCGCCCTCGGAGGCCTTCCGCGAGATGATCGGATAAGACTCCACCGCCGGGCGGAACTGGCCGGTGCCGATCGCGTCGTTGAGCATGCCCGTCACCACCGAGCTCGCGCTGTAGAGGGGGTCGAAAACGCTCGGGAAATCGACAATGACCGGGCCAAGGGAGGGGCCTCCTCCGGCCTCCCAGAGGGCGCGCGCCTCGCGCGAGTCTTCGGCCAGGTCCGGCCGGTAGCCAGCGAAGCGAGCGAGCACGGATTCGGGCAGCGCGAATGAAGGCAGCGCGGGCGCGACGGGCCCGGCGGCAGTGGCGCGGCCGCCGAAGAGCCGCATGGCCAGCTCCATCCGGTTGAGCGCCGCGCTCAGGGCCATGCGCAGCCGGGGGTCGTTCCACGGCGGCGCACCTACGCTGAAGGTCGAGAGGACTGGGCTGTCCTCGAAGCGGGCCAGTTCCACGAAGCGTTGGCGGGCCCCGGTCCGGATGCGCGCCGCATCGCGCCGATCGCGGACAAGGGCCTCGTCCAGCTTCCCGTCGATGAAGCGCTCCACGACGTCGAACGGCTGGCTGATTTCGAGCCCGTTGGGGACGGGGGGCGCGTGCATCGCGCCATGGGCGTCGAGGACCAGGGCCCCGCGCTCGTCGAAGCCGCGGAAAACGAACGGCCCCGACCCCACCACGGTGTCGGGGGCCAGCTCGTGCCAGCGGACACCGAAAGCCTCCACAGCCTCGGGCGCCTGCACCAGGGCGAAACGGCCCGCCAGCATCTGGAGCAAGAACGGGTCAGGCCTGGCAGTCCGGATAGTCACCTCGCTCGCTGAGGTGGCCACGACCTCGGAGAGACCGGCGTAGTCCCATGGGCGCTGCGACACGGGCAGCTCACCAGCGCGGGCGAGCTGGAGCGATCGCTGCACGCTGGCGGCGCAGTCCTGCGCGGTGACGGAGCGGCCCATCAGTGGCCAGCGGTCCTGCCAGCGGGCCCGCGAATCAAGGTGCAGCACCAGCGTGGACTCGTCAGGTTGCTCCCATCGCCCGGCAAGGTCGCCGCTGAGCGACGGCGCGGCGAAATCGGCCCACTGCACGAGGCGGGAATGCGTCCGGCCAAGCAGCTCAACCACCGAAGGCTCGCCCGAGCGCTGGGCGTCGAACGTGTCGAAGTTGAACCCCACCGGGGCCGCGAACCTGGCGGTCCCGCCTCGCCGGGGGAGCGGCGTTGGCGTTGGCGAAGGGGTGGCGCCAGCCGCTGGCGATGGCGTGGACGAAGGCGAGGGGCGGGCCTTCTCCGGGCTACCCTGGCGAAGGGCCAGCGCGGCTACGCCGGCGCCTGCCCCCGCTACGCCGATTGCGACGGCGCTGCCGAGGGCCCGGCGCCGCGTGATTCGCCTCATAGGCCGGCGGAGACGTGGCGATGGCCCTCCGCGAGCCGGCCGGCATCCGGGCTCAGGCAGCACTCGATCGCCTCGTGGAGGGCCTGCGTCTCGGGCTGGAGCGTCACGTGCCCGATGCTGAAGCGGTCGCGGAAGAGCGCGGTGAGGTCGGTCAGGACGTGCTCCGCGCAGGAAACGTCCTCCATCTCCACGTGCGCGCTCAGTGCCGGGAAGGCAGGGGCAATCGACCAGACGTGCACGTCATGGAGATCGACCACACCGCGGACCTCCCGGGCCGCCGAGGCAAGGGCGGCGGGATCGAGGCCGGCGGGTGCGCTTTCGAGGAGGATCTCCGCCGCCTGGCGAAGAAGGTGGACCGCCCGGGGCACGATGAACGCTGCTATCGCAAGGGCGACGATGGCGTCCACGCCGCTCCACGCGCCCAGCGCTATGGCCACCGCCGAGGCAATAACGCCAATTGACCCCAGCGCGTCGGCCACGGCTTCGAACATGGCGGCGCGTGCGTTCAGGTTGGCATGTGCGTGGCCGTGCAGGAGCCGCATCACCACGAGGTTGATGAGCAGGCCGGCCGCGCCAGTTGCGATCACGGGCAAAGTGTCGACTGAATGCCCATCGCCCAGGCGCCCAATCGATTCATAGACGATGTAGGCCGCGATGGCGAGAAGAAGCAGCACATGAACGGGCACAACCAGCACTTCGAGGCGGGCGTATCCGTAGGTGCGCCGGTCGTCGGCGGGGCGGCGGGCGAGCAGGGCGGCGCCAAGCGCCAGGGCCAGCCCGGTGGCGTCCGTCATCATGTGCCCGGCATCGGCAACCAGCGCCAGCGACCCGGTCACCGCACCAGCGATCAGCTCGACGCCTACGAACCCCGCCGTCAGCACGAGGCCCAGGGCGAGCGCTCGCGGCGCCGAGGCATGCTGGTGGTGATGGTCGCTCACATCGCAATCGTAGCAGACACGGGCCTGCCATCCCCTTTCGCGGCCCTTCCGAGAAGGGGAACAGGGGCCCTATAGTCAGATGATGGCCGGCTCCGAACTCACCATCCTCACCTACAACATCTACAACCACCACGAAGGCGAGAATGCCTTCGCACATCGGCAGCAGCTCGTGATGGAGACGATCTCCTCCGTGGCGGCAGACGTCGTTTGTCTGCAGGAGGCGCCGTCGACGGCGTTCCTGCGCGCGCTCGTTGACTACCTTTCGAGGCGGCAGGAACGGCATCTGCGCCTCGCCTGCGCCGAGATGCGCCGTACCGATGGCTGGCGGGAGCACATCGCCGTGATCCATACAGGGACGGCACGCGCCGCGACGGTTCATCTCTCGCCCACGGGCGAGAGCATCGGCATCTCGGTGGCCGTAGCCTCCGGCCAGGGGGTGCGCATCGCAAGCGTGCACCTCAACCCCCACGATGCAGAACTGCGCCGGGCGCAGGCCGCCCGTCTTGCCGGCGAGCTCGGAGGCGAGGGCGCGACCGTGGTTGCCGGCGATTTCAACGCCACCCCGGGTGGCAGGACTCTCGCTGCATTCGAGGATTCGATGCGCTACCTCGCGCCCGCAGATGGCGTCACCTCCACATTTCCGACGGCAATGCGCGCTGACTCGGGGGGTGCTCCCGGCGGCGTGCTCGACCACATCCTCGGGCACGGCGTAGGCATCGATGATTGGGGCGTGGCCGGGGACGCACCGGTCAGCGGCCGCTGGCCAAGCGACCACCTGGGAGTCTGGGCCCGGATCCGTCTCGATGCCTGACACCAGGCACAGAGGGGACAACCTCCTGTAGAGTGAGTGCAGGGCCGCCCGGGACCACCGGGGGCCTTTTTGGAGTCGCGCACTGCCAGGCGAGCTCGCAGGAGTCACGGAGTTGCTTGCCGGCGCCGTAGCCCCGTTCGCTCCGGGCGGGGACGGACCCGTGTGCCTCGGCGTACCCGAGACCGCGAAGGCAGCTATCGCCGCGGCGCTCGCATCCCGCTGCCATGGGCCGGTTCTGCTGCTCGCTCCAGCGCCCGCCCGCGCCCAGTCGCTCTTCGAAGAGCTGGCGCTCTTTCTCCCGGACCTCCCCCTGGCCCGCCTCCCCGAGCGCGAGTCGCTCCCCTACGAGCTTGCGCGCACCGACCGCGCCGGCCGGGTCGAACGCGCCCGCGCCCTCGCGCTGCTGGCCGGGAGCGACCCCGGCGTTGTCGTGGCCTCGTGGGCGGCCGCCTCGGAGCGCTGCGCCGGGCCCGGCGAACAACAGTCCGGCGGCATCGAACTGCACACCGGGCAGCGCCACGAACCGCTGCGACTGGTCTCCGAGCTTGAGGGCCTTGGCTACGAGGCCGGCTACCTCGCGGACGAGCCGGGGACTGTCGCCCGGCGTGGCGGCATCATCGATATCTGGCCGGCGGGAGGAGAGCACCCTTTTCGCATCGAGTTCCTCGGGAACGAAATCGAGAGCATCCGGCGCGTGGAGCTATCCACCCAGCGCAGCGTCGAGCACGCCGGCGCGGCCCGCATCACACCCCTGGCGACAGGCACCCGCGCCGCCCGCGATGCCGCTCGCACACTGCTTGACCGGGCGGGAATGCAGGGGGGGGAAGAGGTCCGCGAGCAGCTCGAGCTTGTGGCTGGCGGCGAACGCAGCGACTTCGAGGACTTCCTGGAGCCGCTCCTCTCCCGGTCCACCGCGCTCGACCACCTCTCGCCATCGGCGATGCTCATCATCGATGACCACGACGACGGCCGCGAAGCGCTGGCACGGCTCGGCGAACAGATTGAGCGCGCACGCGCCGAGCAGGAGGCGCGTGGCACCATCCCGCCCGGCCTTCCCGCCCTGAATGCAGACGCCGCTGAGTTCGCGGCCGCAGTTGCAGCGTGGACGAGAGCCGTTCGCCTGCAACGGTTTGGCACAGAAGAGCTGGGCGCGCACCGACCGCCCCTGATAGCGACGCCGGGCTTCGCCGGCAAGCTCAAACCCCTTGCCCGGCAGTTGCAGGTATGGGCCGGGCAGGGCATGGCGGTGGTCGTCGCCTCGCAGCAGGCGCTGCGCATCGCCGAGCTGATGGATGAGGACGGAATCCCCTGCACCCTCGCTCGCACCCTGCCGGGGCCACCGCGCGGCGGGGAGATCGCAGTGGTGCCCCTGGCGGTCGCGGGGGGCCTGACCCTCGAAGCGCAGCTTATCCTCATCAGCGACACCGAGATCTTCGGCTTCCGCAAGCGGCGGCGGCCATCGCGCCAGCGAACGGGAATCAGGAGCGACCTCATCTCTTCCATCGAGGAGGGCGACTACCTGGTCCACGCCGACCATGGCATCGCTCGCTTTGGCGGGCTTGTGCGGCGCTCCATCGATGGCCTCGAACGCGAGTACCTGGAGCTGCAATACGCCCAGGGCGACCGCCTCTACGCTCCCGTGGACCAGCTTGAGGCGGTCAGCCGCTACGTTGGTCCGACGGGACATCCGCCATCGCTCACGCGACTGGGTTCGGGCGAGTGGTCCCGTGCCCGGCGCAAGGTGCGCCAGGCAGTGGTCGAGATGGCCCAGGATCTGCTCGAGCTATACGCAAAGCGCGAGGTGGCCCGGGGCTTCGCCTTCCCGCCCGACAACGCCTGGCAGATGGAGATGGAGGCCGCCTTCCCGTTCGTCGAGACCCCGGACCAGCTTGAGGCCATCCATGCGGTTAAGGGCGACATGGAGCGTTCGCGGCCGATGGACCGGCTCATCTGTGGCGACGTCGGCTACGGGAAGACCGAGGTCGCCATCCGGGCGGCGTTCAAGGCCGTGATGGCGGGAAAGCAGACGGGCGTGCTCGTCCCCACGACGGTGCTCGCCGAGCAGCACGGCGCCACCTTCCGCGAGCGCACCGCTGGCTTCCCGGTCCGGGTGGAAGTGCTCTCGCGCTTCCGCAGCGAGCAGGAGCAGCGAGAGATCGTGACCGCCACGGCCCGCGGCGAAGTTGACATTCTCATCGGCACGCACCGGCTCCTCCAGAAGGACGTCGAGTTCAAGGACCTCGGGCTGGTGATCATCGACGAAGAGCAGCGTTTCGGTGTCGCCCACAAGGAGCGGCTCAAGGAGATGCGCGCGGAGGTTGACTTCCTCACCCTTTCAGCCACGCCTATCCCCCGGACGCTGCAGATGTCGCTGGCCGGCATCCGTGACATGAGCACGGTGATGACACCCCCGGAGGAGCGCTTGCCCATCCGCACCTACGTCATGGAGTGGGACGACGAGATCATCCACGAGGCCGTCGACCGCGAGCTGCAGCGCGGGGGCCAGGTGTACTTCGTGCACAACCGCGTGCATGACATCGAACGCGTTGTGGCCCGCATCCGCAATATCATCCCCGAGGCCAGCATCGGCGTGGGACACGGCCAGATGCCCGAGGAACAGCTAGAGCGTGTGATGATGGAGTTCAGCGCGGGCGACCATGACGTGCTTGTTTGCACGACGATCATCGAGAGCGGCCTCGATATCCCAAACGTGAACACCATCATCATCGACCAGGCGAATCAGCTGGGGCTGGCCCAGCTTTACCAGCTGCGCGGGCGAGTTGGCCGCGGCGCGAACCGGGCCTACGCGTATCTGCTGTACAACCGCGATCGTGCCATGGGCGAGAGCGCGCAGAAGCGGCTCGAAGCCGTGTTCGAGGCCACCGAGCTCGGCGCCGGCTTCCAGATCGCGCTGCGCGACCTCGAGATCCGCGGTGCGGGAAATGTGCTCGGCACAGAGCAGAGCGGCCACATCGCCAGTGTCGGCTTCGACATGTATTCGAAACTCGTTGCCGAGGCGGTCAGCGCCCTGAAGCAGGCTTTCCGGCCCTCGGCAGAGCCACCACCTCCCCCGCTGCCACCCGCTCCCGCAATCGACCTGCCGCTGAGCGCCCATATCCCCGCCAACTACATCTCCGACCTCCACACCCGGCTCGCCGTCTACGAGAGAATCGCGAGCATCGAGGCCGCCGAGGGCGTCGGTGAAATGCACGGGGAACTCCACGACCGGTTTGGGCAAGTACCGCTTGCCGTGGACAACCTCCTCTACATCCAGCTCCTGAAGACCGTAGCGCGGCGGGCCCGGATAGAGAGCATCAACACCGCCGAGCAGATGTTCCACATGCGCGTGCGTGGCGGCCTCAGCGATGAACAGCGGCGGCGGGTCTCGGCCCTCGGCCTGCCGGGGGTGATTGCAGGGCCAAACCAGGTGAGGGTCGACCGTGTCACCCACGCCACCGATTGGATGGCGCTGCTCGTGCGAATCGCCCGCACCCTCGCCGCCCCCTGACGCCCGCGACAGGCGCCGTCACACTGTGCTGTAATGCGCCCACTATCCGGATGTGGAGGGACCAGTTGGACGAGCTCAACACCGCACAGCGGGTCTTCGTCAGCTACATCGACAAGTCGCGTGAGTACTACCTCGCCCAGGGATTCGGCAATCCATACCGCTGGGCCCATAACCGGGAGGCGCCTTTCGCGCGCCTGCCGCGCCCACTGGCTGCATGCCGCATCGGGCTGGTGACCACCGCCATGCCGCTGGAAGGCCGGGACGGCGTCCCGCCTGCCGAAGCACCGGAGAAGGTGGCCTACGCGGCCCCCCTCGACCCGGCGCCGGCCCGGCTCTTCACCCAGGACCTTGCCTGGGATAAAGAGGCCACGAACACCGACGACCTCGGCTCGTACTTCCCGGTTCACAGGCTCCGGGAGCTCGTGGCTTCGGGCCGCATCGGCAGCCTCTCACCCCGGTTCTACGGCGTTCCCACGTCTTACAGTCAACGCCAGACCAACGCCATTGATGCCCCGGCCCTGCTCGGCTGGTGCCGTGAGGACAGTGTCGATGCCGCACTGCTGGTTGGCCTCTGACCGGTGTGCCACCAGACCGTGAGTCTGGTCGCCCGGCACCTGGAAGCGAACGGCATACCGACGGTGGTACTTGGCTCCGCGCGCGACATCGTTGAGCAGTGCGGCGTGCCCAGGTTCCTCTTCACTGACTTCCCACTGGGGAATCCCTGCGGAGCACCAGGCGACGTCGGGATGCAGCGAACCATCGCGGGGATGGCGCTTGACCTTCTCGAATGCGCCGCTTTTCCCCGCACCACGCTCCAGACCCCTTTCGCGTGGCCAAACGAGGCCTGGCGGGCAGGCTACATGCGCATCAGGCCCGAAGACGCCGCCCGCATGCACGAGATGGGGGAGGAGAGACGCCGCGAACAGAGTGAGCAAAAGGCTCGTGCGGCCGCAGAAAGGAGCCGACTTTGACTATCGTTGTCCTGCGCAGCTTTACTATCGAAAAAGGCACGTTCACTGAATTCGAGCGGCTCTCGCGCGAAGAAGTCTGGCCTTACATGGAGGCGCGCGGCTGCAAGATCCCTGGGCTCTTCCAGAATCTGCACGGCGGCCCCAGTGACGAAGTCCTGACGCTCACGGCCTACGATTCCCTTGCCCACTGGGAATCGACGAGACTCAACGTCCCTCCCCCGGCCGGCTCGTCCCCGGAGGTCGTTGAGCTGGCTCGGAAGGCGGCGGAGGCCGGGCAGGTGCGAAACAGGTTCACGCGCGTTTCGAGCACGCGTGTGATGCGCCTGGTGACCCCCTGGGTCGACTACGGCGTGAAGCCCCTGTGAACCTGTGGACCGCTGGGAACGACGCGCGAAGAAGCTGGAAGGCCGGCGCAGCCGCATGGAGAAGCACGGCCGCTCAATCCTGACCGCTATCTCGTCCGCCGAGAAGCGCCGCATCGAGGCCCTTCGCAAACGGGCAACCCGGCGCGCTCCCGGACGCCGGGACTGAGGGCACATCAAGTAGCCGGAATGGCCCGGTAGCGGGCTCGCACGCCATACTGGGATTGTGCGTGCAGACAACCTGTTCACGATGCTCTCGGCGTTCCAGCCGGGATCGTCCGCCACCCCTTTCGAGAACTACTGCACCAGCGGCCTCGCCTATTTCCTCGCTCAGAAGCACCGGATGCTGGTCGCGCTCTTCGCGCAGGCAGCGGGCGCGACCGGCGAAGAGCTCGCCGTTGTCGAAGTGCAGCCGAAGCTGGCCGGTGCAGGCTTCGCTGACCTGCTGCTCACCTTCGAAGGCGGGACGCGCGCGCTCGTGGAAGTGCAGGTCGAGACCGGCGCCGATGAGAGCGCCCTTCCCGCGCTCCAGGCTGCAGCCGCGGAATGGCTCGGGCGGCCCGCGTTTGTAATGCTTGGACTTCGCCCCGTGGCGCCCCCTCCATGGCAGCCGCTGACATGGCTACAGGTAGTTGAAGCGCTCGAGGACGACCCCGACCCGCTTGCCCGCCAGTTCGCCGAGTTCGTTCTGCGCGACATCCAGGGCGTTGGCCCGGTGCCACTTGACCAGGCAATCGCCACCAACCGCCTCTACGCCCTTGGCGCGGCCGCTGTCAGGCGCCGGTTTGGTGATGGTGCACGTTATGTGAATAGCTCCTCAAGACCAGTGGCCAGCCGCTACAGGTATCTTGGCACCACCTTTGCCATCGATGGCGCTGCCATGGACTGTTGGGTCGGGCTCGTCAACGAGACGGTGCCCCTCGGCGAGCACTACCACCTGATGCTGGCAAGCAAAGAGCGGCCCCTCGAACGGGCAGGCGAACACCCGCGCGCCACCGGCGATTGGAAGTGGAGCCACTGGACCGGCCTCGGCCGGGTCGTGCGGCCTCTTACTGCTGAAGCCTACGACGAGCTGCTGAGCCGCCTCGTCTGAGCGGGGACCCTAGCCTTCCCGGAGCTTCTTCAACTGACCGGCGTGGTCGTTCAGGTGAAAGGCCACGATGCCCATGAGGTTCATGACGCTGGTCTTGCCGAAGCGCGGCGCCTCGAATTCCGTCGCGATCTGTTCCTCGCTGAGACCATCGACCACGGCCATAAGCGCCTGGTGCGCGCTGCCGGTGCCGGCAACCGCGTCGGCCACGTCAGCGAACTGGGGCTGGCGACGCTCCGGCCCCGGTACTCCAAGCGCCGACGCGATCCCCGCGCCGAAGAACGTGGCGGCCCCTGCGATGTGCTCGGCGACCTGCCGGGCGTTCCATGCCTCCTCGCCCTCCCCGCTGGCAGCAGGCGCGCGCTCCCAGTGGGGCGCGGCCAGCTTCAACTCATCGAGATACCCATTGAGCGCATTCTGGATGTTGGCGTTGAGATCGGCGGGCGATGCCATGGGTGTCCCTCCTGACAGGCTTGTAGCCGCTAAGTGTGAGCGACGGGGACCGAACGGGCTACCAGCGGATCACACGGGGGAACCTCACGCGGTGGCGGGGCTACCGGGCGTTCACGCCAGGTTCACGAGGACTCGTCCGCGGATACGGCCCTGGAGGATTTTCGCGGTGGCCTCGGCGATGCCTTCGAGCGTAGTTTCGTGGGCGATGGTGTCGAGGAGACCGCGAGGCTTCAGGTCGCCGGCCAGCCTCTTCCAGATGGCCAGCCGCAACGGCATCGGACAGAAGACGGAGTCAATCCCCAGCAGGTTCACCCCCCTCAGGATGAAGGGGAAGACTGCCGTGCTTACCGCCGTGCCACCGGTGAGGCCCGAGAGGGCGATGGAGCCGCCGTACTTCGTCGTGCGGATGAGGTAGGCGGTGGTCGAGCCGCCGACCGGGTCGACCGCCCCGGCCCAGCGTTCGTTCTCGAGCGGGCGCGGCGATTCGGCGCTAACCTCGTCGCGCGAAAGCACCTCGGTTGCGCCAAGATCGCGGAGGAACTGGTGCTCCGAATCCTTTCCCGTGCTGCCGGCAACGGTGTAGCCAAGCCCGGCAAGCATCGAAACGGCCGTGCTTCCCACACCGCCAGTCGCGCCCGTAACCAGCACGGTTCCGTTCGCGGGCGCGAGCCCCATGCGTTCCATCTGGTGGACCGAGAGCGCCGCCGTGAAGCCGGCCGTGCCCAGCGCCATGGCCTCTTTCGTAGTCAGCCCCGCCGGGAGGGGCACTACCCAATCCGCGGGCACGCGCGCCAGCTCAGCGAATCCCCCGGGATGGGCCACGCCGACGTCATACCCGGTCACCACCACGGGGTCTCCCGGCTTGAAGCGCGTATCGGCGGAATCCCGCACGGTCCCGGCGAGATCGACCCCAATCGTCAGTGGATAGCTGCGCACCACCCGGCCGGCGGGAATGGAGGCGAGGCCGTCCTTATAGTTCACGCTCGACCACTCGACCCGGATGGTCACCTCGCCTGGCGGCAGCGCCGCCTCTTCCAGAGTGGTAACCCCGGCGGTGAACTGGTCATCGACCTTGTTGACAACGAATGCACGGTAAGACATTGCTCGCCCCAGCAGTGTAGATGGCTACGATTCTGGAACGCCGGGCGGCTATGGTCTCGGAGGCGGGCTAGGACTGGCGTTTTTCACGGAGGCCTCGCTCGCTCGCCGTCTCCTTGCGGGGAGTGGCTGCCTGCCTCGCCCGCCTTGCTGCCGCCTTCGTCTCGGGGAGTGATGGGGGAGCGGCCGACTCACGCACAATGCGCGAGGCGAGCGCGGCCCCCGCTGCTGCGGCCGCCAACTCGGGCGGAGTGGTTCCGGGTGCGTTCTTCCCATTGGGCGACGAAGCTCGCATTGCGGCTCCCACGGGCGCCCTTGCCGCCTCAAGTAGGGGACGAAGGTACCGTCCGGTGTGGCTCCCGGCCACAAGCGCCAACTCCTCGGGGGTGCCTGTGGCGACCACCTCTCCGCCCCGGTCTCCCCCGAGCGGTCCAAGGTCGATGATGTGGTCGGCCGCCTTGATGACATCGAGATGGTGCTCGATCACCACCACCGTGTTCCCGGCATCAACGAGCCGCTGCAGGACGTTCAGCAGGTGCTCAACGTCCTGAAAGCTCAGCCCGGTTGTCGGCTCATCGAGGATGTAGAGCGTCTTGCCGGTGGAGCGGCGCGACAGCTCCGAAGCGAGCTTGATTCGCTGCGCCTCGCCGCCAGAGAGCGTCGTGGCCGGCTGGCCCAGGTGGATGTAGCCGAGCCCGGTCGCTTCCAGGGTTTCGAGAATCCGTTTCACGCGCGGGAAGCGTTCGAAGAACTCGTGCGCTTCGGAGACGGTCATGTCGAGCACTTCGGCGATGTTCTTGCCCCGGAAGAGGATCTCGAGGGCGTCGCGGTTGTAGCGCTTGCCGTGGCACACCTCGCAGGGGACGGTCACGTCGGGCAGGAACTGCATCTCCACAACCTTGTAGCCATCGCCAGTGCACTCCTCGCAGCGTCCCCCCTTGACGTTGAAGCTGAAGCGGCCGGCCTTGTAGCCGCGCGCCTTTGCCTCGGGAACCGACGCGAAGAGATCGCGAACGAGGGTGAACGCGCCCGTGTAGGTGGCCGGGTTCGAGCGCGGCGTGCGCCCGATGGGTGATTGGTCGATGTCCACCACCTTGTCGATGCACTCGAGGCCTTCTATTGAGTCGTGCGCACCCGGGCGCTGGCGCGCGCCATGTAACACCTGCAGCGCTCGCTTGACCAGGATCTCCGTCACGAGCGACGACTTGCCCGATCCCGACACGCCCGTAACCGCGACGAACTTGCCCAGCGGGATCTCAACGTCGACGTTGCGGAGGTTGTTCTCCCGGGCCCCGCGCACCCACAGCGACCGCCCGTTGCCCGGGCGGCGAGAAGCCGGGACGGCGATCTCCCGCCGCCCGGAGAGGTAGGCCCCCGTAATGCTGCCGGCGGATTCCCGGATCGCTTCGATGTCGCCGGCCGCGACAACATGCCCGCCGTGGACGCCTGCGCCCGGCCCCATGTCGATGATCCAGTCGGCCGCCCGCATCATCGCCTCGTCGTGCTCCACCACGAGCACGGTGTTGCCGAGGTCACGCAGGCGCTCGAGCGTCCGGATGAGCCGGTCGCCATCGATGGGGTGCAGGCCGATTGAAGGCTCGTCACATATGTAGAGCACACCCATCAGGGCCGACCCGATCTGGGTGGCGAGCCTGATGCGCTGCGATTCCCCGCCCGACAGCGTCCCCGAGACGCGGTCCAGGGTGAGGTAGTCGAGCCCAACATCGACGAGGAACTCCAGGCGGCCCCGGATCTCCTTCAGGATCTGGTAGGCAATGGCCTGGTCGCGCCGGCCAAGGGGGGTTTCGGGAGAAGCGAGCCGGTCGGCCCAGGCGCGCGCCGCCGAGATGCTGAGCGATGTCACCCCCGAAATGGGCTCGCCATCCACCAGCACCGCAAGCGCCTCGGGGCGCAGCCGCCGCCCACGACATTCAGGGCACGGTCTGGCGGACATGTACTTCTCGATGTCGGCCCGCACATAGTCGGAGTCAGTCTCGCGGTAGCGGCGTTCCAGGTTCCGGACTACCCCTTCGAACTTCGCGTCGTAGAACTGCTCGCGCCCCTGCTGGTTGGTGAAGCGCAACCGCAGGCGCTGTTCGCCCACGCCATAGAGAACGGCGTTCACCTGGTCAGCGGTCAGCTCGCGCACTGGCTGGTGGACAGAGAAGCCGAAACGCTCCGCCGCCGCTTCGAGCTGCCGCATATACCAGCCTGCCACGCTGGGCGACTTCGACCACGGCTCAATCGCGCCATCGGCGAGCGACTTCGAACGGTCGGGAATGACCAGGGTGGGGTCGACCTGCATTTCGACGCCAAGACCGGTGCACTTGGGGCAGGCGCCATGGGGGCTGTTGAAGCTGAAGGTGCGCGGCTCGATTTCGCCGAATGAATGGCCGTCGTACGGGCAGGCGAAGTGCTCGGAGAAGACGCGCTCGGCCGGGATTCCGCCCCCGGACTGCGGCGCCGCGCCGGCCAGGGCGATGTGCATAACACCGCCACCGAGCTTGAGCGCCGTTTCCACCGAATCGGCGATGCGGCTGGTGGCCCCGGCATCGGACCCTGGTTCGGGCACGACCAGGCGGTCTACCACCACGTCGATGTCGTGCCGCTTGTTCTTGTCGACGGCGATCTCCTCGTCGAGATCCCGCACTTCGCCGTCGACCCGCACTCGCACGAAGCCCGCCTTGCGGGCCTCTTCGAAGATCGCGGCGTGCTCGCCCTTCTTTGCCCGCGCCACCGGCGCCAGCACGAGCAGGCGCGAGCCCGGCGGGTAACCCAGGGTCGCGTCCACGATCTGCTGAACCGACTGGCGCTCAATGGGGCGGCCGCATTTCGGGCAGTGTGGCTTGCCTACTCGCGCCCAGAGCAGGCGCATGTAGTCGTAGATCTCTGTCACCGTTCCGACCGTGGAACGCGGGTTGTTGGAAGTGCCCTTCTGGTCGATCGAGATCGCCGGGGAGAGCCCGTCGATGTGGTCCACGTCGGGCTTCTCCATGAGCCCGAGGAATTGCCGGGCGTAGGCGGAGAGCGACTCGACGTAGCGGCGCTGCCCCTCCGCATAGATCGTGTCGAAGGCAAGCGACGACTTGCCCGAGCCCGAAAGGCCCGTTATGACGACAAGCCGGTCGCGCGGGATCCGGACGTCGATGTTCTTGAGGTTGTGTTCGCGGGCGCCGCGGACTTCGATGTGGTCGAGGGGCAACGGGGGCTCCCTTGAGTGGTCTTCTCGCCTGCGCGGCGTCGCAAGATCCAGTGTAGCTGCCGCCTGCCAGCGCCCCGCAAGCGTACATCATTGCGAACACGCGTTCTACTGTTGCAGGACGGGAATTGCTTCGGCAGCATGCATCTTGCCGGGGCGCAGAGTTCACTTCTGAATGCACCAGCGGCGCGATGCGGTCGCTCGAAGCGGGGGCGGGCCTGCCTGGCGAACCCTGGCTGGCTGGCGCGTTTGCAGCTACCACACCACTGGCTAGCATCCAGCCCAATGTTCCTCAACCTTGCCGGGTCGCGACCGGTGTGGCTGCGCAGCGTCGCCACGGCGTCGTTCTGTCTCGCCGCACTCGCCACGGCATACACGGCGGTCGTGATCCCGCTCGTGGGGATTGGCCTCGTCGCTGCGAACGTCGCGAACGGGAAGGGGCTTGACGCCGCACTCGGGGGAGTCGCGTTTGCAGTGCTTGCCTGGCCGTTCGCCGTGGTGCTGGGCATCATCCCGGGAGCGGTCATCGGAGCCGCGGGCGGGCTGGCGATTGGCGCGATTCTCGCCGTCGCCGGGAAGAGGGCCGGGCCGGGAACGGGTGCGGCGATTGGCCTCGCCGTGGCTGTGGCGATCGTGACCGCTGCGCACCTGGTGGCGGCCGAAGGCCTGCTCGACTCACGTGAGACATCGGGGCCCGGGCGGCTCGTCCCCTACCTGTTCTGGCTCGTGGGCCCCGGCCTCCTTGTGATTGGCGGCCTCACCTGGACCGGGTACTCCGTTCGCCGCGTTCCGGGCGGGGCTCAAAGGGCCGGCGGTTGAGACGTCGTCCGCGGCCGGGGACCCCGGCGCCGTCACTGGACCGCGGGGGGACGCCTTCGAAGCCGCCGTTCAAGCTCAAAGACCCACTCACGCTGCTCACGCGTGTCGGGGACAGGGCAGCCGCGTGCGGCCTCGATCCGCTCCCAGGCGGGGCCCGGCGCAACACCACCCACGACCAGCAGGCCCGCCGCGAGCGTCGGCGAGCGCCCGACCGTTGCCCAGCAATGCATCGCCAGCCCGCGTCCGCTGGCCAGTTGGGCGCCCCATGTCTGTAGTGCAGGGAGCGTGGCATCGAAGGCCGGCGTCATGAGGTTCCCGACGGGGAAGCTCAAGTGCTCGATACCCTCTGACGCGCACGCCATCCCAACCGGTTCCAGGCCGAGCTTCGCCACTTCTTCGGGGGTGAGCAGCGACACAATCGTGTTCACCCCGGCGGCGCGCAGGGCGCGGACATCGCCGTTGAGCCATGGACCCGACCGGGGGCGGGCGCAGAGCGCAAGCCTCCCCGGCCATGGCCCGTCCACGCGGTAGATCTCCATTGCAGCCCCGCTACGGGAGGTCAGTTGCGGGGTCGAATTCCCGGTAGTAGCAGCTGGTGTTGCCGGTATGACAGGTCGGCCCCACCGGACGGGCGCGCACGAGGAACGAGTTGGCCTCGCAGTTCTTGTGGATGCTCACAAGGTTCAGCCAGTTGCCGCTGGTGGCGCCCTTCTCCCAGAGCTCGTTGCGGCTCCGGCTCCAGAAGGTGACGTGTCCGGTCGCATAGCTGTGGGCGATGGATTCGCGGTTCATCCAGGCGAGCACCAGCACCTCGCCGGTGTCAGCGTCCTGGACGACGGCGGGGATGAGCCCCTTCTGGTCGAAGCTGATGACAGTCTCTTCGCTCATGGCGTCTCCGTGGGGTTGGTTGAAGCGGGAATCAGGGCACAGGCCTCATGGGGAGCCCGGCAGCGGCCAGCTCGGCCTTCACCTGGCGAATCGAATACGTTCCGAAATGGAAGATGCTCGCCGCCAGCACGGCATCGGCGTGGCCTTCGGTGAGCGCTTGCGCCATGTGCACCGGGCTGCCCGCGCCGCCTGAGGCGACCACCGGCACCGTGACCGCCTCGCTTATCGCCCGGAGCATGGGTATGTCGTAGCCCGTCTGGTGACCGTCGGTGTCCATGCTTGTCACCAACAGCTCGCCGGCGCCGCGCTCCACAGCCTCCTTCGCCCACTCAACAGCGTCGCGGCCGGTCGCCTGGCGCCCGCCGTGGGAGTAGACCTCCCAGGTCCCGGGCGTCCCGTGTACCCCGCGGGCGTCGATGGCGACGACGATGCACTGGCTGCCGAAGCGGTAGGCACCTTCGTTGATTAGTTCCGGGCGCTGGAGCGCTGCGGTGTTCACGCTCACCTTGTCGGCGCCCAGCTCGAGCATCGTCTTCATGTCCAGCGCGCTGCGTATGCCACCCCCGACGGTGAACGGGATGAACACCTCGTCGGCCGTGGCTGCGACCATGTCGTACACCGTCGAGCGGTCGTCGGAAGAGGCGGTGATGTCGAGGAAGACGAGCTCGTCGGCGCCTTCCCGGTCGTAGAGCCGGGCGAGCTCCACCGGGTCCCCGGCGTCGCGCAGCTCCACAAAGGACACGCCTTTGACCACCCGCCCACGGTCGACATCGAAGCAGGGGATTATTCGCCGCGTGAGCATCAGGCGGTCACACCCTGTATGGCAGTGAGCGCCGCCGGCAGCTCCACAGTCCCCTCGTAGAGCGCCTTGCCGACGATCGCGCCAGCACAGCCGATGGTGGCAAGCCGCACCAGGTGCTCGACGCGTGCCACGCCGCCGGAGGCGATCACGGGACACCCCACCACGGCGACGAGCTCCGCAAGCGCTTCGAAATTCGGCTCCGTGAGGGTGGCATCCCGGCCGATGTCGGTGAACATGATGCGCCCGGCGCCGGCTTCGGCCATTGCGGAGGCGAGATCGAGTGCACGCATTCCGCCATCCTTGAGCCATCCGTCGGTCTGCACGCGCCCTGCACGGGCGTCGATGGCGATGGAGATGGCAGGGCCATGGCGGGCCACCGCATCGCGCACGAGCTGTGGGTCGCGCACGGCGGCGCTGCCAAGCTGGACCTGCGCCGCGCCATAGGCGAACGCTGCGGCGACGGCGTCCATTGCGCGGATACCACCGGATACCTCGACGGGGATGGACACGGCGGCGCAAATGGCCGCCATCATTTCATGGTTCACCGGGCGCCCTTCGCGGGCGCCATCCAGGTCGACCACGTGGAGGCGCGGCGCGCCCAGACCTTCCCAGCGGTGCGCGACCGCAACCGGGTCGCTTGAGTAGGTGGTCTCGCGGGCGTAGTCACCCTGGAAGAGGCGCACGCAGCGGCCACCGCGTAGGTCTATCGCGGGGATGACTTCAAACGTCATCGTGCGAGGTTGGCCCCGGCCGCCGCACTGGCGGAGGTTTGCCCGCCCGCCTGCGCCCAGCGAATGAAGTTGGCGTAGAACTGCAACCCGCGGTCGCTCGACTTTTCGGGATGGAACTGGGAGGCGACCACGTTCTCCCGTGCCACCAGGCTCGCGAACTCAAGTCCGTACTCCGTGATCCCGAGCGCGTCATCGGCGTGGGCGGGTTCCGGGTAGAAGCTGTGGACGAAGTAGAAGTGCTCGCCCGAGGGGATGCCTTCGATCACGGGGTGGTCGCGGGTCCACTCCACGGTGTTCCAGCCCATATGGGGCACCTTCAGCGCCGAACGGCCAAAGTGGCGGACCACGCCCGGGAGAACGCCCAGGCAGTCCTGGCGCCCACCCTCCTCCGAGTACTCGAACAGGGCCTGCAGGCCCATGCACACGCCAAGGAACGGCCGGCCGCCCGCGATGTACTCGCGCAGCGGCTGCTCCAGCCCCCGCGAGCGCAGGTTCGCCATCGTATCGGCGGCGGCGCCAACGCCCGGGAGGACTACCGCACCCGCGCGATCGATATCGGCCGGGTCGGCCGAGATGACCGGCGGCGCGTCGACATGCGCGATTGCACGAGCAACGCTGCGCAGGTTTCCTGCGCCGTAATCGACGACAACCACGGGACGGGTCACGGCCGTTTCAGTGTAGCACGGCCCCGATATACTTCGGCCTGGACATGGACGAGCCAACCCAGTACGAGGCACGCCTCCGCAGCGAAGAGCTGCGCTCGCTCATCAACTACCACAACCACCGCTACTACGTGCTCGACAGCCCCGAGGTCTCCGACGCCGAGTACGACGAGCTGATGAACGAGCTGCGCGGGCTGGAAGGGCGCTTCCCCGAGCTGATAACACCCGATTCGCCCACCCAGCGGACGGGCGCCGCGCCGCTCGAGACCTTCGCCGTGGTCGAGCATCGCGTGCCGCTCCTCAGCCTCTCGAACTGCTTCAGCGAAGACGATCTGCGCGCCTGGCACCGCCGCGCTGCCGAGCGGGCCGGGCACGAAGACTTCTCGCTCACAACCGAGCCCAAGGTCGACGGCCTGGCAATGGCGCTGGTGTACGAGAATGGCCGCTTTGTTCAGGGCGCCACGCGCGGCGATGGGCAGCACGGGGAGAACGTCACGGCGAACCTCCGGACAATCCCGTCAATCCCGCACACCCTGGAGGGAACGGTACCGGCCCGCTTCGAGGTGCGCGGCGAGGTGTACATGTCACGGAGCGGGTTCGAGCGCATGAATGCTGCGATTGGGGAAATGAACGAGGAGCGCGAACGCGAGGGCAAGCGCCCCCATCCCCTCTATGCAAACCCCCGCAACGCCGCCGCGGGCTCGGTGCGTCAGAAGGACCCCGCTGTGACCGCCGCCCGTCCGCTCGCGATCTTCATCTACCAGCTCGGCTGGGTCGAAGGCGGCCCCACCCCGACGAGTCACCACGAGACGCTGGCGTGGCTCGGAGCAATGGGCCTCCCCGTCAACCCCGATGCCCGGGTCCATCCCTCCCTCGGGGACGCTATCCAGCGCATTCACTGGTGGGGACAGGAACGCGACCGCCTGGATTACGACATCGACGGTGCGGTTGTGAAGGTCGACGACACGCGTGCATGGGAGGAGCTTGGCGCCGTTGGCCGTGAACCCCGCTGGGCAACGGCCTTCAAGTTCCCCCCGCAGCAGCGCACCACGCGGCTGCTCGCGATTGAGGTAAACGTGGGCCGGACTGGCGTGCTCACCCCCTTCGCGGTGCTGGAGCCTGTCGTCGTCGGTGGGGCGCGCGTGCAGATGGCCACACTCCACAACGAGCAGGACATCAGGCGCAAAGGGCTGCGGGCCGGCGACATGGTGATCGTGCAGCGCGCCGGGGAGGTCATCCCGCAGGTCGTGGCCCCGGTCACCAGCCTCCGAAATGGCAGCGAACAGGAGTGGTCGATGCCGAACCGCTGCCCCTCGTGCGGGACGCCGGTCCAGCGCGACCCGGCCGAAGTGGCGGTCTACTGCCCGAATTCCGGGTGCCCGGCCCAGCGTGTTCGCCTGCTCGAACATTTCGCCTCTCGCGGGGCGATGGACATCGAGGGGCTGGGCGAGGGGCTCGCCGAGACACTTGTCGAGCACGGGCTGGTGCGGACGCCAGCGGACCTTTACCGCCTGACGTACGATCAGTTGTTGGGGCTTCCCCGCAAGCCTAAGGCCGGGGCCAACGTCTCCTCGCGCGTTGTCCGGCTACGAAAGCGGAGCGTAAGCCGCCTGCTGGCCTCAATTGATGGCAGCAAACAGCAAACACTAGCCAAGCTGCTGTTCGCTCTCGGGATACGGCATGTCGGTCACGAGACCGCCGCAGTTCTTGCGCACGAGTTGGGGAGTCTCCCTGCACTACTGGGTTGCACATATGAGAGTCTCCTGAATGTCGAAGGCGTGGGTCCTGTGGTTGCACGAAGCATTACCGATTGGGTTGCCCGCGACGAGAACAGGCGCATGATCAGCGATCTCCTCGAAACGGGCATCAATCCAAATGGCGGTTCGTCAGGTTCACGCGATGGGCTTCTCGCTGGGCTTTCGGTAGTGGTGACAGGTCGGCTCGAGACTATGTCCCGCAACGGGTTTGAGACACGAATCCAGGAAGCGGGCGGACGTGTGGGCAACACTGTGACCAAGACGACAAGCTTTGTTGTGATAGGTGCGGACCCTGGCACGAAACTGGCACGGGCCCAAGCGCTCGGAGTCCCAACGATAGACGAGTCTACGTTGCTGTCACTACTCAGCGGGCGAGTCGACGCAGGCGAACTTCTTTTAGGGTTGCAGAGGAGCTGAACTCATGTCCGAGTCCCCAATCTTCCTAGCGGTGGACTTTGAAACCGCCAGCGCGTCCAAACGGGCCAGTGCTTGCGCACTTGGGTATGCACTCGTTGTCTCGGGAGCGATCGAGTCGGCGGGCCAGACACTAATCGATCCAGGCCTCGAACCAGAGCTCTGGTCGGGGGTTAATATTGGGATCCATGGAATCACGCCAGCCGCGGTCCGAGGCGCACCCAAGTTCATGGAGGCCTGGGAGGCGCTCATTCGCATCGCACCCGGCATACCCATCGTTGCTCACAACGCATCATTCGACACCAGCGTGCTCTTGGCGGAATACCAGCGAGTCCAGGCCCAGGTACCCGCCCAGCGGTACGCTTGCACCGTTGAACTCGCGAGGCGCGCTTGGCCGCACATCCGCTCGGCTTCCCTCCCGAATCTTGCCGAGATGCTTGGCATCGAACTCCGGCATCATGACGCAGGCTCGGACGCAACTGCCTGTGCACAGATAGCGGTTGCTGCAACCCGCCAGCTGGGCGCGGACTCCCTTGACCTGGCGTTGTCCAAGGCTGGCCTCACTTGGCGACAGTTGGGCGGCAGCCGCATTCGTGTCTACAACTTACACAGCCAAACGGCGGCTGCAGGGGCACCAGCCGCGGTAGCCAAACGGGCCGATCATGGCCCATCGCACCCACTGTTTGGCCTGACCATCGTGGTCACCGGGCGGCTTGACTCCATGTCGCGCGGCGAGGCCGAGGAGCGCATCGCGGCCCTCGGCGGCAAAGCCGGCAGCTCGGTGACGAAGCAGACGGACTTCCTCGTGGTGGGAGCGGAGGCGGGCTCGAAGCTGGTCCGGGCCGAGAAGCTGGGGACGCCGATACTGGATGAAGAGGCATTCGTCCGGCTCCTGGAAGGCGGCCCGGCCGCCTTGCAGACCCCTTCGCCAAACGCTTAGAAAACGGCTGCACCATTTTCCCAAGCGCGAAATTGTCTCGCATTCGCACGAGTGTTCGAACCCGCTATAATCAATTCAATCGTCGCGCGGCATGAACGTGGGGCGTCCCCATCCCCATGGCGGGTCCTGCATTGGGACTGTTCAACCCTCTCTCCAACCTCTTCGGGTTCCTCTCGCACGACATCGCGATTGACCTCGGAACCGCCAACACCCTCGTCTCGGTGCGCGGGCGTGGCATCGTCATCGACGAACCCTCGGTGGTCGCAATCGACCGCCAGACCAAGAAGATCCTCGCCATTGGCGCTGAGGCCAAGCGCATGGTGGGCCGCACGCCCGCGAACATCATCGCCGTGCGCCCCCTTCGTGACGGCGTCATCTCGGACTTCGAAGTCACCGAGAAGATGCTCAGCTACTTCATCCGGGCCGTGCACGACCGGGGCTTCCTGGCCCAGCCTCGCGTCGTCGTTGGCATTCCCAGCGGCGTGACGGAAGTCGAGAAACGTGCGGTGCACGATGCCGCGCTCAATGCCGGCGCGCGCAGCTGCTTCCTCATCGAAGAGCCCATGGCGGCCGCCATTGGCGCCGGCCTGCCCGTGATGGAGGCGGCCGGCTGCATGATCGTCGACATCGGCGGCGGCACCACCGAAGTCGCGGTCATCTCCCTTGGCGGAATGGTGGTGAGCACCTCCGTCCGCGTCGCCGGCGACGAGATGGACCAGGACATCATGGCCTACGCCCGCCAGGTCCATAACCTGCTCATTGGCGAGCGCATGGCCGAGGACATCAAGAAGTCGGCCGGGTCGGCCGCCCCGCTCGACCCCGAGGAGTCGGTCGAAATCCGGGGACGGGACCTTGCCACGGGCCTGCCCAAGGCGGTTGAAGTGAGCACTGTCGAGATCCGCGACGCCCTCGCCGGCTCGATCAGCGCCATCGTCGAGGCCGTGCGCTCCTCGATAGAGGTCACCCCGCCGGAACTGGTGAGCGACCTGATGGCCCACGGCATCGCCCTTGCCGGCGGCGGAGCCATGTTGCGCGGCCTCGACCGGCGCCTCAGCCAGGAGACGCGCTTCCCCGTCTATGTCGCAGAAGACCCGCTGCTCTGCGTGGTCCGGGGTGCGGGCGAAGTGCTGGAAGAGGCCGACCTGCTCGGCAAGGTCCAGTCCGCTCTGGCATCGAGGCGCCCGGGGCGGTAGCATCGGCCTGCGCCCCCTGATGTTTGAATGCTGATCTTTTCGCGGTATTCATGGTGGGTCGGAGCGATGGTTGGGCTGGCGCTGCTGCTCGCCATCGCAGGCCAGGCAGGCGCCCTCGACCCCGTGCAGGGCGCGTTCCTCAGGGTGTCTTCGCCCCTCACCAACCTCGTCAGCGGCATCTTCCGGCCCATAGCCTCGTTCCTTTCCGATGCGGGCAATCTGAACGAGCTGCAGGAGGAGAACCGGCGCCTCCGCCTTGAGAACGAGCAGCTCCAGACCCAGATGGTCGACCTCCAGCGCGACGCTGAGAGGGCGCGCGAGCTGGAGGCGGCGCTGGGCATCAGCCAGCAGACCGGGGACGAAACGCGCGTCGCCGCGAACATCGTCAATCGCATCGCAACACCATTTGACTCGGTCGTGAGCATCGATCGCGGCGCTGCAGCGGGCATCCAGCCCGGGATGGTCGTGCTCTCCGCCCAGGGCACGCTCATAGGCACGGTCACCGAAGTCTTCGATGCGAGCGCTTTCGTGCGCCTCATCACCGACAGCCGCAGCAAGGTGAACGCGCAGGTGCTCGAATCCAAGACCGACGGGATCGTGAAGGGGACTCCCGGGCGCGGCCTGACGTTCGACCTGGTCCGCGCCCAGGTGAAGATCGGCGATACCATCATCACCTCGGGGCTCGGCGGCAACTACCCACCCGGGCTGCCAATCGGCAAGGTGAGCGCCGTTTCCGGCGGGCCACAGGATCTCTACCTCAAGATCGACGTGGAACCCTTCGTAAGGCTCTCCACGGCGACGACCGTGGTGGTACTGACAAGCTTCGTGCCGCAGCGGATCGAGCTGACAACGCCGTGAACGTGCTCCTTGTCCTCCTGCTGGCAGTTACAGCGGCGGTGGCGCAGGTATCGGTGGCGCCGCTCTTCCCGGTATCGGCAGCCACCTTCGACTTCGCACTCGCCAGCTCTGCGCTGCTCCTCGTCTTTTCGGGCCCGCGAGCGGCCATGTTCGCCCTGCCGCTGACGGCCATCCTGCTCGGGTTCGTCACCGATCGCTCCCCCGCCCTGTTGCTGGTTGGCTACCTGCCCCTGCTGCCCGTTGCGGCAGTACTTGCCGACCTCCACGTACCCATCAACCGCTATGCCCAGTTGCTGGTAGCGGGGCTCTCCACAGGGCTCTTTGTGCGCCTGCTCCTTGCGCTGGCGGCCGTTGCCCACGGTGCGGCGTTCCCGCCCGGTGTGGTGGTGTGGCAGCTCTTCCTGCCAGGGCTGCTGCTCGACTTCCTGCTGCTCACGATCGTGTACTTTCCCTTGCGTTTCGTAGGATGGGACCCGAAGAGCATGACACTCCGACGAAGCGGTTTCGCAGCATGAGCGTCTTCGGCGACGAGCTCCGGCCCAGCTCGACCCCCAGCCGCATGCGCCCGCATGGAAACCTGCTGGTCTTGCGGCTTGCGGTGCTGGTGCTGTTCGGCGTGCTCGTCGTCCGCCTGGTCGACATGCAGATCGTCAAGGGCGATGAGTATGCGCGCCGCTCGCGCAACAACCACATCGTGGCCACCAACATCCTGCCGGCACGGGGCCTCATCTACGCCCGCGGCGGCGAACCCCTGGTCGAGAACGCCGGAGTCTACGCCGCAACGCTCATCCCCGAGTTCCTGCCCGACGAACCCGATGCCCGCTATCGCATCTACGTCTGGCTCGAAGACACGCTCGGCGTTCCCGCGCTTGACTCCCAGACGCGCGTCGCCGCAGCGGAGAAGAACAGCCGCCCGGGCCAGGCGATTGTCATGAAGTCGCACCTGTCGAGGGAAGAGGCTCTCATGCTCGAAGAGGCCTCGACCGACATGCCGGGCCTTTCGCTGCGAATCGTCCCTGGCCGCAACTACATCGGCGGCGACGCCTTCGCACACGTCCTTGGCTACATCGGCCCCCAGACGGCCGAGGAGGCCCGGCTCCTGCGCGACGAGGGGTACGCCTTCAACGAGCCCGTGGGCAAGGCCGGCATCGAGTCCCGCTACGAGAGCGCCCTCCGGGGAGAGATTGGCTTTTCTGCCAACGAACAGGATGCCTATGGCAACCTCCTCAATGTGCTTATGACGCGCGAGTCCACCCCCGGAAACAGCCTGCGCCTCTCCATCGACCTCGACCTGCAGCAGTACGTCGCGGAGCTGCTTGAGGATTCCCTCGGTGACGCGAATACCGCCGCCGCGGTGGTCATGAGCCCAAGGACGGGCGAGGTCTACGCCCTGGTGTCAGTTCCCACCTACGACAACAACCTCTTTGGCGATCTGGAGCGCCGCCAGGAGGAGTATGAGGCCCTCGCGACCGACGACAAGCGGCACCCCCTGCTCAACCAGGCGCTGACGGAGTCAGCGCCGGGCTCTACGTTCAAGCTGGTCACCGCCGCGGCGGCGCTCGAAGAAGGCAACATCACCCCGGCGACGGGCCTGAACGTCACGAGCACTGTCCTCGAATTCAAAGGTGAGAATGGCGTCATCTATCCTCTCTACGACTGGCGTGCTCACGGCTACATCAATCTCGTTGATGCTATAGCGTGGTCCTCGAACCACTACTTCTACATGGCCTCCTGCGGCATCCAGAACGGGGGCAAGGGACTCGGCCGCAATACGGAGGAATCGGCGGTAATCCTCGGTTACTATGCGCGCGCATTTGGCCTCGGTCAGAAGACCGGCATTGATCTCGATGCCGGGGAAATGTCCGGCATCATCCCCAGCCCGGAATACAAGCGGCGCGTCCACAGCGGGCCCGAGTTCAACCCGGAAGACCGCGAATGGTACTACGCCGACACGTGCTTCATGGGCATCGGTCAGCAGGACGTGACGGCGACGCCGCTCCAGATCGCGCGCATGACTGCGGCCATCGCCAATGGCGGCCGCCTGCTTACCCCGCACGTTGTCAGCGAGATCCTCGGCCCGAACGGAGCGGTGCTCCGGGCGATGCAGCCCGAGTACACCGACGTGGCCGTGGACCCGGCCCACCTGGAGGTGATCCGCCGCGGCATGCGCAGCTCAGTGGCGGCCGGGGCCGGCGCGAAGGCCGCCCAGCCGGGGCTGGACATCGCGGGCAAGACGGGCACCGCCGAGTTCGGCCCCGAAAAGGCCGATGGAAAGCGCGAACAGCACGCCTGGTTTACCGGCTTCGCACCCTACACCGACCCTGAGGTGGTGGTCACGGTCTACTTCGACCTGGGCGTGGGCGGGGATAAGGCAGCCCCTGTCGCCGGCCAGATCTTCCGCTACTTCGAGGATCACGTTAAGCCATGACCCTCGGATACGCCGTACGGACGCGCACCTTTGCCTTTCGTGGCTGGGACCGCTTTGACTATCTGTTGCTCCTTACTTCGGCGATGCTTGTCGTTTATGGCCTTGTCCTCATTCACAGTGCCTCGTCAACGACGTACGATGGTCCACTCACCAGCTTCGCCAATCCTGTCGCCAGGCAGGCCCTCTTCGCAATCATCAGTCTCGGCATAATGTTCGCTATTTCGCAGGTTGACTATCATCATCTGACCCATTATGCATGGTATCTATACATCGCCGGTATCCTCTCACTGATCGCAGTACTGGTATTCGGGACTGAGGCGTATGGTTCCACTCGATGGTTTGACCTCGGGATCATCCAGGTGCAGCCGTCGGAGTTTGCCAAGCTCGCAACCATCCTCCTCCTTGCCCGGTTCTTCAGCGAGCACGGCGGTGACGCGCGCGAGCTGCGGGCGCTGGTGGTTTCGCTCGTCATCGTCGTGCCGGCCGCGCTCCTTGTCTTCATCGAGCCCGACCTTGGCACAAGCGTTGTCTTTGCCGCTATCTGGCTGGGCGTGGTGGTGATCGCCGGGGTGAACCGGGGCCATCTCCTGCTTCTCGGGGCCGCTGCCCTTGCCGTCCTGCCCTTCGCCTGGACGTTTGCGCTCGAAGACTACCAGGTCGAACGGATCTCAGTCCTAGTGAACCCGGATGAGTCACCGCTGGATGCGGGCTACAACGTTATCCAGTCGCAGATCGCCGTCGGCTCTGGCCAGGTATTCGGCAAAGGACTGATGAACGGAGAACAGACGCAGCTACGCTATCTAAAGGTGCCCACCAAGGACTTCATCTTCAGCGTCCTGGGTGAAGAGCTCGGTTTTGCCGGCGCACTCGCGCTCTTCCTGCTCTTCATTGTGCTCCTGTTACGAATCATTCGTGCCGCCCAGATTGCGGGCGATACTGCAGGCCAGCTTATCGCTGTCGGCATTGCCATGTTGATCCTGATGCAGGCCTTCATCAATATCGCCGTGAACCTGAGTATCTTCCCCGTGACGGGCATTCCGCTGCCGTTCCTCAGCCAGGGGGGCAGCTCGCTCATGAGCATGTTCATTGCCCTGGGCATCGTGCAGAGCGTCATCATTCGCCACCGCGCCTACCGGCAGACGTAGCCGGCCGGCTATCCCGGGCGGCCCTGGGGAAGCGCCACCCGGAGCGCCTCGCGCACATTGCCCACGGGCAGCAGCCGGAGACCTTCGACGGGCGCCGTTCCGGGCGGCACAAGGCAGTGCCGAAGCCCAAGCCTGGCGAGCTCCGCGAGCCGCCGCTGGGCCTGCTGCACAGGGCGGATGGCGCCGCTCAGGGCTACTTCGCCCAGGAAGGCGGTTCCCGGCTCGAGCTCCCGGTCCTGGATCGCCGAGGCGAGTGCCGCCACCACGGCAAGGTCGGCGGAGGGATCGCGCAGGCGCAGCCCGCCCGAGACGGTGGCCACGACATCGAGATTGGCGGCAAAAAGCCCACCCCGGCGCGCCAGCACCGCCAGCAGCAGGTGCAACCGCGCCACCTCCAGCCCGGAGGCAATCCGGCGAGGCGCTGCGAGGTGCGACGGCACTGCCAGCGCCTGGATCTCGATGGCGAGCGGGCGCGACCCCTCGATGATGGCCGTCACGGCGCAACCGGATGCCGTGGTGCCCGCCGCCTCAAGGAAGGCCGCGCTCGGGCTTTCGACGCTGCGCAGCCCCTCGCCCGTCATCTCGAAGACGCCCACCTCGTCAGTCGCGCCGAAGCGGTTCTTCACCGCGCGCAGCACCCGCAGAAACCCCGATTCGGCGCTTTCGAAGTAGAGGACTGCATCGACGAGGTGTTCGAGGAGGCGCGGACCGGCGATTTCTCCACCCTTGGTGACATGCCCCGTGACGATGGTCGCGATCTCGCGCTCTTTCGCCCAGCCAACCAGACGCGCCCCCGCTTCCGCCAGCTGGGCGGGCCCGCCGGCACGCGACTCCAGCCCGGCAACGTAGACCGACTGGATGGAATCGATGATCAGCACCGACGCTCCCAGCTCGCCGGCAGCCGCCAGGGCCGCGTCGAGGTTCGCTTCGGGGACCAGGGCGACCGCCGACCCCTCCACTCCCAGCCGCGTGGCGCGCAACCTGACCTGCCGGGGCGACTCCTCGCCGCAAACGTAGGCCACGGTCACACCCGCCCCGGCGAGCCGGGCAGCCGCCTGGAGCATGAGCGTCGACTTGCCGATGCCGGGCTCGCCCCCAACCAGCACGAGCGAGCCGGGCACGATACCGCCGCCAAGCACCCGGTCAAATTCAGGAATGCCGGTCAGCAGGCGCGCGCCGGGGTCATCCGGGACGTCACGGAGGGAGAGGATACGCCCCGGCTCGGCATCGGGGTCGCCGGCACGGGCCAGGCCGCCCACCCCAGGAGCGCGCTGGAACGGCTCCAGCGTGTTCCAGGCTTCGCAGCGCGGGCAGCGGCCGGCGTGGGCGGCAGATTCCGCGCCGCATGCAGAACAGCGATACCCGCGCTGTACCTTCGCCATCGCCGGGATCCTACGGTGGAGCGGCGCCGTGCGCATCCGCGATCATTGGGCGGCGCGCACGGGCGGCGATGGTTTCCGCGCCAGTATGAAGAAGACCGAGCCGCAAAGGGCGATCCCGGCGAGGATATCGAAGCCGATGCGGTAGTCTCCCGTCCGGTCGTACACATACCCGGCAATCAGCGGCCCCGAGATGGTTCCCAGGATAATCACCATGTTCGAGACGCCCATGATCTTGCCGAACGACGCCCGTCCGAAGTAGTCCGCCCGGAGAGCGGCCATCTGCGGACCGCGCCACCCCCACGCCAGTCCGTGAAGGAGCGTGAACGCGGCAACCATCCATACGTTCACCGCGTGCGAAAGCAGCAACAGGCCTGCCGAGTGCATCCCCATGCAGGCCACGACCAGGCCGCGCTTGGACACCCGGTCCCCGACAACGCCGCCGCTGAGCGTCCCGGCAAGGAACAGCATGGTCATGAAGAACACGACGACGGATGCCTGTCCCAGCGAGTAGCCCTGGCTCTGGGTGAGGTGCGACACGAGATGAACGCTCATCGCCGAGACCGTAAAGAGCGCCGAGGCGTGGCCGAGTGACACCCACCAGAATGACGGCGCGTGCAGGGCCTCCCGCAACGTGAAGTCTGGACCGGGTGCAGCGACAATCACTGGCTCGCCGTCAGTTCCCTCTCGGTGCGCCGTGCGCGGCGGGGCGCCATCGGGCCGCAGGCCCATCTCGTGCGGGTGGTGGCGCAACACCTGCGTGAGAGGAAGCCCAACGGCCAGTACCACGAACCCGGAGAGAAGCGCAGTCGTCCGCCACCCCGCCAGGTCGAGGACGAGCACGGTGATGGGAACGGCCATCCCGCCCAGCGCGAACCCGGTAGAGGTGAGGCTGATGGCGGTGGCCCTGTGGCGCTCGAACCAGTGAACGGCCGCGAACGTGACCGTCAGGTACCCGGCGAGGCTCGCACCCACGGCCATCACGAAGAAGGCTGAAAAGAACGTCAGCGGTGAGTTGACCCGGCTGAAAAGCATGAATCCCACGCCCAGGATGACGACCCCGGCGCGCGCAACTGCCCGGGGCCCGAACCGGTCGAGCAGCCAGCCCTGTACCGGGCCCATGATGCCGTTTTCCGCCTCACGCAGGGACGAGGCCGCCGAGAGCATGGTCTTGCTCCAGCCGAAGTCCTCGCGCAGCAGGACAACGTAGGCGCCATACGCCTGGCCCAGCAGTGCGCTGTGCAGCAGCTGCAGCGCCGAACCGGCCATGACGATCCACCAGCCGTAAAACAGGGAACGGCCACGCCGGGGAGCGTCACCAGTGCTGGATTGGGAGACTTCGGACACGTCTCTTCCTGAGACCGCCAGGACGGGGAATGAAGGGAGTCTACGGGGTCCGGGGCAACCGGGCCTGCGGCGCCGCGAGGCCGAGGGTAGACTGCCAGTCGGAGGTGCTTCATGTCGCTCACAATGACCCGCGCCGAACGCGAGGGTTTTCTCGCCGCCCTGCACGTGGGGATCCTGTCGGTCAGCGAGGAAGGCCGCGGGCCGATCGCCGTGCCCATCTGGTACTGGTACCAGCCGGGCGGTGATATCCACATGGTCACCGGCCCGAATTCACGGAAGGCGGAGGCGCTGCGCGCGGCAGGGCGCGCCTCGTTCACTGTACAGACCGAAACCCCACCCTACAGCTACGCCACGGTCGAAGGGCCGGTCACGCTGACCACCCCGGACTTCGAGCGCGACATCCGGCAGGTGGCCATCCGCTACCTCGGCGAGCGCGGGGGCGAGGCCTACCTCGCCGCAACAGGCTCGACCGGCGAGGGCAGCGTGCTGGTGCGCCTGACGCCCGAGCGCTGGCTAACGGTCGACTACGGCAAGCAGTACCGGGCGGGCTGATCAGTTCGCTTCGGTTGCCCTTTCGAGGAATGGCTTCACCATCGCTGCAAGGGAGCGGTGCTCGGGCTTCTGCAGCAAGGGGTCGCGTTCCAGCACCCGCTCTGCCATGGCCCGCGCCCGGTAGAGAAGGTCGCGGTCGGTGAGCCGCGCGACGCGGAGCATGGAGTTCGCCCCGCTCTGCACGCGTCCCCAGGCCTCTCCCTCGCCGCGCATCTCCAGGTCGACCTCGGCGAGCCTGAACCCGTCGGTGGTTTCGACCATCGCCTCCAGGCGTTCGCGCGCGTCCGGGCCCGGGTCTTCGCCGGAGCTGAAGAGCATGCAGTAGCTCTGCAGCTCCGAACGCCCAACGCGCCCCCGGAACTGGTGGAGCTGGCTCAGGCCGAAGCGCTCCGCGCCCTCGATGACAATGACCGTAGCGTTGGGAACGTCAATTCCAACTTCGATCACGCTGGTCGAGACGAGCACGTCCGTTTCGTGCCGGCCAAAGCGGCCCATGATTTCGTCTTTCTGGCGCCCGGGCATCCGGCCGTGGAGCAGGCCGAGCCTGTAGTTGCGCAGAGGACCGCTACGGAGCCGGTCGAACTCCTCTTCGGCCGAGCGCACGTCGAGCGCTTCCGACTCCTCCACCAGGGGGCAGATGACAAACGCCTGCTCCCCGGCGTTGAGCCGCTCACGGATGAAAGCGTAGGCCTCGTCGCGTTCATGGGGCTGCACCCAGACCGTCGACACCGGCTTCCGGCCGGGCGGCATCTCGTCGATTGTCGACACCTCCAGGTCACCGTACACGGTCAGGGCGAGCGTGCGCGGGATGGGCGTGGCGGTCATCACCAGCAGGTGCGGGTTGTGCCCCTTCTGACGCAGCTTCGAACGCTGCATAACACCAAAGCGGTGCTGCTCATCGACCACCGCCAGGCCCAGGCGCGGCATCTGCACCTCGTCCTCGAGAAGCGCGTGCGTGCCGATCACAATGTCCGCGCCCCCGTGGGCCGCGTCGCTGCGGATCTGTGTCTTCTGCACGGCGGTAAGTGAGCCGGTGAGCAGGAGGACGCGCAGGCTTCTCCCCAGCCAGCCGGGAGCGAAGACACCGTCGAGAGCGGTCAGGTCGCCGCCACCCAGGAGCCGCGCGAAGGAGCGGTAGTGCTGCTCAGCCAGGATTTCAGTGGGCGCCATCAGGGCCGCCTGGTAGCCGGACTGGACAGCAGCCATGATGGCGGCGAAGGCCACCACCGTCTTGCCGCTGCCAACATCGCCCTGCAGCAGCCTCAGCATGGGCCGCGGGCCTCTTATGTCGCGGAGAATGTCTTCCATAGTGTCTTGCTGGGCGCGCGTCAGCGGGAATGGCAGGGAACGGAGAAACGGGGTGAGCCGGGCACCCAGGGTGAGTGCGGGCGCATCGCTCCCCTGTTGCCATTCCGCCCGGCGCATGAGCACAGCGGCCTGGATTGCCAGGAATTCGCCCAGCGCGAGCCTGCGGCGGGCCTCTTCCATTTCAGCGAAGCCGGCCGGGTAGTGATAGGCGCGGATGGCCGCGGCCAGGGCGCCGAGCCCCTCCGCTTCGCGTTGCCAGGCCGGCACCGGATCCACAATCCGATCAGCGAGTTGGTCGACGGCCGCCTTCACCACCCGGCGGATGGTGCGCTGTCCGAGGCCCTGGGTCGCGGGGTAGACGGGCACAAGGCGCCCTGTGTGCAGGAGCTCCTCGTCAAACTGCTCGTACTCGGGATTCTCCATCTGGAGGGCGCCGCGGTATCTGCGCACCTTCCCCGAGACGACGATGGTTTCGCCAATGGCGAGGCCCCTGGCGACGTAGGGCATGTTGAACCACGAGATGCGCAGCATCCCGGTCCCATCGCTGATGACCGCTTCGGAGCCTTTGAGACGGCGGCCAAAGCGCGCCTGGCCGCAGGTGACCACCTTGCCAACCACCGTTTGCGGCGCCCCGGAAGGCTGCAGCTCCCGGATCTTCCGCATGTCGGAGAAGTCGTTGAAGCGGCGCGGAAAGAGCCGCGCGGCATCGGCCACGGTGACCACGCCGAGCTTTTCGAAACGTGCTGCGTTTGCCTTCGAGACCCCGGGCAACTTTGTCACGGGCGAATTCAGCTCGAGCGCCGGCAGGCGGGGTGTAGCCGCAGGGGCCAGGGGCTCTCCGGGAGGAGTGGACCGGCGTGGCGCCGGCCTCCGGGCCAGCGGAGGTGTGACGGGCGGCCGGGGCGCGGGTACCGGCGCACTGAGGGCGCGAATCGTGGCTTCGACCCAGGCCCTGCGCTCCTCTTCCGGCAGTGACCGGGAGCCCAGCTGGGGCAGGGTCCGCACACACTCGCGGAGGGGGTCGCCACGCTCCAGCAGGCCGTCTTCTGCCATCTGGATGAGCATCCGGTCGAGCCCGCCGATGACGGCCTGGTTGTCGCAGCCACGCTGGAGCTCTAGCTCGAACACCCGTCGCAGGCGGCTGGAATCGGTAACAGGCACCGTCAATCCCCGTGCAGGATGGCCACTCCCAGGGCGTTCGCGCCAAGGTAGACGCCCACCGTGGGGCCAAGCATGGCGGGCTGCACGTCCGTATGCGGCAGGAGCGGGCGCAACCTGGCGACAAACGCTTCCGTCTCCTCGCGATTGCCCGTGCAGGTCGCAAAGAGGGCCTTGGCGCGCCCATCGGCGGTTGCCAGCTCGAATATGCGCTCTTCGGCGCGCCGGCGTGTGCGAACGCGCTCGATCGGTACAACCTCCCCGTCGTCGACGCCAACGATGGGCTTGATGCTGAGCACCGACCCGAGGAACGAGCTCGCGCGCCCGATACGGCCCCCCCGCCGGAGGTACTCGAGCGTGTCCACCACCACAACCACCTCCACCCTGTCCATTGCCCGGCGGGCGGCAGCAACGACGTCTTCGAGGCCCGCCCCCGCCAGTGCGGCGATCGCCGCCTCGCGCACCACCAACCCCAACCCGAGGCTCACCGTGTAGGAATCGATGAGCTCGATGTGCAGACCGCCATGGGCAACCTGGTCGCGGGCGACGGAGGCGGAGTTGAGCGTTCCCGACAGCTTCGATGAGAGGTGGATGGAGACGATCTCGCTTGTCTCCTGCCCCAGGCGCTCGTACACCTGCCTGAACATCTCGGCTGATGGCTGACTCGTTCGCGGCAGCTCTGACGCTGTGCCAAGGCGTTCGTAGAAGGCGCTGGCATCGATGTCCACGCCGTCGAGCAGGGCTTCCTCCCCGAAGAAGACGGTGAGCGGCACCACGACGATGCCAAGCGCCTCAACAATCTCCTTTGGAAGATCACAGGTGGAGTCGGTCACGATTCGGACGGCCATAATTGCTCAGTTGCCTATGCGAAAGAGTATAAACGTTTCGCCGCTCGCGATAGAATACGCCGGTGGACGTTCAGCCGCCGGAGCGCCGGCCTTCGATTCGCGTCATTGCCCTGGCGATCGCCTGGCGCGGCGACGAGTTGCTCCTGCTAAGTGGCACAGACGAGGTGAAAGGCGACCGCTTCCTTCGCCCGCCCGGGGGAGGCGTCGAGTTCGGCGAGACTTCGGGCACCACGGTCGAGCGGGAGATGATGGAGGAGTTCGGCGCCCGCGTGGTCCTGAAGCGGTTTCTCGGCGTCATCGAGGATGTCTTCATTTACCGGGGCGAGGTGGGCCACCAGGTCGCCTTCCTGCACGAGGTCGAGTTCGAGGACAGCGCGTTCTACGCACTTGAAGCGATCGAGTTCATCGAGGCCGAATGGGACGGCCCCGCGACCTGGCGGCCGCTGGCGAGCCTCGCCTCGGGCCCCGACCGGCTCGTCCCGGAGGGGCTCTTCGAAATCCTGAGCGCGGCCCGGTGCGGGGAGTAGAATGGGTTTGATGCCGCGCCTGAAGCTCGCCCCCTCGATTCTCACCGCCGACTTCGGCCGCCTCGCCGATGAGGTGCGCGCGGCCGAGGCGGGCGGCGCCGACTATCTCCATCTGGACGTGATGGACGGCCGCTTCGTGCCCAACATCACCTTCGGGCCGTTGCTCGTGGACGCGCTGCGACGCGTCACAAGTCTCCCGTTCGACATCCACCTGATGATCGTGGAGCCCGAGCGCCACCTGGATGCGTTCGCCGAGACGGCGGACATCATCAACGTTCACATCGAGGTCTCGCCCCACATCAACCGCACCCTCGATGCCATCCACCGGCTCGGTAAGAAGGCGGGCGTCTGCCTGAACCCCGGCACCCCCGTGAGCGCAATCGAAGAGTCGTTGCCCGACGCCGACCAGGTCATGGTTATGACAATCAACCCCGGCTGGGGCGGTCAGCAGATGATCCCTCGCCAGCTGCAAAAGGTGGCCGCCATCCGGCGCCTGCTCGTTGCCGGGGGGCACCCGGGCGAGATCGAAATAGACGGCGGCGTGAAGGTGGGCAACGCCGCCGCCTGCGCGGCCGCAGGCGCGGACGTGCTCGTCTGTGGGAGCTCGGTGTTCAACGCCGAGGCCGGCCCGGGGCAGAACCTCGAAGCGCTGCGCCGGGCGATTACCGGGCCCTGATCGAGGCTTGACCCGGTCCGCCCTTACACTGCGAGCCCAGATGAACACGGCGCCATTCGCCGAAGTCGCCGTCAACGCCGGCCATCCTGCGCGCGCCGCGTTCACCTACTCGGTCCCCGAGGGGATGGCGGTGGCCGTCGGGCAGGCGGTCTTCGTCCCGTTTGGCCAGCGCATCCTGCAGGGGGTGGTGCTCAGCCTCACCGGCGAGAGCACTGTCCCCGGCACGCGTCCCATCAGCGCCGTGGCCAGCGATGCGCCCGTGTTGAGCGAAACGCACGCGGCCCTCGTCCGCTGGATGAGCGACTACTACCTGGCGCCGCTGTGGGACTGTGTCGCCACGTGCCTGCCGCCCGGCTACGGCCAGAAGCCCGTCACCATGGTCTCTCCCGTGGAGGTGCCCCCGCTACTGCCGGTCGACCCCAGGGACCACAAGATCCTCGCCTACATCGCCGCGCACGGGCGGGTCCCGCTCGATGAGCTACAGGAGGCAGTTGGCGGCATCACGAGGGCGCGCCTGCAGCGCCTGCAGGATGCAGGGCACCTCTCCGTCGCCGAAGGCCTGTTGCGGCCTTCCGCACGGGCCAAGCTGCAGCGGCGGCTGGGCCTTTCCCGGTCAGGCGAGGATGCCCTCGCCCGGGCGGCCGAGCTGGAAGTGGGCGCGCCGCGCTCGGTGGCGGCGCGGGTTCTGCGTCTTCTCGCCGCGGACGGCGACGCCCCCCTCGCGGCCGCGCGTGAGGCCGGCGCCACTCCGCACCACATCCAGGCGCTCGTGGAAGAAGGCTGGGTGAAGGAGTACACGGCGCGGGTCGAGCGCCACCCCCTGGCGGGCCGCATCTTCCCGCCAAAGCCGGCGCCTCGTCTCACCGCTGAACAGGAGCTTGCGGTGCAGGCTATCGCTGCGAAGCCGGGCGTGTACCTCCTCCATGGCGTCACAGGGTCTGGCAAGACAGAGGTGTACATGGAGCTCGTGGAGCGGGCGCTCGCCGCGGGCAAGGGCGCGATCGTCCTTGTGCCCGAGATCTCACTCACGCCCCAGGCGGTGCGCCGCTACGGCGAACGCTTCGGGAACACGCTCGCCGTGGTTCATTCCGCCCTGGGTATTGGCGAACGGTTCGACCAGTGGGAGGCCATCCGCAACGGCGACCTCCACCTCGTGGTGGGCTCGCGCAGCGCCCTCTTTGCGCCCGTCCCTGAACTCGGGCTTGTGGTGATCGACGAGGAGCACGAGTGGACCTACAAGCAGGTTGACCCGGCGCCCCGCTACCACGCGCGCGAGACCGCCCGCGAGCTCTGCCGCCTGGCGGGCGCCACGCTTGTCCTTGGCAGCGCCACCCCCGACGTGGTGACGTACCACGACTCCGAGAGGGGCGTCATCGGCCGGGTCGAGCTCGAATCGAGGGTGGCGCCCGGTGTGGACGGGGATGCCGGGGTAGGCCAGATGCCCACCATCACAGTGGTCGACATGCGCGAGGAGCTGAAGTCGGGCAATCGCAGCGTCTTCAGCTTTGCCCTGCGCCGGGCCATTCGCGGCGCCCTTGCGGCAGGCGAACAAAGCATCCTGTTCGTGAACCGGCGCGGCGCGGCCCGCTTCTTGCTCTGCCGCGACTGTGGCTACGTGCCGCAATGCCCTTCCTGCGAGATCGTGATGGGCCTCGACGAGCACGCCCGGGCGACCCCGCAACTTCGATGCCACCACTGCGGGCGCTCACGCCGCCTTGAGGAGCACTGCCCGCGCTGCCATGGTCCCCGCTACCGCCCGTTTGGCGTGGGCACCCAGAGGATTGAGACCTTCGCCCGGCAGGAGTTCCCGGGCGCGCGCGTCGCCCGCTGGGATAGCGACGTTGCCGGCCGCAAGGGAAGCCACGAACGGATGGTGGAGGCGCTGGAATCCCGCGAAATCGACATCCTGGTGGGCACCCAGATGCTGGCCAAGGGGCTTGACCTGCCGCAGATGATGGTCGTGGGTGTGGTCGATGCCGATGTCGGCCTGAGCCTGCCCGACTACCACGCCCACGAGCGCTCGTTCCAGCTCCTGTCGCAGGTGGCGGGCCGGGCTGGCCGCCGCGACCGCCCGGGGACGGTCATCATCCAGACCTACGAACCAGAGGCGGCGCCCATCCAGTGCGCTGCCGCCGGCGACTTCCGCGCCTTCTACGAGCACGAGATCGCGCATCGGCGCCGGGCCGGCTATCCGCCTTTCACGCGGCTGGTGCGCCTCATCTACCAGCACCGCAACCACGAGCACGGGCTGGAGGAGGCTTCGCGTGTGGCCACCGACCTGCGCACACGGCGCGACGCGGCAGGGCGGGCCGAGCCCGACATCCTGGGGCCTTCACTCGCCTTCATCCCTCGCATTCGCGGGCGCACGCGGTGGCAACTGCTCCTTCGCGGCCGTAATCCCGTGACCCTGCTGGCGCCCACCACGCTGGGCGAAGGCTGGTCCATCGACGTCGACCCCGCCAGCCTGCTCTGAGCAGCCCTGACTTTGCGCAATTCCGCACAATCGGGGTAGTATCCGCGTCGGAGGTCTGTGCCTGTGTCACCTGCGTTCGCATTTCTCGGCATCTCGATCATCGGGACATGGGGGCTGGCGACCATCGGGCTCATTGCCGGCGGCATCATCCTCCTCTTCTTTCCAGGCGACCCCACAACGGCATCGGATAACACCCTGGGCGGCGTCATCCTCCTCGTTGCCGGAATCGCTTCCGGAGGCCTGATGCAGATGGTCGTGGGGCCGCTCCTCGGTATCGACCCTCCGCTCCCAATCCGCGCGAAGAGCATCATTCCGCACGCGAAGATGAAGCGCTGGGTGAGTGCGGGCGAGCTCCGCGACTTCCCGGACGGCCTCCCGAAGGAAGTCCGGATGCGCAGCCGCCGCATCACCATCATCCGCCAGGGCGAATCGGCGTACGCGATCAACGCGCTTTGCTCGCACGCCCGCCTGCCGCTGGCCGGTTTCCCCGGCTCGCCCGTCAGGGCCCAGAAGGTGCAGGACGATTGCGTGATGTGTCCCTTCCACGGGGCACGCTTCGAGATCCAGTCGGGTAAGGTGGTGATCCAGCCTTTCAGCAGCCAGTTCAACCACGACCACCCGTTCCTCGGCAGGGTCCAGTCGAAGCTGATGTTCTGGAACAGGACGGCCGAGGATATCCAGACCTACCCCGTTCAGATCGAAGACGGCAATGTCATGGTGGGTCTGCCGAAGTAGGCGCCGCCCCCGGGCACAGGATTCGACGGGCATGCCATGCGGCATGCCCGTTTTCGATCGCCCGCAACACCGGCGCAGGGAAGCGATTACTCGTAGCGGTAGAAGCCGCGCCCGGTCTTGCGGCCCAGGTGCCCGAGGGCAACCAGCCGGCGGAGCAGGGTCGGCGCCTTGAAGCGCGGTTCCCCGTACTCCTCGAACATGCTCTCGGCGATGAGCTGGAGCGTGTCCAGGCCGATCAGATCGGCCGTGGCAATCGGACCCATCGTGTGGTTGAGACCCACCTTACAGGCGTTGTCGATGTCTTCGGCGCTCGCTACTCCGCCATCGAGCATGTGGATGGCATCGAAGATGAATGGCACGAGCAGGCGGTTCACAATGAACCCGGGAGTGTCCTTCACCTGCACGGTGAAGCGGCCAAGCTGTTCGCAGAGGTCGAGGCCATCCCTGAGCGTCTCCGGGGTGGTGCTCGCGGTGGTCACCACCTCAACGAGCTTGAGCGCCCAGGGCGGGTTGAAGAAATGCAGGCCAATGACGCGCTCGGGACGTCCGCTCGCCGCGGCAAGCTCGCTCAGTGGCAGCGAGCTCGTGTTGCTGGAGAGCAGTGCCCCGCTCTTACAGACCTCGCCCAGGCGCCGGAAAACCCTGGTCTTTGCCTCCAGGTCCTCGACCACAGCCTCCACCACCGCATCGGCGGTACCCAGCGCTTCAAGCGACTCCCAATCGGCCGAAGGCGCTATCCGGGCAAGGATCTGGTCGGCCTCCTCGCCGGTGAGCTGGCGCCGTTCTGCCTGCCGCCCCAGCCGCCGCCGAATCCCGTCGAGCGCGCCCTCCACCCGGGCGCGGTCGGTATCGATGAGCGCCACTTGCAGTCCGCACTGGGCCGCCACCTGGGCAATGCCAGCACCCATGAGGCCGGCGCCGACAACGCCTATGCTGCCAACTTCCATTCTGTGAACCTCTCGTCTGAGGCTATGGTTCCATAGCCTGTGCGAATCATACGCTGCTTCACGCCACAGGGCACGTGAGGAGCCCCCGTGCTATGCTCCAGACACGGAGACTGGAATTGTCAGAAGTCGAAAAGAGCCTCATTACCGACGAACATCGAGCCACAATTGGAGTCAAGAGCGAAGGGCGCAAGGTCGAAATCAGCGCTGCCGACGCCAGCCGGATGCGCGACCTGCTGGGCGACACCGACCCCCGCTACCAGGACGGAACGGGAATCGCGCCACCTTATGTGCTCGCCGCCATCGACCCCGGCATTCCCCGGCACATGATGCCCAGCGTGCTCCCCGGCGGGCTGCTCACGCAGATGGAATGGAAGTTCCACCGCCCCTTTCGTCTCGGTGAACAACTCCTCCTGGAGCACAGCGTCATCGATATCCGCGACCGGCTTGGCGGACGCTACGGCTACAGCGTCATCGTCATGATCCAGAGCACCTACACGGGCGAGGACGGCGACCTGGTTGCCGAGTCGCTTCGCACGCTCACCCAGTTCGACCCGGGAAAGGCTAGGGACAACTCATGACCGGCCGGTACTTCGAAGACATCAAGGTCGATGACGAGCTTGAGCCCCTGGAGCGGATGCCTTCCGAGGACACCGCCATCGATTTCTTCGGCCGGGGCAACCCGACAAACCCGGCCTTCGCCGACGCCGAGGCGGGCAGACGGCAGGGGTTCGGCGGCGCACTCGTCCCGGGACTGCTCAAGATCTCCTGGATGGCCGAGTACGCTGGCCGCTGGGCAGGCCCGGAGGCCAGCGTGAAGAGCATCCGCGTCGCCTTCCGGCGGCCCGATATCGCCGGCAAGCCACTGGTGCTCGCCGGGCGCGTCGTAGACAAGCGCCAGGAGGATGGCCGGAACGTGGTCGAGCTGGAGGTGGTTACCCTCGCCGATGGGCAGCCCTCCGTGCGCGGCAACATCCAGGTCGAGGTGCCCTCACGCGGCTAACAGCCTGTCCACCTGCGTTCGCAGGCTGGCAGACCGCCCCGTAGAATCGCCTCCATGCCTGCCACACTCACCGGGCTCCGCGTTCTTGAACTGGGGACGTTCGTTTCCGCCCCCTTCTGCGGGAAGCTATTCGCGGGCTACGGTGCTGAGGTTATCAAGGTGGAGCCGCCCGGTGGCGACCTGGCGCGGGCGCACGGCCCCTTCAAGGACGGCGTCCCCAATCCCGAGACCAGCGCGCTTTTCCTGTACCTGAACACCGGCAAGAAGTCCGTCGAGCTTGACCTGCGCCGCCCACGGGGCCGCGACGCGTTTCTGCGGCTCGCCGCCCGGTGCGACGTGCTCGTCGAGAACTTCCGCCCTGCCGACCTCCGCGCGCTGGGCCTAACCTACGCGGCCTTGCGGGAGGTGAACCCCCGCCTGGTGCTCGTTTCGATTACCCCGTTCGGGCAGGACGGGCCGTATTCGGGTTACCGGGCGAACAACCTCATCGCCTTCGCCATGGGCGGCCAGATGCACATGACCGGTACGCAGGAGGGCGGGCCGCTGAAGAACGGGGGCTACCAGGCCGACTACCAGGGCGGGCTCAACGGCTTCTCGGCAGCCATGCTTGCCGTCCTGGCGGCCGAACGCGACGGCGAGGGCCAGCACGTGGATATCAGCGTCCAGCACTGTATGGCCCCCATCCTCGAAGCGAGCATCCCCTACTACAGCTACCTCGGACGCTGGGCGGGCATCAGGCGCGGCAACCACATGTCGAGCTTCATCGGCATCTATCCCTGCCAGGATGGTCACCTCGGCGTGCACGTGATGCCCCGCAACTGGAAGCCCTTCACCGATTGCATTGGCCGGCCCGACCTCCTCGCCGACCCCCGCTTCGAAACGCAGGCCCTTCGCGCCGCCCACAATGACGAGCTCATGGCCGAGCTCTACGCGTGGGCAGCCACCGCTAAGAAGCACGACGTGTACCGGCGGGCAGGGGCGATGCGCGCCCCCATCACGTTCGTTCACACCATGCAGGACCTTATCGAGAGCCCACAGCTCAATGCCCGCGGGTCCATCCGGCGCATTGAGCACCCGGCCGCCGGCACTGCCTCGTACCCCGGCCCGCCCTGGTGGATGGGCCCCGACGGCGGCTGGACGACTGGCCGTGCTCCCCTGCTCGGCGAACACACCAGCGTGGTGCTGCGTGACCTTGCGGGCCTATCGGCGCCTGAGCTGGCGGCCCTGCACAACGAAGGAGCACTCGGATGACCTCTCGCGAAGACGTCGCGCGGGCCATGGCCTACTTCGAAGCGAGCGACGACATCGTCCTGCTGCACGGGCTCATCGAGGAGGTCGCCCCCAGGGCACGGCGGCTGATTGCAGCTTTCCTGGCAAAGGAGAACGAGGAAGCAATCCCGCCCCCGGCCGGCATCCGCTCGGCGCGCGCGGCTGCCTCCCGCGATGAGGCTGTGCGCACGCTCCGCTACGTGGACGACTTCTCGCTCTTGCAGGCGCTGGCGCGCTGCATCGGCCAGCGCATAGAGGCGATCGAGATCGCCGCTTCGGCCGACTTCCCGGAGGGCGCGCGCGTGGTGGTCCCGGCCGTCGCGGGCGACCATGCTGGCGCCGTCGAAGCAACCGGTACGGTGCTGCGGGTCCGGCTGGATAGCGGCGAAACCTGGGAAGGGCCACCCAGCAGCGCCCGCCTTGAGACCGCGCCGTGACAGCTCCCCTGCAGGGAATCCGCGTGATCGACCTGACGGCGGTCTGGGCGGGCCCGTTCGGCGCCCGCCTGCTGGGCGACTACGGGGCCGAAGTGATCAAGGTCGAATCGCCACGGCAGTGGGACCTGCTTCGCGCCCTGGGGCTCATCCCCCGCGAGACGCCGCGGTGGTACAACCGCTCCGCCTACTTCAACCACAACAACCGCGACAAGCTCGGGCTCGCCCTGGACCTCGCCATCCCCTCCGGCCGCGATGTGCTCCTCAGGCTTTGTGCCATCAGCGACGTCATAGTCGAGAACTTCCGCTCAGATGTCATGGACAATCTCGGCCTCTCCTATGCCGCCGTTTCCGGGGTGAACCCGGCCATCATCTACGTCTCGATGCCCGGCCACGGCAAGACCGGCCCGGAGAAGGACTACGTCGCCTACGGGACAAACGTGGAACAGCTTGCCGGGCTCGTCTCCCTGTCTGGCTACGAAGGGGGAGAGCCGATGAAGACGGGCTTCAGCTACGGCGACCCGATGGCCGGGACCGCCCTTGTTGGGGCCGTGGCGATGGCTATCCGCCACCGCAATCGCACCGGCGAGGGGATGTACGTGGAGCTCGCCCAGCGCGAGAACCTCTCCATGTTCGTCGGCGAGCACCTGGTCGATTTCAGCATGAACGGCATCCCGCGAACGCCGATCGGGAATCGCCATCCGTTCCTCGCCCCCCACAACCGCTACCGCAGTGCCGGCGACGACAGCTGGATTGCCATCGCCTGCGAGAATGACGGCCAGTTCCTCGCCCTCTGCCAGGCAATTGGACGCCCGGACCTGCCGGGCGACGAACGCTTCTCCACAAACGTTGCCCGTAAGGCCAACGAAGAAGAGCTCGACGGCATCATCGGAGCCTGGACCTTGCAGCGCGGGCACTACGAGGGGATGCACATCCTGCAGCGGGCCGGGGTGCCTGCAGGGGCCGTGCTCAGCGTGCCCGAGCTCCTATCTGACCCGCAGCTCCGCTCGCGGGGCGCCTGGGTGGAGCACTCCCACCCTGACGCCGGGACATGGGAGATGGAGTCGCCTCCATGGGAGCTCAGCCGGACCCCGGGGCACATTCGCGTTCCCGCGCCAGGGTTCGCCGAACACAACAGCTACGTGTTTCGCGACCTGCTCGGCCTCGATGATGACGCCATCGCCCGCCTCTACGCTGAGGGCGCCACAGCCGACACCCTGGACGAGTCGCTACACAGGTAGGGGGCGACTGTGTGGTAGACTGTGGATTGCACTCCACATTGGAATCCACAGTTGAAGACCATCCAGATCACCATCGATGAGGACCTGCTCGAACGGCTCGACCGGCGCCTCTGCGGCAGGTCGAAGGCGCGTTCAGCCTTCGTGCGCGCGGCCATTGAGCGTGAGCTCCGCCGTGCCGAGGTGGCGGAGATGGAGGAACAGTGGCGCGCGTCATACGAGAATGAGCCAGTTGACCTGGCCGAGCTGGAAGCATGGGAACTGGTCCAGGACTGGACTGACGACCGCGCTGTGGTGGCGCACAGGTGAACCGCGGCGATGTTTACTGGGTAGAACTGCCCGGGCCGTGGGGACGGCGCCCTGCCGTAATCCTGACCCGGCAGGAGGGCCTGTCGTTTCTCACCTCCGTGACGGTAGGGCCGATTACTTCGACTCTCCGGCATGCTCCCACCTGGGTTCGCCTGGGCATTGAGGATGGCCTCCCACATGAGTCATCAGTGAACCTCGACAGCATTCAGACAATCCGGGCCGATCGTCTTGGCGAGCGGGTCACGAGGCTGTCGCCCGAACGCATGAGGCAGGTTTCGAGAGCCGCCCGGTTTGCCCTTGCTCTCGACGAGTCGTAGGAGGGAATGCGGCTCTCAGACCACCAGCAGCGCTGCGGGAACGGCCACGATGGCCCCGAGGAAGATGGCCAGGTGCCGTGGCCTGGCCGTGGTCCAGTGTGCCCCGGCCAGGATGACCCGCGAGTACGGCCCGTAGAAGCCCCCCAGCAACAAGAGCGACACCACGGCAACCGAAACCATCTGCGTCAGCACAACCAGGAACGCCGTCTCGCCCCCGAGGAGCATCGAGGCGAAGAGCGTATCGACGAAGGTTGTGATGTTGGCTCCCATCACGTAGGGGATGATGGCTTCGCGCTTCAGATAGCCTTTCAGCGATAGCGGCACGAGCACGGTGAGAGAGATTGCCACGCTCAGCGTTGTGAGCGTCACGGCGCACCCCAGGAGGAACATCAGCGGACGCCGCCGGAGCGCGTGTAGGGCTCGCGTAATCCCCTCCGCCTCCCCTTCCAGCTGCGGCAACGCCCGGTCGAAGACAGCGAAGCTGGCGAGAAGCAGTCCCACCCCCACTGCGAACAGCATCCACCCTGGCAACAGCGAATCCAGGGCGTCAAGCGGGCGCCCAAAGGCAGAATCGACCAGGTCGAGCATCCCCGCCGGCGTGTTGAACGCCAGGCCGTCGAGCAGGCCGAAGTGGAGCGAGACCAGGCCGAGCAACAGCGCCGGCCCCTGGGTAGTGAACGTGGTGAGGAGCGCGACGACCCCGATGTACAGCCCATCGGCATTGCGCCGCCGCGCCAGGTAGAGGATGAACCCGGCCGCCAGGACGATGAACGATGCCCCCAGGCGTGACCCTGCGACCACGGCAAAAGCCTCGGCCTCGGTAAGGCTGCCGCCGGCCAGCAGGGTCACGCCGATGGCGGCCACGGGAGAACCGCTCAGGGCCAGGTACGCCAGCAGCCACCCGAACCCCGTTGCGTTCGCTGCTCCCGAGACACTGAGGCGGTCGAGGAGCGGCACAATCCCCGCCGAGCCGGCCTTCGTCACTTCGAGGGCGAAGATGAACAGGGCAACTCCGACCACGGCGGCTGCGAGCCGCGAGAGATGGCGCAGGCGCGGCAGCCGCAACGGCGCCGGGCTCACTCGCCGGGCGGACGCGCGTCCGCGCACCGGGGGCGCGGACGCTGCCCCCTGTTCCACCTCAGACGGCCGGCGCCATGCTCTCGATGAGGACACGGGCAACCTCGGGCCGCGTGAACTCGGCCGGGAGCTCCTGTCCCGCGCGCAGCAGCTCGCGCACCCGGGTGCCAGAAAGCACAAGCCGCTCCTCGGGCGAGGCCGGGCTGGTCCTTGTAGTCGCCATCGCCCCGGTACGCAGGCACCAGAATGCGTGCTCGAAAAAGAGCGGCTGGATGCCAAGCAGGCCGACATCCACCTCGTCGAAGATGCGCTGAGCGTCGTAGGTGCCGTAGTAGTTGCCCACACCTGCATGGTCACGCCCGACGATGAAGTGGGTGCAGCCGTAGTTCTTGCGCATGATGGCGTGGAAGATGGCCTCGCGCGGGCCAGCGTAACGCATGGCCGCGGGGAGCACCGATAGCAAAACCCGCTCGGGCACGAAGTAGTTCTCGATGAGCGCCTCGTAGCAGCGCATGCGCACTTCGGCCGGGATATCATCGTCCTTGGTGTCGCCCACGAGCGGGTGGATGAGCGCACCGTCGACACTCTCCAGGGCCACCTTGATCAGGTACTCGTGCGCCCGGTGGATCGGGTTGCGCGTCTGGAAGCCGACCACGGTCTTCCAGCCACGTGCGGCAAAGACCGATCTTGTCTGGGCCGGGGTCAACCGGTACTGGTGGAAGCTCCCGTAGGCAGGCAGGCGCACGGCCGTCACTGGCCCCCCGAGCAGGAGGTCACCAGAGGCGTACATGGCCGCCACGCCCGGGTGCGCCTCCTCGGCGGTGCGGTAGACGAGCTCCGCTTCCCGCTGCTTGTCCCGCGCGTACGTCTCCTCGATATCGATGACCGCCAGCAGCGTGCCATCGGCGTCGCGTAGAGCGGCACGGGTCCCCGCCCTCAGTTCGCCCGCGCGTTCGGACCCAACGGCAAGGTAGACGGGAATCGGCCACGGCAGGCCGTTCCGGAGGGTCATCCGGTCCACAACAGAGGCGTAGTCATCGGCGCCGATGAAGCCGCGCAACGGGCTGAATCCGCCGTTGATGAGCAGCTCCAGGTCGCTGCGCGTGCGTGAATCGACCGTTATGGCCGGGAGCGTCGCCGCCTCATGCTCGATTTCCGCGGCCGGCTCGCCGCTGACCAGCAGAGCGACGAGGTCTCCTCCATGAGGCTCGCCCGGGGTGCTCATCTCACCACCGCCGGGGTCGCGACCAGGCCGCGGGCTTCAAGGAAGTCCACGATCGTGCGAAGGCTCTCGGCGACAGGTTCCCGGCCGGTTTCGCAGACAACCTCGGGATGGAGCGGCGGCTCGTACGGGTCGTCGATCCCCGTGAAACCGGGACGCTTGCCCGCTCGCGCCTCGGCATACAGGCCTTTCACGTCCCGTGCCTCGCACTGCTCGACCGTTGCCGCGGCAAAGACCTCCACGAAGTCCGACCCATCGGCCTCTATGAGCCTGCGATTGGCGTCGCGGATGTCGCGGTACGGTGAGATGGCCGCTGTAATGACCGCAACGCCGTTTCGGGCGAGCAGGTTCGCTACATAGCCGATGCGGAGGATGTTGGTGTCGCGGTCCTCCTTGCTGAAGCCGAGGCCCTTGCTCAGGTTGGTTCTCACCACGTCGCCGTCGAGCACCTCCACCTTCCGGCCCCGCTCTCGCAGGAGGGGCGCCAGCTCCTCGGTGAGCGTTGTCTTCCCCGCGCCCGAGAGCCCGGTGAACCAGATGACAAACCCCTTCTCTTGACTCACGCCGTTTCGATCTCCTTTACATGGTCAGGCGGCCTGTTGGCCGCCTGCGGAATGGCTGCCGATGGCGGCTTCTTCACTCGGAGTGCAGGCCACATTCGTCCTTTGCAAAGCCCTCCCAGCGTCCCTGGCGGCCCTGTTTTCCGGGAACGGTGCAGTTGTAGCAGCCGATGCTCGTGTAACCCTGATCGAGGAGCGGGTTGTAGGGAACGCCGTGCCCGGCCAGGTACGCCCAGGTCTGCTTCTCGGTCCACGTGGCGAGCGGGTTCACCTTCAGCAGGCCAAACCTGCCGCTCCACGAAACGATGGGGGTGTCCGCGCGTCCCTCCGACTGGTCGCGGCGGAGACCGCTCAACCAGGCGGTCTTCCCGGCCAGGGCGCGGCGGTTGGGCTCGACTTTGCGCAGTTCGCAGCAGAGGTCCGGGTCGCGCATCCAGAGCGCCGACCCGTACTTCTCCGCCTGTTCTTCGTGGCTGAGAAGAGAGCGGTAGACCTGAACGTGGCTGAGGCCGAGCTGCGCCACAGCCCGGCGCATCGTTTCCAGCGTCTCCTCGAACAGGTAGCCGGTGTCGAGCACGAATACGTGAACGCCGGGGTCAACGGCGCCGGCCATGTGGAGGATTGCCATGCCGCTCGCGCCGCCGAACGAGGCACCGATTGAAACCCCGCTTCCAAACGTGTCGAACGCCCAGCACACGATCTCCCGCGGGTCCGCCGTCTCAAAGCGGCCGTTCAGGGAGTGGATATCGGAAGCGGTGAACGCGGGGGCGGTCGAGGTCATGGCCTGCCAGGAGTTGTTGAGTAAGTGACATGACTTTATCGAGTTCTTCCATTGCGATCAACTCCGTCATGTTGATAAAGTGGACGCACTTTCTCTATATCTCCGCCCGGAGGCCCCCGTGCCGGAAGCAGAAACCATCATCTACACCAACCACCCCGAGAAGGTCCTGCCTGTGCTCCAGGAAGAGCTCAAGGACTTCGAGACCGAGGCCACCCGCTTCCTCGCGGGCCAGATGGAAGAGCTCCAGTTCATCGGCTACCGCCTCAAGCAGGGCGTCTATGGCCAGCGCCAGCCCAACGTGCAGATGATCCGCGTGAAGCTGCCCTTCGGCGGCGTTACCCCGGCGCAACTCGAAGCGCTGGCAGAAGTGGCCGAGAAGTACGCCCCCCTGCGCAAGGGACACATCACCACCCGCCAGAACATCCAGTTCCACCACATCCCCCTGAAAGGCGCTGCCGAGGCCCTCTTCGTCCTCGGCCGCGCTGGGCTCTCCACCCGCGAGGCCTGCGGCAACACCGTGCGCAACGTGACCGGCGACCCCTGGGCGGGCGTCAACCCCGAGGAGCCCTTCGACCCGACCCCGTACGCGGGCGCATTTGCCCGTTACTGGTTGCGCAACCCCCTCTCCCAGCTCCTGCCGCGCAAGTTTAAGGTTGCCTTCAGCTCAAGCGATGCCGACACCGCGATCACGGGCATCCACGACCTCGGTTTCATCCCTCGCATCCAGGATGGGGTGAAGGGATTCCGGGTGGTCACCGGGGGCGGCCTCTCCATCATGCCGCGCAATGCCTGCGTCCTGCGCGAGTTCGTTCCCGTCGACGACTACCTGCGCCTCTCCGAGGCGGTGGTCCGCATCTTCGAGAAGGCAGACGAACTCCGCAAGAATCGCGCCAAGGCCCGCCTCAAGTTCCTTGTCGACCGGGTAGGAATCGAAGAGTTCCGGCGGATGGTCGACGAAGAGTTGACGGGCACATGGTCGCAGGGCGATTTCCGCCCCGGCCGGCTCCTGTTCATCGATGACGAAGAGGCGTCGGCCCCAGGGCGCCGGCCCTACTATGACCAGCCCAACGGCGACAGGCGCGAATTCGTCGCCTTCGCTGCCTCGGCCGTGCGGCCCCAGAAGCAACAGGGGTTCAGCACCGTGCACGTCAAGGTTCGCCAGGGCGATCTGAAGCCAGGCCAGTTCCGCGGCCTGGCCTCCATCCTGCGCGACTACTGCGGTGGCCGCGCCCGCACTACGGTCCAGCAGAACATCGTCCTTCGCTGGGTGCGCGACGAGAGCCTCTACGAAGTCTGGCAGCGGCTGGTGGCGATCGGGCTCGGCGAGCCTGGCGCGCACGAGGTCACCGATGTGGTGAGCTGCCCCGGGACCGATAGCTGCAAGCTCGGCATCACAAGCTCAATGGGTCTCAACCGCTCCATCCAGGAGCGGCTCGAATCGCTTCACATCTCCGACGAGCTCACGCGCAAGATCCGCGTCAAGATGAGCGGCTGTCCCAACAGCTGCGGGCAGCACCACATCGCGAACATCGGCTTTCACGGCGCCGCCATGAAGGCGGGCGACCGCCAGCTCCCCGCCTACCACGTCTTCGTCGGCGGGACATACGAGAACGGCGACTTCCGCATTGGCACGCAGTTGAAGGTGCGCCTCCCCGCCAGGCGTGGCCCAGATGCAGTGCAACGCTTCATCGCCCTATACCAGCGTGAGCGCAACCCGGGCGAGGAGTTCAACGCGTTCTTCGACCGCGTCGGCAGTGCGCCTTTCGAACGGGAAATCTCCGACCTCGTGGTGCCCGGGGAGTTCAGCGAGGACAACCGCTCGCTGTTCATCGACTGGGAACGCGGCGACCTCTACCAGGTGCAGCGCGGCGAGGGCGAATGCGCCATCTGAGGCGGGCTACAGCCCCTGGAGCACCGCCCAGGCCTCTTCTGCAGGGATGCCGCCGCCCTCTTCAGCGGCGCGCAGAGCCTCGCGCTGCCACTCTGGTGAGAGGTCGGCCAGGAGCGCATACGGGTTGCTGCTGACCTCAACGGCAAGCGCCGCCTGCGTTCGCAACAGCTCACAGAAGGCCTCGAAGATGGGCAGCCTGCCCAGGTAGTTCTCAAACACGAACAGTGAGATGTCGGCAAGCGCCTCGCTGTCCCCTTCGTCGGAAATCAGCGTGTACACTGTCTCGAGCCACATGCCCACGCTCATCCAGGTGCTTGCTGCCCCGTCACAGCGCTTCGTCTCGAGCGCCTCCGCCGAGGACATGAGCATGACGAGGAACGTCGGCAGCCGCCGCTCCTCGTAACCAAGGCGGGCGAGGTCAACCCAGCGCCTGTCTTCGTCGCACGACGAGCCAGGCCGTTGCGCGGGTATGGCGCCTGCAAGCTCGTGCGCTTCGGCAGCGGGGAGGTGGCGCACCCAGTCTTCCAGCGTCTCCGGCGCGACCTCGGCGAGGTCGATCACGGAAAGGGCCGCGAGCCGCCGCTCGGGAGAGCCATCCTGGATTTCCTGCACCAGCTCGGGCGTGGTCATGCGCCGAAAGCCGGCCTCGAAGACCTGCCAGCCGTCGTATTCCGCCGGGAGCCTGCGATCCATTGCGCTCAGGTTACGCCTCCCACCGGGAATGATCGTCGCTTTCCGGTGCTAGAATCGGTCGGTGGAACCCCCATTTTTCCGGCGCCACCGGCGCCTGCGGACCTCCCCCGCGTTGCGCGCGCTGGTGCGCGAGACGGAGCTCGCGCCATCGCACATAGTCTACCCGCTCTTCGTCCAGGCGGGACTTTCCGGCCGCCAGCCGATCGACGCCATGCCCGGGCAGGACAGGCTCGGCCTGGACGCGCTGGCCGCAGAGGCCGTAAGCCTGGAGAGCCTCGGCATCCCCGCCGTCCTTCTCTTTGGCCTGCCACCCGCCAAGGACGACCGGGGGAGCGGGGCATGGGCGCGCGACGGGATCGTCCAGCAGGCGGTGAGGCGCATCAAGGATGCGCGCCCGGACCTCCTCGTCATCGGCGATGTCTGCCTGTGCGAGTACACCAGCCACGGCCATTGCGGCGTCGTGCGCGCCGACGGAAGCGTCGACAACGACGCCACCCTCCCCCTGCTGGCGGAGACGGCGGTCAGCCTCGCCGGGGCGGGCTGCGATATCATCGCCCCCAGCGACATGATGGATGGGCGGGTGGCAGCCATCCGGTCGGCGCTCGATGCGTCAGGGTTTGGCGAAACCCCGATCCTCTCCTATGCGGCGAAGTTCGCAAGCGCGTTCTACGGCCCGTTTCGCGAGGCCGCCGAAAGTGCGCCTGCCTTCGGGGACCGCCGCACCTACCAGATGGACCCGGCCAACCGGCGGATGGCCCTCGATGAGGTTGTGGCCGATATCTCCGAGGGCGCCGACATGGTGATGGTGAAGCCCGCGCTGCCCTACCTCGATGTTCTGCGCGAGGTGCGCAACGCCGTTGGGGTGCCCGTGGCGGCCTACAACGTCAGCGGCGAATACGCGATGCTCATGGCTGCTGCCGGCAACGGCTGGCTCGACGAGCGGCGTGCCATCGACGAGGTTCTCACTTCCATCCGCCGGGCCGGAGCCGACATCATCATCACCTACCACGCGAAGCAGTGGGCGCAGGCCCAGGGCTGAACCGGCGGAGCGGCCCACCGCCACGATTGACGGCCCGCGCCCACCGCGCTTGAATCGGGCGGTGCTGGGAAGCTATCTCGACCTCTTCTGGCTCCCGGTGGCCGCGGGCAAGCTCTCGCCGCCTCGAAGGTGGAGCCTTGCAGCATGGGAAGCCGTTGACGCTGCCCTTCACCGGCGCACGCGGGGGGCCCTCTACCACTGCGCCCTCAAGGCCCGCACGGAAACCGGCGAGACGTACACCATGGAACTCACTCCTCACTTCGCGAACGGGCCGGTCGCGCCGGCCATGACGGGAGCAGTTGGGTTCCGTCTCGCGGGGAAGAGCCGTTTCTTCCGCTATCAGCTCCTCTGCATGGAGGCTGGCCGGCTGCCAGACGAAGACTGGGCCGTGGCGGACCCCATTCGCCTCTCGACTGACGGCGAAATGGCGCGGCGGGTCCTGGCTGTAGCGCCGTCGGCTCCCGCCTATACGTGGGGCCGGCGCGCGCCGGGCACGCGCGAGATGTGGACATCGAATTCCACGATCTCGTGGCTCCTTGTCATGGCCGGGCTGGATGCGACCCTGGTGGCCATTCCCGCCGGCGGCCGTGCGCCCGGGTGGTCCGCGGGTATCGATGCCGCCCAGCGCGAGCGCGCCCGGCCCGGACCTGCACTGGCATAGGAGCCTGGTACCCCCGACAGGACTCGAACCTGTGCCTTCGGCTCCGGAGGCCGACACTCTATCCGCTGAGCTACGGGGGCGTCCAACTTCGATGATAGCGCGAGCCCGCCGTTCGGGCACAGGCCGCTGCGTGCCGCCGGGCCCGGCTGCGCCGTAGACTGGTTCCAAACCTCTTCCCAAGGAGCCTTCAATGGGCGGTGAGAACGGCCCCGCATCGCGCGGCGACATCCTCCCCTACACGGCAAGAGAGACAACCCTGGCCAACGGGCTCCGGGTCATTGTCGTCCCCACCGGGTTTCCAAACCTGGTTTCGCTCCAGATCCCGGTGCAGACCGGTTCCCGCAACGAAGTCGAGCCCGGCAAGTCGGGCTTCGCCCACTTCTTCGAACACATGATGTTCCGCGGCACGGAACGCTACCCCGCGCACCGCTACCAGGAGGTCGTTACTCGCGCCGGCGCCCGCCAGAACGCCTACACCACCGACGACTACACCAACTATCACATGACCTTCGCCCGGGAAGACCTGGAGACCATCCTGGAGATTGAAGCGGACCGCTTCATGAACCTCTCCTACTCCGAAGAGGACTTCAAGACGGAGGCCCGGGCGGTGCTGGGCGAATACAACAAGAACAGCGCCGACCCCCTCAACAAGCTGATCGAGGTCCAGCGCGAGCACGCCTTCAGCACCCACACCTACCGTCACACCACCATGGGCTTCCTCGCCGATATCGAGGACATGCCCAACCAGTTCGCCTACTCGCGTGAGTTCTTCAAGCGCTGGTACCGTCCCGAGTACACCACCGTCCTCGTGGCGGGCGACGTCGAGCCCGATGAGGTGCTCCGCATGGTCGAGCGCCACTGGGGCCGGTGGGAGCGCGGCAGCCATACCGTCGACATCCCGGTCGAACCTGTGCCAGGCGCCCCGGTCGTCGCTCACGTCCCCTGGCAGAGCGAGACGCTCCCCTGGGTGACGGTTGGATTCCACGGTCCGGCGTTCTCCGACTCCGAGAAGGACTTCGCCGCGCTTGACGTGCTGTTCGACCTCCACTTCGGCGAAACTTCGGACCTGTACCGGCGCCTGGTGGAGCAAGAACAGAAGTGCGACCAGCTCTTTCCGTACATGCCGCCAACGGCTGATCCCGGCCTGCCCACGGTGATGGCCCGGGTGAAAGACCTTGCCGATGCGCAGTACGTCCGCGACGCCATCATCGAAACGATTGCGGCCGCGAAACGCCGCGCCGTGCCAGCCGCGCGCCTTGAGGAGGCGAAGTCTCACAACCGCTACGCCTTCGCGCGCACGCTCGACAACTCGGAGTCGATCGCGGCCGCGCTGGCATCGTTCGTGCGGTTCCAGCGCTCCTACCAGACGCTCAACAACCTCTTCCGCGTCTACGATTCGCTGACGGTCGAGGACCTCACAGCCACCGCCAACCGCTACCTGACTGGCGAGCGCATGGTCATCACCACGCTTTGCCAGGGCGGTGCGCCGGCGGAGCTCGCAGCCGCGCCGCGCCTTGCGGAACCCCCCCCTGCCGCCGTTGCGCCGCTCGCCGTGGTCCGCCTCCCCTCGCCATCCCCCCTTCTCCGGTTCAAGCTGCTGTTCGACGCAGGGTCCGCCTACGACCCGCCGGGAAAGGAGGGCCTGGCGGCCCTTTCCGCCAGCATGATCGCCGATGCGGGAAGCAGGGACCTACGCATTGACGAGATAAACAAAGCGCTCTTCCCCATGGCAGGCAGCTTCCGGACACAGGTGGACAGGGAGATGTCCACCTTCACGGGCGTCGTACACCGCGACAATCTCGGCCGCTTCGCGGAGATCGTGCTCAAGCAGCTCGTTGAGCCCGGGATGCGCGAAGAGGATTTCTCCCGGCTCAAGGCCATCCAGCTAAACGAGCTCGTACAGGACCTCCGTGCCAACAACGAAGAGGAGCTGGGCAAGGAACGGCTCCAGGAAAACATCTTCGCGGGCACCCCTTACCGGCATCCCGTCGCCGGGACCGTCGCGGGCATCCAGGCACTGACCATGGACGACGTGCGCGAATTCATGGCCGCGCACTTCACGCGCGCAAACCTGACGATCGGCGTCGCCGGCGACTTTCCCGAGGCCTTCGCCAGCCGACTGCAGGAGGACCTGGCCGTGCTTCCCGCCGGGGCCGTCCCCGCGCCGCCCATCGTCAGTGGCAGGCAGCCGTCCGGCATCGAGGTCGAAATCATCGAGAAGGACACGCGCGCCACCGCCATCTCCTTTGGCCACCCGATCGGCGTCACGCGCAGTCACCCCGACTTTGCGGCGCTCTGGCTGGCGCGTGCATGGCTCGGCGAACACCGCGCCTCGCACGGGCGGCTCTTCCAGCGCATTCGCGAAGTGCGCGGCATGAACTACGGGAACTACGCCTACATCGAAGCGTTCCCCCGGGGCATGTTCCAGTTCTTTCCCGACCCGAACCTGGCGCGGCGGGCGCAGATCTTCGAGGTCTGGATCCGTCCCGTGATGCCCCAGAGCGCCGTCTTCGCCTTCAAGACGGCGCTCTTCGAACTCACGCAGCTCATCGAGAAGGGCATCGACGGCCAGGAGTTCGACACTATCCGCAACTACCTGCTCAAAAACGTTTATGTCATGCTCAAGACCCAGGACCAGCAGCTCGGGTACACGCTCGACAGCGGCTGGTACGGCATGGGCGAGTTTGCCGCGACGATGCGGGACCGGCTCGCCGCCCTCACGCCGGCCGCGGTGCACGAAGCCATCCAGCGCCATCTCTCGTCTACGAACCTGAGCGCCGTCTTCATTGCCGGCGACGCCCGTGGTCTGCGCGGTCAGCTCCTTTCCGGCGAGCCATCGGCCATCGCCTACGACGCTGCGAAGCCGCCTGAGGTGCTCGCCGAGGACCGCGTGATCGGTGCGCTCGATCTCGGTGTACGGGCTGAGGCGATCCGCATCACCCCTGTGGAGGACGTCTTCGCGCGATAGCCCCTTCAGGAGATCTCGTCGAGCTGTGCCGCCAGGCTCTCGACGGAGCGGGCGGGCAGGCGACAGGAATTCGCTTCGCAGAGACACGCTGTTGGCCCGGGGGTGGCTTCCCTTCCCTGGAGGAGCGGCAGGCCGCCACTGCGCGCAGCGGGCGCGATTACCAGCCACGGCAAGAAGCGCGACGCAGCCTCCCTCTCGAACGGCCGGCGGGCCGCCGCATCGCCCATGATGACGAGCTCGCGCCGCGGCGAGAGCAAGAATTCCGCCGCCTGGAGCAACGTCCCGAAGCCGGACGGGGACGCAAGCAGCCCGTTCCCGGCCACGCCCAGCGCCTCTTCAGCTACCTTCTCCCATTCGGGGGTCGTGTAGTAGCGGCTCAGCCAGAGTGCCAGCAAGGCGGCAGCCCCGTTGCCAGAGGGAGTGGCAGAATCGAAGGCCGGCTTTGGGCGGAACAGGAGCGTCTCGCCATCGGCGGGCGTTTCGAAGAATCCGCCGCCCACTTGGTCGCGGAACTCGCGCAGCATGACTTCGAAGAGCGCGCGAGCCCAGCCGATGTGCTCCACGTCGCCAGTGAGCTTGAACAGCTCAACGAGCCCCAGCCCGTAGAGCGCGTAATCGTCCAGCAGCCCATTAACCCGGGCAGCGCCCGCACGCCACGTGTGCAGAAGGCGTCCTTGCTGCCACAGGTGAGTGCGCACGAAGGCGGCGTTGGCCTCGGCCGCGGCGCGGTACCCGGCGTCATCCAGCACGCGCGCAGCCTCGGCGAAGGCCGCAAGCGCCAGCCCGTTCCACGACACCAGCACCTTGTCGTCGAGCCCCGGCGGGGTGCGCCTTCGCCGCTCGGCGAGCATTTGCGCGCGGAGCGCTTCCAGCTTCACAGCAGCCGCCCCGGGCTCGAGCGCGAAATGCCGCGCGACATCTCGCAGCGCCACGGGCCTGGTCAGGACGTTTCGTCCCCCCAGCGCGGGGTGGTGCGGATCCACGAAGTTGCCGCCCGGAGAGACCCCGTAAGCGGCGCAGAAGAGCGGCGCATCTGCGCCGAGGGCCGCCTCCACCTCGCTCAGCGTCCAGACGAAGTACTTCCCTTCGACGCCCTCGCTGTCGGCATCCTGGGCGGAGTAGAAGCCGCCCTCCGGGTGCTGCATCTCCCTGAGGAGGTAGTCCAGCGTCTCGCGGGCGATGCGCTCAAACCGCGGGGCGCGGGTGAGCTGGTAGCCATGCAGGTAGACCCGGGCAAGCTGGGCGTTGTCGTAGAGCATCTTCTCGAAGTGGGGCACCTGCCACTGCCGGTCTACGCTATAGCGCGCAAAGCCCCCGCCCAGCTGATCGTAGATACCGCCGGCCGCCATCCGGTCCAGCGTATGGAGGACCATTTCGAGCGCGCCCACGTCGCGCGCCCTCCCCTCCCTCACATGGTAGGCAAGCAGGAACTCCAGGTTCCCGGCCGATGGGAACTTCGGAGCCCCCCCAAAACCGCCCCACTCGGGGTCGAAGGCGCCCCGGAAGGTGTGAAAGGCCTGACGCGGCAACTGGTCCAGGACCCCCGGAGCCCCCACCGCGCGGCCGCTCGCGGCCGCCCGCAGCCGGCGTGCGATCTCGCTCGCCGAGCCGTGAATGCGCGCCCGATCGTTTTCCCAGGCCTGGTGCAGCGCCTCGAGCACCCGTGGAAAACCAGGGCGCCCGAACTGGTCCACGGGCGGGAAATACGTGCCCCCATAGAACGGTTCCAGGTCCGGGGTGAGGAAGACCGTCAGCGGCCAGCCGCCCTGCCCGGTGAGCGCCTGGACGGCGGTCATGTACACGTTGTCAACGTCCGGGCGCTCCTCACGGTCGACCTTAATGTTGATGAACCAGCCGTTCATGAGCGCCGCCACCTGCGGGTCCTCGAACGACTCGTGCGCCATCACGTGGCACCAGTGGCACGAGCTGTAGCCGATTGAGAGCAGGATCGGCCGGTCCGACTCGCGCGCGGCGGCGAACGCCTCTTCGCCCCACGTGTACCAGTCGACGGGATTGCCCGCGTGCTGGAGCAGATAGGGGCTGGTCTCGCGCGCAAGCCGATTGGCGTGGTCCAGTGGCGTTCCGGACATTTGGCCTCCCCACCTGAAAGGTAGAACCACCGTAGCCGCTCCAGCCCGGCGGCGTCACGGGGCGCGCTCATGTACGCTTTGGGGCGAGCGGAATCCAGCCCTCCAGGAGCCTGCCATGCCCGCCGACCTTGCCTTCCGCAATGCCACCGTTATCGACGGGACAGGTTCGCCCGGCATTCGCGCCGATGTCGAGGTCACTGGCGACCGTATCACGCGCGTTGGCGCCGCCGGGGCTGCCGCACGGGAGGTCGATGCCAGCGGGCTGGTTCTCTGCCCCGGGTTTGTGGACACGCACTCCCACGACGACGGGGCCTTCCTTCGCTACCCGGGAATGGAGTTCAAGCTCGCCCAGGGTGTGACCAGCGAGGTGAGCGGCAACTGCGGCTTCAGCACGATCCCGAACGAGCCCGGCCGCACCTACATGCCGGGCGACATCGCCGGCCCAGGGTCCACCTGGACAGACCTGGACAGCTACTTCGAAGCCTGCCTCGCTCTGCGTCCCGCGATAAACAATGCCATGCTCGTGGGGCACAACCGCGTGCGCGCCCACGTTGTGGGGCTGGAGAAGCGTCCCCCGACAGCGGGCGAGCTCGCCGAGATGCGAGGGCACGTGGCGCAGGCCATGACGCAGGGCGCCGTTGGCTTTTCCACAGGCCTGATCTATGAGCCCGGACGGTACGCTTCCACCGATGAGGTGGTGGCACTGGCATCAGAGGCAGCGCCTTTCGGCGGCATCTATGCAACCCACATGCGCAACGAAGGCGACCGCCTCCTCGAAGCCGTCGAAGAGGCCCTTCACATCGGCAGCAAGGCGGGCGTGGCCGTGCATATCAGCCATCACAAGGCAGCGGGAAAGGCCAACTGGGGCCGCGTGCGCGATTCGCTGGCGCGCGTTGACCAGGCCGTGGCGGGAGGGCAGGAGGTCACCCTCGACGTCTACCCCTACACCGCCGGGAGCGGCCCCATGTGGCAGTACGTCAACCTCGATGCCATCGACGAGGAGTGGGCCGCCAACGTGATGATCAACAGCTGCCCGGACACGCCCGCAGTGGAAGGGATGATGATCCCCGAGATTGCCGCCGAGCGGGAGTGCAGCCTATCGGAGACCGTGCGCGACCTGCTCACGGCCCCGAGGGGCAAGCAGATCATCTGCACCCACTTCATCATCGACGAGGCTGACATCGAGACCAACCTGCGCCACCCGCGCATGATGATCGGTTCCGATGGCATCCCCGACCTCAAAGGGCGGCCGCACCCGCGCCTTTTCGGCACCATGCCGCGCGTCCTCGCCGAATACGTTCGCGCGCGTGGCGTCATCTCCCTGGAAGAGGCAATCCGGCGCATGACAAGCCTCTCCTGCGAGCGCTTCGGCCTGTCGGGGCGCGGCCTGGTGCGCGAAGGGCATTTCGCCGACCTCGTCCTCTTTGATCCGGCGACGATCCGCGACACCGCAACCTACAAGGAGCCGAAGCAGGAGCCGCAGGGAATCGCCATGGTGGTGGTCAACGGGCAGATAGCCTGTGAGGGGGGGCGCCACACCGGCGCCGGCGCCGGCCGGGCCTTGAGGTACAGGCAGGGTTGGTAAGGAGCGCGGCGCCGGGAGGGCCCCCGCCCATCGTCCTGATTGGTGGCGGCGCCGGCACCGGAACCGCCGCCGTGGCCGGCCACATGGCCCGCGACCTCGGCGTCCTGTTGCTGAGAACCGACGACTGCTGGCGCGCGTTGAAGGAGGTTGTCCCGCGCGACCAGCAGCCCGCGCTGCACCTGTTCCCGGGAATGGAGGGCGCGGAGCAAGCGCGCATCGGCGAGCTGGTGGAGCAGTTCAGGAAGGCGGCGGGCGCGGTCTGCGAGGCGCTGGAACCCTCCATTCGATACCAGGCGCACGCCGGACCGGGGCTGGTGGTGGAAGGGGCGTGGCTGTTGCCTGCCTTCGCTGCCGCACTGTCGTTGCCGGGAGAGGGCGCGGCGAAAGCAGCCTTCCTGTTCGAACCATCCCGTGCTGAGCTCCGGGCAACCATGGAGGCCGAGGCCGGCGGAGCCGCGAATAACGAGCCGCGCCACCGGCTGGCAGACCTCAGCTACGAATACGGCGCCTGGCTCAGGGGTGAGTGCCAGCGGCTGGGCATCCCGGCCGTCACAGCCAGGCCGCTCGCCACGGCGCCGCGCAGGGCCGCCGAAGCGCTGGGCCTGCCCGTACCCGCGCGAACGGAGAGCCGCGGTTGAATGCTCGGGGAGCGACTCCCATAATGGGATCCAGGTGCCGAAGTGGCGGAATGGCAGACGCGCTACGTTCAGGGCGTAGTGTCCTTCACGGGCGTGTGAGTTCAAATCTCACCTTCGGCACCACCCTGGTACGCGCGCCCGTAGCTCAGCGGATAGAGCGTTAGGTTGCGGACCTAAAGGCCGTAGGTTCGAGTCCTACCGGGCGTACCAGTCCCCACCCCCCGATTCCCGCGGCTCTCCCGGTGTTCCTGGTGTGTGCGAGGCTAGTCTGACGCTTCGCTGTGAGACGGATGGGCGCTGGCGGCCGGCGGCGGCTCACTCTCCTCGACCTTCCGGCCCCTGAGCATATGCCACGCCGCCTTCGCCGTGACCGGGACATCGCGCCGGTTCGCCACAAGCAGGACCATGCAGAGCACCGTGTAGGCCCCGGCAAACACCAGCCTGGCGCTCTCGTTGGTGATGAATAGCTGGGTCGCGAACAGCAGGAAGAGCGCCACCGCTTCGCGCCGGTTCATCTGCAGGTTGACGAAGACGGCAATCGCAAACGCCGATTGGGCGGCCGTCAGGAAGATCTCCTCCCGCTGCCGGTCGTCCAGGGGCAGACCGCCCGTGAACGAGAACTCACCGGCCGAGACCAGGAAAGCAATGGGCAGCGTGCCGATCAGCAGCGTCCACTGGTTCACCTTCGAGGAGATGAGCGCGCCCATGCCGGCAGCAGCGCGCCCCCGCCACGCGAGGAGGCTCGCCACGAGCACCTCGGGCGATTCGGATGCAAGGGGCGCCAGCCACTGGATCAGCAGGAACTCCGAGACACCGAAATCCTCGCCGATGTGCACCAGCGACTCGGCGAAAGGCTCGGCCGAGGCAAAGATCGCCACGGCGCTGTAGATCATCAGCAGCGTCACCGCCGTACGCCGGCGGACATTGGGGAGCATGCCCATGGCGCGCGCCGGCCCCACCAGTTCCACATCCTCGCCTTCAATCCGGCTCGTGAAGAACAGATAGATGACGAAAAGTGACACCAGCACGATGGTGTCGATGACGCTGACGGTGTGCCGCAGGGGGATGAAGATCACGTAGAGCGTGGCGACGCTGAGGAAGGCGACCTCGAGCGAACGCTGGCGGTCAACCACAAGTTCCTTCAGCTTTGTGCGGAACACGAAGAGGGCGAATACCAGTGGCCAGCCAATGCCGATGAGGAGCCGGTTGCCGCCGGTCATGTTGGCGATTGCCAGGCCGCGTTCCGCTTCCGCGGGGTCGGCGCCCGCCTTCCACGCCAGCACCAGGTCCACGGCGTATTCGGGCAACACGGCGATGAGGGCAATGATTGCCAGCGCCAGGCCCTGGGAGATGTCCATCTCAGCCGTCTCCGCAGCCCAGCTCAGGATGAAGGCGGCCGCCAGGATGGCAAGACCAAAGATGACCGCGCTAACAACGGGAGTTGGATGCACCCCCGCAACGCGGAGAACGATTCCCGGCATGGCGATGACGATCATCAACGCAACTGCACCCCAGAGCCGGGCCACAGGGGCCCTGCTCTGTTCCAGGCCAGTGCCGGGAAGACCGTGAGTTGCCACGCATTCCAATCGAGGCCGTCTTCCTGGATTTGCGGAAGAGGCGGCCAAACAGGGGCCGGGCCTTGCGCCCGGCTCTCGGGGATTCTAGCTTACGATCCCTTTCCGCTCCATGTGATGCGCCTGCGCGCCCGGCGGCTGCTCACGGGGGTTGCGGGTGTGCGTCACGGCCGGAAGCTGGGACCAGCGTGCTTCTGCGTGTACGCTCATGGCCTCCACCATCTGCCCGGGAGGCCGGCAATGCGCTACGGCGTAGCCATTCCCCAGTCGAACGAATTCGCCACAGCCGATTCGCTGCGCGCGATGGCGCACGCGATCGAGGATCTCGGCTTCGATTCTATCTGGGTGAGCGACCACATCATCGTGCCCTCCGGGTCGAGCTACATCCCCGAGTTCATGGACGAGCCTCTCGCGGTGCTCGCCTTCCTGGCCGCCGAGACCAGCCATATCGAACTGGGCACCAGCGTGATCATCCTCCCCTACCGGGACCCGGTCTTCACCGCCAAGTTCCTGGGGACGGTGGACTACATCAGCAACGGCCGCCTGACCGCAGGGGTGGGCGCCGGCTGGCTGGCCGAGGAGTTCTCCGCCCTCGGTGTGCCCTTTGAGGAGCGCGGGCCGCGAACCGACGAGGCGATCCGCGTGCTCCGCAACCTCTGGGAGGAAGAGACCTCGACGTTCTCGGGACGGTGGAAGGAGTACGCCAACATGCGCATGTTTCCCAAGGGCGCTGCATCGCGGCGGGGCGCTATTCCCATCCTTGTGGGCGGAAACGGCCGCGCGAGTATCCGCCGCGCGGGCGAGCTCGGCGATGGCTGGCATCCCATGAACCTCGCACCCCACGACTTCGCCCGCCTCGCCGGTGACTACCGCGGGCGGCGTGTGCGCGCTTTGGCCGGACGCCAGGCCGGGTAGTGCTCCGTCACATGCCCCCGGCGCGCCTTCCTGCCGGGAGCGCCCGGCTGCCCCTCAGCGGCGCCCCCGCCGAGCAGGCGGGCGACATCCGCGACTACGCCGCCGCCGGCCTCGATGAGCTTGTGCTTTCGCTGCCCATCCGTACCGTGCGGGAGCTGCTGGCTACTCTGCGCGCGTTCATGCGCGAGGTAGCCCCGCGAGTCTGAGCGTTTCGGCGCGACCAGATACACTCTCCCCGTGCCCGTCGCAGTCGTCCTGGTCATTCTTACCGTCGTTCAGGAGCAGCTTTCGGTGCTCCTGATCGAGCGCGCGGCCGAGCCCTACGCCGGCGAGTGGGCGCTGCCCGGGGGGCTGTTGCTGCCCGAAGAAACCCTCGATGGCGCCGCCACGCGCAAGCTGGCGGACGAAACGGGGGTCTCGGACGTATTCCTCGAACAGCTCTTCACCTTCGACCGCCTGGGCGAAGGACGCGCTGAGGCGATCATCACCTACTTCGCGCTCGTTGACTTCGCGCGTACGCGGCTCCGTGGTGACCTGGAATGGCGGCCGGCCTGGCAGCCCGTGCGCGGGCTCGAGGGGCTCGCCTTTCACAATGAGGAGATCATCCGCTATGCCGCAGTGCGGCTCCGCAACAAGCTCGAATACACCAACGTCGGCTACAGCCTCCTGCCGCCGCGGTTCACCCTCACACAGATGCAGAAGGTGTACGAAGCGATCCTCGGCGAGAAGCTCGACAAGCGGAACTTCCGCAAGCGGGTCCTCGGGCTTGGGCTCGTAAAGGAGACGGGGCAGGCAGTGCGCCAGGGGCCGTTCCGCCCGGCCATGCTCTACGAATTCACCCGGCGCGAGCCCATGATTCTCTAGTCCGTATGATCCTAGTCATAGCCTGAGTAGTCAGACCTTCTATACTCGGTCTGTGACCAAAAAGGAGCTGGCAACCGGCGAATACACCGTCCTCGCGATGCTCAGGCTTGGTCCGAAGCACGGGTACGAAATGGCCCGCTTCATGGAGCGTGACGGGCTCCCCGACGTGATCCGGCTTGAGCAGAGCCTCCTCTACGCGAACCTCAAGAACCTGGAGAGGCGCGGCCTGATCGAAGGGTGCGAACAGCGAACCGGCGCCCACCCTCCTCGCCGGGTGTTCCACCTCACGCCGGCGGGGGAGGTGCTTGTTGACGCCTGGCTGCGCGCGCCCTCGGAGCGCATGCGGGATGTGCGGTTGGACTTCCTGCTCAAGCTCTACTTCCTTCACCAGATAGACGCGGCGGCTGAGGCAACCCTGCTCGAGCAACAGATCGCGGCCTGCCAGGTCTACCGCAGCCGCGTGGTGGCGCAGATCGCGCACACCGAGCCAACCGGTTTCCAGAAGCTCGTCCTCGGCTCCAAGGCCTCCGCTGCGATCGCGACGCTCAGTTGGCTCCAGGAGTACGCAGACGAACTCATCGCCACCAAACACGACATCGAGGTGACTGCTTGAGACTGCAACTCCGCCGGCGACCGTCACTTGTGCTGGTGCTGGCGGCTGTGCTGGCCACCGCGCTGGCGCTGCTGACCGCCGCCTGCGGGTCAGACGATTCGAAGGATGCCCCGGCCGCGTCTCCGGACACAGCGGGAACGACGGCCCCGACGCCCACACCGGCCAAAGTGACTCTGCAGGGAGACATCACCGTCTTCGCCGCCGCCTCGCTGACCGACGCCTTCAAGGAGTTGGGCAAGGCGTTCGAGGCCGCCAATCCTGGCACGCATGTGACCTTCAACTTCGGCGCCTCTTCGGCGCTGGCAACGCAGATCGACCAGGGCCAGCCCGGCGATGTCTTCGCATCCGCCGACAGCGCCAACATGAAGAAGGTCGCCGACAAGAACCTGGCCGGGCCGCCGGTCATATTCGCCACGAATATCCCGGTCGTTGTGGTCCCGGCGAGCGGCTCGCCGGTGAAGGCCTTTGAGGACCTCGTCAAGCCGGGCGTCAAGCTTGTCCTGGCCGCCCCGGCAGTGCCCATCGGCAACTACTCTCGCACCATCTTCACCAATGCCTCGGCGGCGAGCGGGGGGATCTCGGCGGACTTCTCGGAGAAGGCGCTGGCGAACCTCAAGAGCAACGAGGCGGACGTCCGGGCCGTGCTCGCCAAGGTGCAGACGGGCGAAGCCGACGCCGGAATCGTCTACGCGACCGACGCCGCGGTGGCCGGCGCGCAGGTGAAGACTGTGCCCATCCCCGAGAAGTACAACGTCATTGCCCGCTATCCTATCGCCACGCTCACTGAGAGCGGCCATGCGGAGGTGGCGGCGGGCTTCATCGCCTTCGTCCTTTCCGATGCGGGTCAGGCGATCTTGCAGAAGTACGGCTTTGGCCATTGAGTTGGAATAGGCATGTTCCCGGTCTGAGCGGACCGCGTCTTGACCGGACAGCGAAGACGACCGTTGCCTTCCTGGCGATCGTCGTCGCGCTGTTCTTCGTGCTGCCGTTTGTGGGCCTCGCGCAGCGCGCTGTTGAGAACGGCGGTTTCTGGGACCTGGCCACGCACCGGCAGACGCGGGAAGCACTCTGGCTCTCGCTGTGGACATCGACGACGACCGCGACGCTGGCCGCCGTCTTTGGGACGCCGCTGGCGTATGCCCTCTCGCGCTCCCGGTTCCCGGGCAAAGTCGTGGTCGATGGATTGGTTGACCTGCCCATTGTGTTGCCGCCCACGGTCGCCGGGGTCGCCCTTCTCACCGCTTTCGGGAGAAGGGGGTTGCTCGGCGAGCCGATCGATAGCCTCACCGGGTACACCTTTGGCTTCAGCACCACGGCGGTGATCATGGCGCAGATGCTCGTCTCGGCGCCGTTCTTCTTCCGCGCCGCGCGCAGCGGCTTTGATGCCATCGACCCACAGATAGAGCGCGTCGCCTATACGCTTGGGGCCTCGCGCACGCGCACGTTCCTGAGGATCACCCTTCCCCAGGCCTGGCCCGCCCTGCTGGCCGGCATCGTCCTCTGCTGGGCCCGTTCCATGGGCGAACTCGGCGCCACCCTTATCTTCGCGGGCAACCTCGAGGGGAAGACGCAGACCATGCCGCTGGCAATCATCGAAGCGTTCAGCGGCAGCGCGCTTGGCCTCGATGGCGCCATCGTGCTCTCCCTTATCCTCCTCGGCGTCGCCCTTGCCGTCCTCACGCTCTTCCGGGCAGTGGCCGCCCGTGGCCTCCGCCAACCATGAGCCTCGAATTCGACGCCACGCTGACGCTCGGCGCCTTCACCTGCGAGGCCTCTCTCAAGGCGAACGATGAGATCCTGGTGCTGTTCGGGCACTCAGGAGCAGGAAAGAGCGTCACCCTCCAGGCCATCGCCGGGCTCATGCAGCCAGTGCGCGGGCGCATCGATATCAACGGCCAGGCCGTCTTCGATTCGGCGCGCGGCGTCAACGTCCCTCCCCAGGGCCGGGCCGTAGGTTATGTTGTGCAGGACCTTGCCCTTTTCCCGCAAATGTCGGTTGGCCAGAACATCGCCTTCGGCATGCCCCGGGGTGCGGGGCAATCCCGGCGCCAGCGAGTCGAGCGGCTGCTGGCCGCCCTTCAGCTCGAAGGGTACGGCGATCGCCGTCCCGGGTCGCTCAGCGGCGGCCAGCAGCAGCGCGTGGCACTCGCCCGGGCCCTCGCTCGTGACGCAAGCCTCCTGCTCCTCGACGAGCCGTTCAGCGCGCTGGACGAGTCCCTGCGGGCGGGGCTCCGGCGCGAACTCCTGCGCCTGCGTGCCGAACGCGGCCTTACCATCGTCTTCGTAACCCACGACCTGCGCGAGGCTCACCTCCTTGCCGACCGCCTGGCGGTCTTCGACGCAGGGCGCGTGCTGCAGTGTGACGCACGCGAGTCGGTGTTCCGGCATCCTGCATCGAGGCGGGTTGCCGAGCTCACCGGGGTGGCCAACATTTTCGAGGGAACGGTCCGGGGGATTGATAGTGGGGCCCCGGTCGTCGATGTCCGCGGCCTCACCCTGCGCTGCGCTCCCCCGGCGATGGGCACGGGCCCGCGCCCGGGGGAGGCGGTCGACATCTGTATTCGCGCCGAGCGGGTGGTCCTCCACCGTGGCGAGCCACGCGACCACACTGCAGTCAACCTCCTCGAAGCCGCGATCGTGGAGGACCTCGCTTACGGCGCGACGCACACGCTCAGGCTCACCCCCACTGGCGCCGGCCCGGCCCTTGAGGTTGAGCTGGCGGCGCGCCCCTACGAGGTGATGGGGGTGGCCGGCCGGCAGACCTGGACCGTCGAACTGCCACCGGCTGACCTGCACGTGATGGCCCGCCGCACGCCCGGTGACTAACCCTGCTCGTTTCCCGTGTACTGGAGGTCCAGCCCCAGCAACCGGTTCGCGTTGTCGAAGAGGATTCCGCGGCGCACCTCATCCCGGAACCCCACCTCTTTCCAGTCGCGCAGCCACCGGTCGGGCTGGATCACCGGGTAATCGCTCCCGAACAGCACGCGGTCGCTGATGAGGAAGTTGGCGTACTGGATGAGCAGGGGGTCGAAGTAGAGGGGCGACCAGCCGGAGAGGTCGATCCAGACGTTGGGCTTGTGGTTGAGGATCGCCAGCTGCTCGGTGACCCATGGGAAGGCCGGGTGCGCCATGATGATCTGGAGCGCCGGGAAGTCGGCGGCAATATCGTCGATGTATGGGATCGGCCGGCAGTATTCGAACTTGATGCCGCCTCCCCCGGGCGTGCGCGCCCCGACGCCTGTCATGCCGCTGTGGAACATTACGGGGATTCCAAGCTCGGCCGTCTTTTCCCAGAGAGGGTAGAAGGCGCGATCGTTCGGGAAGAAGCGCTGCATCGAGGCGTGCAGCTTCAGGCCACGCAGGCCGAGGTCCTTCACGGCGCGTTCGAGCTCGCGCACCGCGAGACGTCCCTGGTGCGGGTCCACGCTGGCAAAGCCAAGGAACTGCTTCGGCCAGCGCTGCACCAGCCCTGCGATGTAATCGTTTCCCGTGAACGGGCGGCCTGTCTGCGACGAGTCGTCGATGTCGACAAGAACCCCGAAGATATCGCGTTCGGCGTAGTAGTCCGCCATCTCGGATGGGTCAACCGGCCGGTGGCCAGACTTGAAGTAGGCGGACATGATCTGCTCCGCCTGGGAGGAAGGGACGCCGCGAGGCGGGTGGATGTGGACATCGATGGCTCTGGGCATGGCGGGGTCATTGTAGTGTGTGACACGATGGCCGTGGGGGTTCTGCCCCACGGAAGAAGGCTGCAGAGTGGCCGACCCGAAACCGGCGCGGGTTACCTGGGAATCGTGGACGGAATCGCTCATCCGGCAGGCACAGGCCGAAGGGCGCTTCTCGGGCCTACCGGGCGAAGGAGCCCCGCTCCCCGCTGACCCCGGGACCGACGACGAACTCTGGTGGGCCCGGGCAGTGCTCAAGAGGGAGCGCATTTCGTTCCTGCCCGCGTCCCTCCGCATCCGCGGCGAAACGGAGCGCGCCCTCGATGAGGCGATGCGCCTCGATACCGAAGCCGGGGTGCGGGCCAGGATCGAGGCGCTGAATGAACGCATCGTCAGGGTGAACTCGCTGGCTTTTGAGGGCCCACCCACCACCGTTGCCCCCCTCGACGTTGAGAGAGTGGTCGCCCGCTGGCGCATCGCCAACAGCGAGGAGCGGGAGATATTGCCACAGGTGCCCGCGCCGGCGGCCGGCGAACGTGCCCGGAGCGGCTGGCTGGCGGCCGCCACCCTTGCTACATCGGCCGGGTTACTGGTGGTCACAGCGCTTGCCTGGTGGCACTGGGGTGTGTAGGCGTGGCCGCAACGGAATCAGCTGGCCAGGCGCCGTTGGGCAAGAGGAGCGTCTGCCCGGAGCACTGCATAGCGCGCCTTTCCGCGGTCCTTTGCCTGGTATAGGCCCACATCGGCCACCCGCAGGATCTCGGTAGCAGTGACGTTTCGGGTACCGGTCACGGCAATGCCGATGCTCGCGGTCACCCGGACCTGTTTCTCGCCAATGCTGAAGGGCCGGTGGAGTGCCTGCTGGAGGTGCTCAGCGATTGCCCGCGCCTCCGACTCGGCGGCTGCACTTTCGATGATGATGGCGAACTCATCGCCACCAAGCCGCGCAATGGTATGGCGCCCCCTGACGGCGCTGTGAAGACGCTGGCTGAACGCCAGGAGGAAGGCGTCACCTGCGCCGTGTCCCATGGTATCGTTCAGCAACTTGAAGTCATCCACATCCAGGAACATCACCGCCAGCGGCCCTGCATGGTGACGCGAGTTGCGAAGGGCGCGGGTAAGCCTGCCAAGGAACTGCTCCCGGTTTGGGAGCCCAGTCAGGGAGTCGTGCAACGCCTGGCGCTGGAGGCGGCGGGTGGTCTCGCCAAAGCGGGACACAATACCGTTCACAGCCGACGAGACCCCGTTTGCCTCTGCGAGCCACGACGAGGGGACGGCGATTGTGTTGCCCGTCTCGGCCACATGGAGGCTTGCGGCAACCGCTGTCTTGAGGCGGCCTATCGCGACGCTGGCAACCAGTCGGGCCATGGTCGCGCCTGCCGCCAATGCCACGGTAAGAGCCAGGACGGTCTGGGCGACCGTAAATCGGGCAGCAAGCGCAACAACAACTACAGGGATTGCGGCGGCGAGCAGCATTGCCCGCGTGACCACGCCGGAAAGGTCGCGGCCCAGCACAGCTCCGAGCAGGGCCTGGCCCACACTGAATGAAACCGGCACGCTCGTGACTGACCGCAGGGGCTTCGCTGCCATCGACGTTCAGACCGGCGTAGTACTGACAGGAACGGTTGCCCGGCTGGCATTGGTTTGGCCAATGCCGGCTGGTACCCAGCCCTTGAAGGCAAAGAAGGCGGTAACGACCTCCGGGTCGAGCTGCGTTCCGGCGACCCGCGCGAGCTCGGCCCGGGCTACATCCTCGTCCAGGGCAGAACGGTAAACGCGGCTCGAAGTCAGGGCATCGTAGGTGTCAGCCACGGAGATGATGCGTGCACCCAGCGGGATCTGTTGCCCGCGCAGGCCCTGTGGATAGCCGCGGCCATCCCACCGTTCGTGGTGGTGACGGATATAGGCCGTGCCACGCGCGAAATCCGGGAACCGGGCTGTCAGCCTCGCCCCGATGTCCGGGTGACGCTTGATCTCGGCGTACTCCTCGTCGGTGAGGGGACCGGCCTTCAGAAGTACGGCATCACGGACGCCGATCTTGCCGACGTCGTGGACCCGGGCCGCCGCGGCTATCTCCTCCACAACGTCCTGGGACAGGCCGAGGTGAACGCCGATTCCGCGGACGAATTCGGCCACCCGGTGCGAGTGGTTGAACGTGTACGGGTCGCGCATGTCGACCACGTCTGCGAGCGCCTCGACTGCCTCGCGTGTCTGCGTGCGCAGAGTGACCTGCGTGCGCATCGCGCGGTGGAAGACGGCAATCGGGAACACGAGCAGTGGCAGGAGCCAGAGGTGGAAGCTTGCTGCAAGCGCCACCACAAAGCCCGAGGCATAGAGGGCGAGGTCATAGGGGACGTCACTTCTATCGACGAGCCAGTCCCTCAAGATGCTGCGCCCAACCTGGGCGAAGATAACACCAAGGAGCAGCAGATCGTTCGTGATGAACATCGCGCCAACTGCCACTGTGGCAGCCATACCAAGAGAAACCCCCGGCTCTGTGAGAGGCTCGGCCGTGAGCGCATGAAACACGGTTGCAGCAGCCATCACGCTCAGCAGGCGCTGGCTGGAGTTGAAAACAAGCTGTTTGAGGCTGCGCGCGCCGGTGCGCTGGCTCACGAGCTCGGCGGCGCCCATCCCGCCCGCGGCTACCGCGCCCGCAAGCCAGGGCTGGAGAACAAGTGCGGCCGCGAACAGCGAGCCGCTATCTGTAAGCATCTTGCGCTTGTAGCCGATGTGCAGCGGGAAGAGCCGGCTGGCTACGACGAGCGCAAAGAGCATCGCTCCGGCTGCCAGTTCGCGAAGGCCGGGTACTCCGCCGGTGGCAATGGCGACCGCCTCGGCCGAGGCGGCAAGCCCAAAGACCGCGAAAACGACCACCTGCACGTTGCGTTCACGCCGGGGTTCCATCTGGGGGCGCTCCTTCTGTCTCTTTCATGTTCAGCAGGTGAGAATGGGCCAGGGCTAACGGGACGCCCGGGCCCTGAAGGAGATGTCGCGGTAGGAAGCGCCGAAGTACCACTCAGCGCCTACGGCATCGATGACTTCCACGGCGGCGCGGAACGGCCGGCCTTCAGCCTCGATCGAAAGACTGCCCCACACCACAAGTGGCCCCCAGCCTTCCTTCCAGTAGGGCAGATCCTTCTTGATCACGACCCGCTCGGGGAAGAGGCTCTGGTCAACGTAGACCACGTCCACGTCGGCATTCCGCGGAACGTGGAACACGATCACGGCCTCCTCAACATCGGCCACCCGATCGGCAGGGACGTTTATCCACACCGAGATCTCCTGGCCATTGACCGAAATGATCGGGTCAGTGGCGCACCAGGCGAGGCCTGCCCTTGCATCGCCTGCACGTCCGAATAGCGCAATGAAGGCGGCGGCAAGCAGGGCAATGGTGAGCCCCAGTCGGCGAGTACCTGTCTGGACAGTGGGCTGGGCTGCTTCCTTGAGCATTGCGAAGAACCTCCAATGTCGCTGGAGCTCTTCAAGTTTCGGTAACCCGGCGATCTTGCCCGTGCGGGCGTCAGACCCGTAGCTTTGCGTCCCCGCCTCTCGACGGGTTTGCCCTTTCGCTCTCCGAAGTGCTGCGCATGGTCCGATGCGCAATCACGAGACTATGTCGCTGGCGCGAATAATGTCATAAGAGGCCGTAGGAGACAGGTGAATTGCGGGGGGCGGGCCGGTTGCAACCTGGTGACTCAAAGCGGAGTCCGGCTCAACGTGCCAGCCCACTCCGATCCCGCGAGTTGCTCAGGCCCGGTGGAAGTCGGGGTCGCGCTTTTCGCGGAAGGCGGTGACGGCCTCCTTCCACGCCGGCCGCGCCTGCGCCGCCGCGAACTCCGCGTTCTCGCGCTTCATCGCACCGCGGACATCGCCCTCAAGGAGGTTCTGCCACGTCAACCGCTTGATGGCGGCCAGGCTCTCCGTAGGGTTGAATGCGATTTCCGCCGCGGTGGCGACTGCATGCTCCATGAGCTGATCGTGCGGCACCACCCGGTTGACGAGCCCGATACGCCCCGCCTCAGCACCGTCGATTATGCGCCCCGAGAGCATGAGTTCCAGCGCATGCGTGACGCCAACGATGTGCGAGAGGAGGTGGGTGCTGGCCAGCTCGGGGATCACGCCGACGCGGACGAAACGCATCGCAAGGCGAGCGTTCTCCGAAGCGATGCGGGCATCGGCCGCAAGGATCATCGTCAGGCCGACGCCGATGGCCGGGCCGTTGATGGCGGCGATGAAGGGCTTGGAGCGCATCATGAACTCGGTCCACGACTCCGCCTCGCCGGCCTCAGCCTGGCGCTGCTGGCGGGCTGTGGTCTCGCCTGCCTCGCGCTGTTGAATCTCCTGCGACCAGCCGCCCATGTCCGCACCTGCGCAGAAGGCACGCCCGGCACCTGTCATGACGATTGCGCCGATCGCCGGATCGACGTTCCACGCCTCTACCTGGCTCTTCACCTCGCCAAGGAGCTGATAGTTGAAGGCGTTCAACCGTTCTGGCCGGTTGAGGGTGATGATTCCGACGCGGCCTCGCGTCTCTGTGAGGATCAGTTCGTAAGCCATGCTGTCTTTCCCACGGAACTCAAGATGCGGGAATCCTAGCGCGATGGCACGCACATGGACAGGCGGCGGGCAGGGGTCTCCCGGCTCCTAGCGGAACCGGAACGTCAGGCGGCCCCGGGTGAGGTCGTACGGCGAGAGCTCAACGAGCACCCGGTCCCCCGGGAGGACCTTGATGTAGTGCTTGCGCATCTTGCCGCTGATGTAGGCGAGCACTTCGTGCCCGTTGCCCAGTTCCACTTTGAAGGTGGCGCTTGGCATGGCCTGGGTCACGACCCCTTCGACTTGCAGCGACTCTTTCTCGGACATTTCTCAGGCTCCCTTCCCTGTGTGTGAAGTGCGTCCGGCGTGCTCCCGGCGAGCGCGTTCATTTGGAGTTTGCCATGCATTCTGCCGGTTGGCGCGTCGCGCCTGTGGGTCACGCCTTGAGTGGAAACCACGCTGCGCCCGGAATTCCGCGGTGTGGCCATCCCTGTCTGCCGTTCCGGGTGCGGGAACGGGCGGCGTCCATGCGCCCAGATCGAGCAGTCGCTCGTCACCGGGCTGCATGGTCACGGTGGCGACCCTGATCCCGGCCTCATTCTGTAACGAGCGGGCCTGGCGCGCTTCCTCGGGCAGTACAAGCGTCACCACCAGCCCATCGGCGCCCGCCCGTGCAGTACGCCCAGAACGATGGAGGTAGGTCTTCCCGTCTTCGGGAAGGTCAAAGTGGAGGACCGTGTCAATGTCATCGACGTGGAGGCCGCGAGCGGCAACGTTGGTTGCGACAAGAACCGGCGACCGGCCCGATGCGAAAGCGGCGAGCGTCCGTTCGCCACGGTTCTGGTTCAGGCCGCCGTGAATCGCGGCAGCAGCGACGCCCTCACCGGAAAGCTGGCGGGCCAACCGGTCGGCGCCGTGCTTCGTGCGAACGAAGACGAGGCTCCGTCGCCCGGCCGCGCAGATGGTGGCCGCCACTTTCAGCTTGTGCAGCCGTTCCACGCCGATGAACCGCTGTTCGAGCGTCTCCACCGAAGCCGTGGGCGAGACCACTTCGTGGCGCACCGGGTCATGCTGGTATTCGGCCACGAGGCTGCCGATGGCGCCATCGAGCGTGGCCGAGAAGAGTAGTGTCTGGTGGCGGGTCTCGATGCGTTCGAGAATGGCGCGAACCTGGGGCAGGAAGCCCATGTCGGCCATTTGGTCCGCCTCGTCGATGACGACGGTTGCGACCTCCGCGACCGAAAGCTCTCGCCGATCGAGGAGGTCGTTGAGGCGGCCAGGCGTGGCGATGACGATGTCGGCGCCGCTGTGCAGATCACGGATCTGGCGAACCATGGATGCGCCGCCATAGATGGCGGTCAGGTAGAGCCCCCGGGACTCTGCCATGGGTGCGAGCGCGGTGGCGACCTGGTTGGCGAGCTCGCGGGTGGGCACCAGAACAAGGGCGTGGGGCCGGCGCCTGCGGGCCGGTTCGGTGCGCTGAATGAGCGGCAGACCGAAGGCGAGCGTCTTGCCCGAGCCCGTCCTGGCCTTGCCGCAGACGTCGCGGCCGGCAAGGGCATCGGGGATGGTGAGCTCCTGGATGGGGAAAGGCGTGCTCATTCCGGCAGCGTCGAGCGCTGCTACAAGTTCGTCGCAAAGGCCGAGGTCGCGGAAGGATGCCGAGGGGTGCTCAGGCCGGGCAGGTGATGCCGGGCGTGGCTTGCTGAGGGAAAGGGTCAAGTATTTAGGGGTACTCCATTTCGTGGTGTGAGCGAGGTGTGGCCTTATCTCGGGCTGAACTCCTCGCAAACGTCAACGAAGGGAGCAATACGAGTAGGGCACAATATTGCATGCGCTCATGGATAGCGTAGCACGTTCCGGCGAAACGCGGAGTTAGCGGCCAGCCACGGGGAGCGGCGTACGGCCGCGGCCACGATACAATGCCCGCGATGGGAACCGAGAGCCTCCGTGATCTCCCCGGCGTCGATGCTGTGCTGCGAGCGCTGGGGCCAGACGCCCTGCCGCATGCGATCGCGGTTGAGGCGGCCAGGGAGGCCCTGCGCGAGCTCCGCGAAGAGCTTCGTGCCGGCGGATCACCACCTGCGCTCCAGGATGCCGTTGCCAGGGCAAGGGCGCGGGCGAATGGGCTCCAACGCCCTTCGCTGCGCCCGGTCATCAACGCCACGGGCGTGCTGCTGCAAACCAACCTGGGCCGTGCCCCTCTCAGCGAACGCGCCCTCGCCGCGATGCAGGCGGTGGCACGTGGCTACAGCAATCTTGAGTTCGACCTTGAGGCCGGGACCCGTGGCAGCCGCCAGGAGCACCTGCGCGACCTGCTCCGCCGGGCCACGGGCGCTGAAGACGGCCTGGTGGTGAACAACAACGCCGCCGCCCTGCTCATGGTGCTGCAGGTCCTGGCCGCCGGCCGCGAGGTGATCGTTTCGCGCGGGCAGGCCGTCGAGATTGGCGGCGGGTTCCGCATCCCCGACGTGCTGCACCAGAGCGGTGCGCGCCTTGTGGAAGCCGGTACCACGAACCGGACCTATCTGCGCGACTACGCGGAGGCAATCACTCCTGAGACTGCCGCCATCCTTCGCGTCCATCCATCGAACTTCCGCGTGGTTGGATTTACCGCCGAGCCAGTGATCGGCGAGCTCGCCTCGCTGGCGCGCGAGCGCAACGTGCTCCTCCTCGATGACCTGGGCAGCGGCTGCCTGGTCGATACGCGCGCCTACGGGCTCGCCCGTGAACCAACGGTGCAGGAGAGCATCGGGGCCGGCGCCACACTGGCGATGTTCAGCGGCGACAAGCTCCTGGGCGGCCCCCAGTGCGGCATCGTCGTGGGCATCGCCGAAACGGTCGAGCGGCTCCGCCGTCACCCGCTGGCGAGGGCCCTGCGTGTCGACAGGATCACCATCGCCGCCCTCGATGCCACCCTCCGCGCCTACGTCGAAGGGAGCGAAGCCTGCGAGATACCTGTGTGGGAGATGCTCGGGCGGGGCCTTCCCGGCCTGAAGCGACGCGCCCGCCGCTGGGCCTCTTTGGCTGGCGAAGCCGGCGCGGTGGTCCGCGAGCGCTCGATGGTTGGCGGCGGCTCGCTGCCCGGCGAGGGTGTTGACACCTGGTGTGCGGCAATCCGGCCGCCAGCCGGCGCCGGGACAATGGCGATGGCTCTCCGCGCCGGCGACCCGCCGGTGGTCGCCCGTATCGAGGATGGCGCCGTGATGCTGGACCCAAGGACAGTGGCGCCCGCCGACGACCGGCGGGTCGCGGCCGCGATCAAGGCGGCACTCGTGCAGGCATCCCCGGCGCCGTAGGTTCGTCCGCCTCACCTCGCCGGGTCCGCGTTGACCCTTTGAAGAAGGCGGTGCTATCTTCCGTCTGTTACGGATTTCACAACCGGAGCTGCTGGACTTCCTCATGGCTCTCGAAATCCCGGAAGTTGTGATCAACCGGCTGCCCATCTACGCGAGGGCGCTGGCAGCGCTTGCCGAACAGGGCGAAACCGTGGTCAGCTCGCAGGCGCTGGGACAGGCGCTCGATGTCACGCCCGCACAGATTCGCAAGGACCTCAGCTACTTTGGCCGCTTTGGCAAGCAGGGACGCGGCTACAATGTGCCCGGGCTCCTGACAAGGCTGCGAGAGATCCTCGGTCTCGACCGCCAGTGGCACGTTTGCGTGGTCGGCGTGGGGCGGCTCGGCCAGGCGATTGTGGAATACGGTGGCTTCGGGCCCCAGGGATTCCAGATTGTCGCCGCTTTCGATGCCGACCCCGCCATGGTGGGGCGCAGAGTCGGCGGCATCACCGTGCGTGCAGCCACCGAGCTCGACGGCTTCCTCCACAACAACCGCGTCGACATCGGTGTGGTGGCGGTTCCTGCAGCCGTCGCCCAGCAGGTGGTCGACCAGCTTGTGAAAGCGGGCATCCGGGCCATCCTGAATTACGCGCCCATGACTCCGCACGTCCCCCGCGATATCAGCATCCGCCACATCGACCCCGTGATCGCCATGCAGAGCATGACCTTCTATATCAAGCTGGCGGAGGGGGGCGGCAAGTAGGGCGGGGGAGAGCTCCGCTCGGCTTGCGCGGTGGTTGGCAGGTGCCCCGCTGCCCGGTCCGGCGGGTGGGACGCAGCGGTCAAAGTTTGGGCCACTCTCTCGACGGGATTGGAACGGAACCCCGCGGTTAGCGTTCGGGCGACGGGAAGAGGCCGACGAGGTTCTCCTCCTCGGTCGGCAGGCTGCGCTTGATGACGTCCAGGTGGTCGAGCGCAATCCCGGCGCCGATCGCCACGCACTCCAGCGGATTGTCGGCGACGTAGCAGGGCACGCCCGTCTCCTGCGTCAGAAGCTCATCCATATGGCGCAGCAGGGCGCCGCCGCCAGTCAGCACGATTCCCCGGTCGATGACATCGGAGGCCAGTTCCGGGGGGGTCTTTTCGAGTGTTGCGCGCACGGTCTGCACAATTGCGCCAAGGCAGTCCTGGATCGCCTGTGCGACCTCGAGGCTGGTGAGCGTTATCGTCTTGGGAAGGCCGCTGAGCTGGTCGCGGCCGCGTACCTGGGTCGAAAGCCCCTCGTCCACGGCAAGGGCGCTGCCGATGGCGATCTTGATCTCCTCGGCAGTCTTCTCGCCGATAACCAGGTTGTGGCGCCGTCTCACGTAGGCCACGATCGCCTCGTCAATGCGGTCGCCGGCCATGCGCACTGATTCGCTCACGACAAGGCCGTAAAGCGAGATAACCGCCGCCTCAGTGCGCCCGCCGCCGATGTTCACCACCATATTGCCGCGTGCGGTGCCGATGGGGATTCGCGCCCCGATGGCAGCGGCGAGGGGCTCGGGCACAAGGTGGGCCGGCTTGCGCGCACCCGCCTGCTCGGCGGCATCGCGTACAGCCCGTTGCTCAACACTGGTCACCCCGGCGGGCACGGTGACCATCACCTCGGGCCTGATGAGGTTGAAGCGCCCCGTGATGATCCCGATGAAGTAGCGCAGCATCGCCTCCGTCGTCAGGTAGTCGGCGATCACCCCGTCGCGCATGGGACGGATGACGCTGATAGAACCCGGCGTGCGACCCTGCATGGCGCGCGCCTCGTTGCCGACGGCCACAATGGCGTTGTCGCGGTTGTGCCGCGCGACCACTGAGGGCTCATTGACGACAATTCCCTGGCCCTTCACATAGACAAGGATGTTGGCCGTCCCAAGGTCGATGCCGGCCTTCTTCGCAGCGAAGAGCTCGAAGGCCATCAGGCGCGCTCGATCCCCGCGCCAAGTGCGCGGAGCTTCTCGTCGAGCCGCTCATAGCCGCGGTCCAGGTGGTACACGTCGTCGATGACGGTGGGCCCCTGCGCGACCAGTGCGGCAAGCAGCACCGAGGCGCCCGCGCGGACATCGAGCGCGCGTACGTGCGCGCCGTGGAGCCTGGTTGGCCCGCTGACGATGGCGGAGGAGCCGGTGCTGACGATCTCGGCGCCCATCTTCCTGAGTTCGCCAACGTAGAGCATCCGGTTGTCGAACACGCGCTCATGGATGATGGATACCCCGCTTGCCTGTGTGAGGAGCGCCGCCATGGGTGCGTGCAGGTCGGTTGCGAGGCCGGGGTAGGGCAGCGCCTGGAAGCTGACGGCTCTCAGATCATTGCCGCCTGCAACCAGCAGACAGCCTTCGCCCGCCTCGATCCGGGCGCCAGCCAGTCTCAGCTTGTTGATCAGGGCATCGAGCACCGGCACGGGGGCGTCCTGGATCTCCACCTGCCCACCAGTCATCGCGGCCGCGATGGCGAATGTGCCCGCCTCGATCCGGTCCGGCATGATGCGCGCGGTCGCACCCCGGAGCGAGTTCACACCGGTAACCTCGATCATCTGCGAGCCGATGCCGCTGATCATCGCGCCCATGGCGTTCAGCATGTGCGCGAGCTCCTGCACCTCGGGCTCGGTGGCGGCGTTGACAATGGTCGTGTGGCCGGTGGCGGCCACCGCGGCCATCATCACGTTCTGCGTGCCCGAGACCGACGGGTAGTCCATGAAGACGCGCGCACCCTTGAGGCGGCCATTCCGGGGCGTTTCGGCAACGAAGCGCTCGTTCTGGCGGCTGACGATAGCGCCCATCGCCTCGAAGCCCGAGAGGTGAACATCGATCGGCCGTTGACCAATGACGTCGCCCCCGGGCGGGGCAGAGGCCGCGTAACCATGGCGCGCCAGCAGCGGCCCCATGATCTGGAACGAGGCCCGGTTTTCGGTGATCAGCTCCGTCGGTGCTTCGAAGACGTTGACGCCCGCGGCATTGAGCCGCATTCTGCCGCCCGGCTGCCGCTCCACCACAGCGCCGAGGCTCCGCAAGAGGTCACCAAGCGTCTCGGTGTCGCTGATCTCAGGGACATTCGTCAGGATGACGTCCTCATCCGTCAGAAGGGCAGCGCACATCGCGGCGAGGGCGTGGTTCTTGGCTCCCGAGATGCGTACGGCGCCACGCAGCACGGCGCCACCCTCGACCGAATACCGCGGACCGCGGGAACGGGAATTACTCATCAGTCAACGCCAGAATAGGGTGTGTCGGTGCATGGGGCCAACACCGGCCCCATTGCCCTCGCCCTGGCGTTCGCGAGAGTCAGTGCCTGGCGCGCCGTTTACCCGCCGGGACGAGGGGGTCCCGGGCGCCGCTTGCGGCCCGCTACCTGGAGGCGCAGCAGCGAACGCTGAAGCGAGGCCTGCGCGCGGGCGAGGTCGACATCGCGAACGTTCTGCTCGCGAATGCGGCGAAGGCGCTCTTCGGCGCGCGCGCGGGCAGCCTCGGCCCGGGCGATGTCGATCTCCTCTGCCGCCTCAGCGGCGTCGGCAAGGACGGTCACGCGGTCGTTGCGCACTTCCATGAATCCGCCCATGACCACGAATTCCGATTCGCTCTGGCCACGGCGGAACACCAGCGGACCGGGTGCGAGGGTGGTCATCAGGGCGGCGTGCTTCGGCAGGATGGCGAGCTGGCCTTCGCTGCCGGGGGCGATGAGAACCTCAACGCCCTGCTCCACGCGCACCACTTTTTCGGCCGTCACAATCTCGACGGTGAGAGGCATGGTTCTTAGCCCTCGGCCAGCTCGCGGCCCTTTTCGACCACCATATCGATGTTGCCCATCATGTAGAAGGCCTGCTCGGGCAGGGCGTCGTGCTTGCCCTCCAGGATCTCGCGGAAGCCGCGCAGCGTCTCGCGGATGGGCACGTACTGCCCGGGCGTCCCCGTGAACTGCTCCGCCACGAACATCGGCTGCGTCAGGAAGCGCTGCATTTTGCGGGCGCGCGCCACCGTGAGCTTGTCCTCGTCGGAGAGCTCATCGATGCCAAGAATGGCGATGATGTCCTGCAGGTCCTTGTAGCGCTGCAGAACGCGCTGCACGCCGCGGGCCACGTCGTAGTGTTCCTGGCCCACCACCCGCGGCTCAAGCGCGCGGCTGAACGATGAGAGCGGGTCCATCGCCGGGAAGAGCGCCTGCTCGGCGAGCGCGCGCTCCAGGGCCACGACCGCGTCGAGGTGGCCGAATGTGGTCGCCACCCCCGGGTCGGTGTAGTCGTCGGCGGGGACGTAGATGGCCTGGAAAGAGGTAATCGACCCCTTCTTCGTGGATGTGATGCGCTCCTCAAGGTCGCCCATTTCGGAAGCCAGTGTGGGCTGGTAGCCCACGGCAGAGGGCATGCGGCCGAGAAGTGCCGATACCTCCATGCCCGCCAGCGTGTAGCGGTAGATGTTGTCGACGAAGAAGAGGACGTCGCGCCCCTCCTCGTCGCGGAAGTACTCGGCCATAGTGAGGCCCGTGAGGGCCACGCGCAGGCGCACCCCCGGCGGTTCGTTCATCTGGCCGAAGACCATCGCCATCTTGGGCAGCACGCCCGAGTCCTTCATCTCGTGCCAGAGGTCGTTGCCTTCGCGGGAGCGTTCGCCCACGCCGGCGAACACCGAGTAGCCGCCGTGTTCGCGGGCGATGTTTGAGATGAGCTCCTGGATGACGACCGTCTTGCCCACGCCGGCGCCGCCGTAGAGGCCCACCTTGCCGCCGCGAACGAGCGGGGCGATGAGGTCGATGACCTTGATGCCCGTCTCGAGGATGGAGGGGGTGGTCTCCTGCTCTTCGAAGCTTGGAGTCTCGCGGTGGATAGGCCAGTGCGGCGCGTCATCGGCGGGAGGCAGGTTATCGATGGGGGCGCCAAGTACGTTGAACATGCGGCCGAGCGCCTTCTCACCCACCGGTACGGCGATTGGGTGGCCCGTATCGACCGCGCGCGCCTGCCGGCGAAGGCCGTCGGTGGAGTCCATGGCAAGGCAGCGGACCCAGTTGTTGCCCAGGTGCTGCTGCACCTCGGTGACGAGCACGCTGCCATCGTCACGGGCGATGTTGACGGCGTTGTTGATGGCCGGCAGCTGCTCCGGGGGAAACTCAACGTCGATGACCGTCCCGATTACCTGGACGACCTTCCCTTCCGCTGTTGCTGTCATCACCATGGCAAGACCTCCACTGGTTCGCTGTCTAGGTGCGGGCGCCGAACGCCTGCAGGCGTTCGGCCATATCCGGGCCCGCGCCCGGGCTGGTGCGGCGCTCGTAGGCAAGCCCTTCGGCAAGCGTGTAGCGCTGTCCTTCGTTAACAAGGCGCTTGTCGGCGCGCAGGGTGTGCCACGAACTCGCAACAATCGCGGCAGCAAGCTCGCCTGTCGTCTCCACAAGCCTCTCGTCGGGCACGCAGGCGTTGACGAGGCCGATCGCCAGCGCCTCCGGTCCGGGTATCGTGCGGCCCGTGAGCATGAGCTCCTTCGCCTTCAATGGGCCAATGCGCCGGGGCAGCCTCTGGCTCATCCCCCACGTCGGCGTCATCGACCAGCGCCCGTGCGTATCGGCAAATCGTGCCGATTCGCCGCACACGCACAGGTCGCAGGCGAGCATCAGCTCGAGCGCGCCCGTGTAGCAGTGGCCGTGAACCTGCGCGATGACGGGCTGCGGCAGCGCCTCGATGGCGTCGAGCGTCTCGGCCTGGAAATGGGCCGAAGGCGCGCGCTCCCCCGCCTGGATAGCCTTGATATCGTTGCCGGCCGAGAACGACCGGCCGGCGCCGCGCAGGACCACGCAGCCGACCGTGTCGACCGCCCCCGCGATGGCTTCGAGGTGCTGCCTCAACTCCATAAACAGCGCCGGGCTGAGCGCATTGAGCGCTTCCGGACGATTGAGCGTGAGCGTGGCGACTCCACCGCCATCCTCGCGAAGGACCAGGGGAGCGGTCATGCCGGCACCCCCACGATGTCGGAAAGGGCAATTGCCTCCAGGGTCTCGACCTCACGCTCGGGCCCCGGCAACGCCAGGCCGCGCGTGTATTCGGTTCGCACCGCCCAGCAGGTCATGCCCGCTCGCCGTGCCGATTCGATGCCGGCCGGGGCATCTTCGATGGCGAGGCAGCGGGCCGGGTCGACGCCCAACCGGCGGGCTGTCTCCAGGTAGATCGCCGGGTCTGGCTTCCCCTGCTCCACATCGCTACCACTGACGATGACATCGAAGGCGTCACTGATGCCGATTCGCTGCAGGCACGCGTCCACCCAGGGCCGCACGGACGATGAGGCGACGGCTACGGGCAACCCCGCTTGTCGAACGCCCCTCACCAGCTCTACCGCTCCCGGGGCGGCGGTGCTCTTCTGGCGGTACTGCTCGAGAACGATGGCGTGGTACCGCGCGGCATAATGCTCCCGCGGCCGGCCGAGGCCGAAGTCCTGGATCATGTCGCTCCAGCCGGTCTTCGTGCCCATGTAGGGCTTGTACTGCTCGAGGCCGATGGAGCGTCCCTCTTCCGCGAGCAGCAGGTTCACGGCCTGGAAATGCAGCGGCTCGCCGTCCACCAGGACGCCGTCCATGTCGAAGATGACCGCTGCAAACTGGCTCAGGGCTATGCCTCCAGTGCCGCTGCGCCGCCGACGATATCGAGGAGCTCCTTGGTGATCTGCTCCTGGCGCACCTTGTTGTAGGTCAGCGTGAGCTCGCGCTCTATTTCGAGGGCGTTGTCGGTAGCGTTCTTCATGGCGACCATGCGTGCCGACTGCTCGCTGGCGGCCGACTCCAGGACTGCCTCGTAGATCTGCATCTCGATGAAGCGGGGCAGGAGCCTCTCCAGCACCACGGCGGGCGAGGGCTCGAAGAGGTAGTCCTGCCGCACGCCGGCCATGTCGCCAGCTTCTTCGGCGGGCGGCGGCTCAATTGGCAGGAGCTGCCGCACAACGGGCCGCTGCACGGCTGTCGAGATGAACTCGGCGAAGCTGATGTAGACCCGGTCCACGGTACCCGCCAGGAAATCGTCCATCACCAGGCGGGAGATACCGAGGGTCTCGGCCTGCGTGGGGTAGTCGCCCAGCTCGGTGAAGCTGGCGACGACGTTCAGGCGTGCGCGCGTGAAGAAGTCCCGCCCTTTCTTGCCAACGGCCACAACCGAGGCCGGTTCCTTCTGGTCGGCCACAAACGTGACAGCGCTGCGATTGAGGTTCGAGTTGAGGCCGCCGCAGAGCCCACGGTTGGGTGTCACGTGGATCACGGCCACTGCCTTCGCTGGCCGGTTCACCAGCAGGGGATGGGCCGCTTCTTCGTCACCGCCGGGCTGTGCGGCAAGACCGGCGAGGACAACGCGCAGCTTCTCCGCGTATGGCCGCGCCTGGGTGGCGCGGTCCTGCGCCCGCCGCATCTTCGAAGCGGCGACGAGCTGGAGCGCGTTGGTGATCTTCGCGGAGCTTTTCACCGAGGTGATGCGGCGCTTGATCTGGCGAATCGTCGGCATCGGCGTCTTCCCTACCGGGGTGTCGTGGCGCTGCAGGCCGGGGCCGCAGCAGGGCGGGGCGCGGGGAGAGTCGCTCGCCTCTACCCGTCAGTCAATCCTAGTACGGTACCGTCTGCTTGAAGGTCGTGATGGCGGCGCGAAGGGCGTCGCTGATCTCCGGCGTCAGCTCGCGCACCTCGCCGATCTTCTTCTTGAGGTCGCCATGGTTGCTGGCCATGAACTTGCGCAGCTCCGTTTCGAAGGCGCCCGCCTTCTCCACGGGAACGTCATCGAGAAGGCCCTGGGTGAGCGCGAAGATGATCGCGACTTCGTCTTCCAGGCCCAGCGGGTCCAGCAGGCCCTGCTTGAGCACCTCGGTGACGCGCATGCCGCGCTCCAGCTGGCGCCGGGTGGCCGCGTCGAGGTCGCTTGTGCCGAACTGGGCGAATGCCTGCAACTCGCGGAACTGGGCATGGTCGAGCTTCATGCGCCCGGCCACCGACTTCATGATCTTCGTCTGGGCGGAAGAGCCAACGCGGCTCACGGAGATGCCCACGTTCATGGCGGGCCGGATGCCGGCGTTGAATAGGTCGGCCTCCAGATAGATCTGGCCGTCGGTGATGGAGATGACGTTCGTGGGGATGTAGGCCGAAACGTCGTTTGCCTGCGTCTCGATGATGGGGAGCGCGGTGAGCGACCCGCCCGCTTCCAGCCTGGCGGCCCTTTCGAGCAGGCGGCTGTGCAGGTAGAACACATCGCCCGGGTAGGCCTCGCGCCCCGGCGGCCGGCGGAGGAGGAGCGAGAGCTCGCGGTACGCCCAGGCGTGCTTGCTCAGGTCGTCGTAGACGATGAGAGCATCGCGGCCACTCTCCATGATCTCTTCGCCGATGGCGCACCCCGCGTAAGGGGCAAGGTACTGCAGCGAGGCTGAGTCCGAGGCGTTGGCGGCCACGACGATGGTGTGGTCCATGGCCCCGGCCTCTTCGAGCCGCCCGACCACCTGGGCCACCTTACCTGCCTTCTGGCCGATGGCCACGTAGATGCAGACCAGGTCGCCGCCCTTCTGGTTGATGATGGTGTCGAGGGCGATGGCGCTCTTCCCGGTGGATCGGTCACCGATGATGAGCTCGCGCTGGCCGCGGCCGATGGGGATCATGGCGTCGATCGCCTTGATGCCGGTCTGCACGGGCGTGTTCACGCTCTTGCGCAGGGTGACGCCCGGGGCGATGCGCTCAACGGGCCGCGTGCTGCTGGTGGCGATGGGACCCTTGCCATCGAGCGGGTTGCCCAGCGGGTCAACCACGCGCCCCACGAGGGCATCGCCGACGGGAACTTCGATGATGCGGCCTGTGGCCCGCACCTCGTCGCCTTCCTTGATGTCTTCGTACTTGCCGAGGATGACGGCGCTTACCGACTCCTCTTCCAGGTTCAGGGCGATGCCCATGGAGCCATTGGAGAATTCGAGGAGCTCCGAGTACATGACGCCCGCAAGCCCGTGAACGCGAGCGACGCCATCGCCGGCTTCGATGACCGTACCCACGTCCGTGGAGACGACCTTCGTGCCAAAGCCCTGGATCTGCTCGCGAAGGATCGAGGCGATCTCTTCAGCGCGTACTGCCATGACGGTCCATCCTGTTGTCGTTTTCCCTGTTGGCGAGCCCGGGGGTCAGCGCACGCCCTCGAGTTCGCGCCGGAGTTGCTTCAGCCTGGTCCGGACGCTGCCATCGACCAGGTGGTCGCCCACCTTCACGACGACGCCGCCGATGATTGCCGGGTCGGTGTTCGCCCGCACGATGACCTTCTTGCCGAGACCCTCGCTCAGCTTCTGCTCGATGGCGGCCGCCTGCTCGGGAGCAAGGTCCACCGCTGTGGTGATCTGAGCATGTGCTATGCCTTCGACAGCGTCGGCCATGCGGTTGAATGCATCGGCCACGGTGCGCGCATCGAGCGAACGCCCCTTCGAAACGAGCAGCTTCGCGAGATTCAGTGCCAGCGGCTGAACGTCCAGCACTCGTTCGACGAACGCCAGGCGTGTTGCCAGGGCAACGCGGCCGTCGGCCAGCAGCGGGGCTGCATCCGACTCGGCGAGCACTGCTGCCAGGTCGTTGAGGTCGGACCGCCACGCCGCAAGGGCGTTGGCTTCGAGCGCGAGGCTCATCGCCGCCTGTGCGTACCGCTTTGCCGCCTGCTCGTTCGCCATCGTCTAGTTCCCGCTGAAGGACGACTCTGCCAGCGTCTCCTCAATGATCCGCTGGTGCGCCTGCCGGTCGAGTGACTGCCCAATGACCTTTTCCGCGGCCGAGACGGTGATGTCAGCGAACTCCTTGCGAAGCTCGGCCACGGCGCGGTCGCGTTCGAGGTTGATCTCGGTGCGGGCCCGTTCCAGCGCCGCCTCGCGGTCGCGGGCGGCCTGTCCCTGGGCCTCAGCCTGGAGCCGGGTCGCGATCGTCTGCGCGTTTGCGACGATCTCCTGGCCCTCCTTGCGGGCAGCGTCGATCTGTTCCTTTATGTTCGCCTGTGCCGTTGCCGCCTCTGCGCGGGCGATCTCGGCCGCATTGAGCCCTTCAGCAATGCGCGCCTTCCGCTCATCCATCATCTTGAGGATGGGCTTGTAGAGCACGAGCCGAAGGACGACCAGGAGCACAAAGAAGTTGGCGACCTGGGCAATCAGCTGAGGGAGGTTAATGCCGAGGGCATCAATTGCCTGGCCCATGCGGGCACCTCGTTCCGGTGTGCTAGACGACGAATGCGACGATGATCGCGGTCAGCAGGGCATAGATGCCGATGGCTTCCGCGAAGGCAACGCCGAGGATCATGTTGGTCTGCACGGCGCCGCGGGCCTCGGGGTTGCGGCCGAGAGCCTCCATGGCCTTGCCGACGAGCATGCCGATGGCGAGCGCCGGGCCAATGCCACCCACACCCATTGCGAGGGCCGCACCGATGGCCTTGGCGCCGTTGTCCGAAAGGACTTCCAGGAACGGCAGGTAAGCGAGAAACATCTGGGTCTGATCCTCCGTTGCGCCCGCGGCGCGTATTTCATTGCGAACAGGCTCAGTGAGCCTGGACAGCCCCGGTTTCGTGATGGCCACCCTCGTGGCTATCGTGCCCATCGTCGTGGTCGCCCTCGCCGTGGTGTTCCACCGCCATGGTGGCGAACACCAGCGTCAGCAGGGCAAACACAGCGGCCTGGATGAAGCCCACGAAGAGCTCCAGGCCATAGATTATGTCGACTATCAGGAATGGCATGAGGAAGGTCAGCATCAGCACCAGCACCTCGCCGGCGAAGATGTTGCCAAAGAGACGGAAGGTGAAGCTGATCACGCGGATGAATTCCGAGAGCAGCTCAAGGATGCCGACAAACGCCCCGATCGGGCTCTTGAAGTTGAAGAACTTGCCAAGGTACCCGAAGCCGAGCGCCTGGAACCCCCAGAACTCGATGCACAGGAAAGCCACAATGCCCAGCGCCAGCGTGTTGTTTACGTCGCTGTAGACGCCGCGGAAGAGGGGGATGATGAGGAGCAGCTTCTGGCTTTCTTCGAAGTCAACGCCGCTGAACGTGGCATGAAGGGTGGGGCTTTCGAGCCCGTGAGCGCCGCTGTCCTGGGCGCCATGGTCGCCTTCGATGGCGATCAGCCGGGGTGCGTTGGCAGCCGAGCCCTTGTGGTCCGCCGTCCCCAGCAGCGCGAAGGCCGCCTTCACATCTTCGGGGTCGGCCGGGCCGTGCTCGATGTCGTGGTGCGGCTCGAAGCCGGCCAGGGTCTCGGCCAGGAAGACGATGTAGCGGTCGAAGGCCTGCCCCGGGGTCTCACCGGCGAGCACTTCGAAATCGACGGCCTTGCCGTTTGGCTTGATGTAGAACAGGCTGCCCGAACCGTCGGATTTCGCGGCCGCGAACTTGTGGTTCTCTTCGTAGACGCCTTCCGCGGTCAACATGAGCTTCTCAGGGTGCTCGGAGCTCAGCTCGTGGAAGATCTCGTGCCCCACATCCTCGGTCTTGCCGATGGCGTTGAAGAAGGGGAAGAGGCCGAACCAGTTCGCCGTGATGATGAAGAGGAAGATGGTGGCGATGACCATGAAGAACCGGCGGCCGTTCTTTTCGCCGGCAATGTCCTCGACCTGGCCAAGAAGGAAGCTCACCACCGCTTCCACGAAGTTCTGGATGCCCGAAGGCATCAGCTTCATGGAACGGGTCGCAATCAGCGAGAAGATGATAAGGAAGGCCATCACGATCCAGGCCGTGAGCAGCGTGTTCGTGATGTTCAGGGGACCTACCGTCCAGAGCACCTCAGCGGGAACCACAATCTCGGGCTGAGGCCCGCGCGCGATCACGAGGCCGAGCCCAATCCAGGCCACCACGGCGATCGCACCGGCGATGATGTAGACGCGCTTCACTCAGCTCTTCTCCGACGTCCCGTTGCCGAGGTTTTTCATGAACTGTTGGAGCATACGAAACCCGCCGGCCAGGGCAACGGCGAGTCCAAGGATGATCCCGATCAGCGTGAAAACTGGCTCCAGGCCGGTTGCCCTATCGGCCCAGCGGCCAACAAGGACTCCAGCAATGATGCAGGCGGCGAAGAACCATCCTGCACCCAGCAGGTAGGCGGTTGGCGCGACCCAACTGCCCACGGCGGCCTCCTACGGCGCCCGGACTCGGAACCGGGGGAATCATAGACTGATTGTGAAGCAATGCGCAAGCGAATCCGGGCCGCGTGGCTACTTCTCCCGGTCGTCAAAATCGCTCAGGTCGAGCCCCTCAATGAAGTCCTTGAAGGCGCCTAGCTTCTCCAGCTCGGCCGGGTCAAGCGGCGCGCCCCGCTCTCCCCCTTCGCCAACAGCGTGCGGCTGTCCCTCCTCGTCCAGGATCACCCCGGCACGGTCGAGCACCACCTCCTCGGCGAAGATGGGAGCGTCGACGCGCACGGCCAGGGCGATGGCGTCGGAAGGCCGCGAGTCGATCTCCATGGTCTCTCCGTTCACATCCAGGACGATCTGGGCGAAGAACGTATCGTTGGAAAGGTCGTTCACGACGATGTAGGCCACCCGCCCCCCGAGCTGCTCGATCATGTTCCTCAGCAGGTCGTGCGTGAGGGGGCGCGCCACCGCCACGTCTTGCAGGCGCACGGCGATGGCGTCGGCCTCGGCAGGGCCTATCCAGATGGGCAGATACCGGTCGGATTCCTTTTCACGCAGGATCACAACGCGCTGGAAATTCACCATGCTGAGGCGGATGCTTTCAATGTTCATCTCTCTCAAAGCACCACCTCCGGCGTCTCGCTCACTATCCCGATGATAGGAGCGGCCTGATCAGGCAGTCAACGAAAGAGATTAGCGCTGGCCGCCTACCAGGGCCGGCGCCTTTCCGGAGCGGCGACCCCGGTTCGCGACCGCTCCGGCGCCGATCAGCGCCGCCAGCAGGGCGACCGCCGGGGTCACGCCCACCCAGTCACCGATCGCGCCGAAGGCAAGGACCGGCAACGAAGCGGCCAACGCCGACAGGGCCGCCTGGGTCGAATTCACCCGCCCCTGCAGGTGCAGCGGCACAAGGTCATTGATGACCGTCTGGGCGGCGACGGTCACGATGGCGTAGGCGAAGCCCAGGGGCAGCACCAGGATCATGGCCATGGCGCCACCGCCGTCGAAGCTGCCGATCTCGATGTCGTTCAGCCACGCGAACAGGCCGTAGCCACCGAGGAACTCAGCTTCCTGGTTCACAAACGCCACCAGTGCGAGCAGGATGACGAAGGTGACGAAACCGAACGTGCTGAGCACGGCGTGCGAGACCCGGTGCGCCAGGAACCCCGCCGTTCGAAGGCCAAGCACCACACCGATCGCAGCCGGCATCAGGATGAGCGCGCCAACGTCCACGGGGAGCCCGAGGGTCTCCTTGATGTACTTGGGGATAAGGCCGCCGAGCACAATAAGGGCCGTCGATATGAGTGTCAGCTCAATTGCCGCGCGCATCACGCTGGGGTTTGCGCGCATCACCCGCCAGCCCACCTTCCACCAGGTCCCCTCGGTCTCTTCCGGGTAGCGGGCGCCGATCTCGGCCCGGCTGAGAGAGCGAAGGCGCCCGATCCCCACGGCCTGGAACGCCGCCAGTGCGAAAAGCGCGGCCGCCACCATGAAGAGCGGGTCGCCGTTGCCAAACAGCCTCAGCATCACCGGGGTGAGCACCCCAAAGCCGAGCACCTGCGCCGCACCGCCAACCGCCTGGCCGATCGCGTTCGCCCGCGCAAGCTCCGAGCGCTCGACGATGGCGGGCATCACGGCGCCTTCGGCAGTGGTGGCGAACTGAGTGGCGGCGGAGAGCACGACCGCCACCACGTAGTACTGGGCAACGCCCTCCGAGGCCCGGACGAACACGATGCAGATGGCCGCCCGGGCGAGGTCGCCGGCGACGATGAGCAGCCGCTTGGGGAAGACGTCGGCAGCGGCGCCGGCGGCGATGCCCGCTACCGTCGATGGCACCACCAGGGCCAGCACGAGCAGCGAACTCGTGAACGAGCTCCCCGTCTCGTTGATGATGAGCAGCACAAGCCCAAAGTTGAGCGCGTTTTGCGCCAGCCGCGATGAGAAGCGCGTGAACGTGAGCATGCGGAACTGGCGCTGCTGCAGCAGGGGTGTACGTGGCTGCTCAGTCATCGGCCAGGGAGACCCGCGCCTTCATGCGCGATTCGAACTTGCGGCGCTCCAGCATGACCCGGCGACCGCACTGCAGGCATTCGATGCCGATGTCGGCGCCGGTGCGGTAGACACGCCACTCCCAGCCGCCGCAGGGGTGGCGGCGTCTCATCCGGTACACCTCGCCGGCGTTGATCTCGGGGATCATGCGGCCGGAGTGGCGGCCGCGGCGAGCTCGTCGCGAAGCTTCCTGGCGGCGCTGGCGGCCGCTTCTGCAAAGCCAGGCCCTTCGGCCGCGTAGTAGATGGAACGGGAGGCGTTTACCACGATGGAGCCGGGTTCGGAACCTGCGGCCGCGATCACATCTGCCGGGAGGCCACCCTGGGCGCCCACGCCCGGGACCAGCAGCGACGCCCGCGGGGCAATCGCGCGCACCCGCCGCAACTCGCCGGGAGCGGTCGCGCCAACCACCAGCCCAATGTTCGGCGACCAGCCCGTGACCATCGCCGCGAGATGTTCGAAGAGCAGTGGCCCTGCTTCCAGCTTCAGGTACTGGAGGTCGGTGGCGCCGGGGTTCGACGTCCGGCAGAGCAGATAGAGCCCCCGGTCGTCGTACTCCAGGAACGGCTCGACAGAATCGCGGCCCAGGTAGGCGTTGAGCGTCACCGCATCGAAGCCCCATGTCTCAAACATCGCGCGCGCATATGCTTCGGCGGTGGAGCCGATGTCGCCGCGCTTGGCGTCGCCGATCACGGGGATGCAGGCCGGGATAGCGGCCATGGTCTCTTCCAGGGCGCGCAGGCCGGGGACCCCCCACTGCTCGTAAAAGGCCAGGTTGGGCTTGAAGCAGGCTGCGTAGGGGGCCGTGGCCTGGATTATCTCCCGGTTGTAGGCGGCCACATCCTCGACGCGGTGGCGCGAGAAGGCGGGGTCCAGCCCCACGCAGAGGAGCGAGCCGGCCGCCCTGCTTCGCGCCGCCAGGCGCGCATGGAAGTTCATGGCACCGGCTCCGCCGGGGTCGCCTCGAGGGAGAAGCCCAGCCGGGCCGCCGTGGCGTGGAAAGCCTCCCGGTCGCCGGTGATGATGAGCCCGAGACCCGCGGCCGAACCGGACGGCGCCTCCAGCCCCTGCTCCTGCAGGACCTGCACGGCGCGCCGGGCCACGGCCTCACTCGTATCGACGATCGCCACCCCGGGGAATTCGGCGGAGATGTCGCCGGCAAGGAAGCAGTAGTGCGTGCAGCCCAGCACCACCGTGTCGGCCCCGGCGGCGATCTCGGCACCAAGGGCTTCCCGTACGGCATGACGGGCCCGCGCGGTGCCCGCCTCGCCGGCCTCCACCAGTGCGGCAAGGCCGTGGCCAGGAACGCTGACGATGCGCGCGCCCGACCCGAAGTCTTCGACCACGCGGCGGTAGAGCTCGCCGTCAAGGGTGCCGGGCGTGGCCAGGATCACGACCTTCCTCGCAGGCGACGAAGCGGCAGCGGGCTTGACCCCTGGCACCATGCCCACGAAGGGGATGGGGAAGAACTCCCGGAGGTCAGTGATGGCGGCAGCCGAAGCCGTGTTGCAGGCAACGACGATGAGCTTGGCGCCGCTTTCGGCCAGGCGCGTGCAGATCGCAAAGGCGCGCTTGCGGACTTCGGCCCCGGGCCGCGAGCCGTAGGGAAAGAATGCTGTATCGGCGACGTAGATGTAGCGCTCACGCGGGGCCAGGCGGCGAAGCTGGCGAAGCACGCTCAACCCGCCGACCCCGGAATCGAAGACGCCGACGGGACGGGGATCCATTGCTCCGAAGGATAGCACGCGCGTGCCTCTCCCGCGCCGATCGGCGATGCTTGGCGTATGCCTTCGATCGAGGTGGCAGCGACCGTCGCTGAAGCGCTCCACATCGAGGCGCGGACGTACGTTGTCGTAGACCTGCTGCGCGCGACCACCACCATCGCCACGCTCTTCGCAGCGGGCCTTCGCGAGCTCGTAGCTGTCAGCGAAATCGAAAGAGCCAGGGAATGGGCGCGCCGCGAGGGCTGCCTGCTATTCGGTGAGGTGGGCGGCCTGCCGCCGCCGGGGTTCGACTACGGCAATTCACCCGTAGAAGCGGACGCGGCGCCGGTCCGCGACGGCCGTGCTGTGCTGTTCACCACCAATGGCACGGCGGCGCTCTGTGCGCTTGCCGGGCGCGGGTCAGTAATGGCCGGCGCACTGGCGAACCTTGACGCGGTCGCCCGCGAGGCCGCGGCCTTCGGTGAGGTCGCCATCGTCTGTGCGGGCGAAGCCGGGGGGCGCCGGTTCGCGCTGGAAGACTTTGCCGCCGCGGGCGTGATCGCCCGCAGGGTCGAAGAACACCTGCCCGGCGCCCGGCCCGGTGATGGCGCGCTGCTCGCGATGCGGTGCGCCCCAGAAGTGGAAGAGCTGGCGCGCGCGTCGGCCCATGGCCGGGCGATGGCCGCGCTCGGTTTCGAAGGCGACATCTCCTTCGCGCTGCGCGCGGATACCTCGCGGGCGGTCCCCGCGATCTCGGAGTGGGGAGCCGGGTGGGCGCGGCTTGTCGACAGGAGGACGGCCTAGCACCGCTCCCGCCAGCGGCGCGAGAGCTCGTCCACCACCCCGGATGGGGGTTCCCGTCCCCCGTAACGCGCCTCGTTGAAGGCGAGAGTGATCTCGTTCGTGACAGGCGCGTCGAATGCCGCTGCCAGCCTGGGTGCAAACTCATCGGGCGTCTCGTGAGCGTCCCGGTGTGTGCCCTGCCTGTCCGCGTCAACGAGCACCTGCCTGTAAAGGCGGCGCATGCCAGCTCCAGTTGCTGCCGATGCGGGAGCGCCCCGTCTCGCGAAAGGCCAGCGGAAGAGCCCATCGCGCGCAAGGCCGTGGACGGAAGCGGGCCGTTCGCCGTTGCTGGAGCGGCGGCGGTACTTCCGCCGCAGAACGGCCACCAGCACGACAAGGCCGGCGAGAACGGCTACGGCAGCCAGCAGCAGCAGCCCCCTCAGTCCATAGGTAACGATGTTGTCGAGGAGGCTGTCGCCGCCCTCCCCCTGGTTCGCCGGCAGGTCCAGCCGCCGGGGGAGCGATGGCTCGACATCGAGCCGCCCGTCGCCGATGAGGGCGCCCGCCACCAATCCGAAGAGCCAGACAAAGGGAACGAGGACAACCGTGAGCACGATTCGCGCGACAAACCAGGCGGCGGCGCCCACCGCCTCGCCGAAGATGCCGAACACGAGGCCGAACAGCGCCACGCAGGCCGCCACCGTGCCGGCAATTCCCGCGAGCAGGACGGCGGTGACCCCTCCGGCCCGCAGCTCGCCGAACGTCGTCCCGCTCTGGGCAAGCTGGGCGCAAACGAGCGCCAGGACGGCCGTGGCGTAGAACGCGGCCCCTGCGCGCCCCACCTCTCCCGCGTGCGCTCCGGGCGCGCCGACCACCATGAAGAGCGTGACCGCCGCAAATGGAATGCTCACGTTCCTCGCCATGGTTTCGAGCTCCATCTCGTCGGCGGCGCGGAGCGAGGAGCGCGTCCACATCGCCACCAGCAGGAACACCGCCAGGGCTGCGGGCGTGCCCTCTGCCGCCGCCTCGGCCGAGTTCGTCATGAAGTCGCCAACCCACCGGAAGTCCCAAAGCGCGAGATCCCCGGCGAATTCAATCCGCACCGCGCCATAGATGGCCACAAACGCCAGGCCCGCCGTTGCTGCCGCGGCCTGCGTGGGCTTCAGTCCGAGGTAGGCCGGCACGCCCGCCCAACCGTAAGCGAGGAGCGCCACGGCCACCAGCGCGACGGCACTCACCGAGTGCTGCCCTTCGCTGTACCCCGCCGTGACGAGCTCACTCCCCGCGTACACGGCCAGCGCCTCGGCGGCTATGGCGGCCACAACCGCAATGGCGGCGATCAAGCCGGGGCTCCGGCCCGCTCGAAGGCCTGGCCAACGTTGACGACCGGCACGGGGCCGAGGCTTGCGCCGTCGATGCGGCGCGAGGTCGCCAACACGTGCACACGGTGTCCCTCATCATGGAGGCGGGTGATTACGCCCACCAGCGGCGCCGGCATCAGCGAAGCGACCACGACAATGGTTGAGCCCATTGGGAGACGCCCCGCTTCGCGCCTGATTGCAGAGGCAAGGTCCCCCGTTGTCAGGGGCTGAACGACGGCAAGCGCTTCAAGAACACGCGTTATCTGCTCTCGCGAGCGGGAGGGAGCGAGCCGGATAGGCCGATCGGCGTTTGGGTAGGCGCCGTTTGCCAGCAGGCCCACGGAGAATCGCTCCCCGGCGGCCCAGACAGCGACCGACGCGGCCACCGAGACCGCGCGTTCGAGCTCGTCCTTCAGGTAGCCCTCCCAGGAATGGGCCATTGTGTCGATGTTCAGCATTATGTACATCTGCTGCGTGGCGGAAGGGTCGTACACCCGTGATTGCAGGTCCCCCCGCCGCGCAGTGGCCTTCCAGTCGATGCGGCGCATCGGGTCGCCGGGGCGGTAGTCGCGCAGCCCGGCCACGCGGAGGGGGTCTTCGTAGAGACGGTTGCCGCCTCTTCGTTCGCCGAAGGGCCGGTCGGCGGGCAGGCCAAGCTCCCGCAGGGAGAACACCCGGGGGAAGACTGTGAGGTGGTCTTCGGCCGGGTCATCCAGGTTCCTGGGAAAGAGGCCGAGAAGGTCGGCCGAGCGGATCGTCGCCGGCCCGAGACTGTGGTAGCCGCGCTCCGCTGGCCGGAGCGTGAAGTTCCAGGTGCGGCGCTCCCACCACCCCAGCGCGCCCCGCCGCACAATCCAGCTCCGGCCCGGAACGACTGCGGCCGCCAGGTTCTCGTTCTCAACGGCCAGCGAATCGGCAACGCCCAGGCGCCACTCGAACCAGGGCAACGGCAGCAGCTTCCGGTTTTCGAGCTCGACGCCGAGTGCGACCTCTTCGCCGATGAACACCCGCCGTTCGCCAGGCGTCCGCCGCAGGTGGACCCCGTCGAAGAGGCGCCTGCCCCAGTAGCGGCCCACGCCCCCTACAAGGATGACGACAAACCCCGTCCCGGTGATGGCCGGCTCGGCCGCGCCAAAGCCCGCCAGCACCAGCAACCCCCCAATGAGCAGCCACGCATCGCGGAAGGGCACGTCTCACTCCTCGATGGGCACTGGCACCCGCTGGAGCACGTCCGCAATGAGCTCATCGGCGTCTCGCGCCCGCAGCCGCGCCTGTGTGGAGAGGATGACGCGGTGAGGGAGCACATGGGGGGCCATCGCCTTCACGTCGTCGGGCAGGACAAAATCGCGGCCAGCGATGGCCGCGTGGGCACGTGCTGTCCGGAAGAGCGCCAGGCTGGCGCGCGGGCTTGCGCCAAGCTCGAACGCCGCATCCCGGCGGGTCTCCCGAACAATGCGAACTGCGTAGCGGCGCACAGAGGGGTCCACGTGCAGCCGGCTGAGGGCCGCCGCCAGCCGCATCAGCTCGGCCGGGCCGGCAACGGGCTGCACCGCATCGAGGGGGCTCGACGACTCAAGCCGCGCCAGGATCTCATCTTCCCCGTCCTCGTCCGGGTAGCCAGGCCGCAATCGCACCAGGAAGCGGTCAAGCTGGGCCTCCGGCAGCGGAAAGGTCCCTTCGAGCTCGACCGGGTTCTGCGTGGCCAGCACCAGGAAAGGCCGCGGAAGCTGGCTGGTGACCCCTTCCACGGTGATCTGACGCTCTTCCATCGCCTCCAGCAGGGCCGACTGGGTGCGCGGCGTGGCCCGGTTTATCTCGTCGGCCAGGACCACCTGCGCGAAGAGTGGCCCCTCGCGGAACTGGAACTCCCCCAGCTTCTGGTTGTAGTAGTTGATGCCCGTGATGTCCGATGGCATCAGGTCGGGCGTGCACTGGATGCGCCGGAATGTGCAATCCAGCGAGCGTGCAATTGCCTTGGCGAGGGTGGTCTTGCCCACGCCGGGCACGTCTTCGAGCAGGATGTGCCCTTCACAGAGGATGGCAACCAGGGCCAGCCTCACAACTTCCGCCTTCCCGACTATGACGCTTTCGACGCTCGCCTGGAGCCTTTCGGCCATCCCCTGGATGGCGGCCACGCCGGCGAGCGAAAGCCGGCCCTCTGGATGACTCATCGAACCTGCCCTTCTTCCCGCCGATGGTACGCGGCTGGCGCAGGCGGCGCGACTCTTCGCAGTGGTCCCGCACTGTCCGGGATATTAGGCAGCGCTCCGCTAGACTCGCAGGATGGCAACCGTCACGCGGATACGCCTCGCCTACAACAGCGTCTATGCAATCGATAACGGCGCGGGCCGGGTGCTCGTCGACACCGGGCCGGACTACCGCGGCGCGACCGAAGCTATCGATACCGCGCTCGGCGGAAAGCCACCTTCCATCGTGGTCGCTACCCATGGTCACCTCGACCACGCCGGCCTGGGGTGGCACTGGCGCCACCGCGGCGTCCCGGTGGCGGCCGGATATGGCGATCGCCACCTGCTCGGGCGCCCGGCACTTTCGGACGAGGCGGAGTTCCGGGCGTTCGTGCGCTACATCGAAGGAAGCGGCGCACCGTCAGAACTGCAGCTTGCGATGCTATCGGCGATTGAGCAGCGGCGCGACTGGGCGGCACGGGCCGCGGGCGATACCCCCCACCCGCCGGCGCCACCCGATCGGCGCTGGCCAACCGGGCTACGCTACCGGCCGTTCGAACCTTCGAACTGGGTCTCCACCAGCGGCCCCCTGGAGGCCTTCCCCTTCGTCCACGTACTCCTCTCGCCGGGGCACACGCCCGGGAACCTGGTGCTGACCGTCCCCGGCGAGGGCTGGCTCTTCTCCGGCGACCAGCTGCTGCCGGAGATGACGCCCACGCCGGCCATCCAGGCGCGCACCGCGCCCACACCAGGGGGCGATTGGCGCTACCACAGCCTCCCTCACTTCGTTGCCTCGCTGAGGGCGCTCGAGAAGCTGGCGTTCTCACGCTGCTTTCCGGGCCATGGCGAACCCTTCGACAACGTGGCCGCAGTCATCCGCACCAACCTCGACCTGGTGGAGCAGCGAACCGGGAGGGTGCTTGCCACGCTGTGCGAATTGGGGCCGGCGACGCGATTCGCCCTCTGCGAACGGCTCTACCCCAGGGCAGCCCAGCGCCGCCCGTGGCAGATCCTTGCCACCGTCCAGGGGCACCTGGACCTGCTCGAAAGCGAAGGGCGCGCAGCCCTGCGCGACGGACGGTACGAGGCGGCCGGCTGAGCCGCTACGCGACCTGCGCCAGCCGCCGCACCTTCTGCACGGCAGCGGGGACCAGCCGCCCGGGTTCTACCCACAGCACCAGCTCATCGCGGTAGTGAACGACCCCCGCCAGGTAGTCGAGCTCAGCCGTTTGGCCCGGCAGCCCCACGCTCTGGACCGCCGCCGCGTCGATCGAGGCAACCTCATCAACCTCATCGACAGGGAGAGCGACGGTCTCCCCGGCAACGCGGACAATCACGAGCCGCGACTCATTGCCGGGCTCGCGGCGCCCGGCGCCAAAGCGCGCATGCAGGTCGAAAACGGGCGTCACGCGCCCGCGCACGTCGATCACGCCAACGACGCCCCGCGGCGCCCGCGGGAGCGGCGTCACGGGGAGGTCGAGGATGATCTCCTCTACCTCCTCGATGCCTATGCCGTAGCGGGTGGTACCCACCCTGAAGATGACCAGCAGCTGCATCATGGGAGACTCCGGCCGGGCCCTGTGGACACTGGCCCATACCGCGATCATCGGCATGCCGGCGCCCGTGCGTGAGTGGAAGGAGACGCGCAACTGACGCCGCCAGTCCTTCGCGTCCCGCGGGCTGACGCGGCGCCCCCGGCGCCGGATGGAGCCCCGCTCGTTACGTCGCTCGCCAGTCCACGGTAGGGGGTGGGCAGAGACGCCCGCTGGTGCTACCGTTCACACGACACGCGAGGGAGGTCTGGCAGATGGCCGAACCGGAACTGGTTCAACGCGCCTATACCGCGATCATGCGCCACAGCGTGGAGCACGGGGTTGCCCCGCACTACACCACCCTCGCGCGCGAGCTTGCCATCACCCCCGACGAAGCGCGCAACCTGCAGCAGGAGGCGGCAAGATCATCCGTCGGCTGCTGGATAAGCGCCGATACTGACTACATCCATTCGTTCGCCCCCTTCTCCAACCTCCCCACCCAGTACCGGGTGAGCGTCGATGGCATCGAGAAGTGGTACGGCCAGTGAGGGCTTGAATCGCTGGCCGTGCGCTGGCTTTTCCCCGGCAAGGAAGTCCGCATCGATGCCCCCTGCCTCGATTGCGGCGACCCGATCGTCGTCCGCATGCGCGATGAAGAGATCCTGGAAGTTGACCCGCCCGGGACCGTCGGGCACACGGTTCGCTCGTTCACCAAGAGGAGCGATGAATCTTCCGCATTCAGGTGAAGCCTCATGAACCTCTTCCGGTCGGAAGAGCACGTGAGGCGCTGGTCGCGATACGATCCGGAATCGGCCGACGGCATTCTGCCGCTTGCCGAATGGGCCCGCATCTTCAGCGGACCGCTCTTCCGCGAACGCCTCCGCGAGGATTACCTTTCCCGGCGCGGCGAAGGCATTGCCGCCTTCATGCAGGCCCTGGCGAGCGTCCCCCGGACAGGGCCGTTCTGGCTGCCGGGATAGCCGCCCGCAATCCTCAGGGCCCTGGCCCGGGCGCCACGTTGCGGGGCTAACCATGACCGCCGCCGCACCTTGCCCTACCATGACCGGCAGGGGAGACCCCCGGGGGCGCAGATGACCGATTGGATCGCGGACGAACGGAAGTACCTGTTCCAGAACTACGGGCGCCAGCCAGTCGTGCTGGTTCGCGGCGAAGGTACGCGTGCATGGGATGCGGACGGCAAGGAGTACCTCGACTTCGTCGGTGGCCTGGCCGTGAACGTGCTGGGTCATGCCAGCCCTGTCGTCGCCGAGGCGCTGGCGCTCCAGTCGCAGCAGCTCATCCACACCTCGAACCTCTACTACACGACGCCGATGATCGAGCTGGCGAAGCTGCTGGTCGAAAACTCATGCCTCGACCGGGTGTTCTTCTGCAATTCGGGGGCCGAGGCGATTGAAGCGGCTATCAAGCTCGCGCGGCGCTGGGGCCTCGACACGCGTGGTGGCGCCTTCGAAATCATCGCCACGCACGACGGTTTCCATGGCCGCACTATGGGTGCCCTTGCTGCCACCGGGACTGCCCGTTACCGGGAACCATTCGAGCCGCTCGTCCCCGGCTTCGTACACGTCCCGTGGAACGACCTCGATGCCATCCGGTCCGCGACCGGGCCGAAGACGCTCGCCGTGCTTCTCGAACCAATCCAGGGCGAAGGCGGGGTCAACGTTCCCTCTCCCGGGTTCCTTCCCGGCGTGCGCGAATGGTGCACAAGCAACAACCTCCTGCTCATCCTCGATGAGGTTCAGACCGGCATGGGGCGGACGGGGACCCTCTGGGCATACGAGCAGGAGGGCATAGAGCCAGACATCATGTGCGTGGCCAAGGGCCTCGCCGGCGGAGTGCCGATCGGCGCGGTGCTTGCCCGCGAGGCGATCGCCGCTCACCTCGTTCCGGGCGACCACGGCACCACCTTCGGTGCGAATCCGCTCGCCGCGGCCGTCGGAACGGCAACCCTTCGCCACATCATTGACAACGGCCTGCCTGCGCAGGCCGCCCGCGCCTCCGAGCGCCTTGCTGCCCGCCTTCGCTCCATGGAAGACAGGCTGCCGGTCGTCACCGAGGTGCGCGGGAGGGGGCTGCTGCTCGCGGTCGCATTCTCACGCGACATAGCGGCCGAGGTCGTGGCCTCCTGCCGCCAGCGTGGCCTCCTCATCAATGGCGTGCGACCCAATGCTATTCGCCTCATGCCGCCGCTTACAGTCACTGACGACGAGATCTTCCGCGCCTGTGACATCCTCGACGAGGCTATTGCTGCGGTGACCGGAACGCCCGGATAAGGGCCCCGCCCGGGTGTAGAATCCGCGCTGGGAGGAGACGAACATGGGCGATGAGTTCCGGGACTTTACCATTGCCGCCGTCCAGGCCGCCCCGGTGTACCTGGACCGCGACGCCACCATCGACAAGGCCTGCCGCCTGATCGAAGACGCGGCCGCACTCGGGGCGGAGCTTGCTGTCTTCGGTGAGACGTTCGTGTCGGGCTATGCCTCCTTTGGCGCCTGGCCAGAACACCCGGCCTTTCGAGGGGCGCTCCTGCGATTCATCCTCAACGGGGTGGAGGTTCCCTCGCCGGCGACTGACGCCCTCTGCGCCGCCGCTCGCCGGGCAGGGATCGATGTGGCCATTGGCCTCGCCGAGCGTGACAGTGCCACCCACGGCTCCATCTACTGCACGCTCTTGTTCATCGGCCGGGAAGGCCGCATCTTCGGCAAGCACCGCAAGCTCAAGCCCACATTCTACGAGCGGAGTGTCTGGGGCGAAGGCGATGGCAGCACACTGCGGGTTTACGAACGCCCCTACGGACGCCTTGGCGGGCTGAACTGCTGGGAGCACCAGATGGTGCTGCCCGGCTATGCCCTCATCGCCCAGGGGCTACAGGTTCACGCCGGCGCCTGGCCGGGGTGGACCGAAACCCGCCAGGAAGTGCTCTCGCGCGCGTTCGCAATGCAGGCGGCCGCCTACGTCGTCATGACTGGCGCTGTTCTTCGCGAGCAGGACATCCCTGCGGACCTGCGTGAGATCGTTCGCCCCATGAACGGGCATTCGGCCATCATCAACCCCCAGGGCGAGTTGATAGCGGGGCCGCTCCTGAACGAAGAGGGGATCCTCACGGCGAAGGCGAACCTGGGCCACGTCGCCTTCCTCAAAATGATCGCCGACCATGCGGGCCACTACACGCGCCCGGACGTCTTTGAGTTCCGCGTCAATACCTCTCCGAAGCAGGTGGCGGCATTCGAGCCGCGCCGCGTCCCGGCCGAGGTGACGGCCGCGATCGACGCCGGCCTCTCCCGGGGCCAGCTTCGCAGCCAGCATGAGCTGTACGGCGCCCTCTCCGACATTGCCCCCGAACTGCTGCCCGCACCCGGCGGCGGGAGCGCGGGGTGATAGTCGCGCTGCTGGTGATGACGCTGGCGGGCGTGATCGTCGTCACGCTCGGCTGGCTCGGCCTGCAGGGCAAGCTTCCGCGCAACCACGTGGCCGGGATTCGCACACCCTACACAATGCGCAGCGACGAGACCTGGTACGCAACACACCGGCACGGTGGCCCCATTCTTATTTTTGCCGGGGTTGCAGCGGTTTCGGCCGGGCTGGCGCTGGTGCCATTTGCTGCCGCGGGCGCCGTGAGCGATTCATTGACCGCGGCCACGGCCCTGGCGATGGCCGCGGTCTTGTTGATGGCAGCGCTCGGCTCGTGGCTCATCGGCACACGCCGAGCGCGCGCTGAACTTGAAGCGCGCTAGCCCGGCAGGGTGGCGGGTTCACCTGCGGGTTGCGCGCCCGGGACGTCAGGTTCGCCGGGCTCGTCGTCATCGCGGGGCCAGCCCCCCCACCACAGTTGGCAGTCGAAGCAGTGCCGGGTGTAGAGCACCTCGTCGAGGCAGCACCCGGCCAGCGCGACGCGCCCTTCTCGGGCCTCGGCAAGGACTGAGTAGCGGGGGTACCCGTAGAGTGCTCTTGCTGTCCATCGCGAACTGCACCGGGGGCATTCGAGCCCGTCTTCGTGGCGCGGGACACCTCCCCGCTCCTGCTGAGCCATGGTGATGACGAGCGGGGTCATGCCCTGTGGCGCTCTTTGCGTCTTCCGGCCGAAAGGCCACCTTAGCCTTCTCAACACGCGCTGCTACCTCCTTATGGGTGTCTCACGGTACGCGCCGTGGCCGTCATCTCCTGTCGCGGTGCGATGGCGTAAGATCCGGGGACCACAAACGCGGGGTCCCCATGTCCTACGAATCGATTCTCTACGATGTCACCGATGGCGTCGCCACCATCACCCTGAACAAGCCGGAACGGCTTAACGCTTTCGATGACGGGATGCTGCGTGAATGGCACGACGCCATCGCCCACGCCGACCGCGACCCCGATGCGCGCGTTGTCGTCATCACCGGCGCCGGCCGCGGCTTCTGCAGCGGCATGAACGTCTCCGACGAAGCCGGGGGCAGGGGCGTACTGCGCTCAACAGCAACTATCGCGCAGCGCCGCCAGAGCCTGCGCAACAGCGTTCACCCCATCCCGCGCGCTCTCATTCAGCTGGAAAAGCCCTACATTGCCGCCGTGAATGGCGCTGCTGCCGGGGCAGGGATGGATATGGCGACAATGGCCGACATCCGCTTCGCCTCCACCTCGGCGAAGTTCGGCATGACGTACGTTCGCATGGGCCTCATCCCGGGCGACGGCGGCTGCTACACCCTTCCCCGCATCGTGGGGACGGCCAAGGCGCTGGAACTGATCTGGTCGGGTGAGCTCATCACGGCCCAGCAGGCACTCGAGATCGGCTACGTCAGCGCCGTCTACGAACCCGAGGAGCTCATGCCTCGCACCCTGGAGTTCGCCGCGCGCATCGCCCGCGGTCCCGCTACCGCGATCCAGCTTTCCAAGAAGCTCGTCTACCGCTCGCAGAACATCAGCTTTGATGAACACCTCGATATGGCACAGCTCGCAATGACCATCGCCCAGTCGACCGAGGACGCCAGGGAGGGCCCCCTGGCCTTCGTCGAAAAGCGCGAACCACGGTTCAAGGGCTTCTGAGCCTCCTGCTGCATGACCCGCGCCCAACGCGATAGACACGGGCCCGGCAGCTCGCCTCGCAGCTACGCCGTCTCTGTCGTGACAGCGGCCGGTTCGGAGCGTGCGACGCTGGAAAACCTCATGCAGTTGTACCTGCACGACTTCAGCGAGTTCGATTCGAGCGACGTCGATGAGGCGGGCAGGTACCGGTACCGGTATCTGCCTCTCTACTGGAGTGAGCCGGGCCGTTGGCCCTTCCTGGTGCGCGCGGACGGCAACATCGCGGGCTTCGCCCTCGTGCGGCACGCTGACGGCCGTTACCAGATGGCCGAGTTCTTTGTACTTCGCAGGTACCGCAGGCGCGGCGTCGGCGAAGAGGCCGCCCGGCAGGTCTTCGCGCGCTTCCCGGGCCCATGGCTCGTTGAGGAGCTTGCCGCGAACACCACCGCCATCAAGTTCTGGAGGTCGGTCATCGGGCGCTTTGCCGGCGGGTTCGATGAGGTGCAGGGCCCGGGCGGTCCCCAACAGCTCTTTGAATCACCGATGGCCGTCTGACCTCTTTGCCGGACCGCGAACCGGAAATAGACTGAGTTCATGACGCTTGAAATCGGCAAACCCGCCCCCACATTCCTCCTCCGGGACAGGAACCGCGAGCAGGTCACGCTCGATTCGTTCCCGGGCAAACACCTGGTGCTTGCCTTCTACCCGCTGGCCTTCACCGGTGGCTGAGTGAGCGAGATGACCGCCTTCCGGGACACGAACTACCGGTTCCAGAAGGCGAATGCCCAGGTCCTGGGCATCAGCGTCGATTCCTTCGCCGTAGCGGGCGAGTTCGCCGAGAAGCTCGGCCTCGACTTCCCCCTCGTGAGCGATTTCCCGGCCAACAAGACCGGGCGCGACTACGGCGTCTTCAACGAGACCAGCGGCTTCCACAATCGCACCACCATCGTGCTCGATAGCGAGCGCATCGTGCGCGACGTTTACGTGGAGCCCCGCGATTTCGAGTCGCACCCCCGGCACGCGCTCGAGGTGCTGGCCGCCATGGGAGAGGACACGAGCGAGTAGCGCTCCTGCGCCGCTTCCGTCCCCGGCGTTCTATACTCGGCGTGCACCCCACGCCGAGGCCCGCCATGCTCTTTCGCGACTCGCCCGAACACGCCGCCTTCCGCCAGGAGCTCCGTGACTTCCTCGCTGCAAACCTGGAAGGCGACTGGAACATGCGCAACGACCGCGACCACATCGAAGGGCCGGCTGCGGATTTCACGCGCCGGTTCCGCAAGCAGCTGGCGGCGCAGGGGTGGCTGACCATGGGGTGGCCGAAGGACTTCGGCGGCCAGGGCGCCAGCTACATGACCCAGACCGTCTATATGGAGGAGATGAGCGCCTCGGGAGCGCCGGGGGCGTACGACCAGGGCGTCTGGCTGGCGGGGCCGGCGCTCATGATGCACGGCACCACCGCCCAGCAGGACCGCTGGCTGCCCTCCATGCGCACCGCCGACGTCCACTGGTGCCAGCTCTTCAGCGAGCCCGGCGCCGGCAGCGACCTCGCCGCCCTGCAGACCCGCGCCGTCCGCGACGGCGACGAGTACATCGTCAACGGCCAGAAGATCTGGACCAGCGGCGCACAGGGGGCCGACTGGGGGATCCTTCTCGCCCGCACCGATGCCGATGCGCCCAAGCACCGCGGCATCAGCTACTTCATGCTCGACATGCGCTCGCCCGGCATCTCCATCCGCCCGCTGGTGAACTTGATGGGCAGCCCGCACTTCTGCGAGGTCTTTCTCGAAGATGTGCGCATCCCCGCAGATTGCCTGGTGGGCGAAGAGAACCGGGGCTGGTACATCGCCACTACCACGCTCGACCAGGAGCGGAGCTCCATCAACCGTGTTGTCATGACGCGCAGCACCCAGGAGGCGCTCGTCGACTACGTGCGCGAGCAGCCGTCCCTTCGCGCCCGCGCCGAGATCCGCCACGAGCTCGCCTCGCGTTCTATCGACTTCGAAGTGGGCCGCTGGCTTTGCTATCGCGTCGCCGAGATGCAGAGCCGGGGCATTGTGCCGAACTACGAAGCCTCGATCTCGAAAGTCTTCGGCACCGAGCTGCAGCGCCAGATGGGCATCACCGGGATTCGTGTCGTAGGAATGGCAGGGCAGATTGAGCCCGGCTCTCCCTACGCGCCGCTCAAGGGGCGCCTCGAACGGTGGGCCCTGGCCGCGCCCAGCTACACCATCGCCGGGGGCACCAGCGAAGTGAACCGCAACATCATCGCCACCCGCGGCCTGGGGCTGCCGCGGGCGTAGGGGGCGCACCCGGCGATGCCTGCCCGGCGGCCTGCTAACCGCGACTGTCGTTGCGCCGCCTCTCCATGGACGTTAACCGGGCGGCAGCGAGCGTGAGCAGGACTCCCAGGGAGAGGCCGACCGCCACCAGTGGCGCCACAGTGCCGACTGGCGCCCAGCCCCCATCCCTGGCAGGGGTGGTGCCCGGGACTGCAGACGGGCCGGTCGCCGCTGGCAGCGCAAGCCCACTGCCCGTGTCGGGGGCATAGGGCGGGTAGTCGATTATCCCGAACAACACACATGCTTCCTCGGAGCCTTCACTCCGCCCGGGGCCGCTTATCGCCCGGACGCGGTAACAATAGCGCCCTCGCGGCGCCCAGATCTGGTCTGCGTATCGCGCAGACTCACCGTCCCTTACGGTGCCTACCAAAGCCCAGTCGTAAAGTGGTGGCTTACCAACGGCCGCCCGTTCCACCTCATAACTGGTTGCACCCACGACTGGCTGCCACACCACCTCAACCGTCACGCCCTCGCGGGTCACGGGACCAGCGGTTGCCTGTACCCCACGCGGTGGCGGGACGGGGGTCTGCGCGAGTGCTGGTCGCACTATTCCAGGAAGCAGGGATAGTGCGGCCATGAACCGGGCCAGCCGTATCGCTTTCAAGAGCATTGTTCCCGTCCCCCGGCCTACTTCAGACTCGCGATGTCACGCAGGACTTCATCGACCTTCCTGCCGCTCCATGCCCCGCGCGGCGGTTCGCCAGCCGCCTGCACCTTATCCTCGATGGCGCCATCCACGTAGGCCGCACGCGCAGGCACCACCCCGAGAAGAGCTGCTCCACGCAATATGCCTAACATCAGCACCGGCCATCTGCCGATTACGTGTGACATTGCTGACTCCTTCATTGTCTACCCATGTGAGTCTTGATGTAGTCAATCGCATTCGGGCGGATTTCCGACATGGCAGTCCCACTGCGGAATAGACAGGCATCACCATCCTGGTCATCGCCAAATCCCGAAGATATGTGCCGGCACTCAAGGCCGTGCACTTTCCCTGGACCTGGCGACCCTCCCAGTTGACCTTGAGCCGGTCCAGTAGTGCCTCATCGGAGGAACCGGCCTCGACTATGTGTACGACCGCAGGTGAACCGGACCCAACCTGGGTGAATGGGTCAAACGAATTGAACGTGTTATTCCAGCTGGAAATGGCACCGTTGTAGGGACTGGCCCAACGGCCTCCGGCGAGGTTCCCGATCGCCTTGGTTCCGCTGGTCCAGCCGGCATGCGGGTACCAGCTGGATCCCGGGTGCCAACCCTCCACAGCAGCGCGGGCCGGTGTTGGCGACGTTAGCCGCACCGAAGCCAGCAGCGCACCCGCCGCCACTGGCCGGGTCATGCCAAAGGCCGCAGAATTCACTGCTATGACAGTACCACATCACTAGTCGTGATGTTGGCAGCTGATCATTGGTCGAGTTGGGATGAAGCTTTGCTTTTCAACCGCCTGCTAGCTGAAAGGCGCCCTCTCGATGAGCAGGGCCTGGGAGCCAGGTTCGTCGACGTTGGGGTCGCGTGACCAGGTGCTGTCGTTGAGCGTCCAGCCCTGGCGGCGATCGGCGAGCAGCGTCTCCAGCACCTCGCCGAGATGGCGCTTCAGTTCCGGGCTGCGGACCGGGGCAAGGACTTCGATGCGCTCGTCGAGGTTGCGCTTCATTATGTCCGCTGAGCCGATGAAGTATTCGGGGTCACCGCGATTCTCGAACATGTAGACGCGGGAGTGTTCGAGAAAGCGCCCGATGACCGAGACGACCCGGACGTTCTCGCTCAGGCCAGCCAGGCCCGGGCGCAGGCGGCAGATGCCACGGACTACCAGGTCGACCTTCACACCCGCCTGTGAGGCCTCGTACAGGAGGCGTGTGAATTCACGGTCTTCGAGGGCGTTCATCTTGAAGATGATGCGCGCCGGGAGCCCCTGGCGGGCCGCCTCTATCTCCCGGTACACGCGGCTCACGAGGTCCGAACGGAGGTTCGTGGGGGCGACCAGCAGGTGGGAGCTCTCCAGTGAGTCGGCGAAGCCAGTGAGGTAGTTGAATATGCGCACGAGGTCGGCGCAGATCCCCGGGTCTGCGGTGAAGAGGCCGACATCGGTATAGAGGCGCGCCGTCCGGGAGTTGTAGTTACCCGTGCCCACGTGGGCGTACATGGTGACGCCGTTGACCTCTTCACGGACAACCAGGCAGATCTTGCTGTGGATCTTCAGGTTCGGCATGCCGTAGGCGACGTGTACCCCGGCGCTCTCCAGCCTGCGCGCCCACTCGATGTTGTTGGCTTCGTCGAAGCGCGCCGTCAGCTCAACCAGCACGGCAACCTGCTTGCCCCGGCCGGCGGCGTCGATGAGCGAGGCGAGGATGGGCGAGTCGGGCGAGGTCCGATACATGGTCTGCTTGATGGCAAGCACGGCCGGGTCATCGGCAGCCTCATCAACGAAACGCGCCACGGTGCCATCGAATGACTCATAGGGGTGATGGACGAGGATGTCGCGCTCACGGATCTCGCTGAAGAACGACACCGGGTCGTTCACTGCCAGGAACGACGAAGGAACGGCAGGGGTAAAGGGCTTCTCGGCAAGCTCGGGCAGGGGCAGCGAGGCGAGCTGCATGAGGTCCGACAGCCCCAGGGGCCCCTTGCCGAAGAAGACATCCTGTTCGGCGAGCTCAAGCTCCTCGAGCATCAGGTCGAGGCGGGAGTGGGGAAGGGGGCCCGAGACTTCGAGCGTCACCGCCGATGCCAGCCGACGGCGCCGAAGCTCGGACTCGATGAGCTCCAGCAGGTCCTCGGCCTCCTCCCCGGGGCTCCCCGTCTCGGCGTTGCGGATAACGCGGAGAGCCTGCCAGTCTGTGACTTCCATCCCCGGGAAGAGGAGCTCGATGTTTGATGCGATCACGTCCTCGATGAGCACGAAGCGCATTGCGCCGGCATCCAGGAATCGCGGGCGGTTCTGCGGGACCTTGACGCGGGCGAAACGCTCAACGCCGCTTGCCGGGTGGCGCACGTTCAGGGCCAGCGAGAGGCTGCCGCTGGAGATGAATGGGAACGGATGCGCGGGGTCCACAACCAGCGGCGTCAGCACGGGGAAGATGGCTTCCTCGAAGTAGCGCCGCAGCGTCTCCCTGGTTGCCAGGTCGAGCCCGGAGTAGGGCACAATCTGCACTCCGTGACCGTGCAAAGCGGGTCCCAGGTCCGTAAGCCAGACGTCCTCCATCGCGGTGCGCATCTCGTGGCAACGCCGGACGGCGAGGTCGAGCTGTTCGGCGATGGTCAGGCCATCAACCGTGCGGGTACGGGGGTCGGCATGCAGCATCCGCTTCAACCAGCCGATGCGCTTGGCGAAGAACTCGTCGAGGTTGCTGGCGGAGATGGCAAGGAACTTGAGGCGGTCGAGCAGCAGATTCCTGGTGTCCGTTGCTTCCGCGAGCACGCGTTGGTTGAATTCGAGCCAGCTGATCTCGCGGTTGAGATAGAGGTCCGGGTCTTCGAGATCAAATGGCTCGCCGGGGCAAGGAGGGGACGGCGCGGCTTGTTCAGCTTCGATGGTCACGGCTCACCCACCAGTGGAACGCTGTTAACAAGTTCGGCTGCGCAATCGCAACATGTCAATCCGCAAACTCCCGACCGGGCAGCGCCGGGCTAGCCTGCCGGTGTAATTGCGGTCCCGCGTTCGCGGCGGGCAAGCAGGGAATGCGCCTCGCGGCCATCGATGATCCGCACCGGCACCCCCAGTGCGGCCGCGTGAAGGCATGCTTCGACCTTGGGCACCATTCCGCCAACGATGACGCCACTGGCGAGCAGCGCGCGCGCATCGCTGTCGCTCAGGGACGCGAGCGCCGAGCCTGTCGCGTCGCGCACACCTTCGACGTCGGTGAGGAAGACGAGCTCGCGCGCGCCCACGGCAGCAGCGATCTCGCCGGCGATTGTGTCGGCATTCACGTTCACCAGCTGGTCGGGCCCGTCGGCAGGCACAAACCCAATCGAGCTGACGACGGGCACGATCCCGGCGGCAAGGAGGGCACTGATTGCCGCCGGGTGGACCGCAACAGGCTCGCCGACGAAACCGAGTTCGGGCGAAGCAAGGCGGCATTCCAGGATGCGGCCATCAGCGCCGCTCAGCCCGGCTGCCACAGCGCCCGCTGCATTGATGGCGGCAACGATGCGCTTGTTGACGAGGCCGGCAAACACGGCCACCACAACCGGCAACACCTGCTCATCGGTAACGCGCAGCCCCCGCTCGAAGCGAGACGGGATGCTCATGCGTTCGAGCCAGCGGCTCGCTTCGGCGCCGCCGCCGTGGACCACGATCGGCACCTCCCCGGACTGCGCCATGGCCGCCACGTCAGCGAAGGTGGTGTCGGCACTGCCGAGGGTGCTGCCCCCTATCTTGATGACGAGCGGGGCGCTCATGTGTGGTAGTCCGCGTTGATCTTGACGTAGTCCTCGGTCAGGTCGCAGCCCCAGCCGTTGGCCATGCCCTCGCCAACACCCAGGTCCACTTCGATGGTGACCGTGTCTCCACGCATGGCGGCGGCCACCCGGTCAGGGTCGAAGCCTGTGGGGCGCTCGTCTTCGAACACGCGATGGCCGCAGAGGGTGACCGCCAGGTGGGGTTCGGAGACAGCGACCGATGACCGTCCAACGACCGCGACAATTCGGCCCCAGTTTGGGTCGGCGCCGTACACCGCGCTCTTGAGCAGGTAAGAGGTGGTCAGCTCGCGGGCGAGCTGGCGCGCCTCGCTCTCTGAGGCGGCACCCCGGACGGTGACGTCCATGACCCTGGTCGCACCTTCACCATCACGTGCGATCTCCTTTGCCAGGTAGATGCAGAGGGCATCGAGCGCGCCAGCGAACTCCTCAGCGTAGGCCGACCCGTCGCCAATGGTCTCACCGCCGGCGGCGCCATTTGCGAGGAGGATGGCCGTGTCGCTGGGGCTGGTGTCACCATCGACTGAGACCAGGTTGAACGAAAGGTCGACCGCCCTGCCCAGGCTTCGCCGGAGGAAACCCTGCTCGACCGGCGCGTCGGTGGTAAGGAAGGCGAGCATGGTCGCCATGTTGGGGTGAATCATGCCCGAGCCCTTGCAGCAGCCGCCAAGCGTGTATGGGCCGAAACGCAGGGCCGCATGCTTGGGCCGCGTGTCCGTGGTCATGATCGCCCGGGCGAACTCAGGGCCTGCACCCGGCGCCAGTCCGATGGCATCGATGCCGGGCTCTATCTTCTCCATGGGGAGGAAATGGCCGATAACGCCGGTGCTGCACACCAGCACATCGGCGGGTGGAATGCCGAGGTACCGGGCGACGAGGTCGGCCATGCGGCGGGCATCAGCGATGCCGCGCGCGCCGGTGCTGGAGTTCGCTACGCCGCTGTTCACCACCACGGCCTGGGCCTTCCCATCGGCAAGATGCGCCCGGTTGACATCGATGGCGGCGGAGTGGAGGCGGTTCTTCGTGAATGTGGCGGCAGCCGTGCAAAGCCTATCCGAAGCAAGAATCGCCAGGTCCAGCTTGCCATCGCCATAGGTCTTGATGCCCGCATATGTCGCCCCGGCTGCGAACCCCTGCGGTGAGGTGGCCGAACCGCTGGTATCGAGAGCGAGGCTCACGGGTAGACCGCCGGCAGGCTGAGCCCATCCGTCTGCGAGAGCCCGAGCATGAGGTTCATGTTTTCGATTGCCTGGCCAGCCGCTCCCTTGCCGAGATTGTCGAGCACGCCAATTGCCACCAGCATTCCATTCCGTTCATCGATCACGGGGTGAACAAGGCAGGAGTTGGTTCCAAGGGTGTGCTTGGTGTGGGGTGGCTGGTCTGAGACCCGCGTGAAAGGCGCATCGCGGTAGAAGTCGCGGTAGAGGTCCGTCACCGCGGCCGCCGTCACCTTTCGCCGCAGCGGCGCGTAGCAGGTGGCATGGATGCCGCGCGTCATGGGAACCAGGTGCGGTGTGAAGGTGACGGTCAAGGCGGAGTCGCCAAGAGCAGAGAGCTCCTGTGCGATCTCGGGCTGATGGTTGTGATTGGCAACCTTGTAGGCCGAGACATCCTCGTTCACATCGGCGTAGCTGTAGCCGCCGCCGGTACCCCGCCCCGCACCGGAGATGCCCGACTTGGCGTCAACGATGACCGGGCTCTCGATGAGTCCCGCGGCCACCGCCGGGGCAAGTGCGAGGACCGAAGCCGCCGGGTAGCACCCGGGATTGGCCACGAGCCGGGCCCCGCGGATGCGTTCCCTGTTGACCTCGGGAAGGCCATAGACGGCCTCTTCGAGCAGATCGGGCGCGGGGTGCGGCTGGCCGAACCAGGCCTGGAAATCGGCGGGGGCCTTCAGGCGAAAGTCCGCCGCGATGTCGATTACCGGGACGCCCGCCCGGACGAAGGGTGCACAGGCAGACGCGCTGGCTGCCGTCGGGAGCGCCGACATCACGATGTCGACGTCGCCCGTGATCTCTTCGTCAACACGGAAGCCGCCGTATACCGACAGGCCCGGGAAGGCTTCTCCGAGCAGCTGGCCGGCCAGCGAACGCCCCGTAGCTGAGGTGAGGCGGGCCGAGGGGTGGTTCCAGAGCAGGCGCGCGGCCTCCATGCCGGCGAACCCGGTGACGTTGATGATGCCAACCCTGTAGGTCATGGCTTGATTGTGCGTGTGGAAGGCAAATGAATCCACCGTGGCCGTGACGGGCGTCATGCCCGGTTGCCCAACCTGCCGTAGAGTTGGCTTATGTCCGAACTCACACTCTCTTTTGTTGGGACGGGGAACGCTTTCGCGCCCGGTGGGCTCTGCTGGAACGGCTTCCTCGTGAATGGCCGATACCTCTTCGAGGCGCCGCCGCAGGCACTCATGTCCCTGCGCCACGAGGGCTTGGACCCTAACGACCTCGATGCCGTGATCGTTAGCCACCACCACGCGGACCATTTCCTTGGCCTGCCTTTCCTCTTCCTCTACTGGAAGTACCAGGGGCGCACGCGGCCGGTGAAGGTGGTTGGCCCCCCGGAAACGAAGGATGTCATGGAGCAGGTGACCGAGCGGACCTATCCATCCCTGTTCGAGGCCAGCTACGAGGTCGAGTGGGTCGTGGCCGAACCAGGGAAGGACCTTCGCCTCAACGGCCTGCAGATTCAGCCAGTGGCGGTGAAACATGACGACAAGCTCAACATGAGCCTGGGCTACGCCTGTGCGCTGAATGGAAAGCGGTTCGGATACACGGGCGACACGGCAATCTGCGACGGTGTCCTGGACCTGGCGAGGCATAGCCAGGTGCTCGTCAGCGAATGCGCGTCGCGTTCCGGGAACGTGCCCATCCACATGAACCTGGTGGATGACATGCCGGTCGTGCGGGCGGCAATGGGCGGGAACTCAACGCTCCTCCTCACGCACATCGACTCGGACGTCGACAGCAACGGGCTGCCCAACACGCTTGTCGCCCGGGACCACGAGACCTATCGCTTCTGACCCGGAGGTGGTTTGGCCGGGCTGCTGGTGGTAGTTAAGATCAGCGAAACCAGGGAGAAGAGATGGCACATCCACTACGTGGCGCAACCGCGATCACAGGCCTCGGCATGACGCCGATGGGACGAGTGTTTGGCCGGTCGGCGACCGAGCTGGCAGCCGATGCCATTGCGCTTGCGATCGCCGACGCGGGCCTCGAAAAGGAGGACATCGACGGCCTGCTCATCAATGCGGGGGTCAGTCAGGGGCTGACGCTGGGATTGCAGAACTACTGCGGCTTCGCAGGCCTCAAGCTGCTGAACAACATGAACGCCGCCGGCTCAACGGCCGCGCAGATGGTCCAGTACGCATCCATGGCCATTGCGGCCGGGATGGCGAGGCACGTGGTATGCGTATTTGCCGATACGCCCTTGAGCGAGGGCAAGTCGGCGGGCGCCGCCTATGGCATGAGGGCCAACGCACCGTCGCGTCCGCGGGGAATGGTCGGGCTCTACACCGCCGCCGGATACTTCGGGGCGAACACGCCCTACGCACTGGCGGCACGGCGGCACATGGACCTCTACGGGACGAAACAGGACCACTTCGGCGAGATTGCCGTCGCCCAGCGGAAGTGGGCGGTGATGAACCCTCTTGCCCAGATGCGCGACCCGATGACCATGGAGGACTATCACGCCTCACGCTGGATCATCGAACCGCTGCACCTGCTCGACTGCTGCCTTGTCTCGAACGGCGCCATCGCGGTCATCGTCAGCCCGGCCAGCAATGCGAAGGACCTGCGCCAGCCGCCGGTGTACGTCCACGGCATGGGGCAGGGCCACCCGGGCGACAACAACCGTGCCGGGAGCGACTGGGAGACCGAGACGGGGGCGAAGTTGGCCGCTCAGACGGCCTATGCCATGGCTGGCATTGGCCCCGGCGATGTGAGCATCTGCGAGCTGTACGACTGCTACACCTACACCGTCCTTGTGACGCTGGAGGATTACGGTTTCTGCGGGAAGGGCGAGGGCGGGCCGTTCGTCGAAGGGGGGCGGCTCGGCCCCGGAGGGGCGCTGCCCACCAATACCGGCGGGGGAGAGCTCTCCGCTTACTACATGTGGGGCATGACCCCGCTGAGCGAGGCAATCATCCAGGGCAGAGGGGCCGGGGGCGAACGCCAGGTTGCCAGGAACGACGTCATCCTCTGCACAGGGAATGGCGGCAACCTGAGCTACCACGGCTGCCTCATCCTCAGCCCGCACGCCTCATAGGAGGGACCAGGTGACACAGGAAACCATCGTTCCGAAACCGCTGCCAGAGCCAGACGAGGCGTCGCGACCGTTCTTCGATGGCGCCCGGCAGGGCCGGTTGATGCTCATGAAATGCCTCACCTGCGGCACGGTCAGGCTGCCCTCGCGCCGCCATTGCGACCGTTGCCTTTCGCAGGAGTCCGAGTGGGTGGCCGCCAGCGGACGGGGCACCGTGCGGACCTTCGGAATCATGCACCAGCGCTATCACGCGGCCTTCGCGAACGACATCCCTTACAACGTCACGGTAGTGGAGCTGGAGGAGGGCCCGCGCCTTCCCACCAACCTCATCGGCATTGCCAACGGCGAGATTCGCGTTGGAATGGAGGTGGTCGTCGACTGGGAGCATCACGATGACGTGACCATTCCCAGGTTCCGGCCCGCCTGAGGCCCGGTCGCTCGGGCCGGCCTCCGGTTGCTGCGGGCAGCGCGGGCGAGTTGTCATTGTGCTTATGACAAGTGTTCGTCTTAACACTTGACCGTTCGTTACACTGTTGCTGGATCGCGAGACATCTGTGAGCACGAACGGCGACCTGGGCATCACCCTCTGGACGACTGACATCCCTGCGATGGCGGCGTTTCTCGAGAAGGTAGCCGGTCTCGAGGTGGAGGAGCTTCACCCCGGGTATGCATCGCTCCGGGCCAACGGCGCCAGTATCCTGCTCCACGCGGATGAAGCCTACCGCGGCCATCCCTGGTATGAGGCGCTCATGCGGGAAGGGGTGGCGCGCGGAATCGGCGCCGAGATGCGCTTTCGCGTGGCCGATGCCAGTGCCGCCTATTCGGCGGCCCTCCGCATTGGCGGCCTGGCCATTCAGCCGCCCTACACGCAGGACGGCATCCAGGAGTGCCAGGTGATGGGGCCAGATGGCTTCCTCTTCTCCCTCTGGTCGACAGCGGATTCGGATACTCAGAATTAACCAATGCTTTGCTTGTTTATATCGCGGGCCCGGCATACGATGATGGAGGTATACACGGTCCTGAGGAGGGTCAGAATGTTGATCGACCCGTTCATGGTGAAGGCGTTCCAGCCATCCACCGGCGCAAGTCCTGAAGCGCGCTTCCGGGCGGAGTTTGCTGAGCGAACCCGCGCTTCGAAGACCCACAATGAGGCCGTTCAGCTGCAGCCCGACGCCGACACGATGCGCGCACGCTGGCTGGCAAACGCGGGAAGGTTCGTTCGCCTGGCCTGAATCGAGCCGCACGGCGGCAGCCAGCAGCACCAGAAACGAGAAGGCGGCCTTTGGGGCCGCCTTCTTGTTGTGGGAACGCCGGGCGCCCGCCGGTTACTCGTAGCGCAGGGCTTCGGCGATGGGCACACGGGATGCACTGCGCGCGGGGAGGAAGGTCATCAGCATCGACGCCCCGAAGGCCAGCGCCGAAACCCCGGCCAGGTTCAGCCAGGGCACGGTGAAACCAGCGTTCTTTGACTCTTCGCCGACGCTGCCGCTGGTGAACAGTACCCAGGAAAGCGACACGCCCAGCAGTAGCCCCAGGAGCACCCCGGAGGCCGCCACGAACCCCGATTCGAACAGGAAGCTGAGGGCCACCATGCCACGCTTGTAGCCAATCGCCCGCAGCATGCCGATCTGTTGACGCCGTTCGACGACGGCACGCGAAGCGACTACGCCAAGGGCGGCGATGCCGACTATAAGCCCGAGGCCCATGAATCCCTGGAAGACGAGCATGAAGGCGTTGGAGGTCGCCTGCTGGTCATCGAGGACCTTCTGCAGGGACTCGGCCGAGGCCGTCACGAGAGCGGCCTCCAGAGTCCTGGCGTACTGCCGCGAACCCATGCCGGGGCCAAGTGACAGGTAGAAGGCCTGCCCCTTCGCATCCGGGTAGGCCTCCTTGTGTGTCTCCAGGGGGACGAACATGCCGTTCCAGAAAATCTCCCCCGCCTCTTTCGCCTGGCCGATCACGGTCACGGTGACGATATTCCCCGAGCCGGGGTCACGCAGGCCAAGCGTAAAGGGCTCGAATCCGTCCTGGAGTGGCTTCAGGCGCAGCACATCAGTGAACTCCCCAGGGCCGCCGAAGCCCTCCGGTTCCGCTGTGACTGACGCTGGCAGGATGGCCAGCGCGCCACCGTCGGCGAGTGCTCCCCAGGCTGCCCGGTCGTTCGGGTAGCCTGCCGCCCGGGCCTTCAGAGAAATCTCGGTGTTCTGGAAGTAGTCACGATCAGCGCCGATGACAGTGAGGCGACTGAATTCCTTAACCTCGCCATCGTCGTTCTCAAACCCGTCGCGATTCTCCACCTCGGCTTCCCACCCGTAGGCGATGCGGTTCTCGCCCACCGCCGCGATCGGAGCGGTGTCGACACCGGCCCCGGCGACAGTGGCGCGCAGGCCGGTGATCGGGTTGTTCGGGTTGACCATCAGCTGGACATCCCAGCCTCCGCGGGATTCCTCGCTGAGAAAGATGCGCTCGAAGTTACTGTTAAGGGTGGAGTTGACCACGAGAGCGAACATGATCAGGCCGATCATGGCCATGGTCATCCCGGTCCGGAAGCGCGACGTGAGCGGATAGGCCACGGCGGTCTTCATCGCCGGCATTATCCGCCCGAAGCGTGAGCCAAGTTTCTCCACCACGGGAAGGATGATGTCGGCGTTGTAAACGACGATGAAGACGCCGCAGGTAACCATCGCAACGCCGCTGAGAAAGAACATCTCGATGTCACCTTCGAGCGGGCCCACGAGCCAATCGAGCTTCTTGCCGGGAACGAGATACCAGAGCGCGAGCAGCCAGGCGCTCACGACCGTGAAGGTCAGGCGTTCGTGGATGTGGAAGTAGCGCAGGGTGGCGGCGACCCAGAAGAAGATGAGCGACACCCCGCCTGCGAAGAGGAACATCTGGTTGGCTTCGAGTCCCCACTGCACCATGAGGGCCCCCATCACCGCGCCCACGGTGCCGAAACCCACGCTCCAGGCCACCGCTCGGCCGCGCGTCTGGAGTGCTGAGAGCACGACCCCCAGCGGTGCAATCGCGATCCCGGCGGGAAGCAGCCAGCCTGGCATTGATTCGGGCTTCCGGTCGCGCGTGATGCGAACAAGAAGCAGCGCCAGCGCATACCCCATGATGACCAGGAGCCCAAAGGGGAGCGTGCAGACCCCGAGGATGAAAGGCCACGCTGGTGCGCGCTCGCCCGATTTCCGATCGGCCGCGGGAGCGCCGAAGTTGTGGCCGCGAAGCATCCCAAGCCAGGGTCCCGGCAGGCCAACCAGCGCCGCCAGGAGGAAGAGCGGCGCCTGCCCGGGGAAACGCAATGCCGCCAGCAGAGAGATCGCCGTGATTCCGCCCGCCACCACTCCATTGAGGATGGCGCGGGAGTAGCCAAGCCATGTTGCCCTTTCCGGGTTGAGCGGGCGCGTCTCGGGGAGGTCGCGAATGGCAGCGACGATGTTGAGGCGGCTGGCGCGCCACGATGACACGAAGATGACGATGAACGTGGCGATAAGCCCCAGGCAGAACGAGACGATGAGACTGCGAGCGGCGAAGGTCACGCTCATGTCCAGGCCGATTTCATCGGCCGCCGCGGACTCCAGTATGGCCATCATCACGAAGGTGACGCCGATGCCGGCGACCAGGCCCACGACTGCGGAGCCGAGATCGTAGCCCAGGCCCTCGGCCAGGAAAGATTCGACCAGCTGACGGCGTTTGGCACCCACGGCGCGGGCCATGCCCATCTCCGGCTTTCGTTCGGCGGCAAGCATCACGAAGATGAGAAAGATGAGGAGCACGCCCGCGGCGATGGAGAACAGGCCGAGCACAATGAAGAAGGTCAGGAGAATGTTGCCGAAGAACTCGGCCATTTCGATTCCGTCTTTCTTGAAGGCCTCGACCCTGTACGGCTCGCCTTCAAGGGCCGCCTCGAGCTTCGCCGTCGCGGCATCGGAGCGATCGAGGCCGCTGCGGACTCCTCCGCGGTTGGAGACGAAGACTCCGTCGGCGTTCTCGCCCCTGGCTGTGAGCTCGCTGAGGAACTCGAAATTTGTGGCCCCGCCCTGGACCTGCCGGAACTGGAATGACCCGCCAAGCACCTGGTTGGGAACGATGGCGGTGACGGTGAGGGGCACGGGCGTTCCCTTGTAGAAGGCCAGCACCTGGTCTCCCACGGCGGCATCGATCTCTTCGGCCAGCTCCTTGTTCACGGCAAGCTCGCCGGGACCAAGGGTCACCGGCCGGCCCGACAGGTCCTTCAGGCCACCCAGGGCCTCCGTGTCGGCGGGGCGGAAAGCAACGATGCGCGCGGCGGGCTCGTTCAAGCGCGTGCGCGTGTTCTGCACGGGCAGCTGCTCGGTCAGGAAGGGCAGGAAGGCCTGGATATCCTCATCGCCCGCAAATTGCTGGCGCAGCTCATCGACCCGCGCCAGCGGGATGACCTGCTGGTCGGCAGGCGCCGCTTCCTTCTCGGTGTCCCAGGTGATGTATTCGTCGGCTTCGCCCGCCATCTCATAGATCTGCGAGGTGATGCTCGACGTCAGCGTGTCTCCGGTGCCGAAGGCAGCGGTGATGATGAGCGTGGAGAGCATGAGCCCGATGATGATGAGCGTCGTCTGCGCCTTTCGGCGGGGAATGTTCCGCAGACCCATCTTGAACATCACCGGGTTGCGGATAGCAATGAATGCGATCAGCGCCAGGATGGCCGCAGTCACCACAAGGCAGCCCGCCGCGATGTAGGTCATCGAAAGGCCGAAGATGTCGTTCATCGACTAGTGGCCTGCCGCGACGGCGGCCATCTCCGACTGGGTACGCTCCACATCGATCACGCCATCGGCCATGAGAATGGTGCGGTGGCAGCGGGCGGCAACCTTGGGGTCGTGCGTTACGAGCACGGTTGTCTGGCGAGCCTCGCGGTTCAGCTCGACGATGAGATCCATGATCTCGCCGGCGGTCCCCGAATCGAGAGCGCCGGTGGGCTCATCCGCCCACATGATGGCGGGCCGGTTCACGAGGGCCCGGGCGATGGTGACCCGCTGGCGCTGGCCCCCCGAGAGCTGGTTCGGGCGATGGGTAGCGAATTCTCGGAGACGCACGCGTCCCAGAGACTCGAGCGCCATCTGCCTGGCAATCTTCGGCTTCACACCGGAAACGATGAGCGGGAGCTCGACGTTTTCGACGGCCGAGAGCACCGGCAACAGGTTGTAGGTCTGGAACACGAAGCCCATATCGCGGGCGCGGAACTCCGTCTTCCGGTCGTCGGCCATGCGGGTGATATCGGTACCGTTGATGTGAACAGTCCCGCTATCGAAGTCATCAAGCCCGGAGAGGCTGTTCAGCAGGGTGGTCTTGCCGCAGCCAGAGGGGCCCATGATGGCAACCATCTCTCCCCGGGGAACTGTGAGACTGACGCCACGAAGGGCGTGCACCTGGACGGACCCGGTGTCGTAGGTCTTGTGCACGTCCCGTGCTTCAATTACCACCTCGTCGGCCGGCGTTGAGCCGGTGGCAAAGCTAGTCATCGAACGAGTCTCATCCTCCTGGTGGGAACGGCCATGGAAAGAGCGTGCCCTTGCCGGGCGCGCACTCAAGTAAAAGTACCAGATTGTTGTCAACTGAATGTCACGGGGCTTTCCCAACTCTTCCCTGTTTTCGGCCGGTCGCCCTACTCAATGACGGTGATCTCCATCTCCACGGCCTCCCCATGGGAGCCGAATCCCCACGCTCTCCAGCGGAGCGCCTCGGCTGGCAGGTCTGAGCTGTCCCACGAGAGAACGGGCGGCGTCAACGGCAGGGTGCTATTGGCGCTCGCAGTCGCCAGCGGAGGGAGTTCACGCCGGGCCCGCTCCACCTCCAGGCAGAGCCGCTCCACATCGAAGCCCATCGCACGCGCCGGCCGGAACGGCGCCAGGTAGGCAAGCGCCGTTGTGAAGAGCCGGTTGGCGCCCTTCGCATTGCCACGCCCGGCATGAACGAAACCGGCTGCGACCTGGATGATGCCCTTGTAGAGGACGCCCAGCTCGCCCTTCTCCTGTTGCCAGACCTCCTCAAGGGTCTCATGGCATTCGAAGAAGCGTCCCTCGTTGAACTGCCTGGTGGCGCATTCGAGTCTCTCCGGGACGGTGATGCGCCGGACCGAGAGCTGCTTCCGCCGCCTGCTGGCCGGTTGCGTTTCCATGACTTCCACCTTAGCAGCAGGTGCGCACAAGGCGCGGGAGCAACAGAATGGAGCCAATTCGAAGCCCCCAGGATGGAGAGGCATGGCCGACACCCACGCGACCAGTGAGGACCCTAACGCCGCCCCGATGCACCACAACATCAAGGAGCGCTTTTCGCAGGCGCAGATTGCCCTGGCTGTGGCGCTTGGCGGGATCGCAATCGTTGCCGGCGTCCTCTTCGGGCTCCTGCTGGCGAACGACTGAGCGCCTGGCAGACCGCCGAGGAAAATGTCGCAACTTCACGTAAGCGTCCGGCCTGAGACGGAGCGCGCGTGTATCATCGCCCCATGAAACAGCCGTTCTGCAACCCGGTTGCCAGCCAGGGGACTCGCATCCTCCTGCGGGCGACCAAGTACGACGGCGCCGCTCACTGGATCCAGCCCTTCACCGTCGTATCCGATGACGGCGTGCTCATTGTGGCGCAGTACCGGGCGCGGACCCCGATCTTCACCAGCCGGGGCGAGTTCCGCTCGCCGTACGATAGCCTGGTCTATTTCTGGCGCGACCGGTGGTACAACGTCTTCCGGCTTTCGCGGCCAAACTGCCCGCTGGCGCTCTGGTACTGCAACATCACCACGCCTCCGAGCTTCGATGGGCGCCACCTTGGCTACGTGGACCTCGACCTCGACGTAGCAGTGAGGCCCGACGGCGATATCCAGCTGCTCGACCAGGACGAATTCGAGCTGCACCAGCGAAAGTACGGGTATCCCCCCGACATGATTGACAGGGCCGAACGCGCCGCGATCGAGGTGCGCGACCTGGCGCTCCGTCACGGTTTCCCGTTCAGCGAGGGCTAGCCCCGGGCATTGTTCGCGAACCCGGGCGTTGCGGGGGGGAGCCGTGTGCTCCCGGCCGGGCGGGTAAACTGGAGTGGTGGCAAGCAGCACAATCCCGGAGAAGCTGCGGACGCAGCTGAAGGCCCTCCCGGCGCGACCAGGGGTGTACCTGATGCGCAACGCCGAAGGCGAGGTCATCTACGTTGGCAAGGCGGCCCGCCTGAAGGACAGGGTGCGCTCCTACTTCGGTTCGCCACATGGGATGGAACCGAAGACGCGCGCCCTGCGCGAACAGGTGGATGACTTCGAGTACATCGTGGTCGCCAACCCGGGTGAGGCCCTACTCCTCGAAGCCACCCTGATCAAGAGGCATCAGCCCTTCTTCAACATTCGCCTCAAGGATGACAAGCGCTACCCGTACCTAAAGATCGACGTCCAGAACCCGTGGCCTCGGGTCTACATCACCCGCCGCATCGACAGAGACGGCGCGCGCTACTTCGGCCCGTACGCGAGCGCAGGGTCGGTGAGGGCAACGCTCGACCTGGTGAAGAAGCTCTTCCCCTGGCGCTCGTGCACGAAGGAGATCACGGGCGCCGACGCCCGCCCGTGCCTCGACTACTACATCAAGCGGTGCATCGCGCCCTGTACGTCGTTCTGCACGCGTGAGCAGTACGGGGAGGTGATAGAGCAGGTCATCCTCTTCCTTGAAGGCAAGTCCGACCACGTGCTGCGGCGGCTGCAGCAGCAGATGGAGGAAGCGGCCGCGCGCATGGATTTCGAGCGCGCTGCCCTTCTCCGCGACCAGATACGGGCCATCGAACGAACGGTTGAGCGCCAGCTCGTGGCAACCATCAGGAAAGCGGACCTCGACGCCTTCGGGCTGGCGCGAGACGGCGACCGTGCCTGTGTGCAGGTCTACTTCATTCGCGGCACACAGATGATCGGCCGGGACAACTTCGTTCTCGAAGGCGTCACGGGTGCGCCCGACAGTACCGTGCTCGCCAGCTTCCTGCAGCAGTACTACGAGAGCGCCCAGTACGTCCCGAGACTGGTGGTCGTTCCCGCTCCACCGGAAGGCGCAGGCGACATTGAGGGAATGCTAACCCAGCGCCGGGGCGCGGCCGTTGAAATCCGCACCCCGGAACGCGGCGAGAAGCGCCGCCTTGTCGCAATGGCCAACGACAACGCGCGCGAGGCCCTGGAACAGATGCAGGTGAAGTGGCAGACCGACACAACGCGGACGGCCCAGGCGATCGAGCAGCTGGCCGAGGAGCTTGCCCTTCCGGGGTCGCCGCGCAGGATTGAATGCTACGACAACTCAAACATCCAGGGCGCCAGCGCCGTATCGAGCATGGTGGTGTTCGTGGATGGCCGGCCGGACCCGGCCCGGTACCGCCGCTTCCGCGTGAAGACGGTCACGGGCGCGGACGACTTCGCCACGATGCGCGAGATCATGATGCGGCGCTTCAAGCATGCCGCGGGAGAGCCGGCCGGTGCGGCCGCCAGCGACGGGCAATCAACGGACGCAGACCGCTGGGAGCTACCGGACCTTGTTATCATCGATGGCGGCAAGGGGCAGTTGAGCGCGGCCACGGGAGCGATGCGGGAGCTGGGCGTGCATCATATCCCCACCGTGGGGCTGGCAAAGCGGTTCGAGGAGATCTTCGTGCCGGACGAGGATGAGCCGGTCATCCTGCCACGCGGCTCGGAGGCGTTGTACCTGGTGCAGCGCATTCGCGACGAAGCGCACCGCTTCGCCATTACCTACCATCGCCAGGTGCGTGCGAAGAGCTCCATCCAGAGCGCGCTCGATGCAATCCCCGGCGTTGGGCCGAAGCGCAAGAAGGCCCTGTTGCGGAAGTTCGGTTCGGTGAAGGCCATCCGGGAGGCGGAGGTGGAGGAGATTGCCGCCACGGTGGGTTTCACGCGAGCCCTGGCGGAAAAGGTGAAGGAGGGGGTGTAAGCCAGCGGACAGGCTTTGGGCGGCGCCACCGGTTCCCCCTACCCGGCGTACTTCGCGCCACACTCCCCGCAGAACTTTGAGCCGGGCGTGGCTTTGGCGCCGCACTCTCCGCAGAACGCGCGCGAGGCGGTGGCGGCCGGGGTCCCGCAGGAGGGGCAGAACTTCTTCCCCAGCGTGCGCTCGCCGCAGTTCGAGCACTTCGCCGCCACTTCCTTCCCCTTCTCGCTCATGCGAATGTTCTCTTCAAGGAAGTTGTCGTTGTTCACCTGGGTCTCAACGAACTGCGCGCGGACCCGCGTCTCCACCTCTTCGGCGACAGGCGCGCATTCCTTACACATTGCCGCGTTCGCGTTCCAGCAGACCTCGCCGCAGATCCAGTTGCCGCAGTTCCGGCACTGCTTGAAGAGGGGCTTGACCTCCTTGACGGCCTTCTGGAGCGCGGCATCGTGCTGCCTTCCACCCACAGCGCGCTGCACCTCGTAAGCCGAATCAGCGCCCCGGCCGAGACCCCCGCCGAGGAAGCCCGAAGCGCTGCGAAGGAAGCCGCCAGCCATACCAAGCTTGTTCGACTGGAAGGTGCTCATGTAGCCGTTCTGGCAGCGCTCGCAGAGGAACTTGAACTGGAACCCCATGTCGGTGGAGAGGTCTTCGTAGTTCCCTGTGAACTCGATTGCGTTCGTCACTTGCGGCCCCGGGGAGAGGAATTCTACCCGGAATGATAGCGGCCAGCGGAAAACAGGCGACCGGCCGCGGGGCATGGACCGTGAACCGTGGACCCTGCAAAGGGCGTACATTAGTAGGCAGGGCGCCGGGGAAGGCGTCCGCGGTCCACGGCAATCATGCCGATGATCTGCCGCGAGATGGGGGTTGCAGTGATGGCAGACAAGGTCGAACGCGAAATCGAGGAGATCCTGGCCCGGCTTGAGAATGAACTGCCGCCGGCCGACGATCGCAAGCCTATCTCGATCCTCTCCCGGGGGCGGCGCCAGGCGCCCCGTGCGCCTCGCCCTTCGCCGTTCCGCGCGCTGCACCGAATCAATCCCACTTCGTTGATGTTCACGGGCGCTGGTCTCGTTGTCGGGGGACTGGTGCTCTCGAATGCCTGGGGTCCACTCATCTGGGTATCGATTGCGGGAGTTGTCCTTTTCCTGGGCGCGTTTCTCTCGTCGTTTGTCCGGGAGCGGCCGGCAGCGGCGCCCGCCCAGAAGGGGGTCTACTGGCGGGACCGCTACATCGAGTACGCCCCTCCCAGCCCGGGACTCAAGGGCCGCATCCGCCGGTTCTTCCGCAGGTAGCCGTTTCCGGGCGCTTAACGTGCCTGCGGCTTACTCTCGGCACCAGTGACGATGATCCTGAGGGCCCTGTTCCCGTCCCTGGTGCTGCTTGCAGTGGCCGGCACGGCCTGCGCTACCCCGGCGGCGATCCCCGGGGGGACAGCCACGGAGACCGGGCAGCAGACTGTCACTCCGCCCGGCTCCAGCCCGGTGGCCTCGCCTACGGCCGGGCAGGCGGGCACGCCCACGCGGCCGCCGGTCACAGGCCCCGCCGAGCACGAAGGCGCCCGCACCATGGCCCACCTGGCCCACCTCGCGAATGTGATTGGCCCTCGCGTCTCGGGCACAAAGGGGGAGGAGACCGCCATCGCCTACATCCGCGACCAGTTCGCGGCTTCGGGTTACGCAGTTGAGGTACTGCCTTTCGACTTCGAGGGTGACCGGTTCCAACCGGGGACCGTGCGGAGCGGCCAGTCCACGCTGGAGGCCCTGACCATGGCTGGCAGCAAAGGCGGCTCGGCGAGCGGCCGTGCAGTCTACGTAGGGCTGGCGGACGTGGCCGGCATCGGCGGGCGCTCGCTGGCCGTGGCCATCGCCATCGCCGATCGCGGGTCGCTGCTCTTCGCCGATAAGTACGAAAACGTGTGTGCCGCGGGTGCGGCGGGGCTGGTCATAGTGAACAACCAGGAAGGGATGTTCAGCGGGACGCTGCGCAAGCCCGCGACTTTCCCCGTGGTGAGCGTGGCCGATACAGCTGCCGCAGAACTCCGCGCGGCGGCTGCCAGCGGCGCGGTGGTGACGATCGAGACCCCCACGGTGATCGATACGCCCTCGGCCAATGTGATGGCGCGGCCTCCCGGCGGGACTGCCTGCCGGGTCCTTGTAGGCGGGCACCACGACTCCGTGGCCGCCACCCCCGGCGCCAACGACAACGCCAGCGGGACGGCGACTGTCCTGGAGCTGGCGCGGGCGTTCGCGGCCGATGGCCTTGATGATGGCCTCTGCTTCGCCACCTTTGGCGCCGAGGAGTCGGGGCTGCACGGCAGCAGCGCGCTGGTGGATCGGCTCCGAACCGAAGGGAAGCTGCCGGATTACATGGTGAACATTGACGTCGCCGGGATCGGCGACGGGGTGGCTGTGATCGGTTCGCCCGAACCGGTCGGGCGGGCGGTGAAGCTCGCATCGAGCCTGGGAATCCCCGCCCTCGCGACCGAGCTTCCTTCCAACTACGGCAGCGACCACCAGTCCTTCCGCGACGCCGGCGTGGCCGTCGTGTTCTTCACTTCGGGGGAGTTCGCGACGATTCACTCCCCTCGCGACGTGCACACTGACATCGACCCGGCAGAGCTGGAACGCGTCGGGGACCTGGCTTTCGCGACAACCCGGGATCTGCTCGCACAGGTTGCCCAACCCGGTGGGCGCCCCTAGCATGGCCATCGTGATTCGCCGGGCAGGGGCGGTTTTCCTGGGAGCGTTGTTCGCTGCCGCTCTCCTTTTGAGCGCCTGCGGCGGTTCGGCCAGGAAGGACGGGACGACCGGGCAGCGTGTGACCGACCCGGCCAGCGTGCCAAGCTCGACGCCCATCGGCAACACGCTCACCTACCAGATCCGGAACGACGTGATCATCGCCCCCGATGGTGGCGAGGCGCCCGTATCGAGCGGGTCGACGCCCGTCTCCGGGACGAAGAGCTACACGGTGCAGTCCGGCGATACCTGCGGCGCCATCGCCACGCAGTTCGGGATTACCGTTGCCGAGCTGATGAAGGTGAACCGCACCATCGACGAGAACTGCACGAATCTCCGCCCGGGCGACGTTCTCAAGATCCCCGGGGGGACTTCGGGCGGAACGTCCGGCGGGACCTCAGGCGGAGGCACGACGGCGGGCACGCCGACGCCGAAACCGGGAGGCAAGGAGTACCGGGTCCAGGCGGGCGACACGTGCGACGCCATCGCAAAGAGCTACGGGGTCGACCTGAGGCAGCTGATTGCCCTGAACAACCTCGACCCGGAGTGCCTGAACCTGCAGGTGGGGCAGACGATCAAGATCCCCTGACCGCGGGATCCCCTAAGACCGGGCCTCCACCGCCGCCTTCTCCACGGGAGCGGGGCCGCACTCGCGAAGCAGGGCTTCCGTGAGCCGCTGCTCGGGCACGCCGAGGATGCGCGCCGCATCGCCGATTCGATACTCCAGGTAGTCCCTGGAAAGGCCGGCTTCCTGCAGCCTCAACAGGCCACCAGGCCGGTTGCGCAGGACTTCGTAGATAGAGGCGTTGGCCGGATACCGGACCTCGGACTTCATGGTTTCGTTCCCCCCGGATTCCGTCATCCTGATTGCAGTTCAGTGAGCGCCACCGGGAGCAGGTATGCGCGGCGGCTTCGGGAAAGGATACATCTCCGCAATGGCTGCGGGATCACCCCGAGGCGCAAGATTCACACTTCCGATGGTGGGATTGATGAGACCCTCACCCTGGCGAGGCAGGTACGCGCCGTCTTCGCCGGGACTAGCCGAGTTCGGCCAGGACCTCGGCCGTATGCTCGCCCAGCCGCGGGGCCGGGCGGCGGAGCTCCCATGGGGTGGCGCTAAAGAGGTAGGGTGCGCCGGGCATCGCAGCTTCGCCCTCGACCCCCTCGCCGCGGGTTCCCACGAAGAAGCCGCGGTCCCAGAAGTGCGCATCGTCGAGCGTCTCGTCGGGAGAACGCACGACCCCCCACGCCTGGTCGCGTTCCTGCCCGCCGCGGTACACGTATTCTGCATCGTGGGCGGCGATAAAGCGGGCGGTTTCGGCCATGATCTCCTCGGCCTCGGGGATCCCACGCCCGGGCTGGCGGTTTCGCGGGTCATCGAAGCGAGGGTCGTCGAACTGCTGCCCAAACCCTTCGGACCGGTACCACTGCTTGATCTTGGCCCAGCTGGCGTTGTCCCGGCCAACGCCAAAGCAAAGGATGTGGCGGCCGTCCCTTGCCATGAACAGCCACGGCTCGGTGCGGCGGTGGGCCGCATGGCGGCCCGTCTGGCGGACCACATCGATCCGCTTGTAGAACCAGTACGGCATGCCGACTTCAACGGTGCAGCTGAGAGCCTCGTGCATCGAGCAGTCGATGTACTGGCCCTGGCCCGTGGCATCCCTGTGTAGCAGGGCGGCCATGATGCCCATGGCGGCGAAATGGCAGGTGGTGTTGTAACCCTGGTCCCCATGACCCCGGATAGGCGGAGCGCCAGCCGCATCCTCGGGGTCGTAGCCGTTCATCCGCATCGGCCCGCCAAGGGCGAGTCCTACCAGGTCCGACGATTTCCAGTCAGACCAGGGGCCGTCCTGTCCGAAAGGCGAGATGGAACACATGATCAGGCCCGCATTTGCAGCCGACAGGTCCGCAAATCCGAGGCTGAGACCGGGAAGATAGCCTGGCTGCAGCGATTCGATAACGATGTCAGCGGTGGCGGCCAGCTTCCGCAGCCTCTCCCTGCTGGACTCTTCCTCAACGTCGAGCACAACCGAGCGCTTGTTGGTGTTGTGATACCAGAAGTTGAGAGTGCGATTCGGCCCGGGGATGTCCTTCACGAAGGGCCCGATGGCGCGCGCCGGCGAGCCACCCGGAGGCTCGACCTTGATGACATCGGCCCCCATGTCGGCAAGCAGCTTCCCGGCGAGCTGGCCGAGCTCGTCGCAGAGCTCAATGACGCGCAACCCGGCGAGGGGCCCGCTCACATGAACACCCCGGCAGCCTCGTGCGCGGCGATCTCTTCTTCCGGCATGCCGAGTACCTCGGCCATTACGGCGTGGGTATGCTCACCAATGAGCGGCGAGCCGCGGCGAAGCGTGCCGGGGGTGGCCGAGAGCCTGGGAACGACGCCGTCAAACTCGCAGTCGCCCATCTCGGGGTGGGGCAGCGTGTGCCACCAGTCGCGGGCCGCGAGCTGCGGGTCGCGGGTGGCGCGGTCGCTCGGTGCCTGGCATACACCAGCACGGACGCCGGCGGCACGAAGGATCTGCATCGCCTCGTAGTCCTCGAACTCGCTCGTCCAGGCCTCAATGCGCGCATCGAGCTCATCCTGGTTGGCGAGGCGCCCGGCGTTGGTGGCGAACCGGGGATCGAGCGCCCAATCAGGGTTGTCGATCGCCTGCACAAGGGCCTGCCATTCGGCTTCGTTCATGACGGCGATGGCAATCCACCTGTCATCGCCGGCGCAGGCGTACGTGTTGTGGGGCGCCACGGCCGGTTCCCACGCCCGGTTGCCCGGGGGCATCCCCTCGCGGCGCCAGGAACGGCCGTTCACAGTCCTGTCGAGAACAGCGGGCCCGGTCAGCACGATGCCAGCTTCCACCTGCGAAAGGTCAATCGACTGCCCTTCGCCCGTACGGTTGCGGTGGTGCAAAGCCATCATAATGGCGATGGCGGCATAGTAGCCCGCGGTGTGGTCCATGTAGCTGTAGCCCCATCCCGCCGGGGGCTTGTCAGGGAGACCCGACATGAAGGTGAGCCCACTCAGAGCCTGGGCTGTTGGACCCCAGGTGACGAAGTCCCGGTCGCGCCCGAGGTGTCCGAACCCCGAAAGTGAGCAATAGATTATGTCTTGCTTGATCGCTCTCAGGTCGGGGTAGTCCAGGCCCCAGGAGGCCATGACGCCGCTCGAGAAGTTCTCGACGACGACGTCGCTGGCGGCAATGAGGCGTTTCAGCACCTCCATGCCATCGGGATGTCGGACGTTGAGGAGGATGCTCTTCTTGTTCCGGTTGAAGTAGTTGAAGAAGCCGGAGTTGTTGAGCGTGGGGTTGTCGCCGGCGATTGGCCGGCCCAGGCGGATGGCATCGACCGCCTGGCCATGCTCGACGCGGATGACCTCGGCCCCGAAGTCAGCGAGAAAGCGGGTTGCGGTGGGCCCGGCGATGATCCAGGTGAGATCGCAGACGCGGATCCCTTCAAGCGGCAGCTTGGTCACGAGGCGTGATTCTACGCGACTGGCTGGGAAAGGCCAGCATGCAACCCACCGCGGCCAGGCAGGCAGGCAGATGCGCCCGCGGAGGGGGCCGGCAGTGGCGTTCCTCCGCAGGCGCGCGCCATCTCAATCGAAGAGCAGAACGCTGCGGTTGACCTCGCCTTTCTTGAGGGCGTCATAGGCCTCGTTGATCTCGGATAGCCGGTATCGGCGGGTGATGAGCTCGTCGATCTTGAGGCGCTTCTGCCGGTAGAGCTCCATCAGCCAGGGCATGTCATGGGTCTGGCGGGTCGAGCCGTAGAAGCTGCCGATGATGCCCTTTTCGCGCAGGAACATGGCCCCGGGCACGGAGACCATCTGCGTGATAGGGATCATTCCGACGACGACTGCCCGGCCACCGGCCTTAGTCATGTGGAAGCACTGTTCGGCCGTCTTCGCGAGGCCAATGGCCTCAAAGGCGAAGTCGACGCCGCCGCCGGTCATGCCGACTACCTTGCCGACGGGGTCTTCCTGCGAGGCGTCGATCACATCGGTCGCTCCGAATTCGCGCGCCGCCGCAAGCTTGTTCTCGAATACGTCTACGGCAATGATGCGAGCCGCCCCGGCCAGGGCAGCGCCCTGGATGACGTTGAGCCCGACGCCACCGCACCCGATCACGGCCACAGTCGACCCCACAGGCACCTTCGCAGTGTTGGCGACGGCGCCAACGCCCGTCATGACGCTGCAACCGACGAGGGCCGCGGCCTCCAGCGGCACCCCGTCCGGCACATGCACACAGGCGTTCTCGCTCACCAGCTGGTATTCGGCAAAGGCCGACATGTTGGCGAACTGGGGCATGGGATTGCCGTTTAGCTTGAGCCGGTCGCCCCGGCCCAGGGCTGCGCTACCCGCGCAGAGGAATGGCTTGCCCGTCACGCAGAAGTCGCAATTGCCGCACGAAGCAACGAAAGCGATGACAACACGGTCTCCCGGGCTCACGCGAGTGACCCCGGGCCCGACCTTGGCGACCACGCCGGCCGATTCGTGTCCGAGCACGATCGGCACCGCGGTGGGGTACGAACCTTCCATGAAATGAAGGTCTGAGTGGCAGACCCCGCTCGCGCCCGTCTTGACGAGCACCTCTCCCGCCCGTGGCTCATCGACCTGGACATCTTCAATGACGAGTGGTTGACCCACCCCGTACATGACTGCCGCTTTCACCAACGTTCCTCCTGCCAAATCCGGCACCGGATTGTTGGGCGAATTGCGAACGCCTGTCAAACCAGGGAATCGCCCGCGGTGGGCCGGGCCCGCTACTCCGGGCCGGCGATTTCCAGCAACTCCACTTCGAGGCTCAGCGCCTTGCCAGCGAGGGGATGATTCCCATCGACCACGACGAAGGAGCCCGTTATCTCGACGACGGCCATGGGTGCGCCGTCAACGCGAAGGATGTCGCCGACTTCAGCCTCAAGCGGCACACGTTCGCGCTCAATTTCCGTGACGCGGCGCTCGTCGCGGAGGCCGAAGGCATGCTCGGGCGGCACTTCCACTGTTCGCGTTTCGCCAACGGTCATGCCGTTCACGGCATCTTCGAGGCCGCGGATGACGGTTCGCCGGCCAACCACAAAGGAGAGCGGCTCATTGTTTGCCCGTGTGGAGTCCAGGAGCTCTCCCGTTCCCTGGAGCCGGGCAACGAGGTGCAGGCTGACAGAATCCCCTTCGAGTGCGCGGCGCATATGTTCCTCCAGTCCGGGAAGCGGAGGCATCCCGCGAGGGCAGCGGCGAGTGCGCTCACCGCCGGGCCCGAAGGCAGGCTACCATGCACGCGCAGGCGCAACAATGCGCGCCCGCACAGCGGCGGCAGGCCCCCGGCACCTTTGCGATTGAGGCGGCGAGACCGCACACTGAGTCCGAGGAACACCGGGAGCAGGCGCCATGAGCATCGACCGTATTCAAGACATCATGCCATTCGTGATCGAGTCGGATGGGCGGCGCGAGCGCGCCTACGACATCTACTCGCTGCTCCTGAAGGAGCGCATTGTCTTCCTCGGGACGCCCATCGACGCCATGATCGCGAACGTCATCATCGCGCAGCTTCTCTACCTCGCCCGGGAAGACGATGAGAAAGACATCATGATGTACATCAACTCGCCGGGCGGGAGCGTGACGGCAGGCCTGGCTATCTACGACACCATGAGGCTCATCCGGCCCAACGTCTCTACCGTGTGTATTGGCCTGGCGGCGAGCATGGGGACGGTTCTCCTGACCGCGGGCACGAAGGGCAAGCGTTTCGTTCTGCCGAACGCCACCGTGCACCTCCACCAGGTGCTGGGAGGAGCGCAGGGCCAGGCGCGCGACATCGAGATCCAGGCGCGCGAGACTCTGCGATTGCAGAAAGTGCTGCGCACCATCATCGCCGAGTGCACCGGGCAGCCGATGGAGCGAATCGAGCAGGACACCGACCGTGATTTCTGGCTCGACCCGGCGGCAGCGAAGGAGTACGGCCTGGTCGATGAGGTGCTGGTGCGCACCCCCCGGGAGAAGTGACGCTGGCCCGGGCGCCCCGGCACGCAGGCGGGCGCTGGTGACTATGCGCTGCCGATTCGATACGATGCCAGACATCATCGCGCGCGACGCGCACGAAATCTGATGGCGAGACGATGATGGGAAGCCCGGCTCCCTCCAACAGGCCTGCAGGACCCGCCCACCGGGTCCCTCGACCGCGGCCGGCGCCTGCGCTCATCCTTACCCCGCCCCGCGGCGAGTAGCCGGCGGGGCGTCACACGGTCGCGGCGGGGGAAGCACCCGCCATTCCCCACCCCACCATGCCTACTGAGGTGAACGATCGTGGCCGATCGATATGATTTCCGCGCCATTGAGGGCAAATGGCAGGCCCGCTGGGAGGCGGACCGCCTGTACCACGCCCCGGACAACGATCCGCGTCCAAAGTGGTACGCCCTGACCATGTTCCCCTACACGTCGGGCGACCTGCACACCGGACACTGGTATGCGATGGCCCCGAGCGACGCGGCCGCCCGGTACCGTCGCATGCAGGGAAACAACGTCATGTTTCCCATCGGTTTCGATGCGTTCGGCCTGCCCGCCGAGAACGCAGCCATTGCCAGGGGCATCGATCCGAAGGATTGGACCTACGCGAACGTTGAGCGCATGCGCGGCCAGCTCCGGCGCATGGGAGCATCCTTCGACTGGGAGCGCGAGGTGGTGACCTGCGACCCGGACTACTACCGGTGGACGCAATGGTGGTTCCTCCAACTCTATCGGCGGGGGCTCGCCTACCGGGCCGAAGCGGCCGCCAACTGGTGCCCCGGGTGCCACACCGTGCTCGCCAACGAACAGGTCGTCGATGGGCGCTGTGACCGTTCGGATGATGTGGTCGAGCGGCGCTTCCTGACGCAGTGGTTCTTTCGCATCACCGGCTACGCGGAAGAGCTGCTGAAGTTCGACGGGATTGAATGGCCCGAGCCTATCCGCACCATGCAGACGAACTGGATAGGCCGGTCGGAAGGGGCGCTGCTCGAATTCAAGGCCGATGTACCTGGTATCGATGAACCGCTGCGAGTCTTCACCACGCGGCCGGACACTGTCTACGGGGCAACGTTCTTGGTGCTGGCGCCCGAGCACCGCCTGGTGGACCGGATCACGACGCCCGGGCAGCGCCTGGAGGTGGACCGCTACGTGCAGGCGACGGCCCGCCAATCGGAGATCGAGAGGCTCTCCACGGAGAAGGAGAAGACTGGCGTCTTCACGGGCGCATACGCCATCAATCCCTTCAGCGGACGCAAGATCCCGATCTGGATTGCCGACTACGTGCTGGTGACCTACGGAACGGGGGCGGTGATGGCCGTCCCGGCTCACGACGAGCGCGACTTTGCCTTCGCTACGAGGTATGGGCTCGATGTGGTGCCGGTTTTCACGCGCGATGGCGTCGACATCTCGCAGCCGCTCAATGCTGCCTTCGTCGACGGAGAGGCGATGGTGAATTCGGGGCCATTCGATGGCACGCCGTTCGCCGAGGCCAAACAGGCGGTCATCCAGCACGCGGAACGCGAAGGAATCGGCTGCGGAACGGTGAACTACCGCCTGCGCGACTGGCTAATCTCGCGCCAGCGGTACTGGGGCGCGCCGATACCCATGGTGCACTGCGAGGAACACGGGGTTGTGCCGGTGCCCGAAGAGCAGTTGCCCGTGCTGCTCCCGGAGAACGTGCGTTTCGAGCCAACCGGGCAGTCGCCTCTCACGCAGATCGAGGAGTGGGTCAACGTCCCCTGCCCGATCGATGGGAAGCCAGCCCGGCGAGAGACCGACACCATGGACACCTTCATGTGCTCAAGCTGGTACCAGATCCGCTATTGCGACCCCCACAACGAGGAGTTGCCCATTTCGCCGGGGCTGGCGCGGAAGTGGCTCCCCGTGGACCAGTACACCGGCGGCGCCGAACACGCTGTGATGCACCTCCTGTACACACGCTTCTTCTGGAAGGCAGCCCGCGACATGGGTGTGGTGGAAGGCGACGAGCCGATGGCGCGCCTGTTCTGCCAGGGGGTCATCCTTGGGCCTGATGGCAATCGCATGTCGAAAAGCCGGGGCAACGTGGTCGCACCCGACGACCTTGTGTCGGAGTGGGGCGCCGATGCGTTCCGCTGCCAGCTCATGTTCGTCGGCCCATGGGACCAGGGTGGGCCTTACAACCCGAAGGGAATGCAGGGTATCATCCGCTGGCTGAACCGGGCGTGGACTCTCGCCGTCGAGCAACCCGCACTCGCGGAGCTGCCGGGAGCCCCCGAGACGAGCGCGCTCCGCCGGGCCGTGCACCAAACGATCCGCGATGTGACGACCGATATCGAGGAGCTCAGCTTCCACACCGCCATCGCCCGGCTGATGGAGCTCACGACCACGCTGTCCCGCGCACGCGAGGCAGGCGCGGTTGACCGCGAGGCATGGGAGGAGAGCATCCGTTCCCTGGCTCTCATGATGGCGCCGCTGACCCCGCACCTCGCGGAAGAGCTCTGGGCGCGGGCAGGCGGAACGTACAGCGTTCATCAGCAGGCGTGGCCCGAATCGGACGCCGGCCTCGCGCGGGAAGAGACGATCGAGCTGGTGGTCCAGGTGAACGGCAAGGTCCGCGAGCGTGTGCCGCTCTCGGCAACGGCGACCGAGGCAGAGGCACGGCAGGCCGCCCTGGCCTCGGAGAGGGTGCGACAGTGGCTCGACGGAAAGGAGCCACGCAAGGTGGTTTACGTCCCGGGGAAGCTGCTCAACCTTGTCGTCTGAGTGCGGCGGCCTGGCGCCCGCCGTCCTTTTCCGAGTGTTTATGAACGCTCCGGGATGGGTAATCACCGGTAGACAGCCGGGGTGCGGCTCACTAAGGTGAGTCAAGCGCCCAGAGTCATCAAGCTGCCCCGGCGCCCGGGAACGGGCGTGGGCAAAGCCTTTGGAGGGCACCATGCAGATTAGGAAGGGTCCGCGGGACCCCCGCCTCGGCGATGCTGACGAGGCCTACGGCGACGAGACCGATCGCGGGCTCGATGCAATCCCGGACTTCTCTACCGGCCCGGCCCGGCCGTCCTGGCGTCGGGAGCCCCTTTCCGCGCCGAAAGCCGAAAGGCCCGTTCCGCCCCTGGTTCCAACCTTCGACGCTCCAGAGGCGGCCGCACCTCCTGTAGCTGCGGCTGCGGCGCCATCTCTGTCGGGCGAGAGCACGATCAGTGCGGATTCGAGCTTCGACGGGCGCTACGAGTCGGAAGGCGACCTGAGGGTGTTGGGCCGCATTTCGGGAGACGTAGTCTGCCGCGGGCAGATCACGGTTGAGCGCGGCGCTTCGGCGAACGCGAAGGTCCAGGCGCGCGACATCGTCGTGCGGGGCATGATCGAGGGCGAAGTGACCTGCACGGGCAGGCTGGAGATAGAGGCCAACGCCTCGGTGAGCGGGAAGGTTCGAACGGCCACCCTCGTCGTGCATGAGGGGGGCGCGCTCAGCGGGACAGTGGAAACCACGGCCGCAGCGCCAGCCGGGCAGGCGCCAGCCCCACGGGCTACCAAACGTGAAGCAGCCGCGCCGGAAGGCGACACCGGGAACGAACCAGCGCCAGCGCCGCGCACCGCACGGGCGCGCGACCTGCCGTCATTCGCCCTCGTTTCATCCGAGGAACGGCCGGCGCCCGAGAAGACCCCGGCAACGGCCCGGTAAGGCGCCCGGGGGCGTTAGCGCCCTTTCCACTCCGGCGGACGGCGTTCCAGGAAAGCGGCAATGCCTTCCTGGAGGTCGTCGCTTTCGAGCAGGTCGTTGAGGGTGCGCGTGCACTCGAGCAGGGAGGCCTCCAGGTCCTGGCTGAGACCGCGCCAGGCGAGGCGCTTGATGTGCGCCGCCGAGAGCGGGGCGCAGCGGGCAAGCTTGCGGGCGATGCCGAGGGTGAAGGCTTCCAGCTCTTCGTGGGGAACGAGGTGGGTGAAGATGCCAATCTCCCGGGCCCGCTCGGCGGAGAGCACCTCGCCGCTGTAGAGAATCTCAAGGGCGTTATCGAGCCCGGCCAGCCTGGGCAGCAGGAAGGGCCCGGCGCCCGTGTCTGGCACGAGGGAGCGCTGCGAAAAGACCCAGCCGATGCGCGCATTTGTGCTGGCGATTCTCAGGTCGCAGTGGAGTGTGACCTCGGCACCCCAGCCAACAGCGGGCCCATTGATCATGGCGATCACAGGTTTGGGGATCGCCGTCATCTCCCAGGGCGCCGCCTCGTTCACATAGGTGCGAGGGCCACCGCCGGGCGGAACGCCGCGCGCCTGTCCGAGACCGCCACGGCCCTCTTCGTCGTTGACAAGCTCGGCGCCCGCGCAGAACGCACGCCCTGCCCCCGTGACGATGACGGCGCGGATCGACTCATCGTCGCGGCAGCGGCGCACGTGGTCATCGAGCTCACGGTGCATGGCGGGAGTGCAGGCGTTCAACCTCTCTGGCCGGTTGAGGGTAATCCTTGCGATTCCCGGTTCCATCATTTCGAAGAGGCAATAGACACCCTCTGCCACGTCATGCTCCTCGTGTTCTGTTGTGGCTGTATCTCCAACAGTTGGCCCGTATCCAGTGGCCAAGGAATGTGGACTTTTTCGCCTATCGGCGCCTACCGGGATAGCTCGAAGTAGACGGAGCCTTCGACGACCCAGGTGCGGACGCTAACACCCATGCGCTTGGCGGCGCGGCTTATGCGCAGGGCAATGCCACGCACTGTTTCGCCACCTTCTGGGTCAAGGCGCCCCGCTTCGCCCTTCTTTATGCTGGCGACATGGTCTTCGTACTCGCGCATCCGCGCCTTAAGCCGGCCAGTCTGGCGGACCGGATTCGGGGCCTTCTCACGGGGCATCTTGCTAAACTTGGCCATGATAATCGCTCCTCTCAGCAGGTGCTCTACAGGTTTGTGCGAGTGAACCCTCGCCAGGCAGCGATAGTATAGGCGAACATCATCGCAGAGTGAAAGGCCCGATTTGAGCCAGAAGAGGCCCTCCACGACCTCTGCGCAATTGCGAGAAGTGCCGCTAACGCTTTTCCTGGAGGCTGCCAACGCTCGTGCGGATAGATTCAAGGAATGCGCTCAACTGGTGATCAAGCCGCCTGAGCACGTCGATCGCGTAGCTATCAGCGTCCTCCATCTGCCGGGTGCTTGCCTCTGCCGCCTCGCTAAGGTGGGCTGCGGCCGTCGCGTCGGCCTGGGCAATCACGTCGCGCGCGCGTTCTTCGGCATCGCGAAGCATGGAGAGGCTACGGTCCTGGGCTTCGCGGAGTATGGCTGCTTCGTTGAGTCGCCGTGAGCGTTCCTCTTCGGTGGCCCGGGCGACGCGCTGGGCCTGCTCGTGGGCCTGGCCGATCACCTGGTCACGCATCTCGATGATCTGGGCTGCCTCGCGCAGGTCGGCAGGGATGGCAAGCCGCAGCTGGTCGATGATATCGAGCATCCGCTTCCGGTCGACGACAAGGTTGCCGCCGACGGGAAGCCGCCTCCCCTGCACGACGAGGTCTTCGAGGCTGTTGATGAGGTCGAGGATTTCCACGAGGCCCTCTCGGGCGCGTGCCCCTGGTTATTGCCCAAGCTTCTCGCGAATGGCGTCGCGAACGTGTTTGGGCACGAGTTCAGCTACGTCGTAGCCAAGCTTCGAGACCTCCCGGATCCGGCTGGCGCTGATGTAGAGGAAGTCCTGGTTCGCCATCAGGTACACAGACTCGAGGTGGGGGGCCATCTTGCGGTTCATGAGGGCCATGTCGAATTCTGCTTCGAAGTCGCTAACGGCGCGAATACCGCGCACGATCGCAACAGCGCCCTTGCGCCGGGCGAATTCGACGGTCATTTCGTCGAAGCCTTCCACTTCGACGGTTGGCAGGTCCTTGACGGCCTCCCTGAACAGGACAATGCGTTCATCCCAGGTGAACATTCCCTGTTTTTCCCGGCCCCTGACAACCGCCACGATGACACGATCGAAGAGGTGCGTCATCCGGCGCACGAGGTCGAGATGACCGTTGGTAACGGGGTCAAAGCCTCCCGGGAAGACTGCGATCCTCATTGCCCCTCCTGGCGGGCGTAGAGCGCGATTGCGCTATCGCCGTAAGTCCGTCGTTCCTGAAGCCACAGCCCGCCCGGCCGTTCGGGCGGATTGTAACGGCTTCCGTGCTCGTAGACGACAACGCCCCCGGGTGAGACCAGCGGGCGCAGGGCGGCGAGGGTCTCGTCGGCGCCTTCGAAGTCATACGGTGGGTCGAGAAACACGAGCCCGAACTGCCCTTCGACCGAACGCAGGGCGCCGGGGAGGCGTCCCCGGACGACGCGCCCGCTCGCGGAAAACCCCGCGCGCGCCAGGCTCTGGAGGATGGCCTGGCAGGCCGCTGGCTCGGACTCGACGAAAACGGCAGAGGCAGCGCCGCGGCTGAGCGCCTCGATGCCCAGCGCCCCCGTCCCGGCGAAAAGGTCGAGCACGGCGACGCCCTCCACGGACTCGCCGAGGATGTTGAAGATGGCCTCGCGGACGAGGCCGGAAGTAGGCCTCAGGCGATGGCCACGGGGCTCGACGAGCGGCAGACCCCTGGCGCTGCCCCCGGAGATGCGGAGCTTCGCCGCGCTCATCAGTTCGGGGGGGTGGCCGTCACGGTCGCGGCAGGCGTGCGCGCCTCCCGCGGCTGCACGGTGACAGCCACTTCGTTCTCGAAATAGTAAGAGCCGTCGCTAAGTGTCAGCTTAATGGTGTAGGTGCCTGGCTCGGCGGGAGTGGACCACTTGATACGGCCTTTCTGGCCGGCCCTCTCGCCGCCCTCAATCGTGCCCTTGCTCACTGTCCAGCGCGGTAAGAGGTCGGCCGGGTTCGGCTGCATGAGGATGGGCTGGCCGCTGCTGATGAACGGTACAAGTGCGGCCCAGATGTTCCCGAGGTAGACATCGTCGCTGGCGTTCTCGACGGCAACGCCACCAAGCTTGAAACGGGGGACCAGTTCGAGCTTGAAGCCGACGCTGAAGAAGTTCTCTATCCAGACCGTGCGTGGTGTGCCGGACTTGTAGGTGAAGGCCACGGTGGCGGTCTCGGCCTGCCAGACGATACCGCTCAGGTTCTCCTCACGGTCGATGTTGGTCCCCACAATCTCAACGACTGAGCCGGCGACGATCTGCTCATCGCTTCCCGCGCCGATGCTCATGCGTGCAGCGCGGGCCATGGCGTCGGCAAGGCGCAGCGTCTCAATGCCGTCGACGGTCTTCACCGTTGCGTACGGGGTGACGGTGAGGAGCAGTTTGCTCGGTTTGACGAGGCCTGTGAGGTGTTCGAGCACCCGGGCCATGTCGGTCCGGTAGGTTGACTGGTCGCGAAGGGGGGCGATGGCAAGGACATCGGCCGCCTTGCCGAGCTCGACCCAGTCGTATGCCCCCTCGTCGATACGCCCCTGGACAACGATCGGCGACGGCACGGTGAGGGTGAGCAGCTTGTTCTGGCTGTGCAGCTGCTGGCTCAGCTCCGAGATGAAGAGCGCATACGCGGTGCGCTGGTCGGCGGGGAGGTCCATGTAGGCGATGTTGATGCCGCCAAGCTTCTTTTCGTTGACGAGGTTGACAATCTTGAGGACGTGATTGGACCTGGTGACAGCATCGCCCAGGATGGAAACGACCGCCGGAATCGCCCCCTTATCACCGGCCTTCACGGAAATAACCGGGTAGAAGGCGAAGGAGCCATCGCTTGTGATGCTGCTGAGCTCGCCAGTAATGGCGCCATCAGCCTGTGGCGTGAAGTCGAAGGTGTGAACCATCGTCACCTTGCCAGCAGCGTCGCGGTGCAGGGGCGCATTATGTGGCAGGTAGGCTGCGACATGGCCGGAGGGGAGAAGCCGTCGCATGACGGCGATGATCGCGGGGGTTTCCTGCAGGGTGGCGGTGGCCATCTTCCCCTGCGGGTCGAGGATTGCGGGAGCGAGCGTCTCCCAGGTCTTGGTGGCCTCGACATACTGGTAGAAGCTCAGGCTGCGCTGGTCGGTAGTTGGGTTCTTGAGCGGAAGCTGGACGAGGGCGTTGGCGTCTCCCGGGGCCGGGTCTTTCTTCGGGTTCAGCTCGAAGACCTTGCTCACGAATTCGTAGCCTTCAGGCGTGGCGAGCTTCTGGCCTGAGGCGCAGTAGTCGGTGTTGCAGCCGCCACCTCCACAGAGTCGGGAGTAGGCCAGGAAGGCCAGCACGGCCAGCCCCAGGAGGATTCCACCAAGCAGGAGTGGCCGCCCGGGGCCGGACCTGGCCGAGCCTCCGTATAGTCCACCCGAAGAGGAGCCGCCCCAGGGCAGGCGACTACCCGATGAGCGGCGGTTCATACCAGTCCGGCCGGAGCCAACCGGGGGTGCAGGCTATTGACGTTTGGCAAGGCGAACCTCGGTCTCGATTATCAGGCCATCGCGGTTGAGGACAACCTTCGCAGCCTGGCCCGGTTCGTATTCCCGGAGGGCGTTGAGCAACGGATTCTGCCGGGTTATTGCCCTGGCGCCAACCATGGTCACGATATCGCCGGGCTTGATGCCCGCCTGGTCGGCGACGCTCCCGGCGGGGACGGCAGCTACCAGCGCGCCTTCCTCAAGCGCCAGCCGGGGCAGCCGGGAGAGGTTCTCGGGCGTCAGGTCGATGTGCTCAAACCCCGGCCAGGGCCGGGGAATGGGCCCGCCAATCGCAATGATGCGCCGGGCCGTTTCGAGGACCCGGCCCGAAGGCAGGGCAAATGCGACCCCCTCCACCTCCTGGCCGCTTTCGGTCAGGCGAATGACGGAGGTCGGCATGCCCACGAACTGGCCGTTGAGGTTGACGAGCGCCCCACCGCTGTTGCCGTGGTTCACAGCAGCGTCGGTCTGGATGAAGTCACTGTGAACGACGCCGTCGTAGTAGCGCGTGCGGCCAACGCCACTCACGATGCCGATGGTGACGGACCCCTGGAATTCCGACAGGGTCTCGCCGATGGCGAGCACCGTGTCGCCGGGGACGAGTGCGTTAGAGTCGCCGGGCTCCAGGGGTTTGAGCCCACCGGGGCTAACCTGGAGTACGGCCACATCGGCAAAAGGGTAGTCGTGGCCAATCAGGAGCGCCTGGCGTTCGGCGCCGCCGGGAAGGATGACCTTGAGCGACTCCGTGCCGATGACGACGTGGGCATTGGTGACGATATGCCCCTGCTGGTCCATGACAACGCCGCTGCCGACGTCCTTCTGTAGTCCTCCCGCCACGCGCCGGAAGCTCTCGATTCGAACGACGCTTTCCCGGCCCTTTGCCGCGGCATCCGAGATGGCGCTGGTGAGGTCCACGTGCATGGTTACCGGCGCCGGAGTTTCGCGCCCCTGTCCGTCAGAAGCGGTGCTGTCCGTCTTCTCGCCGGCCAGCCAGACAATCAGTCCGGCAATCAGTCCACCGGCGAGGCCGCCCGCGAGTGCCGCCACAAGGTACCCGGCGCTGCGATCCCGGCGCACCGCTGGCGCCTGCTGACTGACCGCATCCGGGGCTGGAGCGGGAGTGGGCACTGGTGGGGGCTCGCCAACAGCAGACGCGGGCGGGGTTTGCGGCGCGGATGGCGCGGGGCTCAACGGGCCGGGAGCTGGCCGCGACCAGTCAAGCCCGTCGGTTGCCCTCCGCTGCGGGAAGCCCTCTTCGCCACCTGTTTCCACGCCACGCCTCGCAGTGCTGTTTCATTGCGGCCGCCGCGGGCGCGCAGGTATACTGTGCGCGACTGAGGCGAAAGGCGCCCCAGTCTCTTTTTTCGGCCGCGAGCACAACTCTAGGGTACGACATGACCGACAAGCCGGTTCCCCTCACGCGTGAAGGTAAGGCAAAGCTCGAGGTTGAGCTGGAAGAGCTGCGCATGGCACGTAAGGCGATCGCGGAGCGAATCCACAACGCCCAGGAGCTGGGAAGCAGCCAGGCCGACGCCGAATACGAAGATGCCAAGCAGGAGCAGGGGCGCACCGAAGGCCGCATACTGGAGCTCGAGGATATCCTCAGGCGGGGAACCGTTATCGACGAGGTTTCGGCGCACCATGCGAACCGCGTTATGGTGGGGAGCGGTGTCGAGGTAGAGCAGGACGGAAAGCGGCATCACTACCGGATCGTGGGCGCGCCGGAGGCAGACCCCGCCGGTGGCAAGATCTCAAACGAATCCCCGGTGGGCAGCGCCCTGCTGGGCAAGTCCGTGGGCGATTCGGTTGACGTGAATGTGCCCCGGGGCGTGATCAAGGTGAAGATCCTGAAGATAGACTAGTGACGCCCGCCCCTGCGCAGCGTCACAGGCCGCCGGGTGGCGGCCTTTCCATTACCGGCGGGAGGCCCACCTGTGGATGAACTCACGGCCCAGAGGCTCGCGAAGCTTGAGCAGCTGCGCGAGCGTGGCATGGACCCCTACCCGCCCCGCGTGACCCGTACTCATACGGCCGCCGAGGTCACGGCCATCGCCGGGTCGCTCCCGGGCGAGACTGGCGAGTCATCGGCCGATCCCGTGGACATCGCGGGCCGCGTCGTGGCGAGGCGCGACATGGGGAAGGCCACGTTCATCGACCTCCAGGATGGCAGTGGCCGCATCCAGGTCCTGTTGCGCCAGAATCAGCTCGGCGACGACCTTTACGACGCGCTCCGGCTCATCGACCTGGGCGACTTCATCGGCATTCACGGTGCGCCGATGCGCACGCGCACGGGCCAGCCCACGGTGGGGGCACGCACCTGGACGATGCTCGCCAAAGCCCTCCACGCCCCGCCTGAGAAGTACCACGGCCTCGCCGACATGGAGCTTCGCCAGCGGCGCCGCTACCTGGACCTGATGGCGAACGAGGAAACCCGCCGCACCTTCACCATCCGCAGCCAGGTGGTCGCCGCGGTGCGACGCTTCCTCGATGCGCGCGGGTTTCTTGAGGTTGAGACGCCCATCCTGCAGGAGGCGGCGGGCGGCGCGGCGGCACGCCCCTTCATCACCCACTACAACGCCCTGGGCGAAGACCGGTTTCTGAGAATCAGCCTGGAGCTGCACCTGAAGCGCCTCGTGATTGGAGGCCTCGATCGCGTCTACGAGATTGGGCGCAATTTCCGGAACGAAGGGATGAGCGCCAAGCACAACCCCGAGTTCACCATGCTTGAAAGCTACCAGGCGTATGCCGACTACACCGACGTCGCGCGCATGGCTGAGGAGATGGCCAGCTCGGTGGCGATGGAGGTCCTCGGTCGTACCAGCGTCCAGTTCCGCGGACATGAGATCGACCTGGCGCCCCCGTGGCGACGGCTCACGCTGCACGACGCACTCAGGGAGTACGGCGGGATCGACCTCGACCAGTTCGACACGGCGGAGAAGCTCCGGCCCGAACTGGAAGGGCGCGGCCTCACAATTCACCCGGGGCTGGGCTGGGGCAAGCTCGTCGACGAGGCGATGTCGCATTATGTTGAGCCGAACCTGGTGCAGCCCACCATCCTGCTCGACTACCCGGTGGAGCTATCGCCGCTGGCGAAGCGCAAGCCCGGCAATCCGAAGCTTGTCGAGCGTTTCGAGGCGTTCATTGGCGGCTTTGAGTGCGGCAATGCCTATACCGAGCTGAACGACCCGGTGGACCAGCGGGCGCGATTCGAAGAGCAGCTCCGGCTTCGAGAGGCGGGCGACGACGAGGTCGAGCTGGTCGACGACGATTTCCTCTTCGCCCTGGAGCACGGGATGCCGCCCTGTGGTGGTTTCGGGATGGGGATCGACCGTTTCGTGATGCTGCTCACGGGGCAATCGACGATTCGCGAGGTGATCCTCTTCCCCCAACACAAGACCGTGAAGGAGTAGGCCTGCCTTGCCGATGCCCCACGAACTCGTTCGTGGAGTCGAACGCCACCACACGGCCACCGCCTACGTGGTGAGCGACGCTCACACCCTCTTGCTCTGGCACCAGCGGCTGCGTATGTGGCTGCCGCCCGGCGGCCACTGCGAGCCCAACGAGGACCCGGTGCAGGCAGCGCTGCGCGAGGCGCAGGAGGAAAGCGGGCTCGTCGTCGACGTGATCGCTCCGCCGGACCTGCTCGTGTGTGAAGGCCCGCAGGTGCTCCCGCCACCGGCGGTGATCCTTGTCGAGGACATCGTTCGCGACGACCAGCCGTTCCATCAGCACATCGACCATGTCTACTTCACGAGGGCTGCCGCCTCCGCAGACTTCGCAGCTGCTACACCGCACGGGCCCCATCGCTGGGTAGATGGCGCAACGTTGCGTTCGCCGTTTTCCCTCCCGGCGCCCGATGGTACGCTCGTGCCGGTGGCGGAGGACGTGCGCCTGCTGGGCATCCGCGCCATTGCCGCTGCCGCGGCCGGGGATTCCCTTCGTGCTTAGCATCCAGTTCATCCGCGAAAACACGGACCGTGTGAAGCGAGACCTTGGCCTTCGCAACGCGGGGGCGCCGATCGACCGGATCCTGCTCCTGGATGAGAAGCGCCGCGAGCTTCTGCAGGAAGTCGAGACGCTACGCGCTGAGCGCAACACTGCCAGCAAGGCGATAGGCGCGACAAAGGACTCAGCGGAGCGAAATGCCCGGATCGCGACCATGCGCGAAGTCGGCGACCGCATCGACGACCTCGACGGGCGCCTCAAGTTCGTGGACTCGGAGCTGACGGCGCTGCTCCTCGAAGTCCCGAACATCATCGACCCATCGGTCCCGCCGGGCCCCGACGAGGCATCGAATGTGGTCATCGAGACCTCCGGGTCGCCACGCACTTTCTCGTTTCAACCGCGGCCGCACTGGGAGCTGGGCGAGATCCTCGACGGGATCGACTTCGAGCGGGGCACGAAGATGTCGGGGAGCCGCTTCTATCTGCTCAAAGGGCAGATTGCCCGGCTCCAGCGCGCGCTCATCCAGTTCTTCCTGGACGAGCATTCCCGGAACGGGTTCATGGAATGCTACCTGCCCGACATGCTCAATGAGGCGTCGCTCGTCGCGTCGGGCCAGCTGCCCAAGTTCTACGACAACCTTTACCGCGACGCCGAGGAGGATTTCTTCTTTACGCCCACCGCCGAGGTGCCGTTCGTCAACTACTACCGCGACGAGATCATCCCGCCGGGGGCGCTGCCGCTGCGACTGGTCGCCCACACTCCCTGCTTCCGTCGCGAGAAGATGAGCGCCGGGCGCGACGTACGCGGCATCAAGCGGGGGCACCAGTTCGAGAAGGTTGAGATGTTTGTCTACTGCGAGCCGGGGCAGAGCGAGGCGGAGCTCGAGAACCTGGTGCGAAGGGCGCGATCGCTCCCCGAGAAGCTGGGCATCCCTCACCGGGTGGTCCAGCTCTGTTCGGGCGACATTGGTTTCAACTCCACGAAGACGTACGACATCGAGCTGTGGGCTCCCGGGCAGGGAGAGTGGCTGGAGGTGAGCTCGGCTTCGAACTGCCTGGACTTCCAGGCGCGGCGGGCGAATATCCGTTACCGCCCGGCGGCGGACGCATCCACGCGGCATCCGCACATGCTCAACGCTTCGGGCCTTGCCCTTCCCCGCTCGGTTATCGCAGTGATGGAGAACTACCAGGAAGAGGATGGCAGCATCACGGTACCTGCGGTCCTGCGCCCGTACATGGGCGTGGAACGGATCGAACCTCGCGGGGCGTGAAGGGGACGGGGGGTGCTTGCTCCGCGGCCGGCCAGCCACAAGAACGGCATCCAGGTTTTACATACAGTTGATTGACATACCTGATGTGAGTGCCACAACATCGGCGTAATCCCTGGGACGGAGGGGGAACCCCGGCTTGATAGAGAGAGCGGAACCTTCGATTCCGAAACTGCTGAACCGGCACCACATCCCGGCGATGCGCCCAGAGCATCGCTCCATGCTGCTCGGGCGTCTCGATGGACTCGCGGGGCCGCAGCTTGCCCGCGCGCTTTCCGTTAGTGAGCCAACGGTCAAGCTCTGGCTCAGCATCGTCTCCGCTGAGATTGCCATGTGCCTGCCGCAGGAGCAGAGGCTAACAGGTGAGATGCGCGGTGCGTGGATCTACGCGCACCACGCGTGCTGCCTGGTCGTGAGCGACCGTGTGGACGCTCGCTAGCGATGTGGACGCATGAAACGGGCCACCTATCTGCTCGCCTACCCAGAAGACTGGCCGCCTGCTCGTTCACCATCCAATCCAAGGCGGACATGCTGGCACAAGCCGACTGCAAAACTGAAACCCGGCAGTTGGGCTGGTAGTCAGGACCCGCGGGACCAGGAACAAGGAGCATTTCGATGCATGGTCTTAAGTGGAGCCGGCCGCTGATCGCCGTGATCAGCACGGCGATCATCATTGTGGGAACACTTGCTGGCGGCCAAATAGCGTTTGCGGGTGTGAATCCCAGCACTACTCCAGTTGGCTGCGGAGCCAATCCAGACGACCAGGGCTACGCGTATGGCTGGTGGGGGTCGAGCGCCACAATGCGCACGGAAAACGACAACCTCTACTGCTACTACGTGTATCTGGCAGGCCACTACAGGATAGGTGACACCTACTACTGGGTCTCAGGCACATGGGTAGGTGGCTTCCCATCGCGGGTCGAAACGTATCCGACCGGCAACATCGTTGAGGTCGGCGGAAGCCAAAACGCGTGCGAGCAAGGATGGACCGGCTGCAACGGTTACGCGTCCACACTCGCGTACCAGTAGCTGGCAGCAGCCGCAATGAGCAATGCCCGGTGCACCGGGCATTGCTCCTACCCCCTGGAGATGACCGTGTGGGCACGAAGTAGCAGCAAAGCAACCCTTGCGCTTGTAATGGCTCTTGTTGCTGCCTGCGGAAGCGGCGAAGCGGAACCTGGTTCACCATCTGGAACCGGTCAAACCTCACAGGCAGGACCTGCCGGGGTCTCGTCGCCGCTCCCGATCCCGCCAGCCAGCCTGGCACTGCTGCTCCCCGAGGCAAGCGACTTCGAGAAGGATCTCATCGAAGACGCCCGTATCAGCGTCGCCGAGTACGAAGCGGCAAAGCTTGCCGAGGTTGCCTGCCTCCGCACGGCCGGAGTTACCGTGCAGGAGCCCGTCAGGCTCGACGGGTTGTACAAGTACCGCCTGGTGCTTAGCTACCCGGCGGGCCGGCCGGAGCTAAGCAATGCTGCCAGGGAATGCAACAAGGAACATTCCGGCGTGATTGACAGGCTCTGGGCAGAGGTTTCGGTGCCTCTCTACCAGCGCACCATTAGCGAATCTCGCCGCCTGATGGCTGAGTGCTATCGTCGAAACGGACTGAAAGTCGATGAACGCCCGCAGGATTCAACGGATCCGGCGGTGCAGGAGCGGTACCGGGCATGCCTGACGGGGATGTGGGCAGCTCTGGACATTGAGGGTGTTTCGTTCGGAGTAGATGGTGATGGACGTCCGCAGTAGCGGTGGCGGCGCCGTTTCCGCCGGCCTGAACTCAACGAGTGAGACAACGGTGCTCCCGCCAATTCAAGGCAGCTGCCTGTGAGGGGCTCGTTTCGGGCTGGTCTACCTGTCCTAGTTGCGGCTATAGCCGTTCTCCCGGTGATCGCCAGCGGACTGCTCGCCCTCCAGGAGCGCAGGCTTGCCTCCACGCCCGGCAAAGAAGCACCGCTGCTGGTAGAGCCCACCGCCCGGTCCATCACGGACGAGAGCCCAATCGTGGTCGCGGTGACGGTTGTTCCCGGGCCCGAGGTCCTGGCCGGGCAAGCGACCGGCACGATCACCGCCGTAGGTGTGGGTCCGGGAGACCGGATCGCGGACGGAAGCATCATCTTCGAGGTAGACGGCGTTGGACGACTCGGGTTCGCGTCGGCGGCTCCGTTCTACCGGGCCATACGACCGGGCACCGAAGGCGCCGATGTCGCAGAACTCCACCGCCTCCTCACGGCAACGGGCCATCTCAGCCGCTCACCCGGAGAACAGAGGCTGGCCTCGACAGCGACGGGACAGGCGATTGCTGCACTTGCCAGGTCCATCGGCGCTCAGCCGGCCGAGGTCTTCGATCCGGCCTGGGTGGTCTGGCTTCCTGTCACGGATCTGAGCGTGGCGGGAGTCAACATCCGCGTCGGCCAGCCGGCTCCCGCCCAGGGCACAGTCATGATCACCACGCCGGGAACGATCGCCGCCGCCCACATCGTTGCAGCGGGTCAAGAGCCTCTCAGGTTCGCACCCGGAATCGAGTATGTGGCCGTTGTTGACGGCGAAGAATTTCCCGTCAGCACATCGACGGGTCAGATCGAGCAGGAAAGCATGGCGAGGATACGAGAGCCGACGCCGAACGAGCGTGAAGGCATCCCGGGTACCGTGCGGCGCAAGACCCCTCTGCAGGGGTTCGCCGTCCCCTCGCCGGCGGTGATGACGAACGGCACCGGCAGTCTCTGCGTGTGGCTGCAGGATGGCGCACACTTCCGTGCAGTGACCGTCTCGGTGGCGGGGGCACGTGGAGGAGTCACGAACATCGGTTCAGGTTTGGAGGTGGGGGCGCTGGTGCTCGCGAACCCGGCACGGGTATTGGAGGACCCCAGGTGCCCTTGACCCTCAATGAGGTTTCGCACCGTTATGGTCCGGGCCTACCCTGGGTGGCCCGACGCGTGAGCCTGGAGATCGCCGATGGCGAGACGGTCGCGCTCATGGGGCCATCCGGGTCCGGGAAGACCACTCTGCTGTCGATCCTGGGCCTGCTAACGCGACCTACAGAGGGCCACGTCCTTGTCGATGGCCGGCCAACCGTCGGCGACCGCGCTGCCGTCGCCTTGCGAGCGAGCTTATTCAGCTGGGTGTTCCAGACGGCCAATGCGCTCCCACGCCGGTCGGCCCTTGACAACGCGGCGTTGCCCCTGCTTGTGCGGGGAGTCGATCGGCCGACGGCGAGCCGGATAGCGGCCGCAGAACTCCGCAGACTCGGGGTGAGTCACCTGGCCGCCCGCCCCGCGAGGCTCCTTTCGGGGGGTGAGCTCCAGCGGGTCTGCATTGGGCGGGCGCTCGCGGCCGCACCGCGCTGGATCCTTGCCGATGAGCCGACCGGACAACTCGACCATCGGTCGACTGCCGCAGCCGCAGATGCGCTTTTCCTGGGTCGCCCGATTGGAACGGGCGTGATTGTTGCCACTCATGACCCCGATCTTGCCGCGCGCTGCGAACGCGTGTTCCGCCTGTCCGACGGGTGCCTGACCGGCGAGGCAAGACCGTGAGCTGGAAGACGCGAGAACTCATCAACGAAGGAACGGCGAATCTGCGTGGGAGCGCGTTTCGTTCGATCCTGCTTGCTGCAATTTGCGCAGCGGCGTTTGGTGGCCTGGCCTTCGCCGAGGTCCGCCAGGCCGCGGACCTTTCTGCGTTTGCCGCGAGCTACCGGGAGGCCGGGGCCCACATCGCAGTCGTTTCACTCCAGGGAGACGGGATTCCCGGCTCGCGCTGCGAGGCACTGCGGTGGGAACAAGGGGTTATAGGAGCCGGGGCGTGGCGCAGCGCCGGGCAGGTTTCGTTTGCCTCTGCGCCAGGCGTCCTCTTCCAGGCGGCAGACGTCACACCGGGCATCCTCGCCGTTTGGAGCCCTGGGGAGCGCTTCGACAGTGGCGCCGGGGTCATCGCGGGGATGGCCCTGGCCGCAGAGACGGGACTCCGGCGTGGACTCATGGTGCGGTTCCTGGAGAACGAACCGATGGTGGTCACCGGCGTGGCAGAGCTGGCGCCGCGAATGCCGCAGGCGACGCGCTGGGTGCTTGGCCCTGTTTCGCCCTCGGGTTTCTTTGACGAGTGCTGGGTGGAGTTCGAGCCCGGGGTCTCCGAAGCCGGAAAAGCCTCCCTCGCCGCAAGATTCGCGACGGGCGCCGCGGATCCGGTGGTACGCCCGGTCAGGAGGTCTGACGAGTTCACAAGAGACCCGGCAGCGGAATGGGAATCCAGGCCACAGAAACACGGCTGGGTAGCAGTGACGATTGCGCTCTCTGGCTTCATCGTCGCCGCCGCGTGGTTCCGGCGGTCAGAGGCCGCGCTCTACATGGCCACGGGCACGGGGAGGCTTGAGCTCGTTGTTATGTCTGCAGCGGAGCATTGGCCGATTGTGGCACTGGGGTGGTGCATCGGGTATTCATACGCGGTCTCAGCACACCTGTCTTGGGGCGAAGGTGCGGCCATGGACTTCGTCCGCCACGCCGCGGTGACGTCGGGAGCGGCAGCTGTCTTGCTCCTGCCAGCATCCGCATGTGCGAACGCGCTCATCGCCCGAGGCAACATCGCTGCTCTGCTGAAAGACCGCTGAGGGAAGCGCGGCGATTCGCTTCGGCCCGCTGACCTCGCGCCACCGGCTGGTACCCCCGGCAGGAATCGAACCTGCGCGCATGGTTTAGGAAACCACTGCTCTATCCGCTGAGCTACGGGGGCACATGAGGGCCAGGCGCCGCTCGCTGGCGCTGCCGGTACGGCAGGCGCTCGCCTGCTCTGAGTTTACCAGACGGCCCTGAGCGAGCACCGTCGCCCCTGGGGAGCGGGGCGCGCTGCATCGGTAGCCGCGCCAGGAGACGGGGTTGCGCAGGTGGCGAGGGCAAGAAGGAAGCACCTGCAGTGGGCAGGTTGACCTCAGCCTCTGCTGCCTTTCGCGTTCCACACCCGCGCCGATGAGGAGCGGCCGGCCCGCCGCATGTAGAGCCAGGTTCCGAGAACGACTGTGCCGCTGAACAGCGTCGCCAGCAGCAGCACCTCATCGAACGAGAGCCCATCATAGTTGGGCTGGAGGTCCTCCTCCGTCGCCCACCCGAACCACACCTCGCTGACGAAGAGCCCGAACGCGAAGTAGACCAGCGCCGCGATCAGCCACATCCGGCGCGTTCGCCGCCAGGTCAGCGCCTGAACAATGAGCGCGAATCCAGTCGACATCCCAAGAAGGGTGAGAACCCCGATAGGGCCAGGATCCCACTCCATTGCAGGACTCCTTCCGCCAGCGATGGCCGCCAGCACCTCGATGCTCGGCCCGGCCCCGGCGGCGGAAAAGGCCCGGTAGGTCCGCAACCGGGGCCCGGCAGGACCCATCTGGGGCGACAAGGCCGTGCCCGGTCGTATGTGCCGAGGAGATACGACTGGCGCCGCCCCTCCCCGGTCCGCCCTCTCCGCGCGAGGAAGGGAGGGGGAAACACCAGACCGCCCGGGCGTGGCGGCGTCGGCCCGGGGTGCGCCGCCGCCCGCACGCCCTATCGCACCAGGGCCAATTGTCCCATCTCCCCGATGTCCCCTCGCTGCGCCGCAGGTCAGCCGGGGCGTTGCAGGATGTGGACCACGCAGACCGGGCCCACACCGACCATGTGCGTCAGGCCGACACGTGCACCGGGATGCTGCCTGGGCCCGGCCTCCTGCCGGAGCTGGCGGGTGACCTCGGCAACCTGGCCCACGCCCGTCGGGCCGATAGGGTGGCCCATGGCGATTAGTCCCCCGGAGGGGCTGATGGCCACCCGCCCGCCGATATCGAACGCTCCTGCTTCGAGGTCCCGCACGGCCTCGCCTGGCAGGGAGAAGCCCATCGCCTCGACATAGAGCAGCTCTTCTATCGTGAACGCGTCGTGCAACTCCACCACGTCAAAATCGGAAGGACCGAGGCCGCACTGCCGATAGGCATCGTGTGTGGTCTTCTCGGTCAGGGCAACGTCGAAATTCAATGTTCCCGAAAGCTCCTCGGAACGGGCCGCCGAGGCCACCACCTGGATCGCTCGCGACTTCTCGATTCCGTGCCGCGCGATGCCCTCCTCCGACATGACGATGACTGCAGCTGCCCCCTCACCGACGGGCGTGCATTGGAGCCGGGTCAGCACCCCGGAGACGGCCGGCGGTTCCATCACTTCCTCCAGGGTCCGCTCCTGCTGCCGTTGCGCATAGGGATTCAACGCACCGTTGCGATGATTCTTGACAGCCACTTTCGCAATCTGTTCGGGTGTGGCGCCATGTTGTTCCATGTAGAGCTGGGTCAGAAGGGCGAAGTGCGTGAAAGGAACAACACGGTCGTCCACCAGGCCTCGCACCCCGGCCTTGCCCGGCCCGGAGGCGATGGGGCCCGGCTTGTCGACACCCATGGCGAGTGCAACATCGGAGAATCCCCCGGCAACCTCTATCACCGCCTGACGGAAGGCCGTTGAACCGGAGGCTGAAGCGTTCTCCACCTGCGCGATCGAGAGGCCAGTCGCTCCAAGGTATCGCAGCATGGCAGTGCCCGCGGCCATACCAACGAGGACGTTGCCAACGTAGGCGCTCTGCACGGCCGGCCAGGCAATCCCAGCGTCGGCCAGCGCCTCCCGTACAGCGGTCAACCCGAGGAGCACGTAGTTTTTCTCGGAGGGGCGCTGGTAGGGGTGGAGGCCGATGCCCACAACGTAGACTGGCCGCAATTCGGCGAGAGTCTTCATGCGAGAGGCACCCTGGCCCTTTCGAATACAAGCTGTGGAGTGCCGTCGACCTGGGCCTCATGCCCCTCGACCCGGTCGTTGATACGCGGGTCGAAGTTGCTGGCAGCCAGCGCGCGGACGAGCGGCCCGGAGTCGAGCTCAACTTCCAGAATGGTGTACGGCGTGGGGTGGGAAGGATGGAGGTTGACGACGGCGAATGAATGCAGACGGCCGGCGGCGGGCAGGGCGGCCGGTATCAACTCCCCGGGACCAGCGCCGCATGCGGGGCAGCCGTACAGCTGCGGCGGGAATAGCACCAGTCCACAGGAGGAGCATCTGATGCCGTTGAGCCGGGCCGTTCCGCTATCCACCGACCAGAGGCCGGTCATCTCTGCAGACATAGCACGACTATCCTTTCCCGGGAGCATTGACCGCCCAATCCACACCCCGGCAGCATCGCCTCTCAGACGAACACCGGCCAGCTGCGTGGACCGACGGCAGCTTCACACGCGCTCGCACTGCCCGTCAAGACAGGCACACTGACAATACCATCACGATCTGGCAGAGCAGCATGACGGCCGGGTCAACGCGCCGGGCGTTCTGCCACATCCGCGAGGACAGGCGCGGCTGCCTGGCGGCAACACACCTCACCGTCAGTCGGCATGACGGCTGAGGCGGACGGGCAGCATTCCCGTGCTGCCCCGGGATTCCGGCCATGTTTGGCCTGTGGCAGTTGAATTGACAGATTATTGATTCGCTGTCATAGATTTGCCCGGGTCGCCCCCCATTCGCTGACGCGGCGACCGAACAGGATGGTGCAGATGCCCGGCTCCAGGGATCTCCAGCGGCAGAATCGCCTCGGACGCCTTGACTGCGAAGGCGCTACCTCCCGGGAAGGTGAGGGCGGCGGCGCAGGAGCCGCGGGCCAGGGAAACCCCGGCGATGGCGCCCGTGGCAGGCGCGCAAGTACTCGGATTGCTCGCGACAGCCGTCGTCGCCTGCAATGGCAATCGGGCCTCGCAAACTCAGGCTCGAACGACGTGGCGGCCAGGCTCCAGGAGATTCGGCTGCACAGGGAGTGGGACGGGATTCCGAGACTCATCTCGGCGACGAGGTGCTGGATGGCTTCGCCGTCAGTGACAGCAGCGCCGGGGTCGTACCCAGGATGAAGCTGCGCGTCCTTTCCCGGGTGAACCGGGTCGGCCCGCGTCTTCACCTTCGCAGGCCGGACGTTGCGGATTACGCCTCCGAACGTATTGGTGAGCTTCGACCACTCACCCCGGTGGCACGCTGATGCTCGCGGGCATTCGTGTCCTGGAGCTGTCTTCTCGCGAGACGATGCTCGCGGGCTCAATCCTCGCCGACCTTGGCGCCGACGTCATTGTGGTGGAGCCCCCCGGGGGCGCCGATGGCCGCCGGCTGGAACCGTTCCTCGACGGTCTGCCTGGCCTCGAGCGCAGTCTCACATGGCAGGCCCTCAACCGGAACAAGCGCGGGATGACACTGGCCATCGAGACGCCCGATGGGGTTGCCCTTCTTCGAGACCTGGTGCAGCGGTTCGACGTCGTGATAGAAGCAACCGCCTCTGGCTCGGCGCCTTCGCTGGCGGATGACCTGTCGCTTCGTCCGTCTTCGGTCCACTGCACTATCCGGCCATTCGCGCAGAATGGCCCAAAGGCCGGCTACCTCGCCACTGACCTGGTCCTGATGGCCGCCTCAGGCGCCCTTGGCATGATGGGTGACCCGGATAGGCCGCCGGTACCGCTTCCCGTGCCCCAGGGGATGATGGAGGCAGGAGCGGAGGCCGCTATCGCGGTGCTTGCCTCGCTTGCCGCCCTTGATGGTGATGGCACAGGGCAACGCGCTGATGTCAATGGCCGGCTTGCGGCCATGGTTGGGGCCTTCAGCACGCCCGTCACCATTAGCTCCGGGAATCCCGAGGGCCCGCGTCCGGCGGGCGGGGGCAGCATTGCCGGGGTCAACATGCCAACGGTCTACCCATGTGCCGATGGGTTCGTCGTTGCGACCCTCGCGTTTGGCAGCGCCTGGGGGCCGATGACCAACCGCCTCGCGGCCTGGGTACACGAGGAGGGCTTCATTACGGAGGAGCTCGGGTTGCGTGACTGGGCCCCACTTCTGTCTGACCTGCAGGAGGGTCGCGTGGGCGCTGCCCAGCTGCAGGGGTTGGTTGACGGTCTCTCGGCCATGTTCGCAACCAGGTCGAAGGATGAGATATGGCGAGAGGCCCGTGAGCGAAGCCTCCTGGTTGCGCCCGCCATGGATATGGCGGATGTCGCCACTTCGCCCCAATTCCTGGAGCGTGGAGTCTGGAATGAGCTTACCTGGGCATCGCGCACTATTCGCATCCCGGCCCGGTTTGCCCAGTTCTCCAACTACTCCATTACGACCAGGAGGCCGGCGCCGATGCTCTCCCAGCATACAAATGAGATTCTCGCGGGTGAGCTATCACTCTCACAGGACGAACTCCAGGCGCTTTTCGTCCACGGGGTTATCTGATGAGCGCACCCCTTGCGGGTATCAGGGTGCTCGACCTCAGCTGGGTAATGGTCGGGCCCTTCAGCGCTCGCTACCTCGCCGATCTCGGCGCGGATGTTGTCAAGGTCGAGAGCTCGTCGCGTATCGATCCACTCCGAACCCTCGGCCCATTCAAGGATGGCATCCCGGGACCGGAACGTTCCGTTAGCTACCACAACCTCAATGCCGGTAAACGCAGCATCACGCTGGACCTGAAATCTGAGGCGGGACGCGCCGTCGCCCTCAAGCTCACCGCCTGGGCCGACATCGTCCTGGAGAGCTTCACGCCACGCGTGCTGCGGAACATGCGCCTCGCTTACGACGACCTGCGGACAGTCCGGCCCGACCTGATCATGGTCTCCACGAGTATCGCCGGCCAGACCGGCCCGTACGCCAGCGACCTCATGGGCGTTGGAACGATGGGGGCCGCCCTGTCTGGTGCTACGTTCCTCATTGGCTGGCCTGATCGGCCGCCGGTGGGGCCGTTCGGGCCATGGACCGATGAGGTGACGCCGAGGTTCATCGTATCGAGTCTCCTGGCAGCGCTTCACCGCCGAAGACGGACCGGCGAAGGGTGCTACATCGACATCGCGCAGGCAGAGGCGGGCATGCAGTTCATCTCGCCCGCTGCCTGGGAGTTCACCGCAAACGGCGTCATCCCTCAACGCCAGGGGTCAGGTTCCCGGCTCCGCTGCCCGTTCGGAAGCTACCCCGGTGCAGACACGGACGGGTGGGTCGTGATCGATGCCTCGGGCCCCGCACACTGGGAGCGATTGCGTGCACTTGTGGGCGGCGGCCTGCTGGACTCGCGTTATGAAACGCTGATCGGCCGTCTAAGACATCGCCAGCCGCTCGATGCCGAGGTCTCGCGCTGGACGAGCCAGCGCAGTGCCCAGGACAACGAGCACATACTCCAGGCCGCGGGGGTCCCGGCACACGCCGCTGTGCGGGCCGCTGCCCTGGCCACAGACCCTGACCTGCGCGCTGCTGGCCACCTGCAGCCGATTGACGACCCGGTAATTGGAGATGCGGAGATCGAAGGCCCCCGCTTCGCCATCGCTCCCAGTTCGCTTCACCCTGTCCGGCGGGGGCCGCTCATCGGCGAGCATACGTACGAAGTGCTACGGGAATGCGCGGGGCTCTCCGACGAGGACATCGCATCCCTTGGCGAGGCCGGGGCTATCGCATGATGGCCTGCGTTCTCGACTGGTGGACGGCCAGGTCATCGCGGGGAACATGGGCCTTCGGGGCCGGCCAAACCGCATCCCAATGGGTTCGGCGACTGACGGCCTCCTGCCCAGGGAACTGGTTGCCCGGTCCCGGAAGGCTGGTCAAATACGGGCTTCACGAACCGCCACTGCCTTCCCGGACTCTGCGTTCGCGCCTCACTTCACCCGACTGCCAACGCTTCAAAGGCCAGGCGCCACTCCCCGGAAATCTGCACGGAACCGAAAAACCGGCCAGCCGGTCAGGACGGAGCTGGCTCCGCACCTCCCGCGTTCGCGACATCGAAGTGCGATGGCGCCCGGCGGCAACCTGCCCGGTCTGTGCGTCGTTCGGATTCCTCTGCGATCGGTTGGAGGTGACCAGCCTCCGCGCCGCTGGCCAGAGCGACGACCGGTAGTCCGCCATGCGGTTCGTCCCGGATGACGACGGCCAGGGCAACCGCTCGCCACTGGTGTTCGTGCCGGCGGGCCCGCGGCCACGTCGATGCGACGTGGGCCGGCTGCTTCCTTCCTGCTGCGGCCTCAGATGAGGCCGTCGCAGCTGTTGTCACCCGGGCAGCCACAGACGAGGACTTCCCGGGCGGCCCAACGCACCCTCTGGAGGTCGCCGTTCCTGCGATGCACGGACCCCAACGGTCAGGGCGGCAGGTGTTCTGCCACCAGAAAGTCACTCCACTTGACATCCTGGCACCTCATCCGTACAAGAAGGGTTGCGTTCGTCGGCGGATTTGCAGGGGGCATGACCCGCTGCCCTGGGTCCGTCCTCGCCCTGGAGCAGCAATGGCCCGGCCGCGGGTCCCGCAAGAGGAGTTGTCACGTGCCCAGAGTCGAAAACATCCTGGATATGAGCGGCCGCGTGGCGATCGTCACCGGCGCGGGGCAGGGAGTAGGCAGGCAAATCGCCCTCCACTTGAGCTCCTACGGAGGGGCAGTTGTTGTCAACGACTACTACCATGACCGCGCACAGGCGGTGGTCGCCGAAATCGAGGAGTTCGGCGGCAGGGCAACGGCTGCTCAGGCCGATGTCAGCGACTTCACGAGCGTTAGCACCATGGTGGAGAAGGCGATCAGCGCGTTCGGTCGCGTCGACGTCCTCGTGAACAACGCCGGCAACGCCGGGGCCGACCCCACAGCCGTTAGTCGCGGTCCGTTCTGGGAGTCCCTTCCGGCAGACTGGACCCCCTGGCTGGGCGTCAACCTCTTCGGAGTGCTCAACTGCACCAGGGCGGTCCTTCCCTCCATGGTGCAGAACCGCACAGGCAGCATCATCACCATCATCTCGGACGCTGGCAGATACGGCGATGCCGGATTGGAGGTCTACGCGGCTGCCAAGGCCGGCGCTGCGGGCTTCATGCGCTCGGTTGCGCGTACGGGGGGCCGCTACGGCATCCGGGCAAACGCCGTCGCCATCGCGGCAACGCGGACGCCCGCCACCGAGAGCGCCTTCGACGACCCCGAGCGAATGCGGAAGACCCTGCGAATGTACCCTGCTGGCCGCATCGGCGAGCCGGCAGACGTTGCGAATATGGTCCTCTTTCTCGCCTCTGACGCATCGAGCTGGGTGACCGGGCAGACGTATCCGGTCAACGGTGGATTCACCTTCGGCCTCTGAGGCCGGTCTCATACAGGCTGACCAGTGATGAAGAACGACCTCCGCGCCATGATGGCGTCACTCACGGTTCCGGTGATAGCGGCCCCAATGACTGGCGTCTCGGGGCCCGAACTGGTCGTGGCTGCCTGCCGCGCGGGGGTCATCGGCTCGTTTCCGGCCCACAACGCGAGCTCTCACGAAGAGCTTGGCCAATGGCTCGCCCAGATAAATGAGGGACGCAAGCGCGCGACTGACAGCGGGCTCACCCCCGCGCCAGTGGCTGTCAACCTCGTCATGCGAGCGAAGGAGAGGCTGGCCGGAGACCTCGAGCAGGTGGTCAAGCACGGCGTCCCCCTGGTGATCGCCAGCGTCGGCTCCCCTGCTGGCATTATCCCCGCCATGCACGCTGCCGGCGTATCGGTGCTCGCCGATGTGGCAAGTATGCGCCACGTGGATAAGTGCATCGAAGCCGGCGCCGATGGGCTTGTGCTACTGACGGCCGGCGCGGGCGGCAATACCGGCTGGGTGAACCCGTTCGCGTTCGTCCGGGCCGTCCGCGATATCTACGATGGCCCAATCGTGCTGGCGGGTGGAGTCAGCGACGGGGTTGCCCTGCGGGCAGCGATCACGCTCGGCTGTGACCTCGCCTTCATGGGCACTGCCTTCATCGCCACAACTGAGAGCCGGGCCGGCCTCGAATACAAACAGGCCCTGATCGGGGCGAACCTGGACTTCGTTGAGTCGCGGCTGGGGCCAGAAGGTCTCACTGCCTGCTTCCTGCGTGATAGCCACTTCAGTGCCGGGCACAGTGTCTCCGGTGTTCGCCGCCTGGCCTCCGTCGAAGAGCTGGTCGCCCGCCTGAGGCACGAATGGGATTCGGCAGGCGCCAGGTGATGGGCGCGCCACCGCCCGGCCTCCTCGATGGCCTCACGGTGATTAGCCTCGCCCAGCAGTATCCGGGGCCCTACTGCACCATGCTTCTGGCCGACCTCGGCGCGGACGTCGTCCTTGTCGAGCGGCCGAACGGTGGTGACCCCGCGCGGGGGATCGGCGGGATGAGCCCGTTCTTCGCCTCCCTCAACCGCAACAAGCGGAGCGTCGCCCTGGACCTCTCCGCTGAGGAGGGTAAGCTAGTTCTCTGGGACCTCCTGGAGAAGGCCGACGTCCTGGTCGAAGGCTTCAGGCCAGGGGTCATGGAACGTCTCGGATTCGGTGCGGCAAGTGTCCGGGCGCGTTTTCGCAGTCTCGTCTACGTCTCGATATCCGGCTACGGACAGGATGGCCCGGACAGGCTCGTGGCCGGACACGACCTCAGCTACGCCGGACGCGCCGGCGTACTTGCGGCATCGGTTGAGGCAGGCTCGACTGAAGAACACCTGCCGCTTGCGATCGCTGACCTCTCCTCCGGTACCTTCGCAGCGTTCGCCATCGTGGCCGGGGTCACACATCGTCACGGGACGGGCGAAGGAGCGTACATTGACCTCTCCATGACCGAGGGGCTTGTCTCCTGGATGGGAATCACGCTGGAGCCTCACCTCAACTCCGCTGAGGCAGACCTGCTGCGCACTGGCCGCGAACCCGCCTATGGCATCTACCGCTGCGGAGACGGAAAGCTCTTGAGTCTGAGCATCGCATTCGAGGACCACTTCTGGCAGCGCCTCTGCGACACCTTCGATCTCGGCCAGTGGCGGGCGCTCGGTTCGCCTGAGCGGCGGCAGAAGGCCGGGGCGCTCCGAGAGCTTATCGCCAGCCGGCTGGAATCGGACACGCGCGACCGGTGGATTGCGGCGCTCACTGCCGCGGACGTACCCTGTGGCGCCGTCTCTTCGCTGGCAGAGGTCACAGAGGACGCCCAGTTCCGTGCCCGGGGGATGTTCCAGGAGGGGCCAGGTGAGAGTGGCGGTTCGCGCTGGCACGTGGGCTTCCCCTTCTTGATCGAAGGGTCGCGCCCACCCATCCGGCTGCCCGCACCGCAGCTGGGCGAACATACACATGATGTGCTTGGCAGGCTGGGCTACGATGCCGGCCGCCTCGCTGCACTGCAGGCGGCCGGAGTGATCAACTGACCGAGGGGCACCGCCGGGGCCACCTACGGGGATGCTTGCCTGCTCAGCCGCGCCGCTGCCGCCGCCCCATGCACAACTGCTGATTCATGCAGTTGCCCTATCTTCGTTTCGGTGTAGCCAATCGAACGCAGCACTTCGTCGGTCTCGTGCCCCGTGGGGGAGGCCGCGGTCCTGATAGACATCGGTGTGCTGCTGAACCGGATAGGGTGCCCGAGCATCTTCACGGTACCGACCCAGGGGTCCTCGTATTCAACGACCATCTGGTTCGCTCTGTGGTGTGGGTGGTCAAAGAGCTCCAGCGTGTTGAGCACTCTTCCACACGCAATGGAGCGCTCATCAAGGAAGGTGATCCACTCATCTGTCGACCGGGAGCGGAAGATCTCCTCGGCCCGTGGTTGCATGGCCGCTGCCCGCTCAAGCGCTCCCGGCGCGGCCGGGTTGAAGCCTGGTTCGAAACGCGGGTCTCCGAGACTGAGCGCATCATTGAGCCGGCGCTGCTGATTGAGATTCAAGCACCCGATCACAACGAAGCCGTCGGCCGTGCGGTAGGCGCGGTAGTAAACGCTGATTGGCACTCCTGTTGCCGCATCAGTTGGAAGCCCGCCAATCCCGGTTGCGCTCGCCTCGACGATGGTGCCGTAATCGACGGCGCTCTCGGACATAGCCCGAACACCGTGGATGGTCGCATCGCGCCAGTCACGATCGCCATCCTCAACCGCGACCATGCGCAGGATGTTCTGAAGGACAACGCCATCGAGCATGGATGTCTGGATGCGCTGACCTTCGCCGGTCCGCTGGCGATGGTGGAGCGCTGCAACCACCCCGAGTGCGGCGAGACACATCCCCGTGACATCGCCGATAGGCACCGCAGTGGGCGAAGGGAGGTCGCGGTTCCGCCAGTCTGGCACCATGCTCCCACCAATGCCCTGCGCGATTATGTCGAATCCCACCCGGTGGCGCTCCGACCCGGCGAAACCCGAGGAGCTGATTTCGCAGTAGACAATTGACGGATTTACGGACGCAATGTCTTCGTATTCAAGCTTGAGCCTGGCGGCGACGCCGGGCCGGTAGTTCTGGATGCAGACATCCGCCCGCCGCGCCAAATCGTAGACGATCTCCCGGCCGGCCTCCGTGGTCAGGTCGATGGAGATGCTGCGCTTGTTGCGGTTGAAGTTGTAGGCGGCCCGCATCCGCCCGGCCCGGTCGAGAGCAGCGGCCGGGTTGGCATTCGCGACCGAGGGGTCCAGTGGTGGTTCGACGTGGACGATATCCGCGCCCATGTCGCCCAGGAGCATGGTGGAACCCGGGCCAACGAGCTGCTGCGTGAGGTCGAGGACGAGAATCCCTGCGAGCGGACCGGGCATGACTGTTGACCTCCTCGTATTGACGCCCTACCGGTGGAGTAGAGAGCGGGCCACCACCTGGAACTTCTGCACCTCGGTAGGGCCTTCATAGAGGCGCATCGGCCGGATTCTGTTGTACCAGTGTGCGAATGGCAACTCGGTCGTCACTCCGTAACCGCCGTGAACCTGGATCGCACGGTCGACAACCCGGGCCACCATCTCGCTGCCTACGAGCTTCACCAGCCCGCTCTCGACGCGTGTGTCCAGTCCCTGGTCGTTCTTCCAGGCCGCGTCGTAGGTGATAAGGCGCGTGCTGTGGATGTCTATGTAGGAGTCCACGATCATCGCCTGCACGGCCTGCTTGGCGGCGATTGGTTCGCCGAACAGGACCCGTTGCTTGCTGTAGTTCACCATCATCTCGTAACAGCGGTCGGCAATGCCGACGCACTGGGCGCCGATGTTCATCCGGGCCGTGCTCAGCCCGCGCTGCGCGAGCCTGAATCCCATCCCGGCCTCGCCCAGTACCTGCGATGGGGGTACCCGGCAGTCCTCGAACAGCAATTCGCAGGGTCCCACCCAGGGGTCGTTCTTCGCGGCACGCATGATCGGTATCTGGCGGACGACCTTGTAGCCGGGTGTTCCCCGGTCAACAAGGAACACCGTCACACCCCCGTGCTGGCGCCGCTCGCTATCGGTAACGGCGATGACTAGCACGAAGTCGGCGACATCGGCCCCGGTAATGAAGACCTTTGAGCCGTTGATCACCCAGTCATCGCCATCCCGGACGGCCCGGGTCTGCATCATGTTCCCCGGGTCCGAGCCGCCGCTGGGCTCAGTCTGAGCAAAGGCCATTCGCTTCTCGCCGCGCAGCACCGGGAAGAGATACTTCTCCCGTTGCTCACCTTCGCAACCCTCCAGGAACGGTGCGTTCCCGCCGAACTGGATCGGGAACAGGGTGCGGTTGTTCTCCTCGGTAATGGCGACATTGTCGATGGTGCTCAGTTCCGCCCCGCCGAGCTCCTTTGAGAGGCTGAGGCCCCACAGGCCGAGATCCGTCGCTGCCTTAGTCGCTGCCTTTCGCTCTTCCTCGGTGATTTCGTTCCCCCTGAGGAAACGCTCCTCCATTGGCATCGCGTATCGCTCCACCAGCTGGCGGACCAGTGCCTTGATCTGCCTCGTGTGCTCGGGTAGTTCGAAGTCCATTGGTGGGGCCTCCTCTCGTTGAATTCAGATGCCGCCGGCTGCCGTTGAGGCCCATTGAGCCGGGCCACCTTCTTGCACCCGCGCCCGGAGGAGCATCGCAAGCTCACGGGAGTCCCGGGGCATCACCCTGAACCGGGTGCGCTGGCGGCCGACGTCGCTCGCCACATGTGCATCACTTCCACCCAGGGCAGGGAGCCCGGTGGCCATGGCGAGGTCCATTGCGAGATCGTTCTCAGCGTCAGTGCAGCCGTTGTTCCATGCCTCAATGCCGTGGACCTGGCCCCTGTCGACGAGATCGAGGAGTAGCGGGTGGAAGGCGGCATCGAGAAGGTGCCGCCTCCAGTGGTCCAGTTGGCCGCGGAAGGGGTGGGCAAGGACGAGTGCGCCACCCAGGTCATACACCTCCGCTGCCAGGCTGGCGAGGCTGCGGCTTCGCGGCGCCTGGTCGACGCCGAAAACAAGGAAATGTCCCTCGGCTGCCGTCACCTCGATGCCGGCAAGAATGGTCACGCCCGAGCCTGAGTAACGCTCGACCTCGGCGGCGCTCCATAGGCGGTAGTGCTCTGTTACTCCGACCCCCGCAAGCCCTCGTGCAGCCGCAGTGCGAAGCATCTGCTCCGGGTCCATCGTGCTGTCGAGTGAGCCCAGGCGCGTATGCACGTGAAGGTCGAGCTGGAACGTCATTCGCAGCGAATCTAGGCGCTGCCTGACAGAACGTCAAGCACTCGTACAATTGTGACGCTTTGCGCACCATGACTCAGCCTGACGGTCAGTTGCACAGGCGCGGGCGGCGGGGCAGCCCCCCGGGCAATGGCTGCCGGGGCTGCGCATGCCGGGCAACATCGAGGGCTGCCCCACACTCAGCGTTGGCTGGCGAGGGATCGGCGGCGATACCGCCTTGTATCGGCCCCGCTGTCACAGGCCGTGTCCGCCGCGACAAGATGCTGGCGTACCTGATGTGCGTTCAGGCGGTGGACTGACAGAATGCCAGCGTGGTTTGACGACCTGTCAATGGGGGTGCTAGGCTCCGGCCGTCGTTCAAGGGGTACTTGCTGCAATGCCCCGGTCGCGCTCTGACTGAGCTTCGCGGGCCTGCCGGGCCTTAATGCTTCCACTTGACCGGGTCGCCTGACGATTTCGCACAGAAGAGGAGAACGATGAGCTACGAGACGATCCTGGTGGAAAAGCGCGGCGGCATCGGCTACCTGACGCTGAATCGTCCGGACCGGGCGAACACCATCAACGCCCAGCTGGGCATCGATATCAACGCCGCACTGGACGATTTCACTTCGGATGGCGAGACCCGTGTCATCATCCTCACCGGCGCCGGCCGGCACTTCTGCGGCGGAGCCGACCTGCGTGACATGGGCCTTCGCTCGCTCACGCGCCAGCCTTCGGGCCTCAACTTCATGTCTCACATCGAGAACGTCGACCTCCCCGTGATTGCCGCCATCAACGGTGCGGCCATGGGTGGCGGGTGCGAGATTGCGCTCTGCTGCGACCTTCGCGTGATGTCCGAGGCGGCCCAGATCGGCCTTCCCGAGATACGGTTCGGAGCGCTGCCCGCAGGCGGCGGTACCCAGCGCCTGCCGCGCCTGCTCGGCCCCGGGAAAGCGAAGGAGCTGATCTTCACCGGTCTGCCGCTGTCGGCATCAGAAGCACTCGCAATCGGACTCGTGAATCGCATTGCGCCGCCCGGCCAGCTGATGGCCACCTGCACGGAGATCGCTGGCGTCCTTATGCAGAGAGCTGGCTACGCACTCGCCGCGGCCAAGTTCCTCATCAACCAGGGGATGCAGACCGACCTCGAAACCGGGCTCAAGCTTGAGCGGCGGATCATCAACAAGATGGCCACGCCGGAGGAAATGGCCGCCGAACGGGACCGCGCGGCTGCAACGCAACCCACGTACGCGAACATCTTCAAGGAGAGCACGCGGGCCTGAGCGGCTCCCCGGCATTCCTCCACCAACACCGCGTTCCAGGCGCGGCTGGCCCCCCTGCGCCGAACAAAGCGCCACGACCGGGCTCCGAAGCTACCGGGCGACACGCTCGATCCTCGCATGCGCGGGGTCTGAGCCATCAGACCGGCAGTGGCGCGGCAAATGACCATGCGAGAACAACTCCGGCGGTCAGGTGCCAAGCGAATTCGGCGTTAGCCGGCAACACCGATCTGCGAGACCTCGTAACCGCCCTCCTCGATCCCGGAAAACGGGACCTGGCGGTCGGGAAGCCCCTTTATAGTTTCGCAGGAGATGGTCGGATGCATGTCGAGGACGCCATCGAGCTGGCCAATGTAACCGTTAACGAACTTGAACAGCTGGGCATTGTCCTCGAAGTGAACCAGGCAGATGATGTCGCAGTCGCCGAGTGTATGGTAGACGGCGCTGACCTCCTTGCGGCTGGCAAGCGCCTGGCCAACGGCGTCAATCTTGTTCGCCTCAACTGACACCCGAATAAACGCAGTTACCCAGAGGCCTACCTTCGGCGGGTCAGTGACCACCGCAAGCGTGATTACTTTCTCGTTCAGCAAACGTGCCATCCTGGCGCGCACCGTGTTGTGTGAAACGCCAAGCCGGGTTGCGATGCTCTTGTAACTTGCCCGCACATCTCGAAAGAGCGCGAGGATAATTCGCTTGTCGAGCGCGTCTACTTCGCTTTGCATCGGACACCCTTCGCATATTGTGGAGCATCGCAGCCGGTACCAGGCCGGCAGCCGGCGGGTACGCTACTCATGGACGCGATAGCACCGGACATTGTGGCATTCGGGCAGCGATAGTGCCAAATCGTCAGGAAACCCGCGGTCCGAAGCCCGCCAGCCGGTGAGCGTCGGAGGCGTGGGCTACTGCGTTGGCGGCTGGACAGGAGGGTGCCCGAGAACCCGGTGGACGTCAGTAGCCCATCCCCGGGTCCTCACAGGCCGTCACGCTCCCTCCCGGGTGGAGCCGAGAGACCCGCGTCGCAAATGGTCACGGCCAGCGCAGGGCCAGGCCCGTATCAAGGACGCTCCGCGGCCAGTGCCCCGGCTCGCACCGTTTGGGAGCCGGGGGTATGGTTGGCTCCCGTGATCGGCACGACGAGCGGCTGGACCCCTATCCCCGCAGGAGGCTGCGCGTGAGGGGCGCCCTCGGGGTACTGAGCCGGACGCGCGCCTGGGGACATCGCCCGGCCGGGCGCTGGACGTTGGGTGCGTCGCTGGTCGCTGGCCTCGCGGTCGCGCTGCGGGTCGTATTCTTCATCGGCGTGGTAAACGTTGACCCGTTCACCTACGCCGACGCTGCTATCAGCATCACGCGAGGCGAGCCTGTCTTCGACCCGGACCTGACCGGCCATGTCTACTACACGCAGTACGTTCGTCTCACGATCATTGCCCCTGCGGCGCTGCTGTACTGGGCGATCGGGGTCAGCGACATAGCCTCGGCCGCGTTTCCCATCGCACTGTCTGCACTGCTGGCGGTATCAGGATTCTGGTTCGGAACGAGGGTCGCCGGTGCGGCAGCCGGGGCCGCGACCGGCTTTCTCTTCGCGATCTTCCCCGTCCACGTCGTGAACTCGACGCAGTTCCTGCCGGATGCGCCCCAGGCGGCATTTGTGGCGCTCAGCGTTCTGCTCTTCCTCAGGATCCTGTGGCTCGATGCCGGCCCACGGGAGAGCATCGGCCTTGCCTTCGTGGCCGGTGCGAGTCTCGCGCTTGCCTTCTACGCCCGCGGTACTGCCGTCGCTGCTCTTCCTGGACTGGCCGCAGTCACTGCCGCCGCAGCGAAAGCCCGGCGCCGTTGGTTCGCAGCCGAAGTCGCAGCCGCGGCTGCAGGCGCCGCCACCGTGCTGGTGTCGGCGCAGGTCTTGCTGGTCAGTCTCGGTGCTGGCCCCTTCGAAGACCTCCGTATCCTTTACGAGCAGACCGGCTCCAACTCACCGTCGGCGACCACCTGGGACTACCTGGACCTGGTCGTGCACGATGCGATGTTCTGGCCCTTCACCGCCGCTACCCTCGCCGGCACGCTCTCATGGGCGATGCTCGCCCGGCGTTCACATCGCCAGCTCGCCATCCTCGGGTCGCTGGTTGTTATCTCGCTCGTCCAGTACGTCTATTTCGAGTTCTTCATGAGCCTTCCCAACGTTGTGACATGGTGGAAAGAGCCGCGTTACATCCTCCCGATGGTGTACACAGGGTTGCCGCTCGCGGGAGTGGGGCTCGGCTTGCTCTTTACGTCGGCGTCAAGGCGCACCCCGGCCGGGGCGGCGGGAGCCGGCGGCCTGGTGGCATGCACGCTCCTGGTGGTCAGCGTGGTCCAGGTTGAGCAAGAGCACTCATTCTGGGTCGACGATGACAATCGCTGGGACCTCGTCCAGCGCGACCTCGCCGGCTACATCGAGGGCCAGCCGGAACGAACCATCTTCGTCTGGAATGACGACTTCGCGCGGCCGCTCTCGTATCGCCTGGGTGGCGCCGGAACCTGGTATGAGCGCCTGGTATCGAGGGATGCCCGGCTCCAGAGCCGGCTCGGCCCCGGCGGCGAGAGTGCCGCCAGCCCGGGAAGCTACGTTGTGATCCTGGAATCGGAGGGCTGGTGGGCCTCACCGGCAGCGCCGGCTGCCCACTGGGAGCGGGTCTGGGGGGGCGAAGGTGCCGCGCTCTACCTGGTGCCGGACCCGGTGCCTGCGAACCGGTTTCCGGCACCCCGGCCGCTATCGCCACCCATCTCGCTGGGGCCGGTCGCGCTCACCGCTGCCACGTTGTCGGAGAGCGTGCTTCCGCCGCCCGGGCACCTCGCCATGGCGCTCAGCTGGAGCGCGCCGCTATCCGAGCCGCTGGCCCTGACCGCTTTCGTCGAATGCGAGGAGAAAGCGGGCCCGGCGACGCGAATCACTCTGCCGGCAGGCGTGACGGACCTGTCGTCTGATCTGTTTCTGCGGGCGCCTGCCGGGGCAGCAGGAGACTGCATGCTCTCGTTCGGTTCGCCGGCTGGCATTGCCCATGACGTCGCTCCGCTCGGCGTGCCGGCCTTCGCCCGCATCGAGGCAGAGGAGATCGGCGCCGCGCCCTGGCGGGTCGTCACCCAGTCATCATTCTCGGGCGGAGCGGGACTCGTAACAACTGCCGACAGTTCCGCCCTCTCCCTGCCCATCCCCGGCCTGCCCGCTGGCCGCTACTGGATCGATATCCGCATCTGGGCCTATGAGGAGGGCGAGGGAGCCGTCGTGGCCGAATTGAACGGCGCGAGGTCAGCCACCGCCACGTGGTCTATGCCGGGCGGCGAACATCCTCGGCCCCTCCGGATCACAACGACGGTCGAAACTGCCCTCGCCGGTGACACCCTCGAGCTCTCGTTCATGCGCGGGACGCAGCCTGCGGTGCTCGTCGACGGCATCGCCATCAGCTCGTACGAGCCACCGCCAGCCGACTGACGGGGGCCGCCACGGCCACGCCCGTCACCGACGGGATGCGGAACCCCGCTGCGTGTGGCCTGCGACAGCGTCCCCCCAGCGGCTTCACCCGTGCTCGACCACGTGTATTCAGCCGGAGCAGCAGTGCATCCCCCCCGGACCGTCGGTAAATCGCCCACCTGTCACCAACGCGGCAGCCCGGGGTCTCGCATGCGAGCTACGCAGAATCGAGCGCCCGGGCCCCGGCGGAGGATGCATTGGGCCGGTTGAGCCACGGGTTGGAATGTGCTGGATTCTCGCCTACCATTGACTGCGCCTTGCCGGAGGATCGAGAAATGCCAGACGCAACCCACGTAAGCCCCGCATCTCGTCCGCGCCGTCTTAGCGGCGAGGTGTGGCTCTCGCTTGTCACCGCCGCAGCGCTATTGATTCAGGCAGTCGTGGCAAAGAACGTCCTTGAAGAGGAGCTCGACTTCGTCAGCCAGTACGCGGCCCTGTGGGTTTTCATCGTCTTCCTCATCAGCGGCGAGCGCGGCCGCGTAGCCGAACTCGGTACTGCCGCAGCCCTGGTTGCGGTGACGGGCGCCGTGCTCACCCTCTACGCTCTCTGACATCGCCCGGCCGCGCGCTGGACGAGAATCCCGGCTACGGGCACGTACCAACCATCTCCGGAAGCGGGGTCACCGCCGGAACGGCAGCCCAAACTCGCCGGTCGGTGACCATGCAACCGTACCTGGCTGCGACTGGCCATCTTCCCGGAGGCGTCCGCCGGGCGGAATGTGGAGCCAAAGGGCGGTCACCGGGCGCCGGGCTATGCCCCGGCATGCGCCCGCGGCGGGGCAGGGCAGGGCGATGCACGCTACCCGGGCTCGCCGGCGGCTTCCCGCGATTCGGCTGCCGCCGACAGGTAGATTCCGCGGGCCATGAGCGAAGACTCCGTCGCTGCGCGCGCTTCGTAGACCGCGGCTCGGATTCGCTGCACTTCGCCCTCGCCCGGCGCGGCGAGGGAGGCCATCTCCCCCAGGTGGCATGCCAGCCGGTGCTGCCCATCCTTCGAGAGCGCTTCGGCGCGCGCCGCCAGCCGCGCTGCGCCACCGGCGAGCGCAGCCATCTCGCGCGCCAGCTCGGCGTCGGTCGCGGGCTTCAGGTGGGCCGGGTTGCCATCGTACCAGCCGCCGTAAAGGCGCCAGGTGTTTCGCACCACGAACTCCGGCTCATCGTAGACGGCCCGCAGCCATGGCCGTTGGAGGAGGTGCCCGGGTACGCGCACTCCTGCGACGATGGCATCGAGCCTTTCGCCGGCGTTCATGCGGCGAAGGACCTCCTCCACGAGCCCCTCGAGGGCCGTGGCCGCTTCATCGAGAACCAGCCTGATGCGGTCGCGCCCGGCGATCGGCAGGCCGTGCGCCGGGAGAAGCAGCTCCGGTTCGAGGGCGATCATCTCGCGCAGGGCCACCGCCCATTCGGCGGGGTAGCGCTGCACCTTCTGGGGATTGCCGGCGTTCGGGAATACCCACGTTAGCAGGTCGCCGCTGCAGATGGCCCGGTGTTCCGGGACCCACGCCCAGGTGTGGTCGTCGGTTTCGCCCAGCGCGTGCCTGAGGTGGGCCGTGAGGCCACCAACGCGCAGGCTCGCCTGCTCCTCGTACTCGAAGTCCGGCGTGACGAAGCCGGACCCAAAGCGCGCCTGGCGCATCTCCGTGCGGCGCGTGGGGGCGAACTGCCGGGCATTGATGATGGCGTTGTAGCCGTTGGTGAGGTCGTACCGGACCATGCGCGGGACGACATTGGCCTGGGCGACGATGCGCGGCCGCGGGTGGCCACGCCGGGCGGCATCATCGAGGAAGGCCTGGGCGCCGCCGACGTGATCGAAGTGGCCGTGCGTGTAGACGATGGTGTCGATGGGCACATCGCGCCAGCCGCGCAGCGCCTCAACCACCTGCTCACCAAAACGGGTGGAAGATGTATCGAAGACGAGCAGGCCCGCGCCCGTGTCGAAGGCCACCACGTGCCCGAAGGCCTCGACCATGGCGACCCCCGGCACAATCTCGCTGAGCTCGCCGGTGAGGCGGTTGGTTCTCTCCCCGTTATCGGTTCCTGAATCGATGATGCGCGCCGAAAGCGCGAGCAGGTCCGGCATGGCTATACCCCCTGGGTGGTCACGACTGTGGAGGGACAATGATAGCGGCAGTGGCCGGAGCGGTGGGATGGACTTCGCCCGCTGTGGCGTTCGCAGCGCACGGCGGCTGGTGACCGAAGAGCCCCGTACTGGGCGGCCGGCGGATCGCGGCGGGGCGCGAAAGTGGAGCCGGTCCGCACCCCGGGGCGGTGGCCGAAACGACCCGCCGCCTTCTCTCATGGGGCCTTCGGGCCGGGTCGCGGTATACTCGGTGGAAAGCGGGGCCGGGTTCCGCGCCTGGCCAACCAAAGACGCGCGGCTGTAGCTCAGGGGATAGAGCATCTGTCTTCGGAACAGAGGGTCGGGGGTTCGAATCCCTCCAGCCGCGCCAGGGATCGTTCGCTGGCGATGGCAGGGGGCGGATCTTCGCGCAAATGCCATGGTGGCCTGTGACAGGCTCTGGTAATGGTGGCGACGCAAAATTAGAATCCGCCCGAAGTGGTAAGCGAGCGCATCCAGCGGCGCATCGACGCGTTCCTCGATGAGGCTGATCTCGCCGCATCGGCGGGCGAGTGGGGCGTCGTGACGGAAAAGGCGCGCGCCGTCCTCGCAATCGACGTGGACAATGGCGATGCGCTTGCCTTCCTGAAAATGGCGGAGGCCAACGGCGCCGCCGCTGGCAGTGAGCCGGGCAGCGGTTCATCGGTGGCGACGGTCTCGCTCAACGAGCCCGCTCCCGCGGCGGCGTCCCCTCGCGCGGGCCCCCTGCCCGCCTCTTTCGCTGCGGGCCGCTACCGCCCGCTGCGCCTGCTCGGCCAGGGCGCCCGCAAGCGTGTCTTCCTTGCCCACGACGAACGCCTGGGACGGGACGTTGCCTTCGCCTCCATCGATGCCTTCAACCTGGGCGCGCTGGACCGCGAGCGGCTCGCCCGCGAAGCGCGCGCCATGGGGCGGCTCGGCGCCCACCCCAACCTGGTCTCGATCTTCGATGTTGGGGAGGACGGCGGCAGCATCTACCTGGTGCAGGAGTACATGCCCGGCGGCGACGTCGCCGGGCTCCTGCAAGAGCAGGATGGGCCCCTGGAGCCGCGCCGGGCTATCGCCATCGCCATGGACGTCTGCCGGGCCCTGGAGGCCATCCACAAGGCGGGCATCGTCCACCGCGACCTGAAGCCCGCCAACGTGTTCCTCGCGGCCGACGGGCAGGCGAAGCTCGGCGACCTCGGCCTTGCCGCCGACACCGACAGGTCGCGGCTGACTCAGCATGGGATGCTCCTCGGAACGGTCGCCTACATGGCCCCCGAGCAGGCACTGGGCGGCGAGGTCACCCCTGCGAGCGACCTGTACGCGCTCGGCTGCTTTCTCTACGAGCTGGTGACGGGCGCCCCACCGTTCGGGGGCGAGGCGACGGCGGTCATCTCCCAGCACCTCAACACGCCCCCGGTGGCGCCATCGTGGCACACCGAGCACTGCCCGCCACCACTGGAGGCGCTCATCCTTTCGCTGCTGGAGAAGGACCCGGCCAAACGCCCTGCTTCGGCGACGGCGGCCCTGGAAGCACTGGAGCCAATCGACCCCGATGAGAAATCGACCCGCCACAGCGACGCCAGCCCGCTCGCCCGGCTCGCCAGGGGGGTGTTTGTGGGCAGGACACAGGAGCTGGAGCGGCTCCGCAAGGCCTTCGATGAGGCCTTCGCCGGCCGGGGCGGGGTGGTGATGCTGACGGGCGAGCCGGGCATCGGCAAGACGCGCACCGCTCAGGAGCTCGAGACCTACGCGCGCATGCGCGGGGCACAGGTCCTCTGGGGGAGGACCCACGAGACGGGCGGGGCGCCGCCCTTCTGGCCGTGGGTGCAGGTGGGAAGGTCCTACGCCGGGTCCTCCGGCGCCACGGCCCTGCGCCAGGAGATGAGCGCCTCCGGCTGGGAGCTGGTGCGGCTCTTCCCGGAACTGAGGGAGATGCCCGGCTTCAGCGAGCCGCGCCAGGAGGACGATCCCGAGCACGCCCAGTTCCGGCTCTTCGACGCCTACAGCCGCTTCCTCGCCTCGGCAGCAAACCGCAACGCCGTGGTCGTCGTCCTCGATGACCTGCACTGGGCCGACCGGCCCACCCTCAAGCTCCTCCAGCACCTCGCCCGCGACCTGGGCCACATGCGCGCGCTGGTGCTCGGCACCTACCGCGATACGGACCTGGTGCGGACGCATCCGCTCTCCGAGACCCTCGCCGAGCTCAACCGGGAGGGCGCCTTCGAGCGGGTGAACCTGCGGGGCCTGGCCAGGGCCGAGGTGCGGAGCTATATCGCCGCCGCCGCGAATGCGACCCCATCGCCCTCCCTGGTGGCGCGCATCTACGAGGAGACCGAGGGAAACCCGTTCTTCCTCGCCGAAGTCGTGAACCTCATGACCGAGGAGGGGACCCTGACGAAGGAGTCCGTCTCCGACATTCGCCTGCCCGAAGGCGTGAAGGAGGCGCTGGGGCGGAGGCTCGACCGTCTGAGCAAGGAGGCGAACGAACTCCTCAAGGTGGCGGCGGTGGCGGGCCGCGAGTTCGCTTTCGAAACGCTGCAACTGGTGTCGGGCCACGACCAGGAGACGGTGCTGAGGCTTATCGAAGAGGGCCTGGGAGCGCGGGTGATCGAGGAGCGGGAGGGCGCCGGCCGCTACTGGTTCACGCACGCGCTCATGCAGGAGACGCTACTCGAGGAGCTATCGACGACCCGGCGGGTACGCCTGCACGGGCAGATAGGGGAGGCGCTCGAGCAGCGCTACGGGCAGCGCGCCGAGGAGCAGGCAGCACGCCTGGCGGGGCACTTCGTCGAGAGCGCGGCGCTGAACCGGGAGCACGCGGCGAAGGCGCTACGTTACTCGCGCCTGGCGGGGGAGGAAGCGCTTGGACGGTTGGCCTGGGACGAAGCGGTCACCCACTTCACCCATGCCCTCGAACAGGCAGAACCGGCGGGCGGGCTGGAGCCGCTGCAAGAAGCGGAGCTCAACGAAGGGCTCGGCCGGGCCTACGCCGCCATGGGACAGCACCCGCGCGAGGCGTTCCGGGCGCTCTCGCAGGCCTTCCGCACCTATGCCGACGCCCGCGAGAGCACCCGGGCGGGCAGAGTCGCAGAGTTTGCATCCGGGAACTTCATTGGGAGTGCCCGGCTCAGGGGCATGCTCCTTGAGGCGATCGCCCTGCAACCGGAGGGGAGCGTGGCCCGCGGCCGCCTCGAAGCAGCCCTGGGTTACCATCTCGGCGTCAGCGGCGAGGCGGATGAGGCTTTCCGCCACCTCGACGCCGCCTTCGCGATTGCCGGGGCCACCGGTGACCGGCGCCTCGAGCTCACAGCGTCCCGTCTGCGGGCGACTGTCCTTGATTTCAACGGGCGCGTGGGGCTTCCCGACCACGTGCGCGCAGCCGCGCTGGCGGACGAGCTGGGTGACCTCGCGGCTTCGGCCAGCACCCACTACATGGCAGCGCTAGGACACCTGACGCACGACCTCGACCTCGCCCGGGCGCTTGAGCACGCGACGAAGGGGAGGGCCGCGGCCGAGAGAACCGGGCTGAGCAGCCTCATCGTCACCGCGGCCTACGTCGAGGCGCATGCCCACCTGAGCAGCGGTGGACCCGCGAACCGGGAAGCGCTTGAGCGTGCACTCGGCCTCGCGCCTCTCGACCCGCGAATCGTCTCCACGCGCTTCTACTTCGCCCTGGTGTCGGGCGACGATGGGGAAGCGGCCGCAGCCCTGGAGACCCTGGACCGGCTGGACCAGGAACTCAGGGACCAGCCAGGGCGCTCATCTTCCTCCTCTGGGGAACGGTGTCTCATGCAGCCTGGTGGTGGGCGACGGGCTCCGCGGAGTCGCGCCAGGCGGCCGCCCGGCTCTGCGCGGAGTACGAGGCGACCCCCGTCCGCGCTCTCGGGAACGATCGCCTCATCCAGTCCTCGCGAGGCCTTGTGGCGATTGCCTCCGGCGACCGTGCGCGGATCGCCGCCTGGCACGACGAGCAGCGCGCCGGCGAGTCGTGGCGGCGGGGCAGCTTCCCGGCGATCGAGGTTGTAAAGGGGCTGGCCGACGAAGCCCTCGGCCGGCCCGGGGAAGCCCTCGAACATTACGATGAGGCCGTCGAGCTCTACCGCCCGTCGCTGTTCTACTGGACGGGCGCCGCCTGCGAGCGCGCCCGCCTCCTCGTGGAGCTCGGCCGGCCCGGGGCCGCGGCGGCCATCGACGAGGTGATCGCCGTCACCTCCCGCGCTGGCGCCAACCGCTGGCGCGACCGGGCCCTCGCCCTCAAGCTCCGCCTGCAGGGCATCACCAGCACCGGTGTGCGCTCGTCAATCGTCGCCGTCAGCGAATCGGTGCAGGCCGAGCGCCCCGACCTCAGCGGGCACACCGCTCCCGACGGCACGGTGACGATCATGTTCACCGACATCGAGGGCTCGACCGCCCTCAATGTGGCCCTCGGCGACGATCGCTGGATGGCGCTCCTGGCCGAGCACAACCGCCTCATCCGCGCCTGCCTCGCAGAGCACCGGGGCTTCGAGGTGAAGACCGAGGGCGACGCGTTCATGGCAGCCTTTCGCTCCGCCCGCGACGCACTTCGCTGCGCCCGCGCCATCCAGGAGGCCATCACCGGCAGGCAGCTGGCTGCCACCACCCCGTCCTCGCAAGAGGCTCATGGGGACTCCCGGGCCTCAGACCCCGGTCCTCAATCCTTCCCGGTGAGGGTGCGGGTGGGCCTCCATACCGGCGAGCCGGTGAGGCAGGGCAACGACTTCTTCGGCACGCACGTGGTCCTCGCTTCGCGCATCGCCGGGCAGGCGAAGGGCGGCGAGGTGCTGGTCTCGGGACTGCTGCGCGAGCTGGTGGCATCAAGCGGCGAGTTCGCCTTCGAGGCCCGCGCGCCCGTGGCGCTCAAGGGTCTGGCGGGAGACCACACGCTCCATGCCCTCCTCTGGCAGGGCGCAGCCGCCGGCTAACCGCGCGGGCGGAGCTACTCTCCCGCGGGCGAGCCAATCGCGCGGCGCGCCGCTTCGGCCAGGCCCTCGGCGACGGACGGGTGCCAGTGCACCGTGGCGGCAAGGTCGTAAACGGTCGCTTCGGCCTGCATGACGGCGGTGGCGACGGCCATGATTTCGCTCACCGACGGCCCCGCGGCGTGCACGCCGAGCACCTCGCCCAGCTCGCGTTCGGCCACCACCTTCACCAGCCCCTCCCGGGCGCCGAGGGCGATGGCGCGGGCGTTGTACGAAAGGTCGAAGACGCCCGACACGACGTCGTGGCCGCGACGGCGGGCCTCATCTTCGGTGAGGCCAATCCAGCCGATCCCGGGAGGGCCGTAGAGCACGTGAGGGATGGACCCGGGGCGGGCGACGGCGTTCCCGCCGGTGGCGTTGGTGGCCGCCACCTCGCCCATGTGCGAGGCGGTGCTGCTCAGCATGGCGCCGCCCGTAACGTCGCCCGTGGCGTAGATGTGGGGAACGCTGGTGCGGCACGAACGGTCGACCGGGATAGCGGTTTCGGTGACGACGCCGGCCGCCTCGAGGCCCAGCGAGGTGAGGAAGGGCCGGCGCGGGTCGGCGATGACAACGGGGCCGGCCGGGGCGGTTGCCTCCCCACCGCTGTGGGAGATGACGATGCTTTCGCCCTCGCCCCGAAGAGCGGCGCCTTCGAAAACACGCACGCCCAGCGCCTCCAGCATCGCGCGTGCAGAAACGGAAACGGCCGGGTCAAGCGCGGGCAGGAAACGGGGGCCCGGCTCGGCAAGGACGGCTTCTGCGCCGGCGATGGCGAGCAGGGCCGCGTATTCGCATGCGAACGCCCCCTCGGATGGCCCTCCACCCACGACCACGGCCGAGGGGGGAGTGGCAGGCAGGCCCTGCACCACGTCGGGAGTGATAACGGCCGCGGGGTCGATGCCCGGGATGCTCCCGGCCTCCCAGCGCGTGCCGGTGGCGATGATGAACGCCTCCGCCGGGAGGGGCTCGTTCCCCGAGGCCGTGGCCACCGCCAGCATGTGGGGGGAGGTGAACGAGGCCCGTCCGGGGATGACCGTCACGCCCCTCATCCGCAGCGCTGCCTCGATGCCGGCCGACATCTGCCTGATGAGCGCATCCTTGCGGGCGGCAGCGCGCGCGAAGTTGAACTCTTCGCCCACGGAGAACACACCGTGGATGCCGAGCTCCCGGGCGTCCACCCGGGTTGCAGCCGCGCCGAGCAGGGCATTCGTTGGAATGCAGGCGTGGTGGACGCAGGAACCGCCAGGCTTCCCGGCCTCGATGAGCGCGACGGCGGCCCCGCGTTCGGCCGCCTTGAGCGCGGCAGCGTACCCGGCTGGCCCCCCGCCGAGAATGGCCAGGTCGTAGCCGGGCATCAGACGAGCAGCCGGTAGGGGGCTTCGAGGAGGTCCCGGACGGTACCGAGGAACGCCGCCCCCGGGGCGCCATCAACCACCCGGTGGTCGATTGTGAGGCTCAGCGTCATCCGCTGGACGCGCACCGGCCGGTCGGCCTCCCAGGCGACCGCGTCGTGGATGCGGCCCACACCGAGAATGGCCACGTTCGGCGGATTGATGATGGGGGTGAAGAAGCCGATGCCGGCCATCCCCAGGGCGGTGACAGAGAACGTGCCCCCTGACATCTCATCGATGGACAGGCTGCCGGAGCGGGCGGCCCCGGCAAGGCGGCTGGTTTCCCGCGCAATCTCCTTTAGCGGCAGGACGCCGGCGTTGCGGATGACGGGCACCACCAGTCCATCGTCCAGGGCCACGGCCATGCCGACATGTACGGCGGGATGGATGACTATCCCTTCGGGGGTAAGCGATGCGTTGAGGAGTGGGTGCTGGCCCAGGGCCTTCGCAACCGCCTTTATCACGAGGTCGGTGAACGACGGCCGGATGCCTTCGGCGGCCCACTCTTCGATGAGGCCGTTGCGGAGCCTGATCGCCTCGTTCATGCCCACTTCCATGGCCATAGTGAGCTGGGCCATCTCCTGCAGGCTGGCGTGCATGCGCTGGGCGATGGTGCGGCGCATTGCGCGAAGGGGGATGACCTCGCCCGGGGCGGCGGCGGAAGGGGCTGGCCGCGCGGGCGAAGCGGCGGCGGCCTCCACGTCCTCCTTTGTGATGCGGCCGCCGGGGCCGGTGCCCTGGATACGCTCCAGGTCGACGCCAAGGGCCCGGGCAAGACCGCGCGCCAGGGGCGAGGCCAGCACTTCCGTGGTCGCGGGCTGCAGCGCCGGAACCTGCGCGGAAGGCGCCGCCATGGAGCGCCGCACGTCCGCTTCGGTGATGCGGCCGCCAGGGCCGGTTCCGCTGATTGAGGCGAGCACCAGGCGGGCCTCCCTGGCGAGGCGCCGGGCGATGGGCGATGCCACTACCCTCGCTTCGCCCGGGACTCCTCCGGTCAGTGCAACCGAAGCAGCGGTGACGGGAGCCTCTGCCGGGGTGGGCGTAGCGCCGGCCCCCGCGGGCAGTGCTTCGCCGGGGGCGAGGATGTAGCCCGCCACGGCGCCGGGAGGGAGCTTCGCCCCCTTCGCGACCAGGTGACGAAGCACACCATCGGCTTCGGCTTCAACTTCGAACTCGATTTTCTCCGTCTCAAGGCGGTAGATGCGGTCGCCCTTGCGGACTTCAGCACCGTCGGGCCTGTGCCATTCTGCGACAGTGCCCTCGGTCATCGTCATTCCGAGCTTGGGGACAAGCACTTCAACGGGCATCGGTACCCCCATTGGGCGACAGGCGGAAGAGCCCGCGGCAGGCGGCAAGGCTCAGAGTGCGGGCAACGTCGATCACGAAGGGGCCATCGCGCAGGACGCTCAGCTGCGCCCGCTGCCCGCGATGCAGGGTGACCTCGCGCTCCCCATCGAGGGCGATGACCCCCGGCCCTTCGAACTCCACCGCTTCGCCCAGGGCCAGGCGGCGGCAGGAGACGATCGGGACAGGCTCAAAGAGCCCGGGAGCAATGGGTGCCAGCAGCTCGTCGCCGCCTACGCCCGCGTGGACCAGCAGGCCCGCGTCCTCACGCGCGGAAACGGGCGCAAGAAGGCCTCCGATGGCCGAGAGGCCCACAGCAGCCGGTTCGGCGCGTGCCAGGACGAGCGTGCGCAGACGCGTTGGCTGCCAGACCGCCTTCGCCCCAACAAAGGGCTCGTCGAGGAGAACGGCGTCGATAAGCGCGAGGTCCTCCGGTCCGCCTTCCACCCGGACATGAACGGTCTTGGCCTGCTGTGCGACATCGTCGAGGGCAATGGCGCCCGAGGCCACCAGGCCCGCGGCGGCGCCTGCGATCGTAGCCTCCATCATCCGGGGAAAGACGTTGTTGGTGCCGGTGGAGATGGCCACGAGGGGGATGTCGCGCCATGCCTTCGCGGCCGCCCGGTTCGTGCCATCGCCGCCCAGGGTGATGACGGGCGCGCACCCGGCCTCGCGCATGAGCGCAGCCGAGCGGGTGGTATCGATGGCGCTGCCAGTGCGCGGGGAATCGACCGGTTCAAAGGCCGCTTCAACACCGAGGCCTTCGAGGGCCTGTTCGACGATGAGGTGCGGGTCGGGCATGAAGAAAAAGCGGTCGGCGCCCGCGGCCACGGCGCCGAGGATGGCGCGCCGCACGATGCTCCGCTTCTCCTGGTTGTCGAAGACCGAGGCATGGGCGACGAGCCGCCGGATATCCTTTCCCGAGGCCGGGTTGGCGATGATGCCGATGGGGGCGGCCGCCATGTGCGGCTAGACCGCCTTTCCAATGACGCGGCGGGCCTCAGCAGCGATGCGCGCGGCGTTGGGGATGTATTCGGCTTCGAGCACCGGGCTGAAGGGGACGGGTGCAAAGGGCGCCCCCACCCGTCCGACGGGGGCATCGAGGTAGTCGAACGCCTCCTCCTGCACCTGCGCGGCGATTTCCGCGCCGATGCCCCCAAAGCGCACGGCCTCATGGACAACGAGCGCACGATGGGTCTTGCGCACGGAGGTCACGATAGTCTCCGTATCGAGAGGCTGGAGCGAGCGCGGGTCGATGACCTCGACATCGAGGCCATCGGCGGCGAGCTCGTCGGCGGCCTTGAGGGCCTCGCCGAGCATTCGTCCTATGGCGACGATCGTGAAGTTGGCGCCCTCGCGCGCAACCCGGGCGCGGCCAATGGGCACCTCGTACATCTCTTCGGGCACCTCACCGGTGAGGCCGAGCGAGAGCTTGCTCTCGATGACGAGGACGGGGTTGTCGTCGCGGATGGCGGCGATGAGCAGGCCCTTGGCGTCGTAGGGAGTGGCAGGCATCACAACTTTCAGCCCGGGGACGTGACAGAACCACGCCTCGAGGCTCTGCGAGTGCTGGGCGGCCATCGACATGCCCCCGCCGGCCATGGTGCGGATGGTGATGGGCAGGCTGGCCTTGCCTCCGAACATGTACTTCATCTTGGCTGCCTGGTTCACTATTTCGTCCATGCAGACGGTGACGAAGTCCATGAACATGATCTCGATGATGGGACGCAGGCCGGTGGCAGCGGCGCCGACGGCCAGTCCCGCGATCCCCGATTCGGAGATGGGCGTGTCGATCACACGCTGAGGGCCGAACTCATTGAGGAGACCCCGCGAGGTACCGAACACCCCGCCGTAGAGGGCTACATCCTCGCCCGCGAGGAAGACGTTGGGGTCGCTCCGCATCGACTGGGCGAGCGCTTCCGTGATTGCGAGCACGTAGGGGAGCTGGCGAGCGGCAGGCGCTTCGGGCGTTGTCATCGTGGTGCATCCGTGGCGAGGGTGTAGACGTCCTGGAGCAGTGCAGAGGGGTCGGGATGCGGACTCGACTCGGCGTATGCGATGGCAGCCTTTACCTGGCCGAGGACACGTTCGCGCACGGCCGCGGCTTCTTCCGCCGGGAGGAGCCCGGCGCCGGCGAGCCGCTCTTCCAGCAGGACGATGGGGTCGCGCCTGCGCCACTCAACCACCTCGTCGTCGGTGCGGTAGACGACACCCATACCGCGCACGCCGACGTGATCGAGGAAGCGGTAGGTCTTGCATTCCAGGAGGGACGGCCCTTCACCCCGCCGCGCGCGGGCGATGGCTTCGCCGGCTGCCTCGTAGACGGCGATGGCATCCATGCCATCTACGACGATCCCGGGCATGCCGTAGCCGGGAGCGCGGTCGGCAACGTCGTGGATTGCCTGGTGGCGCTCCTGGCTTGTGAACTCGCCATAGCCGTTGTTCTCGCAAACGAAGACGACCGGCAGGCGATAGAGGGCGGCCATGTTCGCGGCTTCGTGAAAGGTGCCTTCGTTGCTGGCGCCGTCGCCGAAGAAACAGCAGGTGACGTTGGTTGTGCCACGATACTTATTGGAAAAGGCCGCACCGATGGCGATCGGCGGTCCCGCGCCGACAATGCCGTTTGCGCCCAGCATGCCGAGGTCGAGGTCGGAGATGTGCATGCTGCCGCCTTTGCCCTTGCAGTAGCCGGTGGCGCGCCCGAAGAGCTCGGCGAACATGCGGCCAAGGTCGCCACCCTTGGCCACGAGGTGGCCATGCCCCCGGTGGGTGCTGGTGATCTGGTCGTCGTTTGAGAGGTGGACCATGATCCCGGCGGCGACGGCCTCTTCGCCGACGTAGAGGTGGAGGGCGCCGGGCACCTTCCCCGCCTCCATCAGCTTGCCCGCCTCCTCCTCGAAGGTGCGGATGCGAACCATGCGCTCGTGCATGTCGAGCAGGCTTTCGGGGGAGATGTCCATATCACGTCCACGGCCCGGCGCGGGAGTGCCTGTGGCCGCCCGGGTTCACGGCAACGCTACACACTTACGATCGGGGTTCGCAAGATCGCCCGGGCGCAGGACCGGTGGCGGGCGCGACGATGGTGGGGGCGCGATCGGTCAAGGAGGGGCGCTACTGCCCCGTTTCGATACGCACTGTGTGGAGGCCCCCGGGCAGCTGGAGCGTGTAGCCGCCTTCGGGGTTGGGGGTCACGGGAACATCCGCTGCGGCACCATCGATGGCGACGCGCAGCGGCTCGCGGTCAACCACGAGATAGGCGCGGGGACGTGAGAAGTACGAGACCTCGATCGCGCCCGCTTCCACCGATGCAGAGCCGATCTCACCGGTGAGGCGGAGCAGGGCGGGGCCCGCGGCAACGCCCGGAGACCATTCGAGCCGGTGCTCCCCTGCGGGGATTATGGCCCTGCCGGGAGCGGCGGGCCAGGGAACGCCATCGACCTTCAGCAGTGCATCCGCCGGGCCGCCGGGGGCTCTTGCGGTCACGGCGAAGGCGGAGCGGAGGCCCGTGTCCAGGGCCTCGGCGCTGGCGGCAACTGCGCCCGGGAGCCGTTCCCTGTCGGCGGCAGCCACGGTGCTCAGAGAGAAGAGCGCCAGGCGCCCGCTTGACCAGGAGGCAGCCGCAACAGCCAGGTCGAATTCACCGGCCGTGGCCGCCGCAGTTGGGATTCCTGCTTCACGGGGGACAATATTTATGTCGATGAACGCCTGGCCGGGCGGGAGGAGCGAGGGCAGCCTGTCGGAGATCCTGTCATAGCGCAGGGGGCTCGACGCCCAGGTTGTGTAGGGGTCTTCCAGCTGGAGCGAGGCGCCGTAGTCCCGGGCTACACCTGAAAGCCAGGCGACGTCGTTCCCGACCGCGCGCGCGTGGATGGGGTCGATGGTGTCGTCGATTACGGTGAGCTGCAGGTCCAGGTCCGCCCCCCGGGGGAGGGCACGGACTTCGGCAAGCATCCTGCTGTTGAGTTCCGCCGCAAGGGCAACCCGGAAGTCCAGGAACCGTTCGGGGGCCGCCGCCGGGTCGCCGGCAAAGCGCTTGAGTGCCGACGGGTGAAACGGGGTGAAGTTCTCGGGGTGTATGGCGGGCTCGAAGTAGAGCTCGGCGACATTGACCCCATCCCAGTCGTGCTCTGTGAGGACGCTGGTCCACTGCTCCCAGGCGAGTTGAAAGCACCTGTCATCCTCAAGGGCGATGAGGGCGCGCCAGTCGACGAGGGCATCGCGGCCAGTGGACGTCTTCTCGCGGCATTCGGGATGGTCCTCCCACATTAGAAGGTTGACATAGGGAGGTTCGAGCCAGGCATAGGCGGCAATGCCCCGTGCGTGAAGCGCCCGGATGAGGCCCGCATAGTCGTAGTCGTTTGCGGGGTCGCGGAAGCCGAAGTGCCAGGCGGCGATGTGCGCGGCGCGAACCCCCTGGAGGGCTGCCGCTACCGCTTCCGGGTCGCGTTTCAGTTCGGGCGAGAGGCTCCCCGGGTCGACGTACACCTCGGCCGCCTCTCTCCGGGGACCGGGCGGGGCTCCCGTCCAGGCCGCGACGCTCCTGCCCAGGTCGGGAACGAGCTCATAGCCGGCAAGGGCATCGGCCATGGGGTCGAAGGCAAGCGCGAAGACGCTACCGTGGCCGAGGCCCCCCTCGGCAGCGAGAACGGCGCCCTCCTCGGTCAGGAGGGGTGTCCAGGATTCAAGAATCCGTCCCTTGCGCAACCCGGCGACGCCCGCCGGGCCGGGCCACTTTGCCCGCTGCATCGCGGGACCAAACGACACTCCGCTGATTGTGAGCATGCTGCCGCGCTCGAAGCCGAGCCCGGCGAGGAGATCGGGGTGGGGCGAGACGAGGCGCCCGCCACTGGCGACCCAGCGGTGGATCATCTGGTGGTCGGCGGAGGTGAGTGTCGCGCCCGCGGGAACGATGCCGGTGGGACGGGCAAGCAGCTCGTCGAGGGTACCGATACGAAACGCGGCGCCGGCGGCGCGTTCGAGTCTCAGCCAATCTCCGGCGTCGGGAGCAGTCAGGACAATCACGGGCGTGGTGGCAGGGCCCGAAATGGTGGCCGTCCCGGGTGCGCCATTGCTACGAAGCAAGCAGCGCCAGCCGGCAAACAGGGCGAGCACGGCAACGAGCGCCAGCGCCAGTGCGGAGAGACGGGTCACCTGCAAGGCCGCTGCGCCGACCGCCCGGCGAGCGGCCTAGGGGTTGCCAGGCGGGCAGCGCCGGTCGAGCTGCTGGATCCGCTCCCGGACATGGGTGAGGAGAGGGGCATTGAAGCCCTGCATGTGGGGCCCGCCCAGGAGATCGAGCTCGGCAAGGGCGGCGGCGACGCCGGCACGGTAGCCGGCGGCCCAATCGTGGCCCGTTTTCGCCAGAGTGGTTTCGACATCGGTGACCATATTAAGTGTGTCGGCCGGCCCGGCCCACAGCAAAAGGGGCGGCCTTTGATCTCCGTCTGAAGAACGACTTTTCTGTCCGGAACCGGGAACAGGGGCTGTCCGAGACCCCTAAGGGATAACTCTAACGCTATTCCTACGGTTTAACCAGCTATCACCACTTTATTCACTCCCGGTCCACCAGCTAGTCTGTATTCACGGAAACGTCAAACCCACCCGGGAGGTATGGAGATGGAGCTCCAGCACTCAACAGCAAAGAACGGACAGGGCGTGGCAGCAGCGAGCAGCGTGATCAAGGCACTCCCCGCGGTGCGGGTGGCGCCCGCCATCGACGGCGGCGTGTGTGAAGCAGAGCGGGCGGCGGTGAGCGAGACCGTGACGCTGGACCGGGCGCCGGAGCCCGCGGCAGCGCCTATTCCGGGTCCGGGATTGGCGGGCTTCAGGGCGAAGGCCATTGCTGTCAGCCCGGAGGTTTCGCCGCGGCCGGCACAGCTCATCGAAAAGGAGCTGGAGGCCATGGCCCGGGGCGCATCGAGCCGGGAGTTCACGGAGAAGGTGTACAACCGCGCGCGGGAGATCCTCGAAGAAGCATATGAGAGCGCCGCCGAGCTCCGCATCGAAGCGCTGAGCCGCATCCGCGAGCAGATCGACCGGGTGGCAAAGTCAGAATCGGACACCCGTTCGCGGCTGGGCGAAGAAGCAGACGCCCTGAAGGCCCAGGCGACGCTCGAATCGAAGCTGGCCCTGCAGCGGGCGCAGCGCGAAGCCGATGCCATCATCGCCCGCGCCCGGAGCCATGGCGAGAAGGTTGTGCAGTCGGCGAACGAGCACGCCGCGGCCGTGAAGTCGCAGGCGCAGCACGAAGCGCGGGGAGTGGTGGACGACGCACGGCGGATCACCGAAGAGGCACGCCAGCGTATTCGCGAAGTGGAGCGCCTGGAAGGGCAGTTCGAACGGGTCGCCCTCGATTTCGCACAGTGGCTTGGGGCTTCGGTGGACACGAAGCAGAGCCGCCTGGCGCGGATTCGAGCAGCGGCCGTCCTCAAGGGCTGAGCCGCGGCTCGGCCACCAATGGTCAACGCCAGTCAGGAATCACACGGAAGGAAACGTGAAATGCTAGAAAACGGACAATTCTTCACCATCGGCGCGGTCCCCGTCCCGTTTGCGGGCGGGGTGAGCCTGTTTGTCGCAGGCTACGCCACCCTGGTCCTCGGGTGTGTCGTGTTCGGAGCAGGCCTCGCTGTCTGGAGGAAGATGCGTGGGAATTGAAATCTCCCCGATGGTGCTGACCGTCATCGCGGTGTACTTCGTGACTTCGACGTACCTGCTGGCGGCGGCTGCCATCACCGCGCGGGCGCCAAAGCCCAATGAGCACAGCCGCCGGCTGTTCTACGTGCTGGTGGTGCCCGCGCTCAACGAGGAGCTGGTGATCGGCAACACTGTCCGCCACCTGCTCACGTTGAAGGGAGACAACTACCTGGTACTCATCATTGACGATGGGTCCAATGACCGGACGGGCGACGTCGTCAGGTCCTTCCCCCCGGGGAAGGTGCGGCTGCTCACCCGCCGGGCGCCTTTCGCGCGCCAGGGCAAGGGCGAGGCCCTGAACCACGCCTACCGGACGGTGCTTACCTCCGAGCTGCCAGAGATCTACGGCGCGGACAACATCGTCTTCTCGGTGATGGACGCAGACGGGCAGGTGCCGGGCGACATGCTCGACAGGGTGGCGCCCTACTTCGCGGACCCGCACACCGCGGCGGTCCAGGTGGGCGTGCGCATGCTTAACGCGAAGGTGAATGTCTTCACCCGCTGGCAGCAGTACGAATTCGTGACCTTCAACTGGCTCTTCTCCAGGGCGCGCGAAAGCCTTGGCAGCGTGAGCCTTGGCGGCAACGGCCAGTTCGTGCGCATGTCGGCCCTCGCCTCGCTTCGCGAAGGCCCGTGGACGGACTGCCTGACCGAAGACCTGGACATCGGCCTGCGGCTGATGCTCCTTGGCTGGCGGAATCGCTACTGCCACGAGACGCAGGTTTACCAGCAGGCAGTGCCGAGTCCGAAGAGGCTCGTGCGCCAACGCTCACGCTGGTACCAGGGGCACCTGACCTGCTGGAAGCTCATCCCCCGCATCCTGGTTTCGGACTGGCCGGCGCACCGCAAGGCTGATGTCCTGAACTACCTCATCGCGCCGGGGCTGGTGTTGCCCATGGGGGTCTTCTCCCTGGTCGTGATCGTTCTCTCGCTGGTCCCGGGGGCGTCGCCCCTGAACGGCAGAGGGGGTCCGGCAACGGCCTCGACAATCCTGACCTGGTACGTGCTGAGCATGGGCGCCGCGCCGCTATTCGCGATTGCCCTGTGGCGGGCGAAGGAATCCGGGCTGGTGGCCTCGATCTTCTGGGCGCACCTGTTCCTGCTTGGCAGCTACATCTGGCTTGTAGCCGGGGTCCTGGCGGTGAAGCGGATGATTACTGGCCGCGCAGGCTGGATAAAGACCGCCCGCACGGCGATCGGCGACATGCCGATCGCGCCCGCTGGCGCAGGCACGGCAGCGGAAAGCAAGTACGTCGCCTGGACGTCCACGAATGATGTCCCGGAACAGACGGGAACCCTGCTGGGGATCCGCGCAGCGAACTTCCTGCCGCGGACCGGCGCCGACTATGCCTCTGACGATTACGCGGCACCTCCGCGTGGAGAGGCCAGCATGCCAGCAGCCCTGCTGCTTGCCCGGGGAGAGGCCAGGCTTGCCCGCCTCGACCGGCTGGTTGCCGCGAGCAGCCAGCACACCAGCCGTCCATTGGCCGAGGTCTGAAGCGGACCCGGACAAGCACACTGGCCTTGCCGCGAAGCCGCGGACCCAGGGGCCGCCACGAGAAACGAGAGGGGAACCGCAGCGATGAGCGATTCGAGCGTTCAGCAGCACACCCAGGGGGGAGCAAAGCCCTACTGCCATGCGCCCCAGACCATGCCGGCGTCGGTAATGCCGTCGACGCGGCCGTTCTCGCGGCGCGATATGCTCCGCGGCGCCGCGGCCCTGGCCGGCGGCGTGGGGATGGCCGCAGCCAGCTCGGGCGTCTTCCGGGTACCGGGCCCATTTGGCAAGAGCGCCCCCACGGCCCGCGCAGCGACCGGGCAGTGCCTTGTGCTCTATGACGGCGACGGCCAGTGGGGGTGGATCGGAAACGTCCACTCTTCGCTCCTGGTGAACCTGCTGGGGCGGTTCCTTCCCGCGGGCAGCCGGAGCAACACCACCGTGCGCAAGCCGGTCTCGCAGTACCGGGCCGGCGATACCGAGAAGTACGCCGCAACGTTCTACCTGGGCAGCGTCTACGACTCCGCCCTCCCGGCGGCCTTCAAGACCGACGTGATGAAGACCACACGGCCCGTGGTCTGGTTCAAGTACAACATCCACCAGCTTGCGTGGACGGCCCCGGACGCCTTCCGCGAGCGTTTTGGCATGGCGCTCTACGGAAACGTTTCGTGGCCCACGTACTCGAACGTGCGCTACAAGGGCCAGGCGATTCGGCGCAGCCCGCTCGACCCCGAGGTCTCGTGGATGGACCCGGTTGACCCGGCGAAGGCCCAGGCAGTGGCAATGATCGAGGACACCTCGGGCAGTGGCTGGCCGATCCCTTACATCACGCGCAGCGGCAACTTCTGGTACGTGGGCGACATCCCCTTCAGCTACATCTCCGAAGAGGACCGCTACATGGTCTTCGCCGACCTGCTCTTCGACATCCTTGGCGTTGCTCATCCCGAAAGCCGGCGCGCCCTGGTGCGCATCGAAGATGTCGACCCTACTGCCGACCCCGCGGACTTGCGGCGCGTTGCCGACCTGCTCTCGGCCGAGGGCGTGCCGTTCTCGGTTGGTGTGATACCCATGTTCCGTGACCCCTGGGGGACCTACAGCGGAGGCGCCCCCGTCAGCCTGAACATGAGCGAATCGAAGGAAGTGGTGGCCGCGCTCAAGTACATGCAGAGCAAGGGCGGCGAGCTCATCATGCATGGCACGACGCACCAGTTCGACTCGGTTGCCAACCCCTACAACGCTGTGAGCGGCGATGATTTCGAGTTCTTCCGCGCGACGGAGAACGCGGACCACACCCTCACCTTCGTTGGCCCGGTACCCGGCGACTCGTCGTCGTGGTGCAACGGCGTTGTTTCCCGCGGACAGCGGGAGCTGGCGAAATCCGGGCTTTCGGTGATTGGCTTCGAGGCCCCCCATTACGCCGCTTCGGCCGTTGACTACCGCGTCTTCGCACAGAAGTTCGACCTCACCTACCACCGGGCTCTCTATTTCGAGAGCCAGCCGGTGACATCGCGCACCGGGAGCGGCGGATCACCCGGCACGACCTCCAAGGTGAAGACGGCGACCGACAGCTTCCGGGCCACGGCAACCGCCAGCTCGGAGACGCCGGCACCCCTGAACTTCGGCGGGCAGTTCTTCCCCTACGTGGTGACAAGGGACATCTACGGGCAGAAGATCCTGCCCGAGAACCTGGGCAACATCGAGCCCGAGCGCTGGCCCGACCCGGTGGCGGGTCCATACCCAACCCGGTTCCCGGCCGACATCATCAGGGCCGCGCAGATGAACCTGGTGGTGCGCGATGCCTGGGCGAGCTTCTTTTTCCACCCGTTCCTGCCGATTCAATACCTGGCAGACACAATCTCAGGCATCAAGGGCGCCGGCTACACGTTCGTGAAGCCGTCGGCGGTCTCCGTTTAGCCTGGAGACCGGGGAAGGCAGGTTAGGAAACCCGGCATGCGCTACCCGGCGTACCCCGCAGTAGACCCTCCAGAGCGCCGGCGGCAGTTCTCTCGCCGCTCGCTGCTCCGGCTGGCGCTGGCCGGGCCGCCGCTGGCGGTGGGTGCGGCACTGACGCTGAAGGGCGGGCTGCTGGTGCTGGACCTGCACGAACGAGAGCGGAACGTGGGCAAGCTCGCTGCTAACACCGGACGGGCACTGGAGGCGCACGGGCTCCCGGCGCCTCCGCCGACCGCGGCGATTGCGCCAACCGTCGTGGCAACGGGGGAACCCAACATCGAGAGCCTCGTAGAGATTCCGCTTCCACCGCCGCCGAACGATGCCGTGGCCGATGGCTCGGTCGGTGGGCGTCAGATCGTTGGCCGGGTGCGAATGGATTCGATCGAAGTCGATGCGCCGATCGTCATGGTTGGGCTGGTGCGCAAGGGCGACGGCTACGTCTGGCAGACGGCTGACCGTGCCGTTGGCTTTCACGAAAACAGCGCCAGGCCGGGAGGCACTTCGGGCAACTCGGTCTTCTCGGGCCACATCAGCAGCATCAACGAGGGGGACGTCTTCCGGCGGCTCCCGGAGATAGCGGTGGGCGACACAATCCGGCTCACCGTGGACAGCACCCACATCTACCGGGTATCCGACAAACTGGTGGTCTCGCCGCAGGACAGCTGGGTGATGAACCAGACGGCGGCGCCCATCGCCACGTTCATCACGTGTGTCCCGGATGGCGTCTACAGCCACCGCCTCATCGTGGTAGCCGATCTTGTGAAGGGATGACAGGGAATTGAGCAAGCCTCTGCGGGTGATGGTGGTCTTTGGCACGCGGCCGGAGGCCATCAAGATGGCGCCCCTGGTCGCGGAGTTGCGCCGGCGAGGCGAAGCCGTTCGACCGATTGTCTGCGTGACCGCCCAGCACCGCGACATGCTCGACCAGGTGCTGGGGGTGTTCGGGATCGAACCGGACCACGACCTTGACCTGATGCGGCCGGGCCAGGCATTGCCCGACGTGACGGCCCGCGTCTTACAGGAAACGACGCGTGTCCTCCAGGAGGAACGGCCCGACGTCGTGCTGGTGCAGGGGGATACGACGACTGCCATGGCAACGGCCATGGCTGCCTTCTACGAGCGCATCCCGGTCGGGCATGTGGAGGCGGGGCTGCGAACGGCCAACCGGTACTACCCGTTCCCTGAGGAGATAAACCGCCGCCTCATCTCCGAAATCGCCTCTCTGCACTTCGCGCCTACCGGGACGGCGCTTGCCGCCCTGCATGCCAGCGGAGTCCCCACAGAAGAAGCGTTCCTGACCGGCAACACAGTAGTCGATGCCCTGTACCACATCATCGCGGGAGGGAGTGCGCCCGACGTGCGCTTCCCGGGACCCGGACGGCGGCTGGTGCTGGTAACGGCGCACAGGCGGGAGAACTTCGGCGAGCCGCTGCGCGCCATCTGCAGGGCCGTTCGCAGGCTTTCGGGCACTGTCCCGGGCCTCGACATCGTCTATCCCGTTCACCCGAACCCGAATGTTGCGGCGGTGGCGCGTGAAGAGCTGGAAGGCGTCGAAGGTATCCACCTCATTCCGCCACTCGACTACCTTGAGTTTGTCCACCTGCTAAACCGCTCCTCCATCGTATTGACCGACTCGGGCGGGGTGCAGGAAGAGGCGCCGGCCCTCGGGAAGCCTGTGCTGGTGCTGCGAAACGAAACAGAGCGCCCGGAAGGGGTGGCCGCGGGGGTGGCGGAGCTCGTTGGGCCGAACGAAGAGGTGATCCTGCGACGGTCGGTTCACCTCCTGACGGACCCCGCCGAGTACGCCCGCATGTCGCAGGCGCGAAGCCTCTATGGCGATGGCACCGCATCGCGGCAGATTGCCACGATCATCATGGAGCGGCTGGGCGCCTGAGCGTGGCGCACACCACAGAGCATCACGAGCCTATGGCGGTGGACCTGTCAGTGCCGTGCCGGTGAAGTAGGGGTCGGCGACCGCCTCACGATAGGCCTGCAGGGCAGCGGCCGAGGAATCCACGCGCAGGAGCGACTGCACACCATCGGTCTGCCAGTTCTCGTGCCAGTAGCTCACTGCCCGCACACGCGGGTAGCGGCCGGAGCGCACGGCGGCGAAAGCGTCGCCAATCCACCGTGCCTTGGCAGCGCCCGGCCCTTCGGTGACGCCGAACTCCAGGACAGCGATGGGCAGAGAGGGGGAAAGGGCCGCCAGTTCCGAATACCCGGCGTCCATCACTTCGGTAAAGGTCTGCCAGTCCTCGTCTGCGTCCTGGGCGCCATAGGCGCTGATGCCAAGCCAGTCGATGTAGGAATCGCCCGGGTAGTAGGCAGCCATGGAGTTCCAGGGGGCTTCAGGGGAGGGCTGGGCGTCCGCATGGAACACCCACGTTATGTTGTTCACGCCCTCGCCCCGGAAAATGTCGATGATGTGGCGGTAGGCAGCCTTGAAGCGGGCAGGCCCGGTGGCCGCGCCACCGTTGTACACGCCACTCCACGGGAACCAGTCGCCGTTGACCTCGGTGCCGAATTCAACCATCAGCGGGTAACCGGCTTGCTTTGCGTCGCGCGCCCACTGGCGCAGGCTTGCATCGAACTGCCCATCGGCGATTGCGGCCAGTGAGTACACGGGATCAGGTCCATCTTCGTCCCAGGTCGAGCGGGGCATCATGCGTATGAAGGGCACGGCGCCGGCGTCGTGGGCGGCCTTCACGCTGGCCGCGGGGAAGGCGATCCCATCGAACCAGTTGTTAGAGAAGTAGGCCCACGCGATTGGTTTGCCTACGAGCGCGGCATAGGCCGAAATGGCGGCGGCCGTCACCCGGTCCTCTTCACCACCAAAGTCGGCGAAGGCCGAGTGGTAGACACCGGCGGGTGGCGGGAGCACGCGCACGCCGGGGCTACCCGGGGCATCTTTTGCGGTGAGCGGCGCGTAAACCCTGTAGGGAAGTTCGTCGCCTGAGGCAAAGCCTGCAAGCCCGGCTCCCAGGGCGGCTGCCGCGGCAGCGGCAAGCGCGACCGCTGCTGCGAGCGCAAACCTGCCGCGGCCTGTCCGTGCCATGAGCCCCCTCATTGCCTCACCGGCGATGAGGGGGCCTCAGCCAGGAGTGAGCCGTGATCAGGGCTGGCGGGCGCTGAAGTTGTTGAAGTGTACGTCTGCATCCTCGGTGTAGAGCGCCACGGCCCCGCCGGTGTACGGCCTCTCGTTGTCGGTGAAGGTGGTAACGAGCGCCCCATCGATCCAGATGGTAAACGTAGCTCCGACTTGTTTCACGCGTACCGTGTGCCACTGTCCGATGGCGAAGGAGGGGTTCGACAGGGTGACGAGGAACCGCTGCGCGCCGGGATAGGCGGGGTCTTCCTTGCCCACTTCGATTCCGTTCGGCTTGAGGGCCACATAGTAGAAGTGGGTATCGTCGATGAAGTGCCAGAGCACCCAGCCAGACTCCCAGGCGTTGGGGGTGGGGGTTCGCAGCTGCGTGACGGTCTTCACCTGGACGGAGAAGTCGACGTCGCCGAAGCGCATGGTGGACTGGACAAGGGCGGCGTGCGTTGCGCCCGGCGTGGTCGCGGCCTTCGGCGAAAGGGAAAGCACCCGGTCGCCATCGGTTTCGACCGCGACAGCGCCATAGCCGTTGAAGCGCGAATACCAGGCGCCGTGGGTGGTCCCGTCGGCCCAGGGGACACCCAGGGGCAGGCCCTCGAAGTCGTCGGCGAAACCCGGGGCCGGGACAAGCCCGATGGTTGGGACGGCGGCAGGGGTCGAAGCAGGCGGCGGGGTGGGGGCCGCCGGAGTGGCCGGGGGCACGGTCGCCTCAGGTTCCGTTGTAGGAGGGACCATGGTCTCAACAGGAGCAGGAGGCGCCGCTGGCGTGGAAGCAGCGGGAGTGGCCGTTGGCAGGGACACGGGCGTGCGCTGCCCGCGGGCCCGGCGAATAGCGGCAGCCGCTTCCGGGTTGCGTCGCGCCTCAGCCGATGATGCCGGCCAGACGAGCACAGCAGTAAGTGCAGCCGCGAATACGGCGAAAACCGCCAATGTTGCGACCAGTGTGAAACGGCGACTCTTATACATGTCTCTCCCCGCCTGTGAGTCCCCGCCTGTGTTGCGAGTCCCTTTGGGAAGTTCGACCCGGCGGGGGAGCATGGCAGGTTCGAACCGGTGGACATGGAGCAACGAAGCGGAGAACGGGGGAGTTGCGGTTACAGCACCAGAGGCCCGCAACGGCGGTCATCGGAGCCTGCTGGCGCTTGACCGTACGCCTGCCGCACCGGATAACTCAGCGGTGAACGGAGCAGAGTCGCCGGTCGAGCGGTGGCGCTGTTCGTGCAGTTTCTAACTGGCAATTCCCGGCGGGGTGCATGGCAAAGTCCGAAAGGAGGACTTGTCTCGTGCTGCACTCTCGCCGCGCGCGCGCCTGCCGTGGAGCCTTCCACGCCGCAGGCTTCCTTTTTGCCAGTCTCGTTCTCGTGTTGACGAGTGGCGCCCAGTCGCCACGCCCGGCGGCAGCCGCCCAGGGATGCCCGGTAGTCAGCGGCTACGTGTACGTGGACGCGAACGACAACGGTCTCTTCGATGCGGGCGAGACCCCGATCAGCGGCAGCAGCATCGCCCTGCGCAACGGCGGGGGAACGACGGTTGCCACCACCGTCACCGGCGCCTCGGGCTACTACCTGTTCAACAACGACACCTCGGTACATCCACCCGAGGAGTCGCTCACACACTCGCTTTCGTTCCCGCAAACGACTACCGACTGGTCGATGACACGGAACGCACCGAAGTTCGACTCTGCGATGGGGACACTCACGGGTGTCGACGTCACCAACAGCGCAGCGATCACCAGCGGCATCAAGGCGGAGAGTCTCGATGGCGAAGCGACCACGCTCTCGGCCACGGTCAGCGGCATGGTGGCGCTCACCATTCCCGGCGCGGATACCGTGACCACTGCGCCCGTGGTGGAGGCCGGTTCGTTCGATGCGGCCGCGTATGACGGCATCGCCGACTTCGCGGGCCCAAGCGGCCACGACTTCGGCTCTCACACCGCCACCGGCGCTGCGACCACCGTCGTGAGCGGGCAAGCGCTCTCCCTCTACACGGGCGCGGGGACGGTGGAACTCCTCGGGGTCGCCACGGCCACTTCCCACACCACCGGCGGCGGCAACGTGCTGAACAAGATAACTACCGTGGCGAGCGCCCAGGTCATCCTGACGTACCGCTACTGGCCCGTTGTCTGCCTGAAGGCGGGGCCCTACACGATCGTGCAGACGGCGCAGCCGAACGGCTACGGCGACGGCCGCGAAACCGCCGGCAACGTCACACCACTCCCCAACAGCAAGGGGTCGGACTCAATCCCAATCACCATCGGCGCCGGAGACCTCCCCAACAACAACTTCGGGGAGCTGCCGGCCAGCATCTCGGGCTACGTCTATGTGGACCTGAGCAATGATGGCATCAAGGACGCCGCCGAGCCCCCAATCGGCGGGGTCACGGTCACGCTTTCCGGGGAGGACGCCACCGGCACGCCCGTCCACCGCACAACGACCACCGCAGGCAACGGCTACTACCTGTTCGATGGCCTCCTCGCCGGCAGCTACGAGGTCGTGGAGACGCAGCCGGCCGGGTACCTGGACGGGAAGGACACGATCGGTTCGCAGGGTGGAAGCGTGGCGAACGACCGCCTGTTCGCGATCGACCTCGGTGCGGGCGTACACGGGGTAAACAACAACTTCGGCGAGCTCCCTTCGCCAACAGCAACCGCCACCGCGCCCGCCACAGGCACCGCAACCACGGTGCCGGGGACTCCTCCGCCGGGTACAGGCACGCCCCCGGGCGCATTCAGCCCAACCCCCGTGGACACGGTCAGTGGCGCGCGCACCCCAGGACCGCCGAGTGCGGGCTCGGGGTTGCTGGGACTGCCAGCGACGCCCACCAACCTGGCCCTGTTCGCCATTGTGCTCATCAGTCTCAGTTCGTGGATCGCGATCATCACCATGGGGCGCCGCAACCGCGAAGCCGGCGACGGGCAGCTCCCGCACGACGACTGAGCGGCCCCCGCGGCCGATAGCGACAGAGGCGATCAATGCGGCGCAGCAGTAGACTGCCACTATTCCCGCGAGAGCGGCGGGAGAAAGGCGCTGCCCATGACCGGCCGCTACGAACGCCGTCTGACCGCGACCATGTCCGACCCCGACGACATGGACCAGGTGAACGTGATCCATGCCAACAGCGGAGCGCGGGAGTTCGGCTACCGCGCCGCTCTCCTGGGCGGGGTGATCGTGTACGGCTGGGCCATTCCACCGGTCCTGGACGCTCTTGGAGTCCGGTGGCTCGACGAAGGCTGGGCCGATGTTTCGTTCCGGCGTCCCGTGTATCCGGGTGACGAGATCACGGCGGCAGTCACAAAGGGCGAGGATGCCGAGTGGAGCCTCGTGATCGCCAACGGGGCGGGCGAAGCGTGCGTCACCGGGACGTTCGGTATGGGAAACGCTCCCTGGCTCAGCGAGCTGCGGATGCCAGCGGACGTTCAGCCGCAGCCTCGCCCCAACACACTGCCCCGGCTGGAGCTGGCAACGGCACCGATCGGGCGTGACCTCCGGGCGATGGCAGTGCCCATCCCCGAGGAGGAGGCGCGGCGCTTCGCCCTTGAAGAAGAGAACGATGACGACCCGCTCTGGAGCGGCGCCCGTCCCCTGGTGCATCCCGGCTGGATGGCCGGGCGGATGACGCGGCTGCTGCACCACTCATTCGACTACGGCCCTTCTATCCATGCGCGAAGCCAGGTCCAGAACCTTGCCCGCGCCGAGGCCGGCCAGGCGCTCACGGTAGCAGGCGTGTTAGTCGATGCCTACGAGCGCAAGGGGCACCACTACGCGGTCGCGGACGGGCTTGTGCTGACCGAAAACAGGCGACAGCTCTGCCGGATGCGTCACACGACAGTGTTCCAGGTAGCGCGGCGATAGGGGGAGGGACAGGGGGTGGGGGCAGAAATGCCAAACCCACCGTCCCCGGCGGGTCATCGTGGGTGAGCGGGTTGTGGCGACCCCGAGCGGATTCGAACCGCCGATCTCCACCTTGACAGGGTGGCATGTTAGGCCGCTACACCACGGGGCCGCGTGGGCTTTGCCTCTCATGATGGTAGTCGGGCCACCTTCCACGGGCAACCGGTTGCGCGTCTTCTGTTTGCCGGTTGCGTTCGGACGTTAGGGAGCGGCAAACCTATAATGTCCCTTGCCTATGACCACATCAGCACCATCGTTCCGGGCCCTCAAAGACGAGGCCCTGCAGGCTCTCCATTCCGCGAATGATGACGCCGCGATCGAGGCCTGGCGAATCGAGTGGCTCGGTCGCCAGGATGGGCGTATCACGGCCATCCTTCGCTCCGTGAGAGAACAGCCCCAGGAAGTGCGAGCCACCTTCGGCGCCGGCGCCAATGAGCTGAAGGCGGCCCTCGAAACCGCCCTTGAAGGGAAGCGCGAGGCGCTCCGCAGGGCGGCCCTGCAGAGCCTGGCGACCGCCGAGGCGCTGGACGTGACGCTGCCCGGGCGGAAGAGGCCCCTTGGACGGCTCCACCCCGTCACGCAGACGATGCGCGACTGCCTGGCCGCGTTTGCCGAGATGGGTTTTCGCACGGTCGAAGGGCCCGAGGTGGAGTGGGCCTACTACAACTTCGATGCCGCCCGCATCCCGGAAGACCACCCGGCGCGCGACATGTGGGACACCATCTGGGTCGACACGTTCATTGACGGACAGCGCAAGATGCTGCTGAGGACGCACACGACGCCAAACCAGGTTCGGGTGATGGAGCGGAGCGAGCCGCCCATCCGCGTGGTGGTGCCAGGGAAGTGCTACCGCCAGGAGGCCACCGACGCGACGCACGAGTGGATGCTCACGCAGATCGAAGGCCTCGCCGTTGATGAAGGGGTGCGCATGAGTGACCTGAAGGGCACGCTCTACGGTTTCGCGCGGCGGCTTTTCGGAAACGACAGGCGCATCATCTTCCACCACAGCTACTTCCCCTTCGTGGAGCCCGGGGTGGAGATGGCGATCGACTGCTTCATCTGCCGGGGCGCAGGCGCCGAATGCCGCACCTGCCACGGTACGGGCTGGATCGAGATCCTTGGTGCGGGAATGGTCCACCCGGAGATCATCGAGAACGCGGGCTATGATTCGTCGCGCTACACCGGCTTCGCCTTCGGCATGGGGGTCGAGCGGGTGGCATTGCTGCGCTGGGGCATCGAAGACATCCGCCACTTCTACCAGAACGACCTTCGCTTCCTGAGCCAGTTCTAGGAGCCGCCGTCCAATGAAACTCTCTCTCAACTGGCTGCGGGAATTCGTCGACGTTGACCTGCCGGCGGCGGAGCTCGCGCGGCGTATCACGGATGCCACGGCCGAGGTCGAGTCCTGGGACACGATCGGCGCTGACTGGGACCCGGAGCGGATCCGGGTTGCCGAGGTGGTAGCGGTCGCGCCACACCCCAATGCCGACCGGCTGCGGCTGGCGACGGTCGAGACCGGGTCGGGCAGGCAGCAGGTCGTCTGCGGTGCGCCGAACCTGGCGGTAGGGCAGAGGGTGGCGTTCGCCACTGAAGGGGCGTGGCTGGTGGACGGTCACACCGGCAAGCCAGCCGTGCTGAAGCTGCGCCCCATCCGCGGGGTCGAATCGGCCGGGATGGTGCTCAGCGAGCGGGAGCTCGGGCTCAGCGATGACCACGAAGGGATCCTGGTGTTGCCTCCAGACACGCCTGTGGGGAAGCCGCTCATCGACGCACTGGGCGACGTCGTCTTCGACATCTCGACCTGGGCGAACCGGGCCGACCTGCTGGGAGTGCAGGGGCTCGCACGCGAGGTGGCAGCACTCACCGGTGGCCTGCTGCGCGCACCGGCCGTAGGCCACCCCGAATCAGACCGGCTCGTTGAGGAGCTTGTCTCGGTGACGATAGAGGCGCCGGACCTCTGCCGGCGATTCACCGGGTCGGTCATTGAGAACGTTACCATTGCACCTTCGCCCCGGTGGATGCAGGAGCGTCTGCAGAAACACGGCATGCGGCCCATCAACAACGTGGTCGACATCACGAACTACGTGATGATCGAGACCGGGCAGGCCCTGCACGCCTTCGACTATGACCTGGTGCGCGGCCACCAGATCGTGGTGAGGCGCGCAAGGGCAGGTGAGCGGCTCAGGACGCTCGACGGCGTCGACCGGGAGCTGGACGCTGAGATGCTCCTCATCTGCGACGGCGAAGGGCCGGTGGCGGTGGCGGGCGTGATGGGCGGGGGCAACAGCGAGGTGAACGAGGGCACGAAGAACATCCTGCTTGAGGCAGCCAACTTCCGGGCGGGGGGAATCCGGCGGACATCGACGTTGTTGAAGCTGCGCTCAGAGGCTTCGCTGCGCTTCGAGAAGGGAATTGGCCCGGAGACCGCCGAATACGCGCAGAGGCGGGCACTCCACCTTTTCGCGGAAATCACGGGCGGTACCATTGCGCGGGGGCTGGTGGACATCTTTCCCGGCAGAGAACCCCAGCGGGAGATCCCGCTCCCGGCCGCGCGCATCGAGCAGGTGCTGGGGATTTCGATACCAGAAGACGAGGTCCGGCGCATCCTCGAAGCGCTCGGCTTCGCCTGCCGTCCCGTGACCGGCGGCTTCACTGTGCAGCCACCGTACTGGCGGCCCGATGTGGCAATCGCCGACGACGTAATCGAGGACGTGGCGCGCATCTACGGGTACGAGCGGCTGCCCGCCACGATGCTGCGGGGGGCCCTCCCGGAGGTCGAGCCGCGCCCGGTCGAGAACCTCCGCGAGCGGATCAAGGATGTTGCCGTCGCTCTTGGATATCAGGAGATCATCGCCTACACGCTGACGGACCGGGCGAGCCTCGCGAAAGTAGTTGACCCTGGCGATTCCCGGCGATTGGACCCACAGCGAGTGGTGAACCCGGTGGCCGCGCAACACGCCTATCTCCGCACCTCGCTGCGGGGGACATCATTAGCAACCTACGCGGCGAACCGGCACACGCACGATGGCGCTCTGCGGCTCTTCGAGATCGGGTTCGAATACCTGCCCGTCGAGGCGGACCTGCCACACGAATGGCCGGTCTTCTGCGCCGTGGTGGGCGGCTCCAGGGAACATGGGCGTGGGCGTCCCGCGAGCGGACGGGTCGACTTCTTCGATGCGAAGGGTGATATTGAGGCGCTCGCTGGCGCCCTTGGTGTCCCTCTGAACGTGCGCCCGGCCTCGCACTTTGGCCTGTTGCCCGGGCACACGGCCGACATTCACGCGGGGGGCGAGCCGGTGGGCGTGATGGGACAGGTTCACCCTGATACCGCAGCGGCGTTTGACATCGAGGAGGCCGTGTTCCTCATGGAGCTCTGGCTGGAAGACCTCGTCCGGACCCTGCCCGAGCGCCCGCACTACGTGCCGCCGCCGAGGTTCCCGGAAGTCCGCCAGGACATCGCCCTGCTGCTGGACGCGGCGGTGCCGGCCGGACGCGTGCTCGAAGTTGTTCGTGGACACCGGCAGGGGGCGGTTCGGCTGGGCGCGGAGGTCTTCGATGACTACAGGGGCGCCGGCGTCCCCGCCGGGAAGAAATCGCTCGCCCTGAGCCTGCGCTACCAGGCCGAGGACCGGACGCTGACTGACGCGGACGTCGCCCGGGTGCAGGCGAGCCTGGTGGCACGGCTGGCGAAGGAGCTGGGGGCGACGCTCCGGGGAAGCTGACCGGGCGCGACCAAGCGGCAATCCCGGGTTACCCTGAGGTCATGGGCGAGGCATCGGCGGACAGCCGCATCATCGGCAGCTATAACCGGATCTTCGAGCAGGACTCGCAGTGGGAGCCTGGTGGCTTCGCGCTTCCCGACGGCAGCCGGTGGGACTACCGGGAACCCAACGCAATGGTCCTCGTCCGCAACGGCTGGCTGCAGGTGGCGGCGGTGCCGCTTACGCGCGGGCATGACCGGGTGCAGGTGCTCGACAACGCAAAGCACATGTACTACTCGAAGGAGCGTTTCGCAGTGCCGGATCGCGGGCGCATCACCTTCGAGATCCAGGTCGCGGCAACGACGATTGGAACCACGCCGGGGAACATCTACGACGGCTTCGTCTCCTGGAACCTGCTCGACTTCACGACCGGGTGGGCGTTCGACTTCCTGACGGGAGGTGACGGCGTGGCCACCGTCTACGGGCGGCTGCCATTCCCGGGGGCGGTGGCCCCGGAGACGGGGGAGGCGAAGTCATTCGCCATCTTCAACGAGATCCGCGACCTGCCCACCAGCCAGGGGCAGCCCCATGCCTACCGTATCACCTACGACCAGGGGCCAGGTTCGGTCGAGTTCGAGGCCGATGGGCGCGTTGTCGATCGCTACGACCGCGTCTTCGACCGCATCACGGGCTTCACGGCGGCCCTGGGGCTGATGACGGAGATCGAGATCAGCGGCGGCAAGTCGGCCAGTTGCCACGGCCAGGGAGTGATTGGCCGCTTCAGCCCCATGCGCGTAACGGTCGAGAGCTGAACGTCGCCTGGCCGGTCAACCGGCGGTAGTGTCTTCCTCCGTCTCTCGCCGTGCATCTCCTTCGAGGAAGGCCACGATGTCAGTGAAGTCCCGCCACTCGCGAGCATGCCGGCCGGGCGAAGGTCGCGGAGGCGGAACGAAGGCCACGCTAGCGGCTGTTGCCGCTTCAGGGGAAGTGGCCGGGCCGCAAACCATGGCCACGAAGTCCCCGGCCTGGCGCATCGCCGCGACGTACGAGAGCTGGAAGCCGTCCTGGACCTCCACACCTCTGGGGCTCAGGTAGGTCAGGCGCCAGCGGTACGCGAAGCGCATTCGACCGGCGTGGACAGCCACGCGGTCGAGCCCAGGGTCACGCAAGACGGCGCCGACGGCCAGGTCGAAGGCGTGGGTCACGACCATCGGAGCCCAGCCGTGCTCGTTGCACCACCTGACCAGGTCCACAAAGCCATCGCGGACACATGCCTTCTCGCGGACGAATGCCACCAGGTCCGCGCGGGGTGCTTCAATGCGGGAGACGGCGGCTCTGAGGGTGTGTATCCGTTCCGCTTCGGTCCCGGGCAGGGGAGAGCCCGCCTCCAGGCCGGCGAAGCGTTCGAGGATCGCGGCCGTGATGTCGTTCGAGAGAACGGCGTCGTCGAAGTCGAGGCAGAGCACAGCGGCCATTCACTGAGGATAGACGGTACCGGGCGCCGGTCCACTACACTCGGCAGGGTGGAGATGGATCGAGCGCGTTACCTTGTCTCGGCCCGCGGGCGGTCCGATCTCGCCAGTTTGCCTCCGGGGTTCGGGACCCTCGACCCGGTAAGACTTTCTTCGCTGTTGAGGCGGAGCCACGGGGCTGATGAGGCGGCAGCACTCGGCGAACAGGTGGCCCTGCGCGCGCGGGCGGCCGCCTGGTCTGCAGACAGCGGAAGCCTGCTGTACACGGCAGCGGGACTGCAGATGATGACCCATCCCATCGTTGCCGCGCGGCGGGCGCTTCGGCTGGCTGGCCTGGGGTTGCCCGTGGCCGACCTCACCTGCGGGATTGGCGGGGACCTGGCGGCGTGCGCGGCTGCCGGCCTACGGGCGGTGGGACTTGAGCGCGATGGGGCCACCGCTATCCTCGCCGCCTGCAACGTGCCGGGCGCCAGCGTGGTACGCGGTGATGCGTCGCGCCCGCCGTTCGAGCTCGCGGGTTCCGCAGCAATCGTTGATCCTTCGCGGCGCGCGGAAACGGGGCGCAGGTTCGACCCGGCGGCCTTCTCGCCACCGTGGGACGTGGCGCTGCTGGTGGCCGCCAGCGCAAGGGCGGGCGCGCTCAAGGCCCCGCCGGGGATCGGGCGCCAGCATCTACCGCCGGGGGCGGAGGTCGAATACGTGCAGCTGGGCCGCTCGATGAGGGAAGCCACCATCTGGCTGGGCGCAGAGACCAGGCCGGGCCTGCGGCGGGCGGTGCTGCTGCCCGGTGACGCGACGCTCGATTCAGAATGCCCCGAAGAGGCCGCCGGTCCCGTTCCGCCCGGGCCTTTCATGTTCGATCCGGAGTCGTGCGTGACGCTGGCGGGACTCGTCAGGCACCTGGCCTACCGGCTGGGCGCCAGGCTCCTCGATGAGCAGGTGGCCTACCTCACGGGGCCAGAAGCGGTGCTCGACCCGCTGTGCGCCACCTTCGAAACGCTGGATGTGATTCCCTTCTCCGTGGAGCGGGTCAAAGAGCGGCTCAGGCAGCGCGGATGGACCCCGGCGGAGATACGGAGGCGAGCGTTCCCGATAGAACCCGATGAGCTGCGGCGCCTGGTCGGCCGGCACAAGGGCGAACCGGTGACGTTGCTGTGCACCACGCTGAGCGGCTCGAGAACGGTGATCGTGGGCCGGAGGGTGTCGCCGGGCGGTTGAAATGAGAAAGGGGATAGACAATAAAGATTGGAGTTTGGTAAAGTCCTTTATTGCCTACGCAGTTGAGCGTTTGGCGACTGGTGATGACTTACCAGAGGCCCCCGCCGGAACGGGGGAGGGAGACCCTGGATGGCCACTATCACGCCGTTTGACAACTACCTTGACCTCGTGGAGGCCGCGCGCGAGCTGGCCATTCACCCGCAGAGCCTTCGCCGGCTGATCAAGCAGAAGAAGATCCCGGCGACGCTATTCGCGGGGAAGTACCTGATCGAGCGGGACAAGCTGGAGATGTTCAAGAGCAACTACGACCCGCGCCCGGGCCGAAAGCCTATCCGGCGTTTGCTCTGACGGCGGCTCCGGCCCTGCTCGTCGCCGGGGGAGCGAACGGGCCGGGCGTTGCGGCGGTGGCGGCCGTCAGTTCCAGATGGTGCCCTGGTCAATGAGGATGCCGAGAGTGATGAGAACGGCTGCCTCGGCCGTGATGAGTCCACCCATGGCAAGGAACCAGAGGAGCTGAGCGCGCCCTCGCGTGGCGAGGACCGGGATTGAGAAGACGACGATGGACCCCGAGAAGATGAGAAGGGCGATGACGCCGTAGGCGAGGGGGCCAAGCAGGAAGGGGATGAACGTCAGCATCTGGTCTCCGGGTGGTTAGGCGTACATAGAGGGCATCGGCCCTGTTTGGCCGCATAATAACCAGAACCGGGGTTACGTGCAGTTTTGCACAATCGCTATCACAGGCGGGGACGGGTAGACTCCGGTCATGCCCTTCCCGCTTGAGCAGGACGGCCTGGCGCTCGCCGTTGGGAGCGCGCTTGAGGCGCGCGGGATGCGCGTCGCCGTGGCTGAGACGACGGCCGGCGGATTGATCAGCGCGCGGCTGCTCAGCGTCGCCGGCGCCTCGCGGTGGTTCGAGCGAGGCGTGGTGGCCTATTCAGGAAGCGCGAAGGTGGAGGCGCTTGGGGTCGACCGCGAGCTCCTCCGCGAAGCCGGCGCGGTAAGCGGGCCAGCGGTCGCCGCCATGGCAGAAGGGTTACGGCGACAATCGGCCGTAGATATCGCAGTGGCAGAGAGCGGAATTGCCGGCCCACAGGGGAGCCGCCGTTCGCCGAAGCCAGTCGGGTCGGTAGTTATCGCGGTGTGCGGGCCCGCGGGCACGCGCGTGGAAGAGCGGCAGTTCGAAGGGACGCGCGCCCAGGTGATGGAAGGGATCGCGGGGGCCGCACTCACCGTGCTGCTGGCGGAGATAGAGCGGACGGGCCCCGGGCCTGCTCAGTAGATGATGGGGGACGGGGCCAGGATGTAGGTCTGGCGGCCGTGGTCGGGCAGCACGCGCAGGCGCTGGTTCTGTAGATCGGGCTCCAGCCCCAGGCGCTCCAGGGGGATGACGCCGAGCAGCGGCTGCGTTCCTTCGGGGAGGGCGATGCAGTCGAAGGTGCCCGTTCTGCCGTAGAGGGACAGCTTCGCGTCCTCATACACGCGGGCGGTGGTGATGCCGGTGGCGGTGGCGACGCTCACCTCTTCGAGAAGCTGGAGCCCAAGCGCCTCGACCAGATCCTGGGGAAGGCAGAGCGTGGTGGCGCCGGTATCGACGAGCACGTCGTCGAGGGTGATGGTGCGAACCTCAACTTCTCGTATGAGGCCCGAGGTCGCGCGGATCTCATCTGCGCGGTTGGTAATAGTCAGCCGGGTGTGAACTTCGCCCACGTGCCGCTCGCGCTCTTTCGCCACCTGAGATTCTGCGCGGATGCTCATGTTCGCATTATACGCTCGCGGGCGATCGCGCCCACACTTAGAAGACATCGAAAAGGCGGAAGGCCGGGCCATCCTTGCAGCAGAGGCGCACGCCCTTGCGGGTGAAGATGGCACAGCCGTAGCACATGCCCCAGCCACAGGGCATGTTCTCTTCCATCAGGACCTCAGGTTGCTGGCGCCTGCCGTTCCCGCGGAGGACGTCCGCCAGGCTGGCAAACATCTGATTCGGCCCGCAGGCGTAGATCTTGCTCGCCCACTCCTGATACTTGCCGAGGTGCTGCGTGACGAAGCCTTTCGGACCGGCCGAGCCGTCCTCGGTGACGACGACGTACTCGACCTCGCGGGGCCATGCGGAGGAAGGGAGGAGGTGTGCCGAAGTGCGGCCGCCCATCATGGCGACCACCTGGTGCCCGGCCGCAACGGCCCTTTCAGCAAGGTCGACAAGGGGTGCGACGCCGACCCCGCCGCCGATGAGGAGGAGGTTCCCCGGATGCCGTGGCAGCTTCACCGGCTTGCCGAGGGGGCCATACATAGTGACGGTTTCGCCGCGAACTCTCGCGGCCAGCCAGGCGGTGCCCCTGCCCACAACGTTGAACAGGATGGCAAAGCGGTCGCCATCGACGCGGTGAACGCTGAACGCGCGCGCGAAGAGGGGATCCATGCCATCGGCGCTGCAGTGAAGCATCACGAACTGCCCTGGCGCGGCTGCCTTCGCGATGGCCGGCGCGTGGAACCAGAGAGTGCGCGCCCCCTGGTAGGCCGGCTCATTGGAGACCAGGGCGGCGCCGGTGATGTTCATCCCGCCACGTACTCCTCGAGCGTCGCGACGTCGTATTCGGAGGCGTTCGCGAGCGCATCGATTGCGGCCGCGGCCGTGTCGAGGGAGGTGAAGCAGGGGATGCGCCGTTCAGCAGCAGCCCTGCGGATGTGGAAGCCGTCGCGGAGCGAGCCGGTGAAGCGGCCCTCGGTGGTGTTGATAACGCACTGCACGGTGCCGTCCATGACCACATCAACAACATTCGGGTGGCCGCCGCTCAAGATCTTTGTCACCGGCTTCACGGGGATGCCAAGAGCCTCGATCATCTTGCTCGTGCCCTCGGTCGCGTAGAGCGTGTAGCCCGCATCGGCAAGCTTGTGGATGAGGGGCAGGGCATCGGCCTTTGTCCGATCGCTGATGCTCAGCAGGACGGAGGCCCTTGGGGTCAGGGCAAGGTCCGAGGCGAGGAGCGCCTTGGCGATGGCTCCGCTGAGCGTGCGATCGATGCCCATCACCTCGCCGGTGCTCTTCATCTCGGGGCCAAGATGGCTGTCGACGCCAATCAGCTTCGACATGGAGAAGACCGGCGCCTTGATCGCGACGAGGTCGCGCTCTGGCCAGAGCCCGCCCGGGTAACCCTGGTCACCCAGGCGACGGCCGAGCATGGCGTTCACGGCGAGCTGGACCATGGGCACGCCGGTGACCTTGGAGATGAACGGCACCGTACGGCTGGCGCGCGGGTTGACTTCGAGCACATAGATGCGCGGGCCCTCGCCGGGGAGGCGCGGAAGGACCACGTACTGGATGTTCGTCAACCCGATCGCGCCCATTCCCAGCACAATCCGCTCCGTGTAGTCGCGGATGGTCTCCTTTTCCGCGGCATCGAGATGGACGGGCGGATAAACCGCCATGGAATCGCCGGAGTGGACGCCGGCGCGTTCAAGTTGCTCCATGATGCCCGGGATGAGGACGGTCTCCCCGTCACAGATGGCGTCGACCTCGACCTCGCTACCTTCGAGGAACTTGTCGATAAGGATGGGCTTGCCCTGGGCAGCCTCGGCGGCCTGGGCAAGAAAGTGAACCATCTCGCTGGCGTTCTGAACGATCTCCATTGCACGCCCGCCGAGCACGTACGACGGCCTCACCAGCACGGGGTAGCCGATGTTCTGCGCGGTCTTCATGCCTTCTTCGAGGGAGGTTACGGCTGCACCTGGGGGCTGCGGTATGCCAAGGTCCTGGAGGAAGCGTTCGAAGAGGCGGCGGTCCTCGGCCGTGTCGATGGTCTCGGCACTGGAGCCGATGATGGGGAGCGCGCTCCGGCGCAGGGGCTCAGCGAGATTGATTGCCGTCTGGCCACCGAACTGCACGATGCTGGCGGGGGGCTCTGCCTCGTTGCCCTGCTCGTTTTCAATTATGTCGCGCACTGCTTCTTCATCGAGAGGCTCAAAGTAGAGCCGGTCGCTGGTATCGAAGTCCGTGGAGACGGTTTCTGGATTGGAATTGGCCATGATTGAGCGGAGCCCTGCACGTTGGAGGGCCCAGGCGGCGTGAACGCTGGCATAGTCGAACTCAATGCCCTGGCCGATGCGAATGGGGCCGCTGCCGATGACGACGGCGCCGGCGCCATCGACGGCAGCGGCCTCGTTCTCGGTCTCGTACGTACTGTAGAAGTAGGGCGTGGCGGCATCGAACTCCGCGGCACAGGTATCGACCATCTTGTAGACGGGGCGAATGTTCCATTCGTGCCGAAGGGCGCGGATCTGCTCCGGGAGGCGGTCGGCGAGCTGGGCGATCATCTCGTCGCTGAAGCCGCAGCGCTTGGCGGCGCGGAGCAGCTCCGGGTGCAGGGGCTCGTTGAGAAGCCGCTTCTCCATGGCGATGATGGAGAGGAGCCGCTGCAGGAACCACGGGTCGACGCCGGTGGCCCGCGAAAGCTCCATCGCATCCTGGCCGCGCCGGAGGGCGGCCATCAGGGCCCAGAGGCGTTCGTCGGTCGCCTGTTTCGGCAGCTCGGTAGCGGATCGCCATTCGGGGCGCTCCCACAACAGGCTTCGCCCGCCGACTTCGAGCGACCTGACGGCCTTGTTGAGGGCGGCTTCGAAGGTGCGCTCGATGGCCATGACCTCGCCGGTTGCCTTCATCTGGGTGCCCAGGGTGCGGTCACCAAGGTGGAACTTGTCGAAGGGCCAGCGCGGGATCTTGACGACGCAGTAGTCGAGAGCGGGCTCGAAGGCAGCGGTGGTGCGCTGCGTCACGGCGTTGGGTATGTGGTCGAGGGTCTTGCCGCAGGCGATCTTCGCGGCCACGCGGGCGATGGGGTAGCCGGTTGCCTTGGACGCCAGCGCCGACGATCGCGAGACACGCGGATTGACCTCGATGACGTAGTAAGGGAGGGGTGCGCTGATGTCTCCCATCCAGTCACGCACGTCCTTGCGCGGGGCGAGGGCGAACTGGACGTTGCACCCGCCTTCGATTCCGAGCTCGCTGATGATGCGCAGGCTGGCCGAGCGCAGCATCTGGTAATCCTTGTCGCTGAGGGTTTGCGACGGCGCCACGACGATGGAGTCGCCCGTGTGGACGCCCATCGGGTCGAGGTTTTCCATGTTGCAGATGGTGATGCAGTTGCCAGCACCGTCGCGCATCACCTCGTACTCAACCTCCTTCCAGCCGAGGAGGTTCTTTTCTATGAGGACCTGGGTGATCGGGCTGGCAGCGAGGCCGCTGGTGGCCACGGCGCGAAGCTGTTCCCATGTGAAAGCCATGCCGCCGCCGGTGCCGCCAAGGGTGTATGCAGGCCGGACCACGACGGGCAGGCCAATCTGGCGCGCAGCATCTTCGCACTCAGCGACGGTGTGGCAGATTTCGCTGTCGAGGACGGGTTCACCAAGCGTGGCGAGCATGTCGCGGAAGAGCTCACGGTCCTCGGCCCGGCGAATGGTCTCCAGGGGCGTACCGAGGAGGCGGACGCCGTACTTCTCGAGGATGCCGGCATTAGCCAGGTCAACGGCCAGGTTGAGCCCGGTCTGCCCGCCAAGCGTCGGCAGGAGCCCTTCGGGGCGCTCGCGGGCGATGATGCGCTCAAGCACGGGCACCGTCAGAGGCTCGATGTAGACGCGGTCCGCAACATCGAGGTCGGTCATGATGGTCGCCGGGTTTGAGTTCACGAGGATGCTGCGCACGCCCTCTTCGCGCATGGCCTTGCAGGCCTGGGTGCCGGCATAGTCGAACTCGGCCGCCTGGCCGATAACGATGGGCCCGGAGCCTACGATGAGCACGCTGGTGGGCTTCATTGCGGGTTCCGCCCGGCCTGTGTTCGCCCGTAGCCTTCCCCCGGTCGCCAATGGCGCGGGGCAGTGCACCTGTTGCCTTTCATTCACCTACCTCGACAGCCCGCTGGCCGGGCGCAGGAGGCGACCGGCACGCCGCCTCACAGGTCGCCAGACAAGGACGAGAAGAATGGGAGGGAGGAGCAACAGCCGCCCTGCTGTCGCCAGGAAGAGGGCTGCTTCAAGCCCGCCAACGACGGCGCCGGTTGCCATGGGAGCGAGGAAATGGCCTCCGCCGCGGCGGTCACCGTGGAGCAGGCCAAACCCCAGCAGGAAGGTGAAGAGGCTGGCAAGGGCAAGGGCGCCGGCGAACAGCCTGGCAAGGCCGGGGCCCGCCTCGGTGGAGGTCACGTTGCTGTCGGCGAAGGACGAGACAACGAAGACAGCAGCCATCGCCCAGCCAAGGGCGGCGAAGGCGAACATGAAGTCGGGCACCCCGGTGGGTTGCCTTTGCGGATTGACGGGCGCGTTGTGGCGGCGAGGGCGGGCTTGCCTGGTCATGAAGGTAAGAACTGCACCATCGATTGCCACGTTACAGGGGTAGTTCAAAGGACATGTCGGGGTTGCGCAGGGGCACCATGGCCCCGATGGAGGAGAGGAAGCTGAGGGCGGGTTCGTTGCCTTCGGGCAGGCGCCCACGGATGCGGCGGTAGCCGCGCAGGCGCGCGAACTCGATGAGCTCCTCAGCGAGGGCCGTCGCCAGGCCACGGCGGCGGTGGTCGGGCGCCACCCAGACGCCGAGGAGGCCGGTTTCGGGTTCGGTTGTGCTGAAGTCGAGGCCCCCGAAGGCAACAGCGATGCTGCCATCAAAGGCGACATAGAGGGCGCCCTGGTCTCCGAGGCGACGGATCCATTCGCGGACCCGCTCCGGGGGCATGGCGCCGGGGAGGCCTACCGGCTCGCTGCCGAGGCTGCGAATCACGGCAGCGATCTCTTCGGAGTCTTCTTCGCCAGCGCGGCGAATCTCGGTAGCTCGGGTCATCGCACTCCTCCACGGACTTCAGCCAACAGGCCCACAAAGCGGTCGAAGATGACCGTGTTGTCGAGGGGACCGGGGCAGGCCTCGGAATGGTACTGGATTGTGAGCAGCGGTTCGCTGCGCATGGCTATGCCTTCGACGGTCTGGTCGTTCAGGTTGATGTGGCTCACATAGGCGGCCGGGTCGAGGCCGTAGGGGTCGACAGCGTAGCCGTGATTCTGAGCGGTGATGGTGATATGCCCCGAGACCGTGTCCCGGACGGGGTGATTGCCGCCGCGGTGGCCGAAAGGAAGCTTGAACGTGCCCGCGCCAAGGGCCCGGGCGGCCACCTGGTGGCCAAGGCAGATACCAAGCAATGGAACCTTGCCGATGAGGTGACGCGCCTCGCCGATCATGCCTGCCAGGAGACGCGGGTCTCCGGGACCAGGCGAAAGGACGATGCCGTCCGGGTCGAACGAGAGCAAGTCCCGGGCGGCGGCATCGGCCGGGAATACGCGGATGGCGCAGCCCCGGGCAGCAAGTGAGCGCATGATGTTGCGCTTCACGCCGCCATCAAGGAGGGCAACCCTGTACAGCGCTCCCGCACTCGCATGGTCCCAGTCGTATGGTTCGCCGGTGGTGACGGTGGAGACCCAGTTCGCGTCGTCGTAGCCGGGCAGGGCACGCACGCGGGCCAGCGCTTCGGCGGCCGTTTCGCCGGTGGTTATCGTCCCGAGCATCACGCCATGGCGGCGAATGCGGCGCGTCACAGCCCTGGTGTCGACCCCTTCGATTCCCACCACTCGCCTGGCTTCCAGGTATGACTGGAGGGAGCCCTGGGAGCGCAGATGACTGGGGAAGGCCGCCGCTTCGCGGATGATGAGGCCGGCTGGCTGAGTACGGCTGCTCTCTTCGGCCGCCGGGTCCATGCCGTAGTTCCCGATCATTGGGTAGGTGAGGGTGAGGAGCTGCCCGGCATAGGAGGGGTCGGTGAGCATCTCCTGGTAGCCGGTCATCGATGTGTTGAAGACGACTTCCCCATCGGCGCGGCCCTCGATGCCGCATGACCGGCCTTCGAAGACGCTTCCATCCGCAAGCACGAGGCGCGCATCAGGCATGGACAGTTTCCTCCGAGTAGGCCAGCTCTCCACGCACGATCACGGCGCGCACCCGGCCGGGGAGCTCGCGACCGAGGAGGGGGGTGTTCTTCCCTTTCGAGACGAGGGTGTCCGGTGCGACCTGCCACCTGGCCGCCGGGTCAAACAGCGTGACATCAGCGGCGCGGCCAACAGCAAGGGTTCCAGCGCCCGGGATTCGGCGGTCGATGCTGAACGCACGCACGGGGCCGATGGTGAGGGCGGCAATGGCGCGAACCAGGTCGAGCTCTCCGCGCAGGGCGAGGCTAACGACGGTGCTGAGGGCCGTTTCAATGCAGCTGATCCCAAAGGCAGCCTGGTCGAACTCGCATAGCTTGTCCTGAACGGCATGGGGTGCGTGGTCGGTGGCGATAGCGTCGATCGTGCCTTCATTCAGCCCCTGCAGGAGCGCGGCCCGGTCGGCGGCGGTTCGGAGAGGCGGATTGACCTTCGCGTTCGTATCGTAGAAAGACGCGGGTCCGTTTCCAAAGACCGCATCTTCGGTGAGGAAGAGGTGGCTCGGGGTTACCTCGCAGGTCACGCGCATGCCGCGGGCCTTCGCGTCTGCCACGAGCGAGAGGCCGCGGGCTGTGGTGATGTGGGCGATATGCAGCCGAGCGCCCGTCTCCTCGCAGAGGGCGATGTTGCGGGCGATGGCGGCAACCTCGGCCGCGACAGGCTGGCCAGGAAGCCCGAGCCGCTCGCTTACGCGGCCTTCGTTCATCGCTCCGCCTGCGCTGAGCGCCGGGTCGTCGCAGTGTTCGGAAAGCGGGAGATCGAGTGCCGCAGCATGGTGCAGGGCATTCCGCATCAGCCTGCCATCAGCAACCGGGTTGCCGTCGTCGCTAAGGGCGATGCACCCTGCCGCAGCGAGCTCGCCGAGCTCGGCGAGGGCACGGCCCGACCGGCCCCGGGTGACGCAGCCGATCGGAAGCACGCGCACGGCAGCGTCCTGGGCAATGCGTTCCATTAGCGCCTCGACGGTGGTGGCCGAATCGGGAGGAGGCTCGGTATTGGGCATTGCACAGACAGTTGTGAAACCGCCCCGAAGAGCGGCGCGCGTCTCGCTGGCAATGGTGCCTTTGTGTTCGAACCCGGGCTCGCGCAGGTGGGTATGAAGGTCCACAAAGCCGGGCGTAACAATGCAGCCGCGCGCATCGATCAGGCGCGCGCCGGCGGGCTCGATTGAAGGAGCGATGGCTTCAACGGCTCCGTTCCGAAGGAGCACATCGAACTGGTCATCCATGCCTGACGATGGGTCAATGACGCGCCCGCCACGAACAAGGAGGGCCTCGCTCATGCTGTCCTCCCCGTGGCGATGAGGTATAGCACGGCCATGCGCACGGCAACGCCGTTGGTCACCTGTTCCTCGATCACGGAGGCAAGCCCGTGGGCGACGTCGGGCGCGATCTCAATACCCTCGTTCATGGGGCCGGGGTGCATGACGAGTGCGCCCGGGTTCGCGCGCTGGAGCCGGGCCGCGTTGAGCTGGTAGCCACGGATGTATTCGCGCAGAGACGGAATGAGGCCGCTCTCCTGGCGCTCCTTCTGGATACGCAGCGCCATCACGACGTCGGCGCCGCCGATCGCTTCGTCGAAACCGGTCGTCACCTCGCATTCGCCGGGCTCCCCGGACATCGAGAGGGCCCGGGGAAGGAGCGTTGGTGGTCCACAAAGCACCACCCGGGCGCCACTCGCGAGGAGGGTCCAGATGTTGGAGCGAGCCACGCGGCTATGAAGGACGTCGCCCACAATGACGACCTTCTTTCCCTGGAGGCTGCCGCAGTGCCGGCGCATCGTGAAGAGGTCGAGCAGCGCCTGGGTGGGATGGGCGTGCGTGCCATCGCCGCCGTTGATGATGCTGGCGCCGCTGTTGGCGGCAGCAAGGTAGGGTGCGCCCGAGCTCCTGTGGCGCATGACGATTACGCTCGTACCGATCGCTTCGAGGGTCCGGACCGTGTCGACGAGGGATTCGCCCTTTTCGACTGAGCTCCCGCTGGCCGTGAGATTGACGACGTCGGCGCCAAGCGCCTTTGCGGCCACTTCGAAGCTCGCCCTCGTGCGGGTGCTCTGCTCATAGAAGAGCGTGGCGACGGTCACGCCACGCAGGGTCGCAACCTTGCCCACGGGACGGGCGCGAACCTCGCGCATGGCCTCTGCGGTCTCCATGATCGCTTCGATTTCGGCCAGGCTGAGAGTGTCTGTATCCAGGAGGTCTTTCGATCTCCAGCCGATGGGGGCGGCCGGCTCGGGGCCTGCAGTAGTCGTGGGCTGTTCTTTGATCTCAAGCATGGGCCGCCTCCTCTCCCATGACGTACACACCGTCCTCGCCATCAGTCTCCGCGAGGCGCACCTTCACGGACTGGTAGAGCGCGGTAGGGATGTTCTTGCCCACGAAGTCGGGGCGGATGGGGAGTTCACGGTGTCCGCGGTCGACGAGCACCGCCAGCCGCACCCGGGCAGGCCGGCCGAAGTCCATGAGCGCGTCGAGGGCGGCGCGGACCGTGCGCCCGGTGAAGAGCACCTCATCGACCAGGACCACGGTTGCGCCATCGATGGAGACGGGGATATCGCTGGGGCGCACGGGCGCGGGGCGACGGCCGACATCGTCGCGGTAGAGGGCCACATCGAGGCGGCCGACCGGCACGGCGACGGCTTCGAACTCGTCGATGGCGCGGGCAATGCGCCTGGCCAGGGGGTATCCGCGGGTGAGGAGGCCGACGAGGACGAGGTTGGCGGCGCCGCGGTTGTTCTCGACGATTTCGTGCGCCAGGCGGCGCACCACGCGGGCGATCTCGTGGGGACCGAGGAGAGCTTCAGCTTCGCCGCTCATGAAAAACGCCTCCCCACAGCAGGCGGGCAGGCGCACGCAGTGACAGGGTCACGATAGCCGGGCATTCCGGCTCCTCCTCCCTTGCGGGCCTCGCTGGACCTGCTTAAAGGGCGAATACAAAGTTACCCCATCCACGCGCCCGCAGCAATCGCGCGAACGTTAAGGACTTGCGACCTATACTCGCAGACAATGCCGGCCGCGAGGCCAACCGAGGCCGCGCAACTCCGGGGGTCCGAATTGAGCGCTTCAAGCGCCAGGAACAGCGAGACGGGTGACGCCGAGGTCCGCGACCGGATCTACGCGAGCGCCCTGCGGCATTTCTCGCGCAAGGGTTACGCCTCCACCTCGCTGCGCGAGATATGCGAAGACGCCCGCACCACGAAGCCGATGGTCTACTACTACTTCGGCTCGAAAGAGGGGCTGTACTCCAGCATCGTCAACGAGATCATCGAGGAGATGGCAGCCGCCGTTTGCGGCGAGCCCGGGCCGGCCGGCACTCAGGCGGGCGATGTGATGGCGTTCTGCGAGCGGTACCTCGACCACTTCTTCGCCAGCGAGGAGATTATCGCGCTGGTGCTGCGCGAGGTATTTGGACTGGGTGGGGCGCCCATGCAGACGTTCAGCCACGGCCTTGGCGCGATTGTTCGTCAGCCTCTCGACGAGATCCTGGCCCGTGGCATGGAAAGCGGCGCCTTCCGGGCTGAAGAGGTGGATGCCTGCGCGACGGCGATCACGGGCATACTCAACATGTTCATCCTGGCGCACGTGTTTGGGCACCAGCCGGTGGACCGCGAGGCAACGCTGCGGCAGGTTGGGTACTACCTGCGGGGGATATCGAGCGGTTGACCCGGTGGGGCGACCTGACCCTCTAGTTTCGGCGGCAGATGCCGTTCTTACTTGTAGGGGTACCACCGTGGCCGAAGCGAAGATGGTCGACTACTACGCGATCCTGAACCTGCCGCCGACTGCCGACCTGACCGGCATCGACAACGCCTACGCGCGGCTATCGGCGGAGTTGGCCGAACGCACGGAGATCGATGAGACCTCGGCCGACGCTTTGAGGCGGGTGAACGAGGCTTACGCGGTGCTTTCGAAGCCCAACCTGCGCATCGAATACGACAGCGTCTTCTTCAAGACGGAACTGGACCGCCTGCAGCAGGTGGAGGAGACGGCCGAGAGGCGCCGGCGCCTCATGGCGAACACGATCGTCGGGGCGCTCGTCCTGCTGGTGGCCGGCGAGGCCGTTGGCCTGGCCTATCTGCTTGGCTGGCCCATCTGAGGCACGCGCGGGCCGGCTTTCCCCCGGCCTGGCGCTGAGCGCCGCCCTCTACGCGGTTGCGCTGCCCGGTGCGAGGCGCGAATGGGCGGCGACCTGCTCCTGCGCATAGGGCCCGATCGTCTCGAAGATGTTCACCGTGCTATCGAGGCGCTTCTGTAGCCCGCTCATCAGGCCGATCACGCGGAAGATGAGGAGGATGTCGGGCGGTACCTGCGTGACGGGGTTGCTCTTCAGCACGCGAGCGAGCCGTTCATTCACCTCGGGCATGACATCGGCATCGGCATAGGGCTTGTTTTCGGGACCCCCGGATTCGAGAAAGGAGCGCCCGAGCGCCACCAGCGTCTCGGGGTCGTCCGTCCGGGTACGGAAGCCGAGGGCGCGAAACGCTTCCACCATCTCTTCTTCGTCCTGGGTGAGGAGGCTGGTGGTGAGCCGGGCATAGGCGATGCGGAAATCATCGGTGAGGTCTTTGGAGAGACCGAAGTCGATGAACACCACCACGGGCCCGGGAAGCACGAGCAGATTGCCCGGGTGGGGGTCGGCGTGGAAGTAGCCGTTCACGAGGATCTGCTCGCAGTAGGCTTCGGTCATGATCTGGGCGACGCGATTGGTGTCGATGCCAGCGGCGCGCAGCCGGTCAACGTCCGAGATCTTGATGCCATCGATGAACTCGAGCGTGAGCACGCGCCGCGCAGTGTGCTCCCAGACCACTTCCGGGACACGGACGTCGGGGCGGGCGGCGAGGTCGGCGGCTACCCGCTCCGCGCTTCGCCCCTCGAGCTCGAAGTCGAGTTCGCGCGGGACGTAGCGCTTCATCTCGTTGAACAGGACCCGGAAGTCGAAGTTGCGCTCTATCTTCGCGAGGATCCAGACGAGGATGCCGACGTTCCGCAGGTCCGTTTCGACAACGCGCTCGATGCCGGGATACTGCACCTTGACGGCCACATCGCGGCCATCGTGGGTGCGGGCGCGGTGCACCTGGGCCAGGGAGGCGGAGGCGATCGGGGTTGTCGAGAACTCCTCGAAGACGACGGCGGGGTCTTCGCCGAGCTGGCTTCGGATCTCGGCCCGGATGGCGGCGTAGGGGCGCGAGGGCACCTGGTCCTGCAGGGCGCTGAGGATGGCCACGTATTCGGGCGGGGCGACATCGGCGCGGCTGCTGATGAACTGGCACATCTTGATGAGCAGGCCCTGCATTCGCGTGGCGAGGGCATAGATTCGCCGGGCGTTGCGCAGGTGCTGCTCCGAGTAGCGGCGCTCGCGCTCTTCGGCTGTGAGCCCCTTCTTGCGCTGGATGCGCTTGTAGCCGATGTACACGCGCAGGAACGTCCAGCCAACCTGGACGAAGCGGCTCAGGCGGCGATGGAAGGGGAGGGGCTTTGCGCCGGTGATGGATGCCATTGTTGCGATGGTACCTGCGGATCATACGAAGGGGCGAGAGGCCGGTTGTGGGAACCGTGCCTCTCGCCCGTGAAGCCTGGCCGGGAGCGCCGCCTACTTGACGGCGATGTCGTTCACCTTCCAGGAGCCCGCCACGTCGCGCCAGCGGGTGCCGATGGTGCGTTCGCCATCGGCGGTCTTCATGACGAGGTCAACGAGGTGGTCGTTGCCCTCTTGCCCGACGACCTTCACTTCGAAGCCGGTGGCGGTGGGCTGGGGCTGCCCGGCGGATTGCGCCTGCATGGCCATGGCCTTGCCCATGCCTTCGGGTGTGAAGGCAACCATGAGACCCGCAATGTTCTGGGCGATGAGGTCCTTGGCGAACTGTTCCGCCGAGCTCTGTAGATCAGCCATTGTTGCTCCTTTGCGTTGCCGTGCGATGTGCTTTGCAGCCGGCAGGTTGGGCGATCGTATGGCGGCCAGCCCCCCTGTCAAGCAAGGCTGGTTTACCTTGTGCCGCGCATGCGCGGGTCGAGGACATCGCGGAGGGCGTCGCCGAGCATGTTGAAGCCGAAAACGGCAAAGAAGATCGCCAGGCCGGGGACCAGCGCCAGGTGTAGGTTCGACTCGGCAAGGTCCCGGGTGCGCCCGGAGAGCATCTGCCCCCAGGTGGGGAAGTTAGTGACCCCGATGCCGAGGAAGCTGATGGTCGCCTCGGCGAGGATGGCGGTGCCGAGCTGAAGGGTGGCGAGCACGATTATCGTCGGCATGATGTTGGGCAGGATGTGCCGGAGGATTATCCGGGGGTGCGCTGCGCCAAGGACGACCGCCGCTTCGATATACGGGTTTGCCTTTGTGGCAAGGACCGCGCTACGCACCACGCGTGAGGCGCCCCCGGCAAGGACAACTCCGAGGGCGAGAACGACGATGGTCGTGCGGGGGAAGGTGTACCAGAACCAGTCGCCACTGTTGGGATTCGGACCGATTTCTGGCCCGCGGCCAAGCCCGAAGAACCCGCTGCTGGCGCCGCTCTGCAAGACAGCAACCAGGGTGAGAATCAGGAAGATCGCGGGGAAGCTCAACCAGATGTCGACCAGGCGCTGGACACCGACGTCGAATTTCCCGCCGAAGTACCCGCTGGTTACCCCCACCACCAGCGAAATGAAGGCCACAAGGACCACCGTCCCCAGGCCGACGAGCGCCGTGATCTGGGCGCCGTAGACAATCCGGGAAAACAGGTCGCGGCCGTTGAAGTCGGTGCCGAACCAGTGGCTTGTGCTGGGGCCTTCGAGCACGGCCGAGAGGTCCGCATCAGTGGGGCTGTGGGTCGCGACCCAGGGGGAGAAGGCACCCACGACGACGATCAGAATGAGAACGAATGCCCCGAAGGCGCCCAGCGGCTTCCTGCGCGTGAAGCGCCAGGCCCCACGGAGCAGGCGCACCGGCGTGGACGGCACGGGAGCGTGGAAGTAGTCGGTGCCAAGGGTGGTCTCAAGCGATGCCATGTTCAGCCTCTCACGCCAGCCTGACCCGCGGGTCGAGATAGGCGTAGGCGACATCGACCACGAGGTTCGACACCATGATCACGAGAGCGACGATCATGTTGATGGCGATAATCGCCGGGTATTCGCGCTGCCAGATCGACAGGAACAGGTACTGTGCGATGCCGGGGATGGCGAAGATCTGCTCAAGGACGAGCGATCCGCCAATGAGGACAGGCACCTGCAGTCCGATGATGGTCACAACGGGGATGAGGGCATTGCGGACGGCGTGACGCATGACTACCGGCCAGCCACCCAACCCCTTGGCCCGTGCCGTACGGATGTAGTCCTGGCGAAGCACCTCGAGCATCTGGGCGCGCGTGAGCCGCATGAGGGTGCCGGAGAGCCCAATGCCAAGGATGAACCCCGGAACCAGGACGAGCTCCAGGTTCGACACCGGATCATCCCAGAGCTGCTCATAGAAGACGGGGAAGGAGTAATCAAACCAGCGCGCTGCAAGGGCGATGACGAGCGTTGCAGCAAAAAAGGATGGCAGCGCGAGCATGGCGATGGCCGTGCTCCGCCAAACGTAGTCGGCCCATGTGTCCTGCTTCACGGCGGAGACGATGCCCGTGGGAAGGGCGATGAGAACGCCAAAGAACATGCCGATCAGGCCGAGCTCTGTGCTTACGGGGATGCGGCGGCGAAGCTCGTCGTTGATACTGCGGCCGCCCAGGAGTGTTGTGCCGAAGTCCCCGCGAACAGCATGTGAGGTCCAGTCCCACCACTGCTCGATGAAGTTCCTGTCCAGGCCGATGTCGCGGCGAATGCGGTCGCCGTAGGCCTTGCGGGCAATGTCGTTCTGCGCTGTCTGGCGCTGTGCGGCAGTGGCCGTGGCGGGGTCCAGCCCATCGCGCTTCAACTGCGCGTCGATCAGCTCGTTCTGGACCCGGACGCGTTCTTCGCGAGGCACGGTCCCCGGGTCGGTGAAGCCCGCCTTGACGAGCCTTTCATCGACCAGCTGCTTGAACGACTGGTCCATCCCCTGTACCTCGGACTGGGAGATGAGGATCTCAACCGCATCGCCGGGAAGCAGCCTGATGAACAGGATGACAAGCAGCGAGACCCCGATGAGCGTTGGGATCATGAGGATCAACCGGCGGATGATGTACTGGAGCATCTACTTCCCTCTCATCGGCCTGGCCCGCGGCCGGGTGGCCGCGGGCCAGGCAAGGCAGATGTTCCTGCCGGGGGCTAACCCTTCTTGATCCGGTCCTCAGTGAACCACGAGCGGGCGACAGACTCTACGTGGTAGGCGTAGCCGGTCTTGTGGTAGTAGCCCTTCACCCATGGCTGAACGTAGGTGTAGCCAGAAGTTGCGGTGTAGGGCACCACGTTCATCACCACCGCCATGCGGCGCTGGATGTCGTTGATGTAGGCGATGCGCTCCTTCAGGTCCATGAGGGTGCGCTGCTTGTCGAACATCGCATCGAGCTCCGCCTGCTCGGGAATAGGCGTCCCGCCCCAGTTGTGGCGCGCGGACTTCGAGTGGTAGTTGCGCATGAACTGGTCATCGGGGTCGCGGGGCGCACCGATGAGGGGCCCCAGAGCGACGGCGCCTGCAGGGATCTTGCCCAGGAAGATTGACTGGATGTAGGCGCCGTACTCCATGTACTCGAGCTCGGCCTCAAAGCCCGACTTCTTGATGATGGACTGAGTGAGCTCGGCAGTCTGCTTCATGGTTTCGCCGTAGCGGTCAATGTTGGCGATGATCTTGAGCTTGAGGGTGTCGGAGCCTGTTGCCGCCTGGAGGAGTTTCTTCGCCTCGGCGGGGTCGTGCTTCCAGTACCTGGCGCTGTCGCCCCACTCCTTGCCGTTGATCGGGGACATCCAGTACGGGGCAAGCGAGGCGGCAAAGTGGGTATGCCCGTCGCCTTTCCCCGTCTGGTCAAGAACCTTGAGCATCCCGGGACGGTCCATGGCCATGGAGAGGGCCTGCCGCACGCGAATGTCCTGCCACGGCTTGTTGTCGAAGTTGAACCAGAAACCACCCATCGCCTCTGGCAGTTCGAAGAATTCCTGCCCCTTGGGGTCGAGCTTGCTGTGTGCGTCCGTGTAGACATTACCCGACAAGATCGAGAGGTCGAAATCGCCCGACTGGAGCGCTGCCGTGATGCGCTGCGGGTCCTTGAGCATGGCCAGTTCCACAGCCTCATGGTGGGCGAAGTCCTTGTCGTAGAACTCGGCGAAGCGCTTCCAGCGCATGGCGACGCCGGTGTCGTAGCTATCGAAGACGTAGGGGCCGGTCCCAACGGGACTGGTCTTGGCCTGGCCGCCATCGATCGACTCAACAGGGATGAACCAGAAGGCCTCCGTGCTGGAGGCGTGGGTGGTCAGGAAGGGGGCGAACGGGGACTTGAGGGTGATCTTGAGGGTCTTCTCGTCGGTCGCCTCGAACTTGTCGACTGCCGCCTTCCAGCCGCTGGCGTTCTGCGACTTCTCCAGGAAGGCGCCTTAGCCGAGGGCGATGTCCTGGGCCGTTATCTTGCGGCCATTCATCGGCGCCTTCTGGTGGGCCTGGATATTCGGCTTGAGGGGGAAGACGTAGGTCGCCGGGTCTGGCTGCTCCCACTTGGCGACGAGGTCGCCCTCCAGGGCCGTAAAGTCATTCGCCGCGATGTCGGGGCCGTTCTTGGCGCGCACAAGGCGGCTGTAGTGGAGCGAAGCCGGGTGCTGCGCGAGGTAGGTCAGGTTCTCGTAGGGGAAGAGGGTCGGCGGGTCCCCGGAAGACGTGCCCCGCATCGGATATCGAATTGTGCCACCGTTCCTGGGCTGCTCCTTGGGGGCCTCTGTGGCCTTCGGCGTTTCGCCCGGTGCGGTGGTCTTGCCGGGCTCAGCATCCCCGCCGTCATCGTCGTCGTCGCCGCAGCCGACGAGCGCAAGGCCGGCGGCGCCGGCGCCAAGTGCGCCCGCCGCGCCAAGGACCCGGCGGCGGCTGGCCCTGGCTGCCCAGTAGCGGTCCCAGTAGTTGTCAGGCATTTTCTAGTTCCCCCATGTGTCGTAGTGGCGTTGGCCCTTCTCTCCACTAATACGTCGTGGGCGGGCCATAGGATGGATCGATGCCGGGGCATCGGATGTGCGGTTTTTACCGTCCGGGGGCCACTGTGTCAATCAATGCTTTGCCAATGGCTTTCCCGCCAATCGGGACACGGGCGCCCGGAGGGCCGGGCCTGTCTTGATGCCGGGCCGCGGCTGCCGGTACGCTGGAGGCACCGCGACGACGCTCCGAGGAGAGCCCGATGCTTTCACCCACCCGGGAAATCCGCGCCGACGGCAGGCTCAGGCTGCCGCCAGGCCAGCACCTGACGGCAGGCTGGCCGGTGCTGCACTATGGCAGCATTCCCCGCGTGGACCTTGAGAAGTGGCGCTTCCACATCTGGGGACTCGTCGATGAGGAGCGGGCCTTCAACTGGGACGAGTTCAACGCCCTTGGACAGGCGCGCGAAGTGAACGACATCCACTGCGTCACCACCTGGAGCAAGTACGACAACACCTGGGAAGGGATCCCGTTTCGCGCGCTCTACGACACGCTGAAGGTGAAGCCCGAAGCGAAGTACGTGATGGCCCACAGCTACGGCGGCTACACCACGAATATCCCCCTGGACGACCTGCTGCAGGAGGGGGTGATGTTCGCGCACACGCACGACGGGAAGCCGCTTGCGCCCGAGCATGGCTGGCCGCTGCGGCTGGTGATCCCGCACCTCTATTTCTGGAAGAGCGCGAAGTGGGTGGGCGGGCTGCAGTTCCTCGACGGGGACCGGCCGGGCTTCTGGGAGATGTACGGCTACCACATGTACGGCGACCCGTGGCGCGAAGAGCGTTACGCCTGAGGCGCCTGCACGCGCCCACCACCGGGAATCCCCAGTTCTAACGCGGCTCTTACGGTCACCGGGGGGGCGGGAAGGTTACAATATGGGTGCACGCGCCGGTCAAGGGCGCGACGCCTCCGAAAACGGCAAAGCCGGTGAAAGCCGGCGACGCAAAGCCACGGGTCTACCTCCACCACGGATACGACGGCCGGGCTGCCGGAAAGGCAAGCTCATGTGGAGGCGTTTGCCATGGTCACAATCACAGCAGCGAGGCCGGGGGCAGCAGCGGTACCGCACACGACGGCGGTGAGCGCCATCGCCGTGTTGCGCGGCGATGGCGCCGATGCCATGTTCCCGATCAAGGTGGTGGTCCCCTGGGAGCACCTGAAGGGCGTTGTGAGCGTCGGCCTCACCCTGCGGGCGCCGGCGGGCTTCCAGGCCGAACTGGTGATCACAGAACCGGCGGGGGCTCTCTGCGAGCGAATGGTCGTCATCGATGGCGCCCTGGATGCGCAGGCGGAGCCGCTGGCGGCGGGGTTTGAGGTGGTGGTGCGGGCCGGCGGCGAGGCTTTTCCCTGCGGCGTGAAGTTCACCAACCGGGCGGGCGCCGCCGGGGCCGTCGTTGGGGAAGCGGACGAGGTGCTCACCTTCCAGGCGTTCTCGCGGCTCTACCGCCGCTGAGGCGGAAGCCTGCGCTAACCCGGGGCGGTAAGGCGAGCGGCATCCCGTTCGCCGGCCGCGGCCAGCAGCTCGCGCGCGACCGCCTGGTTTGCCTCACCGGGCCCACCCAGCATCGAGGCGAGTTCACGCACGCGGTCGTCGCCGGTGACCTCGCTTATCTCCGACCAGGTGCGCGCCCCATCGCTCTGCTTACTGACTACGAAGTGCCGTGATGCGAAGGCGGCGACCTGGGGGAGGTGGGTCACGCAGAGGACCTGGTGGCGCTCGGCAAGGCGTGAAAGCGCCTCGCCGACAAGGGCGCCGGCCCTGCCACCAACTCCTTCGTCGACCTCATCGAGCACCACCGTGCGGGGTTCTGCGCTGGCGCCAAGGACGGTCGTGAGCGCGAGCAGGAAGCGGGAGGTTTCGCCGCCGCTCGCCACGGCCGCCAGGGGACGCCGCGCCTCGCCAGCATTGAAGGAGGCAAGGAACTCAACGCGGTCGACGCCCGTCTCGGAGATGGCCCGGGCAAACGGCTCGGCCGGCCCGCCCGGGGCCTCGCCGGCAGCGACAAGCTCGTAGTCGGGGAGCGCCACCGCGGGACCTCCGGGATCATCGTCGCAGGAGAAGCCGACCCCAAGCCCGGCGCCGCCCATGCCCAGGCGTTCGAGCTCGACGCCGAGTGCCTGGACGAGGGCGGCGGCAGCCTGGCGACGGGAAAGAGAGAGCCGGGTGGCGTCGGCGGCGAGCCCGGCAAGGAGTTCCGTCTCGCGGGCCGCGAGGTCCTCGATGCGCTCCTCGCCGGCCCCAAGCTCAGCCAGCCTCGCTTCCGCCTCCCGGCCGTAGGCGATGATCTCGGACACGGTCTCGCCGTATTTCCGGCGCAGGCGGACGATCAGGTCCAGCCGCTCCTCAACCTCGGTGAGGCGGCGGGGGTCGTGCTCGATGCTATCGCGGTATCGGCGCAGGGCGCGTGCCAGGTCGGTGACGGTGCTCTCCAGGAGCAGGCCGAGGTCGGCCAGCTCCCCGGCGGTTGTGTCGCGCGCGGCGATATCCGCGACGGCCCGGACAGCCTCGCCGGCCTCGGACGCATCGAGGGCGCCGAGGGCGGCCTCAACGTCTTCGGTGAGCCGCCCGGCATCGGCGAGGCGGGAGCGCTCCTGGCGCAGCGCCTCATCCTCGCCCGGGGAGAGCGCGGCAGCAGCGATTTCGCCGGCCTCGAAGCGAAGCTGTTCGATGAGCCGCTCCCGTTCGCGGGCGTCCGTGGCCAGGGCATGGAGGCGCCGCCGCACGTCGCGAAGCTCCCTGACGGCCTGGGCGACTGCCCGGCGTTCTCCGGCGAGTCCGCCGAAGCTGTCCAGGACTTCGAGCTGCACCGCCGGGCGCAGGATGGCGAGCTGCTCGGACTGGCCGTGGATGTCGGCCGCCCGGCTGGCGAGGGCGCGTGCATCATCGAGGGTCGCCACGGCTCCGTTGATGCGCACGGACGTCCGGCCGGAAAGGCCCACGGTACGCTCGACCACGACACGGGCGCCATCGAGGGAGAGGGTTGCCTCGACTGTGGCATGGCCCGCCCCGGAGGCGATCACCTCGCGCCCGCGGCGAGCGCCGAGCGCGAAGGCGAGGGCATCGACGACGAGCGACTTGCCGGCGCCGGTCTCGCCGGTGAAAACGTTCAGCCCGGGCCCGGGTTCGACAACTACCGAGCGGGCGACCGCGAAGCCGGTGATTGCAAGCCGTTCAAGCACGGTGCGCCATGGTGCTGGAGAGCTGCATTTCGAGCCGTTCCGCCAGCTCCGCATAGAAGGAGGCCGGCTCGGTGAAGCGGACGAAGCGGGTGATGTGCTCGCTCTGGCGAACGGCGACACGTACGCCGGAACTGACGGGCAGGTCTTCCTGGCCGTCGACGCTGAGGATTGCCCCATGGTCGGAGGTCACGCGCAGGTCGACGACCGATTCGGGCTGCAGGACGAGCGAGCGCGCGAGAGCGAGGTGGGCGGCCACCGGGGTCACCAGGAGGTGGTGCTCGGTGGGCGCCAGGATTGGCCCGCCGGCACTCAGGGAGTAGCCAGTGCTGCCCGTGGGGGTGGCCACGATGATCCCATCGCACCGGTAGACTGCGAGCAGCGCCTGGTCGATGCGGACATCGACGTAGATGGGCCGGCCCGGCGCCTGCCGGCTGATGACGACATCGTTCAGGCCGTGAAAGACGCGCTCGGGGACAGCGGGACCATCGAAAACATCGCAGCGCACCATGAGGCGCTCTTCGATGCGCCAGTCGCAGGCGATGACGCGCTCGATGCGGTTGAACAGGTCGCGCGGGCTGAGGTCGGTGAGGAAACCGAGGCGGCCCATGTTTACGCCAAGGATGGGGATGGCGTGGGGGACGGTGACGCGCGCGGCGCGGAGCACGGTGCCATCGCCGCCAATGCAGACCACGAGGTCGGATAGTTCGATGTGGGCGGCGGCGGCCTGTTCCCAGGCATCGGCAACGAAGACCTTCACTCCCCTCCGTTCCAGCTCCTGGGCGAACTGGCCCGAGAAGACGGCGGCGCCTTCGCTATGCGGGTGATGGAAGACGGCTACGCGCTTCAGCAAGGTCCTGCTCCGGGGGTAGCGAGTTCCACGAGGTACTCGATGTTGCCATCTCCGCCCGCAATTGGCGACTCCATTGTGCGGCCAACGCGCCAGCCTTCGCCCCGGGCCCACTCTACGAAGCCAGCGCGGACTCCTTCGCGCACTTTCTCGTCGCGGATCACACCCCCGCGCGGAACGGCGGCGGGCCCGGCTTCGAACTGCGGTTTGAGCAGGACCACGCCGGGCGTGCCCGGAGCAACCCGCGCCGCCACTGAAGGCAGAACCTTGCGTAGCGAGATGAAGGAGAGGTCGGCGACGAGGAAGTCGATAGGCGGGAGCAGGGGAAGGTCGCGGGCGTTAGTGCCGCCCAGGAGGGTGACGCGGGGGTCTTCGCGCAGCCGCTGATGCAGCTGGGCGCGCCCCACATCGACGGCGAGGACCGAGGCGGCCCCGTGTTGGAGCAGGCAATCGGTGAAGCCGCCGGTGGAGGCGCCGAGGTCGAGGCAGCGCAGGCCGGTGACGTCGATGGCGAAGGCCGCGAGGGCAGCTTCGAGCTTGTGGCCGCCGCGGGAGACGTAGCGTTCGGGCTCCGATACAGAGAGAGCGGCATCGGCGGGGATGAGCTGGGAGGGCTTGACGAGCCTGAGCGTGCCAGCACGCGCGCGCCCAGCCTCGATGAGCCGCCGGGCGCCTTCCCGGGACTCGGCAAGGCCTCGTTCAACAAGCAGGAGGTCAGCGCGCACGCGGGGCATGGGTCAGGCTAAGCGCGGCGAAGCGGGCTGTGCAACCGTTGTCCGGGTGTGTCCAGATGCGCGTGGCGCGTTACGCTACCGGCCATGACACCAGAAGAACGCGTCCGCCAGGCGCTGGAGGCGCTGGGGCTGCCGGCTGCCATCGTGCGGTTCGATGGCACGACGGCGACCGCGCAGGAGGCGGCCGAAGCCGTGGGGTGCGAGCTGGGGCAGATCGTGAAGACGCTCTTCTTCCTGGCGGATGGGCGGCCCACGGTGGCGCTCGTCGCGGGCGATCGGCAGGTTGACACGGCGGCGCTGGCCGGGCTGCTGGGCGTGGGGCGCAAGAAGCTGAGGATGGGCACTCCCGCCGAGGTGCTCGACCACACGGGATTCGAAGTAGGAGGCGTGGCGCCCGTCGGCCATCCGCGTGGGCACGACGTGGTGGTCGATGAGAGCCTGGCGCGCTTCGAGCGCGTCTGGGCAGCGGCCGGGGCCCACAACGCGGTGTTCGAGGCCATCACCAGGGACCTGGTCGCCGCCATTAACGGTCAATGGGCAGCGATCACGAAAGAGCCCGCGTGACGGCCGCGGCAGGACCGGCGGCCCGGGCTTCGCGCCTGCCGCCGCTGCTTTCCGCGATGCGGCCCTACCAGTGGCCCAAGAACGGGCTGGTGTTCGCGGCCCTCGCATTCAGCGCCGGCGACGCGTGGGAGCCGGGCGACGCCGGGAGCTGGTGGCCTTTGCTCTGGCGGAACGTGGCGCTCTTCGGGCTGTGGTGCCTGGTTTCGAGTGCGACCTACCTGGTGAACGACGTGCAGGACCGGGAGTTCGACCGGCTGCACCCGCGCAAGCAGTTCCGCCCCATCGCCAGCGGCGCGCTTTCCGTGAGGACCGCGCGCCTGGCGGCCGCGGGCCTGTTCATCGTTGCCATCCTGCCCGTGTTCGCCCTTGATGTCGTCTCCGGGGCGATTGTCGCGGGCTACGCGGCGCTGATGACGGCCTACTCGTACGGGCTGAAGAGGGTGGCGATACTCGACGTCCTCATACTTTGCAGCGGCGTCATTGGGCGGGCGATATCGGGCGGGACAGCGATCGACGTGGACATCAGCCCGTGGCTCTACGTGTGCACGAGCTTCGGCGCCTTCTTCTTCGCGAGCTCAAAGCGATGGTCGGAGTACAGGCAGCTGGGAGCGGGAGCGGCCCGGCACCGCCCGGCACTGGCGATGTACACGCACGACATCCTCGAGCAGATGCTGGTCGTGAGCGCGGCGGCAGCGCTGCTGAGCTACGCGCTCTACACGATCGAATCGGCGCATGTACCGGCGAATGGGGCCATGGCGCTGACGCTGCCCTTCGTGGGGTTCGCCCTGTTCCGCTACCTGCTGCTGCTCGACGGTCCGCGCAAGGCCGACGCGCCCGACCAGATCCTGTTCACGGACCCTCAGATCGTTGTTTCGGTGGTGGGGTTCCTGGCGACTGCGATGACGATCATGGTGGTTGACAAGGGATAACGCAGCCGGGGACGCACGAATCAGCCCCCGGGCTGATGCTCGCCTGACCGGCAATGCTGGGAGTTGCAGCGGCTGCGAACAGCGCGTTCGCTGGTAGAGCATCACCGGAGAGAAGGCTCGTGCCCCAACGTCCCCGATCGCCGCCAAGGCGCGCACCGCTGTACCGTGGGAGTCGCCGGTCAGCGAATTCGGGCCGCGCCAGTTCCGGCCGGTCCAGCGCCGAACAGATGCTTCCGAGGATGATTATCAGGGTGATCGACAGGGCGTAGCCTCACAGCTATGGTGGTCGCTGACACCCGTTGAGCCGTCGGAGGTCAACGATGCCGAGCGAGCATCACATCGCGGATATCCCCAAGCGCCTACTGCCCGTGCTGGACCTTGTGCTCCAGGGTCGACGAAACCATCAGATCGCATGCCAGCTCTGTCTGACGCGCCACACCGTCGAGAACTACGTCTCCCAACTGCTGGACATCTTCGGCTGCGCGAGCAGGGCCGAGCTCATCGTTGCCGTGTTGGGCCGCGGCGGCCATGCCTCCGGCGAATGTGCCCGCCGCGGGGGGGGGAAGCACTGATCCGTAGCAGGCCCGTGCCTTGCGCGGCGGTATCGCGCTCTGGTGTTCCATTTGAGGAGTTTTTCCCCTAGCGCTCCTGCAGCAAACGGTCGACGCTGGCCGCACCGAAGGCCCGTGCGTGAGGTAACCGTCAATGGATTCCCACGAAGTACGTAGCGCCTCGTCTCCCGCCCATGTTGCGGCGCCGCGATTCCGGTGGCCGCTTCGCGCACTACTCGCGACCGCAGTTGTGGCAGCGTTCCTTTCTAGCGTCGCAGTCTCGTCCGCGGCATCCACGATCTGGGTGTGGCCTGTCCCCGGCTGGTCGCTACAGAGCGCGTACCCAAGTGGCGTATGGGCTATCCAGTGCGAGAACGCCGGGGATCCCTGGAGCCACTCCGTGGCTTCGATGGTCAATGACCAGGGCCCTGGCTACGGCCTATACATCCTCTACTACGATGTGTACGGTGGCTGGACGCCTGACGCCAGTACCGAGTGGTTTCAGATGGACGTAGTGGAGCGGCACTCCTCCCACTATCGAGTCGTAACAGCTCCTCCTATCTTGTTCGCCAACGACTGGACCTACTGGTGGCAGTCTCTCTTTCACTACACCTCCAGCGTCAATGTCTACGTTCGAACAAGCTTTCTGGCTGACGGTGACTTCTCATACTGCGGCACGCGTTCCACTGTTGTGTTCGGACACTAGTTCGCGCGCCCACGAAAGAAGGAATGAACGGTGAATAGGTTTACGCTCGGGCGTTTCGCAGTTGGCGCCGGTATATTGGCGGTCGCTGTAGGGATCGGCATCGCAACCGCTTACCTCGTCGGGCGCAACACCGCCGCGGAGGCTTCGCCGGTCGAGGTTCGGCAAGGGGACACCGTCGTCCAGTCACAGTCGGAGAGCGATGCTCTGCGCGAGGCCTCGCAGCGGGCGGGCTTCGAGGTGAAGGGGTTGGGCTTCCTCCATGACCCGGACCTGAAACTGAAGAACATCAACATCGACCTCGGCCCGGAGGGAGCAGAGAACGCCGTCGCGAGTGTCATCCTCCTCTACGCCAAGTTCGACCCGTCGGGGCGGCGCACGGGCTTCGTCGGCCTGTCGCAGGTCAACGTCCGGCCGGACCACCCGGCCAACTGGCAGCCGGATAGTGTCCCCAATCGCCCGCTCGACCTGAAGATCCCCGGGGTCGAGGCATGGGCGTCGGCCACGGGCGCGCGGACGACCTACACGGTCTTCTGGCCCGGCCGCGCCTTCTACGTCGTTGTCGAAGACCCGCAACCGGGCGATAGCCAGCTCCAGCGGATGCTTGCCTCTCTCGGCACACCCGGGAAGTGAGCGACACCGGTCAGTGTTGGCTCCCGGTCGCGCCGGGGCCGGCGAGTTCGGGGCGGCCGGACCACGTCCAGGCGAAGTTCGTGCGGCTCACGCCCATGAGCATACCGTACAGCCCCGAAGGGTGGATGAAGAGGCCAGCGTCCTCGGCGCGGGCCTCGGAGTGGGCGTAGCGCAACCCCTTCGCCTTGAGGCGCCCGGCAAGCTCCATGACATCGTCAGTTTCGATATAGCACATGTAGAGCGAGGGGCCGCGCCGCTGGTAGAACCGGTGCATTGCGCCGTCGCCCCACGTCTGGGTGATTTCGATGCGGTCGAGCCGGTCCGGCGGGTCGAACAGCGTGAGCGTGCCACGGTAGCCGTAGAGCTCGCTCTCGATCGGGGAGAAACGCGATGGGTCGAGGGCGAAGACGCGGGTGTAGGTATCGGCAGCGCGCTGCCAGTCGGCCACCGGGTTGGTGACTTCGTAGACGTAGCGGATGTCGCCCACCATCTCGCGGGAGCGGTCGGGGCAGATAACGGTTGGCATCCCATGGTCATAGGCATCGATGTAGAGGCGGCCGGCCTCCTCCACAAAGGGCACACGCTGAACCTGGAAGTGGCGCGCCATGCGGCCGACGTCGGGGGTGCTGAAGCCAACTCCGTAGAGGCCCTCGCCCCACTTCGCGGCCCAATCGGCGACGGGCCCCGGCCCTGAGGGCTGGAGGAAGTCGAACTCGCTGGCACCCGCGCGGACGGTAAGCACGCGGGCATTCTGGAAGCGGCACTCGCTGCGGCCGGCGGGCTTCGCCCCGAAGAGCTCCGACCAAAGGCGGGCAGCGCCCTCCTGGTCCTTCACCACAAGCTGGACCCGGTCAACGTACGAAAGCATCGCCTGCCTCCGGCGCGGTGGCGCCGCCGCTATTCTTGCACGGGAAGCGTCCCACGGGGCAGCACGAAAATGGGGCCGGTCGCCCGGCCCCACTCGACAGCGAGTCAGTGCGCCTCGTTCAGGCGCTCTCGTCGAGAGGCTGGCGGTCGGTTGCGGGTGGAAGGTCGACGTCGATGGTCTGACCGCCGCGGGTAAGGAGGAGCGGCCGCTGGCGATTGACAATGGTATCGGCGTTGACGACGCACTTGCGCACGTCGCCGCGGCCAGGAATCTCGTACATCACGTCCATGAGGCAATCCTCAAGGACGGTGCGGAGGCCGCGAGCGCCGGTCTTGTGTTTTATCGCCTGGTCGGCAATAGCGCGGAGGGCGTCATCGGTGAAGACAAGGTCGACGCCATCCATTCCGAAGTAGCGCTGGTACTGCTTGACGAGGGCGTTTCGCGGTTCGGTGAGGATGCGCACGAGGGCATCCTGGTCAAGCGACTGGAGACCGACGACCATGGGCAGGCGCCCGACGAATTCGGGAATGAGCCCGAATTCCAGCAGGTCATCGTGGGTCACGTGGGCGAGGAGCTGGTCGGTGCGCTGGCTGCCCCGGAACCCGCGATCGGCGTTGAAGCCGATGCGGACGTGGTCACGCGTGAGCCGCTTTTCGATGATGTTCTCGAGGCCTTCGAAGGCGCCGCCACAGACGAAGAGGATGTTCTGCGTGTTGATCTGCAGGAAGTCCTGGTGGGGGTGCTTGCGGCCGCCCTGGGGAGGCACGTTGGCCGTACAGCCTTCGATGATCTTGAGGAGAGCCTGCTGGACGCCTTCGCCGGAAACGTCGCGGGTGATGCTGGGGTTGTCACCCTTGCGCGCGATCTTGTCGATCTCGTCGATGTAGATGATGCCGCGCTCGGCCTTCTGGATATCGAAGTCGGCTGACTGGATGAGGTGGAGGAGGATGTTCTCCACGTCCTCACCGACGTACCCGGCTTCGGTCAGGGCGGTGGCATCGGCCACGGAGAAGGGGACGTCGAGCAGCCGCGCGAGCGTCTTGGCGAGGAGCGTCTTACCGACACCTGTGGGCCCGACGAGAAGGATGTTCGACTTCTCAAGCTCGATATCGCCGTCACCGGCGGCGCCGATGCGCTTGTAGTGGTTGTAGACGGCGACGGAGAGGACCTTCTTGGCCTGTTCCTGGCCGACCACATACTCATCGAGGTGGTCGTTAATGAACTTGGGCGGCGGGACGCGCTGAGATGAGGGCGCGGAGCCCTTGGCAGCGGTGCTCGTGCTGGGGCTGCCTGTCTCCTCGTCGATGATCTCGCGGCAAAGGTCGACGCATTCGTCACAGATGTAGACAGCGCCGGGGCCGGCGATGAGCCGGCGCACCTGGTCCTGGTTCTTGCCACAGAATGAGCAATGGTACTGGACGCGATTCGTGCGATTCCCGGCCAATGCGCTTCCCCTCAGTTCTTCCGGGCGTCTTCGGGACGCGCCAGCAGCTGGTCGACGAAACCGTATTCCTTCGCGCCTTCGGCATCAAGGTAGAAGTCGCGATCGAAGTCTCGCGATACACGTTCGACCGGCTGGCCGGTGTGCTTCGCAATGATGTTCCTGATGATCTCGTTGTTGCGGAGAATCTCCTTCGCCGCAATTTCAATATCGGCAGCCTGCCCGCGCGCGCCACCCAGTGCCTGGTGCATGTGCACGGTGGCGTTTGGGAGCGCAAATCGCTTGCCTTTCGCGCCGGCGCAGAGAAGCACTGTGGCCATGGAGGCCGTCTGTCCAACGGCAATGGTCGACACATCGGGCTCGATGAGCTGCATGGTGTCGTAGATGGCGAGGCCGGAGGTGATGACGCCGCCGGGCGAATGGATGTACATGCTGATGTCCCGTTCGGGGTCTTCGCGCTGCAGGTAGAGGAGCTGAGCGACGATGAGGTTGGCAATCTGATCATCGATCGGGGTGCCGAGGAAGACGATACGTTCCTTCAAGAGCAGCGAGAAGATATCGAACGCCCGCTCCGAGCGGGGGCCGCTTTCGATAACAGTGGGGATGACGGCCCGCACCAGCGGGTGGACCGGGTCGGATGCGCTCACGCCAGCTCCTCCTTCTTGACCCTTGCGCGCTTCTTCGCCGGTTCGCCGGCGGCGGGTGGTTCGTCAGCAGCTTCGGGAGCTGTCGCTTCCGTGGCACCATCAGCGAACTCGCCGCGGGCAATGGCGGCAGCCCGTGCGAGTGCCATCTGTGTAACGAGGCTGCGCTGGATCCGGTCGCGGCCTTCAGGCGTGGCGAAGAGTTCCCGCAGACGGTCGCCATCCATCCCGGCCGGGGCAACCAGTGACTCTATCTCCGCATCAATCGCTTCGGCGCTCACCTTGAGATCTTCGGCCTCCACCAGGCGGCTCAACACCAGGGAACGCTGAACGTGGCGTTCAGCCTCTGCCCGCAGGCTCTCGCGGTACTCCGATTCGCTCCGGCCAATGCGGGCAAGGTGGTTGTAGTAGGCCTGCCGGTCGTAGCCCGAGGACTCGGTAATCATGCGGTCGATCTCGCGGTCCACCAGGATGCGGGGGAATTCAACAGTGGCACCTTCGAGCATCCGGTCGACAACGTCCTGCTGGTAGTGGATCTCGGCATCCTTCTTGAGGGCGTCGTCCATGTTGTTGCGAAGGCGGGTCTTGAGCGCTTCGAAGGTGGGAAAATCGTCGGCGTTCACCTGCTGCGCGAAGTCGTCATCCTCTTCGGGGAGGATCTCCTCCTTGATTTCGCGCAGGGAGAGGGTGAACTTCGCGACCTTACCCGCAAGACGTTCGACGGGGAAGTCGGCCGGGAGGGTGATCTCGATGGTCTTCTCTTCGCCCCTGCTGATGCCGGGGAACGCCTCGGCAAGGCCGTCCACAAGCATCCGCCGGCCCTCGACGAGCTGGAACTCGGCGTCCTCGTCCTTCACGAACTCTTCGCCGTCGACCTCACCGGCCACGCTGCCAGTGACGATGTCGTTCCATTGGGCGGCACGGTCCACGGGCGCCTGGGTGGCGTAGCGCTTACGGATGGCGAGTATCTGCTCCGCCAGCATCTCATCGGTGACTTCCATCTGTGGAGGGTCGAGCCGTACGGAGCGGTAGTCGTTGAGTTCGACGGTAGGGCGCACGGCCACGGTGGCCTTGAACTGGACCGGTTCGAGCTGAACGATCTCGAGGTGGGGCTGGTCGATGGCATCGACGTCCTGCTCTTCGAGGGCGTCGCTGTAGGCCTTCGGCACAAGAGTCTCGATCGCCTCGCGAAGCATCCCCTCCCGCCCATAATGGCGCTCAACAACGGCACGCGGGGCCTTGCCGGGCCGGAAGCCCGGGATTCGCGCTTTGCGGGCGAGGCGTCTGTAAGCTTCGTCGAGTGAGCGGTCGAGGCGCTCCTGGTCGACTTCGATATCAAGCTGCACGCGGCTTTCAGGCAGCCGCTCGAGGGTTACCTTCACGGGCGGGTTATCATCCTCCGTGCTTGAGTATAGCAAACGGCTCCCGGAACCGCCGTCAGGGGCCCTCCCGGGGGGCGAAGGCGGACCAGGGCAGGGTGCGGGGCCCCTTCCTAAACCAGTCCGAGAGCCGCGAAGACCTCGGTAAAGCCTGCGAGGTTGCCGGGATTGAAGTGCGGCTGCACGTGAAGCGCGCGCATGTCCGGCCCCAGTACGACAACAGCGCGGCGGCTCTTCCGTTCCTCTTCGTTCCAGAGGCCGAATGCGCGAACCGCATCGCCGTTGAAGTCGCTGACCAGGGGAAAGGGGAAGTGATCGCGTTCCTGGAAACGCGCATGGGAGCCCATGCCGTTGGTATTGATGCCGAACACGCGCACGCCGGCAGAGATGAGGAGGTCGTGTTCCTGGGCAAATGCCCTCAGCTCGCTGGTGCAGATGGGCATCCCATCGTCCTCGTAGAACACGAGGAGCACGCGTCCCTTCGCCGCCTCGGCGCTCAGGGTGACGTTCAGCTCGCTTCCGTCGCCGTCGACCGCCGGGAGGGTGAAATCGGGCGCGGCCTGGCGCGGTTCGATGGGCGTGTCTCGGCCAGCCCCGGGGAAGGTCACTGGCCGCTCCCAAAGCCGGGTGGAACGCCCTCGATCCCCCGCGTGGCAGCGAGGACGCGAACACGGCCGAGACCGGCGCTATCGGTGAGTGCTTCCATGGCGCGGCGACGGGCGAAGTACTCGCCCATATCGGACCGGGCGGCATCGACCAGCTGACGCAGCCCGAGCGCCCAGAGGAACCCTGCCTGGCTCACCGGCCCGTGCGCAACGAAGCCCTCCTCATCGGCGCCAGCGCGGAGGTGGGAGAAGTTCACGTGGCAGGTGATGTCCTGTTCGCCGACGTGGACGTAGGGGTCCTCGTGTGCTGTGTGGCGGTAGAAGCACAGCAGCGTTCCGGTTGTTCGCCATGGCGCCCATAGCTCCTCCTGCTCGTAACCATAGTCGAAGGTCAGCACGGCGCCCCGCCCGACCATGCGGCAGAGACTGCGCATGGTTGCGTAGGCGCCAGTGTTGACTTCGAAGCGACCGGCGGGCGGCGCTCCTTCGATTGCAGTCACGGGGCCCCGCGCTTCGACAAACCGCTCGCCATCCCAGCGGACGGCGACTTCCACGGGCCCGCGCTCGGTGGCGTCGAAGACACGCACCGGCAGGGCATCGAAGAACTCATTTGAGACGACAATGCCATCGCCGACGGGCTCCGGCGGCCGGGCAGTCCACTCGATGCGCGGGTCATTCCCGGGTGAGTTCGGCTCGATGGCGATGTAGCGCAGGCTGCCGGCAAAGCCGTCGTCACGGCCCTCGGCCCAGTCGAGAATGGCCGTCGCAAGCCTCCCCTCGCCGGCGCCAGGTTCGATGATGGTGAAGGGCGAAGGGCATCCAAGGTCTGACCATACCTGGCGGCACCAGCCAGCGATGGCCCAGCCGAACATGGGATGAATCGCAGGGCTGGTGAGGAAATCACCCCCTGCGCCAATGCGACCCGGTTTGCGGTAGTAGCCGAACTCCGGGTGGTAGAGCGCGAGCGCCATGAAGCGTTCGAAGGGAATGGCGCCGCCATCCATCTCCTGGACGATTGCCTGGACCAGGCGCGGGTTGCCCAGGGCAGCCTTCCCGGGGTCGAGGTCGAGCGTCATGGTCCCAGTTTCGCACCGGGGATTGCCCGCTGTCCCCCTTTCACGTGCAGGCGATGCTGGTAATCTAGGGCCAGCGAACCCTTAGCGTGAGGCAAACAGCTTGGCCGTCCCGCCTGCCCGCACCGAGACGTCGCCGGAGACCGCGCTGCACTACCTGGCAAGCGCGCTGGCGATCTTCGACCCTTTGCGCCTGCGCGCCTGGGCGGACCTCGGCCTGACGACGGGCCAGCTGCGGCTGTTGTTCCTGCTCAGCCAGCAGCCGGGCGTCACCTCGGGGGAGCTCGCGACCAGGCTCACGGTGACGCCGCCCACGATAACCGGCATCATTGACCGGCTCGTTCGCCTTGACCTGGTACGCCGCGAGGAAGACCCTGCCGACCGGCGGCTGGTGCGCAACTTCCTCAGCAGCGAGGGCGAAAACGTTTGCGCCCGGCTGGAGCACAAGGCCGAGCAGTTCATGCACCGCATCCTCGCCGAGATGTCCGGCGCCGAGATTGGCGCCCTTTCCACGGGGCTGCGTGCCTTCATCGCAGCGAGCGAGCGGGTATCGCACCGAGAACCAGCGGAACAACACCAGGAGAGGCAATGACCACCACCCCGCGCGTACGCACAATTGACCTGGAGAACCCCTTCGCCGCCTCATTCGAGGGGATGTGCGAGATCCTGCTCGTGCGCCACGGCGAGCAGAAGTTCCACGAGAACATCAAGCTGGGCGACGCCCTCGACGCGCCGCTTTCGGAGATGGGGTGGAAGCAGGCGCGAGCAGTGGGGGAGCGGCTTGCGCCGGCGAGGATCGGCATGGTCTTCGTCAGCCCGATGCGACGCGCCTTTGACACGGGCAACGAGATTGCGCGCCACCACAACCTGACCCCGGTTGTCCGCGACGACCTGCGCGAGATTGACCTCTGGCAGAAAGCGCCGCAGGACAAGGGCCTGCTGGAGCTGTACTCGAAGGATGAGCTGGCCGAGATCTATCGCCACGTGTCGCGCTCGCGCAAGCATTCGGCGTACCCGCACGTTGAGGATGTCGACTCCTTCCGGACCCGCGTTGTGGCTGCCATCGACCGGATCGCTGCAGAGGGCATCGGCCACCGCGTCGTGGTTGCCTGCCACGGCGGCGTCATCAACGCCTACCTGAGCCACATGTTCGGTTCGCATTATGATCACCTTGTGGCGGTGCACCACACCTCGATCACGGTGGTGCGGGCGGCCGACACGCGGCGGGCAGTGCTCACCATCAACGACTACTCCCATGTGATGGCAATCCAGTCCCACCGGGGCGACATCAACGCCTGAGCGGGCGTGCTAACCTGAGCCGATGGCCGCGTTTGCTCCCCGGCAGAAGCTCTGGCTTGAGTGCGATGGCCGGCTGGTCATGTCAGACTACCGCCTCCGGCTGCTGGAGCTGGTCGCGGAGACAGGGTCGCTCGCGGGCGCGGCGGCGGCCATGGGGCTCTCGTACCGGCGCGCCTGGGGCAAGGTGAAGGAACTCGAGGAGAACCTTGAGATGTCCCTCGTGCATTCCGAGGTGGGCGGCGCAGGCGGAGGGCACACTTCGCTGACGGCCGGGGGCGAGGCGCTCGTGGCAGCCTACGGGCGCTTTCAACGCCGCATGGCAGATGAGCTTGACGCCGCCTTTCGCGCCGAGCTGCAAGAGGTGCTCCCGCCCGCGCAGCGGCAGGCGGCTTCGCCGGGCGCCTGATACCCTTCGTCCATGCTGAAAGACACCTACTGCGGCGACCTGCGCGCGGCCGACACGGGACGCACCGTGCGGCTGGCGGGGTGGGTCCACCGCCGCCGCGACCATGGCGGCCTTATCTTCATCGACCTCCGCGACTCGCACGGGCTGGTGCAGGCCGTTTTCGACCCGGGGAACGCGGCGGCGCACGAGGTCGCGCACCGCGCACGGAGCGAATGGGTCCTGGCAATTGAAGGCACTGTGCAGCCGCGCTCCCCGGCTACGGTGAACCGAAACATCCCGACGGGAGAGGTCGAGGTCATCCCCACGCGGTGCGAGGTCCTGGCCGAGTCGGAGACGCCGCCCTTCTACATCAACGAGCCCGTGGAAGTGGACGAGACGCTCCGCCTGAAGTACCGCTACCTGGACCTACGCCGGCCCGATGTAGCGCGGACGATCCGCCTGCGGCACGAGGTGGTGCGCTACATTCGCGACTTCCTTGCCGGGCGCGGTTTCGTGGAGGTGGAGACGCCCACGCTCATCAAGTCCACGCCCGAAGGGGCGCGGGACTTCCTGGTGCCTTCGCGCATGCGCCCGGGGCACTTCTTCGCGCTCCCCCAGTCGCCACAGATCCTCAAGCAACTGCTGATGGTGGCGGGGTTCGAGAAGTACTTCCAGATTGCCCGCTGCTACCGGGACGAGGATTTCCGCGCCAACCGCGTGGCCGAACACACCCAGCTCGACCTGGAGATGAGCTTCGTCGATGAGAGCGACGTGATGGGGCTGATCGAGGAGCTCTACGCAGGAATCGCGCGCGAGTTCGGCCCCGGACCGCAGTCAAGCCCGTTCCCGCGGCTCGACTACGCCGACTGCATGGCACGCTTCGGCATCGACAGGCCAGACCTGCGCTACGGCCTGGAGTTCGCCAGCATCGCCGAACCCCTGCGCTCATCGAGCTTCCAGGTGTTCGCGAGTGCGCTGGCAGCGGGTGGAGAGATAAAGGCCATTCGTGTCCCCTCCAAGGCGGACATGACCAGGCGAGAGATCGATGAGCTGACCGAGATCGCGCGCGGCGGGGGCGCGAAAGGGCTGGCGACGATAGGCCTCCTGCCCGGCGGCGAGGTCCGCTCGCCCATTGCGAAGTTCCTCACCGGGGGGGAGCTACGCGGAGTCAGCACGCTGGCCGGCGCGGCCGAAGGCGACATGCTGCTCATCGTTGCCGACACGCGGGAGGTGGTAGCGGCATCGCTCCACAGGGTGCGAGACGCGCTTGGCGACAGGCTGGGGCTGAAGACGCCCGGCGTCCTCTCCTTCGCCTGGGTCACAGGCTTTCCGCTGCTGGAGTGGCGGCCCGAGGAGGACCGTTGGGACGCGACCCACAACCCGTTCTCGGGGTTCCGCCCGGAAGACCGGGAGCTGCTGGACTCGGACCCGGGCCGGGTAGTTGCGCGCCAGTACGACCTGACCCTGAACGGCGCGGAGATTGGTGGCGGCTCGGTCCGAATCAGCAACCGCGCAGACCAGGAGAAGGTTCTCGGTCTGATGAAGTACACGCGCGAGCAGATGCAGGACCGTTTCGGCGTGGTGTTGGATTCGCTTGAGTTCGGGGCGCCGCCCATGGGGGGCGTCGGAATGGGCATCGACCGGCTGCTAATGTCGCTGGCCGGCACCGAAAACATCCGCGATGTGATCGCTTTCCCCAAGGCGTCGTCGGGCCTGGATCCTCTGATGGGCGCCCCATCGCCGGTTGATGTGGGGCAGCTCGACGAGCTCGGGCTGCGTGTAGTGACCGATGTGGAGCCTGTCTGACCGTTAAGCGCCCTTTCCTGCGGGCGAGTGGAGCATTCACCGGCCCGCTCCTGCCATGTACCCTGTCTGCGGTAGTCCATCGGTGCTGGCCATCGCAAGCGAGCCGGCCAGCGTACGGTTAGTTGAAATCCCTCGGTGGTGAAGCTGGATGTCGAATCGCACGCTGACTCTGATGATGGGCTTTGTCGCCTTCCTCATCCTCGCCGTGGGCGTCGTTTTCGTAGTGATCCTGGCCGCGGGCGGGGATGGTGACGGCAATGGCGGAAGCGATCGTCCCTCGGAGGGGAGCACCCCCACGAAGAAGTCCGCATCGGGCGGAATCTGTGGCGGCGACAAGCTGATCACCTTCGGGTCTGACCCCGCCTCTGTCCTGGACCCAATCCAGGTACGCGATGAAGGCACGAGCGAATACGTGGTCGAGGTCTTCGGCGGGCTGGTCACGCTGGACCTGAGCCTGAAGGTAGTGCCGGATATCGCCAGGGAGTGGAAGGTCTCCGATGGTGGGAAGACCTACACCTTCACGTTGCGCGACGATGTGGTTTTCCACAACAGCAACCGGCGGGTGACGGCGAACGACTTCAAGTACAGCTTCGAAAGGGCGGCCGACCCGGCGAACGGCTCGCCGACGGTCACCCTCTACCTGAGCAACATCGTGGGCGTGAAGGAGCGCTTCAGCAATAAGGCGACCGAGGTTAGCGGGGTGAAGGCGATCGATGAGAAGACGCTGGAGATCCGGGTTGTGCAGCCATCGGAGTACTTCCTGGCGGAACTGACGTATCCGGTCGCGTTCGTGGTCGACAAGGACCAGGTGCAGAAGAACCCCCGCAACTGGACCCAGAAGCCCAACGGCACCGGCCCCTTCCGCCTGGTGGAGTTCACGCCGGCGGAGCGCATCCGGCTGGCGCGGAACGACCGCTACCACCTGGGAGTGGCGAAGCTCGCAGAGGTGGTCTTCGAACTTGGTGGAGGTTCGATTCTCACGCGCTACGAGAACGACGAGCTTCACATTGGTGGAGTGCCGGGAATCGAGCTTGAGGCGGTGAAGGGCGGCAACAGCCCGCTGAGCAAGGAGTACAAGCCCCAGCCCCGGATGTCCGTCTCGTATCTTGCCTTCAACATGCGCAAGCCGCCGTTTGATGACCTGAAGGTGCGGCAGGCAATGGCGATGTCGGTCGACAAGGAGCGAATCAACCAGGTGTTGTTCTTCGACTCGCAGCGCGTGGCCGACGGCATCCTGCCGCCCGACATGCCGGGCTACACAGAAAGCGTGTCCGCCTACTCCTTTGACGCGGACAGGGCAAAGCAGACGCTCAGCGAGTCAAAGTACGCCGGCAAGATGCCGCGCATCGTGCTGACGTATGCGGGCCAGGGTGGAGACGCCCCGGACGTCTTGACCGCGATCACAGCAGGCTGGAAAGAGATCCTGGGGATCGACGTGGAGTTGCAGGCGAGTGAGTACTCGGCCTTCCTGAGGGAGCTGCGCCGCGGGACCTTCCAGATGTTCTCAGCAGGCTGGGCCGCCGACTACCCGGACCCGGAGGACTTCATCGACAAGCTCTTCCACAGCGAGAGCGTGCAGAATGAGCAGGGCTACTCGAACCCGGAGGTGGACAGGATCCTCCTGGAAGCCCGCAGCGAGTCGAACAAGGAGAAGCGATTCGCGCTCTACGCGAAGGCGGAGCAGCTGATCCTCGATGACGCAGCCGTTATCCCCGATTTCTGGCCGGTGGAGCACCTGCTGGTGAAGCCTTGCGTGAAGAACTGGCCCTCGGTCCCCATGACAGTGCCGCGCTATCGCTACATCGAGATCGCCGCGACTGAGGAATAGCGGCCGTGGGCCCCGGCCTGTTTGGCTACGCAGTTCGGCGGCTCCTCTGGGCGGTCCCGGTGCTCTTCGCCATCTCGGTGATTGTCTTCTGGATCCTACGCCTGGCGCCCGGTGACCCGGTTGACACGATCCTGGGCCGCCACTACGACGAAGAGAGGGCGGCGGTACTGCGCGACAAGTATGGCTACGATGAGCCGGTATACGTGCAGTACGTCAAGTACATGCGCAACCTCTTCCACGGTGACCTTGGCGTTTCCACGCGGCACCAGGACTTCACGGTGAGCGAGGTCATCTGGCCGAAGATCAAGGTCTCGACCCAGCTGGGAGCGATGGCGCTCTTCATCACCTTCGCGCTTGGCATTCCCGTGGGGGTGTACGCCGCGCTGGCACGGGGGACGTTCCTCGACCCGCTCACAATCAGCTTCTGGCTGGCGCTCGACGCGGTCCCGGTCTTCGTCGCGATTCCCATTCTGCAGTATCTCTTTGCCGTCCGGCTGGGCTGGGTGCGGCTTGGCTGGGAGGGCGTCTGGAGCCCCAACATCATCATGCCCTTGCTCATTATGTCGCTTCCTGGGGTGGCCGGGGTGGCCCGTTTCATGCGCGCGTCGGTTGTGAGCGTCATGCACGAAGACTATGTGCGCACAGCCCGTGCAAAGGGGCTCAAGGAACGCACGGTGGTCGTCACGCACATCACGCGAAACGCGCTGCTCCCGATGATCACGGTAATTGGGCTCTCGTTGCCGGGGATGACTGCGGGGGCGCTCTTCACCGAGCAGTACTTCGGAATCCCGGGGATTGCACGGGAGTCACTGGCTGCCGTAACGGCGCCGGACTATGACGTCATCCTGGCGCTGGTCCTGTTCGGTTCGACGCTCTTCGTGCTGGCCAACGTCCTCATCGACATCTCCTACGCGATCATCGACCCGAGGGTGAGGGTCGGGGCCAGGAGGGGCTAGGTGACGGCCGGGACAGCGGAAGCAGAACAGGCCGTGGCGTCAGCGCCATCGATGAAGCGGCGGATGTTCCGCCTCATCATCCGCAAGAAGCTGGCTGTGCTCGCTCTTGCCTACCTGCTGGTGTTCTACTTCTGCGGCGTGTTCGCCCCCCTGATTGCGCCCTACGACCCGAACGAGCAGCGGCGCACAGTGGAGGATGTCCGCCAACCACCTTCGGCGGAGCACCTGCTGGGGACCGACACGCTGGGGCGCGACATGCTTTCGCGCGTCTTCTACGCCGCGCGAACCACCATCCTGTTCACGGTCGCTGTGACCATCACGGGGGGGCTCTTCCTCGGCGTAGGGCTGGGCCTGGTCGCAGGCTACCGGGGAGGGTGGGTCGATACGCTGATCATGCGGGTCGGTGAGGTTCTTTCCGGTCTGCCGACGCTTTTCCTGCTCCTCGCCATCACGGCGGCCTTCCGTACGCGGATTGACGATGCTTCCTACTGGCTGCGTGAGCACACCTGGCTGGGGGACGACGCCAAGACCCTGATGCAATTCACCATCATCGTCGGCGCCACGGTGCCATTCGCCTGGATCGGTTCGAGCCGGATTGTGCGCAGCCTGGCGCTTTCCATCCGCGAGGCAGACTACGTGGTGGCTGCCGAGCTCTACGGGGCTTCGACGTGGCGAGTTATCACGCGGCACATCCTGCCGGGCATCCTGCCGCTGTTCATGGTGGGGCTTTCGGGTTCGATGGCGAGCATCGCCGGTGCGGAGGTTACGCTGAGCTTCCTCGGGTTGGGGATCACCCCGCCGACACCCAGCTTCGGGAACATGATTGCCGATGGAGCGGGGGTGCGAACCTTCCAGGCGACGCCCCACCTCTTGCTTTCGGGAGCCCTGCCGGTGGTGCTCTTCTTCTTCGCCTGGAACCTGCTCGGCGATGCGCTGGTAGACCTGCTCGACCCGAGAATGCACCAGCGCTGAGAGGGGCAGCCAGCTTAGACTGGACGGCATGGCCCGAATCTCCGTCCGCGTCACGCCGCGTGCCAGTCGCGACGCCGTCACCGGGTTTGATGAGCGCGGTGTGCTGGGCGTGAGGGTAACGGCGGCGCCCGCGGATGGCGCCGCGAACGCCGCGGTGACGAAGCTCCTGGCAAAGGCCCTCGGCATCCCATCGCGCGATGTGGTGCTGGTCTCCGGGGCTACCTCGCGCGAGAAGGTATTTGACCTGCCGGTGGATACCAGCGAGCTGCGCCGGCGGCTCGCGCCCTCGTAGCCGCGACTGCCCATTGGATAGGGGTGCGCTAAGGTGAAGGTTCAGCCGCGGCGCACCCGGCGTCGCGAGACTTGCTGCGCACGGAAACCTGCATTGCCCGCTCCCGACCTGGAAACCATCGTCTCGCTGGCGAAACGCCGCGGCTTCGTCTTCCCTTCCGCCGAGATCTACGGCGGCTTCGCCAACACGTACGACTACGGCCCGCTGGGCGTCGAACTAAAGCGGAACATACGCGAGGCGTGGTGGAAGTCGATGGTGCGCGACCGCGACGACGTGGTGGGCATCGACGCGGCGTTGATTACCAACCCCAACGTGTGGGTGGCCAGCGGACATGTAGCGAACTTCACCGACCCGCTGGTCGACTGCAGAAAGTGCCAGATGCGCTTCCGGCTCGACCACCTGGAGGAAGGTGCCTACGGCGAGGTGAGGCGCAACGCTGCCGGCCAGGTGGTCTGCCCGAACGATGGCGGCGAGCTGACCGAACCACGGATGTTCAACATGATGTTCAAGACGCAGGTGGGACCGGTGGCCGACGAGACGGCGGTGGCCTATCTGCCCCCGGAAACCGCGCAGGGCATGTTCGTGAACTTCGAGAACGTGGTGACGTCGATGCGGCGGAAGCTGCCGTTCGGGATTGCCCAGGCGCGCACGAGCTTCCGCAACGAGATCACGCCGGGGAAGTTCATCTTCCGCACGCTCGAGTTCGAGCAGATGGAGATGGAGTTCTTCTGCAAGCCCGGCACCGACCTGGAGTGGTATCGCTACTGGGTGGATGAGCGGCTGCGCTGGTACACCGAGGTGGTGGGCATTGACCCTTCGCGTCTTCGCCTGCGTGAGCACGCGAAGGAGGAGCTTTCGCACTACAGCGCGGGGACGACGGACATCGAGTACCTCTTCCCGTGGGGCTGGGGCGAACTCGAGGGTGTGGCCGACCGGACCGACTATGACCTGAAGGCGCACAGCGCCCAGAGCGGCCACCCGATCAGCTACTTCGACGAAGAAAGCGGCGAGCATCTTGTGCCGTATGTGGTCGAGCCCGCTGCCGGGCTGAGCCGCACGCTCGCCGTGGTGCTGCTTGATGTGTACACGGAGGAGCCGGACGAGAAGGGCGACAGCCGCGTCGTCCTCAAGTTCCGGCCGAACATCGCGCCGATCAAGGTGGCGGTGCTGCCGCTATCGAAGAACGAAAAGCTGCGGCCGCTGGCGCGGCGGGTGTACGACCTCGTACGCCCGAAGTGGATGACGCAGTACGACGAGACGCAGTCCATCGGCCGCCGCTACCGGCGCCAGGACGAGATAGGCACGCCGTTCTGCGTCACGGTGGACTTCGATTCGCTCGAAGACGATGCGGTAACGATCCGTGAGCGTGATTCGCAAGAGCAGCTACGCGTGCCCATTGGGGGGCTGGTTGCGGCGCTGAACGAGCGTCTGGACTGCTGATTCGGCCCGGGGTCCTACTCCAGCGCTCCCGCGATCGCGAGGTCGGCGATCTGCTCATCGCCCATGCCGAGGGTTTCGCGAAGGACATAGTCGTTGTCCTCGCCGAGCGCCGGGCCCGGCTTGCGCACGCTTGCGGGGGTGCGAGAGAGGCGGATGCGCGGCGCCTCTATTGGAATCGATCCCATGACGCTCTGCTCCATCCAGACGAAGTGGTCCGCCAGGTTGGGCTCCGCCAGCGCTTCGGCCGATGTTGTGAGCGCATGGGCCGAGATGCCCCGCTCCTGGCAGAGCCGCTCAACCTCGTCGTCCTCAAGCTGCGAAGTCCAGGCAGAGACGACCGCATCGAGCTCGGCGGCGTGGCGGCGGCGTCCCAGGAGGGTGTCAAAGCGGGGGTCGCGCGCCTCTTCGCCGATGAGCGCTGCCAGTTTGGGCCAGAGTGCGGGAGCCTGGCAGGCGATGGCCACCCACTCTTCGTCGCCCTTGCAGGGGTAGACACCGTGGGGGCACATCACGGGGTCGGAGTTGCCAGCGCGGGGGAGCGCCACGCCATCCACCCCGAAGCGCAGGAGCGCCGGCGTAAGGAAGTGCATGGCGGCCTCGGCCTGGGAGAGGTCGATGTGCTGGCCCTCGCCCGTCCGGCGCCGGTGTTCTAGTGCGGCGAGGATGGAGCTGGCGATGAAGCGGGGTGCGACATAGTCGGTGTAGGCCCCGGCGGGGCCGGCGGGAGCCCGGTCGGGCCAGCCCCAGTAGTCAACGAAGCCGCCGAGGGCGGCGCCCAGGTTGCCGAAGCCGGCGAACCCGGCAAGCGGGCCAGTCGCGCCGCAGAGGCAGGTGCTCATCATGATGATGCCTGGATTGATCTTCTTGAGGCTCTCGTAGTCGAAACCCCAGGCGGGCATGGCGGAAGGGGTGAAGGACTCCGTGACGACATCGGCCCAGGCGACGAGCGACCGGATGACGTCCCGGCCCTCCGCGGTCGAGAGATTGAGCTGCACGCCCAGCTTGTTGGCATTCATGTTCGCCGAGAGGACAGACATGGCGGGGTCTGGCTTGCCGCCCTTGTATGGGCTCACGGTGCGGGCGGTGTCAACCCGGGTGCCGGTCTCGACATGGATTACGGTTGCGCCGAAATCGGCGAGCAGCCGGACGGCAGCAGGGCCGACCACCACCCATGTGAGATCGAGGACCTTGATGCCAGCGAGAGGGAGAGGGGCCACTGTTGGACCTCCGTGGGACGATGGGCGCCATTCTAGCGGGTTGGCGCCGGCGTGGTGAGCGGGATTTGGGGGGCTGGGTGGCGACCGTCAGTCGGCGAGGTCTTCAAGCCGGGCCCGGTCGCGAATGCGGAACTCGCTGCGCCGCACCTCAATGACGCCCTCGCCCGCGAGCCCCGCGACGGCTCTCTGGATGACGTCGGGGACGGTTCCGAGGCGCGACGCCAGTTCGGCAAGGGTGTACCAGCGTGGCCGGTAGAGCACACCGTTGACGGAGTCGTCGAGGAGGAGGCGGGCAAGGCGGCCCGTGACGGTACGGAGGGAGAGGTCAGCAACGAGCCCAACGAGGTGCGTGAGGCGGTCGGCCATCTGGCCGATCGTGCTCTCGGCGAACTCGGGGTGCTCGCGCACCAGGCGGGAGAGCTCGCTACGAGGGAGCAGCCAGACACCGCTGGTTTCCAGGGCGACTGCAGAGGCGGGGTTGGGGCGGCGAGCGAAGACGCCAACTTCGTTGAAGGTCTCGCCGGGCCCCACGAACTTGAGCACCTGCTCCCGCCCCTGGGGCGATGACTTGACGACCTTGAGCCAGCCCGATTCCAGGTAATAGAGGCCGGGCGACTCCTCGCCCTCGATGAAGATGAACTCCCCCGGGAGGTATTCACGCCAGACGGCGCGCCGTGCGAGTTCGCAGCGAAGGCTATTGCCAAGGCCCTGGAAGAGCGGCAATGCCCCAATGGCGTCCGCCAGTGCCCCCTGATCTAACTGCTTTGCCATGGCCGGAGATTGTGGCAGGCGGTCCCGGCGGAAGCCAATGCGGGAAAACGGCCGAGAAGTGAAGCGGCTACTCTTTCACACCCGCCACACGGCAGGCATCGCCATATTCGGCGAGAGCCTTCACCAGGGGGTCGGTGGCGCCGAGGTCGAGCGGGCCGAAATGGCGGCTGAGGGCCTCGTAGACATGCGCGCTGGCCTGCTTGATGCCGACATCGTCATGCTCCCGGTTGCGCTGCGCGTACTCGGAGATGGCGCGAACGATGGGCTGGTGGGCGCCGAGGTCAAGCGGGCCGAAGTGGTGGGTCATCGCCTCGTAGAGATGCTCGCTGGCGGCCTTCACCCTCGTTTCGGCGTCATTGGCGGTTTCTGTCCCCATCGTGTCCCTCCCTTAGAGACTTAACATGATTGTAACACAGGAGCTCAATGTAACTGCTCGGGGACGCCTGCCGCCTCCTCGAGCCAGGCAGACGGCGAAGCGTCGGGTGGCATGCGCCAGTCGCTGCGCGGTGAGAGGGCCCCACCGGACCCGACCTTCGGTGAGCCGGGGACGCAATCGCGCTTGAACTGGGCGGCGAAGAACCGCTCGATGAAGAGCAGGAGCCAGCGGCGGATTTCGCCGATTGTGTACCTGTCACCGAAGGCGTGGAGGGCCATGCGGGCAATGCGCCGGGGCCCAAAGCCGAAGCGCGTGAATGCGTAGAGAAAGAAGTCGTGGAGCTCGTATGGGCCGAGGATCTCCTCCGAAAGCTGGGAGATCTCCCCATTGGGCGTCGGCGACCGAAGCTCGGGGCTGATTGGCGTCGCGAGCACATCGCGAAGGGCCTGGGCGACGGCAGCGTCATCGGCGTAGACGCGCTCGGCGGCCCAGGCGATGAGATGGGAAACCAGCGTCTTCGGGACGCCAGCGTTGACGGCGTAATGGGACATGTGATCGCCACCGTAGGTCGACCAGCCCAGGGCCATCTCGGTAAGGTCACCCGTGCCAAGGTCGATTCCGCGCTCTTTCGATGCGAAGGAGAAAAGCACGAACTTCCGGGCCCACGCCTGGACATTCTCGAAGGTGAGGTCTTCGACCCCGGGGTCATGCCCTATCGCAGCGAAGATCTCGCCCGAAAGCTCGCGGATATCGACCTCGCGCAGGGTCGCGCCAAGCCGGTGGATGAGCTCGCGGGAGATGCGGTAGGTCTCGGGTGAGGTGCCGAACCCGGGCATCGTCACCCCGATCACAGAGCCGGGCGGTAGACCCAGGAGGGCCATCGCGCGCCCGGCGACGATCAGCGCCAGGGTCGAGTCGCGGCCACCCGAGACACCAAGCACCACCCTGCGCATCCCGGGAGGAAGCGACTGGAGACGGCGGGCGAGTGCGGTGGTCATGACCTGGAAGATCTCGTTGCAGCGGCTGTCGAGCTTCGCGGGGTCGGACGGGACGTAGGGATGGGGATCGACCACCCGCAGGAGGTGGTGGTAGGTGCCCTGCTCGCGCCTCTCAAGGAGCGGGGGCGCTGATACCTCGCGAACGGGAGCGGCGAAGGCAGCGGCGTTCTGGCCCCAGGAAGTTTGCCGCATGCGGTCCTGCTGAAGGGCAAGCAGGTCAACATCGGCGACGGCGATGGCGCCACGGAGGGAAAAGCGCGCCGTTTCGCCGACGATTTCACCACGGTCGGCAATGATGCCGTGGCCGTCCCAGGCGAGGTCGGCGCTCGACTCGCCGAAGCCGGCGGCGCCGTACATCTGCACCGCCAGGTTTCTCGCCGATGAGCCGCGCACCAGGTCCTGGCGGTATTCCCACTTGCCCACGGTGATGTTTGAGGCGGAGAGGTTGGCGAGCACCGTGGCACCGGAAAGCGCGGCGACGGTCCCGGGCGGGACGGGCACCCAGATGTCCTCGCAGATGTCGGTGTGCAGGGCGAAACCTGGCACGGAAGGATGCGTAACGATCACGTCCGTACCGAAAGGCGTGCTGTGGCCGAGCAGCATGATTTCGGTAGATAGGGCGCTGGCAGCAGGCTGGAACCAGCGCATCTCGTAGAACTCGCGATAGTTCGGAGGATACGATTTTGGCGCCGCCATCACGGCGCGTCCGCCGTAGATGGTCACTGCGGCGTTGAAGAGCATGCCATCGGCCACCAGCGGGAGGCCGAGCGAGATGAGCATGTTCCAGGATTCCGTCTCCTCGGCAACGCGGAGCAGGGCATCGAGTGCGCCTTCGATCAGCACCTGCTGAAAGAAGAGATCGCCGCTCGAGTAGCCGGTCAGGCCAAGCTCCGGGCAGAGGGCGTAGTGCGCCCCCGCCTCGTGCGCCTCTTGCAGGAGCTCCAGGTGGGCCTCTGCATTGAAGGCCGGGTCACCTACCCGGATCGCGGGGACGCACACAGCGACACGGGCGTAACCGTGCGTACGGACATCGAGGAAAGCGCTGTCCATCTCTGCGCATCATATCGGGGAACCGGTTCGATGGTCGCGCGATGTGGCCGCAAACCCGCTGGCCGGAGGTGGTCAATCCCCCCCGGGGGCGCCCCGGCTGTCATCGTGGCATTACGCCGGGACGCCCCACACCGTCAGGCGGAGAGTGGCAGCCGGGTCACGCCAGGGCCTCACCCTGGTCGCCAGTGGGATGCGGCTCGGGCGCGAAGGTGTAGCCGAGGAAAGGACCGAATCCACTACGAACCGCGGCCGAAGGAGTTGCTGCGGGACGTCTGGCGGAATGTTCGGAACACGCGCGACACCATAGCCATCGGCCTGGTCCGGGAAGTTGCGGAAGCGAAGGTGCGCGGTACCCCGCCCGGTCGGCTCTCCGGTTCCAGGATCCTCCGGGATCCTTGACGCCTTCGCGCCGTGATACATGTCGAAGCACAGAACGATGTGGTGTTCCCGGCCGAAGCAGAGCAACGCCACGGCATCGACCAGATTGCCGTCCGGGCCCGTGCCCACACTACCGGGGCGATGGAAGCTGAATGGGTGCCCGCCGGGGCATCGCCGCCCGGCACAGTAGGCGCATCCATCGCCGGGGATCGGGTCCGTCATGTCGTAGCCGAAGCGGCCGCGGCTGCCATTTGCTTCCGACCCAAGTGACCAGGCCGGGGGCCGGGCCTCGGCCTGGCCGTGCCGACGAGGAAGCAGGGGTGTCTTCTGTCACAAGAACTGACCTCAAGCGTGATAGGCGACTCGTGAGTGAGTGCCTTCACCCTCTTTCGGCGTTACGTGCGAGACCCCTTCGGGGTCTTCCTGCGCGTGGGCGCGCACGAGGAGGCCAGGGCCTCCAGGCACGACCGCGGCCAGGAGTGGCAGGCAGTGTGCGCGCGCCTGCTGACCGGTAGCGGCGGGGGGTTGTACGCTGAAATCTCGCTTGCACGGCCGTAACTGGCGGCCGCCTGGCGTGCCATCACATCCCCCGGGCGGCCGCCCGGCGAGGGGGGAAGAATGACCACATCAAGCCCGGAAACTATGTCCCGTGATGTCCTGACGCAGACCGAGTCAGAGAAGCGGGCGGCGCAAATCTCCGCTTGCGCCTACACACTGGCGTTTGACCTTCGCGCTGGAAGCCCCACCTACCGCGGCGAAGTGACCATTGCCTTCAACGCCGCGGGCGGCGAAGACACCTTCCTGGACTTCCGTGGCAAGACGATCGAGCGGTTGGAGATAAACGGGGAACTCACGCCGCCGGACCGGGCCGGCTACCGGCTCCGTTTGCCGGGGCGCCTGCTACGTGGCCAGACTGTGGTCCGGGTGGTCTATGAGAACGAGTACGACCACCTGGGCGACGGCTTCCACCAGTTCTTCGACCCCGAGGACGGCGAGGAGTACCTGTACTCGAACTTCGAACCTTTCGAGGCGCACCGCCTGTTTCCCTGCTTCGACCAGCCCGATATCAAGGCGACCTACAGCCTGACCGTGACGGCGCCGGCGAAGTGGGAGGTGATTGCCAACAGCCGCCTGGCCGGGACCAGCGATGCCGGTGAGGGGCGGGTAAGGCGGACCTTCGAGACCACGCAGCAGTTCAGCACGTACCTGTTCGCGCTGGTTGCGGGGCCCTACCACGCCTTCAGGGACCGGCATGGCGACATCGACATCGGCCTGTTCTGCCGGAAGTCGCTGGTGAAGCACCTCGACAGCGACGAGCTCTTCACGGTCACCAGGCAAGGGCTGGACTTTTTCGCCAGCTTCTTCGACTTCCCGTACCCGTTCGGCAAGTACGACCAGATCTTCGTGCCCGAGTTCAACGCCGGGGCTATGGAGAACGTGGGCTGCGTGACCCACAACGAGTACATGGTCTTTCGCGACCCCCCAACGGACACCCAGCGCCGCCGGCGGGCGGAGACGGTGCTTCACGAGATGGCACACATGTGGTTCGGCGACCTGGTGACGATGCGCTGGTGGAACGACCTCTGGCTGAACGAGAGCTTCGCCACCTACATGGCCTACCTGTGCATGGACGAAGCGACGCGCTTTGGTCCATCGGGCTGGCAGGATTTCAACGCTGCCATCAAGAACTGGGCCTACCGCCAGGACCAGCTGGTGACCACCCACCCGATCGCCGGGCAGGTCGCCGACACCGACGAGACGTTCCTCAACTTCGACGGCATTACCTATGGCAAGGGCGCCTCGGTGCTGAAGCAGCTTGTGGCTTTTATCGGCATGGACGGATTCCGGGAAGGGATGCGGCACTACTTCCGCACCCACGCCTACGGCAATGCCACGCTTGCACAGTTCCTCGCCGCACTCGAAAAGGGGAGCGGGCACGACCTCAAGGAGTGGTCCAGGCTCTGGCTCGAGACCTCGTCGCTGAACACGGTGGCGGCCTCCTGGGAGTCAGATGGTGAGCGGCTGACCCGGCTTTCGGTTGGCCAGACCGCCCCTGCGGCCTACCCGGTACTTCGCCCGCACTACCTGGAGGTGGGGCTGCTGACGGAGCGTGATGGCCGAGTGGAGACCGCAGCGTTGCCGCTGAGGCTCGCAGGCGAGGTCGCGGAGGTGGCAGGCGCACGCGGGCTGCCGGGCCCATCACTGGTGTTCCCCAACTACAACGACCTGGGCTTTGTGAAAGTGGCGCTTGATGACCAATCGCTCGCCTTCGTACGCCGAAGCATCGAGCGGGTGGATGACCTGTTGCTGCGGCAGCTGCTCTGGTCATCGCTGTGGAACATGGTCCGCGACCAGCAGCTCAGCTCCGTGGAATACCTGGCACTTGTGCGGGAGAAGGTCGCGTTGGAGGAGCGGATCGACGTTGTGGAGGCTGTGCTGGCCAATGCCTCGGCAGCGCTGGGCCGCTATGTTCCCGAAAACCAGCGCAACGGTGAGGCGCATCGCATGTTCGGCGCCGCCTGGGAAGCCCTGCAGGCAGCGCCTGGAGGCGATGCGAAGATCACCTGGGCGCGATTCCTCATCGGCTGCGCCTCGGTCCCGGAGGATCTTGCACTCGCCGGGCACCTCGCCGACGTGGAGGAAGCTGTCCCGGGGCTGACTGTGGACCAGGAGATGCGCTGGAACATCGCCATCCGCTGGCTCGCCCACGGCGTGCCTGGGGCGGCTGAACGGCTGGACAGGGAAAAGGCGCGCGACTCTTCGGACCGCGGGCAGCGCATGGCGCTCCGGGCCGAGACCTCGGCCCCGGACCCGGATGTGAAGGCGCGGGCCTGGGAGCGCTTCCACGGGGAGGGCTATGGCTCGCTCTACCTGACAGCGGCGGCGATGGCCGGCTTCAACTGGGCTCACCAGCGCGAGATCCTGGCGCCATACGTGGAGGGCTTCTTCACGCGCGTGGCGGACCTGTTCCGGGTTCGCCAGGACAACGAGTTCCTGAACGACTACTTCGGTGCGCTGTTTCCCGCCTACCGGGTGGAGCAGGAGACGCTGGCGCGCTCGGATGCGCTCCTGGCGACAGTCGCGGAGGACCAGACCCTGCTCCGCCGCATGCTGCGCGAAGCGAACGACGACATGGAGCGGGCCATCAAGTGCCGGGCCTTCGCAGAGAGCTGAAGGCGCCCGGGCGGCTCACGCCCGCCCGTTCGCCCAGGCGATGCGGCTGTCGATTATGCGGTCCATCGAGTGTTCGACCGGCACGAAGCCCTGCCCGAGCCAGAACGGCGCACCGCTGGGGTTGTTACTCGCGAAGTGAAGGGTGCAGGTGCGATAGCCGCTCCTGCGCGCCCAGGCCATGGGGTGGTCGAGCAGTGCCCGGCCCAGACCGCCGCCGCGAACGTCCGGCTCGACCACGCCCTCGTACAGGTAGACGTCGGCCTCGAGGTCGATGATCGGTGGCGTGAAGCCCGGCCGCAGAAACGTCTGCATACCCACGGGGCGCCCGCCCTGGTAGGCGACGAAGTAGGGCTCGGTGCCGGCCTCAAGCGCACGGGCATGGAATTCGCGGTTGGCGGGCTCAACCGTCTGCAGCATCGGCCAGAACATGGGCGCCTGCACATGATGTAACCCGAGCGAGTGGGCGAGCGAGAGCACGACTTCGAGGTCTTCCCGGCCGGCCCGGTGGATTTCGACGCCAGCAGTGGCGCGGACGGGCACTGGCGTCGCGGTGTCGCGCGTGGCGCAGGTGGTGTGCCGCCCGAAGCCCAGGGCAACCCAGGCCTCCTGGAGCTCCGCATCGCCGGGAACGATGTAGAGCCGGTGGGCGAAGAAGCCATCGCCCACCCAGCGTTCAGCGAGGAAGCCGTAGAGTGCCCGGTAGATGGTCTGCTGGTCCTCGCCGGGGGCCACCGCGTGGCCCTGGACCGGCATCTCGATCGAGTGGGGGTGGATGTACTGGTAGGGGTGCTGGTGGGGCGCGAAGAGCATCTGCTCTCCGAAGAGGAAGCCGGCGACCTCCCGGTTGCGCTTCGCCACCGCACCCCCGGCACGTTTCCTGCGGAACAGGGCCGCTATCTCCGCCTCACAGACCGCCGGCTCCTCAAGCCGGGCGGAAAGGAACGGCAGGCGCCGGCGGTTGGCCGCATGGCGGGCAGCGAGGAGGTGTGCAGCCGCGGGGATATCTGCCTGGCCAAAGGGCTGGATAGCAATCTCAGGCACGGCAGTCCTCCATCGAGCCGGATCCTACAGGAAGCGTGCGGGGCGTGGCAGCAGGGGTTGGGCACGGCGGCTCGCTTCTTTTGACGCCCCCCGCCGGTTACGCGTACGATCTCCTCACTGTTCCGCGAGGGCGGACGCAGTTTACTTGTGTTTATGTCTCCCAAACTGATACCCCTGGAGAACCTTCATGCTGGCGATAGCCATTATCGTCGGCCTGGCGGGATTGCTGGTCGGGGCCGGCGTGGGCTACGTTGCCCGGCGCCGGACCGTTGGAACTTCACTCCAACAGGCGGAGGAACAGGCCAGCCGGACACTCGCTGAGGCCGAATCTCGGCAAAAGGAACTGCTGCTCGAAGCGAGGGATGAGGCCCTCAAGCTGCGGGCGGCTTCGGAAGAGGAGGCTCGCGAGCGGCGGGCCGAAGTGACCCGCGTTGAGCAGCGGTTGATCCAGAAAGAGGAAAACCTCGATCGGAAGACCGAGGCTATCGACCGCCGGGAGCAGTCCATTCGCGCCCGTGAGGAGCAGAGCGAGCGCCTCCGCGCCGAGGCCGAGGAGCTTCGCCAGCAGGAGCTGCGGGAGCTAGAACGCGTCGCGAGCCTGACCACGGGCGAAGCGCGTGAACAGCTCCTTGCCGCGGTCGAGGTGGAGATTCGCGACGAGGCCAGCAGGCGCGTGCGCGAGATCGAGAAAGAGGTCGAAGCGACCGCGGCCGTCCGCGCGCGCAAGATCCTGGCCACCGCCATCCAGCGCTATACGGCTGAAGTCACGGCCGAGACGACGGTCTCCGTGGTGCCTATCCCCAGTGACGAGATGAAGGGCCGCATCATCGGCCGGGAGGGGCGGAACATCCGTGCCATCGAAGCGGCCACCGGCGTGGACCTGATTATCGACGACACGCCCGACGCCGTGACGGTGAGCGCCTTCGACCCGGTACGCCGCGAGATTGCCCGCATCGCGCTCAGCACGCTCGTGCACGATGGGCGCATCCACCCCACGCGCATCGAGGAGTCGGTGAACAAGGCCCGCCGCGAGGTAGAGGCGACGATGCAGGACGCCGCGGAGGCGGCATCTGTGGAAGCGGGCGTTCTCAACCTCCATCCCGAAGTCCTGAAGGTCTTCGGGCGGCTGCGATACCGCACAAGCTACGGGCAGAATGTGATGCGCCATTCCATTGAGACGGCCCACATCGCCGCCATGATCGCCCGTGAGATAGGAGCGGATGTGGAGATCGCGAGGGCAGGCGGATTCCTTCACGACCTGGGCAAGGCCGTCGACCATGAGGTCGAGGGTACACACGCTCTCATCGGCGCCGACATCGCGCGGCGGCACCGCGTGAAAGACCCCATCGCCCACTGCATCGAGGCGCACCACGAGGAGGTCGAACCACGCACCGTGGAAGCGGTCATCGTGATGATGGCCGACGCGATCAGTGGTGGACGGCCGGGAGCGCGGCGCGAATCGCTCGATGCCTACATCAAGCGGCTGGAGACGCTTGAGAACATCGCGCGCGGATTCAAAGGGGTCGATTCAGCATTCGCCATCCAGGCAGGGCGCGAGCTCCGGATAATCGTCAAGCCCGAACAGATCGACGACCTGGAGGCGATGCGCATTGCCCGCGACGTGAGCCAGAAGATCGAGGAGACGATGGAGTACCCGGGCCAGATAAAGGTGACCGTGGTTCGCGAGACGCGGGCCACGGAGGTGGCGCGCTAGTTGTAGTTCCCACGCAGGTTGTGCACAGGAAGTAGTCATCAGCTTAAGCAGTTAGCTTGACGAAGAAGAGGGTCTGCCTGTTGGGTTGGGTTGTCCAAAAACACCAGCCGACAGGAGACCCTCTATGCCTCATCGTAACGCGAAGCTCACCCCCGCAGGTCGCCTCCTCATCGTCCAGCGCCTCGAGCAGGCTGGACCCAGGCCAGGTCGCCAGGGCCCAGGGGTGTCCCGCTCCACAGTCGCGAAGTGGATGCACCGCTACCGGGAGCAGGGGGAGGGGCTCCAGGAGGCGAGCAGCGCCCTGAGACAGTCTCCAGCGGCCCTCAGTGCCGAGGTGGTGGAGGCGATTCTCAGCCTCCGCCGCACCAGGGGCGGGCCCACACCGCATCGCCCACGAGCTCGGCCGCGCCGCCTCCACGGTCTACGGCGTCCTCAGGCGCCATGGGGTCCTCCGTCCTTCGCCAGCTCGACCGCACCACCCGCAGCGTCATCCGCTACGAGCGGGCGCACCCAGGCGAGCTGGTGCACCTGGACGTGAAGAAGTTCAGGGCGCATCCCCGAGGGCGGTGGGAAGCGCTTCGACGAGGCTTCGCCGAAAGCACGGGGCTGGCCGGAAGCGTCACGGCCGCAAGCGCGGACACGACTTCGTCCACGTGGCCGTCGACGACCACAGCCGCTACGCCTACGCCGAAGCCCTCCCGGACGAGAAGGGCGACACCACCGCTGGCTTCCTGGCCCGTGCCGTCCTCGCCTTTGCAAGCGTCGGCATCACCATCCACCAGCGTGTCCTCACGGACAACGGCGGAACTACCGTTCCTTCGCCTTCCAGGCAAGCCGCCAGCGGAGTTAGGCATCGGCCGCCGCTATACCCGCTTATCGTCCAGACCAACGGCAAGGCCGAGGCCTTCCAACAAACCCTCCAGCGCGGTGTAGCCTACCGCTGCCCTATGGCAGCAAGCCAGGAACAGCTCGCCGCACTCCAGCCCTTCCTCTGATCAGGTCAGATACCTGCGAGACAGTCATGAAGCGGCTGGCAAGCAGGAAGAGGCAGGCATAGGAGGGCGGGTAATTGTATAGACAATTGCCGACGGGATTGCACCCCTCCATGTTCGAATGGGCGATACCGTGCGGGGATGTGGGGAAGGAGTCTCAGTAGGATCAGGGGTGGCACTCAGCCCTCCGCCAAACAAGGAGACCTCCATGCCCGAGTCTAGCAGCCCCACGCTGTCTCTGCCTGCCCGGAGGCGCGATGCACATCGTAAGCGGTGTCACCAGGCCCATGCTCCAAGCTCGCAAGGAAGGGCTGGTACAGCTCTCCCCGAAGAAGCGAGCAACGGCTGAAGTGGATAGAGTGGCACCTGGAGACATGACCAGAATGTGTGCCTGACCGCCCGGCACTTCGCCATCAGCCGGGAGACTTTCTACCGCTGGTGGCGCCAGTACGACCCAGGAACCTGGCCACACTGGAGGACCGGCCGAGCAGGCCAGGCAGCCGGCGTAAGCCGACCTGGACCACCGCCCAGGTGCTCGCAGTGAAGGCGTTGCGGAACGGTTCCCGCGCTGAAGCTGAAGCTGGCGGTGCTCCTCCTGCGCCAGGGTTCGCCCTCTCCGCCTCGATGGTGGGCCGCATCCTGCGTTACCTCAAAGCGCACGGCCAGCTCAAGGAACCGCCGCTCAACCGTACACCGAGCCCAGCGGCGGCGCGCAACGCCCTATGCCACCCGCAAGCCGAAGGAGTACTCGCCCTCCACCCGGGGACCTGGTACAAGTCGACACCCTCGACCTGCGTGATGGCGCCGGGTCCTCAAGCAGTTCACCGCCATCGATGTCGCCAGCCGCTGCGCTGGTCACCGTCATATCAACGCCACCGCGCTCCCTCGCCGTACGCCTCCCCTCGATGCCCCTCGACCGGCTCCCCTTCGCTGTCAGGGCTATCCAGGTCGATGGGCTCAGGTTCATGGCCGCCTTCGGGCTGCCTGCCAGGCTCGCGGCATACTCCTCTTCGTCCTTCGCCCCACAGCCCCAAGCTCAATGGCCGCGTCGAACGCCTCAATCGCACCGCCCGCGAGGAGTGTTACGACCTCACCCTCGAAGACTTCACCGTCTCCGCCCTCTCCCGCGCTGCCCGCCGCTGGGAACACACCTACAACCACATCCGCCCTCACCAGGCCCTCGGCATGCTCACCCCAGCCCAGTTCCTGGCCCAATCCCACAAGGAGCAACTGTCACGGACGTCTTGAACCAGTACACCTCCGTGACTATAATTTCGCCAGACCACACACTGCCATCGGCAACCGCCCACCGGCCTCCCGCCTGTGAACAACGTCAGTGGGAAGTACAGCTAGTGACGCAGTCCGCGCACGCGGGGCAGTAGCGCAATGCGCCTCCTCTTCCTCGGGGACATTGTCGGGTCTGCCGGTCGCGACGCAGTGCGCCGCGCCGTTCCGGCGCTCCGGGCCGAACTTGCGCTCGACTATGTCGTTGCCAACGGGGAGAACGTCGCCGGGGGCAGGGGAATCACGCCCGCGCTGGCCGAGCAGCTCTTCGCGTGCGGCGTCGACGTCATCACCGGGGGAAACCACACCTTTCAGCATCGTGAGGTCTACCCCTACCTCGATTCGACCCCGGCGATGACGCGGCCCTTGAACTATCCACCGGGCGCTCCGGGCCACGGAATTGCCCGGTTGGGCGAGCTGGCCATTGTCAACCTCATCGGCCGGACGTTCATGGGGCAGGACTGCGATGACCCCTTCCGGGCGGCCGACGCGGCCCTGAAGGAGGTCGCAGATGCGCGCTACGTGCTCGTGGACTTCCACGCCGAGGCAACCAGCGAAAAGCAGGCCATCGGCTGGTACCTGGATGGCCGGGTAACCGCGGTGGTGGGAACGCACACGCACGTACCCACCGCCGACCAGCGAATTCTCCCCAGGGGGACGGCATTCTGCAGCGACGCGGGCATGTGCGGCGCCCGGGATTCGATCATTGGCGACGAGGTGGAGGCGGTCTTGCAGCGTTTCCTGACCCAGCTCCCCACGCGGCTCCCGGCGGCGGAGGGCACGGCGATGATCAACGGCCTTATCATTGAAGCGGCGGGGATGAGCGGCCGCGCCATCAGCATCGAACGCTACGACAGGGTGATCGATTGACGGCGAAGGGCGATTTCCACCTGCATAGCACGGCCTCGGACGGGGTGCATTCACCAACGTGGGTGATGGAGACGGCCGCCGCGCGCGGCCTGCGGGCGGTTTCGCTTACCGACCACGACTCGACGGAAGGGATTGCTGAAGCAGGCGGCGCTGCCCGGCGGGCCGGCCTGCGCTTTGTCCCTGGGATCGAACTCAGCACCGACCTGGGCCCCGCCGACGTGCACCTGCTGGCATACGGCATCGATGTCGCGGCAAGGCCCCTGCAGGAGTTCCTTGCCTGGCAGCGGAACGGCCGCCTGGACCGCGTCCGCACGATCGTCCGGATCCTCGGCGACAACGGCATGCCGATCGGGGTGGAGCGCGTCTTCGAGATCGCGGGCGAGGCTACCGTGGGGCGCCCGCACGTGGCACGAGCGCTGGTAGAGGCAGGGCATGTCACGAGCGTGCAGGAGGCATTCGACCTGTGGCTGGGGAACAGCAAGCCCGCCGACGTCAACCGGGAGAAGCTGGCCCCTGAGGATGCCATTCGCATCATTCACGAAAACGGCGGTGTCTGCTTCATCGCCCACCCCGTGTTCATTGGCGAAGACTACCCGGCAGTGGTCGAGCAGCTCGCTGCGTGGGGGGCCGACGGCATCGAGACCTACTACAAGAACTACGACCCGGCAACGATCGCCGTCCATGAGGAACTAGCCGCCCGGCTGGGGGCGCGAAGTCAGGCGGGAGCGACTATCACGGGCTGGGAAACCCGGACGACCGCGAGATCGGCGACATCCCCTTCCCGGACGCCCGGGTCGAGGAGTTCGTGGCGTATCTCGAACGCCAGGGAGTGAACGCAGGACAAGGAGCCGTGCAGCGGTGATAGAGGCAGACCAGATTGAGGCGATTATCCCGCACCGTTACCCGTTCCTCCTTGTTGACCGCATCGTCGAGATCGAGAACGGCAGGCGCGGTGTGGGAATCAAGAACGTTACGGCGAATGAGTGGTTCTTCGAGGGGCACTTCCCTGGCCGCAAGGTGATGCCCGGGGTGCTCATTGTGGAAGCGATGGCGCAGGTGGCGGCCGTGACCCTCCTCCGCGATGCCGATGCCGCGGGAAAGACGCCGATGTTCGGGGGGATCGAGCAGATGCGCTTCCGGCGCCCCGTTGTCCCCGGCGACCAGCTGCGGCTGGAATTCACGCTCGAGAAGATCCGCGGGCCGGTGGGCAAGGGCTCCGTACGGGCGACCGTCGACGGCCAGCTTGCGGCCGAGGGGACGATCTCATTCGCGCTTGTGGACCTGCCCCCGGGCGGTGGCTCCTAGCTTCACCGTAGCCTACATTCGGGCGGTTATGCCGACTCCCACGGGGCCGAGCACCTCATGACGCAAGTGGTCAACTGTCCCCGCCACCCAGCGGTCGAGACGGCGTTGCGGTGTAGCCGCTGCGAGACGCCGATCTGTCCGCGCTGTCTGGTGCAGACACCCGTTGGCGCCCGCTGCAGGGATTGTGCGCGCATTGTGAAGTCGCCCATCTACACGCTCTCCGGGGCCCACCTGGCGCGGGCGGGGGTCGCAGCGGTCGCGGGCGGCATCGTGATGGGGCTTATCTGGGGCTTTGTGCTTCTCCCCTTTACGTTCGGCTTCCTCTCGATCTTCCTGGGGGCGGCCCTCGGCTACGGCTTTACGCGGGCCATGGAATACGCGACGGGGCGGAAGCGCGGCCCGGTTGTGGTGGCCTTCGCGATCGGGGGCATCGTGCTTGCATGGGCGATGTTGCCGTTGTTCGTGCCGATGAGGGTAGCGCTCTACGGCCTGGTAGCGGTCGGTATCGGCGCCTACCTGGCGTACACAAACCTGCGGTAGCCCACCCGTCGGCGGGTGACGGGGCAGGAGCGAGGTCAGAAGAGGAAAGACATCCCCACCACAAAGGCCAGCGCGACGACACTCGTCAGGGTGACCGCCAGCAAGTCGCGGCGAACATAGCTGTAGTCGGTGGTGACGTGGTGTTCGCGATGGTGGGAGATACTGCGCCGCTGGCGCGCCATTGAAGGCTCGGGGGCCGATGACGAACCCGGGCGAGGGAGGCTCGGCCCCGGAACAGAGCGACGGCGCGTGCGGCGAGGTTGGGGCGCTGTCATCCGGCTCATCGTAAGTGCGGGGGGCTGAACAGTACAGTTCGGCCCCGTCCGCTTTCGCCCAACAAGGGTTGGGTCACACGCCCGCTATCTGTGAGTAGCGCTCTATGACGGGGCGTCCGCCGAGCAGGCCTGCAAGCTTTCCCCCCATGTCCCGCATGTGGTCGGTCTTGCCATGAGCATCGAAGGCTTCGGTGCTTGCGTACTGCTCGTAGAACATGAAGAGTGTGGGGTCGTTGTCGGCGGTGTGGAGCGAATAGGCGACAACGCCAGGCTCGTTCTCCTTGACCTTGCCGACCATCTCGGCAAGCACGGCGCGCAATTCCCCTCCTTGCCGGGGCTGCCTGCAGTTTGGCGACAATCGTGAGCATTCGTTCGTTCCTTCCTTGGAGCTTGTGGGCGGATTCTACGTGGTCGACGTGTGGGCGTCTCTCCCGGCAAGCAACCGCTCCGGGTAGCATGTGCGGGTGCTGAAGGATCTTCCCCATGCCGTCGCGCGGACGTGCCTGGCAGATGCGGCTGCTTCGCCGATGGCCCGGGAGGGCGTGACTTACCCGGACTGGTATCTGCAGCGATGGCACTTCCTGCCCGAGGGCTACCTGTCGCGCCGCAGCGTAGCCGGATACGAGGCGCTGATTCGCAACGTCTACAACATGGCCTCGGAGAGGTGTGTGCTGCGGGCCCTGCTCCGGCGTCTGCGTTGGGCGAAACCGGCCCGCGTGCTGGACCTGGGCTGCGGCCCGGGGCGTTACCTTGAAGCGCTGGGGCAGGCGTTCCCGGCAGCGGAGCTCACCGGGGTGGACCTTTCGCCGTTCATGCTTGAGCTGGCGCGCGACCGGCTCGCAACGAAGACCGGGGTGACCCTCGTCCATGCTGACGCGGGTGATACCGGGCTTGAGGCGGGGGCGTACGACACGATCGTGGCCACGCATCCTCATTGGCCACCTTCCTGCGAAGTCGCGCGCGCTGTGATCGCAGAGGCGCGTCGCCTGCTCACGGCCGGCGGCAGGCTGGTGATTGTGGACCATTCGTGGCATCCGCGCGGGGCGGCGGGCTTCCAGCCCCGGGTGCGGGAGCGGCTGCTGGGAGGGGTGCTACGCCTTGAGGTGCTGTCGCCAGCGTGAGACGCGAGGTGATGGTGCGCCTGCCGGGTCCGTGGCACAATGCAACTCACCATTGAGGAGAGTGTCATGGCGACTGACCCCGAGAGTCTACGCATCCGCGGCTATCTACAGTCGCAGGCTTCCGAGAAGACCGTGGAGGAGCTGATCGCGCGTGTGGAGGAGGGGATGCAGGAGCTTGCCGGGGCAGCGCTGGCAATCCGCCCGGGAGCACGGACAGCTATCCCGCCCGGCGAAACGTGGTCGCCGGACGACTGTCTGCGGCACGCGACCGGCTCGGACATCCACTGCGCCAGGCAGATCCTGCACGTCGCCTGCACGGGTGAACTACCGCCGGGGGCAGAAGAAGCACCGGCAGGCAGCTTCGAGGAGATGCTGGCAAGGCACCGGGAAGCGCTTGACTCGCTCTACGCGCACGTTCGCGAGGCGGATCCGGAGGCGTTCCTCGACGTGAAGTGGGAGCATCCCTTCTTCGGGGACCTGAACTGGCGGGAGTGGCTGCTCTTCCTTCGCATTCACAGCAAGGACCATGCCCGCCAGCTGGCGGCGATGGCAGGCTCTGGCTGAGAAGTGGCCGGCGAAGCGCGAGCGGCCGTCTGGTACAATCAGGATGGTTCAGCGGGCCGGGCGATCGCCCTTCGGGGAGGAAAGTCCGGACTCCACCGGGCAGAGGCGCCGGGTAACGCCCGGGCGGTGCAAGCCGACGGAAAGTGCAACAGAACATACCGCCCGCCTTTGCGGGTAAGGGTGAAATGGTGCGGTAAGAGCGCACCGGCGTCCTGGTAACGGGGCGGCCGTGAAAACCCCGCCTGGAGCAAGGCCAAATAGGGGAGAAGGGCGCCCGGCCCGTCATCACTCCCGGGTTGGCCGCAAGAGCGTCACGGCAACGTGGCGCCCAGAGAGATGGTCGCCGCTCCCGCGCTGCGGGAGGCACAGAATCCGGCTTACAGGCCCGCTGAGCCAGCTCCGACACGTCCGGATGGCCCTCTTAGCGGGGGCGTTCCGTCCTTCCACGTAGAGGGCGCGGTTGGCTACGATCGCACCACAAAGAATCTCACATTGGGAGTATTTGCCAATGCCTGCCGGTTCCGCCGTGCGCGACGTTACCGATGCGACCTTTGCAACAGAGGTGCTGACCGAATCAACGCGGCGGCCCGTGGTGGTTGATTTCTGGGCGCCATGGTGCGGCCCATGCCGGGTGCTGGGGCCGGTGATTGAGCGGGTGGCAGCCGAGTTCGGCGAGGGCCTTGTCCTGGCGAAGCTGAACACGGACGAGAACCAGAAGACAGCGATGGCATACGGCATCCAGGGGATCCCGGCAGTGAAGGCGTTTCGAAACGGCGAAGTCGTGGCCGAATTCACGGGGGCCATCCCTGAACAGCGGGTGCGGGCATTCTTCCAGCAGCTGGTGCCCGGCGAGGCTGACAGGGCGGCGGCCGAAGCCAGCGAACGGCTGCGGCAGGGCGACGTGCAGGGCGCCGAGGAGCGCTTCCGGGCGGCACTCGAGTCACAACCCGCAAACGTAGATGCCCTTGTGGGCCTGGCAGCGATCCCGCTAAGCCGTGGCGAAACTTCAGAGGCAGAGCGCCTGCTCGACCGCGCGCCGGGCGACCGCCGCGCGAAAGCCTTGAAGCATCGCATTTTCCTTGAGGGCTTCGCGCAGAGGCATGCCGGGGAAGACCTGGAAGGCGAGGCAGCGATCGATCCGAAAGATCCCCGCGCACGCTACCGCTGGGGCGTCATGCTCGCCGCTCGCGAGCAGTATGAACGTGCGCTGGATGAACTGATCGAATCAGTGCGGCTGGACCGGTCGTTCGCAGAAGGCGCCGCCCGCAAGGCTGCGCTGGCGGTGTTCGACATCCTGGGCCTGGACTCCCCGGTCACGCGGGACTACCAGCGGCGCCTTTCTTCCATCCTCTTCTGAGCGGAACTGGCCGGGGAATATCGCTCATAGGCTGTGGTGGCGGGACAATAGCTGCCAACATAACGGAGTCCGCCAGCAGATGATCATCCACATGGCCGAGGGGGCCACATCCGACCAGGTTCAGCACGTCATCGACCGCATCATGCGGGATTATGGCCTGCGCTGCGAGACCATCGTGAGCGATACGACGGTCATCGGGGTGAAGGGGATTGCCGCGATTGTCGATGAGGGCCGTATCTCGGAGCTTCCCGGGGTCGACCGCGTAATCCGCATTACCGAGAAGTTCAAGGATGCGAGCCGGACCTTCCATCACGAAGACACGGTGATCGATGTGTCCGGGGTTCGTGTGGGAGGTCCGCACCTGACGGTGTTTGGGGGGCCGTGCGCAATCGAAAGCGAGCAGCAGGCGCTCGACTCGGCCCGGATGGCACGGGAGGCGGGGGTCGATGTTCTCCGGGCATTCGTCGACAAGTCGCGCACGAGCCCGTATGACTACCGGGGCCTGGAACTGCGGCGGGGGCTTGAGATAGCGCGGGCCATGAAAGCCGAGACGGGGCTCCCGATCGTTAGCGAGCTCATCGACCTGCGGCATCTCCAGGCGTTCGTTGATGCCGGTGTGGATGTGATCCAGGTGGGGGCGAGAAGCGCGCAATACTCCCCGCTCCTGGAGGAGCTCTCGCGCATCAATGTCCCGATCATCCTCAAGCACGGCTTTGGCAACGACATGAGCGAGTGGCTTTGCGCGGCCGCCTATATTATGTCGGGAGTGGACCGCGAGGGACGGGCAACGGCCCACGGGAACACGAGCGTGATCCTCTGCTACCGGGGAATCAAGAGCTTCGAATCGGAAACGCGGTTCTCGGCCGACATCTCCATGATCCCGCTGGTGCGAACGAAGTCCCATCTGCCGCTAATCGCCGACCCGAGCCACAGCTCGGGAGACCGCAAGCTCGTGGAGCGCGTGGCCTACGGTTTCATCGCTGCCGGTGCGCACGGCATTGAATTCGACATCCACTCGAACCCCGCCGAGGCCCTGTGTGACGGCAAGCAGGCAGTTGGCCGGGAGGCCGGACGTATCGTTGAGAACATGCGCCGCATCCACGCCATGCTGGCAGGGGTTGGGATGGAGTCGGGGGCCACGGTGATGGCCCCGGCGAAGTAGTCCGGGTGCTTTCCCGGTCGCGGCCGGGCCTATACCCTTCCGGGCATGATCAACCGCGACCGCATCGTCCGCACGTTTCTTGACCTTGTCGCCATCGAATCGCCTTCCGGGGCCGAGGAGGCGGTCGCGGCCGAGCTTGAGCACCGCCTGCGCGCGCTGGGCGTGGACGCGGGCCGGGACGCACACGGCAACGTGCTCGGCCGTCTCGGCGGGGAGGGCGATGCCATTCTCCTGTCCGCGCACATGGATACGGTGGAGCCGGGGCGCGGGATCAAGCCTGTGTTCGACGGGGCGGACATCATCCGCGCCGACGGGTCGACGATCCTGGGGGCCGACAACAAAGCGGGATGCGCCGTCATCCTTGAGGTTATCGAATCGATACAAGAGGACGGCGGCGCCCACCGAACGATCGAGGTGGCCCTGAGCCGCGGTGAAGAGGTCGGACTTATGGGCGCCCGCAACATGGACTACGGCCGCATCAGCGCGAAAGTGGCGCTGGTGATTGACAGCGGCGGGCCACCGGCCAGCATCCAGGGGCAGGCGCCCTTCCACCACACCTACGATGTCGAGGTCTTCGGGCGCTCGGCGCACGCGGGCCTTGAGCCGGAGAAGGGGGTCCCAGCGATCACGATTGCGGCGGAGATCGTGGCCGGGCTCCCGCAGGGGCGCTTCGATGCGGGGACCACCGGCAATGTGGGCCGCATCCAGGGGGGCCTCGTGAGAAACGCCGTCCCCGACTACTGCCGCATCGAGGGTGAGATGAGGAGCATGGACGAGGGGGCGGTGGAAGCGCTCCAGGGCCGGGCAGAAGCCCACGTCGAAGCCGTGCGTCTGCGGCACGCCGAGGCCCGGATAGAGGCGGAGTTCCGGCGCGAGTACCCGGGCTACCAGCTCACCGAAGACGACCCGGCGGCGAAGCTTCTCTACGGTGTCCTGCGGGAGTTCGGGATGGAACCGGACCCCCACCCGGTCGGCGGCGGGACCGACGGCAACATCTTCCGCGGTCACGGCATCGCCAGCATCGTCTTCGGCCGGGGCGGCTACAACCAGCACACCAGGGACGAGTACCTGGTCATCCCGGAGCTGCTGGATTGCGCCCGGGTGGTCGAGCGGGCCGTGCGCAAACCGGCCGGGTGAACAACTCGCAACGAAGGCGAAACCGCACAGCGGGCCGCGACCGGCGAAACTGGCATGAGGCGGCATCGAGACCGGAGAGGTGTGACCATGTTCGCGATCATGCGCTACCGCATTGGCCTGCTATTTGAGACAAGCCCAGAAATCGAGAGACGGCCGCTAATAGTGCGGCCACGGACGACCGCCGCAATCATCGGCGGAATGACGCTGTGCAAGGTGGTCATCGCGGTGCTGGTTTCGCCGGCGCTCGGCCTGGGTCTGCTGCCGCTGACGATCGGCGGTGGCGGCGCGGTCGTGGCGTGGCGCTTCCGCGGCCGCTACCCGGAACCGGGAACGGACAAGGCGGCGCTATTGGGGCCCGTGGCCGCCTGAGGTCAGCTTTCGGCGGGCCGGAGGGTGACGTCTGCGGCCGTGACGGCCTCGCGGGCGCCGTTTGTTTGGCGAACGAGCAGGGCGCCGTCGTCTACGATGGCTTCCGCGCGGGCGATTCGCGTCTCGCCGCCCGGTAGTTGAGCAGGACATCGCGGCCGAGGACCAGGCTCAGGTCGCGGTAGGCCACGAGCAGACGATCGCTGTCCATCGCGAGGGCGTCCTCGATGGCGCCGCAGATACGTGCGAGGAGGGGCTCGCGGTCAACGACGCGGCGCAGTTCCCGGGCAAGGCTGGTGGCCGTGTCGCGAAGCTCAGGCACGGCCCCGGGATTGCCATTGACGTTGATGCCTATGCCGGCAAGGGCGAGGGGGTCCTCGCCTGTGCCTGGCAACTCAGCATCGATGAGCATGCCGCACAGCTTGCGACCTCCCGCCCAGATGTCATTTGGCCACTTGATGCGGGCGTCGCAGCCTTCGGAGCGGCAGGCGCGGGCCACCGCGAGCGGCAGGGCAACGGGCAGGCGGCGGTGCGCCCCGGGCGGGGTGCGAAGGATGAGAGTGAAGTAGAGGTTGCCTTCAGATGGGCTGTGGAAGCCTCGGCCCCGGCGGCCACGGCCCGCGGTCTGCTCCTCGGCGAGGACCATGGTGCCATGTGCAGCGCCCGACCGGGCGAGGTCCGCAGCGACGGTCATGGTGGTTTCGACCACGGTGCGGTATTCGAGCACCCGGCCGATGGAGGTGGTCGCCAGGTGCTGGTAGAAGGTGGGGGCGTCGAATTCGGACATTTTGGTGGCGGAAGTGAAAGGGGCCGGGTTTTGCACCCGGCCCCTGGCGTAGCTAAGACCGAAGACAGTCTTAGGAGGAGGTCACCTCCAGCGCCAAGATGCTCCGGCCGTAACTACGACTGTGATCGTCCATGCGCATCACCTCCTTCCTTGACGGTGAACGTAGCAAACCGGGGGGATGGGCGTCAACAGAGATCGCCCATTGCAGTCTTGCCGGGATTGACGGGACATGGGCTCACTGTTACGTTCGCCGGGTTGGAGAGGCCGCGCAGGCGCCCGGTCGAGGGGTGCTTGATTCGGCGGCTTTCGCAAGGTTGTGGCGGTACAGCGGGGGTACCGGCGCTCAACTGATGGAGGCCGGCATGCAGACCACGCCGGTGGCATCGTTCGTACGCAGGGTAGCGGAGCGCCCGGCCAGCGCGAGGTAAAGCCGTTTGTACGTCACGCGGGCCCATCATGGTCCACACCTCCCGCATTCGCTTGTCCCGGTCATGCTGGCGGTGCTTGCAGTAGCGGGCACGGTGCTCGCCTGGGCAGCCTTCAATGCCCGGCCCCTGTCGACCGATTCGAGGGTGGCAGTCTACGAGCCGGTCGAGGCATCGCGGGTACGGGCAATCGCGTATTCGGTACCGGGCGCTGGCGTTGACAACGTGTATGTGCGTTCAGTGGAACCTGGCGCCGAACCAACCCTGATTGCAGCATTCCCATACGTGTATGGCCTGCACGCGCGCAGTTCGGCCTCGCCCGGGCCGACACCATTGCTGTCCTGTCGGTGTCCAGCGACCCGACAGTCGCACGCATGACACTGCTTGGCCTGGCCGGCGGAGCCTCGGCGGTGGTGCCGGCGGAGTTCGACTACCTTTCAACCCTCGCCTGGAGCCAGGACGGCTGGACGGTTGCCGGGGTGCGGTCGGGGCCACCCGACAGCAGCGGCCGTGTGGCGGCAGACATCGTCGAGGTCGACGTGCGGACGGGAGCAGCTGCCACGGTGGCCAGTTTCGATGGGGTCTTCGAGGCGGCGCCGGCGGGTTACTCACCGGGAGGCGACCGGCTGTACGTGGTTACAGTCAGCCAGACGGGCTCGACACTCTGGGCCGTGCAGGATGGCACGGTAGAAAAGGCCGGCGTCCTTAGTGCCGGGCGCACGCGCGACTGGGCCCTGAGCCCCGACGGCGCCCGGCTCGCCTACATAGACATCCGCGCCGGAAGCGATCGCGCCTACATCGGCCGGACCATGCTGCTGGCGACTGGCGCGATCAGTGAGCAGCCCGCCCCGGCCGACCAGATTGGCGTTGCCTGGACACCCGGTTCTGAGGTCCCTGACTTCGGAGGACCGGGCGGGTCCGTTCAGCTCACCGGCGCCGAAGAGGAGGGCGCCTACGTGGTTCCCGTGCGCTGGTCACCCGACGGGACAGTGCTTGCCGCGCGGGTGTTCGCAGCGGAAGGCGGGAGTGAGCGGCAGATTGCAGGCGAGACGCTGGAGCTCACCACCGCCGAGAGCCGGCTGTTCCTGACGGACAGGCCGGGCGCCTGGGCATTTGGGTTTGTGATCGATGCAGAATAGCCGCGACCGCGTCGTCCGCGGAGCAAGGAAGGCGAACGCCGGGAGCAGAGCGCCGCGAGCGGTCATCGTTCTCACCCTGCTGGGAACGGTGGTGGCCACGTTGCCCATCATTGCGGCGGTCCTGGGACTGCGCGGTGGCTCACCGGGCACCCGGACCGCGTATGCCTCGGCCCCGGCAGGCGAATACGTTGTGGTGGCACAGGCGGGGGAGGAAGCGGACACGGTCTTCGTTGCCGCGGCCAGCGGCAGCGGGAGCGCGATGGAGATCGCCCGCATCCCGCACCTGCGAGGCTATTCGGCCACCGGAACCGTTTCGCCCGATGGGCGCCGGCTGGCACTCGTCGTCGCAGAGGGTGGCACCCCGGTCCGCCCGGTGGCGTCGCTCTACGTACTGGACCTCGGCAGCGCGGCCGTTGCGCGAGTTGCGAACGGAGTTGACCACCTTCAGGCCGCCGTCTGGGCGCGCGACGGCCGGTCAATCTATTTCACGCGGACGGCAGAGAGCGGAAACCCTGTGACGCGAGCCGCCGTCTGGCGGGCGAACGCCGGGGGCGGTAGCGAAGAGGAAGTTCTCAGCTTCGAAGGCGTGCTTGGCGTGTTCGTGGTGGGGCCTGATGCATCGGGGCGACTGGTTTCAGTCGTGATCGATAGCCGGGGCTCCACTGCCTACCGCGACGGCACAATTGCGGCCCACCTGAGCACGCAGATCACGCGGGACTGGGAACTGAGCCCCGACGGCGAGAGCATGGCGTTCATTGAAAGCGATGCCACATCCGGGTTGCGCTACCGGGCAAAGACGGTGGCGCTTGGCGAGGGCATCGCAACAGGCGGGGTGGCTGCTCAATTCGCGGGCGATGGTCAGCAGCTTGGCGTGTCGTGGAAGCCGGGCTCGGACGCACCCACATTCGGCCAGGAACCGGCAGGCGCCGACGGCGGGGTCACGGCACAGGCGGCGGCGAGCGGCTTCGACGTTCCCCTGGCGTACTCGCCCGGGGGAGGCCGGCTGGCCGTGCAGCGCTGGACCGGACCCAGCTTTGAGCGCCCGGGCAACGTGGTTCTGGAGCTTGTGGCAGAAGACGGCTCTCGCACCCCGCTGCCGGAGTACACGAGGTTCTACGGATGGGCAGTCCGCTGAGCCCGCGCATGGTGCTGCTGGCGGTTCTCGCCCTGGGGGTGGCCGCCTACGGGACAGGCCTCAACGGGAAGGAGGCGCGCGCCTGCGGCAGCGCGGGCCCGTTTGACTTCGATACCTACGAGCTCGAACAGTACGTGGCGCGCTACAACGCCGCGATCGAGCTCGTCGTCGAGGGCAAGGCGATCCCGGCGGGCATGGCCGTCGCCGGGGAGACGATCGATCTGCGCTACCAGGGCCTTCTGAAGGGGCCGCGCGCCGAGCGGACCACCACTGCGGATCCATCGCTGCGAATACCGCCCTCCATCTACAAGTCAATCGTCTGGGTTGAGTCAAACTGGGCGAACGGCTCGGGCTCGGTTCCGTGGGGTGGCGTTGGCCCTGTGCTTCGTTCGTTCGATTGCGGGTACGGCCTCGGGCAGGTGACGACAGGCATGGCCAACGGCTCGGGGTTTCCATCGGCCAAGCAGGCCGCCGTGGGAACGCACTTCCTCTTCAATATCGCCGAGGGGGTGCGCATTCTCGCCGACAAGTGGAACAGCGCACCGAAGTACCGGCCGATCGCCGGGAACGGCGACCCGGCGGCGCTGGAGGACTGGTACTACGCGGTCTGGAGCTACAACGGTTTCGCGTTCAGCAACCATCCTCTCAACCCGGCCCGGGACCCGCTACGCGGCGGCGGCGAGGCGAGCCCGGTCTACCACTGCTATGAGCCATCGGCGCCGGGCTACCAGACCAACAGCAACGGCGGGCTCATGTTCGGTTATGGCGACTACACCTACCCGGAGCGCGTCTACGGCTGCATGCGCTACCCGCCGGCAACTCCCGATGGGCAGCAGGGCTGGACGCCGCCAGCGCAGCCACCGCCGGTCCCGGGAGCGCCGAAGTTCGCAGTGGGCGAGGTGGCGCTGATTCGTGTCGACGACTGCGTCAATCTCCGGCCGACGCCCAGCAAGCAGCAACCACCGAAGGGCTGCCTGGCGAACGGCATGGAGGTGACCGTGCTCGGAGGGCCGGTGGCCGCCGAGGACCTTGTCTGGTGGAACGTGAGTTCGGCCATCTACGGCGATGGGTGGGTGGCGGAGACCTTCCTCGCGAAGAAGAACGCGACCCTGCAGGGCCCCCGCATGTGGATGCCGCAGGAGTTCGCCATGCCCAACTTCTCCATCGCGGCGGTGGCAACCGCGTTCCAGCCTGCCAACTTCGAATCGTGCGAAGACGCCGGGTTTGCCGGGGGGTGCCCGGCCATGGACTTCCCGACGAGCATCCCGGAGCTGGGCGTGGCCACGCACCCTGACACAACACCGCCAGCCAATCCAGCGGAGGCGGCAGCTTTCCTGGGCAATCCGCACCTTTCCTTCACCGGTGCGACCGAGGCCAAGCTCGTGGCTTATGTCGACGGCGTGGTTACTTCGACCACGGTCACGGTGACGAACACCGGCACCTGGATCGGGCCGTTCAGGGTGCGCAGCTCGGCTCCGTGGCTCATTGCAAGGCATGCAGGCGACAGCGCGACGCGGACGGTGGATGGGGGCGTGGCGATCGGAAGGGAGACCGATGTCGTGACGCAGAAGGCCACCTCAAGCCAGCCACGCGTTGCCCAGAAGGGGTACGAGAGCGTACTGATGGTGACCCTCGACACCGCCACCATGCCAACGGGGACGCACGAGGCCACGCTCTGGATTGAGCCGCTGCTGGGAGGAGGCGCCCCGTTCGTGCTGGCCGTGACGGCAACGAACCACGGCGCACCCGCGCCGGGCGGCACGCCCCCGCCGGTCAATTCGAATCGGGCGGTCGCCCCGGGGCTGAGCGCCGACCGTTAAGGCGAGCCCTGCGATCCGGGGCCCGCAGTGGCCCGTTTCCTCAGTGTGCCGCTTCAGCGGCCTTCTTGTGCTCTGCGATGACCTTCTGGGCGATATTCGATGGGACCTCGCCGTAATGGTCGAACTCGAGCTCAAAGAGGCCGCGACCCTGGGTGATGGAGCGAAGGTCTGAGGCGTAGCGCTGGACCTCGGCAAGGGGCACCTCGGCCTCAATGGCGCTCATGCCACCATCAGGGTTGATGCCGTGGATCTTGGCGCGGCGCGTGTTGAGGTCACTGACGATGTCGTAAGCGTTTGCTTCAGGGGCGCGGACCCTGATGGCATGATGGGTTCGAGCAGGGTGCTGGAGGCGCCGGCCACGGCCTCTTTGAGGGCCTGGGAGGCGGCGAGCTTGAACGACATCTCGCTTGAATCGACGGGGTGGTGCTTGCCATCGAAGAGCACGACCTGGCAGTCGGTGAGCTCGTAGCCAGCGACGACGCCTTCGCGGGCCGTTTCGAGGACGCCCTTTTCGACAGCGGGGATGAACTCCCGGGGAACGGAGCCGCCAACCACGCGTTCCGAGAACTGCAGGCCAGCGCCCCGCGCCAGCGGGCTAATCTCCAGGGCAACGCGGGCGTACTGGCCATGGCCGCCCGTCTGCTTCTTGTGGGTGTAGTCGGCCGTTCCCTTCTTTGCGATTGTCTCGCGATAGGGGACGCGAGGCAGGCTGAGCTCAACGTCGACATTGAACTTGCGCTTGAGGCGCTCGATGGTGACATCGAGGTGCGCATCGCCGAGCCCCGACAGGATCACCTCGCCGGTGGCGCTATCGCGGGTAAGGCGGAGGCCCGGGTCCTCTTCAAGGAGACGTTGCAGGCTCGGGCCGAGCTTGTCGACCGCCGCCTTCGATGCGGGCCTCACGGCCATGCTGTGCACCGGGTTGGGGAAGGCAATCCCGGGCAGGACGAACTGCTGCTCCTTTGCACAGAGCGTATCGCCGGTGGCGGTGTGGGCGAGCTTCGCGACCGCGCCGATGTCTCCGGCCGAGAGCTTCGCAATCGGCTCCTGCTCCTTGCCGCGCTGCAGGTACAGGGTGCCGAGGCGCTCGTCGGCGCCCTTGTTGGCGTTCCAGAGGTGGCTGTCGGAGGTAACGGTGCCGCTGATGAGGCGCAGGTAGGTGAGCTTGCCGACGTATGGGTCAGCGGCAGTCTTGAAGACCAGGGCGGCGACGGGACCATCGCTCCTGGCCACGAGAGAGGCGTCGCCGGCGGCGATGGGTTCGCGATCGGCGGGGGAGGGCCCACTTGCGGCGATGACCTGCAACAGGCGGCGGACGCCTGTCTGCTTTGCGGCGGCCGTGCAGACGACGGGGATGATGAGCCCCTGGTCAAGGCCACCGTGAAGTGCGCGCGCGAGCTCCTCTTCGGTGAGCGCCTCGTCAGCGAAGTACTTGGTCATCAGGTCTTCATCGGTCTCGACGATGGCCTCGATGAGGCTGCTGCGAAGCGATTCCGCCTCCTCTCTCAGGGCAGCGGGCACGTCGGCTTCCTCGGCGCGGTCTCCCATGTAGGCCTTCATGTGGAGCAGGTCGACGAGGCCCGTGAAGGTTTCGTGCGAGCCGATGGGGAGCTGAAGGGGCGCAACCTTCGTACCCCAACGCTGCTGGGCCGCGGCCAGGACGCCGGCGAAGTTGGCGTTCTCGCGGTCCATCCGGTTCACAACGATGAGCCGGGGCAGCTTGAGCCGCTCGGCGATCTGCCACGCGCGGTCGGTGCCTACCTCGGGACCAGAAACCGCGTCAAGGACAATAAGCGCAAGGTCGGCCGCTTGCGCGCCACAGATGACCTCAGAGACGAAGTCGGCGTAGCCGGGCGTGTCGATGAGGTTGATCTTCCTGCCTTCCCATTCGACGGGGAGAAGAGCGAGGTTGAGACTGAATTTCCGTTTGTGCTCGTCGTCGTCGTAGTCGCTGACGGTATTGCCCTCTTCTACGCTTCCCATGCGAGTGACGGCGCCGCTAACGAACAGGGCGGCCTCGCCGAGGGTGGTCTTGCCGACGCTGCCGTGACCCATGAGGACAACGTTACGGATGTCCTCGGTGGCATAGACTTTCATAGGCCCAACCTCCACATGCACCGTGACGACGGGGATATGGAGGCGATTCTACGCGCGATGCAGGAAGGCTCCAACCCGGCGATTTGCGGTCCGTGCACGGCGTTGGCGCGACGACAGGCGGCGCGGCAGAGGTGTAGCAAGAACCCGGGCCCGCACGCGGGTCGTGCGCGAGCGCCACGGACTGTAGACTCAACTGGCCCGCACGGATGTTCGAACGGATGAGCCGCATATTTGTCGCCCTGGACCTGGAAACGACCGGCCTGGACCCGGTCCGCGACCGCATCATTGAGATTGGCGCTGTGCGGTTCACGGCCAACGGCGATGAAGTGGATAGCTTCCACACGCTGGTCAATCCCGGGCGGCCGCTCCCGTATTTCACGGAGAGACTGACGGGAATCACGGCCGCGGAGGTGCGCGGCGCCCCGGCCCTGGACGATGTCGCGGACGAGTTGCGCGGGTTTGTCGGCGGGGAGCCGGTAGTGGGCCAGAACGTCGGCTTTGACCTTGCCTTCCTGAGGCGCGAGGCGATCGTGTTCGAGGGAGGAGCATTCGACACCGCCAGCATGTCCCGGTTTCTCATCCCCGGGCGGCAGTCGCGGGGATTGATGGACCTGGCGGCCACCCTCGGGGTAGAGGCGGGCGACCACCACCGGGCGCTGGCCGATGCGCGCACAGCGGCGGCGATCTTCGTCGCGCTCCTGCGCCGGGCGGAAGAGATCCCGGGTGAACGGCGGGAGCAGCTGGTCAGGCTTGTTTCAATCCAGGACCCGGCCCTGGCGACGCTGATCGCCGGCGACGGGGGAACCCCCGCGAATGCCTCCGGGCAGACGTTGCCAGTGCCGCGCAAGGTCGAAAGCGCCCCGCCCCTGGTTCGGAAGGAAAAGCGTGTAGCAGTATCGGAAGGCGCCGTCCGTGAGGCCTTCCGGACGGCCATGGGCGTGCTGGAGCAGTTCGAAGAGAGGCCAGAACAGGTGACGATGGCGGCGGCGGTGGCGGAGTCGTTCCGGCGTGGCGGTCACTACCTTGTAGAGGCCGGCACTGGCGTTGGGAAGTCGCTGGCGTACCTCGTTCCGGCGGCGCTGAACGCCATCCGCAACGGCGAGCGCGTGGTGATATCGACCAACACCATCAACCTGCAGGAGCAGCTGCTGAAGAAGGACATCCCCGCGCTGCGGCGGATCCTGGTGGCGGCCGGGGCGATCGAAAAGGAAGAGGAGCTGCGGGCGAGTCTGCTCAAAGGGCGGGGGAACTACCTGTGCATGCAGCGGTTTGTCGCCAGCTACGCGGCCGGGCTCGGCGACCCGGACTTCGCCCACCTCGGCGCTTCACTGCTGCTCTGGCTCCCGGAGACAGAGACGGGCGACCGGGCGGAGCTCAACCTGGACCAGGGCGACTGGCTTACGTGGCAGCGGATGTCGGCGCAGGATGCGGACTGCCTCTCGCGCCAGAACCGCTTCGTACGCGACGGCCAGTGCTTCCTTCTGCGGGCGCGCAAGGGGGCGGAAGCGGCGCACCTTGTCATCGTCAACCACGCCCTGCTGCTGGCGGACATCGCTTCGGGAGGGAGTGCGCTCCCCCCATACGACCACCTGATCATCGATGAAGCCCACAACCTGGAGGACCAGGCGACACAGCAGTTCGGGGCTTCGATCAGCAGGCGGCGGTTTGCAGAGGCCCTGGACGGGCTCTTTCGGCGAGGGAACCGGGAGCGCCGCGATGGCGGAGCCGCGACCCTCGTGCGAACGCTCCCCGAAGGCGGCGCGACCATGGCCGGCCGGGCGCTGGAAGAGGCCGTCACCCGGGCGCACACCGGGCTGGCGCCGTGCTTCGAGGCCCTTGGCAGGCAGACTCGCGACGGCAGTAGTGACGATGACCGCCTGCTCGTGACTCGCGCGGTGCGCGCCCGTCCCGCATGGGCCGAAACGGAGCTGGCGTGGGACGCACTCGACCGGGCCCTCAAGGAAGTGAACGACCGGGCGCTGAACGCAGCCCGCATCCTGGCTCAGACGCCCGCAGTGGAAGATGCAGAGGCACTCGCCGGGGAGATCCAGTCAGCAGCGTGGAAGGTCGAAGAGATGCGCCTGGAGCACGCGGGCCTGATGGGCGCACACGACGACGAGACCATCGTCTGGATCAGCCGGGAGCGTGACGGGGCCGGGACCCTGAATGCGGCCCCCCTTGATGTGGGCCCGACGCTCTGGGAGAGCCTGTTTTCGAAGAAGAGCACGGTGGTGGCCACGAGCGCGACGCTCTCCGCCGCGGGGAGCATGGACTATTCGGCACGACGGCTGGGCCTGGAGTCGCCGGAGAGCCTGATGCTGGGTTCTCCGTTCGACTACAAGTCATCGACGCTGCTGGCGGAGTTCACCGACGTGCCGGAGCCTTCGGCCCGGGGGAACCTGGAATCAGTGGCGCGCGCGGTGGCGGAGCTCGTCCGGGCCTCGCAGGGGCGGGCCCTGGCGCTGTTCACATCGCACTCTTCGTTGCGCGAAGTGGCCAGCCTGGTCCGCCCGGAACTGGAGGGGGAGGGAATCGCGGTTCTTGCGCAGGGGCTGGACGGTTCGCCGAGGCAGCTGACGGAGAACCTGATGGCCAACCCCCGTACGGTGGTTCTGGGCACATCCCTCGTTCTGGGAGGGGTCGATATTCGCGGCGAAGCGCTCTCGTTGCTCATCATTGCGCGGCTGCCCTTGCAGTTCCCAGCGACCCCGTCACACGGGCCCGGTCCGAGCAGTATTCGAACCCGTTCGGCCAGTATTCCCTGCCGCAGGCTATCCTCCGTTTCCGCCAGGGGTTCGGCCGGCTCATCCGCGACCGGAACGACCGCGGTGTCGTCGCGGTGCTTGATCCCCGGACTTACCAGAAGCAGTACGGGCGCCAGTTCATGGCGGCACTGCCCGAGTGCACGAGGATCAGAGCCGAAACCGCGGCCGTAGCTGTGCGTGTTCGCGAATGGCTGCAAGGTTGACCACGATAGAGCGCCTTGGGTTGCCCTGCATGGGGCGCCGGTTCTGCCTTGAGGCTGCGCCATCACGGCCGGGGCAGGTACTGGTGGTCTCGCTCGGCGATGGGCAGGCGGCCGGCACTATCAGCCTGGAGGCCGGCAGTGAGCCACAGGTCCTTCTGATACACCGCCTGTGCATCGATGAGGGCAGGCGCGGCTACGGCGCGGGGTCCGAGGCGGCGCGGCTCCTACTCAGGGCAGCCGTGGCCTCGGGGTACTCGACCGTGCGCGCCTGGGCTCCAGGGGCAAGGGGCCTTGCGCTGTACTTCTGGGTGAGGATGGGCCTTCGCCCGCTTCATGGCGAGGGTCCGGACGGCGGCATCTGGCTGGAGCGACGAACAGGAGAGTGAGGGCGCCTGGTTGGCGCCCTCACCCCGGAGGCCGCTGACCGTCCTGGCGCCTACTTCAGGTGCTCCTCAAAGAAGGCGACGATCATGGCCGTTATCTCGCTCCGGGTGGGGCTGATTTCGCCCCCTCCCGGAGCAAAGCCATGGCCTGCATTCTTAACAACAACAACCTCGGAGTCGACGCCGGCATCTGAAAGGGCGTCGTTCAGGACCTGGGACTGGGAGAGGGGGACGAGTTTGTCTTTGTCCCCGTGTAGCAGCAGGAATGGCGGGTCATCGCTGCTGACCCAGGTCACGGGACTGGCCTTGACCAGGATCTCGGATGGCCGGCTCTCCACTCCGAAGACCCCGGTCAGAATCGCCTGGCTGGCGCCGTTGAACTCAACCGTCAGGTCTCCGCCGCCGAACATGCTGGCCACGGCCTGGACGCGGCTGGAGACTCCTTCCCAGCCGCCCGTGCCCTCGAAACCTTCGTCACCGTCAGTCACGCCGAGCATCGATACCAGGTGACCGCCGGCGCTGCCGCCGTATGCGCCGATGCTGTCAGCGTCGATCCCGTACTTCTCAGCATTGGCTCGCAGGTAGCGCACAGCGCACTTCACATCTTCTATCTGGGCGGGCCACTTGTGCGCGGGTGCAAGCCGGTAGTCAACCGCTGCAACCAGAAAACCCTGATCGACGAGGGGTTGGATGGTCTCGGAACCGGAGCCTTTGGATTTTGAACCACCTGTCCAGCCGCCGCCGTGAACGTAGAGGACGGCCGGAATTGGGCCGCTGGCGTCCTGCGGGTAGTAGATGTCCATCTTCAGCGCCGTGCCGCCGACGGTGCAGTAGGTGACGTCCTGCTCGACCTTGCCGGTGGTAGTAGCGCCTGCCGGTGCGGGCCGGTCGCCACGGACGGGCCTGACCGGGCTTGCGCCCGTCACGGTGGCGGAGGCGGTTGGCGTAAGCGCAGCAGATGTGCCTCCGGCCCGCGGGTCCACCCCGGGGTTTTCCTCCTCCCAATCCTCAAAGGCGGCCGCCATCTCCGAGAATGTGGCCCACTGGACCCTGCCGTCCGCAACCAGGGGGTCCACGACCTCGGTGAGGAAGCGTTCAATGACGCCGAACGGGTCGTTCGCATCGCCACGGAACTCGCCGGGATGGATGGTGAAGTGGAAGACGTTGACCCTGCCCGCTTCGGCAGTATCGAGTGAGCGCAGGAGCTGGGATTCGAGGTAATCGAAGTAGGCTTCGTCACCGCCCGCCTCGTCGGAACGGCGAGAGGCGGCGAAGTTGCTGCGGTCGTAGTTCCCTTCCGGAAGGAAGATGACCTCGCCGTTGGGGTCGTGCTGAGCGAAGGCGGAGGTGTCGGTTCCGTTCGAGCTGCCCGACGGCCGCCAGGGCACCGTACCTACGAGCGCCAGGTCGGTCTCCTGGGTCTCCGGGTTCTTCCAGTCGCTGTTCACGGATAGACCGGCGCAGGTTGCAGCTTCGAGCAGGTGAGGGTACAGGTTGCCGCCGCTCCAGTAGTTGATGTCGCCTTCGACCCCGGCCTGGTGCATGAAGCCGATTTCCTCTTCCATCACCTCGCACCACCGGTCCGGTCCGAGTTCATTCCCGGTCTTGCCGAGGTGCGCGTCCTCATGGAAGTGGAGGCCGATCTCGTGGCCGTCATCTTCGAGGTCGCTGAGAACGGTGCTGCCCGTGCTCACGGCGGTGGTCGTGAACGGGGACTGGGCCTGGACCGTCATCCGTCCGCCATGGTTTTCCACAATCCGGGTGACGGTTTCGATATCGGCGACGCTCCTTTCGAACATCTGCACATTGCCGTAGTCCGGCGACGGGCGCTTCGCATCTCCGGGCCTGCCCGCCGCTGCGGGCGGGGCGGAGTCCACCTGGGCCGTCGGGCCGAGCGGCTCGATGTGCATGCCGATAGTGAATAGCAGGGGCCCGGCCTCGCCGCTGCTCGTGCTGGTCTCAGAGCCCGAAGACAGGCCGCCAACGGGGTCGGTGGCGGGCGAGCAGGCCACCACTCCAATCGCGGCGATGGCTACCGCCAGTCCCCCGAGCATCTTCGTGAAACGCATTTCAATTCCTCCTATTCGTCTGCGTTCGGGACGGCGAGGTCCCGGCCTGCCATTTGAATTGCCAGCGACCATGCAGGGGTGCCGGGCTCGCCGGGTGGATGGATGGTATCTTTACCTCGCCCTTAACCATTGGCCGGGGAGCCATCGCCACAGAATGGCGCGACCTCGCCGCTGGCGCCTGAGGCCTCAGCAAGGGTCGCAATCTCGGCGGAGGTGACGACGGCCAGGTTTGCGGCTGCATACGCCACGAGCTCCTCGTAGGCATCCCAGATCGCCTCCACCTGGGATGCGGGACGCAGCTTCGACGGGTCGGGCGTGGAAAGATCGAAGGGCGGCGCAGCTGGCTGCGTCTTGTCGCCCTCTTTCCAGTAGATGGGGGTCCACGACTCTGGTCCGCTGCGGGGGAAGTTGTTCTCGTGGATGAGCGAGGTGATGAACGCAGGGCGGGGCACTGTCCACTCGCCGAGCCGCTCCTGCAGGTAGCGGGCCGGGTTGTAGGCCTCCTCCTGCGGCGTCCCCATGAAGTTCCACCAGAACGGGTCTTTGTCCCCACTCCCGGACCCGTTGGTGCGCCAGCGCGTGACGCTGAAATCGCTGGGGCGCGCGAGGAGGCCGTCGACATACTCAAACGGCTGCCCGGGCTTCGTACCGGTCTCGTGGTAGGCGACCACCATCTTCGCGCCCAGGGCGAGGTAGGTGGCCATGGCGGCCTTCTTGATGCGCTGGTCGCTCGTTGGAGCGCCGCAGACCACGGGTGTTGTCCAGAAAGCTTCGGCGACCAGGGCCCATCCGCCGCTCTCGGGCGAATGAGGTCGCCGGTCTCCATATCGAGCCCATACGTCTCGTAGTCAAGGAGCGCCCGGTGGAGGTAAGCGTCGCCCAGGTCCTTGAGGCGGCCACCAAAGCCGTCATAGAGGGGGTGTGGCGGACGCACGTGGTAGCTGATTGTCATCTGCGACGCGCGCAGACGTTCGATCACGTCAGGTACAGCTCCGGCGGTAGCGGTTGACCATCTCTCCGGTCAGGTAGAAGTCACCCCGCACCCCGTGGTTTTCGAAGATGCTCGTGGCGCGCAGGAGCGTATCTGCGCTTTCGTCGAGGTGCACCCAGTCGTGGACGTTGATGGCGAAAGTGATGTAGGCGGACGGTTCGGGGCAGGTCGTCCCGCCATCTTGAGGAGCAGCCTGTGATGGTGACGGGGGTGATGTGGGCGCGGGCGGGCCTCCACCAGGGGCGCTGACTGGGCCGCAGGCTGCCGCGCCCAGGGCGACGGCCAACCCGGCCAGCACCTGCCGCCGCGTGAAGTGGTGTGGTTGTCGCATCGTAGTCCCTCCTGATACCTGACCATGGAACGGGAGGCACGGAGGGTGACGAGGGGGCGTGGCGGCCGTGGGAAGCGCTTACTGGCCCTTTAGCTGGCCGGCGAAGACGTCGAGCGCGGCGTTGATGTGCACGGCGTTGTGATGGAAGCCGCCATGGTCCGCCTCCGGGTCTTCAATCGCCTTGAGGACCACCCCGCCGTAGCGCTCGATCCAGGTTGCGGCTTCGCGCATCCCCGGGCAGCCGTCGCGCTCCGGGTGCTCGTCCTTCCCGCCGCAGAAGGTGACCCACTTCGAGCCGCTGAGCGGCTGAGACCCCATGGCGCCGCTTTCGATGTCAACGTTGCCGGGGAAGTCAAGTCCCGGCTTGCCCGCGTTTGCGATCGCCAGTCCGTAATAGCGCTGGCCGGCCGCCCGGTCATAGGCGACCACCGCGTAGCTGTTGGCCGAGCCGCGGCTGAACCCATGGAAGAGCACCTTCCCCGGCTCAGCACCTGCGCCGCCAAGGATGATAGATAGCTCACGGTTTACTTCGCGGGGCGAGTAGTAATCCTGGAAGCGTTCGCCCTGGCCGAACCACCACTGCAGGGCGACGATGCCGTAGCCGCGCTCCCTGGCGTACTGGTGCCAGAGAAAGAACTCGTTGAAGGCCCAGCCAGCGTGGCCGTGGATGGTGGCGATGAAGGGCACACCGTCGCCAGCCGTATCCGGCTGCCAAACGATGGCGAAGCTCCGGCCATCCGAAGTGGGGACCACCGTCGCTCCCTGGTCGATGGCGTAGAGATAGCGATTTCGGCCGGCTGCCTTCGCCTGGTCGAGCAGCGATTGGACCGCAGGCGGGAACACCGTTGCCGGACTGGCAGATGCGGATGGGGAGGCCGAGGGCGGGGCGGACGCGGCCGTCGACGGTTGGGCATCGCCTGGCGTTTCATTCCTGTCCGCCCCGGGTGAAGTGTCCCGCCCGTTGCAGGCAGCAAGCAACGCGACCGCGGCGAACAGGGAAAGAAGCGAGAGGCGGCGCATGGTGTTTCCTCCGTATTCGAAGGCTTCGGCCACGCCGCCGGGCGGGAACAGCCCCGACTCAGTCGAGCGGGGGTGCGGAGGCGAAGGCGGTTGTGGTGGCGGAAGCGACCCCGGCCGCTTCCAGGGTGGCCTCGAACGAGGCGATGGCGACCTCTATCTGGGAGTCGTCCGGCACCTTCGTGGTAAGTGCCTGCAGGGCAAGGTTGGGAACGAACATTGCGTGCACAAACCAGTTCCCCCCGAACCGGGCGCCGATGCGGAGGATCTCGTAGCTGACGCCGGCGATGATCGGGATGAAGACGATGCGCGAGGCGGTTCGCACGAGAATGCCCCGGTCGACGGCGAGGTCAAAGGCAAAGAACGTGAGGAGGGCGACGACGACCACCACCAGCAGGAAGCTCGTCCCGCAGCGCGTGTGCTCCTTGGGGTAGGGGCGCACGGCCGCGACGGTCAGAGGCCTGCCCGCCTCATAGGCATGAATGGTCATGTGCTCGGCGCCGTGATACTGGAAGACGCGCCGGATATCGGGGATGAGCCCGATGAGGGCGATGTAGCCGACGAAGAAGCCCAGGCGAACAATGCCTTCGACGAGGACGATCACGAAGCGATGGGCATCGGCCATTTCCAGCAGGTTGGCGAGCAGGATGGGGCCGGCAAAGAACACACCCACCATGAAGAGCATGGCCAGGACCATGCTTCCCCAGAAGACCGATTCCGGGAATTCGGTTGTCTCACCGTTCTCATCCTCCTCCTCCATGGCCACGCGTGACGAGAAGGAGAGGGCGCGCATGCCGAGTGCCATCGTCTCCCAGAGCACGATGATGCCGCGCAGCAGGGGGATGCGCCGGGGACGCCCGGTGTAGAGGCTGCCCAGCTTCTCGGAGTGGCGAACGATGTGGCCCTTCGGGTGGCGGACGGCAACAGCCATGTGCTCGGGGCCGCGGATCATCACGCCTTCGAGGACGGCCTGGCCGCCGTAGTAGACGTTTGCTGGTCCGGCCGGGGCGTTGGTCACGGTCACTTCCGCCGATCTGGTGAAACAACGAAGGGGCGCCGAGGCGCCCCCAGGGAGTCGCCCCTGGCGCTCAGCTCGTCTGGCGCTGGTAGCGCCGGTTGAAGCGCTCGACGCGGCCGGCGGTATCGACGATGCGGTGCTCACCAGTGAAGAAGGGGTGGCACATGTTGCAGACATCCAGGCGCATCATCTGCTTTGTGGAGCGCGTCTCGATCTCGTTGCCGCAGCTGCAGTGAATGCGCGCTGCTTCGTACCTGGGGTGAGTCCCGGGCTTCACTGGCTAACCTCCCAGCGCCGCAGTGTAGACGCTGACCTTCTTGCGGCGGCCCTTGGCAAAGGGCTCGAACTTAACGTGGCCATCAATGAGCGAGAAGATGGTGTAGTCGCGGCCAAGACCAACATTCTCGCCCGGGTGGAACCGGGTGCCGCGCTGGCGGATGATGATGGAGCCCGGCTTCACCACTTCGCCATCGAAGTGCTTCACGCCAAGGCGCTGGCTGTTGCTGTCGCGCCCGTTACGAGAACTGCCTACGCCCTTCTTATGAGCCATAGCTTGCTAACCCCTGCCAATCGATTCGACCACCAGCCGGGTTACTGGCTGGCGGTGGCCGAAGGTGCGCCGGTAGCGGACCTTGTTCTTGTACTTCATGAACCGGATTTTCGGGGCCTTGCCGTGCTGGGTGACGCGGGCGGTGAGCGCCGCTCCCGAGATGACAGGCTGCCCGATAGTGACATCTGCCCCATCGAGGAGCATGAGCACATCGAAGGTCACGCTGTCGCCGGGCTCGCCGGCGAGGTGGCTAACCTCGAACTCCTGCCCTTCTACAAGGCGCATCTGGCGCCCATCGGCGCGGATTATCGCTTCCAATTTCAACCACTCCAGGATTCGGTGGACGATCTCCCAGTCTAGGGACCGCCCCCCGGTTAGGTCAACGAGAATGGACCCTGCTACGAATCGAAGGGGGGTTGCAGGCTGGCCTGGCTGGGCCCTTCCCAGACGAGGCCGGGCGATGGCTTGGGCTCAAAGGCAGGCCGGCGCGGCGCCTCAGGGGGAGACGAGGGTGTCTGGCTCTCCTGCTTCTCCGCAAGGTCCGATGGCGGCCACGGCTCGCCGGGGTCGCTGTTGAGCAGGCGAGTGAGGGTCTCGCCTTCGAGGGTTTCCACCTCGAGGAGCACACCGGCAAGCTTGTCGAGGAGCGCGCGGTGCTCGCGAAGGACGTTGCGGGCGCGTTCCTGGGCCTCTTCGATGAGGCGGCGGACTTCTTCGTCGATCTCTTCTGCGATCTTCTCGCTGTAGTTCCTTGTCTCGGAGATCTCGCGGCCAAGGAACACGAGCTCCTCGCTGCGGCCGAAGGTCCGCGGGCCCAGCCGTTCGCTCATGCCCCAGCGGGTGACCATGGCGCGCGCGATCCGGGTGACCTGCTCGATATCGTTCGAGGGGCCAGTGGAGGCCTCGCCGAAGACAAGCTCTTCCGCCGCGTGCCCGCCGAGGGCAGTGCAGAGCTGGTCGCGGAACATGCTGCGGGTGCGGTAGTGGGCCTCTTCATCGGGGAGGAAGCGGGTGTAGCCGCAAGCCATGCCGCGGGAGACGATCGTCACCTTGTGGGGCGGATCGTGGTGCTCCATGAAGTGGGCAACCACGGTGTGGCCTGCCTTCGTGGTAGGCCGTGAGCTTCTTTTCGTGTTGGGACATCACGCGGCTCTTACGTTCGGGACCGGCGATCACGCGGTCGACGGCCTCCTCGAACTCGCCCATGGTGATGATCTTCTTGTTGCGCCGGGCGGCAAGGATGGCGGCCTCGTTGACGAGGTTCGCAAGGTCGGCGCCGCTGAAGCCCGGGGTCGACTTTGCCAGCGTCTGAGCCCTGACATCGTCGGCAATAGGCTTGCCCTTGGTGTGAACGGCGAGGATAGCCTCGCGCCCCTTCACATCCGGGGCATCGAGAACGACCTTCCGGTCGAAGCGGCCGGGGCGAAGCAGGGCCGGGTCGAGGATATCGGGCCGGTTGGTGGCGGCGATGATGATGACATTGGTGCCAGTATCGAAGCCATCCATCTCGACCAGGATCTGGTTGAGGGTCTGCTCGCGTTCGTCGTGGCTGCCGCCAAGGCCGGCGCCACGCTGGCGGCCCACGGCGTCGATCTCGTCGACGAAGACGATGCAGGGGGCGTTCTTCTTCGCCTGGTCGAAGAGGTCACGGACGCGGCTGGCGCCAACGCCGACGAACATCTCGACGAACTCGGAGCCGGAGATGCTGAAGAATGGGACCCCGGCTTCGCCCGCAACCGCGCGCGAGAGGAGCGTCTTGCCGGTCCCGGGCGGGCCCACGAGCAGGACACCCTTCGGGATTCGCGCCCCAAGGGCGGCGAACTTCTCGGGGTACTTGAGGAACTCGACGACTTCGGCGAGCTCCTCCTTGGCTTCGTCGACGCCAGCCACGTCGGTGAAAGTGACCGTGACCTTGCTGCCGGTGAAGAGGCGAGCCCGGCTCTTGCCGAAGCTCATCGCCTGGGAGTTCGAGCCCTGGGCCTGGCGCATGATAAGGAGCAGGAAGAGGCCGAAAAGGAGGAAGGGGAGGAGATTGAGCAGAAGGCTCAACCACGGTCCGAAGCCGCCCTTGTCTTCGAAGGTTAGCTTGACGCTGGGTTGTCCCGTGGCGGTGCCGGTGATGTCGATATTCTGGTCGCCCAGGAAGGTGGCAACGTCGGTGTTGCCAGAGACTTCAGAGCGGTCGTTCTTGCGCTGCTCATCCTTGTAGACGACGGTGAGCGACTTGCCATCGACCTTGAGCTCTTCGACCTCGCCGGCCTTGATCCGCTGGACGACCTCGCCGAAGCCGATCTTGGGGTCAGAGCCACTGTTGAAAAAGACCACCACGAAGGCGATCACGGCGACCAGTATGAGCAGGTAAATGAAGCTATTTCGAAGCCAGCGGGAATACAATCAACTACTCCGGTTAGCGGCGGGGGAGCCGCGCCTGTATGGGCAGTATAGCAGAAGCATTCCCTCCACCCCGCCCGGCCCGGTAAAGGCGGTTGCAGAGAGAGGGCGGCGCCCCGGACGGGCAGGGACGCTGCACCGGGACCACCGGCTACACAGTTGAGAATCGGCCGGTCCGGTGCTATGGCCAGCCCAGGAATGCCCGGGAGGCCGGGCGCTGCTAGACTGAGGCGGCCCCGTCAGGGGGCGCTGCCCGGAGCCAGGCAGGCCATCGCCGGGCGCCAGGCCGGGCGTTTCGCGCCGAAATACCACTCCCGAAACCGGAGACATTGCCGATGAAGCTCGCATTTGTTGGGGGAACAGGTCCCGAAGGCCTTGGAATCGCCATGCGCATGGCGCGCGCCGGACACGAAGTCGCGATTGGCTCCCGCTCGACCGAGAGGGGCGAGGAAGGGGCCGCGAAAGTCCGCGAGGCGGTTCCCGGCGCCCGGGCAAGCGGTGGAGCCAACGCCGATGTCATCGGCGACGCCGATGTGGTCTTCCTTACCTTTCCCTACAGCGGGCAAGAAGCGACGCTGGAGGCGCTGGCCGGGGCGCTCGAAGGCAAGCTGGTGTGCAACGTGGTGGCGCCGCTTGAGTTCCAGCAGGGGATCGGCGCCGTGGCGCTGAACGTGCCGGGCAACAGCGCTCTCCAGGAATCGATGGCCCAGCTGCCAGGGAGCCGCGTTGTATCGGCCTTCCAGAACATGAGTGCGGAGGAGCTGCAACACCTGGACCATCCGATCAACGCCGACGTGCTCGTCTGTGGGCGCGATGCCGAGGCAAAGCAGACCGTGATTGGCCTGGCGAACCAGATTGAAGGCGTTCGCGGCATCGATGCCGGGGGGCCTTCCCAGAGCCGCTATGTGGAGATGCTGACCTCGCTGCTGATCAACCTGAACCGCAAGCACAAGACGCAGACGAGCATCCGCATCGCCGGGATCGATTAGGCCATGCTTTCAATTTTCGGAGTACCGGGGCTTCCTGAAATCGTCCCTGGGAGCGACCTTGCTTCGATGATCGCCGGCGCTGCCGCGGCAGCGGGCACACCGCTCGCCGACGGCGATGTGGTGGTGGTCACTTCGAAGATCGTGTCGAAAGCAGAGGGGCGAATCGTTGCGCTCGATTCGGTCGAGGTTTCGCCCTTTGCCCGGCAGTTCGCAGAGCGCTGGGAGAAGGACCCTGCGGTGGTCGAGCTGGTTCTACAGGAGTCGCGGCGCGTGGTACGCCAGGTGGGGCCGATCCTGATCACGGAGACCAGGCACGGGTTCATCTGCGCGAACAGCGGTGTCGATCAGTCCAGCTCGGGCGGGCATGGACTGGCGGTGCTCCTGCCGGTGGACCCCGATGCGAGCGCGGCGCGGATCCGGAGCGGACTGAAGGCACGCGGCGCTGACGCTGCCGTGATCATCTCGGATACCTTCGGGCGTCCGTGGCGAGAGGCCCAGACCGACATCGCAATTGGGATCGCGGGCATGCAACCCGTGATGAGCTACATCGGGCAGGTGGACCCGCACGGGCACGAGTTCCGCGTGCAGGCCCTCTGCGTGGCCGATGAGCTCGCCGGCGCGGCGGAGCTGGTGAAAGGGAACCTGAGCAGGGTCCCTGTCGCTGTGATTCGCGGCCACCAGTGGGAGCCCGACGAGACCGGGACCATGCAGAGCATCATCCGGGATACGGAGCGCGACCTTTTCCGTTAGGCGGTGCGGACGGCCGTTCAGATGATGGTGGCTACCGAGCCGCGGGACGGGTCTTTCGTCACATCGATTCGGCGGTCGAAGCGGCCCTTTAACTCCTCGATGTGGGTGACAACGAGGATTAGCTGGAACTGGTCTGCGATCGAGTTGATGGCCTCCACGAGGCGGTCAATCCCGTCCTGGTCCTGCGTGCCGAAGCCTTCATCGATGATGAGGGTGGGCAGGGCGGCCCCGGCGCGCTCGGCAAGCAACCTGGCAAGGGCAATTCGCAGCGCGAAGTCGACGCGGAAGGCCTCGCCGCCGCTGTACATCTCGTAGTCGCGCCCGCCCAGGTCGTCACTGATGCGGATGTCCAGGGTTTCCACGATGGAGCCCTTCTGGGTCTGGCGCTGGGTATGCAGGGAGACCTGGATGCGGCCGCCCGTCATGCGATCGAGCATCTCGTTGGCGATCTGCTCCAGCCGGGGCAGCGATTGGTCGATGAGCATGGCCTGTACGCCGTTCTTGCCGAAGGCGGTGGCAAGCTCGCCCTGGACGGATTCCTCATCCTTGAGGGCGCGAATCTCATCGGCCTGCGTCTCGATGCGCGCCCGGGTCAGCACAAGCTGGTCGCGGGCCTGTTCGAGGCGGCCCTGGGCACGGACGCACTCCTGCAGTTCGTTGCGAAGCACTGCGAGCCCGGCCTCAGCCGATTCGAGCCTGGGAGTGACGTCAGTGGCGGCTTCAAGGGCGGCGCGGGCGGAGTCGAGCTCCACCTGTGCCTGGTCGAGGAGCACCTTGCGCTCCTCCAGTGTGGCCCGTTCACGCTCGAGGGCGGTTTCGAGGGCCGACGCTCGCTCACTGGCCATGGCAAGGTCGCGGTAGGCGCCCTCGGCGTCGGCAAGCTCGCGAATGGCGGCGCGGAGGCGCTGGTGCGCGGCCTCGTCGTAGCCGGCAGCCTCAAGGGCGGCGGTGGCTGCTTGCATGCCCTGGCGGGCCCCGGCGGCAAAGGAGCCTTCAGCGAGGAGGGCCTCGGCCTCCCCGATCGCTGCGATGATGGCGGGGAGAGTCTCCGCGGCTTTCCTGGCCGCTGAGAGGCGCGCAAGAAGGTCGCGTTCCTGGTTGCGCAGCGTTGTCTCGCGCGCCTGCCGCTCCTGCTGCAACCGCGTCACGTTGCCACCGTGCACATCTGCATCAGTGGCGGCCTGCTCCGCCTGGGCGCGGGTCTTGTGGTAGCGATCGCCAAGCGCGCGCCGCTGGCTCGCGTATTCGCCGCGAACGTGCTCGAGATCGCCCGGCGAAAGGGGCTGGCGACAGACGGGGCAGGTAGCCACGCCTTCGAGCTGCGCCTCTTTGTCCTTCATCTCCTGGGCCTGCTTCTTGCACCCATCCGCTTCAGCACGCAATGCCGCTGCCCGCAAGCGAAGCTCCCCCTCGAGGGCTCGGGCGGCTTCGATGCCTTCGTCGAGATCGGCGAGAGCGCTTCCGGCGCTGACGAGTTCTGCTTCCGCCACACCCAGGGCGGGCAGGGCCGCGGCCGCAGCCTCAGCAATCTCGAGCTCCCGCCGGCGCTCAGCGAGGGACGTCTCAATGCGGGCGCGCTCCTCGGCGATGGCGCGGGAGGCGGCCTGCAGGGCGCGCTCCGCCTCCGCGGCGGCCGCCTGGCGCTCGGCGGCATCGTGCTCGGCGGCCCGGGCGCGCCCGAGCTCCTCGTAACGGGCGCTGATGGCCTCCCGGTGTTTCAGCAGCTCGCGCGTGGCGGCCCGGTCCTTTTCGATTGACAGGATGGCGTCCTCCGCGTCGGCAACGCCCTTCCGGGTGCCGCTGAGGCGCTGCTCCTGGCTGGCGGCCTCACTCTGGAGACGCGCATAGCTGGCACTTGCCTGCCGTAGCTCGGCGACTTCTTCCTCGGCGGCGGCGATGTCCGGGTCGAGCTCCTGGCGGCGCTCAATCGCCGCCGCAAGTTGCAGTTCAACCTCCGGGATGCGCGCAACCTCGGTGCGAAGGTCCTCATTCTCGCGTCCGATTGCCGAAAGCCGTGCTGCGCAGTCCCGTCGCCGTTCTGCCGCAGCAAGTGCAAGCAGTTCAAAGCGCTCAAGGCCGAGCACCTTGCGGAAGACCTCCTTGCGCTCGGAGGCGATCTTGCGGGTGAACTCGTTGGCGCGGCCCTGGGCGATGAAGGCGCTGTTCACAAAGGTGTCGAAGTCCATCCGGACGCGGCGGATGATCTCGGCCTGGGTTTCGCGCATTGTTCCGCCGGTCAGCGAGATGCGGTGACCATCAGGGGCAAGCTGGAGGAAATCGAGCGTAGCGGCCCTGCCCCTGGTGCGTTTGCGAATGACGGCGAACTGGTCGCCGTTCGCCTCGAACTCGAACTCGACGAGCATCTCCACTTCGGACTGGTGAATGAGGTCATCATCGAGGCGTCCCCGGGCGGCTCCCCAGAGCGCCCAGGTCATCGCATCCAGCAGGGCGGACTTCCCGTCGCCGTTCCTGCCGCAGAGCACCGCGAGGTGGAGCCCGGTGAGGTCTACGGTGCATTCCCGGTAGGAGAGGAAGTTGCGCAGCTGGACGCGGCGGGGAATCACTTCTCCGCCCCGGGGTCGCGGGGGTCGACGCGTTCGACGCGCCAGCGGACGCCGGCATCGTCAAAGTCCACGATCGCGGCCCAACCGGCGCGCCGGTTGGCGTCGGAGAGCGGCATGGGCGCGCCCGAATAGATGGCGGTCATGGTGCCGGAGCTCACGTCGGCATGGGGCTCCCAGTGCCCGAGGGCGAGGTAGTCCCAGGCGGGGGCAGCGGCTTCTACCTCCGATTCGGTGATGAGTAAGGAGCGATGCATCTCGCCGTCCTGGCGGACGAAGTGGCCGTGCGCCATGGCGATGTGCCAGCGGTTGTCCATCCGCCCGGGCAGCCCTTCGAGCGGGCGGAAGTGCCAGTCGCTATCGAGATAGGCGCGACCCCACACCACCAGGTCCAGCCCTTCCGGCTCAACAATCTCGCCCGCGTGCGCGCGCAGGATGCGCAGACGGGGGGCGATCGCCTCCATGTCGTGGCGCCAGTAGAGGCTGCCGTCGTCCATGGGGTCGTGGTTGCCGGGGATGAGAAATGTGCGGCCTGGGAAGCGGCGGATCTGCCCGGCCGCGAACTCGACGACATCGGCCTCAACGCGGTCGTTGTCGAAGAAGTCCCCGGCTATCAGGAGTGCGTCGGCATTCACGTTCGTAGCGAGGTCAATGACGCGGCTGAAGGCGGTCTCGATGAGGGAGCGGCGCACGGCCCAGTGGCCTTCGTTGCCGCTGTAGGCGCCGAAGTGGACATCGGAGGTGTGGACGATGCGGAGGGGGCGGCGTTCAGACACCGGCGTCCTCCGCTACGGCGACAAGGTCACGGGCAGCTGCCAGGAGCCGCTCCCGCCGGGAGTCCTCGTAGGCCTTGTTGCGGAAGTAGAGGTCGAGGGCCTCCAGAGGATTGCTTGAAGGTGTCTGTCCGGCGGGGAGCGCGGGCCGCGGGTCGTCCGGCAGGATCACGCGCAGGCCAGCGACGTAATGGGCGGCATCGAGCATCCTGCGCGCCTCCGGGAGGCGGAACTGGGTCTCCTGTTCACGAGAGATGTTGACGTGCACACGGACAATGGAGCCGGCAACGTCCGCCCGTTCGATGGCGCGGCAGACCTCGGGGGTGGGGTCCGGCTCGCGTGGCTGCACCTCGACAGTCACGAATCGGCGCGACTGAACGTTGACGAGCTTCGGGGCGCCCTGGCCCTGCACGCGTTCGCCGCGAGGCCTGGCGGGGTCGATTTCAAAGACCATGAAGCCCTTCTGGTCGCGCTCTTCGCCAAAATCGACGGCCTGGAGTGAGCCAGAATACCAGCAGGGTGTCTGCAGCCCGAGGTCGGCATTGTTGTGGTGGTGGCCCAGGGCGATGTAATCGAAGCTGGCCTCCTGCAGCTGGCTCTTGAGCAGGGTTGGAGCGGTGCCGACGGTCATGAACTGCTCGGTGCCGGGCCGGTTGCGGAGGATGGCATCGTTGAGGGAGATGTGGCACGTGAGGATGGCGGGGAGCGAGGGGTCCAGCGCACCGGCCTGTTTCGCAATGAGGTCTGCCAGCTTCTCCTCGACGATCTGATGCAGGCGCTCGATCGGAGCCGAGGCGGCCTCCGGGTCGTTTGCCACGAGACGGCTCACCTGCGGCCAGGGGAGGAAGGCCACCTGGAGCGGCCCGGAGCGGGTACGCATGACCTGGGGAACGAAGCCATTCTGCGCGAACCAGGCGTTGTCTCCGACGTAGATGTTGGGCACATCGAGGGTGCGGAAGATCTCGAGCGCGTGCGCCCGGCCCTCGGCGTTTGGAAGGTCGTGGTTGCCAACGAGCAGGAAGGTCGCGACACCAGCTTCGCTGAGGCGGCGGATTCGCCTGGCGAACTCGCGCTGGTGCGTCTGCGTCGGTTCGCGGGCCTTGTAGGCGTCGCCGGCAAAGATGACGGCGTCGGCGCCATCGTCCACGGCAAAGTCGACGAGCGCGTCGAAGGCGTCGAGGAAATCCTGCATGCGGGACGACCAGCCACGCTCGGGAATCGGGCGGCCATAGGATTCAACGCCGATGTGGAGGTCGGCGAAATGGATCACGCGCATCGACAGTCATCGTACCGGCCACGGCCGCGGGTTGCACAGACGTCACCCGGGGAGGGATCAGCTCGCGGGACCATCAATCTGGTCGCGGGAGCTGGCCTTTGCCCGGTAGTCGGCGACGGCCGAACGAAGGGCTGTCGCGGCGAGCACGCTGCAGTGGACCTTGTCGGCCGGGAGGCCGCCGATCGCCTCCGCGATAGTCTCGCGGGTGATGGACCCGACCTGTTCGAGCGTCCAGCCGAGCACCATCTCGCTGGCGAATGAACTGGTGGCGATCGCTGGTGGGCAGCCGCGGGTCTGCCAGCGGACCTGCTGAACGCGGCCGGCGGCCACGCGCAGCATAACGCGCATGCGGTCGCCGCAAACGGGATTGGCGGTGGAGGCTTCGCCGTCGGGGTCCGCCATTTCGCCCGCGTTGCGCGGGTTTTCGAAGTGCTCGATGACGAGCGGGGCGTAGGCGGCCATGGAGCGATCGTAGCCCATCGGGCAGCGGGAGGGTGATCTCAGTCGCGGGGCGGAAGAGCGCAGCCGATTATGTCGCGCACACTGGCGATGCCTTCGGCGCCGAGCCAGGCCTCGATCCCTTCGATGACATCGACGAGGGCGCGCGGATTCGCAAAGGTGGCGGTCCCCACCTGCACGGCGGTGGCGCCGGCCATTAGGAATTCGATTGCGTCCTGGCCGGTGCGGATGCCGCCGCAGCCGATGACGGAATGCGAACGGCCCTTGCCACATCGTAGACGATGCGCAAGGCGACGGGCTTGATGGCGGGGCCACTGAGGCCCCCGCGGGCGCGGGGCAGAACCGGCCGCCGCCTGCCGGTATCGATTGCGAGCCCGAGCACGGTGTTGATAGCGCAAATGGAGGCGGCGCCTTCCTGCTCGCAGGCGAGCGCGAGCGCGACCGGATCAGTCACGTTTGGGGTGAGCTTCACGATGACCGGGAGGCTGGTGTTCCGAACAGCAGCGCGCGTGGCCCTGGCCGAGGCCTCGACCGACTGGCCGATCTCGATGCCCCCCTGGTCCACATTCGGACAACTTATGTTCAGTTCCAGGGCAGCGATGCCGGGGACGCCATCGAGGCGTGCCGCCATCTCGCCGAACTCCTCGACCGTATCGGCGGCGATGTTCGCGATGACTGGCACGGGCCACCTGGCCCAGATGGGCGCGAGGGCGGTGATCACCTCGCTCAGCCCTACGTTCTGGAGGCCGATGGAGTTGAGCATGCCGCCGGGAGTCTCGGCGACGCGGGGCTGCGGGTTTCCCTGCCTTGGGGCGGTTGTGATGCCCTTGCTGACGACTGCGCCCAGCGAGCCGATGTCGAAATGCCGGGCGAACTCCAGCCCCCAGCTAAACGTGCCTGAGGCGGGCATCACGGGATTGGGAAGGTGGAGCCCGGTCTTGCGTCCGGGAGCGAGGTCGACAGCGAGGTCTGGCGGCACGTCACCAGTTTAGGGGGGCACCGGGGCGGCGGAAAACAGAGCAGCCGGGTCATCCCCGGCTGCTGGCCCTGGCCTGGCGGCGCCGTTCAGGAGAGGTTGGAGGGGTCACCACCGCGGCGTCCGCGGAAACGTGAGCCGCTGAGGCTGAAGCTATCGCTATCCCACATCAGGTCTTCGGACGAGTTCCGGAATTCGCGGGTCACGCCGCAGCGCTTGCAGCGTCCGCCGCTGACCGAACCGTTGGGGGTGTCGATGATCCAGTGGTGACGGCAGACCTGGGAATGGCCCGTCGCGTCGATTGCGTTTGCCTGTGTCATTCCGTTCAAGAACCTCCGTGTGGCCGCATTCTGGCGGGTGGGAATGGGGAATCCGGCCGCATAAGGATGGCATTATACTAGATTGTCAGGCTGAAAGGGCGAGTAAATCGGGCGCCCGTTTGCTAGCGGCGAACAGAACAGGCTACGATCGAAGGAGCAGGCGTGGCCGGGTGAAGTAAGCCAGGAAAGCCACGCAGATCTGCACTGTCCGCCCTTATTCCGGCTGAGAGAGCCACGGCCGGTTCCTGTTCGTCAGGTCCACGATGTCCGCGCCTTCGTCTTTGCCCCCGCCCTTTGCGAGCGGGCTGATTCAACGTATCCCCCATGGGAACCCGAAAGGTACACAGATAGCGAACGATGACTACAACCAGGTCCATTAGCAGCGAGGCCGTCATGGCCGTGCTCGCTACCGTCAAAGATCCGGAACTCCACCGCGACATCGTCACGCTGGGCATGGTGAAGAACCTCGCGATAGAAGATGGCCGCATTGCCCTCACTGTGGAGCTCACCACCCCCGCCTGTCCGCTGCGAGACCAGATTGAACAGGATATCCGCGCAGCACTGGCGCCACTGCCAGGGCTGGAAGCAGTGGAGATCGACTGGGGCGCTGACGTGCGCTCCTCCACACCACGCGAGGGACAGAAGCCGGTACCGGGCGTGCGCAACATCATCGCCGTGGCGAGCAACAAGGGCGGCGTGGGCAAGTCTACCGTGGCCACAAACGTGGCCGTGGCGCTGGCCAGGACGGGAGCGCGGGTTGGGCTCATCGATGCCGATGTTACGGGCCCGAACCTGCCGACGATGTTCGGCCTGGCTCAGGGCTTGCAGGCAAAGAACGGCCAGGGGCTGAGGCCGATCGAGCGCTTCGGCGTTCATGTGGTCTCAATCGGGTTCCTGCTGCCGAAGGGCCAGCCGGTGGTGTGGCGGGGGCCCATGATCGGCAGCGCCGTGCGCCAGCTGCTGCACGACATCGAGTGGCCCGAGCTGGACTATCTCCTGATCGACCTTCCCCCGGGGACGAGCGACGCCGCCATGAGCATGGCGCAAGACGCGCCCATTGCGGGCGTGGTGATCGTCTCGACACCGCAGGAGGTCTCCCTGGAAGACGCCATGAAGGCGATTACGATGTTCGAGAAGCTCGATGTGCCGGTCTTCGGGATCATCGAGAACATGAGCTACTTCATCGCCCCGGATACGGGCAACCGCTACGACATCTTCGGGCACGGCGGCGCCCGCAGGGCAGCCGATGAGCTCGGGCTCGACTTTCTCGGCGAGGTGCCAATCGAGCCCGGGGTGCGGGAGGCAGGAGATAGCGGGGTGCCGGTCGTCCACAGCGCACCTGAATCACGGTCAGCGCGCGCCTTCGAGCAGATTGCAGGGAAGGTCGCAGCGCGCCTCAGTGTCCTCCAGCGAATGGAGGCGAGGGTCTAATGGCACTGAACATTTTCGTACGTGAGAAAAGTAAGCAACCAGGCCCGGAAGCCGAAGTTGTGGTTGAGGATGCTCCCCCGGCCAATGTTGAAGGCGACCCCGATGAGCCGCGAACTCGATCAAGGCGCGGCACACGCGGTGGCAGGGGGCGAGGAAAGGCAAAGTCCGAAGCGACCGGCGAGGCCGCCGAAGGGACGGAGTCACCGGCGGCCAGAATAACCAGCTGCCGCCGTGCGGCGGCGGCGGCCAGCGGCGAAAGAGGAGCCGGCCGGGGAGCCGGTAACACCTCCGCCAGCCAGGGCCGCGAAACGCGAGGCTGACACGGGCCCGGCCGGTGAGAAGCGCGAGGCGGCGCCGCGTCGCAGGCCACGGACCGATGAGCCGGCTGCGCATCAGCAGGGCCGAGAAACGGCCGACGTGGGGACCGCCTCGGTGCTGCGGGCGATGGACCTGCAGAACCGGCAGATAGAGCGGCTCATCCACCTGCAAGAAGATATGGCAAAGCGCATCGGCGACGGCGCCAGGGTGGCGGCTCCGCCGGCGCGCGTGGGCGTCTTTGTGGACGCGGCAAACGTTGAGCTTGCGATTGACCGGCTACGGACACGGCTCGACTGGGGCAAGGTGCTGCGGATGCTCACAGAGGGCCGCCAGCTTGTGCGGGCAATGGCCTATTCGCCCATCCATGACGACCCCGGCGTGAGCATGGAAACGCAGCGCTTCGTGGAGCCGTTCCTGGACCACGGCTATAAGATCGTGACCAAGCCTCTCAAGCGCTTTGCCGACGGCAGCATCAAGGCCAATGTCGACATCGAACTGGCGCTGGACGTGATCACGATGCTGGACCGGCTGGACATCGTCTGCGTGGTCTCGGGAGATGGGGACTTCCAGCGCCTGGTAGAGGTGGTCCAATCGCGCGGGGTGCGCGTTGAGGTGGTGGGCGTTGGATCGAGCGTGGCGAGCAACCTTCGCAACGCTGCCGACACGTTCATTGATCTTGCCACGCGAACGCGCGACCTGAAGGTGTAACGCCTGCCGGTGGGCTCGGGATGGAACCGCCCGCGCCCATCGTGCGTCTGGGATGGGATGAGACTTGCCGGGTTCCTGGGCGTGCTCGTCGTGGCTGCGTCGGTGCTGGCAGGGTGCTCGGACGGGAACGGGGCCAGCGGGCGGACAGAGGATCCAGACGATTCCCCAGGCCTGCAACGATACCGCGGGGCCCGGGGGCGACGCTCAGCACGGCGTCGGGTGCGGCGGTGGAGGGCGCCCAGGGCACCAGGTGCTGGCAGGGAGCTGGTTTCGGGGGATGCGTGGACTACCTTTCGCCCGTCACGAACGCGCAGCCGCTGGTGGCGGGCCCGGGTGAGGCGCTGACCCTGGGATTCACAATCCGCGACCCGGATCAGCTACGAGCCGCCTGGATGGAGGCTCCGGCGGTGCCCCCGGCAACGGGAGGAGACACCCTGGCATGGCCGCTGCCAGGCCCACCTCCGTCACTGTCCGACACGGAGAGGACGCTGCGCGCTCCCGGGGTTCCGGGGAGATACCTCTTGCTTGTATCGGGTGTCTGGCAGGGGCAGGGCGATGTTACCTACGGGTTCTTCGTGGAAGTGCCCTGAAGGCGGCCCGCCGGATTCCTGCAACCGGGGATCCCTGCCAGTGGCGCCTGGCGGCCGAAAGGACCGGATCCTGGCCAGGTGTTCAGCTACAATGTCGGCATTCGCCGCGAGGCAATCCGGGCAGGAGAATCCATTGAAACTCGGTATCAACATCGGCTATTCGGGCGCGCAGATGACGCTCCCCCTCGACCTGGTGCTCCAGATAGAGCGAATGGGCTACGACTCGGTGTGGACGGCGGAGGCGTACGGGTCCGACGCGGTCACGCCCCTGGCCTACCTCGCCGCCAAGACGACCAGGATCAAGCTGGGGACGGCGATCATGCAGATCCCGGGGCGAACGCCGGCGATGTGCGCCATGACAATGTCGACGCTGGACCAGCTCTCGGGCGGGCGGGCTCTGGTGGGGCTGGGCCTTTCGGGCCCGCAGGTGGTGGAGGGCTGGCACGGGGTGCCTTACGGGAAGCCGGCGGCGAGGACGCGGGAGTACGTCGAAATCCTTCGCAAGATCTGGGCCCGGGAAGAGCCGGTGGAATACCACGGCCAGGAGTACCAGATGCCCTACACCGGCCCCGGGGCCACGGGCCTGGGTAAGCCGCTGAAGTCCATCCTCCACAGCCGCCAGCTGCCCGTGTACCTGGCGACGATGGGCCCCGTCAATATCCGCGCCACCGCCGAGCTGGCCGACGGCTGGCTCCCAATCTGGTTCTCGCCGCAGCGCATGCACATGTTCCGCCCTTCGCTGGAAGAGGGCTTTGCCCGCGCGGGGAACGGGAAGTCCTGGAAGGACTTCGACATTGCCGCGGGCTGCACGGTGGTCATCACAGACGACGTGAAGGCCGGGCTCGAAACCATGCGGCCGATGCTGGCGCTCTACATGGGCGGTATGGGCGCGAAGGAGAAGAACTTCCACAACGAGATGGCCGTCAAGTACGGCTACAGGGAAGCGGCGGCGAAGATCCAGGAGCTCTACCTTGCCGGGCGCAAGCAGGAGGCCGAGCAGGCCGTTCCCTACGAGCTCTGCGACGAGATGTCGCTGGTGGGCCCCGCGGAGCGCATCAGGGAACGCTTCCGGACGTGGGAGGACGCGGGCGTGACCACGATGCTTGTGCAGGCTCGCCAGCCCCAGGCGCTGGAGCTGATGGCCGAGATCACGGGCGCGGCAAGAGGGGCGGCCGTCTGAGGCTCAGCACGGGCCAGGGTTCACTCTGAATCGGAAAGCGAAGGGAGAACCCGGACCGTGGCCCGGTCCGGGTTCTGACGCTCCCGCTCGATGATCGCGGCGATCTCCGTCACAGCGTCATCCAGCCGGCCGTGACGGTTGATGACGACGTAGTCGTTGTTCTCCATGTCGTCGAGCTCGTCTTCGAGCTCGGCGATGCGGGCAGCCAGCGAGACCCCATCCTCGCTGCCCCTCCCGATTAGCCGGCCCCGCAGGGCTTCCCTGTCCTCGGCCATGAGGAAGATGAAGACGGCGCCTTCGAGGATCTGGCGCCAGCGGCGTGCTCCCTGAACGTCGGTGCGAATGATCACGTCGCGCCCCTCCGCAAGCGGCACGAGCACTTCCCGCTTTTCGAGGCCCTTCCAGTCGCCGTAGACGCGGGCGTGTTCGAGGAATTCGCCCACCGCAATGCGCCGCTCGAACTCCTCCGAGGTGACGAAGTGGTAGTCAACGCCATCGGACTCAGTGGGACGGGGGAGGCGGCTGGTGGTGCTCGTTGCGCGGAAGATCCCGGTCTTGCGCCGGAGCTCGTCGATCACAGTGTCCTTGCCCACGCCAGAGGGGCCATGGAGGACGGCCACCACGGGATTCCGGCTCATGGCAGGGCGGCAGCTCCCTCGCAGGCCCGCGCAAGGTCATCGAAGAACGCAGGGTAGGAAACGCCCACGGCGTCGTTGTCGATCCGTGTCTCGCCCTGGGCAAGCGTGCCGGCGATCGCGGCCAGCATCCCCATGCGGTGGTCGCCGTGAGCATCGAGGCGGGCGCCGCGCAGGGCAGGAACCGGGCCGCTGATGGAGAACCCATCGGGACGGGCCGTCACGCGGGCGCCGAGGCGGCCAAGGACCTGCGCCAGCACATCGATGCGGTCGGACTCCTTGGCGCGGAGCTCGGCCGCATCGCGGACCACAGTCTCCCCTTCGGCGAAGCAGCCCAGGAGCGCGACAAGAGGAAGCTCATCGATGGCCCGGGGAACCAGCTCTCCTGAGACCACCGTCGCCTTCAGCTGCGAGGAGCGCACCAGCAGGTCGGCGACTGGTTCTCCGCCGGCGGAGCGCTGTTCCAGGACTTCCAGGTCAGCACCCATTGAGCGGAGGATGTCGAGCAGTCCAGTGCGGGTGGGGTTCGTGTTCACGCTGCGGACCAGGATCTCCGCATCGCCGTGGCAGGCGGCGAGAACCAGCCATGGTGCGGCGCTCGAGATATCGCCCAGGACGCGGAGCGAGAGCGGTTCGAGCCGTGATGCGAGACTGACCGTTGCCGTGGCCCCAACAACCGAAAGCGGCGCACCCATGGCGGCCAGCATTCGCTCGGTGTGGTCGCGCGACCGGCCGGGCTCGCAGACGCTCGTCTCACCGTCCGCGTAGAGACCCGCCAGGAGCAGTGCGGACTTCACCTGGGCGCTGGCGACGGGGCTATCGTAGGCAATGCCGGTCAGTTCGCCACCCTTGATGACGACCGGCGCCAGGGTGTCGCCCTTTCGGGCGTGGATGGGGCGCCCATCTTGCGGAGAGGCGAAATGACGCGAGCCATAGGGCGCGTCTTGAGCGAGGCATCACCAGTAAGGACGCTCAGCAGGGGATGAGCGGCCAGGAGCCCGGCAAGGAGGCGCATCGTGGTGCCGCTGTTCCCGCATTCGAGCACGTCCTCGCTTTCGAAGAGGCCGTGCATGCCGCGGCCGGTGATGGTGGCCGAAGGGCGGCCCTGGGGCCAGTCAATCTCGACGCCGAGGGCGGCCAGGCAACGGGCCGTGGAGCGCACATCCTGGGAGTCGAGAGGCTGCTCTATGGTTGCGCGGCCATCGGCGATGGCGTTGAAGATGAAGGCGCGGTGAGAGATCGACTTATCGGGCGGAACATCGATGGCGGCCCGGATGCGCCCGGGGCGGCTAACGGCCGGAGGGCTCATCGGGGATGCCCAGCTTGCGGCGGAGCTCGGCGTCGTCCCTGGGGGAGGCCGGGCGGCTCGACATCTCTTTCATGCGGTCGTAGAGGCCGCCAACGAAGAGCCTGCCGATCGCATCCCTGGGCCGAAGGGCTCGATGATGCCTTCGGCGAGCAGGGCGCAGGGGCGGATTGAGGATGAAGGTATCGCGGTCGAGCTGCGTGCTGGAAAGAAGGTCCATCACGGGCTGGCCACCAGCTCCACGGCCCTGGCAATCGTGAAAGCTCGTCCGGAAGCGATGGAGCCAGTGGAGGACGGCCTCGCGGTTGGTGGCGAGAATGTCGCGCGCCATCGTGGGATCGCCGCTGGCCAGGCGGGTGAGATCGCGGAAGCCGGGACCGGAGAGGAGGGAGGCGTCTTCCCAGCCAGCGCTGTCGCGGGCCATTCGGAAGAGGGCGACCGAGATGAGGATGGGCAGGTGGCTGACTGCGGCCACGTACTGGTCGTGCTCGGCGGCATCAATGTAGAGAGGAACCGCGCCCATGGACTCTACGAGGCCAAGGACGGCGCGAACGGCGTCCCTCGTTGGCGCGTGGCGAAGGGGTGACGGCCCAGGTCGCATCCTTGAACAGGTCGGCGGTCGCCGCAGCCGGGCCGCTCTTCTCCTTGCCGGCCATGGGGTGACCGCCGACGAAATGGGCGTGCGCGGGAACGAACTCCTCAGCCCAGCGAAGGATATCGGCCTTGGTGCTGCATGTATCGGTGACAACTGCCCCTTCGGCGAGGAAGCGGGCAGATTCCTGGAGAATCTGTTTGGCGGCCTGCACGGGGACGGCCAGGATCACAATCCCGGCGCCGGTGAGGGCCTCTTCGAGCGAGCCGGCCTCGCGGTCGAGGGCGCCCATCTTCTTCGCCTGGCGTGCGTTGCCGCGGTCGCGGTCGGCGCCCACGACCTCATAGTTGCGAGACTTCCGCGAAGTGAGGGCGAGCCCGATCGAGGTGCCGATGAGGCCTGTGCCGATGATGGCAATGCGCGGTTGAGCCATTTGATCCCCGGAAGGGGACGCCATCAGCTTGCGGCGTCCGCCTGTTGCAGTAGGGCTAGCATAACATCGCCAGCGGCAGTGGAATGGTGCCTGCGCACGAGGTCCACCACACGCTCGGGCGCATTCGCCTGGACGAGCATGGCGGCGCCGGTTTCGCAGTGGGTGCGGCTCCGTTCGACTGCGCGGCGCAGCTCGAATCGCGACGCCTGTGCGCCAAGCCGCGAATCTGCGCGGAGCCAGCCAGCAGCTACGTAGGCGACCCGGTCGCGTAGCATGCTGCCGCCCCTGCCGACATCGTGGAGAAGCGCGGCAGCGATGAGGCTGGCGTCACCGTGGCCGCGGTCGATCAACCACCGGGCGGTGCGAGCCGAATGCACTATGTCGCGTTCGTGCTGGGCTTTGAAGAGGGCGAGAAGCGGTGGTGCGAGGGACTCCAGGGCAAGGGCGTAGTCGGCGGCGGAAGGCCGGACCGAAGCCTCGCGGAACTGGCGGACGCGCTGATGCATCAGACGATGATTCGGAGGATCTGGTTGCCCAGGCCGCCAATGACCCAGCCAATGGGGTTGAAGGGCGTGACAAAGCCGACGACCAGCAGGGTCATCAACAGGCCGGGGCCCCAGGCGGAGAGGGCGTTCAACTGCCGCGAGAGCTCCCCGGGGAGAATCCCCACAGCCACCTTGAAACCATCGAGCGGGTGGATGGGGATGAGGTTGAACACACCAAGGACGACGTTTATCCAGACGATGAAGATGAGAAAGAGCCCGATGACCTCTTCGCCGCTTGCATCGGCGATGTTGCTGAAGCTCGCGATCGAGTCGATGAGCCCGAGCTTGAGCGGGAGAGCGGCCACCGCGGCGAAGAAGAAGTTGGATACCGGGCCCGCCGCGGCAACCAGCGCGTTTCCGCGTTTGGGGCCGTTACGGAGGTTGTAGGGGTTCACCGGGGTCGGCTTCCCCCAGCCAAAACCCACGAGCAGCAGGAGCACGGTGCCCATGGGGTCCAGGTGGCGAAGGGGGTTGAGCGTGAGGCGTCCCTGGCGCGCGGCGGTGCTATCGCCCAGTTCGTTCGCGGCCCAGGCATGGCTGAACTCGTGGAAGGCGATGCCGGTCATGAAGGCCACCCCGATTGCGGCCAGGTAGGCAACGAGCGCGGATGGATTGTCCGAGAAATCGCTGAGGAAGAAGAGCATCTGGAGAAGATCGTAGCATGAGCGTTCCTTTACGGGCGGGAAAGGCCGGGCCACGGACTCTCGACCGCGCGGAGCGCAGGCAATATCGTTCGGGGCAAAGCGAGGTGGAGTGTTCGGATGGCAGCGCCGCTCGATGGGGTCGTGGTGGTCGATTTCACCGAGTACGTGGCCGGTCCCTATTGCACGATGATGCTGGCCGACATGGGCGCGGAGGTGCTGAAGGTCGAACCGTTCGAGGGCGACCACTGGCGCCGCCAGCAGCCGGTGGCAGGGCGAGAGAGCCGCTATTACATCGGCGTGAACCGCGGCAAGAAGAGCATTGCCATGCGAATCGAGACGCCGGAGGGGCGCGCAGTAGCCCACGACCTGGTCCGGCGCGCCGATGTGGTGGTAACGAACTATCGCCCCGGCCTGCCCGAGCAGCTGGGCTTGGACTATGCGACCCTCGCTTCGCTGCGGCCGGGGCTCATCTATGCGGCGCTCTCGGCGTTCGGGCCGGAAGGGCCGTACAGTGGCCGGCCGGGATTCGACCTCCTCGTGCAGGCGATGTCGGGCATCATGGACTTCGAGCGCAAGGTAGAGCGCGGGGTTCCAGTGGGAATCACATCGTTCGCGCCTGCCGACCTGAGCACGGGGATGTTCACCGCCTACGCAATCGTGGCCGCGCTCTTCATGCGCGAACGCACGGGCCTCGGCCAGAAGATTGACACGAGCCTTTTCGCCTCGGCGCTCGCAATCCAGTACCGGCCGACACTGGCGATCGAATCCCTCGACCGCGAGGCCCGCGAAACGATGCTGGGGGCAGTGGAGGCGGCGCGTGATTCGGGAGCGAGCTACGAGGACCTGCTGCAGTTTCGTACCGGGCTCGGCCTGGGGCGGGCGACGGCAATGTACTACCGCGTCTTTCGAACGAAGGATTCGATGGTGTGCGTAGCCTGCCTTAACAACCGGCAGCGCCGCGGCCTGAGAGACGCCCTGGGGGTGAATGACCCCGCGGTCGACGGGCACGTCTACGAGCTGGGGCCCGCCGCGACGCCGGAGGACCACCTTGCGCTGGCGGCGTCGTACGAAGAGGCCTTCCTGGCCAGGACGACAGAGGAATGGCTGCCAATCCTGGCGGCGGCGGATGTGCCATGCGTACCCGTGGTGCTCACGGAGGAGGTGTTTGACCACCCCCAGGTAGCGGCGAACGGTCTCATCCGGTCGATGGAGCACCCCGTTGTGGGGACGATTCGCCAGCCGGGGTGCCCGGTGTGGATGAGCAACGCCGAGGTGGGGAGGGATGTGCCCGCCCCGTCATTCAGCGCTGATTCACGCGAAACCCTGCGCTGGCTCGGGTATGGGGAAGAGAAGATAGCGAACCTCGAGACGGAGGGGGTTGTCCAGCCGCCTGCAGCCGGGCCCGGCTAGCCCGGCGGGACGGCACCCTGACCGGCGGCTGCGGTGTAGTCGCGGATGAGATCAAGCGAATCGCTTGTGAAACCGTCAATGCCCCACTCGATGACTTTCTGGAGCTGTTCCGGGGTGTTGATAGGCCAGGTGATGACGCCGCTCGCCCGTTCTTTGAGCCTGCCAACCGTCCGGGCATTGAGGAGCTTGAAGTGAATCGAGACTACCGGGCGGTCATGCCAGGTGAGACGCTTCCACACGCGCCGGAGCTGGAGTGGCCCGCCAACCGAGTGCGCGACCGGAACCCCGGGGATGTCGCGGAAGTGCTCGAGCAGGCCCCACGACTGGGAACTAACCATGTAGGGCGCCGTCCGCCCGGATGCCTCGAAGGCGCTGACGAGGTCAGCAGGAAGGCGGCGGTCACGGCCCTTGAGGTCGAACATGAACCGGGTGCCCGGGACCGCGGCGGCCAACAGCTCGTCAACGTGAAGACGCGGGGCGCTGGCGCGAACCAGCCGCCAGCGGTCCCAGAGCAGGGGAACCGGGCCCATGGTCTTCAGGTGGCGGACTTCCAGGGCGCCGCGATGGCGCCAGATATCGGCTTCTACCCAATCAGCCCCGGCGTGCTCAGCGGTGTGGAGGCCAAGAAGGGTATTCCCGGCCCGATGGGCGATCGCGAACGGCCGCTGCGCGCTCATGGCGATTCGGGGAGCCCGCTCCAGCGGCGGAGCAGGCGGAGCCTGGCGGGTGGCAGGCGCAGGAGGAAGGAGCGAATCCTCCAGGCAACGAGCAGCCCGAAGATGGCCACCGCGCCGCCGGCAATGACGTCGATGATGAAGTGGTTGGCGGTGAGCACGACGGCGATCGCCATGGCTGCGGGCAGCAGCCCACAGGCGACCCTCACGGGCATGCGCGTCGCTTCGCGCGCCATGCCGCCACCAATGAGGAGGTTCCAGCCAAAGTGGAGGCTGGGCATGGCCGCATACTGGTTGACGAAAGCGGGCGGCTGGAGGACGCGGTACGAATGTGAGTGCAGGGTGATTGTGTCGGCCACCTCAATGCCCGTGAGACGGGGAGGGGCGACGGGGAAGGCCACAAAGATGACCAGCCCGATCGCGCCCGAGACGAGGAATGCGTTGCGGAGCAGGAAGTAGGCTGAAGGCCGGCAGAAGAACAGCCAGAGAGCGCAGACGGCAATGACCGGCCAGTGTCCCCACATGTAGACCCAGTTCATGAGGGTCACCATTGACTGGTGATCGATGATGAGTCCCTGGAGGCGGATCTCGTGATAGATGCCGAGACGCTGCTCCAGGCTGATAAGGCGTCCGGCGTTGGCGACGGCGTCTTCGTAGCTGCCTTCAGTGAGGCCACGGCCACCCCAGTAGGCGAGGACAGCCGCGGCAAGGACGGGGATCTCGCGGAGGAGGTTCCGCCAGCCCGGGGTGGGAGGGTCGGCACTGCTCATGGTCACCTCCACGGCGGGTACGCAAAAAGCGTGTCAGGGTTCGCCCGGGGGGATCAAGTGTGCAGCGGAAGCGGGGAGGCGCGGAAGCGTGCGGGAACGCCCGTGGGAATCTTCCCCAAGACCGCGCAGGTGGCCTTGACATGCTTGTCACCGATTTGGTAGCTTGGACAAGGCGGAGTGTGCCCAACGGCTTTGCTGGCATTATTTGCCTCATATACGACACGAGGATTGCAGATAGCGAATGAGTGATAACCCGATGATTGAGACCGCATCCACGAGCGCAGACGAGATGATAGGGAGCGTTCTCAGCCGCCTCTCCAGCGGTGAATTCGATGACGAGACAGAAGAGGAAGAAGACCCCATAGACCCGGCGACGGATGAGGCGGACCCGCTGGACACGGAGGAAGAGGACGAAGAGGTAGAGATTGCCCTCCTCACCGAGGAATCCGAAGGGATCGATGACCCGGTCCGGATGTACCTTCGCGAAATCGGGAAGGTGTACCTGCTCACGGCCGACGATGAGAAGCACCTGGCCCGGCAGATGGAGGAAGGGAACCACCTCCGCGAAATCGAGGAGACCTACGTCGCGGCCTACGGCCATCCGCCATCGGCGGCCCGCGTGGCCGTCGAGCTGCTCGACCAGTGGGCGGAGCTTCTGCCGGTCTATAAAGCCGCGCGGATGTTCATCGATGACTACGAGAAGATCGTCGCCCGGGCAGCGCCGCAGGTTGATGAGCATGGGAACGAGACGGTGGCGCGCGCTCCGCGCTGGCGAGACCCGGAGGGCGCCCGTCTGAAGAGCCTGGGCCTGGCTGATACCCTGGGCAATCCGCAGTTCCGGGGGCTCATCGATGGCGAGATGAACCTGAACTTCCGGGAGTACTGCGCCTCGAAGATCAAGCCGCCGCGCCCGGAAGAAGAGGTGCACCAGCTGATCGTGCACCTTTCGATCGTGACCCACATCCTGACGCCCGACCTTGTGTCGCAGATGGCGGAGGAAGCGGGCAGCGAAGACGACCTCGTGCCACCCATCGACGGCCTGGTGGAGAAGATCGCGCCGCTCGAAGACAAGCTTCGCTACCACTTCGACACGGTGAAGCACAACGGCTACAAGGCCGAGAAGCGGCTCACCGAGGCGAACCTGCGCCTGGTGGTGTCGGTCGCGAAGAAGTACATCGGGCGCGGCATGTCGCTCCTCGACCTCATCCAGGAAGGGAATATCGGTCTCATCCGTGCGGTGGAGAAGTTCGACTACCGCAAAGGCTTCAAGTTCTCTACCTACGCGACGTGGTGGATCAGGCAGGCCATCACGCGCGCCATCGCCGACCAGGCGCGCACGATCCGCATTCCCGTGCACATGGTGGAGACGATCAACAAGCTCGTCCGGGTCAGCCGGCGCCTGGTGCAGGAGTATGGCCGCGAACCGACGAGCGAAGAGATCGCCCGCGGGATGACCGAGACGGGCAAGGGTGATGCCGCCTCGTCCTACACCCCGGAACGCATCCGCGAGATCCAGAAGGTCTCCCAGGAGCCGGTGTCCCTCGAAACGCCTATCGGCGAAGAGGAGGACAGCCACCTCGGCGACTTCATCGAGGACGCCAGCGCGCTTGCGCCGGCCGAGGCCGCCAGCCAGCAGCTCCTGCGCGAACAGGTGGAGGATGTGCTCGCCAGCCTCACGAGCCGCGAACGCCGGGTGCTCCAGCTTCGCTTCGGGCTCGAAGATGGGCGCAGCCGCACCCTGGAAGAGGTTGGCCGCGAATTCGGGGTCACGCGTGAGCGCATCCGCCAGATTGAGGCGAAGGCGTTGCGCAAGCTCAGGCACCCGAGCCGCAGCCGCAAGCTGAAGGACTACCTCGACTAGCCTGCGGCGAGCTGTGAACGAAGAGAGGCGCCCCGTCGCATTCGACTACGATGCCGACCCTGGGCGCTTTCGCCTTTGCCAGCAGAACACCGCCGCCTTCGGTCTCGCCGGCGACGTTCACCCGGCGGTGGCCGCCATCTTCGCGACGAACGGGGCGGCTCCCGTGCTCGACATGGGCTGCGGAAACGGCCGGCTGGGGACCGCACTCGACACGGCCGGCGTCGCCTGGGTTGGCCTGGACCGCTCGCGCGCCCTCCTGGCGGACCTGCGCGGGCCGGGCCTCCGCGGCGACGCAGCCCGGCTGCCCTTCCAGGGAGCGTCCTTCGGGGGCGTGGCGGCAGTCTACATGCTCTACCACCTGGCCGACCCCATGGCCGCCATCCGCGAGGCTCACCGGGTGTTGCGGCCGGGCGGGCTGTTCGTCGCGGTAGCCCCCAGCCGCGCCACCGACCCCGAACTCGCGCCGTTCCTCCCGCCCGCGCCGCTCGACACCTTCGACGCCGAACTCGCACCAAGAATGCTGGCCGCCCTCTTCTCGAATGTGACGGTGGACGCCTGGGACGCGCCCATGACACGCCTGCCCGACCCCTCGGCGGTGGAAGCCTACCTTCGCGGCCGAATGCACCACCCGGAGGTCGCCCGCTCGGTCGCCCGCAGGGTGGAGATACCCATATCAATCACGAAGCGCGGGGCGGTGGTGTGGGGGCGGAAGTGAGAGAGCGCGGGTCAGCGCCGCCCGGGCAGAGCCTCAATGCTGAGAATCCGGCCTGGACGTGACAGGCCCGCACGGGGCGCAGCTGCCGCAAGCCGGGACAGGTCTTCGGGGTCAGACGTCAGCACGTCGTCGCCCCGGGCCGCAGCCCCAACAATCACCGCTCCGTCGACCACGTCGCTTGTCGCGGACGCGGCGAGGAGCAGTCCGATCTTCGTGGCGAGGGGGTACGTCAGGTCTTCCACAAATGCCAGGGCCAGGAACTGGGCCATCCGGGCGTTTCGTGCGCTGCGCCATGCCTGGGCGACCACAGGGGCAGGCACCACGATGGGAACGCGCCTGCGTCGCGCCACCGCGAGGTACTCAAAAGCGCGGACGTCTCCGCGATCGATGGCGATCAACGCGCCGGCATCTACGGTAAGGCCGGCCACGCACGTTCCACGTCGGCCATCTCCTCTTCGGTGATGGGACCGCTCTCCGCTTCGAACTGGGCGACGAACTCTGTCAGCCTGCGGTTCTGCAACTCTCTGGCAGCCGCATCGGCGAGCCACCGCGAAACGGACACGCCTTCTTCGCGAGCAAGGCGGCGAACCGCCTCCGCCAGTTGCGGATCGAAAGAGATCGCGAGTTTGCGAACCGCCACGGACCAATCATACCACGGTATGAACGCCCCCAGGTCCATCGGCCCTGCCTGCCGTGTAAGCTGCCATCATGCCCGAACACCCCCGTCTGCTTTCCTCAACCACCGCCTACCGCGGCCACCTGTTCGATGTGGAACTCGATGAGCTTCAGATGCCGAACGGCGTAATCGCACGGCGCGAGATCATCCGTCACCCGGGTGCGGTGTGCATGGTGCCGCTCGACGCGGAGGGCAGCATTGTGCTTGTGACCCAGTACCGGCATGCGGCGGGGCGACGGCTGCTGGAGCTGCCCGCGGGCACGCTTGAGCCTGGCGAGGAACCTGCGGCCACGGTCGTGCGCGAGTTGCAGGAAGAGATCGGAATGCGGCCGGGAACGGTCGAGCCGCTGGGCGGCTTCTTCGTCGCCCCGGGCTACACAACGGAGTACATCTGGCTCTACGTTTGCTCGGGTCTCTCGCCCGCGCAGTTGGATGGGGATGACGACGAGGACATCGAGGTCGAGACAATGACGCCAGCCCAGGCGCTGGCCGCCATTGAGTCGGGGGAGATATGCGATGCAAAGTCGGTCATCGGCATCCTTCGATGGCAGCGATTGAAAAAGCCTTGAGCGCTGGTAGGTTCTATAGCTCCGATGGAAGCCGCTGCATTGATGGCTCCGGGGGAGCGGGCGTAGGATCCCGGCGGGGGCGAAGGAGCACTGTCGACACGGCGTTCCGCGATCGGCGAGGTCGTGATGCGGCCGGCCGCGCGGCGGATAGCAAGACCAGCCGGGGAGGAGTCCATGCAGGCCGAAACTTCGGGACGGCGTAACGCGGTTCTCACCGTTCGAAGCCGTAGTCAGCCCCGGTTCTGGTTGCTCGAGCTATACGATTCTGCCATCGGGAAGAAGGCCGTGATGGCGGTCACTGGCATCGTGCTCCTGGGCTTCGTCTTCATGCACATGACGGGCAACCTGAAGGTGTACTACAACGACGGCGGGGAGCGGCTGGACCACTACAGCGAATGGCTCCGCGACGCTGGCCAGCCTGGAATCCCCCACGAGTGGCTGCTCTGGGGCGTACGCGGCCTGCTTGCGGCATCGCTCGTTCTGCACATTCACGCGGCCACCTCGCTCACGATGCTCAATCGGCGGGCGAGACCAATCGGCTACCAGGGGGGGCGGAAGTACGCAGCAGCCAACTACGCCGCCCGCACCATGCGCTGGAGCGGGGTCATCGTCGCGGCCTTCGTCGTCTTCCATTTGCTCGACCTCACCCTCGGGACCACCAACCCCGACTTTGAGAGCGGCAGGCCGTACCACAACCTGGTGGCGAGCTTCGAACGTGAGCCCGTGGCCGCGGCCTACATCGTTGCCAACCTTCTACTGGGCATGCACATCTACCACGGCGCCTGGAGCCTCTTCCAGTCGCTTGGGCTCAATCACCCCCGGTTCAACCACTGGCGGCGCGGCTTCGCGGCGCTGTTTGCAGCAGCCATTGTGGCCGGCAACGTTTCGATTCCGATCGCCGTCCTTACGGGCGTGATCGACTAGGAGGCCGCAGATGAAGCTCGAATCCAGGGCCCCCACCGGACCACTCGCCGACAAGTGGAACAGCCACCGCTTCAATGTGAAGCTCGTCGCCCCCCAGAACCGGCGCAAGTTCGACATCATCGTAGTGGGAACTGGCCTGGCGGGAGCATCGGCAGCGGCCACGCTGGGCGAGGCTGGCTACAACGTGAAGTCGTTCTGCTTCCAGGACAGTCCTCGCCGCGCCCACAGCATTGCCGCCCAGGGCGGCATCAACGCCGCCAAGAACTACCGCAACGACGGCGACAGCGTGCACCGTCTCTTTTACGACACCATCAAGGGCGGCGACTACCGCGCCCGCGAGGCGAACGTGCACCGCCTGGCCGAGATCAGCGTTCAGATCATCGACCAGTGCGTTGCGCAGGGTGTGCCCTTCGCCCGGGAGTACAGCGGCCTGCTCGACAACCGCTCATTTGGCGGTGCACAGGTGTCGCGGACCTTCTATGCTCGCGGCCAGACGGGCCAGCAGCTGGAGCTGGGCGCCTACCAGGCCCTGGCGCGCCAGGTCGAGGCGGGCACCGTTGACCTCTACACGCGGCACGAGATGCTCGAGCTCGTGGTCACGGAGGGACGGGCAGCCGGCATCGTGGTGCGAGACCTGGTGACGGGCGAGATCACTTCACACTCGGCCCATGCGGTGGTGCTGGCGACGGGCGGCTACACCAACGTGTTCTTCCTTTCCACAGGCGCCAAGGGCTGCAACACGACGGCGATCTGGCGGGCACACCGCAAGGGCGCGCTCTTTGCGAACCCCTGCTACACGCAGATTCACCCCACCTGCATCCCCGTCAGCGGTGACTACCAGTCGAAGCTGACCCTGATGAGTGAGTCCCTCCGCAACGACGGGCGAATCTGGGTGCCGAAGGACGCAAACGACCGGCGGAGCCCCGGGACCATTCCCGAATCGGAGCGCGATTACTACCTGGAGCGAATCTACCCTTCGTTCGCGAACCTGGTGCCTCGCGACGTCGCCTCGCGTGCAGCCAAGCGCATGGTCGACGCCGGGTTTGGCGTTGGCGATCTGAAGAACGGCGTCTACCTGGATTTCGGAACGGCGATCAGCAGGCTGGGCCGGGCGACAATCGAGGCGCGGTACGGAAACCTCTTTGAGATGTACGCGAACATCACGGGAGAGGACCCCTACGCGGTGCCGATGCGAATCTACCCGGCGCCCCATTACACGATGGGCGGGCTGTGGGTGGACTACAACCTCATGAGCAACCTCCCGGGGCTGTACGTCATTGGCGAGGCGAATTTCTCGGACCATGGCGCCAACCGGTTGGGCGCCAGCGCGCTCATGCAGGGACTGGCCGATGGCTACTTCGTGCTGCCAGCGACGATCAGCGAATACCTTGCGGGGCAGCTGGGCCAGCCGTCCCCCGATCCCGCGGGCTCTGCCTTCAAGGAGGCGGAGGGCGCCGTCAGGGAGCGCGTGGGCAGGCTCCTCGGCATCAAGGGGTCGAGGAGTGTGGACTGGTTCCACCGCAGGCTCGGAAGGACCCTGTGGGAGCACTGCGGCATGGGCCGGAATGCCGATGGACTGAAGACCGCCCTGGCCGACATTGGCTCGCTCCGGGAGGAGTTCTGGAACGACGTGCGCGTACTTGGCGACGGGGAGTCGCTGAACCAGTCGCTGGAGAAAGCTGGGCGGGTGGCGGACTTCATGGAGCTCGGTGAGCTGCTGTGCCAGGACGCGCTCCACCGGGAGGAATCATGCGGCGGGCACTTCCGCGAAGAGCACCAGACGCCCGACGGAGAAGCGATGCGCGATGACGAGAACTTCGCCTACGTGGCGGCGTGGGAGTTCAAGGGCGAAGGCAAGCCCGCGGAGCTGCACAAAGAGGAGCTTGAGTTCGAGTACGTCCATCCGTCCCAGAGGAGCTACAAATGAAGCTGACGCTGAGAGTCTGGCGCCAGAAGGGCCCGTCGGACGAGGGCAGGTTCGAAACGTACGACGTCCCCGACGCGAACGAGCACATGTCGTTCCTCGAAATGCTCGACGTAGTGAACGAGAGCCTCATTGCGGACAATCACGACCCCATCGCCTTCGACCACGATTGCCGCGAAGGCATCTGCGGCATGTGCGGGATCGTCATCAACGGACGTCCACACGGACCGAAGAAGCACACGACGACGTGCCAGCTGCACATGCGCAATTTCAGTGATGGCGACGAGATCACGGTGGAGCCGTGGCGGGCCAACGCCTTCCCGGTCGTGAAGGACCTGGTGGTGAACCGGAGCGCGTTCGACCGCATCATCGAGGCGGGGGGATATGTGAGCGCCGCTACGGGGAGCGCGCCCGAGGCGAACTCGCTTCCCGTGCCCAAAGCCGACGCAGACCTGGCGATGGATGCGGCGGCCTGCATCGGCTGTGGGGCATGCGTGGCCGCCTGCCCCAACGGAGCGGCGCAGCTCTTCACATCTGCCAAGGTTGGGCATCTCGGGCTGCTGCCGCAGGGCCAGGCGGAGCGGTGGAGCCGGGTGGTGGCGATGGTGGAGCGCATGGAGGAGTTCTTCGGCAGCTGCACGAACTACGGCGAGTGCGAGCAGGCGTGTCCCAAGGGGATCAGCGTCAACTTCATCGCGCGGATGAACCGGGAGTACCTGAAGGCGAAGTTCAAGGACGGCCGCAAGCTGGCGCGGGGGGCACTGGGGGACGAATAGGGCGGAGCGGCACATTTTCACAATCGCCGGCCCCGGCTTGCCCTGTGCCGGCGATTTTCGTTTGTTCCCCCAGATTCGGCACGTGACGTAACCAGTGTCACAATATCTAGTATTTGGGTATTGACGGGCCACAAGATGTTGGGGTAAGCTCCGGCAGTCCCGGGTTGGGAAACGCTCAGGCGTTTATGCACATTTGGAGTTTATGGCGAGTGCGCTGCCCCTACTGTCACTTCCGCGATTCGAAGGTCACCGATAGCCGGGCGACGGACGACGGCATTCGCCGCCGCCGCGAGTGCATCGGCTGCGGAGAGCGCTTCACCACGCTGGAGACCATCCCGCTTGCCACCGTGCAGGTGGTAAAGAAGGACGGGCGGCGCGAGGATTTCAACCGGGACAAGCTTCTTCTGGGGCTCCGCAAAGCCTGCGAGAAGAGGAGCATCTCCGTCGCCGAGGTGGAGGCGGTGGTTTCGGAGATCGAGGCGAAGGTTGCGGCAGACGGGCGCCAGGAAGTGCCATCGCAGGTTGTGGGAGAGCTTGCGATGGACGCCCTGCGCCGTCTCGACCACATCGCCTACATCCGCTTCGCCTCGGTCTACCGGGCCTTCACCGACCTCGCTTCGCTCAAGGAGGCGCTTGAGGCGCTGGAGGAGGGACGCGTTCCCTCGGTGGAAGAGCGCTCGCTGCAGCTGCCGCTGATTGGCAACGGCGATGAGCGGGCGTTCCGCCCACGGGTGCTCCAGGACGTGGAGAGCCGTCATTTCGCAGAGTCAGAAGGCCAGGGGGCTGCCGCATGGCGATGAAGATCTGGGAACTGCACGGGCTGCGCCTGGACGGCGCCATCCGCAGCACACCCGAAGGGGAAGCCGACGTGTCTGGGCTGGTCTTTTCGGAGAAGGCGTACCTGCTGGCGGTTCGCGACTTCCGGCCCGCCGAGCTGGTGGCGTGCATCGAAGAGCGGGGCGCCATCGCCGTAGCACATGAGCTGGTGGCCTATTACGAAGCCGTTGAGGCTGCGGCCAGCCATGGCGGGCGATCGCTGGTCTTTGCCCGGGGAAGCGGCCCGGAGCCCACGCTGCGCCGGAGCGACGAGGTTTCGGCTCCGGCGTTCTCAGCCAGTATTTCTGCACCTGGCCGGTAGCAATTCGAACGTTTGTTCGCTATACTTCGACAGTTCGCTGTCTGAGCACGGGGAGGCAATCATGGTGAGCACCACGCATTGGGGTACAGGGGCCGGGCCCGAACGATGGGAACCGGCACCGCTTTCGGAGAATGCCCTCGTGGTCATGGATCGCCGCATCGTCCGGCGCGATGACAGGGGCGAGCCCCTGGAGACCCCCGACGAGTGCTTCAGGCGGGTGGCACAGAACCTGTCGCAGGCGGAGCTCCGGTTCGGCGGCACAGAGGCCGACCGGGCGGCGGCAGAGGAGCTGTTCTATCGCTTGATGGCTTCGCTCGATTTCCTGCCAAACTCGCCCACACTGGTTAATGCCGGGCGGGAGTTGCAGCAGCTCTCCGCGTGTTTCGTACTTCCGGTGCCCGACTCGATAGACGGGATCTTCGAAGCGATCCGCAACACGGCCATCATCCACAAGTCGGGTGGCGGCACGGGATTCGCCTTCTCGCGGTTGCGCCCCGCGAACGACCGGGTGCAATCGACCATGGGGGTAGCAAGCGGACCGGTGTCATTCATGAAGGTCTTCGATGCCGCGACCGAGGCGATCAAGCAGGGCGGGACCCGGCGCGGCGCGAATATGGGCATCCTCCGTGTCGACCACCCGGACATTGACCTCTTCATCGAAATGAAGGCCGACATGACGACGCTGACGAACTTCAACATCAGCGTGGCGGTTACGGATACCTTCATGCAGGCGGTGGAAGCGGGCACGGAGTACGAGCTGGTGAACCCCAAGTCGGGTGAGGTTGTGGGGCAGCGAAACGCGCGGGAGGTGTGGGAGAAGATGGTGGCGAACGCCTGGAAGAACGGCGACCCGGGCGTTGTCTTCGTTGACCGGATCAACGACAGCCGCGCCAATCCTGTGCCCGGGCGGGGGCCCATCGAATCGACCAACCCCTGTGGCGAGCAGCCGCTCTACGCGTACGACTCGTGCAACCTTGGCTCGATTGCCCTGCAGCGGCTGGTGACGGGTGAGCCAGGTAGCCGCACTGTCGACTGGGAGCGGCTGGCGCTCATTGTGCGGCAGACGGTGCATTTCCTGGACAACGTGATTGAGATGAACGCCTATCCGATCCCGGAGATCGCGGAGACTTCGCACGCAATCCGGCGCATTGGCCTGGGCGTGATGGGCTGGGCCGACATGCTCATCAACCTGGGAATCCCGTACGACTCGGAGGAAGCGCTTGAGCTGGGGCGGAAGGTGATGGGCTTTATCCAGCAGGAGGCCGACGCGGCGTCGCAGCAGCTGGCGGCCGTGCGCGGCAACTTCCCCGACTGGGCGGACTCTGTCTACGGTCCGCGCGGCCCCGAAGGCCCGCGTCCGATGCGCAACTCGACGCGCACAACCATCGCTCCGACGGGCACGCTCAGCATCATTGCCGGCTGCTCAAGTGGCATCGAGCCGGTCTTTGCACTGGCCTTTGTGCGCTCGCACTACCTGGACAAGGACGACCCGGCGAAGCGCACCGAGCTCTTTGAAGTGAACAGCGAGTTCGAAGCAGCGGCCAGGGCAGGCGGCTTCTATAGCCAGGATCTCATCCGTTTCCTTGCCGAAGGTGGACACCTCGCGGAGCGCGAAGATGTGCCCGGCTGGGCAAAGCGGCTGTTCGTAACCGCGCACGACATTACGCCCGAATGGCATGTGAGGATGCAGGCCGCCTTCCAGGAGCACACCGACAATGCGGTCTCCAAGACGATCAACTTCGCCAACTCGGCGACCGTGGACGATGTGCGGCTCGCCTATGAGCTTGCTTTCCGGGTGGGCTGCAAGGGAATCACGATCTACCGTGACGGGTCTCGCGAGATGCAGGTCCTGAAGCATGCGGAGAAGAGCGATGCCCAGCAGGCAGTGGAAGCGGCCCAGGCTCTGATCCAGCAACACGCGGGCCCGGTCCGCCGCAAGCTCCCCGACGAGCGCGCCTCCATCACCCACAAGTTCCGGGTGGGCGAACAGGAAGGCTACATGACGGTCGGGCTTTTCGATGACGGCACGCCGGGCGAGGTGTTCATCAACGTGAACAAGCAGGGCTCGACTGTGAGCGGCCTCATGGACACCGTGGCGATGCTGACGAGCTACGCTCTGCAATACGGCGTGCCGATCCAGGAGCTGGCGAGCAAGCTCAAGAACTCGCGCTTTGAGCCGAGCGGCCCGACCAGCAACAAGCAGATTCCAATTGCCACAAGCATCGTCGACTACGTGTTCCGATGGTTGGAGCTGAAGTTCAACGGCGAAAGGGCTGGCGTGCAGCCGACCCTCATCCCGGCCGACCTGATTGCCCGCTCGACCGGCGTCGACATGTACACAGCCCAGCACGATGATTCGGTGCCCAGCGGCGTAGGCTGCCCCGATTGCGGTGCGGTGCTGTTCTACGGCGAGGGGTGTCTCATCTGCCGGAACTGCGGCTACAACAAGTGCGGATGATGCATCGGCCCGAAAGGTGAACCAGCGGCGGGATGGGCGACGGGCAATCCCGCCGCTGGCGTTACAATCCATCCATGGGCTTCTACTACGGCCCCCCGGAACCTCCCGAAGAGGAAAGACCCGCAGGCTTTCGCGAGACGATGACCATCATCTGGGCAGCGTTTTCAGTGCTGGCGGTTCCGCTCGCTCTGATCCTGGGGGTGTTCTTCGGGATCGTGTTGATCATCTGGCTCTTCTTCATCAGCAGGCTGCTGGGGGCCGCCATCATCATCGCTATCATTGCCGCGGTCGTTGGCTACGGCGTGTGGGAGGCGAAGCACCCGCCCAGGCTGCGATGACCGATGAAGTGGGCAGGGAAGTTGCGAGACGAATCGCGGCCGTTCGCGGACGCATTGATGCGGCGTGTGGCCGCGCTGGGCGTGACCCGGCGTCGGTGACGCTGGTCGCTGTCACAAAGGGGTGGCCGCCCGAGACGGTGGCGCGCGCCTGGGAGGCGGGAATCCGCGACTTCGGCGAGAACCGCGTCCAGGAAGGTGCGCTCAAAGTGGGCGCGCTGGCTGCTGCGGGCATCAGGCCGACCTGGCACCTCATCGGCAACCTGCAAACGAACAAGGCCCGGCTGGCTGTACGGACCTTTGATATACTCCACGCCGTCGACTCCGAACGGCTGCTGCGAACTATCGCCGCGGCCGCGGCGTCACCTGTTCGGATGATGATCGAAGTCAACATTTCCGGTGAAGCTGCCAAGCACGGGATCGCGCCCGTGGCGCTTCCTTCCCTTTTGGAGGCCGCCCGGCAGGCGCCGCTTGCCCGTGTGGAGGGACTGATGACCGTGGCCCCGCTCGTCGCTGACCCGGAGGAATCGCGGCCAGTCTTCCGGCGGCTCAGCGAGCTGGGCCGGGAGCACCGCCTGCCGTACCTTTCAATGGGAATGACGGGCGACTTCGAGGTTGCTGTGGAGGAAGGCGCGACGCACGTGCGCATCGGGAGGGCCCTTTTCGGGGGGCGGCCGGCATGAAAGTGGCGATCATCGGCGGCGGCGTCATGGGAGAGGCGATACTCGCGGCTGCGATTGAGCGGGGGGTCTTCGTGCCCGCGGGTGTGGTTGTATGCGAAGTCCTCGAACACCGTCGCAACCAGATTCGCGCCGAATACGGCGTGGGTGTGACGACGAGCAGCCCGGAGGCGATGGCCGAGGCCGACGTCGTCCTCCTTTCGGTAAAGCCGCAAGACGTGCATTCCGTCCGCGGCCAGGTCCGCGATGACGCTTTGATCATCTCGATCATGGCTGGCATCCCGATCCGGGCGATCATCGAGGAGTTCCACCACGAGCGCGTGGTGCGGGTGATGCCCAACACGCCGGTCGCGGCGAAGGCGGGGATGAGCGCGTGGACAGCCACGGCCACGGTCTCGGCGGAGCAGCGGGAGATGGCGCGATCGCTGCTTGGCGCCATCGGCCGGGAGATGTACTTCGAGGATGAGAAGAAGCTCGACATGGCAACGGCGGTGAGCGGAAGCGGCCCTGGGTATGTCTACCTGTTTATCGAGGCGATGATCGAGGGCGGTGTCTCCATTGGCCTGACCCGTGCCCAGGCAGAGGAGATGGTGCTGCAAACGGTGTACGGTTCGGCGGTGTACGCGCAGGAGTGCGGACGGCGGCCGGCGGAGCTGCGGGGAATGGTGACCTCGCCGGCGGGCACCACGGCAGCCGGGCTGCTTGAGCTTGAGCGGGGAGCAGTGCGGGCGGCTGTCATCGATGCTATCCAGGCTGCCTACGAGCGCGCACGCGAGCTGGGCGGGCAGGCTTGAACGAACAGATCGCGCTGGTCTTCTCGACCTTCCTCTACATCCTGATCCTGTTGATCATCGCGCGGTCGCTGATGAGCTGGTTTCCCGTTTCGCCCGGTAACCCCTTTGTCCGCTTCTTGCACGAAGTGACCGAGCCGCTGCTGGAGCCGGTCCGGCGAATTCTGCCCCGCACGGGGATGATCGACTTCAGCGCGATGGCCGTCATCGTCCTGCTGTACGCAATGATCTACGCGGTGGGGCGCGTAAGCACGGGTTGACGGGGTCCCGGGGGGCGGTTTGGTATGATGGGTGCGTCCGCCGTGGCAGAGAGGCGGGCGGGAGACCGGCGCCATTAACCCGTACGTCGCACAGTTTACCTTTACGTTCATACAGATGCTCACCTGGGCGATCATTGCCCGGTCGCTCCTGAGCTGGTTTCCGATTGACCAGGGGAGTCCGCTTTACCAGATGCTCTACCGCGTGACCGAGCCGATCATCGACCCCATTCGCAAGGTGCTGCCGAGCACGGGCATGATCGACCTGAGCCCGATGGCGGCGATCGTCGTGCTGATGGTGCTCGGCCAGTTCATCCTCGGCCTCCAGGCTCCTGCCTGATCGCCCGGCGTGACGGCCGGTCACTTTGGGCGGCACACTGGTTGCATGATAGCGAATGACGCGCCGGGCGTGCTCGCGATCGAAGCGCGCAACCTGAGATTGGCATACGGCCCGCGCCTGGCCCTTGATGAGCTTTCGCTGGATGTTCCTGCGGGGGGCGTGTTCGGGCTTCTTGGTCCGAACGGAAGCGGCAAGAGCACCTTCATCACAATGGTCGCGGCCATGCAGGGCCCCCGCGAGGGGTCGTTACGTGTCCTGGGGCAGGCTCCCTGCGCGGCATTGCGCGCCCGGGTGGGGACCGTGTTCCAGGAGACCGCCCTCGACCCCGCAATGACGGCAGGCGAGACCCTGGGACTGGCGGGGAGGCTCTTTGGACTGTCGAAGTCAGCAGCTTCGGCCCGGGCGGCAAGCCTTCTTGGGGAGTTCGGGCTGGGCGATCGTGCTAACGATGCGGTGGCAAAGCTCTCAGGCGGAATGCGGCGCCGGCTGGAAGTAGCGAGGGCGCTGCTCCACGAACCGCGCCTGATACTCCTCGACGAGCCTACAACCGGCGTCGACCCGGAAGAACGCCGGGCGCTCTGGCAGGGCCTCCGCGAGCGCAGGGGCCAGGATTGCACAATCGTCATCGCGACGAACGACCTTGCCGAGGCGGAGACGGTCTGCGACGAGGTGGCATTCTTGCGTCACGGCCGGGTAGTGGTGACGGGTACCCCGGCCCAGCTCAAGCGGGGACTCGGGCGGGAAGCCGTCCGCGTGCGGTGGGCGACCGCGCCGGACGCAGCCAATGCCGCAGCGTACGGCTGGGAAGGCTGCGGCACGGTGACCCGGGACGGCGACGAGGTGTTGTTCACGGTGGAGAATGCTGCGTCGTTCGTTCCCCGCCTGTTCGCCATGGCGCCGGGACCGATCCGGGCGCTGAGCATCGAGCCTTCGTCACTTGAAGATGCCTACTTCCAGCACGTTGGCGGCCGGGCGCGGGACGAGGGGCGCACATGAACGGCCCTGGGGCCTGGCTTACTATCTGCGAGAGGGATGTGCGGGCCGTGGTCCGTTCGCGGTCGCAGCTGTATTCGTCCATGTTCACGCCGCTGTTATTGCTCGTTTTCCTTGGGAGCGGGGTCTCCCACGGGCTCGAGCCATCGCGGCTGCCGGCCGGGGGCTTCACCGCCTACATGGTCGCCGGGGTGGTGGTTATGACGTCGCTCTTTTCCTCGACGTTTGCGAGCGCGTCCTACTACCGGGATCGCGATAGCGGCATGCTTCGCTTCCTGCTCTCGTCGCCGCACTCCGCACGCACGATACTGCTCGGCAAGTCAATCGCGGGAGTGGCCATCGGTGCGGTCCAGGCGCTGGTGGTGATGGCGATTGCCGCGCCGCTCCTGGACATGGGCTGGCAGTACGGCGTTGCGGCGGGGATGCTGGTGGTCGCGGTGACGGTAGTGACCCTGAACCTGCTCCTGGCCGGGTTTGCGCTCATGCTGGCAGCGCGAATCCAGACAATGCAGGGCTTCCACCTGCTGATGAACCTGGCGCTCTTCCCGCTGCTCTTCTTTTCGGGAGCGTTCTACCCCGTGGATGATCTGCCCGTTTGGCTGGAGGTGCTGGCGATGGTCAATCCCCTGACGTACGCGGTTGATGCGCTCCAGGTGGCCGCCTACGCCGAGAACAACGAGGCGTTTGTGGGGCTCTGGGTAGACCTGCCGGTGCTGGCATGCTGCGCCGCCGTTGCGTTCGCGCTGAGCTCCCTGCGGCCGCCGCGGCTCACCTGGTCGGGGGAGTGACGCCGAGCAGATAGCGGGTGGCCCCGCGTGGACTCCTGTTTTGTGTAGCGAGCCATACGCGGTATTCTGGTTGAGCTTGTTCAACAAAGGCGGCGCCTGCCCCGCAATCGTGGGCAAATCTACGCGCTGCACTCATGGAGGCTTGCCCTGGTTACCCCGGTCAGCATGAAGCAACTGCTCGAAGCTGGTGTCCACTTTGGCCACCAGACCCGCCGTTGGAACCCGAAGATGCGGCAATTCATCTTCACCGAGCGCAACGGCATCCACATCATCGACCTGCAGCAGACAGTCACCCGCCTGGACGATGCCATCAACTTCGTGCGCGACGTGGTCGCGGGTGGGGGCGAGGTGCTGGTGATTGGCACCAAGAAGCAGGCGCGCGAAACGGTGGAGATCGAGGCCTCGCGCGCGGCGATGCCATTTGTCAACAATCGCTGGCTTGGCGGCACGCTCACGAACTTCCGGACCATCCAGGGCCGTATCCGCCACCTGGCGAACCTGGAAGGATCTGTGGCGAGGGGCGAGTTCTCGCGGCTGACGAAGAAGGAGCAGCTGGATATCGCCAACGAGATCGAGCGGCTCAATCGCTATTTCGGCGGCATCAAGAAGATGGAGCGCCTGCCCGCGGCGGTATTCATCATTGATACCGTCAAGGAAGACATCGCGGTGGCCGAGTGTGACCGGCTGGGGATTCCGATCGTCTCGCTTGTGGATACGAACTGCGACCCGGACCCTGTCGCTTACCCCATTCCGAGCAATGACGATGCGATCCGGGCGATCAAGCTCATCCTCGGGAAGGTGGCGGACGCGGCCATCGAGGGGCGCGCGGCGCGCGAATCGGGCGCGGGCGCGGGGGTACACGGCGACGACCTGGCCCGGCTTGCGGCGGAAGCGGATGCTGGCCTGAAGGCAGGTGCGTTCTCGGCGACCCCGGACGAAGCCGCGGAAGCGCCTGGAGAAGCGTCCGTCACCGTGATATCAGCAGAGGCGCAGGCTGCCGCGCTGGCAGCCGTCGAGACCGGGCAGGAGTAGTCGACACCCTTGGAAATCACAACAGCAATGGTCAAAGAGCTCCGGGAGAGCACCGGAGCGGGCGTCATGGATGCGAAGCGCGCGCTGGAAGCGGCGGGCGGCGACATGAAGCAGGCGGTCGTCATCCTGCGCGAAAAGGGAATCGCGGCTGCGGCAAAGCGGGCCGAACGCGAGACGGCGAATGGGGTGGTTGACAGCTACATCCATGCCGGGGGCCGCATCGGCGTGCTCGTTGAGGTCAACTGCGAGACCGATTTCGTCGCCAACACGGAGGAGTTCCGGCAGCTGGCACGTAACGTCGCGATGCAGGTGGCAGCCATGAACCCGCGCTTCATTTCCAGTGAAGACCGCGCGGGGCAGGATGTCGAAGGCACCGATGAGGAGCTATGCCTGCTCAGCCAGCCCTACATCCGCGATGGTTCCCGGACGATTGCGGACCTCGTGAAGGACACTATCGCCAAGACCGGGGAGAACGTCAGGGTCAGGCGCTTCGAACGTTACGAGCTCGGCCGGTAGCTGGCCAGGAGGGGGAAGTCCGTGGCTGGTGCCTACCGGCGGGCGCTCGTGAAGCTGAGCGGCGAGGCTCTGATGGGCGACCGCGCATTCGGAATCGACGCGGGCACCATCGAAAACCTCTCGCAGCAGATCGCGCGCGCCTGTGACGAAGGCATCCAGGTAGCCGTGGTGGTGGGCGGCGGGAACTTCTGGCGCGGCTCGACGATCGCGGAGACGGGAATGGACCGGGCCACCGCCGACTACGCGGGCATGCTGGCCACGATCATGAACGCTCTCGCACTCCAGGACGCGCTGGAGAAGGTCGGGGCAGTGGTGCGCACGCAGACGGCGCTCTCCATGGCGCAGGTGGCGGAACCATACATCCGCCGACGCGCCATGAGGCACCTGGAAAAGGGCCGCGTGGTGCTGTTTGCGGCCGGAACGGGCAACCCCTACATGACGACGGACACGGCGGCAGCGCTGCGCGCCATCGAAGTGGAGTGCGAAGCGCTGCTCATGGCCAAGAACGGCGTCGACGGCGTCTATGACGCGGACCCGCGGAGAGTGCCGGACGCCGTTCGCTTCGAGCACCTCACCTACATCGAAGCGATCCAAAGGCGGCTCCAGGTGATGGACAGCACGGCCCTTAGCCTGTGCATGGAGAACCACCTGCCCATCATTGTCTTCGACGTCCGGGCGCCCGATGGCATCTACCGGGCGCTAAAGGGCGACCACGTCGGCACGGTGGTATCCTCCAGTCCCAGCGGAAAGCCTGCACCCACTACCTGAACCTTTGGAGAAGATCGGATGACAGACCCCGAAGAGATCCTCCTGAGCGCCGATGAGAAGATGGATGGGGCAGTGAAGGCGCTCAAGCGCGACCTGAATGGCGTGCGCACGGGGCGCGCCCACCCGAGCCTGATTGAGATGCTCGACGTGGAGTACTACGGGGCGACGACGCCGCTCAAGCAGCTGGGAACGATCAACGCTCCCGAGCCGCGGCTTCTCACGATCCAGGTATGGGACCGGGGTGCGGTAAGGGCGATCGAAAAGGCGATCCAGGCTTCGGACCTGGGGCTGAACCCGGCGATTGATGGACAGCTGATCCGGTTGCCCATTCCCCCGCTCACCGAGCAGCGGCGCAAGGAGATGGTGAAGCAGGTCCATCACAAGGCCGAAGAAGCGCGCGTTGCCGTGCGCAACGTCCGGCGGCACGGCCACGACGACCTCCGGCGGGCGGAGAAGGATGGGCACGTCTCGCAGGACGATATCAAGCGCCATGAGGAGCAGCTCCAGAAGCTGACCGACCAGCACATTGCGCTCATTGATGCGGAGTCGAAGAAGAAGGAGGCTGAGCTCCTTGAGGTCTAGCTCCGGGACCAGGGCCCGGGCAATTGCAGACGTACCCGACCCCGGCCACGACGGCGACGTGATCTCTCCGATTTCCGGCGGCCGGGTACCCCGGCATGTGGCAATCATCATGGACGGGAACGGCCGATGGGCGAAGCAGCGCGGCCTGCCGCGCGTTGCGGGCCACCGGGCTGGCACGGAGAATATCCGGCGCATCATCGAACGCTTCAACGACCACGGGGTGCGCTACCTGACGCTCTACGCCTTCAGCACAGAGAATTGGAGCCGCCCTGCCCCGGAGGTGCGCGCCCTGATCCGGTTGCTCGGACGCTTTATCAAGCGCGAGCTCGACAACTTCGTGCGCAACAACGTCCAGCTGCGGATGCTCGGGCACATTGAGACCCTGCCCGAGTGGCTCCAGAAACAGGTGAACGATGCAATCGAGCGTACACGCGACAACGACGGCCTGGTGTTGAACATCTGCTTCAGCTACGGCGGGCGCGACGACATCGTAATGGCGGTGCGCAGGGTGATTGAGTCTGGCCTCGGCCCCGATGAGGTGACGGAGGAGACGTTCGCCGGCCACCTGCAGACTGCGGGCATCCCGGACCCGGACCTGATCATCCGGACGGCCGGCGATAACCGGATTTCGAACTTCCTGCTCTGGCAGAGCGCGTACTCCGAGCTCTATTTCACTGATGCCTACTGGCCCGACTTCGGCCGTGAGGACACCGACATGGCCCTCGCCGAGTACGGGCGGCGCATGCGGAAGTTCGGTGGCCTGCTGCCGGAAGACGTCCAGGCGCTGCTCCAGCGGTGAGAATGTTCCCCGGCCGGCGCCTGAATGGACCTGCCACCGGGCGAGCGGCTCTCCCCGGATGAGCCAATCGAACCTGAAGCTGCGATTGCTCACCGCCGCGGTGGGACTGCCTCTGCTGGCGGCGGCGGTTTACGCGGGGAGCTGGCCGTTCGCCCTGTGTGCCGGGGCGATCGCGCTCCTTGCCGGGGCGGAGTTCGTTCACGGTTGGCTCATGCCTTCGCTCTCAATCCGGGAAGCAGCGACGAAGCAGCCCGGGTTTGTACTTGCAGCGATCATTGTCGCGGGAGCGCACTGGGAGCCGCAGCTGGTCCCGGCGGGAGCTGCCGTAGCAATCGTTGCAGCAGCGATTGGCTACAGCCGCACAAACGCCCTTGGGCCGCGGAAGCCGTTCCGCGTACTGGCATGGGGCCTGCTCTATCTCGGGGTGCTCTTCTCGACGGTGGTCCTCATCCGGGACGTGGAGGGGGGCCGGGAATGGGTGTTGCTGGGCCTTCTTGCGACCTTCGCTGTCGACACCGGCGCATATGCCACCGGCAGGCTGGTTGGAAGGCACAAGATGGCGCCGCGCATCAGCCCGGGCAAGACCTGGGAGGGCGCAGCGGGGGGATATGCAGCGGGCGTGGGCGCGGTCTTCGCCCTCAACGCCCTGCTCGATACAGGCGTGGAGGCTCGTACGATCGTCCACTTCGCCCTGCCGATGCCGCTGACGGCCATCCTGGGTGACCTGCTCGAAAGCTGGATGAAGCGCCGGATGGGGGTGAAGGACGCCTCGGGCCTGTTGCCCGGGCACGGGGGATTCCTGGACCGGCTCGATTCGGTGTTGTTGGTGATGCCGCTGCTCTACGTGTTCCTGCGCATGCGGGTGCTCTGATAGCCTGTGGCCATCACCGCCGGCACGAGCCGGATGAAACCGCACACACCCCGTTCGCATGTCATCTGAAGAACACCCGCGCGCGCACCTCCGCAAACCATCGCTCGATGACTTCGTCTTCGAAGGGGAGTCTGCGCCGCTGCTGCTTCAGAAGCGGGTGGTGTTCGGCCTTGCAGCGGGGTTCGTGGCACTCGTGGTGGCCTATGTGGCCGTGTCTGAGGCTCTCGGGGTCTCCTACGACATCGATGCCGAACCGTTCCAGGACTGGGTGGACGGGTGGGGCATCGCCGGACCAATCATCTACATGGCCGTCCTGGCGATCTCTGTCCTCATCGCACCGATCCCGAATGCACCCATCTTCGTGGCGGCCGGACTTGCCTGGGGCCCGGTGCTGGGGACGGTGTATTCGATGGCGGGGATGATGACCGGGTCCGCGATGGCGTTCTACATCTCGCGGATGCTGGGACGCCGGCACCTTGCCCGGCTGGTGGGGGGGAAGATGGCTATGCGAATGGACGAGGTCGCGGAATCGATGGGCGGCCGGGTTATCTTCCTGGCACGGATGCTCCCCGTGGTGAACTTCGACTGGGTGAGCTTTGTTGCAGGTCTCACCTCGATACGGTTCGCGGTGTTCTTCCTGTTCAGCTTCCTCGGGATGCTCCTGCCGACGTTCGTAGGGGTAGCGGCGGGGGATGGGCTGGGGCGCGACATCCGGATCACGCTCTTCTATGGGGGGGTGTGGGTTGCAGGAATTGTGGCGAGCGCGGCGTTCTTCTGGCACCGGCAACGGCGCTGGCGCGCCCGTCGCCGCGCCAGGGTGGCATCGGCAGAACGGGCGCCCGGGATGCGGGACGTCTGATCGGGATACGGGGGCTTCTCCCTATCTTTCTGGAGCATCGCCTGCAGGACAATCCTCGCAGTTCGAGAGGGTCGACTGCCATGGCACTTTCCCGCTTTCCCGCCTATCTCACCCTCATCCGCCACGGCGAAGCCCCGGCACGCGCCGCCACGCGTGATGAGCCGCTCATCGCTGCGCCCGAAGGGCTCCGGCCCTGGCAACGGGACCACCTGTGCGGGGTGGCTACCCGGCAGGCGCTGCTGGACCGGCTGGAGGCCATCGGCGAGCTTGCACCGGCCGCACCACTCTCGTTCGTCATGGTGAGGGTCGAAGGCCTGGCCCGGCTGAACAGGGAGAGTGGCGTGGAAGACGGTGACGCGGTGCTCCGGGCCGTGGCCGGGATCATCAGGCGATACACGCGTGCTACGGATACGGTTGGGCGCCTCTCCGGGGCGAGCTTCGGCATCATCCTCCAGGGAACAGGACCGACGGGCGCGGGCGCCGCGGCCGCGAGACTCTCGCACCATCTCGGGCAGCTCCATGCCGGCACCACGCGAGTCGAGGCACACGTGACGGTCGCCTCGGGCCGGGGGATCAATGCCGAGGTGCTGCCGGCTGCCGCCGCGGATGCGCTGGGCGACTGCGGATAGCCGTGCCTGCTCAGGGCTGGCGAAGGTCGAGGACGACGGCGATTTCCCTGCAGTTGGCAAAGAACGGACAGCGAACGCATTCGCTCCATACCTTCTGTGGGAATTCCATTACGTCGGCTACGCGGAAGCCCTGCTTCTCGAAGAAGCCTGGGCGGTAAGTCAGAGCGAAAACCCTTTCAATCCCCAGGGAGCGCGCTTCGGCCACGCAGGCGGCGACGATGGCGGCGCCGACACCGCTTCCCTGTGCATCTTCGCGGACTGCAAGCGAGCGCACTTCGGCAATATCCGGTCCAAGGATGTGGAGGGCGCCGCAACCCGTCACTACACCGCTGTCTCGCGCCACCTTGAAGTCGCGGATCGATTCGAACACCTCTCCGAGTGGGCGATGCAACATGTCGCCGCGATCGGCCCAGAAGGTGACCAGGTGATGGATGGCTTCGGCATCGGCGAGGGACGCCGGTTGGACACAAACCACGTGAGTGCTCCAGTGCGAACTTGAGTTGGCCCCGGGGGGCTGGCGCGAGCTGCCTGTCTCAGACCCCGCGCACAGGGGCGACGTGCGTTGCGTCGCCCCGGGCTACTCCCATGGTTTCTGTTGCGAACTGCATCTTGAACGAGTGTAGCGGAGATGCCGTGCCTCTGACGAGCGGAAAGACCAGGCCGAGGGGCGGCGTCTTCTCGTCCCGAGGGCGCGCCGGTGGTAACTTGGCCGGCGCCGGGAGCCGTCACGGCGCAGGGAGGACGATGATGCGCGTATCGATTATCGGACAGGCCGCATTTGGCGAAGCGGTTTTCCTGCGGCTTCGCGAAGGGGGCCACGAGGTGGCGGTCGTCAGCGCCCCGGCGCCGGCCGAAGGTGCGCGACCGGACGCACTGTGGCGGGCTGCGACGGAGGCAGGAGTGCCTGCGATCGACACAGCAAGCCTCAAAGGCGAGGTGGCCCTTGCGAGCTGGGCGGCGGCCGGTGCGGAGCTCTGCGTGATGGCCTTCGTTACCGAGATACTGCCGGAGGAAGTCTTCCATGCTCCGCCGCGGGGGACTATCCAGTACCACCCCAGCCTGCTTCCGCTCCACCGGGGCTCTTCGGCGATCAACTGGGCGATCATCAACGGAGATGAGGAGACGGGTCTGACCGTGTTCTGGCCGGACGAGGGGATCGATACGGGGCCAGTGCTCCTGCAGAAGCGCTGCCCCGTCGGCCCGGAGGACACGGTCGGCTCGCTTTACTTCGACCGCCTGTTTCCAATGGGCGTGGAAGCGATGGCGGAGGCGGTGGGCCTCGTCGCGGATGGGAAGGCACCACGGGTGGAGCAGGACCACGCGCTCGGAACCTACGAGCCCCCCTGCCGTGACGAGCACGCCGAAATCCGCTGGCACGAGCCCGCCGCCCGGGTCCATCAGCTGATACGCGGCACCAACCCCCAACCGGGGGCATGGGCGATGCACCGCAGCGGACGGCTCCGGATCTACGACTGCCTGCGCTTGCCCGGGCAGGAGCCGGGCATGCCGGGCCGCGTCTTGCGCATCGACGAGGAAGGTTTCGACGTGCGTCTCAATGGGGGCGTGCTGCGAGTGCTACGCGTCCAGCCCGAGGGTGGAAAGAAGCTGGGGGCCGGGGAATGGGCGCAGGCCGCGGGCCTGAAACCTGGCTACCGCTTCAGGCAGGGGCGGTCAACGGCGCCCTAAGGAGGGGGTGTCGCGGAAGGGGTCCAGCCCGGCCAGGGGATGCCCCCGGGCGGAACTGTGGCAGTTGGCGCCCCTGCGCCCTTTTTGACGTTGATGGTCACCGACAGCTTGAGGGTCTTGAGGATGGCATCTTCGGCAGTGAGCCGCACGGTGTAGACGCCGTTTGCGAGGCTGTTCGTATCGATGACGCCGATGATGGCGTTCGAGACCGGATTGTTGCCGCCGCCGATCTGCTTCCATTCCGTGGGGTTGCTGCCGGCGCCAATTTCGAGCTTCCATGACTTGAGCTGGGAGGTCTGGATGCTCCCGACCACCTGGGTGACGCCCGAAATTGTCTTGCCGTTGGTCAGGTTGTTGATGGCGATTGCGGTCTGCCCGGAGCTCTTTTCGGTGGGGGCGATGGGGATGTTCTTGTCCTTCATCTCCTTCACAAGGTCGGCCGCCAGTTCTGGTTTGAGCGAGGGGAGCTTGACGAACTTGCGCTTTTCGCGGAACTGGGCCGGCGTCTGGTCGCTGGCGAGGAGCCCGTTGCGGGTGTCTATCTCCTTCTCCTCGCATTCGCTTGCGTACTCGACATCGGTGCGGACCCAGGAGACGACTTTCTGGTCGCAGCCCCCGGAAAGGCCGCGGTCCGTGGCAGGAGTGGCGAAGCTCTGCTGGGCGACGTTCCTGGGGCGCAGCGAATCGAATCCTGCGGGCGTGTCGAAGACCCCCTTGCCGCGAAGGTATGAGTGGTACCAGCCCATCCAATTCTTGAAGAACCTGACGGTTGTGTTGGCGGAAGCGTAGTTGGCGCCCGGGCCGTCACGGATGAGCTCCTTGGTGGCATTGCCGAACCAGACAGCGGTAGCTGCATAGCGGGAGTAGCCGTTCATCCATGTTGCCAGCGTGTCGGCGGCGCTCTTGGGCCCCTGCTGGGTGCCCGTCTTGATGCCCGTAGGGATCTTGACGCCATTGTCCATGAAGGAATCCAGGGCCAGGTCGTTGTTGGAGCCGCCGCAGCCCCAGATGATGAAGCGGGCCGTGCAGTCGGACATGATGGAATGGAGCAGCCAGACGGAGCCCGCGTCGACTACCTGCTTTCGTTCGGGCTCGCCCTGGGTGAAGAGAACCTCCCCGTTCGGCCCCTGGACCTGGAGGATGACAACCGGGTCGAGTTCGCGCGTTCCCTGGATGCGGATGTGGCCACGGGCGAAGTCGAGCGCCTGCTTCTTGGCCAGGTCATAGGCATCACCCTTGTCCAGGGCGGTGCTCCGGAGCGAGTTAAGCTCGACGTACTCCGCCAGGTGGGGTACGCCCACCATCACGCCCATGTTGGCGATGGTGGCGTTCATGTAGGCCATGTCGATGGCGCGGATGTTGGCTCCCCCGGTGGCGATGGAAGCGCCATAGCTCACATCGGGGTGGGAGCGGAAAGTCGGGTCGAAGTTCTGTTCGAGCGTGGTGATGCCAAGCTTCTTGGCCATCTCGATGACGTTGTCGACCCCGGCCTCATAGGCAGCGCGGAAGGCGCCGACGTTCTGGGAGCCACCGAGGGCGGCGCGCGCTGAGATGAGGCCCTCGCTCTTTGGGTCGCCGTTGCGGGGGTTGGTGATGGCGGTCCCGGCCACGGTTAAGGGGCTTGTGTCCCAGAAGGTGCTCATCGGCGCCTTGTTGAGCTGGTCGAACCAGGTGAGGTAGACAGCGGGCTTGAAGGACGAGCCGGGCTGGTTGATCTCCGTGAGCTGGTCGACCTTGCCGGCAACTCGCTGGTCGGAGACGTAGGAGGGGTCGCGGTTGGGGGCGTAGACAATCACCTGCCCGGTAGTGGGTTCGATTGTGACCACGGCGGCGTTGTAGCACTCGCACCCCGCTTCGAGCCCGCGAGAGACGTAATCGCGAAGCATCTGCTGGGCCCAATCGGTCGCCTGCCAGTCGAGCGTGGTCGTGACCTTGTACCCGGCAGCATGCACGCTCGAGAAGCAGTCGGTGGCCCCGGCGATCCTGGGCAGGATGCCCGCTTCGCACATCCTCAGCAGACGGGGTTCGACCTGGTTGTCGATGAAGGCGGCGGACTTGATGGGATTGCTGGCAGCAAAGACCCTGAGCGGCTCGGCCTTGGCGGCTTCCACTTCCTCCCGGGTGGCACGGCCGTGAACCACCATCAGGTCGAGCACGTCTTCCTGGCGCTCCTTGGCAGGGCCGGTAACAGTGGAGCGCCCGTCTGTATCGACCACGCAGCTTTCGGAGGCATCCTTCAGGCAGTTGAGGCGGGGGTGGTAGAGGGTTGGGTAGGAGGGGATCCCGGCGAGCATTGCAGCTTCGGCGAGGGTGAGGTCGGCGGCGCTCTTGTGGAAGTACCCCTGTGAGGCGGCCTCAACGCCAATGTAGCGGTCGGCGTAGGAGATCTGGTTCAGGTACCACTCCAGGATCTCCTCCTTGGAGTAGTCCCGTTCGAGCTCGATCGCGTAGGCGATCTCGCGGAGCTTGCGGTCGAGCGTTCGCTCGGCGCTGGTGCAGCGGGTCTTCTCGTCGCTGACGCTGGGGCAGATGTAGACGTTCTTGATGAGCTGCTGGGTGATAGAAGAACCGCCAGTGCCGCTGCCTATCCCCCCGCCGACGTAGTTCTCATAGGCGGCCCGCATGATGCCGCGGATATTTATCCCCGGGTGGTCCCAGAAGCTGTTGTCCTCAGTGGAGACGGTCGCGTTGACCATGTTCTGGGAGATGCTTTCGAGAGGGACGGGCGCGAGCAGCTGTGCGTCGGTATTGGTGAGCTTGCCAAGCAGGACGCCTGATGCCGGCCCGCCACGGTCGTAGATCTCGGTGAGACCCATGTTGGTCTGGGCCAGCTTCTCGGTGATGGGGATATAGTCGCGGGCGTAGGAGTTGTAGACGTAGTAGACAGTGCCGACGGCGCCGGCGACACCCACCGAGCCAAGGGCGGCCAGCCCAAGGAAGGCCACCAGAATCCACGACAGGGGCCGGCTCCGCTTCTCGTAGCGCTTGCGCAACAGGCGGCGCCTGGTGGTCGGGTTCATCTTGCGCGACCAGCGGCGGGCGGGGCAGTACTGCGGCGCCCGGCCAGGGATGGCGAATCGATCCGCATCACAACTGAGCGTAGCAAAGCAGGCACAATGATCTATTCACCAATGGCTCCGGGCGGTAAAGGCCAGTCCGTTGTACCCTTTCGTCCATGTCGCTTTCGCCCGAAGAGGTCCTCCACATTGCACGGCTGGCCCGGATCGCACTGTCCGACGCGGACGTCCAGCGTCTCGCAACGCAGCTTTCCGGGATTCTCGACCACTTCGCGGCCCTCGCGTCGGTCGACACCGGGAGCCTGGGGCCTACGGCCCACACTCTCCCCCTTTCCAACGTAATGCGAGCGGACGAAGTTGCACCTTGCCTGCCGCGCGCAGAGGTGCTGGCGAACGCTCCCGAGCAGCAGGACGGGTTTCTGCGGGTGCGGGCGGTGCTCGAATGAGCGAGCTCTGGCGGCTGACGGCGCATGAGGCCCACGAGCAGCTGCGGGCGAAGGAGTTCACCGCCGTTGAGCTGGCACAGTCGGTACTGGATCGCATGGATGCGGTCGAAGGGCGCGTTCATGCCTACATCACCCCCACACCGGAGCTAGCGCTGGAACAGGCGCGCGAGGCTGATGCGCGGTTTGCGGCGGGCACCGCCACGCCGCTCACGGGCATTCCCGTGGCGGTGAAGGACATCATCGTGACAAAGGGCGTGCGTACGACAGCGGGGTCGAAGATCCTCGGCAACTTTCTGCCGCCTTACGACAGCCATGTCAACGAGCAGCTCCGGCGCGCCGGGGCGGTGATGGCAGGGAAAGCGAACATGGACGAGTTCGCGATGGGTTCGAGCACGGAGCACTCAGCCTTCGGGCCGACGCGCAACCCGTGGAACCTGGAGCTCGTCCCGGGCGGTAGCTCGGGTGGCTCGGCCGCCGCGGTCAGCGCGGGGGAGTGCCTGGTGGCACTCGGCAGCGACACGGGCGGGAGCATTCGCCAGCCGGCGGCGCTATGCGGGGTGGTGGGCATCGACCCGACCTACGGGCGCGTCAGCCGCTATGGAATCATCGCGTTCGGCAGCTCGCTCGACCAGGTAGGGCCGCTGGGCCGCGACGTGGAGGATGCAGCAACGATGCTCGACTGCATCTCCGGTCACGACCCACGCGACAGCACCACCAATCCGGAGCCTGTGCCCGACCTGCGGCACTACCTGGGGCGGGATGTCAAGGGGATGCGCATCGGGGTGCCGAAGGAGTACTTCGTGGAGGGTATGGAGCCGGGCGTGCGGGCGCGCATCGAGGAAGCGCTTCAGCTGTTCGAGGGGCTCGGCTGCCGTGTCGACCGGGAGCTTTCGCTCCCAAGCACCGAGCACGCCCTCGCCGTGTACTACCTGATCGCACCGAGCGAGGCGAGCGCCAACCTGGCCCGTTACGACGGCGTGAAGTACGGGTTCAGCGACCGTACCGGCAGTTCGATGTGGGAGAACATGGAGCAGACCCGTGCGCGCGGCTTCGGAGAAGAGGTTAAGCGGCGGATCATGCTCGGAACGTACGCCCTGAGCGCGGGCTACTACGACGCCTACTACCTGAAGGCCCAGAAAGTGCGCACGCTCATCCGCCGCGAGTTTGCTGCGGCATTCGAGAAGTTCGACGTGCTGGTGACTCCAACTTCGCCCACCGTGGCGTTTCCCATCGGTGCGAAGACGGACGACCCCTACGCGATGTACCTGAACGATGTTTACACGCTGCCGAGCGCTGTGGCGGGCCTCCCGGCGATCAGTGTTCCCTGCGGCCTGAGCGACGGTCTCCCGGTGGGCCTGCAGATTATCGGCAACTTCTTCGATGAGGGGCGCATAGTCTCCGCCGCGCACGCATTCGAGCGCGCCCTGGGCTGGGCGAACCGGCTACCCGCGCTGTAGGCAAGGCGGGCGTCGCCGCTTCCATTACAATGCTCGTGCCAATTCCCCTTCCGACAACGGAGGTGTGACCGTGACCCAATCGAAAGAGATCGGCCTGCCTGTGCACGAGGTGTACCCGCCGCCAGCGCGCGTGCGAGATGGCGCCCTGGTCAGGAGCCGCGAGGAGTACCAGCGGCTGTACGACCGCAGCATCAACGACAGGGATGCGTTCTGGGCGGAGATGGCGAACGAGTACATCGACTGGATGGCGCCGTTTTCCACGGTGTGCGAAGAAGACCTGCGGGCGGGGAAGATCGCCTGGTTTGGCGACGGGAAGTTGAACGTTTCGGTGAACTGCCTCGACCGCCACCTGGCCACGAAAGGCGATAAGGTGGCGCTGCTCTGGGAGGGGGATGAGCCAGGCGAGAACCGGAGCGTGACCTACCGGGAGCTCTACGAGGAGACCTGCCGCCTGGCGAACGCACTCCGCGCGCGCGGCGTGGGCAGGGGCGACCGCGTGGCCATCTACATGAGCATGGTGCCCGAGCTGGCGGCGGCAATGCTTGCCTGCGCCCGCATCGGGGCGATCCACTCAGTCATCTTCGGCGGATTCAGCCCTCACTCCATCCGTGACCGTGTGGAGGACTCGTCCTGCAAGGCGATCATCACCCAGGACGAGGGCAGGCGCGGCGGGCGGCCTGTTCCGCTCAAGCGCAACGTCGATGAGGCGCTCGCCTCGGGGGGCGCCAGCGTCGAGTTCACCATCGTCTTCCGCCGAACCGGGAGCGATGTGCCGATGAAGCCCGGGCGCGACTTCTGGTGGCACGACGAGGTCGCGGGCCAACCCGCCGGGTGCACTCCCGAGCCGATGGATTCCGAGGACCCGCTGTTCATCCTCTACACCTCGGGCTCGACCGGGAAGCCGAAAGGCGTGCTCCACACCCAGGCGGGCTATCTGCTCTACACAATGGTCACGCACCGTTATGTTTTCGACATCCGTGACGACGACATCTTCTGCTGTACGGCCGACATCGGCTGGGTGACCGGGCACAGCTACATCGTGTATGGCCCGCTAGGCAACGGTTCAACGAGCGTGGTTTTTGAGTCGATCCCGTCTTACCCGGATGCGGGCCGGTTCTGGGACCTGGTGGACCGCCTGGGGATCACCGTTTTCTACACGGCCCCCACGGCGATTCGCGCGCTCATGCGCGAGGGCGACGAGCCGGTGAAGCGCTACAGCCGGGAGTCGTTGCGGGTGCTTGGCACGGTGGGCGAACCGATCAATCCCGAGGCCTGGCGGTGGTACTACCGCGTGGTCGGGGAGGAGCGCTGCGCCATTGTCGACACCTACTGGCAGACGGAGACGGGCGGCCATGTGATCCAGGGCCTGGCCGGTGCGATCGACATGAAGCCGGGAGCGGGGTCGTTGCCGTTCTTCGGTGTGCGCCCGAGCGTTGTCGATGAGAGCGGGAAAGTGCTTACGGGGAATGAGGTAACGGGCCGGCTATGCTTCGACGCCTCCTGGCCAGGCATGATGAGGACCGTGTACGGCGACCACCAGCGGTTCGTGCAGACGTACCTGACAGCCTACCCGGGCCGCTACTTCACAGGTGACGGCTGCCACCGCGATGGCGATGGCTACTACTGGATCACGGGGCGCGTAGACGATGTGCTGAACGTGGCCGGGCATCGCCTGGGCACGGCGGAGATAGAGGGCGCGCTGGTGGGCCACCCGGCCTGCGCCGAGGCGGCCGTGGTGGGCTTCCCGCACGACGTCAAAGGGACCGGGATCTACGCCTACGTGCTGCTGAAGCAGGGACACCACGCCTCGGATGGCCTGGCGCGCGAGCTTAGAGATGCGGTACGCACCGAGATCAGCCCGATTGCCACGCCGGACCGGATCCAGTTCGTGGAGGGGCTGCCGAAGACGCGTTCGGGCAAGATCATGCGCCGAATCCTGAGGAAGGTCGCGGAAGGTGAGCCGGAGAACGTCGGCGACGTAACCACCCTGGCCGACCCGGCGGTTGTGGCCGACATCATTGCGGGAGCAGCAACGGCGCGGTAGGGTCAGTGGGGTTGCAGCCGGCGGGCCGTCTTGGCGGTTTCGCGTTTTGCATCAAGGGGGAAAAGCTGGTCGGGGCGCCGCGATTCGAACGCGGGACCTCTTGAACCCCATTCAAGTGCGCTACCAGGCTGCGCTACGCCCCGACCCGGGAAGGGAAGGCGGGGTTTGCTCCACCGCGGCAACGGAGGCGCCGCAGGAGCCATGCAGGCGGCCATGGCGCCTGCCCCCACCGGTCATTATGGGCCCGCCGAGGCCTTGCAGCCAGTGCCGGGCGGCGTTTCGCGTCCCCGTTACCCGGACAAGACCTCCCCCGGGGTGTAGGGTGGCGGAACCAGGGTGCCGCTAAGGACGTTGGAATTTGCGTGGGCGGTCTTGGAAGCCTTCAACGAGCCAGGCGGGTGGGCGAAAGCCTGCTTGCCGCTTCTGTGCTCACCCTTGCCGCGCTCGCGTTCTATGTGCGCTGCGCGCCTATCGGCGATCCCGGCAGGCAAATGGCCGTTCCCGGCACGGTGGTGCTCGATGCGCATGGAACGGTCCTGCAGCGCGACACGGCCGAGGGTATCCGAATCCCGGCCGGCCTCGACGCCGTGGCGCCCATTGCCATTGAGGCCACTATCGCGGCGGAGGACCAGCGATTCCGCAGCCACCCCGGCCTGGATTCGCTGGCGGTCGCGCGCGCCGTGTTCAGCTGGCGCTCGAATCCCTCGGGGGCTTCGACCATTTCGCAGCAGCTTGCGCGAAGGCTCTATCTGCGCGGTGCGCACGGCCCGGCCGTCATTCGCAAGGCACGCGAGGCGCTCCTCGCTTTCCAGCTTGAGGCCCGCTATTCGAAGGAAGAGATCCTCCGCCTCTACCTGAACGAGGTGTACTACGGCCGCGGCGCCTACGGGATCGAGGCGGCCGCGCGCGTTTACTTCGACACCAGCGCACGGGACCTGGACCTGGCGCAGGCGGCGATGCTCGCGGGCCTCCCGCAGCTCCCTGGCGCCTACGATCCGACGGACGACCCGGCTGCAGCGAAGGCCCGTCAGCGCTACGTGCTCAATCGGCTGGTCGCGAGCGGCCGGGTGACGCGCGAGCAGGCGGATGAGGCGGCCGGGCGAGAGCTGGCGCTCCTGCCCGCGCTAACCCCGCCTATTGCCCCTCATTTCGTGGCCTTCGCGCTCGACGAGCTCGCCCGCCTGCGGCCTGACCTGGCCGGACGCCCCGGCCTGGTAATCGAGACCACGCTGGATGCGGGGCTGCAGCGAGAGGCGGAGCGCGTGGCTCGCCTGCGGCTCGAAGAGCTGCGGGATAAGAACGCCGGGAATGCCGCAGTCGTGGCGCTCGACCCTTCAACAGGCCGGATCCTCGTGATGGTAGGAAGCACGGGCTGGCGGGATGAAGGCAGGCAGATAAATATGGCGACCAGCCCCCGGCAGCCCGGGTCGGCGCTGAAGCCGTTCCTGTACGCGGCGGCCATGGAGCGGGGCTACACAGCGGCGACGCCGCTGCTCGATGTGCCGAGCACGTTTGAGACGCCTACGGGCACGTACTCGCCGCTGAACTACGATCGCCGGTTCCACGGCGTGGCGCCGCTCCGGGTGGCACTGGCTTCGTCGTTCAACGTGCCCGCCGTTGCCACACTCGACGAAATCGGCATCGACGCCTTCCTGGAGATGGCCCACCGCGCCGGCCTCTCCACGCTCACGGACAGCGAACGATACGGCCTCGCCCTCACGCTGGGCGGGGGCGAAGTGCGATTGACGGACCTGACGGCAGCCTTCGGCGCGTTCGCAAACGGCGGACAGCTGGCCCAGCCGTTCGCGGTCACGCGCGTCCGCGACACGGCGGGCAACGTGCTTTACGAACGAAGGCAGGCGAGCCCGCGCCAGGTGCTGACCCCGGAACTGGCGTTCATCGTGGGCGACATGCTGGCAGATGCCGAAGCGCGTATCCCGGGATTCGGGCAGGGAAGCGTGCTCGACACCCCATTCTGGTCGGCGGTGAAGACGGGAACCACGACCGGGTTCCGCGACAACTGGGCGGTCGGTTACACGCCTGCGCGGGTGGTCGGGGTCTGGGTGGGGAACAGCGACAACAGCCCCATGAAGGACGTTTCGGGGGTGGATGGCGCGGCGCCAATCTGGAGGAACGTGATTGAAGCGGTGAGCGCCGGGACAGGTGGCATGCCGCCCACGGCGCCGCGTGGTGTGGCGCGCGCGATTGTCTGTTCACCAACGGGGCTCCTGCCGGGACGGGACTGCCCATCGCCGGTTCGGGAGTGGTTCGTGGAGGGGACGCAGCCCCGCGCGACCGAGCGGTACTACGGGCGCACGGAGACGGGCGAGCTGACCGTGAACCCTCCGCCGGCAGCGCGCCCGTGGGCGGTGGAGGCGGGCCTCCTGCTTGCCAGCCCGGCGACGACCGTTGGCGAGGACGACGCCGTGCAGATACTGAGCCCTGCGCCGGGGAGTGTCTTCTTCCTGGCGCCCGAGCTTGAGCGGCAGGTGCTGCTGCTCAAGGCCTCGTTTCCGCCCGAAGCGGAGGCGACCGAGATACGCATCAACGGCGACCCTGTCGAGGCATCGCCGGGAGCGCTGGCCACGGCGGTCTGGAGGCTCCTACCGGGGCATCACCGCGTCGAGGCTGTGGCGTACATGCCGGGCGGTAGCCGCGCCACTGCCCACACCACTTTCGAGGTGAGAGCACGATGAAGACGGAGATCATGAGCAGAGTGCGTACGTTCCTGGGCGACCCGCGCCGACGGATGCTGGCCGGGGCCGGGGCGGTGGTCCTTGTGGCGATAGCAGCCACCCTGGCGTTTGTGCTTACACGGGATGGTGGAACGTCCTATCCGTCGGACATAGAGCCGGAGGGTTTTTCCGTCTCGCCCCAGGGAGAGGACGTGAACCGGCTCTCACCCATCAAGGTGACATTCAAGACCGCTCCGGGGGAAAGGGACCCGGAGAAGGTGCTGAAGGTGGACCCGCCCACAGAAGGGCAGTACGTATGGGTTAGCGAGCGGACGCTGCTCTTCCAGCCAGACTTCCCGGGTCTGCTTCGCGGGCAGGATTACGCCGTGACCGTATCCGCCCAGTCCGACGCGGGGCTCGATGAGCCGGTGGTTCACCGCTTCACGACCACGGGTGTGCTGACAGTCCAGGCCGTGATCCCCGCCCCGAACGACGTGGAAGTGCCCAGGGAAGGGCAGATCATGGTGCAGTTCAGCCGGTCAGTTGCGCCGCTGACTCTGCTGAGCGAGGCCTCGTCGAAGCCCGTGATCGAGTTCAACCCTCCACTCCCGGGGAAGGGCGAGTGGCTGAACACGTCGCTCTACCGCTTCATCCCCGAATCACTCACTGGCAACACGAAGTACGAGGCGCGCATCGCCGCGGGACTGACCTCCGCCGCCGATGGGGTACTGAAAGACGACTACACCTGGACCTTCAACACGTACAGCCCGGCGCTGGTGAGCGTCTCGCCCGAAGACAAGACGAAGTTCGCGAGCCTCCAGCAGAAGGTCGTGCTTGCGTTCAACCAGCCCATGGACACCGCGATGGCGGAGTCGAAGGTGCGGGTCACGGGGCCGAACAACACACCCGTGCCGGGCACGTCTTCCTGGAATGCCGAGCGGAGCACGCTGACGTTCACGCCGGCCGGAGCGCTGCTCTATCGAACCTCTTACACCATCGAGGTGCCAGCCGGTCTGAAAGGGGCGGGGGGCGGCGAAACCAGGACCGGGAGGAGCACCACCTTCCAGACTGCCGGCATCCCGGCCGTCGCCAGCACGGACCCGCCGAACGGCGCCACCTCGGCGAACCGCTATGGCATCCAGATCCTGTTCACGAACCCGATGGACGCGGAGTCGCTTGAGGGCAAGGTCTCCATCAGCGGAGTCGACCCGGCAAAGATCCGGGCGGACATGTACGGGGACCAGCTGACGCTCTGGGTGAACGCGCAGCTACTGCCATCGACGAGCTACACCGTGAGCATTGCGGCGGGCGCAAAGGACCGCTATGGCCAGGCGCTTGCACCCTACAGCTTCTCCTTTACCACCGGGCCGCGTTCGCCATTCACGGTGCTTGCCGTGCCCGGCCAGGTGGGGAACTACTCGGCCTCGAACGAGCCAATGCTCTACTTCCACGCTACGAATACGGCCAGCGCTTCGTTCAAGCTCTACCGGCTAACGGCGACGGAGATGGAGAACATCCTTTCCCAGAACGGCATCCCACAGCTGCCGAACCGCCTCTGGACGCCTTCGTCCGACCCGATTCGAACATGGACGCAGGCGGTCTCGGGCAAAAAGGACGAGGTGGTGATCGTATCGACCTCCCTCTCGGGAGGGGGGCCGCTCGCCAAGGGCGACTACTTTGTGCGTATGGATGAGGGTGGCTGGAGCAACGACCTTGCCTTCAGCGTGGTCGACACGGCGATTGTCACGAAGCTTTCCAATGACGAGTTCCTGGCGTGGGTGCTTGACCTTGATAGCGGGCGCGTATTGCCGGGCGTGAAGGTGCGGGCATTCGGCCAGGGGCTTGGGGCGGGAACGGATATGGTGACCGACGCAAGCGGACTTGCGTCCTTTACGGTCCCAAACCCGGCCGGTGCCTGGCCGCCCACCAATCGCAGCTACTACGCGCGGGTCGATGATAGCGGCCGAAAGGGGGTGGCTTCGACCCGCTGGCAAAACGGCACAGACCCGTACCAGGCCGGGATTCAGACCGAGTGGTACACGCGACTCTACATCGGCCACATCTACACGGAGCGGCCCATCTATCGCCCGGGCGAAGAGGTGTTCTACAAGGCGGTGGTGCGGACCGATGACGACGCCAGGTACTCGATCCCGGAGGGGGACCTGCCCGTCTACGTGGTCATCATGGATGCGCAGGGCAAGGAGTTACTGCGCGAGAAGGTCCAGCTGAATGAGTTTGGAACCATGGGCGGGTCGCTGAGGTTGCCCGATGGGGCGGCAATTGGCGAATACAGCGCCTTCCTCGCGGTCGTGCGGCCAGATGACCCGGACCGCCGTTACAGCGAACACGTTGCCGGCACCAGCTTTGCCGTCGCCGAGTTCCGCAAGCCCGAGTTCCAGGTTGAGGTCGCGACCGACCGTAAGTCATACGCCAGCGGCGACAGCATCGAGGCGAAGGTGACTGCGACGTACTTCTTCGGGGGCGGTCTCGAAGGCGCGGCCCTGGAGTGGTCCGTGCTCGGCGTCCCGCATTTCATGCGGGTCAAAGGCTACGAGCAGTTCTCATTCTCCGATTATGACTACTATCGGACTTCGGTTGTGCGCGAAGGGGTTCGCGCCCAGGGGAAGGGTGTGACCGGCGCCGACGGCAGCGCCACATTCAGCGTACCGGCGGAACTCAAGGGTGATGAGGGGGCGATGCAGTTCACGGTCTCGGCCACGGTGACGGACCAGACCGCACAGGTGGTGGCTTCGAGCATGAATGTGACCGTGCACCCGGCGAGCGGCTACGCGGGAATCAAGCCGGCCGAGTACCTGGGCGAAACAGGCAGGGAATCGCGTGTTGACCTTGTGACGGTGGATACGGAGGGCAAGGTCATCCCGAACCAGAAGGTGACCATGAAGGTTTACGAGCGCACCTGGGTCACCACCAAGGAGCAGACCATCGAAGGCGCGCGCCGTTACAGGAGCGAGCCCGTGGACAGGCTCGTCGAGACCCTCAGCACGACAACAGACGGCAAGGGCGAAGGGTCGGTGGTCTACACGCCGAAGAGCTCGGGGACACTCCGGCTGGTGGCCGAGCTGACGGACTCGCAGGGGCGGACGTCGCGGACGGCCGCTTACCTCTGGGTCTGGGGAGGCGGCCTGGCCAGCTGGCGCGTCACCAACGACGACACGCTCCAGCTCATCGCCGACAGGGAAAGCTACGAAGTCGGCGACACGGCCGAGATCCTCGTCCCGGCGCCTTTCACGGATGCCATAGGGCTGGTCACAGTGGAGCGCGGCAAGGTCATCAGCCGCTCAACGAGGACATTCCCCACCAACAACGAGCGGCTGACCATCCCCATCACCGATGGCAGCGTTCCGAACGTCTTCGTGACGGTCGTTCTCTACCGCCGCCCGACGATCACGGACCCAATCCCGCGGTACAAGGTGGGGTACGTGAGGTTGCCCGTTTCGACAAAGACGCGGGAGCTGAACGTGACCATCCAGCCTGATCGCCAGCAGGCGAAGCCCGGCGAGAAGGTGAAATACGACATCCGGGTGACGGATTCAAGCGGGAAGGGCGTGAAGGCTGAGCTTTCGGTGGCAGTGGTCGACAAGGCGGTGCTCTCGCTGACGGAGGAGCGAGGGACCAACGGCATGAAGGCGTTCTGGTTTGAGCGCGGCCTGGGCGTGGCGACGGCGTCATCGCTTTCGGTCTCAATCGATCGTTCCAACGATGTCATTTCTGAGCCGCGACTGGGCGGCAAGGGCGGCGGCGGCTTCGACGAGGAGCGCGTGCGCCAGGACTTCCGCAACACGGCGTACTGGGAAGCACAGGTCACCACGAAAGACGATGGGACAGCGACCGTAGAGGTGACGATGCCGGACAACCTGACGACGTGGCGCATGCAGGCCCGCGCCGTCAGTGGCGGCACCATGGTCGGCGAGGGCACGAACGAGCTGCTATCGACGCAGCCGCTGCTCCTTCGCCCGGCCCTGCCGCGGTTCCTGCGCGTTGGCGACAGGACGACGATCCGCCTCCTCGTGCGTAATGCCACGCAGAAGGAAACCGAGGTGAAGGTCTCCCTGGACGCGGATGGGATCGGCCTGAGCGGCGACATGAGCAGGAGCGGCAAGGTGGCCGCTGGAGCCTCGACCCTGTTCGAATGGCCTGCGACCGTGAGCACCGAGGGCACGGCGAAGCTGACCTTCCGGGCCACAGCGGGCGGCGGGCTCTCGGACGCGGTAGTGCAAGAGCTCCCGGTGGCACTCGACGTGACTCCGGAGACGACGGCGATGGGGGGCATCGTCCTCTCCGAGCCCATGTACGAGGCCATTTTCCTGCCGAAGTGGGCGATCCTGAAGAACGGGTCGCTTGAGGTCTCGGTGCAGCCTTCGCTAACGGGCTCCATGGGTGGAGAGCTCTCCGAGTTCATGCGCCGGCCGTGGGAGGACGTGGAGGGAACGGTCAAGATAGCGAGCCGCGTCATTGCCACCATCGGCGTGCGGCGCGCGGACAAGAGCGCGGGCGCCAGCGTGGAGACCCTGGACGGGCCAGTGAAAGGGGACCTTGCTTCGCTGATCAGCCGCCAGAATCCGGACGGGGGATGGTCCTGGTGCTGGGGATCATCGAGATGCGAAAGCGACCCCGAAGTGACGGGGCTGGTCCTCCTTGCCCTTGGCGAGGCCCGCAGTGAAGGGTTTTCGATTGACGGCCCGACGCTTGGTGGAGCGAACGGCTGGGTTTCGGCCTACCTGGGCCGCCTGACGGATGTCGCCAACCCGGCCGACATCAACCAGAAGGCGTACTTGCTGTACGCGATGGCCGCGGCCGGGCAGGGGGAGTTCTTCCTTCCCCAGATGCGCGCCATGGTGGAGCAACACCGGGAGAAGCTTGCCAACTTCGGCCGGGGCTACCTGCTCCTCGGAATGGCCGCAGCCGGACAGGCAAAGCAGGACAGCCACATGAGCCAGCTCCTGAACGACCTCGCCACGAAGGTCATCCCAAGCGCGAACGGGAACCACTGGGAAGATGATGCGTATGTGGGGACAACCCACACCGGCACGCGCACCACAGCGGTGGTTCTCGATGCGCTGGTGCGCGTCGACCCCGGGCACCCCCTGATAGAGGAGACCGTGCGCTGGCTGATGGTGGCCAGGGGGGCCAACCGCTGGACGACGCTGGTGGAACGGGCCCAGGCGGTGATGGCCCTGTCGGAGTTCGCCGTGGAAACGGGTGAGCTTGCCGGGGACTACAGCTACTCGGCCCGGGTGAACGAGCGCGAACTCTTCTCCGGGAGCTTCAAGCCGGGCGATGGCCGCAAGTCCGATTCAAAGACGATTCCCCTGGACGACCTCGGGGCCGGGAAGGTGAGCATTGTGGGTCTCCTCAAGGACCTGGCCAGCCCGGGACGGATGTACTACACGATGAACCTTCGCTATGTGACCCCGGCGCAGGGGGTGGAGGCGCTGAACCGGGGCATCGCCGTTACCCACGAGTACAGCGCGCTCGACGCGCCCGGCACGCCCGTCTCCAGGGCGAAGCTCGGCATGGTGATCCGCGTGAAGGTCACAGTGATGGCGCCTTCGGAGCTCAGGTACGTGACGGTGGAGGACCTGCTCCCGGCGGGCTTCGAGCCGATCGACACTTCGCTGAAGATCATCGACCCGAAGCTGAAGGCGCAGCTGGAGGCGGAGCGGTCCGCACTCAACCGCCCGGAGGGCATTGACTACTGGGCGCCGTGGTTCAGGTGGTACTACAGCCCGTGGGAGCAGTCGCAGATCCGCGATGACCGCGTGACTTTGAACGCCACCCGCCTGCCAAAGGGCGTCCACGAGTACGTCTACTACGTACGCGCGACCAGCGTCGGCGACTACTTCGTGGCCCCCGCGCACGCAGAGGAGAGCTTCTTCCCGGAGGTGTTCGGCCGCAGCGACAGCGGGAGGTTCGTCATCGAGCCGTAGGCGGCGCACATGGCGGCCGGCACGGCCGTCATGTGCTTGACACCGCACGTAGAATGGCCGCGATCAATCCGGGCGCTGTGGAGCGGGCCTGTGCGGCCCGAGCGGGCAACTGGTAGCGCGCTTACGGAAGCTTGGGGGAGTCCGGCCATGGCGAACCGGCAGATAACTGTCATCTTCAGGAACCTGGAGGGGGAGCACCTCGGCGAAGTGGAACGGATGCTGCGCCGCCATGGCGCCCGCGGGCCCATCCTGCGGCCGATCTTCCCAAATGCCAAGCCGGAAGACCCGACAGACGGAAACCCACCGGCGGCCAACTACTTCCGGGCCAGCATCCCGGACGATGAGCTGAGGGCTGTGTTCGGCGAGCTCCGGGCGAACATGGAGGCCTGGCGCATTCACCAGGCATACGTGGTTCCGCCTGCCAGGCCAGCGGCCACGAACCTCTCTCCCGCGGGGCTCGAAAGCTGGCCAGGCGGGCCTTCGCCACTTGCGTCTGGCCCCGGCGCCACCAGGTTCGGCAGGGCCAGGCGGCGCCCATATTTCGGGGCGACCCCGGACTTCACTGCCCTCCAGGGCTGGTGGATACCCCCGCATGGCAGCAGGGCGTGGGAGCACCGCTGGCTGGGGAAGCCGCAAGGACACCACGGCAGCGGAATCCGAATCGCCGACGTTGAGGTCGACGGGCTCGCCGAACACGAGTCCCTGGGGCGGCCCGGGAAGGCATCCGCCCTGGCGCTGGCAGACCCGCTGCCGCCATTTCAGCTGCTCGACGACATGCGGGCGCAGTGCCACGGGACCGCCGTGGCTGGCATCATCAGGGGGCAGAGCGGCGTCACCGGGCAACAGGTGGGTATCAGGGGCCTGGCGCCCGAAGCAGAGCTTGTCCTGCACCGGACGGAGATCGGCGACCCGGCAGATACGCAGCCGTACTCGATTGCCGAGGCGATCGATCGTGCCAGCGCGACTCTGAAGCAGGGCGACATCCTGCTCATCGAGTTAGAGAGGCAGGGGCCGTTGCCAGCCGTGCAGGTGGGAATCAAGGCGAGCCCGGCCCTCATCGCCCCGTCGTCGCTGGAAAGCTGGCCCGGCCTCGAGAGCTGGCCGGGGTTGGAGAGCTGGCCCGGCCTTGAGAGCTGGCCGGGGCTGGAGAGCTGGCCCGGGCTCGAAAGCTGGCCGGGAGGAGGAACGAAGCTGAACCGCTACCTCCCGGTGGAGTACCTCCCCGAGGACTGGAAGGCGATCAGCCTGGCGACACAGAAGGGGGTCGTCGTGATTGAGGCGGCCGGGAACGGGGGCGAGAACCTCGATGACGAGTTCTTCGAATACGCTCCACCGGAGGAATGGGCTCCCGGGATGTTCTGGCTGGCGGGACCAGGTGCGTGGACGAACCCCTTCCGGCGCGAGGTGAGGGATTCCGGCGCGGTTCTCGTTGGAGCCGGGGCGCCGCCCCGGGGCATGGGCGGATGGGACTGGGGCGTGTACCGGTCCTGGCTGCGGGAGTCGAACTACGGCTCCTGCGTGGACGCCCAGGGCTGGGGGCGTGGGATTGTCACCGCGGGTTATGGGGACCTCCAGGGGGGCACCGAACCGGCGCGCTGGTACACGAGCCGCTTCGGCGGGACCTCGGGTGCGGCGGCGATGGTCGCAGGTGTTGTGGCAGTGCTGCAATCAGCGCGGCTGGCGAATTCGAAACAGGCGCTGGGGCCCGGAGCGGTCCGGGACTTCCTCAGCAAGAACGGGAAGCCCCAGGCGGGCGCTGCAGCGGACAAGCGGCACATTGGCCCCCTCCCGGTGTTTTCAGCCAGTGTCCCGCCCCTCCTGGAGAACAAAGTGGTGGTCAAGGCAGGGCAGATAGACTACGTTGGCCTCTACACCGCTTTGTAGGGCGGCCGGTGACAGGGACCGGTCCGCCCGCAGGGGAAGCAGCCGATGAGCGCACCGCCATCGGGTACGGTTACGTTTCTTTTCACCGACATTGCCGGGAGCACGCGCTCCTGGGAATCGACCCCCGACGCCATGTCCGCGGCGCTCGACCGGCACAACGAGATCCTTGCCGGGGCGATCCGGCGCCACGGCGGACACATCTTCAAGACGGTCGGCGATGCCTTCTGCAGCGCCTTCAGCAACGCCGGGCAGGCCGTGACCGCGGCCATCGATGGCCAGCGGGCGCTGGCGGCAGAGGAATGGGGCGCCATACCGATGAGCGTCCGCATGGCCATTCATACGGGAAACGCAGAGAGCAAGGGTGGGGACTACTTCGGGATTGACCTGAGCCTGGTGGGCCGCCTCGCGAGCGCTGGCTACGGGGGACAGGTCCTGCTTTCGAGCACGAGCGCCGCCCTGGTCCGCGACCACCTTCCTCCCGGGGTCAGCCTCGTCGACCTGCGCGAGCACCGTCTGCGCGACATCAGCCGCCCCGAACGGGTCCACATGCTCGCTGCCCCCGGCCTGGCCGGGGACTTCCCACCGTTGCCCTCGCTGGCGACCACGCCCACGAACATCGTCCCGCCGCTAACGAGCCTCGTTGGCCGTGACGAGGAGATCGCTGCGGTCGCCCAGTCGCTGAGGGGTGGGCGGCGCCTGGTCACACTCGTGGGGCCGGGCGGTGTCGGCAAGACGCGGGTTGCCATCGAAACGGCACTGGGCCTGTGGGACCACTTCTTCGACGGAGTGTGGGTCGCCGATATCTCGCCAATCTCGGCGGAGGAGTTGCTCCCGGCCGCGGTAGCCTCGGTCTTCCAGCTCAGGGATGCCCGGCCCGGGGAGGAGATCAGAGTCCTCGGGCGCCAACTCGCCGGACAGAAGGTACTCCTCGTCCTGGACAACTGCGAGCACCTGCGGGAAGGCTGTGCCCGCCTGGCAGCGGAAGCGCTTGCGGCGGCGCCGGGCCTGAGCCTCCTGGCGACAAGCCGGGAGGCGCTCGGAATCGCCGGCGAATCGGTGATTGGGCTCGCCCCTCTCGGCCTGCCGGGCCCCGCTGAAGCGGTCGCGCTCGAAGCGATGGAGAGCTTCCCCGCACTGAGGCTTTTTCGCGAAAGGGGTGCGCTGGTCCGCAGCGGGTTCGAGTTCACGGAGGCAAACGCGGCGGCGGCCCTCAGCATCTGCCGGGGCCTCGATGCACTGCCGCTGGCGATCGAGCTGGCCGCATCGCGCCTTTCGTCGATGACGGTCGAACAGGTGGCTACCCGGGTCGCCAGTTCGCTGGTGGGCCTCCAGAAGGACGACCCTACCAGGCCTCCGCGCCAGCAGACTCTCAGGGCACTTGTCGACTGGAGCTCTGAGCTGCTCAACGAGCGACAGAGGGCGCTCTTCCTGGACCTCTCCGTGTTCGCGGGGAGCTGGAGCCCGGAGGGAGCCGCCGCTATCTGCGGCGAACCCGGAGAGACTGAAGACGAGATGGTGGACCGCCTGGGCGAACTGGTCGAGAAGTCGCTTGTCGTGTTCGAAGAGCGGAACGGCACCGCACGCTATCGCTATCTCGACACCATTCGGCGGTACGCGCAGGAGGCGCTCGACGCCGGCGGGCGCCGCTCCTTGCTTGAGATGAAGATGTGCGACTGGTGCGTCCAGCTGGCGATTGAGGCCGAATCGCACCTGCGGGGGCCGGAGCAGGTGGCGTGGCTCGGACGCCTCAATCTCGAGATGCCGAACTTCCGGGGAGCGCTCACATGGTGCATTGACACCGACCCGGCGCGCGGCATGGAGCTCGCGGGCCACCTGTTCCGGTACTGGTGGGTCTACGGACTACTTGCCGAAGGCCGGCGGTGGCTCGACGCCCTCGTGCTCGCGGGCGACGGCGCCGCCACCAGTTCCCGGGCCCTGGTCCTCTACGGGGCGGGAGTGCTCGCGCATGGCCAGGGGGACTACGAAGCGGCCGAAGCTCGATTCAAGGGAGCGATCGAGATCTACCGCGAGCTCGGGGACGGCGATGGCGAGGCCGACGCGCTCTCGGGCCTGGCCAATGTCGCCTGGCGCAGGGGGGACTACCAGGGGGCCCTGGCAAAGCACAAGCGGGCGCTCGCGATGTATCGCACTTCAGGCGACAGGAACCGCATCGCCTCTTCGCTCAACAACCTCGGCCTGGCCCTCGCGGATCGAGGCGACCATGCGGCAGCGCACGCATTCTACGAAGAGAGTCTCGCGATCAGGCGGGAGCTGGGCGACCAGCTTGGCATACTGACGGCACTCCACAATCTCGGGATCGTGGCCGCACAGGAGGGCGACTGGGAGCGCGCACTCGATTCTCAGCGGGCCGCGGTGGAGTCGGGGCGACGGCTGGGCGACCGGCGCGCCGTTGCTTCAGCCCTGATCGAGATCGGCGCAGTGTCAATCCACCTGCGGAAGCCTTACGAGGCGCTCCGCGCCTACGGAGAGGCGCTGGACCTCAGCGAGGAGCATGGCGACGCGGTCCGAACTGCCCAGGCGGTGGAAGGGCTGGCGATGGTGGCGATAGATGGGCGGCAATGGGAACCGGCGGCCCTGCTTACCGGGGCAGCGGCGGCCCAGCGGCGCCGCCTTGGCATGCCGATGACCGCGGCTGAGACGGCTTTCACGGGCGAGCGGCTGGCCGCGCTCGCGCGGGCGCTCGGCAACGAGCGGCTGCAGGAGCTGCAGCGCCGGGGGGCCGAGCTTGCGGGGATCAGGGGCGTGGCCGGCAGGCTGCAAGAAGCCCTCCGAGCGCACGAGCAGTCGCGAGCCGCTGGCCCCCTGGGCGACGGGGAGTTGCTCAAGCTCACCTCGCGCGAGGGGGAGATCCTCGGCCTGGTTGCACTCGGGCTGACGAACCAGGAGATCGCGGAACGGCTGGTGGTGAGCGTGCGGACCGTGGAGACGCACCTCGGAAACGTCTATGCGAAGATCGGTGCGAGGGGCCGGGCTGACGCGGTGGCATTCGCCGTCCGGGCGGGGCTCGCTGTTCCGCGGACGGGCGGTGGCACGGGCTGAGCGCGGTCTACGTAGATCCCGCAGATTTTTGCGCACCACAAGGAACCGTGGTTTCCACGATGGCAGGCCATCTTGCGCGGCCTACCGTGAGGACAGGCCCGGGCGACACGGCCGGGCAATCCAAAACGGAGGTCCGAGATGTACCCATCAGACTACGAACTCGAATGGCTTGCACAGGCCCGCATGGACTCCTGCGCCAGCGATGCCCGCCAGATTGCTCTCCAGCGCCTCCTGGCGAACGAGAAGGCGGCCAGCCCCGGCCAGCAGACAACGGTGGTTGGGCGCGTCATTCGCGCCGTCGGGGCGCCGCTTCGCATTCGGGGCGCGCGTGCCTGAAGCCAGCGGCAGGGTCTCCTGCAATGCCGGGAGACCCTGCTGACCCTGACCGGCGATTAGACGAAGACGCGCGTAACGACCACGGCGGCGGTGCTTACGCCGGCAACGAGCAGGTATTCTGCTGTGGTGCTCCACTCCAGGTCGTGGTCGAGCAGATGGTGAACAAGCCCCGTGGCGAGGTAGAAGCCGATAATGAGCAGGGCGCCGGCAAGGAGTCCATCGAGCGGGAAGAAATAGAGGGCCAGCCTCAATTCGGCGATGGAAATGCCGATCGCGATGCCAACGAGCAACGAGCTGGGTCCGAGCAGGCGGCTTTCGCGCAACAGCTCCATGGCGAGGGCGACGGTCGTCACCGCGACAACTGCGGCTGCTAAGGGGAGGTCGAGATCACGGGTGAAGACGACCGTGTAGATAGCGAATGCTGCGAGGTAGGTGGCCACAGCCAGCAACAGGCGCATGGGGCCATAGAGGCGCGACTGGAAGTTGACGGTGTGGAATTCGCCGAAGGCTACGCCTGCCAGGGCGAGGCCACCCCCTGCCGCCGCCGCAGGGCGTGCATAGCCATCAACCGCCTCGTCGATGAATAAGCCAGCGGCAAGGACGGCAATTGCCGGAAGGAACAGGTAGACGAGAGAAGCGAGGAGGCCATCGTAGTGCCAGCGCGGGTGATTGCGGATGATGCCATCCACCCCGAGGGCTGCCAATGCCGCGGTGAGATAGAGAATCCATGGCTGCGTGGGGCGCATCCCGAGGTAGGCGGCGAGGCCCAGGCCGGCAACAAGGCCAAGGAGGACACACCGGGCGAGCGTGCCGCCGGTGGCTGACTGCTGGCGAAGAGGCTCGGCGGCCAGCCGCTACTCCCCCGCGAAGAGAGGCTGCTCGAGGCCGTAGATCTCGGCAGCGTTGCGCCACCAGAGCCGCTCACGCTGGTCTTCGTTCAGCTCAAGGATGTCGTACATCGCCTCGAAGCGCTCGATGTGAGTGCGGATTTCGTCCATGCCGCAGTCGGAACCGAAGACGAGCTTCTCGATGCCAATCTCGGCGCCGATGAGCCTTCGTTCGAGGGCATGGCGCTCGATGGTCTCGCCACCGCTCATGTCGAACCAGACGTTGTGGCGCCAGCGGGCCACGGAGGCGGCGTACTCGTAGTTGCCCTGGTTGCCGAGATGCGCGCCAATGATGCGCAGGCGAGGGAAACGATTGGCGATCGTATCGAGGTGAAGCGGGCTCATGCGTGAGGCGGAGACGTTGCGCGGTGGCATGCGGCCCATCATGGCCTGCCAGCGCTGGTAGGCCTGGGCGGCGGCGGCATCCCGGCGCGGATGGGTGATGGAGTAGTCGAGGCCGCCACCGATAACGCCCATATGGAAGAGGATGGGCATGCCCAGCTCTTCGGCCTTCGCATAGGCCGGCATATAGTCCGGGTCGTCGTAGTTGCGCGCGGTGCCGATGAGCTTCAAGCCGCGGTAGCCGTTGCGATGGAGTTGTTCGACTTCGGCCCCGCCGGCCACTTCGGGGTCGATAACGGCAACGGGGATGAAGAGCTCCGAGTAGCGGGAAGCAACTTCGATCCCGCGATCGTGGCTTGGGCCGAAGCGGCCACCGATAAGCAGGCAGGCCCTGGTCACACCAGCCGACGATGCGACCTCGGCAAGGCGGTCGACCTGGGGCGCCTGGTCATCTTCCAGGTTTTCCCAGTTGCGCGGGTAGTGCACGTGGACGTCGAAGATCTTCATGGAGAGAGCCGCCTTTCGGCGGCGGTCCGTTGGAGTGTATCACCAGAAACGGCTCCGGCCAGCAGGCCTGGTGCGCCCGGACCGTTCGAGGGGGCCGGTGTAGGCTCAGGAGATGCGTTCGCGGGCCTTCGTCTCGCTCTACATCGCCGTGTTCGTGGCCACGATGGGGATCTCCATGGTGAGCCCGCTGCTGCCGGTATATGCGAAGGACCTGGGGGCCAGTGGTGTTTGGCTTGGGCTGACATTCTCGGTTTTCGCGATCGTGCAGGCCATCTTCGGGCCGTTCGCGGGCAAGCTTTCGGACCGTTACGGGCGAAAGCCGTTCATTGTCGCGGGCCTCGCGGTCTACCTGGTTGCAGCGCTCGGCTACCTGACAGCCGGGAGTTTCGTCCAGGTAATCGCGTTCCGGGCTTTTAGCGGTCTCGGGACGAGCCTGATCTTCTCGGTGGCACGAGCATACGTTGGCGACCTGACTCCGCCGGGACACGAGGGGCGCTGGTTCGGGGTGTTCGCAACGGCCGACATCATTGGCTTTGGGACCGGGCCCCTGGTGGCGGGCGTGTTACGGCAGGGGGTGGGCTTCGACGCGGTCTTTGTGGCGATGGCCTCATTCATGGCGGCATCGATGCTGGTGATCGTCTTCTGGCTCCCCTGGAGCGGCCACGGGCGGGCGAATGGCGGTGCGCCCGCGGTTCCCACCCCGTCGGCGGGGTTCGCTGCGGCCCTGCGGCACCGGCTGGTGGTTGCCGTCACCCTACAACAGGGGCTGTTGTCGCTCTCCTTCGGGGCCTCGTTCAGCTTCCTGGCACTGCGCCTGGAGAATGACCTTGGCGCAAGCCCGATACTGATCGGCATCGCCTTTGCCACCCAGGACATCACAGGGGGCCTGGCGCAACCGGTCCTGGGGCGAGTGGCCGATCGGCGCGACCGGCGCATGCTGGTCGCGGTGGGGCTCCTGGCAAACGGAGCGCTGCTCGCGGCGCTGGGGTTTGCAGACAGCTACGCGGTGGCGGTTGCCCTGTTGATGGCAATGGGCGCTACGGGCTCCATCGCCAGTGTGGCAGCGAGCGCGATGCAGGTTGTCGCCGGTCGGCGGGTAGGCATGGGAACCGTGCTTGGCCTGGGGTCAGCGGCTGGCGGATTCGGGATGGTCCTGGGTTCGGTGGCCGGGGGCCTGCTGGTTGACCGGTTTGACCTGTGGGCGGCATTCGTCTTCGGCGGATGTGCCCTTGGCGCCGGGGTGGCCCTTTTCCTGTTCCTGACACGCGGTGTCCCGACTTCGGAGGTGGCAGACCAGGAGCTGGCAATCGAGCCCGCCGCAATTTCGTGAACGCTGCCGGATGGCAAACGAAACGGCCCGCTTGCAGATGAGCGGGCCGCACGGCGGGGGGTTCGAAGCAGAGGAGGCTACGAGGCGCTCTTCGACACCGTCCGCAGGCAGCGTGTGCAGATGTTGAGCCGGTAGAAGGCGCCCGCCACAAAGACGCGCTGCTTGCTCACGTTGGGCCGGAAGAACCGGCTCTTCTTGGTTGCTTTGCGTTCCCAGCGGCCGCCATGGGTATGGCGGATGTGCCGCCCGAACATGGTGGTCTTGCCGCAGACGTCGCAGGCGCCACTAGCCATGCGTGTTGGTTCCTCTCGTGCGAGAATCGGAACTTCTATGCTAGCACGCACCCTTCCCAACGGCCAAACCAGGGTCAGCAGCCCATTTTGAGCATGGCTCAGCCTCCGCGGGAGCTTATCAACGGAACGCAACTGCGCGATGCCTTTGTGGCCGCCTCACAACACCTGCGTGAGATGGCAAAGGGGATCGACGCGATCAACGTGTACCCCGTCCCTGACGGCGACACCGGCTCGAACATGGCTGCGACGATGCGCGAAGCGATCGACACGGCGCTGCTCCTGGGCGCCGAACCGGCGGTGCCGGCCCTGCTCGAAGCAGTCGCGAGGGGCGCTCTCTACGGCGCGCGGGGGAACTCGGGGGTAATCCTCTCACAGGCGTTGAGAGGGTTCAGTGCGGGCGTTGGCGAGGCCGGGGAATTTGACGCAGCGGCGGTCGCGCGCGGCCTGGTTGAGGCTGCGGCCGAGGCCTATGCGGCCGTCAGCAAACCCCAGGAAGGGACAATGCTGACGGTGTTGCGTGCGGCCGGTGATGCCGCCCTGGAGATGACCCGCACTCTGATGGACGGGGGCGCCGGGCACCCGTGCGCGGGCACGCTCGCAGCGGCAATCCGGGCGGCCGAAGAGGCCGAAGCACGAACCATTGAACAGCTGCGCGAGCTGCGCGAGGCGGGAGTCCCCGACGCGGGGGGCGAGGGCGTGTGCGCCATCCTGCGAGGGCTCTATGCGGCCATCACGGGCACAGCCCCGCCGCCAGCCCTGATCCCGGAGCGGCCGATCGCCGCCCTGCCGGGTCACGAGCCGGAGGGGTTCGGGTTCTGCACCGAGTTCCTCATCGAGAGGGACTCGGCCCCCATCGACCTCGAGGCCGTCCGCCGGACGGTCACCACGGGCGGCAACCGCTCGGTGGTGGTTGTGGGAGATGAGCGTTTCGTGCGCGTGCACGTTCATACCAGCGAACCGCGCTCGCTGCTCGAGAGCGCAGTCGCCTTTGGCCGTGTTGTTCGCCCCAAGATCGAAGACATGAGCGTTCAGAATGCGCGCTGGGAGGCCACCGGGAGCAGGGCGGGTATCTGCACGGGCCTGCTCGCTCTGAGCCGTGGCAAGGGCTTCGATGAGATCTTCCGGAGCCTGGGTGCGGCGGTCACGGACCTGGGTGATGTGGTGAAGCCCCCGGCGGGCGAGATAGCCGCCGCTGCAGACGCGATGGGCGTGCCCGATGTGATCGTGCTTCCCAATCACCGGAACGTGGTCCTGGCTGCGCGGCAGGCAGCGGGGATCACGCGCTGCACCCTCCACGTGGTGGAGACAGCAACGCTCCCACAGGGGATTGCCGCTGCTCTCGCCTTTGGCGCGGACGAAGGTGCAGCGGCGAATGTCACTACCATGAGCAGCGCCTTCAGCACGGTGCGAACGGTGGAGGTGACCCGGGCAGCCGCGGACAGGACAGCGGACGGGGTCACGGTGGCATCGGGCGAGGCTATTGCCCTGTTGGACGGGAGACTGATCGCCGGAAGGGAAAGCAGTGCCGCCGCCCTGCTCGCCGGGCTCGAGAAGGCAGACGCAGGGGCAGCCACGCTGGTGACCATCTACAGCGGGTCAGAGGTGGATGATGCTGGCCTGGCGGCAGCAATCGCGACCGCCCGGGAGGCGTTCCCGGGGACGGAGGTCGAAGGGATCGCCGGCGGCCAGGCCCTGTACTCCTTCATCGCTTCGGTCGAAGCCTGAGGGCGCCGGCGGCGGCAGACCGATCAGATCTCAGGTGGCGGGGAGGACCCCGGTGGGGCGCCAGGGGGACCACCCGCACCAATCTGCCGGCGGAGCGGGAGTTCCGGGATGAAGAACGTCACCACCAGGCACACCCCGGCAACGACCGTGGCGAATGTGAAGATGTGGGTAACGGCATCGGCGACAGCCTTTTTCTGCGCTTCCGCTGCGGCATTGAAGGTCGTTTCGCCACCGGGCAAAGCAAGGACCTGCTGACGGACAACGGCAAATGTCCGGGGGTCGAGCTGGAGCATGGGGTCGTCAAATTTCGCGAGGATGGGCGCGGGCATCGCCTGTTGCGCAGCGGGAGGCATGTGGTCGTCGAAGGAGGCGTGGTAGGAGTTTGCAAGGATGGTGCCGAAGATTGCCGTGCCAAAGACACCGCCGATCTGGCGGAAGAACTGGCCAGCGCTGGATGAGACGCCGAGGTACTGGTAGGGAACGGCGTTCTGAATGACCAGCGACTGGGTGGGCATGACGAGGCCTATGCCTGCGCCGAGCACGACCATGAAGGCGCTCACGTGCCAGCGCGGCATCCCGACGTCGAGCGTGGTGAGCAGGGCCATGGCGATGAAAAAGAGGGCAGACCCGAGGATGGTCTGCCAGCGATAGCGCCCGGTCCGGGAGATGACCTGGCCGCCGATAACGCTGGCAACGAGAAGCCCGAGCGATTGCGGTGTCGTGACCACGCCCGAGGCCGTGGCGGAGGCGCCCAGGGCGGTCTGGACGAAGGTTGGCAGGTAGGCGATCGAGCCAAACATGCCCATCCCGATCATGAAGACGGTGAGGTTGGAGAGGAGGAAGACACGGTTCCGGAACAGGTGGAGGGGGACCATCGGGGATTCGTGCCGGATCTCCTGGAAGATGAAGGCGGCGAGAAGTGCGGCCGACGCGGCAACCAGGCCCACGATTTCACGCGAACCCCACGCGTACTTGTCTCCTGCCCAGACAAGGGCGAGAAGGAAGAGCACCGAGGCCGCCGAAAGAAGGAAGGCGCCGATCCAGTCGATCTTCACTTTCCCGGGGAGGCGCCGCGCCGGGAGATTGAACCATACCGCGGGAATGGCGACCAGGCCGATGGGGATGTTCACATAGAAGACCCAGCGCCAGCCGATGTTGTCGGTGATGAGACCGCCGACGGTTGGGCCGAGGATGCTCGCGAGGCTGAAGGTGCCGGTGAACATGCCCATGTACTTGCCGCGCTCGGCTGGCGGGAAGAGGTCGCCGATGGTGGCGAAGACGGATGCCATGATGGCGCCCCCGCCGATTCCCTGGAGGGCCCGGAAGGCGATGAGCGATTCGATGTTGGGGGCGGCGCCACAGGCGAGCGAGCCGACCTGAAACACTGCGATGCCGCCAAGGATGAACCACTTCCGGCCGAAGGTGTCGGAGAGCTTCCCAACGAGGGGCACCACCACGGTGGAGCTGAGCATGTAGCTCGTGAACACCCAGGAAAGCAGCCCGAAGCCGCCCAGTTCGGCAACGATGCGCGGCATCGCGGTGGAGACAACCGTCTGGTCGATGGCGCCGACGAACATCGAAACCATGAGCGCCGACACGACCAGCATCTTCTGGCGCTGGTTGAGGGTCTCACCCAGCGGCTGCAACGCTCCTGGACCGGTCAAGGGGGTGTTCCTCGCAGGCTATTGGTGTACGTTTCGTCAGACTACTCGATTGTTCGCTTCAGGCAAACGAATGGACGCTGACCCGGGAAACGGCAAACGGGCCGCAGCTGCGGCCCGTCGATTGAGAAAGCGTCCCGGCGCTCTGCTAGAAGCGCTTCTCCTTGATGCGGGCTGCCTTGCCGGTGAGGCCGCGCAGGTAGTAGAGGTTCTTGCGCCTCACCTTTCCGCGGCGGGTCACCTCTATCCTGTCAACGCGGGGGCTGTTGAGCGGGAACGTACGTTCCACGCCGACGCCGCTGGCTATCTTGCGGACGGTGAAGTTCGAGACGAGGCCCTTCATCCGCTTGCGGATGACGACCCCTTCGAAGACCTGGATGCGCTCCTTGTCGCCTTCAACGACCTTGGCGTGGACACGCACGGTATCGCCAGAACCGAAGTCCGGGCGGTCAGTGCGGGCCTCGCCCAGCGTCAGGGCGTCGAGTTCGTATGACATGCCTTTGATTCCTTGTGATGCGTAACCCTCACAGGATACCGGCCCGGGACGTTACCGCCAAAATCCTGACCTGCGGAAGCGTATGGGGAGGGTGGCAGATGCGATGAGCACAATGGCTACAGCGGCCCGCGCCTTCCCGGTGGAGTGATGAGCGGGTCAGGCAACCCTGGCGAGGGCCGAGCCGGCCCAGACGGCCAGCAGGCCCACGAATGTGCTGGCTACTACATACGCAGCCGCGCGCACGATGTCGTTGTCGCGCATCAGGGCCGTGGTTTCCCAGCCGTAGGTGCTGAAGGTTGTGTAGCTACCGAGAAAGCCCACGAGCAGGAAGAGACGCGCTTCCCGCCCGAGCATGTCGCGTTCTTCGGCGAGCGTGGCGAGCAGCCCGATAGCAAGGCATCCGGAGATGTTCACGACAAGCGTTCCCCATGGCCAGGTCGAGCCCGAGAGTTCCTGGACTCGACCCTGCAGGAAGTAGCGCAGGGGCGCCCCGATTATCGCCCCGCCCAGGATACAGGCATAGGTCACCGCCCGGTGCTCCCGTGGCCCCCGGAGCCACGCGCGGTGGCCACGAGTTCGCCAACCTCCTCGAAGGTGACGTCGGCGAGGCGGGAGATGACGAGCTGGGCGATGCGGTCGCCGTCGCGAACCGTGTGGCCGATTCCCGGCGCGACGGTGTAGAGGGTGACCATGAGCTCGCCGCGGTAGTCGGCATCAATTGTGCCGAAGGTGGAAAGCACACCCTGCCTGGCGAGGCCGCTCCGGGGCCGGACCTGGGCGTCCAGGCCCGGGGGAATTTCGAGCGCCACGCCGGTGCCGACCACGACCGGCAGCTGGCCCACCTCAACGGTCTCGTCGCCAAGGCAGGCGTAGAGGTCAAAGCCCGAGGCATGGGCACTGGCGCGAAACGGGATGCGCGCGCCAGGGCGGAGCAGGCATACGCGAACCAGCGCGACGCTCATGAAGGCAGACTCCCGGAGGCTGGGATGGGGGACAGCCTACTCTCACACGGGTCAGCAGTGAACACCGGCGCCGCCTACGTTTGCCCGGCGGGCAACGTTCGGAACTTGAAGTACGCCCAAATGGCCGCGCTGAGCCCCGTATAGGCAAGAAAAAGGGTGAGCACGGCGAGCGAAGACGCTTCCCGCAGACCCGAGAAGTATTCCCGCTCACGTGCAATGAGGACATGCCATGTGAGGAAGGCAGCGACGACGGCGCAGCACACCCACACGAGCGGGCTCCAGCGGAACACCTTGCCGCCGTCCATGATGGAAAGGGGAAGCATATTGGCGACTACGCTTTCAATTCCGCCGATGAAGATCACAACCGCCGTTGCCTCCGCTGCCTCGAACCCCCATGACCCACTCTCGGCCGAGAGCGAGCGAAGCGGCCAGACCAGCAGCCACGCGGCGACCACGAGTGCGAGTGTTGCCGTCACGGGGGCGATGGCCACGCGCCCTTCATCGCGCGGCGACGGGTCTGCCGGGGCGAGCAATGCGCACGACGCCACGAATCCGTACATCACGCCTGGCTGCAACGCCAGTAGGCGGGACACGGTCACGGAGACTGCCGCGATGACCATGCAGGCAGGGAAGACTCGAACGGCCGCCGGCACGCCCAGTACGGCCCGCGATCGCCATGCTTCCAGGCCAGAAACCATGAACGTCACCACTCCCACGCCAAGCACGGCGGCGATGAACAGCGTGGCCGTGGCGCGATTCAGACCGAAGCCGGGCTCGAGCAGGCTATAGATCGTCCCCGTAATGACGAGGACGCCCCCCAGAGCCATGGCACGGGCCGTGCCCGATGTGTGCCCGGCCACGCCCGCGAACCGGCGCCACGGCCGGCTCAGCCAGGCCGTGCGACGCTCTATCTCGGACCGGTTGTCCTGCAGGGCCTGGTTCAGAAAGACGGAGCTGAACAGCACCCAGACAGTGACCCCGGCGACAGCAAGGTTCGTCAGGATTACGTCCGGGTCGCGCGAGATCTCTTCCGGACCGGGTATGGAATCGACGATTTCCGACCGCCCGCCGCCTGCCCGTGGCGAAGGGCTGGAGGCCGAGGCCGGAGCAATGGCTGCGGTGGCACCGGTCGTGGGCGTCGAGGTAGCTTCAGGCGTCGCCGGCGACGCCGTGGAGGCCGGCGCTGACGGCGTCGCCTGGGGCGCCGGGCTCCCCTCAACGGGCGTCGCAGCGGGTTCCGTAGATGCGGTTCCGGGTACCGGAGAGGTTGGCGATGGACCGATGGGAGTGGGCGTCGAGACAGCGGTCGGCGCCGCCGTCGCGGCCACCTGGTTCACCTGGACAAAGCCTGCCGGCACCGTCATCGTCATGGTGTCCAGGGTGAATGTCCACATCGGCGTGTAGGCGCCGGGCACTGTGTAGGTGTGGGTCAAGGCCTGCTCTGGCCAGAAGGTGCCGCCATCGCCACAAGGTGTTGCCGCGACGGTGGACGCGCCGGTTCCATCGCCCCAGTTGAGGGTCGCGCCAACAAGGTCCCCTTCAAAGACGACCACGCCGCCGCGAATGGCGACAGTCACAAGAAGCGGTGCTGCCCCCGAGACGGCGCCGTCTGCGGCCGGCGTGGGGGTGACCGTGAACAGGTCGTTCACATCGTCTTCGTGCGGGTCGGCACAGTCGAAAGCGAAGGCGCCTGCGGTCATGGCGGAAGCAGGCAGGGTGGGTGCGGTCCCTGCCAGCAGGGCGACTACAATACCCGGCGCCAGGAGAAGAGCCCGAATCATCGACACGAACCCTGGATGGCCTCTTCGCCGTCCACGGCCATCAAATTGCCAACAGTACGCTCCCGGCAGGACCTCAGCAAGAACGCGTGCCGGCGGCTGCTCGCCGCAGGAAGGGGCCTCTTCATTGCCCCGACGTAGTGTGATTGTTAGAGTGGAGGTTCGAGGCAGGGTAGCTCAGCCGGTCAGAGCGCACGACTCATAATCGTGAGGTCGGGAGTTCAAGTCTCCCCCCTGCTACCAGGTACTCCTCCGAGATTCCCAGCACGGCTTACCTGTCCCGGGTACCCCCGTCCCGCCTTAGCCGGCGTAGAATCGCGCGCGGGAGGGCGAACATGGGACTCGACGGGAAGGCGGCGATCGTTACGGGCGGGGGCAGCGGTATCGGCCGGGCGATTTGCCTGCGGCTGGCTCGGGACGGCGCCAGGGTGGCAGTGGCCGACGTCAATCTCGCCGCCGCGCGCGATACGGTGAGCCTTGCCCGCGGCGTCGCCGGCGAGGCATGGGAGGTGGAGTGCGACATCACGGACCTCGAAGCGGTGAAGCGCCTGGCCGGGGAGGTTCGCTCGCGATGGGGGCGCATCGATGTGCTCGTGAACAATGCCGGGTGGGACCGTATGGAACCGTTCCTGCAGAGCACCTCTGAGACTTGGGACCGGGTGATCGCTATCAACCTGCGGGGGCCGATCAACTGCTTCGCCGCTGTGCTGCCAGCGATGGTGGAACAGGGGGGCGGCTCGGTGGTAAGCATCAGCTCCGATGCAGGCAGAGTGGGTTCGAGCGGCGAGGCGGTCTACTCCGCATGCAAGGCGGGGATCATCGGGTTCAGCAAGACAATCGCCCGCGAGATGGCGCGGCACCACATCCGCGTGAACGTCGTTTGCCCGGGGCCCACGCGGACGGCACTCCTTGAAGAGATGACCGGGGGCGAGACCGGCGCCGCCATCATCGATGCGATGGTCCGCGGTGTGCCGTTCAGGAGACTGGGCGAACCCGATGACATCGCGGGCGCGGTGGCCTTCTTCGCGAGCGACGACTCTGTGTTCTGCACGGGCCAGGTCTTGAGCGTGAGCGGCGGGCTTACGATGGCGGGCTGAACTGGCCGTCGCCCACTACGCACCGGAAGGAAAGGCAGGGGGGCGCCGTTCCAGGATTGCCCGGGCCCCTTCGGCCGGGTCTTCGCTGAAGAACCCCATGATCTCCAGTGCGGCAGAGTAGTCGAAGGCGGTGATTCCACCCAGCTTCAGCCACTGGTTCAGGGCGCGCTTGGTGAAACGCAGGGCCGGTTGCGAGCCTGCTGCGAGCTGCTGGGCGATGCGCATCGCTTCGTCCATGAGGCCTGCCCGGGGCACGGCCTTGCTCACGAGCCCAATCCTCTCCGCCTCGCGCCCATCGACAAAGTCGCAGGTGAGCAGGTAGTACTTCGCCTTCGCCATGCCGCACAGCAGGGGCCAGATCATTGCGGCATGGTCACCGGCAGCGACGCCGAGACGAGCGTGCCCGTCGGTGAGCCGCGCCTCCTCGGCGATGATCGAGATGTCGGCCATCAGGGCGACGGCAAGGCCCGCTCCCACGGCGACGCCGTTGATGGCGGAGATGATCACCTTTTCGCAGCGCACCATCGAATAGACAACTTCCTCGGCTTCCTTCATGAGCGCGACGAGGGCGTCGAACCGAGCCTGGCGGGTGAGTGCCTGCCGGTCGCCCATGTCCACAAGGTCGCCGCCCGCGCTGAAGGCTTTGTCGCCCGCCCCGGTGACGACAGCCACGCGCACTGAAGGGTCCTGGTCAATGTCGCCCCAGATCTGGGTCAATTCGTAGTGAAGGCGGTTGTTGGTGGCGTTCATCACCTCGGGCCGGTTGATCGTGACCAGTGCGACGCCGCCGCGAATATCGACGAGCAGATGCTGGTAACGCTGGTAGTCCATGGCAGAGACCTCGGGGGAAGTTCCCGGATTCTAGGCGCACCCCGGCGGAAGGGCGAGTGCCCCGGGCCGCTTGCCGAAAGAAGGCTGCGTCCCGGCCGGCAAATCGAAGCCGCGTTCGCCCGGCACTGCGGGCGGCGGTATAACTGGCAGCATGATGCGGGCCGAAGACCACGACCTTGCCTCTGAGATCGCGGGTATTGTTGGGCAGGAGCATGTGCTCCGCGACGCAGACCTGTGTGCCTCGTACGAAACGGACTGGACGCGGCGGTACACTGGCGCTTCGCGCTTCGTAGTCCGGCCGGGTTCGACCGGTGAGGTGGCGGCGGTGATGCGCGCCTGCGAGAGAGCGGGCGCGGCAGTGGTTCCGCAGGGCGGGAACACGGGCCTTGTTGGTGGGAGCGTGCCCCGGCGGGGAGAGGTCGTCCTCAGCCTTCGCAGGCTTGCAGCCGTTGAGGCGGTCGACGACGCCGGGGGCGAGGTCACAGCCGGGGCAGGCGTGACTCTTGCCGTACTCCAGGAACACGCACGGGAGGCTGGCTGGGCCTTTGGGGTCGATCTCGCTTCCAGGGACAGCGCCACGGTCGGCGGGATGATCGCCACTAACGCGGGCGGCATCCGGATGATGCGCTACGGGCCGATGCGGGCGCAGGTGCTCGGCATTGAGGCGGTGAGGGCGGATGGCAGCGTCATTCGGCGCATGCCGGGCCTCCGCAAGGACAACACAGGGTACGACCTGCCGGGACTGTTATGTGGCAGCGAGGGGACGCTTGCCGTGGTGACGGGCGCGCGGCTTCGCCTCGTCCCGGCCCTGCCGTCACGGGCCGTCGCACTGCTTGCAGTGCCCGATGCGAGGACCGCCCTTGCCCTGGCCGCGCGTATACGCGCTGCAACACCTGCGGTGGAAGCGCAGGAAGTGTTCTTCGCCGAGGGAATTGAGCTTGTGTGCCGGCACACAGGGCTGTCCCTCCCGTTTGCGCGGGCGTACCCGGCCTACCTGCTGGTCGAGTGTGCGGCACAGACCGACCCGTTGCCTGCCCTCGCCGAAGCAATCGATAGCGCCAGTGGGGTGCTCGATAGCGCCGTCGCGAGCGATCGCCGGCTCCGCGAAGAGCTGTGGCAGTACCGCGAGCGGCATACCGAAGCTATCAGCGCCGAAGGCGTGCCCCACAAGCTCGATGTGGCGGTGCCGCTGGGCGCTTATGCCGGGTTCGAACGGCGCGTGAGGGAAGCAATCGTGAGCGCGGCGCCGGGCGCCCGGCCGGTGCTCTTCGGGCACATCGGCGATGGCAACCTGCACGTGAATGTGCTTGGCCTTGAGCCTGCCGATGAACGGGCGAGCAACGCCGTCCTCAGGCTAGTGGCCGAGCTGGGGGGCAGCATCAGCGCCGAGCATGGCGTGGGCGTGGCCAAGATTCCCTGGCTACATCTCACGCGCTCGCCAGAGGACATCGTGGCGATGGCGGCGATCAAGCGCGCATTGGACCCCCGGGGGATTCTCAACCCGGGAGTGATCCTGCCGATGGAGCCACTGTCAGCGCGGGGCTGAACGGCGCACCCGGGCAGCGGCGGTAGCAGACGGCGCACTGGACCGCGCGTCCCGGGGGAGTAGCGGCACGGCGATCGGCGCGTCCCGGTGGTAGCGGCTGGCGACGGCAGTGACTGGGAGGCGAGCAGGAGCACGCCAATTCGTGGGCTACCCCGACTGCAGGCCGGGCGGTATCACCGAGATACGGCTACTGAGCGGGTTTGACAGGCATGCGGAGCGCTGGCCACTATGGCGGCAGTGCCAGTCTGCGCCCGGCTACAAGAATGAGCGTGCTCACCCGGTTGGCGGCCGTCTGCTTTGTGGTCGCACTGCCGGTGCTGTTTGTCACCACCAACGTGCGGGTCATCGCGAGCGCCAGCGGCTTCTACGAGGCCGGGCTGCGCCGGCACGACGCTGATCGGGCGACAGGGATCGCGCTCACGGAGCTGGACCGGGCAGCCCAGGAGATCATCGAGTACTTCGAGAACGATGCTGACACGCTACGCATCGTCGTCAGCGAGAACGGACAGGAGGCAACGCTCTTCAACGCGCGCGAGACCGAGCACATGCGTGACGTGAAATCGCTGATCCGGCTGGTCTACCGTGTGAACGAAGTGTCGCTCGCTTTCGTGCTGGCGTACATCACCGGGGTCTTCCTGTGGGCGCGAGAACGGTCTTTGCGAGAGCTTGCCTGGCTGGCACTCGGTGGCGTCGGCGCCGGGACGGTGGCGCTGGGCGCGATCGGCGTGGTCGCGTTGACGGGGTTCGACAGCGCCTGGTCGCAGTTCCACGAGCTGGCGTTCTCGAACGACCTGTGGCAGCTGGACCCCGACACGGACCACCTGATCCAGATGTTCCCGGAAAGGTTCTGGGCAGAGGCGACGCTGACGGTCGGTGTGATGGCAATCGCAGAGGCGACAGCAACGGCCGCCCTTGCCGTGGGATATCTGCTGGTCGCACGGCCACGGGCGGGGAGCGGCGGGCAACGGGAGCGGGCACAGACCGGGACTGGAAGTTAGTTCCTTCCGGCGGCGCAGGCGCAGCCGCCACCACCACCGCAGCAGCCTCCGCCCGCGGGCAACTCCATCGGACCAGGACCTGCGCCGCGCGTTACCGCGAAGGCGGAGAGTGCCCGCTCCGCCTCGTGTCCGCGGTCACAGGTAATGACGGCAGCGGCTTCGGCCATGGGACGGCGGCGTTCGAAGCGAGAGCGGCAGGTGGGGCAGTAGTATTCGTAGATGGCCATGGGGGCAGTATAGCCAACCGTCGCCTAGGCAGCGCGGCCCGGCCGCCGCGAAGAGGGCCGGTTCGGAGCAGCATCACCGCCCACGGCGACGCCACGCTCATACGAAAGCCGGCTGCCAGCAGGTGCGGGCCCGGCCGGGTTCGCCAGCCCGTCAGCGGCGAAGACGAGATCGCCGGGGTCTCGCGTGTAGAGGGGCTCCGCGGGAAGCGACGCGTGACGGGCGCCGGAGAGCACAGTGCGCGTTATGTCGTTTGATGGCTCGACCCAGCGGACGCTGGAAAACCGGGCGCCCAGGGACTCCCACAGCCGCGTCCAGAGACTCGCCATAACTGGTAGACCATAAGCGATCGATACAGGGATGGCAACCGCGGTATCACGCCCGGGCGTTGCGAGCAGCATTGAGGAACGAAAGGACCGTCTCGTTCCACTCCGTGGGGCGTTCGAAGTAGGCGGAGTGTCCGGCTCCTGGCATCTCATGGTAGGAGGCTCCCGGCACGAGGGCGGCTGCCTGGCGAACCATTTCGGGCGAGGTTATGAGGTCGTGCTCTCCCACGAGGAAAAGAATGGGCACGCCGAGAGCGGATAGGGAGCTGTGCATGCTGCCGCGATAGGAGGGTGGCGGCCGCCCGAGCATCCCCCGGGGCCGTGGAGGGTTGAGAGCGTTGATCTGACGGTAGAGGAGCGCGAGCGCGGGGTTCGCCTGCTCAAACTCGTTGGAGAGCGCGTGCTCCCGAAGTCCACCATCCCCGCGGAGGTCGCGGAGCTCATCCTGGATTTCGCGGACGCGGTCATCGGTGGCGCCGGCGGTGGTGCCCGAAAGAACGAGAGAGCGCACGCGCTGCGGCGCGAGGCGGGCGAGGCCAGCAACGGCACGCCCACCCATGGACTGCGCAATGACGTGGGCCGATTCGATGCCGAGTCTATCCATAAGTGCAACGAGGTCGGTTCCGAAGGCCCAGCGGCCCACGCCAACATCGCCCCGGCTGAGGCCCCAGCCCCGGGCGTCGAACACCGTGCAGCGGAACTGGCGACTGAACTCGGGGATCTGCTGCCACCAGGAGAGATGGTTGCCCCCCGCTCCGTGAAGGAACACCAGGTCATCTCCCATGCCGTGCTGCTCGAAGTAGAGGCGGGCCCCGTTCACATCGGCGAATGGCATGAAGCAAGTCTACCGGCGAGAGGCAAAGCCGGCACCCTGCCTTTCGCGTGGCTCCCGGGCCCGGGTGTTCGCAACGCCTAATGCGACAGAACGCCATTGCGATGGTAGCTTGCGCGCATGAAGGCGGATGCTGTGATCGTGGCGGCCGGATCATCGACCAGGTTCGGAGAGGGCAACAAGCTATTTGCCGACCTATGTGGAAAGCCGGTCCTGGCCTGGACAATTGCCGCGTATGCGGCCGCCGCCCTCGTCGAGCGCATCGTTGTTGTGGCGCAGGGAGAGGCCCTGAGCGCCGTGGATGCGATTGCTCGCACGGAAGCCGGGGAGAAGTTCGTCAAAACGGTGGCGGGGGGGACGCGGCGGCGGGACAGCGTCGAGGCCGGCCTGCGTGCAGTCCGCGCGCGGTACGTGGCGATCCACGATGGCGCGCGGCCGCTCATCACGGCCGGGCTCATCGATCGCTGCATCGCCGCGGCCGAGGGCACGGCCGGGGCGGTCGTGGCCATCCCGGTGACCGACACGATCAAGGAGGTCCGCGGCGGCATGATTGCCGGACACCCGGAGCGTGCGATGCTGTGGGCGGCGCAGACGCCGCAGGTGGTGCTCCGGCGGGCATGGCTCGACGCGGCGGCGGCCAGCGACGATGACGAGACCGATGATTCGGCGATGCTCGCCCGTTTCGGACTTGAGACGGCCGTGGTCGAAGGCGACCCGGGAAACCTGAAAATCACGAAGCCACTCGACCTGGAGCTGGCGGCGGCGATTCTCCGCAGCGAAGGACGCACGCCATGCGGGTAGGACAGGGAGAGGACGTCCATCGAGTGGACGAGGGCCGGCCGCTGGTGCTGGGCGGAGTGATCATCGAGGAGGGACCGGGGCTGGCCGGGCACAGCGACGCGGACGTGCTGATGCACGCAATCACCGACGCGGTGCTGGGGGCGCTGGCCCTGGGAGACATCGGGCAACACTTCCCGCCCGCGGATCCGCAGTTTGCGGGGGCCGACAGCGCCGATTTCCTGCGCGCGGCCCTGGGAATGGCGCGGGCAGCCGGCTGGGGCCTGGTAAACGTGGACGCCACCGTTCGCACCGAACGCCCCAGGCTGGCGCCGTACATTCCCCACATCCGGCAGCGCCTCGCCGAGATCGCGGGGGTTGACGTGGGTGTGGTGAGCGTCAAGGCGAAGACGGCCGAAGGTTTCGGGGCCGTGGGCCGGGGAGAGGCGATGGTGGCAACGGCCATCGTGCTGTTGACGCGAGGGGAATAGGCAGCCAGGGTCCGGTCAGGAAAAAAGGCTGGGCCTCCCTACCGGGAGGCCCAGCCTGCCAGCCGATGTGCGAAGGAGTGGCCTACTCCTCGTCGTCTCCCACCTGGAAGTCTTCGAGGTCGTCTTCATCCTCGTCCTCATCCTCGTCGAAGCTATCGGCTTCGTCATCGCGGTCGAGGGTGGCAACGCCCGTGCGGCCGGTGCGCACGCCCGATTCCATCGCGCCAAGCATGCGTTCGAGCTCGGCTTCCTCTTCGAGCAGGAGCGACTCAGGCAGGTCAAGCTCGGCGATGTGTTCCCGGCGCGGGACCTCAATGTCGGCGCGGGCGGGAATGAGCTTGCCGATGATGACGTTCTCCTTGAGGCCAAGGAGCCGGTCGATCTTGCCTTCAATGGCGGCATTGGTAAGGACGCGCGTGGTTTCCTGGAAGGAAGCCGCCGCCAGCCACGAATCGGTGTTGAGGGACGCCTTGGTGACGCCGAGCAGCACCGGCTGGCCGGTGGCCGGTTCGCCACCTTCAGCGACCACATTGTTGTTGATCTCGGTGAACTCCCTGCGATCGACGAGGTCTCCTGGAAGGAGGCCCGTGTCGCCCGGGTGGTCCACCTTGACTCGGCGCAGCATCTGGCGCGTGATGACCTCGATGTGCTTGTCGTTGATGTTCACACCCTGGGACTTATAGACCTTCTGGACTTCGTCGACCATGTACTTGCGCACGGCCTCGGGGCCCTGGATGGCAAGGATGTGCTGCGGATTGCGAGCGCCTTCGGTTATCTGGGCGCCAGCGGTAACGAGGTCGCCGGTATCGACGAGAGGGCGGGCGGTCGCGGGAATGGGGTACTCGCGCTCTTCACGCTCCTCATAGATAACCTTGAGGGGCCCCTTCCCGGCCGGCACGCGGACGATGCCCGAAATGCGCGACACTACCTGCGCCCCTGCTGCGGTGACGTCCGTTGACCCCGGCGCGCCCGCGGTGGCCGCGAGGACGGTGCCATCGGAAACGTGGTCGCCATCCTTGCAAAGCACGTCCGCACCGGCAGGAACCACATACTCCTCGACATGGGAGAACTGGTTGACGATGCGGACGATGCGCCTCTCGTTCTCCTGGGCGACTTCCACGAGACCATCGATCTCGCTGATGATCGCTTCGCCGCGCGGTGCGCGCGCCTCGAAGATCTCTTCGACGCGCGGGAGGCCGCTGGTGATGTCGGCGACGCTGGCGACGCCGCCGGTGTGGAAGGTGCGCATGGTGAGCTGCGTGCCGGGTTCGCCGATGGATTGCGCGGCAATGATGCCGACTGCCGTGCGCAGCTTCACAAGCTCGCCGCGGCCCAGGTCGCGGCCGTAGCAGAGGGCGCAGATCCCCCGTTCGGCCTCACACGACATGGGGGTGCGAACAAGTACGCGCATAAGGCCGCGCGTGTCGATGGCGAGCGCGACTTCCTCGGTGATCTCCTCGTCGCGGTCGCAGAGGACTTCGCCTGTTTCCTCGTCGACGACGGGTGCGGCGGCGTAGCGGCCGATCACGCGGTCGGCCATGGTCTCAAGGACGTCGGACTTCTCCTCGCGCTCGATCCAGAGCCCGGTCATGGTGCCGCAGTCCTCTTCGAGGATAATGACATCCTGGGCGACGTCGATGAGGCGGCGGGTGAGGTAGCCCGAGTCTGCCGTGCGGAGGGCGGTGTCGGCGAGACCCTTGCGGGCGCCGTGGGTGGAGATGAAGTACTCGAGGACCGTGAGGCCTTCGCGGAAGGAGCCCCGGATGGGGAGCTCGATCACCTTGCCGTTGGGGTCGGCCATGAGGCCGCGCATCCCTGCCATCTGGCGGATCTGGGTGATATTGCCCTTGGTCCCGGAGCTTGCCATGTAGTTGAGGGAGCCGTATTCGGGCATCCGGTCCTTGATGGCCTTCTCGATCTTCCGCGTGGTTTCACTCCAGACATCGACAGTGCCCTGGTAGCGCTCTTCTTCGGTGATGAGGCCCATCTGGTACTGCTCGACCAGGCTATCGACTTCGCGGTCGGCCTCCTCAAGGAGCTGGCCCTTGACGCGGGGAACCTGGATCTCGTGGATAGCGATGGTCACACCCGAGCGGGTGGCGTAGTGGAAGCCGGTGTTCTTGATCCGGTCGACAACTTCGGCGGTGCGTTCGCCACCGAGCTGGCGGTAGCAGGCAGCAACCACGCGCCGCAGGTTCGGCCGGTCCATGGTGTCGTTCTGGAAGGGGAACTCTTCGGGCAGAACTTCATTGAAGATGATGCGCCCAACTGTGGTCTCGAAGAGGTGCGGCTTGGGCGTTCCCCCGGGCCCGGGCTCGGGCGAGGTAATGGCGCCCGCGGTGACCACCGGCCGGACGGTGCGCACCATGATCCTGGCGCGGAGGTCGACGATTCCGAGGTCGAAGGCAAGCTTGGCCTCTGCGAAGGAGCCATAGAGGCCGCTCAGAACGCGGCCGGCGCTATCGGCCCGGTAGGCGCCGCGGGCGTTCTCCTCGGTATCGGTCATGTAGTAGCAGCCGAGCACCATGTCGAGCGAAGGCGCGACGATGGGGTCCCCACTGGCAGGAGAGAGCAGGTTGTTGGTGGAGAGCAGGATCTGCCGTGCTTCGGCGACGGCCTCACGGCTGAGGGGGACGTGCACGGCCATCTGGTCCCCGTCGAAGTCGGCGTTGAACGCTGAACAAACGAGCGGATGGAGCTGGATGGCCGAGCCTTCGATGAGGACCGGCAGGAAGGCCTGGATGCCAAGGCGATGCAGGGTAGGTGCGCGGTTGAGGAGCACAGGCCGGTTGCGGATGACCTCGTCGAGGACGTCCCAGACTTCGGGACGGGCCCGTTCGACGATGCGCTTGGCGCTCTTGATGTTGTGGGCGAGCCCCTTGGCAACAAGGGAGTGCATGACAAAGGGCTTGAACAGCTCCAGGGCCATGCGCTTGGGCAGACCACACTGGTTGAGCTGGAGTTCGGGGCCGACAACAATGACCGAGCGGCCCGAATAGTCAACGCGCTTGCCCAGCAGGTTCTGGCGGAAGCGCCCCTGCTTGCCCTTGAGCATGTCGCTCAGGCTCTTGAGCTTGTGGTTGCCGCTGCCCGAAACGGCGCGCCCGCGGCGCCCGTTATCGATGAGGCTGTCGACGGCCTCCTGCAACATGCGCTTCTCGTTGCGGATGATGATTTCGGGGGCGCCGAGATCGAGGAGGCGCTTGAGCCGGTTGTTGCGATTGATGACCCTCCGGTAGAGGTCGTTCAGGTCGCTGGTGGCGAAGCGGCCGCCATCGAGCTGGACCATCGGGCGGAGGTCGGGAGGGAGCACGGGGAGAACCTGGAAGATCATCCAGGTGGGCTTGTTGCCCGAATCGATGAGGTCTTCGACGACGTTGAGCCGCTTGGTGGCCTTCTTGCGGCGCTGGCCGCTGGCGGTGAGGATCTCCTGCTTGAGCTTGCTGCGGAGGCTGTCGAGGTCGAGCCGCTCAAGCACGCGAAGGACGGCCTCGGCCCCCATTCCCGCCTTGAAGATGTGGCCAAAGAGGTCAGAGAGCTCGCGATAGCGGGCTTCTGCCAGGAGGACCACCCGGTCGTCGGCCACCGGGTCGGCGAGGTCTTCGAGGTCGCGGAGGCGCTCTTTGTACTGCTCTTCGACCTCCTCGCGCACGGCGCGCTCGCGCTGCTGCAGGGGGTTGAGCTCGTCGTAGAGGGCAGCCTTGGCGTCATCCATAGCCGCATCGGCGAGAAGGCTCTCGGCAGCCTTCATCTTCTCGGTTTCCTTGTCGAAGGCCACCAGACGCCTGTCGCCCTCTTTCTGAACGCGGGTGACGGAGGCCTTCGTGATCTTTGCGCCGGCCTCGAAGATCACGTCGCCGAGGAGCGTTATGGCGTTTTCGAGGAGGCCGCCCAGGGCAGACTCAGCCTGCTCCAGGGCACGGCCGGCGGCCGCTTCGAGGGCATCGCGCGAGATCTTGCGTTCAGCTTCGATGCGGGCCTGCTGCTCGTGGACGCGCACCTGGAGCTTCGCATTGGCCTCTTCGAGCTCGGCTTCGAGCTTTTCGCGGCGCGGGCGGATCTCGGCAACCCGCTCTTCCATGACGTTCGCCATTTGCTCGCGCACGCGGCTCATTTCGATTTCGCGCGCAGCATCGTCGACTTCGGTGATCATGTACTGGGCGAAGTAGAGGACGCGCTCGAGATTGCGGGGGGAGATGTCGAGCAGGAGCCCAAGCTTGCTGGGAGTACCCTTCACAAACCAGATATGGCTGACGGGGCTGGCCAGATCGACGTGGCCCATGCGCTCCCGGCGCACCTTGGCGCGGGCAACTTCGACACCGCACTTGTCGCAGATGATGCCCTTGTAGCGGACGCGCTTGTACTTACCGCAGTAGCATTCGAAGTCCTTGGTGGGACCGAAGATCTTCTCGCAGAAGAGGCCATCCTTTTCGGGCTTGAGGGTGCGGTAGTTGATGGTCTCGGGCTTGGTGACCTCGCCATAGGACCAGGAGCGGATCTGCTCCGGGCTGGCGAGGGCAATGCGAACCTGGTTGAAGTCATTGACTTCGAGCATTGAAAAGATCCTCCGCTTCGAACCCTGAGAGGTTGATGCCAAGCTCAGGCATGTCGCTGCCGATGTCTTCGAGGAAGGTGACGCTTCCCTCATCATTGGAGACTTCAACGGAGAGGCCGAGGCTCTGGAGCTCCTTGACGAGAACCTTGAAGGATTCGGGCACGCCGGGCTCCAGGACGTCTTCGCCCTTGACGATGGCTTCGTAGGTCTTGACGCGGCCGACCACGTCGTCGGACTTGACGGTGAGGAGCTCCTGGAGGATGTGGGCGGCGCCATAGGCTTCGAGGGCCCACACTTCCATTTCGCCAAAACGCTGGCCACCGAACTGGGCCTTTCCACCGAGTGGCTGCTGGGTGATGAGGGAGTAGGGGCCGGTGCTGCGAGCGTGGATCTTGTCTTCCACCAGGTGGATGAGCTTGAGCATGTAGATGTAGCCCACGGTCACAGGCTGGTCAAAGAGATCGCCCGTCCGGCCATCGCGGACGCGCATCTTGCCATAGAGTGGCGGTGGAACGCCGGTCTCGCTGTAGACGGCCTGGGCGAGCGCCTGGAGGTCGCTCAGGCTGGCATTTGCGGGGAACTCGCGGCCCGCTTCCCTGAGGAAGAGCTCGATGCAGGCCCGCCGGGCGGCGCCGGCCTGGGGCCGGGTGAAGACGGCATCGCCGTCGTAGCCGCGTTCGCCGAGCCATGCGATAGCGATCGCCGGGTCGAAGCCGCGGTCACGGGGGTCGATGTAGTAGACGGCGCCCGATTCCTGTGCGATCCAGGCGCGAGCAAGGGAGTCATCGATGGAGGCGTCGTCGGCGCCATCGAAGACGGGGCTGATGGCGCGGAAGCCGAGGGCATTCGCGGCCCAGCCGAGGTGGGTTTCGAGCACCTGGCCGATGTTCATGCGGCTGGGGACGCCGATGGGGTTGAGGATGATATCGATGGGCGTGCCATCTTCCAGGTAGGGCATGTCCTCGCGGGGGAGGATGCGGCTGATGACGCCCTTGTTGCCATGGCGCCCGGCCATCTTGTCGCCCTCGGAGATCTTGCGGCGCTGGGCGATGCTGACGCGAACGAGCTTGTTGACGCCGGCGGGCAGAGCCTCGTGGTCGTCGCGGCTGAAGACGCGGACGTCGATCACCTTGCCCTTCTCGCCGTGGGGGACGCGCAGGCTGGTGTCCTTCACCTCGCGCGCCTTTTCGCCAAAGATGGCGCGGAGGAGCTTCTCTTCGGCGGTGAGCTCGGTTTCGCCCTTGGGGGTGATCTTTCCGACGAGGATGTCGCCTTCGCGGACTTCGGCGCCGATGCGGATGATGCCGTCCTCGTCGAGGTCCTTCAGGCTTTCTTCGCCGACGTTGGGGATATCACGTGTGATCTCTTCGGGCCCTAGCTTGGTGTCGCGCGCTTCCACCTCATGCTTTTCGATGTGGATGGAGGTGAACTTGTCTTCGCGCACCATGTTCTGGCTGATGATGATGGCGTCTTCGAAGTTGTAGCCCTCCCAGCTCATGAAGGCGCAGAGGACGTTCTGTCCGAGGGCAAGGTCCCCACCCTGGGTGCTCGAGCTGTCGATGAGCGGTTCGCCTTCCTGGAGGCGCTGGCCGCGGACGACGAGGGGCCGCTGATTGAGGCAGGTGCCCTGGTTGGAGCGGGTGAACTTGGTGAGGGGGTAGGCTACCTCGCCGAGGGCAGGGTCATCGTACCTGACCACGATGCGGGAGCCTGTGGCTTCGGTGACCTCGCCGGGCCCGGCGGCAACGACCACGTGGCCGCTATCGACGGCCGTGCGGCGCTCCACTCCGGTGCCGACGAGGGGCACTTCGGGGCGGACCAGGGGCACGGCCTGGCGCTGCATGTTCGCACCCATGAGCGCGCGGTTGGCGTCGTCGTGCTCGAGGAATGGGATGAGGGCCGTAGCGACGGAGACCATCTGCTTCGGGGAGACGTCGATGAAGTCGACTTCTTCGGGGTGGACGGCCTGGAACTTCTCGTAGACCCGGATCTCCACGCGATCGCTGACGAAATGGCCATTCTCGTCGAGGACGGTGTTGGCCTGGCCGACCTTCCACTTGTCTTCCTGGTCGGCGGTGAGGTAGACGATCTCGTCGCCCACGAAGGGCCGGACAGGCAGGCGGCGACCGAGCTTTAGGAGGCGTTCGGCCAACGCCTGGTCGACCGGCTGGCCGGCGCTGGCAAGGGTGGCGCCTTCCGTGTCGATGACGTCTTCCCGCAGGATCTGTCCGATCGCGCGGGGGTCATCGGCTGCGAGCTCGCGGATGACGCGGCGGTAGGGTGTCTCAATGAAGCCGTACTCGTTGAGACGGCCGTAGGTGGCGAGGGAGCCGATGAGGCCGATGTTGGGGCCTTCAGGCGTCTCAATGGGGCAGATGCGGCCGTAGTGGCTGTGGTGAACGTCGCGGACATCGAAGCCTGCCCGGTCACGAGAGAGTCCGCCGGGGCCAAGGGCGCTCAGGCGCCGCTTATGGGTTAGCTCGGCGAGCGGGTTCGTCTGGTCCATGAACTGGGAGAGCTGGCTGCCGCCGAAGAACTCCTTCATGGCCGCCACCACGGGCCGGATGTTGATGAGAGCGCTCGGCGTTGCTTCCTCGGGGTCGGTGATGGTCATGCGTTCGCGGACCACGCGTTCCATGCGAAGGAGGCCAACGCGGAACTGCTGCTGGATGAGCTCGCCGACGGCACGCACGCGCCGGTTGCCGAGATGGTCGATGTCATCGCCGTGACCGCGGCCGTTGTTGATGTTGATGAGCTCGCGGATGATCGCGAGCAGGTCGTAGGGGCGAAGCCAGCGCTGGGTGGTAGGGTCTTCGAGCTCGAGGCGAGAGTTGAGCTTATGTCGCCCCACGCGGCCGAGGTCGTAGCGGCGCGGATTGAAAAAGAGCTGATTGATGAGCGCGCGCGCGTTCTCGGGGGTGGGTGGGTCGCCCGGCCGGATGCGGCGGTAGAACTCGATGAGGGCCTCGTGCTTGGTATGGCTGGGCTCTTTGGACATGGTGGCGATGGTGTACTGGTGCACATCGTCGGTGTCCACGTCGTTGAGCATCGCCATCACGCGCTCAGAGGTTCCGAGGTCGGATTCCAGCTGGCGCAACTCCGCGTCGCGCGCCTTTTCGTCGTCGGCCGATTGCGAGGCGTCGAAGCGGTCCTGGGCGGCGAAGTAGCGGGCAAAGCGGGGGTTGTCGCGGTCGCCCGGGAGCAGCCCGGGTACGTCGATGGCGCGGATGAGGTTGGAGACCGGGATCTTACGCTTGCGATCGACCTTGACGGAGACAAGGTCGCGATTCGAGGTTTCGAATTCGAGCCAGGCGCCGCGGTTGGGGATGAGTTTGCCATAGCAGAGGCGGCGGCCGCTCGCGGGGTCGGTCTCCAGGGTGTAGTAGACGCCCGGGGAGCGGACCAGCTGGCTCACGACGACGCGCTCGGCGCCGTTGATGATGAAGGTGCCCCGCTCGGTCATGAGGGGGAAGTCGCCGAAGAAGAGGCGTTGCTCCTTGATTTCGCCGGATTCCTTGATGCGGAGCTCGACGTCGACGAAAAGGGGCGCAGCGAAGGTCATATCGCGTTCGCGGCACTCATCCTGGGAGTGCTTGGGCTCGCGGAACTCGTGGTCGCCGAAGACGAGATCCATCTTGGACCCGGTGAAGTCCTGGATGGGCGAGATCTCGGAGAGGAGCTCGCGAAGGCCCTCACGCTTGAACCAGTCGAAGTTATCGAGCTGGATCTTGATAAGGCTGGGGATTTCGAGGACGTTGGGAATTCGGCCATAGGCCTGGATGTCGAGGGGGACAGCAACACCCCCCCGCACCACGCCGCGCGCAGTGGTCATCCTGCAGCTACTCCTTCAGGACTTATGGTGCGAATGACGCAAAGAACTTGTCTAAATGCCGGAAAAAGGTTGGGGAAACGATGGGCATGGCAAGCCGACTATTACCGTACAGCGGTAGCGGCGTGCGCGTCAACCGCGACCGGGACTGCCGGGGCTGGCAAGCCGTGGGCCCTGGCAATCGCCGTTGTGCTGCGGTACTCAGGCGACCGGGGCCGGCTCCCGGGCCGCGCTGATGGAGAGACCACCGTCGTCACCTGGCTGGCGGTCGACTACCACGCGGTCGCCTGGGCCGAACTCGCCCGCGAGGAGCATTTCGCTGAGGCGGTCTTCGATATTGTCCTGGATGACGCGGCGGAGGGGCCGGGCGCCAAACACCTGGTCGTAGCCCTTGTCGCCGAGCCAGTCCTTGGCTTCGATGGTGACCTCGAGCGAGACGCCCTTGGAGGCGAGCTGCTTTTCGACCTTCCTGAGCTCAAGGTCGACGATGCTGCGGATGTTCTCCCGCGAAAGCGAATGGAAGACGACGGTGCTATCGATGCGGTTGAGGAACTCGGGCTTGAAGACGTTCTTGAGCTCGCCGAGGACCTTGTCCTTCATGCGGCCGTAGCGGTCTTCCTGGGTCTTGATCTCCTCCTGCGAGATGGCAAAGCCGAGGTTGCTATCGCGCTTGATGAGGTCGGAGCCGACGTTGGAGGTCATGATGATGATGGTGTTGCGGAAGTCGACCTTTCTGCCCTTGGCATCGGCAAGGCGGCCTTCATCGAAGATCTGCAGGAGAAGGTTGAACACCTCGGGGTGGGCCTTCTCGATCTCATCGAGAAGGATGAGGCAGTAGGACTTGCGGCGGACGGTATCCGTGAGCTGTCCGCCATCGTCGTAGCCGACGTAGCCAGGAGGGGCGCCGACGAGGCGGGAGACGGTGTGCTTTTCGCTGAACTCGCTCATGTCGAGCTTAATCATGTTGTCCTGGGAGTCGAACATGAACTCGGCGAGGGCGCGGGCGAGGTGGGTCTTGCCGACGCCGGTAGGTCCGAGGAAGAGGAAGACCCCGATCGGGCGGCGCGGATCCTTGAGGCCTGCCCGGGCGCGGCGGACGGCGCGGGCGATGGACTCGATGGCCTCGTCCTGGCCGATGACGCGGGAACGGAGGTTCTCCTCCATCTTGAGCAGGCGGGCGCTCTCTTCGCTGGCGATGCGGGAGACGGGGATGCCGGTCCACATGGAAACGACTTCGGAAATGTCCTCGTCGGAGACGATGGGGGTGGCGATGCCTTCTTCGCCTTCCTCCCATTCGCCCATCTCGCCGATCTTGTCCTGGAGCTTGATCTCCCGGTCGCGAAGCTCGGCGGCGTACTCGAACTGCTGGGCCGCGATCGCCTGTTCCTTTTCGCGGCGGAGGCTTTCGAGCCCCTTCATGGCCTCCTTCAGGGATGGCGGGGTGGCGGCACGCCGGATGCGTACGCGGCTGGCGGCCTCGTCGATGAGGTCGATGGCCTTGTCGGGGAGGAACCTGTCGATCACGTAGCGGGCCGAAAGCTCGGCGGCGGCGGTGAGAGCAGCATCGCTGATCTTGAGTTTGTGGTGGTCTTCGTAGCGCTGGCGGATGCCGCGGAGGATTTCGACCGTCTCTTCGACCGATGGTTCGTCGACAATGATGGGCTGGAAGCGGCGTTCGAGGGCGGCGTCGCGCTCGATGTGCTTGCGATACTCATCGAGGGTGGTCGCGCCGATGCACTGGAGCTCGCCGCGGGCAAGCGAGGGCTTGAGGATATTGGCCGCATCGACGGCGCCTTCGGCGGCGCCGGCTCCGACGAGCATGTGGAGCTCATCGATGAAGAGGATGCAGTTGCCAGCGCCCTTGATCTCTTCGACGACTTTCTTGAGGCGCTCTTCGAATTCGCCGCGGTACTTCGTCCCGGCGACGAGCGAGCCGATGTCGAGGGTAAGGAGACGCTTGCCGTGCAGGGTCTCCGGGACATCGCCGCCGACGATGCGCTGGGCGAGCAGCTCCGCGATGGCTGTCTTGCCGACACCGGGCTCACCGATGAGGACGGGGTTGTTCTTGGTGCGGCGCGAGAGGATCTGAACCACGCGTTCGAGCTCGTTGGAGCGGCCGATGACGGGGTCGAGCTGGTTGTTGCGGGCCGCCTGGGTGAGGTCGATGCCAAGCTGGTCAACGGTGGGGGTGCGGGTGGCCTGGCGGGCCCCGGAGCCGGCGGCGGCAGCCTGGGGCGCGGACTGGCTGAGGATGCGGGTTGTCTCGGCGCGAACGCGCTCGAGGTTGACCCCGAGGCTTTCGAGAACGCCGGCGGCGATGCCTTCGCCTTCGCGGACGAGGCCGAGGAGCAGGTGCTCGGTTCCGATGTAGCTGTGATTCAGGCGGCGAGCCTCGTCGACGGCGAGCTCAATGACCTTCTTGGCGCGCGGAGTGAGGCCGATTTCACCGAGGACGGTGCGATCGCCGCGACCGATGATGAACTCCACGGCGGAGCGGACCTTGTTGAGCTCAACGCCGAGGTTGGCAAGTACCTTGGCGGCCACGCCATCACCTTCGCGCACGAGGCCGAGGAGGATGTGCTCGGTGCCGATGTAGTTGTGATTGAAGCGGTGGGCTTCTTCTTGCGCGAGGGTAAGGACCCTGCGCGCCCGTTCGGTGAACTTGTCAAATCTATCGGCCATCTAGCGTTCTCCCAGCCTCACTGGCTACACCTGCTGGCCACTACGGGCCCTCTGCAGCAGCGTTCTCCCTGGCGTCCTCTCCCTGGTCTGGCGATGCCTCGCCGTCTCCTATCTTATCCTCTGTTGTGGCGGCCATCTCAACTGCCCCATCGGTGCCGTCAAGGGCCTCTGCCACGGGTTCGCTGCCTGCCTCACCACTATCTTCCGCCAGGGGGACATCTGCTGTCGCGCCGGGGATCTCCTGACTTCCCGGGGCTGCTACCCCCGCTTCCGGAATGGTGAACGTCGAAGCGGATTCGGCGTTCTCGAGAGCCTGCGCAAATGCATGTGCAAACGCGGATACCGGCTCCGGGTCACGGGCGACGGCGCGCTCAATCGCTTCCTGGGCGGTGCGCGGTTCGGCCTTGGGTGCAGCGCCGGCAGCGCGCTCGGGCAGGCCGAACTGCTCGCGAACATCGTCGGGGTAGTCAATGACGTGTCCATCGTGATCGAAGCCGAATCCCATGGCCTCGGCATCGGCCCGGGCCTGCCTGAGGCTGAGGCCAAGGCGGTGACGATCCTTTTCGATGCGCACGAGCTTGACTGGCACCACGTCGCCTTCCTTCACAACGTCTCTCGGATGCTGGATACGACGGTTGGATAGCTCAGAGATGTGAATCAGACCCTCAACGGGCCCATCGAGCCTGACAAAGGCGCCAAAAGCCATGAGCTTGGTAACGCGCCCGATGAGGACCTGCCCGATGACGTAACGGTTGACGGTGGAATCCCAGCGCTCGGGCTGGGCGCGCTTGAGGGAGAGCGAGATCTTCCTGGTTTCCTGGTCGACCTTGAGGATGAAGGCCTGGACTTCATCGCCGACGCTGTAGAGGTCGCGGGCCTTCTTGCCGCGCTCCCAGGTGAGCTCGGTCATGTGGGCGAGGCCATCGGCGCCGCCAAGGTCAACGAAAACACCGAAGTCGGTGATCGAAGAGACGCGGCCGGTGCGGATCTCGCCTTCCTGGAGCTCGTCGAGGATCCGGTCCTTCTGGGCGCGGCGGAAGTCGGACATGGCCGCGCGCTCTGAAAGGATGACGCGGTTGCGCTTGCGGTTGAGCTCGATGACCTTGAGCTGAATCGGGTGGCCAACCAGGTTGGCAAGCTGAGTGACGGCCTCGGGGTCATCGCGGCGGACGCTATCGATCTGGGAGAGTGGCACGAAGGCGTTGACACCCTCGACGTTCACGAGGATTCCGCCGCGGTTGTGCCCGGTGACCTGGGCCTCAAAGACGGCGCCACTTTCGTAGCGCTCGGCAAGCAGCTCCCAGCCCTCTTCGCCACGGGCGCGGTCGAGCGAGACGATGGCATGGCCTTCGGCCGAAGAAGGCTGGAGGACCATGACCCGCACGGTATCGCCGGCCTTGAGCCTGGCGGCGCCATCCACGCCGAGGGAGAGCATCTCGTTCTGGGGAATGACGGCCTCGGTCTTGGTTCCGACGTCGACGATGAGGCCATCAGGAGAAGCGCCCATGACCATCCCTTCAACGATCTCGCCGCGGCGCAGGGTGCCAGGCTGGGCAGCTTCGAGGTCGAGGAGGGCCCCCATGTCCATTTCTACCGGTTCGGCGGCAGCAGTCTCTGCATGCCCGGCAGGAAGGACTTCGGCTTCGGGAGTGGTGGACGGGGCGGTATCTGTTGACAACTCTGGGACTCCGTTTGGGGGCAGACTCCCGGTAAAAGGGAGTGGCCCGGGGGGATAGTGGGGTAGCGCAAAGGAGATTGTACCAGCGGGCGATCGTTCCGCGAAAGCCAAGCGAAATCACGGATGGCAGGCATGGCGCCGGGCCGGACCGGGCTCACGGGCCGGTAACGCACTCTCAACCGGCTGGCAGGGCCGCTGGCCATCGGCAGGGGGGATAATGCAGTAGCGAGGCAACGCGGGCCCGGTCTCGTGGAGGGCTACCTGGAACGTCGTGATGACCCTGTGTCCGGGCTTCCCATCAGGAGCAATCGCGCACCAGCGGCGGCGAGGCGGCGTACCCCGCAGGCGGTGGTCGGACTGGCAGTCGCAATGGGAGTTGCGGAGGTAGCCACGCTGGCGGCGGTCCCCAGCCTGGGGGTTGCGCTCCTTTCGACGAGTGGACTGCTCTTCCTCTACGCGCGGCGACCAATGAGGAACGGGAAGGATTCGCTGGCAGGAAAACTGCCCGGGGCGAACCCCAGACGCGCAGAGCGGGGCCTGCCGGGTGGCGCGACGCATCGGCGCGGCCGCATATTCCTCCTCGATGAGCTTGCGCGGGAGCTGGAAGGGGCAGCGAAGCCTTCCCGGACGGCGACACTCACCCTCGTAACGGTGAAATTGCCTGGCGATCAGCCTTCGGGATTCGACCCGGGCGTGGCACAGCGCGCCAGCCTCCTGGTGGCGGCGGCCCTGGGGCGGGTGGCCCGCCCGACGGACCTCGTGTCCCGGCTGGATGACCAGCGGTTCGCGGTGACGCTTTCCCCGGGCAACCACGAGCATGGGAAGCGCTTCGGCGAACGGGTCAGGCTGGCGGTGGCCAACCGGCCGCTGATCCCCGAAGGGGGAAGTGGGGCCCCTGTGACGGTGGAAGTCGAGGTCTCGATAACAGCGCTGGACCCTGGCCGGCCATGCAGGCCGGCGGAAGTGCTGCAATCAGCGCCAGGTGAGAGGAGCCTGATTCGACCGGCACGGCCGGCGTCGTCCACTGCCGCGCGTTCAGCGGCAGCGGACGTTCGCGACCTGCGGAAGCAGCTGGTACGGGGTTACCGGGGGAGCGCGATGGCTACCGGTGGACCTGCATGAAACTGCGCGCCCCGGCGGGGCCGCGGCCAGAAACATCAAAGGGGGCAACCGGCCGGTTGCCCCCTTTTCATGCTACGTGCGCGAAGGCGCCTACTGGCCCTTGCTCGCGAGGTGTGCCGCGAGCGGGGTCTGAGCGTTCCACATGGGGACGGCGCCATCGATGCTGCCGATCTTCCCCCAGTTCTGCTGGATCCATTCGGCATCTTTGACTTCGTCCAGGCCGGTCTCAACAACGGGGCCCTTGACGAGCGAAGCGCGATTGAAGCGGCCGGCGCCAGCCTCGATGATGAAGCCGCTGTCCTGGCACTCCTTCGAAACGAGGTAGGTGACCGCGGGAACGACGAAGTCTGGCTTGAGCCTGTCAACCATCTCCTGGGGCATGACCGTCTGGGTGAGGCGGGTGCCGGCGACAGGGGCGATGGTGTTGACGTTGACGTTGTACTTGGCGCCCTCCTGCTTGAGGACGTTCATGAGGCCGAGCATGGCCGTCTTGGCGGCGCCATAGTTGGCCTGGCCGAACTGGCCCCAGATGCCCGACGAGGATGAGGTGAGAACCACGCGTCCGTAGGCCTGCTGGCGGAAAACAGGCCAGGCGGCGCGCAGGACCGTGAAGGAACCCTTGATGTGGACAGCGAACACCTTGTCCCAGTCGTCCTCGCTCATGTTGTGGAAGGCGACGTCGCGGAGGATGCCGGCGTTGCAGATGACGACATCGAGGCGGCCATAGTTGTCGATCGCCGTCTTGACCATGTTGAAGCCGCCATCGTAGCTGGCGACGCTGTCGTAGTTCGCCACGGCTTCGCCGCCAGCGGCCTTTATCTCGTCGACGACCTTCTGGGCGGGCGCGCGGTTCTCGCCCTGGCCATGGGGATCGCCGCCGAGGTCGTTGACAACGACTTTCGCCCCACGCTTTGCGAGATCGAGCGCGTAGGCGCGGCCGAGCCCGCCACCGGCGCCGGTGACAAGGGCCACCTGGCCTTCGAATGAGATTGCCATTCCTGTTTCTATCCTCTCGAATGTGAATTGACGCGCACACTGCCGCACTGGCCGGCAGGACCTTGCCCTCGCCTGACGCGACGATGCGCGAGTGTCAGCAGGGGAAGGTTACCAGCTAAGCGGGCTAATTTCCGCCTGCATGGGCAGGGAACGCCCGGGACTGTCGATGAGGCGCTGGAACCAGGCTTCTGCGCTGATCACGCGCCAGGTGAGCACATCGTCGGGCCGGGTGGGCAACCGCTCCTTCAGTTCGAGGATGGCCCGGGGATTGAAGTAGCCGTCGCGCCGCCCTGCTGCCGTCAACAATGCCTCGACCCACGGCCGCAGCGGGCCGCGCACCCAATCACGCTGGGGCGGTGAGTAGGCGAGCTTGTCGCGACGCTCGAGTATCTCGTCGGGGACGATGCCGCGCATCGCATCGCGGAGCACGACCTTGGTCACGGCACGGCGGAGGAGCATCTCAGGCGGGAGGCCGAAGCTGTACTCGATGAGGCGGTGGTCGAGGAAGGGGAGCCGCGCCTCGCGGCCAAAGGCCATGCTATTCCGGTCGGCATAGCGCAGGATCTCGGGCAGCTGGGTGGCCGACTGCCAGCGCACAAGCTCATTGCGGAGTCGGTCCGAGAATGGGTGAGAGGCATCCGCATGCGCGTGCCTGAACCCGCGGTGGAGGTCGGGAGAGACGACGTTGTTGGAGCGGTAGTAGAACTCGGCAAGGCGATCGCGCGGCGTTTCGGGGAGGGAGTAGTAGGCGGCAAAAAGGGCCGGCTGCCTGATAGCGCGGTAGCGGCGAACAAAGGAGAGGACCTCTTTCGCCAGCGTGTCGACGCGGCCACGCCGCGCCCAATGGGCCCAGAACATCCCGTGCGCCTGGTCGTACCCGGCGAGCATCTCGTCGGCGCCCTGGCCATCGAGGAGCACCTTGGTGCCGGACGCATGGGCCAGCTTCATGACGCACCACTGGGCGTAAGGGCTGGCGCTGGCGATTGGCTCTTCCTGGTGCCACTGGAGGCGCGCGAATTCCTCCAGGAAGTCGTCCGGCTCAACCCAGACCTCGTGCCCTTCAGCGCCGGCCTGGCGGGTGACGAGGTTGATGTAGCGCCCTTCGTCGTGCGCGCGGGAACGGAAGCGGGCACTAAAGGTGCGCTGGTGGATGCAGCGGGTGGTGTCCTGGGCGTTGATGGTGGCGACAATGCTTGAGGAATCGAGGCCACCGCTGAGGGAGCTGCCGACGGGCACATCGCTCCGGAGCCGGATGCGGACGGCATCGAAGAGCAGGCTGCGGAATTCCTCGGTGGCCTCTGCCCGGGAGGCGGGAACATCGGCGCTCGCCGGCAGCCAGTAGCGCTGGCAGGTGGTCTTCGCCGCGGCATCGACAACCATGTAATGGGCAGCGGGAAGGCTCTCGATTCCATCGAAGAAGGTGGCCTCATCGAGGTCGAGATCACCGCGGGAGAGGTAGCGGAAGATGGGCTTCCGGTTGGGCCGCCTGAGCTCGGGGCGCACCGCCAGGATGGCTTTCATTTCGCTCGCGAACACGAGACCCCTGGGGGAGCGGGCCAGGTAGAGCGGCTTCTCGCCAAAGCGGTCCCGGGCGAGGAAGAGTTCGCGCTTCCGGTTGTCCCAGATGGCGAAGGCGAACATGCCGTTGAGTCGACGCAGGCAGTCGTGCCCCCACTGCTCGTAGGCACGGAGCAGCACCTCGACGTCGCCGCTGGAGCGGAAGTCATGGCCCAGCGTCCGTAGCTCGGCCCGCAGCTCGACATAGTTGTAGATCTCACCGTTGAAGACGAGGGCCAGGCCCGTTTCGTCATCGACGAATGGTTGGCTGGACGCTGTCGAGAGGTCGATGATGGCCAGCCGGGTGTGGCCGAGGGCGATCCCGGGGGCGAAGAAGGAGCCGTCGCCGTCGGGGCCGCGATGGCGCAGGGTCTCGACCATGGCTGCGATGTAGCCTGGCTGGATGTTCTCATTCTCGGCGCGGAGGATCCCGGCGATGCCGCACATGTTGTTGACGAGTCTCTCCCCTGGGCTCCGGGACAAGCACGGAGCCACAGCGGGGCGCCTTTCATGCTCGTCGTGGACCCCAGACCTGTTAGTGGCGCATGCTAACAGCCCTCACGCCTGGAGCGCGAACCTCTGCCGGTGCGCCGCACGATATAGTTACGCGGATGGGATCGACCATGGGGGATGAGGACCCGCCCGCCGGGGGGCCGGGCGATGACCTGGCACTCCGGCTTCTCCGGGTAGCCGCGGCGCCGGGCGAGGCGGAGGGGAGCCTCCTCATCCGGATGGAGACCACGCGGGGCGAGATAGGCGGCATTCTGCACCCGGTGGAAGGCGGGAGCGGCGCCGTGGTCTGCGTTGGCGGGGCGATGGGCGGGCTGGATGGCCCGGCCGACGGCCTCTACCGGGACCTGCCGGGCCTGCTTTCCGAAGCAGGCGTCAGTGTGCTGCGCCTGGAGTACCGGACGCCGAACAACTTCGAGGAGTGCGTGCTCGATGTGCTTGCGGGCTGCTCATTCCTGAAGGGTATTGGCGCTTCCGCGCTGGCGCTGGTGGGCCACAGCTTTGGAGCGGCCGTGGTAATCAAGGCCGGGCAGTTGCACCCCCTGGTGACCGGGGTCGCTTCGCTCTCGCCGCAGCTCTTCGGCACGCGACAGGTGGAGGAGCTCGGGCGGCCCCTGCTGCTGGTTCACGGCATGTCGGATTCGGTGCTCAGCCACGAAGCGAGCGAGGACATCTACCGGCGCGCCCTGGAGCCAAAGCGGATTGTGCTCTACGCCGAGGCCGGCCATTCGCTCATCCAGGTGAAGGACGAACTGCGGGCGCTGCTGGCGGCGTGGGTCCCGGCGCGGCTGGCTGGCGCGGCCATGGAAACTGGCAGGGACGAGATAGAGCAGGGGCCCTGATTCGTTAGGGACGCTAGAATCATCGCGTGGGAAACCCTGATGGTGCAGTGCACATCCGAGAAGCAACGCCTGCCGACGCAGCCCTGCTATCGGAGATAGAGCGAAACTCGCCCCTCGAATTCGCCGACGGCACCTCGGTGGCCATCGACCGTGGAAGCGACTACTTCGCTTCAGCGCGACTCATGGGGAACGTAAGGGCGACGGTGGCCAGCGTTGCGGGCGAGCCGGCAGGAGTGTTCTGCACAACGGTCCACCCGGCGCTTGTAGGCGGTGAGCGCCAGCGAATGCTCTATTTCCACCACACGCGCATCCTGCCCCGATTCCAGGGGCTTGGGATTGGCCGGGCGCTAGCCGATGAGATGTTCCGCCACTGGAAGGGGCAGTACGACTCGCCCTACTGGTACATCTCGCCGCTCAACGCCCACTCCCAGGCGTTCGCCCGGGGCGCTCCGGGAAAGTGGAGCTTCGGGCCAGCGTGGGTTTCGCTGCCCTGCGAAGAGAACGCGGGGCCTCCTTGCGGGCGGCTGGCCACGCCCGGAGACGCGGGGGAGATCGTTGCGATCCTGAATGCCTGCCACGAGGGCGAGGAGATGTTCCTGCCCTACACGACGGAGTCATTCGTGGAGAGGCTGGAGCGAGACCCGGCACAGTACAGCTGGGCGAACATCTGGCTCACCGATGGCGCGGTTGTGGGCGTGTGGCCGGAAGGAAACTGGATAGGTTCGCGCTTCACCGATGCCAGCGGCAATGCGAGGAGCGGACGAAGTGGGGGCGCCGTGCTGGACTACGGATTCCTGCCGGGAGCGGGGGGACGGCTCCGCGAACTGCTTCGGGGGTGGTGCACCTGGCTGCTCGACCACGGGATGGACGAGCTCACCGCGTTCACATCGACCGGGGCGCGCTCCTGGCCCGTGTTCCAGGGAATGGCGGCAGAGGTTTCGAGCTTCGACTTCTGGACCCCGGCAATCCCCGAGCCGCCGGGTGCGCGGGAGCGGGGGCTCTATGTGGACCACATCTACTTCTAGGGTGGCGGGGCGGGTGACCCGGATACGTGCCCGCAATACCACGCATGCCATAAGAAATGGTAGCGCGTTGAGAAGATCGTGTGTTACTTTACGCGTCCGGCTGATGGAGGTAGCTATCGGCGGGGTGGCCGAAGCGTTTAGCCAGAAGAAGAGGGGCTTGGCGCCATCTCCCAATGCACCAAGCCCCGCGATGCCCGAATGCTTCGGGCAGAGCAGTCCTCACGGACTCAACGCGCTCGGCTAGATAGCTACCTCCTTTCAGCCAGTTTCGCTACTGCCCCACTCCCCCCAGAATTCAGCGCATTCAGCGACCGGATTTTCTTGCGGAGGAACGTGGGCAGGTCTGCGTCCTGCTGGGTGGCGATGCCCGGGATGCCGATCTCGGCGAACCTGCGCACTTCCCTGGGGTCTTCCATATCCTGGGACTTCGGCGGGAAGCCGGTGGCGATGACGGTCATCTGGACTGCTTCACCCACCCTCGGGTCGACGACGGTGCCAAAGATGATGTTGGCGGTCGGATCGACCACCTCGGCAACGACACGCGCGGCCATGTCGAGTTCGCGAAGCTGAAGCGTGCCGTCGTGGGTCACGTTGTAGAGGACGTTGAGAGCGCCATCGATTGACTGGTCGAGGAGCGGGCTGGTGGTGGCGGCGCGCGCGGCCTCGACCGCCCTGTTCTCGCCCGAGCCAGTGCCGACGGCAAGCAGGGCAGGGCCGGCCTCGCTCATAATCATGCGGACGTCATTGAAGTCGAGGTTGATCGAGCCATTCTGGCTGATGATGTTGGAGATTGACTGGATTGCCTGGCGGAGGACGTCGTCGGCCGTTTCGAAGGCCTGGTCGACGGTCGCGTCGGGCGGGCAGATCTCCACGAGCCGCTCGTTGGGGATGGCGATGAGGGTATCGACCTTGTCCTTGAGGCGGGCGACGCCTTCTTCGGCCTGGCGGCGGCGGCGCGCGCCTTCCCAGGCGAACGGGCGCGTGACCACGCCAATGGTGAGGGCGCCGCAGTCCTTGGCGATTTCGGCGACGATGGGGGCAGCGCCGGTGCCGGTGCCGCCGCCCATGCCGGCCGTTACGAAGACCATCTCCGTGCCTCGGAGGAGCTCGTAGAGCTCGTCGCGGCTCTCATCGGCGGCGCGTTCGCCGCGGGCGGGGTCACCGCCGACGCCAAGGCCCTTGGTAAGCTTCTCGCCGATGCGGAGGCGCGTGGAGGCATCGGACGACATCAACGCCTGGGCATCAGTGTTGCAGGCGACGAAGGTGACGCCGGGGATCTTGGCGCGGATCATGCGGTTGACGGCATTGCAGCCGCCGCCACCGACGCCGACGACCTTGATATCGGGCAGAAGCTCGGTTTCGTAACGAAGACTCATAGTTCGTTCCTTTCCTTTTCTGAATGACTCCTCGTGGCGGGCGAAGTCGATGAAGCTCATTCGTTGTCCCTCCCTGGTAGAGCTCACTGGGGCATAAGCGCCCTGCCGATGGCGGCGATCCGCCTGAAGATGCCGCCGACCGGCATGTCGAATCCGGGTGCGGGCAGGTCTGCGGGCCGGTCACGCCCGAGGAGGGCGTACTCGGCGAGGCCGATGGAGGTTGCATACGCGGGTGAGCCGACGAGGTCGGTCATCCCGGAGTAGCCATGGGGACGTCCAAGGCGGGCGGGCAGGCCGAGGTGGGCTTCGGCTACTTCGGGGAGGCCACGAAGCTGGGCGCCGCCGCCCGTCAGGACAAGGCCGGCTGCAATCTTGTCGAGGTAGCCGGCGCGCTTCAGTTCGAGACCCACCATTTCGAGGATCTCCTCGCAGCGGGCCTGGAGGATCTCGCAGACATGGCCGAGGGGCACGACCTTCTGTGTCTGGGTGCCAAAGGCCTGGATCTCGACTGTCTCACTGTTCATGGAGGAGCCGGCGTAGGCGGCGCCGTACTGGCACTTGACGGTCTCCGCGCTCTCCCAGGGGCAACGGAGGACGCGGGCCAGGTCGTGGGTGAGGTTCGATCCAGCGATGGGGAGGCAGGCCGTGTGAGCAATTGAACCTTCATCAAAGACGGCGATGGAGGTGTTGGCGCCACCGATATCGACGACGGCGACGCCCTGCATGCGCTCCTGCTGCTGGACGACGCTCGTTGCGGAGGCGAGGGCTTCGAGGATGATGTCGTCCACCTGTACCCCCGCGCCCTCGACGCACTTGGTGAGGTTCTGCACGGCCGAGATGGCTGCGGTGACGATGTGCGTCTCAGCATCGAGCCGGCCGCCAAACATCCCCACGGGGTCGGAGACGGGGTCGGTGCCCTCGACCCAGTAGCCACGGGGGAGTACGTGGATGACCTGCCGGTTGGTGGGAATGCTTATCTGGCCAGCGGCCTCGAGGACGCGGGCGCGATCGTCGGAGCTAATGGGCCGCGAGCGATCGGGGACGGCGATGATGCCGCGGTTATTCTGCGATTGGATATGGTTGCCGGAGATGCCGACGACGGCGCTGAGAATGCGCATGCCGCACGACTGTTCGGCCTTCTCCACGGCTATCGCGATGGCATCGCGGGCGGACTGGATGTTGTCGATCACGCCGCGCGAGAGGCCGGAGGCAGGTGCAACGCCGAGCCCGAGAATCCGGGTATCGCCCTGTTCGCCGACATCGCCCACGATGACGGTGACCTTTGTGGACCCGACATCGATGGCCGCCACGGTGTTGCGTCTTCGAATGCTCATTTGCGGTGCCCCCTTTTACTGCAAGACCGGCCGGTTGCCATACCGGAGGTCAACAGATGTGTAGTTGATGCCCTGGAGCTCTGCCTCGCGGCGGAGCGCGGCCCATACGGCGAGCTTGTAGGCGATGGAACTGGAGTCTCCGAGAAGGGCGGTTTCGCCCGCGGCGGTGGTCACCAGCACGCCCTTGCCGGCAAGGTGGGCCACCTCGGTGACGGTAGTGCCAAGCTGGCGGGGAAGGCGCTCGTAGATCTCGGCCGCGGCGTCGACCGCCTGGTAGTCGACGCGCTCGCCCTGGCGGAGACTGCCAGGAGCCGAGCTGCGAATGACCGGCGAGCCCGCGGCAGGCGCGACGGTGCCAAGCACGACACCGTCGCGGTCGATGGTGTAGCGGACGCCGCTCTGCTCCCAGATTCCCCAGGCCTTGCGCTCTTCGATGACGACGCGGAGCTTGGCGGGCCAGTGGCGCTCGATATGGACCGAGTGAATGAGGGGTTGCTGGTACAGAACCTTCTGAGCGGTTGCTAAGTCGGCGGTGAACATGCTCTCGCCAAGCAGGCCAGTGCTGGTGACAATGACATCGGCGCCGATGCGCTCATTGCCGGCGACCTCGATGTTGTTGATGCGGAAGAAGGGTGAGGCCCAGGCCCAGTAGAGCGCGCCCCCCAGGGTGGCCATAACCCCTGCGAAGGCAAGGCCGAGGAACCAGCGGCGGCCCGGGCGGGGGAAACGGAGGATGCGGCGGCCACCACCACCAGGAGGCTGACCACCCCCGCCAGAACGGCGCACGATCATGCGCGGCGCCTTCTCTCCGACGGTCGGGCGGCCACGGCGGACGATCATGCGAGGGAGTCCCTGCTGCGGGCGGCGTTTGCGGCGGATGATCATCGTCTGGACCTCCGCGCGTGGCGCTCAAGGGCCAGCTCAAGGATCCGGGTGAGCAGGTCCGGGTAGCGCAGGCCGGAAGCTTCCCACAGCTTGGGGAACATGCTGATGCTGGTGAACCCGGGGATGGTGTTCACTTCGTTAGCGATGACCTCGGCGCCATCGCGAACGAAGAAATCGACGCGGGCGTAGCCTTCGCAGCCCATGACGCGGTACATCCGGAGGGCGAGCTCGCGCACCTCATCGGCCACCGCGGCCGTGAGACGGGCAGGGATGAGGAGCTGCGTGCGTGAGGCCGGGTCGTACTTGCTTTCGTAGCTGTAGAAATCGCGGTCAGGGACGATTTCGCCAACGATGCTCGCCTCGGGGCACTCGTTCCCGAGCACCGAGCATTCGACCTCCTGGCCGGAGATGGCTTCTTCCACCACAGCCTTGTCGTCGTAGGCGAAAGCAGCGCGGAAGGCTTCGGCGAGGTCTTCGCGGGAGCGGGCGCGGGTGACGCCCACGCTGGACCCGCCGTTGGCGGGCTTCACAAAGCAGGGGTAGCCGAGAGCGGATTCGACATACCGGACCGCATCTGCATCGCTGGCGGCCACCTCCCAGCTGCGGAGAACTCCGTAGCGGGGAACGGGGATGCCGGCCTCATGGAAGAGTGCCTTCATCAGTGCCTTGTCCATGCCGATCGCGCTGGCTGCGACTCCGGCGCCCGCATAGGGAAGGCCGGCGATTTCGAAGAACCCCTGCAGGGTGCCGTCCTCCCCGAAGGTGCCGTGGACGAGGGGGAAGGCGACATCGCAGGATGTGAGGGCCTCCAGCGCCCCGGGCGCGCGCAGCATCGGCTGGCCTCCCCCGAAGGCGGTTGCTCCCGCATCGAGCGCATCGCGCGTCTCCCCGGGCGAAAGCCAGGCCCCGGACTTTGCGATTGCGATTGGCACGATTTCCCAGCGGGCGGGGTCAAGCGCAGCCATGACGCCACGGGCGCTGACCACGCTGACCTCGTGCTCGCCGGAGCGGCCGCCGAAGACCACCGCCACGCGCTGCCTCGTCATCACCAGGCCCCCACGAAGGCGACTTCGCGTTCGAGGGTGACGCCGGAGGTCTCGCGAACGCGCCGCTCCGCCTCCTCCACGAGAGCTGCGACATCGGCAGCGCTCGCGGCGCCTTCGTTGACGAAGAAGTTGCAGTGCTTCTCGCTGATGGCGGCATCTCCGCGGCGCGCGCCGCGCAAGCCGGCGGTCTCGATCAGCTTCCAGGCCGGGATGCCGGGAGGGTTCTTGAACATGGACCCCGCATTGCGGCCGCGAGGCTGGGCCGAAAGGCGGCGGCGGTCGAATTCGGCTACGCGCGCAGTGAGAGCTGCGGGGTCGCCCGGTGTGAGTGAGAGCTCGCATTCGAGCACAGCCTCGCCGGGCAGGCGACGCCGGGTGAGGGCACTTCCGCGGTAGACGAGCCCCAGGTCGGAGGCATCAACCCAGAGGTCGCTTCCTCCCGGCTGGAGAAGGCGGACCCGGGTGAGCACATCGGCGAGGCAGCCGCCATAGGCGCCGGCGTTGTAGACCACCGCGCCGCCGAGGGTGCCGGGGATGCCTGCGGCCCAGGCAAGGCCGTCGAGCCCAAGGCGGCACATCCGGCGCGCGAAGGCGGCGAAGCTGACGCCGCTCTCGATGCGGAAGCGGCCGTCGCCCTGGTCATGCTCGGCCGCGGAACGGTTATCGAGGACGGCGCCGCGGATGCCAGAATCGGCGACAAGGATGTTGCTGCCGCTGCCAAGCACGAAGAGATCCACGCCGGCCTCACGGGCAGCCGTGGCAGCCCTCGCCAGTGCGGTCGCATCCCTGACGGTGACGAACAGGTCAGCAGGGCCGCCGATACCGAATGTGGTGTGCCGGCTCAGGGGCTCGTCGCGCCGGACCTCGCCCACGGCCTTCATCTCCGCGGCCAGCCTTTCGAGTGCGCTCATCGGAGCAACTCCAGGATCATCGGGCCGGCCTCCACCACGTCTCCCGCACCGATGGTGAAGACCACGTCGCCCGGGCGGGCGAGATCGACGGCCATCCTGGCAGCGGCATCGAAGTCCGGGGCGTAGGAAGCGGCCGGTTCGCGAATGGCGCGCGCGAGGTCGCTGGCGCTTCGGCCGGCGACCGGGGTCTCGCGTGCCGCGTACGTCTCGAGGACGATGAGCGCATCGAGGTCGCTCCAGCACCTGGTCCACTCGTCCCAGAGGTAGGAGATGCGGGAGTAGGTGTGGGGCTGGTAGATGCCGATGAGACGGCGGCCACCGAAGCGTGTGCGCGCTGCCTGCAGGGTGGCGCGCACTTCGGTGGGGTGGTGGGCGTAGTCGTCCATGACGATGATGCCCCCGGCTTCACCCACCAGTTCGAAGCGTCTGTGGGCGCCACGGAAGGCGCGAACCGCCTCGCGGATGGCGTCAAAACTGGCGCCGAGGTGGTGGCTTACCGCGGCAGCGGCGAGGGCGTTGGCCACGAAATGGTTGCCAGGCTGGCGCACCCGAAGCTCCCCAAGGAGCTTCCCCTGGCGGAGGACTTCGAAGGCCGTCTCGCCTGCCCCCGGATGGGGGTTCCCGGCGCACCAGCTCTCGCGAGGGTCGAACCCGAACGTCTCAACGGTGACGCCTCCGTCACCGGCCTCGCGGATGACGCGCATGGCGCCGGGGTCATCGCCGCAGACCAGGAGCAGGCCGCCGGGCTTCACTTTGCGGGCGAATTCCGCGAACGCCTGGTGGTACGCCTCGGGGGTGCCGTAGTAGTCCAGGTGGTCGGGTTCGACATTGGTGATGACCGCCACATCGGGGGCGTACTCGTGGAAGGCCCGGCGGTACTCGTCGGCCTCAACCACGCATAGGTCCCCTTCGCCCCAGGCGGCGTTGCCCCCAAGGTCGATGCTCTCGCCGCCGAGGAGATACATGGGTTTGAGGCCGGCCTCGGAGAGAATGAAGGCGATGAGGCTGGAGGTCGTGGTCTTGCCGTGTGACCCGGCGACAGCGATGACGCGCTTGCCCTCCATCAGGCGGGCGACCATCTCGGCGCGGAGGATGACGGGGATGCCGCGCTCCCGGGCAGCGGCGATCTCGGGGTTGTCGTCGCCAGCGGCTGCAGTGTGGACGACGAGCGCGGGGGAACCGAGGTTGGCGGCGCTGTGGCCGATGTGGACCTTTGCCCCCATGCTCTCAAGGCGGGCAGTGAGACCGGACGGGCGCAGATCGCTGCCGCTCACGGCGATGCCGCGCTGCAGCAGCAGCTGACCGATAGCAGACATGTGCATGCCGCCAATGCCGACGAGATGGACCGGCCCGCGAATCTCGCTCATCGCTTTGCCACCTCCACGATGAGGTCAGCGATGGCGTCGGCGGCGCCGGGGCGGGCGAGAGCACGAGCAGATTCGCGCATGGCGGCAAGGCGGGCATCATCGCCGAGCAGTGCCAGCAGGCGAGAAGGAAGCCCGGGAAGGGCATCTTCAGGGACGACCTCGGCCACACCGCCCTCTTCGAGCCAGCGCGCGTTGTCGCGCTGGTGACCGCCGGCGTAACGGCCGGGAACAAGGACCGCGGGCAGGCTGGCGGCGGGCACTTCGCCGAGGACACTGGCGCCGGCGCGGAAGACGCCGAGGTCGGCAGCGAGCATGAGGTCCGGGAGATCCTCGCGGAAGGCGTCCACGAAGTAGCGGCCGCGCAGGTTCTCGGGCAGAGCAGCGCGAACGGCCCGGGCGCGGGCGATGTCCGCGGGGCCGGTCACGTGGTAAACCACCGCTTCACTGCAGAGGCCAGGGGCAGCAGCGAAGATCGCCTCGTTGATGGCCTTCGCGCCCTGGGTGGCGCCAGCGACGAGGAGCATGTGCGCGGTGGCATCAAGACCAATGGCGGCACGGGCCTGTGCGCGGTCGAGCTCGAAGAACCGCGCGCGCACGGGGTAGCCGGTGACACGGGTCTTCTTCTCCGGGAGGTGGGCCAAAGCAGCCCCGGTGGTCGTGGCGATGCGTGTGGCGAGCCGCTTCTCGGCGCGGACCGCCCAGCCGGGCGTGACATCGGGCAGGTAGACAACAAGGGGGCGCCGCAGGACGCGCGCGGCCAGGCTGGCAGGGAAGCTGGCATAGCCCCCGGTGCTGAAGACCGCATCGGGCCTGAAGGCACGGAGGCGGCGGAAGGCAACAGCGACGCCCCATGCCAGCCGGGCGAAGCTCCTGACGAGCGAGAGGGGGCCGCGGCCCCGGACAGCAGCCGCTGGCACGGACACGAAGACCACGCCGCGTGATTCCACCGTCGCCCGTTCGCCGCGGTCATCGGGGCCGAAGAAGCGGACTTCGGTGAGCAGGCCATCGCGGGAACGGAGCGCATCGAGGACAGCGATGGCGGGCAGAATATGGCCCCCTGTGCCGCCGGCCGTAAGGGCGAGCTTCATTGCTGGCCCCTCCGGATTATCTTGCGGTCGGGCGCGACCTTGTGGTCGCGGTCCATGTAGCCGCCGCGATCTGTCCCGAAGCGGGAGACGCTGACCAGGACTCCCACGGCCAGCAGCTCGGCGGCGAGGGCATTGCCGCCGTAGCTCAGGAAGGGAAGGGGCACGCCGGTCAGGGGGATGACCCGCGTAATTCCGCCGATGTTCAGGAGCGCCTGGAGGGTGAACCAGGTTGTGATCCCGGTGGCCACGAGCATGCCGAACTGGTCGCGGGAGCGCCGTGCGATCTGGAAGCCGCGGACCATGAAGGCCATGAACAGGAGCAGGACAAACGAGGTGGCGATGATGCCGGCCTCTTCGCCGAGGATGGCGAAGACGCCATCGGTGTGGCTTTCGGGGATGTAGAAGAACTTCGCGCGGCTCGCCCCCAGGCCAAGGCCGGTAATTCCACCGTTGCCCATCGCCATGAGGGCCTGGAGCGTCTGGAATCCATTGCCCAGGGGGTCTGCCTCGGGGTTGACGAAGGCAGCGATACGGTCGGCGCGGTAGCCTTCCTTGAGGGCGAGCACCAGCATCACCACGAAGCCGGTCGAACCGAGGGCGATCATCTGCAGGAGCGATGCGCCGGCAACCCAGATCATGGTGACGGTGATGAGGAGCAGCACAAGCGAGGTGCCGAGGTTCGGTTCGAGCATGATCAGCACGGCGACCGAGCTGATGATGAGGACGAAGGGGACGAGGCCGTGTTCGAAGCTGCGGATGCTATCGCCTTTGCCTGCAAGCCACGCAGCGAGATAGACGATGACTGCCAGCTTCGCGAATTCGGAGGGCTGGACCGTGAATTCGCCCACGCCGATCCACCGGCGGGCGCCGCCACCCTCGATGCCGACGACGAGCACCGCCACCAGGGCGCCGATAGTGGCGAGCATGATCGGCACGGCGAACGTCTCATAGCGGCGGTAGTCGGTGCGGATGGCCGCGACCATGAGCATGCAGCCCAGCCCTGCCCAGATAACCTGGCGCGTGATGTAGTAGTTGGGCTGGCCGAATCGGGCCAGCGCTATAACGAAGCTCGCGCTGTAGACAGTCACCAGCCCGATGACCAGGAGTGTCGCCGTGAGGGCGAGAAGCTGGAGGTCCGGCCGGCCGGGAACCCACTGGCCCGCGCGCGAAGCCGTCATGGCGCCACCTCCGCTGCAAAACCGGGAAGCGCGGCCACAAGGTCGCGAAAAGCCTGGCCGCGCGCTTCAAAGCCAGGGTAGGCATCGAAACTGGTGGCAGCGGGCGAAAGCAGGACGACATCGCCCGGCAGCGCCAGCGTTGCCGCGCGTTCGATGGCGTCGGGGAGGGTGGAGACGAGCTCGGCGCGGACGCCGGCGGCCACCATCGCCTCGTGGAAGAGCGGGCCTGCTTCGCCGAAGCAGACGGCGGCCCGGCAACGCTCCCGGGCGAGCTGTTGCAGGCCGTCGAGGGGCAGGTTCTTCTCGCGCCCACCAAGGAGGAGGACTACCGGCTCCGCAAAGGAGTTGAGCCCGGCGATGGTTCGTTCGGGCGCTGTGGCAATGCTGTCGTTCACCCAGGTAGCGCCACCGGCAAGGCCGACGATCTCCAGCCGGTGAGGGACGCCGCGGAAGGCGGCGGCAGCAGCGGCCATGGCCTCGTGGGGGAGTCCCGCGGCGTCGGCGACAGCGCACGCCATGACCACGTTGGCGAGGTTGTGCCGGCCGCGGAGGCGGATGCTGGCGGCGGGCATTACTTCGTGGACACGCCGGCCCGACCGGATGAGCACGCGCCCGTCTTCGACCCACGTACCATCACCGGCGACCTCGCCTGCCAGTGAGGCCCAGCGGAGATGGCCGCGGGCAGAGGTCGCGAGGGCGCGGCTGGTCTGGTCGTCAGCGTTGAGGATGGCGATTCCATCCCGGTCCTGGTGGGTGAGGATGTTGCGCTTGAGGCCGACGTATTCGTCCCAGTTGAACTGGTCAAGGTGATTCGGAGTGACGTTGGTGATGGCGGCAACGGCCGGCGAGCGCTCGGTGTACTGCAGCTGTGTGTGGCTGATCTCGAGGATGACGGTGGTGCCGGGAGTGACCCGGTCAAGGCGCTGAAGGAGTGGCTCACCGATGTTTCCGCCCACAAGGTGGTCAATGCCAGCCCGGGCAGCCATGGCGCCTACGAGGGCGGTTGTGGTCGACTTGCCGCTCGAACCAGTAATGCCCACAACGTGACCGGGACATAGTTGCAGGAAAAGGCGCATCTGGGAGGTGACGGGGATGCCAAGCGAGCGCGCCCTGACGAGAGCCGGGCTGTGGCGGAGTACCGACTGGGACACGGCGACAAGGTCGAATCCATCGGCATCGAGCAGAGGGCGCCCGGTGACAACCTCCTCGACCCCGGGGGGCGGGGCCGCGCCCGCCGCAGCGAGCTGGGCCTCGCTGCGAGTGTCGGACATGGTCACCGAGGCGCCCTTGCGGAGCATCCAGGTGGCGAGGTCACGTCCCTCGATCCCCAGCGAGTACACGAGCACGCGTTTGCCAGAGACGCGGGGAATGCCATTCGAGGGGGCGGCGGCGGCAGAGGCGTTCATTCCGGCACCGCCAGGGCGAGCGCCACGCCAAGCATCGCCGCGGCGATGCCAAGCACCCAGGCTCGAGTGACGACCTGCGTTTCGGCCCAGCCCGACTCCTCGAAGTGATGGTGAAGGGGGGCTCTCTTGAAGACCCTTCGACCGCCGCTGAGCCGGAAATAGCCGATCTGGATGATGTTGGACAGGGCTTCAAGGACGAAGACGATGCCAATCACTGGCAGAAGCAACCAGTGGCCGGTCATGAGAGCCACCACGGCCAGGCTGGAGCCAAGAGCCAGCGCACCGGTATCACCCATGATGACGAGGGCCGGGTGGCTGTTGTACCAGACAAAGCCGAGGTTGGCCCCGGCGATGATGAGGGCGAAGGTAGCCACGAATTCCTGGCCCTGGATGAAAGCAACGATGCCGTACGCGATGAAGGCGATGAGGGTCGTGCCCCCGGCCAGGGCATCGAGCCCATCGGTGATCGCGACCGCGCTGGTGGTGGCGACAATCGTTGCCACGGCGATGGGGATGTAGAAGAGGCCAAGCTCGTAGTGCCCGGCCCAGGGCACGTTTATCGACTGGACATTGAGCTGGTCGTACAGGACCCAGGCGGCGCCGATGCCGAGAACCGTCACAAAGGATGTCTTGAACCGCCACGAGAGGCCCCCCTGGCGGCGGTGCTGAAGCGTGCCGAGGTCATCGATGAAGCCGGTGACGCCGGTGATGCCGATCATAGCTAGCGGCAGGAGGATGGAGCGGTGGTTCCACCAGTCGACGGCCACGGCAGTGACGATGAGGACCGGGGCCCAGATCATGAGCCCGCCGAAAGTGGGCGTGCCCGCCTTTTTCTGATGCGAGGCCGGCTGGTCGGCGCTGATCTGCTTTCCCGCCTTCTGGGCACGCAGGTAGCGGAGGATAGGCAGACCCAGGGCCAGCGAGAGGAGGAAGCAGATAACGCCGGAGATGAGCGCATGGATCATTCCCGGCCCTCCAGGAGGGGCAAGACAGTCTCGAAGGCGTGGCTGCGGGAGGCCTTGACCAGCACGTGGTCGCCTGGCCGGAGCATGGCGCGAAGGGCGGCCGCGGCCGCGGCCTTCTCCTCGAACCAGAGCGCGCCGGTGAGGCCGCTGGCGACCGCCTCGTCGACCATCACGCGGCACTGTTCGCCAACCGCGATGAGGATGTCGCAGTTCCCGGCGGCAATCGCCCCGGCGCGGCGATGTTCCTCTTCTTCGTAGTCACCGAGCTCGGCCATGCGCCCGAGGAAGGCGATGCGCCGCCCATCGAGTCGGCCAAGGAGCCGGAGAGCGCCAGCAAGAGAGTCGGGGCTGGAATTGTAGCGGTCATCGAGGATGACGGCGCCCGTATCGCTGGTGGCGATGCGGATGCGTCCTTCCGTCTCAGCCTCTTCGATGGCGCCGGCAGCCTCGCCCAGGGTCATCCCCAGGGCGAGACAGACGCCGAGTGTGGCGAGGGCGCCGGGCACGATGTGAACGCCGGGGATGCGGCAACGGATGCGGGCGCTGGCACTTCCGAAAGTTGCGGTGAAGACGGAACCTTCCAGGCCCAGGTCTTCGACCTCTCCGCGGCGCAGTGCGGCAGACGCAGACGCGCCAAAGGTGATGACGCGGGCTCGGAGGCCCTCGACGGCGGAGGCTACGCGCGGGTCGTCGGCGTTGAGGACAGCCGTGCCGGATCCAGGCAGCGAGCGGACGAGGGAGAGCTTCTCGGCGGCGATGGCTTCGATACTGCCGAGTTTGGAGACGTGGGTCAGGCCCACATTGAGGACTACCCCGATTTCGGGCTCAGCGATCTCACAGAGCTCGGCGATTTCGCCCGGGGAGTCCATTCCCATTTCGAGGACGGAGACTTCGTGGTCGCGGCGGAGGCTCATGAGGGCGAGGGGAAGGCCTTCACGGGAATTCAGGTTCCCTTCGCTGCGGTGGGTGTGGAAGCGCTTCGAAAGAGCAGCGGCGGTGAGGTCCTTGGCTGTTGTCTTTCCAACGGTGCCCGTGATGCCGACGACCCGTGGGCCGCATTCGCGACGCCAGGCATGCGCGAGCTCGCCCACGGCGGTGGTGACGCCGGGAGCAACGACGACAGTCTTGCCCGGGATTTCCGGTATTGGCGGCCGCGTACATATCGCCGCGACCGCCCCGTTCGCGAGCGCTTCGGCGACGTAGAGGTTGCCATCGGTGCTTTCGCCCGGGAAGGCGGCAAAGAGGTCCCCGGGGCGAACGCGGCGGGAATCAGCGGCGCCGCCGGTGACGGGAAGCACCGGCCCTTCAAACACCCGGTAGCCCCGGGCCGACATCTCGCGTGCGATGAATTGGGTGGTCATGTTCGCAGTCACCGTGAGACGTACCGGGCAGAGTCCGGGCGGACATTGAGGTAGGCGAGGACATCGTCGGCAAGTTTCGCGAAGATAGGGCTGGCTGCCTGGGTGCCGGTCATCAGGTCGTTGTTCTCATCGAGTTTGACGAGCACGAGGATTTGCGGGGCGTCTGCTGGTGCAAAGCCGATGAAGGACGCCACCTGGCGGTCGTCATAGCCGTTGGGGATGGGGACGTTGGCAGTGCCCGACTTGCCGCCCGCGGTGTAGTTGACGGGCGCGCCCGGATAGGTGCGGCCTTCGGGGTTCACCACGTCGTAGAGCATCTGGCGGATGGTGGCGCTTGCCGTCTCGGAGATAGGCTCGCCTACGATTTCGGGGCGAACTTCTTCGCGAACACCATCGGGGCCGACGAAGGCCCTTGCCAGCCGGGGCTTGATCAGCCTGCCCCCATTGATGGTGGCGGCAACGGCGGAGAGCATCTGCAGCGGCGTAACGCTGATGGACTGACCGAACGACTGGGTGGCGAGGTCAACGGGAGACCAGTCGTCGTCAGTTGGGCGCCGGATGATCCCTGTCGACTCGCCGTTCAGGTCAATCCCGGTGGGCCTGCCGAAGCCGAAGGCGTCGAGGTACGAATGGAAGGCCTTCTGGCCCAGCTTCTCCACCATGAAGATCGCCCCGGTGTTGATGCTGTGCTGGAGCACACCGGTCATGGTCTGCGTGCCATAGACGCTGTCGTCCCAGTTCTTGATGGGGATGTCGTAGATGTATGCGATGCCGGTGTCGACGTAGGTGGTGCCAGGGGAAACCACTCCCGCGTCGATGGCGGCAGCGGCGGTGATCACCTTCATGACGCTCCCGGGCTCATACAGGTCGGTGACGGTGCGATTCCGCAGGAGGTCGCCCTGGGCGGCATCGCTGAGGTCGAGAGTGCTGTACTTCAGCCCGGGGCTGGAGGCGAGCGCGAGGATTTCGCCGTTGCGGGGGTCCATGACGATGATGGCGCCGCCTTTGGCGCGGTGATCCTTGATGCCCTTTTCGAGCCAGTATTCGGCCTGGCGCTGGATATAGCGGTCGATGGTGAGGACGATGTCCTTGCCAGGCTGGGGGTCGGTAACCACGTGCTCCCCAAAGGGGATCGGGTCGCCAGTGGTGTCGCGTTCGAAGATGGCCTTGCCGGGCTTGCCCTGGAGCACGCTGTTGTACTGGGCTTCGATGCCGGCAAGTCCGCTGTTCTCCTGGCCGATGATGCCGAGCACGGAGGCGCCTGTGTCGCCTTCGGGATGGATTCGAGCGCTGTTGACGATTCCGGTGACACCGGTGATCGAGCTGCCGAGGATGAGACGCCCGGTCTCATAGCTCACATCGCGGGCAATCAGGACATCGCCGGTCCCGCCTGCGCCCACCTGCGCGCGAAGCTGTGAAGCATCTACCTTCGGCTGGGCGATGTCGTTGGCGAGGAGTCGGGCCAGTGCATCGGCAGCCTGGAGGGCGTTAACGGGATCCTGCCACGAGCGGGGGCTGACGTAGATGTCCCAGGTATCGACGCTCGTCGCAAGGACGTTGCCGTTCCGGTCGAGGATGGCGCCTCGGCGGGCAAGACGGGTCTCGCCGGACTTTAGCTCGGTAGCGGCTCGCTCGGCATAGGCCTTGTGCTCAATGACCTGGACCTGGACGAGGCGTGCGGCGATGACGAGTGTGAACGCGAAGAAGAAGGCAGCGGGCACCCACACGCGGCGAGTCCCTTGAACTCGTTGCTGCGCCATAACCGAACGCGCCTCCGGCCATCCCCGCAGTGCGGGGACGGCAAGTCTTCTTAGTCCGGCAGCGGCAACCACTCGATGAGGGATTGCCACCAGGGTTCGGGACTGCCCGTTTCCGAAGCGGTCCTGGGGAGATACTCTGCCGGCAACTTGGCCGGCGCCGGACCCGGCTCGTCGACCGTCACGAAGTACGGGGACGAGGCGGGTGAAAGCCCAAGATCAAGCGCCCGCCGCTGGATGCGGGCAAGGGAGGTGAGCCGCGCGACATCGGATTCGAGCTGGCGGATCTCGCCATTGAGCCGGACCTGTTCGGCCCGTGCCCGCTGGATAGCAAAGCCGTCATCCGTCGCGGTGCTGTTCTGGAGCACAGGAAGTGTGGCACTCACGCCCACCACCACAATCGCAGCCACGACCCACCAATTGATGCGCCCCACGGGAGCGGGGAAGAGGATCCTGCGTCCCGCTGCCCCGAAGGGATGGTTAATCGCTGCCATTTTCGCATCCCCGGCTCGCAGCCGCTGCGCTGGAGCGGCGGCGGTTGTTGCAGAGAGGCGACGAGGCCTGCGTCGCGCCCATGGTCAGGAGATCCGTTCGGCAGCGCGGAGCACGGCGCTCCGGGCGCGGGGGTTGGCGGCGATTTCGTCCTCGCCCGGGCGCACGGCACGGCGGGTGAGGTCACGCAGGGTGGCACTGTGGCCACAACGGCAGACGGGGAGCGACGGCGGGCAGAGGCAGCCGGCGGATTCGCGTCTGATGTACTGCTTCACGATGCGGTCTTCCAGGGAATGGAAGCTGATGACAACCAGGCGGCCACCGTGGGGGCGGCCTGGTCCAAAGCCGAACAGGCTGTGGGCTTGCGGAAGGGCCGCTTCAAGGCTGTCGAGTTCACCATTGACGCGGATCCGGAGCGCAAGGAAGACCTGGGTGGCGGGGTGAATATGGGTTCGGCTCCTTGTACCCCCCACAGCCTGTTCGACGGCTCTGGCTAGCTCCCACGTCGTCCCGAGGGGACGCGCGGCGATGATTGCCCGGGCGATGCGGCGCGGCATGGCGACTTCTCCGTAGTTTCGGAGAAGCGCGACAAGTCCGGCCTCGTCCCAGGTATTGACGATGTCAGCGGCGGTCTCGCCGCCAGACGACGGGTCCATTCGCATGTCGAGCGGACCCTGGAGAGCAAACGCGAAGCCACGGTCTGCTTCGCCGAGCTGGAGCGAGGAGACGCCGAGGTCGAGAAGCACGCCATCGACATCGGCGAAACCCTCCTGCCGGGCGAGGGCCGCGAGATCGCGGAAGTTCCCGTGCGCAAAGCTGACCCGCCTCCCAAACGGCGCCAGCTTTGCGCGCGCGAACTCCAGCGCATCGCGGTCCTGGTCAATGCAGAGCAGCCGGCCGGTCTCGCCGATGCGCCCGGCAATGGCCGAGCTGTGGCCGCCGAGGCCAGTGGTGCAATCGATGAAAACGCCACCGGGGCGCACATCGAGGAACTCGAGCGCCTCGGCGAGCAGGACGGGGATGTGCGCGGGTGGCTTCGTCATCACACTCACGTTAGCTCCCCTGCGCTGCCACCGGGTGGTTCCGGGCCTGCTGCTTCCGGAGACCGATCTCGCCGAGCACCTCGGAGCGGGTGGCGGCGAGGGCGTCGAGCTGCGCTTCCCAGGCAGCGCCATCCCAGATCTCAAGGCACTCGCGGGCGCCAACGACGACCACGTCCTTGGCCAGGCCGGCGTATTCGATAAGGCGCGGCGGGATGAGCAGGCGACCCTGGGCGTCTTTCTGAACGTCGAAGGTGTAGCCCGAGACTGCCCGGCGGAACATGCGGCCGTCGGCGAGCTCGATGGGGACCTCATCGAGGAGCGCCTCGTAGCTTTCAAAGCCCTCAAGGGTCCAGACCTCGATGCAGCGTTCGACCCCGGGGATCATGACGGCGCCCGCGTTGAAGTCTTCGCGGTAGCGCGGGGGGATTGCCACCCGGCCCCGGTCCAACTGGTACTCGAAGTTCCCCCGGAACGACATCCGAACCCCTTCCTGGCGGGTCGTGACCTGGTCACGGCCCCAATGGAACGGCAGGCGACCCCCGCGGCCGGAGGTCGCGAACCACTTCTTCCCATCCACGGTACTCTATTCCCCCCGATTTCCCCCTGTCAATCGTTTGCGACTCCATTTTTCCCCAAATCGGGATTTCCCCTCTCCCACGAAGGCGACCGGCCGGGGGGCGCACGCTACGATGGGGACCATGACCAGGGTCGCCATCCTTACGGCATCGGACAGTGGCGCGCGCGGCGATCGCGCTGACGCCAGCGGAGATGTGATCGCCACCCGCTGCATTGAAGCGGGGCACACGCTGGTGCGGCGGGCGATCCTCGGCGATGACCGTGCGAGCCTGGCGGCAGCCCTGGCGGGGTGGTGCGACGAGGGGATCGCCGATGTCATCATCACCACGGGGGGCACGGGGCTGACGGCACGGGACGTGACGCCCGAGGCGACCCGTGAAATCGGCGAGCGGGAGGTGCCTGGGATTCCGATCGCCCTGGCGCTGGGAGGCCTCAGGAAGACGCCGTTCGCAGCGCTATCGCGTGGGGCAGCTGTTACCCGCGGGGTGACGCTGGTGGTCAACCTGCCGGGCAGCCCGGGAGCAGTGGCGGAAGGAATGGATGTCCTGCTGCCACTCCTGGACCACGTCGCGGAGCTCCTCCGGGGGCCGGTCAATCACGATGGCCGGCAGATGTGATGAGGGTTGACGTTCTGACGCTGTTCCCGGAGGCGTTCGCGGGGCCGCTTGATGTCTCCATCATCAAGCGAGCACGTGAAGATGGGTTGCTGGACCTGCAGGTGCACGACATCAGGGAACATGCGGCCGACCGGCACCGGAGCGTCGACGACTACCCATTTGGTGGCGGGCAGGGAATGGTGATGCGGGTGGATGTGCTCGACCGGGCCCTCGAACACGTGCGGTCGCTGGACCGCGAGCAGGGGCTGGTGGTGCTGCTCACGCCTGCAGGGGAGCGGCTCTCGGATGCTGCCGTGCGAGAGCTGGCGGGGCAGAAGCGGCTGATCCTTGTCTGCGGGCGCTACGAGGGCGTGGACGAGCGATTCGCCGAGCACTGCGTGGACCGGGAGATCTCAATTGGAGACTACGTTCTGACCGGGGGCGAACTGCCGGCGATGGTGCTCATCGACGCGGTGGCGCGCCACCTCCCCGGCGTGCTGGGCGACGAGGCTTCGCCCGAAGAGGAGTCATTCGCGCACGGACTGCTGGAGCACCCGCAGTACACGCGCCCGGCGGAGTACCGGGGCTGGGCAGTTCCGGAAGTGCTCCTGAGCGGGCATCACGCCAATGTAGAGAAGTGGAAGCAGGAGCAGCGCCTGAGACGGACAAAGGAACGGCGGCCAGACCTGCTGATGGATGGCGACCTTCGCAACCGGGAGGGCGAGGGAACTTCCTGACGGTCAGTGGCGAGGGCCACCATCGTCCGAGGCGACGAGGCGGCGGAAGGCCTGGTTGGAGAGGGCGCCCGGCCGGGCGGAGAGGATTCGTTCCACGGATTCCGGCCCACGAAGTCCAAGGCCCCGGAGAACGAGCCCCGCCACCAGGCCGCTGCGGTTCATGCCGTGCTGGCAGACAACGTAGAGGTGCGCGGGAGCGGCATCCTGACGTTGGAGGTTTTCCACCACCTCGTCAACAAGCGAACGGATCGCCGCAAGGGTGGGCGGAATCGCATCGAGGTCGGGAAAGACGCGCGCGAACCAGCGTGCCGCGCCCTGGCGGTAGGCGGGGGGCATGTCACCCGCGCAATCAATCACCCAGGCGGAAGCAACAGTGTGGAGATCGATCAGTTCGCCGTGGACGGAGTGGGCGCCGCCCATCCAGATGGCGGCCGGCGTGAGCTCTCCCGGGGGCGCCAGGAGCGAGGCGCGGGGGAGGGCATGGGCGGGTCCGGGTGCCGGGAGCGGTTCTAGCACATGCCCAAGGATGAAGCACGGCGCCTGGATGGGAAAGCGCCATGATTGGCAAGCAAGCGCTTGCTTGCGTAATAATGAACAGGTGGAAGCGACAAGAGAACGGCTCCTGGAAGCGGCAAACCGCCTCTTCCTGGAGGCAGGATCCCGGGGCGCAACCACGCGGCGCATCGCCCGGGAAGCAGGAGTAAACGAGGTCACGCTCTTCCGGCATTTCGCCGGCAAGGAAGAGCTGTTGTCGGCGGCTGTCGAGCACGGAGCCGAACAGGGGATACGGCGCCTTGCTGCGGGAACGCTGCCCGCGGAGCCGGGCGACGTCCGCGGTGAGCTGCGAACCTTTCTGCTGGCCACGCTCCAGGGGTTCACCGAAGGGCGCAGGGCAATCCGGGTATCGATGGCCGAATGGGAACGGCACCCGTCGCTACAGGAGCCGCTCCTGCGCACGGCAAACTACGTGTATCGCCAGCTGCGAGCCTACGTAAAGAAGGCGCAGGTCTGCGGCCTCATTCGCGCTGACCTTGGCGTCACGGTCATGACCGAAGCAATCATCGCCACGATAATTGCCGATGGGCTGCTCCGCGACCTGATGCCGGAGCGATTCCCACTGCGGCCAGCAGCCAGCATCGACGCGTACCTCGACATCCTGCTGCAAGGCCTGCTTCCAGAGGACAAGAAGGGAGTGGCGGAATGATCGGCCTGGTGGAGATGCGCCGGCGAAAACTGCAGTTTGCGCTAATTGCCCTGATTGTCACGCTCATCTCGTACCTGGTGCTGATGATCAACGGCCTGGGCGTCGGGCTGAACCTGCTTGCGGGGAGCGCCCTGCGCAACTTCGATGCGGATGCCATCGCCTATTCCGAGCGAGCCGGGCTGAGCGTCATACGTTCGGAGATGAGCCAGCAATCGGCGGAGACAGCGGCGACAGCGCCGGGGGTGACGGCTTCGGCGCTGCTGGGGTATGTAGCAGCGAACTACCAGGACAGCCGCGGCAAGGTCCGCTCAGTCGCATTCCTTGGTTATGACCCGGGGACGATTGGTGAGCCGCGGGTCACATCGGGCAGGAAACTCGGTCCGGGCGACCGATATGGTCTGCTCGCAGACAAGAGCTTCCTGAAGGCGGCGGGCCTGGACGTCGGCGACACCGTTGACATCGGGCTGCGGCTGGGGGTGCTGACGTTCACGATCGAGGGCGAAATCGACGAAGGGGCGTTCTTCTTCCAACCAGCGGTCTACATCCTGCGAGACACATGGCGGGAGCTAAAGTACGGTGACATCCCGGCTGCCGAGCAGCCGGCAGCGAGCATAGTCCTCCTGAAGGGCAAACACCTCACGGGCAAGTTCGAAGCGTTTGAGGCGGTGAACAAGGATACCGCGTTCGACAACATCGAAGGGGTGTCGGGTCAGCAATCGACGGTGGTTTCGCTGCGCGTGTTCGGATATGTGATCGGTGCGGTGGTGATAGGCGTGTTCTTTTACGTGCTCACACTCCAGAAGGTCGCCCAGATCGGCGTGCTCAAGGCGCTGGGGGCGGGTTCGTTCTACCTGTTCCGCCAGGTGCTGGCACAGGTGGTGGCAGTGATGGCGGCCGGGATCGCGGTCTCGCTGCCGCTTGCGCTGGCGACCGAGCGCCTGCTGCAGCGCCTCCCGGAGACAGTACCGATCGCCTTCACGGGCGGGACCTTCATCACGACTTCGGCCCTCTTGTTTGTGACCGGGATCGCCGGCGCCATGTTTTCGGGCAGGCAGGTGGCGAAGGTCGACCCGATCATCGCCCTTGGGCAGCAGCAGTAGGAGGCGCCAGTGCCCGCGACGCTTGAAGTCTCCGGCCTGAACAAGATCTATGGCAGCGGCGAGCAGGCCGTGCACGCTGTGCGCAACGCGGAGTTTTCGACCGCTCCGGGTGAGTTCGTCGCGATTGTGGGGCCGAGTGGCTCGGGGAAGACTACGCTGCTGGCGATGATCGGCGGTCTGCTGACGCCCACCAGCGGGAGCATCAGGGTGAATGGGCGCGACATCGCGCAGCTCAGCGGCCGGCAACAGGCCGCGTATCGCCGGCGGTCGGTAGGGTATGTCTTCCAGGCGAACAACCTGCTGCCATTCCTGACGGCCCGCGAGAACCTCCTTGTGGTGAATGCGATTGGCGGCGGAGCCCGCCGGGAAGCAGCCCGGCGGGCCAGTCAGCTGCTTGACGAGCTGGGGCTCAGCGAACGAGCGGCGGCGCTGGCCACCCGCCTCAGCGGCGGCGAAAGGCAGCGGGTCGCGATTGCGAGGGCGCTCATGAACGACCCTGCGCTCGTGCTCGTAGATGAACCGACGGCGAGCCTCGATTCGCAGCGCGGCCGGCTGGTGGTCCAGTCGCTGATTGCCGAGGTGAAGGACCGTGACAAGCTGGGGATCATGGTCACGCACGACATGGAGATGGCGCTCCTGGCCGACCGGATCCTGGAGATGCACGATGGGGCGCTAAGGCAGCGGCCCCGGACGGTGTAACACGGAGAGAGCGGCGCCGGTTGCCCGCGCGCCCAACGTGCGGGATCCTCAAGCAGTGACGACAGCTCTTATCACCGGGATCACCGGGCAGGACGGACGCTACCTGGCGGAGCATTTGCTGGGGCTCGGCTACCGGGTGGTGGGGATGGTGCGGGGCCAGGACAATCCGCGCCGCGCTCTGGTGGAAGCTGAACTGCCACAGGTCGAGCTGGCGCAGGGCGATCTGCTGGATAACGCATCGCTTATCTCGCTGGTTCGCAGGGTCGAACCGGACGAGGTGTACAACCTGGCGGCCGTTTCATTCGTGCCGATCTCCTGGAACCAGCCCGACCTGACGGGCGAAGTCACCGGGCTGGGGGTGCTGCGCATACTCGAGGCTATCCGGCAGGCCGGGGGCGAGGACGGGCGCATCCGCTTCTACCAGGCTTCGAGCTCAGAGATGTTCGGGCGGGTGGCAGAGTCACCCCAGAACGAGAGCACGCGTTTCCATCCCCGGAGCCCATACGGTGTGGCGAAATGCTACGGACACTACATCACGGTCAATTACAGGGAGTCGTACGGGCTCTATGCGTGCAGCGGCATCCTCTTCAACCACGAATCGCCGCGGCGTGGGCCGGAATTCGTGACGCGAAAGATCACGCGGGCGGTGGCGCGCATCAAGCTGGGAAGGCAGAAGGAGCTCGTCCTGGGCAACCTGGACTCGAAGCGCGACTGGGGCTTCGCGGGCGACTACGTGCGGGCGATGCACCAGATGCTCCAGCAACCGTCCCCGGACGACTACGTGATCGGCACCGGCGAAGCGCATTCAGTGCGCAAATTCGTGGAGGTCGCTTTCGGAGTGGCAGAATTGCCGTGGGAACAGTTCGTTCGGACGGACCCCTCCCTCATTCGGCCGGCAGAGGTCGACCACCTGCGGGCCGACGCCACGAAGGCACAGCGCATCCTGGGCTGGCTGCCGACGGTAACTTTCGAGGAGCTGGTCCGGTTGATGGTGGAGGCCGATCTTGAGGCCGAACGGGTGCATGGATAGCGGCCTGCCCGTATCGGGTGTATGGTCCAACGGCGTGGCCAATGGCCCCCACCTGCTGGCGAGCGAGGGTCGCTGAATGGGCATTGAAGTTGCCGTTGCGGCAATAGCATTCGCAATCGCTGCCCCCCTGACGTTTCTGCTTCGACACCCCACCAAGGCAAGCCGGCGCCCTGAGGCCCACGTTCCGCGCGTGGGCGGATTCAGCATCGTGGCGGCGTTCGTTTTTGCACCCGTGCTGCTGGCGTGCTTCTCAGCTGAGAGCAGGGAACTCATGCGTGAAGACTGGCGGGAGTTCCTCACCCTGGGGGTGTGCGGTGGACTTGTCTTCATGGTGGGCGCGCGCGATGACTTTCGCGACCTGAACTGGAAGACCAAGTTCGGCCTGCAACTGGTGGCGGCGATAGCGCTCTACGTGGGCGGCTATCGAATCGGTGAAATGACCCTCCCGGCCGGGGGCAAGGTGGCTCTTGGCCCGCTCGATCCCGTGGTCACGATCTTCTGGCTGGTCCTGGTCACGAACGCAATGAACCTGATAGATGGCCGGGACGGCGTCGCTGCGGGCATTTCGGCCCTCATCTCGGGGACGATGGCGTATGTCGCATGGGACCTCGGGCACGAGCTGATTGCGCTCCTGTTCGCCGCCCTTGCGGGGGCATCACTGGGGTTCGTTCCATTCAATCTGCCGCGGGCACGGCGCTGGCTGGGCGATTCCGGGGCCTACTTTCTCGGCTTTTGCATTGCCGGCCTGAGCGTGGCGGGATTCGTTGATTCGTCCGGACGCGTGCCGCTCTACATCCCGCTGGTGGCGCTCGGGCTACCGGTGCTCGACGTGGGAATCGCCTTCCTGAGGCGCTTCCTGGATGCTCGTCACCCGATGCTGTTTGACGAAGACCACTTTCACGACCGGATCGAGCGCATGTTCGGACTTCAGCCGCTGCACGTGACAATCGCGACCTACGCCATCACCGCCGTGTTCTGTGGCGCAGCCCTGTTGCTTCATTTCTGGTACAAGGACGCTGGTTCGGCCGTGGTGGGTGCGGCGGTGGTGGTGTTTGCCGTTGGGCTCGTGGCAGTCCTCGGCTACCTTCGCTCGATGTGGAACTCGGTGAGGGTGCTCGAGCTTCGCGGGCGAAAACCGGCGAGCGCTGAGACTGGAACGCAGTAGCCCGGCCCAGAGCGGGAGCCTACAGGGCAGCGGCCACTCGCCGTTTGAGCCGGCGCAGGGTGTAGGAGAGCAGGTGGACCCCGAGCCTGGCTGAAATCCCCGCCGCCGTGGCGGCATCGACCAGGAAGTTGCCGCGCATGTGGCGCCGGTAGTAGAGCCACATGCCCCGGTGGTGGGCGATCATGGCGCGGTAGGCGGCGTGCCTCGTGCTGCCCCCCACGCGATGCCTGACCCGGGCGGCAGGGAAATAGCGCACGGCAAGACCGGCATCGCGGACGCGGCGGCAGTAGTCGACATCCTCGATCGAAAAGAAGAAGGCGGGGTCGAGCATTCCAACGCGGTCCAGGGCGCGACGGTGAATGACCATGCAGGCGCCGGAGACCCAGTCAACATCACGGACATCCTGGTGGTCCCACTCGGTCATCAGGTAGTGCTGCGACCACCGGTTTCGGGGAAGGAACCGGGTGGCAAGCGAGTGCCGGTTGAAGAGCGCAGTCAGGTGGCCGGGGAATGCCCGGGCAGAGGGCTGAAGTGTCCCATCGGCGTTCTCAATGCGGGCCCCGAGTACTCCCGCCTCTTTGTGGGAGCGAAGGTAGTCAGCGGCAGCGATCAGGCCATCATCAAGGACGGTCGCGTCAGGATTGAGCAGGCAGATGACGTCGTGGTTTGGGAGGGCGCCGATGCCCGCGTTCACCCCGGCCGCGAAGCCCAGGTTCTGCTCCATCTCGATGATGGAGACGGCCGGGAACTGCATGCGGATTGCCGCTGCGGTGCCATCTCCCGAGGCGTTATCGACGACGACGGTGCCCGGCAGAGAGCCGGGCAAGTGCTCGGCCAGCGAAGCAAGACAGGCGAGGGCGAGATCGCGGCAGCGAAAGGTGACGATGACGATACCGGGGTTCACGCTCGGAGTACCTCGTGGTAGAGCGCAGCTGTCTCGGCGGCCGCGCGCTCCCAGGAGAACTGTGTGGCCTGTTCCAGCCCGGCGGCACTCAATTCGGCACGCCGCGCCGAGCCGGCAAGAAGTTGCGCCATCTCGCGGGCGATCGCCTCCGGGTCGCGCAGCGGGACGAAGACCGCTGCATTCCCGAGCCACTCGTTCATGGCAGGGGCACGGGCGGAGATGACCGGGGTTCCACAGGCCATGGCTTCGAGAGGAGGGAGGCCGAAGCCCTCATAGAGCGAGGGGAAGATGAGTGCTGCCGCGCCAGTATAGAGGGACGCCAGGCCGGCATCGCCGACGTAGCCTGCGAAGGTCACGAGATGGGCGACCCCGAGACGCGAGGCCTCGCGCTGGAGAGCCTTCGAGAGCGGGCCTGCGTTGCCTGCGAGCACCAGCCGGGGTGCCGGCCCGCTGGCCTTCAGCTTCCCAAGGGCGCGGATTGCGTCAACCGCACGCTTGCCGGGCTCGGCCGTTCCCACGCAGAGGAAGTAGGGCTGTTCCACTCCGAGCTGCCGGAGGGCGGAGACCACCTCGCTCTCCGGGGCCGGTCCCCATCCGGCCCGCGGCGCTTCAGCGATGACGCGAACCTTTTCGGCGGGGTAGTTCAGATAGCGGGCGATGTCAGCGGCGACGGCCTTCGATGGTGCGATCAGCCGCGTAGCGCGGCGTGAGGTCTCGGCCAGGGCACGGTAGTAGAGGCGGCGATGGAGGGGATAGCGGCGGGGAATCCTGTAGAAGGTGAGGTCGTGGACCGTGGCGATGCAGGGGATTCCCGCACCCAGCGGGACCGCAAAGTGCGCGCCGTGGTAGACCTCGACCCCGGCCTTCGCCATCAGGCGGGCGAGGCGGGATTGTTCCCAGGTTGAACGGCGAAGAGCACCCCCTGCCGGGGAGGGGATGTCGGCGTCGTAGTGCGGCGAGGCGGTCAGCAACTCAATATCGTCACGGGCGCGAAGGGCACTGGTCAGTTCGAGCGTATAGATGCCAGCGCCGGCCGGCCTCTCGGGCACTGCGCTTGCGTTGAGCAGGACTCTCGGACGATGCCCGGTCACGGTGCGCAATGGTATGCCCGGGGTATGCAAGGAGACAGCGGGATATAATCACCTACCGATGAAAGGCCTTGTGCTTGCGGGGGGAAAGGGCAGCCGTTTGCGCCCATTCACCTATTCGGGCGCCAAGCAGCTCGTGCCGATCGCGAACACGCCGGTGCTGCACTTCCCGGTGCGGCAACTCGTCGAGGCAGGCATCGACGAGATTGGCATCATCGTGGGGGACACCGGACAGCAGATCCGGGAGGCCATGGGCGACGGCGCGGCGTTCGGGGCGCGGTTCACCTACATCGCCCAGCCCGAGCCGCTGGGGATAGCGCACGCGGTCGGCATCGCGCGTCCGTTCCTGGGAGAAGAACCTTTCATCCTCTACCTTGGCGACAACGTGCTGAGCGGCGGGATCCTGGGCTTTGCGAGCCGGTTTGCCCGTTCGGGGGCGGGCGCGGGCGTGATCCTGAAGCGCGTCGCAGACCCGCGGGCCTTTGGCGTGGCCGAGATGGACGGCGAGCGCCTGTTGCGGGTGGTTGAGAAACCTGCAATCCCGCCTAGCGACCTCGCCGTCATTGGTGTCTATGCGTTCAGGCCGGCGGTATTCGATGTGATTGCCAGGCAGGCGCCAAGCCCCCGGGGGGAGTTCGAAATCGCCGACAGCATCAACGGCCTGCTCGCGGTCAGGAGCACGGTGGACGTGACCTTGACGGACGAATACTGGATTGACACGGGGAAGATGGAGGACATGCTCCATGCGAACCAGGTCATCCTTGAGGAGATGCCGGGCTGCATCGACGACAGCGCGATCGTGCAGGATTCGGCGATGGAGGGGGCGATCTCCATCGGCCCCGGCGCCGTGATCGAGGGGTGCCGCCTGGCGGGGCCACTGGTGATTGGCGCGGACGCGCGGCTCAGAGGGTGCCTGGTTGGGCCCCATGTGGCAATTGGGGCGCGCTGCGAACTCACGAACGTGACAATCAGGAACTCGATCGTGATGGAGGACAGCGCGATTGCCGCCTGCCCCGAGGTCGCAGACTCCATGATTGGACGGTTCGTGCGCGTTGCCGGGGCCCCTGCGGGCGCCCGCCTGACCCTGGGCGACCATTCGCGCATGGAAGCAGCCGAATGAGGGTGCTGGTGACGGGAGGCTGCGGATTCATTGGCAGCCACGTGGTTAGGGCGCTGCTCGCCGAAGGCCACACTGTCACGAATCTCGACGCGCTCACGTATGCTGCGAACCCGGCGAATCTCGCCACGGTCGCCTCTCACGCGCATTACCGGTTCGTGCACGGCGACATCTGTGACGTCCCGCTGGTGCGGGACCTGGTCGCAGAGGCCGACACCGTGCTCAACTTCGCTGCCGAGACCCATGTCGACCGCTCGCTGCTCGACCCGGGCGTATTCGTGCGGACGGATGTGGAGGGCGTGGTGACGCTCCTGGAAGCGGTGCGAACGACCCGGGACGTCATGCTGGTGCACATGTCGACCGACGAGGTGTTCGGGTCGCTGCCCGCCGGGATGGAGGCAGCCGAGGAAGCGCCTTTCGCCCCCACCAGCCCGTATTCCGCGAGCAAGGCGGCAGCCGAACTGCAGATTCGCGCCTATGCAGAAACCTATCACCTGCCGGTGACCGTGATGCGCTCGTGCAACGTCTACGGACCAAATCAGCACATCGAGAAGTTCATCCCGCTCTTCATTACGCGGGCGCTCGCCGGGGCGCCGCTGCCGCTCTATGGCGATGGGCTGCAGGAGCGCGAATGGATCTATGTGGACGACCTGGTGGCGGCGGTACGGGTCGTGCTCGCCGGGCTGCCGCGCGCGCCCGGAGTGCACGCAATCCATATCGGCACGGGAGAGCGGCTTCCAAACCGGGCCGTCGCGGAGACGATCTGCCGCCTGGCGGGCGGCAATGAATCGCTCATCCAGCGGGTCGGCGATCGCCCGGGCCACGACCGGCGGTATGCGCTCGACAGCGGTCGCCTGCGCGCGCGGGGCTGGACGCCGGCCGTCGCGATCAAGGAGGGGCTGGCACTCACCGTTCGCTGGTACGCTGAGAACGCAGCAGCGTGGGAGCCGGCCCAGGGGGCGGAGTTCCGCGAGTATTTCCAGCGCCAGTATGGGGAACGGCTGGGGGCTGGCTGAGCGAGGGGCCGGGTTCCTGGCTTGCCCTGGAGCGGCTGCGCAGCCGACGATGGTGAACGTGAACGCGGAGGACGGTCTGACGGGGCTCATCCTGGCCGGGGGCAAGAGCACCCGCTTCGGTTCGGACAAGGCCTCGGCACTGGTGGCTGGAAGGCCGATGCTGCAGTGGGTGACCGACGCTCTTTCGGGAGATTGCGAGCGGCTGGTAATTGTCCGGGCGGCAGGGCAGATACTGCCACCGCTTGAGATCCATTGCGCGGCGAGCGTGGTTGAGGACCGTTGGGAGGCGCGCGGGCCGCTGGCCGGGCTGGCGAGCGGATTCCCGGTGGTTGAGACTGAGTACTGCTTCGCCACCTCGTGCGATGCACCCCTGGTGCAACCTGACCTGATACGCGCGCTGGCGAGGCTGGCGCGGGGCCACGACATCGCGCTCGTGGAGGCTGGCGGCCGCCTTAACCCGCTGATGGCCGTATATCGGCCCGCAACGTGCCTTCCGGCGTTCGAACAGGCTGTGGAACGGAGCGACCTGAAGATCACGGTCGCATTCGCGGGGCTCGACGTGGTTGTGATGGAAGAAGCCTGCGCCCGGACATTCGACCCCGGGCTGCTCAGCCTGGTGAACGCCAACCGCCCGGAGGCGTTAGCGGAAGTAGAGTCGCTGCTGAGCAACCGCCCGGTGCAGGCTCAATGACCGGAACCGGCGCCGGGCGCGCCCGCTGTGGAGTGACCCCCGGTTGCCCCTGGCCGGGTTTGGCCGGATGAGCCCGCGTGGCCTCCACCGGACGCCTGAAGGTATCCATCAGCGAACTCGTGGTTCACGTGAAGGACCCCTTCGTTGAGGGTCGCGAACGGGTAGTCCGCCGTGATGGCGGGAAGCGCATCCGCGTCTGCCTGTGCGGACACGGTCTTGCCTGCGGGCACGTAGCGCCCGTCGGCAATGGTGACGCCGATGACCCTGGCGCCCGGCTCGATGACCACGTTCTTGCCAACCACAGCCTTGAAGACGAGCGCCTGCATGCCGACGAAGGTGTTATCGCCGACGGCAGCGGGGCCGTGCACCTGGGACTGGTGGGCCAGGGAGACGTTGGCGCCAATGTAGACGGCGTACTTCTCGCCGCCGACGGAAACCAGGTTCTTCTCAACGAGCTTGCCCTGGGCGAACGTCTCAAGTGCGTGCAGCATGACGAAGTCCTGGACGTTCGACCCATCGCCGATGTGGATGGGCTGGCCCTCATCGCCGCGGATGCTGGCGAAGGGCGCCACGAAGACCCCGCTCCCAATGACAACGTGGCCAATGACAGAGGCCATTGGGTCGACATAGGTCCCGCCGCCAACCACCGGGGATTCGAGGGTTGGGTTGAACGAGGCGGCAACATTCGAACGAAGCTCCGCCGCAGCGGGTGCCTGGGCGGGCGGGGTCGCGGCTTCGCCGCCTGACCTTGACTGGAAGACCAGGTATCCGGCCAGCAGGAGCACGGCGAGGATGAGCGCCCCGTTCATGAGCTGCTGATGTGTCCATGTGTTGACAGCCATGATGTGGGGCAGCTTCGGCAGGTCGAAGGCGAAGCGAAGGGTCAGGCCGCCTTCAGCACGGCGCTCGACGCCGAGGGCGGGGTCCGGGACACCGGGACTAATGGGAACAATGCGGGGCCCCTGGGCGTCATCGAACAGCGCTTCGGGTTCGGGCAATCGCTCGGCTGCATCCGCCATGGCGGGGGCGCTCCTCTGGTGGTCTCCGAAACAGGTATCGGCAGCATCGGCCGGCGGGTGCATCGGGCAGATTCCCTACGGGGCAGTACCGGCCAAGACCACGGTCGCGGGGTGAAGAGGGCGTTGGTTGACACCCCTACCCGGCACCCTATGATCGAAGGACGGGCCGGGCGAAAGCGAACCGTCATCGGCCGCAAAACCGAGATGACCCCCCGCTCTCCCAAGGGGAGTGGCTGGTGGAGAGGTGGCAGGTAGTGACAACCCTTGAACGGCCGCGCACCGTCGGCGAACTGAAGGCTTCCGGCTACAGGGTGCTCCCCGTACGCGAGGAGATGAGGAAGAACCTCATCGCGAAGATCCGCAGGGGAGAAGATCTTTTCCCCGGGATCTTCGGGTACGAGGAGACGGTCGCGCCGCACATCGTGAACGCCATTCTTGCGGGGCAGGACATCATCTTCCTGGGCGAGCGCGGGCAGGCGAAGTCGCGCATCATTCGCTCGCTCACATCGCTGCTGGACGAAGCGACGCCCGTGCTGAAGGGCTGCGAGATCCCGGAGAACCCATTTGCGCCGATAACGCGGGCGGGGCGCGACATCATCGCCGAGCGGGGTGACGATGCCGAGCTTGACTGGCTTTCGCGCGAGGACCGGTACGGCGAGAAGCTGGCGACGCCGGACATCACAATTGCGGACCTGATCGGCGAGGTGGACCCGATCAAGGTGGCCGAGGGGAAGTACCTCTCGGACGAGCTCACCATCCACTACGGCCTCATCCCGCGGACGAATCGCGGGCTCTTCTGTATTAACGAGCTGCCAGACCTCGCGGAGCGGATCCAGGTGGGACTGCTGAACATCCTGGAGGAGCGCGATGTGCAAATCCGCGGGTACCGCATCAGGCTGCCGCTCGACGTGGTGGTGGTGGCGAGCGCGAACCCCGAGGATTACACGAACCGGGGCCGGATCATCACGCCGCTCAAGGACCGTTACGGGGCACAGATCCGCACGCACTATCCGCTCAAGATCGAACACGAGATCGGCATCATGGATGCCGAGCATCACCCTGTCCCGGCCGACTTCAACGTGGTTGTGCCCGCGTACATGAAGGAGGTAATCGCCGAGATAAGCCGCCTGGCCCGCCGAAGCCCCGATGTGAATCAGCGTTCGGGCGTGAGCGTGCGCGCCAGCATAGCGAACTACGAGAGCCTGCTCGCGAACGCGCTCAGGCGCTCGATCGTGACCCACGAAGAGGTGATCGTCCCACGCGTGAGCGACCTGCAGTACATCGTGCCCACCCTTTCGGGCAAGGTTGAGTTTGAGACCGTGGAGGAAGGGCGCGAGGACCAGATCATCGAGAAGCTGATACAGAATGCCGTGGTGGCGGTGTTCAACCGCCACTACAACCTGGGCGAGCTGGAAACCGTTGTGGCGCGTTTCAAGGCGGGAACGGCGGTCGAAGTCGGCGAAGGCCTGGCCAGCGAGCAGTACACAAGGCTGGCGCAACAGATAGACGGGCTCGGTGTGGCTGTGCAGAAGGTCGCTCCCTCGGCATCGGCGCCCGAGACGGCGGCGGCGGTGGAGTTCATCCTTGAGGGCCTGCACCTGAACAAGCGGCTGAACAAGGACCGCGTGGGCGGCAAGATCCAGTACCGGGGATGAGCTGGAGGATTGAGCGGCTGACAACGGATGGCCCCCTCTTCGAGGGGGCCATTGATGTCTACTCACGCGCCTTCGCCGAGCCGCCCTACAGCGACCCTGGCCGCGGCGACGAGATCCGGTCGCGAATGGTTGAGGTCCACTGCCTGCGCCAGGGGTACCGGGCGTTTTGCGCGGTCGAACGCGAAGGGCGCGTGGTAGGGATGATCTACGGATACCATGGCCTGCCGGGGCAGTGGTGGCACGACACGGTGGGCGCGGCGCTCTCGGAAGAAGCTGCCGGCCGGTGGCTGTCAGACTCGTATGAGGTGGTGGAGGTCGCAGTTGCTCCCGAGAGCCAGGGCCAGGGGATCGGCGCTGCCCTGGTCAGGGACCTGCTCGATGGACTTCCGGAGGCCACGGCAGTGCTCAGCACGCGAACGGACAGCCGGGCGCACGTGCTCTACGGGCGCCTGGGATTCGAGGTGGTGACGACCATGCGATTTGCTCCGAGAGGAGCGCCCTTCTACGTGATGGGGCTTGATCTTCGCCCCGGCAAATCAGGGAGATGACCAGGGGCGCCTGGAATCCGGACCAGTACCTGCGCTTCCGCGCCGAGCGCAGCAGGCCCTTCTTCGACCTGCTGGCACTGGTGGCACCGTGCCCGGGCGGGAGAGCAGCCGACCTTGGCTGCGGCACGGGCGAGCTCACGCCGGCCCTGCACCGGGCGACAGGGGCAGCGGAGACGGTAGGTATCGACAACTCGGAGACGATGCTGGCAAAGAGCGCGGCCCACGCCGGGGACGGCGTCCGTTTCGAGCTCGCCAACATCGAGACTTTCGAGCCCCGGGACCCGCTGGACGTGGTCTTTTCGAACGCGGCGCTCCACTGGGTAGATGACCATCGCGCGCTGTTTTCGCGGCTTGCCGCGATGCTGAAGGAAGGGGGCCAGCTGGCGGTGCAGGTCCCCGCCAATCACGGCCACCCGTCGCACACGGTTGCGGACGAGGTTGCGTGCGAGGAGCCGTTCGCAAGCGCCCTGGGCGGCTATCGGCGGGGCGTTCCCGTGGAAGAGCCGGAGTGGTACGCCGGGCTGTTTGACAGTCTCGGGTTCAGGGAGCAATCGGTTCGGCTCCAGGTGTACGTTCACCATCTGCCGGCCCGCGCCGACGTCATTGAATGGACGCGTGGAACGTTGCTAACCGATTACGAGAAGAGGCTGGCGCCAGGCCTGTTCGAAGCCTTCCTTGTCCGCTATCGCGAGCGCCTCTTACCACTTCTGAGCGAGGCGGAGCCGTTCTACTACCCGTTCAAGCGCATCCTGATGTGGGCGCGGAAGTAGGCAGCGCGCGGTCACGTTCCCTCAGTAGGGCTGGTCCTGCTCGAAGATGCGGCGGGGATTATCGACCGTGAGCCTGCGGATATCGGTTTCGCTCACGCCGCGCTCACGGAGCATCGGAAGCACGTCGAGCGGGATGTGGGTGTAGTTCCACTTCGGCAGCACGGTTTCGGGGATCCCGGGCGGGATCATGTCGATGTGACATGAGGCGTCGTGGGAGAGGGTGATCCTGTCCGCGTAGCCCTTCTCGACCAGGGCGGCGATCATTTCGGCGCGCTGCTCGGAGGTGCGCGGCGCGGGGAGGCCAATCCTGTCCATCCCGCAGTAGGCGCCCGACTGGACAATCTGCTCCAGGTAGGAGAGGTCATCCGAGTCATCGGAGTGGCCAATCACAACGCGGTTGAGGTCGACCCCTTCCTCTTTGAACACCCGGACCTGGTCGAGGCCGGTGCGGCCGGCCGCGTACGTATGGGTACAGATGGGGACACCGGTGGCACGGTGCGCTTTCGCCGAGGCCCGGAGCACACGCTCGTTCATGGGGTGCATCTCGGGTTCTGTGGCGCACTTGATGACGTTGGCGCGCACGCCCGAGCGGCCGATTCCCTCGGTGATGTCGCGCACGAACAGGTCAACCATCTCCTGGTCGGGCCGGTGGTGGAAGTAGAAGGGGACCTGGTAGTAGAGGCCGGTGGCCACGATGATCTGCATCCCAGAGCGCCGGGCCGCTTCGGCGATAAAGGCAGGGTCGCGGCCGAGGTCGATTGGCGTCAGGTCCACCATTGTGCGGATGCCGGCCTCACAGGCCCTGACGAGGCGGGCGACGGCGTTTTCCATCTGGGCAGCGCGGTCGAAGAGCTCGGGGTACTGCTGGTACATGGGCGGCCAGAGGACGAGGACATGCTCGTGCATGAGAGTGAAGCCCATGTCGGCGGTACTAAGCGGCCCTGTTGCGGACTGGATGATCGCCACTTGCTACACCTCGGGAAGGTTGGCCACAACATAGCGGCCTCCGCGCCCGGGCGAAAGCAGGGGCCCGACTCACGGTGAACCGGGCCCCGGTTATGGAGTGTGGCAGGGCGTGGACTAGGAACCGCCCCCAAGGGCGCCCACAGCGTCGCCGGGGAGTGGCTCGACCGATGCCGCGGGCTGGGGCACAGCGACCCGGCGGCTGCCCTTTTCGGCAACACGGTAGATGAGGCCCCTGCCGCGGGCGAGCTTCGCCTGGGCATGGACCGCGGGCAGGCTGGCGAAGAAGAAGGTTATCACCGCCATCAGCGGCCACATGGTGTACTGGGCAGCAGCCGCCTTGCGGCTGACGTACTCTGGCCGGCGGGGGCGGGTCAGCGTTTCGATGAGGATCATTGCAAGCAGCGGAAGTAGACAGACGGCAACGAGGAGGCCCACCAGGTTGACCCACATTGTGGGTTCCACAAGTCCGGTGGAGTCGAAAGCGAACCAGCGTGACGGGTGGACGACCTGCTCCGGGTGCCAGCCCGGTCCCGGAACGGGGTAACGGTGCGTCCACCAGGAAGGCAAAGGGGCGCCGAAGGCGCCGGCGAAACGCGCAGGGAGGAGGATGCCGAGGGTCACCAGGTACCACTGGGCAGCCCACATGACATGCACCTTGGTCACCGCCCCGGCGAGCAGAAGCCGTCGACGAACACCGAGCGGGCTACGCTGCGAAACCGCCGCGCGCCACGCGTAGGGGATGTCACTCGCACCCCAGGCGTGGCGGACGCTCTGGTGGTAGTGGGCCTTGAGGGTCTTGAAGTAGCCGTCGGTGAGCACGCAGTCGTTGCCAAGCGGCAGGTAGAGCGCCTCCACGTGCACCCGGTCGCCGAGCGTGTAGCAGCACTTGAGGTAGACGTGCCAGTCTTCCGGGATGACCTCTTCGTCCCAGTAATCGACCTCGTCGAGCATCTTCCAGCTGACCGAGTAGCACGAGGTGGGGAACTTCACGCTGCCGGGCATCACCAGGTTGGAGAGGCGGTTGATGCCCGACAAACCATCGGGGATGCGGAGGGGGGCGGGGATGTCCCAGATGTTGTTTGAATTGAAAATGGTGGGCTGCCAGAAGGTGCGGTAGCGATCGCTGTTTGAGAGGAAGAGGTAGTTCAGGGCGGCGAAGTGACGCGGGTGGAAGACGGCATCGGCGTCGCAGCTGGTGATGGTGTACCGCTCGATGTCGTGGCTGCGGCGTTCGATGAGATAGATGCGCGCTTCGCGAGCGGCCCAGGCCTCATTCGAGCCCTTGCCCGGGGTCTCCCCCGGCAGGCCGGCAGGATGGAAAGTGGCGAACATGTTGCCGAAGCTCTGCCGATAGCGCGCAATGAGACGGGCGGCCTTGGCCTCGGCGCCGCTTTCGCGGGCCTCCATGGCCATCACAACCACCAGCTGCTCCGCGTTCTGTTGTGCGGCCAGCGAATCTATGGTGCGGGAAAGGCCTTCCTCGCTCTCGTTGTAGTTGGGGATGATGACCATGTGGCGTGGCCAGTCCCAGGCGGGTGCGCCGGGATGCTTGGTGCGCCACTGGCTGTACCTGGCGGGCCAATCGACTGCCTGCCAGCGCCGTATCCGGCGGAGCCCAACTGCGCAGGCAACGGCTACGCCGTAGGAGCGCAGCAACCAGTAGGTGAAGAAAATGAGCGTGCCGATGGCGAACGCCCAGGGCGCGTAGAACGGAGCCCAGAAGATGGTGGAGATGATGAACAGTGACAGGGCGAAGGGCAGGATGTTCCAGGCGCGCTCACGAAGCGCGGACCTGGCGGTGAGATCTGGAATGAAGATAGCAGGGGCGTCAGACGTCCCACGCGATGGTCGCCGGGCCAGGATGGCCATTTGCAGAAGGCCCTTTTGTTGGGTCTTCCTACGCCGCCGAGGTTAGCTGCCGGGCTACGGCCGGAGTTAGCCGTTTCGCGACGCGCCGCCACCAGTGGAGTTGCGGCCGTCCCGAATTCGCCCCATGAAACTGGTTCCCCCGTTCTGCCGAGGCAGACTAGGCGCGCGATCGTCTCGCTGAAAGCATGCTTGACCCGGAACCGTTCAGTGTCAAGCGGTTTTTTCGAGCTCCAGGCGCGTTATGAAAGCAAGTGAGACTGGATGGCCGCGCTCAATCTCGTGCCAGCAACGGAATCGAAACCCGGTGAGGAAGCCCCGAGCCGGGCGGGCCGATTGTGACCATGTGGACGGTGAGAGCGCCAAGCCGGGCATTACCGGAGGTGGTGAGCTTCACCTCAAAGGTCTCTCCAGGGTCCTCGCCGGAATCGGCGAGCGTGGCGATGGTGATGGTGCGGGTTTCGCCACTGGCCGTTCCGCCGAGGAACGAAAGGGTGCCGGCTGCGTGGGTGAAGTCGGCGCCGCCGGTGGCGGTCCCATTGGCGGTCACATACTGCACGGTGACGCCGCTGGTGGTAGGGAGACCATCGGAGGTGGTGAGCCTTACCTGGACCTGCACGGAGCCGCCCTCCTGGACGTTGCTGGCGGAGACGGCGAATTCCACGGTCCTGACCTGGGCAGCAACGGCCACTGGCGCCAGCTCGGAGGTGGAGCTGCCCGGGGTGCATGCGCCAGTACAGGCCATGGCGGTGATGTTGGAAAGGGGAACGCCCGCCGGGATGGCAGCGCTCCAGGCGCCGGAACCGCTCGCCGTTACCTGGGCTAGGAACTCCGCCTTGCCGCCCGGCATGGCAGGGTTGGCGTAGGAGACATAGACAAGGACAGCGCAATCGGTGCAGGCCGTGCCACTCACCGTGCCGCCAGCCCGTGCGGTGATTTCCGGGTGGTTGAGCAGGCCGTTGGGGCCGGTATCGGCGTCGCCGGCATCGTTCGCGGTGGCGCCGTCGCTGTCCAGGTCAACCGGGAGACCACCATTGGCTCCAATGAGGTAGGGGGCAACGACGTTGCCGGTGGCGCTGCTGCCCACAACAGCCACGCCAGCCATGCCGTTCCCGGCGACAATCCCGGGACGAGCGACCACGCCCGTTGCACCGCTGATCAGCACCCCCTCACGCGAATTGCCAGCGGCGACGGAGGTGTTGAAGGCTGTGCCGATGGAGGTGCTGCGGCCGATCTTCGTGCCCGGGGCGTTCTCGATGTAGACGCCCTCGCGCGTGTTGCCCGAGATGAACTGCAGAATGACTGCACCATCGCCGCCAACGCGGTTGTTCGCGCCCTCGAAGATGGCGACGCCGGCCTGCCCGTTGGGGATCTTGGCCATGCCGCTTGCGTCCAGGCCGATGTTGTTGCCTTCGATGACGTTGCCCGAAGTTGCCGTATCGCGAACAACCACCCCGGCATTCTCGTTGCCGCTGATGAGATTGCGGTCGGCGACGGAGGGGCCGCCCACGGCAGTGCCGGTTGCGCCCGACTGGAGCACCACGCCTTCGGCCCCGTTTGGAACAGGGCCAGAGCCCAGGCCGTTGGTGCCGATGCGGTTGCCCGCGATGACCGAGTTTGCGGCGCCGGATACGAGCACGCCCTGGGCCGTATTGCCAGAGATGACATTGCTGCGCACGGTGTTCGCATCGGCGCCCGTGGAGATCTCCACGCCCGGACCGCCGTTTGGAGCTGCAACCTCGCCACCCGGTTTGAGGCCGATAGTGTTGCCGATCACGGTGTTGGCGGTCGTCCCTTCGCCCACCAGGTAGACACCGGCGTTAGTGTTTCCGCCGATCACGTTGGCCTCGCCTGCAGGGCCGGGGCCGACCTGGTTGCCGGTGGCCCCACCAAAGAGAGCCACACCGTAGCCGTTGGCGAGCGCTGCGCCGGTGGATGAGAGGCCAATATGGTTGGTGTGGAGGACGCTATCCTTGGCGCCGTCGATGGTGACGCCGTCGCCGGCATTGCAGCCGATGACGCTCCCGGAAACTGTGGCGGCGGTGGCGGAGCCGCCGATGTAGATGCCGCTGGCGGCATTGCCGTCGGTGCAGGCTGAGTCGGCGCCGGTTACAACGCCGATGCTCGAATACTGCACCTGGTTGCCGGAGCCGGCGCCTATCAGAACGCCGTGCCGCCCACTGGAGCGCACTCCCACCCCGAAGAGCACGTTCCCGCTGCCCGTGATGCTGAATCCATCGCGCGGGGCGCCCACAACGGCGATGAGGCTGATGTTGTTAGCTGACGACGTGATGACGAACCCGTCAGCATCGTCGCCGGCAGCGGCGGCGTTGATGATCGGAGCCACGGCGCCGCCATTGAGGGCCAGGCCAACGGAATCGTTGATGGCAGGAAGCGGGCTCGTGAGGGTGATGACGGGGGATGTGCCCAGGGATGGCGCGAACTGGATGAGCTCCGTCTTGCCGGCGCCGCAACCGCCGGTGATGTTGCCAACCGAATCGAAGAAACAGCCCTGGGTCTGGGCCTGCTCGTCGGCGCTGATGTCGATGGTGAGGGCGCCGGTGGCAATGAGGATTGCCTCCCGCAGGGTGAGGGCGGCGTCGGGAAGGTCGGTGTCGTCGAGGCTGTTCACGGTGAGCACTGCATCGGGCCCGGCAGCGCGCGCTGCCGGGGAGTGGATGCTGGCCGCGGGCAAGAGCAGGAGAAGCCCGGCCAGCAGAAGAAGGCGGACCGGAAGAGGGCGAGAGTCAGCAGGCATCAGTACGCTCGATCAAGGTGAGGTGTGGCCGGCCGGCGCGGACAATCGCACAGACCGTCTGCACACACAATACAAGACGGAGACAAGCCCGCTCGACAACAGCCCTGCGCGGTTGCGAACGGGTGGGAAGGTGGGGCAGGGTGCGCGCCGGGGCAGCAACGAGCGCGAACGGGGGGTATCGGGCTACCCTAGGCACCGTGAGCAGCGAGCTGGCCCACCGCGAACGACTCTACGCCGACCTGCGAGAGGTGCGCTTTTCGCTGGAGGTAGGGGACGAACGTGTGCCCGGGCTGATGTTCCTCCCGCCTGAACCCGAGGGGCCGCTCCCGCTTGTGCTGATCCAGCACCCGGCGACGTCTTCGAAGGATGACTACTTCGTGGAGGAGCCGGCGAAGGCGTGGGCACGCCGGGGCTGGGCCTGCGCCGGACTGGACGCACCGCTGCATGGCGAACGAACGAACCACGACCCGATGGCCATCTTCCGGGATCGGGGCCGGTTCCCGGCAATCGCCGCACAGTTCGCAGCAGAGGTCACGGCCGTTGTCGATGCGCTGGCCCGGGTCTACCCGCTGGACCTGACGAGGCTGGGCTTCGCCGGGTACTCGATGGGAAGCATGCTGGGCATTCCCGCCGTTTCTGCCGACGGGCGGTTCAAAGCAGCGGTGTTCTGTCTTGTCGGCGAAGGCGGGCTGGCCGGGCCGGCAACAGGGCCCGAGTCCCACGTGGGTGGGCTGGCCCGGGTCGCCGTGCGCATTGTGGGAAAGACCAACGACGAGCTGATCCCCCGGCAGGCGACCGAGGCTCTTTACGATGCACTCAAGGGGACGAAGGACATTGTCTGGCTGCCCGGAGGCCACTTCGAGATTGGGCCAGACGTGATCAAGGCGGCGGGGGACTGGCTCAAGGAGCACCTCTGAGTGAGAGGTGAGGCGAGCCCCGGGGTGACGCAGGCGCCCGGAACCCGGCTGGCGGGCATAACGCGGCCGATCGTCGTCCTCGGCATCGTTTCCTTCCTGGCGGACCTCTCCGGCGAGATGGTCTACCCGGTTATCCCGCTCTTCGTCACGGGCACGCTCGGGGCGCCGGCGCTGGCCCTGGGCATTGTCGAAGGGGTAGCCGAGGGAACCGCCAATCTGACGAAGATGGCTTCCGGGCGCTGGTCCGACCGGTCGGGGCAGCGCAGGCCGTTCGTGGTGGGCGGGTATTCGCTGGCGACGCTGGGGAAGGCACTCCTGGCCGTGGCTGCCGCCTGGCCGATGGCCCTGGCTGGCAGGGCACTCGACCGCTTTGGCAAAGGGCTGCGGACGGCGCCCCGGGACGCCATGCTGGCGGATTTCGCCCAGCCGGCCCATGTCGGGCGGGTGTTCGGGTTTCACCGCACACTCGACACGCTCGGGGCGGTAGGAGGGCCGTTGCTGGCGCTTGCCCTGCTCGCCTTGCTCGACGACCGCCTGCGGCTCGTGATCGCGATTGCGGTCGTGCCGGGCGTGCTTTCAGTGGTGGCGCTGCGCTGGCTACCACGAGATGCCCCGGCTGTGCCGAGCACGAAGACGGGGGGCTGGCGATTCGGGGACCTGCCCGGGCGTTTCTACCTGCTGCTCGCCGTTACGGTGCTCTTCATGTTCGGGAACTCGTCGGATGCGTTCCTCATCCTGCGGGCCGAAGACCTCGGCCTCACGACGACGATGGTGGTGCTTGCCTACGTCGCTTTCAACACGGTGTACGCGGCACTGTCGCTGCCGGCGGGGATAATCTCGGACCGGGTTCCGCGGGCCTGGGTGATGGTCGTGGGCTGGTCGGCGTTCGCGGCGGTCTATTCGGGATTTGCATTCGCGGGTGGTGAAGCGGTCTGGCCGTTGTTCATTGTTTACGGCGCCTACATGGGCATGACCGATGGGGTGTCGAAGGCGCTGGTGGTTGACCTTGCGCCCGGACCGCTGCGAACGAGCGCACTGGGGCTCTTCCAGGGCGTAGCAGGGCTGGCCGCGCTGTCTTCGAGCGTGCTTGCCGGGCTGCTCTGGGACCAGGTGGGCCCGCAAGCGCCGTTTGTGCTCGGAGCCGTGTGCGCCGGCGCCGCCGCCGTGGGGCTGACGGTGCTTACCCTGGGAGGGGCTACACGTCCGCCGTCACCGGCGGGGGCGCTTGCGGGCGGCTGAAGGCGCGCCCGCGTATACTCCGGCCACTACAAGCTTCCAAGGAAACACCCATGGGCAACCTGATTGATGGGGGCGAGATCATCGCCCGGATGGTCAAGCAGGAGGGCGTGAACCACCTGTTCACGCTCTCGGGCGGGCACGTGCAGAACATCTACGAGGGGTGCCTGAACAACGGCATCCAGGTCATCGACACACGCCATGAGCAATCGGCAGGCCACGCTGCGGATGGCTATTCGAGGATTACCTTCAAGCCCGGCGTGTGCGTGGTGACGGCCGGGCCGGGAGTGACCGACGTAGTGACGGCGGTGGCGAACGCGTACCAGGCATCCAGCCCGATGGTGGTCATCGGCGGCCGTTCGCCGATGCGAGAGTTCGACATGGGTTCGCTGCAGGACATCGAGCTTCAGCGGGTGATGGAGCCGATCACGAAGTGGTCGCAGACGGTGTTTGAGACGCGGCGGCTGCCGTACTACATGGCGATGGCGTTCCGTGAGGCGATGACGGGGCGGTACGGCCCTGTGTTCTTGCAGGTGCCTTCGGACGTGCTCTTCGGCCGTGTGGATGAGGACCAGGTGCAGTGGCCGCGAAGCTACCGCCCGCAGGGTGAGGTGATGGGCGACCCGCAGCTCATCAAGGCGGCAGCCAAGGCAATCTCCCGGGCGAAGAAACCGATGGTGATGGCGGGCTCGGGTGTTTTCTGGCACAGGGCGCACAGGGAGCTGGCCGAATTCGCGCGCGCGGCCGACGTGCCCGTCTACACCAATGCCATGGGCCGCGGCACTTTGCGGCAGGAGAACCCGAACTTCTTCTCGCTTTCGCGTAAGCCGGCCTTCTCGCAGGCGGATGTGATCGTTGTCCTGGGGACGCCAATCGACTTCCGGCTGAAATACGGGCGCGCGCCCGCCTGGAACCCCGAAGCGCAGCTCATCCAGATTGATGTGGACCCGCGCGAGATAGGCAAGAACAGGGACATCAGCATCGGGATTGAGGCGAACATCAGGCAGGCGCTCATGCAGCTGACGGCAGAGATCGGCAAGGGCGACCACGGGGAATGGATGCAGTACCTGCGCGGCCTGGAAGGAATGGCCGACGCGCAGCGCGAGGTCTTCATGAACTCTGACGCGATGCCGATCCACCCACTCCGGCTCTGCAAGGAGATCGCCGAGTTCGTCGATGACGAGACGATCGTCGTCGGCGATGGAGGGGATATCGTTGCGCTGGCGGCGAGCGTGCTGCCGGTGAACAACCCGGGGCAGTGGATGGACCCAGGCCCCTTCGGCACGCTCGGGGTGGGCACCGGCTTTTGCATGGCGGCAGCGGTGGCCGCTCCTGAGAAGAAGGTGCTGATGGTGAACGGAGACGGCACGTTCGGGCTCAATGGGTTCGACTTCGATACCTTCGTGCGCTTTGAGATGCCGATCGTGTCGGTGATCGGCAATGACCGCTGCTGGCACCAGATCTACGTTGGCCAGAAGGCGCAGTATGGCGCGGGCCGAACGCCGGCGACAATGCTCGGTGACAACGCCCGTTATGACAAGGTTGTCGAAGGGCTGGGCGGCCACGGCGAGTTCGTGGAGCATCCCGAACAGATCAAGGCCGCCATCGCGCGTGCCTTTGACAGCGGAAGGCCTGCCTGCGTCAACGTGCTCACCGACCCGGAGCCAGCAGGGGTGAAGGGCGGCTACGAATTCAAGTAGCGCACGCAGGCACGCGAGAGCGGCACGGCGTGCGGGCGCCCCTGGCGGGGAAAGCCCGGGAGGGGCCCGTCAGGCGGTACGGCGGCCCTGGATGTACTCCACGAGGTACTGGATCTCGACCTCCTGTTCGAGGCTGACCCAGCGAATGAGGTCGCCAATGGAGACCATGCCGACAACCCTGCCTTCATCCACCACGGGCAGATGGCGGCAGCGCCGTTGCGTCATGACCGCCATGGCCTGGTCAATTGTGGTGGAGGGTTCCACGACGATAAGGTCCGCGGTCATCACCTCGTCAACACGGGTAGAGTTGGGGTCGCGCCCGACATCGACGACGCGCCGGAGGACGTCTCGTTCGGTGAAGATGCCGACCGGAGCGGCGCCCTCGGTGACTAGCAACGCCCCGACGCCACTGTCGTTCATATGGTGGACGGCGTCGCGGACACTCTCTCCCCGTGCGACCGTGTATACCTGCCGTCCCTTTTCAGCAAGAACAGCGCTCACATGACCGTGCATGGCGCCCTCCTTCACAGAAGTCCTGCCTTCATTCTCCGATGGCTGTCAACAGGGACGCGGCGCGGTCAGGAACGCTTGAGGGCGCCGAGCTTGAAGTTGTCCCAGGTGATGGCGTGGGATGGGTTGAAACGTACCCAGCGCCAGTTCCGGCCGCGGGCGGTGGCTTCGTTGCGGCGTGGCTCGGCCGGTTCTCCATGCCCCCCGGCGTACTTTCGGCCCATCTGCAGGCGGACCTCCTCCAGGTGGGGATCGGCGGCCTCGGCGGTCGCGTCCTCGAGGACGGTGGCCATGCCCTGGAACATGGCGCCCTGGAGCTCGGGGAACCTTTCATTGCGGTCGACGAGGATGGTGGCAACAGGATTGCGGCGGAGGTTTTCGACCTTCTGACCGCGGCAGTACGTGTAGATACAGCCGCCAGCCCAGCCGAACCAGAGAGGGGTGAGGTTGATGCGTGTCCCCGGCCCGATGGTGGCGATGCGCATGTTCCACGAGGAGAGCATCAGTTCGTCCAGCTGGTCAGGAGTAAGGGCAAGATCCCGGGGAAGGGGCATTCGGCGCCTCCGGCTTCATCTTCGGTGTGGGCAGATGATACGATGGCTGGCGGAACCGCGCGGGTGTGGTTCAATGGCAGAATGCGACCTTCCCAAGGTTGAGACGAGGGTTCGATTCCCTTCGCCCGCTCCAGCAACCAGTCGATACGTCGTGAGCCCCAGGCAGCCGGGGCCTTTTCGTTGCTCCGTAGCACGCGAAGAGAAGAGCCCGGTAGCGGCCAGGCTACCGGGCTCCGTACACCACGCTGAGAGCTCCCGCGCAGGAAGCGTGCTCTTCTGTCAGGCCGCGGTCGTCGCGCGCCGTTGCGCCTTCGGACGTGGCCGTGCGGCTACATCGTGGGAGCGAGTGGCGATGAGGTCGCGCTGGGCGCGCCGCAGGAAGTCGCGTACTTCGATTTCGCCCTCGTAACCGGTGATGGAAACGATCGGATAGGCCAGCCCGGCATGCTCAAGCGGAATGCACGAGCCGAGCGCAACGAGGGCTGAATCGGCCTTTTCGGCGGCGGTCCGGTCGCGCTCATCGGAGACGATGGCAGCGAAGATGGAGCCCTGGAGGCGGGCCGTGAAGTCGCCATCGCCCATCGCCTGGCGCAGGGTGCGGCCGATGGACATGAGAGTGCGGTCGCGGCTGTCGCCGATACTTTCGAACCCGGCGATGTCGGTGAGAACGAGAGAGAAGCCCCGCCCGTTGCGAACGGAGCGCATCATCTGGCGGCGAAGCTCAAAGACGAAGTGGCGGCTGTTGGGAAGGCCGGTCTCGTCGTCCTCATAGATGCGGCCACGCATCTTTTCGAGCGTGCGATGGAAGCGGCGCCCCTGTTCCGATTCCTCGTACCAGAACTGGACGTGGGCGGCGATGAAGAGGGCCGAGGAGAGGACGATGGCGATCCAGTGGCGGGATGTGCCGGTCGAGACGATAGTCTGGGCTTCGATGGCGAAGACGACCAGCCAGAGCGCGAGCGTGGTGGGCCGCGACCAGCGCAGGATGGCGGGGGTCTCAACCGACCCGAGGGCGCGCTGGTCCGCCGAGGGGAACAGGAACGCATTCAGAGCCTGGGGCTTGTTCACGCACGTTGCTCCGGTGTATCTACCGTAAACGTCGAACGAACGGGGCCGCTCCAGCAGCCCGGGCTCTGTAAAGTCCCTGTAAATCGTTCCGCCCGTTGCGCCTAACGGCGTGGGCGCGGGGGAAGCGTTTCGAGGTAGGCGGCAATCGCCTCCGCGGCTGTGCGGCCCGCAGCGAGAGCGGTCACCACCAGGTCGGCGCCGTTGACATTGTCGCCGCCGGCGAATACGCCCCGGCGCGTGGTTCTACCACGATGATCGACCTTGATCAGGGCCTTGCGGTCGGATTGGAGACCCTGCGTGGTCTGGGGAACGAGCGGGTCGGCACCGTAGCCGATGGCAATGACAGCCGCGTCGGCAGGGACCATGAACTCGCTCCCCTTCACCGCGACCGGGCGGCGGCGGCCGGACTCATCGGGCTCGCCGAGTTCCATGCGCTGGCATTCCACTGACTTCACGCGGCCGTTCTCGTCGCCAATGATGCGGACCGGCAGGGTCAGCATCTCGAAACGGACACCCTCTTCGCGGGCGTTCTTGCGCTCTTCGGCCCGGCCGGGCATCTCCGCCTCGGTGCGCCGGTAGACGCAGGAGACGTTGCGCACCCCGAGCCTGATTGCGGTGCGGACGCAGTCCATCGAGGTGTCGCCACCACCGATGACGACGACGTTCTGGAGCCTTGGAAGGGGCTCGCGCAGGTGGGCCGGAAGCTGTTCGGGAGGGAGATTGCCGCGGACGAGGAAGTCCGTGGCGCTGTGGACTCCCTCGAGCTCTTCGCCCTCGATCCCCATCTCATTGCCGACGCCGGCCCCGGTGCCAAGAAAGACAGCATCGAATTCGCCATCGAGCATTCCATCGATGGTGATGTCTTTGCCGACCCATGTATCGAGTACGAACTTCACGCCCAGCGATTCGAGGTGAGCGATGTAGTCATCGACGATGCTCTTGCGCATCTTGAAATTGGGGATGCCGTAGACGAGGACACCGCCCGGTTCGGGCCAGGCTTCGAACACGGTGCACTGGTGGCCAAGGCGGGCAAGCTGTTCGGCGACGGCCAGGCCGGCCGGGCCCGAGCCGACAATTGCGACCTTTGCGCCGGTGGGTTCGGCTTGGTACCTGGGCCTGGGATAGCCCTGCAACTCCTGGCGCTGGTAGTCGGTGCAGAAGGCTTCGAGCTTGCCGATGGTAACGGGTGGCTCGGCCCGGCCGTCGGGGCGAATGGCAAAGCCGACCACACAGGCGCCTTCGCAGAGCTTCTCCTGGGGACACAGCCGGCCGCACATCTCGGGGAGGTTGCTCGTTTCCCTGAACTTGTTGGCCGCCCCAATGATGTCGCCTACCTCGAGCAGGGCGAAGGCCCCGGGGATATCGTTGCTGACCGGGCAGGCCTCCTGGCACGGGGCCGATGGGCATTGCAGGCAGCGGGAGGCTTCTATCACCGCGGCGGAGGAGTCGAAACCCAGGTAGGTTTCATCGAAGTTGCGTTTGCGTTCCTCGGCATCCTGCTTCGGGACGGGCTGGACGCTTATGGCAAGGCGGCGCTGGACCTGGTTTGTCATGGCATGCAGTGAGCCTACGCGAGCGCGGGACCGTTCGCGGGGCCCGGGTTCCTCGAATTCAAGAGTGTGTGCAGAGATCGTGCTGGGGAGCCGGGCGGCGTGTCAACGCGGGGCGGGCCGGTCACCGGAGGCGCCGGGGCGCATACGCTCCTGGTACTCGCGGTCCGCCTTCTTCCCGCGGTAGACCCGCATGTCGATGGCGCGCGTGACGGTTGGGGTGATGCGCAAGAGGAGGCGCGGTTCGGTCTGCATGTTGGCGAAGAACGCGTCCACTGCCGGGGCACGGTGCGGGTCGTTGCGCCCAACGTACTTTTCGGCCAGCTCACGAGAGATGGGCCAGATGTCAAATTCGGGCAAAGTCAATACCTCGGCGATGCCATCAAATTCGATGTGACCGGGGACGGGTCCGGTCGCCTCGATGCACAGCGACACGCGGGGATCGCGCTTTATCTGCTGGCACCAAACGCGTGTGTGCGTCCCTGTGACCCAGATGACGCCCTCGTTCCAGAGCCACCAGACCGGGACTGTGTAGGGGCGCCCATCGCTGCGCAGGCTCGCCAGCACGCCAATGTGCGGCTGTTGGAGGAACTCGGCGAAGACGGCGGGCTGCATTCGTGGCATCGGCGGTGATCCCTGGGACTGGGGTGTTCGTCAGGTGAGCTCGAAGCGCGGCGGCTCTTTCCACTGTCCGGCCGGGGGGTTCTCCTGTGCTCGAAGCCCGGCGCGGCGTTGCTCGGCTTCCAGCTTCCTCGCCTGGCTGATTATGCGCTCGCGCACCTTTGCATGCTCCACTTCGCGCCGCTGCTTTGCGGCGCTTGGGTGGCGGGGCGTGCCGGGATGGGCCTTGATGCGGCCCTCTTCTTCGAGCTGCTTCAGGTGGCTGCGAACGTTGCCGTCGGCGGCAAAGCGGAGGCGCCTATCGATATCGGGGTACAGCTTGAGCATTATCTCCCAGCTTGTCAGCGCACCTGCCCCGGCCAGTGCACCAAGGATCTGGCGTTCGCGCATGTTGCGATGGTCGATATAGGACTGGAGGCGTTCGCGGGGGTCGTTCACGAGGGGACCGTGGCCGGGACAGATGACTTTCAGGTTGGGAAGCTGAAGCAGCCGGGCGAGCGTGCGCCGGTAGGCGCCGAGGTCATTGACGGTGGTAGTGGTGCTCCCCAGGAGCGTATCGCCGGTGAAGAGCACGCCATCGTCTTCGAGGTAGTAGCACACCGAATCAACACTGTGCCCGGGCGTGACCAACACCTGTGCTCTTGCGCCACCACCCATGTCGAGCACCTGTCCATCGGCAAGGCGGGCCACTCCGCGCGACGGAAGTCGTCCCTTGAGGAGCGGCCGGGCATTGCCCGGGATGGCCACTTCAGCGCCGAAGACCTCGCGAGCCCACTTGAGGTTTCCGCTGTGGTCAGAGTGGTGGTGGGTGATGGCGGCGATGGCGATCTCGGTGCGCTCTGTGGCGGCAAGGTAACCGCGCAGCATCCAGCGGTAGCGTTCGATTGCCTCTCCGGAATCGATCGCCAGGGACTGGCCATCGCCCACGAGGTAGATGTTCGTGAACTGGGGATGCATCGGGTTGTCATCGGGAACCTGGACAGCGCGAACGTGGGGCGAGACCTTCATGGGTGACTCCTCAGAAGGAATCGTGGGGAATGGCAGGGACGATGGCAAGCGCCGCACAACGGGGCTATCGCGCGAGCATGGCCCCGGTCGTACGCTTGCGCGATGGTGAGGCCACCACCGGCGCGCCCGGCACTGAGGCGCATGCTGCGCTCATTCGGGCTGATTGGCGCCATCAGCTTCGGTGGGGGCAGGGCGGCTTACTTCCACGACGAACTTGTCCGGCGGCGCGGGTGGATCAGCGACGAGGAGTTCCTTGAGGCGGTGGCAGTGAGCCAGGTGATGCCGGGACCGAATATCGGCAACCTGGCCGCCTATCTTGGGCAGCGGCTTCACGGCGCCACGGGCGCGGCATTGGCGGTGCTGTGCCTGGTGGCGCCGGGCGCTGTGACCATCGTGGCGCTGGCCTGGCTCTACTTCAACGGCATGCCGGCCTCGCTCACAGAGCCAGTGGGAACGGGAGTGGCGGCCTCGGCGGCTGGTCTCGCGGCAGCGGCGCTCGCGCGGCTGCGCGGCGGGCTGGGAGGTGCGCGTGGAGCACCAGTTGCGGCTCTCACATTCGTGCTCTTTGGGCCGTTGGGCTGCCCGATCTACCTCGTGCTTGGGATTTGCATCCCGGTTTCGCTCGTGCTGGCAATGGCGAGCCGCCGGTGAGCGAGCTGCTCGAACTGCTCTGGGTGTTCGCGCGCCTCAGCCTGGTCGCGTTTGGGGGCGGGATCGGCATTCTGCCGGAAATGGAACGCGAGGCAGTCGGCGCACACGGCTGGGTGACGCACAGGGAGTTCGTGGACGCGTTTGCGCTTTCGCAGGTCACCCCGGGGCCAGGGATGCTGATGGTGGCGATGATCGGCTACCGGGTGGCAGGCATCCCCGGGGCAGCGGCCGCCAGTGCAGGCATGTTCGTGCCGGCCGCTACCGCGACGTGGCTCGTTGCCGACCGGTGGTCGCGGCTAGGGGACCATCCCGTGGTTGAGGTGGCGCGGCGAACGGTGAGCCCTGTGGGGCTTGGGCTGCTTGGAGCCGGGGTCTATACGCTCTTTCGCATCGGTGTGGAGGGAGTGGGGGCAGCATTCCTGGCGGCAGGGGCGTTCCTGATGGTGGCGTGGTGGAACCGCAGCCCGGCACTGGCGGTGGTACTCGGGGCGGGAGCAGGGCTGGTGCTGTTCCGGTGAGCGACGCGGCAAACGAACTGGACCCTGGGCGGTCCCGGTGGCGCCCCCGGCAGGATTCGAACCTGCGGCCAGACGCTTAGAAGGCGCCTGCTCTATCCCCTGAGCTACGGGGGCCCACCTTCATTCTAGTGGGGGAGCGGCATTGGCTCCCACTTGACAGGCGTCAGCTGCATACGTACCTTGGGCTAAAGTTGAGTTCCTAGCTCTACTTTATTCATTTCAGTCCGGCGTTGCGGAGATGCAGGAGCGCTCGCCTGCCTTTTCATGCACCGTTGCCGGGTTCCGGAGGGGATTTCGACATGACGCAGGTACAGGAGGCCCAGGCCACGACGGCACAGAAGCTGCTTCATCACCGGGTTGTGGTGGTGGGCGGTGGCAACGGGGGCATCAGCGTGGCAGCGCAGCTGCTGCGCAAGTCGAAGGGGCTCGATGTCGCCATCATCGAGCCGTCGGACAAGCACTACTATCAGCCGCTGTGGACGCTTGTCGGCGGCGGTGACGCGAAGCGCGAGGCGACCGTTCACTCCGAGGCATCTGTGATCCCGAAGGGCGCCACCTGGATAAGGGATGCGGTGACAACGTTCTGCCCCGACGAGAACGCACTGGTCACGGCCGGCGGAACAAAGGTTTCCTACGACTACCTGGTCGTCGCTCCGGGCATGCAGCTCAACTGGGGCGCCGTGAAGGGGCTGCCCGAGGCGATCGGCAAGGACGGAGTCTGCAGCAACTACAGCTACGATTATGTGGATAAGACGTGGGAGTTCATCAGCAACTTCAAAGGTGGAACGGCGATCTTCACCCACCCGGCCACGCCCATCAAATGCGGCGGCGCCCCTCAGAAGATCGCGTACCTGGCCGATGACGCCTTCCGCAAGCAGGGCGTGCGCGAGAAGTCGACCATCATCTTCGCCACCGCGAATGCGGGGATCTTCCAGGTCGAGAAGTACGCGAAGACCCTGCGCAAGGTGATCGATCGCAAGGGGATCGATGCCCGGTATCGCACGAACCTGGTCGAGGTACGGCCCGCGACCAGGGAGGCAGTGCTCGTGAACCTCGACACGAACGAAGAGACCATCGTGAAATATGACCTGCTGCACGTGACGCCGCCGCAGAGCGCACCAGACTTCATCCGCAACAGCCCGCTGGCGAATGCGGATGGCTGGGTCGACGTGAACAAGAACACGTTGCAGCACACGAAGTACCCGAACGTGTTCTCGCTTGGTGATGCGAGCTCACTGCCAACAAGCAAGACGGGCGCGGCCGTGCGAAAGCAGGCGCCGGCACTGGTGAAGAACCTGCTCGCCCTCATCGAATCGAAGCCGCTCTCCGCCAGCTACGATGGCTACACCGCCTGCCCGCTCGTGACAGGCTACGGGAAGCTTGTGATGGCCGAGTTCGACTACGACCTGACGCCGAAGGAGAGCTTCAAGATCGACCAGTCGAAGGAGCGGCGGACGATGTACTGGGTGAAGAAGTACGGGCTGCCGCGGCTCTACTGGAGCATGATCATGAAGGGCCGCGCCTGACGGCGGGCGGTCACCTCAGCTCACGCTCCTTCAGCGGGGTCCCGAGCACTCGGGCCCCGCTTTTCATTTGGGGCCGGACGTCGGCGAACCTGTCGCGACGCCCGCTGGGTGATGGTATGGTAGCAATCCGTGGAGCTGCGCTTCGCCTCCCGGAGGCTTCTACGGTGCTATCAGGACGACACCGTGGCGAGGCGCGAATGGGGACCGGCGGTGGCAAGGGCCTACATCATGCGGGCATTGCTGCTCAAGTCGCTCGACTCCTTCGCCGAAGTTCACCACTTTGCCCACCTCCGTCCACACCCGCTGAAGGGTCCCCGCGCGGGTCAGTGGGCCCTTGCTCTTCATGGCCGCTGGCGCCTGATTGTCACTCCCGTCAGTGACGTGAACGCGGTCATCATTCAGGAGGTTTCGAACCACTATGGCGACTGAAGTCTTCGCGATCGGCCCGGACATCTCTCCCGGACTCGCGATTCACCCTGGCGAAGTCCTCGCCGAAGAGCTGCGCGCACGCAGGCTGACTCAGAAGGCGCTTGCGGAAGCCCTGCAACGGCCCCCGCAGGCAGTCAGCGAGATCGTAAACGGGAGAAAGCGGATAACCGCTCAGACCGCGCTTGAACTGGAGCAGGTGCTCGGTACTCCCGCCCGGGCCTGGCTTGGCCTCCAGATGGAATATGACCTCGTGGCTGCCCGGATAGCTGCATCAAGGCGTGCAGGCTGAGGCGGCGCCCCAGCGCCAGGGCGAGTGCCTGACCCGCCCGTCTTCTCACCGCCCGGAACTTGCGCTAGCGTACGCGCCATCATCAAGGAGGCCCGCCATGGCAATCGCTGCCGCACTCGCAAAGAACCTTGCTTTCTGGCACTGGTACCCGGAACTGCTCACGAAGGGCCTTTCGCCTGAGCAGCTCCGCTGGCAGCCCGATGGGCATGACAGCTCCATCGTCTTCGCGACCTGGCACACCTACCGGGCGGCGGACGAACTGGTGCACGGGATGGTTTTCCAGCGCCCGAGCGTCTTTGCCACCGGCGGCTGGGACTCGCGTCTTCCCGTGGCCGACACCGGCGCGAGCCGATTCGGGAACGGTATGACGCGTGCGCAGATCGCGGCCCTCGACCTCGACATGGGTGAACTCTGCGCCTACGCGAAGGCGGTGGGAGAGGGCATCTCGAACGGACTTGCGGGCATGACCGATGAGGAAGCGAGCGCTGAGCTAGCCCTGCCGTTTTTCGCCGAGGTGTACCCGGGCTATGACAGCATGACGAAGCTGGACGCGGTCGCCTTCTTCGCAATCGGCCACACGGCCGAGCACCTGGGCGAAGTGCAGATGCTGAAGGGACTGATGGGGCTCAAGGGCGCGCCGCTGTGAGGAAATGAGGCGAAAGGCGTGAGGGATGCGTGAGCCGCTCCGGGACGCCCATCCCTCACGCCTCATGCCTCATCCCCGTCGCCTCATCCTAACGGCCGCCGTAGCTGACACCGAGGCCAGCGCGCGCATCGGACTGGATGCCGTACTGGGGGATCGGGTAGCGAAGTCCGTTGGCTGCCAGGCGCTGCATGCCGGCAATCGCCTTCGGCAGGAAGCGCGGTGGCATTGCCATCAGGAGCTCCTCGTCGAGCACGCCACCGTAGCGGCGCTCCGCGAAGCAGGGGATGGAGAGGCTCGGCTGGCCGGTGGCGAGCGCGCGGCCCCATGAGTCGGCACACGACGATTCGCCCACGACGCTCCAGTCGAACTTCCGGTAACCCGACCACTGCAGGCCGTTGATGAGGATGATCATCTGACCCGGTGTGGCGTAGACGAGGCAGATGTCCGGCGGATCGAGCCGGCCAGAGGTAAGCGGCGAAACGGCAAAGGCCTCGTAACGCCCGAACGGGACGGTGTCCATGGCGGACTGGTGGGCAGCGCTGTCCTCCAGGGTTTCGAACCAGACGCCGGTCATTGCGCGGCCGGAGAGCCACTGCTCATCGCGGGGGTGGAGACCGAGGACGGCTCCACACTGGGCGCCGGAGAGGTCTTCAGCGGTGGCGCCAACGGTCCACCCCAGCCGGGCAGCCTGGGCCACCACCTGGTCGGCGGTGTGAATGGCCTGGGGGCGGCGGATCTTCGGGATCGCTTCCATCTCCGCGACGGTGCCGAAAAGCTTCATGCCAATGGGCGTGGTCTTCAGGCGCAGGAGGCGGTTCAGGTCGTCCACAAGCGCAGGCCAGTCGTACGTCACGGGCTCGGGTGGGCCGATTTCGCCGGGTGGAATGACAGTCATAGCGATCCTCCGAAGCAGGGTGCGACTGAGCTTAGGCCGCGGCGTTCGCGGAATCACGCAGGCTGCGGGCAACCTCCCAGGGGAGGCTGCCCGCGGCAAGAAGGGGATGGCTTTGAAACAGCGACCCTACCCGGGGACCTTTTCGAAGTCGCAGCGTACCCAGCGTTCGGCCGGGACAGGCTGCCATTCGACGCCGAGATGCTGGAGGTGGCCGTAGCCGCCTGCAAAGGCGATCCACTTCACCATCCCGGGCTCGATCTCGTTTGCGCCGGACCAGTTCTTGTACTGGAACCCGGCCCAGCCGTTGTACGAGACGACCTGGCCGGGCTTGACGTTGGGGGCAACCTTGGCGCGGGCGACGAAGTCGCTCACATCGTTGAAGACCCGGACCAGGTCATCGTCGTTCACGCCGCGGGCGGCGGCGTCATCGGTGTTGACCTGGACGAACGGTTCGCCGCGGTGGGTGCCGAGAATGACCTTGTTGGCCTGGTTCATGGTATGGACTGACCAGCGGTTGTGACCCGAGGTCAGGCCAAGCGGATACTGGCCGCCCATATCCGGGTTGGGCTTGTAGACGGGTAGCTCTTCGCCCGCTTCGAGGAACCACGGGTGATCGATGTAGAACTGGGCGCGGCGAGCGTAGGTGGGGAAGGGGTCGCCCCTTTCGACGTGGTCGCGGAAGGGCACGTGGGTCTTGTTGGGCTCGACCGGGGAGGCCTGGGAGAGGCCCATGGGAGCGAGGCCCCAATCGATGAAGCGGACGTGGCCCTTTTCGCGCAGGGTGGTGAGCGTCGTGCCCATGGGGATCGTGCCGGCGAGGGCGGTGTCGCGGACGATCTCGTCGATGCGGGCGTCTTCGCTATCGAAGTAGCCGTTCATCGAGTAAGCGCGGGGGAGTCCGGCGTAGTCGCGGTAGACCCCGTTGTCGCCCGTGTAGCCGGTGAGGCCGCGGCTGGCGGCGACTTCGGCGACCTTCTTGAGAAGGAGGTCGAAGAGCTGCCATTCGTCCTTGGCTTCGCCTGGCGGTGCTGCGGCGCGGTCACCGAGGGTGAGGTTCATCACGTGGGGCGTGGGCATGCCGAAGGTGATCTTCTCGTAGTGCTGGGCGGCGGGCAGGAAGTAGTCGGCGTAGAGCGCCGTCTGGCTCATGCGGAAATCGATGGTGACGATGGCCTTGAGCCTTGGCCAGAGGGTGTCAAGGAGCGCCTTCTTGCCGCCGCGGGTACGGCGAAGCATGTTTCCGCCACATTCGATGAGGACGCGGGGCGGCTTTTCGGGGCGGGGCGCATCGAGACCGTCCCACCAGCCCTTCTGCATCGCTTCGTTGAAGTAGTCGTCAAAGCTGCGGGCCATGGTGGGGTCGTTCCACTCTTTGCGGTTCCAGCGTTCGCGGAAACCGGCCTGCCAGTACCACCAGAAGGCGGGCGGGCTCGAAGTTCCGCCCGCAACCGGTACCTGGTCGGTCTGGTTGATGCCACCGCGCTCGCTCCCGGCCATCTTCTTTCCAAGCTCGCGGATGGCGATTTCGGTGGTCATGGTCGGGTCGGTCGCCTTCATGGCCGCGACTCCCGCATCGCGGGCGGCGAGGATGATCTCGCTGTTCGAGGCGCCGGGACCGGGCTTGGCCATTGCGATGGCAGTGCCATCGATCATGGCCGCGGCCCAGCAGCGGATACCGGTACCGTGCTTGCCCCAGTTGCCACTGGCCGCCAACACAAGGCACATCGTCCGCTCGATGAGATCGCCGTGGTAGAACTTGCAGGCGTTGTAGCCGAGCATGATGTTCGTCCGCCTGGTGGCGATCTTGCGGGCGAGCATGCGGATGGTATCGGGATGGACGCTGGTGATGGGGAACTGCTTTTCGGGCGTGTACTCCGCATCCAGCTTCTTCTTGAGCAGGGCGTAGACGGGCGTCACCTGGACGGTCGAGCCATCGGCGAGCTTGACGTCGAAGACACCTTCGAGGGCGATGTCCACGCCCTTGAGGAGCATGTTGCCCCGGTCGGCCAGCTTCAGTCCCTTGCCGGGCACCCACTGGTACATCTGGTCCTCGCGGCCCTTGCCTTCGACGTCGGTCTGGCGGAGGTAGCGGCGGGTATCGGTGCGAACGAGGTAGCCGAAGTCCGTTTGTTCCTTGAGGAACTTCCAGTCGGCGATGTTCTCTTCAAACATGACCTGGACGAGAGCCAGGGCGAAGGCCGGGTCGCTGGCGCCGTTGATGGGGACCTGGTAGTCGGCGTGGGTATGGGAGGGGTTGACATCGGGGGAGATGTTCACCACTTCGGCGCCGTTGTAACGGGCCTCAGCGATGAAGTGGTAGAGGTGAATGCGGGTGTAGACCGGGTTCATGTGCCAGAAGAGGATGAGCTCTGACTTGAACCAGTCGTCGGCGGAGGAGGTCGGGCTGAACTTGCCGAAGGTCTCCTGGAGGCCGATGGAGAAGTCGTTGATGGAGCCGTTCAGGTCCAGGTAGTGCCCGCCGATGACGGAGAGGAAGCGGCGCATGCCCTGGGAACCGCCACCTTCGGGCGTGCCTTCCTGGACGATGGAACTGGAGCCGACCTCGTTGATGGAATCGATCAAGATCCCGGCGATTTCAGTGAGGGCCTGGTCCCAGGAGATGCGGTTCCACTTGCCTTCGCCGCGTTCACCGGCGCGCTTGAGCGGGTACATCACACGGTCGGGGCCGTAAAGGGACTGGCTCCAGGAGGCGCCCTTCTGGCAGCCCATGGGGTTGAAGTCCGGGACGCCCTCTTCGATCACGGGGAGGGTACCGGATTGTTCCTCGCGCCAGACGATGCCGTTGCGCACGTAGACGCGAACGGGGCAGTCGCCCGGATAGCAGTCAACGCAGTGGGTGCCCCAGTGGACGGAGTCCCACTTCCACTTGTCGCGGTAGACGTCTTTCCAGCCTGTGTATTCGGTTGATGCTGCGGAGGTGCTCATACTGGGGGTTTATGGACTCGATCGGCGAGCGCTACCATGACCGCGATCATGTCTCTGTCAGGCGAGGTAACCTTCCCTGACGAGGATCTCCGCGAGCTGGCCAGCCATGCCGCCCCCACCGCCGGAATCGAGCGTCTTTCCACCACGGCCCGACATCCCACCCGACATGAGCTGTCGCAGGCGGTCGGCGGGGTTGGCAGTTGCCGAGGGCTTGAGGAGGTGCCTCGTGAGGGGGCGGGCAGGGCCGTAATCGAGGATGGCCAGGCGCTCGGCCGTGCCGGTGGTGAGACCGCCCTCGCCCGGGGAACGAGTGCAATCGGCTGCTTGCGCGCAGCCAGTCTCCGGGCGAGAGGCGGGAAGAGGCCGGGAGCGGGCATCCTCGCAGCAACCAGCACGGCCCTGGCCGGGAGAGCGAACCGGCGGCGGCGGCCACCGTCGCCTCGCGTCATAGCCACGAGGCCCTCCGGGCCGCTCTCAATCGCCGTGACTTCTGCGAGCAGGGGCAGCCCGAGGACCTGGGCGACGGCCCCTGGGCAGCACTCCCGAGCCGTGGTCGCTCGCGGGGCCGCCAGCGAGCACCAGGTCCGCATCTCCGGGGATAGCGGTAGCGAGCGCGGCGGAGGTTGCGGGGATGTCGGGCAACGTGAGGTCGTCATCCCACGTCCGCATGACCCGTGCGACGCCAAGCGCGAGGGCCTCACGCAATGCAACATCCCATTCGGCCGGACCGGCTGCGGCGGCCGAGAGATCGACTCCGTCGAGGCGGCGCGCGAGGTCGAACGCGAGGCCCAGGGCGACGAGAGAGGAGTCATCCAGCCGGAGGGTGCTGCCCGTGACGCCTGCAGCAAGCTCAGGGTCGTCGATGACGCGCAGGAGCACGGTCACGTTCATCTCGGAACCCCCGCAATGGCAGCGACGCGGGCCGTTCCCGTGGAGCGCGCCTTGAGGCCGGTGATGAGAGCAGGCAGGATCTCGTTCAGGTCGCCGACGATGGAGACGTTCGCGATCTTGAAGATGGGGGCCCGCGCATCGGAGTTGATTGCCACGATGAAGGACGAATCGCGCATTCCCAGCGTGTGGTGGATGGCGCCTGAGATGCCGCAGGCGATGTAGAGGCGCGGGGAGACGGACTTCCCGGTCAGGCCAACCTGGCGGGCGTAGGGCGCCCAGCCAAGGTCTACGGCAACCCGGCTGGCGCCGACGGAGCCTCCCAGCAGGGTGGCCAGCTCAGCGAGCCGCTCGAAACCCTCGGGCCCGCCGACCCCCCGGCCGCCGGCCACGACGACGTCGGCCTCGGTCACATCCATCTCCCATGGTGTGAGGCGCTCTTCGGAAAGGAGCGTGAAGCCGGGCTCCTGAGGCGCTCCGAGTGGCTGCACTTCGGGCGCCGGAGAGGCGGGTGGAGGTGCGCTATCGGCGTCGGGACTCACCACAACCAGTGCGGGCGAGCGGCGAATGGCCAGGTTCGCCGTCCGCGTTCCGCCGAGCGCAGGACGCGAGATCGCGGGCACGCCATCGCGGGTTCGGACCGAGAGCGCCGAGGTCGCGATGGGAAGCGCCGAGGGCGACAGAGAGACGCCCGGAAATCTCCCGCAGCAGGGGGTGTCGCCGAGGAAGGCGAGGGGTAGAGACCATCGCGGAGCAGTCCAAGCGCTGCTTCGAATGAGGCCGGCCCGGGCTCGGCCCGCCAGGCGCGGACCCAGCGCCCGGGCGGGGGCGATGCCGGGCCAAGAATAAGCAGGTCTGCCTCGGCGGCGGACTCGCCCGCGTACTTCTGTGCCAGCCCTGCGGCGGCCGCCGCGCGATGGTGGATCGCCCCGGCGTCACCCTCACAGATGGCGAGGATGCGCCCGGCCACTATCAGCCCCTCCGGCCCGGGATGTTGACGAGCACGGCCAGGTCCTGCGGAGCGTCAAGCGCACGCGCCGCAAGGTGGCCATCGAACGTTGCCGCCTCGAGCCGGTGGGGCCAGTGCAATCGCCGATGGCGCGGACACTCGGATGTTTTCGAAAGTTCCCGGAAGAGCGCGTTATCGGGAAGGATGTTGCAGCAGAGCACCACGGTGTCGACCGGGCGCGTGTGTTCCATCGAGGAGTAGAAGTTGTAGAGGGTGATGGAGCCGGGGGTGATGGACTTCGCCCACGTTGTGGGCGAGAGCCTGACACCGAGGGTGTGCACTCGCCGCAGTGTGGAGGTTCGCGTGATGGGCTCGGCGTGCTTGCCCACTTCGAGCTCGCGCGTGCAGACCTCGACCTGCTTGCCCTGGGAGGCGAGGAGCTCGGCGACATTGAGGCCCTGGATGTGGTGCTCGTCATCGAGGATCACCACGTCCTGGCCAACGCTGGCAACGCCCTTGAGGACGTCCCATGCCTGGACGACGTTGGGGCCATCGACGCCTTCGATATGGTCGGGAACGAGCGGGCGGCCGCCAGTGGCAACGAAGACATCGTCGGGGCTGAGCGAGAGCACGTCGGCAGCGCTGGCGCGCGTACCGAGGCGCACATCGACGCCAATCCGCGCAAGCTCGACGCTGAAGTAGCGGCCCACCTCGGCGAAGTCAGTGCGACCCGGCCCGAGGGCCGCAATCACAGTCTGCCCGCCAAGCTGTGGCTCGGCTTCGAACAGGGTCACAGAGTGGCCGGAAAGGGCGGCGACGCGGGCGGCCTCGCAGCCGGCCGGGCCCCCACCGACAACCACAAGCTTGCGAGGGCTTGTTGAGCGCCGGAAGTCACCCCAGTGGAGCTCTCGCCCTGCAGTGGGGTTGATGGCACAGGTGATGGCCTGCGCCTTTTCGATGTGACCCCAGCAGCCTTCATTGCAGCCCAGGCAGTGACGGATCTCGTCGACGCGGCCCTCGCGCGCCTTGTTGGGAAGGTCGGGATCGCACAGGTTGGCACGCGTCATGCCGACGATATCGGCCTGGCGGTTCTCCAGCACCTGTTCGGCCATGACGGGATCGTTGATGCGGCCAATGCAGACAACGGGGATATCGAGGACTTCCTTGGCCATGGCTGCCAGATAGACGAAGGAACCGCCCGGGTAGTACATGGGCGCGATGATGGTGTCCTTGGAGCGGTAGTTGCCGACGCTCACGCTGAGGTAGTCGAGCTGACCCCCTGCGGTGAGGTAAGGGATCATCCTGGAGAAGTCTTCAGAGGTGTAGCCGTATTCGGTCATCTCATCGCCGGAGATGCGCATACCCACGGTCCAGTCCTTGCCCACCTCGGCGCGAATGGCATCGATGATCTGGAGGGGGAAGTTGAGCCGGCGCTCGAAGTCGCCGCCGTATTCATCGTCCCTCTGGTTGGAAAGGGCGAGAGGAATTGCGTGATCAGGTAGCCGTGGGCGCCATGGATCTCGGCGCCATCGACCCCGGCTTCGCGCAGGATCGCCGCGCCGCGGCCGTAGCCGGCGATCACCTCGCGGGTTTCGGCGGTGGTCATCTCGTGGGGAACGGCCCAGGTGTCGGGTTGGGAGACGGGGGAGGGGGCCCATGGCGAACCGCCCGTCAGCATGCCGCCCTGGGCCCCCGGGTGCCAGAGCTGGCATACGAACTTGGCGCCGTGTTCGTGAATGGCCTCGGTAGCGGCGCGGAACTTGGTGAGGGCAGCGGGCTGGGCAAAGGAGTTGCCCGTGGAGTAATGGATGCCGTGGACATGCGAGCCGATGAGCCCGATTCCACCCTTCGCTTTCGCAACCCAGTAGGCGATTTCGCGCGGCCCGGGGAGGCCGTCGGGGTCGGTGAAGGCGGTGTGGTGCGGGGTGCTCATGATGCGGTTGCGGATCGTGAACGAGCCGACCTTCAAGGGGCTGAAGAGGAGGGAAAGTCTGCCATGCTGGGTGCTCCCTGAACTGGTAAGCTGCGCTGTACGCCAGCCGGTTTGTGCCTCTGGCGGGGCCTGAAGCCGGAGCGGCGATTCGCGCGAGCGCCAGTCCGCGCAAGCCTGGTGGCGCCGAATGTGGGAACCAGGGATCGCGCGGAAAGCGGCCGGGGCCCACCGGAGCCTTGTGGCCCGACGCTATGCCGCAGGCACCGGGGCGACTATGACGGCGGTCATAATCACGCGCCGGGCTGCTCTGTGTGCACCGAGCGCGGGTTGGCAAGTAGCCCCTGCACTGCCAGCCCGATGGGCCCGCGCTCGTCGTGGATGACGGTCTGGATCATCCCGATTCCGTAGGTGTGGGCGCCGCTCCGGGCATCGAGGCAGAGCCATTCGCCCACTGCCGGGCGGTGCACATAGAGCGTGATATCGGCGTTGATGAAGCCCATGCTGCCGGCCGCCCGGATATGACTCAGCCCGTTGCCGAAATCAGAGGTGGCGGCAATTCGCACGAGCGGCGACATGGGCTCGCCAGCCACCAGAGGACAGGGGATCCGGATCCACGCCGCAGAGGGGCCGCCGCCTGGAGCGCCGGAGACGCGCTTCACTTCGATGGTCGTATGGAATCCCGTCCACTGTGGGGGAAACGCGGCCACGGAGAGACCTGTCGTCGCGATACCTGCCGGTCCGGGCGGCGGGCCGCCATCGATGAGCGCGTTCGGAGGAAGCTGCACCTCGCTGCGGCAGAGCATGAGCCCCGAGGCGCGGCTCACCTCCACACCACCGGACAGGAGAGAGGCCTCCACCACCTGGATGCGCCGCCCTGCCCGAACCACGCGCGTGCGAACTTCGAGGGGCTGTTTCGGCACGGGCCGGAAAAGGTCGACGGTGAGGCGAACGACCATCATCTCCGGCGAGGGCATGGCCTGTTCGATGGCGCGAGCGAGCAGGCCCGCAGGCGGTCCTCCATGGAGGACGCCGGGCCCCCAGGGGCTGCCCGCCTTTTCGGTGGGCACAAAGCATTCTCCATCGGCAACGAAGATGGAATCGGTCAAGTGGCCTGTCTCCAGGGGTGGGCTGATGGCGTACTGCCCGGGTGGCGTTGGGGATCGATTGTTCTGCGCCGGGTAGCCACCGGGCAAGCACACCCTATCAGTTGACAAGAGCAGGTCAACGCGACAGTCTCGCCATACCTCACAATCCCCCGAGGCGCCGCCATGCAACCAGCCACTGTCGCCGCACCTTCCGGGTCAGAGCCGATCACCAGCCTGCTTGCCGGGGCGATGAGCGCGATCCGCTTCGAGGACCTCCCCGGGGAGATCGTGCTCGTTGCTCGCCAGTGCCTGCTCGACTGGCTCGGTGTGACCCTTGGCGGATTCACCGAGCCACTGACGAGGATCCTCCGCGACGAGGTGCTCACAGAGGGCGGCCACCCAAGGGCCACGCTCATCGGGTCCGGGGAGCGGGTGAGCGTTGCCCAGGCCGCACTTGTGAACGGTGCAGCGTCGCACGCCCTGGACTTCGATGACGTACACCTCGGCATGAGCGGGCACCCTTCGGTACCGGTGATCCCGGGGCTGCTCGCACTCGCCGAGGAACGGGGGGCCCACGGACGGGAGTTCATTGCCGCCTTTGTGGCGGGCTTCGAGATGGAATGCAGGGTTGGCGCGCTGGTGATGCCGGGCCACTACCAGGCAGGCTGGCACGCGACGGGGACCCTTGGGACCTTTGGCTCGGCTGCCGCCTGCGCACACCTCATGCGGCTGGATGCGGACCAGTGGCGCAACGCCCTGGGGATTGCCGGGGCGCAGGCAGCGGGCCTCAAATCGATGTTCGGCACAATGTGCAAGCCCTTCCACGCCGGCAAGGCGGCGGCAAACGGGCTCCTGGCCGCTTCACTCGCGGCGCGGGGCTTCACATCGAACCCTGACGTGCTCGAAACGGCGCAGGGCTTCGCTGCCACCCAGACCACGACCCCTTCGCCAGCGCGGGCGCTGCGCGGCCTCGGCGAGGAGTACGCGATCCGGGGGGCGCTCTTCAAGTACCACGCGGCCTGCTACGGGACGCACGAGACCATCGAAGGCGTGCTGCGCCTTCGGGAGGAACATGCCCTGGACCCGGCTGACGTTGAGGCAGTCGAACTGCTCGTTCCGCCCGGCCACCTGGCGATGTGCAATATCCAGGAGCCAGCAACGGCACTTGAAGGAAAGTTCAGCCTTCGCTTCACGGCCGCGCTCGCACTTGCGGGCCGGGGCACGAGCGAGGCCGCTTTCAGCGATGAAGCGGTACATGATCCCGGGCTCACCGCGTTGCGCGATCGGGTGCGGGTGCGGCCGCGAACGGAGGATAGCGGCCCGGCAATCGGGGGCGGCACGGATGTGACGGTCCGGCTTCGGGGTGGCCAGGAGCTGCGCAAGCGGGTCAACCTCGATGTTCCCGCAAACGACCTCGACCAGCAGTGGCGGCGCCTGGTGGTGAAGTTCCGTGCCCTCGCCGAACCGGCCATCGGTCCGGAGGGTGCTGCCGCACTGCTGGCGGCTGTGGAAGACCTGGAGAACGCCCCTTCCATGGCCGCGCTGCCCCGCCTGGCAACAACATCCGGGGCGAGGAGCCGGACGTGAGCGCGGGAAGCATCGCTGGCGCCCGGAAGTGGCCCAAGGGCCACAGGTTCGAGGATTTCGCCGTCGGGCAGGTTTTCGAGCACCACTGGGGCCGCACCATCAACGAGGGCGACAATAGCCTGTTTTCCACCCTGACCCTGAGCTACAACCCGCACTACTTCAACGTGGAGTTCGCGAAGGCCCATGGTCACCCGGGCGTGGTGGTGAATCCCCTGCTCGTATTTCTCACCGCTTTCGGCCTGTCAGTGGAGGACCTGAGCGAGGCGGGCGGGCTATTCCTCGAGTCGATGCGCTCACGTACCACGAGCCGGTGTACCCCGGCGATACGCTGACGGCCCGGAGCACAGTCACGGATAAGCGGGAATCGGAAAGCCGCCCGGACCACGGGATCGTCACGTGGCATACGGAAGGGTTCAACCAGCGCGGGGAACGGGTTATCGACTTCCGCCGCACGAACCTGATCATCAAGCGCGGGGGAAGCTGACCATGGGCTACATGACCGAAGAGCGCCGGATGATCCAGGCGACCGCACGCGAATTCGCGATGAAGGAAGTGCTGCCGGTCGCAAACGAGCTGGACAGGGTGAAGGGCGACATCCCGATGTCACTCCGCGACAAGATGGCGGAGCTGGGTTACTTCGGAATGCGCATCCCTGAGGAGTACGGCGGGCTGGGTCTGGGCGCGTTCGAGTACATCATCGTCGCCGAGGAGCTGGCGCGGGCGTGGATGAGCGTGGCCAGCATCATCGCGCGGGGGAACGGCCTCGGGGGCGGTTTCACCAGGGAGCAGCGGCAGGAGTACCTGCCCCGCATGGCCCGGGGCGAATTCCTTGGCGCGGTGGCGCTTTCCGAACCAGAGGCGGGGTCTGACCTGGCGAACGTGCAGTGCAAAGCGACCCTGGATGGCGACGAGTGGGTTATCAATGGCAACAAGATGTGGTGCACCTTCGCCGACGGCGCGGACTTCATGACAGTGCTGTGCCGGATCGGGGAGATGGACCTGGCGAGGCGGCACGCAGGCACGGCCCAGTTCTTCTTCGAAAAGGAGCGGGGGACGCTCCCTCCGGGCATCAGTGGCACGCCCATCCACAAGATCGGCTACCACGGGTGGAAGACGTGGGAGCTGCGCTTCGAGGACTTCCGCGTGCCGCTTGCAGCGCGTCTCGGCGCCGACCGGGGCGACGATGCGGGCTTCAAAGGCGCAATGGGCTTCCTCGAAACTGCCCGGGCGCACACGGCGGCCCGCTCAATCGGCCTGGCCCGGGGCGGGCTCGAAGACGCCACCGCCTACGCGAAACAGCGCGTGCAGTTTGGCCAGCCGATCGCCAAATTCCAGGCGATCCGCTTCAAGCTGGCTGAGATGGCTGCCGAGATCGAAGCAGCCCGCCAGCTGAACTACTTCGTCTGTGATGAGATCGATTCGGGCCGCCGGTGCGACAAGGAAGCAGCCATGGCCAAGTGGTTTGCAAGCGAGATGTCGGAGCGAGTGACGAGCGAGGCGTTGCAGATTCACGGGGGTTACGGCTACACAACGGAGCTGCCGATTGAGCGCTACTGGCGTGATGCGCGGCTCACCAAGATCTTCGAGGGAACCTCCGAGATCCAGCTGCGCATCATCTCGGACAGGGTAATCGGTGACCGCTGATGGATGGACTACCGGCGCCCCGGGGGCCACTGGCGGTGGCCGTGAAGCACGCGCAGAATCACCACGCCGTCTTGCCCCGTCCGGTACACAAGAAGGTACGGCGTCCCGGCCACGCCAAGCTCGCGCGTCCCCTGACGCCGCCCGGCGCGTCCCGCCTCGGGAAAGTCGCTGAGCACGGCCACCGCAGCAAGTACCCGGCGGCCGAGACTCGCCGCAGCAACGACGTTGCGGTCGGCGATGTAGGACCGTGCCTCGGCAAGGTCCCTGACAGCCAGCTCCGTCCAGGTGACCGTCATCCCGGCAGGGGCATGGGCTCTTCGTTGTTAGCTCCCCACGATTCGACCCAGGCCTGGACACGCTCGTGGTCGACAAGCAGGCCAGCATCTGCCTGCACGATTCCAGCCTCCACCGCGGCCAGGAACACGCGGTCGTGCATCTCATCATACGCCTGTGGCGAAAGCACTACGGCCGCCGGGCGGCCGTTCTGGGTGATGACGATGGGACCGCCGGATTCGCCGATCTCGCGCAGCAGCCGCGATGCATGGGCTTTGAAGTCCCCCAGCGGAACGATCCCTGTAGACACCCGCAGCTCACCCATCTCAGAACCTCCTGCAGACCCGAATTCAGACTCTATTATAGGACATCGAAAGGGCGATCTCTCATCGAGGAGGGAGGTAGACTCATGACCCGCTCCGTCAGCAGCCTCACCGGCCGGGACAACTACTTCGAGGACTTCGTGCCCGGGGCCGTTTACGAGCATGCACGCGGCAAGACCGTGACGGAGATGGACAATGTCCTAATCACAAACCTCGTCATGAACACAGCGGACGGGCACTTCAACGAGGACCGCATGAGCCGCGGACCCCTGAAGCACCGCATCGTCTTCGGCGGCATCACGGCCGCGATGGTGATCGGGCTGGCGATGCAGGATACGGGCGAGAATGCCCTGGCCGAGCTGTCGATGGATGGCGTTCGTTTCAAGACGCCGGTATTCCACGGCGACACGCTTTATGCCTATACGGAGGTAGTCGGCGCGGGCGATGCAGACCGTCCCGACGCGGGCGTTGTGCACTTCCGCCACACTGGCCTCAATCAGGACGGCCGCACGGTGTTCGAAGGGGAGCGCCGAGTGCTGATGAAGCGGCGCAGCCACTGGGGTGACCGGTGAGCTACGTCCTCGAACCGGGCGCACTCGAGGGGGTCCGAATTGTCGACCTCACGCAGATGCTTTCGGGGCCTTTCTGCACGATGCTGCTCCGCGACCTCGGCGCCGAGGTGATCAAGGTCGAGCCGCTGACGGGCGACCCGGTGCGCGAAAACGCCCGCGCCCCGGGCGACACGGTGCGCTCCTACGGCGGGTACTTCCAGAGCATCAACCGTGGGAAGAAGAGCATCGCCATCGACCTGAAGTCGCCCGCAGGCGCGGCGATCGTCCGGCGCCTGGTGCGTGATGTAGATGTGCTGATGGAGAACTACAAGGCGGGGGTCATGGAGCGCCTGGGGTTGGGGTACGAGACCCTGGCGCCCGAGAACCCGCAGCTCGTCTACGCCTGCATACGCGGCTTCGGGGACCCGCGGACGGGCGAGAGCCCCTATGTGGACTGGCCAGCGTTCGACGTGGTGGCGCAGGCGATGGGTGGCCTGCTCAGCATGACGGGCGAGGGGCCGGGACGGCCAATGCGGGCGGGACCGGCTATCGGAGACATCGTGCCGGGCATGATGACCGCTCTCGGCATCGTAGCCGCGGTCTTTCGCGCTTCCCGAACGGGGCAGGGGCAGTTCCTGGACGTCGGCATGTACGACACGGTGCTGGCGCTCTGCGAACAGATCGTCTACCGGAACTCCTACCTCGGCGAGGTAACAGAGCCGTCGGGGAACGGGCATCCTTTCCTCTGTCCATTTGATGTCTTCCCAACGAGCGACGGGCACGTCGCCATCTGCGCCCCGCTTGACCACCTCTGGCAGGAACTTTGCCGGGCGATGGAGCGCCCTGACCTGGCCGCCGATACGACGCTCGCGAAGGCGGCCGACCGGGCCCGCAACTGCCAGCGCGTACGCGCCGAGCTTTCGGCGTGGACCTCGGCGCGCACCCGGGCCGAAGTCGTGGCAGTGCTGGGCGGGCGCATCCCCTGTGGGCCGGTCAACTCAATTGTGGACATCGTCAACGACCCGCACGTGGCGGCGCGCAACATGCTGCCGGAGGTCGAGCAGCCAGGTATCGATGGGAGGGTTCGCGTTCCCGGCAGCCCGATCAAGATGACTGCCACGCCGGCAGGCCCGCGAGGCCGAGCGCCGCTCCTGGGTGAGCACACGCGCGAAGTCCTCGCCCACGCCGGCTATCCCGAAGGCGAGATCGCCAGCCTCTTCGCCAGCGGCGCTGTCCGCTGAGTTCAATTGGAGTAAGTGCCATGCGCCTGCGGCGTTCCGAGCTTTCCACCCCCGGGAGTAACGAGAGGATGATGGAGAAAGCGGCGTCCAGTGCCGCGGACCTCGTTTTCCTCGACCTGGAAGACGCCGTTGCGCCCGCGGAGAAGGTGGGGGCGCGAGCGAAGATCGTCTCCGCTCTGCGTGCGCACGACTGGGGACGGAAGACGCGGGCCGTTCGCATCAACAACGTGGAAACGGAATGGGCGTTCGAGGACGTCATTCACATCGTCGAGGACGCGGGCGACGTCCTGGACATCATCATCATTCCGAAGGTGAAGCGGGCGGAGGACGTGCGCTGGGTAGATACGCTGCTCACGCAGATCGAGCTCAAGCACCGGCGGGAGCGCCGCATTGGCCTTGAAGTCCTGATCGAAGAGGTAGAGGCGATGGTGAACGTGGAGGAGATCGCCCGCTCCACACCCAGGCTGGAGGCACTGATCTTCGGCCCGGGCGACTACTCCGCCTCGCAGGGGGTACGGGTGGATGCAGTGGGCGGCATCAGCAAGGACTACCCGGGCGACGTCTGGCATTATGCCCGGAACAAGGTGGTGATTGCGGCCAAAGCGGCGGGCATCGAGGCGGTGGACGGCCCGTTTGCGGACTTCAAGGACGAGGAAGGGTACCGGCGGGAGTGCATGCGCGCGGCGGTGCTCGGCTTCACGGGGAAGTGGGCAATCCATCCGAGCCAGGTAGGGATTGCCAACGAGGTGTTTTCGCCAACGGAACGGCAGGTAGAGCGAGCGCGGAAGATGATCGCCGCCTACGAGGAAGCAGAGCGCCAGGGACTGGGAGCGGTTGCTGTCGACGGCGTGATGGTGGATGCGGCTTCGGCGCGGCTCATGAAAAACGTGACCGTCAAGGCCGATGCAATCGGGATGTGAGCGCGCCCGCCGTTGACATGCCTGGAGCGCGGGCCTACGCTCGCTGCTGATCTGACACTGGTGTCAGTGCCAAAGGCAGGGGCCGGCGAAGGAAGGAGAAGAGCGTGGAATTCGGTCTGACTCGAGAACAGCAGGCGCTGCGCAGGGATATCGACAGCTGGCTCGACGAGATCGCGCCGCTCGTCGGCGAGGCGTCTGACACAGAGATCGTCGACTTCGATGCGGCGAAGGCGTTCACACGGCTTTCGGCGAAGAAGGGCTGGCTGGCGCCATCATGGCCCCGCCAGTACGGGGGGATGGAGGCGACGCCCATCGAGCAGGCCATCTTCTCCGAGCGGTATGCGTACCGGCGCGTTCCGACGGGGCTCACGATCATCCCTATTGGGTTCGCTGGGCCGACAATCATCCACTTTGGAACGGATGAGCAGAAGAAGCGCTTCCTACCGGGGATTACTTCGGCGGAGACCATCTGGTGCCAGGGATTCAGCGAGCCGGGGTCGGGCTCGGACCTGGCATCGCTGCAGACGCGCGCGGTCCGCGACGGCGACGCGTACGTGGTCAACGGACAGAAGATCTGGACCTCATGGGCGCACTACGCCGACTGGTGCATCCTGCTGGCGCGGACTGACTTCGAGGGCCCCAAGCACCGCGGCATCAGTTACTTCCTTCTGGACATGAAATCGCCGGGGATCACCATCCGGCCCCTGCTCAACATCGCCGGGACACACGGGTTCAACGAGGTGTTCTTCGATAACGTGCGCATCCCTGCGGAGAACCTGCTGGGAGAGGAGAACCGCGGCTGGTACGTTGCCACGGCGACGCTCGACTTCGAGCGGTCGAGCATCGGGGGGACCGCGGCGACGCGCCGAACGCTCGACGACGCGATTGCGGCCGCGAAGGCGGGTGCGTTCCCTCAACTCAGGAACGCGAGAGAGAAGCTCGCTGACCTTCTGATCGCCTGCGAGGTCGGGCAGTGGCTCGCATATCGCGTGGCATGGGTGCAGGGCACGGGGGCCATTCCGAACCACGAGGCGAGCGCCGCCAAGCTGTTCGCGACAGAGCTCGCCCAGCGAGCTGCGAACACCGTCCTGAACGCTGCCGGCATGAGCGGCCAGCTGCGGGCCGGCGATGCGCGAGCCCCGCTGCGCGGTGCCCTCCCCGAGGAGTACATGCACATGGTCTCGATGACCATTGCCGGGGGCACGAGCGAGATCCAGCGTGGGATCATTGCGGGTCGCGGGCTCGGCCTGCCCCGGGGTTAGGCGCAGCTTCAGGAAGCGCTGGCTACATCCCGGTAGGAGCCTCGCCAGTAGACCAGGGGCGCGCGCTCCTCGGCATAGCCGGTGGCGCAGACCTCGCCCACGAAGATCGTGTGGTCGCCCCCCGGGTGGGCCGCAGCCAGCGTGCAATCCAGATGGGCGAGGGCGCCTCTCAGGATGGGCGCGCCGGTCTGGCCCGGCCGGAAGGGAAGGTCCGGGTCATCGAGGCGTGCAGGCGGCCGCCCGGGGCGGGCGAAGTAATCCGAGAGGTCGCGCTGCTCGGCGGCAAGGATGTTCACCGCAAAGACCCCGCTGGCCACGATCATCTCCTTAAGGCGGCTGTCGCTCTTGATGCAAACAAGGACCTGCAGGGGGTCGAGCGAGAGCGAGCTGAAAGCGCTGGCCGTGATCCCGTGCATCTCGTCATGAAGCGCCGTCGTGACGATGGTCACCCCGGAAGCGAAGCGCGCAACCGCCTGTTTGAAGGCGGCCGCATCAGGCTTTGCGAGCTCGCCCTGCATCAGCAGACCGCAGTCGCGTCGCCGGTTATGAGCACCTCTCGCCTTCTGGTTGAGGGCGACGACCTGAACGTCCACCTTTCGCTCACCGCCCTCCTCGTAGCGGCGGACGACCCGCCCCCGGCAGACGATGTCATCGCCGGGCCAGAGGCGCTGCGTGAAGCGGACCCGGTAGCGGCGCAACCTGTCGATACCGAGCCAGTCACTGACAAGACGGCCGAGCACGCCGGCAGTGAACATGCCCTGGCCGAAGACGGTCTCGTTTCCAGCGGCGCGGGTGAAGTCATCGTCGTAGTGGATGGGGTTGAAATCGCCGGATGCCCCGGCATAGCGCACGAAGTTGATGCGGCTCACCTTCTCAACCCGGATTTCGGGGGACTCTGCGCCTTCGATGGCGGAGTCCCAGTCAAGCTGTTTCATCCGTTCGGTGACCAAGCTGCTACTCCTGCACAGTTCCACTGGTGACGATGGTCACCGTCCGCACGGTGAGCACCAGCTCGCCCGCCGCGTCCCGGTATTCCGTGGCGATCGGGTAGAAGGTCATGGTGCCGCCACGGCGGCCCTCCTTGGCGAAGGACTGCTCGGCCTTCGAGGCGCCGTAGAGCTTTTCGCCAGCGACGACGGGCCGGCTGTAGATGAACTCCTGCTCGCCGTGGAGGACGTAGCGCATATCCAGGCCCTCGGGAATGGCCTGGGAGCCCGGGGGCTGGAAGAACGATGCGCACATCGCGTACGTCGGCGGTGCGAGGACGGACGCGAACCCCTTCGCCCGCGCGATCGCTTCGTCGTGGAAGAGGGGGTTATCGTCGGTGACAGCAAGCGCGAACTCATGGATCTTGCCGCGTTCGATGGCAAACTCGAAGCCTTCAGGGGCGGCCATCGCTAACCCTGTGCGGCCGGGATGGGAGCCGGGTTGACGAGGCCACGGCCGAGCGAGTTGGGGAACTTGCGCGCGAGCTCATCGACGGTCCAGGTGCCCTCGGACGTCCAGATGGTGCGGATCTCCTCGGGCTGGGACATGAGGCTCACGTAGCCGCCGCCAACCAGGAAATCGTAGCCATTGACGCCGGCGGCTTCATCGGTGGAGAGGTAGACAACGAGTGGGGCGACCTGTTCGGGGGTGAGTTCGGCCATCCCATCGAGCTGCGGACCGGAGATGCCTGCGGCCTTAGCGCGCTCCGCGGCCTCCATCATCTCGGGGCTGAGGACGAGCCGGGTACCCGCGCGGGGGCGGATGGCGTTGCAGGTGACGCCGTACTTGCCCATGTCGCGGGCGACGGTGCGGGTGAGGCCGACAATGCCTTCCTTGGCGGCCGAATAATTGGCCTGCCCCATGTTGCCCAGGCCGGATTCGGACGAGGTGTTGATGATCCGGCCGGAGCGCTGCTGGCGCATCACCTGGGTGGCAAAGCGCGTTGTGGTGAAGTGGCCCTTGAGGTGCACGGCGATGACCGCATCCCATTCCTCTTCGGTCATGTTGAAGACCATGCGGTCGCGCAGGATGCCGGCGTTGTTGACGAGGATGTCCAGGCGGCCGAAGGAGTCCAGGGCGGTCTTGACGATGTTCTCGCCGCCTTCCATGGTGGCGACGGTATCGAAGTTGGCGACTGCTTCGCCGCCGGCGGCCTTGATTTCAGCGACCACCTTTGCCGCGGGGCCATCATCGTGCCCAGTGCCATCGGGGTTGACGCCGGGGTCGTTGACGACCACGCGGGCGCCTTCACTGGCAAAGAGGAGCGCTTCAGCGCGGCCGATGCCGCGACCTGCTCCCGTAACGATGGCAACCCTGCCGTTGAGTCTCTGTGCCATGGTCTCCTCCTGCTGTCTGCGAGTCTGAATGAGAGGGTGTTGGTGGGACTAGCGCAGCCCCGATGCCGTAGCATAGCGGCCCTGAAGTCCGGTGAAAACTGATATTGACATCAGTGTCAGAATCCGTACCATGCGCACGTCTGGCCTGTCAAGCACGGGCAGAGCCGGGCAGGAAAAAACGGCGGGCGCACCGGGGGAAACGGGCCGCCGGCAGTTCGCAATCAAGCAACGGAGGGAAAGAAGACAGGAAATGCAATCGAAGAAGTGGCTTCTCGGCCTGGTCGCGGCGCTGGTGATTCTGCCGTTCGCGGCGGTCGCCTGCGGCGACGACGATGACGATGATGCGGGGGGAGAGACTCCGCAGGCGACGGCGACGACGGGCGGCGGGTCCGGTTCACCGACCACGGCGGCTACAAAGAGCGCCGCTGAGGTGCTCGCGGGAATCAAGGGCGATTCGACGGGCGTGACCGATACCGAGGTCAAGATCGGCTCGCACTACGCGAAGACCGGCCCCGCTGCCGTCTACTGGGACGTGGCGGCCGCATGGCTTGCATACTTCGACGAGGTCAACAAGAAGGGCGGGATCCACGGCCGCAAGGTGAAGTTCCTTGTTGAGGACGACGGCTACAACCCGACGAATACGGTCACTGTCGTCAAGAAGCTGGTCGAGCAGGACCAGGTGTTCATGCTGTTCGGCGGACTCGGAACGCCGACAAGCGAGGCGATCGCGGAGTACGTGAAGGCGCAGGGAATCCCGAGTTACTTCGTGATGTCGGGGAGCCCGAAGTGGGCGACCTTCGGACCTAGCTTCAGCTCCATGAATCCCGACTACATCGTCGAGGGACGAGCGCTTGGCACCTTCATTGCCAAGGACTTCAAGGGCAAGAAGGTCGGCATCCTCTACCAGAACGACGACTTCGGGAAGACTGGCCGCGATGGATTGAAGCAGGCGCTTGGCAGCGCAGTCACGATCGTCGGCGAAGAGACGTACGAAGCCAACGCGGCGGACATCACGAGCCAGGCTCTCAAGCTCCTCAGCAGCGGTGCCGAAGTGCTGGCCGTGTATGCGACGCCGGCCCAACTGGCGGGGGCGCTCAAGAACGTCAAGGCGCAGGGGAAGACGGTCACCTGGGTGGCGTCAGGCGTTACGGCTTCAAGCTCGACAGCCAAACTGGCCGAAGGCGCGATGGACGGCGTCTTCTCGGTCGGCCTGTTTCCTGATGTATCCGAGGCGGCAACCAATCCAGGCATGAAGAAAGTCACTGACTTTTTGAAGGCCAACGGGATGGCGAATCCGAACTACTTCCACATCGTGGGTTACGCAATGGCCGAGCATCTGGAGCAACTGTTGCTCTCGACCGGCAAGAACCTCAACCGCTCCTCGATAGTCTATGCGTTTGAGAATATTGCCTTCCAGGGTTCCTGGAAGTGCACACTTTGCTACTTCCCAAGCATCACTTCCAAAGACGACCATCGTCCAATCGAGGCGTTGTTCGTGCAGAAGTGGGATGAAGCGCAAAAGAAGTTCATTCGTATCGGCGAGACGATGAACCTCGAAACAACCAAGAAGTAGACCGTCTTTCGCGTGGGCGGACATCTCTTCCAGGAGATGCCCGCCCACGTGGCTCATCCGGTTACCTGGTTATGCGGGATGGAGGTAGTCCGTATGCGTCGTCTTGCCTCCGCACTGTCGCATCAGATCTGTGCTGCGCCTGTCAGCATCAAACGCGGTGGCATGAGACAGAAGGATTGAGTAGTTGGCGCCTGCTTCGCAGAATATGATGACGGTCGAGATCGGCTACAGAACTCGCCACAAGCCGCGGGCCAACGTCCGCTCGGATGTGGCCGAGACCATGAGCACGCGTGACCGGATTCTCGATGCATCCCGGCAAGTGTTTGCCCGCCTTGGCTACGTGGGTACATCAATCGAGCACATAGTGACTCAGTGCCACGTTTCGCGGGGAACATTCTACTACTACTTCAAGAACAAAGAGGATGTCTTTGAGCAGCTGGTGCTGGCTCTCAGCAAGGCCTGGGATGGAGCAAGAGCCGCTTCGGATGTCTCGGACCCCTATCTCCGCATCGAAGCTGGGAACAGGAGCTACCTGCAGATGTGGGCAGCCAACCCCGACATCCTGGCAAACCTCTTCCAGATCGCCGCCATCGAACCGCGCTTCGACGAACTCCACCGTGAAATCAGGATTCGCTTCATCGAGCGTATCCGCCGCAACCTTGAACGAGAGCTTGCTTCGGGCAATTGCCGCCAGCTCGACCCTGTAGTGGCGTCCCACGCGATGGGGGAGATGGTCGACTCGTTTGCCTACAGATGGCTGGCATTGAGATCGGTTGAGATCGACCACTCGGAACTTGAACACGTCGTCTCCGAGCTCTCGGAGCTCTGGTATCACGCGCTCTACGGTGGCCGCCCGCATGAAGGCGGAACACACGGCGAAGCGCCCTGAATCCCGGCGATTCCCCGGCATCCCAACAGACACCCCAGGTCAGGTAGATGGATTTCCGATTCGCTCCCGAAGAAAACGCCTTCCGCACCGAGCTGCGAGAGTTCCTTGCCGCCGAGCTTCCAGCCAGCTGGGAGGGGTGGGAGGCCCTTGAGACACCGCCACCCGAACACGAGGGCTTCGCGCACCAGTTCCGGCGGCGGCTGGTGGAGAAGGGCTGGTTCGGCATGGCCTGGCCAAGAGAGTTCGGCGGGCAGAACGCGTCCATCATGCGGCAGATGGTCTTCAACGAGGAGATGGCCTACCACCGGGCGCCCACAGGTTTCAGCATGGGACTGGCGTGGGTGGGCCCGGCGCTGATGCTCTTTGGCACACCCGAACAGAAGCAGCGCTACCTTCCGCCAATCGTCCACGACGAAGAGGAGTGGTGCACGCTCTACTCGGAACCCGGGGCGGGTTCGGACCTGGCGGCGTTGCAGACACGGGCGGAGCGCGACGGCGACGAATACGTCATCAACGGCCAGAAGATCTGGACCTCCGGCGGCCACCGGGCGCGGCTTGGCTGGCTCGCTGCCCGGACCGACCCGGCCGCCCCCAAGCACAAGGGCATCAGCATGTTCGTGGTGGAAATGGACCGGCCCGGGATCTCCATCCGCCCGCTGGTGAACATGGCGAAGATGCACGAGTTCAACGAGGTCTTCTTCGACAACGTGCGCATCCCGGCATCGAACCTCGTGGGGGAAGAGAACAGGGGCTGGTATCAGCTTGCGGTCGCGCTTGACTTCGAGCGCACATCGGTGGCCGACACGTCAGGATATCGGCGGCTCATCGACGACCTGGCCTCGTACGCGAGAGAGCACCGCGACCGGATCGCCCGTCCGCGGCGGCTCCAGGTGGTGGAACGCCTGATAGAGATCGAGGCGGCGACCGCACTGGCCTACCGGGTGGGCTGGCTGCAATCGCAGGGGAAGGTGCCGAACTACGAAGCATCGCTCGTGAAGACGTTCGGTGCGGAGCTGGGGCAGCGAGTGGCGCTGACGGGGGTCAACCTCCTGGGGTTGCGGGGGCAGCTGGAGCGGGGCGACCGCTGGGCGCCGCTCCATGGCCGGGTGGCGCGGCTCTACGCCTTCTTTGTTTCATCCACGATTGCCGGCGGCACGAGCGAGGTGAACCGCTCGGTCATCGCCACGCGAGGGCTGGGCCTGCCGCGCGAGTAGCCCCCTGGTCCGGCGGCACCCAAAGGGACGTCCACATGCCTTATGCTTCGCCGCGCGCGAACTACAGCGGCGGAGGTTTAAGCGAATGAAGCGAACACGAGTTGGCAACGTCGATGTCATAGCCCTTGTCGACACAATCCAGGCTTACCCGGCGGCGGGCGTGTACCCAACGGCTGGCGATGCCATCAAAGGCTACAGCCACTACCTCGACAGCGAGGGCAGGGTGGCGCTGAACTTCGGCTGCTTTGCGTTGCGCGACGGGTCAACCACTGTCCTGGTCGACACCGGTCTCGGTCCGGAATCGAACGGCCAGCTGCTGGCAGAGCTCGATGCTGCGGGGGTGGCGCGCGAATCGGTTAGCTCGGTCATCTTCACCCACCTGCACATGGACCACACGGGCTGGAACCTTGACCGCGCCACAGGGAAACCAAACTTCCCGAACGCGAGCTACCTGGTTCCGCGTGGCGACTGGGATCACTTCGGCGCCCAGAACGACCAGTTCTTCGCCCGTGACGTGGCGCCGCTCGAAGCCCTGGGGCGGCTCGACCTCATCGAAGGGGAACGGGTGCTCACACAGGCGTGCGTGGCCCTGCCCACGCCAGGGCACACTCCAGCCCACACAAGCGTGGTGATCAGCTCGGCCGGCGAGCGGGGCATCATCCTCGGCGACGTGGTGCTTTCTCCCATCGACGCAGAGGAGCCTTCGCTGGAGAACAGCTTCGACTGGAACGGGGGGATCGCAGGGGAGACGCGAAGGCTCATGCTGGACCGCCTCTCCGGCGATGGTTCGCTGGTGGGCGGAAGTCACCTGCCCGCGCCCGGACTGGGCCGGTTCGTGCGGGCGGGCGGAAGGACCGCCTGGAAGCCGCTGTAGCTGCCGGTACGATGTGCCGGGACGAGCTCAGGCGATGGCCGGGCCTCGCGCAGGCGGGCGATGTCGGCATCGCCGAAGCCCCAGTCGGCAAGGACCGCGTCCGTGTCGGAGCCGGGGTAAGAGGGCGGCTTTGTTACCTCGGGTGCGGTCCGGCTGAAGCGCGGCGCCGGCGCAGGCTGCAGCTTGCCATCGAGTTCAATGAAGGCGTTACGGGCCCTGTTGTGGTGGTGCTCGTAGGCCTCGCCAATGCTGAGGACGGGTGCGAAACAGACGTCGGTGCCCTCCATCAGCTGGCACCACTCGTCGCGCGTCTTGGACTTGAAGATGCTCGCCATTCGGGCCTCCATCTCGGGCCACTTCGACATGTCGTTCTGGTGGGGGAGGTCTTGCCCTGCGAGACCGGTGAGGCGGAGGAGCTCGGCATAGAACTGGGGCTCGATGGAGCCGATGCAGATGTGCTTGCCATCGGCAGTCTCGTAGGTGTTGTAGAAGTGGGAGCCGGTATCGAGAACGTTGGTGCCCCGCTCATCGCGGAAGACGCCCGCGTGGCGCATGCCATGGAAGATGGCCATAAGGGCACTGGCGCCATCGACCATGGCAGCGTCAACCACCTGGCCCTTGCCGGATGACTGGCGCTCAACCAGGCCGCAGACGATGCCGAAGGCGAGCATCAGGCCCCCGCCGCCAAAGTCGCCGACGAGGTTGAGCGGGGGGACAGGCCTTTCGCCCTTGCGCCCGATGGAATGGAGGGCGCCAGTGAGGGCGATGTAGTTTATGTCATGTCCGGCGGCGTGGGCGATGGGGCCTTCCTGCCCCCAGCCGGTCATGCGGCCGAATACGAGGCCAGGATTGCGTTCGAGACAAACCGCGGGGCCAAGGCCGAGCCGCTCCATCACTCCGGGGCGGAAACCCTCGATGAGGGCGTCGGCCTGCTCGATGAGCTTGAGGGCGGTCTCCACGCCCTGCGGGTTCTTGAGATCAACCCCGACGCTGCGTCGTCCCCGGGCCATGATGTCAGTGGACGAGTTGCCAAAGACCTCGGGCATCACCCTTTCGGCGCGGTCGATCCGGATTACTTCGGCGCCCATGTCGGAGAGCATCATGGCGCAGAACGGGCCGGGGCCGATCCCCACCATCTCGACGATCTTGATGCCTTTCAGCGGTCCCATGCGGTCTCCTCCATGAAAGCGTGCAGACCGGCGCCCTAGTGGCTCCGGCCAAGTGCGATTTCGAGTGCGCGGAAGACTTTCTCGCGGGTCTCCGCGGGGTCGATAACGTCGTCGATGTAGGCCATACCCGCCGCCATCCAGGGAGCTCCGGACTGGTCCCACTGCTCGATGAGGTCAGCATGCCGGGCGGTGAGCGCCTCACGGTCGGCGCCCGGCGCGGCAAGCTCGTGCCCAAAGGCGATCCGGACCCCGGCTTCGGGCGCCATGAAGCCAATGCGCGCCGAAGGCCAGGCGAAGGTGAACGTATTGGGCCCCCACGAGCCGGACATCGCCGCGAAGGCGAGCCCGTAGCTCTTCCGCACGATAACGGCAATGCGTGGTACGCGGCAGTTTCCGAGCACGGTCATCACCTGCATCATGTGCCGGATGATCCCCTGGTGCTCGGGCTCCTTGCCGATGAGCACGCCGGGGACGTCGTGGAGGAAGACGAGCGGAATGCCGAATGTGTCGCACATCGAAAGAAAACGAGCCATCTTCTGGGCGGCAGCGACGTCGATTGAGCCTGCCTTGAACATGGAGTTGTTCCCCACCAAACCAACGGGGATGCCACCGATCCGGCCGAGCGCGGCAACGAGCGAACGGCCATAGCCGGCCTGGAATTCAACGGTTCGGCCGCCATCGACGATTGCCCCTATCACGCGCTTCATGTCGAAGGCGCGGTTCGCCTTTTCGGGGACAATTAGCCCCAACTCCTCGGAGCGGCGCTCGACGGGGTCATCCGGTTCAATGAGTGGAAGGGGCTTCGTGGCCGAGCGGGGCATCAGGGCAATGAACTCGCGAATCACAGCGAGGGCCTCGGGCTCGGAATCGCAGACTGCATCCACGAGTCCGGTGATGCGGGAGTGGACCTCCGGTCCGCCCAGCTCCTCTTCTGTGACCTGGCCGCCGGTAGCGGCCTCCACCAGGGCCGGGCTCGCGATGGAGAACGAACTGGTGCGGGTCATTACGGCGAAGTCGGCGATGCCCATGTTGAGGGCTCCGCTGCCGTAGCTCTGGCCGAGAACGGCGACGGCCAGCGGCACGCGGCGATGGGGGAGGTTGGAGTGACCGCGGATGGAGCGCGTGCCCCCGGTGCGGGCCATGACCCAGCCCATCATGTCGCCGACACGCCCTCCTCCACCTTCGGCGAGGTAGACGAGCGGATAGCCCTTCTCCTCAGCGAAGTCACGAACGCGGTCGCCTTTGCGGACAGCGGCCTCCATGCCGTTGGACCCGCCGAGGACGGTGGCGTCGTTGGCTTCGACAGCGACCATTCGCCCACCGATACGGCCGTACCCGGTGATGATGCCATCGCCGGGAGAGCGCTCGGCGCGATCCGGGTCATCGGCGTGGGCAAGGGCGCCAAACTCGACGAATGTGCCCTCATCAACAAGGGCGAGGGCACGCTCGCGGGCGGTCATGCGTCCGCGGGCGTGCTGGCAGGCGACCTTTCAGGGACCGCCAAGGTTACCGCCCACGCCCGCTTTCGGCGAGCGCGGCAAGCTCCGCCTCGCGCTGAGGGCGCCCGGGAGGGGGCTCGCCCATGTTCATGCCGGACCTCCGGGGTTCTTGACAGGGTGGATTGCACCGGGAATACTGCCAGCGGCTCACGGATCATGCGGAAAGGGCTCCATTGCACCCGGGTCACCGGGAGACGCAGCGACCTGGAAGGATCGTGGCGGGGAGTGGGGTCACAGGCAACCCCAGGGGGGTCTTCCCCCGGGCGAGCGCTGCTCGCCCGGGGCCACTGGGAGGGAAACCTGGCCTGGGGTGGCACAAGACCGGCCATCTGTGCCCGGGTTCCGCCTAGATGATCCCGGCGGCTGCCTTTGCCTCGCGCTTTGCAGCTTCGATATCGAAGCTGCGCATGACGACGATGCGCTGAGCGGCGATGCCGCCGCCGGCCTGGACCGTGGTGACGAGCTCCCATCCGCCATAGGCATCGGCCGTGCAGTCGCGAACGAGGTTGTAGAGCCTCATGCGGTCCTGGACCTTCACCTCGGGGCGGGTATGGAGGTACTTCTCGAGATAGGGGTGCAACTCCTCGTTCCGGTAGTCGGCCTCGGTGGGAAGCGTGATCACGAGCCCGCCGGCGATGTCGTGGAGAATGCGCACCATGTTGTTGAAGGTGCTGGCAGCGTAGAACTTGCCGACGTTGATGGCGACCGGGTCGGGGTAGACCATGCCGGTATCGCTGGTCCGGTAGTTGTGCCGGGCATTCTCGAGGCTCATGCGGAGGATCTCGGCGTTGAAGACGAGCTCCGCGATCTTCTCCTGGATGTGGGAGGCGCCGGCGATCCCGTTCCATTCGGCGAGAAGCGCCGCCATGCCCACCATGCGGCGCGCGCGGGCGGCGAACTCAAGCAGGCCACCAACGCGCTCCCAGAGACCGAGGGAGTTGGCGTAGACGCCCGCCAGCGGTGTCTCGCCGGCCAGGAGAACGCGGTCCCACGGGACGAAGACGTCATCGAAGATCACGAACCCTTCGGGGGCGTTCTTGTGAACGCTCATCGGGTAGTCGAAGCTGCTGCGACCCGGCTCCGCCCAGGCGCGGTTGATTATCTTGACGCCCTTCGTGTTCACAGGCACCGAGAAGGAGACCGCGTAGTCCTCTTCACCGGCGCTCATGGCCTTGGTGGGCATCACGACGAGTTCATGGACCATGCTGGCCGCGGTGATGTGCAGCTTTGCGCCCCGGACGACGATCCCATCCTTATTGCGGTCGATGATGCGGAGGTAGAGGTCCGGGTCGTCCTGGTCGACCGGGCGGCGCGAACGGTCGCCCTTGGCGTCGGTGATGACCTCGGCGGCGCGGAGGTCGTTGTCGCGGCAGTAGCGGTAGAGCCGCTCGATGTTCTCGGCGTACTCGGGCTTGATGGCAGAAACCGCGCCCTTGACGTTCCAGAGCGCCATGAGCACCTGCGTGACCATGGTGCTGGGGCCGCTGATTTCGGGCAGTTCCATCCACGCTTCGAGGTCCTGTTCGGTGCGCGGAACCTGGAAGATGCGGTGGGCCTCGGCGCCGGACTCGGTTTCGTAGAGGCGGATGTGCCTGGTGGCCGGGTCATCGTAGACGTAGTCCTGCGAGCAGACCTCGATCGGCTGCTGGAACCACGGATGCACGGTGATATCGGGAACGTGTTCGCCGTTGATGTAGGTCTCGCGGCCATCGCGCAGGCTTTCGCGATACTGGGCCGGGGTCTTGAGCGTCATGGTTGCCTCCTTTACGGCCTCGGGAAACTGACACTGATGTCAGCGTCGAAGTACGGCCGAATTCTGGCGAATTCCCCGGCCGCGTGTCAAGCGGATGGCGAAACAGCGCACCGGGCGGGGCCCCTGGCGGGGAGTCCGGGCTTCATGCCCGGCGAGGGGGCAGAGGCGGTGCGGTCGCGCCTCCTGCATTGCCCACCCCGGGGAGCGTTAGTCCCGGGGCGCGGAGCGCGGTGGCCGTCATATGGTCAGCACCGCGGCGCCGCGCACCTCACCCCGGGCGAGGCCCCGAAGTGAGCGGTTGGCATCGTGCAGGGGCCAGGTCTCCAGTTCCGTTCGCACGGGGATTTCGGCGGCCAGTCCCAGGAATTCGGCTGCATCCGCGCGGGTGAAGTTGGCAACGCTGCGGAGCTGGCGTTCCCACCAGAGGTGCTGGTAGCTGAACTCCGGGACACGGTCGAGGTGGATGGCGTTGATTGCAACGGACCCACCGCGGTCGAGCGCCTTGAGAGCGGCAACCACAACATCGCCGCTGGGTGCGAAGGTAATGGCCGCATCGAGGAGGGCCGGGGGCCGGTCATCGTAGCCGCCGGCCCAGGCGGCACCGAGCGCGAGCGCCCGGGACTGCTCCTCCTTCGAGCGTGTGCAGACGAACACTTCGCAACCACGGTGAACGGCCACCTGGATTGTCAGCGTCGCCGATGCGCCAAACCCGTAGAGGCCGAGCCGGCCACCGGGCCGGATCCCCGAGACCTTCAATGACCGGTAGCCGATCACCCCACCGCAGAGAAGAGGCGCCGCCGCCACGTCCGTGAACCTTTCGGGAATGCGCAGGGCAAAGTCCGCCCGCACCGAGACGGCCTCGGCAAAGCCGCCGTCGCGATCCCAGCCGGTGAAGCGCGCATCGACGCAGAGGTTCTCGCGACCGGCAAGGCAGTGGGAGCAGGCGCCGCAGGTGCCGCCAAGCCAGGCGATCCCGGCCCTGTCCCCTTCGCGCCATCCGGTGACGCCCGCACCAACGGCAACAACGCTGCCAACCACCTGGTGCCCCGGGATGACGGGCAGGCGCCGCGCCGGGAGGTCCCCTTCGGCCAGCTGCAGGTCGGTCCGGCAGACCCCGCAGGCGGCGACCCTGAGGACAAGCTCGCCGGGGCCGGGTGAGGGTGCTGGAACTTCGCCGATGGCCAGCGGGTCCCGGGAGATGGGAGCGGGCTGCTTGAGCACGGCTGCACGCACAGTGGGATTCTAGCTGCCGCCGGCCGGGGAGTGGACAGGGCTCACCATTGGCGGGGACGCCAGCTCTGCCGCCAGTTTGCGAAGCCAGTCCAGCCGCTCGCCGTGCCAGCGACGGGCGAGGCCGCTCGAGCTTGGCACGACCCAGGGGACGGTGACGCCGATTCGCTCGGGCTGCTCGCCATAGGCGCGGCCGGCGAGGGCTCGCGAAGAGAGCATGAGGGCATGCCGTCCGAAGTGCTGGTAGATGCCCCGGCCGCTGAATAGAGCCACGCCCGGCTGGCAGGCAAGAAGCTCGGAGTGAAGGCGCAGAGCACCGGCCACAATCTCCGATCGAGTCAGCTCCTCGGCGCGAACGGTGGGGCGGCAGCAGAGGTCGACGAAACCGATGCCGGACTCATCCATAAGAAGCGCATCGTCTTCGGGGCCAACCTCACGATGGACGAGGCCACTCGCGCTGAGCTGACGCCAGAAGGCATTGGCCGGGCGGGCGTAGTAGTGCCCCGCCCGTGCCGAATAGATGGCCGGGTTGTAGCCGATGAATACCAGCCGCAGGCCGGGACGCAGATAGTGAGGCAGGCTTGCCGCCCGGTCAGTTTCGCTCATTCCGTCAGCTTGAAGCGCACGCGAGGCGAGGAGAGATGCAGCCACTGCGGTTCTCCATCGCGCCCGGGCGGAATGAGGAAGATGAGGACGAGATTGCGGCGGACGCCGAGCTCAAGATCAAGGCTCGTCGCGGGATCGCCCGGGGCCGGTGGCCGCGCTTCAATCCAATCGCCGCCAGTCGAAAGCTGCAGGGCGAAGTCAGACGCTTCGGGGCGCCACGTCTTGTTGGTCCGCGCGTCAAGCCTGACCGCCACCTCTGCGCCGGTGCGTTCGACGGCAATCACCACCAGCTCCTTTGCATCTCCAGTGTAAGTTGCGCCCGGCCCGACGGTCCCCTCGCCATAGATGGAGCGGAGAATCGGCGGCAGACCGTAGAAGGCGAACACAGCGCCAAAGACGATGCCCAGCACCGCTCCCAGTGCGACGCAGCCCCAGCGGCCACGGGTGTCCTGGGGCGCATGGTTGTCGACGCGCCGGCGCTGTGACGAAGTCATGGGTGAGAGTGCCCGCGCCGGCGAATCAGCCGGCCGGGGGGATAACCGTCGCCTCGCCAGCGACGACGAGCTTACCGTCCTGGTTGGTAACGGTTGTCTTGAACTTCGCCCATTTCCGCTGGTCGAGCTTCTCGGTGCATTCGACCCGAGCGGTAATGGTATCGCCGATGAAGACGGGGCCCCGGAACTGCAGGTCCTGGCCGACATAGATGGTGCCCGGCCCGGGGAGGCGCATCGCGAGCACGGTGGAGATGAAGGAAGCGCTCAACATGCCGTGGGCGATGCGCTGCTTGAACATGCCCCCGGCCGCGGAGACTGCATCCACGTGTGCGGGGTTGAGGTCGCCGGTGATCCCGGCAAAGAGGTAGATGTCGGTTTCGCTGAGGGTCTTGGTGAAGGAGGCGGAATCGCCAATCTGGAGCTCATCGTAGGTGGCCATTGGCGAAGGATGGCAGAACGCTGGTGAACGTGAAAGGCCGGGGCGAAGTGCGCCAGGCGCCGCGAATTCAGGTGGCAGCGGGTTTGCGTGCGAAGACGGTCACGCCACGCGTATCGAACTCCTTCGCGTCGGATTCGTGCTTGCTGCCCGAGAAGACATCGACTTCGTTGGACATCACCGTGTCGATGAACCCGGCGAGGCTGAGAACCTGGCGCCACTCTGCATCCAGCAGAGCACCGGCTATTCAGCCGCTCCAGAGCTCGATATCGTCTTTCGCTTCCTGGGGGACTTCGCGATGGACGAGGATATCGCCGGCCTGGACCCGCCCTCCCGGCCTGAGCACCCGGAACATCTCGCGAAAGACGGCCAGCTTGTCGGGGCAGAGATTGATCACGCCATTGCTGATCACCACGTCCGCCGTACCGTCAGCCACAGGCAGGCTTTCGGCGAAGCCTTCGCGGACTTCGACATGGTGCAGCTTCATGTGCGCGGCGCCGGCAGCGGCCTTTGCGCGCATTTCAGGGGTCATGTCGATGGAAATGACCCTTCCTGCCGGCCCGACCTGGCCGGCCGCAATGAGGGAGTCGAACCCGGCGCCGCAGCCAACGTCGACTACAACCTCCCCGGGGTGGAGGTCGCCAAAGATGAAGGGGTTGCCCGTGCCTGCGAACGAATCGACCGTACTGGCCGGAAGCGACGAAACCACAGCGTCGGGGTAGCCGAGCATCTTCGCGAGGGGCGCCCCTGTGTGGAAGTGGAATCCCAGCTCTGGATGCATGGCGACGTTTCGGTACTTCTCAGCGACGCGCGCGCGGAGCTCATCACGGTCAACGTTGGCGATGCCGGGAGGTGTGGTCATCACGCGGCTCCGCGTGCCAGCGAGCCTTCGACTGCGCGGTGGGGGCGTCCACAGGCACGGTGCTGAGAACTGCGCGGGAGTATATGCCGCCACGACAGGGCGTGTAAATGCCTGCGCGAGTTGCGCCGGCGAAATGGGCCACTCGAGGTTGATGGACGCGGGGTCCTACGCTGCAGGGGGCCGTGACTCGGCCGGGTGACCGGCGGCATCGCGATTCGGCGATGCGGGGGAAGCGCGGCGAGGCCGGCCCAGCAGCTGCTCGGCGTGACGGCGCTCGGTGCTACCCGGGCGCCGCGAGGCTCGCAGGGAAGGCAACAGCCACGCTTCCGCTGCCTCCGGTCGCGAGACGACACGGATTCCTTCACGAAGGCCCGAGAAGCGAATGACGCGGCCCAGGAAGCGCATCTGACTCTCACTCGCCACGAAGGCGAGCTTCCAGCCCTTCTGGAAGCGGATGGCGAGCGCGGCGGCGACAACCATTGAGCCAGCAGGGCCTCTGTGGAGTGCGCGCACGTCGCAGATGGCGGTGTTAAGGGAGCCAGCCTCGGCGATGGCAAAGGCCTGCGACATGGCGCGGAGTGCCTCGGAAGTCACGAGGCGGCCTGAAAGCTCGATCTGCAGGAGACCGTGGGCCGTGTCGACCCTGATCGCATACATGGCAACCCTCACCTGGCGGTGCGGAGCCCGCACCGGCGCGCCCCTCAGTCTGCGCTCAATGGAGCCGGGCTGCACTCGGGTGAGGCACTTAGGCGGCTACCCTGTGATTCTGGCCGAGAACCGGCCGGAAGGCCCGGCCGGCGTAGGGCCATGGGCGGGGCTCAGCGCAGGCGCACAGCCAGCGTGTGTTCGAGCCCGGCGCCAAAGGAGCAGAGAAGGCGGTCGTCACCGGCGAGCCGCCTGAGGAAGCTCTCGGCCGGGGTTCGCCGCCGGCGATGTTGGCGAGTAGCAGTCCACCGGTACGGAGGAGGCGGACGGCGTCTTCGAAGAGCGATGGGTAGCCCGACGGGTTGCTATCCAGGATCACAAGGTCGTACGGGCCGTTGAGCCCGGCGAGCACATCGGCGTCACGGCCGGTGTAGACACGTACCCGGTCGGAGTAGCCGTACCTGGAGAAGTTCTCCTCAGCGAGGCGAGCGTGGAGGGGATCGCTTTCGATAGCGTCCAGCCTGCCGGTTCGCCCGAATACGTCGAGGGCATGGAGACTGCTGTAACCCAGCCCGGTACCGAGTTCGAGGACGTAGCTGGCGCGAGTGGCGCGAACAAGGACGGCGGTTTCACGCGCGCGCAGGAGCGACGCGGGCCCGCCGTCGCACTGGTGCTCGCTGGTGTGAGCGATGGCCGCCTCGCGCACTTCGGCGAAGCGATCGGGCCTTGCCAGGGTGAGGGATTCGGTCAGATCGCGCGCGGCGTTCATGGCAAAGGCGCCGCCTGCCGGCAACGTGTCATTCGGCAGTGGCCTCGCCTCTCCGGCGGGCGCCAAGCCGCCTGAGCAGGTCTTCGTAGACCAGGTAGTCCTGGGCGCCGGTAACGACGACGCGGTCATCGAAGATCATGGTCGGTGTGCTTGTAACGCCTTTCTGGCGCGCGATGGCCGTCGTCTGGTCGATGAGCTCCGAGTAGCGGCCTACGACGGCCTCGGCCCGGAATTCCCTGGCGTCAAGGCCGCAGCCGGTTGCGAGCTCGCAAAGGACATCGATGTCGCCGATGTCCTTCTTTTCTTCGAAATAGGCCCGGAAGAGCGCCTCGTGGGCAGCCTCGAATTGGCCCCGGTCGCGGGCGAACTCGGCGAATTCGAGGGCGCGGTGGGAGTTGGCGAGCCAGCGATTCGATGCGAGGGTGATGCCGGCATCAGCGGCGTAGGCGCGCAGGTGATCGCTGTAGGCGCGGCCGCGGCCCGTGCGCCTGAGGAGCTCGTCGACATCACGGCCTTCGGCCGGCGTCTCGGGGTGAAGCTCGAATGGCCACCATGTCACTGCGACTTCGAATTCGCGCTGGAACCGAGCCACCCGACGGGCGGCGATGTAGCACCAGGGTCAGACGTAGTCAGAGATGACGGTGACCTTCAAGGGTTCGCTGGTCATGCGGACATTGTAGCCCAGGGCCGGGCATCGCCGATCGTCGTCAGCAGGCGATGCCGGCAGCGCGCAGTGAGGCCGCAATTCGCGCGCCCGTGGCCGGCGGCGGGTCCATCTCGGTTGTCATGATGGCCGCCCCCCCGGCAAGGGGACTGATCCGGAGCGCGGCGATGGTGGCGGTGAACATCTCCCACGCGGCTTCGGGGCCAGCGGCCAGCCGCCCTGCGAGCTCCCCCGGCAGCCGGAAGCCGAGGCGGCGCTGGATGCCCTCCACCGCAGCCGGTGAGAGAAGGGGCACGGCCATGGGAACGAAGGCAGTGTCCGGCAATTCCCGGCGCACAGCCTCCACAAACGGGGCAACCGTAGCCAGGTCAAACACGGGCTGGGTTTGGACGAAGCCGGCCCCGGCGCGAAGCTTGGGCAGCAGGTTGCGAAGGGCCGCGGCGCCCTCGGGCGCATACTGGTTGAGAGTCGCGCCGATCATAGCGCCCGGGAGCGCCTCGCGCGCCATGGTGATGACCTCGCGGATAGAGGGAGTATCGGGGCTATCGGGCGCGGCATGGTCACCGCGAATGACGAGGAGCTGGCCAATGCCGGCCTGGCGGGCGAGCGCGAGGTCGCGGGCGATTTCCTGGCGAGAAGCGCCCTTCGTGACGACGTGCCAGACCGGCTCGAGGCCGGCGCGAAGGAGTTCGATCGAGGCATCCAAGCTGGACTGGCGGGCGGGGCGCTGGATGACGTTGACTGCGTCGGCACAGGCGCCAATGGCTCCAGCACGGCGCAGGAGCACGCGGGGCAGCGGGCGCTGGGGTGGCGTAATCTCAAGCGCCACCGCAAAGCGGCCAGAGCGCAGGTTTTCGGCAAACCGCATCGATCCAGACTGCCCGGCGTCTGCCGTTTGGTCCAGCTATCCGAAACTGCCGCGAGCGCCGCGAAGACGCGGGTCGAGCATGTCGCGGAGGGCATCGCCGAGCATGTTGAAGCTGAAGACGGCAAGAGCGATGAAGAGGCCGGGCCAGACTGCCTGCCACGGCTTCACGCTGGCGACCTGCTGGCCAAGGTTGAGCATCTGGCCCCAGGTGGGCTTGTTCGGGTCCTGCACGCCGAAGCCGAGGAAGCTAAGGGCCGATTCGGCCAGGATGACGGCGCCAAGGCCGATCGTCGCCTGGACCATGAGGGGGCCGAAGATGTTGGGCACGACGTGGAGGGCCATGATGCGGCGGTCGGTGCAGCCGATGACCCGCGCCGCTTCCAGGTACTGCGCGGAACGGACACCAATGACGGCCGCCCGGATGACGCGGGAGCCTCCCGCGCCACCGATGATGCCAAGGATGAGGACAAGCTTGAAGAAGGTGATCGAGCCCTCGTCGAGCGGCAGGGGGCCATCGAGGTCGACGCGGCCGATCATCGAAGGGAGCGCGAGCAAGACCACCAGGGTAGGGAGGGCCATGATGGCATCGACCAGGCGCTGCACAGTCGCGTCGTACCTGCCGCCAAAGTAACCCGAGGTGACGCCCAGGAAGAGGGCGAGCAGCGAGCTAATTGTCACAGCGCCGAAGCCGATGTAGGCCGCCCAGCGCGCCGAGTAGACAATGCGGCTGTAGACGTCGCGGCCGAGCTTATCGGTGCCCAGGGGCTGGGAAAGCGACCCTTCGACCCTGCGATCGCCGGTGATGGCAGACTTCTCAACCAGCGTCGGGCAGAGGAAGGTGTCCTTCGGGCCCAGGCAGTAGTTCTGGTACGCGGGCGCGACGTTCACCTGGGCCGGGTTGTGGGTTGCGAACAGCCCGGGGAAGACGGCAACCGCCAGGAGCAGGAGGAGAAACAGGAACCCGGCAAAGCCGATCGGCTTCTTCGTGGCAAGCGTCCGGAAGAAGCCCGAAACGCGGACGGTGAGGGCGGTGGAACCGCGGCCGCCAAACCCGGAAGCGATGGCCTCTGTAGTGTTCGCCATAGCCTATGACCTCGCCCGTGGGTCCAGGATCGTGTAGCTCACGTCGACCACGAGGTTGATGAGCACCACCGAAGTCGCGAAGAAGAGCGTAACGCCCTGGATGACGACGAAGTCCTTCTGCTGGACGGCGCGTACGAGATAGGTGCCAAGGCCAGGGAGGCCGAAGAGGGTCTCGAAAATGACTGTGCCGCCAACGAGCGCGGCCATGGTAAGGCCAATCACGGTGATCACCGGGAGCATGGCGTTCTTGAGGGCGTGCTGGAAGATGATGGCGCGTTCACGGAGCCCCTTGGCCCAGGCGGTGCGGATGTAATCCTGGCGAAGGACATCGAGCATCATTGTGCGCGAGTAGCGCATGACCTGCGCCGAGGTGGCAAGGGAGAGGATAAAGGCGGGCAGCCACATCTGCTGGATGTTGCCGATGGGGTCTTTCCGGAAGGAGTGATAGCGGATGTCGGGAATCCAGCCGAACTGGTTGGCGAGGACAGCGAGCACAACCGTGGCAACATAGAAGCCCGGGACAGAAAGACCGAGCACCGCGGCCGTTCGAAGGATGTAGTCGGGCCAGCGGTCCTGGCGCATGGCAGAGTAGATGCCGACCGGGATGCCGATGAGCACGGCGAAGAGCACGGCGAGCAGCGCAAGCTCGAGGGTGACAGCGATCTTGGGCGCCATCTCGTCGATGACAGGCCGGAACGTGTAGGCGCTTTCGCCGAGGTCGCCGCGCGCGACCTGTGAGAGCCAGCGGACGTACTCGGTGGGCAGGGGCCTGTCGAGCCGGTAGTCCCTGCGGATGGCCGCCGCCTGTTCCTCGGTGTAGTTCTCACCCAGCCGGGCAAAGACGATGGAATCGGGATTGATCCGCACCATCGAGAAGATGAGGAACGAAACGATGAGCAGCGTTGGGATGGCAAGGACCAGGCGGCGAACAACGAACCTGTACATTCGGGTCGGTTCCGGTCGATTGTTATCTGCGTTGCGGCGGGTGCGCCTTGAGACGCACCCGCCGCATCAGTACGTTCCTGCAGCCCGGGGGCTCAGGACTTGATCCACATGTTCTCGGCGCCCCAGTAGCCGGCTGCGAACGGGAAGGCGGCTGCATTGCGGACCCTGGCATTGTAGATGCCAAACACCATGCGGGAGCCGATCCACGCCGGGCCCGGGGCGTTGATGATGTCGCGCTGGATCTCCCAGACGAGAGCCTGGCGCGCCTTGGTGTCGTACATGGTCGACTGCTTCTCCAGCTTGACGTCCAGGTCCTTGTTCACGTAGTCGCCGTAGTTGCGGGTGCCTTTCGTCTTCGTATCGCTGTGGTGGTAGAGGAGTAGCTGGGCGTCGGGGTAGGCGCCAGAAAGGAACAGGGTGGTGGCGAGGTTGTACTGGCGCTGCACCTCACGCGGGAGGAAGTTGGCGGCGAAGTCGGTGCCGACATTCTCCGTCTTCACCTTGATGCCGACCTCGGCGAGGTTGGAGACGACCACCTCATGGACCTGTTCGGTGCTGAAGGCAGTGACCGTAAGGACTGTCTCTTCGAAGCCGGTGCCGAGGCCAGCAGCAGCGAGGAGGGCCTTCGCTTCCTTGATCTCGGTCGCGCGATCGCCGTAGCCAGGGAGCTTCACAAGCTCGGCATCGGGGAGCGCCCAGGCCGGGCCCGCAGGAGTCATCGGCCCACCGACGATGCCGGCGAAGACCGTCTCATACACCTGCTTGCGGTTGATGGCGCGCGACAGAGCGAGCCTGACTCGCGGGTCCTTGTAGCGGTCCTTCCCATGGTTGATGAGCAGACATTCGCGGGTGGAAGTGGGCGCCTTGACGATCACGTAGCCCTTGTCGTTTTCGAACGTCCTTACATGGTCGACCGAGAAGAGGCCAATCGCATCGGTCTGCCCGGCACGCAGAGCGTTGGTTAGCTGCTGCGGGTCTGTCTGGTGGGTGTACTCGTAGCCGTCGAGCCAGGCGGTGTTGGGACGCCAGTAGCCATCGGTGCGGCGCTTCATGTTGAACTTCTGTGCGGCTTCGAAGGAAGCGAGCTCGTAGGGGCCAGAGCCAATCACATCCGCAGCGGTCTTGATGGCGTCGAGGCCACGGGAGCTGATCTCCTTCGGCAGCACGAAGTCGTACTGGTCGGCCATGATGGAGAGCAGGTCGGCCTGGGGCGCCTTCAGCTTGAACTGCACCGTGCGCTCATCGACAACGGTGATGCTCTCGACGTTGCCGTAGTTGCCGGCGCGGGGCGACTTGATGTTCGGGTCCCTGATGCGGTCGAAGGAGAGCTTCACATCCTCGGCGGTGACGGCACGGCCGCTTACCGGGGCTTTGTTCTGCCACTTCGCCTCGGGCCGGATCTTGAAGATGAGCACGGTCCCGTCGCCAGGCACCTCGGGCAGCGTCGCTGCAAGGTCGGCCTCGGGGAAGCCGATGGGGTCTTTGGTGGAGTTACGAATGAGGAAGTTGCCAACCCTTCCCCAGATGTCGATCGACTCAGTGGGTGTGTTGGTGCGGTGCGGGTCCAGGATCGAGCCGATGTTCCCGAGCACGCGCAGGGTGCCGCCGGCGACGGGCTTGTCGGGATCTGGCGTGGAGGACACCGGCGTCAGCTGCGAGCTCCTGTCCTCGGTTGGCTTCGCGCCATCTCCGCCGTCGTCGCTGTCATCGCCGCAGCCAACCAGGGCCAGCCCGGCAACTCCGGTGGCGGCCATGCCGCCCGCGGTGAGAACGCGGCGCCGGCTGGCGCGCTCGCGCCACCACCGGCTCCAGTAAGCATTGTCGTTCAAGTAATCCCTACCTCTGTCATCGTTGCTGGCACCGTGCGAGAGCACGACGCACCGTTACTACGAATGCGGCCAACCCGTGGATCTTTTACCGGTGGGGAGACACCGTCAATTCAGCCTCCCCACGCTACCGCCTGACGACGCTCTCTCCGAGGAGGCGCTCGCGAGCCTCGGCGACGACGTAGAGGGAGCCGGCGATGCAGACAAGGTCGTCTGCGCCAGCATGGGCAAGGGCTGTATCGATGGCTGCGGAGACATTCGGTTCGGCGACGGCGGGCGGACCCAGGAAGCCGATCTCCTGGATCATCGTGTATGGGTCGCGGGAGCGCGCGTTCTGGAAGGCGCTGCAGATGATCATCTCGGCCAGGGGTGCAAGCTCGAACCCGATGGCGCGGAGGTCCTTGTCGCGTGTCACGCCAAGAACGAGGAAGCAGCGCTTCCATTCGAAGTACTCGCGCAGCGCCACCGCCAGGGCGGCAGCACTCTCCCCGTTGTGCGCCCCATCGGCGACGATGAGGGGGTTCTGCCCCATCACTTCAAGCCGGCCCGGCACCTTCGCGCGCGCCAGTCCGTCCGTAATCGCCCGTTCGCCAATGTCGGCCCCGGCCTGGCGAAGGGCCTCAACGGTCGCCACCGCTGTGAGCGCGTTGTCCAGCTGGTGGCGGCCGAGCATCTGAAGGCGCATGGTACGAACACCGCGCGGGCTCCGCAGGCGGAACGCCTGGCCGTAGACGTGCTTCTCGGTCAGGTCGGCACGGTAGCCTGCCGAAACGTCCACAAGCCGGGCGCCGGCCTCGTCGCAGCGTGCACGTACCACTTCCGCGACCCCCGGCGACTTCTGGGGCGCAAGCACACAGATGGAGCCGGGCTTGATGATGCCCGCCTTGTCGCGCGCGATCTCCTCCACGGTGTTCCCGAGGATGGCGGTGTGTTCGAGCGAGATGGGTGTGATGACGGTCGCATCGACCGAATCGAAGACATTGGTGGCATCGAAAGTCCCGCCGAGGCCTACCTCCACCACCTGCCAGTCCACGCCGTGGGCCTGGGCGCGAGCGAGCCAGAAGAAGAGCGCGGTCAGCACCCCGAATGTGCTCACGTCGCCATGGACGCTAGCCTGTTCGGCCTCGACGGCGGGGCGGATGGCGGTCAACCCGGCGGCGAACTCCTCGGGAGAGACGGGCGTGCCGTCCAGGCGGATGCGCTCGGTGAAGGAATGCAGGTGCGGGCTGGTGAAGAGCGCCGTGCTCGCTCCCGACTGGTTGAGGATGCTGGCGACCATGGTGGCCGTGCTGCCCTTGCCTTTGGAGCCGGTGATATGAACGGTCCTGCGTCCGAGGTGCGGGTCGTTGAGGCGGGAAAGAAGGGAACGCACGGAGGCGATGCTCATGGCGGGGCTGGCGGACTTCTGCACCCCCCGCTCCATATCGGTGAAGGAGAGAAGGAACTCCAGGGCTTCGGCGTAGTTCACGGCGCCATTGTAGGGCGCGCGGGAGCGGGAAGGGGGCCCGGGCGGCTACTCCGAGGCTTCGAAGTCGGCGACCTGGCGGCCGCCATCGATGCCCTTCATGAGCACGAGCCGGCGAGGGGCGATGCAGTAGAGCTCGCCTCGGCCAGTAAAGTAGGCCGAGAGGGGGTGCCTGGCGCCGAGCTCGCGCAGGTAGGGTTCGTAACGGGGATCATCGACAGGTACCAGGGCAGCGCGGCCCTCAATGACGAGCCGGTCGAAGGCGGTCCAGTCGGTGCGGATAACATCGCGGTTGTCCACCAAAAATGACACTTCGGGGGTAGCAGCGATGTTGCGGGAGTGCTGGGAGCGCGTGGCGCTGCCGAAGAGCACGCTTCCCTCGTCGCGCAGGTGGAAGAGGACGAAGGTCACGTAAGGAGTGCCGTCTTCGGCATGCATGGTGGCAAGCGCGCCGCCGTGCTGGGTGCGCGCCAGCTCCAGGGCGGCCTTCAGGATTGCCTCGCGGGGAATGGTCTCAGGCACGGGTGGGCGTGGTCAGAGCGATGCAGAGGGTGAGCATCACGGGCTCACCCCGTAAAGGGCGGTGGCTTCGCGGCGGAGTTCGGCGCGGAAGTCGGGATGGGCGACGGAGATCAGCTCTGCCATGCGCTCGCGGATGGACTTGCCGCGCAGGGTGGCTATGCCCTGCTCGGTGACAACGTAATCGACGTAGCCGCGGTGGGTTGTGATGGTGCTTGCGGCGGGGTGCCCGGCGAGGATGCGGGAGTGGCGGACACCGCTGACGAGCTGTGAGGAGGGGAGGACGATGATCGAGCCGGCGCTGGAGGTGGAGGCAGCCACGGCAAAGACAGGCTGGCCACCGGGACCGCTGAAAACGAGGGGGCCCTGAGCCTCGGCACAGACGTTGCCTGTGACGTCGACGGCAAGGGCGTTGTTGATGGCGACGAAGTTCTCGAACTGCAGGAGGTTGCGGAGGTCGTCGGTGTAGGTGAAGTCGTAGAGCTCGAACATGTCGTTGCCATCGATGAACGCGAGCTCTTCTGGGGGCATCTGGACGAGTGCACTGGCGACGATCTTGCCGGGGTGGAAGGCCTTTTGCCGCCCGGTTATCACGCCCTGTTTGATGAGGTCAACGATGCCGCCGGGGAGGATCTCGGTGTGGACGCCAAGGTCGTGCTTCTCGCCAAGAAAGACGGGCATGGCCGCGGAGACATCGCCAACACCGAACTGGAGGGTGGATCCGTCCTTGACGAGCTCGGACGCAACGAGGGTGCAGATGACGTTGGCGGCAAGCTCGGTCTCTTCGGAACGGGGCGCGATGGGGGGTGGGGGCGGCGGCGATGTCACCTCAGCGAGGCGGCTGAACCGGGAGACGTGGATGCGGTTTTCGCCCCCGGTGCGGATGAATTCGGGATGGACCTCGCCGATGAGGTTCCGGGCGTTCTGGGCGATGGTGGGGCCGAACCAGACGCCGCCGCCGTAGGAGCACCAGCCGTCTTCGTCGGGAGGGGAGATGGGAACGAGCATGTGGTCGAAATCGAGGTCGATGCCCGGCGGCGCTTTGCCGGCCCGGAATTGAGTGAGGGGGAGGTACTCGACGTGCCCGGCGCGGATGCCGGCACGCTCATAGGGTCCGGCATAGAGCGAACGGGTGGTGAAGGACCCGAGGCATTCGGGCAGGTCCCAGTTCACCGGGGTGAGGAAGGTGCAGACGACTACGCCGTGCAATTCGGCATGGCGGGCCTGGAGGGCAGCACAGAGGTGGGCCGGGACCGAGGTCCAGCCGCCGGCGTAGACCGACTGTCCGCTGCGGATGGCGGCGACTGCTTCGGCCATGGAGACGAGCCTGTCGGCGTGGGTTGAGCGCCAGTTTGGGTCTGTGCCTTTCACATTGGCCTCCGGGTAGTGGGATTTGCGACAAGAACAGGTGAGGCGAGGCAGGCCACGGCTAGATCCCCAGCCGAACGGGCATGCCCAGGTCCTCGCGCGCCGGCTCTGAAGGGAGCACCACCGCTTCGCCCTTGACGAAGGCGGCTATGTCTTCGAGGCGGGAACCGGGCCGGAATATCTTCTCGACGCCAAGGTCGCAGATTGTCTTCGTACGCGAGGGGGGAACGATGCCGCCAACGATGACACGGATGTGCTCCATGCCGTTTTCGCGCAGGAGTTCCATTAACGGGGCGACCACGGAGACGGGCTCGCGGTCCATGATGCGGTATCCAATGAAGTCAACATCTTCCTGGGCGGCGACTTCGATGATGCCGGCCGGAGGCAGGAAGCCCCCGAGGACCACTTCAACGCCCGCGTCGCGCAGGGCGCGCGAAACCGCGTAGTAGCCTGCCGTGTGCCCGCGAGAATCGGCGACCATGAGGAAACGGACCCTGTCCATGACGCCCCCTAGTAGAACTCGTTGGTGTAGAAGCAGTGGCGATTCTTGAGCTCGTCCCAGCCTTGCAAGGAGGCGAGGAGCGAGGTGATCTCACCGATGCTGAGGTAGGCTTTGACGGCGGCGATCACCGGTTCGACGAGGTTTTCGCGGGCGCGATACGCCCCAGCAAGGCGAACCTTCGCGGCCTCTGCAGCAACAGGATCGCGCTCTCGCTTCGTTGTCTCCAGGCGGGCGACCTGTTTTTCGCGCCAGGCCGGATCGTATTCGAAGACGTCGCTGGCAGAGAGGCCGACCTGCTCTTCCACCTCCTCGGGCAGCACGTGCTCGTTGACGCCAACCACGCGCCGCTCGCCGCGGTCGACCTGGAGCTGGCGGCGGTAGCCAGCCATGTTGGCATCGGCCGAGATCTGTTCGAACGCCCGGCGATCGGGAAGTGCTTCCAGCCGGGCAATCTCCTCGAGCGCCAGGGCTTCGATCTGGGATGTGAGCGCCTCTATGGCGTAGGCGCCTCCGAGGGGGTCGTTGACGGCAGCCACATCGGTCTCGTCGGCGATGATCTGCTGGGTACGCAGGGAGAGTGTGGCAGCCGCCTCGGTGGGGATGGCGAGCACCTCATCGAACGAGTTGACGGAAAGGGATTGGGCGCCGCCCAGGACAGCAGCCAGCGCATGGACGGTGCCGCGGATGATGTTGTTCAGCGGCTGCTGCATGGTGAGGCTAAGGGCCGATGTCTGGACATGGAAGCGCATCACCTGGGACCTGGAGCTGGTGGCGCCAAGGTCCCGCATGGCCCGTGCCCAGATGCGGCGGGCAGCGCGGAACTTGGCCACTTCCTCCAGAAGCTCGTTCTCAGCGCTGAAGAAGAATGTGATGCGGGGAGCGATAGCCTCGATGGGCAGACCACGGCTACAGGCTGCGCGGGCGGTATAGAGTCCCATGAAGATAGCGAAGGCTACCTCCTGGACCGAGGAGACACCCTGGTCGCGGATATTGCGGGCTGAGATGCTGGTGTGGTTCCAGTGGGGGAGTTCGCGCGTGCAGAACTCAATCACATCAAGGGCGTGGTTGCCCCGGTGCGCAGGGCCCTCTCCGCCGGGAGCGACGACGTTCTGAATGGTGCCATGGAGCTGGGCCCACGGGACACCGCGTCTCTCGGCCTCGGCCAGGATCATGGCAAACACGGGAAGCGAGGCGCCGATCTGGTTTATTGTGACCGAGGCCATGTCGACGCCTTCGAGGAGGGTCTGCATATCGGCGAGGGTATCGAGCCAGACGCCGCCCCGGCCGAGGACACCAGCGGCACGCGGGTCGGAGGACTCATACGGTGCATAGCCCATGCCGCAGACGCTGAAGCCAGTCTGCCCCTGGGCGAAGAGGTAGCGCAGCCGCTCGTTGGTTTCCTCGGCGGTGCCAACGCCTATCACCTGGCGCCTGGTCCATTCCTTTCCGCGGTAGCCGGTGGGGGTGGAGCCCCGGGTGAAGGGGAATGCACCGGGAAGGCCAAGATTGGCCAGGTAATCGAATCCGGGGACATCGAGGGGGGTGTAGAGTGGCTTGAGAGGGGCGCCGTAGGTGGTGAGCCGGGATTGGCCTACAGGCGTACCCACGAGGTTCTCATACCATTCGACAGCGCCGGTGAGATTATCGCGCGAGGTGGCGTTCTGCATTGGCACCTCCCTGGGGGAGTCCGGGATGGCAGGCAGCGGCATCATTGGGAAGCGCCGCGGGCCGTGCCATGATGCGCGTCATATGTCGCCGACCGTCAACCGGCGGCCGAGGCGGCGGGCTCATAGCCGGGAACGAATTTCCTCCACTCGATCTGGCTGCCCAGGTACTGGAAGAAGGCGTGGTAGACAGAAACACGCGGCGCGGCTGGTTCGTGCCGGAGGGACATCCGCGCCTCAGCAGGGGTCCGTCCAGCCTTGCGGTGGTTGCACGCCTTGCAGGCACTCACGAGGTTCTCCCACGTGTGCGGGCCACCGCGATGGCGGGGGATGACGTGGTCGAGGGTGAGATCGCGCGTCTCGCGGCTGCAGTAAACGCAACGCCACCCATCGCGGGCAAACACTTCCTTGCGCGTCAAGCGCAACTTCGGCCGCGGGCGGCGGATCATGTTCACAAGTCGGATAACCGAGGGGAGCGGGAACGCGGTGCGGGCGGTGTGGAGCATTTCGCGGGCGTTTTCGAGCACCTCTGCCTTGCCGCGCAAGACAAGGACGATAGCGCGCCGGACGTTGCACACGTTGAGCGGCTCGTAATTCTGGTTGAGCACGAGCACGGAAGCGGAGTTCATTCGGTCCCGCCTTCGCCGCGATACTAACAAAGGCGAATCAGGCTGCGCAATTGCCAGCCGGCGATTCAGGCCGGGCCGTATCTGCTCCAGAGGCGCAGCGTCTCGCGGATCTTCTCAACGGATTCTGGAGCGAGGCTCGCAGAGCTGAGGACGCACTCTTCGAGATGGTGGTCGAGAAGCAGCAGGCCGGCCTGCTCCAGGCCAGAGCGTGCGGCGAGGAGCTGGGTGAGGACCTCCTCGCAGCAGCGGTCCTCTTCGAGCATCTTACGCAGGCCCCGGATCTGTCCCTCGACTCGGGCCAGGCGATCCTGGAGCTTCTTGCTATCGTGCCCTTCCAGTGCGGCCGACATGTGTATTGACATGTATACCCCCCGTGGGTATGCTGGGAACATCGTACCACGGGGCCCACGGCTGTCAATCAGTGGTGTGCGGCCCGGGTGCAACACCTGGAGGAGAATTCGTGTCAAGCCCTCGAGAAGTCACCGACGCCACTTTTGAAAGCGATGTCGTGGGGAGCGACCTGCCCGTGCTGGTCGATTTCTGGGCGCCATGGTGCGGCCCCTGCCGCATGGTTGCCCCGCTTGTTGATGAGCTGAGCGACGAGTACGCCGGCAAGGTGAACTTCTTCAAGATGAACACCGACGAGAACCCGGCCGTGCCCAGCAAGTTCGGCATTCGCAGCATCCCGACGCTGCTCATTTTCAAGGGTGGCGAGTTGCAGGGGTCAATCGTGGGGTTCCGGCCCAAGAGTGAGCTCAAGAAGCGGCTCGAAGAGGCGCTCGTCTAGAAGGGCGGGGCAACCGCCACTACCAAGAACCAGAAGGCGGCCGTGGTGGCCGCCTTCCGTGTTTGCCGGCGATTGATTGACCCCAATGGGGAGCTGGTGCCATGCAGGACCTGGATATCGCAATCGTAGGAGCGGGCGGAGCGGGACTGACCTCCGCCATCTACACCGGGCGGGCGCGGCGGCGGACCGCCGTCTTCGAGCGCCTGATGACCGGTGGGCAGATTGCCACCACCGACATTGTCGAGAACTACCCGGGGTTCCCGCAGGGGGTGAACGGCTTCGACCTCGCGCAGCTGATGCTGCAGCAGGCGGAGAAGTTTGGCGCCCAGGTTGTGTACGAGGGTGTGGAGTCGCTGGAACGCACGAGCGATGACCGGTTCGTCATTCATACAGCGGTGGAGACCTACCGGGCGCGGGCAGTGATTGTCACCGCAGGGGCTGACTACGCGAAGCTGGGAGTCCCGGGCGAGGCTGAGCTCGTTGGCCGCGGGGTGAGCTACTGCGGAACGTGCGATGGTGCGTTCTTCCAGGGGCAGGAGGTGGCGGTCATTGGGGGCGGCGATTCTGCCCTCGATGAGGGCCTCTTCGTGACGCGCTTCGCGAGCAAGGTTCATGTCATCCATCGGCGCGACCAGTTGCGCGCCAGTGCCTTGCTGCGAGACCGCGCCTTTGCCAATCCGCGAATGGACTTCACCTGGAACACCGTGGTGGAGCGCATCGACGGCAGCAGCCAGGTCGAGCGCATTCAGCTTCGCAACACCGTGACGGGCGAGGCGAGCAGCATGGCGATTTCGGGCGTATTCGTCTTCATTGGGCAGGTTCCCAACAGCCACATCCTGAAGGGGCTCGTGGAACTGGATGGCGGGGGACACGCACTTGTTGACCAGGGCATGAGAACGGCAATACCGGGGCTGTTCGTCGCTGGCGATGTGCGCACCGGGGCCGCCAGGCAGCTCGTGAGCGCCTGCGGCGACGGCGCCACGGCGGCGATTTCGGCGGAGCATTACCTGGCCGAGCGCTGGCCAGGCGGAGAGTAGACGCAGTTCAGCCAGCCTGTGCTATTCTTTTCCCGATGCCGCTCTACGAGTTCATGTGCAAGGCCTGCGGAGCCCGTGACGAGACTTTCACGCGGACAATCACGGGTGAACCGCCTGCGCCGGAATGCCCGGCCGGCCAGGGTGAGCCCGGGCACGTGATGCAGCGAGTGGTCAGCTCATTCGCGCGCCACCTGACCATGGCGGACCAGATTGCGGAGGCTGAAGCCAGGTTCGGGAAAGAGGTGGACGCGGCAATGGGCCATGAGCCAGACGTGGGGCGCTTCGCGAGGCGCTATGAGGAACTGGCCAGGGGCCTGCCCGGAGCGGACGGTTCCTGAGCCGCGCGTGCGGTTCCCCGCGCAGTGCGCGGAGCTTCGCGCGCGCCGATGCAGAGAGCGACCATTCCTGCCACCACAAGCCCGGTCTGGTACGTGCTGTGGAGCCCGATGCCGCCGGTGATGAGCAGGACGAACCCGGCGAGAACGACCAGACGCCGCTGTCTCAGGAGCCCGAGAGCGGTCGCGAGCAGGGCAGCGGCGCCAACGGCATAGGCCACTGAAGGGAGCGTGCCCGCCAGGCCCTCGTTCCAGAGGAGCAGGATCTTCGTCGTCGAACCGTTGGCAAGAAGAGCGGCGAACATTACGAGGCCCGCGATCGCCGCAAGGCCAAGAGCGAGGCGGGACGGGCGCGCTGCCAATCCCAGGGGTGCCAGGGCCGCGAAGGCAAGCGCGAGCCATTCGGCCCCCCAGAGCATCCAGCGCGTTTCGTAGGAGCCGTATCCCTGGGAAGCGGCGTCCTGGAGCATGGTGCTGGTTCCCTGGAGCGCGAATGCGGTTGCGAAAGCTCCGAGGACGAGTGCGCCGGGGGCATCCATGCGGGCGGCCGCCGCGCTCGCAGCCATGATCACTGCCCCAACAGTGAGGACATCAACCAGGATGACGCTGGCTGCATCGGCACGTGCAACCGCCGCTGTAAGGGCGAACAGCACCACCGCCGCCGCAGCCACGCGCGCGTAGAGGTCGCCACGCCCCCACAGGCGCGCCACCGCGAATGGGAGCGACAGGATGAGGAGGACGGCGGACACGTAGTAGGCGTAGCGGCCCAGCGACGCCAGCGCCTCATACGGGTCGCGCAGTTCCGAGAGGGCGGGGATGTGGACGGCCGTCCTTGTGAAGGTGCGCAGGATGAGGAGCTCGATGACGGAGGCAACCGCCAGCCCGGCGAGCACAAGCTCAAGACGGAGGGGGGCGGAAACCGCCCCAGGCCGGGTGGCCTGAGCCTCGCTGACCATCACGCAGACCGCTTCCCTTCGCGGAGGCCATACAGGCCGAGGCCAATGCCGCCGCCGCCGATCACAAGGAGCGCGCCCGCAGCAAGCGCCAGCACCAGCCAGTCACTGCCTTCAGGCTCGGGGATCGCTGCTCCCGATACGTTCAGCGTCAGGAAGGAGGAGACGGACTTGCGCCCGTTGCGGTCGCCTTCGCTCCCGTTCCAGACGGCGAAGGCGATATCGGTGCTGGTGCCAGCTGTGAACGCGGCGAGGTCTTCCGAGGCGCCGGTGAACGGCCGCGAAAAGACAACCGACCAGCGGCCGTTGCTGTAGGCGCCCTGTCCCTGCACGTCCTGCGTGGCGGCCGGGCTGAGGGTTCCGAAAGCCACGGCAACGAGGTTCTGGACTGGCCCCTGCTTGGGGTTGGCGTATGGGTTGCCGGCGGCGCGGGCGGTATAGAAGAGGTCATCGGTGGACGGATAGGTGTCAACCACGCTGTTGGCGTAGAGCTCATTGGGGTTGCCGAGTGAATCGGCGCGCCACTGCCAGATGTTCACACCCATATCGGCCTGGCCCATGCAGACGGACGGGACGGAGGTCGCGGACTTTGCGGGGAACTCAACCGCGGCAGCGTCAGCGAACTGCTCGACCTTGAGGGCCGAGCCGTCCTGGGTGGAGTCTTCCCACTCCAGGCGCACGTAGAGCGTGTTGTTGTAGTGGAGCGCCCGCGCCCAGACGACGGGAATGCTCCCGCCGCCGGCGGCGTAAGAACCGGCCTGCGCGGTGAGGGGCGCCTGGACGAACTGGGTACGGCTCCAGAGCTCGTGATTTGGGTCGAGGCCGGGGTCTTCGCTGGCCTGCCACGCGGTCAGGGTCAGCGTCTGCGATGCTGCGGGATTGGCGTTGGCCAGCTGGAGCAGCCCCGCGCAGAGGAGGACTGCGACAAGTGCGCCGCCGGTGGTTGCCCACCGTGGGATCCTTCGCAAGATCAGCATTTTCCTAACCTCGTTCCAAAGGGATGTCGTCGAAGTTGATGACCGGGCAGTCTGCCTCGGCTCCGCAACTACCGTCGTCGGGGCCCGGCCAGGCGAGAAGCGGCTCGTCGACCACCTGGGTGGGCTCAACTCCCAGGCGGCTGCATTCGTCGGCGAGCCAGCCCGCGAGCGCCCGCCCAACGGCGGCGTAGAACGTCTGGTCGCCGGCATGGGCCTCAATGCGGCGGCCAAGAGAGGGTCCCCAGCACCCGAGATGTTCGCGAAGGAAGAGTGCTTGCGCCTCGCGCGCCATGGCGGACTTCTCTGGGCCCAGGTTCTCGATGGCGTAGGCCTCTTTGAGTGCCAGGAAACTCATGAACTCAAGCTCTGTCGTGATGTGGTCGGGCCGTTCGTGCTGGCGCCCGCCCACTTCGAGGCCCTGCGCACGATAGAAGCCGGCGACATCGGCCATGGCGTGCGCCTGCTGAAAGACGTCGCGGCAGTTGTAGGCGGTTTCGTAGTCGGGGCAATCGGCCGAAACGGTCATGGTGAAGACGGCCGAATGCTCTTCACGCATGGTATCGAGAGGGCGGTCCACCATGAGGAGCGCCTCGCGCAGTCCGGCGGGCACGCTGCTTTCGCCATCCATTCCCGAAAGAGCGGGGGCGATCCGATCTTTGAGGACCGCCTGGTGCTCGGGATTGGGGTAGGCAATAGCGCGGCTCAGGAACGAATAGACAAGGCTGCGTGCCAGCGCAGACTGCCATTCGGGTGATTGCACAGCGGACATCCCTGCCCTCCTAAATCGAATTGAGCTGCCCGGGCCGTTCCGCTGTCGGCTCGTCGACTGTCACTCGCACGACTTCCTTGCCGTTGCTGTCGTACCCGATGATCGTGTCGTTGAAGATCTCCCGCTTCTGCCCGCCGACGGTGATCTCGGCGGTCTTTGGGCCGGGCTCGATCTTGTAGCTGAAGACGATGCGCTGGCTGGCGCGGAAGAGCTGCAGCACGGCCACCGTCTCGCGCTCAGGGTGGGTGTAGGCAGCGATCGCGTCATCGACTCCGGGGCCGAACATCTGCCGCAGGTAGGGGCGAGGCACCCACCGCGGCGGGATGTAGTAGACGTTGGGTTGAGTGCCGAACTGCGGGTAGAGGGGGAGGGCGACCTTTGCCACATGCACAAGGTAGTAGAGGGGATTCTGGCGGTCCTCGATCCACTCTCCCCGGTCGTCGACGCGAACGAGCCCCTGCAGTCTGATCTTACCGACGCATGCGGCCATGCAGCGGGTCTCCATGGGGAGACCTTCGGTAAGTGGGTCACTACCTTCGATGCGAGGGTAGCAGGCGATGCACTTTTCCGAGGTGCGCGTCGATGGCCGGTACATGGACTTCTTGTAGGGGCAGGCCTCGACGCACTTGCGGTAGCCCCGGCAGCGGTTCTGGTCGATGAGGACGATGCCATCTTCCTCGCGCTTGTAGATCGCATTGCGCGGGCAGGCGGCAAGGCACGCCGGGTAGCTGCAGTGGTTGCAGATTCTCTGCAGGTAGAAGAACCAGCCGCCATGTTCGGGGAGGGTAACGCCCGCTGCCGGGGCGGCCGTCGCCGTATCCTCGTGGATGTTGGGCGCCTTCCAGTCGGCTTCAGGCGGAATGTACCCGGTGACCATGTTGTTGACCTGGTCTGCCGTTTCGAAGATGGTCTTTCCTTCGAACACGCCATACGGGGCGGCGCGCCCGCTGCGCCGGGCCGCATCCCAGACCTGCGCGCCCGGATTGGCCTTTTCCTGCAGGGCGAGGATGTTGACATCCCAGTGGTTGGGATAGCCGCCGTAGGGCTTGGTCTCGACGTTGTTCCACCACATGAGCTCCTGGCCGGGTGAGAACGTCCAGGTGGACTTGCAGGCCATGGAACACGTCTGGCAGGCGATGCAGCGGTTGATATTGAACACGGCAGCAAACTGGCGCTTCGCCTTGCCGTTGGGGAAGCGGTAGTCCATCTCGCGCCCGAGCTGCCAGTTATAGACCTTGGCCATCAGGAAACCTCCCCGGCCGGCACGGTGCCGAACACGTCATCGATAATCTGCTGGATGAAATCCTCGCCCCGCTTCTGCAGGATGCGATTGGTCCCTGCGAAGTAGGACGAGCGGAAGAGCTGCATCATGCGGCCAGGCGGCATTCCCATGAGGGCGTACTCCTCGACGAAGCAACGCGCCATCATCTCATCCGTATCGACATCCGGGTCTGTCGGAAACTGCACCGCCACGAAGGCGTAAGGGTCATCGGCTTCGAGGTGTTTCTCTGCCATCGCTAGAGGCCTTTCACCTTCACTGCGCCACCGGCGAGGTAGGATTTCATGAAGTCGTCCTCGCCGCCCGGGCTCATGCCGGAAGCACCCGGCTTCCACTGGCCTTTCCCATCGAGGCCTCCGTCTTCGGCCTTGGTGATGCGGACAAGGGTCTCTTTGGGGGTGGTGTTGATGGCGTGGTTATCCTCGTCGAAGCCGAAGATGAAGCCCATGCCGCCAGCCTTCTTGTGGAAGAGCGAATCGGTCTGGTGCATGGGAGGAGCCCAACCCCTGGTGACGCTCTGCTGGCTCCCGTGGCGGAAGCTGGCCTGGTAGCCGGTATCGGCGGCAAGCGCCCGGCCGTCGGCACGCTCCTTCTGGGCCTTCACGGTGCGCGGCGACGACATGTAGTAGGCGTGCTTCAGCATCGTCACTCCACGGGGGAAGGCGGGATTGAAGTTGGCGCGCGCCATGAGCCGGGCCACATCCATGAACGAAGGGTCCTTGTCGGCGCCAACGTAGGGGCGGTCGGCCGGGTTGGCATCTATCCACACGTAATCGCCATCGGCGATGCCGAGCTCTTTCGCATCGTCGGGGTTCATGTGGATCTGGACATCACCGACGCCCGGGAGCCTGCGGTCTTCGCGATAGGGGTCGGCGAAGTTGTTGCTCCAGATCCAGTTCCAGTCGGTCACGGCCCACGATGAGTGCGTGCTGTGACGCGACTTGGGGGTGAGGAAGAAGAACTTATAGCCCTGTTCCCAGAGCGGGTTCTTCGTCTTCTTCACATCGGCCCAGGACATCTTCACGTTGCGCACGGCGCGGAGGTCCGGGTCGGCGGAGTCGTGAGGGATGCCGTAATCCACGGGGCGCACGTAGGGGCTTGTCGAAACAATCACGTTGGGCATGTATTGCGTGGCCTCAACGGCCTCGCGGTGCACAACAAGGTTCTCGCCGTACTCAATGGCTTCGGGGATGTCGCAATAGGCATCCATGCGTCCGGTCTCGGTATAGAAAGGCAGGCTATCTTCGATCTGCTCTTTGAATGGCACACGCGGGTAGGAGCGATACTGGAAGAGCGCTCCCCCGGGGACCCCATACTTGCCGGCCATAATGTCCTTGACGGTATAACCCTTTGTTGTGAACGAAGCGGCAAGCACCCTGTCGAGATAGACTTCGGGCGTGCTTGCGAACTTGAAGTAGTCCGCAAAGCGGGTCTCGCCGGTGACTTTTGCCAGCGCTTCGGCGACACCACCCCAGACTGCGATATCGTCGCGGGTGTCGTTGATCTTGGGGATTCCGCCCTTCCAGACCTGAAGGAACGGGTTCGAGCAAGAACCGCCCATTTCGAGCGTCTCGGCCTCGAGCCAGGAGTTCACCGGGAGGCTCACGTCGGCGAATTCGGTGGAACCCGTCCATTCGATCTGCTGGTCGACGATGAGGTCGACCCTGGGATTGACGTTCTTGACCAGGTGGTAGTGCCACTTCGCCTGGTTGATGAGATTGGCGTTGTTGAACCAGAAGACCTTGGTTGGCGTGGGCATATGGGTCTTGCCGGTGAAGACCTTGCGGCCGGCCTTCGGGGTGTCGACGATGAGGGGCCGGTCACCGAAGCCCCAGTAGGCGGTCTCCTCGCCGTGAGCGTACTCATGGGTGGTCGCGGCCGTATACTTCGCCGCCGGGTCAAGCAGGGGCTTGAACGGGTCTTCGTTCATGTAGCCGCCCACGCCGGGCCCATGCCATGGGGCGGCGTGGAAAATCCCACCCTTATAGTTGCCGGCCCAGGTGCTGACGCCCGTCCCATACTTACCGATGTTGCCGGTCAACATGAGGATGAGGTAGCAGGCCCGGTTGTGGAGGGTGGCGTGGAAGTAGTGGTTGACGCCTTCGCCGATGTGGATGGCTGCCGGCTTTATCGTTCCGAAGTCGGTGATGAGCTGTTCAATGAGGTTTTTCGGAGCACCCGTCATTTCGGCCGCGGAGTCGAGGTCGTAGTCCTTCAGGTGCTCGCGATAGATGCTGAACACGGTGGCTACTTCCACCTCGGTGCCATTGACGAGCTTCACTCTTGCCCGGTAGTCGAGCGCCGGGTCGAGTTTCTTCGCGACCATTCGGGCACCCACGTCTTCGCGGTTGAGGGCCTTCATGCTGTTGGTCGCCGAATCGAATATGACCCGGTCGCCGTTCGCTTTTGCATGCGCAGCCGTCAGGCCGTGAATGGTGAAACTGGGCCCGGCCGGGTCGATGGACGAGGTGTAGTTGGGGAAGACCTCTTCAGCGCGCAGCCGCTTCAGGTTGTCGAGCCGTACAAGGAGAGGGAAGTCAGTGAACTGCTTGACGAAGGGAACGTCGATGAGGTTGCGATCAATCAGGCCTTTGACGACCGCCAGCATTAGCGCGGTGTCGGAGAGGCCTGGTCGCACCGGGATCCAGTAATCGGACTTGCTGGCCGGGGGGTTGTATTCCGGGACGATGGTGACGAGCTTGCCGCCGCGCTCCATGATCTCGTGCATCCAGTGGCTATCGGCCATCTTGTTCTCGACGAGATTCTTGCCAACCATCACCAGGAGCTTGCTGTGCCGGAGGTCGTTGAAGTCGGTCTCCGTGGTCTGCAGGCCATGGACAAACGGGAATCCGGGGGCCTGGTCGCCGCGCCAGGTGTACTCTGACCAGCCCCTCCCGCCGTGGGCATGGTCGGGGTCAACTCCGCGCACTTTGGCATCGAGCAGGGCGAGCATATTCGCAAATCGGAAGGGGCCGAACTTCCCCGCCACTCCGTGGGGCGGCAGGGAGGAACCGAGCTTCATGGTCCTGGTGCCCGCTTCTTCCCAGAACTCGAGCATCTCCGCGGGGTAGCCATCCTTTTCGATAAGGCGCTTCTTGCCTTCTTCGCCGCTGTAGGTCTTGGCGATCGCCACAAGTCCCCGGGCGACGTAGTCGTTGGCCTCATCCCACGACATCCGCACCCACTGGTCGTCGCCACGATTTGAGAACCGGTACTTGTCGCGAAGCGACGGGGTATCGGAGAGGGATGGGAACCCGGCGTCGGCCCACTCCTTCCAGCCCTTGCGGATAGCCGGGGTCTTGGCGCGATATGGGCCATAAACGCGACGATGGAGCGTGAAGCCTTTCAGGCAGGCGCGCGGATTCCACGCTACCGAAGAGCTGTTGCCCTGGGGGTCTTTGTAGCTGTCGCCGTCGTAGTTCTGTTCGATTCGCGCAACCACGCCGTTACGTACAAAAGCGCGCAGGCGGCACATGTGCGTGTCGTTTGGCGCGCAGATGAAGGTGAAGCTCGAGTCGTAGGCGTACTGGTCGCGATAGACCTTTTCCCAATCGCGATTGGGGTAGGCAAGGAGCGGGTTTTCAATCCCCGGGGCAGGCTGCAGGAACGCCAGCTGCGTCTCCAGATAGAAAGCCGTACCCGCGGCGGCAGCGGCGCCTCCGAGCTTGAGAAAGCCTCTGCGGTTCATTGCCATAGTGCGTTCCTCCTGGTGTCCATTACCGCGGGCCGGCCGGCGCCGCGCAGGGGCGGCAGCGTGGGCCCGTTTCCGTGGCGATTTCGCGCCCGTCGGAGACTTCTTCTCCGCACGAAGCGCAGTTCACCCGCCTCCGCGGCGGGCCGGGCAGGTCGAACTGATCGGGCGAAAACCTGGCTGCCTGGTGCTCGAAAAGTTCGCAGGGGTTCATTGAGAGATAGGCGAGCTTCTGGCGCTCGTGCCGTTCGCCCGCATCGGAATGGCCGGATACCAGGTCGCGAAGCCCGGCCTTCGTGGCTACGCGCACCGCTTCCCCCGACCACTGGTCGAAGAAGGTAGCGGCGAGCTTCCCGTAGTCGAGAAGGCGCAGGGTGCGCTTGCCGGGGCGGCAGCCGGTGACGCCCTGGACCGCGTCGACGGCGCAGCGGTCGGTTTCGACGGCTACAATCAGCCGTTTTGTGCGGTCGGGCAGGTCCAGGCCGAGAAGCTCGCCGCCGCGCAGGGCCAGGCGAGTGCCCAGCACAAGCCCGGCACAGAGGTGGCCTCCATGGAGTCGCATGGCGGCGCGAAGGGCATGGTCGAGAGCGCGATCGGCTGGGAGGCGGGCAAGCAGCGGGGCAATCGCGGCGGCGGCGTCCTCGTCGACCGTGGCCAGCGTCCACCGGCCGATTACGTCCTCGCCGGGAGCGGGGTCGAGCGTCGTTGAAAGGAGCGTTGGGAACGGTTCGGTGGAGTGGGTTTCAAAGAGGACGAGGTCGATCCCATGGGGAAGGGCATCGAGGAGCTCGCGCGGCGAGGCGTCGCCGGGCGGTACGGTGATCTGCAGCCGGTCAGGGGCGCGGATCACCATCGCGGAGGGGCCGCGGAGCCAGGCGCGGCCGGAGGCCTTCCCCGGCAGATCGAGCTCGTGGTGAGTGCGCTTGAGGTAGGCAATGCGGATGCCGCGCGGTTCGAGAGCGGCGATGAGCCTTTCGCACAGCGTCGTCTTGCCCGACCGGGAAGGACCGCGGACGCAAACGACCACAGGGCCGAAAAAGGCTGCCGGGCTGTTTGCGAACTCCACGCTATCCTTTCTCCAGAAGAACTTTGCTTGCGACGACCGGTTCCGGATGTGATCTAGGTCATGATCGAGGCCGGGTTGGCGTGGGCTATTCCGATTCCAGATATAGAATACCCACCACTGCAAGACCCTCCTATCGGGAAACCACGCATTCTGCTGAGGGAAGCCAATGCCACACGGAGTGTGGCGTTCTGCCGTGCGGCAGGTCGGCCCAGGCCCGGGGTTAGTTAAGACAGATTTGCGCTTGTGAGCAAATTCACCAACTTTCTTTACCCTGTGGCGGCACTGGGCAGTGATCGCGGGGCAACCCCCTATCGGGCATACTTGACTGGCATGGTTCACGCACCTGGCCTCGCCGATGTCCGCCTGATTGAGTATTTCCGCCCGCTGGCCGACGAAGATGCGGCCCAGGTGGCGCGGCGGCTCATCGCCCGCCGCTACGGGAGCCGCGAGTTCATCATCGTCGAGGGGGAGCGGCCCGCCGGCTTCTACTGCCTGCGCTCGGGGAAGGCGCGGATCTTTCGCACGGCGCCCGACGGGCGCGAACAGACGTTCCGGCTGGTGGGCCCCGGGGACACCTTCGCCGAAGTGCCCGTTTTCGACGAAGGGCCAAACCCGGCCACTGTCGAAGCGATTGAGGAGAGCGAGGCGATCCTCGTTCCGGCCACGGTCCTGAGCGACGTGATGCGGGAGCACCCCGAGGTGGCGATGCTGTTCCTCGAGCAGTTTGCTCGGCGTCTACGGTCATTCACGGAGCTGATTGAACAGATCAGTCTGCAGACAGTGCAGGGGCGGCTTGCCCGGTATCTCTACCAGCTCGCCCGGGAGGAGGGGGTGCGCACGCCCGAGGGGATCGTTGTCCCCCGGGAGATCACCCAGCAGGACCTGGCCTCGCTGGTGGGGTCTGTGCGCGAGGTGGTGAGCCGCACGCTCAAGGTGATGGGCGAGGACGGGATCGTGAGGGTACGCAAGAAGGACATCGTGATCTGCGACCCGGTGGCGCTCAGCCGGCTCTTGTAACCGAACGGGGGGGCACCCCAAGCCAATCGCGGGCGCGGTCGTCAGCCATGTCGATGTGCCACGGCGGGTCGTAGACGGGCACGACTTCGATATCGGCATCGGGGAACTGGTAGCTGATGGCGGTCTGGGCGGAATCGAGCATCGCCTCGGCCATGGGGCACATGGTCGAAGTCATGGTCATGAGCACGGACACCTTCTGTCCTTCGACCGTGATGCCATAGACGAGACCCAGGGAGACCAGGTCGACACCGAGCTCCGGGTCGTAGACCCGGCTGAGGATGCGGGCAATCTCGGCAGGTTTCATTGAGACACCATCCTGTTCACGGGCGTTTCGGCGGCCCGCCGCGCCCTTTTTGGCAAGAACATGTAGAGCATCGTAGCGGCGTGAGCGGCGCCGGTGGTCGCAAGCAGCAAGCCGCCAGCGCGCCAGAGATCCATGCTCCCGGTCACAGCCGCCGTCGCGAGCACGATGGCGGTAATGGCGTTGAGCACGAGGACGGCAGTCGCGGCGCCTTCATTGTAGATCTCGGATGCCACCGGCACGGGCTCGCGTCCTACGAGCGGCCGGTAGCGATGGAACCAGATGAGGAAGGAGAGGATCTTGTAGCTGTTGCCGACGAGCATCGAGCCGAACCAGCCGAGCATCCCGGCCGCGGCGTAGGCAAGCAGCCACCTTGCAGGTTCGCCGTCGGGAGTGAGGGGCGTGCCAAGAGCGGACGCCAACCCAAGCGGGATCACCGTGACGAGGAAGAGAAGCGAGGCATAGGTTGCCCTGCCCTGGATGTCGAGCCGGCGCCTGGACCGGCTACGCATGAGCAAGTACTGATCGATGCCCCAGAGCGCAGGCCCAATGGCAAGCAGGGATGCCAGTGGCACCCGCACCTGCGGGGGCGGGTCGAACACCATTGCAAAACCGAAGAGCGCCGTCGCGACGCCGGTAATGGCAAGCACCGCCCAGCCGAAGCGCGGCTTCGCCCGGTTGATGACGTTAAACATCGGCACGAGCTGGTAGCCGACCCCCATCAGGGTCAGGGCGAGCCAGCCCATTAGACCGAGGTGGGCATGGGCCGAGAGCCGGCCGAGCGTAATCCCGAACCATGAGTGCTCGGGCTGCAGCGTGCCGACGTAGGTAAGCCCGAAGGTCATGGCCACCACCAGGTAGCAGGTAGATGCCGTGACGAAGGCCCGTGGATAGCTCCACGATTTCCCCCGCGAAAGGGCAGTGGCGATGTTGAGCGCAAAGAGCAGGAGCGAGAGGTAGAGACCGGCGCCGGCGAAGCCCATCCACCTTGCGTCCCATTCCCAGAGAGACCAGACGAAGGTTGCGACGGATACCAGGTGCAGATAGAGCTGGACGCGGGCGAGACGCACGGAGAGCAGGTCGCCGCCCATCACCACCGGGCCCAGCTGGTAGGCGGCGCCCATGATGCTGGTCGTCAGCCATCCAATGACGATGCCGTGGGTGATTGCCACGTTGCGGGGCAGGTTGACGGCGACGAACGAATCGCTGTTGGCGCCGGCGATGAGGAGGCCGGCAGCCACCAGGCCGAGAGGCGCCACGAGGAAGAACGGTGCTATGACCCCAAGGGCCGGGCTGCGCGTGGCAGCCACGCCAACCGTCATTGCGCCTCGATCTTCCGGATGGTGAGCACGAACCAATCCTGCTCGGGCCGAAGCGTGGCGGCATATCCCCGGCGCTCCAGCTCCGGGTAGAGGAGGAGGGGGTCGCGATCCATAAGCGCCACCAGTTCAGCGTCGTCGTCCAGCTCGGAAAGCGCCGAAAGGATGCGCACCATCGGTTCGGGGGGCTGTAGTCCGCGATTGTCCAGCTCGATGTTTGCCATGCGCTTTACGTTCTGTTCTTTCCGGCACGGGAAAAGCGACAAAAGTCACACGGGGGGCGCCGGGGCGGCCGGAAACTCGTCTCACAGGCACAAACAGGCGAACGAGGTGTAAGGATGGGCAGGCAGGATGCATTGCTGGAGCGCTGGGGGCGGTTCTCCGTTCGAAAACGCTGGTGGGTGATCGGGGGATGGGTGCTCGTCCTGGCACTGCTGGGCATTGCTGCCCGGTCGCTCGCCGAAGGCACGGTCAACAGCCTCGACATCCCCGGGGCGGAATCACAGGAAGCGGTGGAGGTCCTTGAGGCCTCGTTCCCTGAACGGTCGGGCGACTACGGAGACATCGTCTTCAGGGCACAGGGCGGCATCTCCGAACCCGGTACCCGGGCGAGCATTGAGCCGCTGCTGACCCGGGTGGCCGAAGTCCCGGAGGTGGTGGCCGTGAGCTCACCCTACCAGGGGACAGGAGCCATGGTTTCGGCGGACGGCACTACCGGCATCGCCCGCGTCCAGTTCTCCGAAGGAGCCGACGCGGTCAGCGCGGCGAGCGTGGAAGAAGTCGAGCGGCTCATCGAATCGGCGCGTTCGGAGGCCCTGCAGGTTGAGTTCGGGGGGCCGGTTCCTGCCGGCCAGGAGCGCGAGGGCCCCAACGAATCCACCGTCCTGGGATTGATTGCGGCGCTCATCATCCTGCTTATCCTCTTCAGGACGCTCGTTCCCACGGCCCTGCCGCTCGTGACCGCAATTTCGGGGCTGGCCGCGGGCTTCGCCATTGTCTTCGCCATGACGGCAGTGGTGGACCTGAGCAAGTTCGCGCCCAACATCGGGGCGATGATCGGGCTGGGCGTGGGCGTCGATTACGCGCTGTTCATCGTCGCGCGGCACCGAGAACAGGTGCTGGCCGGACACACGATCGAGGAGGCGGCAGGAATCGCGCTGGCGACCGCGGGAAAGTCGGTCCTTTTCGCGGGGGGCGTGGTTGTAACGTCGCTCCTCGGGCTGTTCCTGATGGGTATCCCCTTTGTCGGCTGGCTGGGCGCGGCCGCGGCGATCATGGTCGCGGTGGCAGTGGTGGTGGCGATGACGCTGCTGCCTGCCCTGCTGGGGGTGGCGGGGCGCACCGTGGTCCACCTCGGCCGGCGCCGCCAGGAGCCGGCCCCGGCCAACCATGAGGCGAGCTCGTGGTACCGGCTTGGGCACGCGATCATGCGCAGGCCATACCTCTTCCTGGGGGCGAGCACCTTCATCCTGGTCGCCCTGAGCATCCCTGTCCTCGACCTGCGCCTCGGTTCGGCGGACGCGGGGAATAACCCCACGTCCACCACCACGCGCCGCGCCTACGACATCGTGAGCGAGGAGTTCGGGCCCGGGGCTAATGGCCCGCTCATGGTCGTGGTACAGGGAGCCTCGCCCGACGGCCTGGCGAGAATCCGGGAGGCAGTCGCGGCAGCGGAGAATGTAGCGGCGGTAAGCGAGCCGATGGTGAACGAGAAAGGCGACACTGCCATCCTTGCGGTCACCCCGGGCACAGCTCCGCAGGATGAGGCCACGACCGGTCTCGTGCACCTGCTGCGCGACGATGTCCTGCCAGCCGCAGCCGGCGAAGGGGTCACGACCTACGTGGGGGGCACGACCGCGCGCTACATCGACATCGCCGACCGCATCGGCGAACGCCTGCCCCTGTTCTTCGCGCTGGTGATCGGGATCAGCTTCGTCCTCCTGATGGTCGTGTTCCGGTCGCTCCTCATCCCCTTGAAGGCGGCACTCATGAACCTGCTTTCCATCGGCGCGGCCTACGGCGTGATTGTGGCGGTCTTCCAGTGGGGCTGGGCGCTGGAGCTCACCGGCGCGGACCGAACCGGACCGGTTGAGTCCTTCCTGCCGATGATGCTCTTCGCGGTGCTCTTCGGGCTGTCGATGGACTACGAGGTGTTTCTCGTGAGCCGAATCCGCGAAGAGTTCCTTCATTCCGGCGACAATGCGCGATCGGTGGCGCGGGGCCTCACTTCGACGGCGAGCGTCATCACAGCCGCGGCAACGATCATGATCGTGGTCTTCCTCAGCTTCGTGATGAATGACCAGCGGGTGGTCAAGGAGTTCGGGCTCGGGCTGGCGGTTGCCGTATTCATCGATGCCACGGTGGTACGGCTGCTGCTGGTACCGGCAACCATGGAGCTGATGGGTTCGTGGAACTGGTGGTTGCCGGGCTGGCTTGACCGGCTGCTGCCGCGCATCTCGATTGAAGGCGCAGAACCCGGGCCGGCCGCGGTAGCCGCGACGGCCGGCGCGAGCGCCAACGGCCGTTAGGGTGGCGAATGGACCGGCATCATCTTGCGATGGCGCCGGTGTACCATGCGCGCGTGTACTACGCTCTCTTCTACGACTACGTGCCCGGGATACTCGAGCGGCGAGGGCCGTTCAGGCCGGGGCACCTGGATCTTGTTCGTGCCCACCATGAGCGCGGCGAACTGCTAATGGCCGGCGCGTGGGGTGAGCCGGTCGACGGTGCGCTCTTCATCTTCAAGGCAGACGGACCGGAGACCATTGAGGCGTTCGTGGAATCAGACCCGTACGTGAAGAACGGCCTCGTCGTGGCTCATCGAATCCGGCAATGGAACGTGGTCACCGGGGGTGGCGAGCAGTAGGCAGGCGCCGGTTTCCGGTTCTCGAGGCGCTGCTGGCCGGCGGTGCAAATAGGGGCTGCAGGAGGATGGAAGGCAACGCCGGCTGGCGCGCAGCGATCGCCAACCCGGCAGCGGGGTCTTAAGATGCAACGGACATTGACGACCGGAGGCCTGGCGTGGATATCCGCGATCTGCTGATTGATGGAATCGAACAACTGACAAGCTGGATGGATGACGCGCTCAAGGAGCTGAGCGCCGAGCAGGTAAACTGGAACCCGCCCGGGAACGCCGTGAGCGTGGGCTTCAACGCCTGGCACGTGATGCGGACCTCCGACAACATCGTCAACTTCGTCTTCCGGAAGTCGCCGCCCATCTGGATGGCGCAGGGCTACGTGGAGAAGCTTGGCCTGCCAAAGGTAGAACAGGGGACGGGCATGAGCCTGGAGGACGCCCACGCGCTCAACATCGCCAGCGTCGACCTGCTGCGCGAGTACGGCCGCAGCGTGGGCGCGGACGTGGTGTCCTACCTTAAGGAAGTGCCAGTGGAGACGCTCGAAGAGGTGCAGATGATCAAGCCGCTCGGCGAAATGCCGAAGTGGAGGGTTGTGCGGCAGGTGGTCATGACGCACGGGTTCATGCACCTGGGCGAAATAAGCGCGCTCAAGGGGCAGATGGGCTTCAGGTTCGCCATTTAGCGGCGCGAAAACGCTTGCGCCGCCCCCCGGCAGGCATAGAATGCCGGAAACGTGGCCGACGAACAGCAATGCAGCAGGTGTGGGAGCAGCCTCCGGGAAGGGGCCCGCTTCTGCGTGAAGTGCGGCGCCGCCGCCGCGGCCGCAGGCGCCGGAGGGGCAGCTTCCGCAGCCGGTGCGGTATCGGCCGGGGCGCCCGGGGAACAACCGGGGGCGCCGGCTGACGCCAGTGCCGCCACCCCCGCTGAGCCCATTGCCGGAATGGGCGCGGGGACCGATGCCGCCGCCACGCCCGTCGAGCCGATGGCCGGCATGGGCGCCGGGACCGATGCCGCCGCCACGCCCGCCGAGCCGATGGCCGGCATGGGCGCGGGGACCGATGCCGCCGCCACGCCCGTCGAGCCGATGGCCGGCATGGGCGCCGGGACCGATGCCGCCGCCACGCCCGTCGAGCCGATGGCCGGCATGGGCGCCGCCAGGCCACCCGAACCGCCGCTGCCTCCGCCGCCACCACCACGGCCCCCGGCGCCGCCCCCTCCTCCACCTCCCGCAGGGGACACCTGCCCGGCCTGCGGCGCGCCGCTAGCGCCAGGCACCCAGTTCTGCGGAGCCTGCGGAGCCCAGGTCCCGGGCGGGGGACAGGGCCCTCCTGCGTCACGGTTACCTGAGGGATGCGTGGGCCTGCTTTCGCGCTGGCAATCGCTGGCCGCACTCGCCGCGGTGGTCGTGGCCGCGGCAATTGTCGCCGGGCTCTGCCTGACGGCCGACGACAAGAAGGAGAACATCCGCTCGGACCAGGGAGGCGACGCTTCAGCGACCGCGGGAGGAACGGAGGCCGCATCGCCCACGAACGGGAAAGCGTCGCCATCACCGGGCAGGACGGGCACCGCGGCGAGCACTTCGGCCGCCGCGACGCAGACAAAGACTGCCCAGGCCGGGGCAACGGGGACTGCCGCCGCGAAGACGGCGACCGCGTCCCCTTCGACAGCGGCCACGACCCCACCGCCAACTCCGGCCCCTCCCACGAACGTGCCGCCAACGAGTGCGCCACCACCGACCTCCACTTCCACCAACACGCCTACGCCGACACGGACGCCGACGAACACGCCCACGCCGACGAAGACACCAACGCCTACGGCGACGCCCATCTACTACACGTTCGTAACGGGCCTGGCGGGCTACCACAATGTCGGCCAGCGCCTCGATATCTGCTGGCAGGTTGGGCCAGCCGGCTACCCGTACACCATAACGATCGAGCAGGTGACACCGGCGAGCTCGAGCTTCTTCAAGGCATTCAGCTTCGCGAGCGGAGGAACGACCGAGTGCTTTGAGGGATACCTTGAGGCTTCGGACGTGCCAGGGGTGAGATTCCGGCTCACGGTCGTGATCAACGGAATCACCCTGGAACCCGGCTACGCGCCGCCCGCCGACCAGCCCGCCTGGTGGGTGAGCCACTGAGGGCCCACCCTTCGGCTACGGCCCCGGGTACTTCCCGGTTATCGTGCAGGCCGCCTGCGAATAGCGTTCGGCCACGGTCGCTTCCTTAACGGTCTTTTCGTCGGCGAAAGTGACGGTGACGGTGGCCTGGCCGACCTCGCCCGTGCTTGCCGCGACGGGGTAGCCGAACGTGAAGCCAGCCTTCCGGAAAGTGAAGCTCCCGAGGGTGGTCTCCCTGTCGCGGATGCCGGTCACGGTCACCCTGTCGCCCTCGCGAATGACCTCGCCGCCGGCCGCGGGCGTGAACCGGAAGGCTACGTCATAGCGATCGCCGGCCTTTGCGCCGAAGGCGCAGGTGGACTCGGCGACCACGAAGGAGAACGCCCAGCGGTCGAGCACCGCGATTGAACCAGCGGCGGGAGAAGTGGTCGCCGGAGAAGAGCCGGGAACCGTGCCCCCGGCAGGTACCGTGTTTGCCGGCAAAGTCCCGGGGCTGCCGCTGGCGGGGGGCGGCTGGCCCTCATCATCTTTCCCGCCGCCCCCCGCGAGGGCGAATGCCGCAATCGCGGCCGCGACCAGGGCGGCTGCCGCGACGCCCATGCCCAGCAGGGCCACCCTGTTCGATCCTCCGCCGCGGGGCGCGACGGCCACGTCAGCCATCACGTTGGCGAAGGCGAGGCGCTGGCCAGCAGGCCCAAGGGCGGCTACCTGGAACTCCACCGGGCCGGGCGCGTGGCCCGACCGGCGCACGGGATGCACCTCCACGGGTAGCCGCTGGGCCTCTCCAGGTCCAAGCAGGGTCTCGGGTGTGACCATGACCGCCAGCGAGCCCGAAGGTTCGCTGGCCGATAGCGTCACCTGCAGTGGGTAACCGGAGAGGTTTTCGAGAAGCAGCTCGTGGTAGACAACGCCTGCCGCGCCCTGGACGGGCTCGGAGACACTCATGCGCAGCGAGGCGGCCCCCTGCGGGGCGGCGGCAGGCGGCACCAGCGGCCGGCCTGGCCGAGGACCCGCGACCCGGGTCTGGGCAGGGCCCGCGTCGCCTGCAGGGAACGCGCCGGAAATGCGGGTCTCCTGGCCGTGGCTGCCCGGGGGCGGCGCCGTTCCCGGTCCGGCAACGGGGGGAGAGGGCGCCACGGGCGAGGCAGGTTGACCCTTGAGAAGCGCAGCGCGAGCCCGTTCGAGCGCCCCGGCGAGCTCGGTGGCCGACTGGTAGCGGTCGCGGGGGTCCTTTTCGAGGCAGCGGCGCAGCGGGTTGAGAACGGAATCGGGCAGATGGGCGATTGCGTCCATGGCCACGGGTGCGGCCTGGTGCTGCCTCACGACATCCCAGGCGGTGGCGCCGCGGAACGGCGGCTGGCCCGCAAGCATGCAGTAGAGCGTAGCGCCGAGGGCGTAGATATCGGTGCGGTGGTCAGTTTCACCGAGCGCCTGTTCGGGCGCCGCGAACTCGGCCGTGCCGGTGAAGCCCCCGGCGAGCGTCTGGCCCGCGCCACCGGCGCTGCGGGCGATGCCGAAGTCCGCCACCTTCACGCCACCGTCGGCCGATAGCAGGATATTGTCCGGTTTCATGTCGCGGTGAATGACGCTGCGGGCAGCGGCTTCTTCGAGCGCGCGCGCGGCGTCGATGGCTATGCGGAGCGCCTCATCGGGCGCAAACGGTCCTCTTTCGGCGAGCAGGTCGCCGACGGAGGCGCCTTCCACGAACTCCATGACCAGGAAGTAAGCCTGCCCGGTGATGCCAAAGTCGAGGAGGCGCACGGTGTAGGGCGAGCGGAGGAGCGCGGCGATATGGGCCTCCCGCTCGAAGCGCTCGCGGAAGCCGGCATCCTGGGCGGCGAGCCACGGGTGCAGGAGCTTGACGGCCACCCGGCTGCCATCACGGGCGTCGGTAGCCTCGTAAACCGCGCCCATGGCGCCCTCGCCGATCTTGCGGACGAGCCGGTACTGCTTGATCTGCGTCAGGAGCCGGTCATCTGGGCTGGTCATGGTGGCAGTCTCCCCCCGGGCCGCGCCTAGAGTGTGTCTTTTCGCCGCTGAAGAACGTAAATCAAGATGCCAAGGGCGGCGATGATGGCGAGCATGGCCCCCCAGCAAACGAAGACATCGGCGCCGAAGACGCTGCTGAACTGGTCGTCGACGCCCTTGAAGGCGAGGCTTCGTTCGGCCGGCGTCTGCAGGGCCGGGATGCCCGGGATGTCACAGGTGGCGTAATCCCCGCTGCAGCCGTCCAGGCTCAGTCCTGCAGCCGTGGTGATGGCCTTGAAGGCCCAGGCGCTGCTGGTCACCCCGCCGAGCACGACACCGGCGACGCCCAGGTCGTCGAGCGAAACCAGGCCCCCGGAGAACACCATCTGCAGGACGACGACGCCGATCACGAGCATCATGGCCTGCTCTTCGCGGCGCGTGAGCGTCGAGATGAGCAGCCCCCACATAACGCCCGAGATGACGGCGAGCACCAGGGTCACGTAGATCATAACGAGGCCCCCTGCCTCGGCCCCCGAGAAATCCACTGCGATGAGCTTGATGGCGAGCAGGGCGGCACCATGATAAAGAGCGAGGGCAGTGGCGATGGCGATCTTCGACCCGAGGTACGGCCAGATGAGGAGGGCCACGGCGCGTTCCCGCGCGTAGATGGCGGATTCCTTCACGATCTCGCGCACGAAGCTCAGGGCGCCGACAAGGAATGGAATCAGCGCCGAGAGGAAGAGCATGGTCATTGCCCTGGAGCCGATGCCGCGCGTGGGGTCGAGGACAGAGCGCTCCCAGGCGACGAGGTCGATCATCGCGAGTGCGGGCGCCAGCGCGAACATCAGGCCCAGGTTCACCCTGTCGCGCCGGATGATGTCGAGGTAGCGCTGGCTGAGCACCTTGAACTGGCGAAACGCGCCTGAGGTGCGCCCGGCGGCGGGTGGCGCCGGTTCGCCCGGGGGCCCAGCCACCCCGGCCGCAGTGGAGGCCGCCGGGGCAACTCCCGCGAGGGGCCGGGCCACGAACTCGCGGTACTCAGCAGAGTCCCGGAAGCGGGCGGACCAATCGGCAGGCGACTCGTGGGACTCCAGCAGCTCGTAGATGCCGTCAAAGTCGTCGACGCCGAAGTATGTGAGCGCGCGGTCGGGCGGGCCGAAGTAGGCGAGATGGCCCCCGCGGGCGAGGAAAAGCACCCTGTCGCACATCATCACATTCTTGGTGGCGTGGGTGATGAGAAGGATGGTGTTGCCATCATCGGCGAGCCTGCGGAGGAGCCGCATGAGCTGGCTTTCGGTGCCCGGATCGAGGCCAGATGTCGCTTCGTCGAGGAAGAAGAGGCCGGGCTGGGTGAGGAGCTCGGCGCCAATGGAGACGCGCTTGCGCTGGCCGCCACTGAGGCGCCCAACCGGCACATCGCGGCGTTCTTCGAGGCCGAGGGTAGTGATCGCCGAATCGACGCGGGAGGCCCGTTCGGCGGGCGTCGAGTCATCCGGGAGCCGGAGCTCGGCCGCGTAGGCAAGGGCCCGGCCCACGGGAAGCTCAGGGTGGAGGATGTCATCCTGGGGCACGTAGCCGAGCAGGGTGCGAAAGGCCTGGAAGTGGGCGTAGAGGGAAACGCCATTGAGCAGGACATCGCCGCCGGTGGCGGGCCGGAGGCCACTGAGCGCCCCAACCAGGGTCGACTTCCCGGAGCCGCTGACACCGACAACGGCGACGAATTCCTGCGGCTCGACAACGAGCGAGATGTCCTGCAGGAGGTTGGCGGCCGGGCTCACCTGCTTTCTCAGCCGGAGGGCCGTCAGCCGGATGCCGCGCGATGGGTCTTCGCCGCGAACGCCGGAACTGCTGACGTAGAGCCGGACCGGGCCGGCGAAGACAACATCGGTTGCTGACAGCGGGCGCGGCTTCCCGCGCTCGAGCTGCTCGCCGTTGACGAAGGTCCCGTTGGTTGAGCCAAGGTCTTCGATGGCCACGCCGCCGCCGGGGAGACCGGAAATACGAGCATGGAGCAGGGAGACCGCCGGGTGAGCGAGAGGCAGATCGCAGGCGGGGTCACGGCCGAGAGTGATTGACTGCCCGGGCGCGGGCGCCGACGCCCGCATCCCGGCAGCGGCCGGCCCGTGTTCCGCGGCGCTGAGAGCGAAGCGCAGGACCACCTCGCCGGCGATGTCGATGACGTCGCCGTCACGCAACGCGTGGGAGGCGACCCTGGTTCCGCCAACGCTGAACCCATTGGCGGAGCCGGTGTCGAAGGCCGTGTAGGTGGCGCCGGTGCGCCGGAGGACCAGGTGTTGCCGCGAGACAACGTCGGCGGGAATGACGATATCGTTCCCATCCGCGCGGCCGGCGGTGACCTCGTCGCTGGCCAGCTCAAAGACCGTCGTGTGCCCGGCGAAGGTCACCTCGAGCCGGGGCCGGGCCTGGACGACGAGTGTCCCGCCAGGGGCAGACGGGCCCACCTGGCCGGGGACGAGCGGCCGCGGCGCGGCGGCCACGCCGGGGGTGGCCGGGGAATCGGAGGACAGCAGCTCGATGGTGCAGCCCCCCAGGGAGACGACATCGCCGGGATGCACTTCGACCGGGGAACGCGGCTCCACCTGGACGCCGTTGAGCAGCGACCCATTGGCACTTCCCAGGTCCATGAACGTGGTACCGGTGGGCCTGCTGGTGAAGCCCGCGTGACGCCGGGAGACATTGTCGTCCGAGAGCACGATGTCGCATTCCGGCGAGCGCCCAACGGTAACCTGTCCATTGAGCGGGATCACGTGGTCGGCTTCGGCGGTGCGTACGCGCAGTGCCAGCATGTGCGTCCTGGCGATTGTTGGGGCAGGATAGCCCGCCGGGGCGGGCGACTACATCCTACAGGCAATGGCGCGGGGAGCGCGCTCTATTCTTCGCGCTGTCCGCGCAAGAACTCCTCGATATCGAGGAGGAGTTCACCCGGGCGCGGTTCGGCATCTGTCCCGAGTGTGGCGCCGGAGTCGTGCGACTCCTCCAGCCGCCGGACGTAGGCGGCGATTTCGGGGTTGGCCATCACGGCGGTATCGACCTCCGCCATGAACCGTCCGGCGGCCGCGTTCAGCTCCGCGTAGTCGAAGTCGAGGCCAAGCAGGCTTTCGAGCCTGCGCAACAGGGCGATGGTGGCCGGGGGATTCTGGCTGGTGGTGACGTAGTGGGGCACGTTCGCCCAGAGGCTCACCCAGGGGTGGCCGGCACGCCGGAAGACGTCACCGAGGACGCCGGGAAGCCCGGTCGGGCCCTGGTAGCGCGACACCGCGAGGTCGAGCCGGGCGGCGAGCCCTGCATCGGCAGCCGTGCCGGTGACGCGGACGTCGCGCGTATGCGGGACGTCCGCCATCAGGGCGCCCAGGGAAACAGTCAGCCCAATCCCCAGGTCCTGGAACAGCGCACAACATGTGTCAGCGAAGGTGCGCCAGTGCAGGTTGGGCTCAACACCGGCGGCAACGACGATGTCATGGGGACCAACGGGGTTGCGAGCGTAGAAGAACTCGTTCGCGGGCCAGGTAATGGCGCGCTCCCCGGCGGCATCGATGCGCACCGAGGGTCTCGCCTCCCGGAAATCGAAGAACGGCTCGGGGTCCAGGGATGCGAACCGCCGGGCGCCGAGCCGCCGGACGACAAAGCGCGCAGCACTGGTCGCGGCCGTGGCAGCATCGTTCCAGCCGGCAAGCGCGATCACGGCCACGGGGTCGTGCAGGGCCGGCATACGGTCGAGTCGCAGATATTCCACAGCCTCAGCTTAGCAGCCGGGGCTGGAGCCAGTCTCCGATCACGCCACCGGCTGGAGCCCGGGGGTCGCGCCGCGCCCCGGCGATGGTCGACAGGCTCACTTTCCCGGGTCGATGGTCGTCGGAACGCAGACGTTGGAGATGGGGCCAAAGGAACCATCACGGGCGGCCCGAAGGGCCATATGCCTGCGGGCCGGGCCGGGTTACGGTGTTTTCAGGCAGGGACAACACGCCACCGCCTTCGCGGCGCCGGCGCCATCCCGGTGGCGCCACGGCAAGATTGGCCCCTGCCTTACTCTATCTCTCGAGGCGACCGCGGCTGGTGAGCTGCCCGGTACTATGGTCCCAGGGGGCAGCGACCAGGGACGAAGCGCCAGGCGGGCCCGGGTGCGCCCGGCGCATGATGATGGTACCCGGTATGCGCAGCGAGCCTGCACGTGGAAGGAGGGCGAAGAGCATGCCTCGCACCGGGTTATGGGCGTGAGGGGAGATGACGGCGGCGCGCTCTCCCAATCACCGACGTTCACCTTCCACGGCGCATCGGCGAGGCAATCCGCCGTGCGTATCATGGGGAACTGGATACCCGGTATGCCGCTGAGGACCAACTGATACAGGTCCGCTGGTCGCGCTAAGCTGAACTGCACTGTCAACGGAGGCCTGGAAGATGACCCTTGAAATGCCCCTGCAAATCCGCTCAGGCGAAATACCGCTGACGGCGGAGATAGAAGGCTACATTCGTGAAAGAGCCGACCGGTTGCAGTCGTTCGCGGGCGGGATCACAGGCTGCAGGGTCACGATAGAGGCGCCGGTCAGCCACCATCAGAAGGGCGGGCCCTACGCAGTGAGCGTCAACCTGCTCCTGCCCGGCGCCCAGCTGGTGGTGAACCGCAGGACCGACGCGAACCTGCATGCAGCCATCCGGCAGGCGTTTGATGCGGCGGGGCGCCAGCTAGAAGACCATGTGAGGCGCGTGCGCGGGCAGGTCAAGGCCGAGGTCTTGCCGCCGCGCGGACATGTCACCCGTCTCTTTGCCGGCGATGGCTACGGCTTCATCACGAGCGAAGACAACAGAGAGATCTACTTCCACCGCAACAGCGTGCTTCCACCGGGCTTCGACAGCCTTGAGGTGGGGCAGGAGGTACGCTATGCGGAGGAAGCGGGTGACCACGGCCCCCAGGCAAGCACGGTGACGCCCGTGAAGGGGCGCCCGTAGAGCGGCCGCCGGATAGGGCCTGCCCCGGACTGTAAGAACCCTGGGCCTGTATGCTCCGAGTCACGACCCTGCGGAGGAGGTGGAGGTATGCCCACTGCATTGCCCATTGCCAGCAAGCCAGAAGAGGCTGGAATCGACAGCGAGAAGCTCGAAGCGTTGTTCGCCCGTGCACGGCGAGACGTAGAGGACGGTACTCTGCCGGGCGCGCAGGTGGCTGTTGCGCGAAACGGGCAGCTGGCCGGGTTCCGGACCTTCGGCACCGCCACAATCGCGGGGGCCGCCCAGCCTGCCACGAACGATACCCTCTACACGATCTTCTCTTCGACAAAGGCAATCGTGGCGGCAGCAGCGTGGACGCTGTTTGAGGACGGCCTGCTTCGCCTCGACGAACGGGTTGCAGGGATCATCCCGGAATTCGGCACAAACGGTAAGGACGTGGTCACCGTGGAGCAGGCGATGCTGCACATTGGCGGCTTCCCCATGGCGCCACTTGGACCGGGCGAATGGGAGACACGGGAGGGCCGGCTGGCCGCCTTTTCGCGCTGGCAGCTCAACTGGGAACCCGGCACCCAATTCCAGTACCACGCGACCTCGCTGCACTGGGTGCTGGCCGAGATCATCGAGCGGCGCACGGGGGTCGAGTTCCGCCAGTTTGTGCGCCAGCGCATCATCGAGCCCATGGGGCTTGAGCAGATGTACCTCGGCCTGCCCGCCGCGCTGAACAGCAGGGTTGCGGATGTGGTCTACATGGCTCCTCCAGAGCCGCCGCCGGGAGGCTACGGCGAGGTGACCCCGGAAGCGATCCTGGCGTTCAACGAACCGCAGGTGCGGGCGGTGGGAGTTCCCGGCGGCGGCGGAGTATCGCGGGCGGCGGAGCTGGCGCTCTTCTACCAACCACTGCTGAATGGAGGGGTGGCAGCCAACGGAAACCGGATCCTGAAGGCCGAGACGATCGAGTTCGCCACCAGGCCGCGAACAAAGGAACACCACCGCGACCCCATCCTCGGGCACCCGATCAACCGGGCGCTTGCCGTCCAGGTGGCGGGAGATGATGGCGCCTCCAACCTGCGGGGCTTCGGGCGTACCTGTTCGCCGCGGACGTTCGGGCATGGGGGTGCTGGCGGCCAGATCGGCTGGGGCGACCCCGAATCCGGGATATCGCTCGGGTACTGCACGAACGGGTTTGTGGATGAGATTGCCCAGGGCCGCCGCATCACAGCAATCAGCAGCCTGGCCGCTATCTGCGGCATCTAGCGCTGGCACGAGCGGCTGACCCGGCGCTATCCGCCCGGCCGGTCCTGGTGACGGCGCCGGGCGTCCCCTGTGACTGGATCGCGGCCGCCCGGCCCGCCGGGACGTGCCTTAGCCGCCGAGCAGGTAGATCATCCCATTGGCGTCCGAGGAAGCAATCATGCCCGTGCGGTAGCGGTCCTCCGCGAAGCGTTCGGGATGCTGGGCGCCCTCGTAGCCCGCCATCAGGGAGGGAGTCCAGACGGTGACCTCGGCGGATTCAACGAGCTCCCACAGGGCCTGGATGGGCTGTCCAGTACGCGGGTCCGCCGGGACGACGTGGGCGTTGCTGATGGGAATGCCGATGGACTCGTCGATGTACCACGACTGGTGCGAGGCGAAGATCGGCCCCGTCTCTGGCATCCCATAGACCGTGAGCGCCGGGCACTCGAAAGCCTTGCTCACGCGGCGGCGAGCATCGGGGTCGAACATGCCCGGCGTCGAGAGGAGGAAGGCATTGAGGATACGCCGCGCGTCCTTGACGGCCTTCTTGGCGTCGCGGGTCAATGCGGCCGCGTCATCGAGCTCGGTGAAGGCGTATCCCACACCCTCGCGAACAATGGTCTCGACGACGGTGTCCGCATCGGCGTTCTGCGGGGCAAGCACGAGCGGGGCGCCCAGGTAGAGCGGGATCAACACTGAAGCGAGCCCCTCCCAGCGGCTGAGCGGCAGCGAGGCCATCCAGGGGCGCTGGGGGGCGGCGTCGAAGAAGGTGGCCATGCTCAGGGCCGCAGCCAGCAGCGAGCGGTGGGAATGATTCACCGGGCCTTCGCGGCCATCGATGGTGACGGCCGGGGTGGTCAGCTGGTCCGATGGCAGCGGCGGCGGGGGCGAACCGGGAACGGGCTCCACGTCGCCCACACCCTGGAGCGACAGGCTCGCGCCAAACTCCCGGGCAACGGACTCGAGGTTCGCGCCCGGGGGAGCCACGCGCACGTGGAGCCCGGCCGCCAGTGAGCTGAGAAGCAGGAGCACCGTGTCGAGCGTGGGGTCCCCGGCGATCACGACCCGGCGCGACTGGCCGGCGCGAGCGGCGATGGCCGGGGCGAGCCGGTCGATCTCGTCCTTCAAGTCGGTGGTGGAGAAGCGTGTGTTCCCGGCAACGAGCGCGGGCAGACCGGCGCGGTCGCGCGCTCCACGCGAAACGCAGAGGTCATAGACCGAGAACGGGGGGACCCCGGCCACACGGGGGACCCCGGTGGGCCAGTACCAGGAGGGGGTGATTGCGATTGTCTTAGGCATTCAAGGGCTCCACAGGTGCTAGAAGAGGCCGCCGGCGTGCAAAGATGCGCCGAGTCCTACCGCCAGCACCGAGACTACGAGTTCCGTGCGCAGGGCCCACTCCATCCGCTTGATGGCGCGCCCCACGCGTTCGCGTTCGGACTGGATTTCCTCCCTGGACATCTCGGGCCGCGAACGCCGGGCCTGGGCCGGGTGCAGCCAGAAAGCCATCGAGGAAAGCACAGCAAACAGGATGAGCCATGCCACGCCAAGGAGCAGCAGCGTGCGCCCGTACGGGTCGGCAAGGCTCAGTTCAGGGGAGCTGAAGCGCGACGCCAGGTCGTCCTGGTCGAGCGCAAAGAGCAGGAAAAGGCCCGAAAGGCCCGTGACCGCCAGGGCGCCAAGGGCAAACCAGCGGTAGCGCGAGCCAGCGTGCTTGCAGACGACGGCCGTCTGCGAAGGGGGCATGGTGCGCTGCGCGTAGCGCAACACCCACTCCATGGTCACTGCCCCGCCAACGTATACTGCCCAGCCGGCAACATGCAGGGTGGCGAGCAGGGTTTCCATGCATCCCCTTGACGCTGGGCGCGGGGCCGCATCGCTAGAGGAGCCCTCCCCACTTGAGGGAGGCGCCGAGCAGGGCGATGAACACTGCGATCACAAGGTCAGCGCGCGTGATTCGCTCGATCCACTTCGCCGCCTCCATCTTCGCCTGCTGGCTTGCCTGCACGCCGGCGGAGGTGGTTCCCGCCTTCAGGCGCCCGGCAAGGCGGGGGCGCAGGTAGAACGTCATGATTGCGCCGTTAACGCAGAGGACGCACCAGAGGGCGAACATGGTCCAGATCGTGCGGCCGTAGTCTTCCGAAAGCGCGAGGCCGGATTCGAAGAAGGGCCAGTCGGACGTGATGTAGCCCATGTGCTGGAGACGGAAGAAGGCTGTGACGATGATGAGCGAAAGGGAGCCCCAAACCAGCCAGAGGAAGCGGTCGGCCGTCTTCTGACCCATGACCTGCGCCTGGGCGGGCGGGATCGAGCCCTGGGCTGGCCCCAGCACGAACTCCATGGCGACGGCCCCACCGATATAGACCGCGATGGAGATGTCGTGGAGGTAGGCGTAGATGATGTGGAGCCAGGTATCGAGGTCGGTAGGCACTAGCGGACTCCCCCTGCGTACGGGTCAGCCATAGCCGGGTGCCAGTCGCCGAAGTGGCTCCTGAGCTGGGGAGTCACCAGGAACGGCTCGCCATCGCCAGCGTGGAACTGCCGGTAGTAGCCGATGTCGACATGGTGCACCTGCGCGGAGAACTTCGCCCGCACCGGGTTGGTGAAGGCGGGCGCGCACCCGTACTTGTCAACGATGTACTTCACGGTGTCGATCGCTGCCTGCACAACCCAGTCGGGGATATGCGTGCGGGGATGTTCCATGACCCTGCGCAGCGTGTCCTCTTTGAAAGGGCCGCCCACTTTGAGCGCCCAGTTGTCTTCGCGTGCGAGCTGCGCCCCGCGCTCGTAGCGAAGCTTCGCAACGTGGGTGACAAGGGCCTCCGCGTTCGGGAACTTGCGCGAGGGCGTCATGGCCGCATCGAGCACGCCCGGGAGCCCCTGGCAGGTTGCCGTGCGGGCCGGGTTCTTCGCCGGGTCGCGTTCAAGGTGCGGGAAGCCGAGCCCGCGGGCGACTTCGGGGTAGGCGCCCAGGAGCATATCGTCCGAGTAGCCTCCCATCGCCCAGGCCCCAAGGCCCATCGCCTCGCAGGCGAGGCGGATGTTCTGCACCACGCACGAAGCTTCGGAAACGTGCTGCATGAGGGCGAGCTCGTCGAACGTTGGGATTGGGAACCCGACCTCCAGGAAGCCCGGGCGGATCCACTGGTCGCAGCCAGCGGGCTTGTCGGTCTCCGGGTCCTGCAGGTAGAAGCCCGAGAACTGGTAGGCGGAAAGCAACTGGTTGACCCATTCAAGGCCCACGTCGCCGACCGGGAGGAACCAGGTGCTCCCCGGGCGGTTAGCGTTGTACTGGAGGGCGCCCATGGCGTTGACGTTGTGGGTACCGGGCGGCGCCGTCGCATAGCCAATGTCCGGCCGCCGGTCCATGATCTTCGTCCGGCAGTTCCGGTACCAGTAGAGGATCTTCCAGTAGTCGTCCGGGCCGGAAATCTCTACGGGGGCCATGCGGTCCGGGCCCGGGCGGTACAGGTGAACGCCCTGGTCGTTGATGATGAAGAGGTCCACGGCCATGTCGTTGCTCGATGCAGGGACCGTGCGGCCCGCCCAGTAGAGCAGGCTCGAAAGGTCGCCGTTCACGGGCACGTCCGCAGCGATGACGCCGTTGGGCCCAATAGCAGCCCATGCGATGAGCGCCTCTTCCACTTCGGAGAGGGGGATGGGCTGCGCCTGGGACGTATACGCCAGCGGCCCCTCGCGCTGGCGCACTGCCAGCCGGCTCGACCAGTCGAACGTCTCTTCGTCGCCTGTTTCGCTCCGGTATCCGAAACCCATCCGCCGCGTCCGGAGCGTGGACAGCAGGGAGAACGCCGGCCTGCCGCCCTCGAACAGCCGCGCGATGGCAGCCTGCTCCTCGGCGGTCAGGGTAATTGGAGCTGGTGCGCTCATGCCTTCCTCACATCTACAAACACTGACCGGTCAGCCGGGACAGGCTGCCAGCCGAACGGCAGGTACCGCAGATGTCCATAGCGGCTGACGAGGTGCAGCCACTTCACCATGCCAGGCTCAACTTCGTTCGCACCCTTCCATTCGGCGAACATGTGCGGTTCCCAGCCGTTGTACACGATTAGCTGCCCCGGGCGCACGCGCGGCGCCACCCGGCAGCGAATGAAGTAGTTCCCGCGGTCATTGAAGACCTCGATCATGTCGCCGTCTTCGAGGCCACGGGCAGCGGCGTCACCGGTGTTCATGATGGCGAGCGGTTCGCCCCGGTGAGTGCCGTGAAGCACGTGGTTGCCCATCGAGACTGCATGCACCGTCCAGCGCGAATGCCCGCTCGTGATGACCAGCGGGTGGTCGCCGCCCTGCTTGGGGTTGTCTTTATGGGCAGGCAGGTCCTCACCGGCCTCGGCAAACCACGGATGATCGATAAGGAACTGGGAGCGGCGCGTGAGCGTCGGGTAGGGCACGAAGTCGTTGACGTGCCACTGGAAGGCCGTCACCGTCTCGTTGGGCTCCACATCGGCGGCCAGCGAAAGGCCCGGGGCAAACATGCCAAGGCCTGAGAAGCGCACGCTCCCTTTTTCGCGCAGGTGGCTGAGGGTGCCGTTCTCGGGCAGGGTGCCGGCCTCGATGCTGTCGCGCAGCCATTCCTCGAGCACCGTCTCCTCGTTTTCGTAGGCGCCGTTGAGGGTGAAGGCGTTGTAGAGCCCATCGAGCCGGCGTGGCTGACGGCGGCCATCCTGGTACTCAATGACTCCCTGGGCGACGGCGCGTTCCTGGACGACCTTGCAAAGGCTCTTGAAGATCTCCCACTCGGTTCTCGCCTCGCCGGGCGGCTCCGCGGCCTTATCGGAAAAGCCGACGGAGAACGAGTGCGTGATGGCGTACTGGAGGTTGGGGCGTTCGTACTGCATCGCCGCCGGCAGGACAATGTCGGCCTGCAGGGCGGTGGCGCTCATGCGGTTGTCCACCACAATGATCTTTTCGAGCTTTGGCCACAGCTCCTTCCTGAGGGTGCTCATTCCTCCGCGCTGGCGGCGGATGGGGTTGGTGCCGACGATGAAGAGCACTTGAGGGTCGGAGCTGGGCCCTGGCTTCACGAGACCACCCCACCAGCCACGCCGCACGGCATCGCCGACGTACTCCTCGAACGTCCGCGTCATGCTTGGGTCGGACCATTGGGGCGTATTCCAGGTGTCCTTGTAGCCGCAGTGGTAGAAGTGGAAGAAGGCGGGGGGGCTGGCGGTGCCAACCACAACGCCGCGCTGGAGGAGCTCGTAGCCAAGGATCTCGTCCGAGGCCTCCGGGTCCTGCGAGCGAAGGGCTTCGACGGCGCCCTCAAGTCCCTCCATCACGCGAATGGTCTCGGCCACACCACGTTTCTGCTTCATGCCGAAGAGCATGTAGCCATCGAACCCGGCGAGGGCGAGGCCCTGGATGCCCGTTCCCTTGCGGCCCCAGTTTCCGGTCAGGCCAAGGAGCAGGATCATCGCCCGCTCCATCAGGTCGCCGTGGTAGAACTTCGGGGTATTGAAGCCTTCCAGGATCTTGGTACGCTTCGACGCCACGAGCCGGGCAAGTTCACGAATGACCCCGGGATTCACCCCACAGACCGCGCTGGCAGCCTCGGGGGTGTACTGCTTGAGGTGCTCCTGCAGTAGCTCCCAGACGGTGGTGACCTCGACCTCTCCGTCGAGCGTCTGCACCTTCCAGCGGCCTTCCAGGGCCGGCGAGACGTCTTCTATCTCCAGGGTGCCGCGGGGCGCCTGCTCCATACGCCCGGCGCCACTGTCCCACCAGTAGAACTGGTCCTCGCGCTCACCGGCAGCGACCTCCGAACCACGCAGGAAACGCCGGGTGGCCGCGTTCACAAGGAGCGGCATATCGGTCTGGCTGAGCACGAAGTCCCGGTCGAAGAGGCCTTCGTCGATGATCACCTTGCACATGGCCAGCGCGAAAGCGGCATCGCTGGCGATCTTGATGGGGACGAACCTGTCGGCGAATGGGGCTGAAGGACTGAAGTCGGGGGCAATGCAGACCACGGTGGCGCCGTTATAGCGCGCTTCGGTCATGAAGTGCGCGTAGGGGATCCACGTGTAGGCGGGGTTGGAGTGCCAGATGAGGATGACTTCGGAGTGGAAGGTGTCATCCATGGAGCTGGCACAGGAGAACTTGCCCCAGGTGATGTGGTGGCCGGCGGGGAAGTCGTTGATGAGGCCATTGGCATCGAGCGTGACTGCCCCCAGGAGCCCGGCAAAGCGCAGATAGGGCGCCTGCGCGAGGAGGCCACCCTCGACGGTCTCCTCGAAGACGATGGATTCAGGGCCTTCGTAGTCGATTGCCTCGATGACGGCGTCGGCGATTTCGGTGAGGGCTTCATCCCAGGTGATCTGCTCCCACTCGCCGGCGCCACGTTCGCCCTTGCGCCGCATGGGGTACTTGAGGCGGTCGGGCGTGTCGAGCTGTACGCTCCAGGCGCTGCCCTTCTGGCAGGACATGGGGTTGAAGTCGGGGACTCCCTCATCGACCTGTTCGAAAGTCGCTACGGGCTCTTCGAACAGGACCTTTCCGTCGCGCGCATAAACGCGGTACGGGCAGGTAGCGAGGCAGTTGAGACAGTGTGTTCCAAAGGTCACACGGTCCCAACTCCATCGCTGCCGGTATTGCCCCTCAGCGGTGGTGGTCATAGGTCAGCGCTTCTCTGCTAGTGGCGTTTGAAACAGGCGGTTGAGGCCTATCCCAGGATGGTCTTGACGTAGGCGAGGTCGGCTTCGGCGAACGTGGCGGCCCGCCCAACGGCCCACTGCCAGAAGGGCGCGGCGCCCTGGGCTTTCGTCCGTTCGACCAGCTCGGGGAGCCACGTGTTCAGCTGCCGTTCCAAAAAGTCGTGCTGGGCTCGGCGGAACGATGACTGAAGCCGGGGCGAGGCCGATGTGGCTTCCTTCAGCGTAAGGAACTTGAGGAACTCGAGTTCCGTCGCGAGGTGGTCGGCCGGGCGAGGGTCTTCGGGGGAGGTGCGCAGCCCGAAGTACTCGTAGAAGCGCACAACTTCTTCGAGCTTCTTCATGCGGTCGCCGCCGCCATAGACGCCACCGAATAGCGGGGCGCCGGGGCCGCCCTGGCCCGAGCCCACCTCGAACAGGCGAAGGTACTCGGCCTGGAAGTCCGATTCGGAGACCGCCCCGTCGATGGAGGCGGCCCCGAAATCGAACGAAAAAGGCAGTAACTTGGCATCATGCGCCAGCCGTTCCGGCCACTCGCCAGCGACCGCGGCGGAGTGCGCGTCGGCGTCGGGATAGGACATGAGCCTGGCCATGGCCTGGTACACCCCGAGCCGGGACGTCGTCTCGTTATCGGGGAGTTCCATTTCCTGGCTGGCTTCGCCGTCGATCTGCAGCCCGGCGAGTGAATAAACGAACATGGCGATGCCTCCTGGTGCTTAGACGGTCGGGACGATGTCCGCGGGATCCACAGTAAACGGCCCGAGAAGCTCCTGCCACTTGTAGGCGATGAGCGTCTTCAGCATCTCAGAGGAACCGCCTCCGCGCACCTTCTCCATCTCGGAGCTGAGGGTCGCAAGTGCGGTATGCACTTCGGGGCCGAAGAGCGATTCGAGATACTCCGGCGGGATACGCGGGGTCTGGTAATCGATGCTGAAGTCGTCGTTCAGCCTGTGTGGCGAAAGCGGGGGAACGTAGAAGACGTTGGGACCCGTGCCCGCTTCGGCGTGCAGCGGGAGCGCGATCTTCCACTTCTTGACGAGGTTGTTGACGGGCGTGCCCTCTTCGTCGAGGAAGCCGACGAAGACCGCGCGCCCAGGGCACTGGCGGACACATGCCGGGGCCACACCGGCTTCCACGCGCGGGAAGCAGCCGATGCAGTGCTGGGCGACGTGACGTTCGTAGTTGAAGTAGATCTTCTTGTATGGGCAGGCTTCCATGCAGAAGCGGTCGCCCATGCAAACGTCCTCATCGCGAAGCACGAGACCATCGTCGCGCTTGGCGAGGGCGCCGGTGGGGCAGGCTTCCAGGCACACCGGGTTGGTGCAGTGGTTGCAAATGCGGGGCATGTAGAAGAAGTAGGAGTTCGGCCATTCGCCGGCGCCCTGGTCTTCATCCCAGTTCATGGCCCAGCGGCCTTCGCGAGGCGCCTGGGGCTCAAGGTGGGCCTTGCCGGCGGTGCCGCCGTAGAAGACCTCGTAGTAGTTGTAGTCAAAGCCGCCGCCAAACTCGCCGCGCGTGGGCTGGTGGCCGGGCCGGGCCTTGCCGGTCTTCGGATCGATGCCGCCGCCCATCTCTTCCCAGCCTTTGGGAGTGCCAAGGCCGGGCATGGTGTTGACGGAGCACCACCACTCGTGCTTTTCGCCCTCGTCACGGGTCCAGAGCACTTTGCAGGCTACCGAACAGGTCTGGCAGCCAATGCACTTGTTCAGGTCGTAGACCCAGGCTATCTGCCGCGTTCCGTTTGCAGTCATCGGTATCTCTCCTTGCGATTACTCGAGCGGCAGCCAGTTGCGGCTGACGGCGGCGAGGCCCGCCCGTTCTTCGTTCGACCCGTTCCAGACAGCCACGCCCAGCTTTCCTTTCGAGGCGCTGGCTGGCCCGCTGATGACGACGGCCCACTTGCCGCCGCCGCTGGCGCCTGTGCCGCTCACCGCAGAGGCATCGGCCTTGGTGACGACGCCGGGCCCCTTCGAAACCAGGTTGAGGGCGCCCCGGCCGTTCTCCCAGTACCAGAGGGCCAGCGGAGAGGCGGCGCTGCCGAGCGTGTCCAGCGGACCATCGCCAAGTACCGCGCCAACGGCATCCTGGAACTCAGCGTTGGGCGCCGGGTCATCGGCCCACTCGACGCGCACGTAGAGCTTCTTCCCATCTGTGGCAGCAGCGACCCGGGCTTCGGCCGTCTTGCCGTAGGCCCGGTTGGCCCATGCCTCGCGGATGTACTCTGTGGGCTGCGCCGCCAGGGGCACCGGGGCAAGCGCGACGGCTTCCGCTGTCACGCCGTTCCAGGCCTGGGAGGCGGGGTCGGCCAGGTCGGCCCCTGCATTCACCGTTGCGACTTTCATTGCTACTCCTCAGTTGACCTTTTCGAAATCGCATGACACCCAGCGGTCCGATGGAACCGGTTGCCACTCGGTGCCGAGGTGCCGAAGGTGGCCGTAGCCACCAGCAAACCCAATCCACTTGACCATGCCGGGCTCGATTTCGTTGGCGCCCGACCAGTCGGGGTACTGGAAGCCCGCCCAGCCGTTGTAAGAGACAACCTGCCCCGGCCGGACGTTGGGGGCGACCCTGGCGTGCACCTTGAAGGAGCTCACGTCGTTGTAGACGCGAATGAGGTCGCCGTCGCTGACGCCCCGCGCGGCGGCGTCATCGGGATTGACAGAGACCTCGGCCTCGCCACGGTGCGTGCCCAGGATGACCCAGTTGCCCTGGTTCATCGTGTGGATGCTCCAGCGGTTGTGCCCGGAAGTCATGCCCAGGGGCAGGTCGCCGCCCATCTTCGGGTTGGGCTTCCAGGTGGGAAGCTGCTCTCCCGCTTCCAGGAACCAGGGGTGGTCGATGTAGAACTGTGCCCGTCGCGCGTAGGTCGGGAAGGGATGGCCCGACTCGGTGTGGTCACGGAACGGCACGTGGGTTTCGTTCGCCGCGATCGGCGAGGCCTGCGCCAGCGCCATGGGCGTGAGGCCCCAGTCGATGAAGCGGACGTGGCCCTTTTCGCGCAGGGTGTCGAGGTTGGTGCCCATCGGCAGCGTGCCCGCCAGCGCGGAGTCCCGGATCGCCTCGTCGGCCATCTTGTCTTCGTCGAGCAGGTAGCCGTTCATGGAGTAGTAGGCGGGCAGGTCGGCATACCGGCGCGTGTAGCCTTTGCGGTCGGTGTACTCGGTCAGGCCGCGCGCCTTCGCCCGTTCTGCCATGGCGGTGAGGAGCGCGGCGTAGAGGGACCATTCGTTCTTCGCCTCGCCGGCCGGGTTCGCCGCCTTGTCGGAAAAGGTCAGGTTCATGACGTGCGGAGTGGGGATGTGGAACGAGACCTTTTCGTAGTGCTGCGCCGCGGGGAGGAAGTAGTCCGCGTAGAGCGCCGTCTGGCTCATGCGGAAGTCGATGGTGACGATGGTCTTCAGCTTCTGCCAGAGCGTAGGCAGGAGAGCGGTCTTGCCGCCGCGAGTGCGCCGCAGCATGTTGCCGCCACACTCGATGAGCACGCGAGGGGGCTCTTCAGGGCGCGGCTTGTCCATACCCAGCCACCACCCCTTCTCCACGGCCTCATTGAAGTAGTCATCGAACTTGCGGGGCAGGCTTTCGTCGCCCCACTCCTTCTTGTTCCACCGGTCGCGGTAGCCGCCCTGGTAGTACCACATCATGGCCGGGACGGTGCTCGAACCTGTTGGCCCGCCCCCCGGTCCGCCGCCAGAGGCCTCCATCCGCGACGCGAGCATGCCCAGCTCGCGGACGGCGATCTCGGTGGTCATCGTCGGGTCGGTCGCCTTCATCGCCGCCACGGCCGCGTCGCGTCCCGCAAGGACGATCTCGGTGTTTGCTGCGCCGGGGCCGGGCTTGTTTGACGAGATGAAAAGGCCATCGTGCATGCCCGCGGCCCAGCAGCGGATGCCGGTGCCCTTCTTGCCCCAGTTGCCGCTCGCGGCAAGGACGAGGCACTGGACGCGCTCGATGAGGTCGCCGTGGTAGAACTTGCAGGCGTTGTAGCCGAGCATGATGTTCGTCCGCTTCGCGGCGACCTTTCGGGCCACGGTGCGAACTACATCGGGGTTTACGCCGGTGATCGCCTGCTGCTTTTCGGGCGTGTACTCGGAATCGAGCTTCTTCTTCAGCAGCGAATAGACGGGCGTAACCTGGACAGTGGCGCCATCGGCAAGCTTCACATCGAAGACGCCTTCGAGGGCGATGTCGACGCCCTTGAGGAAGACGCTGCCGCGGTCGGCAAGCTTGAGGCCCTGGCCGGGGACCCACTGGTACATCTGGTCTTCGCGGCCCTGGCCTTCGACATCGGTCTGGCGGAGATAGCGCTGGTTATCGGTCCGAACGAGATAGCCGAAGTCCGTCTGTTCCTTGAGGAACTTCCAGTCGGCGATGTTCTCTTCGAACATGACCTGGACCATGGCGAGGCCGAAGGCCTGGTCGGTAGCACCCTTGATGGGCACCTGGATATCGGCGTGGGTGTGCGACGGGTTGATGTCGGGCGAGATGTTGATGACTTCGGCGCCGTTGTAGCGAGCCTCGGCGATGAAGTGGTAGAAGGGAATGCGTGTGTAGATCGGGTTCATATGCCAGATCAACACGACTTCCGAATGGAACCAGTCATCGGCGGAGGAGACGGGGCTGAACTTGCCGAACGTCTCATAGAGGCCGATGGAGAAGTCGTTGATGGAGCCGTTCAGGTCGAGCCCAAGGCCGCCGAAGGTGGAGAAGAAGCGGCCGGTCGGGGCGACAGTGGCCATCTCGGGCGTGCCTTCGTGAACGATGGCATGGGGCCCCTGCTCTTCAATCGCATCGATCATCGAGTCGGCGATCTCACCGAGGGCCTGGTCCCATGAGATGCGGGTCCACTTGCCTTCGCCGCGTTCGCCGGCCCGCTTGAGGGGGTACATCACCCGGTCAGGGCCGTAGAGCGACTGGCTCCACGAGGCGCCCTTCTGGCACCCCATGGGGTTGAAATCGGGCACGCCTGGCTCGATCGTGTCAAAGGAACCGGATTGTTCTTCGCGCCAGACGATGCCGTCCTTGACGTAGACACGCATCGGGCAGTTTCCGGGGTAGCAGTCCACGCAGTGCGTTCCCCAGAACACAGCGTCCCAATCCCACTTCTTGCGATAGAGATCTTGCCAGCCGGTATATGCCGGTACAGTAGACGTTTGGCTAGTCATGCGGGCAATGTTCTGGCGCTGGCGCACCGGCTGGTATGACTGGCGTCATATATCGGAGACTCCCCCAGGAATGGCTTCAAACTACCCTCCAACTGTGGCTGCGGCAGGCCGGGACGGCCCGCCGCAAATGATGTGATCGCTGCCGATTTCAGCTGAGTTTCTGGACGCCGACACGGGTCCCGCGCATGACCGCGCAGGGCTGCCACTCGGTGGACCAGTACTGCAAGTGTCCGTAGCCGCCTGCCAGGTGGAGCCACTTGATCATGCCGGGTTCGGCATCGTTGGCGGTGGCCCAGTTGGGGAACTGGTAGGCATCGAAACCGTTGTAGACGATCACCTGCCCCGGCGCAGCCGACGGCGAGGTCTTCACGGCCACCTGGAATTCACCCATATCGTTGAAGACGCGGACCATCTCGTTGTCTGCGATGCCCATGCGTTCGGCGTCGCCATTGTTCATCACCATGTGGGGCGCCCCACGATGGGTCTCCTGCATGACGTGGTTGGCGATGTTGAGGGAATGGATGCTCCAGCGGTTGTGGCCGCTGGTGAGCTGGAACGGGTAGTTGCCGCCCTGTGCCGGGGAGTCCTTGTGCCGGGGCAGGTGCTCGTCGGCCTCTATGAACCACTCATGTTCGATCAGGAACTGCGCGCGACGGCTCAGCGTGGGATAGGGCTCGCCCTTCTCGACGTGGTTGCGGAAGGGAACGAAGGTCTCGTCGGGCTTCGGGTCGGTGGCCTGGGCTATGGCGCGTGCGGAGATCCCCAGCCCCTGGAAGCGGAAGTAGCCCTTCCGCCGAAGCTCTTCGAGGCTGGCATCCGGCGGCAGCGTGCCGATCAGGGCGCTGTCGCGAATCATCTCGTCGAACATCGCCTCCGTGTCCGTCCAGAGGCCGTTGGCAGTGTACCTGGAATGCGCCTCGCGGATGTCGTGCTCGCCGCCAAGGGCGTTCTTGTACGGCTCCACACCCCTGGCCTTCGCCCGCTCTTCGAGCTTCTTCGCGAGGATTCCGAAGGCCTCCCACTCGTTGAGCGCCTCTCCGGGCGGGTCAACCGCCTTGTCGCTGAAGGTGAGGTTCATGGTATGGGTGCTGGGAATGCCAAACCCGAGCTTTTCGTACTGGTGCGCGATGGGCAGCACGATATCGGAATACATGGCCGTGCCGCTCATGCGCACGTCGAGCGTGGCGACCATCTTCAGGCCTGGGAAGAGATGCTTCAGGAGCATCTTGCCGCCGCCGCGGGTCCGCCGGATGAAGTTGCCGCCCGACTCGATGATCACCCGTGTGGGGTGTTCGGGGCGGGGCAGGTCAAAGCCCTGCCACCAGCCCTTGCTCACGGCCTCGTTGAAGTAGTCATCGAACTCGCGCGCCATGCTCGGGTCGTGCCAGGCGCGGTTCCGCCAGGCATCCTTGTAGCCCGCATGGTGGTACCACCAGAAGACCGGGGGAACGAAGCCGGTGCCCTGCCCCTGGCCGGGCATCTTCGCCTGCATGATTGCGAGCTGGGTGCGTGTCAGGGTCGGGTCCTGGGACTGAATGAACCCGACCATCTGCTCCATCATGTCGAGGATAGAGCTGATCTCCTCGGGGCCGCGCTTGCTCTTGGCGAGCACGGTGAACCAGCCGTCCATGAGCCCGCTGAGCCAGGCGCGAAGTCCCGTGCCCTGGCGTCCCCAGTTCCCGGTTAGCGAGAGGAGCAGGATCTGCGAGCGTTCGATGAGGTCGCCGTGGTAGTGCTTGCCGGCGTTGTTCAGGCAGCAGAGGAAGTTCGTCTTCTTCGATGCGATCTTGCGGGCCAGCGTGCGGATCGTTTCGGGGTGGACCCCGCAGTGCTCCGAGGCTTTCTCGGGCGTGTAGTCCTTGAGGCGCGCACGCATCATCGCGAAGACCGTGGTCACCTGTACGCTGCCGGCCCGGGTCTGGATGTTCCACTGGCCTTCAAGCGCGGGGGTGACCTCGCCCCAGAAGAGCGTGCCCTTTGGCGCCAGGACGGGCTGGTTCGTCTTTGAATCCCAGGCGTAGAACTGGTCCTCGGCGCCGCCTTCCTCCATTTCGGACTGTCGCAGATAGCGCTTCGTCTTCGGATTCACGAGGAGCGGCAGGTCAGTCTGTTCGCTGACGAATTTCTCGTTCACCAGCCCTTCTTCGATGACGACGTGCGCCATGCCCAGGGCGAATGCGGCGTCGGACCCGACCTTCACTGGCACGTAGTAATCAGAGTGAATGGAAGACGGCGAGGCATCGGGCGCCACGGTCACGACCTCGGCCCCGTTGTAGCGCGCCTCGAGCGCGTAATGGATGTGGGGAATGCGCGTGTAGAACGGGTTCTGGAACCAGATGAAGACCATTTCGGAGAGGAACCAGTCGTCGATCGAGCTCACCGGGTCGAAGGTGCCCCAGGTGAGGTAGTGTCCGGGGCTGAAGTCGTTCATCTCGGCGTTGAGGTCAGTGGTGAGCCCGCCAAGAATGCGCATGAACTGGCCGCGCCCGACGGCGCCCCAGGTGCCAAGATTGCAGCCCGAAGGCGCCATCACCGATTCGGGGCCGACTTCCTGCACGGCGTCGATGATGGCGTCGGCGATCTCCGTCGCCGCCTCATCCCAGGTGATGCGCTTCCAGCGGCCGGAGCCACGCTCGCCGTCCCGCTTCAGGGGGTAGAGAAGGCGCTCCTCCGAATCGAGCATGCGCGACCAGCCCACGCCCTTCTGGCAGCCCATGGGATTCATGTCGGGCACACCTTCCTGGATGGTCTGGAAGGTGCCGGCCGACTCTTCGCGGACGACCTTGCCGTCTTTCAGGTAGACGCGCAGCTGGCAGTTGCCGGGATAGCAGTCGATGCAGTGGGAGGCCCAGAGCACCTTGTCCCACGACCAGCGTTCGCGATAGCGCTTCTCTGTAGTGATGTCTGCCGGTGCGATCGGATCGAGAACCATGTTTAGCACTCCCTTGAGGTTTCCGGACCTGGCCGGAATGGCCAGAACGGGCCAGCGGCGCATGCAGCGACCCGGGCAGCCACAGCCCGGGCGGATATCGCCGCCCCGGCAGATTGCGAGCTTCTGAGATCCGGGAGCGGTGGGCGTATGACTCTGGTCATACGCTCACCACAGGGGGCAAGCAGGCGCCCGCTGCGAACGGGAACAGGTGCGGCATGCTGAACCACGCCGCCTCATCATGGTAGTAGCGGACCCGGTGCGGGGCGGTCACCCGTCGCGGGCCCCGGTGAGGGGCCTCTGGGCTTCGGCATCGAGCGTACGGACAGTGCGGCTGGCTGCCGCAGGGGCAACGATGAGGATGGTAAGGAGCGCCGCCACGGCGGGAACCATGCGGCTCATTCCCACCCGGTCGGCGACCAGGCCAAGTGGCGCGGCAGCGATCTGGTTGAGCGAGGAGGAGATGCCGCGGAGCGACATCACGCGGCCCATGTAGTGATTCTCCACGATCATCTGGAGCAGCGATGTCGAGGCGATCATGTTGGCGCTGAAGCAGGTGCCGTTGAGACACCAGGCGGCGGCGGCCAGGGGGAGTGAGCGCGTGAGCCCAAACACCACCAGGGTGAGACCAAACCCGGTGGTGGCGCCCAGGATGATCCGGCCCAGGTGCCGCGGCGAGTTGCGCGTGGAAAGCGTCACCGTGCTCAAGACCGTGCCCAGGCCCCAGATCCAGCCCATAAGCGTCCAGCCACCCGCACCCAGCCCCAGCTCGTTCTTCATCCAGTAGGGGGCAAGTGTGGAGATGATGGGAAAGCCCAGGACCCCGACGAAGATGCCGAACACGAGCACCCAGAGCACCCGCGGGCGCCCGGCAGCATAGCGGATGCCGTCACCGACACTGCGGACAACGGTCTGCGCGCTTGCCGCTGGACGGACTCTGACCTTGAGGGTGAGCAGAGCGCCGACCACGACGGCATGGCCGATGAGGCTGATGGCGAAGGCTCCCCCGGCCCCGATGCTTTCGATTGCAAGGCCGGCCATCGGTGGCAGGAAGGCGTAGGCGCTGACCTGGGCGGCAATGAAGAGCGCAACCGCGTTGGGAAGGTGCTCACGAGGCACCAGCAATGGCACCAGCGCCTGGCGGGTGGGCGCATCCATCGATTCCACCGAGGCGGAGAGGAAAATCAGGCCAAAGGCCATCCACAGGCCGATATGCCCGGTGATGACGAGCACCGAGAGCAGGCCATAAATGACGAATGCCGCCGACTGGGTAGCGATGAGCAACGTGCGCCGATCCATGCGGTCGGCCAGGGCGCCGCCATAGAGGCTGAAGATGAGCATGCCCGCTCCGCGGGAGACGCCGAGGAGTCCGAGCAGCGCCGCAGAACTCGTCATGCCCAGGATGAACCAGCCCTGCGCGTAGAACTGGAACATCATGGTGGCGCTGGAGAAGAACATCCCAATCCAGAGGATGCGGAAATCCCGATGCTGGAGGGCAGGAAAGCGGCCCCGCCATCCGGACAGTGCCGGTTCGGCCGTCACCGGCCGGGCCAATGCGCGGCCTGTTTGTTACTCGCTGCGGGGTGGGGCTGCCTGAGCATGCCTCAAGTAGCGGTGGAGCGGGCGCTCCGGACCATGACGGAGATCACCCTTGCCGCGAAGGGGCCGGGAATCAGAGCAGATTGGCCGCGCCACGGAAGACCGCGGGCCCGAAGACCGAGCAGTCAAACTGGCACACGCCGCAGTTCGTCGGGTGTTGCAGCCGATCCGCGTCGAGGATGTCGATCACCTGGGCCTGGGTCCGCAAGACGCCCTGGCGCTGGAGGTCGGAGAGCACGCGGATGGCGGTCTCAATTGTGACCCCCGAGCGGTCGGCGATGTCCTGGCGGGTCAGGCGGAAGCCGATTCGCACACCATCGGGGAGGCGCTGGCCATACTGGCGGGCAAGCTGGAGAAGCGTGCAGCCAATGCGGCCGCGGGCATCCTTGAGGGTTGCCACTGCCGTGGCGATGTCGCGCTGGCGCAGTTCGAGACAGAGTTGCTCAATCGTGTTCCGGACCGTGACCGGGTAGTTGCGAGCGAGGTGCGAAAGCACGGCCTTGGGAACATAGACCAGCACGCAGTCTTCGAGGGCGGTCGCAGTTGCAGTGTAGGCGCGGCCGTCCAGGGCAGAGCCCAGCTCCAGGGGCGAGCTTTCGCCCCGGAAGCTCACTACATGCTGGCGCCCATCGGCAGCGGAATGATAGAGGCGCACCCGGCCCGACGCGAGCACCCAGAGGCCATCGCAGGCCTGCCCCTCGATGAAGATGTCGGTCTGGGCCGGGAAGGGCTGGAATCGGCAGAGGGCGGCAATCTCCTCCACCTCGCAGCGCTCAAGCCCGGTAAGCAGGGGGCACCGTTCGAGGACCGACACGAGCCTGCCGCTCTCCGCGCGCCGGCCAGTGCTACTTTCGGGGGCCCGGTCACGCGTCGCCGGCGCGCTCGCGGACTTCGCCATGCGCGCGCGAGCCCCCCGGTGCATCGCACCCGCCGCAACAGCGGCAAGCCCCGAGGCCTGCTGCCACGTCATCGATCCAGGCTCCGCGGCAGACTCGCCGAACCGACTGCTTCCGGTGGCAGCCCTGGGCTGAATCCCACCGCCGGGCGCACTGGATTCCGTACTGCCATCGTCTTGTCGCCTCTCACCATTGGGCGCCAGCGCCGCTTGGCGCTGTGACGCGAATTGCCCGCCATCGTCCGGGGGCCCGGCGCCGGCCGCATTGGCCGGACTCTCAGGGGCCTATGAGCTTTCGCACGGCCACCCCTGCCGGGGCCTGTGCTAGCCGCGCGGCAGGCCAAGCCCGCGGGTGGCGATGATCCCCTTCTGCACCTCGGTGGTGCCGCCTGCGATGGTGGAGCTCACCGCCTGCATGTACCCCATCGATGCCCGGTTCCGCACCCCGCCGTGCATCCCGTAGAGGTGCATGGAAAGGCCTGCGATCCTCTGCTGCAGCTCGCTGGAGAACATCTTGCACATGCTCGCTTCGTAGTTCGGGATCAGGCCCCGGACCTGCATGCTAACCACGCGGTAGCTGAGCATCTTCGCGACCTCGCACTCGATCCAGCGGTCCACGAACTCGGTCTTGACCCTGGGATTGCGCACGAACGAAGCTTCCTTCCCGTCCCTCGCCTGCCGCATAAGGCCTTCTAGCGCCTTGCGGACGCCAATGGCATTGCCGATGGAGGAGCGTTCGAAGTCGAGTGTGGTTGTGCCCACGTACCAGCCGCGGTTCTCTTCGCCCACGCGGTTGCGAACGGGAACGCGCACATCTTCGAAGAAGACCTCGTTGAACGTCTGCGTGCCGGCGAGCGTCGTCAGCGGCCGGACCGTCACGCCCGGGCTCTTCATGTCGACGAGGAGGTAGGTGATGCCGCGATGCTTGGGGGCGTCCGGGTCGGTGCGCACCAGCATGTACATCCAGTCTGAGAACTGGGCGCCGGTGGTCCAGATCTTCTGCCCGTTGATGACGTATTCGTCCCCGTCGCGTACTGCGCGGGTCTGCAGGGCGGCAAGATCGCTACCGGCGCCGGGTTCGCTGTACCCCTGGCACCAGATGACCTCACCCTTGAGGATGCGGCTGAGGTGCTCGGACTTCTGCTCCTCGGTCCCGTGCTCGATGAGCGTTGGGCCTATCATCATCACGCCAAAGCCGCCCAGGTTGCCGGGGACGCCAGCCTCAGCGAACTCCTCGTTCATCACGAACTGGTCGACGATGGACATATCGGCGCCGCCGTACTTCGCGGGCCACGAAGGGGCAATCCAACCCCGGGCGGCCACCCTGTCGCGCCATTCTTTGATTGCGCCCAGGCGTCCGAACAGTGACCCTTCGCCCATTTCGCCACTGCCCCGCAGCGCGTCCGGCGTCTCCCGGTCGATGAAGCTGCGGACCTCCTTGCGCCAGGCCGCTTCGTGCGCGCTGTCTCCCAGGTTGATGGCCATGTGCTGACTACCTGCCTTCGAATATTCGTGGCGATATTGTCGACGAGTGTTTACCGCACGGCAAGTAGAACCTGGGATTGAGCGCGGCCCACCCTGCTATCGAAAACTTGATGGGATGACGCCCTTGAAAGCGGGCCCGGTTGTGATAGGATTCACATTGTCCCAAGGGAAGCGCAGGCCGGTCAGTCCGTCCCTCCCCTGAACTGCTCTGCTATCACTGCTCGCCCTCAACCGGCCGCGCTTCCAACAAGAAAGGCTTCCCGTTCGCGGGGGGCCTTTCTTCTTTCAAGGGGCTCGGGGCCTCAGGGCGTGATCACCAGGTCTTCCCCACCGTCGACGCGGATGACATTCCCGGTCATCCATTCCGTGCCGGCAGCCGAGAGCGCAACAATGGCGCGCGCAACATCCCCGGGGGTAGTCATTCGTCCCGACGGGTTCGCGGCGCGGGCGAAATCGCGCAGGCGCTCCGCGCCGGGGATCTTGCTGAGCGCCGGGGTGTCTGTGACGCCGGCCTGGATCGCATTGGCGGTGGCGCCATGCGGGGCAAGCTCAACGGCGAGCTGCCGCAGATGCGATTCGAGCACCGATTTGGCTGCGGAAACGGCTCCGTAGCCCGGGATGACGCGCTGGTTGCCCGCGCTGGTCATGCCGTAGATGCGCGTGCCCTTTCCCACAAGCCCTGCGGTGAAGAGGTCCTGGACCCAGTACACGAGGCTGTTGGCCATGGTGTCTAGGGTCATCTCGATCTGCTTCTGGCTCAGGGCAGCGCCCGCGGCGTCCGGCAGAAGCCCCAGTCCGGTGGTCCCGAAGGCGATCGAGTGCACGATCACGCGCAGGGGCCGGCCGGCCAGCGAAGCCATTTCCGCCACCGACGCCTGCCGCTTCCCGGCATCGGCAACGTTGATATTGAAGAACTTCGCCTTCGCGCCAGACCGCTCAATGCCGCTGGTAATCGCTTCCACAGCCGGCATGGCCTGGCGGCGGTCCAGGTGGACGCCGAAGACGTTCGAGCCGTTCTGGGCGAGCTCCAGTGCGATGGCTGCACCAAACCCGCTGGACGCACCCAGGACCAGGGACCATTCGCCGTCGAGTTGCTTTGTCATGACCGGTTACGTTACCGCGGCGAGGTACGATCGGAAACCCATTCGCCGGGACGGCGAGCCTTTCCGCGTTCCTGATATGCTTAGGCCATGCCACCGCGACAGGCCACCGCGCGTCCCTGGCAGGAACGCTGGGACGAGATCAAGCCCGCGCCATTCCGGCTCGCACGCGAGGTGTTGCCGGGACTTTTCCAGGTTCGCACCCGGGGCTCGCGCGCTTACCTGGTGGTGGAAGACGACATCACCCTCATCGACACCGGCAACCCGGGCTCCGGGATCCGCGTTCTCAAGGCGCTGCAGGAGATCGGCCGCTCGCCCGACGACATCAAGCACATCGTCATCACGCACTACCACATCGACCACGTGGGCGGGCTGCCCGAGCTGCAGAAATACGTCAACGCGCGTACGGGCGTGCACCTTGCCGAAGCACCTCACGTCGAGAGCGACGAACCGCTGCCCAATCCGTTCATCCACCCCCTGCTCGCGCGGATCTGCGAGCCGTATCTGCTGCGCCAGGACCCCGGTTCGGCGCGGGTTGATGTTCATCTCAACGATGGCGACGAGCTGCCGGTGTTCGGCGGCATGCGCATCGTGCATGCGCCGGGCCATACAGCGGGCAGCATCTCCATCCACTTCCCCAACCGGGGCTTGCTGCTGGTGGGCGACGCAATGCAGTACAAGTTCGGGCGGCTGATGTTGCCAAGCCGCCTGTTCACGCAGGACATGGCGGCGGCGGCGGATTCGGTTCGCAAGCTCGCGAACCTGGATTTCGGCACGCTCTGCTTCAGCCACTTCCGTCCAATCCTGGTGGACGCGGACGCCCAGGTCCGCCAGTTCGCGGCCACGCTCGCGGGACCACCGGCATGAACACCCTCGCCGACCTGCTGGAGCAGGCCGCCAGGGAGAATGGTGACCGCCAGGCGGTGCTCATGCGGCTTGGAGTCCGCTCTATCCGCTACACCTACAGCGAGCTTGAGAACCGCGCCCATGCCTTCGCGCGGCTGATGACCCAGCGGCATGTGACGAAGGGGGACCGGGTGCTCCTCTGGGCCCCGAACCAGCCCGACTGGGTGGCGGCCATGTTCGGGACCTTCCTGGCCGGGGGCGTCCTGGTGCCGCTGGATGTGCGAAGCTCGCGGGAGTTCGTTGAGCGGGTCGTGGCGCAGACGGAGCCGGCCCTGGCCTTCGCCGGGCGCGACCAGGCGGGTGTCCTGCGCGAGCTCGAAGTCCCGGTTGTTGAGATGGAGACGCTGCACCTGCCGGCCGATGGCAAGGTGGACCCCGTCCCGCTTGGCCGCGACGACATCGCTGAGATCATCTTCACCTCGGGAACCACCGGCGATCCGAAGGGCGTGATGCTTTCCCACCACAACATCGTCTCGAACGTCGAGGCGGCGCTGACGATGATCCACATCTCCCGTGAGAGCCGCCTGCTTTCGCTCCTGCCCCTGAGCCACATGTTCGAACAGACCGGCGGGTGCCACGCAGCGCTCTCGGCCGGGGCCGCCATCTACTACCCCTCCAGCCGCCAGCCCGCGGCCCTGGCCCGCGTAATGCAGGACTGGAAGCCAACGATCATCATTGCCGTGCCGCAGGTTCTTTCTCTCTTCATGAACGGGATTGAACGCGAAGCCACCAACCAGGGGCGCATGGCGATGCTCAAGAGACTGCGCCGGCTGGCCGCCCCACTACCACCCCGGGCGCGGCGCATGCTCTTCCGATCGGTGCTCCGCCGCTTCGGTGGCAAGATCGATTTCATTGCCAGCGGCGGCGCCGCGCTCGATCCCGAAGTGCAGCTCAAGTGGGAAGCGATGGGCATCCCCGTGGTGGAAGGCTACGGCGCGACTGAGGCGGCCCCCATCGTCAGCATCAACCCGCGCAACGACCGGCGATTGAAGAGCGTGGGCCGCCCACTCCCGGGCCAGCAGGTGCGCGTGACCGATGACGGCGAGGTGCAAACCCGGGGACCGAACATCTTCAAGGGCTACTGGAAGAACGAGACGGCGACGACGGCCAGCTTCGATGAGGATTGGTACAGGACTGGCGACCTGGGCTACATCGAGGATGGATACCTCTTTCTGAAGGGCCGTAAGAAAGACCTCATCGTCCTTGCGGATGGACAGAACGTATACCCGGAAGACATCGAAGGCGCGCTCTGCCGCCAGCCGGGCATCATCGATGCGGTGGTGGTTGGACTGGAACGTGATGGGGATGTGCGTGTGCACGCGGTGCTCATCGAAGACCAGCCGGGCGCGGCCGCGCAGGCAGTGCGCTCGGCCAATTCGGGGCTGGACGACCGTCAGCAGGTGATGGGGTTCACGGTCTGGCCAGAAGACGATTTCCCGCGGACGCACACCCTGAAGGTGCGCAAGAACCTGGTGACCGGCTACCTGACGGGGCTGGCTGTGTCCGCACCCGTGCAGCCCGCGGGCATTGCTGACACCGATGAGCTCCGGCGCGTGGTAGCCTCATGCAGCAAGTTCGAAGGCCCAATCCTGGAGGAGCATGCCCTTGGCGCCGACCTGGGCCTCGACTCTCTGGGCAGGGTTGAGCTGCTCTCTGCTATCGAGGAAGAGATAGGTGTGTTTGTGGATGATACGGAAATCGGCCCGCAAACCACGGTGTCTGAGTTGCGGACCATGACTGAGCGGGGTGAGCGCCGTCCGAAGACCCACCGGTTCCCGGGCTGGCCACGGAGCCGCCCCGTGCGCTGGCTGCGGCGGGTCCTCATGTCGGGAGTTGTCTTCCCGCTGTTGCGCCTTGGCTACAGCGTGGAAGTGCGCGGGCGGGGCCGGTTCCGCGACCTGCAGGAGCCGTGCCTCATCATCAGCAATCACAACATGCATGTTGACCACTCCCTGCTCCTCCGCAGCATGCCTGCTTCGTTTCGCCAGCGTGTGGCCGTCGCCGCGGCCGCGAGCGACATCTTCGGAAACCGGCTGCGCGGCTTCAGCGCCAGCCTGCTGGGGAATGCATTCCCATTCGCCAAGGAAGGCAGCGGCGTTCGCGAGAGCCTTGAACAGGTCGCCAGGATGCTGGAAGAAGGCTGGAACGTTCTCATCTTCCCCGAAGGGAAGCTGACGGTTCTCGGCCCCACGCAGCCATTCAAGAGCGGCACGGGCCTGCTTGCGGTGGAGACAGGCGTCCCCGTTCTGCCAATGCGGATAGATGTACTTCGACCCGGTTTCTACGAGGGCAAGTGGCTCCCGCATCCGCGAGCGCGTGTGCGCGTCAGCATCGGCGAGCCGCTGACCTTCGCGCCCGGCACGAGCTACGCCGATGCCACCGAGCAGCTGGAAGCAGCGGTTCGCGGCGCCTGAGCAGGGCGATTCAGGCCGAGCAGAGCCTGCGCACGACTTCGTACATCACCTGGAGGCCAAGCCGGATGTTCTCAACACCAATGCGTTCGTTGTGGCCGTGAATGGTGGCAAGGTCTTCGGGCGGGAGCAGGCAGGGCACGAAGCCGTAGGCGGGCACGCCGCGCACGCGAAAGATGCGCGAATCGGTGAATCCCGGCGTGAGCTCGGGAATGAGGCGGACGCCTTCCACCAGCTCTGAACACACCGCGGCGACGACCCGGGTGAACTCCGAGTCGAGCGGCGAGCCAGCGCCCTGGTAGCGGCTGATGACCTCGATCTCAACACGCTCATCGCCGATGACCGTGCCAAGGCCGGCGAGGAACTCGTCGGGGTCGACATCGGGGAGCAGCCGGCAGTCGAGCGTGGCGCTGGCCTCGGCGGGGATGACGTTGACCTTGACCCCGGTCGAGATGGTTGTGAGCGAGATCGTGTTCGACAGCCGCGCCCGGGTGGCGGGGCTCGCAGCGGCGGTGGCGAGGCCAGAGGCATCATGGGGCGCGGCGCCAAGGCCGGCCGCCGCCAGGGCATCGAACTGCGCCTGCATGATCGGCGTCACGCGCGCTCCCTGCTGCCAGGCCGCGATGCGGCCGAGCGCCTGGACAAGCCGCTCAGCGCAGTTGTCGCCATGGGGCACGGAGCCGTGCCCGGGCCTTCCGCGGGTGACCAGGCGAAGCCAGAGCGGGACTTTCTCGCCAGGGGCGAACGAGAAGACAGGAGTACCGGCGCCGGGAAAGTCAACGAGCCCATACGCACCTTCGTTGATGACGAGATCGGCTTCGAGCCATTCGGGGCGATTGCGCTCGAGCCACGCTGCGCCGAACTCGCTCCCTGCCTCCTCATCGGCGACGGCAAGGAAGGTGACCGCCCGCCTGAGGGGGACCTCGTGCCGTTTCAGCAGGATGATGGTCATCAGCTCGATGATGCCCATTCCCTTCATGTCGAGGGCGCCGCGCCCCCAGAGGAAGCCATCCCGCAGCTCACCGCCAAAGGGGTCGCCATCCCAGAACTGGCTTTCCACAGGGACTACATCGGTATGGTTGAGCAGGCAGACTCCTCCTGGGCCGGGGCCGAGACGCGCAATCAGGTTCGAGCGCCCCGGCGCCGATTCGGCCGTCTCGAAGGGGACTCCCTCGGCAGCGAGAATGCTCCCCAGGAAGTCCACCGCTCGCTCCTCGTTCCCAGGAGGGTTCGACGTATCGATACGGAGGTACTCGCGAAGGATGCTGACTGCTTCGTTGGTGGCGGCGTTCCAGTCGATTGGGGCGGTCATGGGCGCTCATTCCGGGAAGAGGATTGGCGGAGTGTACCGCGCCGTGCGAAGCGGGGGCACTGCCGGTGCAGTCTGCCAGGTTGTTGCAAGCACGGCTTCCACCGATAGTGGCGGACGTGGATATCGCCCTGGTGGCCGTGGCCGGCGCGACCGGGCTCGCCTTTGGCTGGTTCGCGGCCGGCTGGCAACACCTCCTCTACCGCCAGGCCGAGTACCGCGACAACCCGATGAGCGGCGCCAGGCTCCAGCGCTACCGCCTGGCGCTGGCGGTGGTGTGTGCCGCGGGCGCGGCGCTCGCCCTGAGGCCCGGCCACTACGACCCCGGGCCAGCGGTTCTGAGCGGAGGGTTCTTCCTGGTTCTCTCCGTGCTATCGAGCACCGACTTCGAGCGCCGGATCATTCCCAACAGGCTCCTCTACCCTGCCCTGGTGGCAGCAGCAGCGTCCTGCCGGGCATGGCCTGACCGCTCGGTCGCTGACATCTGGCTGGGCGCGGCGTTCGCGGCGGGGGTGGCAGGCGGCCTCTTTGCTATCGGGCTGCTCCTGGGTGCTGCCCTGAAGTTGCGAGGCACGCCCTTCGGCCTGGGCGATGTCAAGCTCATCCTGCTGATCGGGCTGCTTGCCGGGTGGCCCGCCGTGATGTCCGCCCTGTTCATCGGGGTTCTTGCAGCGGGAGTGCCCAGCCTGTTCCTGCTGGCCAGGGGCGGCGCCAGCCGCTACTTCAGCTACGGGCCATACCTTGCCCTGGGCGGGGCGGTGGTAATGCTCTGGCCCGGGCGGTTCGTCTAGTAGATCCCGGGAACGAGCCGCCAGCGCACCTGCCGGGCGTACAGGGCGTAGTCGCCAGTCTCGGTGAGCACGCGCTCTTCGGCATTCATCCGGCAGACCTGGAAGACCATGATCACGGCAAACAGGGCAGCGTTGTAGGCGTGCAGGTTCGCGATCACGAAGCCGGTCATGGTCACGGCATGGGCAAAGTAGATGGGGTGGCGCACGATGCGGTACGGCCCATTCACCTTGAGGCCGCGGTTCGCTGCGACGATTCCGAAGCTCCGGCCCAGCGCCGTAAAACAGAAAATGGTCAGGCACAGTCCCACCATCTGGACCCCGGTGCCACTGGCCGCCAGGCCCCCGGCGACCCCATCGACGGGCATGAACGCGAATGGCAGCCAGCTCCCGGCCGCTGCGACCCAATCGATGAGCCGCCTTGAAGTGGCCCTGCTGCGCCGGCGGGAGAGGAACAGGCCGACGAGCAGGGCCTGCTCAACCACAAAGGGGATGCTGGTGTAGACACCATCGCCCACCACCCGGCGGATGTGGATGTAGAAGAAGAAGGCGGCGATCAGGATGAGGGCGGCATCCTGTGCGGCCGAACTGTACTGGCGCAGCCTCTTGCCGCTATTGATACGGTAGGGCGCTTGCACACCGGTTCTCTGCATCTGCATCCTCTCCCGCGGCCGAAAGTGAACGTCGTACCCGGTCACAGGTAGATTCGGCAGAAAGTGGCGGGGGCTAAATCCATGCTCGCGGTAGATTCAGAGTGCGGCGGGCAAGGTGAAATTCCGTGAATAGCAGGTGATAGCCCTTTAGGGCCAGTTGGGGCAGACGACTCTGCTAGTAGCTCCAGTCGGTGGAGCGGCCGGTCCCAGGCGGATCAGCCCTTCGAAGGCCACCCCGGCGGTAGGGGTTCGAAGGGAAGTCCGTGAGGGGTTAGGCCGGCGCCCTGTGGTGAGCCCCCGAGCGGTCGGGGAGCCCGGCCAGGGGGCGGTTGCCGGGGAGGCCCGGGCGCAACGCCGGCGGAACCAACACCACGGGAAGCCCCCGAAAAAAGGAAGAGGTAGGAATCAACCATGTCGAAGCTTCAGAACTGGGCAGCCAGGAAGTACATCCAGCTCACCCACCGCGACGAAGAGGGCCAGGGCCTCGCCGAATACGGCCTGATCCTTGCGCTCATCTCCGTCGTCTGCATCCTCGCCCTCACCGCCCTGGGCACCAACATCAACGGCACGCTCGGCGCCGTCAACGCCGCTTTCTAGAACAGCGTCACGCAGAACCGGCGGGGTGGGGACGATTTCCATAGACCCACCCCGCTCCACATTTCCGGACGATGGGAGAAGCCAGGGGGCGAACGTGGAACACGGCATGAACCTGGACACAGAGAGAACCGCACGGTCGGGCCGGGGCCTTCGGGCTCTCTTCCGGCGCATCCGCGAGACCGACGCCGGGCAGGCGCTGGTCGAATTCGCGCTTGTCCTGCCAGTGATGCTCCTGATGCTGTTCGCGCTTGTCGACTTCGGCCGGGGCTTCTACTCGTGGCTCATTGTGACGAACGCGGCGCGCGAGGGAGCGCGCGTGGGCGCGACCCAAAAACCCCTGACGGATATCCAGCAGCGAATCACGGATAGCGCGTCCGGGATCGATACATCCGACCTGACTATCACCGTTACCAACGTTCAGGGGCCCAGGGGTCAGCCCATCGTCGTCGACCTCAGCTACGACTTCACCTTCGTCACGCCAATCGGGAACATCTTGAACCTGATGAGTGGGGGGACACTGAACGCGCCGACGATCACCAGTACTGCGTCGATGCGCCTTGAGTAGGGCGCCGGCGCAAACCTAACTCATAGGAGAAGCAGCGATGTCTGGAAAGCTGCCCGACCGCCCGGCGGGCGAATCGGAGTCTGGCGCGACCCTCGTGATCTTCGCGGCCGGGCTCATTGTCTTTCTCGGCCTCGTGGCCATGAGCATCGATGTCGGCCGCTACCTCTGGGCGCGCACGCAGATGCAGGCGGCAGTTGACGCGGCCGCGCTCGCTGCCGCCCAGAGCATGCCCAGCCAGACCGATGCGGCCGTGAAGGCGAACGAATACTGGGTCGCCAACAGCGGGTTCATCCGCGACCAGGGTAACAACGTCCAGCTCGCGGTCTCCTACCCCGTCGGAAACAAGGCGATCCGGGTGCGCGCCGACGCCGACATTCCCACCTGGTTCGCGCGGATCTTTGGCATCAACAACTGGCACGTCTGGGCCGAGGGCGACGCCGAGTCGCAGGTGCTCGACATCTCCGTTGTGCTCGATATCTCGGGATCAATGTGTTTCGACTCGTATCCGCAGACAGAGAGCGGAAGCTCCTACCGGATGAGCCCCGGGCGGCTTACGCCCGCGGGCGGCTACGCCTTCCCGCGACTGGCAGCGGCCATCCCTGCGAGTAGCGGGTCGAGCATCAACATCACGCTCAACGATGTGCGCATCTTCGCCAGCACGAGCGCATCCACGAATCGGAGCAACTTCGGCACCTCGTGGAATTCCACCACACGCTACTGGCAGCGGTCTGGTTCGGGATACCGGGCCGGGATCATCATGATTGACCAGGAGATCTTTCAGATCACTGCCGTCAACACCGCTACAAACACGCTCACTGTTACCCGGGCCCGTACCAACCAGTCGACTGGCGTCCCCTCTGTGATGCAGGCCCACTCCGCGAATGCCGAGGTCTGGGCCAACCGGACCGGCTACAGCAGCACGGGCGACTACTGCAACCAGGCGAGCTACTACCAGGCCAGTTCATCCCAGAACGGGCCCCACCAGCCGTTTGACTCCGCCATCTCGAATGCGCAGTACTTCACCACGCTCTTCGACCCCGCGTACGACAAGATAGGCCTGGCCTCTTACTCCACAAGCGCTACCAACCGCCAGGCGCTCACAAGTGGCTTTGCGACCGTTCGCTCGGCCATGGATAACATCCTCTATCCCACCGGCTCGACGAACATCGCCCACGGCATCGGAATGGGCCGGCAGATCCTCGATGGTTCGGGCAAGCGCGCAAACGCCGTGAGGGTGCTGGTCATCCTGACGGACGGTATCCCCAACGTTTCCTGTAGCAACGGGTACAACTCCGGGAGCTGCTCCACAGTCAGCCATTCGTCGCCTTCGAGCTGCCCTGCGACCTCCACTGCGGCCATCACCGACGCGATCAACCAGGCCGCGGTCGCCCGGGCCGCGGACATCACGGTCTATGCGATTGGCCTGGGCGACGGCGTGCTGGACTGCATCCTGGAAGACATCGCTGAAGCTGGCGGCGGCGCCTACTACAAGGCGCCCACAACCGCGGACCTCGACGAAGCCTTCGAGGCGATCGCCGCCCAGACGCATATTGCGCTCGTGAGGTAGCGGCTGCCGGCAACGGCTGTCCGGCGCGGGGGCTGGTGCCCCTGCGCCCGGGCAGCCTTTCTCACAAGTTGTTTGAGGCAAAGAAGCTCGATCTGCGACCTGTGGCGGGGCGACGCCCACGCCGATATTCCAATGGGGAGGGCCAGGACTATGGCACGTTCAATCACAGCAGTGGCGGGGGGTTCATCCCGCAACCGGGCAGTCCTGATGCTCGCGGCCGTCTTCGGCCTGCTGAGCGCGGTGCTCGTATTCGCGTTCCTGAGCGGCAGGGGGGACGGCGGCAGCGCCGATTCGGCCCTGAGCCCCAGCGAGGGCGCGGAGTCGGTCGTCGTCGTCTCCAGGAATGTCAACGTCGGCGAGAAGATAACGGCCGATATGCTGACCACCCGCACCCTGCCCGGGGGCCTTGTGCTGGCCGGGGCAGCGGGCCACGCCGACGACCTTGTCGGAAAGGTGGCCACCACCCCGCTGTTCGCCGGCGAACAGGTTCTGCTCGCCAAGGTGACGACGTTCGACGGGCAGAATGCGATCGCCTTCAAGGTGCCCGACGGCATGCGTGCCATCTCCGTCCAGGTGCCGCACGAGGCCTGGATCGCTGCCGGCCTTATCCAGCCCGGGGACCGGGTTGATGTCCTTGCGATCCTCACCCTCACCGAGATCGATCCCCTGACGGGCGAAGAAAAGCCGAAGATCACCGGCGCCGTGATCGCCGAGGATGTCGAAATCCTTGCGATGTCGCAGGTGCTTGTGAAGTCCGTGCCCAACCTGGACGCGAAGAAGGCTTCGAGTGGCGGGGCCACGGGCTCCACCGGCGATGCAACTGGCACTCCGGCGGCCGCGTCGGCGGTGGCGACGGGCGACCCGCTCAAGGACGCCGAGACGTACGAGAAGGCCGTTTCGGTGACTCTCGCTCTCTCGCCGGAACTGGCCGCGGGCATCGCCATTGTCGATGCCATCAAGGACGACGTCGCTCAGTACCGGTTGATGCCGCGCCAGAAGGGCGATGGCACGAAGATCAGTGGAGCGACCTCGTGGAGCCTGGACGATGTCCTGGCCGGCCTGAAGAAGAAGTAGGGAAGGGGCGGCAACGCCTCAGAGAGTGGGCGACGCCCGCAAGGGATGCGCCGTCCATAACGAACTGGAGGCGCCCGGTGGTCCCGGGCAGCGAAGACGGTGGAGGATCAGTCAATGGCGAGGGTGCCTCAGGTCATTGTGGTGGACCCCGACCGCGAAAGCGCCGCGGAGGTCCAGAAGATGCTCAACATGCTCGGGCTTGCCGTGATGGCGAGCACCGGCTACGGCGTGGAGGCGTTCACCCTCGCCTTCCAGCTCAAGCCCGACATCGTCCTGATGCGGATCGAGGAGCCGCTTGTGCGCCCCGTGCAGACGCTGGGGCGGCTGACCGACGGCCTGCCCGATCTGCCCGTCATCGTCTACTCCACCGAGGCGAACATCCGCCTGATGCGGCAGTCGATGGTCTCGGGCGCTTCGGACTACCTGCAGGAGCCACTCACAGAAGAGGAGCTGGAATCGTCGATCATGCGTGTGCTTGAGCGGAAGGAGCGCGAGGCGATGCGGCGCCGCGGGGAGCTCGAGGACCCCGTGCCCCAGGGCACCATCATCACGGTCTTCGGCGCGAAAGGCGGCATCGGCAAGACGACCATCGCTTCCAACCTGGCGGTGGCGCTGGCAACCGAGGCACACCAGACGGTGGCTCTTGTGGATATGGACACGCGCTTTGGCGACGTGGCGATCACCATGGACATCCCCGTTGAGCGGTCGATCGCTGACCTTGCCCGCAACCTCGACAGCGTGGACCGGAATACGCTCCGCGATTACCTGGTGCGGCACGAGTCCGGGGTCTACATCCTCCCCGCCCCTACGAGGCCAAGCGATTGGCGCAACCTCCACGCTCAACACATCCGCGACGTGGTCGACGTCCTGGCCCAGACGCACGACTTCGTCATCCTCGATACACCGGGGACCTTCAACGAGATCGTCGCCGCCGCTATCGAGGTTGGCACGATGATCCTGCTCATCACGACGCTCGACATGGCGAGCATCAAGGACACAGTGCTGGCGCTGGAGATGCTGCACGAGCGCTTCGGGAACGACGATGAGCGCGTGAAGGTGGTCCTGAACCGGGCCGGAATGGATACAGGCGTCCGGGAGAAGGACGTGGAGCGCACCCTGGACTCGCCGCTATGGCGGCGAATACCCCAGGACAACGAAGTCGTGAAATCGGCTCAGCTTGGCCGCCCGATTGTGATGAGCAAGCCCAACTGCAAGGTCTCCAGTGAGATCCGGGATGTCGCGCGAGCACTCGCTGGCGTGCGCAGCAAGGCCAACGGCCACAAGGCAGGCGGGAGCAGCGGCTTCGGCAAGCTGATCCGTCCCCTGTTCCGGAAGTCGGCCTAGGCGAGCACCGGAAAGGAAGGGCAACCGTGGCAGAAGAGATGCAGGAACGAACCACCCCCGCCGAGGAGTCGAGACCGTTCGGCTGGGCGGGCGCGCGCCGGCGCTTTGGCCAGGCAGAAGCAGCCGCCAGCTCCTCACCGGCTTCTCACCAGGAGCCGGCTCCGCCCTCTGCGGGCGAGCTCCCGCTGACGCCACGTCTCCGGCCCTCGGGGCAGTTCGGTTCGGGGAACAGGCGCTGGGGCGTGGGGACTGATATCCCGGCGCCACCCGATAGCGGAAACGAGCAGCCCTCGCCGCGGCCACTGCCGCTGCGGCCTGCGGACAGCGCCGGTCCTGTCGCCGTGCCACCGCCCGACCCGATCCCGGAGCCTGCCCTCCGGCGCCGCCCCGGTGAGGGCCGCGCGCCAACGTCCATCCCGACGAAGGGTAACCCGCAGGCCGAGGCCGCCAAGACGCGCCTTCATGAGCTGCTCATCGAAGAACTCGAGCACGGTGTGCTCGAAGGGCTGGACCCGGGCTCACAACGAGACGCTGTCGTGCGCGCCGCGCGAGAGCTGATCGTCCAGGAGCAGATTCAGCTGGGCGGCATGAGCCGCGACGAGCTTGTGGAGTCGGTTGCCGATGAGGTGCTGGGCCTTGGCCCGCTGGAGCCGCTCCTCCGCGACCCATCGGTATCTGAGGTCATGGTCAATGACCTGGACAAGATCTTCTTCGAGCAAGAAGGACGCATCTTCCGCAGCCCGGCTCGCTTCCGCGACAAGCAGCATGTGATGCGCATCATCGAGCGTATTGTGGCGCCCCTTGGCCGCCGCATCGATGAATCGAGCCCAATGGTCGATGCCCGCCTGCCCGATGGTTCCCGCGTCAACATCACCATCCCGCCCGTCTCGCCGAAGGCGCCAAGCATCACCATCCGCAAGTTCCGGGCCGACAAGATGCGCATGGCCGACCTGATCGCGGTCGGCGCCCTGAGCGATGCCACGGCCGAGTTCCTGGCGATGTGCATCCGGGCAAAGCTGAACATCATCATCAGCGGGGGCACGGGCACCGGTAAGACGACCATGCTCAACGCCCTCTCTTCGTTCATCCCCAATACGGAACGGATTGTCACCATTGAGGACCCCTCGGAGCTTCGCCTCCAGCAGGAGCACGTGATTACGCTCGAGGCACGCCCGCCCAGCATCGAAGGGAAGAACGCCATACACCAGCGTGACCTGGTGCGGAACAGCCTTCGCATGCGCCCGGACCGCATCATCATCGGCGAGGTCCGCGGCGCCGAGTGCTTCGACATGTTGCAGGCCATGAACACCGGCCACGAAGGATCGATCTCCACGGTCCACGCCAACAACCCGCGCGATGCCATCGCGCGCATGGAGAACCTCGTGCTCATGGCGGGAATGGACCTGCCGATGCGCGCCATTCGCGAGCAGATTGCCTCGGCCGTCGACGTCATCATCCAGGTCCAGCGGCTCCAGGACGGTTCGCGCAAGGTCTCGCACGTGACCGAGGTGAGCGGCATGGAAGGTGACGTCATCACGCTCCAGGACGTCTTCCTGTTCAAGCTTGACCACGTTGACCACGACGGGCGCGTGCGCGGCGCGATGCAACCGACGGGGCTGCGGCCATCGTTCGTGGAGAAGTTCGCGATGGCGGGCATGGAGCTCCCCCACCACCTCTTCGACAGCGGAAAGGAGTGGTGAGATGACGCTGACACTTGTTCTCGCGGCCGCTACTACCGGCGCTTTCGCCTTCTCGATGACGCTCTGGCTCACGGGCTTTGGCGGCATCTCAGCCGAGGCCACCGGACGCCTGGCAAGGTTGCGCGAAGCAGGGGCGAATGTCCCGGCCTCCAGGCAGGCGGAGCCGTTCAGCCTTCGCAAGCGGGGAGGAATCAGCCTCGGCGGCGTGAATGTCGTCTCTGCCAACATCTCACAGAAGTGGGCGGTCCAGCTGGAGCGCGCCGGGCTCACGCTCAATCCCCGCGAATACTTCATCCTGCGCCTGGTGATCGCGCTGTCCACCGGTGCGATCGGCGTACTGTTGCTGCCGATCCCGGTCCTCGCCGCGGGAGTGGCGATCATCGGCTACATGGCGGTGGGTTTCTGGCTCAACATCCGGATTGGGAGTCGCCGGAGGAAGATTGAAAGCCAGGTGGTAGAGATGCTGCAGATGCTGGCCAGCGGCCTGCGCGCCGGTTTCGGCCTGCTGCAGGCGCTTGAGGCTTCGGCAGAGCAGCTTCCTGACCCCCTTGCCGTCGAGCTGCGGCGCACGCTGAGGGACATCGCTGTAGGCGCCAGCGTTGAGCAGGCTCTCACCGGCCTGAACGAGCGCATCGGCAGCGCCGACGTGGACATCGTGATCACGGCGATGCTCATTCAGCGCTCGGTGGGTGGCAACCTCGCAGAGATCCTCGACAACGTCGCGCACACGATGCGCGAGCGCGAGCGCATACGAGGCGAAATCCGGACGCTCACTTCGCAGCAGAGACTGACGGGATTTGTGATCGGCGGGATCCCGATTGGGCTGCTCATCATCTTCATGATGATCAGCCCGGACTTCACGGGGTTGCTCTTCACCGACTCGACGGGCCGGATGATGCTGGGCGCGGCCGGCGTGATGGAAGTCATGGGCTTCCTGGTCATCCGCAAGATCGTGAACATCGAGGTCTGATGAGATGGCGATCCTGATTGCACTGGCCACCTTCGTCTCCGTGACCCTTGCCGCCTACGGTTTGCTGGCGCGATCCGAGAACACCGCCATGGATGCTCGCCTGGGAGGCCTCCGCTACCAGCGGCGACGCGAGGCGCTCCCCGATGCGGATGCGGCATTTTCGGCGAGGGTTCTGCGCCCGCTCGTGCGCAACATCAGCCGGAGGGCGAATTCGGTCCTTCCGTCGTCCATTTCCGAGCGGCTCGAGACTTCCATGCTCCAGGCCGGTCTGAGAATGACCGCCGGGCAGTTCCTGGTGATCGTGGCGCTGGCGGGCGGGGTGTTCCCCGTCCTGGCGGCGGTCTTCCTGCTAGGCACGGGGACTTCCTCGCAGACTGTGCTCATCTACTGGGGAGTGCTGACGGCACTCGGCCTCTACGGGCCACGGCTCTGGCTAGGTTCGAAAATGAAGAAGCGCCAGAAGGCGATCTGGCGGTCGCTGCCCGATGCGTTCGACCTGATCACGGCCTCGGTCGAGGCAGGGCTCGGCATTGACGCCGCTTTCTCGCGCGTAATCGAGAAGGTGCAGGGGCCATTTGCCGCCGAGCTCACGCGCACCATGCGGGAGATAACCATGGGCCGGGCGCGCCGCGATGCTTTCCAGGATATGGCGAACCGCACGGGCGTCGAAGAGCTCCGTTCGCTCGTAAATGCCATTGTCCAGGCCGAACAGATGGGCATCTCCATTGGCACCGTGATCCGCGTCCAGACGGGTGTCATGAGAACAAAACGGCGCCAGAAAGCCGAAGAGGCGGCCTTCAAGGCGCCCATCAAGATGGTGTTCCCGCTCGTCTTCTTCATCTTCCCCGCGATCATGGTGGTCATCGGCGGTCCGGCGATCCTCCAGGTCATGAACATGGGCGAATAGCGACCGGAGATGGTTGCCATCCACGACGTCACGGCGGGCGTGACCCTGGCATCTGCCGCCGGAGAGGCGAGCAACGCCTGGGCGCGCTTCCGGGGTCTGATGCTGCGGAAACACCCGGGAGAAGGCTCTGGCCTCGTCATTCGGCCCTGCGGCTCGATCCACATGATGTTCATGCTGTTCTCGATCGACGCCGTCTTCTTTGACCGCGATCTCAAGGTGACCAGGGTCGCCCGCAGGGTGCGTCCGTGGGTCGGGTTGGCATTCGGAGGGCGCGGCGCGCACGGAGTGGTGGAACTGCCTGCGGGCGCGGCGCGCGAGACGCAGCCCGGCCACCGGCTGGAGTTCACCGCGGAGACCGGCGGGGACTCGTAGCTGCCCGGGAGGAGCGGGGCGCGCGGCTCAGCGCCGGCCGCGGCCGGGAACAAGCCTTTCGACGATGGCAGGCAGGCTCTGGCCGGCGGTGGCGCGGATTACGACGCTGGCGAGGCCGCTCAGGGGCGTCTCTTCGGGATTGATTTCGATAAGGGGAACTCCCCGCCGGCAGGCAATCACGGGGAACTCGGCCGCCGGGTAGACCACCGCAGATGTGCCGACGACAAGGAACAGGTCGCAGAGGGCCGTTTGCCGGTAGCATTCGCGCAGCGCGTCCTCGGGGATTGGCTCGCCGAACATCACCGTGTCGTTCTTGAGGAAGCCGCCGCATTCGGGGCAGAGGGGCGGCAGCCGGTCGAGCCGCACGCTTTCGAGCCGATCACGGGCGCCGCAGCTCATACAGCGCACGAGGTAGCGGTTGCCATGAATCTCCGTGATGTGGCGTGAGCCCGCGCGCTGATGCAGGTTGTCGATGTTCTGGGTGATGATGTGGGCAAGCCGGCCCATCGCCTCCAGGTCAGCCATCGCACGGTGACCCGCGTTCGGTGTCGCGTCATCAATTGCGCGATTGAACTCGGCGAACTCCTGCTTGAAGGAGATGGCCTCCTGCCACCAGGCCGCGGGGTCCTGGTTGAAGAGCTCCCAGCCATCGAACGTGGGCTCGCCCAGCTTCGTCCAGATACCCTCCCCACCGCGGAAGGTGGGGATGCCGCTTTCCGCCGAAAGCCCCGCGCCAACAAGCGCGACCGCGTGGCCGGAGCGCGCGATGGCCGCTGCGGCAGCCTCGATCGCATTTGAGAGTTCATCGGGCTCATGCATGAGCAGCACCGTCCGGGGTGAGCGACTCCACGCCAGGAAGATGGTAATCCACGGCCGCCTCGAAGGAGCGCACCTCCTCCGCCTCGCGCTCCTTGTCCCAGCCCAGGAGAGGAGCGAGGGTGCGCGCGGCTTCGCGGTGGCAGCAGAGCCCCCGGCACGCTGCCCAGGCGACTCCCGTGCGCCGCATCAACACATCGGCCAGCGTAACGGCCGCTTCGGTCCGGGCCGCATGCACAAGCTCGCCGGCGATGGCGCCACTATGGCTGCACAGGACATCGCTCCCGCCGGCGAGCACGGGCTCCAGGGCAGTGCCATAGCGCCGCAGGTGCTCCTTTGTGATGAGGGTTAGGGGAGCGGCTTTGAGGTCGTTGAACCACTGCCGGCCGTTCCCGGCGCCGGGTTCTGGTTCAAGGCGCGGGCCAGCCTCCAGTCTTTCGGCCAGTTCCCGGGCAATGGGCCGGAAGGTGCTCAGCTTTCCCCCGGTGACGCTGTACTGGCCCCGGGCAAGGCCCTGCCGGGCGTGATCGGTGACGATGTGGCGCCTTGTGAGAGCAACCTCGGGGCCCTCCTTCAACCTCTGGAGGGGACGCAGCCCTGCATAGGCATAGCGCACGTGGCGCCGGCCCAGGCCAAGCCCGGGAAGCAGCGCCTCCGCTTCCGCCAGCAGGTAATCCACTTCCCCGGAAGTGGGCCTGATTGCCCCGGGATCGCCTTCGTAACGGAGGTCGGTAGTGCCAATCAGCAGCAGTCCGTCCTGGGGAACGGCAAAGATGACGCGGCCATCGCTGCGGGCGGTGGAGAAGATCCCCTCCTTTCCCACCGGGGCCTCTGTCTCGACCACAATGTGGGTGCCACGGGTCATATCGAGGAGCGCGGGAGCAGGCGCATCGGCATGGGCGTTGACCGAATCGACCCATGGGCCGGCGGCATTGATAACGGCCCGGGCCGGGATCGCGAAGCGCTCGGGGCCGTGCTCTACCTCGACGGCTTCGACGCGCCACTCATGCGCCATGATGCGGCGCACCGGGGTGTGGTTCGCGATGATGGCGCCGTGCCCCCGGGCCGCCAACGCAAGCTCCAGGGCGAGACGTTCGGGGGCAAGGCAGCGCGCATCGAAGAACGTGAAGCCGCCGCGCGCCTCCGGCGAAAGCCATGGCGCCAGTTCGAGCGCGGCAGTGCGCGAGATTTTCCGGTGCCCGGGAACGGCGTGGTCGCGGGCGAGCAGGTCGTAGAGGGCGAGGCCGGTGCGGAGCTGCCACGCCGGCCGCCGGGTCCAGGGCAGGCGGGGAAAGACGAAGCGCTGGGGACGCACGAGATGCCGCATCGCCCGGAGCAGCCAGGCGCGTTCACGAAGGGACTCAAACACGAGCCTGACATCGCCGTGTTCCAGGTAGCGCAGGCCGCCATGGATCAGCTTGGTAGAACGCCAGGTGGTGCCGAACCCGAAGTCGTCCTTTTCAAAGAGCGCAACGCGGAGGCCGCGGGCCGCAAGGTCTTCGGCGATGCCGCAGCCGTTGATTCCACCGCCGATGATGGCCGCATCGAGGGGTGGTCCGGAGGAGATGGCCATGAGGCGGCGCCGGGCGGCGGGGTCCACGGGCGGCGCCGCGCCGTTGGGGGCGCTCACTCCTCCCGTGCCCAGCCAAGCGTTCGTTCAACCGCGCGCCGCCAATCACTCATGCGACCAGCGCGCTCAGGTTCGCCAATCTGCGGTTCGAACACCCGGTCCACGCGCCACAGGGCCGAGACCTCAGCAGGGTCTGACCAGAGGCCGGCCTGGATCCCGGCGAGGTAGGCGGCGCCCAGTGCAGTCGTTTCCGTTTGCACGGGACGCACCACCGGGATGCCGGCGAGGTCGGCCTGCATCTGCATCAACAGGTCGTTGGCAGCCGCGCCACCATCGACGCGGAGCTCGGTAACCGGAGCTGGCATGCTGGCGTTCATCGCTTCTATCAGCTCTGCGCTGGAGAGGGCGATCGCTTCCAGGGCAGCTCTCGCAATATGGGGCCTGCCGGCCCCACGGGTGAGCCCAAAGATGGCGCCGCGCGCGCGGGGGTCCCAGTGCGGTGCGCCCAGCCCGGTGAAGGCGGGGACGATGGTTACCCCGGCGCTGTCGGGCACCGATGCGGCCAGTGCTTCGACGTCCCCGGCGCGCTCGATGATTCCCAGCTCGTCGCGCAACCACTGGATGAGCGCCCCGGCAACGAAGACCGAGCCTTCAAGCACGTATTCGGGACCGCTGAGCCCGGCGTTGGCGCCAATCGAAAGGAGGAGCCGGTGGGCCGGTGGCGCTGGCGTCTTCCCGGCGTTGGCAAGCAGGAAGCACCCGGTGCCGTAGGTGTTCTTGGCCTGGCCGGGAGCAATGCACGCCTGCCCGAAGAGGGCGGCCTGCTGATCGCCGGCCACTCCCGCGATGGGCACGCGAGCGCCAAGAACGGCTTCGTCAGTCTCGCCGAACGGGGACCGCGATGGCTGTGCCTTTGGCAGCATCGCCCGCGGGATGCCGAACAGGTCGCAGAGCCGGTCGTCCCAGCGGCCTTTGGCGATGTTGAAGAGGAGTGTCCGGCTCGCGTTGGTGTAGTCGGTGAGGTGACGCTGCCCGCCCGTGAGCTTCCAGATGAGCCACGAATCGACGGTGCCCGCAGCGATCTCGCCTCTTTCCGCCCGCTCGCGCAGGCCCGGTATCTCGCGCAGGAGCCAGGCGAGCTTCGTAGCCGTGAAGTACGGGTCGAGCGTGAGTCCGGTGGCTTCGCCAATGGCGGCTTCATGTCCTGCGGCCCTCAACTCGTCGCAGGTTTCCGCTGTGCGCCTGTCCTGCCAGACAATGGCACGAGCCACGGGCTCACCGGTCTCGCGATCCCAGGCGATGGCGGTTTCGCGCTGGTTGGTGATGCCCACGGCGGCAATGTCTTCCGGGGCGATACCGGCAGCGCGGAGGGCGCCGGCGATCGCTATCTCGACTGACGCCCAGATCTCCTGCGGGTCGTGTTCAACCCAGCCGGGCCGGGGAAAGTGCTGGGTGAAGGGCGCCTGCCCGTGGCCGCAGACGGTCCCGCGGGCGTCGACTACAAGCGCTCGCGAGCTTGTGGTTCCCTGGTCGATGGAGAGGACGAAGGTCGCGCTCATTGCCATGAGTATATTGCGGCGCCGCGTTTTTTGAACGCTTGTGCGGAGGTCTGCAAGCCGGAAGCTCCGGGGCCGTTAGCCGGACAGGGTCTGCGCCAGCTGCAGCAGGCCGTATTCGGGTTCGGGGTGCGCCCCCGCAACTACGTCGCTTAACGGGACCTCGACGGCGCGACCGCCCTGCATGCCTATCATGAAGCCGGACCGCCCGGCGGCCAGGCCCTCGACGGCGAGCGCCCCGGAAACCGAAGCAACAATGCGATCGCGCGCTGTTGGCCTGCCGCCGCGCTGAATGTGCCCGAGGACGATGACGCGGAAAGGATGGTCTATCTGCCTGCCCACAAGCTCAGCAACAGCAAAGGCGCCCCCGGCGCGGTCGCCCTCTGCCACGACCACGATGTGGCTGCGCTTGCCCCGCTCAATAGAGGTGTGCAGGCGGTCGAGAAGGTGGGCGATGTCCTCGTGGGCTTCCGGCACCAGCACGCCGGCCGCACCGCCCGCGAGGGCCGTGTGGAGGGCGATCGCGCCGCTCGTCCGGCCCATCACCTCAACGAAGAACATGGTGCCGGTCGATTCGCTCGTGTCGCGCACGTGGTCGATGGCGAGCACTGCTGTGTTCACCGCCGTGTGGAAGCCGATCGCCTCGTCTGTCCCGTAGACATCGTTGTCGATGGTTCCCGGGATGCCCGCGACGGGGAGTCCGTGCTCCTGCTCGAGCGCGCGGGCGCCCCGGAAGCTGCCGTCGCCACCAATCACGATCAGGCCGCCGATCCCGGCTGCCCGCATCTGGTGGACCGCCGCGGCACGCACGCCGGCATCGAGGAACTCGGGGCAGCGGGAGGTGCCTATGAAGGTCCCCCCGCGCTGGATGATGTTGCCAACGGCGCGATCGTCCAGCTCCAGGTACTCACCCGCCACAAACCCGGCGAAGCCATCGATGTAGCCCACCATCCCGATCTCTCGCGCCGAAGCGGTGCGCACTGCCGCCCGGATGGCGGCATTCATGCCAGGGGCATCGCCCCCGCTGGTCAGGATTCCGAGTCTCTTCACCAGGCTGCTCCTTCCCCGGGCGCTACCAGCACGCCGTCTCCTGGCCGGGATTGCTGGCTCCTACCGGGCCCTCTGCGTAGCATCGGCGTATGGCCTTCTGGCGGAAGGTTAGCGGTCAGAAGCGCATCGCGCTCGGCCTCGCGGCCGTTCTTGCTGTGGCAGGTGGTGGTACCTTCCTTGCGATAGCCCTCGCGCGCGGTGGTTCTGCCTCGGCCCCGCCGGCCACAGAACCAACCTCGCCGGCAGTCCCGGCGACCGTTCCATCGACGGCCACGTCTACAGCGACACCGTCAGCTACCGCCGTCCGGCAGCCGGCGCTCCTCGATGGCGTGCTCATGGACGAGACGGAATGGCAGGCGCGCAAAGACCTGCCCCCAATCGCAGTGATGGTCGACAACAGCCCTTCGGCCATGCCACACAGCGGTCTCGACCGCGCCGACCTGGTGTTCGAAGCCTTCGTGGAGGGGGCCATCACCCGGTTCATGGCCGTCTACTGGAGGCAGGAAGCAGGCCAAATCGAGCCCGTGAGGTCGGCACGGACGCCGTTTGTGGTCTGGGTGAGCGAGCTGGATGCTCTCTACGCCTATGCCGGGGGAGCGAACACGAACAACGAAGCGAACGCAGTGGGCCAGATCGCGGAATGGGGACTCAAGGGGCTATCCGCCTTCGGCTCGGGGGCGGAGGCGGCCTACCATCGCGACACCTCGCGCTATGCGCCCTACAATCTCGTCCTCGATACAAATAAGATGCGCGAGCTGGCGCCGGGCCTGGGCTTTGCCGGGCCGGGAAAGATCGAGCCATGGCTCTTCAAGGATGACGGTGAAGGGACTTTGACGGCCCGCGATGCGGCGGGCATCGAGGTGAACTTCCGCGAGTACCGCGTGCCCTGGCAACTAGTGCAGTGGCACTGGGACGGGCCAACGAACTCCTACCTTCGCTTCCAATCGGGTGGGCCACACGTTGATGCGCAGTCGAAGCAGCAGCTGCGATTCAAGAACGTGGTAGTCATGCGGGTGACGTGGGAGGTGGTCGATGAGAGCGGGCACGTGCTTCTCGGCCAGCTCGGAGAAGGGCCGGCCACGGTCTTCCTCGATGGCAAGGTAATCGAAGGGAAGTGGAAGAAGGACAGCCGCACCTCCAGGACTCGCTTCTACGACGCAGGAGGCAGAGAAATCGCGTTCAACCGTGGCCCCATCTTCATTGAGGTGGTTGGGCCAGAGAGCCTGGTGACGGTCGCCTCGGAGGTGTCGGGGCTGCTGCCCATCCCACCCTACGAGCCCCCTCCCCAGTACGTCCCCGAGCCTCCAACCGACCCGGAAGAGACGGGAACTGCCGTTCCTTCGCCGACACCGGGCGCGACACCATCCGCCACACCTGGCGCGTCGCCCTCGCCCTCGGCACCCGCATCGCCGTCGCCGGGAGGCACCGTTGTGGCCAGCCCTTCCCCCGGCGGGACCACCACGGCGAGCCCGCCAGCGGGCAGCCCTTCGCCACCACCGGCGACGGCCTCGCCCGGTTCGTCCCCAACGGCGGACTGATAGGCTCTTTGACTCAGGTGGTCTGGTGGTGCCCGTTATGGCGAGGGCAGACGTGGCTCTGCGGGTCAACGGGGCCGCCGCAAAGAGGGCAGGGTGGCCGCCCCGCGGCGAGCACCGCGGATATCTGCTCGCGCAGCTCCTGGCCAGCCCGGAAGCCGATCTCCATCGATACGGAGGGATCTCCCGCTTCCTCAGCGCCGGCGGCCACGATCACCATCCGGCCACGACGCTGGTCGACGCCCATCGAGAGCTGAGCGACGCGGAATTCGAGGTCCGCACTTGCCGGGAAGTCCGGGACTGCCTGAACGTCATCCGGGGGGATTGCCGGTGGCTGATGATGCTCGGCATCGAGCACCGTCTCGATGGCATCGCCAAGGGCCGCCAGCTGCTCCTTCTCCAGCCACATCAGGGCAAAAGCCCCCTCCTGGCTGAGCGCCATGAGCCGGAACCGGCGCCGGCCAGGCTCTCCAATTGCCCCGGCGGCAATGCGGCGGAGCGCGCCAAGATCACGGGGTTCTGCCATTCACCACCGATGGTAAGCCACCGCCGCACGGGAGTCGCCCCCAATTTCCCCTATCGCATAATTCTGGAGCAGCGAACTATAATGCTGCCGGCCGGGGGGTTTACCAACGCGACAGGAGTTGTCGCGATGACCTGCCATGGTGGTCGCCAAACTGAGTCTGGGGGTAATGCGACTCATGACGGAACAAGTCCGGCGGGCAACAAGGCTCCTGGAGATAGAACGGCTGCTCCGGAAGAGGGTGCGGGGCTGGTCGGCGCGGGAGCTGGCGGACGAGCTGGGATATAGCCAGAGGACGATTCAGCGCGACATCGCTGCGCTCGAAAGCGAGCTCAATGTCCCCCTCATGCTGGAAGGGCGCCGTTACCGGCTCATGCCGGATACGGGGCCCCTGGCCCCGGTGCGCTTCACGTTACAGGAAGCAAGGGCGCTCTACCTGGCAACGCGGCTCTTCCTCAGGCATGCGGACGAGCGCGACCCCGACGGAGTCTCCGCCCTGGACAAGCTTGCAAACGCACTCCCCGAGCCGATCGCGCGGCAGGTAGGAGTGACCGTGAGGCAGCTTCGCCAACGGCCCGCCCAGAAGAAGGGACACGAGATCCTCTGCCGGATTACGGAGGCATGGGCGCGGTCTCAGACCGTCGCCATCCGTTACCGGTCGGCCCAGGATCCGAGCGGGCGCCACACCGACCTCGATCCGTACGTCCTGGAGCCGAGCGCCACCGGTGCGGCGACGTACGTAATCGGCTTCAGCCACGCCCACGATACTGTCCGAACCTTCAAGATCGAGCGAATCACGCACGCCGAGGTGACGGGGGTACCCTTTGTCCCGCCAGACACGAGCGTGATCGCAGAACGGCTCGCGCACAGCTGGGGCGTGGTCTTCGGCGACGACAAGTTCGATGTTGTTGTGGAGTTCAGCGCGAGCGCGGCGCCAAGGGTATGCGAAACAAACTGGCACCCATCGCAGCGGCTCACGCCCCTCCCGGGCGGAGCCATCCGCATGGAGCTTCAGCTCCCGAGCCTCCTGGAGTTTGTTCCCTGGATTCGAAGCTGGGGTCCCGACGCCGTCGCCATCTCGCCCCCCGAGCTGGTGAGCGAGGTTGCCTGCAGCCTCAACGCCGCTGCCCGCGCCTACGACAACCGTTCTTGCTTCGCCGGGCGACGTGCTGAAGGCGGGGATTAGGTAGACTGTCTCCCTGCAATGCGGGGAGACAGCGAGATGCCAGGCCGGTTTGCCGCCCGGCGCCGGGAAGCCGCCCACAGGTGGGAGGTCCAGCGCGGGGTAGTCCTTGTGCCCTCGGGGCTGCCGGTGCCGATCGCGGGCACCGACCAGGCGCATGACTTCCATGCTCACCCCGAGCACCACTACCTGTCCGGGATGGCAAGTCCCGGCGCTGTTCTGGCCTACGACCCCCGCGAAGGGTGGACGCTCTTCGCCCACGTCGCCACGGAGGAAGAGCGTGTCTGGTCGGGTGACTCCCGGCCGCTGGAACAACAGGCCGCGGAGACCGGCATCGAGCGCGTCCTGCCCACCGGGCGGCTAAGCGCATGGCTCGAGGCGCGCCGGGGCGAGCCCGTCGCCGTTATCGGCAATCATGACCTGCTGCAGCGCCCGGAAGGGTACGGAATCGAACGATGGGCAGCGCTTGAACCTGACGCAGACGAAGCGCTGGCGGAGCGCCTCTCGGCCGCGGTATCGGAGATGCGGCGCACGAAGGACCGGGGCGAACTGGCGCTGATGCGCCGGGCAGCGGCAGCGAGCCGGGCCGGACACATGGCAGGCCTCCGCCTGGCCCGGGCAGGCATGACAGAGCGCGCCCTCCAGGTTGAGATAGAAGCCGGGTTCTTTCGCGCGGGCAGCGCCCGGACGGCCTACGGCTCTATTGTTGGGAGCGGTCCGAACGGCGCGGTCCTCCACTTCGCGCCCACGTCGCGCGAGCTTATCGGGGGAGAGCTGGTGCTGGTCGATGCGGGGGCCGAGGTCGATGGTTACGCCAGTGACGTGACGCGCACCTATCCTGTTGACGCACGTTTCGCCGGGCTGCACAGGGACCTCTACCAGCTCGTCCTGGAAGTGCAGGAAAGCGCCATCGCCGGCGTGAGTCCCGGCGTGGAGTACCGTGACCTGCACATGAAGGCCAGCCATCAGCTTGCGGACGGCCTGGTACAGCTTGGAATCATGCGAGGCAACCCTGCGGACCTGGTGGAGCGCGATGCCCACGCGCTCTTCTTCCCCCACGGCCTTGGGCACATGTTGGGGCTCGCCACGCATGACGCCGGCGGTTGCCTGGCGGGGCGCACTCCGAGCGACCGCTTCGGCCTCAAGTACCTTCGCGCCGACCTCCCCCTCGCTCCGGGCTACGTGGTCACAATCGAGCCGGGCATCTACTTCATCCCTGCTCTGCTGACCAGCCCCGAACGGCGCTCAATCTATGCGGATGCCGTCACCTGGGAACGGGTCGACGCCCTCCTGGCGCTGGGCGGGATCCGGATCGAAGACGACGTGCATGTGACCGAAACGGGCGCTGAGGTGCTCACCTCGGAGATCCCGAAATCACTTGACGCCATTGAAGCCCTTCGCGCGGAGGGCCTCGGCCGGTGACGCGCGCGTTCGAAGCGATCAGCATCCAGCAGGTCGCCAGCTTCCCACGTCCGGGCATGGCGGCTCCTGGCGCCGTCCGGTTCACCCCTGATGGGGCGGCAATCACCTACCTCTTCAGCGAAGAGGGAACGCTCGTGCGTAGCCTCTGGCGCTATGAGATCGCGACGGGAACCAGGACCGTCCTCGCAGGCCCCCGGCCGGGATCAGGAGAGGAAGGCAGGCTTTCACGGGAGGAAGAGCTGCGCCGCGAGCGGGCGCGGCTGCGTGAGCTGGGCGTGACTCAATACCAGTTTGCCCGGAGCGCGGACCCGGCCGTGCTTCTCGTGCCACTGGGCGGAGCCACTTTCGTCAGCGTTGGTGGCGAGGAGCTTCGCGAGATTGACGTTCCCCGCGAGGCCCTTGATCCGCGGCTGAGCGACGACGGCGCCCGGTTGGCTTTCGTGCGGGATGGCGAGCTCTGCGTCACAGGCACGGCCGGTGGCGGCATCCGCCAGCTAACCACCGGCGCCGAGGACGGTGTCACGAACGGGCTGGCCGAGTTCATTGCCCAGGAGGAGCTCGACCGGGATGAAGGCTACTGGTGGAGCCCCGATGGCGAGCGCATCGCCTTCATCCGGGCCGATTGCAGGCACATCCCCAAGTACCCGATTGTGCACCAGGGCCGAGACGAGATTGACGTCGAAGTCCACCGGTACCCGTTTGCGGGCCATGCGAACGCCCTTCTCGACCTTGGCGTGGTGGAGGTGGCGACCGGTGAAGTGCGGTGGCTGGACCACGGTGTGGGGAGGGACTGCTACATCGCCAGGGTTGCCTGGAGGCCCGACGGAGCCCTCACCGTGCAGGTACTGTCGCGCGACCAGCGCCGGCTGCAGCTGTTTGCCTTTGACGTCGAGACAGGCGAACGCGAGCTTCTCCTGGAACGCAGCGGCGACCCGTGGATCAACCTCGACAACGACACCCGCTTCCTCAATTCCGGCGAGATGGTGCGCACGAGCGAGAAAACGGGCTTCCGGCATCTCTACATCAACCACCCGGGGATGCGCGCTGCGCGCCAGCTCACCGAAGGCAGCTGGATGGTCACACGGCTCGTCTCCGTCGATGAGGAGCGCCGGCTTGCCTACTTCATGGCCACGCGCGAATCGGTTCTCGAACGCCATCTGTACGTGGTCGCCCTTGATGGCGGAGAGCTGCGCCGGCTGACCGGCGAGCCAGGCTGGCACGATGTCACCATCGACCGTGACCATCAGCGCTTCATCGACACGTGGAGTTCCCTTTCCCACGGGCCCCGGGTCGCGCTTCGCACGATCACCGGTGGGTTGGAGGCAATGCTGTTCGACAACGCGGGCGCGACGGGCGAGGAGCTCGGCCTCGCGCCGCCCGAACTGATGACGGTGAGCGCCGCCGACGGCGTCACGGAACTCCACGGCGCCGTCTATCTGCCTCCCGCTGGCCGGTCCGGGGGACCGTATCCGCTCATCGTCTCCGTGTATGGGGGGCCACATGCTCAGCGCGTTGCCAACGAATGGTCGCTGACTGTAGACCTGCGCGCTCAATACCTGGCGCGCGATGGTTTCGCGGTCTTCAAGCTCGACAACCGGGGGAGCGCAAACCGCGGCCTGGCTTTCGAAGCGCCCATCCACCTCTGCACGGGGCGGATTGAAGTCGATGACCAGGCTGCCGGGGTCCGGCGGCTGGTCGAACAGGGGCTGGCCGACCCGGCGCGGGTGGGCATCTACGGCTGGAGCTACGGCGGCTACATGACTCTCATGGCGATGCTGCGGGAGCCCGCACTGTTCCGGGTTGGTGTTGCGGGCGCACCGGTGACGCATTGGGATGGTTACGACACCGCCTACACCGAGCGATACATGAGCACCCCCGGCGAGAACGCCTCCGGCTACGAGGCGAGCTCGGTCCTCGCGCAGGTCTCCCGCCTTGATGGAAAGCTTCTCCTTGTGCACGGAATGATCGATGAGAATGTCCACTTCAGGCACACGGCGCGCCTCATGGTGGCGCTCTCGGCAGCCCAGAAGGAGTATGACGCGCTTGTGTTTCCGGAAGAACGCCACATGCCGCGCGACACTCGTGGGCTCGAATACCAGGAGCGCAGGCTCATCGAGTATTTCCGGGCACACCTGTAGCGCAGGCCGCCTACCGCACCTTTCACCTGAGAAGGAGAACCCCAGATGGACTATTCTCGCCCGGGACTGCTCGTCGAACCGGAGTGGCTGGCGCAGCACCTGGATGACCCGGCGGTAAGGGTGGTGGATTGTGGCTTCCCCGATGCATACAGGCGGGCGCACATCCCGGGGGCGGCCGGGCTCCCGGTCCACCACTACATCAAGGAGCCAGACCCGGCCGGGGGCGAATTCGGCGTGCTTGTAATGGCGCCCACTGAATTCGAAGCACTCATGGGCGGGCTAGGGGTCGGACCGGATACCACCGTGGTCGTCTATGACGACGACAACGCGCGGGTGTCGACCCGGCTCTGGTGGGCCCTCAACTACTACGGACACACAAACGTCCGCGTGCTCAACGGGGGATGGCATAGCTGGCTCAGCGAAGGGCGCACCGTGACCTTCGAGCCGTTCCAGGCAGCGCCGGCGGATTTCCGGGCCCGGGTCACACCGCCGGTCAATGCCTCCTGTGAATACCTGGTTGCGCAGCATGCGGACCCGGGCGTCCAGGTGCTGGACGCGCGCAGCGACGCCGAGTGGCTGGGCCGGGAGGGACGCGGAAACCGCCGCGTGGGCCATGTGCCGGGGGCGAGGCACCTCGAATGGGTTCGTTTCGTTTCCCGGGACCGCTACCGGCGGTTCCTCCCCGCGGATGACCTGCAGGCGCTCCTGGACGAGGCCGGGATAGAGAAGGGAAAGGAGACCATCACCTATTGCCAGGGGGGCATCAGGGCGGCGCACGCGGCCTTTGTGCTTGCCCTGCTGGGGTATGAGCGTGTGCGGGTGTATGACGGCTCCATGAAGGAATGGGCAAACCGCGACGACACTCCGCTCACCCTGGAATGAGAACCACGGCGGGAATGAACGAGGGGCTCCAGACTGGAGCCCCTCGCGGCCTGGTTTCCCGGGGAAGATGCGTCTAGACGCCGGGAGCAGCGGGTTCGGGCGTTTCGCGCCCGGCACGCTCGACCTTCAGCAGCGCCTCAAGGGTGAACCCGAGGTCGGCGCGTTCGCAAAGGGAGCTGCAGTAGGTCATCTTCAAGGCCGAGCTTGCCGACTTGCGCCAGTCGTAGCGGAGGCCGCAACGAGCACAGACCTTGATGTTGTCGGGGTTCATCCCGGAGCCGCCGGGGGCGATGAGCGTTTCCACGCCGTTTCTCCATTCGAGGGCCGTGTCTGATTGGGCCCTCAACCATTACTACGCAGATCCAGCGTAGGTGGTTCCCCAGCTAAGGCGCCAGCGGGGGCAGGAAGAACGGATTTCCACGGCCTTGACGGTGCCGGCAGAGGGCCGTCAGCGCTCTACGGGGCTGGACATCCTGCCGGAGTGGGCCTTCGTGCCGCGTGCTGCCTCAGGCGGCGAGGAGCTCGCGCCAGGCAGACCGGACGACCTGTGAATCGGCCAGGAGGGCCTCAATCGTGAACCCGAGGTCGGCCCGTTCGCAGAGCGAGCCGCAATACGTCATTTTCAGGCTCGAGCTGGGGGACCGGCGCCAGTCGTACGGCGCTTCGCAGTGCTTGCAGATCCTGATGTTCGGCGTGTCCATGGTCCCTGTCCTCCCGGGCAACTGATGCAGTCCGCCCGGCCCCTGCACTCAGATCATCGGCCGGATTGACCGCAGGTGCAGGGCGGCAACACCCCAATCCCCCCGACGGGATTACCCGCATGAAGCGCGGACGCATCCCCTATTCCGCCAACTCTCGCTCGCGCCGCTCTGCAACCAACTCCAGGGCGTTGGTGCTGGACTGGCGTGCGACCCGGGTGCCACGTATGGACGCACTCCATTTGGCTCGCCCGCGGTTACTCCGCACCAGCCCAGGCCTGAGTAAGGGAGGGTTTCTTTATGCTACCGGCGGAAGGACTATAATTGGCTCATGGATAACGATCGTCCGGCGCTCGAAGCCGCCATCCGCTCCGTCTTTCAGGCCAGCAGCCTGCTCGATCCCATCCGGCTGAGCATCTGGGACCGTGAGGGGCTCACAGTCACGCAGCTCAGGCTGATGGTCTTCCTGGCCGAAGAGGGCGGCCTGAGCAACGCCGAGCTGGCCGACCGGCTGCTCGTCACCCGTCCTTCTGTTTCGGCACTTCTTGAGCGCCTCGAACGTGGTGGGTTCATTCGCCGCGAGGTAGCGCCACACGACAGACGCGGCATCCGCATCTGGCTTGAAGACCGGGGCCGCCAGGCTGTTGAGACGAGCCGGGCCGAATCCATCGCTTTTGGGCGCGAACTCCTCGGCGAGTTGAGTGACAGGCACCTCCAGGAGCTGACGGCCAGCCTTACGCGCTTCGTCGAATACGGGCGTGCTCGCCGCAAGGCTATCCTCCAGCCCGAAACGGCGGTCGCGGCTACGCGGTGAGTCCCTCTGCAGCCGGCGGGCATTCGCCAGCAGGACGCGACGTTGGCCTGACAGCGAAGAAGAAGAGAGCCGTCGAGCAGAGCCTTCCCAATCCCGATATCACGAAGGCTGTCCGGTAACCCCACTCGGCCACAATTAGGCTGCCCAGGAATGGCGCCACGAAGAGCGCCGCGAACACCGACATGTGGAACACAGCCACGTACTCCTCGCGCTGATCTTCGGGGGTGACTTCGAGCAGGAGCTGGAAGTTCGCCAGGTTGAAGGCCGCCCAGATGAACCCGCCGGCGATGTTGGGCGCCAGCACCATCCAGGGTGCATCGATCATGGCCCACATGAGCGGCAGCGTGGGAAGGACGAGCAGCGAGACGCGCGTCATCCAGAGGGCGCCGCGGCGGTGCTGGAGTTCGCCGCCAATAAGCAGCGCCGCAAGCCCGGCCATTGGCGATGCCGTGGTGAGCCAGCCCACTTCGAAATTCGTGGCCCCCAGGTTGTTCTTCAGGTGCACGGTGAAGAACGGCCCCGCGATCATGGTGGCGAAGTGCAGCGCGAAGGTCGCAGCCACGAAGCGGCGGAATGGGCCGTTGCGCCACGTTGCTCGCGGCCCGGCCCGGGGGCGAGCCGCGACTTCGCGAAGGCGGGAGGGCTCGGGGATCCGGGCATACGCAAACGTGGCCATCATCCCCAGCGCAAAGGAGACGCCGAGCGCCGCTACGTAGCCCCCGGGGAAGCCCATGAGGTCGAGAAGCAGCCCCCCTACTGGCGTAATCGTGAGCGTGGCCATGCTCATTGCGAAATTGCGGGAGGCGAAGTAGCGCGATCGCATGTGCTCGGGGATGACGTCAGCAGCGAGCGCGGTCCAGGCAGGCAGCGTGAGGTTCCCCAGGAACGCCCGCACGGTAAACAGGCCGATGACTGAATAGAGGGCCGCGTTCGCATCGGCAATGGCCACCACGAGGGCGGCACCAAGGAGCAAGAGCCGACCGAGAATGCCGGCATAGAAGACGACCACCCAGCGGCGGCTCTTCGCGCGGCGGGAAATCAGGGCGCCGGGGTAGAGCGCCAGGAGCGCGCCAAGGCTCGTGCTTGCCGAAAGCAGGCCGACCTGGAAGGGACCGCCTCCAAGCGCAGTTATGAGGAGCGGAAGGTAGGCAAGGATGAACGCGTCCTGCCCTGCCGCGAAAAAGCCATCGGCCCAGAAGGAACGAAGGGCCCGTGGAACCTCGCTGGCCGCGATCCTGGCGCCGGTGTGGTCTCCCCCCGACCGGCGCAGGGCGAGGCCGGCGACGGCCACGCGCACCATCGAAAGGGCCAGGGTTCTCATCCCGTTCTCCGCGGTGGGGGCGCCGCCGGTCTGTACGCCTTCATGCTAAGAGCCGGCTGCCTACCGTCATCTGCCGGGGACAAGAAACCTTCACCCAACGCTCCCCTGTGCGGTGGTTGCGGCGGCGCCGAATCTCTATGTATGCGTTCCTGGCGAACAGTGGTCCTCGGTGCTCTTGCCCTGGGCGCGGTGGCGGCAGCCTCGCCGGCAGGGAGGGTGGCCGCTGCCGATGAGCCAGCCCAGAACGTTGCCTCTGATTCCTACTACCGCCTCGACCCTTCGTCCGGGACTCTAACGGTCCGGGTGGAGGCCACCATCCAGAATGCCACGGGAAAGGACCTGGCAAGCGTCTACCTCTGGGCGATGCCCGGGGCGAAAGACCTGCAGGTGACCCGGGGCGGCGCTTCCATGGAAGCCAGGTCGAGCGTTGTGCAGGAATCATTCGGCGGGATCATGGTGGTCACGGTGGCTCTGCCCAGGCCCATGAAGCCGGGCGCGCAGTTCGACTTCGTGATGACCTACGAAATGCCCGCCCTTAAGAACGAGATCATGCGCATGGAGCCGGGGTCGATCGAAATCCCATTCCTGGGCCAGGGCGAAGGCTCGTTCGTCTGGGTGGATGTGCCGAAGAGCGCGGAGAACTACTTTGACCCCGGCTGCCTGCTGGCTTCGAATCAGCCCGGCGAGGTGAGCGGTTCCGGGTACGAGCGCTGGATTTGTGGTGAAGCCACGATCATCGCCCTGAGCGCCGACAACCCGACAGTGCTCAAGCGTTGCGCCAACGCGGACAACAGCTGCCGCCAGCGCTTCAACGTGAGCCCGTATTCAGCATTCGTTCAGTCGATTTCCGACCCCTCCATGCGCGGTTCGAAGGAGGCGGAGGTCGACCTTGCGGGGACGACCGTGAAGCTGACCCTCCGGTACTTCCGCCGCGATGAGAAGTGGGCTGAGGAGCAGTTCTCCACGGCCCGCGCGGCGCTCCCCCTGCTGCGCGACCTCTTCGGCTTCGGCTACCGGAAGGACGCGATCCTCATGCGCCAGTCGCACCACATCGACATGGTAGGGGCGGCGGGTGTGGCGTTCCCATCGGAAGGCGAAGTGCTGCTCGCGACGGGTACCGGTTTCGACCGGGAGGTCACCGTGCATGAGCTTGCCCACCAGTGGGCCGGCGATAACCTCGACGCCAAGTGGCTCTGGGAGGGGCTGGCCGAGTACGCCACGCGCGCGGTCGCCTCACAGCTCGGCATTGCCCCAATCGACCGGGGCTGGCAGTCACTTGGCTACAAAGATCCGCTCGCAACCTGGTACCGGGGCTCCAACGTGTACGACCCGATGTACTGGTACGGCAAGGCAGGGGCCTTCTGGTTTGCGTACGAGGCTGCGATTGGTGGCCGTGAGGGAATGAAGACGGTCCTGGCGCGCATGGACGACGACCCGGCCCGCATCCCGCTCGATGCCCGCTGGTTCATGGATGCAGGTGAATACGCGAGCGGTTCCAATCTCGACGAACTCTTCCTCACCTGGGTATTCAACGCCGACACGGCGCAGGCCACAGTCGCGGAGAGGCGCAAGGCCCACAACCTGGTGAGCACACTTGCCGCGCGCGAGGCGCAGTACGGCCTGAAGGGCTTCCCCAAAGACCTGCAGGCGAACCTCGACGCCTGGACCTTCGGTAGCGTCCCCGACCAGGTAGCAGACGTGAACAGCCTGCTCGATGCATTCGACAGGGTCCGTGCGCTCGCCCGCGAGGCCGGGCTCAACGACTCGATTGCCGTGGCCGGCGCCTGGCAGGGGAACACCATCGCCAGCCTTCGCAGCATGATCGAAAACCAGCGCCAGGCGGTGGCAGCTATCTCGGGGACGGCGAAGGAGCTTTCGGCCGAGCCCGCCGGCAGCCCATCGCTCCAGAGGCTGGAAGAGGCGCGGCAGGCCTATGAGGCAGGCGACTTTACGGAAACAAAGCGGCTGGCCTCGCTGGCAATCACCACGCTCACCGACAAGGGCACCGCCGAACAGCTCATTGCGCTCGCGAAGGAGAAGCAGGCTGCCTTCAAGGGGGGCGGGCTTTCGCGCATCGGAATGCTCTTCGAAGACCCCGACGGCGACCTTGCGAGGGCTGAGGCCGCCTATGCAGCGGGCGACCCCGCCACCGCGCTCAAGCTTTCCCGGGCCGCATACGATAGCTGGAACGAGGCGGGCGCGCGCGGACTCAAGCGGCTCGCGATCTTCTTCGGGCTCATGGGCGCCCTCTGCGTTGGCGTCTACTATCTGCTTGCGCACATGGACCGCGGACAAAGCCGCGGGAAGGTCCGTTCGGGCGCCAGCGAAGGGCACCACCTCTCCGAGGGCGGACCCGGGCGCTGGCGCGATTGGGAGAACATGCCCTGACCCGGCCCCGGGCTCACAGCCCAAGGGCCTTCAGGCCGAGCCGCACCCCCACAAGCACTAGTGCCGCCGACAGCGCCCTGATGATGATGCGCTGGTGGACGCGTTGCGCGAACCAGGCGCCCACCTGTGCCCCGGGAACGGCCCCCACGGCGAGGAGCACTGCTCGCCCAAGCCAGTCATTCCACCCCAACGCCCCGGTGGCGAAGTGCACGCTCGTGCCTTCCGCGGCCATGAAAGTCAGCACGAACTGCGACGTGGCGGTGGCAACATGGATCGGGAAGTGAAGGACGGTGGCCATGACGGGCACGTGGATCACTCCCCCTCCAATCCCAAGCAGGCTGCTCAGGAACCCAATACCCGCGCTCAAGACGATTCCCTTCCACAGGTGGAAGGAGTAAACGAACGCGTTTCCCCGCGCGTCGCGCAGGGTTCGCCGCACAACCCCACGGCCCGTGACCGGGGAGCGGATGGCAGTCGCACCCGCGTGGAGCATGAGCCAGAGGCCAAGGGCGACAAGGAGAGTTGCGAAGATCCCATCGAACGCCCGCCGGGGAACAAACGCGACCACCACGGCCCCCGCCACGGCGCCGGGCAGGGTGGCGGTGGCGAACCAGATGCCGCTCCGGTAGTCGATCCTTCGCTGACGGGCATAGGCAACCGTGCCCGAGGCGGCGTTGGCGCACACCACGAACAGAGAGGTCGCCGTCACGTCTTCGGCGGCGGCCCGCGGGTAAAGGAGCAGCAGAATGGGGACAAGAACGAAACCGCCCCCGGCGCCCACCATGGTGCCGAATGCTCCAACCGCGGCCCCCAGCGGGACCAGCAGCAGGTCGTGCAGTTCCAGAGGCGCCTCCGCGGGCCCGGCCCGGTGGTTCCCCGGTCCCCCTCAATGCCCGGCCGGCAGTTCTAGACGGGGATTTCGGGCTCTTCGCCGAAGTCTACCCGCCGCCGCACAATCGTCGACCGCTGGCGGACGCGGTTGAACGCGCCAGCCAGCCGGTCGGTGAGATGGGCAAGGCGCCGCTCAAGAGCGCCGCGAATCCACGAGTGAGTCGAGCCAATCTCCCGGTACCGGGCGTACCGGCGCTCAAGAAGCTTCCGGGTGCGCTGGCGGCGGAGGGGAACCAGGTTGCGCAGGACTGTCCGGCGCAGAAGCCGGGCCGTCTCGGCGTGATCGGTGTGCGCGCCTTCGCCCGGCTCGGGCACTGTCGCGTCGACAATCCCCAGGCGCAGGCAGTCGTGTGACGTGATGCGGAGGCGTTCAGCAGCCTCTTCGGCCCTCCCCGCTTCCTGGAAGAGGATTGCAGCGGCGTCCTCGGGCCGGATCACTTCGTAGACCGCGTTGTCGAGCATCAGGACGCGGTCGGCAACGGCCATGGCTACGGCGCCTTCGGAATTGCCTTCACCGATGATGGCGGCAATGGTTGGCGTGGGGACTTCAAGCATGGCGGCCATACACGCCGCCACAGCCTGGCCGAGGCCCTCTGTCTCCCCCTGCAGGCTCGGGTCTGCACCTGCCGTGTCGATCATGGTTACTACGGGCAGGCCGAACTTGCCGCCGAGTTCAATCGCCCGGCGCGCCTTGCGGAACCCGGCCGCCTGGACCAGGCCGCTCCTCTTGTTGCCATCGTGGGGCCGCACCTGGCCGACGAGGATCGCTGACTCGCCGCCAAGCGAGCCGATCCCCGCGACCACTGCGGGGTCATCGGCGCCGGACCGGTCGCCGTGGATCTGAATGAAGCTGGTGGTCATCTGCTCGATGAGGTCGCTCGCAGTGGGCCGGAGGCGGTGACGCGAGAGCTGGACCTGCTGCCAGGCGACGCGGTCGGAATGTGCGGGCGGTGCCGTTCGCTGCTTCTTCGGGGCGCTGAGGTGGTAGTCATTGAGCAGCAGGTCAAGCAGACTCGCCACGAAGTCCCGCAGATGGGGGCGCGCGACCACCGCGTCGATGAGACCGTGAGCGAGGTGCCATTCGCTCGTATGCGCATCGCGGGGCATCTCGTTGCCGGCGTGTTCCTGGAGAACGCGCATGGCCGCATAGCCAAGGAGCGCGTTTGGCTCAGCGATCACGAAATCCGCCAGGCTCACGAAGCCCGTGTAGGCCGACCCCGTGGTTGGATCGGTGAGCACGGCGAGGTGCGCCAGCCCGGCGCGGTGGTGACGCTGGGCAGCCGCCACCACGCGCGGTAGCTGCATGAGCGCCAGCAGCCCCTCCTGCATGCGAGTCCCGGATGTGGAGCAAACGGAGACGAGGGGTGTCCGCCGGTTGGTGGCCTTCTCAAAGGCGCGGGCCAGGCGCTCGCCCGCGGCGACGCCAATGGACCCGCCAAGAAAGGAGAAATCGAGGACCGCCACCACAACCTCGCGCCCCATGATGGCGCCGGTCCCGGTGAGTGCCGCTTCGGCGAGGCCGGTGCGCCTCTGGGCATTGATGACCCGCGACCGGTACGACTGCTTGCTCTGGAACGAAATCGGGTCAAGCGCAGTGACGCCACGGTCGTCCTCGTGGAAAGTGCCCGCGTCGAGGAGGGTGACGAGGCGCTCGCGGGCGCTCAGATGGAAGTGGAACCCGCAGGAGTGGCATACGCGCAGCTGCTGGTACGAGCGTGAGCCTTCCAGGTCGGCCTGGCAGGACAGGCAGCGTTCGTGCCCGGTGGGCGCCTCGGGCCGCTCAGCCGGCTCGGCCCTTCGCAGCAGGTCCTTTATCGTCTTCACAGGCTGTAGTTTATCAATAGAGGCCATCATCCGCGGCGGCGGCTATCACTTTCCGCGATTCGCCCTCTTCGCGTGGGCCGACTATCCCCTCCTCTTCAAGGATGTCAATCAGCTTCGTCGCCTTCACGTAGCCCACGTGGAGCCTGCGCTGGAACAGTGAAGGCGAAACGTGCCGGTGCTGTAGCGCCAGGCCGCGGGCACGCTCGACAATCGGGTCCGTCTCCTCGACTGCCAGGTCGCCATCCCCGTTCATTTCGATGAGCGCCTCTTCGAGGAGGTTGTCGGCGGTCTCGGGGGTGAGGTTCCGGAACCTGTCATCCGTCCAGAACTGCACGATCCGCTCCACCTCGGCGTCGGAGACGTAAACGCCCTGGAGCCGGATTGGCTTTGCGGCATCGGTGGGCATGTAGAGCATATCGCCCCGCCCGAGGAGCTTCTCGGCGCCGCCCATGTCCAGGATCGTGCGCGAGTCGGTCATGGAAGTGACGGCAAAGGCGATGCGGGTGGGGAAGTTGGCCTTGATGAGACCGGTCACCACATCCACCGATGGGCGCTGGGTGGCGACGACGAGGTGGATTCCCGTAGCCCGGGCGAGCTGGGCCAGCCGGCAGAGCAGCTTCTCGACTTCGAACGGCGCCGCCATCATCAGGTCGGCGAGCTCATCTATGATCACCACCCAGTAGGGCAGCTTGTTGAGAACGCGCGGGTGGCGGTTGTAGGTCTCGATGTTGCGCACCGAAACGGCGGCGAACTTCTTGTAGCGGGCCTCCATCTCGGCGACCACGGCCTGGAGCGCCCCCACAACCTTGTCGACATCGACGATCACCTCGCTGAACGCAAGGTGGGGGATTCCCTTGTAGGCCGTCAGCTCAACGCGCTTGGGGTCGACCATCACGAAGCGGACATCGGCAGGGGTGGCCTCCATCATGATCCCGGCGATGACGGCGTTCATGCAGACGCTCTTGCCGCTGCCGGTAGCGCCCGCGATGAGCAGGTGGGGCATCCGTGCGAGGTCCGCCACAATGGGCACGCCCGAGACACCCTTGCCCAACGCCAGGGCGAGCTTCGATTTCTTCGCAAGCTCGCGGAACTCCTTCGATTCCATGACGTTGCGAAGGGTGACCACGGTGGCGCTATCGTTGGGGACTTCGATGCCCACAATCGCGCGGCCGGGGACGGGCGCCTCGATGCGCAGGCTGGGAGCCGCGAGCGCGAGCGCAAGGTCGTTCTGGAGCGCGGTGATCTTGTTCACGCGCACGCGCGTCCGGCCAGTTTCAACCCGCTCGGTGCGTGGCCGCCCGTCGTGCCCCAGCACGGACTTTCCCGCCTCGTCTTTGATGGGCACGTCCTTGTAGCGAACCTCCCATCCGGGCTCAACGCCGAACTGCGTCACCGTGGGACCCTCGTTGATCTCGACGACGGTGGCATCCACGCCAAAGCTTGCCAGGGTGTCGACGATGAGCTGGGCACGGGCGGCGTTGTCGTGCTTGCGGCTCGTGCTGATCTGGGGTGCGTTGAGGAGCTCAAGCGCCGGCAGGTGCCAGCCACTCTGCTGTCCAAGGCCGAGGGATAGCTGCTGGGGCTCTCCGTCCTCGTCGTTGTCGCCCGGGACAGGCGCGGCGAGGGTTTCCTCCTCACCGGCATCGGCGGGTTCGTTCGGGGGCAGCGGCCTGAATTGCGCCGCGGCTCCGCTTCCAATTGCCGACATGGGGCCACCGGGATCAATCGAAGGCCGGATCTGGACCGGGTTCTCCTCGAATGTTGGCACCGGGCGGGGCTGTAGCCGTTCGCGGAGCGTGCCACCGATGACCACCTCGGGCTCTTTCCCGCCACGATTCCCGGGGCGCCTGAAGACGAAGGAAAAGAAACGGCCCACGGCGCTCGCGGCCCGGTGCGGCCAGCGCCGCTCCCACGCCACTTCGAGCCACCCCGGGGCGTTGCGCGCGAAAGCACGCGTGGCGCCGGGGGCGAGGAGCGCAGCGGCCAGGACGAGCGTGCTCAGCCATGCGAGCTTCCCAAGCCACCCGGCGACGAAGCGCCGCCCGATGTCGCCACCGAGTGTGACCTCCCGGAAGTCAACGCCACCAAGGGTCCACTCGGCCTTGTTCAGGCCAAGCGCGCCCCAGGCGAACAATCCGAGGCAGAGCGTCCCCACCGCCCGGCGAGCAAAGCGCGCCCTTTCATCGTAGGCGCGGCGCGAGATGGCAAAGCCGCCGAGCACAGAGAGCGCTGCGAGGATGAACAGCCCCAGCCCGAAGGTGCGCATGAGCCAGTCGCGCGCCTCGGCGGCGACGGTGGTTACGTCGACCACAAAGGGAATGGCGGCCAGCGTCAGGGCAGCGATCGCCAGGCCAATGAACTCTGGCTTGAGGAAGGAAGAGGCTCCCCAGCTCCGCCCGCGACGCCTTGTCCGGGGCGAGCGAGGCGCGCGGGGACGACTGCGTGTGTGTGCCGCCATGGCGCACAACTCCTTGCTTTGGCGGCCCGATCACCCCGCTTGCCGGGCCGGCAGTTCCGTGGCCTCTCGACTAGACCTCCACGGTCACCGTCAGCACCATTGGCCGGCGGCGAGTCTCATCGTACAGGAACTTGCTCAATGAGTCTTTGATACGCCCGTTGATGTCGCCGAACTCGGCGTAATGCGCCGCCCCCTCCAGCGCCCGGGACACCACCTGCTTGGCCCGTTCGAGGATGTCGCTGCCTTCTTCCACATCGACGAAGCCGCGTGAGAGCACCTCCGCGGGGCGCGTGAGGCGTCCTGTCTGCTTGTCCACCGCGACGATGACGACGACAACCCCATCGGTCGAGAGGTGTGCGCGATCGCGGAGGATGTGCTGGTCCACGTCGCCGATGCCCAGTCCATCGACGTACACGTAGCTGGCAGGGATCCTGTCGGCCAGCTGCGCCGCTTCGTCATCGATTTCGAGCACGTCGCCGTCGGTCATCACGAAGGCGTTGCCGACGGGCACACCGACCGATTCGGCCAGCCGCGCGTGCACAACGAGATGCCGGTATTCGCCGTGTATGGGGACGAAGTACTCGGGCTGAAGGAGACCCTGGATGATCTTGAGCTCCTCTCTGCTTGCATGTCCCCGCACGTGGATGTTGGAGATCCGGTTGTAGAGCACGTCGGCGCCAAGGCGAAAGAGGTTGTCGACGTTGCGGAAGACGGCCTGCTCGTTTCCGGGGATGGGCGTCGCGGAGAGCACGACCGTGTCGCCCCGGCTGATGGTGATGTAGCGATGGTCTCCATTCGCCATGCGCGTGAGCGCGCTGGTCGGCTCGCCCTGGCTGCCAGTTGTGATGACGACGAGCTTCGATGGCGGCGTGTTGCGCATCTCCTCAACGCCGACGATGAGGCCTTCGGGCGCGGTGAGGTAGCCGAGCTGACGGGCCATGGCCACGTTGTCGATCATCGAGCGCCCGGTCACGAAGACCTTTCGCCCGGTGAATGCCGCACCGTCGATGATCTGTTGCACCCGGGAGATAAGCGACGCGAATGTGGCGATGATGACCCGGCCGCTGGTGTTAACGAGGATGTTCCGGATTGATTCGCCGACGAGCTGCTCGCTTGGCGTGTAGCCATCGATTTCGGCGTAGGTGGAGTCTGCGAGAAGGAGCAGGCAGCCTTCGGCGCCAACCTGGCCAAGCCGGATGAGGTCGGTGTGCTGGTCCATGACGGGGGTGTGGTCGAGCTTGAAGTCACCTGTGTGCACCACCAGGCCCAGGGGGGTCCTGATGATCAGGCCGCAGGCATCTGGAATGGAATGGGCAACGGTGAAGAACTCGACTTCGAAGACGCCGGCCTGGATGAGCTCACCGGGTTCGACCACGTTGGTCTCGGCGGTTGCCAGGAGACGGTGCTCATTCAACTTCACCCTTACGAGCCCATCCGTCAGCCGGGTGCTGTAGATGGGAGCGTTGAATTCACGGAGGAAGTAGGGAAGGGCGCCCACGTGGTCCTCGTGTCCGTGCGTGAGAAACACGGCGCGGAGCTTACCCGGATGGTCACGGAGGTAGGTGAAATCGGGGATCACGAGGTCGACGCCGAGCATCTCTTCTTCGGGGAACATGAGCCCGACGTCGATGGCGATGATGTCGTCGCCGTACTCAAGCAGCATCATGTTGCGGCCGATTTCGCCAAGGCCGCCGAGCGGGATCACCCGCAATGGAGTCCGTGTCATTCGCAGGATCCTCTATTCAAAGAGCCGCATCTGGGCGGCAGCAGGTTGTGGATCTTCGGCGGGAGGGCGCCCTGGCGGGATGGGAGTGGGGGCGACAGGGCGCCTCGCCCGCTCCAGCACCGCCGGGAGCGATTCGAAGTCCTTGATGATGGTTGTACGGAGCGACTGCTGATGCAATGCGGCGGCCGGGTGATACATCGGCACAATCAGCCTGCCATCGCGCTCGGCCACCCGGCCATGCACCCGGGAGATGGACTGCCCGGGGAACCAGCGCGCCATGGAGAAGCGCCCGAGAGTGATGATGAGCCGCGGGTCAACCAGGGCTATCTGCTCGTCCAGGTAGTCGCGGCAGGCCTCGATCTCACCAGGCAGGGGGTCGCGGTTATTGGGCGGGCGGCATTTCAGGATATTGCAGATGTAGACCCCGCTCCGCTCCAGCCCGGCGGCGGCGAGGAGCTCGCCCAGGAACTGGCCCGCCTGTCCCACGAATGGCCGCCCCTGGCGGTCTTCGTTCATCCCCGGCGCTTCGCCGATGAACAGGACCTCGGAATCGATGGGGCCCTCGCCCGGGACGGCACAGGTGCGAGTGCGCGCGAGCGGGCAGAGATCACACTCTCGGATGCGCGCGTAGAGCGCCGCTGCGGCTGCCTCGCGGCCGCTCACCGGTGGGCCTCAACTGCGAGGGAGTGGATCGCTGGGGGGCGGCGAAGCGCACGGGTGGCGGTGACGAGCATCTGCGTCCCCACCCCAACGAGCACAACGGCGAAGATCCGCTGCAATACCGCACCATCGAGCTGACCGGCTGCCATGGCCCCGGCCACTCCCGCCGGAACGGCAGCGGGGACGATCCATGCCGCTGAGCGAAGGTCGGCGGTGCCGTGTCGGTAGTGGGTGAAGGCACCCACCAGGGCGGTCACAACAATGACATTCAGGGAGGCAGCCTGGGCTTCGTGCTGCCCGGTGCCGAGGAGGATCACCAGCCCGGGGACGAAGATGGCGCCCCCGCCGACGCCAAGGGCGCCCGATGACAGTCCCCCCGCCAGCCCGATTGTGGCGCCGAGCGCACTCCTGGCAACGCCCGAGGTAGAGAGCACGGCGCTCGTGTCGTGAAAGAGGATGAGCCTCGCGCCCAGGATGAGGAGGAAGATCCCGAAGAGCTGCCGGAGACGCAGCGCGGGGAGGTGTTGCACCAGGTGCGCGCCCACATAGGCGCCTGCCGCAGAACCCGCGAGGAGCGTCGCCACCAGCACCCAATCGGTGCTGCCATCGATGCTGTAGGAAGCCGCTCCCCCAAGAGCCGCGAAGACGATCACGACGAGTGAAGTGCCGTGGGCGGTGTGCTGGCGCATCTTGAGGACGCCGGTCATGAGAGGAACCATGACGGCCCCGCCACCCACGCCGGTGAGGCCGCTGAAGAATCCCCCGGCGCCGCCGGTGACGGCGAGGGTAGCAGGCGATGATCGGCCAGCCCTCATGTGGCGGGGACTCCTTCTTCTGGTAGGGCCGGCGGCTTCTTCGGCTGCACCAGCCACGAGAGGAGGATTCCGAGGAAATACAGGAAGAGCAGCGGCCCCGCCGCAAGGGACTGGGTCCACGGGTCCGGGGTGGGGGTGACAACGGCCGCGACGATAAACACGATGACGATGGAGTAGCGCCAGAATCCCAGCATCTGGCGGGCGCGGACGAGTCTCAGCCGGGCGGCCAACATCAATACCATCGGAAGTTCAAAGGAGACGCCCACCCAGAAGATGATCCGCGTGGCGAAGTCCAGGTATTGTTTGGCCCCGATCTTCTCTTCGAACTGGTCCCCACCGAAGTCGAGCAGGAACCCGAGCGATGCGGGGAGAATGACCCAGTAGGCAAACGCCATACCGGCGAGCAGGAAGAAGATGGTGCCGAGGATGCCCGGGAGCAGGACCTTCTTCTCCTTCGGCGTGAGCCCGGGGACCACGAAGGCGAGGAGTTCGTATACGAAGACCGGCGAGGCAAGCAGCAGGCCGCCGTAGAGCCCTACCTTGAAGAAGACGCCAATCGTTTCCGTTGGCGAAAACACTGTGAGGGTGAAGTCCGGGTGATCGGCGCGAGCGGGTGCAAGCAGCCAGCCGATGATGGTGCGCCAGAAGGCAAAGCAGACAACGGTGGTAATGACAAGGGCAAGCGCACTGACCAGGACGCGATTGCGGAGCTCCTTGAGGTGCTCCAGGAGGGTCATCTCGCCGCCGCCCGTCGCCGGTTCCACCGGGGCCAGCTGCGGTTGGCTTTCGGTTGCGGGCTCGGCGCTCATAGGGGGCTAGAACACCAGCGGCGGGCCATCGGGCTCGCGCGTGGCTTCCTGTGGGCTGTTCTCCGTAACTGCTGCAGCGGCCGCGCGAGTCCCCATGATGTCGGATGAGTCGATCGGCGGGAGCAGGGGGCCCGTGAGCTGCGGGGTGGCGCTTTGCAGCTCCGCTTCCATCTTCGCCTGGCCCTCGCGCAGGGTTGACCTGGTGGTCTCTATTTCGCCGCGCACGGTGCGGTACTGGGTCTCGATGTAATCGAATTCCTCGCTGAACTCATCGCGGACGGCGCGCGCGTAGCGCTGCATCTGGCGGACGGCCCGCCCGATCTGGTAGGCCATTGCGGGCAGGCGTTCGGGGCCAACGACCACAAGCAGGAGCACGAGCACAAGCAGGAGCTCCTGGTAGCCAATGCCGAGGAAGTTCAATTCAGTCGCCTCCCGGCGAAGGAGAGACCCCGGGCGCGGGGCAGGCCGGGTGGCCTACTGGTCCTCGACGCCGTGGTCTTTCACATAGTCTACGGCGTCCTGCACGGTGGCGATCTTCTCGGCATCTTCATCCGGGATCTCGATCTCGACACCGCCCTTCGAGAACTCCTCCTCAAGCGACATGATCAGCTCGACGAGGTCGAGCGAGTCCGCATTGAGGTCGTCGACAAACGATGCGGTGGGTACGACTTCGTCCTCATCGACACCCAGTTGTTCCACGACAATTGCGCGGACCCGTTCGAAAACTGTGGCCACGGTGCTAGTTCTCCTGTTGTCTTGTGGTGGTTTGCGCCGCCGGCTGTGGCAGCGCCCCGGCGGCGCGTTCCGCCTGGATCTTCGTGCTTACTGTCCTCAACACGCCATGCACAAAGCCCGGTGAGCTTTCGCCGCCGTAGCGGTGGGCGAGCTCGAGGGCTTCGTTCACGACGGCGGCGACCGGCGCCGAATTATCGGAAAGCAGTTCCCATATTGCAAGCCGCAGAATGTTGCGGTCAACGATGGCCATGGTCTCGACCGGGTACTGGGTTGCGGCATCGCCGATGTAGCGGTCCAGGTCTGCCAGCCTGCGAAGTACCCCGCGAAGCACGCCACGTCCGAACCCGGCGGGCCCTGGCCCGGCCACCTCCGGGTCTTCTTCAGCGACGTCGGCGAGGCGGCGATTGTACACCAGCTCGGGGTCGTGTCCCGAGCTCTCGGATTCGTAGAGGGTCTCGATGACGAGAAAGCGGGCGCGGCGCATGACGCTATCGGTCATGCCATTACCATACCGCCGTCGACATGGATGCACTGCCCGGTGATGTACGATGCGCCATCGCTGGCGAGGAAAGCGGCGAGCGGGGCAACTTCCCCGGGTTCAGCAATCCGCCCAAGAGGGATCTGGCCCATGACTGCCTGCACCTGGGACGCGGTCATTTCTGCCGTGATGTCGGTGTTGATGAACCCTGGCGCGATGGCGTTCACGGTGATCCCGCGTGATGCAACTTCGCGCGCAACAGCGCGGGAAAAGCCGATGAGGCCTGCCTTGGCGGCGGCATAATTGGCCTGCCCGGGATTCCCCATCACCCCTACAACACTGGTTATGTTGATTATTCGGCCGTTCTGTGACCGCAGTAGTGGCCGCATGGCGGCTTTCGTGACGAGGAATGCGCCGCGCAGGTTGGTCGCCTGGACCACATCCCAGTCGTCTTCGCTCATTCGCATGAGTAGCCCATCGCGCGTGATGCCGGCGTTGTTGACGAGGATATCGAGGCCGCCAAAGCGCTCCACCGTGCCCTTGACGAGGGCGGCAGCCTCGTCCGGGACGGAGACATCTCCCGCGATGGCGGCAGCCTCGCCCCCGGATGCGGTGATCTCAGCGACCACGGCTGCGGCGGCCGCCTGGCTGGCGTTGTAGTTCACGGAGACCCGGGCGCCGTGCCGGGCGAGCTCAACTGCAATGGCGCGGCCGATTCCGCGCGAACCGCCGGTGACCAGCGCCACGCGCCCGTCGAGGTTGCCCACCTTCGCCTCCTGGATGCTAGAGCTCGATGCGAACCGACGAAGCGCCGTTGACGTTAATGCAGTTCGCTTTGCGCAACATGCGCTTGATGATGGCTGTGAGCACGCGGCCGGGGCCGAACTCGATGAAGGTCTCGACCCCCTGGTTTCCAAGGAACTCCACGGTATCGCTCCACTGAACAGGGCGGCAGACCTGGTCGACCAGCTCATGCCTGACGGCAGTCTCACTGGTAACCGGGGTGGCCGTACAGTTGGCCACCACCGGCACCTGGGGGTCGAGGATTTCGGCGGTGGCCACGGGGTGAACCATGCCATCGGCAGCAGGGCGCATGAGCGAGCTGTGGAATGCGCCGCTCACGCTGAGGGGGATGACCTTGGCGGCGCCCCGGGCCTTTGCGTAGTCGAGCGCGCGAACGACAGCCTCGCGCCGGCCGCCGATGACTATCTGGCCCGGCGCGTTGATGTTGCAGATCTCGGCCCCCGCTTCGCGGCAGACCTCCTCGCAGTCGGCGATGTCGAGCCCAAGGACTGCGGCCATGGTGCCGGGGTTGCGTTCGCCGGCGGTCTGCATCAGCTCGCCACGGGTGCGCAGGAGCCTGATCGCCTCATCAAAGGGCAACGCCCCCGCGGCGACGAGGGCGGAGTACTCGCCAAGTGAGTGCCCCGCGACGTACGCCGGTCTCTCGGCGAGCTGGGGGGAATGTTCAAGTGCCACGCTCAGGAGCGCGAGGCTGGTGACGGCGATTGCCGGTTGCGCGTTGCGTGTCTGCTGGAGCTCCTGTTCGGGGCCCTCAAAGCAGATGCGGCTCAGGGGGAATCCGAGGATGTCATCGGCCTGCTGGTAGATCTCGCGGGCGGTGGCGAACTCATCGTAGAGATCCTTGCCCATGCCCACGGTCTGCGCGCCCTGGCCGGGGAAGACGAAGGCGCGGCCGGGACGAATGGGATCGCGGAACGAAACGAAAGCCGGCACCAGGCTGGCCGATTTGTCTAGCTGTCCAGCTCGGGGCCCGGCAGGCTGATCACTTCCCGTCCCCTGTACATTCCGCAGAGAGGGCAGGCGTGATGAGCCAGCCGCGGGCTCTTGCAGCCGGGACAATCGACCACGTGGGGCATCTTGAGCGCCAGGTGGCTGCGACGCTTGCCCTGGCGCGATTTCGGGTACTTCCGCTTGGGAAGCGGTGGCATATCCCTTCTCCTTCAGTACATTACCCATTTCGTGATCGCATCAGCTCGGCGAGGGCGCCCCAGCGGGCATCGGCCGGGGTGCGGTCGCAATCACAGGCGACGATGCTCAGGTCTTGCCCGCACACCGGGCAGATGCCCGGGCAATCGGGACGGCAAAGCGGCTGCATCGCTGCAGCCATCTCGCTATATTGCCGCACTCCCTCCGTAATGTCGATCGTGTGGTTGGTGTCGATAAGGAAGCTGTCCTGGTCAGGATGGGTATCCAGCCGGGCGCCGGTCACAACGTCGACCTGCTGGTGGTAGACCTCCTCAAAGCTCACGCGGCGAGGGTCTCCGAATGGAGCAAGGCAGCGGCTGCAGGCCGCATCGAGCACCACATCCACGCTGCAGCGTACGAGCACGCCGGCCGGCGTGCGCATCAATTCGACCGTGCCGCGATGAACCGGCGGCTCTGGGTCGAGCTCGTAACGCCGCGTGGCGCCGACTGGTTCGCGCAGAAGCTGGGAAACGTTGAACTGCATGGGGAAGACCTCGCACCTGGAGGTACGACCAGTATATCGCCCCGCGCAGGGCCTGCCCGCGCCATAAGAAACCCCGCACTGTGACGATTTGGCCGTTTGCCCGCGGCAGAGCCACCGGAGGCGTTTACGGGCCTCTCCGTGGCGGCTAGCCTTTGCGCTAGGGTTAGCCCCAATGAGCCAGGTTGCCGAGCTTGTAGCGCTACAGGAGATCGATGCTGAGTCGGCCGCTGCGCGGGCGGCGCTTGCTGACGTGGAAGCCCGGCTGCAGGGCGATGCCGAGCTCGACGAAGCCCGGCGCCAGCTCATCCAGGCAGAGGCGGAACGGGCGACGATCGTCGCCACGCAGCGCAGGCTGGAAGACGAGGTCGAGCGCCTGAATGACCGGATAGCGCCCGAAGAGAAGCGCCTTTACGACGGTTCGGTCCGCAACCCCAAGGAGCTCACCGGCATCCAGCACGAGCTGGAGCTCCTGAAGGCGGCCAGGGAACGCCAGGAGGATGCCCTGGTCGAAGTCCTGGACCAGGCCGAGACGGCCAGCCGGCAACGCTCAGAGGCGCAGGGCGCGGTAACCAGGCTCGAAGAACGGTGGTCGCGCACCCAGGAGGAGCTGCGGCTTGAGGCCCGCCGGCTGGGCGATGCGATCGCGCGAATCGACCAGAGGCGCGAAGCCCAGGCAGCGAGGATACCGCCGCGCCTCCTCGTCACGTATGAAGACTTGAGGAGACGGAAAGGGGGAACGGCAGTAGCCCGCATCAAGGGCAACACCTGCTCCGGGTGCAGGATCACCATCCCCGATGCGCTCCGTTCGCGGGTGCTGGCCGGCGAGACTGTTGCCCAGTGCCCGAACTGCGAGCGCATTTTCCACCCTTGATGCGACTGTGAAGGCCGTCGGCTACTTCGTCGAAGGGGCTCGCCGGAACAGGGCGAAACGATCGGTTGGCGAACAGAACCGGGCTTTTCTCGACTTCTGCGCCGAGCATGGCTATGAAGTAGCGGCAACCTTCCTGGATACCGAGGACCAGCAACCGGAAGACACCGGCTTCCGCCAGATGCTCCACTTCCTGCAGCGCGAGGACCGGGGGTTTACGGTGGTCGTGGTGGATGGTCTCGGCGTGCTCGGGCACGACCTGGGACGGGCGGCCCTGAAGCTGCTCACCATCGAGAGCCTTGGCGTGCAGGTGCTTTCAGCGCACACCGGGCGGGAAGCGATCCGCGAGCTGGTGAGCACGTGGGCCGATCGCGGCGAAGGTACTCCCGTTTCGGAAAAGGTGCGGACCGCGATGCGGCGCAAGGCGGTGAAGGGAGAAGTGCTGGGAAGGCCGCCCTACGGCTACCGGGTCGGGCCCCGCCGCCGCCTGGAGCTGGTCCCCGATGAGGCGATCGTGGTGCGCTACATCTTCCGGCTCTACCTGCAGGAAGGCATGGGCATCCGCAAGATAGCGGGCCAGCTGAACGAAGAGGGGATCCCGACGCGCCGGGGTGGCCGTTGGAGCATGGTCTCCATCCGCGATCTGCTTCGCAACCGCTCGTACCTGGGGACGTATACCCGCTTTGGCGTAAAGGTCCCCGGCAGCCACCCGGCGCTGGTCAGCCCGGAGGACTTCCGGCTTGTCCAGGAGAGGCTGCAGACGCGCCATGCCGCCGTGCGTGAACGCCAGGTCGTGCCCTTCCTTCTCAGCGGACTCGTGTATTGCGCCCGCTGCGGCAGCAAGATGATCGGGGTGAGCCGCCGCCAGAAGTGGACGACCAGGGCGGGTGAAGAACGCTCGGCCGCCTACCGCTACTACCAGTGCGAAAGCCGCACGAACCAGAGCACCTGCGGGTACAACACCCAGCGCGCCCAGGCCCTCGAAGATCGGGTCCGCGCCATGCTCGCCGAAAACTCGGCCCCCCCGGTCACGCGCCTTCGCAGGGCCGGGAACGTGGACTCCTACCTCCTGGATGTGATCGCGCAGGGCGAGCGGATTGAAGGCCGCATGCGCCGGGTGCGGCGCGAGCTTGAGGAGCTGGTCGCCGACGCCGCTCACGGGCACATCACCCTGGAGCGGCTGAAGGCCATGGGGGCGGGCGTCGCGCAGGAACAGCAGGAGCTGGAGGACGAGCTCGCCGGGAACCGCGCCCGCCTGGCCGCACACCAGACCGAGGCGGAGCGCCAGCGTCACCTGGAGGAGCTGCGCACCCGCCTGGTGCGGGATTGGGAGACGCTCGAGTTCGACGCCCTCCAGCCGGCCCTGCGTGAGGTCGTGGACCGCATCGAGGTCGATGGAGAGGACGCAGCTCTTTTCCTGCGCATGTAGGGCTTCGTTGCGCCCGGGGACCCGATGGGTACCAGATCGCTGGCCCATTGGCTCGCTCAAGCCGTTCCGCCGGGCTTTCTGCGCGAGCATGGCGCCGTTCCCCGGTCTCCCGGAGCCCCCTGTCCGCTGCGGACGAGGCGCATTGGAAGAGCGGGCACCGGCAGTGCCACGGCCTGCCCGCATTCCTGTCGCGCTGGCTGCGGATCCCGTACGCTTTATCCATGCAGGAACTACTCGACAGGGCGAACGAAATCCTCCGGCGCATCTCGGACATCATGGTGCGCCTTTGACCTCGCGAGCGACGACGAGCGGATAGCGGAACTCGAAGCGAGGAGCGCCGAAAGTTCCTTCTGGAACGACCCCGGCCAGGCGCGCGCCGCGATGCAGCAGCTTGCCGTGGCGAAGGCGCGCGTGTCGACTTGGCGCGGCCTGGAGCGGCGAACACGCGACGTGGGGGAGTTGCTGGACCTCGCGATCGCGGAGGACGACCCGAGCCTTGAGGCCGGCGCCCGCGGGGAGATCGAGGCGCTGGAGAAGGCGCTCCACGACCGGGAATTCCAGCTCCAGCTTTCGGGTGACTATGACGAACGTAGTGCCATCCTTGCCGTGCACGCCGGCGCAGGAGGCACGGAGTCGCAGGACTGGGCCGAAATGCTCCTGCGCATGTACCTGCGCTGGGCCGAACGCCGGGGATTTGCCACCGATGTGCTCGATGTGACGCCCGGCGAGGAGGCGGGCATCAAGAGCGCGACCATCGAAATCACAGGCGCCTACGCCTACGGCTACCTTAGCAGCGAAAGGGGCGTGCACCGGCTCGTGCGGCAGTCGCCCTTCGACGCCTCTCATTCGCGCCACACCAGCTTCGCGAAGGTCGAAGTGATGCCGGAAGTCGAACCAGGCGCAGGGATCGAGATAAACCCCGACGACGTGAGGGTCGATGTCTTCCGATCCAGCGGAGCAGGCGGGCAGAACGTCCAGAAGAACTCGACCGCGGTCCGGTTGACCCACCTGCCAACGGGGATCGTGGTGACGTGCCAGAACGAACGCTCCCAGGGTCGCAACCGCGAAAGCGCGATGAAGGTACTCGAGGCGCGCCTGCTCGAGATTGAGCTCGAAAAGCAGGAGGAAGAAAAGGCGCGGTTAAAGGGACAGCACGTGGACATGAGCTGGGGCAACCAGATCCGTAGCTACGTTCTCCACCCCTATAAGATGGTCAAGGACCATCGCACTTCCTTCGAGACCAGCGATACCACTTCGGTGCTCGACGGCGATCTCGATGGTTTCATGGAAGCCTACCTCAAGGCCCGCGTGGGAGAGAACGCATGACCCGTCCCCTGGTGGCGGCGCTCGCTGCCTTCCTGGCCATTGCCGCCGTCTTCAGCGCACCCGCCGCCGCCGATGCCGATGCGACGATTCTCTCTGCCACCATTGAGAATGGCTACCCGAAGACCATCACCTTCAAGCTCAGCGCCCGGGCGGAGTCCGACATTACGGACGTCGCCCTGAGCTACGCCATTGCCGGCCGTCGCACAAGTGCTATCGGTCGCCCCGAATCGCTCACGCCCGGGAAGTCCGCCGACGTCCAGGTTGTTGTCCAGGTGAATTCCGGCCAGAGCTACATCCCGGTTGGCAGCTTCTTCACCTACCACTGGGAAATCACCACCGCCGATGGCAAGACCACCTCGAGCCCCGAGGCGACCTACCTCTTCCTCCCTCCCGGGCAGGAATGGAAGTCAGTCAAGAACGAGTTCATGGAGGTCTACTACCGCAGCGACAACGAGAACCTCGCCAACACCTACCTGAAGGCCGGACAGGAGACCTACCAGAGGGCCGGAATACTCCTCGACGTGACCCTGAAGCAGATTCCCGTCCGCGTGATCCTCTTCAACAACGAAAAGGAGCTGGACCCCGCCCGCCCGGGTGGCAGCACCGGCCGCTTCAATGAAGCCGTCACAACTTGTGGCACGAAGGTGACCAACGACATCGTGCTCGTCATCCCGGTAGCGTGCGGAAGCTCGGACCGGACGGACACGCTCCGCCACGAGTTCGGCCATATCCTGAACGAAGAGGCCGGGATCGGCCCACTGGGAAAGCTCCCCTCCTGGCTGGACGAGGGCACCGCCGTATACCTCCAGTCATCACCCGGGAGCGGCTACATTAGCGCCTTCGATTCGGCGGCACGGGCGAGCCGGCTGATTCCCTTCGCGCAGATGAACACGCCATCGTCCGACCCGGGCACGGTGAACCTGTTCTATGGCCAGGCATACGCGATGGTGAAGTACCTGGTGGACAACGGCGGCGAGGCGAAATATGCGCTACTCTTCGCGACCATCAAGAAGGGCTCCCGCTTCGACGATGCGCTCAAGCAGGTCTATGGGTTCGACCTGGCCACCTTCGAAGCCGATTTCCGCACCGCCTACGGGGTCAGCTCGCCCAACCCGACCTCCGTGCCAACGAGGCCCCAGCAGGCGCAACCTACAGTCGTAGCAACAGCCAGGCCATCGAACGGTGCAGCCCAGGGAACGGGCAAAGAGGACGGCCTGGATCGCGAGGTCTACATCTTCATCGGCGGCGCGCTCCTGCTGGCACTCGTGGCAGTGTTCCTCTTCCTGCTTGCGCAGCTTCTCGCCGCCAACCGCCGCACCGCAGCGAAGGAACACCAACCGCCTCCCGGCGACTGGAAAAGGCCGCCCGGCGAGTGAGACCCTACGCCGGCGACGCTGGGCTGCGGACAGCGCGCGCCACCATCCATAGCCTCTGCAGCGCCGTCAGGTTGGAAAGCACTGCCAGTGGCCAGATGGCGATGGCGAGGGCATCGAACAGCAGCCCAAGTCCAACCAGGGCCACCCGCTCCTGGCGCCGGAAGAAGCCATCGCGCATGGCAAGCCCCAGCATCTCCGCCCGGGCACGCATGTAACTTACGGAGACGCTCCCCACGAGCGCCGCCCACGTCAGCACCACCTGGACCTGCTCGCCACGGGCGGCGAAATACCAGGCGCAGGCGACCAGCACAAGCGCCTCGCTCGCGCGGTCCAGGACTGCATCAAAGACTGCTCCGAATGGCGTGGCCTGGTTGGTCGCCCGCGCGACTGCCCCATCCACGAGGTCAAGGGCGCTGAAGAACAGGAAGACGCATCCTGCCGCCAGCAGCGCCTCGCGGGTGATCAGCCAGGCGGCGAATGCGTTCCCGGCAAACCCGAAGAGCGAAACCATGTTGGGCGTGATGCCGAGCCGTGCGACAGACCTGCCGAGCGGGTCGGCCACGTTTCGCGGCAGCTTCTGGGGGAGGAGGTTGACCCTGGGCACGATCGTTAGTGTCTCCTGGGTCCGCGGGAGCCGCCAAGTAGCTTACGCGGGGTGGCGGAATAGCCCCAGGCAAGCTGGAGGGCGACGCGGTGTAGCCCCATCTCTCTGAGCGAAGGATAGCGCGTCATGTGCGGCGTGATCGTCCCTTCGATGATGGCTGCCTTCAAGCCGGCCGCCCGTTCGCCGGGGAACTCGGTCCAACCAGTTCCGATGCACTGCAGGTGGTGGGCGTCAGAACCGCCGCTCGCCGGAAGGCGCCAGGTGGCGGCGTTGAGGCATGCGGCCTTCCGCCCGGCGCGCGCCCCGGCAGGGCTGGGATTGGCGAGCTCGATCGCGTCGAAGGCAATCCCGGGCTCGCGGACCGCGCACAGGCGGTCAATGGTCCGTTTGCTCAGGGAACGCGTCGTCCAGCTGAGAGGGTGGGGAGCGATGGCCAGCCCACCCGCGCCGTGGATTGCTTCGAGTGTCCTCTCCACGCGGCGAAAGCTCGGCGGCGTTGACTCCAGGAACAGCCCCAGCAGGTGGCCGTTGAGGGTTGTGATCTCCGCCCCGGGGATCACTTCGAATCGGTAGCCGCGCTTTGCCGCCAGCTCGCGGGCACGGAGCCCGCCACGTGCGTCCTCGTGGTCGGTGATGGCGATGACATTGAGGTCCGTCTGATGCTCGACGTACTCGAGCACCTGATCGAGGCTGGCGAGGCCATCGGAACAGCGGGTGTGGATATGCAGATCAGCCTTCGCCACAGGCGTGCACCTTCCAGAAATCCTCCAGGATCTTCCACTGCCCCGGGAAGCGCCGGATGTGCTGTTCGAGCAGGCCGGCCCAATGCTGCGCCGCCCTTCGCACGTCCTCCTCGGCGTCGCCGGTCTTCGCAACGCAGAATGGCTCTTCGATGAAGGCCACCTGGTGGTCGAGGCCATCGCGGATGCAGAGTATGGGCAGGAGCGTTGCGTGCGTGCGGCGCGCAAGCTCGAAGGCGCCGCGCGGCAGCTTCACGCGGCGGCCGCACATCTCGATGCAGACGCCGGAATCCTGGATATCGCGGTCGGCTACCATCGCGACGAGCTGCCCCTGCCGAAGCGCGCCGATGCACGCGCGGATGCCGCCCATGCTGGCTTCATGGAACGAGCCACCGGCCGAAGAGCGCAACTTGAGCAGGTACTGCGCCAGTTCTGGCGGCTCGAGCGGCTGCACCAACGCCACGAATGGCCGGCCGTGATAGGTGAAGGCCTGTACCGCGAGCTCGGGGTTCCCCGCGTGGGCGCTGAGCACAACGATCGGCCCGGGCCTCTCGATCAGCCGCGTCCCCCGTTCGCCGTTCACGAGCCGGATGTAATCGCGGCCGAAGCTCTCAAGGTCGCGCCGGGGCAGGGTAGCCAGGTCGACGTAGTAGCGGGCAATGTGGACGAAGACTTCTTTGCTGGCCCTGTGGGCCCGGTCCCGTTCTCCATCGCAGAAGGGGAGGAGGTTTCGGAGCACGCGCTTCCGGGTCCGGGGCATCAACCACCAGGCGGCCCGGCCAGTGAGCCCGGCGAGGCGGTAGAAGAGCCACGGGAACCGGCCCCCCAGCGGCACGCCAAGGCGTAGCAGAAAGAGCTTAACCACGGTTCCTGCCCGGTGAACGCTTTGCCGGCCACATCTCCCTGAACATGTACCACTGATCCGGGTAGGCGCGAATGAACCCCTCGTGCGCTGCCATGATCGCACGGGTGAGGGACTCGGTGGTCCATCCCTCAGCATTGGAAGGCGGCTCGATGAACTCGGTCAGGGTGAGCACTTCCGGCCGGCCAGCGTCCACGCGCGGGAAAGCAGTAGCAACGACCCTTGCGCCCGTGCGCAGGGCAAGCCTTGCCGGGCCTTCAGGCACTTCGACCTCTTCGCCAAAGAACTCCACCTTCACACCCTTGCCGGGAACGGGACGGTCAATGAGCAGCGCAAGGAGACCACCGCCCCTGAGTGCCCGGAACAGGGAGGGTCCGGCGCTTTCCAGCTTGATGACCTCCATACCCAGCCGGCGCCGGGCCCCGGCAACCAGGTCGTCGAGCCGGGGATCAGCGAACGTCTCCGCTACCACCGCCAGCCTGTAGCCGCGAGCGGCCGCGGCGCCGGCGCCGAGGTCCCAGTTGCCGAAGTGCATGCAGACGATGACCGCACCCCTCCCTGTCGCCAGGGCGCCATCCAGGGCACGAAAGCTCGCTTCACCCGAAACGGCCGCCACGAGCTCGTCTGGTGCGAGCGCCGGGAACCGCGCGAAGTCGACCAGGTAGCGGCAGTAGTTGACGAGCGACCGCCTCGCCACCGCGCGCCGTTCCGACAGAGGCGCGGCGGGAAGCACGCGCCTGTAGTTGCCAAGCATGGCGCGGCGCCCGCGCGGCCAGAGATAGTAGCCGGCGAGCCCGGCAACGGTGGCCAGCGCATAGCTCACCCGCAGTGGCAGGCGCCCTGCCAGGGCGATGACCGTTCTCCAGATCAGGTACTGCAAGCTACAGGGGAGCCCTCCCGGCCGCGGCACAGCATGGATGGCCGCATCATAGCCCGGGGCCGTTCACCGGCAACGAAGTCCCCGTACCCCACAGTCCAGCAAGGCCACGCCCAATTGATTTTTCGGCTTCGCCTGATAGGATCCGCGCCGGACGGAACAGTTCATCGACCGGGGGGTGCGCACCATGCCGGCTTCGGCACAATCGCGGGGACCGCTGCATCGGGAGACGGGGATCCTGCTCCAGGCAGCTCTCATCGTCTTCACGTACACGGTTGTAATCGGAATCCTGAACGGCACCGATGTCACGGATTTCGGACGAAAGACCTTGCTCGCACACGTTCACGTGGGGACGCTTGGCTGGCTGACCCTCTGCGTCTTTGCGGCATCGCTGTGGCTTTTCTCGCAGGGTGAAGCGCCCGGTCAACGGAGCATGACGGCCGCGCGGGTGCTCACGGCCGCTGCCGTGCTGGCGCTGCCCCTCTTCGCGATCACTTTCATGCTCACATTCGGGATCGCCCGTCCCATCGCCGGGTTCTTCGCGCTGGCGGTGATCCTCGGCTTCTTCGCCTGGGTCCTGGAGCGGCTGATGCACGTTGGCGACCTCACCACTCCCCACTGGGGCTTCCTGGCTGCGATGGGCACCTCCGTGGTCGGCGGGACCATTGGGGTGCTTCTCGCCCTGAAGATTGCGGAGGGCTGGCGCGTGCTGCCCAAAGGCGGCGAGGATGCCCATCCCGCCACGATGGTGGTGGGGTTCCTCATCCCAATGGGCCTCGCGCTGGCTGAATGGGGCCTCTCTTGGCCAAAGCCGGAGCGCGCGGGCCGCGCTGGTTTCGCCCAGATGGCCCTGCCGTTCATTGGGGGCGTGATGCTCTGCCTGGGCTTGCTGCTCGACTTCATCCCCCTTACCGCAACGAGCACGCTTCCCGAAATCGCCGGCATCGTGATCTTTGTCAAACGCATGTGGCCGCGGCTGCGCGCCGTCCGCTGGTTCGAACGTTCTGCAAGCCGGCTTGCGGCCTTCAGCGCAGGGGCCACTATCTTCAACATCGGGCTCATGCAGTACTTTGTGATGCGTTACGAGGGCGACTTTGACAAGGTCCCCGACCATCAGCTGCTCGCCCTGGACCACGTGATGTTCATCGGCGTGATGACCAACGCGATCCTGGCGCTCATGCTGGCCACCACCGATGGCATCGACGCCGCCTGGCGTTGGGCCGAGAACGCCATCTTCTGGGGCATGAACGTCGCCCTCGTTGTCTTCGTCGGGGGGCTGCTCGCCGACACGGACGCGCTCAAGCAGGTTTCGACGCCCGTCATGGGGGCGGCGGTGCTGCTCGCCATAGCGACGTACGTCTACCGGCTCCAACTCCAGGCCGAGGCCCGCCACAGCCTCGCCACCGAGGGGGCTCCCGGGGGCTAACCGTGGCCGTAGGGCCGTACGCCGCATCTGCGGGTGTGGGCCACTCCGGCCTTTGCGACGCCCTGGATTTGCGCGTGCAGCGTCCTGGGCGGAGGACGAACTCGAGCCCCCGGCGAATCGGGCGGGGGCTCTCCGCGCGGGTGGGATCCTGGCCGGGGAGTCAGGCCGCGGCGAGGGCAGCGGCTTCTTGCGTGCAGAATTCGTGCAACAGGTGCACCACCGACCGGTAGAACGGTGGAGGGTCCTTCCCCTCGATGCGCCTGACTGCCTCGCCCGACCAGCGGAGCAGGTGTCGCGTGAGGATGTCGCCCTGGGCCGCCCGGAGGGCAGCTTCCTCGTCACCCGAGCCGGGAGTGGCCTCGCGGAAGGCGAGGTAGTGAAGAAACTCCAGCACCGTTGGGATGGCGTCGGGCAGGTCGTGGGCATCGGCCGAGATGGTCAGCCCGAAGTGCCTGTAGAAGCGCAGCAGCTCCTCCATGGAGTCGCGGCGCGAGGCGGCAAACACCCCGGCATAGAGTGGCATCGCCGGGCCGCCCCCCGGGAGGTCGAAGAGACGGATGTAGTCGCTCTGCAGGTCAATGAACTCCAGGTCCGGAGCAGCAAGCCCTGCGAGCGCCGCCTCCGTGAGCTCATAGGGCAGGGCAACGGAGATACTCTCCACCGCACTGCGAACACGCCCCTCCCGGCAGGCCCCTACCAGCTCCTGGGTGGGAAAGGAAAGCAGCTCAGAAAGGAGCCCGTAGAACTCGCTACGGGCTCGAGCGGTTGCATTCATCGAGTTCAGCTTAGCGCACGGGCTGGCGCTGGAGCTGGGCGGGGTCAACGGTGAAGGGGCCGAGCAGATCGTTCCAGTTGCGTGAAATGAGGATGTCCATGAGCTCGGACTTCTTGCCGGCAGCGGCCTTCTCGCGCTCTGCTTCGAGCGTGGCCAGGGCCTGCTCGACGCCGGGGCCGAACATCTCCTTCAGGTAATCCATGGGAATCCTCGACCCGGTATCGTCGAACTCGCCGTTCTCCTTGAAGGCGAGCGGCGATGTCGGGGGAATGTAGTAGACGTTCGGTTCGACTCCGAAGTCGGGCCGAAGGGGAAGGGCGACCTTCCACTTCTTGACGAGCTTGTAGATATGCCCATCGGCGTTGTCGAGGTAGTCGATGTGGCGAACGCGGCCCGGGCACTGGCGGATGCAGGCGGGGGCAACCCCGGCCTCGAGCCTGGGGAAGCACGAGATGCACTTCTGGGCGATGTTGCGCTGCTCGTTGAAGTAGATGCGCTTGTAAGGGCAGGCCTCGGCGCAGAAGCGGTAGCCGTGGCAGCGCTCCTCATCGATGAGGACAATGCCGTCTTCTTCGCGCTTGTAGACCGACTCGCGGGGGCAGGCCTCGACGCAGGCAGGCTCGCTGCAGTTCATGCAGATCTGCTGGAGATAGAAGAAGTACGAGTTGGGATACTCGCCGCCACCCATGTCCTCGTCCCAGTTCGGGCCCCATTGGGGTGCGGCCCCGTCATGCTCACGGGGGTGAAGGGGGATGGGCTCATCGCGGTTGCTGCCGAAGACGCCCTCGTAGTCGAAGTCCCAGGCCTCACCCCAGAGGCGCTTGGAGGGGAAGTCGCCGGGAATGGGCTCGCCCTTTTTGGTGTAGCCGCCACCGTGGCTGAACACGTCGCGCGGGGTCCCGCGGCCCGGGAACGTGTTGACGATGTTCCACCACTGGTGCTCCATCCCGGCGCGGGTTGTCCAGGCGGTCTTGCAGGCAAGGGTGCATGTCTGGCACCCGAGGCACTTGTTCAGGTCGAACACCATCGCCAGCTGGCGCTTCGAAGGCGCGGCTTTCTTTGCCATCGTAATTCTCCTCTTGACCGGCTCAGCCGACCTTCAGGTCGTGCCAGGCGGGCGTGTGCGACTTGAGCCCGGCGCGTTCACCGGCGATTCCGCTCCAGACGGCGACGCCAATCCGGGCTGACTTCGCCGGGCCGGCGAGGACGACCTGCCAGGACCCGGCCTGCCATTCACCAGTCGCCTGGATGCCGTGCCTGGCCTCGCGCGAGACTGTACCGAGGCCGGTTGCGGTAGCCAGGAAAGGGCCCGCGGCGCCGGCGCGCCAGTACCAGGCGGTCACGGGCTTGTCGGCACTGCCCATCGTGGCAAGCTCCGCATCCTTGCCATTGGAAGGGAAGAGCACGGCGCAGGCGTCGGCGTAGACGTTGTTGTCGCTAATCGTGCGGCGCGGGTCGGGCGCTGCCCATTCGAGCCGGAGCACCAGCTGGTCGCCCGCGGCGAGGGCCTTGACCTTCACCGAGGGCACGTTACCGCGGTCTCGGTTGGCCCACGCCTTCTGAACGTAGGCTGAAGGCTGGGCATCGAGGGGCGTCGGTTGCAGGGGCAGGCTTGTCTCGGCCACGGACTTCCAGGCGGCGGCGCGCGGCGAGAGCAGGTCTTCGACCGTCCCGCTGGTCTTGCTGGCGGTGACTGCTGTCATCTGCTGTCCTCAGCTTTCTCGATTTCGATGGCAACTTCCTTGGGCACGTGGTTCATGGTGTACGAGGCCATGCGGTAGTGGAGCTGGCCGTAGTTGCCCACCATGTTGGTTGGCTTGATGGGGCTTGCCGTGATGTCGTTCTGGGTTGCCCAGCCCTTGAACTGGTACCCCTCCCAGGCATGGTAGACGATTGCCGAGCCGGGCTGCACCGAAGGCGAGACCTTGGCGCGCAGCTCGACCTTGCCCACGTCGTTCTTGAGGCGGATGTAGTCGTGGTCCTTGATCTTCCGCTTTGCGGCATCTTCGGAAGAGATGTAGGCGACGGGTTCACCGCGCTGGAGGCGCAGGAGCTGCGTGTTGGCCCTCCAGATGGAGTGCATGCTCCAGCGAGTGTGGCCACCTGTCATGCGAATCGGGTACTTACCTCCCGAATGCACGGACTCCTTGTGGACGAGCATCTCTTCACCGGCTTCAAGGAACCAGGGGTGATCGATGTAGAACTGCTGGCGGCCCGTGAGGGTGGGCCAGGGGTTCTTCATGTTCACGAACCATCCGCACTGGTTCATGGGCTCTTCCTCGGTGTAGTCGCTGTAGACAGCGTTGAAGTACACCGCAAGCGCCGATGGCTGAACCTTCTTTATCTTGACCATGCCGCGCTCGGCCGCCTTTCCCCAGGCGCCTTCGCCAAGGCCGCTGTTCCTGGTGATGGCCGAGTATTGCATTATGTAGTCGAGGGCCTTCTCCTCACCCTCTTCGCCCATGAGGTAGTGGCCATCGGCGGAGAGGTCATCGAAGAGCGTGGCGAGGTTGTGGGTACCACCTCGCGCATCCACGAACGGCTCGACGCCGCGTTCCTTTGCCCTCTCCTGGATCTTCTTCGCCAGCAGGAGAGTGATATCCCATTCGTGCATGGAATCGTAGAGCGGCGGCACGGCGCGGTCGCCCACGATCACGTATGGGACGTATGAGCTTGTGTACTTGATGCCGGGCTTTTCGTAGTAGCCACAGGCGGGCAGGATGTAGTCCGAATAGAGGCCGGAGGTGGACATGCGGAAGTCGCAGGTGACGATGGTCTCCAGGTCGGCCCAGAGGCTATCGCGGATGAGCTTCGGGTTGGGCCAGCGTCGCAGCGGGTTTGGCCCGGAGAAGTAGAGGAACTTCGGCTTGCGCGGCGGCCTGGGGCTGACGGGCTGCCAGTTCTCGGCCAGCGCTTCTTTGAGGTACTGCTTGACCGGCCGTGGGAGGGATGGGTCGTTGTAGGACTGCTTGTGGGCGATCTCGCGCCACTTCTTGTCGTGTGCGTAGAGCCATGGGATGAGCGGCGAGGCGTTGCCCATCCGTCCCATCTGGAAGGTCATCTTCGAGAACTCTTGCATGCTCACGCGGTCAATCGGGAGTTCGCCAGCGGGCTCAGTCTGGAGCCGCAGGCCGCCGCCGCCGATGCCGCCGCCCATGAGCACGGTGGCTGGAGGGGGCCACCAGGTGGAGACCTTAATCCCGGAGCCGGGCTTGCCACCCGAGTTCCCGGTCAGCGCGCAGAGGTAGGCCATGCCGCGCTGAAAGAGGTCAGAGTGGTAGTGCTTGCAGGCGCCCCACGAGGCGTAGATCATCGCGGACTTCGCAGCGGCGAACTCACGGGCGACGCGGGCGATGTTGTTCTGGTGGACGCCCGTAATCTCGGCCACGCGGTCCAGCGTGTACTCGTTCACGCGGTCCTTCATCAGGTCGAAGACGGTGCGGACTTTGACGCGCTTGCCATCCTTGAGCTTTACGGTGTGCGTGCCCTCGAGCTCGGGGTCGACATCGTCATCGAGACGGATGGTTCCAACGCTCGATCCCCAGGTCCCCGGCGCTTCCACTCGACGGCCAGTGTTTGCGTTCCAGAAGTAGAAGATATTCTCGGAGCCGTCCTCTTCAAGGTCGGACTGGCGCAGGAACTGCTTTGTGTCGGTGCGGACGAGGAAGGGGAGGTCCGTCTGCTCCTTGATGTAGTCCGTCTTGTAGAGCTTCTCGTTGATGATGACGTTCAGCATCCCCAGGGCGAGGGCAGCGTCGGTCGCGTAGCGCGGGTTGAGCCAGCGGTCGGCGTGCACCGTTGAGGCGCTGAAGTCGGGCGAGACGGTGACGATCTTCGCGCCCCTGTAGCGGGCCTCATAGAGGAAGTGGGCCTCGGGGACGCGGGTGTAGGACGGGTTGCCGATCCAGATGAGGGCGTAGTCGGTGAGGAACCAGTCGTCGGCGGTGCCTTCGCTCATGTAGAGGCCCCACGCCTGGATGAGGCCGACGGGGAGGTCGCCTACGCCCGCGTAGGAATCAATGGAGGTCGAGCCCAGGCCGGCAGTGAACAGGTGCCCTTCCATGGGCGAGCCGATGCCGAAGTCCAGGTTGGTGGTGCCGTTGTCGTAGATGATGCACTCGGGGCCATCTTTGTGAGTGGCCGTATCGATCAGCTTGTCGGCGATCTCGGTGAGTGCCTGGTCCCACGAGAGCCGCTGCCACTTGCCCGAGCCTCTCTTGCCCACGCGCTTCATGGGGTACTTGATGCGGGTGGGGTCGTACATCTGAACGCTATAGACGCAGCCGCTGGGGCAGCCCCGGGGGTTGAAGTCGGGGACGTCTTTGAAGGCCTGCTCGTAGGTGGCGTTCTGCTCTTCGCGCCAGACGATGCCGTCCTTAACGTAGGCGTCGATCGAGCAGGCGGAGATGCAGTTGACGCGGGTGTGGGTGACCTTGGTCACCTGGTCCCATGTCCACTCGTCGCGGTAGACATCCTCCCACCCGCGGTACTCGTATGGCTTTGCGAGTATCTCGGCGAGGTGGGCTCCGGCATCGACTGGCTTCAGCCGGCGCAGAACCGGGGCGGCAGTGGCGGTAGCGGTCATCGGCGGCCGCCGTGTACGTGCAATTGCTTCATTCTCATCACCCGTTTCTCCTGGGCTTCAGGACTGTCTGCTGGGCTTGCCGGGAGTGGACCGCGGCACTGCCGGGCCCGCCGCCCCAGGCGACGACCTTCGAGGACGCACCGGGCGCCTGAGCGGACTGCACCCACCTGGAGCGAACCAGGTTGAGGGGGCCACGCCAGCATTCGCCGAATCACCCCCGGGCAGCTCCTCGTACTGGCACACGGCGCAGTCGCGCGGGTCCCGGCGAAGGTAAGTGCCAGGCGAAATAACCGGCATGATCTGCGTCATAAGCCCCCCTTGCGGGTGGACCGGGCCGCTGGTGGCCTGTGTTTCGGCGCTGGCCTGGCGGAGGCGGCCGGCGCAGTACCTGGGGGCGCCTATGATCACTGTCATAGGGTTTCCCCGGCGCCTGCCATAGCCTGAAATCTCATCTCTAACAGGGTTTGCCCCGCATGAATATGACCGATATCGAGCTCGATCTGACGGACCAGGAACGCCAGATACGAGACACCGCTCACCGCTTCGCCGAAGAGGTGATGCGCCCTGCCGGACGCGAACTCGACAGGCTCGCCGACCCGGCCGACGTCATCAAGAAGGAATCGATTCTCTGGGAGGTCTTCCGCAAGCACCGGGAGATCGGCCTGGCTGACCTGGAAACAGAAACAGCGAGCCTGCCACCCCGCGAACGCTCCCGCCTTCGCGCGCTGATAAGCGAGGAGATGGGCTGGGGCGATTCCGGGCTTGCCATCAGCCTGGGAGTGGCGAACTTCCACAAGACATTCGCGATGATGTCGGGGAGGCCCGCACTTATTGAACGCTGGTGCCAGCCGGGGGCCCAGGACGTCGGCTGCTGGGCCGTGACTGAGCCGGACCATGGCAGCGATTCGCTTACCGTGACGGAGAAGCACTTCAGCGACCCATCGATCAAGGCGAATTGCATCGCACGCAAAGACGGCGACTTCTACGTCATTAACGGGCAGAAGTCGGCCTGGGTTTCGAACGGCACGATCGCCACGGTGGCGGCGCTCTTCTGCACGATCGACGGCGACCAGGGGTTCAAAGGCGGCGGTGTGGCGGTGGTAGACCTGACACAGCCGGGCGTTTCGAAAGGCAAGCCCCTGAACAAGATCGGGCAGCGGGCCCTCAACCAGGGAGAGATCTTCTTCGACAACGTCCGCATCCCGGCCGAGAACATGGTCATCGGGAAAGAGATGTACGCGCCGGTGGTGGAGAACATCCTCACCATGGCCAATGCGAGCATGGGCACGATTTTCATCGGGGTCGCCCGGGCGGCGTACGAGATGGCGGTGGACTACGCGAAGCAGCGTGTGCAGGGTGGCGTGCCGATCATCGAGCACCAGGCCGTGAAGTCTCGCCTCTTCAAGATGTTCATGCAGGTGGAGGCAGCCCGGAGCCTCGCGCGGCGGGTGTACGTCTACAACACCACGAACCCCGGGCTGATCCAGTATTCAATCGCTTCGAAGGTGTTCTGCACGAACTCGGCCTTCCAGGTGGCCAGCGAGGCGCTCCAGATCTTCGGGGGCAACGGGCTCACGAAGGAGTTCATGATCGAGAAGCTGCTACGTGACGCGCGCGCCTCGATGATCGAAGACGGCTGCAACGAGATCCTTGGCCTCGTCGCGGCAGCCCGCCTGTAGAAAGAGGAGAAGGCTACAACAGATGGAACTTCGCGAAGCAATCGGCCGGCGGCGCTCGATGCGCTTTCTTGCGCCTCACCGGCCAGTGGAACCAGAGAAGATCCAGCGCATGCTGGAAGCGGCCCGCATCGCCTCTCACTGGGGCAACGTGCAATCCCTGCGGGCGGTGGTGGTCTTTCGCGATACGGCGCCAAAGGAAGTGGTCGACTCCATCGTGGCGCCGATCGTGGGGTACCAGATCAGGCTCGCCCCTGTGGTCATCGTCTGGTACGTCGACACGGCGGCCGTAGATGAACAGAATGACCGCCTGCGGGAGCTTGTGAAGGCCGGGGCGATGGGTGTGGGCGAAGACAAGGCGGAGGCGCTCGAACGGCAGATTATCCCGATCTTCACGAATATCCTGCCGAGAATGAAGCAGCCGGGCCTCAACGAGCTCGACTGCGGGCAGGGGATTGCGCAGGCCACGCTGATGGCCTTCGAGCAGGGCCTTGGAACGTGCCTGCTCGGCACGGGCAATGGCGAGAAGCTTCGGCAGAACCTGGGGCTTCCCGAAAGCTGCCGGATCCTGGTGCTGCAGACCGTGGGTTACCCGGCTGAGAGCCCCGAGGCAGGCGGGCAGCGGCCGCGGCAACCGTTCGAGAAGCTGTTCTTCATGAACGGCTATGGCAGGCCGTTCCCGCGTTCGCCACAGGTGGTGGCGGAGCTCGAACAGGACGGGATGCTACAGGCGCCGGCGCCTCTGCCGTATCGCGAAGCGGAGCTCGAATACCTGCGGGTGGCCCTGGGGATAAAGGACAACGGGCTGCTGTAGGATATGGCTATCTGCGCACACGAAAGGATCGATTGGCAATGAAGATGAATGCCATCATCGCCGGCGTCGGGATGACCCGCTTCGGCAAGCATATGGAGACGGGCCTGAAGGCCCTTGGCGGCGAAGCAGTTGAGGCCGCCATCAAGGACGCGGGCCTCGAGAAGGAGGCCATTGAGGCGGCGTTCGTGGGCAACGCCGCGGCCGGCCTCATCACCGGGCAGGAGTGCATCCGCGGGCAGGTGGTGCTTCGTTCCGTGGGGATCGGCAAGATCCCGGTGATCAATGTTGAGAACGCCTGCGCTAGCGCCTCGACGGCGCTCAACCAGGCGGCGGCGATGATCACAGCGGGCATGTACGACGTGGTGCTGGCGCTGGGCGTGGAGAAGCTCTATCACGAGGACAAGAGGAAGAGCTTTTCGGCCTTCAGCGGCGCTGTGGACGTCGAAGCGCTCGCGCAGATCATGGAGAGGCTCAAGGCGGGAGCCCGCGAAGGCGGGGCCGAGAAGGCTGCTTCCGGGGCAGGCGAAAACCGCTCCATGTTCATGGACATCTACGCTTCGGCGGCGCGCGCCCATATGAAGGCGTGGGGCACCACGGTGCAGCAGTTCGCCCGCATCTCGGCGAAAAACTCGTTCCACGGCAGCCTCAACCCGCGCGCCCAGTTCCGGGAGGCGCTCACGATCGAGGACGTCCTTTCGGCGCCGATGATCGCCGAGCCGCTCACCCGGCCGATGTGCTCGCCGATTGGCGACGGGGCGGCAGCCGTTGTCCTGGTGAGCGAGCGAAAGGCGCGCCAGCTGGGTATTACCAATCCCGTCCGCGTCGCCACCAGCGTCCTGCACTCCGGGTGGGACCGTGGCACGGAAGAGAACGGCACAGCCGACCTCTGCGTGAAGGAAGCGTACCAGGAAGCGGGCCTGGGGCCGCAGGATCTGAGCCTCGTTGAATGCCACGATGCCTCGGCCCCGGCTGAGCTCATGGCTTACGAGTCGATTGGGCTCTGCGCCAAGGGCGAAGGCGGCGCACTGGTCGATTCGGGGGCGACCACGCTTGGCGGGCGCGTGCCCGTCAACACCTCCGGCGGGCTTCTGCGGAAGGGCCACCCGGTGGGCGCGACGGGAATCGCCCAGATCGTGGAGATCACCGAACAGTTGCAGGGCCGGGCCGGCCAGCGCCAGGTGGAAGGTGCGAAGGTTGGCCTGGCGCACAACGGTGGCGGCAACATTGGTTCCGATGCGGCTGCCATGTGCGTCACCGTCCTTACGCGCTAGGGACGTCCCGGGCGGGTCTTGCCGCAGCGCAGGACCCGCTCTTCTTAGCCCGGGACGCGCGGCGCACCAGGGCACGCGGGAACCAGACTGGCGGCCCTGTCCGGCCGCAAAGGAGACGCCTGATGACCACTGTCTCGGAACCGGCCACCATCGAGGTGCTCGCCTCGGGCACGGCTCCCTACCACAAGATCGACCCGGACGGCTTCCGCGAGTGGGTGCGCGACAACAAGCAGCGCGCGCTCGTCCCCAAGCTCATGACCGAGAAGGAGGCGGTGCAGAAGTTCGTTGCCGACGGCGACTACATCACCTACGAGTGCAACTACCTGACCCGCGGCCCCAATTCGCTCCTGCACGAGATCATGCGGCAGCAGAAGAAGAACCTCTGGATTGCGGGGAAGTTTACCTACGTTGACGTGGGAATGCTGGTTGGTGCGGGCTGCGCGGGCAAGGTCGACACCGGCTTCTTCCTCTGCACGCCCTCGGTGCGGCAGGCGCTCGACGCTGGCAAGCTCGAGGTCTACGAGTACAGCAATGTCATCATGACCATGCGCCTCGAAGCGGGCGCGCAGGGCATCCCGTTCATCCCGGTACGCTCGTTCGGGGGCACGGATGGCTTCAATCATTCCGGTGCGAAGCTCATCACCGACCCTTACACAGGGCAGCCCACGGTCATCATCCCGGCGCTAAACCCGGACGTGGCGATCATCCACGTACAGCAGGCCGACAAGTTCGGCAATGCGCGCATCTTTGGCACGGGCATCTCCGATGTCCCGGCGGCGCTCGCCTCGCGCAAGGTCATCGTCTCGGCAGAGGAGATCATCGATACAGAGGAGATCCGGTCGAACCCGGGGCTGACGAAGATCCCGTACTGGTGCGTTGACGCGGTTGTGGAAGCCCCCTTCGCCGGGTACCCGGGCACCGTACCCGGTTACTACGCCTCCGACCCCGCCGTGGTAATGGAGGTGTTCGCTTCGGTATTGCGTGGAGCGGTTGAACCCTATCTCGAAAAGTGGGTGTTTGGTGTAAACTCCCACCAGGAAATGCTCGAGAAGAACGTGGGTGTCGCGAAGCTTCTCGACATGCGCAAGCGCGAGACGATCAGAGGAGGGCTGAGAGCATGACCAGGGCAGAGGCTTTTTCCGAGCGCGAGGTGGCAATGTGCACCGTTGCCCGCATGGTCGAAAACGGCCGCACGTACTGGGCGGCAGGGGGCGGAACGCCACTCTACTCTATCCTCCTGGGCAAGAAGCTGTATGCGCCGGAAGCCCAGTACGTGACTGAAGATGGGGTCATCGCTCCTGAGCCGATGCTGCCCTACGAGCCGATGATGACGATGCTGGCGGCGAGGGCGAGCTACAGGGCGCTGGCCTGGGGGACAATGAACACCGCCGGCATCTATTCCCAGCTGGGGTACATGGACTACGGCGTCCTCAACACCCTGCAGGTGGACAGGCACGGGAACATCAACTCCACCTTCCTGGGTGAGTGGGGCGCGGGCGGCCGCCGCATGCATGGCCCGGGCGGGGCCGACACTATCGCGGCCTGCTGCTGGAGAACGATCCTCATCACCGACCAGTCGAAGCGGAAGTTCATTGAGAAGGTGGACTTCATCTCTTCGCCCGGCTATCTCGATGGCAGCGAAGGCGCCCGCGAACGGGCGGGACTTCCCCGGAATACCGGCCCGTGGCGCGTTGTCACCCCGTGGGCGATGTACGACTACCAGGACCGGCGCCTGCGCCTCATGGCGCGCGTTCCCTGGGTCACTGTCGACGAGATCCTGGCGGAGTGCGAGTACAAGCCCCTCCTGGCGCCGGAGATCCAGGTCCTGGAGCCTCCCACGGAAGAGGAAGTCCAGCTCCTGCGGACCGAGCTCGATGTCCGCGGCCAGACGACCGACGCGGCCGGGGGCTGGATTGTGTGGGACGGCGAGAAGTACATCCGTGGCGGCGGTGACTAAGGAAACCGCCAGTTCCCAGGTCACTGAATGAATAGGAGGGGCTCCACACCGGAGCCCCTCCTTCGTATGTTCCCTATGAATTCCAGGAGGCTCAGGCGCGGGGAAGGCCCAGCCCGCGCGTGGCGATGATGTTGCGCTGGATTTCGCTCGTACCGCCCTCGATGGTGTTGGCGATCGAGCGGAGGTACATGTACTTCACGCGCCCCCGCATGGGACCGGCCGCCGCCTCGCTGCGGCCATCGAGCTGGCCCCACATGCCGAGCATGTGCATCCCGGTGCGGTAGATGCGCTGGTTCAGCTCAGTGGTGAAGAGCTTGGCGACGCTGGCCTCGTGGCCCGGGGGAACGCCTTCCTTCGCCTGCATGGAGACGATCTTGTAGCTCATCATGGTGGCCACACCTGCCTCAACGAAGCGCTCCACGAGCTCGGAACGAAGCGCGGAGTTGTGGCCAAGCGTGCTCTGGCCGTCACCAACGTGTTCCCGTGCAAACCTGACCAGGTCTTCGACCGTCTGGCGAGCGCCGATGGCCGAGCCGATATTGGAGCGTTCGAAGCTGAGCGTTGTCTGCGCCAGGTACCAGCCACGGTTTTCCTCGCCGATGATGTTCTCGCGCGGGATGCGTACATCTTCGAAGAAGACCTCGTTGAACTCGTGCGTCCCGGCGGCGTTGATGAGCGGCCGCACGGTCAGTCCGGGCGATTTCATGTCGACGATGAAGTAGGTGATGCCGCGGTGCTTGGGCGCGTCCGGGTCGGTGCGGGCGAGGAGGATCATCCACTTCGAGACGTGCCCGCCAGAAGTCCAGATCTTCTGGCCGTTGACGACGAAGTCGTCGCCATCGCGAACGGCGCGGGTCTGCAGAGCCGCCAGGTCGGACCCGGCGCCAGGCTCGCTATAGCCCTGGCACCAGATGACCTCGCCGCTGAGGATCTCGGGCAGGTACTTCTGCTTCTGCTCCTCGGTACCGTGCACGATGAGGGTGGGGCCGGCAAAGCCGGTGGCGATTCCGCCCGGGCGTGGGGCGCGCGCTTCGGCGAGCTCGCTGTTGAAGATGAACTGCTCCATCACGCTCATGCCGGCGCCACCGTATTCCACCGGCCACGCGGGCGCGATCCAGCGGCGGGCAGCGAGCTTCTTCATGAAGTCGCGGTTGCCCGCGAATGGGTTTTCGGGCTGAGTCTGTGGCGCCTCCTTTTCGATGAAGGAGCGCACCTCAGCGCGGAACACCGCCTCTTCGGGCGTGTCTTTGAATTCCATTGGGCACCTCGTGATGGGGAATATGTGCCGCGATTCTAACCGGAAACCGCTACCCGTGCGCCTGGCTCGCCTGTTCCTTGAGCCGTACCACGCGCTGGCACGGCAGTCCCCTTGCCTTGAGGCATGTCACCGGCTCGGGGGTTTCGATGGGGAGACCCATAGCCTCATGCCAGCCTTCGATGCGGTCCAGCACCGCACACTCGTAGGCGTTGGCCATCCCGGCTTTGGTGATGTTGGCCTCGACGTAGCAGTTGCCCACGCTCTCTTCATAGGAGTGCTCATCGATCTGCCGGAGCTTCATGTCAATGAGCGCGTCAGGAACGTAGACGTTTCTGCCTGCCTGCATGAAACCAATGAACTCGGCTACTGTCGTTGGCCGTGCTGAGCCGAGCGCTGTCGCCAGCCGGTAGGCTTCGATCGCTCCAACTGGCTTCACCGCCGCACGGTTGAGCCTGTTGGCCGCCTCGATGCCAAATTCCATGGCGACGGCGGCGTACCACTTGGCGTCGTGGGAGTACCACGTGCGGCGAATGAGGTCCTCCCGGGCCTCGGGGGAGAGAGAAAGCTCCTTGCTCATGACAGATGCCTCCTTCGCTGTTGTTCAACTGAGAGAGCCCGGCAGACCGCCGGGTGGACGGTTTGCCGGGCTCTGGGTTCGGGACCTCTGGCCTCAGTTATTGTGAAAGGCGAGTCACTATTCTCAATCTACTGTGGCCGGCCCTGCCTGTCAACTGCTCCGGTATGATCACCCCGTGCGCAGACGCGCGCCGAGGTGACCGTGGCAACGTGGCAGGACCTTTCTGAAAGCGCACCAGAACTGGCGAAGCTGGTGGCGGACCGCTTCGCTTCGACCGGGCTGGTGATGCTTGGCACGGTCCGGGCCAACGGCTGGCCTCGCATAACGCCGATTGAATACACAATATGGCAGGGTGCGCTGGTCCTGGGCGGGATGTGGCAATCGAAGAAATGCCTCGACCTGCTTCGCGACGGGCGCTGCACGCTGCACAGCACCACTTCCGATAAGAACGGGCAACAGGGCGACGCCAAGCTATACGGGTATGCAACGCCCCTTGCTCCCGAGAGAGAGGAGGGCTACTGGGAGCACATCTACTCACTTTTGAACTGGCGCCCCGAGGGCCCGGCGCATGTCTTCACCATCGAGATTCAATCGGCTGCCTACGTTGTCTTTGACCAGGGGAGCATGCGGTTACTGCGCTGGCCGGGGCCGCTGGAATGGAAGGTCACCCACTCCCACTGACCGCCGGCCGGGGAATTCAGGGCGTCATTGACGCAAACAGGTCGTCGAGGTCGACCGAGAACCCGGGAAGCACCCTCTCTGCAGTGATGCTGCCCGGCGCCCGGTAAACGCCGGTCATCCCATCAGAGCCGTCGACCCGGACGGTACGAGTCTCGGGGTCCACAACCCAGACAAGCCGGACTCCTGCCACCCGATAGAAGTCAAGGCGGTCCAGGACCCGCATGGGACGGTCATCGTGTAAGAGCACTTCGATCGCGAAGTCCGGGACGATCTCAATGGGCCCGCGACGGAAGGCGTCCATCTCAGTTGGAAGCCGCTCCCTGAGGGTCACGTGAACGTCCGGCAGATAAGACCGCCCGGCAGATCGCGAGACGTGGCGTACTTCGGTCCCAACCCGGCCTTGGCCCGTCCTTCGCATATGGTCCAGCAAACACGCGTAAAGGTAGCCGGCGAGATCACTATGATTCCAGCTGGGCGCTACCCTGGGAACTACCTCGCCGTCGATGGGCTCGGATGGCGGCTCGGTTCCAGGCATGGCAAGGAACTCATCGAGTGTGACCTCGTTCGAATGACCATGGCACAAGTATGCCGTTGCCCTATTGCGGCTTGCGCCACATGAGCCAGATCTTCGGGCCGCCGTGCGGCACAATCATCTCTGCCGTTACGCGGAAGCCGTGCCGCTCGTACAGCGGCAGGTTCTTCTCTTTCGAGCTTTCGAGGTAGGCGGGCGTGCCCTCGCGGTCACAGCGATCGAGCACCGGCCTGAGCAGCGCCGAGCCGACGCCCTTTCCCTGGTGGGGGGTGTCGGTGCCCAGCACGAAGAGGTACCAGTGCGGAGTGGAGGGGTGCTTCTTCTCGACCGCATCAATGCCGTGCAGGACCTTCGGCGCGCGCCGAAGGGTGACGGCGCGGAGCATGGCGGGGAGGAGCATGAGCTGCTGCAGGGTGCCCATCTTCCAGCGGCCGGGCGGCGCCCAGAGGGCTGCACCCTGGAGGCCGGCGGTGGTATAGACCTCTCCGTGGGGGAGGCTTATCTTTTCCAGCTCAACGCGATGCATGTGAGCCATGCGCTCCTCGCGCCGCTCGTCCTGGGCAACAAACCAGTTCGCCATGGGATCATCGTCGAAGGCGCGGGCGAGAACACCCGTGAGCGCGGGCACATCGGCGGGCCCGGCCTTTCTCACTTCGATGCTGAGTGGCGCCTGCGATGCATTGACGGCCTCCACCTGCGTCATCCTGGTTCACCTCCGGCTTTCCTGGGGCGACCTCTGCCCGGCTAACGGCTAGCATAGTGCGCATGTCAACAGCCAGCGCGTTCAACCCACCGCCTCGCATCCTGATGGGGCCGGGACCAAGCGGCGCCAACCCGCGCGTGATCCGTGCGATGGGCGCACCGCTCCTTGGCCACCTGGACCCGGAGTTCCTGCGCATCATGGACCAGTGCCGCGACATGTTGCGCCGGGTGATGCGAACCTCGAACCAGGTCACCCTGGCCACGCCCGGAACCGGCACGAGCGGCATGGAAGCGGCGGTGATGAACCTGGTGGAGCCAGGCGACAACGCCGTCATTGGAGTCTGCGGCTACTTCGGGGAGCGGGTGGCGCAGATGGCAGAGCGCGCGGGCGGCACGGTGACCCGGGTAAGCGCGCCATGGGGCTCGCCCGTGAGCCCCGGCGCGTTCGCTGGGGCCGTCCGGGAAGCGGGCAAGGTGAAGCTGGCCGGCATCGTCCATGCCGAGACCTCGACGGGGGTGCAGACGCCTGTCGAGCCGTTTGCGGCGATTGCCCGTGATGCAGGCGCGCTGCTGCTGGTGGACTGCGTCACCTCCCTCGGCGGGGTGCCGGTCGAGGTAGACCGCTGGGGTGCAGACGCTGTCTACTCGGGCACGCAGAAGTGCCTTTCCGCACCGCCCGGCGTGGCGCCGATTACGTTCTCGGAGCGGGCCTGGTCGGCGGTGAGGGCCCGCGAAACACCGTGCAATTCGTGGTACCTCGATATGTCTTTGCTCGAGGCGTACTGGGACGAGCGGCGCGCCTACCATCACACGGCGCCGATCTCCATGATCTACGCGCTGCACGAGGCGCTCGCCCTTGTGCTGGAAGAGGGGATGGAAGCGCGATGGGCGCGACACGAGCGCAACGGGCGGGCGCTCCAGGCCGGCCTCGAGGCGATGGGCCTCACCCTTCACGCCCAGGAGGGGTACCGGTTGCCCGTGCTCACCACCGTCCGCATTCCCGATGGCGTGAACGATGCTGAAGTGCGCGGGGCGCTGCTTCGGCGCAACGGGATCGAAATCGGCGGCGGGCTTGGCGAGCTCAAGGGCCGCGTCTGGCGGGTCGGGCTCATGGGAGAGTCCTCCACAGCCGGGAATGTGCTGCTCTTTCTCTCTGCGCTCGGCCGCATCCTGCGAGAGCAGGGGTTCCGGGCGGACGTGCGCGGGGCAGTGTCGGCAGCGGAATCACGGTTGGCGGGAGACTGACCCGGTGCGCCTCAGCGGACGTATTGCGGCCGCTTGCGTTCTGGGGCTTCTGCTCGCCGCTGGATGCTCAGGCGCCGATTCGCCCGTGGCGCCTGACGAGTCAGCTACAGCCCCCGGCACCGTCGATGCTACGGCGACCCCTCCGGGCCCGGCGCCAGCGACGCAGGAAGGGCCACCGAAGGTCCGCTTCGAGATTGCCTTCGCTGGCCTGCCCAGGCTGGAAAGGCCGGTCGCAATGGTCCAGATCCCGGGCCAGGAGCGGATGCTGGTCGCGCTGCAGGACGGCCGGGTCCTGTCGTTCGCCATGGCCCCGGCGCCGGGCACGCTCAGCACCGTCCTCGACCACCGGCAGAAGACATCACGTGACGGCAACGAAGAGGGCCTGCTGGGGATGATCCTCGACCCGGCGTTCGACCGCAATGGCTTTCTCTATGCGTACTACAGTGCCGTGGGTGGGGCACGGCGCACCGTCCTGTCGCGCTTTAGCACCGCTGGAACGGGCGAGAACCTGCGCGTAGACCCCGCCAGCGAGCTCCAGATCCTCGAGGTGCCGCAACCGTATCCAAACCATAAGGGTGGCGCACTCGCCTTTGGTCCCGATGGGATGCTCTACCTGGGGCTCGGCGACGGTGGCTCGGGCGGGGACCCGCAGGGCAACGGCCAGGACATCACCCGGAACCTGCTGGGCAGCATCATCCGGATCGACGTGCGCAATGCGACGAAGGAGCGCCCGTACACAGCCCCGCCCGACAACCCGTTTGCGAGCGGAGCAGGGGGCGCCCGCAAGGAGACCTGGGCCTACGGCCTCCGCAATCCGTGGCGGTTCAGCTTCGACCGCGCAACCGGTGGCATGTGGGCGGGCGATGTCGGCCAGAACGCCCGGGAAGAGATCGACCTTATCGAAAAGGGCCGCAACTACGGCTGGAACGTGATGGAAGGCGTCAGCTGCTACCGGCCAGCAAACGGTTGCTCACGCGAAGGCCTTACCCTGCCAGTGGCCGACTACGCCCAGGATGGCGGCGGGTGTTCGGTGACCGGGGGGTACGTCTACCGGGGGAAGGCGCTGCCCGCTCTTCGCGGCTGGTATGTCTACGCCGACTTTTGCAGCGGCGCGGCCTGGGCGTTCGACACGCAGGGCGCCACCCATGGCAGCAACCCGCCGGTGACAGTCCTCCGCGCAAGCGGACCAAGCATCGCCTCGTTTGCAGAGGACTCGGCCGGCGAACTCTACGTGCTGTGCTTCGACGGGAAGATCTACCGGCTCGTCCCGTGACCCGTCAGTCTGGCGAGACCGGCCTGCCGACGCCCATGTAGCGCGCGCCCACGGCCTCAATCGCCTCGCGGTCGAGGGCGTTTCGCGCATCCACCACGAGCGAGGCGACAGTCCGCCAGTCCAGCGCGCGATAGGCCCGGTGGCTGGCATGGACCACAGCAACGTCGTAGCCCTGAAGGGGCTCCGGCGCGGGGTCGAAACCGAGCTCTCGCACCCCCTCGTCGCTCAGGAGCGCATCGTGGCCATGTACAACGGCCCCGCGGGCACGGAACTCCCGCAGGAGGTCCACGGCGTTCGTATGGTGTGTGACGGCAACATCGGGCCTGAAAGTGAGGCCGAAGATGACCACGCGCTTCCCGGCGAGGCCGCCGAGCAGCTCTTCGACGCGTGTTGCAACGTAGCCCGGCATCGCGTCATTGACGCTGCGGCCAAGGGCGGCGAGCTGGCTGGGCCCCTCACCCTGGATGAGGAAGCGCGGGTACACGGGGATGCAGTGTCCGCCAACACCCGTCCCCGGGACGTGGAGGTGGCAGTAGGGCTGGCTGTTGGCAGCGCGGATGACTTCGCTGATATCAACCTCAAAGACGTCCGCCACCCGGGCGAGCTCGTTGGCGAGCGCTATGTTCAGGTCGCGGTAGACACCTTCGCTGAGCTTGCTGAGCTCGGCAGCCTCAGCGCTCGAGAGCTGCAGAACTTCGACGCCAAGAGCCTCGCGAAAGAAGCTTGCCGCGCGGTCACCGCCCCTGGCGTCGACACCACCAACGATCTTGGGGTACTTGACCAGGTCCTCGATGACGCGCCCCATCAGCAGCCGCTCGGGGCTGAAGGCGACCGAGAAGTCCCGGCCGAGGCGCAGGCCCCCACCTTCCAATCGGGGCGCCAGTTCGCGGCGGGTTGTCCCAACCGGCAGGGTGGTATCGAAAACACAGAGGGCGCCGGGCTTCAGGCCCCGGGCGACGTCTGCAGCGGCGGCGAACAACGAATTGAGGTCGGCCCGGCCCGTGGCGTCGACATCGACAGCGACGGTGAAAAGAACGGTATCGCAATCGGCGACGGCGCCGGCCGTGCTGGTTGTGGCCCTGAGGTTCCCCGTCCGGACAGCGTCGCGCAGGAGATCAGTGAGGCCGGCCTCATCGGGGATCGGGTTTTCGCCGCGATTGACCTGCTCAACCCGTTCTGCACTGATGTCGCATCCGAACACGGTGTGGCCGGTGGCCGCCAGCTTTGCCGCCAGGGGCAGGCCAATGCGCCCGATTCCTATCACGGCGATGTTCAATGAGGCGCCACCCCTTCGCTCACCACGACGGGCGTACCGGCGCGCGCGGACGCCACGAGCGCCTCGGCAACGGCAAGGGCGGCGATGCCGTCGCGGGCGTCCACAGGTGCGGGCAGACCTCCTGCAACGGCATCCCTGAAAGCCTCGAGTTCGACCCGCAGGGGTTCGCGGTTGTTGATCGGATATCGGGTCATCGGCCCCTCGGTAACGCTCGCGATCAAACCTTCCCTGGCGGCAGCCGCATAGTTCTCGTAGAACGCGAGCGACTGGAGCGCATAGTCGGCGACGAACATCCCCTTTTCACAGAGGACGGTGAGAGTCCGTTCCTTGGTGGGGGTGAGCCAGTTGATATCGAGCAGGCCGAGGACGCCACTGCGAAAGTGGAGCATCCCGGCGAAGAGATCCTCATTGCCGGTGGCGATATGGCTCTGCGCTTCAGCGTAGACACGTTCCACTTCGTCGCCAAGCAAATAACGCATTATGTCGATATCATGCGGCGCCAGGTCATGGATGACCCCAACATCGCGGATGCGATGCGGGAAGGGCCCCACGCGACGGGCGCGTATCTGCAGCACCCTTCCCCCCTGGCCGGCATCGAGCCGCGCTTTCAGCTCCCGGATGGCGGGGTTGAAGCGCTCGATATGGCCGACCATCAGTGCCACCCCGCGAGCCTCCGCAGCAGCTGCGATGCGAGCGGCCGCAGGCACGTCCGCGGCGATGGGCTTTTCGACCAGGACGTTCGCGCCAGCGCCAATCACCTGCAGGGCCACGGTCTCGTGGAGGCCGGTGGGCACGACCACGGAAACCATCTCGGGAGTAGTCCCGGCAAGCAACGCGGCGATGCCAGTGAACCCGGGAAAGGCCCGGTTTGCGGTGGCCTTCGCAACGCGCTCCGGGTCCGAATCGGCCACCCCAACAAGCGCCACTCCGGGGAGCTCTGAGAGGACGCGAGCGTGGTTGGCGCCCATTGAGCCGAGCCCGATGACCGCGGCGCGAAGGGGGCTTTTCATTTCTTCGAGGGTATCCCGAAAGGCGGGAAGGCGCACGGGCTGGACGGAATGGCGGCTACGCCCGCGATTCCACGAGCCGGTTCACCGTGGCGGCGATGTACTCCACGTCCTCGGGTTGGAGCGAAGGGTGAACGGGGAGCGACAGCACAGCTTCGGCCGCCGCTTCGGCAAACGGCAAGGAGAAGTCGCCGTGGCCGAGCTGCCGCATGATGGGCTGGTGGTGGATGGGGATGGGGTAGTGTACAGCGCTGCCCACACCGGCTTCTTCAAGGGCCTTCAAGAGGCGGTCGCGGTCGCGTGCGACCCGGATGGTGAACTGGTGAAAGACGTGCCGGTCGCCCTCGCGCACGCGCGGGGTTTCGGCGACCCTGATGAGCCCCGCCAGTGCTTCAGCATTGGCAATCCGGGTCTCGTTCCACGCCTCCAGGTGGCCAAGCTGCACCGTGCCGATGGCGGCAGCCAGGTCGGTCATGCGCCAGTTGAGGCCGAAGTGCTCGTGCAGGTAACGGCGCTCCTGCCCGTGGTTGCGAATGATGCGGCAGCGGGCGGCAACCTGGTCGTCGTTGGTGGTGATGACGCCGCCTTCGCCGGTGGTCATGTTCTTTGTCGGGTAGAAGCTGAAGCAACCGGTGCCGTAGGTACCCACGCGCCGGCCCTGGTGCTCGGCGCCGTGCGCCTGGCAGGCGTCCTCGATGAGGGCGAGGCCGTACTCCTCGCAGAGGTCAGTGAACTCCTCGACCCTCGCGGGGTGGCCGAAGAGGTGGACGGGCATGACCGCCTTCGTCCGCGGGGTGATGGCGGCCTCGGCCTTCTCGGGGTCGAGGTTGAGGTCATACGGATCGATGTCGGCGAACACGGGAGTGGCGCCGCAGGCAATGATGCTGGTGGCGCTTGCAATGAAGCTAAAGGGGGTGGTGATGACCTCATCGCCGGGCCCGATGCCGTGCGCCTGCATGGCCACTATGAGGGCGGCGGTTCCGCTGTTGACGGCGATGGCGTGGCTGGCGCCCACGTAGGCGGCGAAGGCCTCTTCGAAGGCGGCCGTCCGGCTGCCCTGGGCGAGCTGGCCGCTTTCGAGGACCTCGAGCACGGCGCGCTTCTCCTCCTCGCCGACGAGTGGCTTTGCCACAGGGATGAATGGGCGTCCGGATACAGTCACTGCGGTTCCCTTTCGGTTAGCGGTTGGAAGTCAGCGCGCCGGGGCGCCCTGGAGGGCAACCAGGTCACCGCCAGCGCGGCCGTAGGCGCGCCCGCAGGTTTCGCAGCGGAGCGCATCGTTGAGACGCCGGGCGCAGACGCAGACCCAGCCAAGCGGGCGCGCCGGGTTGCCACCTACCAGGCAGTGGCCGGGTACGTCACGCGTGACGACCGATCCGGCGGCGACGAGGGCCCAGGGGCCGATTGTGATGCCCGGCAGAACCACGGAACGCGCCCCGACCGCTGCGCCGCAGCGAACCAGGGTCTCGCCGACCTCCCAGTCGGAGTCGCCTTTCAGGCTCCCATCGGGATTGACTGCGCGCGGATAGCGGTCATTGGTGAACACCACTTCAGGCCCAACGAAGACGCCATCCTCCAGGGTCGTGCCATGGTAGACGCAGGAGTAGTTCTGGACCTTGCAGTTTGCGCCAATGTTCACGCCGGCATCGACATAGACGCCCTTTCCGATGATGCTGCCGGGGCCAATGCGGGCGCCTTCGCGCACCTGGGCGTGGTGCCAGATGCTGGCCCCGGCCCCAATCGAGGCCCCGGGGCTTACCTCGGCAGTGGGGTGCACGCGCTGCTCGCTCACGTGGCAGCGGCCTCCCCCGCGGCGGTCTCCGCGCGCGCGTCCCGGTGGCCATCGAGCGAGTAGCGGCGTGCGACAAGGTGGATGCGCCCGCGCAGTTGTTCGCGATCGTCCCACATGCCCGCAGTTATCTCGTCGACGAGGCGGAGGAGCTCACTTTCAGTCACGTCGACGGAGGCGGTGAGGCGCATGACTTTCGGATGGTCGGTGCCCTGCATTTTCTCGAAGTCGGCCACGAGCTCCTCACGAAGCTTCTCGCCGGGCCGGGGCCCGGTGAACACGACTTCGATGTCCAGGCCCGGGCGCAGGCCCTGCAGCCTGATCATGCGCTCGGCGAGCTCAAGGATGTTGATCTCCTCGCCCATGTCGAGCATATAGATGCTGCCATGCCCGCCGAAGCTGCCCGCCTGGATGACGAGGCTCACCGCCTCGGGGATGCTGATGAAGTAACGCATCATGTCGGGGTGCATGACGGTGACGGGGCCACCACGCTCGATCTGGCGCATGAAAGTTGGAACGACTGAGCCGCGGCTGCCCATGACATTGCCAAAGCGGACAGCGGCGAAGTCGGTGCGGGCGCTGTTGCGGGCAAGGGCAATCGTGAGCAGCTCGGCGATGCGTTTGGTGGCGCCCATGATGCTCGTTGGCCGCACCGCCTTATCGGTGGAGACAAGCACGAAAGTGCCGGCCTGGTAGGTCCGGGCAGCCTGGGCGACGTTGAGGGTGCCGAGCACGTTCACACGGAACGCCTCATCGGGGTGCTCTTCCATCAGGGGAACGTGCTTGAGAGCGGCGGCGTGGTAGACAAGGCCGGGCCGGACCCGGCCGAAGATGTCGTCCATGCGTTGCTCTTCGACAACATTCGCGACCCAGAGCCTGAGCGTGGTCTCGCCAGCCATAGGCGTGAGCTCAAGGGAGAGGTCGTAGAGGCCGCTCTCGTTGTTGTCGAGGAGGTGGAGCTCGCGGGGCTCGAAGCTGAGCAGCTGGCGGCAAAGCTCAGAGCCGATCGAGCCGGCCGCCCCGGTCACGAGCACAACCCGGTCCTTCACCGTTTGCGAGCAGATGGCGAAATCGACCTGCACGGGTTCACGCCCGAGGAGGTCGTCGAGGGTGATGTCCCTCAGGGTGTCGTGGCCCCCGTGAACCCAGTTATCGACCCCGGGAACCATGCGGACCGGGACGTTAAGGCGCTGGCAGACGCCGACGATCTCCCTGATTGTCGCTCCCGGGGCACGGGCGATGGCGATGGCGACCACTTCGGCGTCGCGCTTGTGGATGATCTGCTCGAGCTGGCTAACGGGGCCCAGGACAAGGAGGCCGTGGATGCGGGTGTGCAACTTCCGGGGGTCGTCGTCAATGAAGCCGACGGGCTGGTAGTTAAGCTCGGGGTCGGACTGGAGCTCGCGCGCGAGGAGCTGCCCGGTACGGTCGGCGCCGATGATCAGGAGCCGGCGTGAGGCAGAAGCGCCCCAGGGCAGTCTCGTGAGGAGACGCGAGCGCATCTTGACCATGGCCATGCCCGGGAACACGAGGGCGCCCGCCATCAGCACCACCGAGCGGGGGAGGTCGCGGTCCTGGACGAAGAAGTTGGCCGCGAACACGAGCAGTGTCACAAGGAGGACGGGGCGGAAGAGCGCGAGGATATCGCCGATGCTGCCGTAGGCCCAGACGGTGCGGTAGACGCCAAAGAGCATGTTCGCGATGACGTAGGCGAGGGCCACAAGCGGGAAGACTCGGGCGGCAAAGAGGGCGTTCTCGCGGGGAACGCTGCCATCGAAGCGCAGGAGTAAGGCGGCCGCGTAGGCGGCAGCGACAATGAGCACGTCGAGGATGATCGCGGCAGTGATGTGGAGCGGGTCCCCGGCCAACGACCGGCGGATGGCATTACGTTTCGTAGTCGGGGGCGAGGGATGCATCAGCGGGCCCCTTTGCCTGTGAGAGCGTTGAAGAAGGTCCGCCAGAGGATGTGGATGTCGGTCATGACCGAATGCTGGTCCACGTAGGCGAGATCGTAGGTAACGATTTCGTCATAGGTCAAATCGGAGCGGCCGCTGACCTGGGCGAGGCCAGTGATCCCCGGCAGTACGTCGTGGCGGCGGTGATAGGGCAGCGGGTACTGGGCCACGATTTCGGGGAGCTCGGGCCGCGGGCCAACGAGGCTCATCTGGCCGACGAGGACGTTGAGGAGGTTGGGGAGTTCATCGAGCGATGTCCGGCGGGCGAACGATCCGAGGCGGGTTATGCGCGGTTCGCTTGCGCCGGGCGGGCTGAAGACGAAGGTGGTCCAGTCGTCGACGATGTGGGGTTGCAGTTCGCCGGGGCGCGGATGCCGCATGGTGCGGAGCTTGAACATCGTGAAGGTCGTGCCCCGCAACCCTACCCGCCGCTGGAGGAAGAAGGGGTTTCCGCGCAGCTCGATGGCGAGCGCGAGGGCGAGGATGGCGAGAATCGGCAGGACCAGCGGCGCCCCCAGGATGGTCAGCACGATGTCGAAGATGCGCTTGGCCATCAGGTGAAAGGGTAGGTGAGCAGCAGCCTAGACGCGACGAGCCGCGGAGTTCTCGAAACTGTCCGAACGTAGAGGGGGCAGGCGAATGCCTGCCCCCACGTGGTTCAGCGCAGCGCGGGGCTACCGCTTCGTCGTCTCGGAATCGACGATCTTTGTGGGATCGTAGTCGAATTTCCCCTTTGCCTGGTTCCAAACCTGGATGAACATCGCCTCGATAGGCCTGTGGTCATCCTTGGTGATGATCGTGGGCTTGTAGAGCAACGAGCTCGTCCAGTCGCCCTGGAAGGCGACATTTTCCATCGCGTAGATGAGGGACGAGCGGTTGAGGTTCTTGCCCGTGATGGTGAGCAGGCGCTCCAGGTGCTCGGCGAAGACCCACGCAACGATGTGGAAGGCCGTGGGGTTCGCCACGCCGTGGTCCTTGTAGAACTTCACGACCTTCTGGACGTCAGGGTCAGGGTCCGTTGGGTCGGGTCCGTAACCGGCGGTGATAACGCCATCCATGGCGCCTTCGGCCAGCTTGGCAGTCGACCCCGAAGCTGTCACAGAAGACGAGTACCAGATGACCGTCTTGCCCTGCGCCTTCACGCTCTTGAGCACGCCGGCAAACTGGGCGGGGGTGGCGTAGGTGGCGATCACCTCGGCGCCGGCGTTGATGAGCTTCAGGGCCTGGCTGGTGATGTCGGCAGCATTGGCTTCGTAGGTTTCCTCGCCAACGAGGGTGAGGGCGGTGCCAACGCCTTTCTTCAGGCCTTCGCGGCCATCCTTCCCGAAGTCGTCGTTCTGGTAGAGGATGCCGTACTTCTTCCCCTTCTGCTTGGCGGCCATCTCCTTGCCGAGGACGGTGCCCTCGGTCACATAGTCCGGTTGAATGCCGATGATGGTGGGGCCGCTGGTGGCCCACTTGCTCGCGCCGGAAGCGATGAAGAGGCTGGGCACGCCCTGCGCCTTCACGTACTCAAGGACGGCCGAACCGGTAGGAGTCCCGAGGCCGTTGAAGAGCATGAAGACCTGGTCCTGTTCGACCAGCTTCTTCACGACGTTCACCGTGTTCGAGGGGTTGTAGCCGTCATCCTCGACGATGAACTTGATCTGCCTTCCGGCAATGCCGCCCTTCTTGTTCACTTCGTCGAAGTACATGTTCCAGGCGAGCTGGATGTCGTTGTAGACGGCGGCCGGACCGGTCTTGGCGTAGTACGAGCCGATCTTGACTTCCTTGTCGGTGACGCCCGTGGTGTCGCCCTTGATGTTGGCGAGCTCGTCGGCCGGGCTCTTTGTGGCGGCTTTGGTCGGCGAGCCGCCAGCCGAGGTGGCAGCGGTTGTCGCAGTCGTGGCGGGCGTTTCACCGCCGTCGTCATCGTCATCGTCATCGCCGCAGGCAATGGCGAGGACGGGCAGGATCGTGATGATGGCGAAGAGCGCCAGCATCCACGTCTTACGGTGCCAGGTCATATTGTGGGTATCCCTCCTGTGGTATGAACAAACCCCGGCCGGGGCCGGGGGAAGTTCCAGTTCGGCGGGAAGCTCCCAGCAGTCCCCCCTGCTAATTCCTTACGGTGAGAAGGGCGCGAGCGATTCACTCCAGGGGCGCTTTTCCTGGAATCGCCGCGCCGGCGGCAGGCAGCGCGGGATGCTGCTGCGGCACGGCGTCTTCGAACGGGGGTGCGGTCAACCCTGGGCCGCGGCGGCGCGGGGATTTGCGGCAGCACCGTGGGAGCTTCCACGGGGCGGCCACGTGCGATCACCGGGCGTCGGCCGGCGCCGGCGCGGGCTGGCGGCGGCGTCCGATGCCTGCCAGGGAGCGCAGCCACATGTAGACGCCCGCCCACACGTCCTGCGGCGCGACCACGAGGAGTCCGGCCGCGAACACACCCCAGACGGGGCCGTACCAGGCGCCGATGCCGAGGATGACGGCCACACCCAGCGCGATGGCAACCCAGTAAGCAATGGGCCGGGAGAGCGTCCAGTCCTTCGCCTCCCGGGTCATCGTTCGCCAGGAGAAGCTGTTGATGCGCACAAGGGAGCCCCAGACGCCCTGGGGCATGCGGGTCATGACGACGATCAGCATCAGGCCGGTAAGGGCGCCCTGGAGTTTGTCGAAGTCAGTGTCGGTGCGAGCGATCTTCTTGATCACCTCGGGGCCCCACTTGTAGCCGAATGCGCCCACCATGGCTCCCCCGGGCGCGGCCAGGCCGCCAATCACGAGGTAGGCGATGGGATTGATGGAGAGGTTGAACAGGTCGAACGATTCGGGGGCAACGAAGGCGACTGTCATGTAGAGGAGCGCCCCGGCTATGCCGGCATAGAGGGCGCTGATGCCGAAGGCGGTCACCTTGTAGAGCGCGGTGTTGATACCCATCGAGGTGGCAGCCACCTCCGCATCGCGCACGGCGATGAACGCGCGCCCGAAGCGGCTTCGCTGCAGGTTCCAGGCGGCGAATGTGCCGACGGCAGCCACACCGAAGCAAAGGAAGTACAGGTAAGCAGACTGGGCGAACTTCTGGCGCTCCCGGAGCTGGACCTCTTCGGGGGCGAACTTCTTTTGCTCGGGGATCTTGGCGATGCTTTCGTTTTCAAGGAAGTCGCCGATGAACCCGGGCGGCTGCGGCTGCTTGGTGAGGCGCAGGCCCTGGACGCCGCCGGTGTAGTCCTGAACATCATCGAGCTTCAGGATGAGCGGGAAGACGAGGGCGGCGGCAACGGTGGCGATGGCGAGATACGGCCCCGCCAGCCGCAGGGCGGGGATGCCGAGCGCAAACCCGAAGACGAAGGTGATGGCCACCGCCACGAGCATGGCGGGGAGCAAAGGCCAGTCCCAATGGTCGACAAGGATGGCGACCGCGTACGCGGAGAGGCCGACAAGGGCGCCGTGCCCGAGCGACATCTGCCCGGTGAGCCCGGTCACGACGTTGAGGCCATGAAGGAGGAGCGAGAAGACGAGCACCTCGGTCATGACGGCGATCTGGAAAGTGTTGAGGGCGAGCCATGGGGCCATCCCCAGGAGAATGGCGAAGACCAGCAGCCACCAGCGCATGTCGTTCAGGGCGATACGGACGGCCACACCGAGGACCCAGGCAACGGCGACCACGATGAATGTGGAGAGACCAAGGAAGACGTCGTTGCCGGTTCCGCCATACAGGTACCAGGTAAAGAACAGCAGCGCTGCCAGCACAACCGCCTCGGCCGGCGAAGGAATGAATCGCTCTGCACCCTGCCGGTAGTTGCCCGTCATCTTCATTTCTAGACCTTCTTCACTACCGGCGAGCCGAAGATGCCCGTCGGCTTGACCATCAGGATGCCGATGATGAGCCCGAAGGCGACGATGTCGCTCCATTCGGACCCGATGTACTGGACGACCATGCTCTGGCCAATGCCGACGGCGAGGCCGCCCACGACCGCGCCGAGCGCGCTGTCCAGGCCTCCGAGAACGGCGGCGGCAAAGGCGTAGAGCAGCACGCCGAGCATCAGGTTGGGCGAGATGCCGGCCACTGATGGGGCGACCAGCATGCCGGCGAGGCAGCCGATGGCCGCGGCGAGGCTCCACCCTAGGGTGAGCATCCGGCCGGTGTTAATGCCCATCAGCTCGCTTGCCTGCGGGTTGAGGGCGGCGGCTCGCACGGCGAGCCCCAGCCTGGTGCGCTGGAAGAATACGTAGATGGCGAACATCAGGCCCAGGCCCACGATCAGGGCGAAGAGGCTGTGCTGGCCGAGCTTGAAGAGCCCGAAGTCAACGGCGTTGCCTTTGAATGGCGCGGGGTAGGTCTGGGGCACGGGCCCGTATCGCCAGTTGGCGATCGAGTTGACGATGGCGAAGATGCCGAGGGTCACGATCACGGCGTTGAGCAGGTTCTTCCCTTCGCTCGGGCGGATGATGAGCCGTTCAATGAGGCCGCCCATGACAAAGGCGATGGCGACGGTCCCGATCACTATCAGGAGGTAGCCGAGCCGGGTGCTGCCGTCGGATTCGGAGCCCAGGAAAAGGGGTACGCCAAAGACCTCAGGCCGCCACGTGAGAATGTTGATGTGCCTCTCGATGCCGAGGAAAGGAATCCACGAGAAGCTCAACGGCCGCGAGATCGACCAGCCGATGTAGGTGTTGAACATCGCCATCTCGCCCTGGGCGAAGTTGACGATATCCGTGGCGCGGAAGATGAAGACAAGGGCGAGGGCGAGGAGCGCATAAAGCGCCCCGGTGCTTGCGCCGATTGCGAGTTGGTCGAAGAACGTTTCCATCGTGCTCCCTAGTAGCCCAGGTACGACTTGCGCACGGTTTCGTTCCGCGCGAGGTCCGCGGCGGGCTCATTGACCACCACGCGGCCCGTTTCGAGGACGTAGCCATAGCTCGCGACGGAGAGGGCGAGCCGGGCATCCTGTTCGATGAGGAGGATCGTGACGCGGTCTTCTTCATTGATGGCACGGATGATCCCGAAGATATCGCGGACGATCAGGGGCGCCAGCCCGAGGCTGGGCTCGTCGAGCAGGAGGAGCCTGGGGCGCGCCATGAGTGCGCGGCCAATGGCGAGCATCTGCTGTTCGCCGCCCGAAAGGGTGCCGGCCACCTGGCGGCGCCGCTCGGCCAGCCGCGGGAAGTAGTCGAACACGCGCTGGAGGTCGGCCTTGATTCCTGCCTTGTCCTTGCGGCTATAGGCGCCGAGGTTGAGGTTCGCCTCCACAGTGAGAGTGGCGAAGATCTGCCGCCCTTCGGGGACGTGGCAGATGCGCTGGCGGACTATCCAGTCCGCGGGCTTCCCCTGGATGGGCTGCCCTTCAAAAAGGACCGACCCTGCCGCGGGGCGGAGGAGGCCGGAGATGACCCGCAGGGTGGTGGACTTTCCCGCTCCGTTCGCGCCCAACACCGTAACGATCTGGCCCTCGGGAACCGTGAGGGATATGTCGTGGAGGGCGATCACCGGACCGTACGAAGCGCGTATGTTCCTGACCTCAAGCATTCGCGGCCCCTCCATTCATCTCCACCCCGAGGTAGGCCTCGATGACTGCCGGGTCGCTCTGCACTTCGGCCGGCGTTCCGCTGGCGATTCGCTTGCCGAAGTCGAGCACGACCACCCTGTCGGAGATGCCCATCACGAGGCTCATGTGGTGCTCCACCAGGAGGATGGTCAGATTGAAGCGATCGCGTGTGGCCTTGATCTCTTCGCCGAGCCTGGTGACCTCCTCGTGGTTGAGGCCGCCGGCGGGCTCGTCGAGAAGCAGGAGCGTGGGCCGCCCGACCAGTGCGCGGGCCGTCTCCACGCGCTTCTGGATGCCGTAGGGCAGCCCGCGGACGATCTTGTCTTTGTGGGGCATCAGGCCCAGGTAGTCGAGCACCTCGAGCGCGTGTTCGCGCGCACCGCTCTCCTCCCGGGAGACATGGGGCAACCGGAACGATGACGAGACCGGGTCGACGTGCAGCAGGTGGTGCTGCCCAATCAGCACGTTCTCGAGCACTGTCATGGTGGGGAAGAGCGCGAGGTTCTGGAAGGTGCGCGTGATTCCCCGGGCGGCAATGCCATAGGCGGGGACAGAGAGCATGTCCTGCCCGTTGAAGGTGATGCTGCCCCGATCCGGCTTGTATAGCCTGGTGATGCAGTTGAACATCGTCGTCTTGCCGGCGCCGTTGGGGCCAATAAGGCCGACAATGTGCCCCTTCTGCACTTCGAACGACACGTTATCCAGCGCCACAAGGCCACCGAACGATATCGTGATATCGCGGACCTGAAGCAGAGTGGAAGCTTCGGTCATGCCACCCTAGCCCTCCTCGACTGACAAGGGCGCATTCTAGAGATTGTTGCTGAGTTAGCACAAGACAACGCGGCAAAGTCCGACGCGCCACGGTTCGCAGTGTCAATCCCGGCAGCCACGGGGCAGGGCGCGATGGCTCATCGGCGAGCGGGTCACAATTGGCGGGGTGATCAGGTCCAGATACCTGCGAGACAGTCGCGAAGCGGCTGGCAAGCAGGAAGGGGAGCAGGCATAGGAGGGGCGGGTAATTGTATAGACAATTGCCGACGGGATTGCACCCCTCCATGTTCGAATGGGCGATACCGTGCGGGGATGTGGGGAAAGGGGAGTCTCCCAGTAGGATCGGGGTGGCACTCAACCCACTCCGCCAAGCAAGGAGACCTCCCATGCCCGAGTCTAGCAGCCCCCACGCTGTCTCTGCCTGCCCGGAGGGCGCGATGCGCATCGTAAGCGGTGTCACCGGGCCCATGCTCAAGCTCGCAAGGAAGGAGCTGGTACAGCTCTCCCCGAAGGCGAGGCAACGGCTGAAGTGGATAGAGTGGCACCTGGAGCATGACCAGAATGTGTGCCTGACCGCCCGGCACTTCGCCATCAGCCGGGAGACTTTCTACCGCTGGTGGCGCCGGTACGACCCCAGGAACCTGGCCACACTGGAGGACCGGCCGAGCAGGCCCAGGCGCCGGCGCCGGCCGACCTGGACCACCGCCCAGGTGCTCGCAGTGAAGGCGTTGCGGGAACGGTTCCCGCGCTGGGGGAAGCTGAAGCTGGCGGTGCTCCTCCTGCGCCAGGGGTTCGCCCTCTCCGCCTCGATGGTGGGCCGCATCCTGCGTTACCTCAAAGCGCACGGCCAGCTCAAGGAACCGCCGCTCAACCGTACCCCGGCCCAGCGGCGGCGCTGGCAGCGCCCCTATGCCACCCGCAAGCCGAAGGAGTACCTCGCCCTCCACCCGGGGGACCTGGTACAAGTCGACACCCTCGACCTGCGTGATGGCCGCCGGGTCCTCAAGCAGTTCACCGCCATCGATGTCGCCAGCCGCTGCGCGGTGGTCACCGTCGCCTCCAACGCCACCGCCTCCCTCGCCGTACGCCTCCTCGATGCCCTCGACCGGCTCCCCTTCGCTGTCAGGGCTATCCAGGTCGATGGAGGCTCGGAGTTCATGGCCGCCTTCGAGGCTGCCTGCCAGGCTCGCGGCATACTCCTCTTCGTCCTTCCGCCCCACAGCCCCAAGCTCAATGGCCGCGTCGAACGCCTCAATCGCACCGCCCGCGAGGAGTGTTACGACCTCACCCTCGAAGACTTCACCGTCTCCGCCCTCTCCCGCGCTGCCCGCCGCTGGGAACACACCTACAACCACATCCGCCCTCACCAGGCCCTCGGCATGCTCACCCCAGCCCAGTTCCTGGCCCAATCCCACAAGGAGCAACTGTCACGGACGTCTTGAACCAGTACACGGGGTGTACGGACGCCAGGCGCGTATGTACGATGGAACCATTCGTAATCGGGGAGGGATCCATGCCTCGTCCCGCTTTCCTTGCAGCGCTGTCGCTGCCTTTCGTGGTTGCCATCATTCCCGCAGCGAGCATTCTCGTAGCCAATCCCACGCCGGCAGGCGAGGAGGCCTACGCGATGGATTCGGCGGTGCCGGCAGGGGCAATCGTGCAGCTTGCCAGCATGCCCGCCATCCCGGACCCGGCAGCGGTGCAGCTGGCTTACGGGATTCAGCAGGGATTCCCCGTTTCCTGTGATGAGACATCGGCCCCAACTATCGAAGGATAGTCAGCACCAGAGGCTGTGTTAGCATGCGCCGGGAGGACCCGATGCAGCACCTGCGGCCCCACCCGGACCGGTCACACTCGCACAATCGCGACCTTCCCCGCGCAGGAGGGGTGTCCGGGGTGCCTGCGAAGTCCATGATCTGGGCGCAGGACCCCTCATGACCGCCGCCCGCCCCCGCCGTCCGCGTTCGCGCGAGACGCTCCCCGACTACCTCCTCAGCGAACAGCAGCTGGAGGACATGTACTACTACATGTTGCTTTCACGCCGCCTGAGCGAGCGCATGATGGCGCTCCAACGCCAGGGACGCGCCGCTTTTGTGATTGCCGGCGCCGGACAGGAAGCGGCCCAGGTGGGCGCGGCCATGGCCCTCAAGAAGGGCACCGACTACCTGGCCCCTTACTACCGCGACCTGGGGATGAACCTCGTCTACGGCATGGACGCCCGCGAGGCGATGCTCAACCTGCTTGGAAAGCGCGACGACCCGAACAGCTTCGGGCGGCAGATGCCTTCGCACTGGGGCAACGCGGCCCGCCGGGTCGTGACGCAGTCCAGCGTGGTGGCGACACAGCTCCTCCATGCGGCCGGGATTGGCCTTGCGGCGAAGCTCAGCAATGACCCGATCGTCGTGCTCACTTGCTGCGGCGAAGGGAGCACAAGCCGCGGCGACTTCCACGAAGCGCTCAATTTCGCTTCGATTCACCGCCTCCCCGTCATCTTCTACATCCAGAACAACGGCTTTGCCATCACGGAGCGGACCGAAAAGGAGATGGCCGTGGAGAACGTGGCGGACCGGGCCCGCGCCTACAACATGCAGAGCGCCGTGGTCGACGGGATGGACTGCGTCGCGGTCTACCAGACCGTGCGGCCTGCGGTCGACCAGGCCCGGCGTGGCGGGGGTCCCTTCCTCATCGAAGCGAAGTGCTACCGCCTCTGGCCTCATTCGAGTGACGACGATGACACGCGCTATCGCCCCCGCAAGGAGCTGGAAGAGTGGGCGAAGAAGGATCCCCTCGTGCTCTTCCGGGCGCGGGTTGAGACGGACGGCATTTTCCCGCGCGAGGACCTCGATGAGATCGAGGCGCGCGTCGAGGAGGAGGTCCGCGATGCGGTGCAGTGGGCGCTCATGCAACCGGACCCGGCGCCCGAGGACGCCCTTGGCTACGTCTACAAGGAGCTCTGAACCATGGCCGAGATGACGGTCATTGAAGCGATCCGCACAACGCTCGACGAGGAGATGGGGCGCGACAGCCGTATCTTCATCCTGGGCGAAGACGTTGAAGCGGGAGGGGTGTTTCGCGCCACCGAGGGGCTGGTGGCGAAGTACCCGGGCCGCGTAATCGATTCGCCGCTTGCGGAATCATCGATCATTGGTGTGGCGATCGGGGCAGCCCATTACGGTCTCCGGCCCGTTGCCGAGATCCAGTTTGCGGACTTCATTCACGCGGCGTTCGACCACCTCTGCAGCGAGGCATCTCGCTGGAGCTATCGCACCCGGGGAGATGCCTGCCTTCCGATGGTCGTGCGAACCCCGTGGGGAGGGGGCGTGCATGGGGGACAACACCATTCGCAGAGCATCGAGGCCTATTACACTCACCTCCCGGGCATCAAGGTGGTGGCGCCTTCGTTCCCCGCCGACTACCGGTCGCTTCTTAAGGCCGCCCTCGCCGACCTCAACCCGGTCCTCTTCCTCGAACACAAGCGGACGTACAGGCTCATCCGCCAGGATGTTGCCAACGCCCCTGCGGAAACGGTCATCGGCAGGGCCCGCATCGCGCGGAAGGGTACGGACCTCACCATCTACGCCTACGGGCTGATGCTTCACGAGTCGCTGGCGGCGGCGGCGGCGCTTGCCAGTGAAGGCATCGAGGCCACCGTGGTCGACCTCCTTACCTTGCAGCCGCTGGACGTCGAGACAATCCTGGAGAGCGCCCGGGCCACTGGAAAGGCGCTGATCGTGCACGAAGACACGCTCACAGGTGGCTTTGGCGGTGAGCTGGCGGCTCTCATCGCCGAGCATGCCTTCGAACATCTCGACGCGCCCATCCGGCGCCTCTGCGCCCCCGATATCCCCGCCATGCCCTATCACCCGAACATGGAGCACTTCTTCATGCCCGATCGCGAGAAGATCGCCGCCGCTGCGCGTGACCTCGCCGCTTACTAAAGGAGGCGTTGCCCTGGCGACTGTGAAGATGCCCCAACTTGGTGAGAGCGTCACCGAAGGCACGATTCTCCGATGGCTGAAGAAGCCGGGGGACACCATCAGGCTCGATGAGCCCCTGTGCGAAATCGAAACCGAGAAGGTGACAGCCGAACTGCCGTCGGAGTTCGAGGGTGTGATGGGCGAGATCCTCGTGCCCGAAGGAGAGACTGTTGCCATCGGGGCGCCACTTTGCACCGTCACGGTCGCGGGGGAAGGTGGTCCGTCCGGGCAATCGCCGTCGTTTGCCGCCTCGCCGGCCGGTGGATGGAGCGGCGGCCCCATGGCGATTCCCCCCGATGAAGCGGTCCCGGCGCCGGCGGGTGCGCCAGCGGCCGCTGTCGCGCAACACCCGCCAGAGACCCCGGGGCCCGGTCCACAGCACAGCCCCGAAGACCGCTCCCGGTTCTACTCTCCCGCCGTCATGCGGCTGGCGAAGGAGCATGGTATCGACCTTGAAGGGATGCGCGGCTCAGGCGTGGGCGGGCGCATCACGCGGAAGGACATCGAGGCGCGCATTGCCTCGGGCCCGCCGGCGATTGCGGGCAAACCCGCGGCCACTGATGACGCGATGTACGAGGTTGTCCGGTTCTCCGCCACGCGGCGGACAATCGCGGACAATCTCAGCCGTTCCAACATCGAGGCGCCACAGGCGTGGACGATGGTGGAGGTGGATGTCTCCGGCCTGGCGACGCTGCGCGAGCGGGAGAAGGAGCGTTTCGCCCGGGAACTCGGCATCGAACTCACGATGCTTCCATATTTCACGGCGGCAGTGTGCGAGGCCATCGGCGAGTTCCCGATCCTCAACTCACGCTGGGAGGACGGGGAGTTACGCCGCTACCGGGCGCTCCAAATCGGTGTCGCCGTTGCCACGGACCATGGGCTCGTGGTGCCGGTGATCCACAACGCGGGCGAGATGAACGTCGCCGGTCTCGCGAGGGCGATCGCAGACCTGGCCCGGCGAGCCCATGAGCGCAGGTTGCGGGTGGAGGACGTTGAGGGCGGAACGTTTACGGTTAACAACACGGGCGCCTTCGGTTCCATCGCTTCGAAACCGCTGGTCAACTACCCGCAGGTTGCCATCGTCTCGATGGAGCGGGTGGTGAAGCGGCCGGTGGTGGTGGGTGATGCCATCGCCATCCGGTCGATGGTGAACGTCTGCCTTTCCTTCGACCACCGGGTAATGGATGGCCTGGAAGCGGGCGGATTCCTGGCGAGCCTGAAACGGCGGCTGGAAGGGATCGCATAGGCCGGTACCAGGTCTCTTCGGCCGGGCTTCCAGCGCCCGCCCCGGCAGAGGGGGACTGCGCCGTCGCTACGGGCCCGGCGCTTCCATGCGGAGCACCAGGGCGATCCCCTCCATCACGGTTGTCAACCGCGACCTGCTGATACGTCCGGAGCGGCTTCTCAGTTGTCCGGTATCCAGCGTATGGAGCTGCGTTGGCACGGCAACGCTATCGCGCTCGAGCCCCGATTCCAGTGCCGGGATGGCCACGTGCCCCGGGAACCGGGCGCGCTGAGGGTTCGATGTGAGCAGGAACACGACGATCGTCTTGATTCCGCTCTCATTGAAGAGGTCACCCGGAACCACAAGCGCGGGACGCGAGTAGCCCGGGCCGGAGCCGACCGGGGAGTCGAGATCCACCCAGTAAACCTCGCCCTGGCGAATCACCAGGGTTCGCGTTCCATTGCGCGCGCAGATGCACGCTGGAAGTCGCGCCGCCCGGCCGCCTCGTCGTCTGGCTCGAGCTCCCGGTATGCCTCGGCAAGCCGCTGCCGAAGCTCGGCCTCGCGAAAACGCGATAGGTGCGCTTCGAGGGCATCCTGGATGAAGGCACTACGTCTCAGACCCGCCTCCCGGGCCCGACGATCGGTCTCGTCGAGGAGATCACCGGGCAGGGAGATGGCTGTCCTTGCATTACTCATAGCGGTAACACTCTCCGTAACACGGAGTACCACAAGGGCAGCCACACGTTCCCGGGTTGAGGCGGCTTTAGCCGGGGGCGCCTTAGCCCTTCTTCGGCTGAGCTTCCAGCGCCCGGCCGATCACCATCCGCTGGATCTGGTTGGTGCCTTCGAAGATCTGGAAGATCTTGGCGTCGCGCACCCACTTCTCGACGGGGTGGTCGCGCATGAACCCCTGCCCGCCGAGCACCTGCACGGCATCGACGGTGACCTTCATGGCCATGTCGCTGGCGAAGCACTTGGCCATGGAACCTTCGGCGCTCAGGTAGGGCACGTTGGCGCCGCCCATCCAGGCAGCACGCCAGACCATCAGGCGCGCCGAGTCGACGGCCATGGCCATGTCGGCCAGCATGAAGCTGATGCCCTGGTTCTTGATGATCGGGCGCCCGAACTGCACACGCTCTTTCGCGTAGTCGAGGGCGTATTCGTATGCGGCCCTGCCAATACCGAGGGCGTAGGCGCCCACCACGGGCCGGGTGCGTTCGAGGGTCATGAGCGCGCCGAGGGCGCCGGGACCACCGCTGCCACCTCCCGCGCCCCCGGACCCGTCGCCGCCACCGAGCTTATAGGCGGCAGGGATGCGGCAGTCACTCAGAACAACGTTGGCAGTATGCGATGCGCGGATGCCCATCTTCTTCCAGACCGTACCGGACTGCAGACCGGACGTGCCCTTTGGAATGGCGAAGCAACTCAATCCGCCCCAGCCTTTGGAGCGGTCCTCGGTGGCGAATACAACATGCACATCGGCAATACCGCCGTTGGTGATGAACTGCTTCTCGCCGTTGAGGATGTAGTCATCGCCATCGCGGGTGGCCGTTGTCTGGATGTTCGATACGTCTGACCCGGCGTCTGGCTCGGTGAGGCACATTGCGCCGAGGTGCACTTCGTTCTCATCGGAGGCGATTGCGGCCAGCCAGTGGTCGCGTTGTTCGGGAGAGGCCGTCGCGCCAATGGCTGCAGCCGCAAGGCCGGAGGAGTTGATGGCCAGGGCGATGCCCGCGCAACCCCAGGAGAGCTCTTCGGCGATGATGGAGGGCACAAGGGCGGAAGTTGTCGTCAGCAATCCCCCCGACTTCGAGATGCCGAAGCCGATTGCCGCCCCCTTCTTGATCAGGTCGTATGGGACTTCTTCGTGCTCGTCGTAGTAGGGGGCTGCTGGGCGGATCTCTTTCTTCGCGAACTCATGCGCGACCTGCTGGATCATCCGCTCCTCTTCGGAGAGTTCGAGAGAGACCAAGGTACACCTCGCTCGTGAGTCTGGAGAGCATGGTACCAGTCCGCGGCTCCCAACCAAGGAGGCGCTGAGAAATCCGCCCTGGCGGACGCTGGGCCGGCAGGCGGGCAGCTGCCCGCTCGCAGGGCGAAGGCGCCTGGCGCACCAGTCTGCAACGCGCAATCAACCGGCTTCACGGCTGGTCTCAAGGGGGCCGATGGGGCACGATAGCGGTTCGCATGGGCCTCCACCGCAGCCTTGAGCCGGCGCTGTGGCCCACCCGGGGGGCAGGAAATGGCATGGTCAGGCCATTCAAATCAATCACACGAACCGCACCGGCCGGCGAAGCATGATCTTCACAGAAATCGGCTGGCTGCAGCATGGACAGGCCAGAATGCGCCCGCCTATGATAGCGCCGCCCCTGAACCTGACGGTCAAGACTCGAGGTGAGCAAGGTTATGGACGACTGCATCGCCCAGTTTTTGAATTTCCTCGCGGTCGAGAAGAACGCCTCGAACAACACCATCGCTGCCTACCGGAACGACCTCTCCCAGTTCGAACGCCATACCCTTGCGGGAGGCGAAAGCGGGCCCCGGCGCACCTGGCGGGAGATTGACAGCGAGGCTGTTGTGGCCTTTGTCGATGAGCTTCGCAACCGCTCTTACAAAGAGGCGACAGTGGCGCGCAAGGTGGCCGCGGTGAAATCGTTCTTCGGTTTCCTTGCCGCCGAGGGGCTGGTGGAACAGGACCCAACCGAGAACCTGCGTTCGCCCCAGGTGGGGAAAAGCCTTCCCCGTGCCCTGACCCCCCGTGAAGTGGATGAGCTGCTGGAACAGCCGGCGCGCAAGAACTCCCCTGAGGCGCGGCGCGACAAGGCGATGCTCGAACTGCTCTACGCCACCGGCCTCAGGGTCACGGAGCTCGTCAGCCTTGACCTTGCCGATATCGCCCTGGAGAGCGACCCGGTGACGATCCGCTGCGTAGGCAAGGCCGACCGGGAACGCGTGCTGCCGCTCCATCAGCGGCCGGTCGACGAACTGCGCCAGTACATCTTCCATGTGCGGCCCCGGTTGGTGCGCAATCGCCGCGAATCGGCCCTGTTCGTCAATCGCCGGGGTGAGCGGCTCACCAGGCAGGGTTTCTGGCTCATCCTCAAGAACTACGCCCGCCAGGCCCACCTGGACAAGGCGATCACGCCGCACACGATTCGCCACACTTACGCGACGCACATGCTTTCGGGCGGTATGCCGCTCCGCAACGTGCAGGATGCGCTGGGCCACGCCTCCATTTCCACGACGCAGATCTACACCCACATCACCGACCAGGATAGGCGCCAGCAGTACGATAGCGCTCACCCTCGCGCCTGAAGGGGCGATTCGGAAGCCACAAACGCAAAGGCCCGCCGGTGCGGGCCTTTTTCGAGCGCCGCGTGGCCACGGCCGGCATCGCCTACACTGGACGGATGGACGCTACCCACACACTCCTGGAGGCACTCAGGCTGCCCCTGGCCGCGCCGGCCCTTCGCGACCTTGACAGAGCGGGAGAGCTCACAGGGCTCGTCCCCGAGCTTGAGGCGGGGCGCGGCTTCACCCAGCCTGAACGCCACTTCTACGATGTCCTGGACCATAACCTGGCGGCAGTCGCCGCCATCGATGCCGTGCTCGGAGATGGTGAGGACGGCGCGGAACTTGTGGAGCACCTGGGCGGGTTCGATATCCGCGCGTCGCTCGAACAGGAAGTCGAGGGGACGCCGCTGACGGCGCTCATCCGGCTGGCCTGCCTGCTGCATGACGTGGCCAAGCCCCACACGGCAATCCACGGTGAGGATGGCCGCCTGAAATTTCCGCGCCACGGCCCCCGGGGCGGTGAGCTGATGGCAGAGCGGCTCCCGGCGATCGGGTTTGGCCCCGAGTCGACACGCCTGGTGGCCGCGCTCATCCGTTATCACCTGCGGCCCGGGGAGCTGGTGAAGGCGTGGCCGCCGACCGACCGGGCGGTGCGCCGCTTCGTAAGCGACCTGGACGGGCACGTGCTGCCGCTGTTGCTCGTGAACCTTGCCGATGGCATGGCGACACGGGGGCCGGGCTACACGCGAGAGAACTACCGCAGGCACTGCGGCTTCATCAGCTACATCCTGGCGCGGGCATGGGCTGTGGCGGGCGAGGGCGAGCCCCCCCTGGTCAGCGGCGAGGACCTGCAGGCGGAGCTGAATCTCGAAAGTGGACGCTTGCTGGGGGCCGTCCTAACATCGGTTCGCCGGGCAGAGCTCGAAGGCCTTGTTTCTGGACGGGAAGAGGCGCTGCAGCTGGCGCGCGTTGCCCTGGCAAGCCTGCGGGCCGAAGGCGGCCATCCGGGGTCGCACCCGGAGTGACAGGCGGGAGAGTCTCCAAATGGCCGTCATGTGGAGCGTCATCTTCTACACCGTCCTGGCGGTGGCGGCCTTCTACTTCATCCTCTTGCAGCCCGTCCTCAAGAACCAGAAGGCGCAGCGCAGAGCCGTTCGTGAGATGCGCATTGGCGACGAAGTTGTGACCACGGGGGGGATCATCGGCGAGGTGAAGGACGTTGTGACGCCACCCGATGGGCCTACGGAGATAGTCCTGGAGATTGCTCCCGGAGTGCGCGTTCGCGCGCTGACGGACGCGATAGCCCGCCGATTGACGACCCTGGAACCCGCGCCCGCGCCTGATCGAGGCGACCTATCCAGCCAGGAGGCCCCCGAGCCCCGTGCGTAGCACTTCCACGATCGCCCTTTTTCTCTTTGTCGTCGCCCTGACGGCTCTTGCCGCCGTGGCTGTCTGGCCGAGCCAGCCGGAAAGGTACCTTCCCGGTGATTTCTGGCCATCGGGCCGCGGGATCAAGATCGGTGGCTGGGAACGGGAGACGATGAGGCTCGGGCTCGACCTCCGCGGCGGCTCTTACCTTGTTCTCGAAGCCGACCCCCCGGAGAGCTACGAAGGCGACCTGGGCGAAGCGCTGGAAGTTGCCCGCGAAGTCCTTGAGCGCCGCGTCAACGAGTTCGGGGTTTCCGAAGCCGAAGTGCAGTCCGCCAGCGGCAATCGTCTCACCGTGCAGGTCCCGGGAATGTCGCTCACCGATGCCCAGAACCTGATCGGTAAGACGGCCCAGCTCGAATTTCGCGTGATCAATGATGCGAACGAGGTAATCCCGGCCACGGGCGTGGTCGATGGCCAGACGCTGACCATGACCGGTCAGTACCTGAAGAGCAATACCTATCCTTCGCGCATCTCCACCACCTACGCCGTGAACTTCGAGACGACGGGGACAGGCGCGACGCTCATGGAGCAGATCACCACCCGCGCGCTTCAATACCCCGAAAACGACCCACGGCGGCTTCTCCTCATCTACCTTGACGACCAGGAGATATCGAGCGCGGTGGTCCAGAGCGTCATCTCCAGCCAGGGGCAGATAACGGGCCAGCCGTCGTTCACTGAGTCGCGCAATCTTTCGAAGCAGCTCAACGCGGGCGCCCTGCCCATTCCCCTTAAGACCGTCCAGTCCAGCGAAGTGAGCGCCACGCTCGGTGAGGATTCGGTACGCGACTCGGTCCACGCGGGCGAGATTGGCCTGCTGGCAGTAGCGCTGTTCATGATTCTCTACTACCGGCTGCCGGGCCTGCTTGCGGCACTGGCGCTCGGCGTTTACACGTCGCTCACGCTTGCAGTGTTCAAGCTCTGGCCGGTAACGCTGACCCTTTCCGGGATTGCGGCCTTCGTCCTTTCCGTGGGCATGGCAGTCGATGCGAACATCCTCATCTTCGAGCGCATGAAGGAGGAGTTACGGCGTGGCCGGACGCTCAATTCGGCGATTGATGTCGGCTTCCGGCGGGCGTGGACGTCGATTCGCGACTCCAACGTGTCGACGTTCATCACCTGCCTGATCCTCTACTGGTTCGGTGACCAGTTCGGCGCGGCGCTCGTGAAGGGCTTTGCACTGACGCTCGCCATTGGCGTCGGGGTGAGCATGTTCTCGGCAATCACTGTGACGCGCACCTTCCTGAAGATGGTTGTAGGGACGCCGCTTGCGCGAAATCACTGGCTGTTCAACGCGGAGGAAACGAAGCCTGCTGCGGGTGGCCGCGCGGCCACAAAGGCACAGGAGGGTTAGGGATGCTCGACTTCGCCGGTAAGCGCTGGTGGTACCTGGCCCCTTCGATCGCGATCTTCATCGTGGCTGCGGTCATCCTGGCCATTCCACCCCACCTCGAGGCGGGGATTGAGTTCACCTCGGGCTCGTCGTTCACGCTCGCCTTCGAGCAGGAGGTGAAGCAAGAGGACCTGCGAGGCGCGATGGCCGACCTTGGTCACGGTGAGGCGCGCATCCAGGGGGCCGGGACCAACGAGTTCTTGATTCATACCAGCGTGCTCGAAGGGGCGCCAAGCCTCGGCTCCGCCGAAGGGCCTGTGCAATCAGGAGAGATCGACCAGATCCAGGCATCGCTTGGCGAGAAGTTCGGGCCGGTGACGCGCAAGGACTTCTCCACCGTTTCGAGCACGATCTCCACAGAGATTGCGCGGAACGCCACCTTCGCCGTGATTGCGGCATCACTGGCGATCCTCGTCTACATCTCGCTGGCGTTCCGGCACTTGCACAAGCCGTGGCTCTTTGGGACCGCCGCAGTGATTGCGCTTCTCCACGATGCGGTCGTGATCCTGGGTCTCTTCTCCCTGCTTGGGAAGTGGTTCGGCACGCAGGTGGATACGGGCTTCATCACCGCGCTGCTGACCGTCATTGGGTTCTCTGTCCACGACACAATCGTCGTCTTTGACCGCATCCGGGAGAAGGTGACGCATGACCCGTTCATCCCGTTCACGGAGGCGGTGAACGCCAGCCTCACGGAGACGCTGGCACGCTCCATCAACACCTCGTTCGTTGTCGTACTGACGGTGGTGGCGATGCTCCTCATCGGCGGTGTGACAATCCGCAACTTCCTGCTGGTGCTGCTCATCGGCATCGTGAGCGGGACGTACTCGAGCATCGGGATCGCGAGCCAGTTCGTGGTGGCGTGGGAAAACGACGACATGGGCAAGTTCTTCCGCCGGCTGACCGGCCGCAAGGAAGAGCCCGGGGCCGAACTCGAACCAGCATAGCGCCGCTTCCCCTGGCGCCCGGGCACGGGTTATGAGCCGTAGAGCCCGGTAGGAGTGACCTCGCTCTTCCCGCCATTGCCACGCAGCCGGTCACGGAGCGACGCGCCGGGAGTCCGGGTGGCAGGAAGGTCAGGCGGCCGCACCATTACCGGCATGGGCAGGGCATGGCCGAAGACGAGCGCCTGTTGGCGGCTCTCAAGCGAGGCGATGACCTGCCTTAGGCCGGACCGGCCGACAACGCCGCCGACGAGCGCTTCAACATCGGCATCGCCATCAAGCTGGAAGCAGAACCGGGTGCCAATCTGCGAAAGCACCTCGCTGTCGATCTGGCTGGGGCGCTGGTCGATTACGAGCAACGTGACGTTGTACTTCCGCAGCTCGCGCGCTATCTGGCCGAAGATGGACTGGCTGGCAATGGCCCGATCGATGAACTTGTGCGCTTCTTCGATGACGATGACGAGCCGGTTCGGCTCTTTGGCGCGGTCGCCTCGCGCGTCCTCTTTCGCCTCGCGGTATCTTTCCCAGATGCGCCGGGAGAGCATGTTCGCCACGAGCATGTAGCTCGTGAGGTCATTGCCGAACCTCCCGAACTGCACCACCACGGTCTTGCCGCCCTGAAGCATGTTGACAATCTCACTGATGACGCTGCCCACCTGGCTTCCGCCGCTCTGGACGAACTCGCGCCGGGCGAGCTTGCGCAACCCGCGGCGCAGGCTCTCGAACGAGCCCGGGTGGACGCCAATACGCGTGGCAACGCGATTCCAGTTGATATCCTCGGGCGGGTCCTCGCCCTTCCACAGCTTCCGGACGACGGTTTGCGAAGGGTCGTCAGCGAGGATCTCGTCAAGCCACGAATCACCAAAGCGCGCCGAGCACTCGTACGACGCGTCCACTGCTGCCGGCGTCGAAGAGAGAACCTCGCGGACCACTTCGAGGTCTTCGGGCTGGATATCGCGGGTGCCGATGGTCACCCGGCCATCGACGTTCATGGCATTCCGTTCGAGCGAGTAAACGCCGACACCTTGAGGGTGGAGACCCTTCAGCGAGGCGCGTTCGCCGCCTTCGAACTTGATCCGCTGCCCGTAGTCGTCGTGCATGTCGAAGACGAGGGCAACAGTGCGGCCGGCATTGGCAGCCTGGTTTGCGGAGTGCTGCACCATGGCATCGAGCAGCTGCACGGCGATAACGGTCTTTCCTGTGCCGCTCTTGCCGAAGATGCCGGCCGAGCGCTCGAACAGCTTCTCGATGTCGACGCAGACCTCGACGCGCTCCATGCCAAGGGGCGTTCCGAGGTTGACGGAGGCGCGGTCGCCGACAGCGAACGCAGCATCCACCGTTTCCTGGCCGGCCTGTTCAACGGGAGCGAAGTGCCGGGGGAGGCGACGGGCGCGGGCGTTCTCTCCTGTCGCCTGGTTCACTTCGAGGTAAGGGGTGACCTCGATCGCGGTGTATACGCCGGTGTCGAGGAGCACTTCGCGCAGAAGCGCGCTGGCGGGGTCGTTGCCCGCGGGCGGTGGCCAGGAGGTGGGGCCGCTTTCGGCCGAGCGCAGGAGCACATCGGTCACCATGCCCAGCAGCTGGCCGCCCCCTTCCAGAGGCGCCATCACGTAGTGTCCGATGGCGGTCGGAGCGCCGGGGTCAAGCCGGACCTCGATGCTCTTTGTGAGCGACCCACCGACGACGACGCCCAGGTGCGATGTGCCGGTCATGCTCCAATCCCCCTGACGATGCTTGTGAGCCGTGCAGGTTCGGCCCGCAGCAGCCGCGCCAGCTCCTTGCCGGCGCGGACCGTGAACTCGTGCGCCCCCGGGCCGAAAACCGATGCTGCCGCACGCACCGCTGCTGCCACGGCTGCGTCGTCGCAACCCGGGGCCCCGGCGAGGAGGGCGAGGAAGGCGCAGTCGCCGGTGAGGCGCACAACCTCGGCGGCGGTTGCTGGCTCGACCCGGGCGAGAAGTGGTGGCGGGAGAGGCGGCAACGAGGCCCGGGCGACCTCGCCTTCGATGTGGCCACAGCTGACGACCGAGACCCGCGTTCGCAGGAGCAGGCGGATCTCGGGGTTGCCGGCCATGACCTCGGCAGCGGTCTGCCCGGCCGCACCCCGCGGCAGGAGCGGGCGCGAGGGGTCCTCCGGCCCACTGATTGCATCGGTGACCACCCCGGCGACAAAGCATGGCCCTTCGCGCACGACCGCGAACTGCCCCAGCCGGAACGGCTCCTCAACGTACCGTTCGTAGGCGCACTGGAATGCCCTCAGACCGGCTTCGACCACGCGCGGGACTGGCGGCGCTGTCAAAGGCCCCTCCTTCTCTTGCTCATTTGCTTGCTGTTTGCGCTGGCACGCAGGCCGTGGCGGAGGGCCTCCGCATCGAGCATCCGGCTGAAGGCCTGCCGATCGCCGGCGGAGATGACCGCCTGCTCATGGGCCTCTTGCAGGGCGCGGGGATAGCCGTCGCAGCGCCTGCACTGGTCGACCAGCGTCGTGTGCAGGCGCTCCACCTGCCCGGGAGTCGTTGCCCAGCGGGGCAGCTCCACGCGCGCGACATCATCGCCGATGCGCAGATAGAAGAAACAGACCTCGTGCTGGCCTTCAAAGAACTCCTCGACGCGACGAACGCGCTCGCTGGCCGCGCGGAAGACGGCGGAGCGCTCGCCGTCACGCAGGCGCGTTGCGAAGAGGTGGCCGTCACTGGCGGGCCAGCCCCGGCTGCCGGCCGCTGCCAGGGCGCGGAGGCTGTTGACGACATCGCTCGAACGCGACCCGGAGACGTAGGCGCCCACGCTGAGGCTCCCTCCACATCCGGACAGGTGGTCGAGTGCTTCGCGCGTGCGCCCAACCAGCTCTTGCCGGGTGGATTCGGCGACCTGCCTCGAGTCGAGGTCCCAGGGTAGGAGCGTTCCATCGAGCAGGAGCACTGTGGGGCTTGCGGCAGCGCTGGCCACTGCCAGGCCGGAACCGGTTTCCATCTCTACGACGTCGCGCAAGAGGTTTACGCCCCAGGCTCGGGGGCCAGCATCTTCCGCGCCTTCATCTTCCTCCCCTTCCGCCTCCGGCGCCGGCGGGCCCACGATGCAGCGGGCGCCCAGTGCAGCTTCCTGCCCGGTGCCGTAGGGGAGCACGGCGAAGCCGGCGTTCACCACGTAGCACTGGACGGGTGCGAACCGGTCGGGCTCGATGCTCGAACCATCGGAAGAGACCACCGTCACAGCGGCGAAGGGAGGCAATGGCATGACATCGCCGGGCGGTTCGCGCAGTGACACCGCGTACGGCTGCGAGGAGCCGGCCATTGCGGCGCGGATGCGCGCGTCGCAGTCCAGGCGATCAGCCGACCACAACGAGAGCACGGAATCGGCGGCCTTCAAACCGTCCTTCATCGATTCGAGCCCTGCGGCATAGGCGGCGACGACGCCGGGGAGCTGGGGCAGGAGCTGCTCCATTCGCAGGGTCACCGGGACACCTCCGCCGGCTGGCGCAGGACGCGGATATCACCTTCGCGACGGGTGATGTGTCGCGCATCGAGGTGTTCGAGGAAGGCCTGGGCGTACTTCCGGCTCGTCCCAAAAATGTCGCGGACTTCTGCCAGGCTGATGCTGCCGTGGTCGCCCAGGTGTGCCTTGACGCGTTCGAGCATGGCGGCAAACACGGCTGCGTCGAAGACCACGCCTGCGCCCGTGTCCACGATGAGCCCTTGCCCGGCAAGGTAGGCCAGCAGGCCGGGAGTGGGCAGGCGCTCTGTGGGAGGGCTGAAGCCCCCCAGCTTCAGTTCGGCGAGGAAGCGCTCGACCTCGGCGTGTTGCGCGGGAGGAAGCTCGACCCGGTAGCCAGCCGGGGCGAGGCCACCTGCACCCTGTTCGACCAGGCGCCCTGCCTCCAGGGCTCGCGCGATGACAGCATCGAAGGCAGCAGAATCAAGCCTGGCGCTGCTGCGCACGTGTTCGCGTGGGGCGGCGGGCTTCAGGGGGTTGGCGCGCAGGAATTCCTGGACTGCGGCCATCACCCGCGCACCGGCGCCATCCATCCACGCCAATGAATAGAGCCGCTCGCCGACGCGGGTTGCGCTCCCGGCGGCGAGGGACTCCGCGATCGCCTGCTCCGCCTCGGCAGGCTCCAGGCCGAGTGCGGCAGCCACATCCGCATGATCGAACGGCCCTCCCGCGAGCAGGTCCTCCAGGCGTTCCCGGGCGCTGCCCCGGAGTTGCCGGGCAAGCGCCTCAAGCGTGGGCGCATGGAAGCGACGGCGCCGCCGGGGGTTGATGGCGACGATGCGGCCGCCTGCCACCGTCTCGTTGGGGGTGCGCAGGATGCAGTGGTCGCGAGGAGCGACTGCGACAGGGGAGCTCAGCACCACCTGGGCCCAGGCTTCACCTCCCGGGACGAGCTCATCGCAGTCCAGGAGGCGCACTGTCCCCTCCGATTCGCCTGTTGCGCTGAGGAAGGTGACCCCCGAGTCGTGCGCCAGCGGGTGAGTCAGGGTCCCGGTCGCGCGGAGCAGCACGTCGACGGCCATGACAGGACCCAGGGACCCCGGCAGGGAAAGCACCATCCCACGGCGGAGGTCCTCGGCGCGAATGCCGCTCAGGTTCACAGCAGCGCGCGTCCCGGGCTCCAGGCGCGACACCTTCGAACGGTGCCGCTGCAGGCCGCGCACCCGCGCGCGCAGCCCACCCGGCTGGAGTTCGACTTCCTGCCCCACCTCCAGTGCGCCATCGACGAGCGTGCCCGTGACGACCGCGCCGAAACCCTGGATGGTGAACGCCCGGTCGATCGGCAGGCGGGGGCGCCCGAGGTCCCGCCGGGGCGGCGCACGATCGAGGGCCTCATCCACGGCCGCAAGAAGCTGGCCCAGGCCATCGCCGGTAAGGGCGGATACGCGCACCCGGCGCGCATCGGAGAGGCAGCTGCCGGAGAGGACATCATCCATCTCGGCCTCAACCAGGGCGGCATACTCGTCATCCACAAGGTCGCACCTGGTCAGGACCACAACCCCCGCGGGCACTTCCAGGAGGTCAAGGATGGCCAGGTGTTCGCGCGTCTGCGGCATCGGGCCTTCATCGGCCGCGACGACGAGAAGGGCGAGGTCGACCCCGCCGGCACCGGCGAGCATGTTCTTGATGAAGCGCTCGTGCCCGGGCACGTCGACAATGCTGACCTCGCGCCCCGAGGGGAGGGTGAGCCAGGCAAAGCCAAGGTCAATGGTGAGCCCGCGCTCCTTCTCTTCGCGCAAGCGGTCGGGATCGATGCCCGTCAGCGCCTGGACAAGGGTGCTCTTGCCGTGGTCCACGTGGCCCGCGGTGCCGATGACGTACATTTGTTCGGCATTCTACACCGTGGGGCGGTCTGGTGGCGTGCGCCTGGCGGTTTCCACCTCCAGCAGCCTGGTAAGCATGCCGGAGTAGCGAACGGGGTGGCCGGGCACGATCACTTCCAGCGCACGCAGGCGCGGGGGAAGGGCATCGAGAGCCTGCCTGCACCGCTCTCTTGCGGCAACGAGCGGCCCGGGCGCCGAAGCGCGCCGCCCATTTGCCATGACCGGCTGCAGGAGCGGCCGCCCGCCTGCCGGGGGCGCCTCGTCCTCCAGACCAATCACGTCGTGGGCGGAGTCGTCGCCGCGCTCGATGCGATAGACCTGTTTGCGCCCGGGTAGGGTGCGCTTGCCGGCGGAGAGCTTCACCTTCGGGCCGTGGGCATCGTCGACAAGCTTGTAGACGCCGCCAAGCGCCGGCGCATCGGCACTCACCCCGAGTTGCGTACCGACGCCGAAGGCATCGACCGGCGCGCCTGCAGCCAGCAGCGCGGCGATGCGGTACTCATCAAGGTCTCCCGAGGCGAAGATCTGCACGTGATCGCAGCCACCCTCATCGAGGATGCAGCGCACGCCGGCAGCAAGCTCAGCGATGTTCCCCGAATCAAGGCGCACCCCCTGGACCCGGACACCCTCGGGTTCGAGCAGCTTCGCCGTGCGAACGGCATTGCGGGCGCCTTCGAGGGTGTCGTACGTGTCTATCAGGAGCGTCGCACGATCGGGGAAAGTCCGGGCGAAGGCGACGAAGGCATCCATCTCCCGCTCAAACGACATGACAAAGGCGTGGGCCATGGTCCCGCTCACGGGGATGCCGTAGACCCGCCCGGCGAGCACATTGGACGACCCGGCCGCACCACCAATGTAGGAGGCCCGCGCCGCTTTGAGAGCGGCATCCGCTCCGTGGTCGCGTCGCGGAGAGAAGTCCACGAACTGGCGTTCACCACAGGCGATGGCGATGCGGGCAGCCTTCGAGGCGATGAGCGACTGGAAGTTGAGGCAGTTCAGCAGGAACGTCTCGACAACCTGGGCTTCGATGAGAGGCGCCGTAACCCGAAGCACGGGTTCTTCCGGGAAGTAGGCTTCGCCCTCGGCCATGGCCCAGACCTCGCCCGTGAACCGCATTCGCTGCAGGTAGGCGAGGAAATGCTCACTGAACAGGCCCAGGGAGCGCAGGTAGGCAATTGCTTCGTTGTCGAAGTGGAGACCCTCCAGGTAGGCGAGGGCATCGTCCAATCCGCAGGCGATGAGGAAGTTGCGATTGGCGGGGAGGTGGCGCACGAAGAGGTCGAATGTGGCGGGGTGGTTCATCCCGTGTTCGAGGTAGCTCGCCGCCATAGTCAACTCGTAGAGGTCGGTTAGCAGGGCAACGTTAGCCCCGGTCACCCACAACGGAAACGCTCCCGGCAGCGCCTATTCAAGCGAAACGCCCGCCCTGCACATCTCCTCGATCGCCCGCTCTCCATCACCCGGCGTAAGGTCGACCGCGCGGACCGCATCACGGAGCAGCAACGTCGAGAATCCTTTTCGCACCGCATCGAGGGCCGTGGCTTTCACGCAGTAGTCGGTCGCCAGCCCCACCACGATGACGCGCTCGATGCCCGCATCGTGGAGCATTGCGGCAAGGTCCGTTTCCGACTCGCGTCCGCTCTCGGGGTCGCGCACCGTGAACCCGGAGTACCCATCCTCCCCACCAGCGCCCTTGCGGACCGTGTCTCCCTCAACCTTCAGCCCGGGATGGAAGGCGGCGCCCCACGTGTTGCGCACGCAATGAACGGGCCAGACCCCACCGCCGGTGGCGAAGTGTGGCGTTTCGGGCGGGTGCCAGTCCTGGGTGTAGACAACAAGGCTGCCGGCTGCACGTGCTCGTGCCACCTCCGCACTGATGAAAGTGACGACATCCTCAGCGCCCTTCACGTAGAGCGAGCCGTTTGGGTCGGCGAAGTCGTTCTGCACGTCAACGACGATGAGGGCGGTCCTGGGATCGTAGTTGGCCACGTTCGCGCCTCAGCCTTGCGGCCCCAATATAGCACTGAGCGAACCGGGACATGCCCCGCCTGATTCCTCGACCGCGAGCAGGAGGCGGACTGAAACCTCGCCATGAAGCAGGCGGCCGGCGCGCGTTAGCCGGGTCCGCTCGCCGGACATCTCGACCAGCCCTGCCTCCGCGCATTCGCCAAGCACCGAGCCGAAGATGCCGTAGAGGCCGGACCCGAACCTGGCCAGGAATGCTCCAGGGTCGACACCCGCTGTGCGGCGGAGGCCCAGGCTGAGCCAGTCCGCCATAGCAGTCGCCACGGATGGGCGGTAGGCATGTGCAACGGCGGCGCGATGGGAGTGAGGCTGCGCCGATAGCCGCCGGATGTACTCCCGGGGGTGCGCGACGTTCTCGTATCTCTCACCGCGAATGTACCCGTGTGCACCCGCTCCGAGACCGAGATAGTCACCGTCGCTCCAGTAAGTGAGGTTATGTCGCGATTCATGCCCCGGGCGCGCCCAGTTCGAAAGCTCGTACTGGTGGAACCCCGACTCTTCCAGCCTGGCGCTGGCCAGCTCGTAGAGGTCTGCCACCTCATCTGGACCGGGCAGGATGACGCTGCCGTCCTGAACGCGCCGGGCAAGGATAGTGCCATCCTCGACGGTGAGCGCATAGAGAGACAGGTGGTCCGGCTGCTGGGCAAGCGCCTGGACCATGGTCCATCGCCAGCGCGCGGGGCTCTGCCCGGGCAGCCCGTAGATGAGGTCGAGGTTGACGCTCGCAATCCCGGCGCGGCGGGCGTTCGCAACGGCGACGCCGATCGCCTCAGGCGAATGGATGCGATCGAGGAAGCGCAGCTCCCCCGCTTCGAAGCTCTGGGCGCCGAAAGAGATGCGGTTCACGCCGGCGGCGGCGAGCTGGCAGAGGTGGTCCGGGCCGATTGAGCCCGGGTTGGCTTCAAGCCCGATCTCAGCGTCCCGGGCAATTGTGCCGGCCGAGCGCAGGGCGCCAATGATCGCGGCGAGGTCGCCGGCCGGCATCTCGCCCGGGGTCCCACCGCCAAAGGCGATTGAAGTTACATCGTGGCCGGCCATCGCCTCTCGCCACCCTTCGATTTCCAGCAGGAGCGCGCGCGTGTAGCCGGCCTTCAGCCTGTCCATGCCGGCGTAGGCGTTGAAGTCGCAATAGCCGCACTTGACGGTGCAGAAAGGGATGTGGATGTACACGGCAAGTGAAGTCACCGCACCAACCCCAGGTGGCTGCGAAGCTCGATGACACGATGGGTGGTGATGCCATCGGCTCCCCAGGCGGCGAGCTCCTCGGCCCGTGCGGGCTCGTCCACCGTCCAGGCCACCACCTTGAGGCCGCGGTCGTGCATTTCCTGCACGATGCCCTCATCGAGCAGGGTATGACGGCAGGAGATGCCGGCGGGTCGCAGGTCGCGCTCCATCACGGATCGGAACAGGTCGAGCTTGGCGCGCACGTCGATCGAGTAGTAGAGCCCGGCTTCAGGGACAAGTTGCTGGAGGCCGCGCAGGGTACCCCAGCGCTGGGATGACGCCACGAGGGGTCCGGGGAAGCCGCCTGCCGAATCGAGGGCGGCGCGCACGAGCCTGGCGGGTTCGTCCCGCCCGTTCTTGAGGTCGAGGAAGACGCCTGTCCTGCCGGATGTCTCGGCGAGAAGCCCGGCGAGGGTGAAGGGCCTGCGGGGGGCGCGGCGCACCGTCGTCCACTCTTCGAACCAGAGTGGAAGCGGATAGAGCGCCCGCTCGTGGCGGGCCTCCAGGCGGCCGCGATGGGCCCAGAGGTCGACCTCGACGAAATCGGCGACTTCCTCGATCGCTGCCCGAACCTGGCGGGCAGTATTCCCCGCCATGTGGGCGATCAGCGCGGGACCGTGGCGAGCGGGAATGGACGCAGCCGCCTCACCAGGGGCGCGGACCATCAGGGTGCGACAGCGCTCGGCTGGCTTCCGGCCGGGTGTCGCGGTGAGACCTGGATCTCGCCGCGGGCGATGAGGCGCAGCAGGGCCGGGTCGGCGACCTGGTACCCGCCAGCAAGAGGCGCAATCACCCCCATCGTCACGAAACGGCTGAGGAGGGCAGTCACGGTTTCGCGGCTGGTGCCAATCGTCTGGGCGAGCTCCTGGTGAGTCAGGCCGAGATGGACGACGGCGCCATCCTGGCTGTTCAACAACACGTCGGCGAGCCTTGCCGAGACGGGCTTGGAAACCATGTTCATGAAGGTCCGCTGCATGCCTGCGAGCCGCCGGGCCATCAGCTCGGCCATGGCGAAACCGAGCCGGGGCGACTGTTGAAGCAGGTGGGAGAAATCCTCCCAGGAGATGCTCACGGCGACGGTCTCATGGATTGCCTGCGCGCAGGCAATCCTCTCTCCGCCCTCCACGATTGCCATATCGCCCACGATGCCGCCCCGGCCAACAAGGTCCAGGATTATTTCCTTGCCGTTTTCGGCCACCTGGTAGATCTTGACCCTGCCCTTGAGGAGCAGATAGACGCGTTCGGCCGGGTCGCCCGTGGAGAAGATCACCTGCCGGGGCCGGAAGCGGCGCTCGGTGAGGAGGGGGACCAGCCTATCCAGCTCATCATCCGAAAGCACGTTCATGACCCTGCTGAGCTGGCGAAGGTACCAGGCGATTGACCGTTGCAGCGCCTGGTGGCCACGGGCCGGGCGGCCGGGCATCTCGCTGGTCATGGCATCTCCTCAGGTTCCGTGTTCCGGGCACGAAGTTGATCGAGGAGCCTCACGGCCCCGGAGACTGCGGCTGCGCGTCCGCCGCCGCCAACATAGCGCTCAAGGTCGGCCAGTGCGAGAGCGGGCTGGCCCATCCGGTAGTGGAGCATGCCGCGCTCGCCGACCAGCGCAGCGGTCCAGGGCTCAAGCCGGAGGCGCAACTCCACCGTCGCAAGCCACCGCTCGACGTCGCGCGCCTCGCGGAAGATGCGGTGGAGGTTGGTGAGCATGCGCTGCAGGATCTGCCGGCGTGTCACGGCGCAGAGCATCGCTTCGGGCGCGGCCCCGCCGGGAGCGGTCGTGCGCAACCCGGAAAGCAGTTCGGCGCGGTCAATGCGTGTGCCCTGGTTGAAGGGGTCAATGTACAGGGGGTCTTCGGGTTCGCCGCAGCGGACGATGAAGTGCCGTGGATAGCCCACGCCGTCACAGCGAAGGCCAACTCGCTGGGCGACTTCCATGTACACAAGCGAGAGGGTGATGGGAATGCCCTCGCGACGGTCGATGACATCGGCAAGGAAGCTGTTGGAGGGGTCATTCCCGCTGGTGGTGGCGCCCCTGAAGCCCATCACGGTGAAGAGTTGGTGGTCGATGGCATGGGCAAGCTCACCTGCCCCGGCGCCACTGCCGGCGTGCTGTAGCACCGCCTCTCCCACCAGATCGAGCCTGTGTGCATGTGCATGGACGTCGACATCTCGTCCGCTGAGACGCGAGATCGTCATCGCCGCGCCAAAGAGATCCACATCGCGGTCGTGACCGGCAATGGCCAGCGCGAACTCATCGAAGAGCGCCGTAAACACCTGCTCCCAGTATACGGGCCGTACCACCCCCCGGAAATCGGCCTTGTGCAGGGCTGGCCACTCTGAAGCCAGCCGTTCAGGGGCTTTCGAGGCCGTGCGCCTCAAGGAGGGCCGAATCGGCAAGCACCACGCTGGTGGGGCCATCCGCTACCACCCGGCCGTCGTCCATCACAACGACCCGCGGGAACACCTCGGCGACAAGCCGCATATCGTGCGTGCTGACCAGCAAGGTCTGGGGCAGGGTGCGAAGCATGCGGATCAGCTCCCGCCGTCCGCGTGGATCAAGGCCCGCCGACGGCTCATCAAGAACGAGCACGCTCGGCTCCATCGAGAGCACCGTCGCCAGTGCAACGCGCTTTCGCTGGCCGAGCGAGAGGTGGTGGGGGAGGCGACGTTCAAACCCGCTCATCCCCACTGATGCGAGCGCCGATTCAACCCGCCTGTGGATCTCCTCAATGGGAACGCCCATGTGCAGCGGCCCGAAGGCCACATCCTCAAAGACGGTGGGGCTGAAGAGCTGGTCATCCGGGTCCTGGAACACGAGCCCGACCTCGGCGCGGATGCGCTTCACTGTCGAGCGGTCCACGGTTGCACCACCTATCCGCACCTGGCCATGGGATGGGGTGTTGATGCCATTCAGGTGGAGCATGAGCGTGCTCTTGCCGGCTCCATTCGGGCCAATAAGCGCGACCTTCTCACCCCTGGCAATGACCAGGTCGACGCCTTTCAGGGCCTCAAGGCCGTCGGGATAGATGAAGTGGAGGTGCTCCACCTCCACCCAACGGGACTCAACGCCGTGTCCCGGCGCCGAAGGGACGCGGGGTTGTTCATTGTTCATGCTACTGGCAGCCACAACCGGGCCACGACTGAAAAGCCGGACAGGGCGGCGGCCGTGGTCCCGAGCGCCAACCACTCGCCGCGGCGCATCTTCCGCCCACCCATGTGGCGTATCTCTCCGCTGAACCCGCGCGATTGCATGGCTGCGAACACGCGCTCGCTTCGCTCGTAGGCGCGGAGGAAGAGCGAGCCGACCATTGAGCCCACGACCTTTGCCCGCCAGGCGATGGAGCCTCCGCCGCGACCGTCGAGGGAGGCGGACCGGGCGGCCCGGGCGCGCATCATGCGGCTCGACTCATCGGCCAACACGGCGATGTAGCGATACATGAAGCTGATGATGGCGACCATGAGGGAAGGGAGCCGCAACCGGCGAAGCGCATTCACGAGCTCGTGGAAGGGGGTTGTGAAGCTGAGCAGCAACGCTGCCTGCACACTCACCCAGCTCTTGAGGGCAATGGTCGCGAACATCTTGAGTCCTTCGCCACTGACGGTGAGGGTGAAGAACCCGGTGTCGATTTCGCCAAGCGGGCTGGCCTTGCGGGTGAAGACCAGCGGCGCGGCCGCCAGCAGGAATGGCAGGGCGAAGAACGCGCCCCGGGTGGTCCGCAGCCACCCGACCCGGGCGGCGCCGGAGGCGATTATGACGGCGAGCCAGGCCAGGCCGAGCGCGGCGAACGCTCCTACCGGGAGAAGGCTGAGGGTGAGGATGAAGCCCACCGTGGCAATGAACTTGAGGCGCGCATCGGCGGCGTGGATGGCGCTTTCGCGGGCCAGGTACCGGTCGAGGGTGAGTGTGCTCACTGACTCCTTCGGGAAAGCACCCGCCCGGCGACGACCATGAGGGCGAAGACGATGGCTACGCCAACGAGGCCTGCGAGCACGGTCGATGTGTCACCGGAAAGGCCGGGGATGGTGTAGTCGGGAAGCCATTCCCAGTGGGAGCCCTCGGCCGTATCGAGGAACTCCTTGTCTTCGGCGACCCTTTCGAGCCCGTCGGGATGGGATGAGGCAAGCGGCGCAAGGATAACTACAACAAGTGCGGCGATCGCGAGCCCGGCGACCCACCAGTAGCGGCGCAGGCGGGCGCGCAGGCCGCCGGTTGCGGGGAGTTGGTGGTGTGCGGTCATCCCTGGCCCCCCTGCCCGGCCAGCGCCGGCCGGGCGACCTGCAGCAGGTCACCCCGGGTTGCGGATATGAAGCTGAGGGCTGCAACGGTGATCACCGCCTCGCCGATACCGATCAGCGCATGGACACCAACCATCGCCGGGAGAGCGACGGTGAGTGACGTGGTATCGGAGATTGCCAGCTGGAAGGAGACGAGCACGGCGGCGATGACAACGGAAAGCCACGCGGCGATGGCCGCCGCGGGCAGCCGGCCCCTCTTCTCGCCGCCAAGCAGGCCGGCGATGGCGCGATACAGTACGTAACCGCCAAAGGTCCCCACCACGCCCATGTTGAAGATGTTGGCGCCCATCACCACAAGGCCGCCGTCCTGGAAGACGAGGGCCTGAACGGCGATGACGCAGGCCATCACAACGGTCCCTGCCCAGGGCCCAAGGAGGATCGCAACAAGGACACCCCCCATGAGGTGTCCAGAAGTGCCGCCTGCAACCTGGAAGTTGAACATCTGGGCGGCGAATACGAAGGCGGCCATCACGCCCATGAGAGGGACGGCCTTTTCATTGAGGTTGGCGTCAGCGCGCCTCACGGCCACGGCCAGCGCAAGGACGGTGACCACCCACATCGCCGCCGCGACCGGCGCCGAAAAGAAGCCATCGGGCGCGTGAAGGAGGAAGAGAGCCGGAAACGTCATGGTCATCTCCATGCCAGCAAGGGAAATTCGCGCGGGGCATGCGCTGGACAACTATCCTGCCGCTAATTGCAATCGTTTGCAACTGCAAGCGGCTGGCGGTCCACCTGTTGCGATCTTACAGGTGCAGGGTATGTCTTGCCAGTTTCTTCCTGTGAAATATGTGTGAATCCGTCACGAGAAGTTGCCGCGCCCGGCGCATTGCCGCATGCCGGACGTGATCTTATGGTTCCTTCGATGCACTCCCCTGCGCGCTACCGGGTGGGCGACTTCGATATCGCGGTCATCTCCGACGGCCACATCAGGCTGGACGGCGGGGCCGTCTTCGGCCTGGTGCCGCGGGTGTTGTGGGAATCGATAGTGGGCCAGGAGAACATCGACGCGCAGCATCGCATCCCGCTGGGCCTGAACTGCATGGTCGTGCGGCGCGGCGACGATGTGCTCCTTGTGGAGACAGGGATGGGCAACAAGCACACCGAGGCGGTGCGTGAGCGGTCTTTCCCGGGGGACTACGGGCACCTGCTCTCGGCGCTGGCCACGCTCGATCTCGCGCCCGAAGACATCACGGCAGTGGCGAACACTCACCTCCACACCGACCACTGCGGCTGGAATACGACCCGGCGTGAAGATGGCGAGATCGTTGCCACATTCCCAAATGCCAGCTACTTCGCCCAGGAAGGTGAGTACGAGGTGGCGATGCACCCCAACGAGCGCACGCGCGGCACGTACTTCAGCGAGAACTTCGAGCCACTGATGCGTTCCGGGCGGCTAACGCTCGTGAGGGGCGAGCGCGAGGTGATCCCCGGCGTCCATTTCCTCCCCACGCCCGGTCACACGGCGGACCACGCCTCGCTGGTGCTCTCATCGCGGGGAGAGACGGCGATCTTCACCGGTGACCTCGTGCATCACGCCGTCCAATTGGAGCGCCCGGCGTGGATCGCGGCGTTCGACGTGCTGCCGCTGGTCAGCCTGGAGACCAAGAAGGCGCTGGCCGAGCGCGCGATTCGCGAGCGCGCCCTGCTGGTCTGCGTACACAACCCCTTCCCGGGCGTGGGCCGGCTCGTGGAGAGGGACGGGCGCCGAAGCTTCGTGCCGGAATGAGCGAGGCGCGGTCAGTGCCGGCCCGGCTCGCACTGCGCGAAGCCCATGCCGCTGCCGGCGCCAGCTTCCTGGTGCGCAGCGGCTGGGAGCTTCCTGCCCACTACGGAGACGCGGCGGCCGAACATGCCGCCCTGCGCTCGGCCGCCGCCGTCTTCGACTGCTCCCACCGTAGCCGAATCATGGTGAGCGGGACCGATGCGCCGCTGGTCCTTGACCGGGTGTTCGCAGGGAACATCACGAGACTCGAGGAAGGGGGCGCGGCACGCACGGTGGCCCTCGCTGATTCCGGGCTGATCCGCGACCTCGCGCTGGTGGTCCGCACGGGGTCGCTCTCCTTCCTGGTCTGCGGCGAGCCTGGCCAGCGGCTGTGGACGGAGTCCCGGCTGAGGCGCGCGATAGAGGCGGATTTCGACGCCCGGGTGGAAGACCGGACGCTCGTCACCTGCACCGTGGCGGTGGCCGGCCCCATGGCCGAGGCCACCATCATGGAGCACGTCGCCGATGCCCTCCCGGCGGCGCTTGAACCGCTTCGCTCCGTCGCCTTCGAGTTCCATGGCTTCCGGGCCCTCGCCACGCGCACAAGCGACACGGGCGAGGATGGCATTGAATTCGTGCTCGCGCCCGCACCCGCACTGCACCTCATCGAGACACTGTCGGCCGCCGGCGTTTCGCTGGCAGGCGACACGGCCCATGAGACCGCCCGTCTCGAGGCGTCTATCCCCGCCTACGAACCAGACCTGGAGGCCGGCCTCACCGTTGGCGAAGCCGGCCTTGATTCCATCCTCGGCATTGCTCCGGGTGCGGTCACGCGCGTGCTGAGCGCCCTGGTGCTGGAACAGGTGGCCCCGGTGGGCGCCGCCATCACCTGCGATGGTGCTGTTGCAGGTGAACTGCGCTCATGTGCCCGCTCGTTCTCGCTTGACGCAGTGATCGGCCTCGGGGTAATCGATCAGTGCTACTCGTTCCCCGGCGCCGCTGTCGAGGTTGGCGGACACCCGGGCTCTGTCGTGGCAGGACCTTTCTATCGCCGGAGGCGCACAACATGACTTTCCCATCGCCAGAGTTCGCGACGTACTACGAGCCCCGCTGGCCGGCGGTGGTGGAGCTCAATCTGAGCGACGAGTGGCGGGCGCGCTGGGTCGATGAACAAGAACTCCCAGCGGGCGCGCCCGTAGACTACGCCTACGTCATCGTCTGGATGGGGGACTTCGGTTACCTTACGCGCCCTGCCGGAGAGCCGGTCTGGCGTACCGTGGAAGGCGCTCCCGGGGCCGGTGAGAAACCGCTTGCATTCGCGAAACGCGCCGCCCGGGAGCAGGCCGGCGCAACGGGGCAGCTGGAGCTGGTGGGCTTCTTCGAATGCAAGGCCACGAGCCACAACCCTTCCTTCTCGCCGGGAACGGTCCGTGTGCGGCCCCTCTATTTCCTCGTCGCCAAACAGGTGAAAGACCTCGGCCGCGAGTCGCCCTTCGAACGCCGCCGGCTGCCCATTAACGAGCACATGAAGGCCCTGCGCAATCGCTATCCTGAATTCGAGACGTACCTCGGCAAGGCGGCGGGCCTCTACGCCGTGTTGCGAAAGTAGCCGGTTTCCGGGCCCCGCTCAGTCGCCGTAGACGCGGGCCAACAGTTCGAACAGGTCCGGGTCGTACTCCTGGAGCCACGCCCGGTCATGTTCGCCCGCAGGATCGCTGTGGAGGAAGTAGGCCTGCGTGGCCTCAGCGAAGTACTCGTTCACGTTCCTCGCCGCATAGGCGTTGTTGTACTTCCCGGCATCAAGGGCGGCCTGGTAGAAGATGCGGACATCGAAGTAGTCCGCAGGCGGCAGCGCCCAGCCCTGTACCAGGTGCCCAAGCTCGTGGTAGAGGATGTTCAGTCCGCGGCAAGGGCCGCGGCGGTTGCCAGCCATGTCGAGCTCATCGACAGCCACCACGGGATAATCGGCCCGGTCGGCGATGCCGCAGGCCGAGTGCACATCGTCCCTGGTAGCCGGGTCGAGGCAGGCGAACTCGGGAAGCTCGTCGAGGGCGGTGCCGGCCTCGGCGATGACGATGTAGGCGCCCTCTTCGGCCAGGCGGCCTTCAAGGCTGTTGTTCTCGAAGAAGCGCTCGATGGTGGCAATGGCCTCTTCGAAGGCGCGGTCATCAACCCCGGCACTGCCTACCACAGCGATCCCCAGCGCGGTCTGCTGACGGGTGTACAGCGGTGGGTAGGAGCGCGGCTCCCCGGGGTCGGGCCTCCGGATCGTCCCCTGGCAGACAGAACCAGATGGCCTGAGGGCAGGGTCATCCGCAGTCACCGCGGGTTCTTCTGAAGGCACGGCTATGGAAGCCAGGTCCCGGTCCCTGGTGCTGCTCCTTGCGACGAAGAGCACCGCCGCCATCAGCCCCACCAGGGCGAGGGCGGCCACGGGCATGAGGAGCGCTTGCCGGGCCGTCACATTCCCAGCATCGGCCAAGTGGGACGGGGTAGAAACCCCTGCCCTTAACCTCGCTTTTCCTGGGGGACGCGACCTACTGTTCGATTCCCCAGCGGACGCTCACGTTGACGACGAGCGAGCCGGTTCCCGGCTCGATGGGCGTATCGAAGGCCGCATCCGACTTTCCCCCGGTAGCGGGTGCAAGCCTGTACTCAGGCGTGGGGCCCGGCCCCTGGACTTCCGAGATAGCGAGCGGGTCGCCGAGCTTCACGCCGCCCAGCTTCGCGAGCTGCTCGCCTTTTTGCCTTGCGTCCTTCATGGCCGCTTCGCGTGCCTGCTCGAGCAGGGCCGTCGTGTCTTCGATGTCGAACCAGATGTTCTGGACCCGGGCGTCATCACCGCCGGCCTCCACGGCGTCATCGAGAACCTGGCTGAAGTCGTCGAGCTTGCGCACCTTGACCTCGACGCTGTTGTTGACACGGTAGCCGATGATGCGGGGGGCCTGGCCATCCCTGCTGAAGTCATACTCAGGCTGGATGCTCAGCGCTGTGGTCTTGATGTCCTTGCTGTCGACCCCATTCTTCTTCAGCGAGGCGATGACCGCATCGGCTGCCCTGGCGGCCTGGTTGCGGGCCTCCGCGACCGTCGTTGCGCGCGATTCGACACCAACGTTGAAGAACCCGGTATCGGGGGTGGCGAATACCTCGCCCATGCCGCTGACCGTGATGCCCGGCGCCTCCTGGGAGGGCTGAACCACTGTGGTGGTATCGCCGGTGCATCCCGCGACAAAGAGTGCAGCCAATGCGGCCACGGCGGTGCCGGCGGTGAACATGATCTGACGTGGTTTCACTGTGGTACTCCTATCTGCTGACGGACTTTCGAATCGCGAGATAAGCGACAAGGGACCCGGCGGCAAGAAGCGCGAGGGCAACCTGGGCGCTCCGCAACCATGCCGCTTCGCCTGTGCCTCCCGTCCGCCGGGGATCGTCGCGGTCTTCGGCGCCGGATTCGCGGGCTTCGTCACCCGTCGCGGGGGCGCCTCCATCGGTGAAGCTCTTCGCCACGGGGGTCTCCGAGGCCGGTGGCGGCGTCTCCACGCCCTGTCCCGAGACACCGCCGGAGTCGTATGCAGGCAGGGACTCCGAACCGGGGGTCGGCTGTCCTCCTGGCGTTCCCCCGGGAGCGAGGGAACCGGCGGCCTCCTCGTTCCGGCCGTGGGTGCTGTCTCCGGCTGCCATTGGTGCGGCCGCGCCGTTCGTTGCGCTCTCGTCTGAACCGCGCAGGTCCAGCACGAACAGGCTAACGAGCCCAATGACCGCGAACCCGGCAGCAACCTGCGCGAACCGCATGGCCAGCACCGGCGGGGCCGCCTTCGCTGGCTGCTTGCCCCGCTCGGGGATGAGCATCCCGGGGCCAATCGCGAAGGACCGGGGCGCGGGCACCTCGGGAAGGGCCGCCTTCAGCATGCCCTTCAACGCGCGCTCCGCGGCCAGCGCTTGGCGGCATGCCTCGCAGACGTGAAGATGCGCTGCGCAGGCTGCGTCCTCGTCCGGCGGCAGTTCGCCATCGGCGAAGGCGGCCAGCCTGGCCTCCCAACGGCCGTGGCCCCGGCTTCTCCCAAACCACCTCATTCGCTCACCTCTACACCCTCAAGACGCCGGTAGGCGGCGAGTAGTTCCGGCCGGGCGGTTAAGACATGGCGAAGCTTCTCCCGGCCGCGGTGAACCCGCGATTTGACAGTGCCGAGCGAAGCGCCGGTGATGCCGGCCACCTCCTCGTAGTGGTAGCCGTGGAGGTCGACGAGGGCGACCGCCTGGCGCTGATCCATGGGCAGGGTGAGCATGGCCCGCTGCAGTATTTCCGAAAGCTCCACGCGTTCGGCCACCGCTTCCGCTCCAGGCGACTCATCCGGAACCTCAATGGGGGACTCGATTGTGCCGAAGATCTCATCGAGCGAAATCGCGACGTCTTTGCGTTTGCGGCGGCGCCATTCGTCCTTGCTCTGGTTCGCGGCAATTCGCAGGACCCAGGCGCGGAAGCTTGGCCCGGCAAACCGGTTCAGCGCCCGATAGGCGGAGAGGAACGTCTCCTGGGCCGCATCTTCGGCTGCCTCCCGGTTGCCCAGCAGGCGGAGACAGAGTGAATAAACGGGGGTCTGATAGCGTTCTACAAGCCTGTTGAACGCGCTCAGATCTCCGTCTCTTGAAAGTGAGACGAGTCGTTCGTCGGTCGGCGCTGGCTCCGCGCTCATATGGCGCGAGCGTAGGTCAATCACCTGTAAAGGGCGATATGACCGTCACGAACGGGGCCGCGAGGAGGCTGTGGTACCCTGATGGCAATGCAAGGCGAAGAAGAACGTCCCGACGATGGGTTCCCGGACGGAGAGGAAGAGGGCGACAACGGGGGGTGGTATTTCGACCTCCCCGGAGGCGCCTGGGAGCGGCAACAGGAGAAGAACAACGAGCTCCGGCGCCGCATCATTGAGAACGTTGAGGGGCGCGCGCGGGACCTGCCGGTCGAAAGCGACCAGCCAAGGCGCGGCCTATTTGGCATGGGCAGGAAAAAGGACAGCGATTCACCCGCCGAGACTCCCGGGGGCGCCTACCGGTTTGCGCGAGGCGACGAGGCCGGGGCGCGGCCCATTGACCCGCGGGAAGAGCGCCCGCCGGAGCCGGGCGCGCCACCACCACTTCGCATAAGGCGGCACGATGCGGAGCGGGCGCCGGAATACGACGAATGGAGCACCGAGCCTTCGAGCATATCCCCTTCGGAAACGGCAACCCCGGGGGAGCCGATTTCCCGCTGGGACGAGCTCTTCGGGGCCTCCGAAGCGGACCGCGCAGAGCCGGAGCCGGCTGCAGGCGCGGGACCGCGTGGCTCCAGGGAGGATGAGGCGCCCCGTGAGCCCGCAGAAGGCGGCTTCCTGGAAGGAATGCGCAGCTGGGCGCGGGGAACACCGCCTGAAGACCGGGACGAACCTGCCCGCGGAACGTGGAGCGAGCCTGAAACGCCTGGCCCCGAAACAACAATAACGGCATCGGACGCCGTAGCGGCGGAGCCGCCAGCGATGTCCCGCTGGGAATCCGCGTTCTCAGCGCCCGCGGACGACGGTGGGATGCTTGAAGGCATGCGACGCTGGGCGCGCAGTGGAGATGTCACCCCCGGAGCGGAGAGCCTCAGCGAAGTGGCCACGCCACCCGAAGATATGGGACCGCAAGCAGGCTGGCAGGCTGAGCGGGAGGAATCCCCGGCACTGCCGCAGAGCCGGCCAGCGCCATCGTTTGAGCCTTCCCCCATTGGTCCCCTGCCATGGGAGGTCGAGGAGAGCTACGCCGAAGAGCAGGGGAATGCGAACGACACGGTGCATGATGCCGAAAGCACCGGCACGATTGCCCCGCCCGGGCAGGGCGAACTCGCCCCGGACGCTTCGAAGAAGCCGGGGCTGCTGGGGCGAATCTTCGGACGCAAGAAGGGCGCTCCGCTGGATGAAGCAACGGCGGGGTATCCGGAGCCCGTGGCGGGGCCCGGCGGCGGCTGGATCCTCCCGGGCGAAGATGAGGGCGGGGATACCCTGCCGGGAGCAGAGATCGCTGCCCAGCCCGCGTCGGACTGGCTCGCTCCGGACGAGTTCATGTCAGATTGGACGCCTCCGGAGGGCAGCGAGGCAGCGGGCGAGCCCCAGGAGAGAGTAGAGGAAGCGGAGCCCGAGCCGGAGCCCGCGTTCGCATGGGAGCCCCCGGCAGTGACGGCGCCCGAGCCGGAGCCCGCGTTCGCATGGGAGCCCCCGGCAGTGGCGGAGCCAGAGCCGGAGCCCGCGTTCGCGTGGGAGCCCCCGGCAGTGGCGGAGCCAGGGCCGGAGCCCGCGTTCGCATGGGAGGCCCCGCCAGTGGCGGAGCCCGAGCCGGAGCCCGCGTTCGCGTGGGAGCCCCCGGCAGTGACGGAGGTCGCCGGCTTGTCCAGCGAAGGGGGCTGGAACCCCGAGCCGATCGTCTCCAGCCTCGAGGCCTCGCATCCAGTGCCGGCAGAAGCGCCTGCATCCGTGCAATCCCACTCCGGCGAGCCGGATCGCGAGGACGACCCGTGGGCGAGCTTCTTCGACGACCGGGAACCGGAACGGCAGGACCCGGGCGAGCCAGTAGAACAGCCGCCAGCAGTACCGGCTTGGGAGTGGCGAGGGGCTACAAGCAACCCTGAACCAGTGGGTCCGGCCAGCGAAGCAGCCTCTACTGGTGGGGCCGAAGTCGACGACGATGGCGGTTGGGGCAGCATGGTCCCGTCGTTTGATGCGCCGGAGGCAGCTCCGGACAACATCGGAACGGTGCCCGGATTCGGCGCTCCGCGGCTGCCCGGCAGGGGTGGTCCCGGGGCGCAGCAGCCAATTGAGCAGGGCGACGTCGCCCGCTGGCTCGATTCAGCGCTCGACCCGGGGACAACGCTGGAGCCAGACGCGGCCACGACCTGGCGCGAAGCGGAGAAGCGGGATGCCCCGGTGGCATCACCGCTCACCGCCACGACCCCTCTGACAGCGGGCGACTGGCGGGTCGGCGACGACGATGACGTGGTGCTGCGGGCGTTCGAGGCGCACGCCAGGACCGAAATAGGCGACGACCACTCCCCGGACGGTTACGAGACCGCGGCGGAACAGAACGTCACCTTCAGAGACCTCCTGGGGAGCGATGGCGATGACCTGGTGGCCGAGGCCACCGAGCCCGACCCGGAAGTGCGCCCCTTCTCGCGGCTGCAAGGGTGGGCGCCGCAACGATCCGTGGCCAACGAAACTGTCACTCCCTGGCCAGCCGCCGCCCCCGGTGGCGTTCCAGACATCGATCCCGTCCTTGCGGACGCAGCCGATGCGGACTCCACGGCCTTCCCATTCGAGCCAGCGATGGGGGCCGTTGCCACCCCCAGGGCTCACCGTTCGCGGGCGCGCACGGTGGTGCGTGAGGCGGTTGAGACGCTCCTCCTGGCAATCCTCGTGTTCCTGGCCGTGCGGGCGAGCTTCCAGAATTTCAAGGTCGACGGGCAGTCGATGTACCCGACCCTTGACGATGGCCAGTTCCTGATCGTCAACAAGCTTGTCTACGCCGAGGTTGATGTCGAGAAGCTCAGCAACTTCATCCCCTTCATCGACCCTGGTGACGACCCGAAGCGCAACGTTTTCCACGCGCCGGAACGGGGCGACATCATTGTGCTGAAAGACCCACGCGACCCATCGCAGGACCTGATCAAGCGGATCATCGCCCTCCCGGGCGAGACCGTGGAGATCCAGGACGGCAAGGTCTACATCAACGACCACTACCTGGAAGAGCCGTACATCAAGACCGCCTGGCACGACAATAAGTCAAAGATACTTATTGGGCAGGACGAGTACTTCGTGATGGGAGACAACCGCACGAACAGCCTGGACAGCCGCTCCACCCAGATCGGCCTCGTGCATAAGGACCTGATCATCGGCAAGGCAATGCTGTCGTACTGGCCGGCGGGCAGCTTCGGGCTGGCGCCGAACGAGTCCGGCGACCTGTCGAGCGACGTGTCGTTGCGCGACGGGCGGCCCGTTGTGACGGCAAGGCGCATCGGCGAGTAGGGGTCCGGTGGACGTTCGCTTCCGGGTGGCCTTAACCTCCCACTCGTGACTGCGAATCTCGAAGAGCAACTGACCGCCCGGGGGGGGCTCCTGCGGGGCCACTTCCAGCTATCCAGCGGGCGCCACGCCGATACCTACATCGAGAAGTTCCGGATCCTGCAGTGGCCGGACCTGACGTCGGAGTTCTGCGCGCTCATTGCCGGCCATTTCGGCGGTGCTGCGAACCTCGTTGCCGGACCGACAACCGGCGGTGTCATCCTCGCCTTCGAAACCGCCCGCCAGCTTGGATTGCGTTGCATCATCGCCGAGCGCGCCGAAGATGGCCGTGGGCGTGAATTCAAGCGCGGCTTTGAGATTGGCCCGGAGGACCGCGTCCTCGTCGTCGACGATGTGCTCACGACAGGCGGAAGCGTTCGCGACGTGCTCGACGCCATCCACGCACGAGGGGCGGAGGTGGTGGGTGTTGGGGTGCTCGTTGACCGGAGCGCCGGGCGTACCGAATTCGGGGTACCGTTCTTCGCCTGCCTCACCGTGGATGTTGCTTCGTGGGCGGCGGAGGAGTGCGCCCTCTGCAGGGATAACGTCCCGCTGACCGTCACCTGAACCACGCCTAACAGGGCGGGATTGCCGCAACCCGGGCTCTCCGGACGAACGGCTACAATCGTCGTGTGCGCGAGCTACGCCAGGCCGGCGATGACGCGGCATTCCTGCTGAAGGCCCTCTCTGAGGCAGCCGGTGAAGTGCGTAGCGCCTTCCTGCCGCTCGGCCGGGAAGCGCTGCTACGCCCCGGAGAAGGGTTTGATGACGCATGGTGCCTGCTTGCGGTGGCGGTTCACCTGCGCGACATCGAACGTGAGACACAGGGCCAGCTGGAAGCCATGCTCAGCCTGCGCGAGCCGGCCATCCCCCACGTAGACATGGATGCGCCCCCGCTCTTCGATGAATTCGCCGGGGAGGACGAAGAGGTGGTGCTTGACGAGTTCCACCACCTGCGGCGGGAGACCGCCTACCTCCTGTGGGACATCTCACCCAATGAGTGGAAGCGCGCGGGCATCCACCCCTACCGCGGACGGGTCACGGTCCTCGACCTGGCGCGCGAGCTCTACAGGCACGACCTGGAGCACCTGTGGCAGGTTCGCCGCATGGCCGGCCGGTTGGCGAAAGAGCGGCCCTAGGCTACTGGGGCATCCCAGGGGAGCGTTCCACGCGGCGGCTCGAGGAGGGCTTTCACCTGCCCATCGGCAACCACCGCGATGATATCGAAGCCAGCGTACAGGGTGGGGTCCATACCCCGGATGGCCCACGACAGCTTCTCCTCTTCCGCATATGTGGCAGCTCCCACAAGGATGAGGGCTCGCGCGGCGGCGGTGGGGGAAGTGGCATTCCCGGCCTCCTGGAGCAGCCTGCGAAGGTTGCGCCGGAGGATTGCGCTCGACTCCTCGGACTCGGGCCGGGGCGATCCAAGCACGCACGATCCGCCTTCAAGCAGGTCGTTGCCGGTCCATGCATCCTCGGCCGGGACCACCTGGACGAGGTCCCCTTCGACCTGGCTGGCGGCGACCACGATCTGTTCGGCGAGGGTGTTGCGTTCCTCCTCGCTGGCCGGCAGGCGCAGCAATTCCGCTGAATTCAGGCTGAAAGTTCCCGGCACCCGGTTAGTGAACTGCGCCCAGTGCGGACCGAGTCCGCCCATAATCGTCACGACCGACCCCGATGTGTCGACGCGCCGCAGATAGAGCCTGACCGGGCGGCGAACTTCGAGCCGGCCATCTTCAATCGTCCTCGCTTCGGCGACGGAAAGGGCCACCTCGCTCAGGCCAGGCTCGGACGCGGGGATGGCGCCGCCCCGCGGGACCCAGAGGGCCACGGAACGGCCTTCGATATCAAGGCGGTGCTCGACCGCGGCGCGGGCTGCTTCCCATTCCACTGTCGCATCAAGAGCGAGCGTGTCGGCGACCGTGAATGCGAGCGGCCATTCCCTGCCAATGGTAGCCACGCCAGAGGCGAGCCCCTCAGAGGAGGTGGAAACCTCATCCACGCGGATGCTACGGGCGTAGCGCGCACCCAACCGCCGCACGAAGAGCCGGAGAGCGGCAGAGGCGGTGTCGGCGGGATAGGTGGCTGAGCCGGCCACTACCCGGGTCAGTCCGCCGGCTCGCCGTCGCCGGGCGTTTCGGCATCGCCCGAAGGCGCCTCTGCAAGGTCGAGCCTGATGCGCGGTGGGTTCACGGTTGCGATGTTGACCGAACCCTCGGTGAGGATCTCGATACCCTGCGGGGGTGCGAGGTCCGCGACGGTGACGGTGACATCGAAGCCCTTGAGGAGCGAGAGATCGGCTTCGATGTGGTCGGGGATATCGAGCGGCAGGCAGCGCACGGCCACGGTCTCGATGCTCTGGATGAGCGTCCCGGCGAGGTCGCGAACGGCGGGTGCCTCGCCCACGAGGCGCAGGTTCACGGTCGTGGTGATGGGGCGCTTGAGGTCTACCTGGTAGAAGTCGGCGTGGATGGGGTCGCCCATGCCACCGGCGCGGGTAAGTCCACGAAGGATGACGTAGCGGGGGCCCTTTTCGTCGTCGATGCGCAGTTCGAACATGCTGCGGACGCCGGCGCTGCGCACGGTGCGCATGAACTCGCGGCTATCGAGCTGGATGGCGCGGGATTCAAGGCCTCGTCCGAAGACGTTGGCGGGGAGGATTCCCTGCCGGCGAAGCTGGCTCACCTTCTTCCCCGTAGTTGTGCGGGGGGCGGCCACGATGGTAGCGCGTTCTGCCATTGACCAAACAACCTCCGCGCCACGCTTGATACGTGGCGCAACAGTTCCATGCTAGCCGCCAGCCGCTCCCGGTCAATCGGACGGCGCACGCAAAAGAGCAGGGCCAGAGCTTGCCCGGCCCTGCTCACAAGCACACTGGACCTGGTTCAGGCGGGCTGGATCTCGGAGACGCGGGCGCGAACAGCGGCCTTGTCGCTGTACCAGTTGGCGTTGAGGGCTTTGAACTCCTCCTGGTCGGCCGGCACATCGTCTTCGGCGAAGATGGCGTTCACCGGGCAGGCGGGCTCGCAGGCGCCGCAGTCGATGCACTCATCGGGGCTGATGTAGAGCATCCGGTCCTCGCCCTCATCGAAGTTGATGCAGTCGACCGGGCAGACTTCCACACAAGCCTGGTCCTGGACATCGATGCAAGGGGTCGTGATGACGTACGCCATGCTGGCTCCTCTGATCCTCGGCTCTTTCGGGGCGCGGGAGCCCCGGCAGGCAGTTGGCATGCTACTACCGATGCCGCCATGTGTGAAGCAAAGCACAGCCCGCCAGGCACGTGGCTGCGGCAGCCGCGTTGAGTGCGGTCACATGCGAACACGCGGGGCCGGGAGGGCCGGTGGTAACGCGCGGCCTTCGCCTCGTCCTCGCAATCACCGTGGTTGCAGCCGGGGAACCCACAGGGCACTACCAGCGCTAGCCCGCGGTCAGACCAGTACCCCTTCGGCCAGCAGGTTTGCGATCTCATCGGGGGTGAGCCCGATGATTCGTTCGCAGACGTCCATGGTGTGTTCGCCAAGGAGCGGTGCGGGCCAGGCGTGCCGGCCCGGCGTGTCACTGAGCTGGAATCCCGGCCCGTCATATGCTGCCCGACCGGTCTCCGGGTGGTCCAGGTAGCGGTAGTAGCCGCGCTGCTTGAGGTGGGGATCGCGATCGAGCATATCCTGCGAAGTCTGCACCACACCGGCAGGGACCGCGCGCTCCTGGAGAAGGGTCATGACGTCTTCGGCTCGGTGCGTCCGGGTCCAGGAGTTCACGAGCTCCTCCAGTGCATCTTCGTTCGCCTTTCGGGAGGCGAACGTTGCAAAGCGCGGGTCGGTAGCCATTCCCGGTTGTCCGAACGCCTCGCAGGTCTCGATCCACTCGTGGTCGGAGCGGCAGGAGATGGCAACCCAGCGGTCGGTGGAGCCAACGATCCCGGCGTCATCGAGGCAGCGGAAGGCGCCGTGTGGGGCGGCGATGGGGCTGCGGTTTCCGCCGCGCGTCTGGATGACGCCGTTGGCGAAGTAGTCGGCAACGGCTGTCCCGAGCACGTTCACCACCGATTCGATCTGGGGGAGCTCGATGAGCTGGCCTTTGCCGGTGCGGTTGCGGTAACGGAGGGCGGCGAGGATGGCCGTTGTGGTATGGCCCGGGTTGACGACGTAGTCAGGGTAGTTGGTACCGACGCCCATGGGAGGACGGCCCGGGAACCCGGACATGTAGCTGATGCCCGTGACGGGCGTGAGGACGGCGCCGAAACCAAGGAAGTCGCGGTGTGGCCCTTCGAGCCCCTGCATTGGCGCGTAGGCGGCGATGATTCGGGGATTGACCTGGCGGATCTGCTCATAGCGCAGGTTCCACTTGTCGATTACGCGCGGCGTGAAGTTGGTGAGGAAGATGTCGGACTTCTCGATGATGCGGTAGCCGAGCTCCTGTCCTCTTTCGGTGTTCAGGTTCAACTGAACCGAGAGCTTGCCGGCGTTGTAGTTGTTGAAGTAGCCGGAGACGTTATAGCCGGTCTTGAAAGAGCCATCGGGATTGAGGGCGAACGGCTGTACGGTGCGGAGGGAGTCGATCTTGGTCTCGGATTCGATGCGCACGACTTCGGCGCCGAAGGTCGCGAAGGTCTGGGCGGCAATCGGGCCGGCGCCGAACCATGAGAAGTCAGCGACGCGGATGCCTTCGAAGGGGAGCTTCGTCATCGTGCTAATCCTCCTGGCCGTGAAGCGCCGAGAGCACTGCCCCGGTATGTTCGCCGAGGCGCGGCGGGCGGGAAATCCGGGCGGGGGTTTCGGAAAGCCTGTACGGGGTGCCGGGGAACTCGATGACCCGGTTCAGGAAGTCGAATTCGAGGTTCTTGAACCAGTTACGGGCGCGAAGCTGGGAGTTCCCGGCGAGGTCCTTCGGTGTGGAGACAATGCCCACCAGCAGGCGGCGGCGTTGGCCTTCTTCGTACGCCTCCGCGGCAGTCTTTCCAGCCAGGAACCGCTTGACGACTTCCTGGATGTGCATGAGGGCCGGGAGTATGGGGCCAGCCTTCGCAGGGTCTGCCATGACCTGCGAGAGCCAGGACATCTTGAGGTTCGCGCAAACCTCGGCGTATGGCTCCTGGTCAAGGTCTTCCGCCTTGCCTTCCTCGCGTATCCAGTCGACGAACTCCGGGAAGTCGGCCCCACCGGGCGCAAGCACAAAAAGGACCACATGCCCATCGATGACTTCGTAGACACCGACTCCTGGGAGCGCGATGGGGATCATCCCTCGTTCGCCGGTGCGGACCCGGTTTCGCTTCTGCAGGTCCCAGGTCTGCATCGCCGTTTCCTGGGAGATTGAGATCGCCTCCTGTGCGGACACGTCGACGTGCTGCCCGTGTCCCGTCGCATCGGCATGAAGCACGGCCACGAGGGTACCTTCGGCGGCCTGGATGCTCGCGGAGACGTTCGCCTGGTTGCCATAGATGAGGTTGGGCGGGTCGGCCATCTCACCCGCAAGCGTCATCACTCCACCCATCGCCTGGCCGACGATGTCGGTGTAGGCGTAGTTCGCATGCGGGCCATTGTGGCCAAAGCCGGTGACAGAGGTGTAGACCAGCTTCGGCCGGGCCGGGCGCAGGGCGTGATAGTCAAGTCCGCGCTGCCGCATCCAACCGGGCGGATTGTCCTCGATGACGACATCGGCGCTGAGGATGAGCTGCCGGGCGATCGCCTGGCCTTCATCGGTATCAAGATCCAGCACCACCGACTTCTTGGAGGTGTTGTGTACCCAGAAGGCGATGCTGGTATCGGGGCCCGCGTCGAGCCCCTTCACGAAGGGCGGGGTATGGCGCTGGACGCCTCCGCCGGGGGGCTCGACCTTCACGACATCGGCGCCAAGGTCCGCGAGCAGGCGTCCGCAATACGAGCCCAGCTCGTCCGTGAATTCGACGACGCGAAGGCCTTCCAGAGCGCGATCCGTCATGTCCTAGGCCCCCGGGACGGCGGTGACTTCGCCTGGAAGCCTTCTGCCAACAATCTCGGAGGCTTCGGCCACAATGCCGTGGAGGATCTCGGCGGCTGGCCGGACTTCGCGAAGCATGCCCGAGACCTGCCCGGCGGCATTCATCAACAGGTCGTCACGACCTGCCTGGCGGGCGGAGTACATGATGTCCTGGATGGCGAGCGTCTGCAGGCCCATCGGCAGGGCCGCGAGGCCGCTTGCGTCCCAGGCCTCGATGAGGGGGTTGGTGATGTTGCGCATCGTCTTGCCGCTGTAGAGCTTCGTGACACGTGTGTCTTCTTCGGTGGCCTGGATAATGCGCTGTTGCTGGAGGAGGGGCTGATTCGCCTCCTTCGCCACCAGGAACGCGGTCCCCACCCATGCGCCGACGGCGCCCATTGCCAGCACGGCAGCGAGCCCGCGGCCATCGCCGATGCCGCCCGCAGCGATCACTGGCTTCGGGCTGACTGCGTCGATCACCTGCGGAACGAGGGCCAGGGTGCCAATGCGGCCGGTGTGGCCGCCAGCCTCGTGGCCCTGGGCGACAACGACATCGGCGCCACCGTCAGCCACCCGCCGGGCGTTCTTCACGTTGCCCACGAGCGAAAGCACCACGGTGCCGTTGGCATGAAGGCGCTCGACCCAGGGCGCGGGATTGCCCAGCCCGGAGGCGAACACAGGCACCTTCTCTTCGATAACCACCTCCATCTGGGCATCGGACATGCCGCCCCTGGGTGGTCTTGGCAGGGCAGCAACCTGCTCGCGGGGCATTTCGAGGTACTCGATGCCAACATCGTGGGCGATCTTTCGCAGGCCGTCCTTCATCGCGGCGGGGATGAGCTCGCGCGGGTCAGCAGGGAGCTCACCGGCGGCCGCACCACCCATGTAGTTCGAAGGAAGAAGGAGATCGACTCCAAAGGGCTTGTTCGTGAGGCTACGGACCTTGCGGATCTCGTCCCGGAGGCGCTCGGCGCCCCAGCCCGCACCCCCAAGTACTCCGAGTCCACCTGCATTTGAGACAGCGGCAGCCAGTTCGGCTGTCGCCACCCCACCCATTCCCCCGGCCACCGGGCCCATTCCTGCGAGCAGGACCGGGTATTCGATGCCCAGCATGTCGCAGAGCTTTGTGCGCAGAACAGGTCGCGTCATCTCAACCTCCAGAGATTCGTGTGTGCCGAAGTATAGGCGTCTGGCCTTGCGCGCACGACCCCCGGCTATTCCCGGGGGAGTCCGAGCCCGCGTGTGGCAATGACCGAGCGTTGCACCTCGCTCGTGCCACCTTCAACGGTATTGGCCACGGTGCGCAGGAATGGGTACTGGTTGTGGTGCGCGGGGCTGCCTGCGCGGGCGGCCTGGCCTTCCATGCTGAACACCTGGAGCGAGGTGACCGCTACCCGCTGGGCGAGCTCCGCGCCGAAGAGCTTGGCCATTTGCGCTTCGCGTGTGGGGACGATCCCGCTCCCCTGCATGGAGGCGATGTTGTAGCACATGTTCCGCAGCACCTGGACCGATACGGCATGGTCCGCCACGCGGTGCCGCACCACGGGCGAGAGAGAGTGCGGCAGGGAGCGGATGTGTGCCACCAGGTCGTCGATGCTCCGGCGTGCCGTGGAGGTGGCGCCGATGGAGGAGCGTTCGAAATCGAGCCCCACGGCAACGTGGTACCAGCCTCGGTTCTCCTCGCCAACAAGGTTCGCGGCCGGGATCCTGACGTCTTCGAAGAAGATCTCGTTGAACTCGTGCGTTCCGGCCATGTTCACGAGCGGCCTGATGGTGATTCCAGGGGTGTCCATCTTGATGGCGAAGGTGGAGATGCCGCGGTGTTTGGGGGCATCCGGGTCGGTCCGCGCCGCCAGCCAGCCCCAATCGGCGTAGTGGCCGAAAGAGGTCCAGATCTTCTGGCCGTTGATCACGTAGTCGTCGCCATCGCGGATGGCCCGGGTCTGCATTGCCGCGAGGTCGGAGCCGGCGCCCGGCTCAGAATAGAGGGTGCACCAGATGTCGCTGCCGTCGGCGATGCGAGAGAGGTAGTCGCGCTTCTGGGTGTCTGTGCCATAGAGCATGACCACAGGCCCGACCCAGGCGACACCCATGTTGATGAGGCCGGGGACCCGGTAGTAGGCCATGAGCTCGTTGAAGACGAGCTGCTGCATGGGCGTGGCGCCGAGCCCGCCGAACTCCTCCGGCCAGGGAAGGGCGAGCCAGCGGCGAGAGGCCAGGCGCTTCATCACCTCTCGCTCTACTTCCATCTGCTCAGCGACCGAGTCGAAGCCCTGGTCCCACCGCGCTGGCAGCCCGCTCTCGATGAAGTCCGCCACCTCGCGTTGGAACGCCGCCTGTTCTGCTGTCAGTCTGAAGTCCACAATTCACAACCCCCGTTCCCGGTATCGCGCCATCAGTGTAGCGGGGCAGCCGGTTAGCGGGGGCGAAGTGGCCCGCCGCTATAATCACCTGGTGCCCGTGACCGCAAAGCCCCGGCTGGTGATCCTCGATTCGCATGGCATTCTCTTCCGCGCTTTCTTTGCGCTGGGGAATGCCCCCAACCCGCTGATGACCTCGAAGGGTGAGCTCAGCTTCGCCACCTACGGTTATGCCGAGTCATTGCTCCGCGTTATCGAGCAGCTACGACCGACCCACATCTGCGCTGCCTGGGATGCCCCGGGAAAGACCTTCCGCCATGAGGCGCGCGAGGAGTACAAGGCAACCCGGCGCGAGACGCCGGCAGACCTTCTCCCGCAGATGGAACGCGTCCGCGAGATGCTTGAAGCGTTCAACATCCCGGTCTTTGAGCAGCCGGGCTTTGAGGCGGACGACCTGGCGGGAACGATCGCCACCATGGCCGCCGAACGCGGGATAGAGACCTACATCGTCACCCTCGATACAGACCTGGTTCAGCTAATCGGCCCGAATGTGAAGCTCTTCATGTTCCGGCCGTACCAGCGCGACACGGTGGTCTACGACGAGGCCTCGGCTGCGGAGCGCTGGGGCTTCAGCCCCCGGTTCATGATTGACTTCAAGGCCCTCAAGGGAGACACGAGCGACAACATCGAAGGTATCCGCGGGGTTGGCGAAAAGACAGCGGCCGACCTGATTCGCCAGTTCGGTGACATTGAGTCCATCTACGAACACCTCGGTGACGTGAAGTCCGCCTCTCTTCGCCAGAAGCTCGCCGATGCAGAGGACCTCGTTCGCCGCAACAAGGTGCTGGTGACCATCGAGACTCGCCTTGCCGTGGAATTCGACCTGGACGCCTGCCTCGTCCACGACTATGACTACAACCGGATCGCCGAACTGTTCCGTGAGCTGGAGTTCCGCTCCCTGCTCGCACGGCTGCCAGGGATCATTGGCCACGGCACGGGGCAACGGGCGACGGCGCTCCCCCCCCCGGAAGAGCTGGAGTTCTCCCTCGTGACGGCTGCAGATGAACTTGCGGCACTTGCCGCGCACCTTCGCGAGGCGGGCGCATTCGCCCTGGCCGCGCTGTCGACCGCAGGAGACACCTCACACGGCTTACCGCTGGGCTTCTCATTCGCCACGTCACCCGGGCGTGCGTGGTACGTCCCCGTGGGCCATGCGCCGCGCCTCGATGCGACGTCGCTGCAGCTCCCCCTCGCAGAGGTCGTGAAGGCCCTGGGCCCGCTCCTGGCCGACGAGGCCGTGCCGAAGACCGTTTACGGCATCAAGAGCCTCCGGCACCTTTTCGATCGACACGGTATCGCGATTGAGGGGGTGGACTTCGACGCGGCGATCGCCGCCTTCCTCCTTGGCGAGACGTCGTCGACGCTCTCGGCCCTGGCGGGAGAGCTGCTGCACAGCGAGACGACCGCACTCGCAACCCTCACTGGCACAGGCAGGAATGCCACGCCCCTTTCGCACCTCGACTACGAACGCGTTCGCGACTACGCCTGCGAGCAGGCGAGCCTGCTGCTCGGCCTTCGGCCACAGCTGCAGGCCGAACTGGAGAAGCGCGACCAGGTGCCGCTCTTCCGGGACGTAGAGATGCCCCTGGCAGGAGTCCTGCACCGCATGGAGAAGCACGGCGTGGCAGTGGACATCTCCGTCCTCACGGATCTCTCGCGGGGCATGGGGACTGACATCCAGCGCGCTGAGCGGGCAATCTTCGAGATGGTCGGGCACGATTTCAACATCGCCAGCCCACAGCAGCTCAGTGATGTGCTCTTCAAGGAGCTGGGGCTGCCGAAGACGCGCAAGACCACCCAGGGATACAGCACCGACCAGCGGGCGCTGGAGTCGCTGCGGCCGGTGAGCCCGCTGATCGACCTCATCTTCGAATACCGCCAGCTCACGAAGCTCAAGTCCACCTATCTCGATGCGCTCCCGGCCACCGTGGCGGAGGACGGCCGCATTCATACGGATTTCCAGCAGACGGTGGCGGCAACGGGCAGGCTCAGCAGCACCAATCCCAACCTCCAGAACATCCCGGTGCGCACCGATACGGGCCGCGATATTCGCCGGGCATTCATTGCAGCCGGGTTTGAAGACGCGTGGCTGGTGGCCGCGGACTACTCGCAGATTGAGCTGCGCGTGCTCGCTCACATCACCGGCGACGCGGGGCTCATCCGGGCCTTCCTGGCCGGGGAAGACATCCACCGGGCAACGGCCGCAACTGTATACGGGGTGGCCCCGGGCGATGTCACCCGCCAGATGCGCGACACGGCAAAGATGGTCAACTTCGGCATCGCCTACGGGATGGGGGAATTCGGCCTTGCCAGCCGGACGGGGATGTCGCGGGAAGAAGCGGATGCTTTCATCAAGTCGTACTTCGCCAACTTCCCGGGAATCGCGGAATGGCAGCAGAAGATCCTCGCATCCACAAGGGAAACGGGTTTCGCGGAATCGCTGCTCGGGCGGCGGCGGTACCTTCCCGCGATTCGCAGCACCAACTTCCAGGTTCGCGCGGCCGCCGAGCGCGAGGCCATCAACATGCCCATCCAGGGGACGGCCGCGGATATCATCAAGGTCGCGATGATCCGCGTCGATGCGGAGTTGGCCGAGCGTGGCCTGCGCAGCCGGATGATCCTGCAGGTCCATGACGAGCTCATCTTTGAGTGCCCGGCAAACGAAACAGAAGCGATCACGGAGCTCGCACAGCGGTTGATGCCAGCCAGCATCGCGCTCGTGGTGCCGCTGAAGGTAGATGTGAAAAAGGGCCGGAACTGGGGCGAGATGGAGTAGGGTCCGGGCTCAGGAGGCGATGGCCACGAGCCAGCTGGCTCCAATCACGAGGCCCACGAGGCAGACCAGGTAGCGGACCAGCCAGGCGAAGATGGAGCCTTCCGGGTCGGCAATGCGCCCGGGCGCGAAGACGAACATCGCGTAAAACGGAGCAGTGAGTGCCACGGGCAGGGCAAGCGAAAGCGCCAGCAGCCCTGGCGAACCCGGGTCCTCGATGATGAGCCTGCCGAAGTCGAAGGCATCGAAGGTACTCGCCATGATGCCGTTGAAGACACCCGCGGTGATGAAGACGAAGGGGGCCATCAGCATGCGCCGATGGAGAGCCTGCAATGACGGCAGCCACCGGTGCCCAACAATGGCCACTGCCCCGAGCACGAAGAAGGGGCCGAACTCCCCGGTGCTGGCGAGGCCCAGGTTCTCGATACCGGCGCCGCCGACCATGGCAAGCGCACCCACAAACGGGCCGAGCGCAAAGACGTCGGGTGGGCGGAAGAGGCGCGGCGATTCTCCCGAGAATCCGCCCGGAAAGGCTGCGAGGCAGGCAACGGCCCCGAGCGAGACAAGCACGTACACGAGACCCGATAGGACGTTTCCTGAATCATCAAGCTCCGAGGCGCCTTCCCAGCCGGCGACTCCGGCAAGGAGCGGAACGGCGATGCCAATCCAGGCCGGGAGTGCAAGGTCCTCCACTCTCAGCGCAGCCCGGATGCTCCTGAGCATGAGAGCACTTTACAGTCCGGCGGGCCGAGGTTCAGCCGCCGCCAATTGCGGGGAGGATGGAGACATGGCTCGCTGGCCCCACGGGCTCGAACAGGGGGAACGAGCCCGCCTCGCCATCTATCGCAACCGCGATCTCGGGGCGCAGCGCTCCTTCCGAAACGACCCTCTCCATGAATCCGGGGCAGCGTGCTTCGACAGCACGCAAGACGTCGCCGAGCGTGGCCCCTTCGACCTGTAGGCGCGCGGTCCCGCCACAGAGGGGGCGTAGAAGCGCGGGCACCCAGACCTCGGCCACGGCTACTCCAGGTGGTGGAGCGTCTCCACGATGCGGCGCGGGGAGATCGGCAGGTCGCTAAAACGATGCCCGGTGGCATCGGCGATCGCGTTGGCGATGGCCGCAAGTGGCGGGACGATGGGCACTTCTCCCGCGCCACGGACGCCGTAGGGGTGGCCCGGATTGGGCACTTCAACGATCACAGTGTCAATGGCGGGCAGGTCCAGGGCCGTCGGCATCCGGTAATCGAGGAAGCTGGCGTTGGCCAGGCGCCCGTCATCGTCGTAGTAGTACTCCTCGTTCAGCGCCCAGCCAATTCCCTGGGCGGCGCCACCCTGGATCTGCCCTTCCACGTAGGCCGGGTGGATGGCAGTGCCCACGTCCTGCACGGCCGTGTAGCGGAGGACCTGGACCTTGCCGGTCTCGGGATCGACTTCGACGTCGGCAATGTGGGTGCCAAACGCACCGCCTGCTCCCCGCGCAAGCAAGGAAGCCCGGCCGTTGATGGGGCCGCCAGTGCGGGCCGACTGCGCCGCCATCCCTGCAAACGTCAGTGTCTTTGCCTCATCAGTTGTGCAGCGCAGGCTGCCGGCCTCATACACGACCTCGTCTTCGGCGCATCCCCAGAGCTTCGCGGCGCGGGTGCGCATCTGCTGCTGGATGTCGAGGGCCGCCTGGTGAACCGCCAGCCCTGTCGCGAAGGTCGTGCGGCTCCCACCTGAGACATCGTTGTGGCCCACCGAGTCGGTGTCGGCGACCGTGACACGCACCTGGCTGTATTCAATGCCCAGCGACTCGGCGAGCTGCATGGCGAGGGAGGCGCGGGTTCCGCTCAGGTCGCTCGAACCCTCAACGAGGTTCACGGTGCCATCGGTGTTGACCGCCACCGTCACGCTGGACTGCATTCCCGCGTTGAACCAGTAGCCGGAGGCTACACCCCGGCCGCGGTTGGGGCCTTCAATGGGCGAGCGGTAGTGGGCGCTCTCCATGGCGGCTCGCAGGCACTCTTCGTGGCCGATGCGCGGGAACGGCATGCCGTTGACCATGCGCGTGCCTTCGCGTGAGCTGCTCGCCTCGCGGAACGCCAGCGGGTCGGCGCCGATAGCACGGGCGAGCTCGTCGACCGCCTGTTCGAGGGCGAATGCTGCCGCGGGCGAACCCGGAGCGCGGTAGGCGGCCGTCTTCGGCTTGTTCACGACGACGTCGTAGCCGTCGATCTTGAAGTTCTCAACATCGTAGGGAGCCAGCATCGTCATCGCGCCGGCGCTGACGCTCGACCCGGGGTAGGCGCCCGCCTCGTAGGCCAGGTCGAGCTGAGCAGCAGTCAGGCGCCCGCCACTCGCGGCGAGTTTCACGTGGATCGAGGTGCCGCTCGTGGGGCCAGTGGCCTCGAACACCTCGGAGCGGCTCATGGTCAGCATCACGGGCCGGCCCGACTTGCGGGAGAGGATGGCCGCCACTGGCTCAAGGTAGACGGGCGTCTTCCCACCGAAGCCTCCGCCCACCTCCATGGGGATAACGCGGATGGTGGAGGCCGGGCGCCGGAGCACCTCGGCCAGCTGTCCCCGGCAGGCGAAGGCCCCCTGGGTCGTGGCCCAGACGGTGATCTCCCCATCGGGGTTCCACTGGACGGTGGCGGTCTGAGGCTCGATGTAGCCCTGGTGAACCATCTTCGTTGTGAAGTGGCGCTCCACCACAGCGTCTGCTTCCGCGAAGGCCTTCTCCACATCGCCACCCACGAACTGGACCTTCGAGGCCACATTGCTCGGCCGGTCGGAGATCGTCTTCCCCATCGACCGCGTGAGCAGTCTCTCGTTCAGAAGCGGCGCATCGTCGAGCATCGCCTCGCGGACATCGAGCACCACGGGCAGGGGTTCGTACTCTACCCGGATGCGCCGGGCCGCCTCTTCCGCAACGTGAACGCTGGCCGCGGCCACGGCGGCAACGGCATGGCCGCGGTACAGCACCCGGTCCGAGGCGAGGACGTTGTCGCTGAGCTCCTTGAGATTCACGGCGGTCTCACCGAGAGCCTGCACCTCGTCGGATGCGGCCGGGAGGTCGCGGGCCGTCGCCACGGCGAGCACGCCCGGGAACGCCTCCGCCGCACGGGTGTCGATGGAAAGGATGCGGGCGTGGGCATGCGGGCTCCGCAGGACCTTGCCATAGACGAGGCCCGCGGGCCTTGCGTCGGCCCCGAAGAGGGCCTTGCCAGTGACCTTCTCGACGCCATCGGGACGGATGGGCCGCGTGCCTATCACGCGGTAGCTGGGCTTTTCGGCGGCGGTCATGATGCTGATCCCTTCATCTGTACACCGGCGCGCTGAACAGCCTTCACGATCTTGTCGTAGCCGGTGCAGCGGCAGAGATTGCCGGCGAGCCAGTAGCGGATGCGCTCTTCGGTTGCATCGGGCTCCCGTTCGAGGAGGGCCTTCGCGGCGATGATGAAGCCGGGGGTGCAGATCCCGCACTGGAGGGCAGCTTCTTCCAGGAATGCCTGCTGGAGCGGGTGCAGCTGGTCGCCATCAGCGACCCCTTCGATGGTGAGGATGTCGGCCCCATCTGTCTCCACAGCCAGCACGCAGCAGGCGTTCACCAGCCGGCCGTTGAGCATGACGCTGCACGCGCCGCAGTTGCCGTTGCTGCAGCCCTCCTTGGTGCCCGTCAGCCCGAGCTCATCGCGCAGGATCTCGAGGAGGCTCTGCCGCGGCTCGCAAAGGAAATCAACATCGGCGCCATTGAGGCGCGCCTGGACCTGGGTTCGACGCATGGCTACCGTCCCTCCGTTGCTCGTTGGTGGGCCCGCTCGAGCGCGCGGCGGGCCAGGACTCCCACAAGGTGGCGGCGTTGAGCGGCGGACCCGCGCATATCGGTGATAGGGCGGGCGGCACTGGCAGCTTCCTGCGCCGCAAGGGCAAATGCCTCCGCACCCGCTTTCCTGCCATGAAGGGCCTGCGCCGCAGCGGGAACCATCAGCGGCGTGGGCGCCACCGCGCCGATCGCGATACGCGCTCCTTCGATTGTCCCGTCGGAACCGACCTGCAGCCACGCGCCGGCGCTGGCGACCGCGATATCCATCTCGTTTCGCGGGATGAACCGGTGGTAGAAGGCCGCCGAATGCGCCGGCATCGGCGGGACGATCACCTCCAGGAGCAGCTCCCCCGGCAGGAGGGTGTTCTGCCCGGGGCCGGCGAAGAACTCCCCAACCGGCAGTTCCCTGGTCCCGGCCGCCGACCCGATGCGCAGGCGCGCTCCCATGACCATCAGGGCCGGCGGGGAATCCGCCGCGGGGCTGGCGTTGCAGAGGTTGCCGCCGAGGCTCGCCCTTCCCTGGACGGCAGTGCCGCCGATGATGGAAGCGGCGTCGACCAGCGCCGGCCACCGGCGGCGTACCTCCGGGATCTCATAAACGTCAGCCAGGGGGGCGGCAGCGCCCACCTGCAGGGAGCCATCAGCGGCGATGGTCACCACCCTAAGTTCAGGAATGCGCTTGAGGTCCAGTACCAGGTCGCACGAGCGTCGCGCCTCCCGTAGCTGGACGATGAGGTCGGTTCCGCCGGCCAGCGCGGCCACTCGCCGCCCGTTGCCGAGGAGCGAATAGGCATCGGCCAGCGTTCGCGGCGCGACGTATTCGAATGCCTCCATGGGAGCCCCTTCTTGATGTGGTGAGCCTCACCGGCCGCCTCTGCGGGTCCGCTGCCAGCACCGGAGAGCAAGTGGAACGATCATAGACGCCACGCTTCCGCTTGTCGTGCGCGGCCGCCCTCGCCCCTGGAGCGGCCGCAGATACAATACGGAAGATGCTCCGGACCATGGCTCTCGCCCTGATCGCATGTGCCGCGTTCATGCCGATTCCCGCACATGCGGACGAGGGCTGGCTGCTGGAGCGGTTCACGGCCACCATCACGATCAGAGAGAACGGCATGATGGAGGTCGAGGAGACGGTTGAAGCGGACTTCGGCACGCTCCAGAAGCACGGCATCTTTCGCGACCTGAGGACGAGGTTCGAATGTGAGCCCGTGAACGACGGGCCCGTGCCCCTCTACCCCTGCCCCGGCGGCAAGGACCGCATCTACAAGGTCGCGATGCAGTCGGTGTCTGACGCAGACGGGGAGAGCGTTCCGTTCAAGATCGAGGGCATCGACCGGGGGACGCGCATCAAGATCGGCGACCCGGATAGCACGGTGACGGGCCGCCAGACCTACCGCATTCGCTACACCGTCGAAGGGGCCCTGAACGCGTTCACAGACCACAACGAGCTGTACTGGAACGTTATCAGTGACACGCTCGTGCCCACCGCCGCAGTTCAGGTCACGGTCACCCTGCCCGCAAAGACGCAGATACAGACGGAGTGCTACCAGGGCTACTACGGTTCGAAGGAGCGCTGCAAGTCCGCCGCGAGCGGCACGGGTGCGAGCTACTCGGCAACGCGCCTCCTGAACGCGGGCGAAGGGCTGACGGTGGTGACAGGATGGCGAGGCGAGATCGTCGAGGTCCCGCCGCCACTGTTCAAGGATCGCCTCAGCATCGACGACTTCTTCACGTTCGACGCAGTTGAGATCGGAGGCGCGATCATCGCCGCGCTTGCAGCGCTTACATTGCTACTGCGGCTGTGGTGGATCTACGGGCGTGACCGGGCCTACAAGACGCTGTACTACCTTACGAATGACCCGGCGGAGGGGACGCGCTCGCTGTTCGCGCGCCGGGACATCGTAGTTGAATACCTTCCGCCCGACAGGCTGCGTCCTGCCCAGATGGGGGTCATCCTGGACGAGCGCGCGGACACGCTCGATGTCACGGCCACGATCATCGACCTCGCCGTCCGGGGCCACCTGCACATCACTGAGGTAGAGAAGAAGGGATGGTTCGGCAAGACCGACTGGAAGTTCGAGAAGAAGGAGAACCCTGGAGACGCACTTCTCCGGTACGAGCAGGAGCTCTACGACGCCATCTTTGAGGGACGCCAGGAGGTCAGGGTCTCCGCGCTCAAGAACAAGTTCGCTTCCGACCTTGGACGCGTGAAGAGCGAGCTGTACAAGGATGCCGTGGCGCGCCGCTGGTTCAAGCGCAGCCCGGAGAGCACGCGGAACACCTGGCTGGCCATAGCCTTCGGGATGGCGGGGGTGGGGGCCCTGATGGCGCTCGTTTCCGGGCTGCAGTTCTCCCGGGCGCTCATCCCTGTTCCGTTCGTTGTGGGCGGGCTGTTGATGCTTCCCCTCTCGCGGGCGATGCCGCGGCGGACCGCAACAGGCAGCGAGGTGCTTCGGCGCGTCCTGGGGTTCCGTCTCTACATCGCAACGGCCGAGACGCGGCGCCAGGAGTTCAACGAGCAGCAGAACATCTTCGCGACCTACCTGCCGTTTGCGATCGTCTTCGGTTGCGTCGAAAAGTGGGCGAAAGCGTTCGAGGGGCTCGATGACATGGCTCGCCAGTCCACAACGGCCTGGTATACGGGCATGGCGCCATTCCAGGTGATGGCCTTCACGGCGGGAATGCGCGGGTTCGCGAGCACCGTGAACACGACCATCGCCAGCACCCCTGGCAGTTCGGGGGGGTCGGGCTTCGGTGGCGGTGGCTTCAGCGGCGGCGGCGGCGGCGGCGGCGGCGTGGGCAGCTGGTGAACTGAGGTTCCGCCGTTCAAGACTTCGTTTGCGCGCCTCTTGCGCAACCACGAACGTTTGTTCTATGCTCTCCGTCTCCAAACCATGGACGGAGAAGCGACATGAAGACCTCCCTTTCCCACCTGCAGATCAACGTGCAGAAGGCCAACCTCCAGTTCTACCGCGACCTGTTCGCGTTCCTGGGCTGGACCAGTCTCCTGGACCAGGACGAGTTCTTCGGCTCGGCCGGCTCGAACGGGGCGAGCCTCTGGTTCATGAGCGGGGCGAACGATGCGCAGAACGACTACGACGGCCGCGGCGTAAACCACATCGCCATAGGCGCGGAGTCCCAGGCCGAGGTCGACGCGGCTACCGCCTACCTCGCCAGCAGGGGTGTGCCAGCGCTCTTTGAGACGCCGCGCCATCGCCCCGAGTTTGCGTGGCAGGAAGGGCACACCTACTACCAGGTGATGTTCGAGTCCCCCGACGGGGTGCTGTTCGAAGTGGTCTACACCGGACCGAAGCAGGACTGAGGCCGGCGCCACCCCGGCCGGCGCCCGGGCCTTCTACTCGTGAAGGTAGTCACGCAGGCGGCCGGGGAAGTTGGTGATGATGCCGTCGACACCGGCATCGATGAGCCGCTCCCATTGCCCGGGCTGGTCGGCCGTCCATGCCCAGACGGTCAGCTGGCGTTGCTTCGCCCGGACAATCACGTCGCGCTCGATGCATGAGTGTTCCAGCGAGATTGCCTGTGCATTCCGTTTTAGGGTGGCCCCCAGGAGCTGGTCGACCGCCCCGCCTCGTACAGGGGGCGAGATAATGGCGGCCGAGATACGGGTCTCGAGCTGGCGGGCTTCACGCACGATATCGCGCCGGAAGGAGTGGATCCCGGTCCAGTCCCAGGCGCCGAAGCGGACAATGGTATCGATTACCGTCGCCACCAGCCGGCTGTCCTGGCGGGCGTCCCCGGAAGTTGCTTTCAGCTCACAGAAGACAGCCATCTGGCCGTTGACGAGTTCGAGCACCTCATCGAGGGTGGGCACATGTTCGCCCTTGCCCGCATCCGCCTCGGCGAGCTCGTCAACGGTAAGGCGCCGCACGCGTCCTTTCAGATTGGTTGTGCGGTCCACGGTCTCATCGTGCATGAGTACGGCGACGCCATCGGCGCACAGCTGGACGTCGATTTCGATCGCTTCGGCACGGGCATCCAGGCATACCTCAACGCCCGCAAGGGTATTCGCAGGCGCTTCACCCGCCCCCGCCGCATGGCCGACAACAAACGGCATTCCCACGGTTCAGAAGCATACCGCAACAGGACGTGCCATCCCAAGACCTGAGAGCCGCCCCCGCAGGGGAATGCTCCGTGTGGCATCCTCTGGCATGATTGCGTCATGAAAGAAAGCCTCGCTGGCAAGCTCATTGTCGCCAGTCCGAAGCTGACTGACCCCAACTTCGCCCGGACGGTGGTCCTCATCTGCACGCACGATGAGAATGGGGCGTTCGGGCTCGTGCTCAACCGGCCATTGATGGAGGCGCGCGTAGGCGAGCACCTTCCCGCGTGGGTGGAGCACGTTGCTGAACCACCGGTGGTGTTCCAGGGTGGGCCCGTTGAGACCACGGTGGGCCTGGGCCTCGGCTACTCGTCATCGCCCTTCGTGATGCCTGGCTGGACAACAGTACTGGGCAACGTCGGCCTCGTGGACCTGAGCAAGCCGCCGGGGACTGATGGCGACTCCGAGCTGGAGCGTGCGCGGGTTTTCGCCGGGTACTCAGGCTGGGCTGGGGGTCAGCTCGAAGGAGAGCTGAACGAAGATGCCTGGTTTGTGCTCCCGCTGCAGGAAGGGGACCCGTTCACAGAGGCGCCGGAAGCGCTGTGGCGCGAGGTGTTGCGCCGCCAGGGGGGCAAGCTCGCATTTTTTGCGTTCCTGCCCGAGGATCCCTCCCAGAATTGATGCCCGGGGACGCCTCGATGCCAGCCGAACGTCTTGCCCGGTACCTGGACCGAATCGGCTACGGCGGCAACCCTGCGCCCGACGTGGAGACGCTGCGCGCACTGCTTCATGCGCACTTTCTGCACGTGCCCTTCGAGAACCTCGACATCCAGCGCGGGGTTCCAATCGTTGTGGACCTGGCAGCCAACTACGAGAAGCTGGTCGCCCGGCGGCGCGGAGGCTGGTGTCTTGAGCTCAACGGCCTCCTGGCGTGGGCGCTGCGCGAGATGGACTTCCGTGTGGACATCCTCGGCGCCCGCGTGATGGCCCCCTCGGGCGCACTGGGTGACCCCCTCACCCACATGACGTTGCTCGTGCACCTCGACGAGCCGTGGATTGCCGACGTGGGCTTCGGTGGCGGGCGCATGCGGGCGCCGCTGCGGCTGGCCGAGCGCGAGCCGCAGCCCTCGGGCGCGTGGTCATACACGGTCGCTAACGACGGCGACCACTGGTTCGTCTCCGTTCACGACCCCTGGCTTTCGGCGACCGCTCCGCGGACTTACTTGTTCACGCTTGAACCACGCCAGCTGAGTGACTTCGATGGGGCCTGCCACTGGTTGCAGACATCGCCGCGGTCGTCCTTCACGCTGGGGGATGTGGTCTCGCTAGGCCGGGAGAACGGGCGAGTCACCTACTCGCAGGGCCGCCTGATTGTGGCTGAGGGCGACAAGCGCACTGAAAGCGAAGTACCCGCAGACGAGGTGACGGGCATGCTCGAACGGGAGTTCGGGATTCACCTGTGAGGGCCCTGCGGAATCCCGGGCCGGTGCCAACGTGAGGTCAGGAAGGAGCGAGGGCCACGCCCCCGGAAGGCGTGGCCGCCTTCCGGGCTTTCGCCTGCAATTGGTAGCCTGGTGAGGAGAACATGGCATATACCCCTTCATTCGACGGAACACGCCTCTACTACGAAACCGTCGGCAGCGGCGAGCCGCTGCTCCTTATCAGCGGGCAGGGAGCGGACCGCCACGGCTGGGACGTGGTGCGGGATGACTTCGCGCGAAAGCACCTGGTTGTAACCTGGGACCACCGCGGCACGGGGGACAGCGAGAAGCCCCGGGAGCCTGCCTACACGATCGAGATGTTCGCAAGGGACGCGCTCGCAATCCTCGATGCGCTCGGAATCGGCCGTGCCCACATCTACGGCACATCGATGGGTGGGCGAATCGCTCAGAGGCTGGCAATCAGTCACAGGGAGCGCGTGGGCGCCGTGGTCCTGGGCTGCACGACTCCCGGCAACCGCATGGGAGTGCGGCGTCCACCGGAAGTTGACGCGCAGATGGCGAACCGTCCTTCAAGTCCCGAACAGGCGGCGCGCCAGCTCTGCAGCCAGATGGTCTCAGCTGGCTTTGCCCGGGCGCACCCCGAGTACCTGGAGACGCTGCTTGAACGGTACCGGAACCCGATTCCCGGTTTCGCGCGGAGGCTGCATTACGCGGCCAGCGAGGGACATGACGCCTGGGATGACCTCCCCGGGATAACGGCGCCCGTTCTCGTCATCCATGGTGACGACGATACGGTGAATGTGACAGCGAACGCCTACCTGCTCGCCGAGCGCATTCCGGGGGCCGGGCTGCACATTGTGGAGGGCGGGCGCCACGGCTACTGGGTGGAGTTCCGGCAAGAGACTTCGGCGGCGGTGCTGGAGTTCCTTGAGTGCCACCCGCTCTGAGGGCGCCGTGCCTTCGCCCTGCGGGGTTCGCGGCCAGCCGGCGGACTGCCGCCCGGGGGCGCTGCGGCCGGGGCACCGTGTCCGGAGCTGTTCATGCGGTAGCGCAGGCCCTCCGGGGGGGCAACTGCGGGTAAGGCGCTGGCCAATGGCGGACCCTTGCGGTGCGGGCTCCACTCGCAGACCGAGCTGTGCGAACCCACGGGAACGGCCGGGGGGGAGGGCCCGGAAACAGCGAAGGCCCTCGTGTGAGGGCCTTCTTGACGGCAACAGTAGCCTGGGTTTGCTGGTAGCGGGGGAGGGATTCGAACCCCCGGCCTTCGGGTTATGAGGGCGAGTAAGCGCGTCCGGCACGGTCACATTCCGTCACCTTATGTCTCTCTCTGAATCTGCGGAGGTCGCTCCTGATAGCGCCAGTCTTCCGTGATCCCACCGCGTCCAGCCCCGCCCATTTGCAGTCCATTTGCAGTTCCCGCCGACACGCCCTCGTGGGCTGAAATGTCGGGGCGTCGGCTCCTCGCCACAGTGCTCGCTCACCGTACGTCGTGCTGAAGGAGCCGTTGCCACACCGCTGGAACACCTTAACTTGCGACCATAATCCCAGCGATTTGGTGAAGATCGCAACCTTCCAACCGCCCTCATAGGGCGCACATCGACGGCCGCACCAGCATAACGGGACGTGATGTTCACACGCGATCCGCTGGCCTTGACCATGGCTCGTGCAGTCGGTCCGCGCGAAGTGCTGCCAGTTCGCCGACTCCCTCTATCCATCGAACAGAGACCACTGGGACGAGATGGGACGCAGCATGACGCGTTGGGACAGCCGTCCTGTCCTATCAGCAGCGTCGGGCTGACTGTTGCAACCCTCGTCATCGTCGAGCTCGAGCCCGAAGGAGGCGTGAGACCACCTGCCTCGGAATGCACTTGTGGACGAACAGTGGCGTAGAACCCGATGAGTAGCCCGGCGACCCCACGGTCACCCCGACGTCTTCAGCTCCAGGATGCTCCGCGCCTGGTCGCGGTCGGGATGTTCGTCAACCGTCGCCGACAGTCGTGCGCGGGTGGTCAGCCCGCGTTCGATGGCTTCGCGCGCCGCAGCGCGTGCCAGCGATGGATCACCGGTCACCGCCACATCACGAAGCGTCCGTTCAAGCCTCGTGACCGGTACGTCATCGCGAAGGACGATCTCAGCCGAGGACAGGTCTGCTCTGTGAGTCACAACGCCCGGGCGCTTCCCGCGGAAGGTCCGCGGCATGGTGATGTGGATGACCGCCGGCATGGCCGATCCGAGCCCGTAGACAGTAAGCGCGCTGTCGTGACTGACTGCGCTGCCGAGGCCAGCCCAGAGTGCAGTGGCAATCAGCTCGCCGAATCGGTGCACAGGGAAGCGGTGGAGCCGATAGATGCCGTAGGCCACCCGTTCAAGGTCCCCCCGGCCAGCGTAATGGCTGAGCAGGCGGCGAGACACGCCTGCTTCACCCGCCTGGGCAGTGGTGAGGTAGCCACCCTGAGGTTCCGCTATCCCGTAGAGCGCGTCGATGCCGTTGGCCTGCATGAATGTTACATTACGTGTAACATTGGCGTGCGACAAGCCGAGTCCGCAAGCCATCGCGTAACGCCGGGCAAGCGCGCGTTTACGACGCGATAGCGCGAGCGACGCGGTCGTGCACCGCGTCCGACATACGGGACACACGATAGCCCAAACGTCGGACACGACGCCCTCAGGCGAAGGACTCACGCGCGTCACCCACGTCCACGGCCCCGCAGTTGCCTTGAGCCGGAGCGCCGCCCGTCAAGGGTAGAGCGGATCGTCATCCCACAAGTTCCTGAGTCTCACCTTGTGCCCGCGATCCACGCCCGCCGAGGTGCCTGACGCTCCCGTGACACTCGACTACCCAAGTCATCAGGAAGACTGCCGCCGCAACGAATATGCGCAATTGACGGAGACGCCTCCGCGCTCAACACCTTCCGGCAAGCCCCGCACGTCATTCATATTCGATGGCGATCGGCACCCCGACTTCAGTTGCCACCGGCGTCCAAAGGTCGACATCCTGCTCTGGCGTCTCGATCGAAACGACAAGCGCGTACGGGGCGCCGCGATCGCTATGGTCACGTTCCTTTCTGTCCTTCCACCAGCCCGAGACGGGATAGATCGCCACGTAGCCGCGTTCGGCGAGCTCGGCAGCGGTGCCTTCCCAGAAGTCCGAATGAATCGAGCCAGAAACCCGATTCTCTGGGCCAAAGAACCAGTCTTGTGCATCAGTCGCGGCAGAATCGTGACCAGTCCCTTCATCGCGGGCGAGCTTGTTGATCCGCCGTCGAAATTCGTCAATTGACTCCGTGGGGCGACGAACGTCAAATCTGAGCCCATGCGACATATACCGGAATCGTTGTCGCCACCCTCGTCGACTGGGATTCGGCTCAACGAAGTACGAGAGCGTCACCCGAAGCCGGACGTGGGCCGCGCCCATCTCTGCGAGCACTTCGACCGGCCAGGGCAACGCATGTAGGTGCATTTCGCGCATCTTCCCGTCGCCGTCGAATGGATGGATCGAGTCCTGGACAATCAGCGTCAGGGCGTCACTGGCGCTACGCGTCGCTCGTTCGAGGTTTGGAACACCCATTCCGTAGCGCGCTCGTAGCGCAACGCGACGACGACGAGTGTCTGCGGCGCAGAACTGGGTGAGCATCGCGGGCGTCCACTCGGCAGAATGGACAATCAGGGCACGTACGGTTTCCGGCCAGAGGCTTGGATATTCCGCAATGATCTCGCCGCCGATATGCGCCACACCTGCGGTAGCTGCGCTTGTCATACCGGTTGTATCGAGCAAACGGCCATCCGGCGACAGGCGCCTCGTAGTCAACAACTGTAAAGCGTCAGGCCAGTCAAACTCGGTTCCCAGCGGCGAACGAGCCGCGTTGCCTCCTTCGAACACCACGTCTGGCTTGGATGGCCAATTCCGCCCGAACATCACTGACGTTCGGCTGAATGGCGAGAGCTCTCCCCTGGGCGCAACGGGCGTCCAGTCGCGCCAGAGCTGGTCGTTAGGATCGAGAGTGACAAGGTCGGTCATCGCCCCGACCGTCACTGCGTTCCAGGCTTGCGCGGGGTCCTCCACCGGCTCGAGGTCGCTTCGGGCCAGGTGGTCGTCTTCGATCTCACGAACGTTGCCCGCGCAGATGAGGAATAGGCGACGATCGGCAGGCTCATCTTCGTTGAGCAATACGATACCCTCGTCCGAGGTATCGACGCCGAGTCCCGCTGCTAATGCATCAATGCTGGCTGACCATGACGTTGGCTTCCCGTAGTCCGCGCGGGAGGGATCTGTGCCGGTGCCTCCTCCGTCGGATGCCGAAATTGCCATGGAGAAGAGGCGACGACGCATCGGGGCCTGAATCTCGACCAAGCTCGCGCCGGTTGCAGTGAGGGCTCCGTAAAGCTCCGGCGGGTTCGCACCAACGGGCGGGAGGAGCTTCACCGACTCAAGTCGGTGGCGAAGATGAACTTGGTCCGCACCGAGGATAACCTCTCCGAGATCCCCGTACAGTGCGATGCCGGCCATCGCGGTACCGTGGCCATGGTGGTCGGAAGTACTCCACGCCGGAACGCACGCATGGCAGTCCTTGGCATCGAGCGAGTGTGCCAACAACGGATGCTGGTGACTGATCCCTGTGTCCAAGATGCAAACAGCCGCTGCCGATGGCTCCGAGGCGGTAGTCCGCGCTACAAGCTGCTCTACCCAGTCTTGCTGGTCAATGGCTGTCTCGCTCGCGAGCACTTGCGGGAACGATCGCGGAGCGCGCAACTCCGCAAGATCGTCCAGCACATCGAGTGCCGATGCGAGCTGTGTGGCGGACGCACGCGCTAGTGTAGTGTCTCCAACATTGCTTTAGCTCGGCCGACCTTCGCGATGATGGCCTCGACAGAGGCCGTCCAGGTGAAGGGGTGGGGCTGCTCGTTGCGGTGGGCGAGATAAGCCCGGATCGCGTCCTCCAACTCGGCGACGCTCTTGAATACGCCGCGGCGGATGCGGTTGTGGGTGAGTTCCGCGAAGAGCCGCTCGACGAGGTTGAGCCACGAAGCTGATGTCGGCGTGAAGTGCAGCTGGACGCGCGGATGCTTGGCCAGCCAGGCCTGCACGGCCGGGTGCTTGTGGGTGGCGTAGTTATCAACGATCAAGTGAAGTGCGAGCTCCTGCGGGGTCTGTCGTTCGAGCTTCTTGAGGAAAGCGAGGAACTCGTCATGGCGATGGCGCTCGAAGCACTCCCCGATGACTTCACCATTCGACACATTGAGGGCGGCAAAGAGCGAGGTCGTGCCATTCCGCTTGTAGTCGTGGGTCATTGTCCCCGCGCGGCCCTTCTTCATGGGCAGTCCCGGCTGGGTCCGGTCGAGCGCCTGGATTTGGCTCTTCTCGTCGACGCTGAAGACGATGGCTTTCTCGGGCGGGTCGAGATAGAGGCCTACCACGTCCTGGAGCTTCTCCATGAACTGGGGGTCGCGCGACAGCTTGAAGGTCTCGACGCGGTGTGGCTGGAGGCCATGGTCGCTCCAGATGCGCTGGATCGTCGCCTTACTCAGGCCTGAGGCAGCCGCCATCGTCCGGGTGCTCCAGTGTGTCCGCTGTGGAGGCGTCGTGTGGAGCGTCCGTTCGATGACTTCTCGTACCTGTCCAGGACTGATGCGGGGCTTGCGCCCGGGTCGCGTGGCATCCCGGCAGAGGCCTTCGACACCCTTTTCGGCGTATCGCTCCCGCCATCGGGTGATCGTGGGACAGGTCGTCTGGACCTGCGCCATGATCTCGCTGGTCGGTACGCCGTCCGCCGAAAGAATCACGATCTTCGCCCGCTGGACCACCTTCTGCGGCGTGTTGCGACCGCGAATTAACCGCTCCAGTTCGGCCCTGTCGCTTTCGGATACGCTGACTCGTCCTCTCTCCATGGAGAGAGTCTACATCTAACGATACTTACGAGACACTACACTAGGACGACGAGCCGCTCGGGGAACGAGAGCACTCGGGGCCCCACGTTGATGTCGCGGACAGCAGCGAACGACCGAAGACGGTCGACTTCCAGACCGTCGCGACGACGGAGCCAGACTTCCCACCAGACAACGTCACCGGCGGCCGGAAAGTCTTCGACGCGATCCGTCCAGAGCCGCTCGATTGACGCAAGCGCCACCCCTTGCACCCTGTCGAGCAGCTTGCTATTTCGCGGTCGCTCGGACTCAACCGTCTCCAGGTATTGTTGAACGCGCCGGAGGAAGTACCCGAGCCTGCCGTCGGGGATGAACACAGTTGCAAACTCCACCTGTTGCCCGTCGGTTTGTAGGGCTGCCTGAACTGTGCGGAGCTCTGGCCGGAGGCTGCCTTGCCGTACATCGAGGCTTTCGATTGCGAGCTCTATCCCCGGGAAGCTCTCGAACGTCACATAGATTCCGTCGAGGGCACCTTCGACTCGCGTTGTGTCGGCACGCCGCTGGAGTCCTGACGCTCCAGCGAGGGCCAGTTGGGCGCCGAGACTTTCAGCGTGGGCCCGGCGATTGTCGGGAACACTGAGCGCGCGCCCTGTGATTCGCCGCGGGGGCGGAGTATATGGCTCCGCCTGGGCCGGCTGATCAACGAAGATATGAGGACGGTTCCGATCGGCCAAACGTCTGCTACCGCCTTGACTCCGCTCGTCGTTGGTTCAGCGCACTCACCAAATCAGCGGTTACTATTTCGCGTCCATCCAGCAGGATGAGGTCCTTTGCTGCGCGCTCAGCGGCCATCGTGACCTCAGCGTGACTCAGCCCCGCCGCGGCCTTCGTCACGTGACCCCAGGACACTCGCCCTACCTTGATCGTGGCGAGGCGGTTCAAGACAAGCGCCTTTATCACCGGTGCGGTCGGTAGCGGATATTCGATGACCGCGTCGAACCGACGGAACATAGCACTGTCGAGCAACTGGGGATGGTTCGTCGCCGCTACGAGCAGGCTCTCAGTCTCCTCCAACTCCAGAAACTGAAGAAAGGAGTTGAGCACGCGTCGGATCTCGCCGACGTCGTTGGATCGCGCCCGTTCGCCGCCGAGCGCGTCCACCTCGTCGAAAAGGTAAACGCCGTGTGTCTCGCGCAAGGCATCGAACACGAGGCGTAGCTTCGCTGCGGTCTCGCCCATGAACTTCGTGATGAGTCCGTCGAGCCGGATGACAAACAGCGGAAGATGCAATTCGCCCGCTAGCGCGCTGGCAGTCATCGTCTTGCCAGTCCCAGGTGGTCCGACCAGCAGCAGCTTACGCAGGGGATGAAAGCCCTGTTCGCGCAGCCTGTCTCGCTGTCGCTGTTCCAAAAGGACACGGTTGAGGCGGTCTCGGACGGGGCCTTCGAGGACGAGGTCCGCCATCCTCGTAGTCGGGTAGGTGACTCCCAAGAGCCCGCTGAGTTCTCCACGCGGCTGCGCCACGGGAATGGGCTTCCGGGATCGAGGAGGTTCCTTTCGAAGCTCCTCTACGAGGTCGCGGAGTTCCTGCGCAAAGTTGGTCTGGCCGCTCCGAGCGGCCCTTGCGGCGACCTGGAGCGCAATCGAGAAGAACCTCGCGTCGTCTCCGTCCGCGTGGCTCCGCACCATCGCCTTGACTTGGTCAGCAGTCGCCACGGATCCACCTCCGTTCCCCGACACGGATCCGCGGACATCCTCTCATAGGTATGCTGCGGTAAGCACGGATTTCGCCCCGACGGAGTGCTGAGCGAGTATGGGGTGCATCGCTGCGCAAAAAAAAAACAGATCCCTCGGTTCGGATAGGAGCGTAGGGAGGGGCCGCTCCTCCCTACGCTTTCAGCTAGAGCAACCTGAGCTGCTGACCTCCGGCCACAGCGTGGGTCGACAAGACTTGTCCCACGAGGCTTTGTTCCACCTCGACGGCCGATGGCACGACGAGCCCTCGCGCTGGCAATGCACAGTTGGATGATTGCACCCAGGTTTCGTGCTCCCGGTCAGCGCCTTCGCCGAGGCGGGCTTCCAATTCGCGTTCCGACTGCCGTAGCCCAGCAAACAACCCCTCCAGCGACTCGTCGTTCGCCCCGACCCGATCGGTCAGGCTGCGTGCGAGCGCCATGAGCAGGTCCTCCCCGTCGTCGCCGAAGGTCGCGAGACCCCCGTCGTCGAGTTCACCCTCTACGGCAAGAGAAGCCTTGAGCTTGCGTGCGACGAGTGTGAGCGCCTGGGATTGGAGCGTTCCCCGGTAGGCGAGGTAGACCACGCGCACCGGGCGGCGTTGGCCGATGCGCCAGGAGCGACGGCTAGCCTGGCGCATCGTGTAGACGGAGTACTCGACTTCCTGCCAGACGATGGTCGGGAAGTCGACGAGGTCGAGGCCCGTCTGGACGAGCCTCGGGTGAACAAGGAGGACATCGATGCCCTCCTTCAACCGATTGGCGACCCATTCCTCTCGCCGCTCGGGAGGAACGGTGTCGGCCTTCAGGCAGGCAACGCGATGCCCTGCGTCGTTGAGCACCGACGCCAGCCGGGTTGTGATGTCTCGGCTGGCGGTGTGCGTGACGTAGACCAGCACTCTCCGGCCCTGGCGCTTCTCGGCCTCGACAAGGTCGAGCAGTGCCCGCTCCTTCGGGTACCGGTCGGTGTCGGGCAACGCGGGTACCGCTGCGATGACGGTGTCGCTTCCCGGGTCGATGACCTGCTCGCCTTTCGTGCAGGCGTCAGGGTAGGCGAGCAGCGACTGGAGGTAGGCGCCGAGCAGCCGTTTCGAGCCCTTGGCCAGCGCTTCATGGACGGCAGCTTCGAGCTGTGATGCGAGCTGCTGGTAATAGGCGGACTGCGATGGTTCGTCCGGCGAATCCGACGTCGCCAGCCCGACGAGGCGCACTTCCTCGGTGTACTCGGGTAGTCCGGAAGCGACGTCGGCGAGCCGGAGGAAGGCGGTGTTGCCGATGAGGTGGAAGAGCACCGCCGGCGAAACTCCGGGCTTCTCCACCACTCGCGTGCGGTAGCCCTTTCGGCGACTCGAACGGCCATCCTCGTACGCGTCATCCTCCCCGGACTTCCGGCTGATTCGCTCGACGATGCCGTAGCGGGAGACCCACTTCGACTCGTCGCCGTAGCCGAACTCCTCCCTCACCGCCGGCGAGAATCGCCAGAGGAGATAGAAGAGCGTTGAGCTATACCCTCCCATTAGCGTGCCGGTAAGCGTGAGCACGGACTTGCAGGCTTCTGCGAGCGTGCCCGCTGCGAGGCCCTGGGCCGAGCCGCGCGCCTTGTACTCGTGCTGCTCGTCGATGAGCAGGAGGTCGAAGTACCCGGGCACGCGCCGGGCGATGTAGTCGGCAAGCGGGTAGCGGCGGGGACCGCGGCAGTCTGCCTGCCAAAGTGGTCCGTGGCAGTGCTCGCAGGTGTGCTTCTTCCGGCCAAGGTCTGCCTCCTCCAGGGGCAGACCTTCGTCATCGACGACGGGCGAGAAGCAGGCCGGACAACAGGTGAGCGCGACCACTCCACCCTGCTCGTCTCGCGCCGCCGCGCTTCCGGCCACGACATGGCGCGTCGCGAGCGCCGGTTTCCAGCGGTAGGAAAGCTTCGCCTGCTCGCGAGAGAGGATGACGAAGAGCGGCCAACCGCCAGCCTGACGGACTCTCTCCAGGTCGCTGATCGTGCGGACGATCACCGCGTTGGCGCTCGGAACCGTCGCTTTCACCTCGCGCTGCCACTTGCGCACGAGGTGGGGTGGGCAGAGGACCAGTACACGCTCAAAGCCGGCGAGTGTGGCGGCCGCAGTCCCGATCGTGGTCTTGCCGGTGCCCATCTCGCCGACGAGGTTGGTCGCACGGTGGGTTTGCAGCGAGAGCGCGCAGGCGCGAATCACATCTGCCTGAGCGCCCATCGGGCGGCGACCGAGCCGCCTCAGGTCGAAGCCCGGCTCTTCCCGGGTGCTTGCCGAGTAGATGGGCGGATAGGCCTTTCGGACGGCATCGGTGATGGCGCCCTGGAAGGTCTCGACGAACTGGGCGAGGTTCAGGCGGAGGCCTCCCTGAGCTCTCCGCCGTGCTGGATGTCCTCGAACTCGCCCGTCTCCAGGTCGAGCATCACGACCGACGTCCGCAGGAACTGGCGTTCGACCTCGACATCGGGGTCTGCTGATTCGATGGGACGGCTGACCTTGGTGATGCGGCCCTTCACGAGCACGCGACGGGAACCGTCTTCGATCAGGGCGTTGTCGAGGAACCCGGCGGCGATGAGCACCGCGAGGTGCCCGCGCCGTAGCGGCATGAGCGGCCGGACGGGTCGCTCCTCCGCGGGCCAGAATCGTTCGACCAAGGTGGCGTTCGACCACAGGCCACGCTGGCGGGCTTCGGCAGCTGCCGTCTCGGGCTCGAAGAACTGTGACGCGAAGACGACCGGTCCGGCCGGCAGCGCGGGCAGCTCATAGACCGGAGAAGTTGAGCCCGGCGATGGAAGCTCCGGCAGCGGATCCGTCGCCCATGCTGCGAATTGCGCTTGCGCGTCGGCGGCAATCACCTGCGTCGCGCGTCTCCTCCCGAGTACCACGCACTGGCGAAAGGCGTCGTATTCGGGATCCTGAAAGCGATAGCAGCGTAGCCCCTCGTAGCGGGATGCGAGGAACCGAGCCGATTGCGCGACCCGCGTCTGCGGGACGATGTAGATGAGCAGCCCGCCCGGGGCGAGCGCGCGGCTCAGCGTCGTAAGGAAGCTGTGCTCAAGCCGCTTCCCGCCGCCGCCCTCGTCGTATGGCGGGTTAAGCCAGAGGCAGGAGAACGCTTCGTGTCCGAGCCGGACCGCGAAGGCGCTCCCGGCGATGAGATGGTCGAGGACCTCGCGCGCCTCGGCGGCGCGATGTTGCTCGATCTCGACACCGAAGGTCCCGCCTCCCCCGAGAGCGTCGGCGAACTGCCGCAGCGCGTCGCCGGCACCGCAGCAGGGATCCAGCAGCCGCGCGACGCGGCGATGGGAGGATGGGGCGCGGCGGACGAGCGCCGCCACGCGTTCGACGACGGAAGGCGGAGTTGGATAGAACTGCGCCTTCGCGACGCCTTCAAGGCGTGCCATCAGGCAGCCGTCGACGTGCGGCGTTGTGTGGGGTGGACATATGGTCGCTCCTTTCTCTTGAGGAAATGAGAAGAGCACCCTATTCGGGTGCCGCTCCGTCGGTGTGGTGTGGCGCGAAGCGGCCGAAGATGCCCCGTACCGCTCGCGGTGGAGCGCTTCGCGCGTGCGCTGTACGGACCTGACGACCTCCGCTTTTCGGTGGCTCACGCTCGTCGACTACCCGTGAAGCCTGGGCCGCCAAACGAGCGAAACCTTCCCCTGTTCGTAACGCGAGGCGAGGCGCAGGACAGTCGTAGGTCTCTGCCTGCGTCGTGAAGTCCTGCCGGAGGCGGTCGATGACGCGTGCGCCCTAGAATGGCGGCGTGCTGACGCTGATCGCGATCCGCGGCCCCTCCGGTTCCGGGAAGTCGACCGTCGCCGCCCGGTTGTTCGCCGCCACTGACCGGCCTACCGCGCTCGTCGACCTCGACCACTACCGCTTCATGTTCCGCAATCATCCTCCCGGCGCGTCGCGGATCGAGTACACGGTGGCGGGACAGGCGATCGAGTCTTCCCTCGATGCGGGATTCAACGTGATTTTCGACGGCAACTTCCGGCTGATGGACGATGGCGAACTGCCGCTGCCGCTCTTCTCATACCCTGGCGCCGAGTCCTATGCCTTCTACCTGCAGGTGAGCCTGGAGGAAACGCTCCGCCGTCACGCCGAACGAGTCGACCAGCGCATCGACGCCGACAGGATGAGAGCGCTGTACGAGTTCGCACAGCCGCTCGGCCATGGCCGGGAAACGGTGATCCCGGCAGGTGCCACGCTGGAGGAGACACTGGCAACGGTCAGGCGCGTGACCGGCGTCTAGCCACCTGAACTGCCGGCAGCGCAGACGGCCGGGGACGCGCGGCAGACGAGGTCCAAGCTCGGCGCGAAGTTCGTGCCGTTCTCGGTGATCTCCCAGCGGGCCGGTGGTGACTGTCCATAGTCAGGATACCTGCGGCCGCGAGACGGCCATCACTTGGCCGGCTCCGTCACGGAGCTCCTCCTGACGCAGGAACCCGAACAGGCACCGACCTTGGAGCGGCGCGCACCAGTAGTGCCAGAACGTCCCATCAAGATCGAGAAGCCCGACCGCGTGTGACTGTTGCGGTTCGCCGGAATGATCCTCCGGGTCGTGCTCCTCCCAGTGGTACGGACGGTCGTACAGAGCGCCGTCGTGCCCGGGACACGGCTCTCCGAAACCCGCTGCCAGGCGGTACTCCCGACCGGCTTCGGGGCGCCGCTTTCCCGGAGGCGGTCCGAGGCGATGGCAGTCCGCGGACGCGCAGTGGACTCGCCCGGCGAGCAGGTGCACCCGCCGCCACCCGTCCCGTTCGGCGTCGACCTGCCATGCAGGCGCCCGTGTTGCCAGCTCGTGGGACCGCAGGTGTGCGACGAGCAGGTCGGGCCCGGTGCTCCCGTAGGGATGCAGGCGGAACTCTGAAACCCATCCGCACGAGCACCGCCCGACCATGCGGCGGGTGACCTTTCCGCGCTTCACTTCATCCTCGTGGGCCGCTGTGATGATCCAGCGCCCTTGTGGATCGCTGAGCGAGAAGCGGTGACTCAACCGCCACGGGCTCATTGCATTGGGTTGCGGTGGAATCGTCTTCCAAGGCAGCGCGGACGATCGGGTACGCGGGTATCGATGCACGCGGCTCCGAGACTTCGTTCGGGAGGGTGGTGACCGGGGAATCGGCCACCACCTCACCGAAGAGGTCGAGTTGCCTATCGGCCACGTCGAGCTTCTGCTTCGGCCGGATGTCCGAGCGTGGTCACGACGGTTCGCCACCGCTCCCCGTGACCGCTGTTCGGCGCGAGGAGGTGGGCGTACTCGTGGGCGAGCAGGGCCGACGGACGTCCTGTCGGAGTCAGCAGCCGTCCGGCGCTGGTACTGAGGATGCAGATCCACCCGAAGAGGGGATCGCGTGGATGGTTGTGGGCGTGAGCCCGCCGGCGAAACGCGCCGCGCCGAGGCGTGCCGATCGATTCGGCGCAACCGCCGACACTGATCCCGGCCACCGGAACATCACGGAAACCGGCGGCGCCTGCCTTTGCGCCGAGGGCCGCCACTGCCGCGCCGTAAACGCTTGGGTCGAGGGCTTCGGCCATCGCTCAGGCGGCCTTCAGCTCGACGTCCGCGAGCCCGGTCGTTTCCACGACAAGCTCGCGTCGACGAACACCGTCGCTGATGTCAGCCCGCAGCGCTTCCGGTTGGGGCCGACAGCGGTGGGCCTGCACGCCGACCGATTCAAGCTGCTCCACCTCGCCATTCTCTAGCCCACGCCGCCAGAGCCACTCCGCCCACGAGGGGTGCAGCGGCAGGTCGAGCCGGCGGGCCAGGAAGCGGAAGTGAAGCTGGGCCGCGTCGTCCTGCTCCCGGACGAGGAGGAGGAAGTCGAGGCGGTCGGTCGCGTAGGCGGCGAGCTCAGGGATGAGCATCCCCTGGTAGGCGGAACCTGACGGCAGGCGCATTCCCGTGAAGCGCCAGGTCCCCCACGCCTCCCGCGCGAGCGGCGTTGGTTCGCCGGCCAACTCGGTGCTGCTGAGGAACGCTGCCTCGCCTTTGACCAGTCGCGCCCAGATGGCACGTACCGCCTGTTGGTGGCCGAGCATCGAGAGGAACCAGAGTTCGTTGTCGCCCCGGGCACAGCCATCGACGGTGGCGGAGAAACCTCCGGCCCTGATCGTCAGGAGGTCCATCACTTGCCTCGCGGCGAGGTTACCCGGACGGCGTCCACCGCTCGGGGTTGTGCCGGTCCCTCGTCCGCGTCCTCGAAGAGCGGAGGCGTGACAGGCAGGGCTGCGCTCTCCGGCGGTTCGTAGCCGCAGCGGTCGCAGTAGCGCAGGTGACCGTCCTCGGTCAGTGGGCGTTCGCAGCGCGGGCAGCAGCCGGGCATGCCTCGTCCCAATCCGAGATCGCGTAGGCGCGGCGTTCCTCCCACTCGGCGTTCTCGTAGCGGTCGAGCAGCGATGAGGCCCTGTCGAGGTCGCCTGCGACGGCCGCCTCAAGGGCGTCGAGTGCCCAGTCCTCCACGGGCGACTGGGCCTCGTAGAAGCTCGCTTCGTGGTCGATGCTGCGGACGACCGCCAGGGCGGCGCGGCGCAGCAGTTCGTGTCCTTCCATTTAGATCAACCTCCTTGTCGGTTGCCAGGCGTGGGGATCGTCCCGCCATGGGTTGCGTTCGCTCCGGACCGCGTCCTCGTCGTGGGGATGCCAGTCCGGGTCAGGCAGGTAGCCATGCCCGTCCGGGTCGGGGATGTACGGGTGGCTGAAGACCATGTGCTCGTCCGTGAGCACATGCGCCTTTTTCTGCCAGGTGACGAGCATCCCCTCGTAGCCCCAGCGGAACGGGTGGTCATCCGGGAGCGCGTTGTGCTCCCGATAGCTGAGTGGCAGGCTGGCATGCGGGGCGCGGTACGCATCCAGCGGCACCACGCGGTAGACGCTGGTGCCGCGCTGATCCCGGTCGACAGCCCGGCCACTGCCGCCGGTGCAGACCCAAAGGGCGCCCAGGCGGCTCGCGGGCTTTCGGATGGTGCCTTTGAGCGCGATGGTGTCTGCGCAGTAGGGTGCCCATTCGCGGGGCGGTGACCACCGCTCGTCGTTGACCGCGTCGTCGTCCTCGTCGGGACCATCTTTGTCGCCGACGTCCAGATCGGTGTCCTCGTCGAAGAGCTCATCGCCGTCCTCTGCTGGAAGCGGAGTGCCATCCGCGTCGAGCACATAGACGGGTTCGTCGCCAGAGAGGTCGAGCCGATAGCCGGCGGGCGTCTCGGCTCGCATCTCGGGAGGTGTCTTGCCAGGCCAGCCGGGCACCGGCAGCACACTCTCGTCCTGGAAAAGCGAGAGCTGGCCGCCAGGGCCGGCGCGATATCCGTGGTCGTTCATGGGCTTGGAAGGAGCAGACCGATCGCGAAGAATCGGCCCGTTCCACCGCTCAGCGGCTCTCGCCGCGGGGTGCCTTCTGACGGTCGAGCCAGCGGCGGCCGGCGGCGGTGAGCGCGTAGTTCCGCTCGCCGCGATGGTCTGTGCTCACGACCTCGGCGAGGCCGAGAGCACAGAGCCCGAGCATCTGGCGGTCCAGGTGCTCGAGTTCGTCGAGGAACGCGTTACACTCAGGGCAGAGCCGCGTTTCGAAGTGGCCGGCCTCGCCATGTGGGATGAGGCGGACGATCGTCTCGGCGGTCACGCTTCGCCGCCCGTGTCCGGTCGCAGGGTGTAGGCGTAGTCGTAGGCCGCACGCTCGAGGCAAACCTCGAAGCCCTGCTCACCGATCTCCACGTCGGCCAGGTGGTGCAAGGCGGCGAGCAGCTCGGCGACGGTGTCGGTCCAGGCGGCAACCGGGTTGAGGGCATCTCCGATTCCCGTCAGGGACCGGAACTGCAGAGCGACCTCTCGTGCCGCGTCGACGTGACGGCGGTCGTGGCTGGGCGTTGTCATCGCTACCCTGCCTTCCGCGCGTGTTGGAAGGTTACGACGCGGGAGCCGTTGAGACAGCCGTCGCTGTGACGGTGGTCCATCCCGGTCGCGTGCTGGACGGCGCGCGACGCCGGGATAGGTTCGGGGTGAACTCCCGTCGTCCAGGCCGAGTAGCCGTGGTCGTCGAGGTGGAGGTAGTTGCGCGTTCGGCGATCCTTGTACGCAAAGAGGACGACTTCCGCGCCGTCGATGTAACGAGCGCGGCAACCCATCGCCATGAAATCGGCGGGGTAGAGCCAGAACCCGCAGCGGCTGGCGTAGTTCCAGAGCGGCTGAAAGCTCAGCGGATTGAAGTTGGTTGGCTCGTACCGATGTGGCCCGCCCGTCGGGTGCAGCGGACACCGTTCGGAGGCGTGCGGGAAGCCCCTCCAGTCGCAGGAGGTGCCGCCCGGTCCGGGTCGCGTGCAGTGGAAGACCGGCCCTTCTCCGGGTGGGTAGGGCGTCGGTTCTCGGGTCTGGATGTTCATAGTTGCCTCCTCGTGGGTGGAAGACGGAAACGCGGCACGACAGAGCCCGGCTGAGCCGGGCTCCGTGCTGATGTGCCGGGTGGAGGGAGGCAGGCGGTTCCGCGACGACCTCGTATCACGCCGCCAGGAGGTCGTAGACCTGCTGCCGGCTATCGGACACCGCGCCTTCGAGCGAGCCGACCATGCGGCGTTCGAGGACCTGGGTGGTCTTGGTGGGGTCAACCCACTCCAGCCACTCCGTGGTGGCGTTGAAGAGCCCCCAGCGGTTGCCGAGGCCGCCGGCCGAGACGATCGTGGGCAGATCCTTCGCATGCTGGAGGAAGGTCATGAAGCTCTCGTGGCGGCGGCCGGCACGGTTGCGCTGGCGCTCCGTGAGACTCACTTCGATCTTCAAAGGATCGGGCGCGACGAGTTCGACGACCTGCTCGACGAGGCCCTGGCCGGCGTTCAGCTGCGCGAGCTGCTCGAAGCGCTCCATCATCTGGCGCTGCTGGCGGGACACCAGCCCGAGCGCCTGCGCAGCGGACTCGATGTTCGCCTCCGCCGAGGCGGTGTGACGGATACCGATCCGTTCGCCCCTCTCGCGGAGGGCGACGTTCAGGGTGTTCTGGCAGACCACGCGCGTCGAGACGAGCTTCACGCCCAAACCGCTCGAACCGTCGTGGCTGTTAGTGACGAGCGCGTAGGGAGTGATTGGGTCCGTCCCGGCGATCGTGAAGTCCTCGTCGATGCGGACGAGGATGAAGACCTTGCGGCCTTCGTCGAGCGCGCCCGCGGTTTCGTAGCGGACGCGGCCATCCGCGAGCCAGCGGTCGATGGCTTTGAAGGCGGTCACATTCTGGACGACGGTGTAGCGACTGCCGACGACGCCGAGGACAAAGCCGCTGTCCTCATAGACGGTGGCGAACTTGTCCTGCAGGGCGACGGGCTGCCCATCGACCATGGTGTAGAGCGGGACCAGCGCGACGGTGCGGTTGAGCCCGGCCAGTTCGCTGACGGTCTCGGAGTCCTCCATTCCCGGTGGGATGGCCTGTCCGAGGCCGTGCCAGCCAGGGCGTCCGGCGTAGGCGAAGGATGCCTTGCCGTTGGTGATTTCGAGGTTGTGTGCCATGGGTGGTCTCTCCAATGAGGGTGGAGAAGCCCGGCATTGCTACCGGGCTTCCATTGATCGCTGATGGGTCTCCGCGCGGGACGCGGTCTGGTTGTCGGGTTTCGGGACTACTCGAACAGGTACTCCCAGTCGTCCATGACCTCCTGCGTCACGGGTGTGGGCTCATCGTCGTCCCCGACGACGACCACGAGGAGGCGATCGGTGCCTTCCTCGCGGACGAGGAAGGTGACGCCCTCGTGGTCGGTTCGCGGGTCGTCAACGATGACCCGGCGTACGGCATCAGCTGGGCTCTCGGCCTCCAGCCAGCCGTAGGGGATGGACACGTAGAAGCGTGGCATCGGCGTCACCCCAGGAGCTTCCGTTCCTTGAGGCTGACGAAGGCGTCGCGGCCAACGATGACGTGGTCGGCGACCTCGATGCCGAGGATCTCTCCCGCCTTCACGAGCTCTTTCGTGAGCGCGATGTCGGGCGGACTTGGCTCGGGGTCTCCCGAGGGGTGGTTGTGGACAAGCACCACGGAAGGCGCGTTGGTGAGCACTGCTTCGCGGAGCACCTCGGCGGCGCGGAAGTTCACCGAGCTGACGTTGCCCTGGTAGACAAGGATCACGTCGAGGACACGGCAACGGGTGTCCAGCAGGACGACCCGCACCTGCTCCTGGAGGAGGTGCTCCATCTCGGGCCGCACCAGCTCATAGACATCGGCCGGCCGGGACACGCAGCGCCCGAGAGGACCGCCACGAGCCACGCACCGTCCGTTGGAGCGCAGCTCGGCGAGGAAGCGGAGGTTCTCCTCGACGAGGTGCAGGAGGGCGGCATCGCCACCCTCCTCCAATGACCGTGCCGGCGGCTCATGCAGCGAGCGGGCCATCCGGCAACTCGTCGATGCGGTCGTGGACGGTCAGGAGTAGCGGCCCGTCGTCTCGGCCTGGGCCGAGGACGGTGACCGCGTAGCTGCGCCAGCCGGGCAGAGCAGGGACGGCCTGCCGCACCTGGACAAGCTGGCGTGGGCCGGAACGGGTAGCGATGACCCGCACCGGCTGGCGGCGGAGGAGAGCCATCTCAGGCTGCCTTCCGCCGCTGACTTTCGCGTTCGTTCAGCTCGCTGGCGAGCGCCTTGATGGCGCTGGAGAGCTCGCGCTCCGCAGCGTCATCGAGGTCGAGCCCACACCGTTCCTGGAACCAGGAACGGGTGCGAGCTTCGTCGACCCCGAGCCGTCCCGAGAGGGCGACGACGCGCTGGCGCATGTCGTCCAGCTTCGCCGGGCTGGCGAGGGTGCCCGGACGGCGCTCGTTCAGGCTGTTCCCAAACTGCTGGCCGAACTGGCGGAACGCCCGCTTGATGCCGTCGGTCGTTGCGGCCTTCGCCGCGTTGGCATGCGCCTCGAGCGTCCGCTCGGTGACGAACCCGCAGCCGACATCACTCTTCGGCGGGCAGCCGTTAACGGTCACCCGCACCGCGACGGTGTACATGCCGAGCGCGAGCAGCTCGCCACTGCTCTGATCGACGACTTCGGCAGCCTGGTATTTGGGTTCGCCGATCAGCTCGGCGCCCCAGCCTCCGAAGCCGAAGATGCGGTTTGCCTGGTCGATGACGGCCTGGCCCTCGAGGTAGGCGAAGACGCTGCCATCATCTCGTGCGCGCTCTCGGACGAGCGCGAGGTCGAGCGGCTGCGCGAGGAGGTCGAGGACCTCCTGCTGCAGGCCGCCGTTTGACGGGCTGCTCATGCGGCCCGTTGCCTGGGAGCACGGGCTTCGTGGCCCGCATCGAGGATGCAGCGGGCAAAGATGCTGCGCCCGTCGCGCCGGCAGCCGAGGCTGTTGAGATCGGCGGTGCCAGGCGGGAGTGCGACCGGGATGGCCCGGTCACCGAGCCGCTCGCAGAGTTCGGCGGTTGCCTCCCGTCCGGCCCCGTCCGGATCGAGGACGAGGTAGACCTCCTCGAATCGCTCCAGCGACTGCGCCACCTTGCCGGGGACGCGCGTCCCGAGCAGGGCGACGGCCCAGAAGCCCCACTCGACGGCGGTGAGCCAGTCGAAGGGACCTTCGGTCACGACCACCGCCTCGCCCTTCGCGCTCGCCAGACCGAGGAGTGGCTTTGGGAAGCGAAGGTTGAGGTAGCGGGGCTCGCGGTCGGTGAGACGGCGGCCGGTGAACCATGTTGCCCGACCCGCGACGAGCTCGGGGATGATGATTCGCCCGGCGAAACACTCTCGGTCTTCGTCCAGGAGGCCGATCTGCTGTGCGGTCCCGATGTCGAGGTTCCGGTCGCGAAGCGCGGCGGCGAGGCCCGGAATGCCGAAGCCCAGCCGGAAGCGCCGTACCGTCCGTTCGTGGATGCCGCGCGATGCGAGGTAGTCCAGCACCTCCGGTCGCGACCAGACCGCCTCCTGGTAGAACGTGACCGCCGTCTCGATGATCGGCGCGGCCTTCATCGGATCGACCTCGGAAACCGCCACCTTCGGTCGGTGTGGAGCACCTGCCGGCGTCGTGGCCACCTGAGCCCCGGCCAGCAGCGCGACCGCTTCCCTGAAGTCCACCCTGTGCAGGCGGCTCAAGAAGTCGATCACGTCGCCGCCCGCTCCGCAGCCGAAGCAGTAGTAGCTCTGGCTGGCCGGGTAGAGGACGAGGCTGGGGCGGCTGTCCCCGTGGAAGGGGCAGACCGCGGTGAGCCTCCCGCCTGCCTGGCGAAGTTCAAGTCCGGACGCGGCGGCCACATCGGCGATGGGGTGGCCGCGGCGGATCGCATCGGTGTCATGCATTGGGACACGCTCCGCCGCGGGAAGGGGCCGCCCCCGAAGGGACGGCCCCAGGAAACCCGCGACGGAAATGCCGTTCAGGCAGCGAGTGGCCGGGCGCCTCTGAGCGCCTTCACCGCGAAGGTGCGTCCCGGCGCCCAGCCCGGAAGTCCGATGGCGCTGACGACCTTGAGACGACTGTCGCTCCCGCTGTCGGGGATGAGCATCGCTCCCTTGCCGGTGCCGGGGCTGTAGTGGACCGCTTCCACGAGGCCGAGTCTGCGGCAGGACTGGAGCCAGCAGCCGTAGACATCGCGCACGAGGACCGCGGGCATCCCCGAGAGGTCGAGGCCACCGAGGATCTCTGCGGCGCGAGAGGGTTCGCGGCGGTGAAGCCGCCTTGCTTCGGCAAGCGCGCGCTCGACCTCGAGGGTCTTGACAGCGTGCGCCTGGCGCCGGATGGTGTCATTACACGAGGCCACGGCGGGCATGTTGGGATTCTGTTTGATCGCCGAACCCAGCAGCCTGAGGGCCTCGTCATATTTGTGCTCCGATGCCAGCGCCTTCGCACGCTCGATCGCGGCGAGGGCCTGCTCTTCGCGCTGACGCGCCTCCCGCTCGGTCCGCTCGATGGCGAGCAGCCGAGAGAGGTCTTCCTGCTCCTCCAGCTCGGCCAGTTCCGCCTCGATACCCTTGAGCCGGTTGGCGGCGACGGTCGCGACTGCCGACGCGCTGGCCACGAGTTGGTCCGCCTCTGCCTGGCTCCGGGGAAGGAACGCAGTAGCGACGACTTTGAGCGCTCCATCGATGACTTCTCGCGCGTCGCGGTCGATCTGCCGATAGCGGCTGGCCTCATCCTTGAGCCGGCGGTGTTGTTCGAGGACTGTCTCGGCCTCCCGGCGGGCGGCGCCATCCTGCTCGCTGAGCCGTTGCAGCTCGCGCGCTGCGCGCAGAATGGCCTGCACGAGCTGGTCGGGCTGGTCGTTGAGGGCTGGTGGTGGCATGGCCACCTGGGTCGCCATGGTTGGCTCCGGATCGCTCGCGAACTCGTCTTGATATCGGGCGAGCTCGGTAAGGTCCCGGAGGATGACGGGTTGCTTCACGATGCTTCTCCTTCCTGGTAGTCGGTCACCTTCGACAGGGCGAAGGGATTCGCGTCCTGGCCGTGGCCGTTCGCGACCACGCTGGGCTGGGGCCGCAGCTCCACAATCGAGCCGCCGCTTTGAACTGGCAGACCTCGTTCAAGGTCCAGGGCGACGCTGAGGACGGGCTTGCCGATGGCGTCGGCAAACACGGCGGACAGTTCGTGGCGGAGTGCTGCGATCAGCTCTCCGTCGCTGACGTCGCGCCCGTTCACCGAGAGCGCGAGCTGGATGACGTAGCGCTTCTCGTCGTCCGATTGGTAGGCGGTGACCAGGCCGTTCACCTGCCTGCCGTCGAAGACGACGCGCTGGACGATGATGGCGAGACCGGTCGGGAGTCCGACCCCGAGGGCTTTCGCGTAGCCCCTGGCAACTCGCCGGACGAGCCGCCGGAGCTGCCACGCCTCACGGCGAGGAGCGTCGGCGATGATGGTCAGACGCCGATTGCGGATGCGGCGGTAGATCTGTCGCACTTTGCGAGCGCCGGCGATGAGGATGCGCCGGGTCTGTCCCCGGCAGGCGATGGTCCAGCGACAGAGCAGGCACTGCTGCTTCCTGGACCGGCGTCGTGTGGTGGCCATGTGATTCCTCCTTTTGGCCTTTCAGAACGGCCAGCTCTTGATGGCGACGAGCACCGTCGAGCAGACCGCGATGACGATGGCGGCGAGCCGGATGTGGCGCATGAGCCATCCCTCCTCCCGCACCCGGTAGGGTCTCGATGACATGGCTTTCTCCTTTCGGGGATCTGGCGGACGCAGGGAAAGCCCCGCACGGGTTCCTGCATCTCGGAAAGAGAAGCGGGATCGTGTGAGGCTTTCGTTGGAGCAGGATCTCAACGCGGCCAATGACCGGGAAGGGCACTGCACGACCGAGTCCTTGCGCGATGCGCGTGGGCTACGGCCGGTTTGAGTTCAGATGGGACGGAATCGTTGGCTACCGCTTGATGGGCTGCTGGTCTCCTTTCGCTCCAGTTCTCGCTGACTGGTGGATTGATGTCGTTGGCTGGTACTCGTTGCTACTGGATTCCTTTAGTTGCTTGCCCTGGTTCGACTTCAGCCTGGAGAGCGAGCTCGTTTTCCTTGCGGAGAGATCCCTGCTGCGGTCCCGGATGGGCTTTCCGTACCGGTAGTTCGGTCTGGCAACACCGGCAAGTCGCGATTTCTGGAGGCCAGCCTACCCGTGGCCGTTCCAATTCCGCTCCAAGAGCCGGCGCAGGTCGTTCCAAGACGGGGCGATCTACTCCAACTTCCCTTCAGTCGGAACGCGGTGGCGGAGTTCGTCCGGCCGCACGGACGCAGTGCGGGGCACGGCCCCCCAAGCATTGAGGAGCTTCCTCGCGTCGGGCGGGCCACGGGATTATCGGGTGATCGCCGGGGGCACTACTCAGTCGCTCAGGATCAGCCGTCGGTTGACATTGCTGGTCGGCACGTTGGCCCTTGCATCACGTTTGTTCGTCCGGCCCGCGCATTGTCCACTCAAGCGGCAAAGCAGCGAACCACATCACGTCGCAGCGCTGGCCCCACCAAACGCCGTGTGAGCGCATCGTTCCCTCGTGTACAAATCCCGCTCGGCGGGCAACCGCGATCGACGCCTCATTGTCCGCAACGATGGTCAAGAACACGCGGGCTGCGCCAAGTTCGAACAACCAGCGCGTGAGTAAGATCACCGCCCTGGTCGCGTAACCGCGTCCTCTCGCGCCCGCTGCGATCCAGTAACCGAACTGAGCTACGTCCGCCTTAGACCAGTCGTCGAGGCCACAGCAGCCGACCAAGTCGCCAGACCTGGCGTCCATGATTGCGAACGCAACACCAGCAGATGGTGTGCCGCTCGTAGCAAACGCTCGCCAGTTCGACGCCCATTCGTCGATGAGGGCCTCAGCGTCCATGACCGAGAGCGGCGGAGCCGGGCGTCCTAGCCGGTCGAGGACCCCGTTATAGCGCCGGATCGCTGGGTCGGCGAACGCTTCTGCCATGAACGCGGCGTCATCTCTCGACCAGGGGCGGAGGGTGACCACGCCGTCGGAAAGCGTCATAACCGGATTGTCGCATCCGCCTCGCGCACGTCCACGGAGGACTCCTTGACTGCTCATTTGGTCGGGCGTAGCTCACGCTCACGCTCGACTGACCGCTCTCCTCTGGCCCGCAACGTCACCATGGACAGAGGAGGCCGACGGAGCACGGCCCGACCAAGACCCCCGAGCTTGCCGATCAGATGTCGGACGAGTCCGGCCGACAACAAATGAAGGAACGCCCTGGAGCCCGATTGGAACGAAATTTTGCCGCAACTGTATTGCTGTTCTGAGTTGTCTCCAGTTCCAACTGCCGCCAGTTCGGGCTCCAGCCAAATCGCTGGCTGGGACTGGCCCTAACCGGCGCCTGCCTGAGGAGTAGTCAGTTCCCGAGTCCTTGGCACGCCCCAACGATTGCCGTGGCGAGTCGACGACACGGTGTGCGCGCATCACTGGCCGTAGGACGCCTCGTCACTTCGCATCCCACGTTTGCATGTGAGCGCCGACCTCGACTGAGACTATCCGCTGTGCCCGGTTCGCTGTGCCTAAACGAGGGAACCAACGCAAGACCCAGCCTGAAGGAGTTTGGCTTGAGAGACCCAATGAGGCGCGAGGCCCTGTACAACCTCGTATGGGCTGTGCCGGTGAGCAAGCTCGCCCGACAGTTCCAGCTCTCCGACCGGGGATTGGCAAAGCTGTGTCACCGAGAGGGAATTCCCGTCCCACCTCGGGGCTACTGGGCGAAGCTGGCCGCCGGGCACTCGGTGACGCAAACACCGCTCCCTGAACCTGTAGGCGGTCAGTCCCCGTGGATCTCCGTCGCCCCAAAGGGCTCCGACTACGGTGCCGAGGGCAGAGCAAGGCTGGCGAAGCACCCGGCGACGCCTCGGCTTGACGACGCACCCTCTCCCGAACCGGAGGAGCCCGTCCACAACCACGATGTGCATGTCGTTGCATGGCGAGCACGTTCCGCCGTCGGCAATGTCCGCGTGCGCAAGCGAGCGTTGCAGTCCGCCGTGCATCCCACGATCGCCCGACTCCTGACGGACGATCGCGAAGCCTGGGAGCGGCAGCGGTCGCAGTACCTCGGCTATCACGAGAAGCGGCAGTTTGCTGGCGCCGGGCCTCGTCGCCGCCTGGGGTTGCTCAACGCCCTCCTCCTTGCCTTGGAGAAGGCCGGAGCCCGTGCAGACGTGTCCGACCGCGAAGGGCGAGCAATCATCGTGACCGTTGGCAGGATAGCGGTGCGATGCCGCCTGGAATCGACCTGGATGCGGACCACACGTAGCCCCGAACGGGAGGAGCGCCTGGACTTTCATGTCCACGCAGGCGGCAACTCGAATGCCAGCCGCTTTGCCTGGAAGGAGCGCCGAGGGCTCGTGTTGGAGTCCTGCCTCCCGGAAATCGCGACTGGAATCCTGGTCGCGGCCGAACTCGAACAACGAGACCGCGAGTGGCAGTACTACAACGACTTGCTGAGGCTACAGGCAGAAGCCTTCCGGGAGCAGGAGCGGCAGCGAGAGAAGCGCCGCCTGGAAGCACGCGACCGGCTCATCACCGACGCAAGGCAGCTTCGCCAGGCTGATGCCATTCGCAGTCTCGTCGCGGCAGCGCGGCGCGAACTCAACGCAGACAGTATCGAGTTTGCGAGATGGCAGTGCTGGGCACTGACCGAGGCGAACGCCCTGGATCCGGTACAAAGTGGAAGGCTGACGCTGACTGTGCCCCACTGACCTCTGGCCACCTGACGGCATCGGTGGAAGGCTTCGCGCGATCGCTGGCCTGAGCGGACATCGCGGTGACTATCGCCGACGCCAGGCTTCGGCTCCGGCCCGATATGAAGCGCGCCGGAGGGGAGCCGGTGTTAGTAGCGCGCCTCGACACAGGGTGGCGATTTCGTAGGAAACGACCATGTTCCAGCGGCGCCGGGGTACGCGATCACTGCCCGGGCTGTCCGCCACTTCGCCAAGCCGAACTCCGGCAGAGCTGCCCTTCAATCGAGAACTCCGACCGGACGAACACGATAGCGATCAGCACGCCGACGGCGAGGTCAGGCCATGCGTCGCCGGTCACGCCAACCCCGGCCGCGGCGACAAGTACGCCCACGTTCGCGATGACGTCATTCCCTGAGCGATCGAGTGTGCTCGACATGTTGGTGTCGTGAGCCCAAACCGCCAGAGCAGCCCGAGGCAGGTCAGGTTCGCCGCTGGGATCCTGATCCCAGCGGCGCCAATAATCGCCGCGTGCTGTGCGCCAGGCAGTTCGCCGGCGAATCGTGCTGCCAGACACCATCGCGAACAGGCGTTCTATGAGCTAATCTAGGGACACGCATGAGCAATAGCGCCCCACGCGAGACGGTACTCGTGAGCCACGCGAACCCAGAGGACAACGAGGTCGCCCTCTGGTTTGCCCGCAAGCTGCGGCTTGCCGGCTACCAAGTATTCCTCGACCTATGGTTGCCGGCAGGGGCGGACTTCTGGATGGAAATCGAACGCGCGCTGCGCGATGACACGGTCAGGATGCTCTTCCTCGCCTCGCGCTCATCCAACGTAAAGCCCGGGACGCTCCAAGAGTTGTCTCTCGCTCAAACCATCGGCAGAAAACTGAACGACCCACACTTCATTGTTCCGCTGCTCATAGACGACCTGCCCTTCTCCGATCTGAATATCCAGCTCACCCGCTTGAACGTGGTGCCGTCCAGGAATTGGGCGCTGGGCCTACGGACGGCGATTGAGGCGCTTGAGCTGGCGAAGGTTCCGACGGAGTCCGCCGTCCCCCGTCGTGATCAACTGTTTCCCCCAGTGGCCTGTGTCTCCACGACAGGAGAGGACTACCTGAGCAACTGGTTCCGTCTGGGGACGATGCCGTCCCTCTACAGGTACCGGATGGCCACAGGCGTGCGGGCGCCGGTTCCGGCGGAAGCCACGGCGGTCGATTGGGTAGCGAAAGGCGACTATCTGTATAGCTTCGCGTCGGAAGACGAGTTGGCGGGTGTCGGGTTCCCGACCGATCGCATTGCCGCCATCGAACTCACGGACCTGTCGATACTGGGTGACGATGTCCGCCCAGGCACGAGCGACTATCGGATCATGAGTGACGCTCTCCAAGAACTCATGGGCCGCGCATTTGCTCGGCACTGCCGCAGTCGCGGCCTAGTCGAATACGGCTTGGCGGCTCGACGCTCGTGCTTCTACTTTCCGACAGGGCTAACGGACCGAGACAAGGTCTGGTTTCCCACGTCAGATGGTCGCACCTCGTACCGGCAGCTAGCCGGTCAGCGCCTGAAGGTGGGCACAGTACGGCACTGGCACTTTGCGATATCCGGCCGGCTCCGGTTCTCCCCGCAGCCGTTCCTGGTCGTTGACGGCCACGTCGTCTTCTCGGATGACGGTCGCATTGCTTGGGGGGACCCCCGTCGGCAGCATCGAGCGCGCCGAGCTTTGTGCCGCACGTGGTGGAACGAGGAATGGCGGGACCGCGTGTTGGCGATGATGCAGTTTGTTGGCGATGAGGAGTCCGAGATTCACATCGCCGCATCGCCTGCCAAGACGATACCCGTCTCATGCCGCCCCGCGTTGTTCGAAAGCCCTGTCTCCTACGTACACGTCGACGGAGCTCACTTGTGACTGAGTCCACGCGCCTGATGTATGTTCCTGAGCCTGACCTGCTTTTTCGCTCGGAGCAGAGGGCCGAGGACGCCCGGGATGGTCTCGCCCTCTTCGGTCCGCTGGACGCGGGTAAGCCATATGGCATGAGAATCGGTGTTGTGGGTGCGCCCGAGGGAATAGACCTCTACCGAAAATGGGTCCGGAGAGTTGTCGAGCCTGTGGTCCCAGCCGGCCCGATTGCTTCGCATCCGGTCTTCCCAGGCTTTGAGGCGGCGTTCGGTATCGGCTGGGCATGTGAACCGACGATCACGGCCGAGATCGACCGCCTTCAGATACTCAAGAGCGTAGGGATCCCAGATCAGCATCAACGGGTATTCCAGACCGTCGAGCTGTTCACGTCGAAGATTGCTGACGCGCGGCGTCGCTTCGAAGAGGCGGTGGACTTGTGGTACGTCGTGATACCGGACGAAGTCTACCTGTACTGTCGGCCACAGTCCCGCATAAGTGACGAATTGCGCACAGAGAACCCGTTTGAGATGAATCCGAAGCTCGCCAGAGTTCTGCGCTCACAGCGGTCGATGTTTGAAGAGGACAATAAGGCTGCGGAGGTCTACTCGTACGAAGTCGACTTTCACCACCAGCTCAAAGCTAGGCTCTTAGGCACTAATGCCCCCACGCAGGTGGTGAAGGAATCTACGCTGAGACGAGGTGCCAGTCTCGACGGCGCCGATGCCAATGCGGCCGCCGCAGTCGCATGGAACCTGACAAGCGCGGCATTCTACAAAGCTGGGGGGCGGCCGTGGAAAGCCGGAGCAGTGCGGGACGGTGTGTGCTACATCGGTCTGGTGTTCAAGGAGGATGCCTCGGCGAGCGACGGCCGCTCGGCATGCTGCGCTGCGCAGATGTTTATTGATTCCGGGGACGGATTTGTATTCCGCAGTGCGCACGCTGGCTTGCGAGCGCAGCGGAAGGGCTCGTTTCACCTGTCTAGAGAGGGGGCGTCGGATGTCCTGCGGACCGCGCTTGACGCGTATAGAGAGCAGCGGAATGCGTGGCCCGCGGAGGTATTCGTGCACGGCCGCGTGCGGTTCAACCACGACGAATGGGAGGGGTTCGCCGCGGCAGCACCGTCCGGCACCGCAGTCACGGGCGTATCCATCCGGGACTCACACGAGCTCAAGCTGTACCGTCAGTCGAAATACCCCGTTCTGCGGGGGTTGGCTCTTTCGCTCAACGCGCGCAGCAGCCTCCTCTGGACGCGCGGTTACGTGCCCCGGCTCATGACCTATCCAGGGCTTGAGGTGCCCAATCCTCTGGCCGTCACGATAACGCACGGGGACTCAGATCCGCGGGTCGTTCTCGCCGATATCCTTGCTCTCACAAAGCTGAACTACAACGCTTGCATCCACTCCGACGGGCTCCCCGTGACACTGAAGTTCGCAGACGCCGTCGGCGAAATCCTCACCGCCGCGCCGAGGATCGAACGGCCTCCGCTTCCCTTCAAGCACTACATCTGATTCGTTGGCAGCGGTCACGACCGCCTCTCTCACCGGCCGAACCCGCGGAATCTCCTTAACCAATGCAAAACGGCGGCAAGATGTCGTTGGCTGTTGCGTAAAATCTCTCGCGCGAACGTTCAGATACCTTGCGAAAGGCTCTCAAGCGCCGATCGGGGGCATCGACGTTATGGCATTCTCTTGCGGCCAGTCGCCCCCTCATTCCCCGCCGTGAGGTGTGCCATGCAGGAGATCGAACCGTGTCGGCGCTGCCCGGAGTGCGCCGCCGGGCCAATGTAGCGCTTCCCATTCGCGTGGACCGCAGGATGCTCGCGGGTGTCCTGCTGGTTGTGGTGTCGCTGGCTGGCGGCCTGCTCCTCTGGCGGAGCGCCACCGACACGACGCCGATCCTCGTGGCAGCGAGGGACATCCCGCCCGGACACGTCCTCCAGCGCGACGACCTCCGCATCGGCGAAGCACGGCTCGATGGCGGCCTGGCCTCACTGGCGCTGACTGACGCGGATCTGGAAGCGGCGGTGGGTCGCACGACCAGCACGACTATCCACGCCGGTGAGATGGTGGTGGCCCCGGACCTCGCCTCCGGACCGGTGCTCGGCGCCGACGAGGTCGCCGTCACCATCCCGGTCGCGGCCGACACCATCTATCCCGGATTGCGGCCGACAGACCAGATCGCCCTGCTGGCCACCAGCAATGTAGGCAAACCGGAGAGCAGGACGGTCACCCTGATTGACCGCGCGACTGTGTTCGCCATTGGGCTGGAGCGGCGGGTGATCCGATCCAGCACCTCCGACAACCCGAACGACGGCGCCACCGTCGCGAACATCACCATCGCCGTCCCGCGCTCGGAGGCGGAAGCCATCGCCCATGCCGTAGCGAACGCCACCATCGCCGTCGTCCTCCTTGCCCCCGGGGAGACGAGCTTGCAGCCATAACACGAACCAGAGGCAATGCAATGAGCGACGCCAGCGACCGGCCGCCACGTGTCCTCCTCGCCATCGGCAATCCCGAACGCGAGGGGCAGCTGCTGACCGCGCTGCGCGAGGGCGGGTGGGCCATCGCCGGGCGCAGTCTCGACGGCCCCTCGGTCGTTCAAGAGGCCGTCGCCGGGAATGCCGATGTCGTGCTCGCATCGGCAGGGCTGCACCGGCTGACAGTTGCGTCGCTCCTCGCCATCCAGGAGGCCGGTGTGCCGACAGTTCTCCTGGCATGGGCGGACGAGGCGGAAGCCTACGAGCGACTGGCGTACTTGCTTCCAGCAGCAAGCGATGAGGCGGTCATTAACGCCGCCCTCCAGGAGGCTATCCGTCGTGGCGCCGTGGCCAACGACCCACACGCCGGCGAGCCGTCGATGCTCGACGCTGTCGCCCACGCGTACGAGGGAAGCAGCGAAGTCATCGCCCTGGTCAGCGGCAAGGGCGCGCCCGGGACAACCACCCTTGCCATCGGTCTCGCTGCGGCGGTTGGCACCAAGGGCAGGAGCGTCCTGCTGATCGACGGTGACCTCCGAGGGGGTGCGGTCTGCCCGTACCTCGACCTTGATCCACGCCGTGGTCTGTCGGGACTCACGGTCGGACCAACCGATCGACCAGAACGTCTTCTCGACGAGCTTCAGGATGGGCCCGGCTTCTCCATTCTCGCCGGCGTCGAGCGTCCCGAGGCGCAGGAGCGCCTGTTGCCGGAGCGCATCAGCGGAACGGTCTCCGCACTGCAGGAGCGCTTCGACGTCATCATCCTCGACTGCGGCGAGACCCTCAGCGGCGTCACGTCGGCTCGGGGGGCAGTATTCCTCCGCTCAGCCGAGCGACTCCTCCTGGTGACCACGGCAGACCTGCTCGGCCTCTGGAACGCCCGCGCCTCGTTGCGGTTCATGACCGAATCGTTGGGCGTCCCACCGGAGGCAGTGTGCGCTGTCGTCAACCGTGGTCACGGGACGGATGAGTACGCCGAGCACGACGTGGAGCGCGCGCTCGGACTCCGCGTCCTCGCCGCGATCCCAGAGGATCGGCGGGCAGCTCGCCGTGCCCGGGTGAATCACGCGCCTATCGCGGCAGCCGGTGGGAAGGCCGCCCGCGCCATCGCCGAACTCGCCTCGTTACTGGTCGGCGCCGAGGAGGTCGAGGAGCGACCGGCGGCTGAGGAAGCGTCTACGTGGCGCCGCTGGCGCCGGCAGCCGGCCGAGGGGAGGCGGTGACAATGGCCAGCCCATCCACGTCCCGGCTGGAGGACGCGCTCCGCGACGAGGTCCGGGAAGAGCTCCGGCGTGTCGTCCAACTCGACGCCCTGGCCGACGAGCACGACGAGGTGCGCCAAACGGTGCGCAGGCTCGTCGACGCCGCCAATCACCGGGCCGCCGCGGTCGGAGAGCAACCGCTTCCCGATCCCGAAGGTCTCGCAAACCGGCTGGTCGACGAGATCCTTGGGCTCGGACCGCTCCAGCCGCTGCTCGACGACGCAGGGATCGAAGAGATCATCGTCAACGGCCCGCACCGGACGTTCGTCATCGAGCACGGCCAGAAGCGCCTGACCGACGTGGTCTTTGAGGACGACGCCGACCTGCTCCGGGTCGTCCGCCGGGCGGTCGGCCGTCTGGGGCGCAGGCTCGACGAGACGAGCCCACTGGTCGATGCGCGGCTGCCGGACGGCTCTCGCCTGAACGCGATCATCCCTCCGCTCACCACCCGTTATACGCACGTGACCGTGCGGAAGTTCCTGCTCCGGGCACGGACCCTCGCCGACCTCGTCACACTCGATACGCTCACCGAAGAAGCGGCTGCCTTCCTCGAAGCGGCGGTCCAGGCGGGTCTCAACGTCCTCATCTCGGGCGGGACCGGCAGCGGCAAGACGACCTGCCTCAACGCCCTCGGCGCCTCCATCGCCGGCACGGAGGAGCGGGTGGTCACCATCGAGGAGACGGGCGAACTCCACCTGGAGGGCATGCTCCCCGACTGCGTGGCGCTGCAGGCGCGGCTGCCAAACGTCGAGGGTGTCGGCGCTTTCCCGATCCGCAGCCTCGTGAAGAACGCGCTCCGCATGCGGCCCACGCGGATCATCGTCGGTGAGGTCCGAGGAGCTGAAGCCTTGGACATGCTCTCTGCGATGAACAGCGGGCACGAAGGCTCGATGTGCACCATCCACGCCAACGGGCCGCGCCAGGCGCTCTCGAAGCTGCGCATGTACGCGATGATGGCGGAGGAGGCACTGCCCGCCGAGGCCGTCACCGAGATGATCGCGGAAGCGATCGATCTCGTTGTGCACCTCCGCCTCGACCCGGCCGGCGCTCGGCGGGTCGTCACCAACGTCTACGAAGTCACGGGCCTCGAGGGGGACACGGTCGCGGGCAGCGACCTGTTCAGCCTCAGCGAGGGCGTCCTGGGCTGGACGGGCATCCGCCCGCGCTTCGCAGCTCGCCTGCACGGCGGGACGTTCCCGTGGGAGCGGCTGGATGGCGCCCCGGTGTCAGTCCGCCCGGGCCTGGATGGCAATGGGCGGAGGCGAGAGCGATGACCAGAGCCGTTCAGATGGATTTGGAACGGATCGCCGCGCCCGGCCGGGGGTTGGAGCGAATTTGGAGCCGAAGGGCCCGGATTGGAACGGACGGGCCGATGGATTGGAACGGAATTGGAACTGCGACAGGCAGGATGGGGCGCTCGGGAGGTGGCAGATGCCGCTGATCCTGTCGCTTACCTTCGCTGTGGGACTGCTCCTGGTCTTCCTTTCCGCGACGACCCGCTGGGCGCCTGTACGTGAGGAGCGGCCCCGGCCCGCGACCCTCCGGGCCTTCCTCGACCGGAACGGGGCCGGACACATCGGCGTGCGCGACTTCGTCCTTATTAGTACAGCAGGCGGGGCGCTGCTCGCCCTGGCCACGCAGCTCGCCCTCGGCTGGCCGATGGTGAGCACCGCAGCCTTGTTGCTCGGGCTCACGCTGCCCGCCTGGTATCTGACCAACCGCCACCAGCGCGAGCGGACAGCGATGCAGGCGGCCCTCGCGGAAGCCGTTGATTCGCTTCGGTCGGCCGTGCGCGCCGGCATGAGTGTCGAGGAGGCGCTCGCGTCGCTGGCGAGGAACGGGCCCGAGGTGCTGCGTCCGCCACTCACCGACCTTGCTCGCGACCTCCGCGTCAGCGGGTTCGAGGAAGCGATTCGCCGCAGCCGCGAGCGGATCGCCGACCCCGTCTTCGACATGGTCGCCGCCGCCTTGCTGATGTCGCACCGGGTCGGCGGCCGCAACCTCAGCACGGTCCTCGAGGCGCTCAGCCGCTCGGTCCGGCAGACCATCCAGGTCGAGCAGGAGCTCCGCGCACACCAGGCCAAGAACGTCCTCTCGGCGCGTATCATCGCGGCGCTGCCGCTGGTGCTCATCCTCATCATCCGCGGCCTCAACCCCGACTACCTCGATGTGTTCTCGTCGGCGACGGGGCAGGGGATCCTCGCCCTCTGCCTGTTGAGCGTCGCCGTCGGCTACGCGGGGATGCTTCGGGCGACACGTCTGCCCGGTGAAGAGCGGGTGCTGCAATGACGGTGGGGCTGCCACTCGCCGGGCTCTTCGGTTTCGGGCTGTGGCTCGTGGTCACGAGCCTGCCCTGGGCCCGGCGCCGGCCCGACCTGGCGTTCGAGCTGCGGCGCCTATCGGCCCAGGGGCGAATGGAACTGGAAGCCGAGCGCCTGCAGGCGGGGCCAGCGATGTTCCTGTCGCCGGCGCTAGAGCGGACGCTCCGACCCGTCCTAGATGACGCCGGCAGGCTGGTCGGCGGACTGCTGGCGCGACTCGGGGTGCGGACGGCCGACCTCGAACAGCGGCTGGCGGTCGGCTGGCCGGGGATGACGCCCAGCCAGTTCTTCGGGCAAAAGCTAGCCGTCGCCCTGCTCTTTTTCGCCTGCTTCCCGGCCCTCAATCTCGCGGGCCTGCACCCCTTCGGGCCATGGCCCATCTGGACCTGGCTTGCCGGTGGGTTTGTGGGGTTCATGCAGCCCGACTGGCTGCTGGAGCGGCGGGTGTCGCGGCGGCGACAGCAGGTCCTGATCGAGCTCCCGACCGTCCTCGACTTGCTCGCGATGGCGGCCAGTGCCGGACTGTCTCCGGAGCAGGCGCTCCTGGACGTTAGCCGGCAGGTGAAGGGCGCCCTCGGCGAAGGTCTCCGCAACGTCGCACGGCAGGCGGGGCTCGGCACGATGACCCACCCAGAGGGGTTACGGGCGATGGCTGGGCGCGAGGGCGTCCAGGAGATCGTCTCGATGGCCGACGCCTGGCAGTCGGCGCTCGAACAGGGCCTGCCGCTCGGTCAGGTGATGCTCACGCTCGCCGACACCGTGCGCGAGCGGAAACGCACGACCCTTATCGCCGAGGGGGAGAAGAGCAGCGTCCGGATGCTCTTCCCCGTCGCCCTCTTCATCTTCCCGGTCTTCCTCGTCGTCCTTCTCTACCCGGCGGGCGTGCAGCTGCTCGGGCTGAGCGACTGAGATGACGCCACACAGAAAGGAGAACCTCATGAAGCTGCTCCGACGCATCCTCGCGTTACGCACCGACGAACGTGGCCAGTCGATGGTGGAGTACGGCCTTATCACTGCGCTCATCGCAGTGGTGGCCCTCACCGCGGTCGAGACTCTCGGCGGCGGTATTGTCGACGTCTTCGAGAGCATCACTGATGAGCTGGCTGGTATCTAGACGCTGGCCCCGGTGGCCCGCAGGCGGTGAGGCGGGCGAGAGCATGGTCGAGTTCGCGCTCGTGCTCCCGGTCCTCCTCCTGGTGCTCATCGGGGTCGTCCAGTTCGCGCTGGTCTACCACGCGCAGAACGTCGCGACGACAGCGGCCCAGGAAGGCGCCCGGCTCGGCGCGGCCGAGGATAATGACCCGTCGCTTGCCGAGGTGCGGACGCTGGATGTGCTGCGGTCCGGACTTGGAAGCATTGGCGACGGGTTCGCGGTGACGGCCGAAGATTCCGATGAGTGGATCACCGTGACCACCAGAGGCGGCTACCCGCTCATCATCCCCTGGCTGGGCAGCCAAACCATCTCCATCGACGCAGCGGCGGAGATGCGGAAGGAGGGCTTCCGCAGTGGTCCGTAGGCTCCGCGCGATGGCAGGGAAGGCACACGATGAGTCCGGGCAGGCGCTCGTCGAGGCGGCGCTCGCGATTCCGGTCCTGCTCGTGCTGGTCTTCGGGGTGGTCGCCGCCGGCCGTGTCGTCGAGGCGAAGATTGCGGTTCAGGCAGCTGCCCGAGAGTCCAGCAGGGCGCTCGCGGTCGCACCATCAGAAGAGCAGGGCATCGCGGATGCGCTGACGGCCGGGGAGAACGTCGCCGATGGCTACGGACTCGGCAGCGACCGGCTCACTGTCGAGGTCGATTCCGGTGGTTTCGCCCGTGGCGGAACCGTGACGTCCGAAGTCCGCTACAACGTGTCGCTCTCCGACCTGCCGCTGTTGAGTTTCTTTGACGTAGACGTGGGCGCCAGCCACTCGGAGCGCATCGACATCTACCGGAGCCGGGAGGTAGCTGCGCGATGAGCGTCGTCCGCCGGCTCCATGGGGATGAAGGCCAGGTGCTCGTGATGGTCGCCCTGATGATGGTCGGCGTGGTAAGCGTCGTCGGGCTCGTTTCCGATGGCGGGCTGGTCTTCGCCCAGCGGCGCGACCTCCAGAACGTCGCCGACGCCGCAGCAGCAGCCGGTGCGATGCAGATCGACGAGGCGGCCTACCGCTCGACCGGCGAGGTGGTCCTCGACGAACGATCGGCCCGCGAGGCGGCTGTGTTCTACCTGGACGACGAGGGCGGTCTCGACTACGTAGTGAACGTCCTGCCGGACCGCGTGGAAGTCTCGGTGTCGCGGCAGGCCACGACCGGGTTCCTGCGGGTCATCGGCATCGATGGCGTCGAAGTGAGCGGGAGCGCCTCCGCGGAGCCGCGCTACGGCGTCGAGGACGCGGGACCGTGAGGGAGGAACAGCGGATGGATTGGCGAGGTATCACAACGGCGATAACGGCCGCCCTGCTGGTAGCAGGGCTGGCTTCCGCTTGTGGTGGTGACGACGCTGACCCAACGCCCGGCGCAACCGCGACGCCGGCCAATTCCAGCCAAACTCCGACGGTGGTCGCACAACCCACCGCCACTCCTGAACCGGAGGCAGAGGTGCTGGCCGCGTACGAGAGATATTGGGAGGTCTACGCGGAAGCACTCCGCAATCGCGACGACAGCCGGCTCGATGAGGTGATGACCGGACCCCGTTTGGAGCGCGGGGTGGCAGAGATAGCCGGGCTTATTGCTGATGATCGGGCGGTCGAGCAAGTCGTCCACCTCAACCCCGTCGTCGTTGAGATCGTCGGGGACCGAGCAGTCGTCTTCGATGAGTACGAGAACTACAGCTACTACGTCGACCCCGCGACCCACCAGCCCCTTCGCCCAACACCCTCGACGCCCCAGGTCCTTCGCGACACCGTGACGATGCACCGCATCGACGGCGTGTGGAAAGTCTTCGACGGCATCAGACAGGAGTCCACGGAATGAGACCTCGCCATCGTTGCATGTTCCACCAAGCACTTGCGGTTCTGATAGCGGCAGCTTCCGCCATCCTCATGGCCGCTGGCTCGACCCAAGCCGACGGCGACGACGACGGCCGTCACGTACCCGACGCGGGAATAAGGACGTCGGCGAGCGTCTCGGTTCGTTCGGGACCCAACGGAGTCACCGTCTACATCAGCGTCGCTCAGGAATCTCCCGGAGCCGGCCCCGCCTCATCCAGCACGTCGGTCAGCACGGGACGGGCGCGCTCCTGCCGCATCAGCGCTCAGAACATCGGAATCGTGCTCTCGAACTCTTCCTGGTATCAGGCTGAACAGGCTGCTCACCCCGACCACGTGTTCGGCAGCGTGAGCTGCGATGACGGCTTCTTCGCTTTCATCTGGATCCCGGTAGGCACGCCCGCTGGCGGCAACGTCCAGGTGGTTTTCGTCGACGGAAACGGCGTCGACCCGGTGGCCGTCGCCGTCGAACTCCTCAACCATCTCCCCATCCCGGACGTCACCATCGAAGCCAACCCATCCACCGGTCTCGTCGCATTGCCGTCCTGGTTCTGGATCGACGGCTACGACGGCTCACCGATCAGCTCATCAGACTCACTTTCGGGCATGACCGTCGATGTCGAGATTGAGCCGCTGGTCTACCGCTGGTCATTCGGCGACGGCACGACCGCCGAGACGACGTCGCTCGGCCAGCGCTATCCTGCCGAGAGCGACATCCGCCATTTCTACGAACAGTCCTCGCTGGCGGCCGGTGGCGCATACGCGGTCACGGTGGACGTCACCTTCGCCGCCAGGTACCGCGTCAACGGCGGCGCATGGGAAGCGCTCGAGCCGATCACCCGGTCATTCAGCAACGACTACCCGGTCCAGCAGCTGCAGTCCGTACTGGTGGGGCGCCAGCCGTGAGCGCGAGGGAACTCTCGACCAACAGAGAAACAGAGAGCGACGGAGGATGGCTCGGCCTGGTCGCGTTGGTTGCCGCATGTATCGCGGTCGTCGGCGGCCTCTGGTTGCTCGCCGGGCCCCCGAGCATGCTCACCTCGGCTCCGGACCGGAGCTACGTCCGGGACGTGTTGACTGGCTCCCAGCTCAGCGACCAGGACGTCATCACCGTCACGACAGGGATTGCATGGCTCGTCGTTGCGTACCTGTTGCTGTCCATCGTCGTACGGCTCGCATTCGGGCTGGCCGCCGTGTTGTCGGGTCAGGCAGCCTGGGCGAGGAGCGGGCTTCGCATCACCGCTCCGCTGACTCTTCCCCTGGTGCGCCGTGTGGTCGACGGCGCCCTCGCCGGGACAATCCTGTTCAGCGCCACGTTCCATACGCCGTCGGCGGCGTTTGCGTCTTCGGCTGGGGTGACCGCGAGTGCCGAGGCGCCGGTCCAGAAAAGCCTCGCCTCGCTCGACGGAGGGGCCACTATCCCTGCAACGGCGGCGCCTGCCCTTTCGGCGGAGACCGTTCCTGCCACCTACACCGTGGTGCGAGGCGACCACCTCTGGGGCATCGCCGAGCAGTTCCTCGGCGACGGATTCCGCTGGGTCGAGATCTGGAAGCTCAATCAACACCGCACCATGGCGGATGGACGAACCTTCGTCGATCCGAACCTCATTTATGCGGGCTGGCAGCTGGAGCTGCCGCAGGACGTCGGGAGCGCTGAGCCAGAGTCCTCCACCGACGACGAAGGCCTCGGCGGAACGCCAGAGCCCGAGCCGACGCCCGAACCGTCGCCGGCGCCACCGACTCCGACACCAACAGCGACCTCCCCGCTGCCAGCGCCGACGGCGATTCCGGGTGGACCGGTCGCTCCGCCTGGTGACGATGGCGGCGGTCCGGACCTTCGGCCGTCTCTGCCGTCGGTGCCGAGCCCTGGCGGTGGCGTCGCGGCCGCGGCGGCCGCAATCACGGTCGGTGGTGCGGCGATGCTGCTGGTGTTTCGCCGCACGCGGCATCGGGCATGGCGAGCCAACGGACGAGTCGAACGGCGACCAGCCGGGTCGGGCGATGCGGCTCGCGTCCTGGCCACGAGTACAGCCCTCATGTCGGCGCTGTCGGAGCTCGATTTCGCCGCGACAGACATCGTCCTCGTCCGCGAATCTAACCGGTACCTGGAGTTCACGCTCGACGGCCCTCCGGGCGACGCTGAGGCGCTGGTCGAGTCCCGCTATACAATCGCCCGCCAGCTCGGATGCGCCGTCGATGGCGAAGTCCTTGGGGCGACGCTGGTCCGGTTGAAGCTCTCACGCATGACTCAGCTCGCCGCCGCGCTGCTCGCTGACGCCGTTAGCGATGACCAGCCGCTTCTCGTGCCAGTCGGCGCTTCGGACTCCGGCATCCACTACCTCAACCTCGCCGCCGCCGGCAGCGTGTTTGTCGTCGGTGGACGAATGGAGGGACGCGATCTCGTCACGAGTTGGTTCACCACCCTCGACTCCCTCCATCCGGGAGGGACGGTAGCCGTCGTCGCCGACGGGGCTGCAGGCGACGCCCTCCGCGACTGCCTGGAGCTGCTGCCAGGCCCACCCGACGCCGACCCGCCGGCGGGCTCTCCTTCTGAATTTGCCCGCTGGTTGGAGATGACTCTGATGGCCCGGGAGGAGGATTCGAATCAGCCGGCGCTCTTAGCGCTTCTGGGGCCAGGCCCCGACGCGGCCGACGCTGTCGCCGAGATGGAAGGGGTCCTTCGGCAAGGCCCAGCGCATAGGATCTTCGTGATTGCATTCGCTGACTCGATGACAGACGTCGGTGCGCGGCAGTCGTTCGGCGCCAGCGTCGTCTTTGGCGACCTCGACCAGTCCGGTGAGCCGGGCATGATCACACTGACCTTGCCCCATCTGCCTCTGCTCCACCTGGAGCCGGTCGTGGTGCGTCGGCAGGTTGCACACCGCCCTCGCAGGGATACAGCGACACCGGACATCCCAGCGCCGGCACCACCTCAGAATGGCCACGCTCCGTTGGAAGCCTGGCCGGCGGAGAACGACGATGAAGCCTCTTCGGACGACGATGGGACCCATGAGGCCCTAGATCTGGCACTCCACCCGTCATCGAACGGGACGCATCCGGGTGACGCCGCAGTAGTCATCGAGGAACCGCGCGCCGCTCCGTCGAGGGCCGCTGACAGGCAGGCCTCGCTCCCACTTCGAGGACCCGGCGGCGAGGCGGATGACGAGGATGGCCCCGTGTTCCGGGCGAGGCTCTTCGGCACGTTCCGCGTCGAGACGGACGCTGGCGAGATCGACGGTTGGTCGATCCAGAAGGCCCGGGAGCTACTCGCCTACCTTCTCGCCCACGGCGGTACACCTGTTTTGCGCGACACGGCCGCGGAGGCACTCGGTCTGAGCGCAGAGAACCAGGGAGGGCATCCACTTCCCAACGCCGCCTACTACGTCCGACGCACGCTGAGCCGGGCGGTACCGGACCTCGAGGGCGAGATCCTCATCGCTGCCCGTCAGCGCTACACGCTGCGGGCCGGATTGTTTCGGACGGACGTGGACGCGTTTGACGGGCACCTCGCCCGAGCCGAGCGCCTGCAGGGCTATGAGGCGCTGGTCGAGTACCAGCGGGCTCTGGAAATCTGCACGGCCGATTTCCTCGCGGACGAGGACTACGAATGGGCCGACGCGTACCGGCGCGACTATCAGAAGCGGTTCATCACGGCAGCCCACCGGGCCGCGAAGTTGGCGTGTGAGCTGCGAGACCCGAAGCTCGCACTTCGCTTCTACGACGCCGTCCTCCAGAGAGATCCGATCGACGAGGAGGCAGTGCGGGAGGCGATGCGGTGCCATACCGCGATGGGCGACCGGAACTCTGCGAAACGCCTCTACAAGCAGCTCGTCGAGGATCTGCGTGAGGCGCTCGATGACGACGAGGCAGAGCCGATGCCGGAGACGACGAGAGTGCTGGAGGAGCTGGCAGACTCGCGAAGTGCCACGTCGTACCGGACCGCGTGACTTTTCGTGCCACGGCTCGATGGCGCTAGGACTTGACGCATCCTCAGTGCACACGCCCTACCCTGTCGAAAGGCGGCTCTTCCGGCAGCGCTCGGTAGACGTCGACTATCTCGTCGGGAAGCTCGAAGCGATCCGTAAGGACATCGATCACTCCCTGAGCCAGAAGCGATGCCCCAGCCAGGATCGCAGACGGCGGCGCGTTGTTCACCGGCGCCGAACAGCCGACGGCTGCGCGAGCCACGTCTTCGTCGGCATCGGGCGGAATGAGCGGATACTGCGGGCTGTCGCGTTCGTCGAGCGGGGTGTCGTCAGCCCGCGCGTACCGCCGCACACGTGAGATCCGACCCCCGCGATACAGCGCTCCCGACACGAACGACCGACCGGCCGTTCGTGCTCTCGCTGCCACCGCATACGTCGTGGCAGCGTTGCCGGTCGCATCCACGACGACGTCGACATCCGCGATGAGCGCGTCGATTCGGCTTGGCCGAATTGGTGCCTCCTCTAACGCCTCGACCTCGGACCACGGAGCGTGCGCGCGGATCGCGGCCTGTACTGCATGCACTTTGGCGGCTCCGACGGCGTCGCGGCCAGCAACATGCCGCACGACGTTGCCGGGCGTCAGCGCATCCGCGTCGACGAGCCGGATGAAGCCGGCGCCGCTCTCTGCGAGCGTTACCGCCACGTGGCCACCCAGTGCCCCCGCACCGAATATCGCAACGCGCCGGCTGCGGAGCGACTCGGCGTCCGGGCCGGCACGCAGTATCAGGTTCTCTTGATCGTTCGGAACGGCTTGCAAGGCCACACCCTCCAAGTTATCGCCGGTTCCCCGGCAGGCGATCACCAAGACATCCAGTTGAGCCCCCCGTTCCCAGCACAGGAGGATAAGATCCGCACCCCCGCTGGGTGTCAACGCCTCAGCTCTTCGGCGCGCCGCGAGCCGCCGCTCGAGCCCCTTCCACTGAGAACGAGGCAGGCAACGGCGGAGCTCCGAGAGCTGGCGGGGAGGAACTCTGAGCGCGCCAACTCGAAACCAGAGGCCGACCAGCTGGCTGGGCTCGCGTGCACGGCCTGGGGTCAAGTCGACGCGGAACGGGTCAACATGCAGTTCGCCGCGGAAGTCACCCCAGCTGCTTCGGGCGGTCCCAAGCTCAGGCAGATTGAAAACTGCCAAGGTCCGATCCTTGGGCTTGAAATTCAGTAGGGCGTCGCGTCCGAGATCATCAGTGTCCCACCCGTGCTCGGCATCGGCGCACCATTTCTCAATCCGGGCGAACAACCCCTCGACGGCGGTCCAGTCGAAGCTCGCATCTCCGTCGCGCCACATGCATACGAGGCCGTCGAGAGTGTAGTGGTTAGTGTCGAGACCTTTGACCAAGAGCGCCGGGGGCTCATACGGCCAACCGTCGAGGAGTATGAGATCCATCGTGGCCGCCGTCGTCAAAGCGGAGAAGGCCGGATGGATCGGGCTTCTCCACGCCCGACGTCCAGTGCCTGGCACCGGCTCGAATCCCGCGCCGACCAGGTCGGCTGTGAAGGCTTCGAGCGACGCAACGTCGTATGTCTCGACGATCGGGACGCTCATCCGAACCCTTGCGCCTCCTGACGGCCGCGCCGCGCCACAATCAACGTAGAACTTGCAGCCGCTCCACTTCCTCCACACCCTGGCGGCCACGGGAACACGGGATCCGCCCGGTCGTTGCCCCCAAGGATCTCGCGCCACTTCGCGGCCGCTTCGCAGTTGTCCGCGACCAAGGCATTGTCCGCCAAGTCCGCTAACCGGCGAAAGGCTTCTGCGGCGTCGGTGAGGTCCTTCTCCGCAACCGAAGGCTCCACCGGAGTCCCGAGGGCTGGATCGAGCAGAGGGGCCCAGGGAGCAACCGTGAGCCGATCGGCCACACATCTCAACGTCTGGGCGAACAGCGGGTCCCAGTCGGTGCCGGCGACGAGGCCGGCATTCCAAGCCTCGTACACGATGAACTCGATGTAGAGCCCTCCGGGTCGACGGTCCCCGACATGGATGCGCCGCGCCTGCCGAGTCAGCTTCACGATCGGCTTGTACGCGTTGCGATCTCCGACAGCCGGACTCGCCAGTGAGGTGCTGAGCACGCTGGAGAGCGTCCCGAATTGCTCCGGATCGGTCGTCACCCAGCGACCGTTACCGCCAGTCCAGCGGCTACGGTCCTTCGTCGGGATGGCCCACCTCACGCCATCCTTCACGGCGGGAACGGAGTCGATGGAGAAACTCGCGTTGTCATCACCGGGGTCGTCCTCATCAGGAAACGCGACCTTGATGCTCCTCGCCTGCTGCGCGGCCCGGCCGCCATCGTCAGCGTCGCCATATTCGCGGACCAACGCGTCCCAAACGGCGTTGTAGACATCCTTCGGCATCGCACCTGTGTCCACTTCCGTGAGCTTCACGAAGACATCCACGTCTTTGCCGGGGTAGATACCCGTGTCTCGGCTGTATGAGCCGATCAGGATCGTGTCGACTCCCCACTCATGCAGCTGCGTGTCCGCCTCCAGGATCGAGCGGATCTCCTGGTGTGCGGCCTTCGCTCGGTCGGCCTTCTTTCCATTGATCTCGATGTTGGCGAGTCCCTGGTTGAACTGGCTCCGCAGAATCGCCACTGTGTTCCTCCTTTGGTCAGATGACCGGTCGCGCAGGCAGCACGACTTGTTCGATTGGGCTGCCCCCGCTGCCCGACCGGACAACGAGGCTGGGAAGGTAGCGTGCCTCCGCCGCAGAGCCGTCATCCGCGGGGCCGTCCTCCCATTCGTACAGTCGAACCCGCAGTGTGTTGAGGGTGCGTCCCAACAGGAGCGCCACAGTCCACGGGCACCGCAGCAGGAGGTGCAGATCTGCGGTCCGCCGCTCGCCGGCGAGCTCGCGGATACGTTGCGCGGCCTCCCCGACCAGCACCGCGGCTTCTTCCGCGGCCAGGCTGCCGTCCCGCACCGGCCGGAAGTGGGCCACCGAAGCCAGGTGACCCGCGTGACTAGTGGCGAACCTCTCGAACGCCGCATCACTCCTCGTTGGCAGCAGGTCGAGGAATACAGCCACTGGCCCCTGAGGGGACTCACCGTCCGCGTGGGAGACCTCAGCCAGTAGCGGGGCGAGCCCCGGCTGTGCGTTGCCGTCAAGCGACCAGGACTGGCCCTCGGTGTCGATCACCTCAACTCGTCCCATCAATGTCGTCGGGAGGGCTGCGCCGAGCGCGAACGCTACCGAGAGGTGCGCGCCGCCCCGGACACGGGTGTGCTCGGCCCCGGCGCGGGCGCTGAGCTCGGGAAGGTCGGCGAGGAAGTGCTTCAAATCCTCCAGCCCATCTCGATTCGGCCGTCGGTCACCTTCAAGCGGTGGGCGAAGGCGAAGAACGAGGTCGGCGTCCGCGCGCGCGGCGAACGGCGGGATGCGCGTCTGGACATCGATGAGGAGGACACTTCCCGATGCCTGGATTTCGCTCTTGATGGCGTCGATCCGGCGCCGAGCTTGAGAGCGAGCGAGGTCCGCCCGTTCACGAGCCGTACGGACGGGCTGTTGGTTCATGTTGCGCAGCTGGTTGCTTCGCCGGCGGAGCAGGCGATCGGGCGCGTTGTAGTCGAGCTCGCCCGGCTTGCTTTCGATGGTCGACGCGATCGAGAACGTGAACCCGTCCGACCGTGCCAGCTCGAATAGCCGCGGCAGCTCGATGCGTCGTATGACATCGGAATCGCCAACTTCGGGGGTTACGAGCAGGACTGCGCCAGAGATTCCGGAGCCCAGCGCTTCACCGAGGCGTCGGCGGGTATCGCCCGGCGGCAGATCATCCTGATCGCGCCAGACGGGCACTCCCGCGGCGCGTAGCGCCCATGCGACCTCGATAGCGAGCAGCCGACCATCGCTGCGCCGGTACGAGATGAAGACCGGCCCACGCGGGTCGACCCTCGGTCGGCGTCCCACGAGTCGCTGCTGCACTCGATGCAGTATCATTCGAGCACGATAGCCGAAGCGAACGTTTGTTTCAAGACTGCACGCCCAGGTGTTGAGTTTTGATAGACACACGGCTAGGATGGGCGAGTGTTCGTCTCTCACGTCGCCAGTATAACCCAGGGCCTCGTCACCAGCGGACGCGGAGCCGGTGTACGGCCGGGCGACTGGGAACTCACGGTGATTGAGAGCAACGACATCGACGATGACCGGCTTCAGCCCGGATCTCGCACTGTTTCCGTAGACCGCAGCCCGCGAACAGAGCGGCACCTGCTGCGCCCGTACGACGTGCTCGTCACGGCCAGATCGCAGGCAGTCAAGGTTGCCCTCGTACCGCCGTGGGTCACCAGGAGCGTGGCCTCGTCGACCCTCCTGGTCCTCCGACCGGTGGAGCGTGAGGCCGGTCTCGGGCATTACCTCTGGTACTACCTGACGTCCGTCCAGGGGCGCTCGGCTATCGAGTCCCAACTGGTATCGAGCCAGACGCTGGCCTCTTTGTCCGCTAAGAATCTTGGTGCTGTGGAGATCTCGATACCGTCGAGGGCACGGCTGAACACCATCGCCCAACTGGTCGACGAGTCTGAGCGAGCATACGAGGCCGCTGTCAGAGCGGCGCGCCTGCGGCGTGAGTCGATCAGGGATGCCATCATCGGCGCGAACACTGCCCTCGGCAAGGAGCAAGCATGGCACTGACCACCCGAGAACTCGAATCGAAACTTTGGCGCGCGGCCGACATCCTACGTGGGCAGATCGACGCGGCCGACTACAAGAACTTCATCTTCTCGATGCTGTTTCTGAAGCGGCTGTCCGATCGGTTCAACGAGGAGGTCGAGCACGCAGTTGCGGTTGGCGTGAGCCGGGACACGGCACTCAAGGACCGCGACGAACATGAGTTCTTTGTCCCAAACGAAGCGAGGTGGAAGGCCCTGCTCGGCGCCTCGATGAACCTTGGCGAGGCGATCAACGTTGCGAGCCACCAGATCGAAGAGGCCAATGCGCCCCGGCTGGATGGCGTACTCACTGGCGTCAACTGGAACGACGAGTCGAAGCTCGGCAGCCCGGCCAACCGCGAACGCATCATCCGCAGTCTGCTCAACCACTTCAGCGAGCTGAACCTGCGAGATGACAACCTCCGGCCCGATGGCGAGAACGGCGCCATGAACGTGCTAGAAGTGCGGCCGAAAAGGCAGATAGCGTGGAGGCGGAGGGGATAGGATGATTTTGCTGATCATTTTCTGAGGTCAGGGCGATGTTGGGAAGGCAAACGGGGCAGCGCAGCCTGTTCGAGGTGGACTTCCAGGCACCGGGGCTGGTGCGTGAGGGGAGTTTCTATCGCTTCCTGGCGAGCCAACGGGGGAAGCTCTTCCGGGATGAGGATTTTGCGAGCCTCTATCACGGGAAGCTGGGGCGGCCGAGTGTCCCGCCCAGCATCCTGGCAACGGCGCTGGTGCTGCAGACGTACGACCGGGTGTCAGACGGAGAAGCCACCGAGCGGGCGAGCTTCGACCTGCGCTGGAAGCTGGCGTTAGGGGTTGCCCTGGACGAAGTGCCCTTTGCCAAGAGCACCTTGCAGCTGTTCCGGGCACACCTGTTGGTCCATGAACTCGCGCGGCTGGCCTTTGAGAGGAGCTTGAAGGCGGCACGGAACCGGGGACACCTGAAGGGGCGGATGCGACTGGCGGTGGATACGACGAACGTCTTTGGCCGGGGTGCGGTGAAGGATACCTATAACCTCCTGGGCGACGGGATCGTCCTGGTGATGCGGGCGCTGGCGGCCCAAGAGGGGATGGTGGTCGAGGAGTGGGCGGCCCAAGGCAAGCTGGAGCGCTATCTCAGCGGGTCGAGTCTCAAAGGGGAGGCGAACCTGGACTGGGACGATGCGGAGGCGCGGAAGCGGCTCCTGAGGGAGATCGTCGCTGATGCCGACGGCCTGTTGGAGGAGGTGCGGAAGGCGCGGGGAAAGCTGAGCGAAGGGAGCGAGGAAGACCAAGCGTTGCTGGCGGCCGCGGAGACGCTGAGCCAGGTGTTGCTGCAGGACATCGACCGCAGCGAGGCTGGGCCAAGCTTGCATGAGGGGGTAGCGAAGGGGCGGATGCCCTCGGTACACGACCCCGAGGTACGCCACGGGCACAAAAGCGCGAGCAAGCGCTTCGACGGGCACAAAGCGCAGATCGCCGTGGATACAGACAGCCAGATCATCACTGCTGTCGCTGTTCTGGCAGGAAACGCAGCGGACAACGAGGGGACGCTCGCCCTTGTCGAAGCATCAGAAGAAAGCACGGAGGCCGAGGTGGCCGAGACGGTCGCGGACTGCGCCTTCGGAGACGGCCAGACGAGGGCGGCCTTCGCTGAAGCTGGCCGGGAACTGGTGGCGAAGGTACCGGCGATGCGGAACCGGGGACGCTTCCCCAAGACCGCCTTCGTCATCGACCTCGAGGCGCAGACCTGCATCTGTCCAGCAAAAGAAGCGGGCGACGCCCGTTATCACAAAGCGGAAAACGACCAGGACAGGCAACTCCGCGGCTTCGTGTTTGCCACTGCCACCTGTGCTGCCTGTTCCCTCCGCAGTCAGTGCGTCGGAGGTCGATTGGGCCGGACCGTCCAGGTCCATCCCCAGGAAGCACTCCTCCAGAAGGCGCGCGCCTTCCAGAAGAGTCCCGCGTTTCGTCCCTTCAAAGCAGCCAGACAGGTCGCCGAACACCGCCTGGCACGCCTCGTCCAGCTCGGCATCCGCCAGGCGCGCTACGTCGGCCGGGCCAAAACGCTCTTCCAGCTGTTGATGGCAGCCACTGTCGCCAATCTCACCCTGATAGCCGGCCTCGAAGGGGTCCCAAACGGCCAATCGGGGACCTGATAGCAGCTTCAAGAGCCAATCAATGGCTCCGGAGCCGCCTGCAGCCTCACGATCGCGTCGTTCGCCGCTTCCTTCGGCCTCCGGCCGCCCGGTTCGCGTCGTTCGCCGCCCTCGCAGGCCAACTCACAACCTCAACTGCCGTTACGCCAGAGCAGCCCCTTCTCGGCCGCACCTCTAGGTGATGCCTACGAGTACCTCATCTACCAGTTCGCAGACGATGCCGGGAAGAAGGGCGGTGAGTTCTACACGCCGCGGTCGGTCGTGCGCCTCATCGTCGAGCTGCTCCAGCCTCATGAGGGGATGCGCATCTGCGACCCCACCTTCGGCTCCGGCGGCATGCTCATCTACACCGCCCAGTACGTGAAGGACCACGGCGGCGACGTCCGGAACCTGGTGCTGCACGGCCAGGAACGCAACCTCGGGACGCTGGCCATCGGAAAGCTCAATCTGCTGCTCCACGGTTTGCGCGCCGCCCGGCTCGAGGCCGGCGATGTGATCGCCGAGCCGCAGCTGGTCGACGACCGCGGCCGGCTCCTCTCCTACGACCGTGTCATAGCCAATCCCCCATTCAGCCTGAAGGAGTGGGGACACGACTTCGCAGCGAACGACCCACACCACCGTTTTGACCGCTTCGGCGCGATTCCCCCGAAGACGAAGGGCGACCTGGCCTTCCTCCAGCACATGCTGGCGGTGACCAACGCCGAGGGCATGGTGGGCGTCGTGATGCCGCACGGCATCCTCTTCCGGGGCGGCGCCGAGGGAACGATCCGCCGCGGCATCCTCGAGGCCGACCTCTTCGAGGCAGTTATCGGGCTCGCGCCGAACCTCTTCTTCGGCGCGAGCATCCCGGTGGCGATCTGTGTCCTGAACCGGGCGAAAGGGCCCGACCGGAAAGGCAAGGTTCTTTTCATCGACGCCGCGCAACCAGGCTACTTCCGCCAGGGCAAGGCACAGAACTTCCTCGACCAGGAGCACATCGGGAAGATCGTCGCAGCGTACCGGGCCTTCGAAGACGCGGAGCGCTTCGCGCACATCGCGGGCATCGAGGAGATCCGGGCCAACGACTTCAACCTCAACATCAGCCGCTACGTCGACACGACCGAACACGCCGATGTCGTAAGCGTGGAGGAAATTCTCGCCCAGCTTCGCGAAGCGGAGCGCGAGCGTGACGAAGCGGTTGCGCGCATGGACCAGCTGCTCGCGGAGCTCGGCTATGGACGCTGACCTGCCGGACGGGTGGACCACGAAGCGCGTTGACCAGATCGCACGCGTCGTCGGCGGTGGCACGCCGTCGAGCGAGACCAAGCGGTTCTGGAACGGGGCGATCCCCTTCGTCACGCCAACGGATCTGACGGCCCTCGAAGGCCGCTATGTTTCCACTACGGAACGCTCGATCAACGAAGAGGGACGAAAGGCGGCTGGTCTCGAAGTTCTGCCGCGAGGTTCGGTCTTGCTCGCAACGCGTGCGAGCATTGGGCTCGCGGCGTTGAGTGCTGTGCCGGTCACCACGAACCAGGGATTCCAGAACCTCGTGCCGCTCGATGGTACGGACTCGCTTTGGCTCTACTACGCGATCTCTCACCGCCAGCCCGAACTCGCTCGCCTCGCCGCCGGCACCACGTTTCGTGAGCTGTCAAGGAAGAGCCTGCAAGCGCTTGGCCTCCTTGTCCCGCCCGCCCTCGAACAGCGCGCCATCGCCGAAATCCTGGACACGATCGACAAAGCCATTGAGCGGACTGAGGCGGTGATCGCCGCCACCGAGCGCCTGCGCGAGGCGCTGCTGCACGAGCTGCTCACCCGCGGCGTGCCCGGCTGGCACTCGGAGTGGAAGGAGGTACCGGGCCTCGGCCCGGTACCGGCTTGCTGGCAGGCGGTGACGCTGGGAAATGTCGTCAGGACAACGACCTACGGGACGAACAGGCCCCTGGACGGCACAGGTGCCGTTCGGGTTCTGCGAATGAACAACCTCCAGCAGGGTGAGCTCGACTTGTCGGACGTTCGGCGCGCGGACCTGAGCGACGACGAGGTAAACGACCTGGATCTCGCACGGGGTGACATCCTGTTCAACCGGACGAATAGCCTCGATCTCGTTGGCAAGGTGGGTATTGTTCGCGAGCTGCCACAGCCGACATCTTTCGCGTCTTACCTTGTCCGCCTGAGGGTCCGGCCGGAGGTCGTCGATCCGTTTTGGCTCTCCGCGATGCTCGCGTCGCCCGACTACCAAGCACGCATTCAGCGATTCGCAACGCCGGGCGTCAGTCAAGCGAACATCAACCCGACAAGCCTGAAGTCCTTGATCATCCCGCTGCCCGGGCTCGAGGAGCAGCAGGAGACCAGTCGGATGCTGGAAGCACTCCGCGCTCGCTCTCTGACGGAGGGTTCCGAGCACAGTGTGCTGCTTGCGGCTAAGGCGGCAGTAGGTGATGCGCTGCTCACAGGCCGCGCGCGGGTTCCCGTATCCATGGTGGAGCCGGTATGACCGTCTTCATCTCCTACCAGCGCGTCGACGAGACCAAAGCACGCTCAATTCGTGATCAACTCGAGGCGCTGGGCGTCAGCACCTACATCGACGTCATGGATCCCTTGCTTCTTAGTGCGGAGCACGTGACGCGGACGATCCTGAATCGTCTGCGGAGTTGCACTCACCTGATGGCGGTAGTGAGCACCAACACGGTCCGTTCGTGGTGGGTTCCGTTCGAGATCGGCGTCGCAACGGAGCGGGATCGCCGGATCACGAGCTACAGACGCGACACGGTCCCGCTGCCTGAGTTCCTACAGATCTGGCCCGTCCTCGACTATGACCGTGAGCTTGTCGACTTCGCTCGCCGCTACTTCCAAGACTCCGCCCACGGTGAGAAGAGTTATCGGTTCCAAGAGTCGGTGCAGAAGTCGATTGCATCTGCGGCACAGTTCCATTCGGCCCTCAAACGGGATCTGGGTCAGTCATGAGCTTCCCCTCTAGCTCGCCGTTTGCCCTGCCGCCGGCCGCACCGCCCAAGCGCCGTGCTTTCATCAGCTACCACCATGACAACGACCAGGGCTGGTATGAGCTAGCTTCGCAGTGGTACGGCGGCGTTCTGGACTTATTCACTAATCGGTCACTCAGCGAACCAGTGGATAGCGACCAGCTCGACTACGTGCATCGGGTGATCCGTGAAAACAACATTACGGGCACCTCAGTAACCATCGTCCTCTGCGGCAGTGAGACCTGGAAGCGGAAGTGCGTCGACTGGGAGATCGGGTCGACCATCAACAAGGGGCACGGGCTGCTCGGGATCGGCCTGGCCACGGCTGTCCACTTGCCCAGCGGCGTCTTGGTCCCGGATCGGTATTACGCAAACTGGTTGACGGGATATGCGGCATGGCGATACCTGTTGCCAACGGCGAACGACCTGGCGTCAGCTATCGAGGAGGCGGTCTGGCGATCGCGGAACTACTCGTCCGACAACTCCATGCCGTTCATGACGAGGAACCGACCATGAGTTGGGACTGGGCTCAGCTTATCGATGCACGGGTCGAGCAAGGGCAAGTAGCGTTGGCAATCGGCCCGATCGTGTGGATCGGTGTTCTTGTCGCCCTGACCGCGTGGATTGCCTGGCAGCGTCCATGGCGACTCCTGCGACGCGGCTGGCAGGTGCAGGAGATCACGCCGAACCTCTTCGGGACGCAGTGGAAGATCACGCGGACTGCGCGGACAGCACAGCTGGCACACGAAGCCTACGTGGAGCTGATCACTCGCAAGGCCGCCATTCCTTATGAGGACGGCCACGACGTCATCGTCGAGATCTACGACTCGTGGTACACGCTTTTCACTGAGATTCGCCGGCTCGCGCGTGAGCTCCCCGCAGACGCGCTAGCCCGGGACAAGGACCTTCGGCGTCTCCATGACTTGCTCATTGCAGTGCTCAATCAGGGACTGCGTCCGCACCTCACCGAATGGCAATCTCGCTTTCGTCACTGGTACGGGGGAGCCCGCCGCGCCGGCACCGACGAGAGTCCGCAGGACATCCAGCGTCGTTTCCCGGACTATGAGCGCCTGGTGACCGGCCTGAAGGAGGCGAACGAGACGCTCATAACGCTTGGCGAGGAGCTGCGCACGCTCGCACATGGAACGCCGTCATGAGCACGGGCGACAAGCCAGTCAGGCTCAAAGCGCCGAGGAGTTGCCCGCTGGCATGCCTGGGGGGCGTGCGCCGGAGTTGCCCGAGCTGCACTCCGGGGCGCGCGGTGCCCACTGCGACGTACTGCCCGGACCGCGGACCCGACGAGGTGTGAAGTGACCGAACGAAGAATCTCCGTCCCGATTCCTACCGATGAGAATGGGATGGTCGGGCGCAGTTGCCCGGATGAGACCTGCAACCGATACTTCAAGCTCAAGCCGGGGACCGGCCTTCCAACGGACCGATGCCACTGCCCCTACTGCGGGTGCGCAGGCGAAGCGTCGGACTTCCTCACGGAGGACCAGCGGCAGTACGCAATCTCATACGCAGCGCGGCAGATCGTCGACCCGATGATGCGCGATTTCGGGAACAGCCTGCAGCGACTGAACACTCAGTCACGCGGAGGTCTCATCTCGGTCCGCTTTGACATGCGGTATCAACCCACGCCGATTCACAGCTACGTCGAGAAGGAGCTGGAGACGCGAGTCATCTGCGACCAGTGCGGCCTGGAGTTCTCGGTCTATGGCGTCTTCGCTTCCTGCCCCGACTGCCAGAGGCTGAACGCCCTCACAACTTTGCGGACCTCCCTGGAGACAGCACGGAAGCGAGTCCGCATTGCCAGCGAGCAGATCGTCGAGGAGGACTTGCGGCGGCGATTCCCGCGCGACGCCGTCTCAGACGCGGTTTCCGCCTTCGATGCGTACGGCAAGGCGCTCAGAGCTTCCTTCCCGACAGTGTTCCGGAAGACCGCGAAGGGCAACCTCTTCCAGGACCTGGATGCGCTCGACGCCGAGTTGGGGGCAGCCGGATTCGGCAGCCTTTCGTCGCTGACGAGCGCCGGCGTTGAAAGCATCCGCTGGCTCTTCCAGGCCCGGCACGTCTACGAGCACAACGCTGGCGTTGTGGATCAGCGCTTTGTGTCGAAGCTCCCCGGGTATGCGCACCTGCAGGGCAGACTCCTTCCGCTGCCACACGATGACATCCTGGCCGCCATCGACCAGTTGGAGTGCCTCGCTGAAGCGATCGACCGCGAGTTCCACAGGCGGTCACAGTGAACACGCACGACAAGCTCATCGAACTCACGCACGCCGAGGAGCCCGCGCGCCAGCTTCTAGAGCGGCTCGGCTGGACGTACGTGCCGCGGGAGGTTCTGGCCGTCGAGCGCGCTCACGAGCGCGAGGTGCTGTTGAAGGCCCGGCTGGCGCGTGCGCTGCTCCGCCTCAACGAATGGCTAACCGCGGAGCAGGCCCAGCGCGTCATCTTCGAGCTCGAGCACATCAACGCCACTGGGATGGCCCGCAACCAGGCAGTCCACGAGTACCTCACCTACGGCATGCCGCTCGATGTTGATGCCTCTGGTGGTCGGCAGACGCGCATCGTCCGCTTCTTTGACTTCGATCACCCCGAGGGCGGCAAGAACGAGTTCGTCGTCACCACGCAGTTCCGCGTCCGCCGCGGCAACGAGCGTGGCGACCAGGAGGACGACGAGCGTGTGGTGAAGCCCGACCTCGCACTCTTCGTGAACGGAATCCCGCTGGTCGTCATGGAGGCGAAGTCACCGTCGCTGCTGGACGTCTGGAAGTCAAAGGCTGTGCGCCAACTACGGCGCTACCAAGAGGCCGGGCCTGAGTGGCACGGCACGGGAGCGCCCGAACTGTTCCACTACAACCTCCTCTGCGTCGCCCACTGCGGCGCTGGCGCGGCTTACGGTGCCCTGGGCGCACCCGAGAACGCATACTTCGAGTGGAAGTCGGTGCTGCCGTATTCGGACGACGAGGTTCGGCGCCGGTTCGGCGTCGAGCCGGAAGGACAGGCACCGCTCATCGTCGGCCTGCTTTCGCCGGCGACACTACTCGACATCCTGCGCGATTTCGTCGTGTACGAGCCCGAGCGGGGCCGGGTCGTTAAGAAACTCCCGAGATATCAGCAGTACCGCGCCGTAAAGGCGGCGGTCGAGCGGATGCTGAGCGGCCGGAAACCGGACGAGCGGGGCGGCGTGGTCTGGCACACCCAGGGGTCCGGGAAGTCTCTGACCATGCTGTGGCTGGCCACCAAACTGCGTCGTGACCCGCGGCTCCGCAATCCAACCATCGTCGTCGTGACCGACCGGACCCAGCTGGACCAGCAGATTACGAGGACGTTCGAACGATGCGGCTTCCCAGCCCCGGAGCACGCGCCAACCACGCGAGAGCTTCGCCGGCTGCTGACGACGGGTGCAGGGCGAACGGTCATGACCACAATCCAGAAGTTCGAGGAAGCCTTGACGCCTCCGGAGGGGGAACTCGACGTGCTGAACGCCTCCGAGGACCTGGTGGTGATGGTCGATGAAGCTCATCGCACGCAGTACGGCATCCTGGGCGCGCGGCTTGAACGGGCGCTACCGAACGCCGCGCTGATCGGGTTCACGGGCACGCCGATCGACAAGGGCTTCAAGCGAAGCACGATGCGACGGTTCGGAGCACTGATCGATGCCTACACGATCCCGCAGTCAGTGGCCGACGGCGCGACGGTGCCGATCTACTACGAGGCTCGTTTACCCGAGCTGGCGATCGAGGGGCCGGAGACGCTCGACAAGCTCTTCGATGCCCTCTTTGGCCATGAGCCCGATGACGTGCAGATCCAGATCCGCCGCCGCTTCGCGAACAAAGAAACCGTAGCCGAGGCCGAACGCCGCATCGAGATGATTGCGCTCGACATCGCCGAGCACTTCCGCACGCGGATCAAGCCCAATGGCTTCAAGGCGCAGCTAGTCGCGCCCAGTCGCGCCGCGGCCGTGCGGTATGCCGAACACCTTCGCGACTTCGGCCTAAGCGCGTATCCCATCATCACCACGACTCCTAACGACGGCCCGGAGTTCAAAGAAGCGCGGGAGCTGAACCAGGAGCAGGTGGTCAATGCGTATGTCGACCCCGGTGGCGAGCCGGAGATCCTGGTCGTGGTCGACATGTTGCTCACCGGGTTCGACGCTCCCGTTGAACAAGTGCTTTATCTGGACCGGTCGCTCAAAGAACACGGGTTGCTCCAGGCAATCGCGCGTGTGAACCGGCGATTCTCACGGGAGAAGGACGGCGTTCCAACGGAGAAGGCCTACGGCCTCGTGGTCGACTACCACGGTGTTTCGAACCACCTCGAAGAGGCGCTATCAGCCTTCGAACAGGATGACGTGAACGAGGCGATGCGCGAGCTGGAAGAGGATCCGGCAGCGGTGATCGATGCAGCCGCGGTGCAGGCCGAGTCACACTTCAAGGGCCGCGATCTACGCAACCTCTGGGACTGCGTCGCCGTTTTCGCACCGGACGCCACGACCGAGGGGCCGTTCAAGGTTGACCGCTTCGAGCGGTTCAACGCCGACTATCGGCAGCTCTCATGGATAATGGACCGCTTCCTCCCCGATGCCCGTGCGCTGCCGTATGTGGACAGGCTCAAGGGGCTGACGGAGATTCGTGCCTACGTACGGGCGCAGTACCTGCGCGAAGACGCAGATGTCAATTGGACCGAGGTCGGTGCCAAGGTGAAGAAGCTTCTCGACCAGCGGATTGACGCACACGTCCGCGAGTTGATGAAACCTGTCTCAGTTCTTGATAAGGACTTCGACGAGAAGATCGCGTCGCTTCCGCACGATGAAGCGCGGGCGTCGGTCATGGAGCACGCTATCCGCGCCCAGATTACGGAGCGCCTGGCCGACAACCCTGCTTTCTATGAAAAGCTATCGGAACGGTTGCGACGCATCATCGAGGAGCTTCGCCGGGGGCTCCTCAGTGCCGCCGAAGCCTGCCGACGCATGGCCGAGCTGCGGAATGAAGTCGAGAGCGAAGCTGAAGTCGCCTCACAGCATGGTCTCTCGCCGGTATCGTTCGCCATCTACGAGCTGCTTGAGCCGCGGGACCATGCGAGCGCCGACACGGGCGTTTTGAGGGAGGAACGCGCACCGTATCGAGCGCACTTTGACGACCACCTGACGGAGGTCGCGCGCCAGGTTGAATCTGCGGTCAGCCGCCACATGGTCGTGGACTGGCAATGGAACCTCGAGGTGCAACGCGAGATGCGGCGGGACGTTAAGCGCGAGCTGCGAGCGGCAGGAGACTTCACGGAGGAGCGCCTGGACGCCCTTGCCAGCCAGATCGTGGATCTGGCCCGCCGGAGGAGCGCTCGATGACCGAGCTACGGCAGCTCCGGTTCGGGGATGCCTCGGTCGCCTACGTCGTCCATCGCAGCTCGCGGCGGCGGAAGACCGTACAGATCCGGGTCGGCGGTGGCGGTATCGAGGTGCTGGCCCCCGCCTCGGCTTCGGACAAGGAGGTCGAGGAGATCGTGCGGAAGCGCGCGAGCTGGATTCTCAGGCGGATGGGCAACGACGAACCGATCCACCCGCAGAAGCGATTCATCAGCGGCGAAACGTTGCCATACCTTGGCCGCAATGTCCGGCTGGTCGTTCGAATCACCGAGGCCCGGGAGGTCGAGGTCTGCTTCGATCACTGGCGTTTGCTCGTCTCGGTACCCTGCAGATTGTCCGGAGATGAACAGGCGACTCTTGTCAGGTCGGCGCTCGTGCAATGGTTCCGGGCGCAGGCTGAGAGGCGCGTTCCGAAGCGCGTCGACTATTGGCAGGCTCCCTTCTCTCTGCAAGAGCAGCCACGAGTGCTTATCCGCGATCAACGGCAGCGCTGGGGAAGTTGCGCGCCCGACGGCACCCTTCGCTTCAATTGGAGAGTCGTGATGCTCGCACCGGACGTCCTGGACTACGTCGTGGTCCACGAGTTGGTGCATCTGCAGCAGAAAGGGCACTCCAAGGAATTCTGGAACCGGGTCGCGACGGCGCTCCCAGATTACGCTCCGAGGCGACGTAGGCTGCGAGAGGCCGGGATGCGCCTGCCAATATGACGCCGCCGGCCCCCTCTTAGGCCCCAATCGAATCCTGGATCATCCCCGCGATCACCCTCGCCATGAGCACGATCGCGAAACCGATCAAGGCATTCACGATGGCGGACTTGCCGCGTTCCATCTGGTGGGGGCTGCCGGCGGCGGACATGTAGAGGAAGGCGCCCCACATGACGAAGAACGCGGCCACGGCGGCGCCGACGCCCATGCCGATGTTGAGCAGGTTCTCAAAGAGAGTGTTGATCTGTTCCATCACGTCGGTCTCCTATCCGCCGGTGCTTTGAAGGGGTTCTTCCGACCGCAGCCGGAACTCGGCTACCAGCCAGCGGCCTTGGACCCGGACAAGCCGGCACGTGACGTGCTGCCGGAGCCGCTGCTCGCGAAGCTGTCCGGTCGCCGGGTCAACGGCGCGGCGGGTCTGCTCGGTGGTTGCCGAGACGGTGGCCTCGGTGTCTGAGTAGGCGGTGACGTGGATAGAGACGGCGCCAGTCGCCATCGTTTGTTGCTGGCCGAGTGCCGTCGGGTCGACCTGCGAGGCGGCGAGCGCCGCTTGGACGTCGCCGGTGCTGAGGCTCAGCAAGCGCTCGCGGTAGGCGTCCGGCTCGCGGAAGTCGAAAGTCCCGTACGCCTCGACGAAGAGGCGGGCCGCTTCTTCCGCTTCGGCCATGCCCTCGCCCTGGCCCCGCAGGCGGTTCGCTCCCTGCCAGCCACTCGCGATGGCGATCACCAAGAGCGTGGCGGCGAGGCCGCCGAGGATGAGCATCACGCCGCGTCCGCCGGTCATACGATTGGTCCTTTCACCGGGCGCCCTGCACTCGCGAAGTGCCTGGCCCAGTAGGGGTTGTCCAGCGAGACCTCTTTCACGAACTCACCAGGCTGGGTGGCCATGATCACGACGCCGTTCCCCGCGTAGATGCCAACGTGGGTGATGCGTTCGTGAGACGGGTAGGTGTTCTCGTAGAAGAGGAGGTCGCCCGATTGGAGGAACTCGAGCGCCACGGGCATCGTGGCGTTGAACTGCGCCTGCGACGTGCGCGGGAGGGAGATGCCAAGCTGGGCGTAGACCCACTGGGTCAGGCCAGAGCAGTCGAACGAGTCAGGCCCGGCGGCGCCCCAGACGTAGGGCGTTCCGAGCCGGGATCGCGCGAGCGCGACCGCCTGGGCGGGGATGCCCGCCGGGTCCAGGTAGCCGTAACTGGTGGCGATGCTGAGGACGTGGTCCACGTAGGACCAGGAGTGGTTGTACGCGTAGAGGGCACTCCGGAGGTCGCCCGGCGCTCCGTTGGCGAGCAGGAGCTGGGCAGCGGCGGGCAGGCAGTCGCGGTAGTTGGACGGGTCGGCCAGGCCGTCGCCGTCACCATCGACCCCGTACTGGCCCCAGGTCGCGGGCATGAACTGGCAGTAGCCGAGGGCACCGGCCGAGCTCGGGCCCATGTTGGCGCCGAAGCCCGACTCGACCTTGGCGATCGCGGCCAGCACCTGCCAGGGAATGCCGGTTGCGGCCGCCACCTGTTGCATCACGGCAAGGTGCTCGGGAGGGATCTCTGCGAGCGCTGCCGCGGAAGCTGGTGACTGGGCGATGCCCGGAGCGCCGCCGAGCGCGGCCATGAGGAACAGCATCGGTGCCAGCAAGGCGACGCCGACCAGGCCCGCGACCTTGAGGCCCTCGCTTCCGACGCTGCCGAAGATGTCGCCTGTGGGTGGGTGCGCGTTCATGACCACGGCCTAAGCCCTTCCCGCTGCCGGCCGAGGAGCTGCACCACCAGCACCGGCGGCGCCAGCCCCGCCAGCGGCAGCGCCGGCACGACCCGCTCCCGCCATCGCACCGAGCGCGTGCGTGGCCATCGCGAAGGTGAGGACGTTGGTGACGCCGGCCTGGCTCCGCGCCGATCGCAGGAGCGAGGGGACCTTGAGGGTGAGCCAGCAGACGGCGATGCCGAGGAGCATCGTCAGGAGGGCGTTGGAGACGCTCCCGGGCGTCAGCTCGACCATCAGGGCTGTGCCGAGCGCCAGGACCATGACCTGGATTGCCTGCTGGAAGACGGTGATCACGAAGAGGTCGGTCCACCAGCGCGTCCACTGCTGCGTCTGCGGCAGCACCCACAGCAATGCGGCAATTGGCCCGAGGACGATGAGCATCGCCAGCAGGGCGAGGCGCATTAGCATCTGGAAGACCAGGAGGATCGCGACGATGCCGTAGGCGACAGCGGTGAAGATGAGCGCCAGCCCTTCCTGCGAGGGTGTCGCCTGGTCGTATCCGGGCAGGCCGACGTCGCCGACGCCCGCGGCGAGGGCGTTGTTGATGTCGATCAGCATCCGCGCGAACTCGATCGTCAGGTTGGCGGCGAGCGCGGCGAGGATGACGCGCGGGAGGAGCTCCATCGCCTCGTGGTAGGGCGACCTGGTGTGCTCCTTGATGATGACGTTGAAGCCGCCCCACATGACGACGACCGCGAGCGCGACATTGACGATCGCGCGGGAGAAGTCGTAGAGGCTGCGGACCGTCGGGCTGTCGTAGGTGCCTTCGGCGGGGGTGCGCGTGACGAAGTTGAGCGACGAGCCGCCCACACCCAGCGCCCAGTCGACGAACCCGCGGATCGCCTCCAGCATCGCCTGGCCAATCAGCGTGAACACGGCGTTGACGATGTCCTTCGCCCAGTTGACGGGGTTGAGGCCGCCGGGAAGCCAGTCCAGGGGGTTGGGGATCCAGTCGGTCGGGTCGGGGATCGGGAGGTCGACCAGCGTGTCAGGTGGCGGCTGGCCTTCCGGGCCGGGCTGGCCCGGTGGGACCTGCTGCTGAACGGGCGCGGTCGGACTATTGAGGAGAGGGATGCCGGCCGACGACAGCTCGTCCAGCGTATCGTCGGCCTCCTGCGCGGTGGCGGAGGCTGCTCCAACCACCAGCCCGCCGGCCAATCCCAGCGCTAAGGCGGCAAGGATGAGGATGCGCATGTCTGACTCCAGCGGCCAGGAGGCCGTGATGAGTCAGCGTGCGAATCGGCGTTCCCTCAGCGTTCCAGGATTCCGGGAGGGTTATTCCAATCGGGGGCTGCTTGTTCCGACTTCGCTCCCACTCGGTACCAAAACGTTGCAGTTGGCCTACCCCTCGGCCCGGCCCGCTGCTCCGCCCTCGGAAGGGCTCAGAAGGCCGTCGGCAAGTGGGCGGAGGCTCTTGTGCCCGACCGCGCGTACGATGCCTACGATGCCGGGAGTGCTCGAGAAGCTTGAAGCGAGAGTCGCGAACTCCACTGACCTCGTTCTGATTCGGGAGGTTCGCCGCTGTTTCGACGCGCGTGCGTATCGGGCGGCCTACGTCATGACTTGGCTTGCGACTGCTGAATCTCTCAAGGCGAAGTTCATTGTGATGGGCAACCGCGACAGTCAGATCGGCCGTGTCTCCCGCCAGCTGGAACAGATGGAAGCGCAGCGCAAGCCGACCGACTCGTTCGTTCTCGACAAGGCAAAGGAGTTCGGCCTGCTATCACCGGATGAACATGTCAAGCTCGACCATATGCTGACGATGCGAAATGTGTACGCGCATCCGCTCGGAGCAGCCCCCGAGCGTGTGGAGGTTCTGGCTGCCATATCCGTTGCGGTGGAGTGTGTCCTCAGCCGGCCTCCACTGCTCCGTCACGGGTACGCCACCGAGGTGGTTAGGTCGCTGTTGGAAGACCGCCACTTCCTGGACGATGTCGAATCGGCGATCGACGAGCACGCGCGCGCCGTGGCCGCGAGACTGAATCCGATCGTCGTTCCTTTCCTCTTCGAGAAGCTCACCCAAGGACTGGAGGCGCTCGCTGGTGATCCGGAATCGGCAGTCTTCTGGAGAAGGGGCGTCAGATTCGCAGGAACGTTTCTGGAGACGGCCAGTCCAGACTTCGCTTCTGATGAATGGGACCTCGCGCAGCGAAGCGAGCAGTGTCCCCGTGCATGTTCTCAAGTACTTAGTGGGGCACGGATCTGGCCTCTGCTACCCCGGTCAGCACAAGATGCCGTCCTCGGGCATCTGGTCGAGCCGCACAAGCGAGGCGGCGGCGCGCTACCGTTGCAGTCGACGGACGTTCGGCGCGCGCTGAGCTTGCGGGACGAAGACCTTCTTACAACCCGGCAACGGGCACGACTGTCCGCTGCTCTCGCCTCCGCCCCGTACGATGTGCTGAGGAGCGCGGCCGTTAGCCTTCGGGACTATCTCGACAAGGTCATCGACGACCTCTCATCGCATGATTGGTACACGCAGAACCCCGCCGCGAACGCCGTCGAGCACGCCGGCCATTCGGGCGTCGCGGAACTTAGTCCGGATAACCAAGTTCGCCTCGGACGTTCAATCCTGCAGGCAGCTGACGGACAATCCAACGGAGCGGCGGCGGTTCTGGCGAAGGTCGAACAGAGCGTTGAACATTATCCGAGGGACTTTGTCCTCGGCATTTTCTTGGAGTGCTTCACTAACGAGTTGGGCCAATTCCGGTTGAAGAAGCACTGCCTCTTTACGACGTTGCGGCTGGCGATTCAACATCCCCAAACGGAGGAGTTGTGGAGCCAGCTCTTGGCGTCGGTCGAGTCTTCGGAGCCGAAGTACGCATGGGGCGAAGAGTACAGTGACGCCATGAGATCCGTGGAGGAGGCCATTCGCACCGGAGGTGTTCCGGTGTCCCCAACGGACGAACTGATTGGAATGCTCCGGGACAAGGCGGCTGCTCATGCTGGGGAGCCTTGGGACAGCTCTATCGCCTGATTGAGGGTGCGGTGGACGCTTGCGCCGCGAGCACTGGAACACGACCGTCCGGTCCGCCTCCAAACGGGGTTGCGCGGTGATGCCCTGGCCGCTGACCTTCGGCGTCAGCCCTCCTCCGTAGCCTCGGCCCCGCCAGCCCCGGTGGGCTGCTGACAGCCCTACGGAGCAAGGCCGAAGAGCACGTCTGGGCTATCACCTTCTACTCGGACGTACGTCTGGTCCTGAATCGCGAGGCGTGGTAGCCGAGGCGATGGCTCGGGGAAGGGGGTGGCAGCCCAGGGGTTTGGGCAATACCACAGCTTCGAAGTGCGCACGCTCCAAGGCCTCGCGTGGTGGACGACGAGCACACCGGAGAGCCGGGTGTACCGCGGCCCTCGTGGGGAAGTCCATACGCCATCCGGAGCACGGTCCCATCCGCCAGTGATTCCTTTATCAGGTCGCGGAATCGTGTATCGCGTCCTGCCAAGCAGCGATTTCAGAACAATGTTCTCATCCGAGAAGCCGCTCAGGAGATTGACCGCTACCACGAATGGTGCCCTAAGGTCGCCGTACTTTCCAGCCTTCCGAACGACCGCAGCCCGGATGTCGTCGACGTCCGAGAGGGTTCTCGCGTCGTAGAACCACAACCCCACGGGGCGCGTTTCTGGCTTCCCTCGTTCATCCGCGTTCTTGGGGATCGGGAAGAAGTCCACGGTCCAGCTCTGGTCCGAGAAGTGCCATCGGGGAGCAGCTTCCAAGCCGCGTCGGTCGATCGCGGCGTTGACCTGTTCCCACGAAGCGTCCTCAATCTGTTGGGCCAGGAAACGCCTGATCGCTTGGCCTGGAGGCGGAGACTTGGGGTGTTCGCGGACCTCGACCCCGATGAAGAAGTCGGGGGAGACCAGCTTGTCGAGCTGATCGTAGACCTGGTTCGCTCGCCGTTCGGCTGCGACCTCGTCCTTGGACTTAGCGGAGACCACGCACGCTTCGAGATAGAAGGAAGCAGCCCCCCGGCTCTCGGCCAGAAAGTCGGGGGCCTTTCCCTTGGTGCCGGCCGGCGGCTCGACGGTGGCAATGTGGCCGAGCGCGAGGAGCAACTCATGCAGATAGAGCTCGAAGAACGCCGAGTCGAACGCGATGTCATCGCCACGGAGTCGCGACCGCAGTTGGCTCTGGTGGTCAGGCGGATATCGCGCGAACCATTCTTCGACGAGAGCTCGTGCGTCTGTCATTTCGGCTCGGCCGGATCGGTTGAGGTAAGCGAAATCCGGCTCAGCGTGCAGCTTGCCGTCGTCGTCCGCCGGTCTGTCGAGCTCGTCGAAGACGGTCTGTCCGTTGCGATTGCCGGAGGCGTGTTTCACTTAACGTAGCGTACAGGATCTGATCACCCTGCTACGCGGTATCCGTGAGCCGGACAGAGCGTCAGCTAGGCGCGACGCCGTTCGTGGAGGCGGTTCGTGGAGTTTGACTAAAGGATCCTCCGTCGCCATCGCACCATTTGCCGACCGGGTTGGCTATGGAAGATGTCCCCCAGCGGGGACTGGAGCGAACTTGGAAGAGAGGGGCCGGGTTTGGAACGGACCGGCCCAGATCCTGGAACGCCCGTGGAACTGCGATCAGCACGCTCTCCTCAGACAACGACGAGGAGATGCCCGTGCAACGCCACGAAGTCCCCACGCACCTCAACATCGAGGACAAGGCCTTTGCCGGGCTGACGATGCGCCAGCTGATGGTGGCCATCATCGGCCTTGCCCTGGCGTACTCCGCGCTGAGCGAAGCGCCGCTGCCGCTTGCCGTCCGTCTAGCGGCGGGGGCGACCGTCCTGTTGATGACCGCCACTATTTCGTTCTGGCAGCCAGCGGGCCGGTCGCTGGAGGACTGGGCCTTCGTCCTCCTCCGCTACGTCAGCATCCCGCGCGTCGTCGTCTGGCGCGTCCGCACGTCACGCGAGGTGTCGACGGCCGAAGAGCCGCGCTTCGAGGTCGTGCTGCCTGACCGGGAGGAACTCGATACCCGGAGCGGGAGCACGCACCGATGACGGCGAACGGCAAGCACGGGAGCGTGCAGGAGATGCTGCCGCTGGAAGAGATCGTCGAGGGCGTGCTCTGCCTCAGGGGCGGCGACTACCGGGCCGTCATCCAGGCCCAGAGCGTCAACTTCGCCCTCAAGTCCGAGGAGGAACAGGAGGCGGTCATGGCCGCCTACCGTTCCTTCCTCAACTCCCTCAGCCATCCCGTCCAGATGCTCGTCCGCATCCTGCCGACGAACGTCGAGCCATACCTCGCCGGGTTCCGCACCAACGTCACCGCACAGGCGAACAGCGAGGCCATCCGCCGCCTCGCCCTCGACCACGAGATGTTCGTGCGGCGGTTGGCCCGCGAACGGACATTGCTCGAGCGGCGCTTCTACCTCGTCGTGCCGTCCGGGCACAGCGAGGGTGAGGGCCACGTCGCGATCCGCTGGCCCTGGCAGCGCGCGACGCGCGGGCGAGACGACCAGCAGCTCGCCGTCGCGGCGGCCCAGCTCGATGCGCGCTGCCACGAGCTCGCGCAGGGGCTCACCTCGTTCGGCGTCAGCTCGCGGCGGCTGGGGAGCGAAGAGCTCGCCGAGCTGTGGGCAGCCTGCCTCTGCTCGCAGGTCTCTCAGGTCGCGCCGTCTCTCAGCGCCGGGGCGAGACCGGTGGTCACCCAACTCCGGAAGGAGGTCCAGCAGCATGGCTAGCCTTCCATTGCGCCACCGTCCGGGCCGACACCAACCTTCGGCGGACGACCTCCGCTTCGAGTTGGGCATGCGGTCCGCCATCGACCACCTGGCGCCCGCTGCCATCGAGGCCTCCCGCTCGCACCTGGTCATCGACGGCCGCTATGTCCGGGTGCTCGGGCTCAGCGACTATCCCCGCTACGTCCATCCCAACTGGCTGGCGCGCCTGATCGACTTCGACGAGCCGCTGGACCTGAGCGTCCACATCGACCCGCTCGACTCCGCTACAACCGTGCGCAGGCTCACCCACAAGCTCGTGGAGCTTCAGTCGTCGCGCCTGCTCGACGCTCGCAGCGGCAAGATCGCCAGCGCCGAGCGCGAGGTCGCCTACGAGGACGTGGAGCGGCTGCGGGATGCGCTCCAGCGAGGCGAGGAGCGCGTCTTCTCCGTGAGCCTCTACGTCTGTCTTCGCTCGGGCTCGGCCTCCGGTGTGGACGACCTCCATCGCCGCGTGGAGACGGCGCTCGGCGGGATGATGGCCTCCTCGCGTGCGGCGCTCTTCGAGATGCTGCCCGGCTTCCTCTCCTGCCTGCCGGCCGGGCGCGACTACCTCGGGCGCTACCGCAACCTCGACACGACCAGCGCGGCGACGATGGTCCCGTTCACGTCCAGCCACCTGTCGATGCAGGCCGGGATCCTCTACGGCATCAGCGTCCACAACAACTCGCTCGTCATCTTCGACCCGTTCAGCCGCGAGCTGGAAAACGCGAACAAGGTTGTCTTCGCCAAGAGCGGCGCCGGCAAGTCCTACGCCTGCAAGGTCGAGGCGCTCAGGGCGCTGATGCGCGGCGTCGAGTACTACATCATCGACCCCGAAGACGAGTACGCGCGGATCTGCCAGGCGGTGGGCGGTCAGTACATCCGTCTCTCCGGAAGCTCGGCGCACCACATCAATCCCTTCGACCTTGCCCAGGGTGCCGAGCGCAACGGGGAAACACGGGATGCGCTCACCGAGCGGCTGCTCGCGCTCCAGGGTCTCCTCGGGCTGATGCTCGCCGACCGGGGCAGCAGCCTCGGCCAGCGGGAGCGCGGCGCGCTCGACCGGGCACTCCTCGAGACCTACGGCCGCGCCGGGGTCACCCGCGACCCATCCACGCACGGCAAGCCGCCGCCCGTGCTGAAGGACCTCTACGACGTCCTGCGCGAGGGCGAAGACCTGCTTGGCCTGGCCGACCGGCTCGAACGTTTCGTGGACGGCAGCCTAGGCAGCGTCTTCTCGTCGCCGACCTCCGTCGACCTCGAACGTCCATTCGTCGTCTTCAACATCCGCGACCTCGAGCCGGAGCTGCGCCCGCTCGGTGTCTACCTGATCGCCGACCACATCTGGCGCGAGGTCCGGCGCAGCAGCAAACCGCGGATGCTGCTCATCGACGAAGCCTGGTCGCTGATCCAGCACGAGGAGGGCGCACGCTTCCTGGCGTCGATGGCCCGCCAGGCGCGCAAGCACTACCTCGGACTGACGACGGTGACCCAGGACGTGGAGGACTTCCTCGCGACCTCCGAGGGTCACACCGTGCTCGCCAACTCCTCCGTCCAGCTGTTGATGCGGCAGGACAGCTCAACCATCGACGCCGTCACCAGCACGTTCCGGCTGAGCGCCGGGGAGCGCGAGTTCCTGCTCTCCTGCCGCAAGGGTGAAGGGCTGTTCTTCGCCTCGGGAAACCACCTCGCACTCCGTATCGAGGCGAGCCCGTACGAACACGAGCTGGCCACGACGGACCCAGCGGAACTGGTTGCGCGCGACGAGGAGGTGAAGTGATGCCACCGGTTGACGTCGAGCTGGTCAAGCAGCGCAACCCCATCGAGCAGGTTATCGCCTCCCACGGCGTGAAGCTCCAGCAACGCGGCGAGCGATTCGTCGCATGCTGCCCGTTTCACGAAGAGGAGCATCCGAGCCTGGTCGTCTACCCGAGCACCCGGAGCTTCTTCTGCTTTGGCTGCAAGGCCTCGGGGGACGTCATCGACTTCGTCAGACGCAAAGAGAAGGTCGGCTTCCGGCGCGCGCTGGAGCTGCTGGGTGAAGCGGCTTCGCAAGGCGTGTCCACCAACGGCGACACGCGGGGGCCGGCGCCGTCCGAGTCTCCCCTGACGGTCGATGACCGGCTGGTCCTCGCGGCGGCCTGTGACCTCTACCACGAGGCGCTCCTTTGCAACGAGCGGGCACTGCGCTACCTCGATAGCCGGGGCATCAGGATGCCGGTAGTCAAGCAGTGTCGTCTTGGCTACAGCGACGGGCAGGCGCTCAAGCCCTTCCTGCGCCGCCACCGCTTCAGCCTTCGGCGGGCCGCGGAGATGGGGCTGCTGCGGAAGGATGGCAACGAGGCACTCGCCGGTCGCGTGGTGATTCCAGAGCTGCGCGGGGGCCAGTGCGCCTGGATGGTCGGCCGTGCGCTCAACGAGCGCCGGCTGAAGTACCTCGGCCTCTCGTTGCCAAAGCCCATCCTCGGCTATGAGCGCGTCCGCGGACACCGCCAGGTCTTCGTGACCGAGGGCGCCTTCGACTATCTCACCGGTGTGAGCTGGAACCTGCCCATCTGCGCCTTGCTTGGGACGCATGTCCGGGCCGAGCGACTGCGCTTCTTGGAACGGGTGCCGGAAGTCGTCCTCGTCTTCGACAACGACGACGAGGGGCAGCATGCGGCTCGTGAGCTGGCTGAATCCCTCGGCGACCGCGCCCGCATTCTGCGTCTCCCCGGCGGCGTCAAAGACCTCGGCGAGCTTGGCGCCAGCGAGGATGGCCGAGCGACCTTCTTCAGGCTGGTGGCCGAACTGGCACTCGTGGAGACGGAGGTGCAGCATGCGCCGGCGTCCTGACCGAACCACGGTGTTCTACGAGCTCTTTCCCTCGCGCTGGGACGACGACCCCGTGTCCCGCGCGCGGACGGTCTTCGCCGGCCTCGCGGGCGTCCGGGACTGCGCCGTTGAGTGGACGGCTATGGAGTCGGGACTCCGGTTCTATGTCCGTGCAGCTGACGATGGCTCGGCTGCCGCACTCCTCGGACAGATCCGGGCGGCCTATCCCCAGGCCGACTTCGACGAGGTCCCGATAGAGGGCCGGCCCCACCTTGACCCGCTTTATGTTGCCGGTCACGAGGTGGCGTCGCTTGTGGAACTCCGTCTGGACAGGGACGCCGCCCTTCCACTCGATACGGACGTCAGGCACGGGGAGCCACTCACCGGCGTACTGGCAGCGGCAGTGGCCGCAGGCCGTGGCGATGTCCGCGTCGTCGGCCAGGTGGTCACAGGACGCCCGCCCCGCCCGAGTTGGGCGACCGGAGTCCAAGCTCGGGCCAGGCGGGCGAGCCAGCGCCCTCCGGTGGGGAGTCCGGAGACCAGCGCGGCTAGCCTCCTTCCCTTTGTTGCGCTCGCCGGCGTGGCCGCCGCGGGTGTGCAGGGGTACGACTGGTACCGGGCCGGCCACTACCTGCCGCTGGTCGTTGGCGGTTTCATGGCGGTCACCGGACTTCCGATCGGCGCCCTTGTCTGGTCGCGCTTGCTCCGCGGCCGCGAGCCGTTGAGCGCAGCCCTCGCCGAGCAGAAGCTCGCCTTCCCCGCGTTCACCGCCCGCCTGCGGGTGATAGCGATCGGCCCCCGAGACAACACCGAGACGCTTGAGGACATTCGCGATCGCGTGAGCGCGAGCTACGAGGCATTCGACCACCCCGCCGGAAACCGGCTCCGCCCAGGACGGTCCGAGAAACATCACTCACCGCTAGACACGTCAGGCGGCAGGTTCCGTGGTGCACCGGTGCTCAACGCCGCCGAGCTCGCGGCGCTCTGGCACCTCCCGGACCTTACGTCGGGGCTGCCCGTCGCAACCAAACCCGGCGGACGTCGCTTCCTTCCGGCGGACGATGCCACGGGCCGCGGCAGCCGGGTCGGCATGTCTCGCCACCACGGGCGGAGCGTTCCCGTGCATCTCCCGCACGGAGCGCTCTACCGGAACCACCTGGTCGTCGCCAAGACGCGGCGCGGGAAGTCCACCTTCCTCCAGCACATCGCCGGGCACCTGATGCAGGAGATCGCCTCGCGCCAGGAACGCCTGCTGCTCGTCGTCATCGACCCCCACCAGGACCTGGCGGAGAGCGTCCTCTCGGTCGTCCCGCCCGGCCTCTCAGATCGGACGGCCTATCTCGACCTCACCGACCGACGGCGACCGGTCGGTCTCAACCTCCTGGACGTCGCACTCTTCCCCAATCGCGACCGCACGACCGAGAACATCGTTGCGATGCTCCACCGTCTCTGGCCCGACAACTGGGGGCCGCGCATGGAGGGCGCCCTGCGCGCCGCTCTGCTCTGCCTTCACCAGGCGAACCAGGTCCGGCGGCGGCAGGAGCAGTACACGCTCCTCGACGTGGTGCCCCTGCTGACGAGCCCGGACTTCCGCGAACGGGTGATGTCACAGGTCCCCGACCAGACGCTCTGGTCGTGGTGGCGAAGTAACTACGACAACCTCGGGCGCGCCTTCCAGATCCAGGTCGCCACGCCCGTCACGACGAAGGTGGGACGCTTCGAGGTGACCGAGGCCGCCAGACTCACGCTCGGCCAACCGCAGTCGACCATCAACCCGCGCACGCTCCTCCGCGACGGTGGCGTCCTCGTGGTCAACACCGCGGTCGGCCTCCTCGGCGAGGGCGGATCGGCGCTCATCGGGGCAACGCTTCTCAATCTGCTCGGGCTGATCGTCGAGGACCAGATAGACCTCCCGGCGGGCGAGCGGAGCCGGATGGTGGCGCTGATCGACGAGTCGAGCACGCTGGGCGGGGCCGACTACCCGCGCATGATGAGCGAGCTCGGCAAGTACGGGGCATCGTTCGTCCTCGTCACCCAGTCTCTTGCGAGGCTGGACGCGATCGACCGCGAGTTGCGCCCGACCGTCTTCGCCAACCTCGACAGCCTGACGGTGTTCCAGGTGAGCGCCGAGGATGCCCGCTACCTCGCGCCGGAGCTTGGGCACGACCTCGAGGTGTCGGACCTGGTATCCCTCGACGACTACGAGTGCTATGCCCGCTGGTCGTCCGGCGGCCAGCGGCATGACGCCTTCTCGCTCCGACTCGACCCGCCTGCGCCGCCCGCCCCGTCGCGGATCGCTGCGATCGCCGCTGAGTCGGCCGCACGATTCGGGCGACCGCGTGAGGAGGTGGCCCGCCAGGTTGACGCGGTCCTGGCCGCACGGGCGCTCGCGACCGGCAAGCAGGTGCAGCCAGAGGTCGCCGAGGTGCTCACAGCGAGTCTGCCGAATGCGCCGGGACAACAGTTGCAGCTGACCGGCCTGCAGGACCCGCCCAGCAAGCGGCGTAACGAGCATCGCAGTAGGAAGGGGGCGAACACGTGACCACGCTCGCCGCCGACCTGCTCAACTGGCTCACGCGGCTTCCCCTCCTCGCCGTGGATGACCTCGCCCTCCTGACCGGCTCACCTGCGACGGACGTCGAGGCGGCGCTGCGCGAACTGGCGCGGGCGGGACACGTCGACTCAATCACGCCATCGTCGCCGGAACTGGAGAGGTCGCGTCTCTACATCCTGACCCAGCCGATCCGGCGCCAGCTCGCTGTTGAGTCACAGGGTTCGGAGCAGCAATCGGCGCTGCCACTCGAGTCGCGTGACATCCTTCGACGGCTGGCGAGCCTTGAAGCCACCGTCGCGCTCAACGTCTTTGCCGCCGGCCTGGTCGCTGCACTGCGCCGCGATCCCAAGGCGGAACTCGAGGACATCTGGGCGCTGCCAACGCGGAGGCCGACCACTGCGTGGTGGCCACCGGGCGTCCATGCGTTCGGGTCCGTTCGGATCGGCGGGGCCGGCACGCCGTTCTTTGTCGTTGTCGACCGGGCTGGAGCACCCTCCGCCCACCGGGCGGCACTCGTCGCGGGATGGTACCGGTTCCGGGAGGGGCCGCAGCCCTGGGGAACCGGCTACCTTCCGCTAACGCTGATCCTCTGTCCGGGTCCCGCCTGGGAAGACGCTTGGGCCCAGCACGTGCTTGCCTCGGCCGATCGGCGCCGGCTCCCGCCGCTGCCCGTCCTGCTAGCAGGACGGGCCGGTCTTGGGGACGGTCCAGATGGTCCGCACTGGCGGCGTGCCGACAGCGCCGGCCAGGTAACTCTGGCAGAGCGTATCGGAGTCGAACCGACTCGGGCCGCGCACGATCCGCCACGCCCGGCACGGCTTCCCAACTGTCCGCCTGACGCGGCCGGCAGGCCGACGCCCCTCCACCGTTGGGCGCAGGAGACCGCAAGGGACAGCCGCAACGCTTCGCGGCTGGAGCTGCTCGCGGCGCTTTCGCTCACGACGTCCGAGATCGAGAAACGGCTGCTGGGATGCCTCGGCGGGCATCCGCTCCTCACCGAGCCAGAGATGGCCACCGTGCTCGAGGTGCAGCCGCGGGTGGTGCGAATCGCGATCGACCGGGCGGTTCGGAACCGGCTGATCGCCGTCTATAACAGGGCGAACACGCCAAGTCCGTACTACTGCCTCACCCGGACCGGGCTGGAGCTCCTGGCCGTGCGCGATGGGGTGCCGCCGCGGCGCCACGCCCGCCACACCGCGCTGACGGCCCTGTCTGTCAGGGACAACAGACCTCTGCCGACGCTCCTTCAGCAATTCGAGCATACCGTCGGCGCGAACAGCTTCTTCATCGCCTGGCTGGATTGCGCGCGGGGCGGGCCGCGTCTGCTCTCGTGGCTGAGCGCGGCGGAGGCAGTTATCCGCTTCGAGAGCGGCGGGCGACGACGCTCGTTGCGGCCGGACGGCGCGGGCGCCCTCCTCATCGGAGACCAGCGTTTCCCGTTCCTGCTGGAGTGGGATCGCGGTACGGAGCGTCCACCCGTGCTCGCGGAGAAGCTGGCGCGCTACGAGGAGTTCTTTCGCTCACAGGCGACCGCAGCGAACGAGCCCACGGTGCTCTTCGTGACGAACAGTCCCCAACGCGAGGACCTTGTGCGCGAGCTGGCGACGGCAATCCTCCGCCAGCACCGCGCTCGCGTACTGACCACAACCGCATCACTGCTCGAACGCTTCGGCCCGCGGGCGGCGATCTGGCGTGCCGGAACAAGCGAACCACGGACCTCGTGGCCCGATCCCGGCGCCACGGAACGCAAACCACTGGAGGTTCCAGGATGAACGATCACACCACCGACAACGGGCACGACCTCGGCCTGCTCACCGTACCGGAGGCCGCGAAGATGCTGCGCATCTCGCGCAACCTCGCCTACGAGCTCGTCGCGCGCAATGAGCTCCCGGCAATCCGTCTCGGCCGGGTGATCCGGGTCCCGAAGCACGGGCTTGAGGCTTGGCTCGACCGGCAGGTAGATGGCCATCGGCCGCCGGTCGAGCCTACCTCGCCAGTCCGCTGGCCATAACAGCCCCGCATAGGAATCCAGCCGGAGCCCTGTATTTTGGGGCCATCGCGGCTTTAGCCGTCGCTTCTGCCTGCACTCGCGGTCGACCACGATACGCAGACGATGCCCGTGCGGCATGCCTGGTCAGGAGGAACCGGTGCGAGGTCATGTGCGCCGTCGCGGGAGGACGTGGGCGGTTGTCGTCAGTCTCGGCCGGGACGACAGCGGTCGGTACCGCTACCAGTGGTACTCGGGCTTCCGGACGGAGCGCGAGGCTGAGGCAAAGCTGACGCAGCTGCTCCGCGAGCTGGACACTGGCGCCTACGTCGAACCCACCCGGGAGACGGTCGGCGAGTTCCTGAGCCGGTGGCTTCGAGACTACGCCAAGACCAATGTTTCGCCGCGGACCTACGAAGGGTACGAGCACATCATCGTCCGCCACCTGGTCCCCGCGTTGGGCGGCATACAGCTGGCGAAGCTCACGCCTGCGCGACTCCAGCGTTACTACTCGGACAAGCTCGAGTCCGGACGTCTCAACGGAAAAGGTGGACTGTCGCCCCGCACCGTACGACACCACCACGTCACCCTGCACGACGCCCTCCAGAGTGCGGTGAAGTGGGGACTGCTCGGCCGGAACCCGGCGGATGCTGTGGATGCGCCCAAGTTCGAACGGAACGAGATGAACACGCTCGACGACGAGGGCGTTCGCAACTTCCTTGCGGCCGCGAGCGGGACCCAGTGGTATCCGATGGTCTACCTGGCGCTGTTCACGGGACTCCGGCGAAGCGAGGTGCTCGCGTTGCGCTGGGGAGACGTCGACCTGGACCTGTCCCGCGTGTATGTGAACCGCGCTGTGCATCGGCTCCGCACGGGCGAGATCATCTTCCGTACCACCAAGTCAGCGAAGAGCCGGCGCGTGGTGGCCCTGCCGCCTTCTGCCGCGCTCATGCTGCGCGAGCATCGCGAGAGCGAGCAGCGGCGGCGCGAGCTCGTCGATGGCTCGACCGTCGACGACCAGCAACTGGTCTTCGCGCGAATCGACGGCTCGCCGATCCCGCCCGACAGCTTCTCTCAAGCGTGGCGCAGACTCGCCCGGCGGAACGGGTTTCATGGCATCCGGCTGCATGATGCGCGTCACACTCACGCCACGCTGCTGCTCAAGCAGGACGTACATCCCAAGATCGTGCAGGAGCGCCTCGGACACTCGACCATCGCGACGACGCTGGACATCTACTCGCACGTGGTTCCAGGGCTCCAGGATGCCGCGGCACAGGCGTTCGACACGGTCCTCAAGGGTTCCCCATCGAAGGTGTTCTGACGGGGCCCATTTGCAAATCCATTTGCAATTGCGAAGGCCCCTCAACAATTGAGGGGCCTTCTCTGGGGTTTCCAGATTCAATTTTCTGGTAGCGGGGGAGGGATTCGAACCCCCGACCTTCGGGTTATGAGGGCGGGTCGGGGTGTCCCACGCCGTCCGTGTGGTTGCGTTATGTCGCTCCATGAACCTACAGTCCGAACCGAGGCAGCGACCCGTACCATCGTTTCCAACCCCGTCACTCGGCGACGATTTGCAACGATTTGCAGACCCGCTGAGACCGTGCGGCCCGCCAAGCCGCCATCGGATGCACCATGCCACAGTGCGTGAAGCCGCGAGGGAGGAAAGCCTCGATGTTTCGCATGGGTTGCGCGGGCTGTTCCCGGCGGTACGATCGGTGGGTCGAGCGCTCCACCTCCGGGTCCGGACGCGACCCAAACCAATCAGCCTGGTCCAGTGCTACTTTCCAATAATCGGACTCGGTCTGTGAATCTCGCGACCCCGGCTATGACGATCTGTGTCGCTGTGCCAGGCGAGCGGCTGGCACTCTACCCCACGATGAACGCAACGGGACGCGCTGGTAGTCGACGGTACGGCCGCCCCATCCTGTCTGGCGGAGTCCCTCCCTGTCCTCGTGCTCCCAGCGCGGACTCACCCATCCCGGTGCCGCGCCGGCGGATTCCATGCTCCCGATTGCAGTCTCCCCGGCAGAACGGGATCGAGCATCACCGCCGCGGCCGTGTGCCCGGCGTTCAGATCAGCGTCCAAGCCCACCTCGATCGCCAGTTGGCGGTACGGAATGCGCCAGTCCGCCGGTGGCGTCGGAAGATTCGGAGGCAAATCGTGGGTTCCGCGGCTGCCAAATACGTCCTGCAGCTCATGCAGAAGTCCGGCCCGCGTCCAACGAGATCAGCGCCAGATCGACCAGGTCTTTCGGTCGGCTGCTCACCTGCCGCCTTCATAGCGACGCGTGTAGGCGTGAAGCTTCTCAGCAACCTGACGCCTAGGCTGCACGCCAGGCCAGGTGGCTTGCCCCGCCGGCACCGCGGGCCAGTCAACTGGTCGCATCGAACTCCGGAAATCAGTCGGGTCATCGTCTCGTTGCTGACCCCGGGCTCGGATCACAGGCGGCTCACGGGCACGAAGATGTCCCAGGGGGCGCGCATCGCCGCCAACGGCATGCCACGGAATCTGTGAACCATCACGCCGCTGGCAATCTTCGCGCGTAGCGCAAAAGCCCTCGCGGCATCCGCTCGAAAATGCGGTTGTGAGCGGGAAGGAGAGCGTACCAGTAAAGGAGGCCAAAGAATCCCGAGGGGTTGAAGCGAGAGGTTGTCACGAGCCGGCAGTTCTCCTCGCCCTCGGGGATGACCTCGAACTCAAGGACTGCGGACCCCGGGAGCTTCATTTCAGCCACGAGGGTCAGGCGCCGCCCCGGTTCAAGAGCTACGACGCGCCAGAAATCGATCGCGTCGCCGGGGCGCAGGTCAGTTGGGTGTCGTCGGCCGCGTCGCATGCCTACGCCGCCCACGACGCGGTCGAGAAGGCCGCGCAGGCGCCAGAGGAAGTCGGCATAGTAGTAGCCCTGCTCGCCACCGATGCAGCAGACGGCATTCCAGGCGGCCGACGGGGACACAGGGGCACTGAGTTCCGTCCTTGTCCCTTTGGAGTAATAGGAAACGGCGGGGTCATACCCCCTGAACGCCAGTGAGCCCTCCGTCCAGCGCGCCGGGAGCGCCAACTCCCGCTCCGTGCGAAGCGCTGCTTCGATTGCCTCGCGGTAAGTGTGCAGCGGGATGGGGATGAGTTCGCGGAGCGGAGCGTCGTCTGCGAGGAGGTCATGCCTGAGCCCATCGATGAGTGGGCGTGCCACCGACGCAGGAACGCTCGTGACCAGGTCGAGCCAGTAGGACGAGAGTCGAGGGGTTAGAACGGGTACCGGGATTACCCAGCGTCTTTTCCCAACCGCCGCTGCAAATTGGGCGATCATCTCCTCATAGCTCAGCGTCTCAGGGCCGCCCACATCGTAGGTCTTCCCCCCCGTGACCGGGATTTCGAGAAGACGCGAGAGGTAGTCCAACAGGTCTTGCAGGGCGATAGGCTGCGTCCGCGACCGCACCCAGCGTGGCGTCGTCATGGCGGGCAGGTGGTTGACCAGGTCGCGGATGACCTCGAAGGCGGCCGAGCCCGCGCCAACGATGATCCCAGCCCGCAGCTCGGTGACCGGTACGGGACCGGCCCGGAGGATGTTGCCGGTCTCCTGGCGCGACCGGAGGTGCCGGGTACTCTCACCCGGGGGCTGCAACCCGCCGAGGTAGATAATGCGTTCGACGCCAGCGGTTTCTGCCGCGATGCGAAAGTTCTCCGCGGCGGTGCGGTCTCGTTCCTCAAAGTCGTCTCCAGAGCCCATCGAATGGACGAGGTAGTAGGCGACGTTGATTCCGTTCAACGCGGTGCAAAGCGAAGCGGGGTCCAAAGCATCGGCAGAGACGAGCTCGACGCCGTCCCATCCTCGGCCTTCCAGCACCTCCTTCCTTCGCGCCGTGGCTCGCACGTGATGACCCTGAGCCCGAAGGTGGGGGACGAGGTTGCTACCGATGTAACCACTGGCACCGAGGACGAGCACGTTCATGAGAAACCTCAGGGACTCAGTATGCGCGACTTGGCCACCTGTCTTCGCGGACAGCCCATGCATGGCAAGGGCGACAGGCCGGCACCGAACTCGCACGGGACGGGTTCAAGTGCGGGCGAGATGCAAACTCGGTGGGCCGGCGTTCAGCCCATGAGCGTCGGAAAAAACACCTGCCATGCGAGCGCGGATTTCGCAGTCAGGCTGAGGAGGATGTAGATCGATTCTCCAAACAGGTAGTTGCGCCACGGCCCAATCCGTCGGTACTGCAGCCACATGTTGAGCGCGAACACGTTGAAGAAAATGAAGAGCGAAACAAAGATGCCGTAGACAAAGCCCGGCGGGCTGGCCTCAATCCCCGGGCTGATCAAGTAGATGCCAATCGCGATCCAGGGCACAGCACCGGCGATACAGCCGAGCCAGAATGGCAACAGGTGGCCTTCGCCCGGCAGCTCGGTGTGCTCCTGAACGAGACCGAACAAGATCATCGAGGCGTTCACGCCAAAGATGGCGATCAGTGCCGCGATGTCACCGATGCCCGTGAGCATCGCGATCAGGACGATCATGATCGACGCACTGACCGAGTACTCGATCCACCGGGCATCGTTCCGTCTTCGTGCCAGGTTTCGGCAGTACCACCCGAAGACGCTAGGAAGCACGAGAATCGCGTGTGCAGCCGCAGAGACCAGCACGAACGACGCGACAGCCGGGCCGATAGGAAGGTCGAAAAGGTGGTGGAGCCTGGCTGGCTGTGCCCCGGGTGGACCTTCCATGAAGGTCCCATGCACCGGAAGCGCGAAATCGTTGCTCAGAGCTAGGATCGCGACCCCCTGAGCGAGGTGCAGTGCACCCATACCGAGGTTGTAAAGGCGCAGGCGCCGACATCGGCCGACTGAGGTGAAATCGTCATTCATCTCCGAGCATCCTTGACCTTTCGACATCCCCAGTGGAGCGTCGGGTGCAACGTAAGCTCGGAGCTGGCCCCTCTGCAAAGTATCACGCGCGATGAATCGCACTTCCTCTCGCCGTGGCCCCCAGTTGTGTTCTTGGGGCCAGAGCACAGGGCCGAGAATCCCCTGGTCGCGGAACCGCCGCAGACGGTCCGCCAGTTGCCCGGCCGAATCTGCGGAGGCAACCCCTACTGGGCGCCTGCGAGGCAATTCGCACCAGTCCAGTGATCGCGAAGGAATCCAGTGGTCACCCGCAAAGAGGGATTATGGCAAGCGGTGAATCTGTGGTAGGCCCGGAGAGATTCGAACTCCCGACCAATGGATTAAAAGGCTCTCCGGGCAAGAAGTTGCCTGACTTGCCCCGCCCGAATCCGCTGGTCAACCGAGCGCTGCCGTTTCCCCCAACCAGTCCTCTGAACACCTCATCGAAGGGGCTGACCACTGGATTCTACGGAAGTTGTCGGTGAGGCATCAACCAGATTCGGAAACACTCACCCAGGCACGAACCTCCCTCCCGCGATGCCAGCAACAACCGGGCCTCTGGACGCGGTTCGCCAATCGTTTGAGGCATTTCCCGACGCGCGCGTAGGCGCCAGCCACGCATGACAATCACAACCGACCGAGTGCTACCATCTGAAGAACGTTCGTTCTGGAAGGAGACCCAACATGAGTAACAATCGTCACGTGGTTCCCAACCCCGATGGCGGCTGGGACGTAAAGCGGCCCGGCGCTCAACGCGCCAGCTCCCATCACGAAACCCAGGCTGGCGCCGAGCACCGCGCCAAAGAAATCGTCGGCAACCTGGGAGGCGGCGAGGTCGTTATCCACGACCGCCACGGCCAGATTCGCGATTCTGACACCGTCGCGCCCGGCAACGACCCCAACCCACCCAGGGACACTCGCCACTAGGAAGGCGCTAGCGTGGCTCAGGGCACCTACTTCGGCGGTGCACCGAGCATCAACCTAGTGGTCTACAAGAGGGGTCAGGAGTCGCTGAAGAGTGGGAGGACATTGACCCTTCTCCGACAGCGATCGACGCCTTCTTGCCAACGGAGCTGAAGCGCACCACGGGTGGGTCCGGCAAGGGCGTCGCTCTCCGGACGACGGCCGCGACTGGCAGGCCGCGAACGCCGAGCCAGACGAGCAATGGACCGAGAATCCATAAGTCAGCGTGTGTTGAGTCCCAGCTCAAACGCACCAGACACAGACGGGCAGGCGCGGCGGCCCGCGAACGAGCGCAGCAACGTCCCCCGACCGCCGCTGGCTGGCGGCGGAAGTCGAGGGGAAGCACAGGCTAGTCCTGCTGTCCCTCTAGAGGTCATGCAAGATCCATGCGACATGGTATTCTGCTATGAGCGTCTGACGGCCCGGCGCGTCACAGCTAGCCTAGACGCGCCTCGACCCCTGCTGGCCGATCGTGTCCTCGTAGACGCTTATTCTGACGAAGCCGGGTGAGTAGTGCCGAGTCTCGAGTCCGAGGTGCTGAAGAGCTTTCTTGCCCGGCTCGAAGAGACCGGCGAGGTGAGCGAGGCGCTCGTGGAGCGCTTGCGGGCCCTTTTGTCCGGGAGCAAGCTTCCGAAGGCCGAACAGCTGGTAGAGCTTTTTTCGAGCGTGAGCGGGGGCAACCTCGCGTGATCCAGATTGAAGCTATTCATATCGAAGAGTTTCGCGGAATCCGCACGCTTAATCTAACGCTCGGATCGAAATCCTTCGTCATCCACGGGCCAAACGGATCTGGCAAGAGCGGCGTTGTCGATGCCATTGACTTCGCATTGACCGGGAACATTGCCCGATTGGCAGGCGCAGGGACGGGCGGTCTGAGCGTCCTGAAGCACGGACCACACGTTTATCACCGAGACGACCCGGCTTCGGCTACCGTCTCGCTGACTGTCCGCGATACCGATACCGGGCACCTCGCAGTGCTCACGCGCAACGTCAAGACCGCAGGCAAATTCACCCTTCAGCCGGACACGCCCGAGATACGGAAGGCCGTCGAGCACGCTCAAGAGCATCCCGAGCTGACACTGTCCCGCCGTGAGATCATCAAGTACATCGTTGCCGAGCCCGGAAAGCGCGCCCAAGAAGTCCAGGCATTGCTGCAACTGGACCTACTCGATGACCTGCGGAAGCTCCTGAAGACCGCCCAATCGAAGACCTCCGCAGATGAGAGTAAGGCCAAAGCCGAGGTTGCCGCGTCAGAAGAGGCCATGCGCCGTCACCTCGACCTACCCAGTCTCTTGCCCGGCGAGATCACGACTGAGATCAACAAACGACGCTCTGCCCTCGGGTTGGATCTCTTTGAATCCGTCACTTTAGTCACCGAGCTTAATGCCGGAGTGGAGGTCGAGGCCGCGCAGGCCACTTTCGACAAGGACTCGGCCATTCGCGACATTCAGGCGTTGGTCGATCGGCTGGCCGACACTACGGCCCTGATAAATAGTCTGGATCAACTCAAGGCTATTCTCGACGAGCTCCACGCGGACGCAACTAACCTCGTCCTGATACGACAGCGCGCGCTCGTCGACGCTGGCTTGCTCCTCGTTTCCGAGCCTGCCTGTCCGCTCTGCGATAAGGAATGGGCAGACATGGATGCGCTCGTAGCACATCTGACCCAGAAGCTCGCGCGGTCACGTGAGGCTGCGGAGTTGCAGCGGCGCGTGCTGGCGGCCGCGGCCGTTGTAAGTCAGGAGTTAGCAGGCGTCGGAGAACTGATTCGAAGTGCCCGCCCGCATTCGGTCTCGATGGGCAGCCCCGAGCTGCCCCATCAGCTCCAGTCGTGGTATGACGCCCTTCATTCAAGCGCAGCTCGCCTCGGCACGTTAGATGGCGCCGCTGAGGAACAAATCGCCTTAGCTGCGAGCCCCCTGTCACTGCCGGCGGGAACCGACATTGCGGGAGGCCTGGCTACCTTAATGGCAGCGTTGAAAGCGAAGCCCGACCAGAGTGCGGCAGCGGCGGCGCGCGCCTACCTTACCATCGCCCAAGAGAGATGGAGTCGACTTCGGCTCGCACGAGCTACCCATAGCAACGCTCTTACAGCTCAGACAACAGCGAATATCGTTTACCAGACGTATTGCAGCGCTGCCGACGAGGCCCTCGCCGCCCTCTATGATACTGTTGAAGCCGACTTTAGTCGGTATTATCGTCAGATTAATTCCGACGATGAATCTGCGTTTAAAGCCGAACTAGAACCAAGTACGGGCAAGCTTGACCTCCTCGTAGATTTCTATGGCCTGGGCATGTTCCCTCCCGCCGCTTATCATAGCGAGGGCCACCAAGACGGTATGGGAGTCTGCATATACCTTGCGTTGATCAAGCACCTTCTAGGCGATGATTTCCGATTCGCCATACTCGACGACGTCGTGATGTCGGTAGATAGCAATCACCGCCGCCAGTTCTGTGTCCTGCTTAAAGAACAATTCCCTAACGTGCAGTTCATCATTACGACCCACGACGAGATCTGGGCGAGACAAATGCAGTCCTCCGGACTTATCACTAAGAATGCGCGCGCTCGTTTTCATGGGTGGACTGTGGCAGGAGGACCGACATTCGAACAAGGCGGGGAAGTCTGGAACCGGATCACCACCGATCTCGTTAATGACGATGTGTCAAGTGCTGCCCACAAATTGCGTCGCTATCTTGAGGCCCAAATGTGCGACCTCGCCGAAGCCATTGGCGCGCAGATGAGGTTCCGAGTTGATGCTCGCTATGAGCTGGGAGAAGTTCTCAGCGCCGTCAAGGGTCGGCACGGCGCGCTCTTGAAGAAGGCAGCGAATGCGGCTAACTCTTGGAATGACGCGGGAGCTAAACAACAGATAGCCGAGCTGCAGAAGATGCGGTCCGAGGCCTTGCTGGCCCAAGAGGGTGAGACGTGGGCGATCAATGCTCTCGTTCACTACAATGAATGGGCCACGATGACCAAGGCAGACTTTGAGCCGGTCTTAGATGCTTGGCGGAAGTTCCTCGATCTCTTCACCTGCTCCAATAGTACCTGTGAGTCCCTGATTCATGTGATCTATCAAGCTGAGCAAGAGTCATCCTTACGCTGTGACTGCGACACTTACCACTTGAATCTGCACGGAAAGTGATGACAGTCGGTGCCGAGCGAACCTCGACTGGGCGCCGAGTCGACGGCCCGTGGCCGCCACAGTCTCTGGGCATCGTTCATCGGCTCGCAGAGGGTCAACCGTTTCCCCTGGGATGAGCCACCTGAACCACTGCGGCCGGCCTCTCCGAGCAAGCGCAGGCGTCCTAATCCGGTAAGCAGCGCGCGCGAATGGCGACGCTCCATGGAGGAGCGCGGTGAATCCAAGGCTGAACTCGCGCGCCGCCTGGGCGTCACGCGTGCCCGTGTCACGCAGGTACTCAAGGTCCTTGATCTCGACCCCGCCGTGCTGGCATTCGTTGAGGGCAATCCGGACCCTCGAATCACCGAGCGAGCGCTGCGGTCGGTTGTCCACCGTCCGCCGCACGAGCAGCAAACGCATATCGACCAACTGCTTGCCCCACCGCCACGGACAAAGCGGCGCATATCGAGCGGTCGACGGTCATGACATCTCAGGGGGACTATAGAGACGCATGTCGGAAATTCCGTCTCCGCGGTGTACATCTGCGCAATGTACATCGCAAGGGAGATTTTTCACCTCCTATCCGGAGTTTGGAGCTCCAAATGATCGTCACCACTGACGCCTTCGCAGGCATCTCCGCAGCCAATCGTCGGGCGCTGACAATGCTCCACCGCGCCTTCAACCGTCCGTTCGACGCTGCCCTTGCGGCGGGCGCGCTCAGTGCCGACGTGGCGAAGACCAGGCGGCTCCTCGCAGATCTCGCCGACGGTGGTTGGCTTGCCCGAGTGCGGCAGGGTTGGTACATCACCGTGCCGATCGACGCCTCGGAACCCCGCGAGTGGCGCGAGGATCCCTGGATTGTTGCGACTGTGCTCTTTGCGCCCTGCTACATCGGTGGCTGGAGCGCAAGCGAACACTGGGGCTTCACCGACGAGTTATTCAGTAGCACGTATGTGGTGGCAAGGAGGAAGGTCAAGCCGACAGACCAGATCATCCAGGGGAGACGCTTCAAGCTGAGATCGGTCCCTCAGGAGGAGTGGTTTGGAACCGAGGAAACCTTGCGCCGAGACACGGCGGTCACTGTGTCCGATCCTCACCGGACCGTCATCGATGTCGTGGATGTCCCCGAGTCCGCCGGCGGAGCGTTACACGCCGCCGAGATCGTCCGGGCGTACTTCGACAGCGAACACGCGGACGAGCAACAGCTCCTCAGCCATAGTGAACGCCTGGGACGCGGAGCGCTGTTCAAACGCCTCGGGTATCTGGCCGAGCGCGACGGACTTGGGAGTGCCGCGTTCATAGAGGCGTGCCACGAACGAGTCAGCAAAGGGGTCAGCCTCCTCGACCCCACGCTGTCCGACGAGGGTCGGATTGTCTCGCGGTGGCGACTCAAGGTGAACGTTCCGCACTTGCTGCGGCCAGCCGGGTCCTGAGACGCCATTGCTGACGAGGTCTCCGATGATGTATGATTTCTCCGGGAGATTCCATACGATGCCTGCTTCGGTTCAACCCCAACTGCGCTCAGGCCAGGTCTACCGAACGAAGGACCTGTCGAAGTGGAGCAAGAACCCGACGCGCCTCGCGAGCCGCCTGGTCCGGGAGGACAAACTGGTGCCTCTGGCGCACGGCCTCTACCTCCATCCAAAGCGAGGACGCTTTGGACAAGTCCCTGCCGACGATCGTGAACTGATGCGTGGCTTCCTCGACGGCGACCAATACATAGTCACCGGGCCCGAACGGTGGAACGCGCTCGGTTTGGGAACAACCGCTGTCTTTGCCACTCCCCTGGTGTACAACCGCAAGCGCTCGGGTGAGTTCAACCTTGGCGATCGCCGCTTCCGCCTTCGCCGAGTGGCGTTCCCTCGGCGTCCGACCGCCGAATGGTTCGTTGTCGATCTCTTCCAAAACGCCGAGGAAGCCGGAGCGTCCCGAGCCGAACTCACCGAGCGTTTGGCTCGCGCGGTGCGCCGTGGCAGGTTCGATCGGGATGAACTAAGGCAGATGGCAAGGCGCTTCGGATCGAAGGACACCCAGGCACGCATCGAGTCGGCGGTGGCCACGACTGACGCGTCGGTACCGTGAGCAACAGTGTTCGTTCATGAAGATCCCGAGTTCGATGACTTGCTCCGAATCGTTGGCGACCAGCGCAGGCTTAGCGTCGGACTCGTCGAGAAGGACTACCGGGTAACTCACACGCTCTGGGCGCTCCTCGATCAGGGCTTCGAACTCTGGTTCAAGGGCGGTACGTCGCTATCCAAAGGGTTTGGGATCATCCAACGGTTCTCGGAGGACCTCGATGTCCGAGTGGATCCAGGGACGGTAGCGGCGCTTCCGGCCGTGGCGAACTGGATAAGCCAGGGAAGACCGGCAGTCGCTCAGCGCAGAGCACATTTTGAGCAGCTTGCCTCGAAGTTGCATGTCCCGGGTGCGGAGGTCGCCCTGGATGAGGAGTTCTCCGACGCCCTGTGGCGCAATGCCGGCATACGCGTGGTCTATCCAGGGAAGCACCTTGCGGACCTGGAGCCAACGCGGCCATTCGTCCTGCTGGAGGTGGGGAACGCTCGTGTGACTCCATACGTGGAACGCGACCTCTCGTCGTTCGTCCACGACCACCTCATTGCGACTGGGCAGCTAGGCAGCTATGACCAGAATAAGGCCGACGCCGTGCGCGTCGTCCACCCACTCGTGACCCTCGTGGAGAAGCTGGATGCGCTCCAGTGGAGGGTTGGCCAGGAGGATCGTGAGCCGGCCAGCTTTGTCCGACACTTCGAGGACACGGCCCGCATCATTGAGGCTGAGACGACGCTTCCACCGCTTGATGGCTACGACGGTCCGCGTAGCCTCGCCGATGAGATGCTCGCCCAAGCCCAGATCGGAGCGATGCCATCATCCGAACATCCGGCGTTTACCCCCGACGACAGTCCGCGCTGGGATTCCATTCGGAGCGCATACGAGGCAATCGCCCCGATGTATTGGGGGCCGCGCCTCGAGCTCGACGTCGCTTGTTCGACAATCCGCCACTGGATAGCGCGAGTACTCGGCGAGGCGTCGTCGTTGTAAGCTCGATTCTCGTTCTTAAAGGATCCCGTTCGCTGTGACGCTTCAGCGGTGCGATGGATCGGTTCGTACCGGCTGGCTAGTCACGCCGCATCAATGACGGGGAACGCCTGCGCCTCGAGATACTGCACAAGCCGCCTCGCGATCTCCACAAATCGCACGACTTCGTCCGCCAGCAGCACCACGGTCCTTCCGGGCTGCGCCTCCTGAACCGCCTCTGCATACCGCTCGTCGGCGAGACCAAGGTTGTGACCAAGAACGTGCCGCTTCTCGATATTAATCCGCAAGTAGTCACGGTCGTCGTCGCTCAGGCCAGCGAACGGATCGATGCCTAGCTTTGCCAGCTTTTCGCGAGCGCGGTCGATGTTTTGGAAAGCATTGCCAATCGCCTTCGCCGACTTCAGCTTCGCCGCCTCCTCGACCTGACACAGCTTCCCTACCAGAAACCGGTAGACGGTCTTCAGGTAGGTCTCCAAGGCTGTCACGACATCCTCGTGAGCGTTGCCAAGCAGCCGGAAGCTTAGTTCAGCCTCAGAGGCCTCGCGAGCCAACGTGATCTGCTGCTCGATCAGGTCGCATTCCCGGCGATAGTGAACCGCCAGGTTCGGTGCACCGCAGTCGGGACAAAAGAGGGCAATCGCGTAGACTCCGTAGCGCCGCGAGCAGACGTTGCATGTCAGCTGCCGCAGCAAGTCCTCGCGCCACACTCGTGGTTCCGGACGCGCTGGTCTTCGATTCGCCTTCACCTCGATCGAAATCGGCCCGCTGCGCGGTAGCCTTCGACCTACCCCTCGAAGCATGTCGCTGACGGCATCGAGGGCATCCTCCTGAGCAGCCCACTTGAACCACGTTGTAAGCGCTTCAACATCACGCGGGTCGATGAACTCGTCATCGTCAGCGCTGTCGTGCCCGCAGTATGGGCACGTGGTCCCAGGTGTATGCGGAGTTCGATGCAGACGTGTCTCTGCACCGTTCCACTCGGCATCCGATGTTGTCTCGCCGAGTTGGAACAGCCGTGGTGCACAGTCCTCCAACGGACACCAGCGGGCCTCCATGCCCGAGGGCGTCTTCGGCAGCGACATTTCCAGTTCGAGCCGATCGCCCAAACGACGTGCGCCCCGTCGTTCAAGTCTCTGGAATCGCAGGTTGCTCATCGCGCTTTTCTCTCGATCTTGGCGGCGCGGTCCGGACCGGGCAGTTCCGCCGCTACCGTCGCAACGATGTCATCCGGCAGTGCCCTCAGGTGGCCCCGTCGAGAGCGGAGCATGTTCGACAGAAGTTCGGGCCTCTCAGGCTCACCAATTGCCACAGGTTCAACACGACGCCAGCCGCGCGCCGACGCGGCCTTGATAGCCGTCAGGTAGGTTCCTTCAGACATGCGGCCTAGTGTTCGAGCACGCATCAGGAGGGCAGCCAGAGAGACCTGCCACTTCCTCTTCAGTTCGAACAACAAGCCCCAATCGACCGAGGTTGGCAGCTCTCGTTGGATCTCGTTCTTCGGCATGAGGAAAGCCGCAGCGAACTCGTGAGCCTGCCGCTCCACCTGGGGCAACCCCCACACCTCGTGGCCGTGCACGACGAGATGGCCGAGTTCGTGCGAGGCATCGAATCGCGAGCGTGCGCGATCGTTCTTGTCGGATCCAAGTACCACGACGGGGTGATCCGCGAAGGGTAGTGAGAACGCGTCGACGTCGGCGGAGTCCAGCGGCAGGCGGATGACCACAATTCCGTGGCCCTCCACGAGGCCCACCACGTTCTGGATAGGACCCGCCGGGACACGCCAGGCTTGACGAACTTTGGCCGCAGTCTTCTCCATTTCGTCGGCGCTCGTCTCGAGGCCAGACGCCGGCAGCCTGGGGATATCGGCCTTTGTGTGGCGCTGCTCCGCAGCTCCCAGGACGACCACATCATGTGCGATGTGGGCAATAGCCCTGGCACGGCGGCGGTCAGTGACTGTGGTTCGTCGCAGCGAACGGAAGAATCCTTCATGCGTCTCGTCGTCAGGAAGCCCGAAGAACTCCGTTGGAACCTTCAAGGCCACAGCCAGGCCCTCAATCGTCGCCTGGGTCGGACGAGTAGCGCCCGACTCGAATTGGCTCACGGCTGCACCGGTGATTTCAGCCTGAGCGGCCAGTTCGGTCTGGCTGAGACTCCTTAGCTCCCGCGCCAGGCGCAACCGTCCCGGCTCAAACGCTGGACTCGGCATAGGTAGCCTCCTGCGGCGTCGTCCCGCTACAGAATCTAACAGGTGTGCCACGAAGCCCTTGACAGCAGGTCTCGCGAATCGGCTAACCTGAAAGCGTGCGAAACGTACGCCGAAAACACCGCGCGAGTCTTAAGTTACGCCCGTCGACCCCCAGCCGCAATGGCCCGGACGCACGCGTGTATCGGCCTGTTCCGTCAAACCACGTGACCGCGCGTCTCGCGCCAGGCTGGAGGGGTGCCGATGCCACTCACTGATACGGAGTTGCGCTACTACGATGCGAACGTCCTCCGGTTGCCCGCCGAAAAGCGCAAGGAGTACCACGAGCAGGTTGATCGACTGATCGCCGAACTCAGCCGCAGTGTCCGCGACCGGACGGAGATCAAGATCACCAGGGTGGTGAAGGCAGGCTCATTCGCGAAACACACGATCCTTCGCAGGACGTCGATGGACCCGGTCGATGTGGATGTTGTCTTTTACGTCGGCGGCCGAAGCATCGATTCCGAAACGCTCCAGACGCTGGCCGACACGATTCACAGCCTTCTGCTCGCGATCTACCCCACGAAGAAGGTGGAGGACTTCGAGATTGGCAGGAAGGCCGCCACCGTCATGTTTGCCGGGACGGGCCTCAGCGTCGACATCGTCCCCGTGATCGAGGATGCGTCCCGCCCAGGCTACGGGTGGCAGTTCGACCTAGAAGATGGGACGCGGATGCAGACCTGCGCGCCATGCCAGATCCAGTTCGTGCGTGACCGGAAAACAAGGGACTCGGACTTCCGCACGCTCGTACGACTCGCGAAACGGTGGCGCAACCAGGCGGAGCTCACGCATCTGAAGTCGTTCCCGATAGAGTTGCTCATGGCGTACAGCCTGGACACGGAGGGCGCGAACGGCTCGATTGAGCAACGGTTCCGGCGGTTCCTCCTATACATCGCCCAGTCCGAGCTCAAGCAACGGGTGAGCTTCCCGGAGAACCAGAGTTCTGCCGGGGTGTTCATCGACCCAGTGGTCGTTCTCGACCCGGTCTGCGACAGCAACAACGTGACCTCGCGCATCACTGAGCCGGAGCGGCTCGAGATCGTGACTGCCGCAAACGAGGCCTGGGAGACGGCAACTTTCGCATCTACTGAGGGCGATCTCAGTCTCTGGAAAGAAGTCTTTGGCCCCCGATTCAAGGTGAGGGACGACGCATGACCTACTCCACGACCGCAAGTCACACGTACGAGATCACCGATATCGAGGTGGTGATTAGACGCTTCACGGCAGACCTCGTGATGATCGCGCAGAGTTCAGCCTCGATGAGCGAGGCCGAGGCGCGAAGTTACGCGCACGACGTCGAGTTGCTTGCTAAGAGCGGCTACTTGCGGAGGGTCGACCTGACGCTGCTCGGTAGTGGCGTGGAGGTCAAGGCCACACAGTACACGGTTAACACGTCCGCCGGTGACCTCTCGATGAGTCGGCCCGGCGGACTGCTCTGGCCGCGTGTGGCTAACCCTCACTTCCGTGTTGTCTTGTCCTACACTCCCGCCTACGACGACAAGGCGCGAGCAGCGATGCGGGACAAGCTCAAGGTCAACTGGGTACCCACGTCCGTCGACACCAATCACTGGACACTCGCCCCATCTGGCGGTCGTAATTACGCGAGCAACGGGTGGGGCATGCAGCGAACGGACTTTGCATAGATGAACGAGCCGAGCATCTTCGATGCGGCAACCGTCCTGCCTGACGAGCACCTGACCTCGCGCGAGGCGACACTCCTCGGATTCGAACGCCGATACGCCCAGGTCGCCAATCAGCTCCGGCTGCTCCTGAGCGCCGGTGAGCTCGACGCGTGGAACAAGCGGTTCCATGCTGGCCGGCTGGCCCTCTCCGAGCTCGTCGCCAACCAGTATCCGCTCGTCCTCTTTCACGGCGACGTGGGAACGGGAAAGACTGTCACCGCCGAGTGCATGGCAAATCGGATTGTGCGCGAAAGTCGCACTGAGGACTCGGTTCTTTTCAAGCTCAGCACCCGCGTGCGCGGCTCCGGAAAGGTCGGGGAGATGGGCACCCTCCTTGCGGAGGCATTCCGAACGGTGACCGAATCGGCTGGCAATGGCCGCCGCGCCGTGCTCGTCATCGACGAGGGTGACTCTTTGGCCGCGGCGCGCTCGCAGGAGCACAGTCATCACGAAGACAAGGTCGCCGTAAACACCCTCATCCAGGGGATCGATGGCCTTCGGCGTTTCCAGGGACGCGTGGTGACGTTCCTCTGTACGAACAGGCTCGGCGCAATCGATCCGGCGCTGCAGCGGAGAGCGGCGATCGTGCAGGAGTTTCAGCGGCCTACAGCAGACGAACGCAGGCAGCTCTTTGCGATGGACCTAGCTGCCCTGAAACTCGACCCCAATCAAGTTATGGCGCTTGTTGATGCCACGGGTTCGCGTGAAATCGGGCCGCCGTGGACGTTCTCGGACATCCGGACCCGGCTCTACCCAGCGGCGATCGCGCTTGCCTTCCCCGATAGCTCCCTCCAGATCGGTCACCTCCTCGCTGCTGGGACGGAGCTGAAGCCCTCTCCAGTCTTGGAGGACCGATGATGGCTCGATCGTCACTTTTCGGCCGGCGTATCCACATCGCCGGTAGCATTTCGAGTGACCCGACAGAAGCACCAGCGGTCGAAGTGGAGCGTGCCCGTGAGTTCGTGGCGGCAATGGTGCCGCGGCTCGTAGAGCGGGGCGCCACGTTCGTCGTCCCGGTCGATGACGAGAAGCCTCGCCCCGTCGACCAATTGCCAATCTGCTTCGACTGGCTGGTTTGGCAGCGGCTTCACGAAAGCGTCGCGCTTCGGCCATCGGGAGCGCCGAATCCGCTTGCGGTTGCCGTCCAACATCACAAGACCGAGGCCCAGGTTCCGGCGGAGTACGTCACCCTGTGGGACGGGCTTCGTGGAACGGACCTGGTCCAGATCGAGAATGTCTCTCACTGGAACATGGCGAGTAAGCGTCTGGAAGCACAGGCGGGTTGGGGGGACATACTCCTTGCGCTGGGCGGCTCTGAGGGCACCCTCTTCCTCGCCAATCTCTATCACGATGCTGGAAAGCCCGTTGTCCCTCTCAACAATGCGATTAGCCCAGCCGCCAGCGGTGCCCGTCGTCTGTTCGCGCTGGGCCTATCGAGGACAGATTCGGGAAGACTCTTCCGCTCGCCGAGGGCGGCGACTGACGCGTGGGTAAATCGCATCAACTTCCCCGAGCGGATCGCTACCAATCAGCGAGTCGAGGCTGTCATCAATCTGCTCGAGGCGCTGGAACCGCGCCAAGCGTTCGTAGTGCGGCTCTTGAACGCCAAACATCCCTCATACGGAAGGGTCGAGGCATTCTTCGCCAACGTCGTACAGCCGATCGTGGAAGACACCCTCGGCTACAAGATGGCGGTGGTCGACGGCAGGCAGCCGCTTGAATACCCCCGCATGGACCAGGAGATCTTCGCGAAACTCCATCGCAGCAGCGTCGTGCTTTGCGACCTCACCGGGCAGCGCCCCAACTGCTTCCTTGAGTTGGGATACGCGCTCGGACGTGGCCTGCCCACTATGGTGATGGCTATGGAAGGGGAGCAGCTGCCATTTGATCTCGGAACGTTCGCCGGCTTCTTCTGGAATCCGGACGATCCCGCCGAGGCGCAACGTCGCAAGTTCATGGACCACTGGAACGCCATTCAGACTCGCCCGCCACTTGTGCCATCGGCACCGCTCATCCCATGACTGATCAGCGTGAAATCTTCGTGTCGGTGGATGTCGAGACCGCAGGTCCGATTCCTGGCGAATACAGCTTGCTTGCGATCGGGGCGTGTGCCGTGTACGAGCCACGCCTGACTTTCTCGTCAGAGCTCAAACCTATCAACCGCAACGCCGATCCGAAGGCGCTTGAGGTTACCGGCTTGTCTCTCGATCACCTGGAGCGTACCGGCCTACCTCCGGCAGACGCTATGAGGAGCTTCGCCCGCTGGCTTGATTCGCTTCGGGAGGGCGACGGGCTCTTGGTGTTTGTGGGGTTCAACGCACCGTTCGACTGGTCGTTTGTGAACTACTACTTCCATACGTTCCATGGATCGAATCCATTCGGGTTCGCCGCACTCGACATCAAGTCCTACTACATGGGGCAGTCGAATACAACATGGTCCGAAACCACATCCAGCAAGATGGCGGCGATCCTTAGACCTCAAACGGTCGGGGATCACGACCCGCTACATGATGCGATCTATCAGGCTGAGCTGTTCCGACTTGTGCGGCAGCGTGTACGAGGCCACCAGGAGTAGCGGCCTCCGCTAAATGCACGCTCTGCCTGGCTCCCAAATGCAAACCGGGCGAAGGAGTGTGCCCTACATTGGCGGTGACTAGCGCCGTCGAATTTTGGAAAGCTCCCGAGCAAGGATGATCCAGTCTGGCCCATCAGGATCTGGAGTAACTCGACCGGTCTCGACATCCTCAGCGACCGCCGCGATCGACGAAATGAGGTCGTGGTCGATCTCCATGCTGCCATCAAACTGCAGGTTCAGCTCGTCGCCGAGCAACCTCGCGATCGCTGTAAGGGGAACCACGACGCGGCCGCCGACACGCACCACTCGCAGGTCGCCACGCGCGATCGCGTTCCGAACTGCGGTGTGGCCCACGCCGAGCATCCGCGCTACCTCCGGCACCGAATAGGCCCTTCGCTGGAGCGGCGGCAACGTTCGAAGGCGATCCACTGTCCGGCTTGCGACACTTTCCGACAGGTCGTCCCAGAACTGAGCATCATTCCGAATCTCCCGAGCCGTGAGCCGGGCAAAGTCTCTGACGTTCATGGCTTACTCCTATGCAGCCAAGAGATGTGGTGACTCTAGCGGCGACACCGTTGGGCACCGCTTCAGGCACAAAAAAAAGAGCCCTGTCCCATCAGCCTGCGCGGGGCAGGGAGGATCTGTCTCCCTGCCCCGGAACGCTAGAACAGCCGCAGTTGCTGACCAGTCGCATCCACCTCCTTGAATCGCAGGACCTCTGCAGGCGCCGGCCGCACGCTCGGACCGTCCCGAGGGAGAGCGTCGTGGGACTCGACCTCAGAGGACACACTTTCGTCCTGGTCGAGCGATGCGTCCTGAGCCCGCTCCGACTCACGCATTCCGGCGAACAGCCCCTCCAGGGACTCTTCGCTCGACTCCACCCGCTCGGTCAGGCTGCGGGCGAGTGCCATAAGCAGGTCTTCGCCGTCATCGCCGAATGAAGCGAGACCATCGTCGCCAAGCTCACCTTCGACCGCGAGCGAAGCCTTCAGCTTCTTCGCGACTAGCGTGAGCGCCTGGGCCTGGAGCGTTGCCCGGTAGGCGAGGTACACGACGCGCACCGGGCGGCGCTGTCCGATGCGCCAAGAGCGGCGGCTAGCCTGGCGCATCGTGTAGACCGAGTACTCGACTTCCTGCCAGACGATGGTCGGGAAGTCGATAAGGTCCAGACCCGTCTGCACGAGCCTGGGATGAACCAGCAGGATGTCGAGGCCTCCCTTCACCCGCTGTGCAACCCACTCCTCCCGGCGTTCGGGCGGGACCGTGTCGGCCTTGAGGTTGGCCACGCGGTGGCCAGCCTCCTGAAGCACCGACTCGAGCCGGGCGCTGATGTCACGACTCGCCGTGTGCGTGATGTACACCAGCACCCGCCGGCCTTCGCGCTTCTCGGTCTCGACGAGATCGAGCAACGCCTGTTCCTTGGGGTAACGGTTTGCTTCGGTCAGCGGCGGTACCGCCGCGATTACGGCGCCGCTTCCCGGGTCGATGACCTGCTCACCTTTGGTGCAGGCGTCGGGATACGCCAAAAGCGATTGGAGGTAGGTCCCGAGCAACCGCTTCGAGCCCTTGGCGAGCGCCTCATGGACGGCGGCTTCGAGCTGTGACGCGAGCTGCTGATAGTACGCAGCCTGCGATGGTTCATCTGGTGAGTCCGACATCGCCAGCCCGACGAGGCGCACTTCCTCCGTGTACTCGGGTAGCCCGGACGCGACATCGGCGAGCCGGAGGAAGGCCGTATTGCCGATGAGATGGAACAACACGGCCGGCGAAACTCCCGGCTTCTCAACCACGCGCGTCCGGTAGCCCCTCCGGCGGCTCGAACGGCCGTCCTCGTAGGCGTCGTCCTCTCCGGCCTTGCGGCTGATGCGCTCGACGATGCCGTAACGGGAAACCCACTTCGCTTCGTCGGTGTAGCCAAACTCCTCCCTCACTGCCGGCGAGAACCGCCAGAGTAGATAGAAGAGGGTCGAGGAATAGCCGCCCATCAGGGTGCCAGTGAGCGTGAGGACGGCTTTGCAGGCTTCGGCGAGCGTGCCCGCCGCCAGGCCCTGGGCGGAGCCGCGTGCCTTGTATTCATGCTGCTCGTCGATGAGCAGGAGGTCGAAGTACCCGCGCATACGCCGGGCGATGTAGTCGGCCAGCGGGTAGCGGCGGGGACCGCGACAGTCTGCCTGCCACAGCGGCCCGTGGCAGAGCTCGCAAGTGTGCTTCTTCCGTCCAAGGTCTGCCTCCTCCAGTGGTAGACCCTCGTCATCGACGACGGGCGAGAAGCACGCCGGGCAACAGGCAATGGCAATCACCCCGCCGAGTTCATCGCGAGCAGCTGCGCTTCCCGCGACAACATGACGCGTCGCGACCGCAGGCTTCCAGCGGAAGGAGAGTTTCGCCTGCTCGCGCGAGAGGATGACGAAGAGGGGCCAACCGCCGGCGTGGCGGACCCTCTCCAGGTCACTGATCGTGCGGACGATGATCGCGTTGGCGCTCGGCACCGTCGCTTTCACCTCGCGCTGCCACTTCCGCACGAGGTGGGGAGGGCAGAGGACCAGCACACGCTTGAAACCGGCGAGCGTGGCGGCCGCGGTCGCGATCGTGGTCTTGCCGGTGCCCATCTCGCCGACGAGGTTGGTGGCGCGGTGGGTTTGCAGGGAGAGCGCGCAGGCACGAATCACGTCAGCCTGAGCGCCCATCGGGCGGCGGCCCAGCCGCCGCAGGTCGAAACCCAGCTCCTCCCGGCTGGTGGCCGAGTAGATGGGCGGATAGGCCTTCAGGACGGCATCGGTGATGGCGCCCTGGAAGGCTTGGACGAACTGGGCGAGGTTCAGTTGGAGGGCTCCGTAAGCTGTCCGCCCTGCTGGATGTCCTCGAACTCTCCCGTCTCGAGGTCGAGCATCACGACCGAAGTCCGGAGGAACTCGCGTTCGACCTCGACATCCGGGTCTGCCGACTCGACGGGTCGGCTCACCTTCGTGATCCGGCCCTTCACGAGCACCCGCCGGGTACCGTCGTCGATCATGACGTTGTCGAGGAACCCGGCGGCGATCAGGACGGCGAGGTGCCCACGCCGTAGCGGCATGAGGGGCCGTACGGGCCGCTCACCTGCCGGCCAGAATCGTTCGACCAGCGCGGTGTTCGTCCACAGCCCGCGCTCCCTGGCCTCAGCGGCCGCCGTCTCGGGCTCGAAGAACTGCGACGCGAAGACGACCGGTCCGGCCGGCAACGCGGGCAGCTCGTAAATCGGCGCGGTACAGCCCGGCGATGGAAGCTCCGGCAGCGGACCAGTCGCCCATGCTTCGACCTGCGCCTGTGCATCAGCGGCGATCACCTGCGCCGCGCGCCTCCTCCCGAGCACCACGCACTGCCGAAAGGCGTCGTACTCGGGGTCCTGGAAGCGATAGCAGCGCAGTCCTTCGTAGCGGGACGCGAGGTAACGGGCCGACTGTGCGAGCCGCCCCTGCGGGACGACGTAGATGAGCAGCCCGCCCGGGGCGAGCGCGCGGCTCATCGTCGTGAGGAAGCTGTGCTCCAGCCGCTTGCCACCGTCGTCCTGGTCATAGGGCGGGTTGAGCCAGAGGCAGGAGAAGGCCTCGTGTCCGAGCCGGACCGCGAAGGCGCTGCCGGCGATGAGATGATCCAGGATCCGCCGAGCCCCGGCGGCGCGGTGCTGCTCGAGCTCGATCCCGTAGGTCTCGCCGCCGCCGATGGCGTCGGCAAACTGCCGCAGCGCGTCGCCTGCACCGCAGCAGGGGTCCAGCAGCCGGACGACGCGGCGATGGGAGGATGGGGCGGGGCGGACGAGCGCCGCCACGCGTTCGACGACCGAAGGCGGGGTCGGGTAGAACTGCGCCTTCGCGACGCCTTCAAGGCGACTCATACCTTTTTGACCTCAGAGTTAAGTTGAACGTTCATTGGTGTTTCCTTTCCTCTCTTGGGCAACCAAAAGGGCGCCTCGACTGAGGCGCCCCCCTTTCTCTCAGTGGCGAACCAGCTGCGGTACGGGTGACTACTGGTCCTCCACCACGCTGGCCAGGTCCTCCCATCGCCGATCCCGGATGGTCTCCAGAGCTTCCGGCGACCACCCGAGCACGTCGCGCAGGAACACCGCCACCAGCATGATCCGCACGCGGGCGTTCAGGCGTTTTGCCGTAGCGTCCGGGGCTGTGAAGTCCCGATCGTTGGACACGAAGACGTCCGCACCGCCATCGAGCAAGGCGAGGGCGATAGGGACATCCTTCGCGCTTCGCACGAGGTCGAGGTTGGCCGTTACCCGCTCGCCAATCGGCATCGGCAATTCCTCGTAGCGAGAGCCAACAAGGAAGGCATCGAGCACGGCCTGCTGGGCCGGGAGCGGCAGGTGGCGGCGGGCCTCGACCACGACCTGCTCGGGCAGGACCAGATCGAACAGGCCACGTGTTGCGGCCCGCATGACCTCGAACGGCCAGCGGGGTAATCGAACCCCGGCGATGAGGACGTTCGCGTCGAGCGCCACGCGCAGGTTAGGCGGCCCCATACCGCTCGCGGTAGAGCGCTTCGCGCGTGCGTCTTACGGCCTCGACGATCTCCTCTTCGCTGGGCTCCGGGCCTTGAACCTCGCGCGCCGCCTGGGCGGCCAGGCGAGTGAACTCACCCGCCGCCCTCTCGCGGCGCACATGTTCCAGCGCGTCGAGGTCGTCGATGCTCACGACGGCGACAAAGGGCTGGCCCTGCTTTTCGACGATGACCGGCTCACCGGTATACCGCACACGGTCCGTCAGTTCGGCGAAATGCGACCGTGCCTCGCGCGAAGAAACGCGTCTGGTCATGGTTGAAGCTCCTTCCCCATCTGGCTGCGCACAGCCGCCGCGGGATGCGTGGTCTGCGTACCTGGCGTAACCAGTGTACACAAGTTGAGCCGGGTCTCGTCGTCGCGGACGAACCCGAACAGCCCCCTTCCTTCGAGCGGCGCGCACCAGTAGTGCCAGAACGTCCCGTCGGGATCGAGAAGCCCGACCGCGTGCGACTGCTTCGGTTCGCCGGAGTGGTCTTCCGGGTCGTGCTCCTCCCAGTGGTACACGCGGTCGTGCAGCGCGCCGCCGTGGCCGGGGCACGGCTCGCCGAAACCGGCTGCGAGGCGGTACTCCTGACCGACTTCGGGACGCCGCTTTCCAGGAGCTGGTCCGAGGCGATGGCAGTTCCCCGACGCGCAATGCACCCGCCCGGCGAGCAGCCGTACCCTCCGCCAGCCGTTCCGTTCGGCATCGACCCGCCATGCGGGCGGCCGCGTTTCGAGCTCGTGCGACCGCAGGTGCGCAACGAGCAGGTCAGGTCCGGTGCTCCCATAGGGATACAGTCGGAACCCTGACACCCATCCGCATGAGCATCTCCCGACCATGCGGCGCGTGGCCTTTCCGCGTTTCACCTCGTCCTCATGGGCCGCGGTAATGATCCAACGCCCCTGGGGATCGGTGAGCGAGAAACGGTAGGGCTCCACCTGCAGCGGGGAGTCGTCGCCGATGGGCCTGGAGTCGTCGTGCGCAACCACGAGCGTGACGTGGTGCGAGAGGAGTGGATCTCCCTCTTCGGGGAGCTCTCGCGGCGCGGCGATGTCCGGCAGATCGGCCACAGCCTCGCCGAAGAGGTCCAACTGCCTATCGGCCACGTCGAGCTTTCGCTTCGGCCGGATGTCCGAGCGCCGTGACCGCCGCACGCCAGCGTTGCCCGTGGCCGCTGTTGGGCGCCAGCAGGTGGGCGTACTCGTGGGCGAGCAGGGCCGACGGCCGTCCCGTTGGGGTGACGACTCGCCCGGCCCTGGTGCCGAGGATGCAGATCCAGCCGAAGCGAGGATCGCGTGGATGGTTGTGGGCCTGCGCCCGCCGGCGAAACGCACCGCGCCGTGGCGTGCCAATCGCTTCGGCGCAACCGCCGACGCTGATCCCGGACACGGGAACGGCGCGTCGGCCAGCTGCGGCGGCCTTCATCCCGAGGGCCGCGACTGCCGCTCGATAGACGTCCGGGTCGAGGGGCTCGGCCATCGTTCAGGCGGCCTTCGGTTGTACGTTCGCAACGCCGGTCGTTTCCACGACGAGCGAGCGTCGACGGACAGCGTCGCTGATGTCAGCTCGGAGCGCTTCCGGGTCGGGCCGGCAGTGGAACGCCTGCAGTCCGGCCGATTCGAGTTGCTGCACCTCTTCATTCTCCAGCCCACGCCGCCAGAGCCACTCCGCCCACGAGGGGTGCAGCGGCAAGTCGAGCCGGCGGGCCAGGAAGCGGAAGTGAAGCGGAGCCGCGTCGCCCTGCTCGCGGACGAGGAGGAGGAAGTCGAGGCGGTCGGTCGCGTAGGCGGCGATCTCGGGGATGAGCATGCCGTGGTAGGCCGAACCTGACGGCAGGCGCATTCCCGTGAAGCGCCAGGTCCCCCAGGCCTCCCGCGCGAGCGGCGTTGGTTCGCCACCCAACTCGGTGCTGCTGAGGAATCCTGCTTCGCCCTTGACGAGCCGCGCCCAGATCGCCCGCACAGCCTGCTGGTGGCCGAGCATTGAGAGGAACCAGAGTTCACTCCCGCCACGGGCACAGCCGTCGACGGTCGCCGTGAAGCCTCCGGCCCTGATTGTCAGGAGGTCCATCACATGCCTCGCGGAGAGGTTGTCCGAGCGCCGCTTGTCGTGGCAGGTCGTGGTTCGCTGTCGTCCGCGTCCTCGATGAGGGGAAGCGTGACAGGCAGCGCTGCGCTCTCCGGCGGTTCATAGCCGCAGCGGTCGCAGTAGCGCAGCTGGCCGTCCTCGGTCAGCCGGCGTTCGCAGCGCGGGCAGCAGCCGGACATGCCTCGTCCCATTCCGAGATTGCGTAAGAACGGCGCTCGTCCCACTCGGCGCCTTCGTAGCGTTCGAGCAGTGATTCGGCTCCGTTGAGGTCGCTGGCGACTGCCGCCTCGAGCGCGCCGAGCGCCCAGTCCTCCACGGGCGACTGTGCCTCATAGAAGCTCGCTTCGTGGTCGACGCTACGGACGACCGCCAGAGCGGCACGGCGCAGCAATTCGTGTTCGTCCATTAGATCAACCTCCTTGTCGGTTGCCATGCGTGGGGGTCGTCCCGCCACGGGTTGCGTTCGCTCCGGGCCGCGTCCTCGTCGTGGGGATGCCAGTCCGGGTCAGGCAGGTAGCCGTGCCCGTCGGGGTTGGGGATGTACGGGTGGCTGAAGACCATGTGCTCGTCTGTGAGCACGTGCGACTTCTTCTGCCAGGTGACGAGCATCCCCTCGTAGCCCCAGCGGAACGGGTGGTCATGCGGAAGGGCGGTGTGCTCCCGGTAGCTGAGGGGCAGGCCGGGATGCGGACTGCGGTACGCGTCCAGAGGCACGACGCGGTAGACGCTCATGCCTCGCCGATCCCGGTCGATGGCCCGGCCGCTGCCGCCGCTGCAGACCCAGAGGGCGCCCAGGCGATTTGCGGGCTTTCGGATTGTGCCCTTCAGGGCGATGGTGTCGGCACAGTAGGGCGCCCATTCGCGCGGCGCATAGCGTTGCAAGTCAGGGCTGACGTCGTCGTCTCCATCGGCCTCGATGTCGCCATCGAGGTCAATACCGGATCCGTCCTCCCCCTCCAGGTCTTCGTCGAAACGCTCGTCCGGCGCAGGTGGCGGTTGGTCGTCATCAAGGACGTAGAGCGGTTCCTCACCGGAGAGGTCGAGCCGATAGCCCTTGGGTGCATCGGCGCGCATCTCCGGTGGTGTCCTGCCCTGCCAGCCGGGAACCGGCACTTCGCCCTCGTCCTGGAAGAGCGAGAGCTGACCGTCGAGGCTGGCGGGTGTCGGGTGGTTGGTCACAGGTGTGCACGAGGAAGGAGCGGACCGAACTCTCGGGTTCGATCCGCTCCCTCGTTCAGCGGCTCTCGCCGTGACCGGCCTTCTGACGTTCGAGCCAGCGGCGGCCTGCGGACGTGAGCGCGTAGCTCCGCTCGCCGCGATGGTCGGTGCTCACGACCTGGGCGAGACCGCGGGCACAGAGCCCGAGCATCTGGCGGTCCAGGTACTCGAGCTCGTCGAGGAACGCCCGGCACTCGGGGCAGAGCCGGGTCTCGAAGTGGCCGTCCTCGCCGTGCGGGATGAGGCGGACCATCGGCTCGGCCGTCACGCCTCACCGTCCTCGTCCGGCCGCAGATCGTAGGCGTAGTCGAAGGCCGCACGGTCGAGGCAACCGTCGAAGCCGTACTCACCGACCTCGATATCGGCGAGGTGGTGCAACGCCGTGACCAGGTCGGCGATCGTGTCGGTCCAGGCAACAGACGGGTTGTGGTCATCCCCGATGCCGGTCAGTGCCCGGAACTGCAGCGCGACCTCGCGCGCCGCGTCGATATTGCGCCGGTCGGGGTCTGGCGTTGCCATTGCTAGCCTGCCTTCCGCCGGTATGGGAGGGTCACGACGCGGGAGCCGTTGAGGCAGCCGTCGTCGTGACGGTGGTCCATTCCGGTCGCGTGCTGGATGGCGCGCGACGGCGGGATGGGTTCGGGGTGAGCTCCCGTTGTCCAGGCTGAGTAGCCGTGGTCGTCGACGTGGAGGTAGTTGCGGGATTGACGGTCCTTGTAGGCGAAGAGCACGACTTCCGCGCCATCGATGTAGCGAGCCCGGCAACCCATCGCCATGAAGTCGGCGGGGTAGAGCCAGAACCCGCAGCGGCTGGCGTAGTTCCAGAGCGGCTGGAAGCTCAGCGGGTTGAAGTTGCGCGGCTCGTAGCGGTGCCGGCCCGGGTCAGGCCGCAGCGGGCAACGATCCGACTCAGCCGGGAAGCCAAGCCAGTCGCATCCGGCTCCGCCAGGACCTGTTCGAGTGCAGTGGAAGACGGGCCCCTCGCCGGGTGGGTAGGGACTCGTTTCGTGGGTGTGGTCGATCATGGGTGCCTCCTTTGCGCGTTGGAGGGCGGGAACACGGCACCAAAGAAGCCCGGCCACGCGGCCGGGCTCTCTGCGATGTGCCGGTGTGTGAGGAAGACTTTCGGCTACCGTGCAGCCGCGTCTTCGGCGGTGGCCCCAGGCGAAAGGGGTTCGGCAACCGCTTCGACGAGCGAGCCGTCGTCGTTGAAGGTCTCCAGCAGGTGCTGGATCACCGCGTCGGGCGAGACCGCTCCCGCGAAGGTGAACCTGAGCAGGAAGCGACTCATCGTCGGCCCGGTTTCAGGCTGCGGTGAGGAGGTCGTAGACCTGCTGGCGGGCATCGGAGACAGCCCCTTCGAGCGAGCCGACCATGCGGCGTTCGAGGATCTGCGTGCTCTTGGTGGGGTCAACCCACTCCATCCACTCGGTGGTGGCATTGAAGAGCCCCCAGCGGTTGTCGAGTCCGCCCGCGCTCACGATCGTCGGGAGCTCCGGCGCGTGCTGCAGGAAGGTCATGAAGCTCTCGTGGCGCCGGCTGGCGCGATTGCGCTGGCGTTCCGTGAGGCTCACCGTGACCTTCGCCGGGTCCGGCGCCACAAGGTCCACGACCTGCTCGACGTCCGACTGGCCGGCATTCATCTGCGCGAGCTGCTCAAACCGCCCCATCATCTGGCGCTGCTGGCGGGACACCAGCCCGAGCGCCTGGGCAGCGGACTCGATGTTCGCCTCGGCCGAGGCGGTGTGTCGGATGCCGATCCGTTCGCCCTTCTCGCGGAGGGCGACGTTCAGGGTGTTCTGGCAGACCACCCGGGTCGAGACGAGCTTCACGCCCAGGCCGCTCGAACCATCGTGGCTGTTGGTGACGAGGGCGTAAGGCGTGACCGCGTCCGTGCCCGCGATCGTGAAGTCCTCGCCGATGCGGACTAGGATGAAGACCTTGCGCCCTTCGTCGAGCGCGCCCGCGGTCTCGTACCGGACGCGGCCGTCCGCGAGCCAGCGGTCGATAGCTTTGAAGGCGGTGGCGTTCTGCACGACGGTGTAGCGGCTGCCGACGACGCCGAGGACAAAGCCGCTGTCCTCATAGACGGTGGCGAATTTGTCCTGCAGGGCGACAGGCTGCCCATCGAGCATGGTGTAGAGCGGGACCAGCGCGACCCTGCGGTTGAGGCCGGCGAGTGCGCTGACGGTCTCGGAGTCCTCCATTCCCGGTGGGATGGACTGTCCGAGGCCGTGCCAGCCAGGGCGTCCGGCGTAGACGAAGGATGCCTTGCCGTTGGTGATTTCGAGGTTGTGTGCCATGGGTGGTTCTCCAATGAGGGTGGAGAAGCCCGGCATTGCTACCGGGCTTCTATTGATCGCTGATGGGTCTCCGCGCGGGACGCGGTCTGGTTGTCGGGTTTTCGGGACTACTCGAACAGGTACTCCCAGTCGGCCATGACGTCCTGCGTCACGGGTGTGGGCTCGTCGTCGTCCCCGACGACTATCACGAGGAGGCGATCCGTGCCTTCCTCGCGGACGAGGAAAGTGACGCCCTCGTGGTCGGTTCGCGGGTCGTCGGCGATGACCCGGCGCACGGCATCGGCCGGGCTCTCGGCCTCCAGCCAGCCGTACGGGATGGACACGTAGAAGCGTGGCATCGGCGTCACCCCAGGAGCTTTCGTTCCTTGAGGCTGACGAAGGCGTCGCGGCCAACGATGACGTGGTCGGCGACCTCGATGCCGAGGAGCTCTCCCGCTTTCACGAACTCTTTCGTGAGCACGATGTCGGGCGGGCTTGGCTCGGGGTCTCCCGAGGGATGGTTGTGGACGAGCACCACCGAAGGCGCGTTGGTGATGACCGCTTCGCGGAGCACCTCTGCGGCGCGGAAGTTCACCGAGCTGACGTTGCCCTGGTAGACGAGGACTACGTCCAGGACGCGGCAACGGGTGTCCAGAAGGACGACCCGCACCTGCTCCTGGAGGAGGTGCTCCATTTCTGGCCGCACCAGCTCGTAGATGTCGGCTGGCCGGGACACGCAACGCCCGAGCGGACCGCCACGAGCAACGCACCGACCGTTCGAGCGCAGCTCGGCGAGGAAGCGGAGGTTCTCCTCGACGAGGTGGAGGAGGGCGGCATCGCCACCCTCCTGTAGGAATCGCGCCACCGGCTTATGCGGCGAGCGGGCCATCGGGCAACTCATCGATGCGGTCGTAGACGGTCAGGTGAAGCGGCCCGTCATTTCGGCGCGGGCCGAGAGCGGTGACCGCGTAGGCGCGCCAGCCTGGCAGAGCAGGGACGGCCTGCCTCACCTGGACGATCTGGCGTGTGCCGGAACGGGTTTCGATTACCCGCACCGGCTGGCGGCAAAGAAAGCCCACCTCAGGCCGCCTTCCGCCGCTGGGCTCCGCGCTCGTTCAGCTCGCTCGCGAGCGCCTTGATGGCGCTGGAGAGTTCGCGCTCCGCAGCGTCATCGAGGTCCAGTCCGCACCGTTCCTGGAACCAGGAACGCGTGCGCGCTTCGTCGACTCCGAGCCTTTCCGAGAGGGCGACGACGCGCTGACGCATGTCGTCCAGCTTCGCCGGACTCGCGAGCGTGCCCGGACGACGCTCGTTCAGGCTGTTCCCGAACTGCTGGCCGAACTGCCGGAAAGCCCGCTTGATGCCGTCGGTTGTTGCGGCCTTCGCCGCGTTGGCATGCGCCTCCAGCGTCCGCTCGGTGACGAAGCCGCAGCCGACGTCGCTCCTCGGCGGGCAACCGTTGACGGTCACCCGCACGGCGACGGTGTACATGCCGAGTGCCAGCAGCTCCCCGCTGCTCGCATCGACGACTTCAGCTGCCTGGTATTTGGGTTCGCCGATCAGCTCGGCGCCCCAGCCTCCGTAGCCGAAGATGCGGTTGGCCTGGTCGATGATGGCCTGGCCTTCGAGGTAGGCGAAGACGCTGCCATCATCTCGTGCGCGCTCGCGGACGAGCGCGAGGTCGAGCGGCTGCGCGAGAAGGTCGAGGACCTCCTGCGGCAGGCCGCCGGTTGACGGGCTGCTCATGCGGCCCGTTGCCTGGCAGCGCGGGCTTCGTGGCTCGCCTGAAGGATGCAGCGGGCGAAGATGCTCCGCCCATCGGGATGGCGGCCCAGGCCGTTGAGGTCGGACACCCCCGGTGGGAGTGCGACCGGGACGGCCCGGTCACCAAGGCGCTTGCAGAGCTCTGCGGTTGCTTCCCGCCCGGCCTCGTCCGGATCGAGGACGAGGTAGACATCCTCGAAACGCTCCAGCGACTGCGCCACCTTCCCGGGGACGCGAGTCCCGAGCAGGGCGACGGCCCAGAAGCCCCACTCGACGGCAGTGAGCCAGTCGAAGGGACCTTCGGTCACGACCACCGCTTCGCCCTTCGCGCTCGCCAGACCGAGGAGTGGCTTTGGGAGGCGAAGGTTGAGGTAGCGCGGCTCCCGATCGGTGAGACGGCGGCCGGTGAACCACGTCGCCCGGCCCTCGACGAGCTCGGGGATGATGATTCGCCCGGCGAAACACTCCCGGTCTTCCTCCAGGAGACCGAGCTGGTGGGCGGTCTCACGGTCGAGGTTCCGGTCGCGAAGCGCGGCGGCGAGGCCCGGTATGCCGAAGCCCAGCCGGAAGCGCCGTACCGTCCCTTCGTGGATGCCGCGCGCCGCGAGGTAGTCCAGCACCTTCGGTCGCGACCAGACCGCCTCCTCGTAGAAAGCGAGGGCCGTTTCGATGATCGGCGCGGCCCTCATCGGATCGACCTCGGGAACCGCCACCTTTGGTGGGTGTGGAGCACCTGCCGGCATCGTGGGCACCTGAGCCCCAGCCAGCAGCGCGACCGCTTCCCTGAAGTCCACCCTGTGCAGGCGGCTCATGAAGTCAATCACGTCGCCGCCCGCTCCGCAGCCAAAGCAGTAGTAGCTCTGGCTGGCCGGGTACAGGACGAGGCTGGGGCGGCTGTCCCCGTGGAAGGGACAGACCGCGCTGAGCCTCCCGCCTGTCTGGCGGAGTTCGAGTCCGGACGCGGCGGCCACATCGGCGATGGGGTGGCCGCGGCGGATCGCATCGGTGTCATGCATCGGGACACACTCCGCCGCGGGAAGGGGCCGCCCCCGAGGGGACGGCCCCAGGGAACCCGCGACGGAAATGCCGTTCAGGCAGCGAGGGGACGGGCGCCCTTGAGCGCCTTTACCGCGAAGGTCCGGCCCGGCGTCCAGCTCGAAAGCCCGATGGCGCTGACGACCTTCAGGCGAGTGTCGCTCCCGCTGTCAGGGACGAGAATCGCGCCCTTGCCGGTGCCGGGGCTGTAGTGGACCGCTTCCAGGAGACCGAGCCTGCGGCAGGACTGGAGCCAGCAGCCGTACACATCGCGTACCAGGACGGAGGGCATCCCCGAGAGGTCGAGCCCACCGAGGATCTCGACAGCGTGGCCAGGTTCGCGGCGGTGAAGCCGCCTTGCGTCGGCAAGCGCGCGCTCGACCTCGAGGGTCTTGACAGCGTGCGCCTGCCGCCGGATGGTGTCATGACACGAGGCCAGTCCGGGCATGTTGGGATTCAGTTTCGACGCAGAACCCAGCAGCCTGAGGGCCTCGTTATATTTGTGCTCTGATGCCAGCGCCTTCGCACGCTCGATCGCGGCGAGGGCCTGCTCTTCGCGCTGACGCGCCTCCCGCTCTGTCCGCTCGATGGCGAGCAGCCGCGAGAGGTCTTCCCGCTCCTCCAGCTCGGCCAGCTCCGTCTCGATAGCCTTGAGCCGGTTGGCGGCGACGGTCGCGACCGCCGACGCGGTGGCCACGAGTTGGTCCGCCTCTGCCTGGCTCCGGGGAAGGAACGCGGTAGCGACGACCTTGAGCGCTCCGTCCACGACTTCTCGCGCGTCGCGGTCGATCTGCCGATAGCGGCCGGCCTCATCCCTGAGCCGGCGGTGCTGTTCGAGGACCGTCTCGGCCTCTCGACGGGCGGCGCCATCCTGCTCGCTGAGCCGTTGCAGCTCGCGCGCTGACCGCAGAATGGCCTGCACGAGCTGGTCGGGCTGGTCGTCGAGGGCTGGTGGTGGCATGGCCACCGAGGTCGTGATGGTTGGCTCCGGATCGCTCGCGAACTCGTCCTGGTATCGGGCGAGCGCGGCGAGGTCCCGAAGGACGATGGACTGGCTCACGATGCTTCTCCTTCCTGGTAGTCGGTCACCCTCGACAGCGCGAAGGGATCGGTGTCCTGGCCGCGGCCGTTGGCGGCCACGCTGGGCTGGGGCCGCAGCTCGACGATCGAGCCGCCACCCGTGGCTGGCGCGCCGCGTTCGAGGTCGAGCGCGAGGCTGAGCACCGGCTTGCCGATGGCATCGGCGAACACGGCTGACAGTTGATGACGGAGTGCCGCGACCAGCTCCCAGTCGCTGACTTCGCGCCCGTTCACCGAGAGCGCAAGCTGGATGACGTAGCGCCTGGCGCCATCTGCCTCGAAGGCGGTGAGCAGGCCGTTGACCTGCCTGCCGTCGAAGACGACGCGCTGGACGATGATGGCGAGACCGTTTGGCAGCGAGACGCCAAGGGCTTTCGCGTAGCTCCTGGCTGTCCGCCGGACGAGCCGCCGGAGCTGCCACGCCTCACGGCGGGGAGCGTCGGCGATGATGGTCAGGCGTCGGCTGCGGATGCGGCGGTAGATCTGTCGCACCTTGCGGGCGCCGGCGATGAGGATGCGCCGGGTCTGTCCCCGGAAGGCGATGGTCCAGCGGCAGAGCAGGCACTGCTGCTTCCTGGACCGGCGTCGTGTGGTGGCCATGTGATTCCTCCTTTTGGCCTTTCAGAACGGCCAGCTCTTGACGGCGACGAGCACCGTCGAGCAGACCGCGATGACGATGGCGGCGAGCCGGATGTGGCGCATGAGCCATCCCTCCTCCCGCACCCGGTAGGGTCTCGATGACATGGCTTTCTCCTTTCGGGGATCTGGCGGACGCAGGGAAAGCCCCGCACGGGTTCCTGCATCTCGGGAAGAGAAGCGGGATCGTGTGAGGCTTTCGTTGGAGCAGGACCTCAACGCGGCCAATGACCGGGAAGGGCACTGCACGACCGAGTCCATGCGCGTGGGCTACGGCCGGTTTGAGTTCAGATGGGACGGAATCGTTGGCTATCGCTTGATGGGCTGCTGGTCTCCTTTCGCTGCAGTTCTCGCTGACTGGTGGATTGATGTCGTTGGCTGGTACTCCTTGCTACTGGATTCCTTCGGTTGCTTGCCCTGGTTCGACTTCAGCCTGGAGAGCGAGCTCGTTTTCCTTGCGGAGAGATCCCTGCTGCGGTCCCGGATGGGCTTTCCGTACCGGTAGTTCGGTCTGGCAACACCGGCAAGTCGCGATTTCTGGAGGCCAGCCTAGAGGTGCGGCCGAGAAGGGGCTGCTCTGGCGTAACGGCAGTTGAGGTTGTGAGTTGGCCTGCGAGGGCGGCGAACGACGCGAACCGGGCGGCCGGAGGCCGAAGGAAGCGGCGAACGACGCGATCGTGAGGCTGCAGGCGGCTCCGGAGCCATTGATTGGCTCTTGAAGCTGCTATCAGGTCCCCGATTGGCCGTTTGGGACCCCTTCGAGGCCGGCTATCAGGGTGAGATTGGCGACAGTGGCTGCCATCAACAGCTGGAAGAGCGTTTTGGCCCGGCCGACGTAGCGCGCCTGGCGGATGCCGAGCTGGACGAGGCGTGCCAGGCGGTGTTCGGCGACCTGTCTGGCTGCTGCTTTGAAGGGACGAAACGCGGGACTCTTCTGGAAGGCGCGCGCCTTCTGGAGGAGTGCTTCCTGGGATGGACCTGGACGGTCCGGCCCAATCGACCTCCGACGCACTGACTGCGGAGGAACAGGCAGCACAGGTGGCAGTGGCAAACACGAAGCCGCGGAGTTGCCTGTCCTGGTCGTTTTTCGCTTTGTGATAACGGGCGTCGCCCGCTTCTTTTTGCTGGACAGATGCGGGTCTGCGCCTCGAGGTCGATGACGAAGGCGGTCTTGGGGAAGCGTCCCAGTTCCGCATCGCCGGTACCTTCGCCACCAGTTCCCGGCCAGCTTCAGCGAAGGCCGCCCTCGTCTGGCCGTCTCCGAAGGCGCAGTCCGCGACCGTCTCAGCCACTCGGCCTCCGTGCTTTCTTCTGATGCTTCGACAAGGGCGAGCGTCCCCTCGTTGTCCGCTGCGTTCCTGCCAGAACAGCGACGAGCGAGTAGTGATCTGGCTGTCTGTATCCACGGCGATCTGCGCTGGTGTGCCCGTCGAGGCGCTTGCTCGCGCTTTTGTGCCCGTGGCGTACCTCGGGGTCGTGTACCGAGGGCATCCGCCCTTCGCTACCCCTCATGCAAGCTTGGCCAGCCTCGCTGCGGTCGATGTCCTGCAGCAGCACCTGGCTCAGCGTCTCCGCGGCCGCCAGCAACGCTTGGTCTTCCTCGCTCCCTTCGCTCAGCTTTCCCCGCGCCTTCGCACACTCCTCAACAGGCCGTCGGCATCAGCGACGATCTCCCTCAGGGCCGCTTCCGCGCCTCCGCATCGTCCCAGTCCAGGTTCGCCTCCCCTTGAGACTCGACCCGCTGAGATAGCGCTCAGCTTGCCTTGGCCGCCCACTCCCTCGACCACCATCCCTCTTGGGCCGCCAGCGCCCGCATCACCAGGACGATCCGTCGCCCGGGGAGGTTATAGGTATCCTTCACGCACCCCGGCCAAAGACGTTCGTCGTATCCACCGCCAGTCGCATCCGCCCCTTCAGGTGTCCCCGGTTCCGTGCCGCCTTCAAGCTCCTCTCAAGGCCAGCCGCGCGAGTTCATGGACCAACAGGTGTGCCCGGAACAGCTGCAAGGTGCTCTTGGCAAGGGCACTTCGTCCAGGGCAACCCTAACGCCAGCTTCCAGCGCAGGTCGAAGCTCGCCCGCTCGGTGGCTTCTCCGTCTGACGCCCGGTCGTACGTCTGCAGCACCAGCGCCGTTGCCAGGGATGCTGGGCGGGACACTCGGCAGCCGCCCCAGCCCGTGATAGAGGCTCGCAAAATCCTCATCCCGGAAGAGCTTCCCCCGTTGGCTCGCCAGGAAGCGATAGAAACTCCCCTCACGCACCAGCCCCGGTGCCTGGAAGTCCACCTCGAGACAGGCTGCGCTGCCGTTTGCCTTCCCAACATCGCCCTGACCTCAGAAAATGATCAGCAAAATCATCCTATCCCCTCCGCCTCCACGCTATCTGCCTTTTCGGCCGCACTTCTAGCGCTGGCCGTTCCCATCCCGTTCCAAGATCCGGCCGGATCCATTCCAAGACGGGGCGATCTACTCCAACTTCGTTTCAATCGGATCCCGGCGGCGGAGTTCATCGGACCGCACCGACGCGGGGCGCGGCGCGATACGCGGGTACGGTAGTGGCGACACCACCAGCAGGGGCCGAAGCACGATGGAGATCATCGGCGGCATTCCCCTCGCATCACGTTTGTTCATCTGGCCCGCGCATTGTCCACTCAAGCGGCAACGCAGCGAACCACATCACGTCGCAGCGCCGGCCCTGCCAAACGCCGTGTGCGCGCATCGTTCCCTCATACACAAACCCCGCTCGGCGGGCCACCGCGACTGAGTGTTCATTCTCCGCAACGATTTTCAAGAAGACGCGAGCGGCGCCAAGCTCGAACAACCAGCGCGTGAGCAGGATCACCGCCCGAGTCGCGTAACCGGGTCCTCTCGCGCCGGCTGCGATCCAGTAACCGAACTGCGCTACGTCCGCTTGCGACCAGTCGTCGACGTCACAGCACCCGACCAAGTCGCCAGACCTCGCGTCCGTGATCGCGAATGCAACACCGGATGGTGTGCGAGTCGTAGCAAACGCCCGCCAGCTCGACGTGAATTCGTCGATGACGGCCTCAGCGTCCGTGATCGAGGGCGGCGGAGCCGGGTGTCCTAGCCGGTCGAGGACCCTGTTATAGCGTTGGATCGATGGGTCGGCGCATGCTTCCGCCATGAACCCGGCGTCATCTCTCGACCAAGGCGGAGGGTGACCACGTCGTCGGAAAGCTTCATGACCGGATTGTCGGCATCCGCGTCGCGCAGGTCTACGAGGACTCCTTGACTACTCGTTCAGTCGGGCGTATCGCCTTGTGCGAGGTGTGGGAGCGCCGCGCACTCACCAAGGTGACCTATCTGCCGATGGCCGGGGCCGCCCGCAGCGCCTGGGTTTGGCGCGCGTACCAGTCAACGTCAGGTAAGGGAAGGCCGAATAACGGCCGATTGGAGCGAAATTGGAGTGCAACTGTAATGCTGTTTCGAGTTGCGTTCCGTTCCAACTCCAGGCGGACACACACCTACGTGAGGCGTTCAGCTGTTCCCGCTCCCCGCTTTCTATCGAGCCATGATCCCGATCGGCTGAGCAGTCTCCGCACCGTCACCGTTTGTCAGATCCCATCTTGGATTGAGACATCGCGATGATGTGTTGTTGGCCGGTCGGGATCATCGGGGAGTGGTCTCAGCGATGTCAGCACTTTGAGCTGTGAACCTTGACGCGCGTCCCGGCCCACACCGCCAGCAACGCCTCTTCCGAGGGATAGCTGCGAAGGTAGACCTGACTCAGGCTCTTCCACTGCGGGTCGAGTTCGCAGTAGTAGTACTGCGCCGAGGAATGGCTCGACGTGTACCAGGTCATCTGGCCTGCGGGCGATGTTGCGTTCGGCATGGGCTGACTTGACAGAGCAGGGGGTTCGACACAGGCGTCCTCGCCCCAGAGCCCCCGGCCTGCCTCGTACGCTTCCTGCTGCGCTGCGCGGATGCGTTCGACGTACTTGATGTCGGGAGGGAACGTGGCGAGCGTGGCAAAGCCGTCACGGACGATCTGCTCGTTGAAGAGCCCTACGTCGGTCCAGACGTAGCGCAGCAGTCGCCCGAAGCGGTCGGTTTCGCTGACATCCTTCTCCAGCTGAACGGTCTGGCCGAGCAGTCGCGAACGCGTGTACTCGGATGCCTCGCGTCCGTAGCACTGGACGCCACCGAAGACCTCGGGTGTATCGACGAGGATCAGCCGCACACGTCCTTCGTCGCTACAGTTCGCAACGTCGATAGTGTCGCCATCGACAACGTTGGCAACGATGCACGCAACCAGTCCCGGGGGCACGGCCGCCGGGGTCGGTGTGGATGCTGGGGCGTCCTCACCCTGGTCCATGGCGATGCCCGGGATGAAGACGCGGTATTGGCCCTGCTGGGCGTCCACGTCGACGCGGCCAAGCAGCGCCGTAAGGGTAATAGCACTGCGGCGACGAGCAACGCCAAGACGATCTTGTTCACTGTCTCCGACCATACCGGACTTGAAGTCATCTCCAGCCGTTCTCCGCCGAGGTCGTCAGGCGTTGTCGCGAAGCGATTCCGGCATTCAAGTCCGGGCCCTTCCATGAGAAGGCCCTCGGGTGCAAGCCACCCGTGGTGGCGAACTTGCGGGCGAGGGCGAACAGTGCCCGCTTTTTGCGGCCCGTGCTTCCCTCACCGGCCCTAGGGGCGGGTTGCTCCCTGCCAGCCGCTCAAGAGTGCGATCACAACGAGGAGCCCGGTCAAGCCACCCAGGGCGACATGGAAGTTAGCCTTGGCGCTGCCATTGACGACGAGCACGAGGCATCCCTACTGCCGGTCAGCTCTGCAGCGCCAACGCGGGAGAGCGTCGTGCCTTTGGCCAGTAGCGTTCCGTTAGTTCATGGGAGGGCGGTTGGCGCTGACGAGCCGGGGGCATCTTAGGGCAGGATCTCGGGAAGGTAATCTCGACCGTTGGTGCGGGCGTTCTCCTTGAGCATCCAGAGCAAGTGGAAGTTGGCGGCACCCTGGTCCGAACCGAAGCCGTCCATCGTCCGCGTCCGGCGGCGAAGCTCGCGGAAGCCCCGCTCCATGAGGCTGTTGGTGCGGACGGGATGGTCATCCGCCTTGGGCGGGATCCGGTCGAGGACACGGGAGAGCTGGCCCGCCAGCCAGGGGAAGTCGTCGTTGAGGATGGTCAGCGAGCGTGCACGCTGGGCAAGCGTGGGCGCGTCGACAATCGCATGGACAGCCGCCATCAGGCCGCGGCGCTGTCCCTCATCCTCGGGCCGTGGATAACGCTCCCGGATCCACTCGGCAGCGTTGTGCTTGAGGTGCCAGGTGCAACGCTGGAAGCGGACACCAGGACATCTGTGGTTGTCCGTCAAGTGGCGGAGGAGGTTTCTCGGATGGTCCAGCGGCCTGGGTCGTAGCTACGTCCGTCGCGTAAGCAGGCAACCAGGCGCAGGAGCAGACGGTCTGCCAGCCCGCGGAGGGCCCGTTCGTGGCGGTGGCCGCGGGCTCGAAGGTGGTTGTAGAGCTCGCGGGAACGGGGTTCACAGCGGATCGCGGTTTTGGCCCAGTTCCGAAGGGCGCTGCGAAGACGGAGGTTGCAGGAGCGGCGCATGACGACGTGGTGCGACTTCCCGCTGCGGCGGGTCACAGGTGCCGTCCCGCAGAGTGTGCGCAGGGCGTCACCGTCGGCAGCCTCCAGCGGTTGGCGCGCTTCTCCCAGGAGCGTGCCCGTGAGGATGACGTCGATGCCGGGCTGCGAGTCGATGATGGCCGCCAGTTCACCGGCTTTCGAGACGAGGACGGCAAGGTGGGCACGGGCGGCTTCTCGCTGGGCGGCGATGACCCGGAGGATAGGCACGAGCGCCTGCACCTGCAGTGGTGCGACCGCAGCGGAGGCCGGGAGGACGAGTCCCGGCGCCCGGAGGATGGCGAGGACCGCATCCGGGTCGAGCTTCTTGCGATGGCGGCCAAGGAGGCGCAGGACCCAGTCGCGGCGCGGGAGCGGTGGCGTTCCAAAGACGCGCTCGCAGAGCTCCCAGAACCACGGTTCGTCGGCGCCTTTGCAGAGCGAGAGGAGCTGCGGCGCCGAGCGGATGAGCGTCTGCCAGAGGCGGTTGCTGTGCGCCTGGAGGTCGTGGGTCAGGGACTCGTAGAGTCGCGACGTCTCGCGCAGTTCCACCGCCTCGGGGTCTGGTTCGGGGACCGCCTTGAAGCGCTCGAAGTCCGTCTGGAGGGCGGTCGCAAGGACGAAGGCGTCACGTCGGTCATCCTTGGCGCCGGCGACGGTGTGCCGGTCACGGAAGCGGTCGAGCTGCTTGGGGTTGATTGAGTAGACGGGAAACCCGCCATCCTGGAGAGCTTCGACGACCGGGCCATGGGGCACTTCGAGAGCGACACCAAAGGAGTCGGTCGGAGCGAGATCTCTGAGCCAGCGCACCATCTCATGGAGGCCCGAGGGCGAGTGCGCGAAGGAGCGTTGATGGACCTTCGCCTGGACGATGGCGCAGACCTCGTGGGTGAAGTTTCCCCAATCGACGCCGGCAAAGCTGGTCGGGACAGGAAGGGACATACGATGACCTCGGAAGGAAGTCCAGCCCCCGCGACGCGTCGTCGGCCCTATACTGGCGCTCGCAGCGCGACATCTGTGTGGACGTCTGCATCGCGGTCATCCTGCCGGGGCACTGGTCCTAACGAGGTGCTCGCGGCACAAGGGAGGGTAGGTGCTCCCGGCAGGGTGGCCGGCAAGCGGTAAGACACACCTCGTACGCCTAACGAGCCACGTCCTCACCACTCCCTACGACGTATAGGGAGGGTGACGGCGACGGCGGACTCAATGGCCTGATCGCCGTCACTGATCACGGCGAACGGTGGGTTGTAGCGGCTGATGCCGAGCTCCACCAGGGCCGTCTCCCAGGCGTCCTGGCTGCGGTCGGAGGAGAGGACCGAACCCACCCAGTGCTTGCCGCCGCCGGCGTCCTGGGCACGGACAGAGAGGAACCAGCGTGGCTGGCCGCGGACGCGGTGATGGACCTCGTCCAGTGCCAGGTAGCGCCCCGGAGGCCGCCCTGGTGGTGCATGGCGGGCCTTGCCCGTCGCCTGGAAGGAGCGCCAGAGGCTCATCAGGCAGACGGTGCTCTGGCACTTCCGTTCGATCAGCCGCCGCCCGGCCCGATAGCTGCAGCCCTCGAGGTAGAGCAGGGCGACCTGCTGGTCGAGGTCCAGCCAGAGCCGCTTTCGCCTCGGCAGGAGCGGATGGCTGAAAGGCACACTCTTATCGCAGCCGCGGCAGACCAGTTGGGGGATGCGCAGGGTGATCCGCCCTTCCGCCACCAGTGGCTGTCGCCGGTAGCCACCGTTGCGGCGCAGCTCGCGACCAAGCCGTGGTCCGCACCGCGGGCAGCGCCAGGGACTGCGACCGATGCCCTGATAGCCGCTCCGCCGTGCGCCCAGGTGCCGCCCGACGGCCCGGTCGATGACCCGCTGAAGGATGGCCTCCTTCCAGCAGCGGGCCAGTTCCACCGCACCTCGTTCCACCAGCCGGACCGCACTTCCGGTCTCTCCCCGCTCGCATCGCTGCTCGATCGCCTCTGCTAGCCTGTCCAAGGGCTCCATCCTCCAGTCGGTGTGCTCAGCGGCTACAACCTAACTGAGAGCTGGAGCCCTCTTCCTCCCTTCCATGAATTCCCGAGACGCTGTCCTTTGGCCGCACCACTGGTCAACCTCGCAGGGAGCCGCCACGATGAGACCGTGCAGATCCGACGGGTAACGATCGAACGCTTCCGGGGGATCGAGTATCTCCAGTTTCACCCTCGCGCGAGCACGGTGCTGCTGGGACCCAACAACGCCGCCAAGAGCACAGTGCTGGACGCCCTTGATCTCCTCCTCCATCCGGGCGTGGGTCGACCCCGCCCTGCGCCCGACGAGGTTGATTACTTCCGGCGAGATCCCTCACAAGGGTTCGAGATCGAGGCAGTTCTTGGAGACCTGCCCGGCCCGTTCCGCGCCGATGTTTACCAGCATCTAGAGGGTTGGCGGGAGGCGGAAGCTGCACTTGGCCCTGAGCCTGACGGGGAAGGGGTCGAGCCTGTGGTCCGCGTTCGTGTCCGCGGAACCTCCGACTTTGACCTGCTGCACGAGTTCGCAAAGCCGGAGTCAGAGGGAGCGCGCTTCAACCCCGCCCGCCGGAGGGATGTGGGGTGGGTGTTCGACGGCCGCACTCGGGACCCGGCACGTGAGCTCTTCTTCTACCAAGGTGGGCTGCTCGACCGCATGTTCGCCGGAACCGACCTTGATATGGCGCTTCAGGCTCTTCGGGAGGCCCTCCGGGGAGGGGCGGAGGCGGTCAACCGAGAACACTCCGTTGAAGGGGTGCTCAGGAACCTGACAGCGGACTTCGAAAATCTCGGGTTGCTCGCGGATGGCGAGCGGGCGGCGTTCGAGGTGGGCGCCGTCTCCCGTCGGGAACTCCTCCAGACTCTCCGGCTTGCCCTGCCGGGCGCCGGGGATGTGCAAATTCCCCTCGCCCGCCAAGGTCGCGGCGGGCAGCGCCTCGTACTCGTCGCGGTCCTGCTCCGGCTGGCATCAGCCAGACAGCTCGTGCCCATTGGTGGTTTCGAGGAGCCCGAGGAGGCCCTCGAGCCTCTGCGCCAGGCGCAGCTTGCCGACATGCTGCTCGATATCGTGCGACACGGGGGCCAGATCTTCGTCGTGACGCACTCGCCCGAGATTGCCCGGTGCTTCGGCATTGAGGACTTCCTCCTGCTGCCAGAGCGAGGCGCTGGAGAGGGAGCGCGGCACCTGCGCGAGGCACTTTCGCCCGCCGTCCGTCAAGCGTACGAGCGCCACCTTGACGGCCCAGTGGTTCGCGGCTTGTTTAGCCGCATTCCCATCCTGGTCGAGGGGCCGGGCGACCGCGCCGTGCTAGAGACGTTCTGGCGTCACCTTGCGAGCGCGGAACACATCCGTCCAGCCTTCCGGCTCGGTCTGGACGTCATCAATTCCGAGGGTGTGGCGAACATGCCGATGCTTGCCGCGGTCCTGCATGAGGCAGGCAAGTCTGTCGTTCCGTGGGTAGACCAGGATAGCGCCGACGCCCTTCGGGAGGTGACGCGACTAAGGGAGGAGGGCCACTGCGCCGCTATCCTCCTTCACGACCCGGCTCCCGGTCGACAAAATCTTGAGCGGGCGCTGGCTTGGGGCTCCTCGCTCGATGCTCTGTCCTGTGCCATGGAGGCCGTGGCACAGGACCGCGGCTACTCGTGGGATGACGAGTTGCAAGATCTCATGAGCCGATGTGGGGGGATTGACCGCGAGGCTAGGGAGCGAGCCAAAGGGGCTCGGTCTGTCTCCGAGTTCTTGCGGGAACTCGATGAGGCCGGAGCCCGGGGGCTCGTCGCGTCGGCGCTGGGAGCCAAGGGAGTGACGCCCTTCGAAATGAAGGGCGGCAGACAAGCCCGAATCGTAGCGGAGACGATAGTACAGGCGGAGGGGGTGCCTAGGAACTTCGCCGACGCCTTCGGAGAGCTGGACGCCTGGCTCCGCGAGGGCTGCGCTCCGGGCCATGAGATCCAGTTGGTCACCGGTGCCTGAATTCCGGCCCGATCCCGACCACGACGCTGTGATGGACTCGACAGCCCGGCATCTCGTGGTCACGGCACCGCCGGGGACAGGTAAGACGTTCCTATCGATCCGCCTCGCCGGGCATCTGGCGTCTACTCTTCCCCCTGGGGCACGCGTTCTGCTCCTCACGTTCTCCACGCAAGCCCGAACTCAGCTCGAGCAAGAGGCAGGGCGCCAGCTCTCTCGCGGACTGCGCGAGCGGGTGGAAGTGACGAACTATCACCGGTTCTTCTGGCATGGCGTGCTCGCCTACCGGCGAGCCTTGGGGCTTCCAATGCAGTTGGATGTCGGAAGCCGCGGGCGTAGGGAGGGGGCCCTCCGATGCGTTGACGCGGTCCTCGTAGAGGAACTCAAGCACGTCGCAGGGATGACCGAGTCCCTCGCTGAGCACTCGTTCGCCGAGTTCCGCGACGATCGAACGCCGGACGAAGAGACACTGGGGCGCCTGCTCGCCGTCGTTCGGGCGGAGCAGCAGGCCGGGCGCCTTGTCTTCGACGACCTCGGCGCTCTTTTCTGGTCTCTTCTCGAGCAGTTCCCGGCCGTAGAACAGGCGTACCAGTTGCGGTACCCAGTGGTGATTGCAGACGAGCACCAGGACGCCTCAGCCCTGCAGGACGCACTCGTGCGCCGGTTCGGGAGCGACCGATTGGTCATTTTCGCCGACCCCATGCAGCTCATCCACGAATTCCGCGGGGCCAGTCAAGAGCGGCTCGATCTCCAGTTGGCAGAGTGCGATGAGAATCTAACGCTCGGAACCGCTCATCGCTGGCACGACAGTGCGGAACTGGCCCGTTGGCTGCTTGCCTTGAGGGCGCGCCTTGAGGGCCGGGGCGCTCCGTGCCCGCTTCCGCCGCAAGTCCGGGTCGAGCGCAGCCCGGCTAGTCGCGGCTTCAACGGCATGAAGCCGTACGTGAAGAGTGCCGTGTCACGTGCCTTCGAGGGTGGCGCAACGACCGTTGCCGTGCTCGCTCGCGGAAACAATGAAGTTGCAGAGCTTCGCTCCTACCTCTCGCGAAACGGGCAATACCCGCGCCAAGTCGGTACCGAAGACTTCGAAGATGCTAGAAAGGATGTTGAGCAGCTCCCGTTCCTCACGGCTCCAGAGAAGGTTGTCCTGCATGCCGTGGGACGCCTTGACGAACTCGTTCCCACGCTGCGCGCCCCCGTGATGAAGCAGGTTCGGCGGCGGGTACTTCCGACGGGGGTCAATCTAAAAGGCGCCGGAGATGAGTCCGCCAGAATTTTGCAGGCCCTGGAGCCCATCTACACACAAGGCCCGAGTGCCTACTTCGAGTCGATGGCTGCCGGCCTCGAGGCTTGCGCACGGGCGGGGCACCACCTTCCGCGGGCTGAGGCCGTGCGGTCCCTCACGGTTACCGCAGCGGCACTCAAGCGCCAGCCAGCAGACCTGGACTTGGCGCTCCAGCGATACTCGGCGGCCGTTGTCGACGCTGCAAACACTGCCCCCCGGACGAATCGTGGACTCTTCGTCATGACGGCGCACCAGGCCAAGGGAAAGGAATTTGATGCGGTCGTGTTGGCAGACGCCATGGACCGTTTCTGGCCGGACGATGACGACCATCGACGGCTTTTCTACGTGGCGGTCACGCGCGCCAGCAGATGGTGGACATTCGTCGCACCCGACCAGCGAGCCTCACAATTGCTTGAGTTTCTCTGATAGGCCGGAGAGGTCGGACTATCGCGAGGGGTGTAGGAGCCCCGTTCGGCGAGGATGGGGTCGGGAAGGAGCGGAAAGTCGTCCCTTTGGCTCACGGTTCGTCGTTAGGATGAGCGAGCCGCGGCGGTAACAGTGGCTGACCAACTCTTGGAGGTCCTCGGACTGCTGCTGGCTGAGACGGTGCAGTAGGGTCGAAGCGAGGCGCGGTGCTGGCATTTCGGCCAGCCCGTTTCCCCGCTTCGCCCTCCGAACCGGACGTGCGCGTTACCGCGCATCCGGCTCTCGATGACCCACAGGAGCAATCATGCTCGGACTGGGGTTGCCGGAGCGGGAGACCTTGAGCAGCGCGCACGCCTTCGCGACGTTGCGCACTGCGGCCTTCTCCGCCGCGATGAACCGGTAGCGGCTCATCGGGTCTCCTTGGCGAAGAAAACCGTCGCTCGCTTGAGGATGTCGCGCTCTTCCCGCAACACCCGGTTCTCTTTGCGCAGTTGGGCCAGCTCCGCGCGCTCAGAGGTCGTCAGGCCTTCGCGCTGGCCGCTATCGACCTCCGCCTGGGCCACCCAGCGTCGGACCACCGTCTCGGTCAGGTCGAGGTCACGACAGACCTGCCCGATGCTCTTGCCGCTGCCGCGGCAGAGCGCGACCACCTCCGCTTTGTAGTCGGCCGTGAACGACCGCCGTAGCCGTTTCTCCGATCCCATCTGGACATCCTCCCGGGCGTGTTCGCCCTATCTTGGATGTCCGGCAAACCGGGGCAAGCCCAGTCATGAAAGTTGGTCACTCAGTTCGCTACCGAACTACTTGGCGCAATCCGAACACCCTGTGCAAACGTCTCGTTGCAGCGACTCGCGAACGCCGAACCATCCCTCACTGGTCTCACTTTGTGCTGACCGAGCACTGTCCTGAGAATTCCTGGCACGGCCAAACGACTCTGTCGCCAACACGGCGGTCTTTGCCCCGGGGCGGACTGGCGGGCAGTCAACCCGGTCAAGCAACCGGTGAAACCGTCTTACGGCCCACTATGCCATGATCCGCCAAGACCGGCGCATCGCCTCGGCCTGCGCGATGAGCTCCTTCCGCGCGGTCAACCTGGCCTCCGTACGTCGGCGTTCCTGCTCTCGCCGCAGCTCCTCGCGTCTCTCGAGCCCACGTTCGTACTCGCGCCAGTCGAGGTCACGGCGTTCAAGTTCGGCGGCTACGACGATCCTCACAACGACATCGACCAGGCGGTCTCCGAGGACCAAGCCGCGGCGTTCCTTCCAAGCAAACCGCTCCCGCTGCCACGGGAGACTCTGGTAGACGAAGAAGTCCAGCCGCTCCATCCGCTCGCCTGCGTGGTCTCTGATGAACGCCGATTTGAGACGACAGGCGAGCCGGAGGTTTCCCGAGACCACCTCCAGCTGTTCCGCCCGGAGGTCCGTGAGGGCTGCGCGGCAACCGACCGACTCCAGCGCGAGCAACAGGGCATTGAGAAATGCCAGCCGCCGGCGTGGGCCAGGCCCGCGGAACCGCTCGGAAGGATAGGGACGGATGAAGGCGTACCGGTCGTCCGGCTGCATCATGCGCTGGATCTCAGAATGGCGGTTCGCGCTGCCGAGCTCGTTGCTCCCGGACCCTGGCCCTTGCGAGTTGTCGGCGTGTTCGCCAGGCGAGGACGTGCAGGTCGTGCTCGTGTGCTGGCTCTTCGAGCTCTGGAGTCCGGGTTGTTGGCTGGTCCCATCCGAGCCGTTCCATCTCGCTTCTGATCCACTCCCGTCCTTCCGCGCCAAGCTCGGAACCCGACGGCGCGACCGGTATCCAGTCGCGGTGACCCTCGGGGGTTGGACCGAGCGGTGGTCTTCGGACCGGCTTTCCGTACTGGAGCTTTGCCCAGTAGCCGCGGGGCGGGACCGGGATGTCCTCCCTCGTACACAGCTTGAACAGTCCCCGGTCGGACATCTGGAGTTGCTTCGCAAGCCTGCTCATGGGGACGGACCAGAGCAGGTCGTAAAGGGTGGTTCGGGCTACGAGGTCTCGCATCGGTCTTCCTTCGCGTCAAATTGAGTCGAGTTTGGCGAGACCCTTCCCGTGGCCCGCTGGCCCCGCTAGGAGCCTGTCGGTTTATTCATAACGTAGCGTTTATGTCTTGGGTGCGGGGGTCTCGAAGGTCCGCCTCGCCGCGTTTCGAGGCCTTCTCGGCGATTCTGTGAGGTCGATCACGAACCGTCATGGCCTCGCTCGTATTTCTCAGACAGGCTCCTAGATTTCGCCACGGCCAGCACAGGTAGTCACGGAGCGGTCCCATGGGAAAGTTCGCGCCTTCACTCCTTCTCCTCTTGCCGGGCATCATTCTGCTCGCGGCAACGGCTGCGGGGGACTCTCCCCCCAGGTCCCACGCCGCCGGTCTCGAGGCCCGGGCCCGGTTCCCGCAGATTGCTGCGGACTCTGCGAGCGGGGCGACGGCCACTCCTGCGGCCACCGTCACCCTGGCCCCTTCGGCTTCAGCCACGCCTGCCGGGCTCGCCTTCTGCACGGTCACCAACGTCGTGGACGGGGACACGATCGACGTGTCGGGCTGCGGCGACCGGGGCCGGATCAGGTTCATCCTGGTCGATACTCCCGAGATCAGTCCTGGAGAGTGCTTCGGGAAGGAGCCATCGGCGTACACGAAGGCGAAGCTCCTGAACCACCAGGGCGGGCTGGAGAACGATGTCTCGAACAAGGACCGCTTCGGCCGGAACCTCCGCTACATCTGGCTCGACGGCGAGCTGTTCAACGAACGGCTGGTGCGGGATGGGTACGCTGCGCTGGCGGTTTACCCACCGGATGTGAAGTACCAGGCGCGGATCGCCGCGTCCGAGCAGGAAGCGAAGACGAACAGCCGGGGGTTGTGGCCGGTATGCGGAGGAGTCGGCGTGCCCGGGACTCCAACGCCCGTGCTGTCAGCGACCGCTACTTCGACACCGTCCCCGCCGCCCGCGGGGACCGCGACGCCAACCCCGACCGTGACCGGTTCCTGCACCGCAGCGTCGGCGACCATCACCGGTCTGGACAAGGTGCTTGAGGTCGTGACCGTGTCGGGGGCCCGAAACATGACGGGCTGGTACCTCATCAGTACGCGCGGGAGCCAGCGGTACGACTTCCCGGACAATTTCACGCTCAGCGGCTCGGTTCAGACTCGCTCGGGGACTCCGGCGTTCCCCAACTCGTCGAACCAGCTGTGGTGGACGTCCACGAACATGTGGGATAACTCTGAGGACGACGACGCAGTCCTGTACGACTGCTCAGGGCAGCAGAGGAGCTACTTCGATGATGGAGACTAGGTCTTTGCGAACCGTCGCCTTGGCGCTGGCCGTGGTGATCTCACAGTCCGGCTGCTCATCCGAACGTACAGGCACGCCCTCAGCAATCGAGCCCACTGCGGCACCAGCGACGCCCCTCGTGTCCCCCATCCCGACGCAGGAGAAGAATTGCCGGATCACCAAGACCACCACGGAACTCGTTGGTGAGATGGCCGAGCCGAGAGCGGGTCAGACAATGACGCTCCTGGACGATGGCAGGGTTCTCGCGGTCGGAGGCAGCGGCCCTGGCTTTGTGTCGCTTGCGAGTGCGGAGATCTGGGATCCACGCGTCAATCTTTGGGTCGCCACTGGATCGATGGCTGAACCGCGGATGGGCCACGGTGCCGTTGACCTGGGGGACGGACGTGTCCTAGTCGTTGGAGGCTGGAAGCGAACACATCCGGGCGAACCCGTCGAAGTGCTGTCGACCACCGAGATCTATGAGCCAAGCACGGGCCGGTGGTCCCCGGGCCCCAGCATGAACGAGGCGCGCTTGGGCAGCGATGGGGTCACTTTGCTGTCTAACGGTCGCGTTCTGGTGGTCGGTGGGGCCGAAACCTCAACATCCGAAGTCCTCGATCCTCAGACCTTGGCCTGGACATACACGGGCCCCATGCACGCGGCGCGATCGAAGTCAGCTGTCAGTCTCCTGGACGGTCGGGTACTCGCGATTGGAGGATTCCAGTGGAGCGACTCTGACTCTGACGGTGGTCCGACCAGTGCCGAGATCTACGACCCCCTATCGGACACATGGACGCTTACCGCCCCCTTGCCCAGTCGGCAGGGACTCGGCTCGGGAGTTCTGCTCACCGATGGTCGCGTACTCTCGACGGGCGGGTTTCTCAACGGCCGCGGCAACCTGCCCCTCACGTTGATCTATAACCCTTCTGTTGATGAATGGGTGCGAGGAGTAGCCGTTGTTGCCAACGGCCATTCGAGCGTGGTGCTCGACAATGGGACGGTTGCTTTGATTGGAGTGGAGGTGAACTCCGTAAGAGTTCCGGTCTATGATCCGCTTCTCGATTCTTGGGACCTCAGCACGAGGTATGACGGAAAGTTGGGGACGGGGCGGGAGAGGAAGGAGGGCGGCGTACCCTGTGGGTGACAAACTCACAGACCCTCAAGGAGAAGGTACGCCCCATGTCCGACAGTACGAACACGGCGGTCGCCCGTCCAGTCTCGCCGCTTGATGAGCTCGTGCGTGAAGGCGCGCGACAACTGCTTCAGCGAGCCCTGGAGCTCGAAGTCGCCGAGGTCCTCACGCAGTTTGACGATGTGCGGGACGACGCCGGCCGTCATCGCATTGTGCGGAACGGCCACCTGCCTGAGCGTACGCTCCTCACCGGAGCAGGGCCGCTCGATCTGCGCCAGCCGCGGGTCCGCGACCGGGCGGGCAAGGACGCGCCCGACCAGGTCCGCTTCACCTCGGCCATCCTCCCGCCGTACCTCCGCCGCTCGCCCTCGATGCACGCCCTCATCCCCTGGCTCTATCTCAAGGGCATCTCGGCCGCGGACATGGGCGAGGCGCTGCAGTCGCTTGTGGGGACGAATGCCGCCAATCTCTCGGCCGGTGTCGTCCTCAAGCTCAAGGAGGAGTGGTCGTGCGAACTGGAAGCATGGAAGAAGCGCGACCTCGCGACGTCCGAGTACGTCTATATCTGGGCAGACGGCATCTACTTCACCATCCGTCTCGATGGTGACGATCGCCAGTGCATCCTCGTCCTCATCGGGGCCACCAAGGACGGCCGCAAGGAGCTTCTCGCCGTGCAGGATGGCTACCGCGAGAGCGAGCAGAGCTGGCATGAGCTGCTCGTGGACCTCAAGAAGCGCGGCCTCGTCATCGCGCCAAAGCTGGCCGTGGGCGACGGCGCTCTCGGCTTCTGGGCCGCCCTGCGCAAGGTCTATCCGGACACGCGCGAACAGCGCTGCTGGATGCATAAGAGCGGCAACGTCCTCGACAAGCTGCCCAGGAGCGTCCAGCCGCGAGCCAAGGATGACCTCCACCAGATCTGGATGGCCGAGACCCGCCAGGATGCCGAAGCTGCCTTCGACCTCTTCCTGGAGAAGTACGGTGCGAAGTACCCCAAAGCAGCCGAGTGCCTGGAGAAGGACCGGGCCGCGTTGCTCGCCTTCTACGACTTCCCCGCCGAGCATTGGAAACACCTGCGCACCACCAACCCCATCGAGTCCACCTTCGCCACGGTCCGCCTGCGCCATCGGCGCACCAAGGGCTCAGGCAGCCGTGATGCCTGCCTGGCGATGGTCTACAAGCTCGTCGAGCATGCCCAACGTCACTGGCGCAAGCTCGACGGACATCAGCTCATCCCCCAGGTGCTTGCCGGCAGACGCTTCATCGACGGTATCATCGACACCACCAACAGGAGCGCCGCCTGACCTTCCTCCCCCCGCCCCATCCCCAAGATCTGGTCATATCTCCCTCAGCACTCACTTGCGCATGAGCAGGTCAGGCAGCGGCGTGGCGCGACTCAATGACGGTTCCATCCTGATAGCCGGAGGTCGTGGGGGCCTCACGGAAGAAGGCGTCCCGGTCGGTACAACCAACGTGGACGCTGAGATGGTTAACGCGATCCCGTGGCTCAGTACAAGCGAGAGGCTAGTACCTGGTACCAAACAGTGCGAGTCCTGAGCACGAACTGGTCTTAGTGTTCGGTCTGGTTGATGGCTGACCGCATGTCGAGAATGAGGAGGTGGGCATCTGACCGAACGCATCCTGGCCGTCTACGCAGACATCCGCGATCTCGACGTAGAAGCCATCGTCAACCCGGCGCACGCGGACTTGTTGGGCGGCGGCGGACTGGACGGGATGATTCACGACGCAGCCGGGCCCGAACTTCTGGAAGCCTGCCAACGCCTGGGCGGTTGTGCAGTCGGCGACGCCAAGACCACGCCGGGATTCCGACTTCGAGCACGCTGGGTGATTCATACAGTCGGCCCCATCTGGCGGGGAGGTTCCGCCGACGAAGCGCAGTTCCTGGCATCGTGCTACCGGCGGTGCCTCGAGGAAGTAACGGCCACGGGTGCTTGTTCAGTCGCCTTTCCCGGGATCTCGACCGGGTTACATCGGTTCCCTGTTGAGCTGGCTGCCGGGATCGCCGTACGCGAGGTGCGAAGCTTCCTGCTGGCATCCTCGCGGCCACTACAAGTCATATTCGCCTGCTTCGACAACTCAGCGATGCGTGCATATGAGAGTGCGCTGGCCGATCTGCCGGCCTAGGCCCGTCGGTCGAACATTGCCCCGCACCGCACGCACACCGCGCACCTGACACATGCGCTCCGGGCCAGCCTCGCCTGGCAACTCGTCGACGAGGCCATCAGTAGTGCCGCCTCAATGTTCGTGGCGATCACTGGCTCGCACCTCGCGGCGATTAACGCCTGTACCGCGATGTCTCCGACGGTGCCGGAACATGGGTCCGCACAGACGGCGTACGCGAGAGCGCGACATACACGACATGTCCTTGACGAGAGTGCAGCACCCGCTGAGGCCGAAAGGCCTTACCGCCGATTCTGAGGAAGTTTCGGCACCCGGCAATACCTAAGGTACAGCACCCTCTGATGCCGAAAGGCGTCTACCACACCAGATGACCGACGTCTTCCAGCTGTTCTCTACCGGTGCAGCACCCTCTGATCTCGGACGCCTCCGACACTCCCACAGTCAGGCCTCACCTATCACACGATCACTTTCCCTGGAAGACCGGCGGTCTGCGCTCGGCGCTGGCCCTGATCCCCTCGCGGAAGTCCTCGGTGGCGCGCAGCCGGGCCTGCTCGCGGCCCTCATGGGCAGTGGCCTGGCGGTAGCGTTCCCCAATCCCGGCGCGCATGGTCGCCCGGATGCTGGCGATCGCCAGCGGGGCGGCGGACGCGATCTCCGCAGCCAGTCGCCGCGCTTCGGCCCGGACCTCGCCGACCGCGACGAAGCGATCGAGCAGCCCTATCCGGGAGGCGGTTTCGCCATCGATGCGCTTGCCCGTGAGCAAGAGTTCGAGCGCCCGCTGCTGACCAACGATTGGTGGGAGGGTGATCGTGAGCCCGAAGCCGTGGTGAAAGCCGAGATGGGCGAAGTTCGCGGCCATTCTGGTCTCGCTGCAGCCCACCCGGAAGTCAGCCGAGCAGGCGAGGCCAAGCCCGCCGCCGATTGCAGCCCCATGGACGGCCGCGACGACCGGCGTCTTCGCTTCGATGATGCGTGCGGCTTCGGCGTAGAGGTCGCGAGGGGCCGAGACTCCGGTTTGTGCGGGCGGTTCAGCCGGCGCCCCGAAGTTGGCGCCCGCGCAGAAGTGCTTCCCTTCGGAACAAAGGACGATGGCCCGACAAGCCGGGTCTTCATCCAACTGTTCGTAGGCGTCAGAAATGGCGCATATCAGATCTGCGTCGAAGAAGTTGCTCGGCGGACGATGGATCTCCACCACTGCTACGTGGTCGTCGCCGAGTTCGATGCTGATGTCGCCGATGGTCCTTGACGTTTCCACACTGGCTCTCCTCGGATTTGAGATTAGTAGACTTCACAGCGACCGTCCGGCCATCGCGAGGCGCAGCCGACGACAAACGGCCATTGCTCATGCCTCACAAATGGCCTTCAGCCCACCGTGCGCCACTGGACGAGGGTCACGCCGTCATCCGTGTGGTCCTCGAACACGCACTCGACCCCGGCGCCGATCGCGACCTCCTGCAGCGGGTCGCCGAGCAAGTTGCCGACCATGCGGACGTTGCCTGCGTCGGCCAGTTCGACCAGCACCACCAGGTACGGACAGGCGTCCTTGAGGGCGGGATGCACGGAGTGCCAGACGCGCTCCCAGCTATAGATGGTGCCGCGACCAGACGCGCGGGCCCATTGGAGGTCCCCGGCGTGGCACCGGTGGCAGATCCACTCGGGGCCGAACTGGTAGCCGTTGCAGCTGGAGCACTGCTGGACGACCAGTTCGTGGCGTTTCGCCGCTTCCCAGTACTCCGTATCGAGGCCGTCGACCGCGGGGACAGGCACTGGCAGGCCGGCGGGCAGGTAGCTGGTGGTTTCTGTAGTCATCGCTGGCTCCTCAGGCGCCGAGAACGAGGTCGCTGACGGGCTGCACCATCGGGCCGGAGCAGACCATCGAGGCCTGGACGTTGGGAACCTGTGCGGCCGCGGTGCCGCGCACCTGGTGGACCGCCTCGGTAATGAGTTCGAGGCCGTGCATGTAGCACTCCGCGAGGTTGCCGCCGCTGGTGTTCAGGGGGAGCCTCCCGCCCGGGGCAAGGAAGTTGTCGAGCGTCATGAACTCCTCGACTTCGCCGGGCTCGCAGAAGCCATGCTCCACCGAGGCTCATCACCGCCGGTGAAGTTCTCGTAGGACTGGCAGACGTCGACGTCCTTCGGTCCGACCTCGGCCATGGCGTAGAGCCGTTTCGCGACCGTCTTGAAGTTCGACGTGCCGTAGTCCGGGGCATTGTGCGAGGGAGCCGCCTGCCGGTAGTCCGAACCTGGGAGGCGGCGAGGAGGTACGCGGGCTTCTGCTTCAGGTCGCGGGCACGCTCCGCGGTGGTCAGGATGACTGCGGCTGCGCCGTCGTTCTCCATGCAGCAGTCGAACAGCCGGAACGGTTCGACGATCCAGCGGGAGTTGTCGTAGTCCTCGGACGAGAGCGGCCGGCCGTGCATCACCGCCCGGGGGTTGGACTGGGCGTGGTGGTAGGAGGCCACGGCGATGGCCTTCAGCGGGTCGTGGCCGATGTAGTGGTCGTGCATGAAGCGGCGGACGCGCATGGCGAATGACTGGGCAGGCGACATCAGCCCATAGGGAGTGGTGTAGGCGGCGGCGCCGGAGATGGTGCGCGCCGGCGAACCTTGGCCGAAGCGGCCGCACTGTCCCTGGCGAGGCCGCGATAGACGACCACGTAGTTTGAGTGGCCGGCGACAAGCGCAGCCGCGGCGTTGGCCACCGCGCCGGAGCCACCGCCACCACGGCCGCCCAGAACATGTTGGAGAAGCTCAGGTCGGGGCTGCCGAGTGCCGCAGCCAGCCGTGCCGGGTCATTCCGGTCGTTGCTGTAGGAGGCGAAGCCATCACCCGGACATCGAGGCCGACGTCCTCGGCGGCGGCCCGGATCGCTTCGATCGTAAGCTGGAACTCGCTCTCGGCTGCAGTGCCGCGCTTGTAGTACTGCGTCTCGGCGATGCCGACGATTGCGACCTTGTCTTTGATCGTGTAGTCGTCGTAGTGTACCTCCGTCCGGTTCGCGACTTTAACAGACGATGGCGACGAATGTCGTGGCCCTTGTGCACCCGTGGAAAATGCGCTCCAGCACTCCCCACGGATCTGCCGATGTTCCCGACAAGCATCGCCGACTGCGTAATCTGCTCGATGTGAAGCACCGTCGTTGGCGTGTTGGAGACCTCAGTCAGACAGTTCGACAGCGACGCCGACTTACTTGCCCAGGACTCCGAGCAACTCAGCCGCGACAGCCTCCAAGTCGCCTTTGATCGTCTGGCTCGAGGTGTGCTGCCGTAGCCCGGCCGACAGCATCAATTCGTACCTTTCGTGTGCGGATAGATGAGGGTCAGGGCCGATCATTCTGGAGGGTCGCGGCGGCTTGATAGTTGACAAGACGAGACCAGAACCACGGATGCCAGCACGAGGGACTACAACGAGGATCTCGAAGCGTTCGGCAGACATCCGCGCCCGGACCGACGGATAGCGTGGAGTGGCGGCGCTCTCCAAGACGGCGACCACTGTGGGAAAGCTCGCCTCGACCACCTGCTGGGCACCCTGGGGCATCCTCTGCCGGAGAACTATGCTGTCGGGCGTGCAACGCTCGATTGCAATCACGTTCCGAACGATGTTCGCTTGCAGGGCAGTAGCCATCGCCGTGGGCACGAAAGCGCTACCGAAGTCCGGCGAACGCTCTCCGCACAACACCACGTCCGGCTTCTCCTGCGACATTGCTTCCGATAAGGCTAGAGCTGTAGCGAGCGGGTCATTAACCATCTGCCCGTCTGATTCCACTCTCGTTGCTTTGTTCGCGCCGATCGCGATTGCCAGACGCAGCACGCCTTCAGAAGACGCATCGCCGTAGCAATAGGCAGAGACGACAGTAGTGTCTGCAGTCGGAGTCCCCTGTGCCAGGCGAACCGCCAGTTCCGTCGCCACAAGGTCAATCGGACTGGGAATGTAAGTGGGCGGGAAATTCTGGCGCGAGAGTGCTCGCGTGAACTGGGGAGGGGAATCAGGATCTCGCACCCACTTGACGCACACCGCGACTCTCACCGTCCAACCTCACTTTCTTGTCTTGCAGTCTGCCTTGTTGCAAGAGCGTCCAGCATCACTTTGGCCAAAGATGGAGCATCGGCGAGCACCTGAACGTCCGCGAAGCGAAAGATTGGGGCGTCAGGGTCGTTGTTCACGGCGATCAGCCGCTCCCAGCTTCGAACCCCGGCAAGGTGTTGGGTCGCGCCTGAAATACCCCAGGCGACATACACCCTGGGAGAAACGCTGCGACCTGTCTGGCCAATCTGTCGATCCCGAGTTGCCCAGCCCCGGTCGACTGCGACCCGGCTCGCGCCTAGTGCGCCCTCGAGGGCACTAGCCAGCTCCGCGAGGGTCTCGAATGCCTCCCGGCTCCCCATCCCCGCACCTCCCGCCAAGATCAGGTCGGCATCAGACAGGTCGAGTTGTGCCGGGTCCCCCAATATGACTTCGAGAACCTTCCGGCGTGAAGTTGGCTCACAGAGCTGGACGTGATGCACCTCCACCGGCCTTCCGGGACCCTCGCGAGCCGGCCAGAACGCGACAGGGTCAACCGCAACGATGATCGGTCCGTCGCCCGAGAACGCCATCTCGGCATACGCTCTCCCCTGGAGGCACGGACGACCGAGGACGAATGAATCTTCGGCAGTGCGTTCGAGCCGGATGCATCCGGGAGCGTATGAGCACTGGAGGATTGCGGCGGTTTGAGCAAGGAGCTCCGCTGAACCGGCTACATGCGACCCAAGAACGAGTTGAGGTCGGCATTCGCGAATCAGGGACGCGAGGAAGTCCGCCTGGGTCGCGCTGTCGCCTCCACGGAGGTCCCATGCTTCGTCGATGCCCAGTTTGCCGAATTCGTCCAACGCCATTGGGGACCCTGCATCCACCACGACGACGCCGATGCGCTGACCTGGTAGGCACGTTTTCTGCGCGACTCCCATGAGCTTAGTCGCGTCGGCCAAAGCCTCCATAAGAAGAACAAGTGCCGCCATCATACCTTCGTCTCCTGAACCACCAATGTAGCCACCAGCATTTGTGCATCTCGCACGGCACCTCTAACGTCGCGAGGAGCGACGCTGTCACCCACTTGGTAAACCGAGTCACCCGCAGGCATCATTGCGGTGAAGAGCGCGTCCTGAGCTGTGCCGCCATACGCGCAGACAACCGAATCGCAGGCGATGCGGTCAGTCTGCTGACTGAAGATATTGCGAATCTCGGCCGCATGGTCCCGATAGTTCACCAGCTCGCAGTCAGGCACGAGCTTCGCGCCGAGGCGTACGAGCCGAGTGTAAGCATCGAGTTGGAGCTCCGGGCCGGCTCCTGCCATAAGCGATCGTTCACGAAAGACCAGCGTGACGTCGTGCCCCTGCTGCAGGAGGAGTTCGGCCACCGGAACTGCTTGCTTGCCGTGCTCGCTCGGCCCCATCGCGACCAGCACGTGTTGGCCAATATCGCCATCCCCCCGCACCGCAGTTGTTACGTCAAGGGGGCGAGCGCTTTCGGACTCGAAGCGTACTAGCGCGGGCTGAGCGCCGGTCGCAACCACGATGACATCGGCGTGTTCGGCCCTGACTCGCTCAAGATCCATCTCAAAACCGACTTTGACGTCGATTCCGAGCGACTCTATCCGAGTCCGGTAGTAGTCTATGACCTGCGTAAATGCTGCACCTCCGGGGAGCAATGCTGCTGTCCGAAGTTGGCCGCCGATGTCGTCATCGCGATCTGCCAACGTTACCGTATGCCCGCGTTCCTGCAGTAACGCGGCAGTCTCGAGGCCGGCAATGCCCGCACCGACGACGAGCACTTTCTTCGGCGAACCGGTCGGTCGAGGATTAGTCAGGGCGGCGAGCGCCGGAAGGCATCGATAGATGCAATGGGGGGTTGGATCTATCGGGCCGCCAACGCATGCCTCGTTGCAGGCCGTGCAAGGGCGGATCGCTTCGACCCGCCCAGCCCGGACCTTACTCACGAATGCGGGTTCTGCAAGTGTGGCCTGGAATACAGACACTGAATCTGCCTCCCCATCCTTTACGATCCTGGCGGCGGTCGCCGGAGCTGTGACCTTGCCTCTGTATAGGACCGGGACACCGAGTGCTGCCCGGATCGCGCCCGTCTCTTCGCCGAAGCAGCCGTCTTCTTCCGTGGCATTCGGAACCATCGCTGGACCGAGTGACAGGTAGTCAGCGCCTTCATGGGCAGCAAAGCGGGCGATTTCGACCAACTCGTCGCCCCTGGTCCGTCTCCCGACGTGGCCGTCAGGGCTGAGTCGCACGCCGAGAGCCATGCCGTCTCCAATTGCCGACCTGACGGCGGCGAGCACTTCCGCAAGGAGGCGAGTACGGTTCGGCAGAGAGCCACCGTAATCGTCGTTCCGGAGATTCGTTATGGGCGAAAGGAACTGCGAGATCAGAGAGCCGTGGGCGGCGTTGACCTCGACTCCATCGTATCCGGCAACTCGAAGGCGCCCAGCACTATCGCGAAAGGCGGCCACGAGTTCTGTAATCTCGGAGAGGTTCATCTCATGGGCGATATCGCCGCCCCCCATTGGCACCGTTCCTCCCAACGGGGCGCGGACGGGGGATGGGCCCCACAGCGGTACGGAGCGGTATCCGGGATTGCCCTGAATCCCCGGGTGCCAGAGATGTCCGAAGATCTTCGCACCATGGCCGTGCACGGCTGCCGCAATCCTTGCACACGGCTCGACAACCCCGCCACTCGCGTTCTCCACAACCGTCGGACCAGCAGTACCTGTGGCGTGGACTGACTGGGGCTCACCCACGATCAAACCTATGCCATCTGCCGCGCGCTCCACCGCAGTCATCAGCGCCAGCAGACCCGGTTCGTTCGGCTCGACCCCGCCACCGCCTCCCCAGGCTTGACCGGTAAATACTGCCGCCAAGCGGTTTCGAACTTCGATTGGACCGAGCCGCACCGGTTCAAACAGCACGTCGTAGTTGGTCATTTTCGCCTCGCTTTCCAGCTCGTATCCAGCTCTGTCACAGTTCGCGTCCGACCTTAGCGCCTTCGCGGATGGCCCAGACCATCCGCCGAGGTGCCACGCAGTCTCCGATGCCCACTACCTGGGCCTTAGTCTTAGTCCCGAGGTCCTTCAGCAGTCCATCGTTCGCCCTTGCTCCAACCGCAAACACGATTGTGTCGACCTCACGTTCTTCCTCTTCGCCCGTCAAGACGTTGACGAGACTAACATGGTTGTCATCGATAGACCGTACAGCCGTAAGAGGAGTCAGACGAACCCCCTTGGTGTATAGTCGCTCAAAGACCATCACGGCCGTGTTGTACTCGATCTGTTCACCAAATGACATATCCTGGGTAATCGCCTCAACCTCGGACCCTTTATCGAGGAGAAAGTCGATTGTTGTCATTGCCCTCATATGCCGGTCACCAGCCACGACAAGGACACGTCTTCCTGGCACCACCTCGCGTTGAAGCACCTGACTGGCTTCACACACGTTCCGGCCATCATTTATCGTGACGTCTTCTGGTATGTAGCCCGTCGCGCCGGTCGCGACGATAACAACATCAGGGGACAGCTCTAGCACTTTCTCCTCCGTCGCCTCGGAAGAGAGGTGCACTTCGATGTTGAGCCGGTCCACTTCGGCCTTCAGGTAACGCACAGAGTCGGCCATGTCGATTCGCCCGGGCGCCTTCGCGGCAATGTTCACCTGGCCACCCAATTCATCCGAGCGCTCGTAAAGTGTCACCCTGTGTCCCCGTCCCGCTGCTACCGTCGCGGCCTTCATGCCCGCTACGCCCCCCCCGATGACGAGGATCTTCTTCGGCTGCGCCGCCGAGCGGTACTCGTGTAAGGCCTCGAATCCGATGTCGGGATTGACCGTGCAACTAATGCCATCGGTGAGACCGAGGGACGCTCTCCCCCAGCAAGCCTCATTGCAGCCGATGCATTTCTGAATTTCTTCTACCCGCCCTTCGCGAGCTTTGTTGGCAAACTCCGGGTCAGCGATAATAGCGCGGTTGATCGCCACGAGGTCCGCAAGACCACCCGCGATAATCTGCTCTGCCTGCAGCGGGTCGATGATGCGACCGACCGCAATGACCGGGATGTCCACAACCTCTTTTATCGCCGCAGCAACGTGGACGAAGGCGCCGAGGGGAACGTAGTTGGGCGCTATGATTGTCTGCTTCGTGAAGTAGTTCCCGACACTTATGTTGAGGTAATCGATCCTCCCGCTTGCCGCCAGCGGCGCCAAGATCTTCTTCGATTCCTCTGTATTGAGGCCACCCTCCACAAACTCGTCCCCGCTGAAGCGAAGGCCCGCGACGAAGTCCTGCCCGACCCTCTTGCGAACCGCGCTGACCAGCTCGTCAAGGAACCGCACGCGGTTTTCGAGGCTGCCGCCCCAGTCATCCTCGCGTCGGTTGTAGAAGGCAGACGTAAACCCCGTGATGAGATATCCATGTGCGCCGTGGATGTCGACGCCGTCAGCTCCAAATTCGCGGGCCGCCTCCGCGCATCGGGCATAGGCATCGATCATTTCCCAGATCTCCTTCTCAGTCATCTGATGCGGCGTGGTCCAGCCGTCAGGGGACGGCATCGGGGATGCGGCCCAAGTAGGGGCACCAAGGATTCCGCCAACCTGGCTTCCGGCATGCCAGAGTTGAATGAAGAACTTGGCTCCGTGGCGCTGCACTGCCTGGGCCGCCTTTGCATAAGCTGTCCTGGCGTCGGGATGGGTGAAGGGAACGACTCCTAGCATCGAGGCATGGACAGGCACCGCGCCGGTACACACGATACCTGTCCCGCCCTTAGCCTTAGCCTCCCAATACGCAATGAGGCGGTCGGTGGGTAGCCAGTCCGCGCCCTGGAAGCCCGGCACGTGGGGCGGGCTCATGATGCGATTGGAGACTGTGAGGTTGCCAATGCGAATCGGACTAAAGAGATGGGCGAAAGCAGTAGACGATGGCATGTTGATTCTCCGGTCTGGTTCCCTTCCACGGACAGCTTGTTGGCGGACGGTTGAGAGCACTACCTTGTCCCCTGCAATCGCGGATCGAGCTCGTCCCGAAGCGCGTCACCAAGCAGATTGAGTGCAAGCACGGTAATGCTGATCGCTGCTCCCGGCACAAGGGCAAGATGAGGCGACTGCCGGGCGTAATAAGCCCCTACGCCGCTCAACATGGTTCCCCACGAAGGCTCCGGCGGTTTGATACCGAGGCCCAGAAAGCTGAGGCCGGCCTCGATCAGGATCGCAGCACCCATCAGAACGGAGACCAAAACGATGATCGGCGCTGCCACGTTCGGAAGGATGTGACGCACCATCACGCGCAAATGTGAGGCGCCGCTCGCAATCGCGGCCTCAACATAAGCCTCCTGACGGACGGCCAACACACTGCTCCGCATGACCCGACCGACCGGAGCAATCATAACGATCGCGATCACCCAGATGATCTTGTCGAGCCCACTTCCGAGCACGGAGACAACTGCCATTGCAAGAATGAGCGCCGGGAAGGCCATAAAGGCATCCGAGATTCGCTGGATGATCATATCGACCCACCCACCTACGTAGCCTGACACGAGACCGATAAGGACGCCCGCCGACACCCCAACTGCGACAGCGAGGATGCCGACTTCAAGTGAAATCCTTGCTCCGTAGATGGTCCTGCTTAACAGGTCACGTCCAAGGTCGTCTGTCCCTAGAAGGTAGGCAGCGTTGGGACCTTGCAAACTATCGACAGGATGTACCTCGTACGGATCGTACGGCGCAATTAACGGCGCTGCAATTGCGACGACTATGATGATCATCAGTATGACGCCAGCTGCCACACCTAACGGCTGCCGTCTGACGATGGAAAGCACTCGCCTGAGCGACCTACTCCTCGACTGTTGTGCTTTCCATTCTTCGGCACGAGAGCGGACAATTTCAGCACTGGACATATTGCGTCAACCTAAAACCTACGTAGCCAACTTTATTCGTGGATCGAGCCAACCATAGGAGAGATCAACCAGGAGGTTCATACCAACTATCACTACTCCAAAGAAGAGCACGTTCATCTGAATTTGTGGGTAGTCCCGCATCTCAATGGCTGACAAGGTCAGCCATCCAACACCGGGAAGTGCAAATATCTGTTCGAGGATGACTGCACCTCCGAACAGATACGCTGCCTGGTTACCCACGATCGTGACAACTGGAAGCATCGCGTTCTTGAGTGCATGACGAGTCACTACCACCTGCTCGCGAAGACCCTTTGCCCACGCTGTGCGGACATAGTCCTGGCGCATAACTTCGAGCAGCGACGACCGCAGCATGCGCATTGTTACAGCCGACATACGGAAACCCAGTATGGCTGCAGGGAAGACGAACTGTTGCAGGTTCTTCCACAGGTCATCCGTCGGACTGACGTAACCAATTGGAGTGGTGTAGTTGAAGAATCTAGAGAGCACGATGATCACAGTTAGGGCCACAAAGAAGTCTGGCATCGCCAGTCCGCATACGGCGAACAAACGTCCGCCGAGATCCCACGGTGTGTTTGGCCGGATTGCTGATAGAACTCCAAGCGGCACCGCGATCAGTAACGACGTGATGAAGGCAAGTGCAGCGAGTTCGAGGGTGACCGGGAGTGCATCAGCGAACTCCCCGAACACGGGGCGGTGCTTTTGAAACGAGTCTCCGAAGTCCCCGTGCAGCGCGCCGAGAATCCAGGAGCCATACTGCTCGGGGAACGAACGGTCGAGGCCCAGTTCATGCCGAAGAGCCGGGATCTGCGTCGGGTCGGCGAACCCGGCTTCAGCGATCTTGGCCATGACCGCATCGCCGGGGATCAATCGGACAACCCCGGACACGAGGACGCTCAGCAAAAGCAGCGTTACCACCGCCAAGCCAGCCCTGCGTGCTACGTACTCGGCCATTCGGCGACTCCCCTTCCGTGAAAGTCCAAACCGCTTCGATGAATTTCCCAGCTAGTGCTAGGCCAACTTAAAGTTTGGCGATCGGCTTGGAGGTCTCGGATGTTGCCCTCATCCGCCCCCCGTCTCCCAGTACGCCGGGAGACGGGAGGGCGGCCAGCCGGACGAGTAGACTGAGAGTCAAGTTGGCGGGGCACTAGCTCACCTTCCAGACGCTCTCGTGCATGGTGGAGGCATGCCATGGGCCCCAGGCATACAGATGTTCCGAGTAGTTGGCGAAGTCTGCGCGCCACATGTGGGTTCGCCACCCTGAGTAGAGGGGGATGCGATAGACCTGGTCCAACAAGTGATCGTAAATCTGTTGAAAGACTCCTTGTCGCTGTTTGACATCAGTCGTCATGCGCTGTTTCAGAAGCATGGCGTCGAGGTCAGGATTTGAGACGTTGAAGTAATTGCGAGGGCTCTTGCTGTAGTAGAGGTGGTAGGTGTACATGTCAGCATCGAAGCCTGTCGATGCCACTGTGTCGGCGGTGAGTCCATTCCACGTCTTGCCAAAAAACTCCTGGGCCCACTGCGGGGTCTGCTGCTGGTTAATCTGCAGATCAACGTTGATCTCTTTGTACCATGCCTGGACCAGCTGAAGAGCGGCGAGCAGGGGTCCGCTCTTTGCCGAGGTGTTCACCTGGGTCTTGAAACCGTTGGCATATCCTGCCTCCTGGAGGAGTTGCTTGGCCTGCTGGATGTCCTGCGACTTTATCCATGGACCCATCTCAGAAAGTGTTGGTGGCCAGGAGTTGCCGAGATAGTCGAAGGGAACGAAATTCGACGGGACTGCTGCGCCCCCGACGGCTGAGTCGATGAGTTGCTGGCGGTCCACTGCCAGGGAAAGCGCCCGCCGAACGCGCACGTCATTGAACGGCGGGACATCGACCCGTGGCGACATGTACACTTGGACGCTCGGCGCCTGAGGAAGGACCTCGACGACTGCGTTCGGTACGAGCTCCAGAGCCTGTTTCAAAAACGTTGGCGTCGGCGGGGAGTACACACTTCGCTCACCGGAGCCGAACGCCGCGAGGGCGAGTTGTAGATCGAGGATAATCTTACCCTTGACGCTGTCCAGATACGGCAGACGTCGTCCCTGAGCGTCAGTTTTCCAGTAGTCCGGATTTTTGACGAAGTTATAACCGGTATTCAGGTCGATATCTTTGAGAATAAAGGCTCCACTCCCGATCATCTTCGTCTCGAGATCCTGCTGGAGTTCCTTCGGAAAGACGTAGACCATCGGACCAGCAAGCGACGCGAGAAAGTAGGGCGCGGGACCCTTCATTGTGACCTTAATGGTCTGATTATCTGGAGCCTCAATCTTATCGACGCCGTCGAAGAACGACTTGAATGCGCTGTCTTGTTGATACTTTTCGAACGCATACTTGACGTCCAATGACGTAAGATCTCGGCCATTGACGGGCGCTACGTTCTGGAACTTTACGCCAGGGTTCAACTGAAACACGAACTGAGTGTCACTGGGAGTCTCCCAGGACTTTGCGAGGTCGCCTTTGAGGTCTAGGCGAAGGTTATTCGCGCGGGGACCCATGTCGATTGTCAACAGACGGTTGTATGCTCGGTTGGCGAGGGTCTGGACCTGCGGAGTGTCCAAGGTGGTCATGTCGAGGTGGTTAGTCGTTCCCCATTCCTCGACGAACTCGCCGCCTATCTTCGGCTCGCCGGTCGGAGCTTGGAGCTTGAAGGGGCTGTACTTTTCCAGGAGTGCCTGCACGTCAGCCTTGCTCGTATAGGTCGGTGGTGGCGGATACGGAGGCGGCGTCGCCGAGGCCTGAGTGCCGCCGGCGGGCGCACTGGTCGCCCCCTTGGTGGCACCACCACCGTTGTTGTTGCCCCCACAGCCAACCGTGCCAACAGCGACGATACCAGTGATGCCTGTTGCCACACCGCCAACCAGCTTCCGCCGTGAGATCTGCACCTGTCGTGCCCAATAGGAATGTTCAGTCACGTTGCTTTCCCTCCTAGAAAACTTGTTGTTGGCCCTTGCCCGTCCGACGACGAGCCTGAGACCCGTAAGCTCACTCGATGGAGCACTCCTCCAGCACGACGAGCTTTCAGATGACTCCCTCCTTGGCCCACGCTTCCATCTCGGCCTCGGTGTGGCCGAGCAGGGCACAATATACGTACCGGTTATGCTCCCCCAGCAACGGTGCAGCCCGTTTCACGCGGCCGGGCGTTAGCGAAAGCTTGGGAGCAGTCCCTTGGAACCGTAGCGTCCCAACTTCCGGGTGTTCGACCTCTACGAGATTGCCCCTTGCGCGGTATTGAGGATGGTCCACCACAGCTGCCACATCGTTGACCGGCGCGCACATAATCCCCAATGGGATGAGTATTTGCTCTATCTCGTCAATTGCGTGACTGAGCGTCCATGCCGCAACTGCAGCATCGATCTCCTCCAGGAAATCGCGGTCGAAGGGCGTGAAGCGGTCTTTCGGAAACCGCGGATCATCGAGGAACTCCTCCCGTCCGATTACGCCGAGTAAGATTGAAGTTCGCATCGCAAACGATCCGACAATGAATATCTCGCCGTCCTTCGCCGGATACGCTCTCGACAGAGGTAATCCCCTGCTACCCTGCCTCCAGGCCATCTCACCCAAGGCAGTGTAGTGAAGAACCTTATGCTCAAGGAGAAATGTCGCGGCATCGAACAGTGCCGAGTCTATCCATTGGCCCCGACCTGTCTTCAACTTGTAGTACAGAGCGGTGAGGACGGCGTAAGTGTTCGTGAAGCCGCCCACGTAATCAGCAATTGCAACTCCATTGAATGTCGGGGGTCCGTCGGGCTCTCCAGTGACGCTCATGAGTCCGCTGGCAGCCTGAATTATGTGGTCAATACCTGGGCGATCGCTGTAGGGTCCAGTGGCGCCGTAGGCAGATACCGACAACATGATGATCTCCGGGTTCACTTTTCGCAGCTGCTCGTAGTCGAGACCCCATTGCGCCATGGTCCCGGGAGTGAAGTTCTCGGTCACAACGTCGGACACTCGGACCAGATCCTTGAACAGCTCCTGGCCTTTTGGCTTACGCAGATCGAGAGTGATGCTCTTCTTATTGCGGGCTGACCAGAGGAAGTAGGGGCCGACCTTGCCTCCGATGAGCGGCGGATACCCGCGCCGCAGGGGATCGCCTATACCGGGCTCTTCGTAGCGGATCACTTCGGCGCCCATATCGCCAAGGAGTGTCCCGACGAGTGGGCCTGCAAAGAAACGGCCGGACTCCAAGATCCGCACACCTTCGAGCCCCTGTGGTGATTCGCTGGTTTCCTGGTTGCCCATCGCCGCGTACCTCCCGGTTCTTGACTTCACCATCGATGTCGCAGGTAGCTCCCGTGGAGACGACCTGCAGCTCTTTCATCTTTGCAATCAACTCATTTGTGAGCCACAGAGTTTGAGATGCTCCTCCGACTTGAATGTGCTCCGTCATCTCAAGGCACTAGGAGTCATCGCGACGCCGTTGTGGATAAAGAAACTGCGAACTGCACTGCCGGAAGCCCGGCTCCCCTCTTTTCGCTCGAAATCGGCGATCAAACCGATGTACTCTCTTCGCGCTTTCGTCCTGAGCATCACTCCCTCACCAACCTTGGATGGTCGCAGGCATTCGCCAGCGATTTGGTCCGGGTCTTTGCCTACAAAGGCGCAGAACCTCTCTAAGATCAACAAGCTACTGCTGAGTTCTTGGTCAATCATTGAAGGGGGAATACCCCAAAACTGACCGTACTCCTCCAACCACAACTTGACGCCGATATATTCCGTGATAGGTCTGTCTAGCAAGTGAAAGGGAACAGACATGGATTTCTCCTTCGGCACTACCGACTGGCCGGCAGCCGGAACATTCGGTCCAATCCCCGGATCTCGTGTTTTCGCCAGGCGATCGGGGCTTGTTCTTGAATCAACTCCTCGGACTGCAGCCGCGCAACGACCTGCGGGTCTCGCTCGAAGGCAGTGTCCATGGAGCCCGCAAAGAACACATCCTCAAAGGGGAGCCCCGGCGCCTGGCCGCCAGCCTCCCATGATTCGGCGGGGTATCCCACGAGCATGGCCAGGAGGGGCTCCCATACCTCAGGGACGCCAAGCACGGTTCGAGCACCGTCTTCGTCGAACGGGACGAGAGTCGCAGCCAAGCCTTCGTCATAGGCGCACAGCAGGGCCTGCTCCATTGCCATCGCAGCGTCGCTGTTCCCGCCTCTCGCCGGCGGAGCTGACCTCCCACCGGGCGCGAGGAGTTCGGGGAGGATCACTTCGCTCAAGAAACGCCGACTCCATCCCAGCAAAGGAGCCATCACGGCGTTGTCTTGGAGGGCGCCGGACGGGACCCCCGGCCTCTTGAGCCTGTCGACATACGCCACGCGTGCTTCCGTATCGTGGTACCAAAAAATGGAAACGGGGGCGAAGTCGAAAACAGTCGGCTCCCAGGCCGTCTTAAATTGATTCCGCTCTTCCTGACTCAGTCGATCCCGATATGTGACTACCGCCTTGAAGAATGGCGTATTAACGGCCCGGGAAGCCCTCCGGGCAGCCTCCAGCATGGCCTGGATCTTCTCGCGCTCTACCGGCCGCCAGGTCGCGAAGTAGTGGAACGAACGTCTTCGCCCGAGAACTCGCTTGAACTCCATATCCTGTTCCTCCAACCTATTTCGGCAGACCAAGCATGTCCGCAAGAGCTGAGAGTTCGCCCCTGCGCCACGCAAGTGGCGCTTCGTCTTGAATCATGCGCTCAGCCTTGAGTCGCCCGACGACCCCGGGATCTTGCACAAACGGAGTGCCATACCGTCCCTCGAAGAAGTCTTCCTCAAAGGGCTCCCGCGGTCTTTGCCCGCCGTCTTCCCAGGAACCGGCATGGTACCCGAGCAACATCGTGCTCGCCCCTGTATGCCAGTAGTCTGGGATCCTGCAAAGCTGTTTCATCACCACCGGGCTGATGCCGCAAAGGTGAGCCCCCAGCCCCTCATCGAACGCACTCAGAAGAGCGTGTGCCTGAGCAATCCCTACCGCGGTATTTGCCAGCACCAGCAGGCTAAGGGGCAACGTTGCAGGCTCTGCCTCGACCGCCACGACCGTCCTCCCACCACCTGCGCGGGCTTGCGCTTGCTCTTCCACTTCCTGAAGCAGTGGGGGGCGCCTTCCAACCACGACTCGATTAGAGTCGGTCAATATACGCTTGTAGACTTGGGGCACGATGACCCGATCCACATAGTCGTGAGTCCATCCGAAGCTCGCTGGAAGCAAGTCCAGATCGATGAGCTCCTTGAGATGTCCGCCGTCCATCGCGCGTTCGGCAGCCTGTAGATCGGCAAAGAACTGGATATACACGGGTGCCATATCTATCTGGGCGGAGTTAATCGGTGAGCGTATTGACTCAAGCTGTTCCGCCGTCAACGCGTCTCGGTAGATCACCACGCACCGCACGATATCTAATTCCAACACCTTTGGTGCACGATATACGGCCTCCAAGATCGCTTGGACCTTTTCTCGCTCCACTGGACGCCATGGCGCGAAGAAACGAATGGATCTTCGCCACCCAACGACTTCTTTGAATTCCATCGTCTCCCTCCCTACTCGTCAGTTGTTTTCTTCGTCTAGCGGACGGTATGCCCACGCCAGAATCTCTTTGTCTTCGGAGTCGCGGCGGATTGTCTTGATCACCAACCTCAGGCGCTGCCCGACGCGTAATGCGTCTTCCTTGGGCACCACGCCGTCGATGTGCGAAAAGAACACGGGGCCCTCATCGATCTTGACATTTGCCTGGATGAACGGCGGCGTGAATCCTTCTGGTGCCTGCCGCACCACCGCGAATGAAACCAATTCGGCATACTTTCCGATGTGAACCTCTTCCATCACGTCATCACGCACACAGGCCGGACAAACCTTCCGCGACGGAAATGTCACTAAACCACAGTCTCGGCACCGACTCCCAATGAGGAAGGCTTCATCGCTGGCATCTTCCGCAATATGGAACAGGCCATCTTTAAACGGAACCGCCCTTGGCAAATTAGTAGTCATAGTCCACCCGTTGTTCACAGAATGAATCACACAGTGAGAATGGTGGCGCAACTGGCGGCCGCACCACCCTCCACCACACCCCCGCCGTTGGAGGCAAGTGCTACCTTTGGCCCGGTCCCTCTTCGGCCAGGGATCTGTCGCTTCGCGGCATCCCCCCGCAGTTGGAGGACCAGTTCGGCTATCTGATACAGTCCCGTGGCACCTATAGGATGGCCTCGTGCGGCCAGGCCGCCGCTGGTGTTGATGGGGATCGTGCCTTCTAGTTGGGTGGCTCCGCTGAGGAAGAACGCGGCCTCATCTCCTGGATTGCACAACCCCAAGCCGGAGTACGTCCCGAGTTCGGCCGGTGCCGTGGCGTCGTGGATCTCGGCGAGATCGAGGTCTTCAGGGCCGATTCCGGCCGCCTCGTAAGCCTCGTAGGCAATCTCGTTGCGCCCGGATGGCCCGGTCGGCGTTTCTTCCTCCTGATGGACTTGTCCATGGACCCGCGGGTCGCTGAATCCGCTCGCGCGCGTCACCTGGGCACGAATATGAACTGGTCGCTGTATTCCGAGCGCTTGTGCTTTTTCTCTTGAACAGATGATGGCCGCTGCTGCCCCATCGCCCATGGTCGAGCACATGTAAAGCGTCAACGGCCAGGCCACCACGCGAGACGAGAGGATCTCTTCAACGGTCTGGGGCGTCTGATATTGGGCGAACGGGTTGAGCGAACCGTTCCTCTTTCCCTTGACGGCCACTTTGGCGAAGAGTTCCTGGGTCCAGCCATTCCGCTCCATTTGCAGCTTGAGGTTTCCTGCGTACATACCCATGAACTGGAAACCCAGAGCGGTGATCCACTCCACGTCGGTTGCGGTGGCTACGATCCCTATGGACTTCGCGGTATCGCCGATGAACATCTTTTCCATGCCAAGCGCCAACGCGATGTCGTACATGCCCGAACCCACAGCTATCCACGCTTCCCGCAGTGCGAGGGTCGAGCTGGCGCAGGCGGTTTCGACATTGATGATGGGTATTCCGCCCAGACCGGCCCAACGGAGAACTACTTGCCCACGAACCATCTCCTGCCCAGTCAGCAGCCCCGCTGCGGCGTTGCCTACGTAAGCGCATTCGATCGCTCGCGGATCGACTCCCGCATCTCGAATGGCCTCCCAGACCGCGTGTCCGCCAAGATCCTTCAGGCTCAGGGCCGGGAACTTTCCGCACCGGTGCATCCCGATCCCGGCGACAACGACGTCTCGCATGTTCTCCTCCGTACTTCTGGTCGCTGCCAGAACAACACTTCTGGAATCGCCATGACCCGCCTCCACGTCCGCACCGAACCTCCCGTGTTGTGTCGAGCCAGACGATGGCCGACGGCGAAGATTTCCACAAGGAGGAAACTGTCATGGCAATCCATAGGCGGTTCTTATACACTTGGCCGTATCTTCTATGGGGGCAGCCATGCGTCTCAACAATTTGCGATCGTTTCGTCTCGTGGCCGAGCTTGGGAGCGTGAGCAAGGCGGCTGAGAAGCTTTGGATGTCCCAACCGGCGGTCTCCCTCGAGATCAAGCGGCTCGAGGCCGAGTTGGGCGTACTCCTCTTTGACCGGAGGGCCAATCGCCTCGTTCTCAATGACAATGGCTGGGCTTGCTTGAGGTTCGCGCATCGTGTTGACGAACTCCTCGAGACGTTGAAGCGCGAGATTGTCGGTCCGTCAAATGATGCGGCGATCGTCACCATAGGCAGCCACCCTGACACTGCCCGGAACCTGGTGATGCCGATGCTCCCGGAATTCAGCAAGGAGTCGCACGGCACTCGGGTCGTGATCAAGAACGTGCCCACCGGACAAGTCACGGACCGAGTTTCGTCGGGCGAACTTGATCTTGCTCTCTTCGGTAGACACGATCTTGCACCAGCCTTAGTGGCCGAACCTGTGACCACCGCACGCCTGTGGTTCATCGCCAGGAACGACCATCCGCTCGCCCAAATCAGGCAAGTTAGTCCTGATGAACTTTCGAACTTCCCATGTGTCCTTCACGAGGATTTCACAGAATCTCGTGACCTAGTGAGACAGTGGTCCATCGGACATGGGGTGGCGCTCAATGTGGCAATGGAATTCAACTCACAGGAACTCATCGTTGATGCAGTGCTGAATGGGCTTGGGATTGGAGTGGCGAGTGAGAGAGCAATACGCAAGTACGTGGAAGACGGACGCCTAAGAATTATTTGCGTGCCTGGCACACCACTATACCTAACGATCTACGCCATCTTCATGTCGAGTGCTTCGTTACGTGCTCCTGCCAGGCTGTTCCTTGATGCAATTCTGTCTCAGCACGCCAGCTCGCCGACTGGTGCAAATGTCAAGAGCCGCCCGATCTGATCCAGCCATGTTCACCAATGTGATCCACTGAAAACGAGTGCGGGGCCTGCGTGAAGATTGCGACGCCCGTTGAAAGCTGGGCAGACCGCGCCCTCTCCAACTCGCTCCGTGCGGTGGATTCAGACGGTGTTGGCTGGCTGTTCGATGACCGTTCCCTCCTTTCTGCGTCCGCTCTGGCGATAGCTCTGGCCCTGGATGAGGATGGTCTGGCAGTGATGCGTCAGGCGATCGAGGGCGGCGCTGGCCAGGAGGCTGTCGGAGAAGATCCGCGGCCATCGTGCAGGGCGACTGCTGGTCACGATCAGGGGCCGGCGCTCGTAGCGCTCCTGGATGATCTCGTAGAGGTCCTCTGAGGCCTGGACAAACAGGGGTCACAGGCCAAGGTCGCCGATGGCCAGGAGATCCAGGGAGCAGAGTCTGGCAAAGCGTCGCCGGTAGCTGCTGTCGGCGCGCGCGGCGTTCAGGTCGACGAGGAGACGGTGGCCCAGTCTGATCCAGACTGGCATTGCCCCGGTTTGACGGACACATTCGTTAGGTGGCCGGGGCAATGCCAATCCTCGGGCGGGTCGTGACAGCCCACGCGGAACGAACACCGCTCACAGTTGGCCCTTCTGCCTCATCGGGGCTCCCGGTGCAATCGAGATCAACTAGTGCCGACACAACTTAGTCCGTGAGAATTTGGCAATGGCGGCTTTCGAGCTGCCCTTGCTGCGGTTACGCTACGTGAGGTAGCGGGCGATGCGTCAGCGACGGTACTCGTGGGAAGGGTCGTCGGTGCCGCAGATGCCGAACTTCTTCAGCGGCGTGAAGTGCGACGCGCTGGCGTTCAGCCAGCTCGCATAGGTCGGCGTGTAGACCGGCTCGATGTTGTGGTCAGCCATGAACGCTCTCAGGCGGGCATGCTTGTGGGTGTTGAGGCTATCCATCACGACATGCAGCCAGACATCCAGCGGATAGCACGCCCGCAGCCTCGCGAAGACGGCCAGCAGGTCCTTCACGGTCTTCGCTTGCACACCTGGCCGACAAGGCAGTCAGCGTGGACGTCGTAGAAGGCGAGCAACTGCTCCGTCCCCTGGAGCCGCCGGTAGGTCGCGCGGAAGCGCTGGGGATGGCCCACTGGCGCCCAGCCTTGGCCGGGCAGCGGTCTCAGTTCAAGCGGTCCGCATCGTCGAAGCAGACGACCGCTCCACCCTCCGGGCATCGCTCGTAGAGGTCGAGGACGCGGTTTTTTCACCTCGAACTCCGGGTCCGGGGACTGCTTCCAGGTCTTGGTGTGCTGGTAGGAGACACCTTCCCGGCGCAGTAGCCGCCGTAGCCACTCGTCGGTGATCGGCGCGATCAAGCCTTCCTTCAGACAGTAGGCCTTCAGCTTGCTCACCGACCACTGGGCGAACGGCAGCCCGAGGTCTTCGGGTCGGCTGAGCGCCACCCGGATGAGCGCTCGTACCTGCCGCCCGTCGATGATGATTTGCCGACCGGTGCGGCCCGGGCTCTTCTCAAAGGTGGCGAAACCACTGGCATTGAAGCGTTGGACCCGCAGTTCACGGCGAATCGTGGGGACGGATGAGGGCGGTCCAGAAGTCTTTTCCGGTGGAGGCGCTCCAGGCTGAGGAAGGCTAAGGCGATCATGGTGAGCGTGATGTGGTGATGCCAGCCCAGCCAGCCCGACCCTCGTAATGGTCCAGGCCCAGTTCGTCTTTGAGCTCCTGGTGGCCCTGCTCGATCCACCAGCGGATCTTGGCCATCCGCAGGGGGCTCGCCAGGTCGGTTGTCGGCGGTAGCGTGGAGAGCCAGTAGCGGGTTGGTTCGGCTTGCCCGGCAAGCCATTCGAGGAGCAGCCACTGCGGCTGCTCACCCTCCTCGCCGTGACGATAGCCGTGGGCCGGCCGCACCCGCACGGCAGCAAACCGGGTGGTCATCGGCCCCTTGCTGCCTTCGAGCCAGGTGACCGCACGCCAGCTCTCGGTCGGCAAGGTCAGGGCGAGCTGGTGAACGCTGAGCTCCTTGGGCACACGGCGCCGGCGACCCCGCGAACGTTCGCCGCTGGCAGCCGCAGCCCTCGCCTCGCCCGCTTCCGGCCAGACCGCCGTTGACCAGACCGCTGTGCTGCCATCTGTGCCCACGGCGTACTGCGCTCTGCCAGTGTCAGCCGGAGTGCGGACCCGTTGCCGTAACTGGCATCCGCGGCCACCACTCCGCTGGGAATCTCTCAGACCAGCGCCTGGTTGACCATTTGGAGCGCGATCGCACCCTTGGTCTTGAAGCCGAGATCATCCGGCGCTTGGCTTGGAAGCGCCAGGTTTGACTCTTGTAACGCAGACCGCTTTACGCGATAGGAAGGCACGCCCGCATTGTCTTCCTACCCAGAAGAATCTGATTGCCGCGCTCGATCAAGAACGCCCTCGCCTACTCTTGCTTCACGGCATTGAACGCTCGAGCGTGGCTGAGCGTTTCGAGAACTTCCAACCATCCTTCCCCTTCGTAAGTTCGTCTCGGTAGATGCCCGTGAAGACTACCCCTGGCCCACCCTCGACCCCTCCCGGCCGCAGGTACATCAAGTAGCATATGCCCTTCGCCCCGTCGGGCGTTTCCTCCAAGATCAGGTTATTCGTCCAATGGCGGGCCTGCGTGCGACTGTTGTAGTCCGTCGCGAAGCCCAACAGCTCCTTGCTGCCCACGAACGTGACTGTCCCCGCCGAGAAGAATCCGTCCGGGGTGAAGCACGCGACCCAGCCAGCCACATCTCCAAAATCGATGGCGTGATTGTAACGAGCGTAAAGGTCCTGGATGGCGAACCGGGCTTCAGGCGTCAGCGTCATTCTCGTGTCTCCGGGAGTTAGCCGGTTCGATGCCCAGCCGAGACTCCATTGCAAGCCACCCTACTGTGGCTCGGGCCGCCCGAGCTAACAAGAGCCGAAGTGACCATGGAGCACCATAAGTACTTCTTATCGACCTCGACCCCGCCACGGAGCATCATGTACGGTGTCAATCGCCGGGGTGATGCCCATGTTGGTCGCCACAGTGATGCCCACCCCAACGGGTGTTGAAGCGGGCTACGGCATAGGCGTCTCCGATGTGGGCCTGGGTGCGAGTTTGGCGCGATAGCTGGGGCCGTCGATGACGAGCTGGTGAGCGCCGTTGGCGAGCCGATCGAGGGCGCTGTTCGCAAGGATGGGGTCGGCGAAGAGCGCCACCCACTCCGAGACGTCGCGGTTGCTCGTGACGACGAAGCTGGCGTGGCGGTGACGCTCGATGATGAGCGCATACAGGTCTTCGGACTGTTGCTGGCTGAGGCGATGGAGTAGGGTCGAAGCGAGGCGCGGTGCTGGCATTTCGGCCAGCCCGTTTCCCCGCTTCGCCCTCCGAACCGGACGTGCGCGTTACCGCGCATCCGGCTCTCGATGACCCACAGGAGCAATCATGCTCGGACACTTCCAAGCGCCGTGACAGGATCTCGTGTGTTCGCGGTCTCCCACCGAGATGGAATGCGCGATCCACGGTAGCGATATCGTTCCACCGGCACGCGGTGGGGTCGAAACAGCTGTACCCCGTCTTCGCCGATCTCCCAGTTCCGCAGTTCTCGCCGCTTCATCCGCTTCCAGGAAGGCCGCTTGTGCTTCTTCCAGAGCCAGCGCGCCACCCGCCACCAGCTGAAGTGGTCCAGGTAGGTGAAGGTGCGTTTGCTGGCTGCATGGCGAAAGTAATTCGTCCATCCACGGAGGAGTGGGTTCAACCGGTAGAGAAGCTGAGGCAAGGAGAGCGAGGTGGTGGCATGGCGCGTGAGCGCCTTCACCCGGCGTTTAATGGACTCGAAGGCCTTACGGCTGGGGAAGGTGTACACCACCCGTTTGCCGTTGCGTGTCTTCCGCTGGATGTGGAAGCCGAGGAAGTCGAATCCATCGTCGATGTGCGTGACCAGCGTCTTCGCGGGCGAGAGGGTGAGCTTGAGCTCTTTCGCCAGCACCGTCGCCACCTCCTCTTTGAGCGTTTCGGCCTGCGCTTGGGTGCCTTTCACCATGAGCACAAAGTCGTCCGCGTACCGGATGAGCCGGTAGGTTGGGCGTCCCGTGTGGTGGAGGTACTCGCGCCGGCCGGTGTAGCGGGACTGGTCCAGCCAGGCCCGTTCGAAGTGCTCATCGAGGGCGGAGAGGGCGATGTTGGCCAGGAGCGGAGAGATAATCCCTCCCTGCGGCGTCCCCATGTCGCTCCTCGCCGTCGTCCCCAGCTCGCTCATGATGCCCACCGTGAGAAACGCCTTCACAAGCGCCAGCACCTTGCGGTCCCCTACCCGTTTCCGGACGCGGGCCATAAGGCTGGCGTGGTCGATGCGGTCGAAGCAGGCTTCGATGTCGCCTTCGACGACGTACTCATAATTGGAGGGCGCCTTGGCGAAGTGATAGACCTCGGCGATGGCATCCTGCGCCCGTCTCCCCGGCCGGAAACCGTAGCTGGTGGCCACGAAATCAGCTTCGAAAATGGGGTCGAGGATGAGCTTGAGCGCCATTTGCACGACGCGGTCGCGGATGGTCGGGATACCCAGGTAGCGCACCTTCCCACCGGCTTTGGGGATGCCGTGGCGACGGACGGCGCAGGGCTGAAACGTCCTGTCCCGAAGGGTCGCCCGGGTATCCGCCAAGAAGGCGGACGCCCCACGCCGACGTTCGATGTGCCAACGGGTCTCGCCGTCCACGCCCGCCGTGCGCGAGCCGCGGTTCCGCTTGATGCGGTCCCATGCCACCGCAAGGGTGGCCGGGTTGCACACGAGGTTGTAGAGGTCATCAAACCTCTTGTCCGAACCGTTGGTTGCCCACTGGTGCAGCTTGGTTTGGATGTGGAGTACCCAGGCGCGCTCCTCAGCGAGGTCGCTGTCCGGTGCACCGCTATTCAGCGGCGCATCTTCTCCCGTCCGTAACGGGCTGCTGGTCACTGGTCCCCTTCGCCATGTGGCCGGCTTTCCCGGCCTCGGACTACTACGGGACCTCCGTCACAGCTGACCGGCAACAGGTGGCGTCGGCCCTGCCCGTCCTGCAAACGCAGGTGGAGGGCGCCGGGAAGCTGCTTCCCACGTTCACTGTGATCCGCTGGTGGGGGTGGCGTCCGGCTTTGCTCCTGCAGCCTCGCCGCGTGCACAACGCAGTCTCGCACGCGGCCTCGCCGACGCGATTGCCAAACGCGTCGCCAAGTTGGGGAGCCATCGGACAGGGCGCCCCACGCACTGCTGCGGCCCAAATCAACCAGGTTTGGAGCCGTTGACGAATCGAGGAGTGTCAGCCACCGGTTCACTTGCGTTACACCGTTCCCACTTGCTTGCCCGGCCACGGCGTCTGGTTGTGCCGCCGGCCCGGTACGTTGTCAGGGCTGCTCCCACCCGGCACCGCGACCCCGGCGTCAGGCTGCCCTCAGCTTCTCCCAACCGCTGCGGCGGCCAGGGGCGGACTTCTCAGTCCGCGCGGATACACAGCGCCTCGTGGCGCACCGGCGAAATCGTCGAGGATCAGCAAGTGGGGGCTCACGTTGCGGGCGGAGGCGTTGCTGCCAGCTCCAGTGAGCACGGCCCCGGCGAGGTCGCTGAGGAGGGCGTTCGTCTTCGTCGACGGCCCGACGGACCTGGCCGCCCCGGACCTGGGAGTTCCGGGTGGCCCCGCGCGTTCGCCGCCGCAGCCAGGCCGGGGCGTCGTCCGGGCCCCTCAACCGGCGGCGGAGGGGCATGAGCCAGCACGCTTCACGCCTGGGCGAGCCGGCCCTTAACCTTTGAAAACCGGCTGCGGCACGTCTGTTTCCCGGGCGTAAATTCTTCATCCAAACTGTTCAGATCCGACAGAAACGGCCCGGGACGGCGACACCGGGCGGCCACCTTATGGCACCCTGCCATGACCAGGCGCGCTCCCCCTGGAATCCCAGCACGGAGGTGCTTGGATGCAGACGGAGTCTGATCCGTGGCAGCGCTGCCCGGAGCGCGCCGCCGGGCCAATGTAGCGCTTCCCTTTCGCGTGGACCGCAGAATGCTCGCGGGTGTCCTGCTGGTTGTGGTGTCGCTGGCCGGTGGGCTCCTCTTGTGGCGCAGCGCGACGGACACGACGTCGATCCTCGTCGCGACGACGGACATCCCGCCCGGGCACATCATCCAGCGCGACGACCTGACTATTGGCGAGGCACGGCTCGACGGCGGCCTTGCGTCGCTGGCGCTGACGGACGCGGACCTGGGAGCGGCGGTCGGTCTCACGACCAGCACAACGATCCACGCCGGCGAGATGCTGGTGCGGCCGGACCTCGCCTCGGGACCGGTGCTCGGCGTCAACGAGGTTGCCGTCACCATCCCTGTCGCAGCCGACACCATCTATCCCGGATTGAGGCCGACCGACGAGGTCGCCCTGCTGGCCACCAGCAACGCGGGCAAACCTGAAAGCAGGACCGTTACTCTGCTCGACCGCGCGACCGTCTTCGCCATCGGGCTGGAGCGGCGAGTGATCCGCTCGAGCGCGACCAATAGCCCCAACGACGACACCAGCGTCGCCAACATCACCCTCGCCGTCCCGCGTTCTGAGGCGGAAGCCATCGCCCATGCCGTCGCTAACGCGACCATCACCGTCGTCCTCCTCGCGCCCCAGGAGACCCGCTTGCAGCCATAACCCACGAACCAGAGGCAACGCTATGAGCGACGCCAGCTACCGGCAGCCACGTGTCCTCCTCGCCATCGGCAACCCCGAGCGCGAGCGGCAACTGCTGACCGCGCTCCGCGACGGCGGGTGCACCATTGCCGGACGCTCCCTCGACGGCCCCTCGCTCGTGCAACAGGCAGTCGTGGGGAATGGCGACGTCGTGCTCGCGGCGGCGGGCCTGCACCGGCTGACAGGTGAGTCGCTCATTGCCGTGCGGGAGTCAGGCGTACCGATGGTCCTCCTCGCAGGGGCCGGGGAGGCGGAAGCCTACGACGGGCTTTCATACGTCCTTCCGGCAGCCAGCGATGGGCCGGTCATCATCGCCGCCCTCCATGAGGCTATCCGGCGTGGGGCGGTGGCCAGCCAGGCAACCGCGGACAACCCCTCGACGCCCGAACGTACCGACGCCGGCTACCAGGAAAACGGTGAAATCATCGCGCTGGTCAGCGGGAAGGGGGCGCCCGGGGCGACCACCATTGCCATCGGTCTCGCTGCGGCGCTTGGCGCCAGGGGTAGGAGCGTCCTGCTAATCGACGGCGACCTGCGCGGTGGCGCCGTTGGCCCGTACCTCGACCTCGATCCACGCCGTGGTTTGTCAGGGCTCAGCGCCGGGCCGAGCGATCGACCGGAGCGTGTCCTCGACGAGCTCCAGGACGGCCCGGGCTTCTCCGTCCTCACCGGAATCGAGCGTCCTGAGGCGCAGGAGCGCCTGAAGCCGGAACGCATCGCCGGGACAGTCTCCGCACTGCAGGAACACTTCGATGTCATCCTTATCGATGGCGGCGAGACCCTCAGCGGGGTCACGTCTGCGGTGGGTGCCGCCTTCCTCAGGTCGGCCGAGAGCGTCCTGCTGGTGACGACGGCCGACCTGCTGGGGCTCTGGAGCGCCCGTGCCTCGTTGCGGTTTGTGACCGAATCGCTGGGCGTCCCAGCGGAGGCTGTCTCCGCGATCGTCAATCGTCGCGACGGAAGCGAGCAGTACGGCGCGCACGAGGTGGAGCGGGCCCTTGGCATCCGCGTGGTCGCCGCGATCCCCGAGGACGTGCGGGCAGCGCGGCGCGCGCGGGCGAACCAGGCGCCGATCACCGCAGCCGGAGGGAAGGCTGCCCAGGCCCTCGCCGAGCTGGCCTCGCAACTGGCCGGTACCGGTGACGTCGAAGCGCAATCCACCGGCGAAGAAGTGTCCGCGCTGCGCCGCTGGCGCCGGCAGCCGGCTGAGGGGAGGCGCTGACATGGCCAACCCGTCGGCGTCCCGGCTCGAGCAGGCGCTCCGCGACGAGGTCCGGGAGGAGCTGCGGCGCGTCGTCGAGCTCGACGCCCTCGCCGACGCGCACGACGAGGTGCGGCAGGTGGTGCGCAGGCTGGTCGACGCCGCCAACCACCGCGCTGCCTCGGTCGGAGAATCCCCGCTGCCCGATCCGGAAGGCCTCGCAAACCGGCTAGTGGACGAGATCCTCGGGCTCGGCCCGCTCCAGCCGCTGCTCGACGACGCCGGGATCGAAGAGATCATCGTCAACGGCCCGCACCGGACGTTCGTCATTGAGCGCGGCCAGAAACGCCTGACTGATGTTGTGTTCGAGGACGACGCCGACCTGCTCCGCGTCGTCCGCCGGGCGGTTGGCCGGCTGGGGCGCCGGCTCGACGAGACCAGCCCGCTGGTGGACGCGCGGCTGCCAGACGGCTCCCGCTTGAACGCGATCATCCCGCCGCTGACCACGCGCTACACGCACGTGACCGTGAGGAAGTTCCTGCTCCGGGCGCGCACCCTCGCCGACCTCGTCGCGCTCGACACGCTCCCGGAGGAAGCGGCTGCCTTCCTCGAAGCGGCAGTCCAGGCGGGCCTCAACATCCTCATCTCGGGCGGCACCGGCAGCGGCAAGACGACCTGCCTCAACGCCCTGGGCGCGTCCATCGCCGGGACAGAGGAGCGGGTCGTCACCATCGAGGAGACGGGTGAACTCCACCTTGAGGGGACGCTCCCCGACTGTGTGGCGCTGCAGGCGCGGCTGCCAAACGTCGAAGGTATCGGCGCCTTCCCCATCCGCAGCCTCGTGAAGAACGCCCTTCGCATGCGCCCGACCCGGATCATTGTCGGTGAGGTCCGGGGCGCAGAAGCCCTCGACATGCTCGCCGCGATGAACAGCGGGCACGACGGCTCGATGTGCACCATCCACGCCAACGGCCCCCGGCAGGCGCTTTCGAAGCTGCGGATGTACGCGATGATGGCCGAGGAGGCGCTGCCCGCCGAGGCAGTCACCGAGATGATCGCCGAGGCAATCGATCTCGTCGTCCACCTCCGCCTGGACCCGGCTGGCGCGCGGCGGGTCGTCACGAACGTCTACGAAGTTACGGGCCTCGAGGGCGACACGGTTGCGGGCAGCGACATGTTTAGCGTCACTGAAGGTGCCCTGCGCTGGACCGGTATTCGCCCGCGCTTTGCCGCCCGGCTGCGTGGCGGTGCGTTCCCGTGGGACCGGCTGGATCGCGCTCCCACGCCAGCTGGCGCGGGTCTAGACGGCGCTCGGCGGGGGTTGGGGCGATGAGCGACGCCGTTGGAACGGGTTTGGAACGGATCGCGGTGCCGGGTCGGCGATTGGAACGAAATTGGAGCCGATGGGCCCCGATTGGAACGGACAGGCCCAGAACTTGGAACGGAATTGGAACGGCGACAGGCAGGATGCGGTGCTCGGGAGGTGTCCGATGCCCCTGATCCTGGCGCTCACCTTCGCCGTTGGACTGCTCCTGGTTTTCCTCTCCACGACCTCGCGCTGGGCGCCGGAGCGCAAGGAGCAGCCCCGGCCCTCCTCCCTGCGGGCCTTCCTCGACCGGAATGGCGCGGGGCAGGTCGGCGTGCGCGACTTCGTCCTCCTGAGTGCAGCGACGGGAATAGCCCTCGCTCTTGCCGGCCAATTAGCCCTTGGCTGGCCGATGGTCAGCGCCGCCGCCTTCCTCCTCGGGCTCACGCTGCCCGCTTGGTATCTGACCAACCGCCATCAGCGCGAGCGAACGGCGATGCAGTCGGCGCTCGCGGAGGCCGTCGATTCGCTGCGTTCGGCCGTGCGCGCCGGGATGAGTGTCGAGGAGGCGCTGGCGTCGCTGGCGAGGAACGGACCGGACGTGCTGCGTCCGCCACTGACCGAACTCGCCCGCGACCTCCGCGTCAGCGGTTTCGAAGAAGCGGTTCGGCGCACGCGTGAGCGGATCGCCGATCCCGTCTTCGATATGGTCGCCGCCGCCCTGCTGATGTCGCACCGGGTCGGCGGCCGCAACCTCAGCACCGTCCTCGAGGCGCTCGGCCGCTCGGTCCGCCAGACCATCCAGGTGGAGCAGGAGCTCCGCGCACACCAGGCCAAGAACGTCCTCTCGGCGCGCATCATCGCCGGGCTGCCGCTGGCCCTTATCCTCATCATCCGCGGGCTCAACCCCGGCTACCTCGACGTGTTCTCGTCGGCGACGGGACAGGCGATTCTCGCCCTCTGCCTGCTGAGCGTTGCCGTCGGCTACGCGGGGATGCTCAGGGCGACGCGCCTGCCGGGTGAAGAGCGGGTGCTGCAATGACGGCGAGCCTTGCGGTCGGTGGGCTGTTCGGTCTCGGGCTCTGGCTCGTGGTCACGAGCCTGCCGTGGGCCCGGCGCAGGCCGGACCTGGCATTCGAGCTTCGGCGCCTGTCCGCCCAGGGACGGATCGAGCTGGAAGCCGAGCGCCGGCAGGCGGGACCGTCGATGTTCGTGTCGCCGGCGCTGGAACGGACACTCCGCCCGGTACTGGACGACGCGGGCAGGCTGGTTGCCCGGCTGCTGGCGCGACTGGGCGTCCGGACGGCCGACCTCGAGCAGCGCCTGGCCGTCGGCTGGCCGGGGATGACGCCCAGCCAGTTCTTCGGGCAGAAGCTGGCCGTCGCGCTTCTCTTCTTCGCCAGCTTCCCGGCCCTCAATCTCGCGGGGCTTCAGCCCTTCGGCGCGTGGCCGATCTGGACCTGGCTTGCCGGTGGGCTTGTCGGGTTCATCCAGCCCGACTGGCTGCTGGAGCGGCGGGTGTCACAGCGGCGACAACAGGTCCTGATCGAGCTCCCGACCGTCCTCGACCTCCTCGCAATGGCAACCAGCGCCGGCCTCTCGCCGGAGCAGGCCCTCCTGAACGTGAGCCGGCAAGTGAGAGGCGTCCTCGGCGACGGTCTCCGCAACGTCGCGCGCGAGGCCGGGCTCGGCACGATGACCCACCCGGAGGGGTTGCGGGCGCTGGCTACACGCGAGGGCGTCCAGGAGATCGTCTCGATGGCTGATGCATGGCAGTCGGCGCTGGAGCAGGGACTGCCCCTGGGCCAGGTGATGCTCACGCTCGGCGACACGGTCCGCGAGCGGAAGCGCACGACCCTCATCGCCGAAGGGGAGAAGAGCAGCGTCCGCATGCTCTTTCCCGTCACCCTCTTCATCTTCCCGGTCTTCCTCGTCGTCCTTCTCTACCCGGCGGGCGTGCAGCTGCTCGGGCTGAGCGACTGAGGTCGGCCCCAAGAAAGGAGAACCCAATGAACCTGCAGCGATTCCGTTCCGCGTGGACAGGCGGAGAGTCCGGCCAGTCGATGGTCGAGTACGCCCTCGTCACTGCCCTGATCGCGGTCGTGGCGCTCGTCGCAGTCCAAACACTTGGCGAGGGCATCGTCTCTGTCTTTGAGAGCATCGCGGATGAGATCGGCGTTATTTAGAACGTGGCGCCCGTACTGGGTCCGCCCGACCAGTGGCGAGGCGGGCGAGAGCATGGTCGAGTTCGCGCTCGTGCTCCCGCTCCTTCTCCTCGTCCTGATCGGCGTCGTGCAGTTCGGGCTGGTCCACCACGCCCAGAACGTTGCCAGCACGGCGGCGCAGGAAGGCGCCCGGCTTGGCGCGGCCGAGGACGGCGATCCGGTGGTCGCAGAGGCGCGGACGCTGGATGTCCTTCGGTCGGGCCTCGGCAGCGTTGGCGATGGGTTTGGAGTGACCGCTTCCGAATCGGAGGCGTGGGTCACAGTAAATGCCAGCGGCGGCTACCCGCTCATCATCCCCTGGCTGGGTAGCCAGACGATTTCTATCGAAGCCGGGGCCGAGATGCGGAAGGAGGGCTTCCGCAGTGGTCCGTAAGCTCCGCGCGATCACGGGAGAGGCACACGGTGAGTCCGGGCAGGCGCTCGTCGAGCGGTGCTCGCCATTCCGGTCCTGCTCGTGCTCGTCTTCGGCGTGGTCGCCGTGGGCCGCATCACCGAGACCAAGATCGCGGTCCAGGCAGCAGCGCGAGAGTCCAGTAGGGCGCTCGCGCTGGCGCCCTCGGAAGAGCAGGGTATCGCCGACGCGCTCACCGCTGGCGAGAACGTCGCTTACGGCTACGGGCTCGATGGCAGCCGTCTCACTATCGATCTCGACTCAGGCGGCTTCAGCCGGGGCGGCACGGTGACCTCCGACGTCCAATACAGCGTCTCGCTCTCGGACCTGCCGCTGCTAAACCTCTTCGACGTGGAAGTAGGCGCCAGCCACTCCGAGCGAATCGACTTCTACCGGAGCCGGGAGGTAGCTGACCGATGAGCGTCGTCCGGCGGCTCCATGGTGATGAAGGCCAGGTGCTCGTGATGGTCGCCCTGATGATGGTCGGCGTGGTGAGCGTCGTGGGGCTTGTCTCGGACGGCGGGCTGGTCTTCGCGCAGCGACGTGACCTCCAGAACGTGGCCGACGCCGCCGCGGCGGCGGGGGCCATGCAGATAGACGAGGCTGTCTATCGCTCGACCGGTGAGGTCGTCCTCGACGAGCAGCTGGCCCGCGATGCCGCCGTCCTCTACCTGGACGCCGAAGGCGACCTCGACTACGTGGTGTCGGTGCTGTCCGAGCGGGTGGAGGTCTCGGTCTCGCGTCAGGCGACGACGGGCTTCCTGCGGGTCATCGGGATCGACGGCGTCGAAGTGAGTGCCAGCGCGTCGGCGGAGCCGCGCTACGGCGTCGAGAGCGCGGGACCGTAGGAGGGGCCTTTATATGAGTGGTCGGGGTATCACGGAAATGGTTGCCGGAGTCGCACTCGTGCTGGCATTGGTTGGATGTGGTGGTAGCGATGCGACGCCTACTCCGACCACGACGGCGGTCGTCCCGACATCTACGGCCACCGTCGCTCAGCCCACCCCGACGGTTAGCGTCGAGGAGGAAGTCATCGCGGCTTACCTCGCTTACTGGGAGCGCTACGCCGAAGCAATGCTAACCCTCGACCCAACGGTGGTCGCAGATGTTGCGTCCGACGAGGAGTTGCGACGCGTCCAAGGTGATGTGGAGATGCTCCGGTCACACGGCGTCGCTGCGCGGGTGGTGCTCGAACACAACCCCGTCGTGATCGAGGCGTCGGCAACGGCGGCGATCATTCTCGACGAGATGACGAACAACAGCTTTTACGTCGACCCCGAGACTCTCCAACCCGAAGAGGGCGAAGGAAGCGGCGAAACGCTAAGGGACACGTTCTTCCTAGAGAAGGTAGATGGACGATGGATTGTGGTACGAAGCGTCCGCCAGGACTGACCCTCGTAACAGCTTGGCTGCTCATCTTCTTGGCGATCAGCGCGGCGTCGCTTTTCCCGAGCACGACGCGCGCACAGGCACCTCCCACACCCGGTGGTTCGTTCACGCCGAAGCCTGACGTGCCGCGCGGCACTGCCACGGTGCGGTCAGGCCCGAATGGCGTGACGGTGTACATCCGTGTGACACAGGACTCCCCGGGAAGCGCACCGGGTTCAACCTCCAGCACGTCCGTCAGCACCGGCAACTCGCGCTCCTGCCGGATCAGCATCCAGAACATCGGGATCGTCCTGTCCAACTCGCCTTGGTACCAGGCAGAGCAGGCAGCTCACCCCGACCACGTCTTCGGCAGCGTGAGCTGCGATGACGGCTTCTTCGCTTTCATTTGGATCCCCTTCGGAACGCCGGCTGGAGGCAACGTCCAGGTCGTGTTCGTCGACGACGACGGTGTGGACCCGCTAGCAGTCGCCCTCGAACTCCTCAACCACCTCCCGATCCCGGACATCGCCATCGAGGCCAACCCGGCGACCGGTCTCGTCGCACTGTCATCCTGGTTCTGGATCGATGGCTACGACGGCTCGCCGATCAGCTCGTCCGATGCGCTTCCCGGCGTAACGGTTGATGTCGAGGTCGAGCCGCTGGTCTACCGTTGGTCTTTCGGCGACGGGACGACTGCGGAGACGACGTCGCTCGGGCAGCGTTATCCCGCCGTAAGCGAGATCCGCCACGTCTACGAACAGTCGTCGCTGGCGGCCGGCGGCGCCTACGCCATCACGGTGGAGGTCACGTTCGCGGCCCGGTACCGCGTCAACGGCGGCGCGTGGGAAGCGCTCGAGCCGATCATCCGGTCGTTCGGTGATGACTACCCGGTCCAGCAGCTCCAGTCCGTGCTGACGGGGCAACGGCAATGAGCACGCGCGAGCTCGCGACCAAGCGAGGAAGAGAAGAAGGCGAGGGAGGATGGCTCGGCCTGGTCGCGCTGGTCGCAACGTGCGTGGCGGTCGCAGCCGGCCTCTGGCTGTTGACCGGGCCACCCAGCATGCTGGCCTCGACGCCAGACTGGAGCCGTATCCAGACCGTATTGACTGGCTCCCGGCTCAGCGACCAGGACGTCATCACGGTGACCATCGGAATCGCCTGGCTCGTGGTTGCGTACCTGCTGCTGTCCATCGTGGCACGGCTCGCGTTCGGCCTCGCCGCCGTCCTCACGGACCAGGCAGCATGGGCAAGGGGCGGGCTTCGCGTCACCGCACCGCTGACGCTCCCGCTCGTACGCCGCGTGGTCGACGGCGCTCTTGCCGGCACAATCCTGGTCAGTGCCACGTTCCACACGCCGTCGGCGGCGTTCGCAGCCGCAGCTCCGATCACGAGGAGCGTAGAGGCGCCGTTCCAGAGACACCTGGCTTCGTTCGCCGAACCGGCCACCGTCCCGTCAACGGCCGCGCCGGCGTTGGCGGTGGAAACCGTCCCTGCCACCTACACCGTGACGCGAGGCGACCACCTCTGGGGCATCGCTGAACGCTTCCTCGGCGATGGATTTCGCTGGGTCGAGATCTGGAAGCTCAACCAGCAGCGCACGATGACGGATGGACGCACCTTCGTGGACCCGAATCTCATCTATGCCGGCTGGCAGTTGGAACTGCCACAGGAGGTCGGCAGCGCGGAGCCAGGATCCATCCCCGGGGACGAAGGCCTCGGTGGAACGCCGGAGCCGGACCCGACGCCCGAACCCTCCCCTGTTCCAGCGACGCCGGAACCGACAGCGGTCGTCCCCACGCCAACATCCACGGTGATCCCGGGTGGCCCCACCGCTCCCGAGGTTGACGGCGGCGGCGGGCCGGATCTTCGGCCGTCCCTGCCATCGGTGCCGACGCCCGACGGCGGAGTGGCGGTCGCGGCGGCCGCCGCCGCGATTACGGTCGGTGGGGTCGCAATGCTGCTGGTGTTCCGCCGCGCCCGCCACCGGGCCGGGCAATCGAGCGGACGACCCGAACGGCGGCCGGCAGGGTCCGGTGATGCAGCTCGCGTGCTGGCGACGAGTACGGCGCTCAGGTCGGCCATGTGGGAGCTCGATTTCACAGGCACCGAAATCGTTCTCGTACGCGAGTCCGACCGCTACCTGGAGTTCACACTCGACTGCCCGCCGGGCGATGCCGAGGCGCTGGTCGAATCTCGCTATGCGTTCGGCCGCCAGCTTGGATGTGCGGTCGATGGCGAGCTCCTGGGGGCGACCGCAGTCCGGCTGAAGCTCTCGCGCATGAATCAGCTGGCGGCCGCGCTACTGGCTGAGGCCGGCGCCGGTGACGGGCCACTCCTCGTACCGGTCGGTGCTTCGGATTCCGGGATCCACTACCTCAACCTTGCGGCCGTTGGGAGCGTCTTGGTCGTTGGTGGACGGCTGGAGGGGCGCGACCTTCTCACAAGCTGGTTCGCCACCCTCGATTCGCTCCATCCAGAGGGGACCGTGACCGCAGTCGCCGACGAGGCTGGGTGGGATCCCCTCAGCGACTGCCTGGAGCTGCTGCCTGGTCCAGCCGACGTCGGTCCGCCCGCGGACTCGCCTTTGGCCTTCGCACGATGGCTCGAAACCTCGCTCTTAACGCGAGAGGCGGACCCCGAAGCGCCTGCGCTCCTGGCGCTGCTGGGGCCGAACCCCGAACCGGGCAGCGCGTTCGCCGAGATGGAAGGGATCCTTCGGCAGGGTCCAGGGCGCGGTATCTTCGTGATCGCGTTCGCCGAGTTGGTCGAGGCCGCCGACACGCGGCGTTCGTTCGGAGCCAGTCTGGTCTTCGGCGAACGCGGGCAGTCCGGAGGGCCCGACGCGATCACGCTGACCCTGCCCAATCTGCCTCCGCTTCATCTGGAGCCTGTCGTGGTCCGGAGGCAGGTTGCGCACCGCCGCCGCGCGAATACGGCAGCCCCCTTGCCTGCGACGCCCGAATCCCCGACATCGTCGGCACTTCGCAACGGCCACGCCGCACCGGAAACTTGGCCGGAGGATGACGACGAACCGTCCGGGGATGGCAACGCGTCCATTGAGGCCACCGACCTGGCAGCCCCTCCATCGCCGAACGGGGCCTATCCGGAAAACCCGGTAAGCGTTCTCGAGGAGCCGCACTCCACTCCTCCCCGGTCCGCCGACAGGCAGGCATCGCTCCCGCTCGACGGGGCCGATGGGGAGCCGGACAGCGAGGATGGCCCCGTGTTCCGGGCGCGCCTCTTCGGGAGGTTCCGTGTAGAGACCAACGACGGAGAGGTCGAGGGCTGGTCGATACAGAAGGCGCGGGAGCTCCTCGCCTATCTGCTCGCCCACGGCGGTTCGCCGGTTCTGCGCGACACGGCAGCAGAGGCGCTCGGGCTAAGCGGCGAGAACCAGGGAGGGCATCCGCTTCCCAACGCGGCTTATTACGTCCGCCGGACGCTCACCCGGGCGATCCCGAATCTTGAGGGCGAGATCCTCGTCGCTGCGCGTCAGCGGTACACGCTGCGGGCGGGCCTCTTCCGCACAGACGTCGACGCCTTCGACGCCCACCTCGCCCGAGCTGAGCGCCTGCAGGGCTATGAGGCCTTGGTCGAATATCAGCGGGCGCTGGAACTGTGCACCGCTGATTTCCTCGCTGACGAGGACTATGAATGGGCCGACGCCTACCGGCGCGACTACCAGAAGCGGTTCATCACAGCCTCCCACCGGGCCGCGAAGCTGGCGTTTGACCGGCGAGACCCGAAGCTCGCCCTTAGCTTCTACGACGCCATCCTGCAGAGGGACCCCATCGACGAGGATGCGGTGCGCGAAGCGATGCGGTGCCACACCGCGATGGGCGACCAGAACTCCGCGAAACGCCAGTTCAAAAGGCTCGTCGAGGAATTGCGTGAGGCTTTGGATGACGATCAGGCGGAACCGATGCCGGAGACGACGAAACTGTTGACCGAGCTCCAGGCATCGGGACGTCGTGAGTAAATGGCGTCGGAGCCTGCAAATGTCACCCGGCCGAGCACGCGATCCTGCACACGGCCGGGGATGAGCCGACCCTGGCCCGACAGCTTGTCCGAATGGCAGGGGCTTCATTGGCGAGATCATTGCAAGTGTCGCACTGACGTCTCCTGGCGCCACAGAGGCCGGCGCCGAGGCGGTCCAAGACTCACTGCCGGCTGGACTCTTAGTGTACGTTCGAGTTCTCGGCCGTTGCTCGTGATAGCTCCCGCCGTGAGTCCGCGGCCGGTTGTCTGGCGTTGGCGGAGGGTCAGGAAGGCGTGGCATTCGGGTTAGCCGATATTCTCCGGCGCGAACAGTGTCAGGTCGCCCGCCCCGTGAGGTGTCGTCGCGGAGTTCCCAGGCTACGTCATCGAGATTGCCGCCCGAGTCTCGATCGATGCGGACAAATCACATGCGCAAAGCACGGTTCATGCCGACGGCCATACCGCTCCACCGGCGCGCGGTCCGATGAGACACTCGTGTTTGCATAAGCAGGGTGCTATGGGACTCTTGCAAGGGCGACATTGGCGGGCGAGGCCGCGAGGCTACGAGGCGAACTGCCGATAGTCGAGTTGGCCGCGGGCCACAAGCAGATTCGCGACAGCTTGCGCTTCGCGACGCGCGCCGGCGTGTCTGGCTCGATGTGCGCGGCTCACACCGAAACGAATGTCGTCTCTCGTCAGCATGATTAGCACCCCATCGGTGTCAGCCCGAATCATTTTGGCCAAGCAACGCATGGCTTCCGGTGCGTTTCGTGTGCTCGCACTGACCAACCGGTGCAACACCTTTCGAGAATCGAAGCGGTGCACGCGCGCGCCACGCGCCGGCTGGATGTGGTCCAGCGTCCCAGAGAGGAGCTTCAGCGCAGTCTCAAGGGGAACGCCCTGATAGGCGAACAGTGAAACTAACTCCATCAGTTCTTCCTGATGTTGGGCTGCGTTTGGTTCGATCCGGTCGAGCCGGTTGCTCCAAAACTCCTCCACCCTGGCGGCATCGCCCGCCCGGTCGTGGCGCTTTCTCCGCGATAGCACGTCCGCGACAACGTCTACGAAGGCAGCGTTGACCCGATCGTCGCTTAAGGAGACGATCTGGACGGCGACGTTGGCCCGCGCAGGGATTGAGGTCAGCCACATGACTGCGAGGTGTGCCAGCGTGGAGCGGCAATCCCGATCCAGATCGTCCGCCGCCGCGTAGTTGCCAAGGGCTGTGAAGTAATGGGGAAGCAGTCGGTTCACTACCGGCTCCACAAGGTCGCCCCAGCCCGTGTATGCATGCCAGACGTCCAGCGAGAGTTCCCTCGCGTTCGGCTCCCACCGGAAGATGTCATCGGCATGGGCGTCGGTCCAGCCGGCATCTAGCCAGCGCAAGTGCCGAAAATGGTGTGCAAGGACCGAACGGGTACAAGCACTCCCGTCGACTGCGGCGTCCAAACGCCGTTCGATGGCCATGCGTAGTTCGGGTGCGGCTGAGAAGTCCCTGGCGCTGGCGAGACGTCGGCGATGAAGCCAGGTGCCGTAGTAGCAGGCGGCGTGCAACGCCACTCCTCGCACCGAGTTGATTGAGCGCGCGAAAGCGTCCATGCCGCCGTCGCGCTCGCCCGCCTCTGTCTTAGGGTTAGGATCGGCATCTTCCAAGAGACGGGCAATGATGCCCCAGACTTGAATCCGATGCCGTCCGGGGATGGAACGTTTCGCTCTGAGTCCGGTTTCTACCAGCGATGCGACTGCCTTCCGGGACCAGCTCCAATCGGGATCGTCGCCGAACGGCTGAGGACGCGGAGCCGTGACCCAGGGCTGCGCCAACACATGCTCGCACAGTTCGAGCACTGGTTTCCACGGCAACGGTTTCTCGGCCCTGAGTGCGTCTTGCAGTCCTTCAACAACGTTCCGAACGTAGGTGTGCCGGAGCCCGAACCACTTCTTATACGCGCGCGCGTACTCGGGCGGCCGGTGACTGACCGCAGTGCGGAGCACTCGGCCCAGACCTTCGTAGTTGACGCCGAACGTCCGATCATTTGGTTCCCAGGTTTCCAGCATCTGCCGAATCTCATCGATCGACAACGCCTCGATCTCACTGGCGGTGTAGGGACTCTCCGGTCCCCACGAGGTCGTCCATGTTGCGTAGTTGCGATCAGGATCGTCAGGTTCAGACCTTCCCTCGCTGAGAGCCTGAAGGATTTCTCGCCGACGGTCGTCCAAGTGGTCGCGGAGGGTCAACAGCCACTTGTACTGCCACCACTGCCTGCGCTCAAGGTCTTCTTCGTCGCGGTCTCGGCCAGCTTCAATCGAAGAGAACACCCGCTCACGGGTTTCCGAGGAGAGGCCGGGCCAAAGAGTTCGTAAGGCGCGGCCGGCTTCGTTCCTGAGTTCGGTTTCGTCCAACGCGGTCCGGTCGATGAGCACAACAGTGTCCGCGACCGAAGCTGCATCTGGACCAAACTCCTCCAGGAGATGCAGGGCGATTCTGCGAAAGATGCTGCGCCCCTCCGACCAGAGTCGCTGGACGACCGACTTCAGTCGTTGTTCATCCGAATCAATGTAGGCAACGACGCTGTCGCGCAACGCCGTGACGAGATGGCCGCGGGCATCTCTCTCCCGCAGCTCTTCTGAATCGGAGTCGAGTCTCGGATGCCAAATGTAGGAGTGGTCGTTCGGTTGCTCCGGTGGATCCCAGTAGGAGAGTTCAATCACTTCGGAGACGAGCTGCATGAGCAGCTCAATCCATGGAAGCCCAACCGAGGTGGACATGACAGGCGCCGCGGCCTTCAGTATCTCCTCATAGTCGTAGTCCTGCGGCACACGAGGGCGAGGTCGAGGGAGCGGGCGATAATCCGATTCATCCGGGACATCGTTGTGAGCGGGATCCGGGAAGACTGCAAGTAACGCGCTCAAGAAATCGAGAGCCACGTCCGCATCCGCGGCAGCGACGTGTCCCGCAAGCCGGCCCACTCGCGCTCCGTCGAACAACGGAAGCCAGTCGGTTGTCCTGATTTGGTTCGTCAGCTTTCGCACGAATGGGACGCCGGTTGCCGGCGGAAGCGCGAGTGCCACTTCGCAAAGTTCGTGGGTAGCCGCCCAGTTCGCGTTCAGGTTAACCTCGCCGAGGATCGAGCCCACCTCGTCCGACCGGACTTCAGCAGCCTTTAAGAGATAGCCGGCGGGTGGCCAGGACACGAACCGGAGGCCGTTGTCTACACGGATGGGCTCGTATGGTGCCCGGAAGTATCCCCGCTTGCGAAGGTGCATGAGCCAGTTCACTGGCAATCGTTCGAAGAGGTAGCTCTGGGCCTGGTACCCGTGAGGCATGGACTCCACCAACGTCTTGACCGTTTCCCGTGTCGGTTCTGACGCGAGAAGTCGGTCTAGCTCGTCCAGGTGGCGGGCGATGTTCTGCTCCGCGACGGCGACCGCTAAGTCTGCGAACAGTCGGAAACGCCGCCAGAGGTCAATGAACGAGTCGTCGACCGGTCTTGCGCCATGCTGTCCGCTTCGATGAGCGACGCCATGGAGCTGACCAACGAGCGAGCGCCACAAGTCTAGGAAAGGATCATCAGGTGGAAGTCCGGCTGATGCAGCAATTCGTTCAACTTGCTGTCGGTGAGACTCGCGCTGCGCCTCGTTCGGCTCCGGCGCAGGCTCGGCGGGCGCAACGCTGGGCTCTAGCACCGACCGGATGGAACCTTCGATTTCTCGCATCATGTGAGCGGTGACCAACGTGGTTGCGGTGGAACCGCGAGCCATGGCGTCGGACGCTTCGACGAAGAGGTCTGCAGCAGTTGGACCGAACGCGCCGCGCAAGCGCTCGGCAAGTTTGCGGTCGTCGTTGGAAGCTGGTTGCTGGTCCATGGCGCTATCTGATTACCATCAATCGTCGAGGAAGTACTCGCGCGTCCTAGGCCATCCGAGGTTCCCGCCGTGGAACTGAAAGACCTCGCCCGCTGGGGATCGTGCGCCCCGCTTCCAGAAGTCCTCGTCTGTGCCAAAGAGAGGCGGAGGGAGGATGACCCCATCGTCGCGGACTTTCGCGATCACGCAGGGGCCCCAACCGACCGCTTCGCCGACCGCGAGTGTCATCGGCGGAAAGCTCGGCGTATCGGCGTCCAGTGCGAGATGGAACCGCTCGATGACAGTCTCGTCCGGATGTGAGAGCTGCTGACGCACCGACTTGAGTGGCGCGATGTAGCGGTATCCGAGCATTGCAAAGGCGGCGAGATAGCCCGCCTTCAACGTCGCTATTTGTGCCTTCCTCGGATGATGGGTCCCGAAGTCCAGCCGGATCTGAGTTTCGGCGCGGTGTTCGCCGTTGACTCCCAGGCTGGCGAGAACTCGCTGCACTGCCTGTGGATCGCTAGCATTCGCAGCCTCATCGATCCGAATCGTCGAGCCAATGGCAGTCAGGCGCACGGCGATGTGATTCTCCCCGACCACGAGCTGCGCCGGGATCGGCACCGTCAGCGTCCCTCTGGCGAAGTCGTGAAGGGTCCGCGCCGGGCCGATGTGTTTCTCCAGGACGGAGCCGGCAGCGGAGTTGCACTCGCGACAAGTGAGAACGAGTTTGCGACCACCAGCCACCTGGGCTGGTACATGCTCCCGCGTCAGTCCTCCCGGATCCCGAAAGCCACGCATGCAGAGGGGACATGCGTACAGGCCACGAACCCGGCCGGCGCTAGCGCGCTCGATTGCCGCTGCACCGACATCGAACCAGCTCCGAGGGCTGCCTGTTCGCTGCGGTGGTTGACGTGTTCGCACATCGATACTCAAGTCGGCGTCGCTCCCATTCGGCTGGCAAGTTCCATGGCGACCTCGTGTTGTTGTGCAACCAATCCGAGGAGGATGCGCCGGAACGCGTCGGCAGCGCTGGCATCGAGGCGACTTAGCGAAGCGTCCGCCTGCCAGATTGCCAGCAGCAGACCGGCCAACTCGTCGCCCTCCTCATTCAGCGGCCGGCTGTCGGTCGAGATCGAGTTACCGATCCAGATCAGACCGTCCGGAAGCAGTTCCCTCCCCGGCGTAGTGCTGCAGAATCGGGCCAGAAGTCCGACGTTGCCGGCCGAGTGGTCCAACCATTGGGACGCCCATTCGGCGTACGTGGCTCGGAATTCACGCACGAGCCGCCGATGAGATTCACTCCACGGCGCCATGCCATCAAGACCGAGAAGAGAGTTCCAGAGCCCACCCGCTCGGAACCGTGCCACGTTGCCACGCTTCCAGGATGGCGCCTGGCTCGCGAAGTCGATGATGGCTCTCCACTCCACCTCGAAGTCCGAGTCGGGACGGGCATCGATGAGGCCCGCATGGATCCATGCCCGCAGGAAGGTCTCGGTCCAGTAGTGCGCGATCGGACCGATCTCGATCAGCGGTTGCCAGAGCCGAGCTGGTGCTTCTGAGGGGCGCATTTCGAGGATTCGCAGCGGAAGGCTGCGGAGGAGCGCGTAGTCTTCCTGGAAGGGGGTCCCGTCCGCCTCACCATAGCGGTCCACGTTCAGTCTGAGACGAGTGCAAAGAGCCAGGACGGACTGTTCGTAGTAGCGGGTCCAACGTTCTCGCTCGTCTTGCGTTGACAAGGAATCCAGGGACTGGATGAAGTCCCAGGCAGCGGACCACCGCGAGAGATAGATGCCTGGACCGAGTTGTCGCCGCTCAGGTCGCTTCGATGGCGGATTCATCAAGGCGGCCCACGGCGGGATGGTTGCCGCGAGTTTCCCGGAAATAAAATCCCGAGTCCCGCGCGAACGACGCTTGAGGACGGCGGCGTGGGCCGAACCGTCGCGGGGGTTGGCCTGGAGCGACGCGATTAGAGCCAGGTGCTGAAGCCGAAGGAAGTCTTCGCCCAGATTGGCACGGTGCCTCCAGGAGGCGGCGAAGAAGCGCCTGACGGCCCCGATGTGGAAGCCGCTGACGAGCTGAGCGGCGGCCGCCCGAATTCGCCGATCGGTCGGGTTCTCCGCCAGCAGTATCGGTACTGTTTCCGCGGCAAAGAAATCCCACGACCATTCGCTCACAGTGAACGGTGAGTCGAATCCAGTCGCGCGTTGCGGCTCTTCGAATGCGGCGATGGTGACCTGACGGCACCAGTCTTCGACGTCCGGGTGTGCCCCGCACCATTCACGTGCCCGGGAGAGGAACACCGCCGCAACGCCACATGCGATATCGCGGGGTTGGATCAGCTCGTCTGTGCCAACTTCGGCATTCTGCAGACGCTCGACCGCGTCTCGCCAGAGCGGTTCGAGCTGCGCCTCGGGCGGGATCGGCTCGTCCCCGTCAACAAGCCGGCGCAGACGCATCGGCATATAAATCCACCAGAGATGGCGGTTGATCTCCTCGTCCGAAGCTCGGGCTGCAGCCAGCAAATCCTGCGGCGGCTGGAAAGCGATCCGGCCATCCCCGAGTTCGAACCAGTTGCCCACATCGAACGCTGCTATCAGCGTCCCGATCCAATGCGGGATCGGATCTTCCGCATCCTCGGCCCACGCAGTCCGCAATCGCTCGAGGAACGCCTGCTCTGAGGGGTCGAGGAGGCATCGCTCGATCGCCAACTGTTGGATTTCGAGCTTCCGAAACGGTTGGTCGTGCCACTCCGCGATGGCAGTAGCGAGCGGTTTGCCGGTCATCCACTCGCCCACCATCCACGGCCGCTGCAGCTCCAGCGTTGCCTTGTGTTGCCTGTCCCATACAAGGATCTCGCGAGATGTCATCAGCGGTCGCAGTTCTGCGGACAGCCGCTCCGGGCAGCGGGCTGCGACCGACAGCAGCACTCCGACCAACGCAAGGTTGTGACAGTGTTCCCAGATCGCATCACACAAGTTTTGGAGTTCCCCGCCGGCGTCGAGGACTTCCACGCAATACTTCTCGAAGGCCATGAGAGAGCTGCTAAGTATCGAAGGCACTCGACTGTCGCCTCGGTGCCAGAAAAGCATTTCTCCGGTTCCCGAAAAGGTCCGCCACGAGTCGCCGACGAGGAGTCTCGTCGTTGCGACTCGCTCTCCCTGAGGGACGTTGTTGACCCAGCGTTCCACACAGACGTTCATGACCTCGATGAGGCACGCGAGGGCTTCATGCGGAGCAAGTCGCAAGAATGTGAGGAACGGCCCCTCGCCGAAGAACGGGTCTACGCGATCGGCGGTATCGACGATGTCGAACCCGCCGTCCAGCGGCGATCGAAATGTATCATCGCCCTCGGGGCCTGGCTGGAGGCACCTCTTTATCAGTGTCGAGGCTGCCATCGGATCCACCCGAATGAGCGGTTCGAGTCCGTCGAACGAGAGGCAGACGGACCGGAAAGTGGGTTCGACGATGGTGACCTTGCGGAACTTGTGGGTAACGGAAATCAGAGCCGCCGGCCGCTCAACCTCGAAACGCGTCATGGCCGCCGTGAGTTCGGCGACCGCTGGCCCTTCCTCTAACGCCGCGGCAAACAGCGCCAGCCACACTTTCGACTCGAAGTCGTCACGGTGATATCGCTGGTGGGTAAGGTCGTCCGCCAATCGCCGCGCGCCCGCAACTGCGAGACTGGCAGCATCCTCGCGTCGAGGGGCATTTAACGGTGTCGATCGGAGCCAGAGATTGGCGATCTCGGTGGCCTGCACCCAGGCGTGCCGAACGACCTCGTCGGGGTTTTCCCCCAGCAGTTTCAGTACGGGTAACCAGAGCGGCGCCCAGGGCAGGCGGTAGCGAGCAGCCAGCCTGGTAGCAAACGCTAAATCACCGGTTGCTACGGAGGAGTACCTGGGATCCGGTAGCGTGGCCACATGCAGGAAGCGGCCGAGTAGTCTTGAGAAAAGGTCGCTGTCCTCCTGGCAGAGTTCGGGCCACATCTTGCTGATGAGCCCTGCCTCGTCGTCCGCGAACAGCAATGCCTCCAAGGCAATGTCCGCGATAGCTTCGGCACCGGCTGCGTCAAGTTCGTCAACAGCCTTGCGCCATGACTTGGAGTCTGATCGATTCCCCATGCCGAGGAAGTACAACCGCAAGGCCCGATGCCAAGACGGAGCACTGGCCTGGTCGACGAGAAACGCCAAGCGCGTAGTTGTGAGGCTTTCGAGGTGATTGGCCCGAATCCAATCGCCGTAGAGTCCGTGTGAGAAGCGAATGCGGCCGTGGTCGCTCTGGCAGATGCCGTCACGGATCAGCTCGTCGATCGCTTCGGAAAGTTCGAGCTCAGAAATCGGCGTCTCGGGGGACGAAGTGAGTGCCTGGCGGATCGCAAGCTGCGTCGCTGCTTGCCTGCGCATGGTCGGGGATGGGCCGGTACCAGCAACCAGATCCTCGACAAACCAGCGACTGAAAGACGCCTCGTCGACGGTCGCAGCTTCGACGCCGGCCGCGTTCGAAAAGCGGCCTACGAGAGTGTCCAGAACCTTCAGATTTCGCAGCGGGCCGAAAGAACGGCTCCGAAGCGCAGCGTCCAGAAGCCTGGGCGAGCCAGCCAGGAGATTTCGGAGATCATCCTCCTTGAGGGGTACGACCCTTAAAGCGTCCCACTGAACCCTGGAAGCTACCAGGGCCTTTGAAAGCCGTCCCCACTCGTCTTCCATCGTGGTCAACAGAATCTCGACGCTCGATCCCGACATAGCCATCTGGTGCAGGAAAGCGCCGGCGACCTTCAAGACCTCCTCGTCGAAGACGCGGTCGAGCCCATCAATCACCACCCTTGTAGGGACGCCAGTGTTGAGAAGAGCGTGCGAAAGGCGCTCCGGGCCGGTTCGCCAGAAGTCGCGGATGTCTGTTGGTCGCAACCAGATCGGCTCCTCTCCTGCCTCTGTCCAGTGCCGGGCGAGAGCGGCCTTACCGGTTCCGGGGCTTCCAAGAAGAACCCGGAACCCGGCGGGTGCGTTGAGTTCTTCGAGAACGTCGGATCGATCGAGTCTGGCGCCGTTAGCCAGCGTGTCGCGCACGAGCGAAAGATGGGCTCGAGAGCGCTCCTTGACTTCGGTCAGCGTCGGTTCTGCAGAAGGAATTGCCTTGAGCCGAAAGCGCCGGAGACGATCTCTCATGCGCTCGAGGTCGAGATACCCACCCGAAACGCGCACCTCGGAAACGAGGACCTGGAGCTCGTGCCACACCGCATCCGCATCCAACGGATCGCGCAGTGCTTCGCCACACCGCCGAAGAGCCTCGACTTCGTGCTGTGAGGCCACGGTGCCGAAATCGAGTTCAATCACCATCAGCCGCGACAGAAGCGTAGCTGGGTTCGTGTCCAAGTCCGCCTTCATGCCGACAGGTGCCTCAAGGCTTGCCCACAGACTCTTTCGAGCGGTCCCGCCGGCGGGGATTCTCTGAGCAAGGTCGCTCGGCGTCTGAACACGGGCCTCGTTCAGGAGCTCATCCAGCCGCGGGCGAACCGTCGATGGAACGTCGCGGGTGATCAGACCTACGAGGTCGGCTCCGTTGCCGAGCACGGCCCAGGCAGCGCCGACAAAGTCCGCGGGAAACCGATTACTACGGAATTGCTGACCGGAACGAAGTGACAGGAACACCCGCAGAGTTTCAGCGCCGTCTGATAGTGTCAGGACAACGTCGTCGACTCCTAGCTGACCACCCTCGTCCAGTTGGAAGTCGATGCGCGAAAGGGGGCTCAATCCAGGGACGACCGGCCGCTCTGTCAGCAGACAGAGGGCGAAGAAGGCCCCTACCTGGTCCTCGTACTTGAACCCAGCGCCGGCACGGCTCGAAGGCGGTGGCATGGCTCGACTCTTCACGGAACGAGTATACGGGAACTGCTAAGGCGAGTAGGTAGGTTCCCAGACACGCACGTCCGCCGGCTTTTCGTCGTCGAAGGAACCCATCGGCAGGCAGCTCTGACCTTGGACGAGCACGTCGCGTCCTCGACAGAAGAGTCGTCGCTGACCGTCCAATCAGCGTGGGATGAAGATCCGGCCGCCGGGGCCGCCGCCCGTCCCAACGGTGGATCGAGTGAGTCTCATTTGAGCTCGAAGCTCGGATCGATACCTCGTAGCACTTCATTGACTGCGGCGACCACCGAACCAGGTACCTCTGCATCGCCATCGCCCAATTGCACGCGGACGCTGAACTTGAGGTCGTAGCCGACGGCCTTCGTGCGGATGGTCCCGAGCGCGTCGGCTAGGTCTTGCAGTTGATTGGGACGCAGCTCAGCCTGTGCTGCACGTGCGCCAAGGGGAAGTGGTGGCTGCGGCGGCGGTGGCGGTTGCGCCTCGGGATAGCGAAGCTTCACCAAATGGGCGCCCGACACATCGCACGGCCAGGGGCCTGAATCGGATGTCCTCTCGAGGTACTTGCTTCGAATGGCCCCATCTATCGCGTCTCGCACCAGAATCCACGGCAAGGGCACGCCCCGCTCGTTTGAGAGACTCACCGCCAGCGTGTAGGCCGTGGGAGTGTTCGTCTCCCATGGGGCCGGCAGCCGTTCTTTCAGCAGGTCGAGCGGAGAGAGCGATTCGGGCGGGGCAGCGAGTTCGGCGTCATCGGTAAGGAGTCCGCTCGGGATTGCCTCCCCGAGAAGGCTCGCCGGCCCCGACCTGAACCATAGCGCGCCCTCACGGACGGCGATTTCCACAGCCGCAGCAACCACGGCCCGATCTGCACCGGGGACCTCGAATGGCTCGTCGTACCCTTCTCGGCGCACCTTTACGACCTTGCCACCCTGAAAGTAAGAGATGACGTCGGCGAATCGAGTGGAGTCACCTCCCCAGAGCCCCGGGAGCTGACCTGGCACGAGTGCCGCAGGTAAGACCTCCGTGAGATTGGCCCTCCCGGGCAGCACGACTTCGAGGCTTGAGTCCTTCAGCGCCGCCTCGTCGGGGGACTCTCTCCAAAACGTCCGGATGGACTTGTCAGGACGGCTCAGCCTTAGGACGAAGGTGCCCTCGACGCAGCCCGTCACGAGCGTGTCGAGGATGGCCTTTCGGTTCAACATCTTGGGCAGATGTGGTCGTTCTGCGAATGCCCCGACCAGTGTCTTGAAGCGTTGAGCTTCCTCCCCCGGCCGCCAGAGATCATACGGACCATCAGGAAGAAGTGCTTCGGCCGTCACTGCCGTTTCCTGAATCCGCGAACGGCCGTCAGCCTTGATCGTGGCGAAGAGCGGGTCCGAGCCCAGCGTGACCTTGAACGCTTCCGGCGAGTTGTCCTTGCCGACGGTGACGACTATCGAGTAAGCCTGCCGGACTGTATCAGGCAGCCGCCTTCGTGCTTCGTCTAGCTTGAGTTTGAGGGTCTCGCGACGAATGGGGTCGATGTCCTGGCCCCTCAGAGCGTCCTGGACATCCTCCCACCCGAGGTAGTCACGGATCGCATTGCGCGCCGCCTCCAAACCGTCGACCGACGGCACAGCGAGGACGAGGGCGTTTCGAGAAGTCCGGGGCCGGTCTGGTCCGGTGGTCTCGTTGAGGAACCGCAATGCTTCCGCGCTGGGCTTCCCTGGCTCGCTGGCTGCTCGTGGGCCGAGCACAGCAAACCGGAATTCGCCGTCATCGTCCACATCTCGCGGCTTTTCGGGGAGCATGTGAACCTTCGCTCCCGCTCCGGAAGCGCCTGCTGTCAGCGACTTCACGTTTGGGATTTCACTCAACAGGCGACTGTCGATAACGGGCGGCGAGACCCGCGAGCAGGCATCGGAGTGCATCTGCTTGAGGTTCGGCTTCGAGCCGAGGCGCCACGTTCTTGGAACAAGCTTCTCACCGCCTGGTCCTGTGCCGGCGTCTGCGATGGCCTCCTCGTCGAGGAACCAAGACTCATCAGTCCACCGGAGCAGGGCCTTGTCGAAGTCGATTCGGCTTGGCCGCGTCGCTCCGACGAGCACAGACAGATCTCGGAGTTGAGCTTTCTGGCCAACAGGCTGCGAGTGCACGAAGGTGGCAAAGACGGCTTGCTCAAGTTCGCGGTAGCGAAGCGTGCCCAGCTCATCCTGGATCGACCGAGCCTTTTCCAGCTCCCCGGAAAGGACGCCGCCCCACTCCTGGCGCTTGCCTTCATACTCCTCGGTTGCTGCAACGGTAGTTAGTTCGCGCGCAGCCTCAGCGATACCAGTCTGTCCCGGCGCCGCAAGGAACACATTCGCGGAGACCAGCGGTGCCAGGTCCCATTTCTCGGCGTCCCTCAGCGCGATCGCGAACGTCCTGAGGATGCCGCGGGTTCGTTGGAAGCTCTCCAGGTTTGTCCACTTCTGGTAGAAGACGTCCGTCAGATCCGGGTGGAACGGGTAGCTTCTCAGGAAGCGTTCTTCAGCCGCTGCGCGGTCCCGACGAGTCTGATCGTCGAGTCCTTCGATACCCGACAGGGCCGTGTGGACGTGCGGCCGGAAAGTCTCTTTGTCCTTGATGGACTCGGGCTTGAAAAACCTCCTGCGCAATACTTCGGCAACGTCATCTCGCCCGACCGGTTCTACGCCTTCCTCCTGTTGACGCCGGAAGATGGCATGGAGGTCCCCGATGATGTCCTTCCCGAGGCTGTCGTTCTTTCCGGGATCGGTGGCGAGGAGTGACGCGACAATCGCGCATCGATCGACCTTCGTCGCGGCCTGCGTGAGGTACTGGAAGAAGTTGACGATCTTGCTTTGCCAGCCCGGGTCCAGCCCCACCTTCTCGCGGGCGTACATGAGCACTTCATCGATGAGAACGAGTGTCGCGAGCCCGTCCTTGGCCGGCATGGCGAGGAGTTCAGTGAGAAGGTTCTCGGCCGGAGCGCTTTCGCGTTCCGCTTCGGCTCCTTCGGCGTTGAGCAGCCGAAGCCCTTCTGATCCAGCCAGCTGGAAAGCAAGGACGCTCCACGGGTTTTTCAGCCACCGCGTTTCGCCGTTCGGCGCCCGCACCTCCATGCCGCGTTCTACGTCGAGCTTGTCGAAACAGAGTGCGGCCACCCGGGCTCGGGGCGGGGTCATGCCGATCTGGGCCTTGAACTCGGTGACGGCTGGCAGGTCGGGGAGATTGTTAGGCTCATTCACCAGGTGATAGAGCGTCACCAGCGTGTGCGTCTTGCCGCCGCCGTACGTCAACTGGAGCTGGCGCACAGCCTTGTCGTTCTTGCCGGCAAGGCGATGAACGACGTCGGTTACCAGTTCCCGTAACGCGGTCGTTGGATACGTGAGAGCGAAGAACTCCTTGGGGTCGCGATAGACCGGGCGGGCCTTCCCCATGACCACGTCGTAGAGGTCGGCAGCGAAAATGGCGAGAGAGAGATCTCCCGAACGGAGGTCGTCGCGAAGTTTCACGACGTCGTGCCATGGTTTCCAGGGGGGAGCGCTCATCGCCTTCTTCTCACTTTCGTCAACGCATTCTGACGCCTGCGCGACTGCTACTCCAACGCGAGCGCCGCCTGCACGGGCTTCGGCGCCCGTGGCGCCGCAACGCCTCGTGTCTGGAGATGATTGCTGATGCTTTCGAGGATCGAGCGCTCCTCGCGGTCACGGTCATGCGACGCCAGCTCGATTAGTGCCTGGACGAGGTGATGGAACAGCACGTTGCTACGCAGGCCGTGCTCATCTAGGTACTCGTCGACCTCCGTCACATCGCCGGCCTTCCAGAGATGCATGAGGCGATGCGCCTGGTCGATGAGCGGCGCCGGTCGCCCGTTCGGGCCTTCGTATCCCATCGACTTTCGGCGTCGTTGGGTCCAGGCCTTCAGCCGTAACTTGCTGCCAGTGCCCTCCTCGACTTCCTCGCCGCCGAGTTCCTCCTCTAGCTCGAGATCTTCGTCAGCCGGCTCCTGGCCACCCGACCGGGCGAGAATGTCGTGGTCGTCGGCCAGAGCCTTGTCCGAGAGATTGCATGAGACGGCGTAGAGAATGCAGGGGCCGGCCGGGGCATCGCCGAGCTGGAAGTCGTTGCGGTGGAGCAGATAGTAAGTCGTAACGTCGTCCAGCCCGTTAGTCTCCTCGCTGCCCTCGCCGCCGGTGAGCACGCGCCCCACGACAAAGTCGACGACCATGCGCCGAACCTGCTGGAGGAATTCGTGCACCTCCAGAAGCTTTCCGGGCTCGTTGGCCTTCTTCACGATCGGGTGTTTGCTGTAGGCCTCCAGTGCAGGGCCCGTGGCAGCCCAGACGAAGTCTGGCCCGCGGATGCCATCGTCCCAGAACCGACGAAGGCGCGTGGTGATCTTGTGGCGCATCTCCTCCACGACGATGTTGTCCCACCCAGGGCGGGCAGCCGCCGAGCGTTGCTTGCACACCATCCAAACCGACGACGACAGGGCTGCACCGCTGAGCGCGCGCGTGCGGTTTCCCATCTCGGTCTGGATGGGCCAGCTCCCGTCCACCACGAAGCCCGCACGGATGATGGCGCCGACCAGCGTCTCCCAAGCATCCGGATGTTTATGGGCGAAGACAATGATGAACTTTCCGTCGGGCGCGAGCGATTCCTGCGCCGCGACGAAGGAGCTGTACATCCCTTCCTCGTAGGCCGCCTTCGACTTCTGCCTGTCGCCGCCAAATCTACTAGCGTCGTCTATTAGTTCGCCGTCTTGACGTTCCGAATTCCACTTCGGGCCGAGCGGTTCGGAGAAGACCTCGTCCATCTCGGGAGAGAGTCCAGCGACCGTGCGGCGCAGCCAAACGTAAAAGAAGTCCATGAGGTCGGAGTACGGGATGGCATCGTAGTACGGAGGATCGGTGATGATGGCGTCGTAGTGCTCACCATGGTGTTCGATCGCGGATCCACAGTGAATGGATGGAATGGGCGCATGGACAAGAGCCGCAGTTGAGTGCTCGACATACTTGGCAACCCACTCGAGCGAACCAGTGAATCCCCCGCTTGAGCCAGCCGTCGTTGTTCCTTCGATGAAGTCCCACGTCATGGGGAGCGCAAAACGAGAGAAGGTGTTCACGATGCCACTCTGGGTCGGCGACGGATCCGGTCGACAGATGGTGCTCGAACGATCGGCGAGCCGATCTACGCCCATAGCCAAGCACGCCACCACGGCCTCCCCCCAGTCGGACGAATAGCCCGCCTGAGTCATGGCATCGCGCGTCGCCCGCGTATGCAGGACAAACGTGCCGAGTGCAAGCAGTTGTCGGGGCGTAAACAGCCTGTCCCAGCGGTCGAGGCCATACAATGGCACGCGGAAGCCAAGTGCTTCTTTCGCCGGGAGCGGTTCGTCCGGCACCCCGAAAGGCACATTGGCGAAAACGGCCGGAACCGCATCCCCGGCAGCCTCTACAGCTTGTAGCTCATCGGGCATCGGCGCGCGGTATTCCTTACCCTTCGCGCCGTCAACCACGACGGCGGTCATCTGTGACCCTAGCCGCCCTGATATGCCTTCGTGACGAATGTCTTCCATCGTCATCATCGCCGGGCAGAGGGGGCAGGCGGCACCAGTGCGGGACATCGTCGCGGAGCCGATGCGTTTGTCGTGCTCGCGGCGTTGCGCAGCGTTCGTTCCACCTTGGGGCACGTCCGCCTCCACGCTGAAGACGACTCCAGTCCCTTCCCAATTCGGCTGCATGTTCAACAGGATGCGCTTGTTGTCCTTCTTGCAGAGCCAGCGCGTCTTCAGGAGAGGGATGGTGCCGCGGCAGCTCTTACACTTGACGGTTCGAGCCCACAAGTAGGCGACTGTTGCCTTGCCATCAACGGTCGGGTAATAGGGACTAAGGTCGGCCTTCGCCCGCTCCAGGACCCAGCGGCCCCACGCCCGGACGTGCCAAGCCAGGTCCGCGTCGGGAGCCGGCTCATTCGGGTCCCAGCCGGCGAAGTAGTTGGCTGTGTCCTCGCCGAGCCCATAGTGTGCCAGGCTCCGTTGCAGGGTCTTCCCCTTCTCCCCGCGCGCCTTCAAGAACGCCTCCATGAACTCGGCGTCCTTCAGGGCGAATGCCGGCAATGGCCGCGTTTGCCCGGCGAGCCGCTGCGGATACTCCAGGGTGCACTTCAAGATGAACCATGCGACGGGATTGAGGTCACCGGCGGTCACCTCGCAACCGAGGCGCATCGCCTCGAGTGGGATGGCTCCGCCCCCGGCGAACGGGTCCAGTACGCGCGGCGCCCGGCCGCCATAGGCCTTCTTGATTTCCTCGCGGAACCAGTCCAGGTCAGGCCCGGACTCTCGTCCCCAACGCAGGATGCCGCCAACGGTCTCCTCGGCTTCCACGAACTCCACCCGGCCGCCGGGCAGCACCTTGCGCTTCTGCACCTTGCGCAGAGTTCCCCCCAAGCGCTCCAGGATCTCCCTGCGCTTGTCGTCGTCTCCCGGGTCAGGGAGCAGCGTAGCGATAAGTGCGGCACGCGAAGCCGCCAGCGGGCGGCGTGCCGGCCAGATGTGCAGCGTTGAGATGTGCCCGTGCCGCACGTTCTTCTCGTGTACGGAGTCGATGGACGCCTGGCGAAGCGGGAACGCGACTTCAATCAGCCGGGGTGTGTCGTTCATGACTTAGCCTCCGAGGGTGAGCAGAGATGCTGGAGCCAGGCTCGCGTAGAACCGGGCACAGTCGTTGGTCGGCCGCGCCGGCCAGCGGTGGGCGCGAGGGGGCAAGCGCGAAGCGAGGAGCGAAACCTGCTGATGAACCCACGTGGCCTCCCCAATGAATTCCTCGCGTTGGCCGAAGTCGTTCAACTCGACGTGGCGTCTAAACAGGTATGCAAATCCGTCGGCGACCTGGACAAGTCCTGCATGATGGGACTTCACGAGAAGCGCACTGTCGATCACCTGATCGAGCCGACTTTCCTTCCTGCTCTTTCCGTAGAACGCATCGCTCCATGCCGGAGGCTCCCAGAGTAGCTCGGCCATCGCATCGGATTTCTGCTTGTTTTCGTCGAACACCAGAAAGGTCTTGCCTTTGTTGCTCGGCGTACCCTTGGTCAGCCTCTGAACCTGGAGGGCGAGATGAAGTCCAGCAGCTAGAAGCGGGTCAGCACACACAGGCGGCGCGCCGTGCTGCGGGGGCGAAGCGAGCGCATCCTTCCTAATCGCCGCGACCACGACTGCGTGCTTCTTTTGGACAACCCAGGTGCATAGCCGCTCCGCGATAGCACGCCGATCGTCTAGGGGAATGTTGCGCCAGCCACCATGGCCACCCACGAGCCTGGACGCCTTCAACTCCCGAAGCCTCTCTCCGAAAACTGCCTCGGCATTGCCGAGTATCTCCGAGAAGTCTTCCCGTGCCTTGTTCAACCGAGTTGCATCCACAAGGACCCCGGCCATTACCAGGCACGGATCGGCCAGTTGGAGGCCGCTCTCGTCGATATAGCAAACCTTCACGCCGTCTCTCCTTCCGCGGCCGCGAAGACTGCGGATTCATCGATGATCACGCCGCCCTTCGCTCTGACCAGGAGTGCGGCGAAGGGGTCACGGACACGCACGAGCCGCGGGTGAGCACTGACGCAGTCGTAGACGACGTACAGCCAGTAGTCGGTGCGGAGGTTCGCGGACTGCGCCCACTCGTTTTCTGTGACCTCAATGTCGCCGATTGAAGCGCGTCCTTTCACTTCGATGCAGCGCCGCTCACCGTCACCGCGGACGGAAAGGAGATCGAATCCTGGCCGCTCGAGCAGACCCGCGGCCCGAGCGCCTTCTGGGGCCGAGACGTCTTTCACGTTCAGTGCGCCGGCAGCCAGTTCGTATTGCTCTGCGAAGCTCATCGCGATGCGTTCGACTTCCGCGTCACGTTTGCGGGCATCGTCGGGCGACTGCGATGGCATCACCAACGCGTGGGCCACAAACTCCACTGGCCCAGGTGCGATGCCGTCGATGGCACCTTCAAGCTCAGCGAGCGCATCCTCGCGACGCCCTTCAAGTCCCCGCTGCTGCTCCCGCACACGCAGGAGGTCGGCTTGGGCGCGCGCGTCTCCGGCGGTCGCCCGTTCGCGAAGCTTCGCCCGGGTTGCGGCCAACTCGGCCTCGCGGTAGTCGAATCCTCGTCGAACGAAGTCCTGGCGCTCCGCGAGCGTCGAGGCGAGTTCGTTGCGACGTTCGTCCGCCAACGGCACCGCAATCCGCTGCAGGGCGAACTCTCCCGCTCGGTCCCGAGAAGCAGGGCCGGCGTCCGTGAATTCGGACGCCGGCGAGAGGCCCGGAGCTGGGCGAAGCACAAGCAGCTGCTCCGGCGCGCACTGCTCCAGTCGGCCTTCGCCGTTGTCCTTAATGGCGACAAGGCGAGTCTCAGTGGCCCGACTCGCGGGCCGAATCCCGCGCAGCACGTGTATCCGCGCGAAATGAAGCAGATATGGGGCATCAGTGTCGGGGTCGACGAACACCCCCCCGCGCTCAGCGTCCTCGGCGAACCGCGACGTCACCAGAGTCCGCAGACGCTCAAAGACCGGTTCACCAGGATGCACGAAGAGCTTGTCTTCATCGAGCCGGCCTGGCTTGTGGACGGTAAGGCGAGAGCGAACCTCGGGCGGGTAGGTCTCAAGAACAGGCGACAACGCATCCAGAGCCCCCGGAGAGATAGCCCTGATGCTGAACTCCGAGTTCGGATCGCCATCGATCGCGATCCCGAGCAGCGATGCGGCGTTCTCCACAAAGCGACCGACGTAGCCAGGAAGGAGCCTTCGGTATGCCTCGTTCTCCAGCGCGGGCCGGAGTCGCGTCAGGGCAGCCCGCACATCCCCGCCGGTCCCGTACAAGGCTCGCTCCTGTGCCGCGAGCGCCTCCACCTGCGCCGGGGTCAGTGTCCCTTCAATCTCCCGTTCGGCTGCTACGGCGCCCTCCGGGGTCAGCGCCTGTAACATGTATTCCTTGAGCGAAACGCCGTGGAAGAGCCGGCCCACCACGTCGAAGACCTTATCGCTGCCGAGCTCTTTTCGGATGCGCTCCAGCTTCTCGAGGAGGGTGTGGAGCACATGGCCTTCGCGCGTCTTCCCGGCGACGAGATTGATGATGACCACGGGGTCGCGCTTCTGGCCATAGCGGTGGATGCGACCCATCCGTTGCTCAAGCCGGGCCGGATTCCACGGTATGTCGTAGTTCACCATCAGCCAGCAGAACTGGAGGTTGATGCCCTCACCGGCCGCATCGGTCGCCACGAGATAGGTAGCGCCGCCATCGTCGGCCGTCCGCCGGAAAAACTCGATCTGGGCTTGCCGCTCCTGGTAGTCCATCCCGCCATGGATACGCGCAACCTGTCCGGTGAATCCAAGTCCTTCGAGCCGGCGCACAAGGAACTCCAGCGTGTCGCGGTGCTCGGTGAAGATAATGAGTTTCTCGTCGCGGTACTCTGGCTCCCGGATCACTTCGCGGAGCTTCGCGAGTTTGGATTCCTCCTCAAGTTCGTAGACTTCGCGAGCAAGCGACGCCAGGGACACCACACGGTTGCGCTCATCTCGCAGCTCCCAGAGCGAACTCGCTACCGTGCCCCCGAGCGCGTCATCCTCGCTCGATTCGTGGCTTTCGCGGCCATCCTCATGCGCCTCTTCGTCGGCGGTCGTCTCGTCCAGCATGTCTCGAACGGTATTGAGCGCGAGCTGCCGAACTGCTAGATCCTCGGCGCGCATGCGACCAGCCTCGATGTCCTCGATGAGTCGCCGCAACTTCTCCTCGCGCCGCTCGAAAGAGCGGAGTAGTGCCCAAGTCGAACTCGCAAGACGACGTTGGAACACACTCATCGCAAGTTGCGCCGCGGACCGGTTCAGAACGCGGGCCCGGTTGTAGTAGTGCTGAATGTAGGCCGTGGTCTCGTCATAGAGCCGCTGTTCGCTGATCTCACCAGACGAGAGGTCATAGCTCAGCGTGTTCGAGACTCGCCGCGGATAGATAGGGGTTCCGTCAAACTGCACCATTTCTTCCTTGGTCCGACGGAGGAAATGACGTGCCCGAGAATCGGGGGGATAGGCGTTGAAGGCATCCGGCGTGGGCAGAACGTCCGGTTCGAGGAGTCGCCAGAGACCGAAGTAGGGAAAGTCCTTTCCCATGTGGGGCGTTGCCGTCAGGAGTAGTAGGTGGCTCGCCGACCAGTCAAGGCACCACTGAGGATCGTCGGCGTGGACCCCTGCCAGCGCTTCGGCAACTCGGTAGCGTTCGGTCTTGCGGAGGCGGAGGTCCTGCTCGCGATCCACCGCCAGCTTGTGGGCCTCGTCGAAGATGACTAGGTCGTAAGGGACTGTTGTGGCCTCTTGCAGTCGGCCGAACATCCGAGCACCGGCGAGGGTGTCGACGGAGACGATGGCAAGGTCACTCTCGGGCCCAGCAAAGGGATTCCCGGAGCGGGCGTCCGCGCCGGATAGGATCTTGAACAAAAGGCCGAAGAGGTGTTCGAGTTCGTTCGCCCAGTTGCCGATGAGCCCAGCGGGAGACACAACCAGGACGCGACGAATCAGCCCGCGCGCGAGCATCTCCCGGATGTAAAGGCCGGACATGATCGTCTTGCCGGCGCCGGCGTCGTCCGCCAAGAGAAACCGCAGGCGAACCTGCGGCAGCATTTGCTCGTATACCGCCAACCGCTGGTGTGGGAGCGGGTCGATTCGTGATAGTTCAGCTGCGAACGCCGCATTTACAAGATGGCCGAGAGCGAGCCGCTCCGCCTCCACGACCGTCGCGAGCTTCCGGGGATTGCCTTTGAAGTCCAAGTCACAGGCGGCACGCCCGGCAGCCTCCAACATCGCTACCGGCTGACCACTCCGCTCATCGAGTTGCCCCCTCAGTCCCTCTAGCTGCGCAACGGCCATGGCCGACGGGCGCGCCTGACCGTTTTCCCATCGGTTCACCGATGCGAATGAGACGCCCAGGCGAGACGCCAGCTCCGCTTGGGTCAGCCCAAGGCGGTTGCGAAGTGACCGAATGTCCGAGGTCGAAAGAGCCATCACGCGGAGGATACGCGCACCGCATGGACGAGTGCAACGGTCGTATAACATGCGTTATACGCTCCGGTCTTCGTCTCGCCAGTATCACGCGACAAGTCGGGCTGGCCATCACCGCGGCGACGCTGCTGGTGCGGGACTCCACACCGCTTTAGGACGCGAGCCACCGTGTCTTTGGGCCTGGTTGCCGGGTGGAGGACGGCGACCAGCGTCCCATTCTCTGAGCCCCCCGTGTTACGCCCCAATCGAATCCTGGATCATCCCCGCGATGACCCTCGCCATGAGGACGATCGAGAACCCAACCAGGGCGTTGACGATTGCTGACTTGCCCCGCTCCATCTGGTGGGGGCTGCCGGCGGCGCTCATATAGAGGAACGCGCCCCACATGACGAAGAACGCGGCCACGGCGGCGCCGACGCCCATGCCGATGTTGAGCAGGTTTTCGAAGAGAGTATTGATCTGTTCCATCACGTCGGCCTCCTATCTGCCGGTGTTCTGAATGGGTTCTTCCGACCGCAGCCGGAACTCGGCCACGAGCCAGCGACCGTCGACCCGGACAAGCCGGCAGGTGACGTGCTGCCGGAGCCGCTGCTCCCGAAGCTGTCCAGTCGCCGATTCAACGGCGCGGCGGGTCTGCTCGCTTGTCGCTGACACGGTTGCCTCGGTGTCCGAGTAGGCCGTGACCTGGATCGAGACCGTGTCCGTCGTCATGGTTTGCTGCTGGCCGAGAGCGCTCGGATCGACCTGTGAGGCGGCGATCGCAGCGTGTACGTCGCCGGTGCTCAGGCTGAGCAGACGCTCGCTGTAGGCAGCGGGCTCGCGAAAGTCGAAGGTCCCATATGCCTCCACGAAGAGCCGGGCAGCTTCCTCCACCTCGCCCATGCCCTCGCCCTGGCCACGGAGACGGTTCGCGCCCTGCCAGCCGCTCACGATGGCGATCACCAACAGGGTGGCGGCCAGGCCGCCGAGGATGAGCATCACGCCACGTCCGCCGGTCATGCGATCGGTCCTTTCACCGGGCGACCGGCACTAGCGAAGTGCCTGGACCAGTACGGGCTGTCCAGCGACACCTCTTTCACGAACTCGCCCGGCTGGGTGGCCATGATCACGACGCCGTTCCCGGCGTAGATGCCGACATGGGTGATGCGTTCGTGTGACGGGTAGGTGTTCTCGTAGAAGAGGAGGTCGCCCGGCTGAAGGAACTCCAGCGCCACAGGCATCGTCGCGTTGAACTGCGCCTGCGACGTGCGCGGGAGGGAGATGCCGAGCTGGGCGTAGATCCACTGGGTCAGGCCGCTACAGTCGAAGCTCGCCGGCCCCGCCGCGCCCCAGACGTAGGGCAGTCCGAGCCGCGCTCGCGCCAGTGCGACCGCCTGGGCTGGAATGCCCGCCGGGTCGAGGTAGCCGTAACTGGTGGCGATGCTGAGGACGTGATCCACGTAGGACCAAGAGTGGTTGTACGCGTAGAGCGCGCTGCGGAGGTCGCCGGGCGCTCCGCTGGCGAGCAGGAGCTGGGCGGCAGCATGCAGGCAGTCGTGGTAGTTGAACGGGTCGGCCACGCCGTCGCCGTCGCCATCAAGGCCGTAGTGGGCCCAGGTCGCGGGCATGAATTGGCAGTAGCCGAGGGCGCCTGCCGAGCTTGGGCCCATGTTCGCGCCGAAGCCCGACTCCACCTTGGCGATGGCCGCCAGCACCTGCCAGGGGACGCCCGTCGCAGCGGCAACCTGTTGCATGACAGCGAGGTGCTCGGCAGGAATCTCGGCGAGCGCCGCGGCGGAAGCTGGAGACTGGGCGATGCCTGGAGTGCTGCCCAGCGCGGCCATGACGAACAGCATCGGTGCGAGTAAGACGACGCCGACGATGCCCGCGACCTTGAGGCCCTCGCTCCCGACGCTGCCGAAGATGTCGCCAGTGGGTGGGTTCGCGTTCATGGCGCCCGCCTAGGCCCTTCCCGTTGCGGGCCGAGGAGCTGCCCCGCCGCCACCGGCGCCACCGGCCCCTGCGCCGCCCGCGGCAGCACCGGCACGACCCGCCGCGCCCGCCATCGCGCCGAGAGCGTGGGTCGCCATCGCGAACGTGAGGACGTTGGTGATGCCGGCCTGGCTGCGGGCCGAGCGCAGGAGCGAGGGGACCTTGAGGGTCAGCCAGCAGACGGCGAGACCGAGGAGCATCGTCAGCAGGGCGTTGGAGACGCTGCCGGGGGTCAGCTCGACCATCAGCGCCGTGCCGAGCGCCAGGACCATGACCTGGACTGTCTGCTGGAAGACGGTGATCACGAACAGATCGGTCCACCAGCGCGTCCACTGCTGGGTCTGCGGCAGCACCCAGAGCAGCGCGGCAATGGGCCCGAGGACGATGAGCATCGCCAGCAGGGCGAGGCGCATCAGCATCTGGAAGACGAGGAGGATCGCCACGATGCCGTAGGCGACGGCGGTGAAGATGAGCGCCAGGCCCTCTTGCGATGGTGTTGCCTGGTCGTACCCGGGGAGGCCGACATCCCCGACGCCGGCGGCGAGGGCGTTGTTAATGTCGATCAGCATCCGCGCGAACTCGATGGTGAGGTTGGCGGCGAGCGCGGCGAGGATGACGCGCGGGAGGAGTTCCATCGCCTCGTGGTAGGGCGATCTTGTGTGCTCCTTGATGATGACGTTGAAGCCGCCCCACATGACGACGACCGCGAGAGCGACGTTGACGATGGCGCGGGAGAAGTCGTAGAGGCTGCGGACGGTCGGGCTGTCGTAGGTGCCTTCGGCGGGGGTGCGCGTGACAAAGTTGAGCGATGAGCCCCCCATGCCCAGCGCCCAGTCGACGAACCCGCGGATCGCCTCCAACATCGCCTGTCCGATGAGCGTGAAGACCGCGTTGACGATGTCCTTCGCCCAGTTCACGGGGTTGAGGCCGCCGGGAAGCCAGTCCAGGGGATTGGGGATCAAGTCGGTCGGGTCTGGGATCGGGAGGTCGACCAGGGTGTCGGGGGGCGGCTGATTGTCAGGGCCAGGCTGGCCAGGCGGGACCTGCTGCTGGACTGGCGCCGGCGGACTGTTGAGGAGAGGGATGCCAGCCGACGACAGCTCGTCCAACGTGTCGTCGGCCTCCTGCGCGGCGGCGGAGGCTGCTCCAACCACCAGCGCGCCGACCAGTCCGAGTGCTAGGGCGGTGAGGGCGAGGATGCGCATATCTGACTCCAGCGGCCAGGAGGCCGTGATGAGTCAGCGTGCGAATCAGTGCTCCCTCAGCGTTCCAGGATTCCGGGCCTCCCGTTCCAATCTCGGAGTGACTGCTCCAATTTCGCTCCCGTTTAGTTCCAACGCCCGGTTCCCCGCGGGGCCGCGATCCGCTCCGGGCCGGCCCTTCGGCCGGATCTCCCAGCGGTAGCGGTCGGTGGCATCGCGAAGGACCGGAGAGAGCTCGCACATCAGCTTGGCTGCTTTGAAGACGAGGTCGGCCTGCCGGTCGGAGGCCGCGGCGCACACGGCCCACGGGTCGGCTTCGTCCGGGTCTGCCATCGGGTAGTAGAGGGCGAGCGCGGCGATCATCGTCGACTTCCCGTTCTTCTTCGGTATGCCGAGGAGGCTCCAGCGGTAGCGGAGGTTGCCCTTCGCGTCGCACGCCTAGAGTTCGTTAATCCAGTCCTTCTGCCAGGGCATCAGGCGAAGCGGCCGGCCGATGTGCTCGCCCGAGGGGAGGACGCAATTTTCCTCGATCCAGGCGGCGACGTCGGGGCCGTAGGAGTACCAACGACGGGCCATGAACCGAACCTAGCCCATCTTCGGCAGCTATAGTAACCCGACGCTTAGGGGGCTTTGATGGACGGGCAGGAATGGGCCGAAGGCCTCTGCCAAGGAAGGCGCGGTATCGGGGACAACGAGATCCGAGGTCGATACGGGAGACCGAACGTCATCGCGTACGGCGCCTGCAGATCCCCCGGGGCTGGAGTCGCTGGTGGTGAGGAGGATGAGGTGACGATATGAATAGCAGGCTTACCGTGATCAGTCTCGTGGCTCTTGCAGCGGTCGCGGTCGTAAGCGTTGCAGCCGCGCAGTCGCCAACGGCTTCGCCCAGCCCCAACGCCACCACCACGCCAGTGCCCCAGCCGACGCCATGGCCACCGCCGCCGAACCTTGGCGTAAAGGGGGGCTGCATAATCACGCATGCGGACGGCTCGTTCATACCGCCCGCGGAACGGCAGTGCAGCGTCATGGTCGTCTGGGTGCATCTCCAGGGATTCACCGGTGACTACGAGATCGAACTGCAAATCCAACCCTGGGACCCGCCGCCGCTGCCATATGTGCGCGTGGCTACGGTCCCGGCGAGCGCGGTGGTCAACGGCGAAGGCCGCTACGACGATGCATTCGCCTTTGCCGATGCCATGGGCACAGTCCGCTGCTACCGGGTGCGCATGGTGATCAACGGAGAGACGGGGCCATACACGAATCCCGTCTGCCAGTCGTTCGCGGGGGTGGTCGATGGGCCAGGCGCGCCGCCCCGCCCGCCGGACACCGGAAGCGGCACTGCCAGCAGCCTTGGCGACCGTTCGTTCATAACGCTGGCTCTCGCAGGAGCGCTGACGATTGCCGGCGGCGGACTGCTGGTTGTCGCTCGCCGCCGTGCGTGAGGCGGTTCACGCTTGCCGGTGCTCCGCTAACTTGCGCGGATGACTGAACGACCATTCACCACGCGTACGCGTTCGGCTTGCCCGCCGGGGCGCAAAGGGTCATCCACAACCTCTTCGTTTCGCGAACGGGTCGAGAGCGGCGTCACCTGGAACCCCGACTCTGGACTCGAAGGGTAGGGACCTACCCCGGTCTACAAAGAGGCGGATAGCCGCGGCCAGCCGTCGTTGCTGCGCCTGGACCCGCCCGACCACACGCGGCCCCTGGCCGCTGCCCTACGAGGAACTCTGCGAGCCGCTCTTCGGGACGCTCGCTCCCTTGGGTCTGCCGGCTACATCGCATGCGGCCTTCGATTGGCTCGCCTCGCCTGCAGATCCTCCTTCGCAGCCTGCTCCTGGAGAAACGTCACGCCGAGGCGCAGCCGCGCGAGCGGCGTCATGCCAAAGTGCTCCTCCGCTCGCGCAATGTCGCGACCCAGGTCTCGGGTTCGCCGGAAGAGTGGATTGAGCATCAGTTGCTCATGGCTGCCCTTCACCAAGGGCGCGCGGAGCGTTGCGGCCCGCAGCTTCTGGCGCTCGTCGACGCAAAGGATCCAGTGGCGGAGGGCCTCGCCGTCGGCGCCCAGGTCCACGGCGCCCGAGACCCGCGAAGCCCAGAACGCCGTCCAAACCGCGACCGCATGGTCGCCGAGGCCGTCAGGGGACCACGGCGTGAGGTGGGCGGGGACCACCGGTGGTAGACAAGCTCGTCCGGCGGCTTCTGGCGCTTGCCGGCCACTGGCGTTACCCCTCACGGGAGCCAACGTACTTGAACCCCTGGACCGCGCGAAAGTGACCGCCAAAGCCGGTGTTATGCTGTGCCTGCCGCACGTCGATCCCGGGCTGAGTCCCAGCGCGGAAACCCCGCTGCCTCGCCCGGGTTGCTCCTGCACGGAGGTTGCCTGATGGCCCGAGTCCGAGCCACGCTAGCCCTGGCCTTCGTCGGGCTCGTCGTCGCGTTCGCTTTGGCCCCCAACCCCACGCCCGCCCGCGCTCAGTCCCCGGCGGCGCCCAACAACTTCACCCTGGGATTGAACGCGCTGCCGCCCACGAACCCCATCGTGCCAATGGCCCAGCGCACGATTATGGCTACGCTCCGCTGGAACCCGCCGCCCGGCTACGCCGGGGCCCACACGGTCGAGCGAGCAGTGCAGCCGTGGGGTGCCACCGGCCCGAAGACTTGGGCGACGGTCACGACCGTCACGGAGGCAGAGTTCCGGGACAGCTTCACCAGCGCCGAGCACCTCGACATGCAGCGCTGCTACCGGGTTCGCACAGCGGCGGCTCCTGGTGGCTCGCCTTCGCCACCCACATCCGAGGCCTGCACCTTCATCCAGCCGCCTCCGACCGATAGCAGTCCCGCGAACGTGTAGCTGCGCATCAGCGGCGGTCTCGAAGGCGCGGGCGCCGATCGTCATGCTACGTTCAGCGTCGATTGGCTGCCGCTGGAAGGTTTCGAAGGCCGATTCTTCGTCGAACGCGGCGAGGCGGGACTGGCGCCCGGCGATCGGCCCAACGGATACCACATCCTCGCGAGCGTCGCCGGCACCACCTACATCGACTACCTGCCGCTGGCTGAGGCCCGGGTTACGAAATACTGCTATCACATCCGGCCCGTCGCCTATGGGGCGCTGGGCGGTGCCGCCTCGGCGGACGTCTGCGTGGCGCTCGCGCCGCCGATTATCGGCAACCCGGAGCCGGTGTATAACGGCCGGCCTTGCAGCGTTGGGGTGCTGGTCAACGACTTCCTCGTTGTGCAGGAGCCGCCCCAGGGCCCCCGCCCGACGTGCCTCAAACCGCAGACTGGCAGTGGCCAAGAGCGCTTCTACCGTCTTCGCGAAGTGCCACCCGGGCTTGTCTTTGACCGCGTGGAACGAGACCCAGCCCACGGTATCTCGTACGTCATCTATGTGAACCCCGACGACCCCTACCACCAGCCCGCCGTCACGATCTCCGCCTCGCGCTTCTACGGCTTGCCGGACCTGCTCATCCTCCGCGACGCGAGCATCGTCTCGGCCGCGAACGACTTGCCCGTGCCCGGGGTCACGCTCGATGACGGCAGCCTTGTGCGCTCGGCGATGTGGCACGAAGCCGACGGCCGGCACGTCCTGAGCATCCAGCCGCGCTACACCGACCTGAGCATCGGTGCGGCGATCGGCCTGCTGGAACCGTTCACCCCTGCGGCCACGCAGCTCGAGCCGGCGTTCAACAATGCGATTGTGCGCGAGCTCGTGGTGCCGCTGAACGGCAGCGACGGCCGCCGGCACTACGTGACGATGAGCGAGGACACGGCCGGGACGGTGCGCATCCGCCTGAGCTTGTTCGACTTCCCGCCCGGCGCCTACCACGCGGTGCTCTTCCGTAAGGGAAGTTGCACGTCGGCGGCCACGGCGGGCTACGGCCCTGCCGACGCGTATGCGGACGATTCGCCGCTGCAGATCTTCACGCTCGACGAACGCGCCGGGCTGGTGCTGACGTTCTTCAACACGCGCGCGATCACGATCACGCCTGGGCCGTACTCGCTGTTCGATGCCGACGGGACGTCGCTTTCGCTGTACCGGCCCGGGGATGGCGGAGCGGGGCCCGTCGCCTGCGCCGAGCTCTCAGGGGCGCCGCCGGGTCCACCGGACACTGGCAGTGGTCTGGCGGCCGGGGGGCAGCGGGACGGCTCCTTCCTCGTAGTGATCGGCATCCTGATGGCTGCGGCGGCAGCGCACGTGATGGTGCGCGCCCACCGGCAGTAGGCGCCCGCGAGAGGTGTAGGTACCCGAATCCGTCAGGCGGAGGCCGGCGTGATGCTCGCGGCTGCGACCGGCACCAGCGGCTTCACTCGGCCGCCCGCCGGTAGACAAGCTCGTCCGGGGGTTTCTGGCGCTTTGCCGCCCAGGTCGTGTATGACTCCTCCCGTCAAACAACTTCGGATGGTGTCACGCCGTCCGAAACAGACGCGTACCGAATGCTTGAGGCGTATGTGTCAGGCGAACTGGCAGGCGGCGCAAACGAAAGAGTTCGGAGGCACGCGAAAGCGGCTCTCGATCTGGCAAATGAGCTGCTGCATCGCCGGACGGCCGATTACAGGCTCGCCGCCCTGTGCGCCCAAGCAACGACGAGTGTGATCAATCTCATCGCAATCATTTCGGGCCGCCGCGACCGCGGACGGTGATCGAGCGCCCCCCAACGGGGATTGGAACGGATTTCGAGCAGAAGGGCCGACTTTGGAATCGATCGGTCCGGATCCTGGAACGCCCATGGAACCGTGACGAGCACGCTCTCCTCAAACACCCGACGAGGAGATGCCTGTGCAACGCCACGAAGTCCCCACTCACCTCAACATCGAGGACAAGGCCTTTGCCGGCCTGACGATGCGCCAGCTGATGGTGGCGATCATCGGCCTGGCTCTCGCGTATTCCGCCATGAGCGAAGCGCCAGTTCCGCTCGTCGTCCGTCTCGCCGCCGGGGCGACGGTCCTGTTGATGACCGCAGCTGTTTCGCTCTGGCAGCCAGCCGGCCGTTCGCTGGAGGACTGGGCCTTCGTCCTCCTCCGCTACGTCAGCATCCCGCGCGTCGTCGTCTGGCGCGTCCGCACCTCACGCGAGACGGCCGCCGACGAGGAGGCGCGCTTCGAGGTCCTGCTGCCTGACTGGCAGGAACTCGACACCCGGAGCGGGGGCACGCAGCGATGACGACGAACGCCAAGCACGGAAGCGTCCAGGAGATGCTGCCGCTGGAGGAGATCGTCGAGGGGGTGCTCTGTCTGCGGGGCGGCGACTACCGGGCGGTCATCCAGGCACAGAGCGTCAACTTCGCCCTCAAGTCCGAGGAGGAGCAGGAGGCGGTGATGGCCGCTTACCGGTCCTTCCTCAACTCCCTCAGCCATCCCGTCCAGATGCTCGTCCGTATCCTGCCCACGAACGTTGAGCCCTACCTCGCAGGATTCCGCACCAACGTGACCACCCATGCCAACAGCGAGGCCATCCGCCGCCTCGCCCTCGACCACGAAATGTTCGTCCGGCGACTCGCCCGTGAACGGACGTTACTCGAGCGGCGCTTCTACCTCGTCGTGCCGTCGGGGCACACCGACGGTGAGGGCCATGTCAGTGTCCGATGGCCCTGGCAACGTTCCACGCGCGAGCGGGACGAGCAGAAGCTCGCGGTGGCGGCGGCCCAGCTCGATGCGCGCTGCCACGAGATAGCCCAGGGCCTGACCTCGTTCGGCGTCAGCTCGCAGCGGCTGCGGAGCGAAGCGCTCGCGGAGCTGTGGGCCGCCTGCCTCTGCTCACAGGTCTCCCAGGTCGCGCCGTCGCTCAGTGCCGGAGCGAGACCGGTGGTCGCCGCGTTCCGGAAGGAGGTCCAGCATGGCTAGGCTTCCCCTGCGTCACCGTGCCCGCCGGCACCAACGTTCGGCAGACGACCTCCGTTTCGAGCTCGGCACCCGGTCCGCGATCGACCACCTGGCCCCGGCCGCGATCGAGGCCTCCCGCTCTCACCTGGTCATCGACGGCCGCTATGTGCGGGTACTCGGCCTCAGCGACTATCCCCGCTACGTCCACCCCAACTGGCTGGCCCGCCTGATCGACTTCGACGAGCCCCTGGACCTGAGCATCCACATCGACCCGCTCGACTCGGCGACGACCGTGCGCAGGCTGACCCACAAGCTGGTGGAGCTCCAGTCGTCGCGCCTGCTCGACGCACGCAGCGGCAAGATCGCCAGCGCCGAGCGCGAGGTCGCCTACGAGGATGTCGAACGTCTGCGGGATGCGCTCCAGCGGGGCGAAGAGCGCGTCTTCTCCGTCAGCCTCTACCTGTGTCTTCGCTCGGGCTCGACCGCCGCCGTGGACGACCTGCATCGCCGCGTGGAGACGGCACTCGGCGGGATGATGGCTTCCTCGCGGGCCGCGCTCTTCGAGATGCTGCCGGGATTCCTCTCCTGCCTGCCGGCGGGCCGCGATTTCCTCGGGCGCTACCGCAACCTCGATACGACCAGCGCGGCGACGATGATCCCGTTCACGTCGAGCCACCTGTCGATGCAGGCCGGGATCCTCTATGGCATCAGCGTCCACAACAACTCGCTGGTCATCTTCGACCCGTTCAGTCGGGAGCTGGAGAACGCGAACAAGGTCGTCTTCGCCAAGAGCGGTGCGGGCAAGTCCTACGCCTGCAAGGTCGAGGCGATCCGGGCGCTGATGCGCGGCGTCGAGTACTACATCATCGACCCCGAAGACGAGTACCGGCGGATCTGCGACGCCGTGGGCGGGCAGTACATCCGGCTCTCCGGAAGCTCGGCGCACCACATCAACCCCTTCGACCTTGCCCACGGCGCAGAGCGCGACGGGGAGACACGCGATGCGCTCACCGAACGGCTGCTCTCCCTCCAGGGCCTCCTTGGGCTGATGCTCGCCGACCGGGGCAGCAGCCTCGGCCAGCGGGAGCGCGGCGCGCTCGACCGGGCACTCCTCGAGACCTTCGGTCGCGCGGGGATTACACGCGACGCATCCACGCACGACAAGCCGCCGCCCGTGCTGAGAGACCTCTACGACGTCCTCCGCGAGGGCGAAGACCCGCTCGGCCTGGCCGACCGGCTCGAACGTTTCGTGGAGGGAAGCCTCGGCAACGTCTTTTCGTCGCCGACGTCAGTCGACCTCGAACGGCCCTTCGTCGTCTTCAACATCCGCGACCTCGAGCCAGAGCTGCGTCCCCTCGGTGTCTACCTGATCGCCGACCACATCTGGCGCGAGGTCCGGCGCACCCGCAAACCGCGGATGCTGCTCATCGACGAAGCCTGGTCGCTGATCCAGCACGAGGAGGGCGCCCGCTTCCTGGCCTCGATGGCCCGGCAGGCGCGCAAGCACTACCTCGGGCTGACGACAGTGACCCAAGACGTGGAGGACTTTCTTGCGACGGCCGAGGGTCACACGGTCCTCGCCAACTCATCCGTCCAGCTCCTGATGCGGCAGGACAGCTCAACGATCGACGCCGTCACCAGCACCTTCCGGCTGAGCGCGGGGGAACGGGAGTTCCTGCTGTCGTGCCGCAAAGGTGAGGGGCTGTTCTTCGCCTCGGGGAACCATCTCGCACTGCGCATCGAGCCGAGTCCCTTCGAGCACGAGCTGGCGACGACGGACCCGGCGGAGCTGGTGGCGCGCGACGGGGAGGTGACTGATGCCGTCCGTTGATGTCGAGCTGGTCAAGCAGCGCAACCCCATCGAGCAGGTCATCGCCTCCCATGGCGTGAAGCTCCAGCAGCGCGGTGAGCGCTTCGTCGGCTGCTGCCCGTTCCACGATGAGGAACACCCGAGCCTGGTCGTCTACCCGAACACCCGCAGCTTCTTCTGCTTTGGCTGCAAGGCCTCGGGGGATGTCATCGATTTTGTCAGGCGCAAGGAGAAGGTCGGCTTCCGGCGCGCCCTCGAGCTGCTCGGTGAGGCGGCTCCGCAAGTTGTGTCGAGGAACGGCGACACGCGCGGTCCGGCAGCATCCGAGTCTTCCCTGACGGTCGACGACCGTCTCATCCTCGCGGCGGCATGTGACCTCTACCACGAGGCGCTGCTTCACAACGAGCGAACATTGCGCTACCTCGACGGGCGGGGCATCGGGATGGCGGTCGTCCGGCAGTGCCATCTTGGCTACAGCGACGGGCAGGCGCTCAAGCCCTTCCTGCGCCGCCACCGCTTCAGCCTCCGGCGAGCCGCGGAGATGGGGTTGCTGCGGAAGGATGGCAACGAGGCACTCGCCGGGCGCGTGGTGATCCCCGAGCTGCGCGGGGGCCAGTGCGCCTGGATGGTCGGCCGTGCGCTGAACGAGCGCCGGCTGAAGTACCTCGGCCTCTCCTTGCCGAAGCCGATCCTCGGCTACGAGCGCGTCCGCGGACACCGCCGGATCTTCATGACCGAGGGCGCCTTCGACTATCTCACTGGCGTGAGCTGGCACCTGCCCATCTGCGCCTTGCTCGGGACGCACGTCCGTGCGGAGCGGCTGCGCTTCCTGGACCGCGTGCCAGAAGTCGTCCTCGTCTTCGACAACGACGACGAGGGGCAGCATGCCGCCCGGGACCTTGCGGACTCGCTCGGGGCCCGAGCTCGGATCTTGCGTCTCCCGGAAGGCGTCAAAGACCTTGGCGAGCTTGGCGTCAGCGACGCTGGCCGCGAGACGTTCTTCAGGCTGGCGGCCGAACTGGGGCCCGCGGGGGAGGAGGTCCAGCATGCGCCGGCATCCTGACCGAGCCACGGTCCTCTACGAGCTTCTTCCGTCGCGCTGGGACGACGACCCCGTCTCCCGCGCGCGGACGGTGTTTGCCGGGCTTGCGGGTGTCGAGGACTTCGCAGCTGAATGGACGGCTACGGAGTCGGGACTCCGGTTCTACGTCCGCGCAGCTGACGATGCTGTAGCCGCGGCAGCCCTTGGCCAGGTCCGGGCGGCCTATCCCCAGGCCGACTTCGAAGAGGTTCCGGTAGATCGCCGTCCGCATCTTGACCCGCTTCATGTCGCCGGCCACGAGTTGGCGTCGCTCGTGGAGCTCCGTCTGGACCGGGATGCCGCTCTTCCACTCGATACAGATGCCAGGCACGGCGAGCCGCTCACCGGCGTGTTGGCAGCGGCCGTTGCCGTCGCTCGGGGCGACGTCCGCGTCATTGGCCAACTCGTAGTAGGTCCTCCGCCCCGGCCAGGTTGGGCCACCAGGATCCAGGCGCGGGCCGCCCGGTCGAGCCTGCGCCAGCCAGCCGAGCGGCCGGAGACCGGCGCGGCCAGCCTTCTCCCGCTGGTCGCCGTTGCGGGCCTGGGCGCCGCGGGTATGCAGGGGTACGACTGGTACCGGGCCGGCGACTACCTGCCTCTGCTCGGTGCCGGTTCGGCGGCGGTAGCCGGGCTTCCGATCGGCGCACTTGTCTGGTCGCGCGTCCTCCGCGGCCGCGAGCCACTGACGGCAACGCTTGCCGACCAGAAGCTCGCCTTCCCCGCGTTCACCACGCGCCTTCGGCTGACGGCGATCGGCCCACGCGCCCGCGCCGAGACCGTCGAGGACGTTTGCGATCGCGTAAGCGCGGCCTACGAGGCATTCGACCACCCCGCCGGCAACCGGCTTCGCCCAGGCCGGGCCAAGAGACATCGCGCATCACTCGACACGTCAGCCGGCGCGTTCCGTGGTGCATCGGTGCTCAACGCGGCCGAGCTGGCAGCGCTCTGGCACCTTCCCGACCTGACGTCGGGGCTGCCAGCAGCAATGAAGCCCGGCGGACGCCGCTTCCTGCCAGCCGACAACGCCACGGGCCGAGGCAGCCGGGTTGGTGTGTCCCGCCACCACGGGCAAGCCGTCCCCGTGCACCTCCCCAAGGCCGCACTGTTTCGCAACCACCTCGTCGTCGCCAAGACACGGCGCGGCAAGTCCACGCTCCTCCAGCACATCGCCCGACACCTCATGCAGCAAGTCGCCTCCCGGCGCGAGCGGCTTCTGCTCGTCGTCATCGACCCGCACCAGGACCTCGCCGAAAGCGTCCTCTCTGTCGTGCCGCCCTCGGTCGAGGAACGGACTGCCTATCTCAACCTCACCGACCGGCAACGGCCCGTCGGTCTCAACCTGCTCGACGTCGCCCTCTTCCCCAATCGCGACCGCACGGCCGAGAACATCGTGGCCATGCTGCACCGCCTCTGGCCGGACAACTGGGGGCCACGCATGGAAGGCGCGCTCAGGGCGGCCTTGCTCTCGCTCCATCAGGCGAACCAGGTCCGCCGTCGCGAACAGCAGTACACGCTTCTCGACGTCGTCCCCCTGCTGACAAGCGGCGAGTACCGGGAACGGGTGATGTCGCAGGTCCCGGACCAGACCCTCTGGGCCTGGTGGCACGACAACTACGACAACGTCGGCCGAGCGTTCCAGCAGCAGATCGCCACCCCGGTCACGACCAAAGTCGGCCGCTTCCAGGTCACCGAGGCCGCGCGTCTCACATTGGGCCAGGCACAGTCGACCATCAACCCGCGCTCGCTTCTCAGCGATGGCGGTGTCCTCGTCGTCAACACGGCGGTGGGCCTCCTCGGGGAAGGTGGCGCTGCGCTCATCGGCGCGACACTCCTCAACCTTCTCGGGCTCATCGTCGAGGACCAGATCGAACTCCCGGCAGGCGAGCGCAGCCGGATGGTCGCCCTCATCGACGAGTCGAGCACCCTCGGTGGGGCAGATTATCCCCGCATGATGAGCGAGCTCGGGAAATACGGGGCATCGTTCGTCCTTGTGACACAGTCGCTCGCCAAGCTCGACGCGATCGATCGTGAGCTGCGGCCCACCATCTTCGCCAACCTCGACAGCCTGACAGTCTTTCAGGCGAGCGCCGAGGATGCCCGTTACCTGGTCCCCGAGCTTGGGCACGACCTCGAAGTCTCGGACCTCGTCTCCCTGGACGACTACGAGTGCTATGCCCGCTGGTCGTCCGGCGGTCACCGCCACCCGGCCTTCTCGCTTCGCCTCGATCCGCCAACCCCAGTTGACTCCGAGCGCGTCGCGGCAATCGCCGCTCAGTCGGCCACCCGCTTCGGCCGTGCTCGCGCGGACGTCGCGCAGGAGGTCGACCGCGTCTTTGCGGCCAGGGGACTGAAGCTCGGGAAAGATGCGCCCACCGGACTAGCGCGAACCGGCCGCCCCGCAGCGAACGCTGCGGCAACGGGCGCAGTGCAGGTAAGGCGAAACGAGGATCCGCCTGTACAACGGCGAAACGAGAACCGGGACAGGAGGGCGGCAGAGTGATGCGCGACCGAACGCTGCTCTCCTGTGATGTCCTCAACTGGCTCGCACGGCTGCCGTTCCTGGCGGCTGACGATCTTGCCTTGCTGACCGGATCACCCCCAGAGGACGTCGAGAGCACCCTGCGAGGGATGGGGCGCGACGGCCAGGTGGACTGGGTGACGCCTTCCTCGCCCGAACTCGACGGGTCCCGTCTGCACGTCCTCACCGAACCTGCCAGGCAGCATGTCGCGAGAGACAGCGACTGGATCCACGAGGGCGTGTCCGCGCTGCCCATCGTCAAACGTGACGTGCTCCACCGGTTGACGTGCCTGGAGGCCACCGTGGCGCTCAATGTCTTCGCAGCTGACCTCCGGTCGGCGCTACGGCGCAGCGCTGAGGTTGACCTTGGCGACTTCTGGTCGTTGCCGGTGGGCCGCCCGCGCGACGCGTGGTGGCCTCCCGGCGTCCATGGGTTTGGCTTTCTCCAGTCGGGCGGCTCCGCTGCGCCGTTCTTCGTCTTCATCGACCGAGCAGGAGCACCGGCGGCCCACCGCGCAGCGCTCGTCTCCAGCTGGTACCACTTCCGCGACGGCGGCCAGTCGTGGGGACGCGACAGTGTTCCACCGATCCTGCTTCTCTGTCCCGGCTCCGCGCAGGTAGGCGAATGGACGAATGCAGACTTCGCATCGTCGGAGCGGCGAGGTGTCACAGCACTCCACCTCGCGTTTGCCGACTGCTCCATGCCCGAGTGCCCAGCGAGCGCATCGATCTGGAGACGTTCGGGCGGGAACTTTCGCACGTCGCTTGCCCAACAGCTGACATGGTTGCCTTCCGCGGAACATCCCGCCGGACCATCGACACTCGACGGCCAGCTACCACTCGCAGAGGGCAGCGCCCCACGCCTGCACGCCTTGGGGCAGGCCGTCTGTCGCCGGGAGCGAAGTGCCTCTGGCCTCGAACGGATTGCCGCCTTGTCGCTCACGACCGCGTCGACCGTGAAGCAGCTCCTCGATTGCCTTGGTCACCATCCCTTGCTCACGGAAGCGGACCTCGCGGTCGCCCTCCGAATCCCGGAACGCGTGGCGAGACGGGCCGTGGAGCGGGCACTGGCGGACGGGCTCATCGTTGAGGTCGGCGGCGGAGGCGGACGCCGGCGCTACTGCCTAACGATGTCTGCGCTCCGGCTTCTGGCCGCCCGCGACGGTGTCCCCATCCGCCGCTACGCCCAGCACGCGCCGGTCACCGCCATGCCGGGAGAGGGCAAAGGGCACCTGCCGACGCTGCTGCGCCAGCGGGAACACACGGTCGGGGCCAACAGCTTCTTCCTCGGCTTGCTTCACAGCGAGACCCCGGCCACGCCGAAACTCGTCTCCTGGCTCAACGCGGCGGAGTCAGCGGTGCGGTTCGAGAGCGCCGGTGTGCGGCACTCGCTACGCGCTGACGGTTCCGGCCAGGTATTGGCCGAGGGCCACGTCGCAACCTTCCTCCTCGAGTGGGACCGTGGCACCGAGCGGCCTCCGGTGCTCGGGGCGAAGCTTGCTCGCTATGCGGCCTATTTCCGCTCGGCTACTGTCGGCGGCGGTACTGCGCCGGCCCTGCTCTTCGTCACCACAACTCCGCAGCGCGAGGATCTCGTGCGTCGCCTTACGGCGCTTACCCTCGCCCAGTTCGACAGCCTCGTCCTGACGACGTGCGTCCCGCTGCTCGAACGGCTTGGCCCCCGTGCGCCGATCTGGCGCACCAGCTCGAACGAGCCACGCACGACGTGGCCCACTCCCTCTAGCGGCGGCACCCCCAAGGAGGTTCGACAATGAACGATCGGACGCCCCAGAACGACTACGACCTGGACCTGCTCACCGTGCCAGAGGCCGCGAAGCTTCTCCGTATTTCCCGCAACCTCGCCTATGAACTTGTCGCCCGAAACGAGCTTCCCGCCGTCCGTCTGGGCCGTGTGATCCGGATCCCTCGATATTCGCTCGACGAATGGATCGCCTCAAAGGCGGCCCAACGCGTCGGGCTGAGGACGCTATCCTCGCCCCATGGATAGCCGCCGCCCGACAGGCACCCTCCTCTCCAAGGGCGAGAACGCTCGGCGTGAGCCGAAGTGGCTCATCCGGATCGACTATGGACGGAAGCCGAACGGCGCCCGTGACCGGCGTGCGGTTGCCTTCACCGGGAGCAAGAAGGGCGCGGAGCGCAAGCTGACGGAGCTCCTCGCGCAGCGCGATGCTGGTCTCACACCGTCGCCCGAGAAGACGACCGTGGCGCAGTGGTTCCGCGACTGGCTCAAGCTCCATGCGGCAGAGGGGCATCTCAGCGACAGCGGACGGGAGCGCTACGACGGCATCATCGAGCACCACATCATCCCCAAGCTCGGGACGATGACGGTGAAGCAGGTCCGCGGTCAGCACATTACGCAGCTGAAGACGCAGTGGCTGGAGACGCTCAAGCCCGCGACGGTCTACAAACACCTGGTCGTCCTACGCCAAGCGTTCGAGGCGGCGGTCGCGGCCAACCTCATCGTGCGCAACCCCGCAGACGCGGTGCAGAACCCGTCTGTCGTCCGTGGACGCCAGGAACAACGCGCCCTCACCGAGGCTGAGCTACGCAAGCTGCTGGATTCGGCAGCGGGAACCCGCTTCGACCACCCGATCCGCTTTACGCTGGCGACCGGGGTGCGCGAGGGAGAGCTGCTCGGCCTCCTCTGGAGCGATGTCGACCTCAAGGGCCGCGTCATCAACCTGCGCGGGACCAAGAGCACCAACAGCCGCCGCTCGATCGAGATCTCGAAGGTGATGGTGGACCTACTCGAAGCGCATCGAACGGCCCAAAAGGAGGCCCGCCTGAAGCTGGGGGCCGCCTGGCCCAACACGGACCTCGTCTTCCCCTCGACCGTCGGCACGCGCTGGGCACGACGGGCCTTCTACCGGGACTACAAGAAGGTGGTCGACGCGACGAAGGAGCTCGAACGACCTGACGAGGTCAAGTGGCACACACTTCGCCACACGGCGGCGAGCCTCTGGATCATGCGGGGAGCGGACGTGTTCACGGTGTCGCGCCGCCTCGGCCACGCATCAGCAGCGTTCACGATGGACACCTACGCGCACCTGTTCAAGGGACAGCAGAAGGTCGCTGCGCAGGCCCTCGACGGGCTCCTTCGCCGCGCCTGAGACGCCGCCTCGTTCGACGGCGTTTCGTCCCGCTCCGTCGCGCCAGGCCCCGGCAGCCCCCATGCGGTGGGACACCGTAGCCTCGATTTGGGACACCATTTGGGACACTTTGCTAAGGAGCCTGAGCATTTGCGGGAGATTTGGAAGGTACGTTATGGCTCCCGCAGGTTCGAAGAGTGGTAGCGCGTAGGGGATTCGAACCCCTGATCTCCGCCTTGAAAGGGCGGCGTCCTGGGCCTCTAGACGAACGCGCCACGAACATTCAGCCTACCATGCCCCCCGGTCACACCCAAGGCCGTCGTTCGCGCCGCGGGGGCGGGGGCGGAATATGATCTTGATCATGTCGGCCCCTGTCACTGCCGCGTACGTCTAGGTTCACGAATCCCCAACCCGAAAATGCCGAAAGGGGCCCTTCCATGTGCCGCATGTGCGACATGCTGGGGGGAGGAACAAATCCCGGCGAAGCCTGGTACCTCAACCCGAAGAACTACTCCAACCGCATGTACAAGCTGCGCGAACCGGGGCAGCGCCCCACCGAGCAGCTTGGCAACAGCCCGAACCGCGGCGCCGACCAGGCCCCCACGGTTGGGCTCCCGCAGGCGATCGAAGCCAAGGCCAGCGGAGACCTGGCGACGTTCAACCAGGTGATCGGCGAAATGAATCGCCGCACGGCCCTGCGGCCGGGCTCGCAGGTAGTGCCGATGTTCGAAATCATGAAGGTCCTGGACTTTGGCATGCCCGTCGCAGCCATGATGTGCATCTGCCGGAAGACGACCCGCGGAGTCGAGGAATGCAACTTGAGCGAGTACTCGGGCATGGGCCTCGGCACGGGCATGCTCAAATGGGAACGCTGGCCCGAACGTTACCGGGGAGGTGTTGAGTTCCTTTCGACCAAGCAGGCCAAGGAGTGGGTGGAGTACTGGGACAAGAAGGGAATGATGCATTCCCTGATGCAGGAGGGCGGCGACTTCATCGGCGGGCTCTGCAACTGTGACTACCCGGACTGCCTGCTAATCCGCAACCGCGTGGACTACGGACTCTGGGCGCAGCTCGTGAAGTCCGAGTACGTCTGCTTTGTCGACTGGGAGAAGTGCAACGGTTGCGGCGACTGCCTGGGGCGGTGCAGCTTCAACGCTCTCAAGTTCGAAACGACGATGGAGAAGGCCCACATCGACCAGTTCAACTGCTTTGGCTGCGGGCTGTGCGAGACGGCCTGTCCCCGCGACGCGATTTCATACCTGGACCGGAAGAAGGTCCCGGGCCTGGCCAACGTCTGGTAGGAGCGCATGTACCCTGTAGTTGCACCCACGATCAAGATCGACCAGCAACGCTGTCTGGTGCCCTTCGCCTGCAAGCGCTGCCTGCAAACCTGTCCCACGGCTGTGTTCAGCGTGCATGAGACGAAGATGGTACGCATGGAAGAGACCGACAAGTACGAGGCGGGGACGTACCGCCTGCGCGTCGCTTTTCGCGATAAGTGCAGCGCCTGTATGCGCTGTGTCGACGTTTGTCCCGAGAACGCCCTCACGGTGCTCCCACCGGCGGCGGTGGCGTCATGACCTCGACCCACGACCGGCCTCGCGTCATCTTCCCCAAGGACTGGAGCTTCGACCTGTCGGATGAGCTTGTCGATCGCATCAGGGCGGAATTCGAGCCCGATAGCGCCGTCGAGGAGCTCGCAGCCAAGATCGCCAGCCGTCCCGTGGACGAGGCGGCGCAGACGGCGGAGGCATTCTTCGGGGACTACGGCCGGCGCTGGATGGACCGCACGCTCGAACTCGGCGAGGAGTACGCGGAGAGGACATACCTGAACCTGAAGGCCGCCGTTGAGAAGACGGGTGAGATGGGCTTCCCGCTGATCCCCGAGCGCTTCATTGAGATCGCCTACCTTTCCACGCAGCCGATCTACTCGTTGCCAATTGTGGAAGCGAGCCGGAATGCATTCAGCTTCAAGATGGTCTTCTGCGATACGATCACAGAGCTGCGCGAACAGTGTGGCGACGAGCTGGCCGACCGGCTCCCCTGCAGCAAGGGTTGCCTGGCGGCAGTCGAGCGCGCGTTCTCGGCAACCGGGTATCCCGCCGATGTAGTCCAGGAGGCCTCGGTCATCGGTGGGGAGTTCTGCCAGTTCACGGCGCGGCCCCGGAGAAGCTAGGCTGGGGTTCACATGCATGATTCGCACGTCCACGGCAGCTGCGACGAGTGTAGTCGCTTCGTGCCAGTGTTCCCGGCCGGATCGCCCCACCAGGAGTGGGGCTACTGCCGGACGCAGCAATCGGCGCCGCCGGCGGCCGGCCTGGCGCCACTCATTGAAGCCTACCTCGCCGGCAACAGGGCGCCCCTGCGCAGCAACAACCTGGGCGTCTTCCGCACCGAAGAGGACGACGCCTGCGACTTCTTCGAACACAAGCACCTCTGAGGGAAGGGACAACGGCGACTTGGCACTCCTCATCGACATGCATTGCCACACCGGCTGGGGGTCGGGCGATAGCCACACGGACCCAAATGTGCTCATCGAGCAGGCCAGGGCCTATGGCCTGGATGGCCTCTGCATCACGGAACACAACCAGGTGTGGGATCAGAAGCGGATCGAGCAGCTCGCCGACAAGCACGGATTCCTGCTCATCGGGGGAATGGAAGTCGACACTTCCGACTACGGACACGTGCTTGTGTACGGTCTGCGCGAGCCCCGCCGCTTCCAGCGCTTTCCCACCGTGGCCGAACTCAGGCAGATGGTCGACGATGCCGGCGGGGCAATGGTCCTCGCGCACCCTTTTCGCAAGCGCGAGAAGCCGCCCGGGACAGACTTCAGCAACGGCCGTGCCCGCCAGATGCTCGAGGAGGCACTGGACCTGTGGGTATTCGGCCTGGTCGATGCCGTGGAGGTCCACAACGGGCTTGCCGGGGGTATCGAGCGCGCCTTTGCGGGCGCCGTTGCAGCTGGCCGCGAATTGCCCACCACTGGCGGCAGCGACACGCACCGTCACCCGGAGGTGGGTGCGACGTTCACCGTCTTTCCGGACAACGTCCGAACTGAGCGAGACCTGGTTGACGCCATCAGGGGAGGTCTCATGCATGGCGGAGACTGGGCGAGCGAAGGCATAGCCGATCGCCGGCACGACAACGTGGTCAAGCGCCACCATTCCGCAAACGGGAAAGGGAACTGATGAGCATTGCAGCAAGGCCCCTCGACGAGATCAGCGCGGCCGACGTCGCAGCCGCCGACGCCGCATCCGACCCGCTGCACCTGGCTGTGCTCGATAGCTGGTCGCGGGAGCAGGCGGAGATCGCCGCCAACGCCTTCGCCAACGCTGGCGGAGGGCTCATCGTTGTTCGCAGCGGCGCCAGCCTCCCGGACCTCGGCGCCATTGGCGCGGCGCTGGACCCGTCCGGGCGCCACCTTGTCCGGGCCCGCGTCCTGGAAGTGGGCGGCAGGCAGGCGGGGTTGCTGGCTGTTAGCGAATCGGCCTCGCTGCCCGTGCTTGTGGCCGGTTCCGGCGCCATCTATCGCCAGGCGGAGGCTGGACCGGCGCCGGTGCGGACGCGCGCTTCCCTCGACGAGCTCATCGCGCGCGACCAGCTCAACCGCAGGCGCGCCGAGACGAATGCCGAGGGAATGATCGGGCGCGTCGCGTTCGGGCATTTCAGCTACATGACGGTAGCGGTGGTGGCGGCCCCGCGCATCAACACGGCCGCGACGTACAGGTGGGCACGTGAGAACCGGGGCAGGATCCTCGAGGCGGTCTCGGGGTTCCCGGGGGCGTGGCAGCTATCCGATTCGGACTTCGCTGTCGAGCCGGGCGAGATCGTGGCAAACGGCGGCGACGACACCGCCTTTGTCCGCGTCTCCCGCAACGGTTCGGTCGCAGCGGGCGTCCGGCAGCACCGCCCGGCGCAGGGGCTCTACCTGCCACCCGCCGAGCTTTCCCGGCTCATTTCGGCCGCTGCCGGCGTGGTGATGAGGCCGTTTGCAGAGGCGCGGGCGGGCCTGGTCCTGGGCTCGCTCTTCCTCGAAAGCGTGCGCGAACTGCGACTCCCGGTTGATGGCGGCGCGACCGCGCCGGCCAGCAAGGACCTCGTGCAACAGTACGTGGCAGAGCGTTACCTGGACGATGCGGGCGAATGCAGCGCCTTCCGAACGGACCTGCTCCAGGCGGCGGGCGAGGTTTTCGGCGCCGACCTTGTTGCCGGGGATGGCGAGGCGTACGGGGGCGCCATCAAGGCCGGGCCCGACCCCAGGAACTGGCACGGGCTCACCAGGCGAACGGAGCGGCGGCTGGCCGGACTCCGGGGGCATGGAACGGGACACTAATCCCGGACGGGAGCCCAGGACGCCGGCGCGCGGCCGGACCGCCGGGGGATGCCCGTCTTCGAGACGGCGACACCGTCGATGGAGGCTTTCACAGCCCTTCGTTGAAGTCCGCGAAGGTGAAGTACTCGTTCAGGGCGGTGAGGCGGCCGCTGAGCAGGAGGACTCCCAGGCCCACGAGCATCACCCCGCTCGCCACCTCGATCGCCAGTGAGTAGCGCTGGATCCTTCGCAGGAATCGCGACGCATCGGAAAGGGCGAGGCCGGTGATGAGGAAGGGAATACTGAATCCCATTGAGTAGAAGAGCAGGAGGTAGGTCCCGGTCCAGGCCTCGGTGGATGTGGCCGCGAGGGTAAGGATCCCCCCAAGGATTGGGCCTACGCAGGGGGTCCAACCAAGGGCGAAGGCGCCACCCACCAGCACCGAGCGGGCATAGCTCACGTTGGGCGACCGGCCAACGTTGACTTCGAAGGTTCTCTGCAGCAGCGGAAGCGAAAGGTAGCCGGCGAAGCGAAGCCACGTCGCGGCGAGTACGACACCGAGCAGCGCCAGCCCGGTGCGATCACCTTTCAGGCCGGCGGCTTCGGCAAGGAAGAAGTAAGCGGCCGTCAACCCCAGCAGAAGCAGGGCTGACCCGAGTGGGGACCGCCGCCCCCGCGATGGCACGAGCAAGAGGCCCATGAGCACGAGGAGGACGCCGGCGCCCTGCTCGAGCTCCCTCTGGTTGTCACGGAAGAAGTACGAGCCAAGCAACCCGGCGCTGGTACCCAGCACAATGAAGACCGCCGAGAGCCCGAGAATGAATGCTACGGCGTGCGTAAAGGTCACCCGCCGGTCAGCCGTAACCTGGCCGTGCCGGATGCTGGCCCCGGAAAGGTGGGTGATGTAGATGGGCACGAGTGGCAAGACGCATGGAGATACGAAGGAGAGCACGCCCGCCGAGAAGGCGACGAGGGGGCCGCCGGGGCCTTCGAGGCCGAAGGAATCGCTGGTGAGCGGCCCAAGAGCAAAGGCGACCACAGGGATAAGCGCCAGGACGGCGAAGATGGCGTAGAGGACAGTCCTGCTCCCCACCTCCCTGCCAAAGAGCCGCTGCATCGTCATGGGCTGTCCGACACCATCCTGATTACCCGGCGGCACGGGTGATGCCGGGCATCGCTTTCCATCTTAGCGCCAACCGCGCCCACGAGCGGGCCGGAGCCGGTCAGCGGAAAGGGTTCGCATCCGGGTCAGCGGGAAGGGCGAACTCACCCAGGCCGAGGAGTCGCCGGCGCGCGGCTGAATAGGTTTCCCAGGCGCGGGCTTCCCTGTTGAGGAGGCCCTTGAAGGCCGCCGGTTCGATCGGTTCACTGTCGAGGAGAACGCCGTGGAGGCGCGCAACCTGCCGCTGCCACGCTTCCCACGCGAGGCGGTAATCGCTGGCGGCAGTTGCATTGACCTGTGGCATCAGAATCTCACGGCGATCGGACCCGGAAATGCCAGGGGCAGGGATGGCTCCCTGCCCTGGAGCGAAGTACCTGGTAGCGCATAGGGGATTCGAACCCCTGATCTCCGCCTTGAGAGGGCGGTGTCCTGGGCCGCTAGACGAATGCGCCGTGAATCTGAGGATACCGTAGGCCTGATCACACCGGCAAGCGGAAACGACCGGCCTATCGTGCTAACTTCTTGGTGCCGATCACCACGTGAGGGGTTCCCGCGCGGCGCCCCACGGAGGACCAATGGCCACTTCGACCGCCACTGCAAAGGCACTCACCGACGAGAAGCGCTCCCCTTCCGGGGCAATCGTGGCCTCGATGATCGAGTCCGCCGGACGTCTCAAGCTCGATGGAGAGGTTGTCGAGCTGCTTCGGACATCGTGGAGAGAGATCCACACCCAGCTCCCGGTCCGCATGGACAACAAGAAGCTGCGCATCTTCGAGGGGTACCGCGTACAGCACAACGGAGCGCGCGGGCCATACAAGGGTGGCGTTCGCTTCCATCCGCGTGCTGATCTCGACGAGGTGCGCGCGCTCGCAATGCTGATGACCTACAAGTGCGCCCTGATGGACCTGCCCTTCGGGGGAGCGAAGGGCGGCGTGATGTGCGACCCCGTCCGGATGAGCGAGACCGAGCTGAACCGCCTGACGCGCGCCTACACACAGCACATCGGAATGCTGCTGGGTGTGAATCGGGACATCCCGGCGCCGGACATGGGCACCAACGCCCAGACGATGGCCTGGATGATGGATGCCTATGGCCAGCGTTACGGCTATACCCCCGGGATCGTGACCGGCAAACCGGTTGACCTTGGCGGCAGCTTCGGGCGCGACCAGGCGACGGGACGGGGCGTCGCCACCTGCATGCGCGAGTACGCCCGCCTCGAAGGGACGAACCCCGCGGAAATCCGCGTCGCCATCCAGGGCTACGGCAACGTCGGTTCCTGGGTCTGCCGGGTAGCGAGCGAACTCGGCTTTCGCATCATCGCAGTCAGCGATGTGAAGGGCGGGATTCACAACCCTGCCGGCATAGACATCGCTGCCGTGGACCGCTGGTTCAGCGTTGCGGGCTCGGTGGCCGGCTTCCCCGAGGCGGAACCGATCACCAACGAACAGATCCTCGAAGTCGACTGCGACTACCTGGTCCCGGCGGCTGTGGAGGAGGTGATCACGGGCGAGAACGCCGGTGCAATTCGCGCTCGCGCCGTCATCGAAGCGGCGAACCACCCCGTGACCCCATCGGGCGATGCTATCCTGGCGGAGCGCGGCATCCCCGTCCTGCCCGATGTGCTGGTCAATGCCGGGGGCGTGACGGTCTCCTATTTCGAATGGACGCAGAACATCCAGCAATTCCGCTGGTCACTGGAGCGGGTCAACCAGGAGCTGGAATCACGCATGGTGACCGTGTTCAACGACCTCATGAGCAGGGTGGCGAGGGACGGGACGCGGCCGCGCCAGGCGGCCTTCGATATCGCGCTGGAACGAGTTGGCCGGGCGATCATGCTCCGGGGGTTTGTCTAGGAAGGGCTACGGGGGTGGCCGTCCTGCTGCGCGACGGGGTTGCCAGCCGGTGTTTCCCTGGCGGCCAGGTGCCGCGCCCAGATGGCGTCGCGGGCCCGGGCGCCCCTGCGGTAGCCGGCCTGTCCGCCGATGAGCGGTCCAAAGAGTTGAGCCAGCAGGTATCCGCCACCAATGAGCATCGCGAATGCGGCTGCGGGGTGCCCCAGCGGGCCCGGGCCCCAGGTCACCATCGTCACAAACGCCAGCGAGGCGATGACCAGCCCGGCGAACGCCCCACCGTAGACCCAGCGCGATTCGGTCTTCTGCCTGACCTTGTAGGCCCGCAGGACGTCCTGGGGAATCTCAGCCACCGTGCCGGCTTCGGCGATGGATGCCGCGCAGAAGCCGCACTCGGAATCGGATTCACGCAGCCGCCCATAACAGAAGCCGCAGAACCGGCCTGCGGCGGGGACGCGGTGCGCAAGCCGCTCCTCCATCTTCAATTGCAGACGATCGAGGTAGGGGTAGGGGCTCTCGTACCCGGCGATTCCCCGTAGTTCGCGATCTTTGTTCCTGGCAGTGCCACCCATGGAGGTTAGCGAACCACCCCCGTGGCCGGAGGGCAAGGCCGATTGCTCACATGGGCTCCGGCGCGCCCGCGGATCCGCGCCGTCCGGGCATGACCGGGCCCACCTCCATGAGCGCGGCCTCGCCCGCAATGCGGTCGACGTCCCGGAACGAGCGGCTGAGGGCATAGATGAGCAGTGACAGCGCCACCATCGCGACCGCCGCGGCCCCAACAGCAAAAGGCGCGCCCCACTTCTGGGCGAGGGCGCTGATGGGGACCGTTCCCAGCGGCGTGAGGCCAAAGGTCATCATCATCAGGCTCATGACGCGGCCGCGGACCGCATCGGGGATGACCATCTGGATGATGGTGTTGTTTACGGTCTGGAAGATGCTGGCAAAGACATCAGCGATGAGAACCATCACGAGACCGAGGGCGAACCAGGGGCTAAGTGCAAAAAGGAAGAGCGAGCTGCCGAACCCCAGCAGGCTCGCCATCATGAGGCGAAGCTTGCGTTGCGGTTCGGGCCTCCAGGCAAGGAAGAAGGCGCCCGCCATTCCACCAAGCCCGGCCGCACCCTGCAACACACCAAGGCCCCGCGAACCCACGTCCCAGACATCAACGGCGAAAACAACCAGCAGTGCCTGGAAAGGCATGGCAAGAAGCATCGGCAGAATGCCGATCGTCATAAGGACGCGCACCGGTGGGTCGCCGGCAACGTAGCGGAAGCCTTCGAGGATGTCGTGATAGACGGAGGTATCCCGGTCTCTTGCCGGCGGCGGCGACTTCTCGATGCGCGACATGGCCGCAAAGGCAAAGCCGTAGACCACTACCGCGACCGCGTAGGTCGCATTGACCCCAACGATCCAGATGAGGAACCCTGCGAGCGCCGGCGCCACCACCCGGGCGGCGTTCATTGCCCCCATCTGCAGCGCCATCGCATTGCCAAGTCCCCGGCGGCCGACAATGGTGACCACGATCGCCTGGCGCGCCGGCATCACGAATGGAAACGTGCAGCCCATGACAAAGACCACGGCGAAGAGGTGCCAGAACTCGAGCCGGCCTGCCAGCAGGAGTGCCAGCACCGCCAGCTCGTTGAGCATGAGCACTGCCTGCCCAATGAGGATAAGCCGCCGCTTTTCGACGCGGTCGGCGATCACCCCACCAAAAGGGGAAACGATGAGCATGGGAATGGCGACAGCCAGGTTGATGAGCCCGAGGGCGAAGGCGTTCCGGTTGGTGATGTCGAACGCCAGGTAGGAGCGCACGATCATCTGGCCGTTCATGGCGAAGAAGAAGGCGCCGTTGCTGAGGTAGAGCCAGCGGAACTGCCTGTTGTGCAGGACAGCGAACCCGGTTGCCCCCGGCTCCGGCCCAAGCGGGGAGACCTCCACCTTTGCTGCACCGGCCACCTGGTTAGCTTACGGCCGGGGAGCGGAAGGCGCTGAGCGTGGGAGAGGCTACCCCTCCAGGAACTCCCGCACGGTGCGGGCGAACGCCTCGGGCTGGTGGAGGGGCACCTGGTGGCCGGAATCGGGGATCTCGGCCAGGCGGCCGTTTGGGAGGCGGCGCACCATCTCGGCCGCGATCTCGGGCGAAAGCACCTTGCTCTTCGCCGCCCGGATGACCAGCGTGGGGCACTTGATGTGCTCCAGCGACTCCCACAGGTAGGGGATTTCGGCGATGGCGCCGCGGCCCGTGGCTTCGTGGATGGCCGGGTCGAAGCGGAAAACCAGGTTCCCCGTCTCCTCATCAAGAGCGAGTCCCGCGGCCACCTGGCGCATGAGGAACTCTTTCGAGGCTCCCGGGTACATCCCGGCGTAGTGCTCAAGCGCTTCCGCCTCGGTGCCGAAGCCGGGCGCCTTGCGCGATTCGCCCGTGGTTCGGCGGATGCCGCGCGCGCCCTGGTCGGCCATCTGCGGGCCCATGTCGGCGAGCACGAGATGCTTCAGGCGGTGGCTGTGGTCGCGCGCGTAGCACATGGCAACCCGGCTCCCGATCGAGTGTGCGACAAGGTCGAAGGCTTCGAAATCGAGCTCGCGCACGAAGTCGCGCAGGTCCATGGCGAAAGCCCAGACGAGGTAGCTGCCGGGCGCATGCTCACTCTCGCCGTGCCCGCGCAGGTCGGACGCGTACACCGCATGGCCAGGCGACAGGCGCTCGGCGATGTGCTCCCAGTAGCGGGCGTTGTTCATGAGGCCATGGAGGAGCACAACCGGGTCGCCGCCGTCCACGCCCCAGCGCAGGTAGTGGCAGCGCAGACCATGGAGCGTGAGGTAGCCATCGTGCCCGGCGCCTGGGTTTGCCGATTTGTTCAATCGCTCCTCCATGCCGTGCTGTCGCCGCAGGGGCGGCCCCGCCATTCTCCGCAGGTGCCGGGTGAATGTCGATGGGGCGACATTGGTGTGTGAGGAAGCGAAGGAGGCTCTCCGCGTTGAGTCGGCGAGCCTCCATGGGAGAACGGCAGGGTGAGCGTCAGCGGCGGGCGGCGGCTGCGGGGATCCCGCGGGTGGTCGCTGAGAGGCCTTCCAGGACGTCGAACTGCTCGAGGCGGAAGTCCGAAAAAGCCGGGTTGCTCGTTATGGCGGCGACGATCGGCCCGGCAGCATACGCGTCAAGGCCGGACTGGTCGCGAAATATGTAGATGCCGCCAAAGTAGTCGCCGTCGTGGATCCAGGTCTTCGAGATGAGGCCGGGGGTCCCAGCGATCGCGACCGCCACATCGCCCCAGGGTGTCTCCAGGTCTGCCAGGGGCAGCGTTGACTTGAACCGGACGCTGAGGACTCGCATGGGATTCTCCTTTCGTGTTCGTGGAGTGAATGCTGACCCATCCCGCGGGGCCGCGGCCCCGCGGGATGGCCAGTTCGCTTGCCGGCTACCTGGCTCGATGGCGCTTCCGCGACCCCAGTGCGGCGAGGGCCGAAGCGCCGAGGACGACGAGGACGAGTCCCGCGGCCGCAAGGACTGCCGGGCCGGCGGGCGGCTCTTGCGCCAGTCCCGCATTGCCAGTGCTCGGGGGCGCGGGCGCTGCCGGGGCAGGCGCAGTGGCGGGTACGGAGGCGGGCGCAGCGATGAAGGCGTGGGTGCCCCCACCCGCGTCGATGTACGTGCCCACAAGTTGTCCGCTGGTATTGATGCCTCGCAAGATCGTCTGGGTGGCGTTCGGAACGTCGACCAGGGTGAAGTTCCATTTCGCCGGGTCTAAGCTTCCCCCCGTCATGGCTACGAATCCGTGCTGGTTCCACGTCTTGTCGACGAGGGTCTTGTAGGTGCCCACGATGGCCATGTCCGGCGACTGCCGGATGCCAAGCGCGTTGGTGCTTAGCTGGCCCGGAACATCGAAGGAAATGGTCTTGCCGCCGCTCACCATGTAGCCATGCCAGCTGTCCATTCCGGTCCCGCCAGCACGATACGAGCCGACCATGGTCTTGCCGTCGGGGGTCGCACCGTAGTGCATGGCGAAGGCAGCGCCAGCGACGGGGTATTCAAAACGGGCCGCACCCCCGGGTCCGACGCTGTAGCCGAACATTGCGGTGATGGGCGCCCCGTCGTGGAAGCAACCGAAAACGGTGCGATCGTTGGCGATGGCGTACCCGCCTCCCGACATGGTGTGGCCTTCTTCCGGGTAGTCTACGGTCGACCACTTGCCATCGCTGGTGAGCAGGAAGCCGTGGACGTTCCCGGCCGGGGCCGGTGCCTTCAGCGAGTAGAGGCCCGTGATGTCGCCGGCATCGTTGACGGCATTTGCCTGGGTCCAGGCGACGTTGTCACCGGGGAAGTCGAGCGTGGAGTACTTCCCGGCACGGAGGACGAAGCCGTGGAACTGCGCGGTGGAGTCGACGTAGTAGCCGACGATGTCCCCGCTGGCGTTGTTGCCCATCCCAAACGTCTTGCTGGAATTGGGGAAGTCGAGCGTGGTGAAGGTGTAACCCTGGCTGGTGGCGTTCGCGGGCAGTGAAAGCGAGACCAGGGCTCCGAGGCCGATAGAGATGAGGGCCAGCGCGAACGCCAGCCTCGTTCCCGGCAAGTTTTTCCGAAACATTCCCCTCTCCTTGCGGGATACGCCTCCCGCGGGGGCTATGGCCGCGGTCTCCAGGCACGCCGGCCAGTCACCGCGACAACGGAATAGCGTGGGTCTCCGCAGCCTCGTCGCTGCAGCTGGTTCGACCATGTGCGCTCCTTCGGAGACCAGGGGCGGCTACGTGGGCCGCCGCGTCACGCTCGCCCGGGCGGCTGGCGTGATCGCGAGGTGGGGCCCAGGCCTCCGTTGCCTTATTGACCGGTTGCCCGCCGGGTGCCAGGGCCCCTGGCCTTCACATCCGGCGAGCCAACCAGCCGCTGTGAAGTTTCTGCCGCTGGGAGCGCTCTCGCTTCCGTGGAACTGTGCAAAGTACGGCAGATGCGTGAAGGCACGCGACTGCCTCTCATGGCACTAACTACGTACTTGAACGGGGACCGGTTGGCCCGGCGAGAGTCAGGCGCCAGGTGCGCCGATATGGTGGACGAGCGCGTAGGAGGCGGCCTGTGCGCGCCCGTGGCAGCCAGTCTTCAGGTAGATATTGGCGATGTGGCGCTCGACCGTGCGCACACTGAGGACGAGCTGCTCGCCGATCTCCTTGCTGCTCCGGCCCAGGGCAAGCAGGCCCAGGATCTCCGCCTCGCGGGGCGTCAGGCCATCGGGGAGAGCAGCAGCGGGCGCCCCTGCGCCATCGCCACAGAGCTCGCGAGCCAGGGCATCGAGGCGTTCGAACCATGGCCCGCCGGCGCCAATCCGCTGATACACGGCCCGGGCGCACTCCAGCTTCTCCATCACGAACGCGCGCCGCGCCCGTCCCCGGTGCGACCGCCGTCCGAGCCGCGCCCAGACCTCATAGGCCTCTGCTTCATCCCAGGGCAGGGAAAGCTCACGAAACACCCGCAGGGCGTGCTCGAAGTGCGTCGCGGCCACAGCCAACTGCCCCTGCGACGCCGCCTGGGCGGCTTCGGCAAGCGCAGCCCGGCCGGCCAGGCCGCGCCAATCCTCACCTGCGGCCAGGATCTCGCGTATGCGCCGGAGGCGCCGCTCGGCCCCGGCGGCCTCGCCGGCCTCGGCGTCAAGGAGGGCCAGCTCGGCGCAGGCCTGGAACTCGAACTTCAGCGCACCGCTGCGGACAGCAACGGCAAGCGATTCTTCAGCAACCGAACGGGCAAGCGCGGCATCGCCTATACCACGGGCCAGCCTCGCAACCCAGGTATTTGCGAAGACCAGGACAGAATTGCTGCCCGCCTCGCGCCAATGCTGCCGCCGCTGGGCGAATTGTGCCATCGACTCGTTCAACTCCCCCTCGTACCAGTGAAGCAGGAGCATGGCGAGAAGACCGGGCTCTGTCCCCGGGTTGAATCGCCCGAACTCGTGGAGCGAACCGGGAGTCCGCTGCAGCATCTCTTTCAGTGCAGCGAGTTCCCCGGCAAGGAAGAGGTCGTAGGCATAGAAGGTCGATAGGAACTGACCTTGAGCATCCTTGATCCGCTCGTGCTTCGTCCGCGCAGCCCGAGGGTCAAGCAGTTCGAGGCTCTGTAGCCCGCAGCAGTTGGCGGTGTAGTTCGCCATCAGGAGCCGCGAGAGCTGGTACGACCCGGTGTCGCCAGATGTGGCGGCGTCGTGCGCACTGCTATAGCCGAGGAGGTATTCGTGCCAGCGCTCGGGCCATTGATTCACAACGAGACCCTTCTGGGCGGCAGCCTCATCGCAGGCAAGCTGCTCAAGCTCAAGTCCCCTGGCCAGGTAGCCTTGCAGGGCCAGGTAATGTCCCTCAAGGGACTTCGCTCCGATCCGAAGAAAGCCGTTGTCCAGGCTATCCGCGATCCCGTGCAACCGGCTGATGGACTTCAGCATCTCATCGAAGCTGCCCTGCAGGGCGTGGGACTCCGCGTGGCCAAGGGCGGTGTAGATCTCGCCGAGTTCGACATTATCCGGGCCATCTCCAAGGATCTTCTCGGCCGCCCTGAGATACTCCACGGCGGCGGCAAAATCGAACCCGGATGTCGGATAGGCAAGGCTTCGCCCGGCACGCGCACGGGCACGGGCCGACCCCACCATATCGCCGGCACTCTCGTACAGCGCACTTGCCTGCTCGTAGTACTGAACGCAGGTGTGCACTTCGAGGCTGCTCAGGAAGCCGAGGTCGCCGATTCCCTCAAGGAGACGAGCGCGCCTCACCGGCTGCTCGCCGGATTGCGTCATGCAGTTCGCGGCCGCTTCCCAGTACTTCGCTCCTTCTTCCCAGGCGGCCAGCATGATGGCGGCATCGCCAGCGCGCAGGAAATGCTCCGTTGCTCGCCCGTGATGTGCGCACGCTCTCCAGTGGTGGGCAATTTCGGCCGGGTTGATCCCGGTTCTGGCCGAAGCCAATGCCTCAAGCGCCTCCGCGGCCGTCATATGGAGGTCCTGGCGGCGGGGAACGCTCAGACCGTCGTACACCGTCCGGCGCACAAGTGCATGGTCAAAGGCGTATCCCTCGTCCTCCGGGTGAACCATGCCGGCGCGCTCCGCTTCCTCCACAGCGCCGATGAGGGCCGCCCGCTCGAGCCCGCTCGTCGCCATCAACGCGTCCATGGCGAATGTGTCACCGAGCACCGCCCCGGCCTCCAGCGCTCGCACGGTCGCCTCCTGGAGCCGGGAGAGCCTTTGCCCGAGAACCTGGCGGACGCTCTCGGGGATTGTCCCGACGGCGCCGCCGGGAGCAACGGAGAGGTCCGTTCCCCGTTCGATCTGGTGGCGGACGACCTCTTCAACGAAGAAGGGATTGCCGGCTGTGTCGTGGTGGAGGCTGCGGACGAACGCGATGGAAGCGGGCGCACCAGTCATTGCCGCTACGAGGCTCCCCGTTTCGGACTCATTGAGGGGTGGGACCTGGATGACTTCGCACAGGTGTTCGCGCCGCATGTCAGCGACCGTGTCGTGAAGTGCCGTCCCGGGAGTGAGGGCCGAGGTCCGATAGGAGCCTGCCACCAACATGGGCGCGCCCGCGAGCCTGTTGGCGAGGTGCCTGAGCAGCAGGATGCTGGTCCTGTCGGCCCATTGCAGGTCATCGAGCACAACGAGCAACCCGCTGGATTCGGACCCGCGGGCCAGTTCCGAGAGGAACGTGGCGACGGCTTCGAACAGCCTGAAACGCTCAGCGGCCGGGGGCAGGGTCCGTGAGGCGGGCAGGTCCAGGGCGCCTGTTCTCGCCTCTGGCAGCAGGGGCAGCAACTCCGGCGCTCCCGCTGCAAGGGCCGCCAGGGCTGCCTCGGAGGCACGGTCACAGGCCGCGCGCAGCACCTCCACGAAGGGGAGATAGGGCGGCATTCCCTCCGTGTCGTACGCCCGCCCTGCAAGGGCCTGCCATCGCAGACGCTGCGCCTCACGGGCCAACTCCTGCAGCAGTCGCGACTTCCCGATGCCCGGCTCACCGGCCAGGAGGACGACCCTCCCTTCTCCGCGCGCCCCGGCCTCCAGTGCCTCACGGAGGGAGGCCATCTCTCGTTCCCGTCCAACAAGACCGGCACGTGGAGGAGCCTGCCGGGCCATTGTTCTCAAACCCCGGTTCGTCATGTCCCCAGCCATGATTGCCCACCTCCTGGTTTGGCTGCGATACCACCAGCAGCATACACCTCATTGCAAGCGGTCCGGCCGGGCTGGTGCAGGTCGCACTCTTCCATTCGAAACCGTGGCGACCGCTGCTGCTGATAGCGGTCGCCACGGATGCTGTCTCGGGGTGAGTGTCGCGTCATTGAGCTCGCCTGCCCGGGGGAGGTCGAAAACCCCACTCGAGCGCTGACCTGTTTCGGCAGCTACTGCCGCAGGTCGACAATGACGTCGAGTGGAAGCCCAAGGCCAAGTGCCTGGAGGATGGCGTTGCCCTCGTTGATGGCCTGGATCGCTGCGGCTTCCTCCGCATCTGACTGAGCAACGATTACCGCGGACTTGGTGAGGGGCTCGCCCAATGCGGCAAGGATGGCGTTGCCTTCGGCGACTCCCGAACTGACCATGGATGCCTGCTCCGCTGAGCCGACGATGTAGATGTATGTCGGAGCAGGCGGTGAGACGACCCCTACCGCACCGCTGAGGCTGCTGGTACCCGGATTGGCGCCGGGAGCAACCGCAACGCTGGCAGGCTGCTTCGCGGACTCGTCGCCCCCGCGGGAGACCAGGGCTACCCCGGCTGCTGCTGCCAGGAGAAACGCGCAGCCAATAGCTGCGATGACCGTCTTGCGCCCGAAGTGCGCGGGATGGCCCGCTACAGGCCTTCCGGATGTGACATTTGTGACCATTTCAATCGACTCCTTTTCGTCGAAATCCCTGAAGAGGTTCGGGTGGCTCATTCGCCAGCCACCGGGCGAGTCTGCGCACGTCGATCAAAGGTCCCTCCTTCCTTCGTCGCGGCAGGTTGCCCGCCGGGCGCCCTGGCTCTGCCCGGTGCGTCCGGCGAGTCGTCCTGCCATGAGAAGGGTCTGATCCGCGGGCCCCGGCCCGCTTCCGTTGAACTGCGCAACTTAGCGGCGCTGTCCTGGAATCGCATTCGCTCCTGTGGCAGCGACTATGTAGAGCAATGGCGGGGAGGCTTACCGCCCGGGGTTGTCGAGGTGATGGGATATGGCGTAACTGGCGGCCTGGGCGCGGCCGTGAGCGCCAGTCTTCAGGTAGATGTTGGCGATGTGGCGCTCGACCGTGCGCACGCTGAGGACGAGCTGCTCGCCGATCTCCTTGCTGCTGGCCCCGGCGGCAAGGAGCCCCAGGACCTCGACTTCGCGGCTGGTGAGCCCCGCGGGCCGCACCGCTTCAGGAGCGCTTTCGCCATCGCCGCACAATTCACGGGCCAGGGTTTCGAGGCGGGCCAGCCAGGGCCGGGCAGCGCCGATCCTCTCGTAGACCTCCCGGGCGTGCGAGAGCTTTTCGGCCACGAAGGCGCGGCGGGTGCGGCTTCGGTGGAGGCGCCCGCCGAGGCGAGCCCAGACCTCAAACGCATCCGCTTCATCCCAGGGCAGGGAATGTGCACGGAAATCCTCAATGGCGTGTTCGAAGTGCGAACCGGCCCCCGGGCTCCCGGCGGCAAGGGCGACGGCCCCCTCTGCCAGGGCCGCCCGCCCTGCGAGCCCCCGCCAATTCGCGCCGGCAGCGAGGATCTCCCGGACCCGTTCGAGGTGGGCCTGTGCTTCGGAAATCGCCCCCGTGTGGGCCCTGGCGAGGGCAAGCTCGGCCGCCGCCGGCATCTCAATGAGGAGGCTGGGGCCGTTCACACCGATCTCCAGGACGTCTGCGAGGGCGTGCGTGGCAGCCTCGCAGTCCCCGCGAAGCCGCTTCGCCCGGGCGAGCCATAGTCCCGCAGATGCCTGGGCCGACAGGAAGAGGGCAGCCGGCGCCGCCTGGACCCTCCGGGCCCAGGTGGTCTCGGCTCGCTCCCAGTCGCCCTCCATGAAGGCAACTTCTGGCGGGACCCGGAGTCCGGTCTCGGCGAGAATCAGCCGGCTCCTCTCCAGGTCGCCGCTGCAGGCGAAGACGATTGACATATTGGTGTGCAGCTCCGAACGCCGGGCAGGCGCGTGCCGGAGCCGGGGTTGTCCAATCTCTCGTTCATACCAGTCCAGCGCGGGTCGGGGATCGCCGAGCTCGTAGAGGCGGCCGCCGAGCCATGCCGCGGCCACGTAGGAACGGTAGGTGTTGTCGAGCCGGTCGGCCGTCTCCCAGGCGCGAGCCATCAGCTGGAGCCCCTCGTCGATTTGACCCAGGGCATTCAGGTGATGGGCGTGCATCACAGCGTTCGTTACCCACCGGTCTTCGCTGCCGATCGCCAGGGCCACCTCCATCGCCCTTCGCGAGGCATCGAGGCCCTCCCTGGTATTCACCATCCACACGGCAACGAGGCCCAATCCACTGAATAGACTGAGCTGGGCGTCGCTGGGCGGACCGTCACGAAACTGGGGCTCAGCAGCGTGCAGGTGACGCAAGGCGGCATGGTTGTCGTTGACTGCGCTGCCCGCGCCGAGGAGCAGCCCCAGGCGGGCGTGCATTGCCGCGGCGCCCGCGTGGTCTCTCATCCTTACGTGCAGAGCGATCGCCTGCTCGAAGTAAGCGATGCCCTTCGCGTAGCGATCGTAGCCAATCACCTGCATGAGCTCGCCGAGCTTTTCTACTAACCGCACGACCTCCTCGTCGCCGATGTGATGGCGGGCCATCAAGGAGAGCGCTGCTTCCCAGTGAACCTGAGCCTCTTCATAGGCGAGGGACTTGTTGGCGGCTTCGCCCGCCCGCAGCGAGAAGTCGATGGCCTTTTCGGCCGGGGCGAAGGGGCCCGCCTGGCGGTAGTGCATGGCGACCGTCGAGAGGTGGCGCGCGCCCCCGTCACCAAGGGTCTCCTCGATTGCCTCGGCGGCAGTGAGATGCAGGGCCTGTCTCCTGGGTGGGCTCATTTGGTCAAGCAGAGCGTCGCGGACGAGTGCGTGCGCAAACTGGTAGCCGGGGCCCTCCTGGGCGAGAATTCCTGCCCTGACGCACTCCTCAACCCCACGTGCAAGTGCGCGCGTATCGGCGCCAAGCATGCGTTCGGCGACCGGGAAGAAGAGGCTGAACTCATCGCCCAGGACGGCGGCCACTTCGAGCAACCTGTGGGTCTCGGGCGCGAGGCGCGAAAGGCGCGCACCTACCACCTGGCGAACGCTTTCGGGGAGCCCCCAGACCTCGGCGGCGACTGAGGCATCGCCTGGGTCCAACCCCGCAGCCGAAAAGTGGCGCATCACCTCTTCGATGAAGAAGGGGTTTCCAGCCGTACGTTCGTGGAGAACCCGGAGTACCTGAGGGGCAATCCGGGCGCCACCATTGAGAGTCATCGCGAGGGCATCCGCGTCTTCGAGCGAGAGCGGCCCGAGGCCAATCTCGATGCATCGCCGTTCACGTTCGACCTCGGCGATGGCAGTGAAGAGGGGGTGAGACCTGTCCACACCTGCGGTCCGGTGCGTCCCAACCAGCAGAAGTGGGGCGCCGCCGATCTTGCGCGCAAGGTGGGCGAGCAACAGGAGCGTGCCTTTGTCGGCCCAGTGAAGGTCATCGAGGCAGAGAAGCAGCCCGCGCGCCTCCACCGACCGGGCAACTTCAATGAGGAGGTCCGACGTAGTCTCAAAGAGCCGGTAGCGCGCGGTTTCGGAACTCCACGCGACACCGCGCCGGGGCTGAGGCATTGGGATGCGCAATTCCGGGATGAGCGATGCGATTTCTGGCGCCTGCTCGATGAGTGACTGCGCCTTATCACCCGGAAACGCGCGCAGGCACTCCCTCACAATGTCGGCGAAGGGCAGATAGGGCGGCATGCCTTCACTGTCGTAGGCTCGCCCGGTGGCAACTATCCATCCAGACGCACGGCCCAGCCCGGTCAGTTCGCGCAGCAGCCGCGACTTGCCAATCCCCGCCTCGCCATGGACGAATACGACCCCGCCGTCACCCGTGGCGGCTGATTCAAGCCTCTCGCGCAGAGCGGCCATCTCCCGCTGGCGCCCAACGAGTGAGGTCTTGCCGCATGGCGCGGGGGACTCTGAGTTCAGCGCATGGCGCTCGCCGGCTCCGGGCATCGTACGAGTACCTGCCGAGTCCACATTTTTGACAAGTATATTGCATATCCGGGGCGTTGCTGTGGACATCGTTCACCTCTCCCGCACAACTTGCCGCCGCCACGAGGCATGGCTACGGTTACGGGCATGCCTCGCGTTGCCCTCTTCGCCCCCTGCTTCATGGCCACGCTCCGGCCAGTGGATGCGCGCCACGCCGAGCGCGTGCTCCGCGCCCTCGGCGACGAGGTGACGGTCATCGAGGGACGCTGCTGCGGACAGCCGGCCTTCAACAGCGGCTACCGCGACGAGGCCCGCGCCACGGGCCGGGAATTGCTGCGCGCTGCCCAGCCACACGCGGTGGTCGTCACACCATCCGCCTCGTGTGTGAGCATGGTGCGCCATTACCTGCCCACGACTTTCGAAGGCGAGCGGAACGTCGCTGCGCAGAGCATCGGCAACCGGTTCCGCGAGTTCGCGGACTACGTTGCGAACCACCCCGCACTCGATTCGTTGTCGCTCAGGCTGCCGGGGGTGATGGCCTACCACGACGCCTGTCACGCGCGCCGGGAGCTTGGACTGACGGGCGCCATCCTCGGCCTGCTGGGCCGCGTGGAGGGGCTCGAAATCCGCCGTCTCCACTACGAGGAGGAATGCTGCGGCTTCGGTGGCGCATTCAGCGTGAAGCACGCGGAGGTTTCGGCCGCGATGATGGCGGCCAAGCTCGCCGACGTTGGCAGCACGGGAGCGCGCGTACTGGTTTCCACAGATCTTTCGTGCCTGGCGCACCTCGAAGCAGGCGCCCGCGGCCTGGGCATGGCGCTCGAAACGTGGACGGTGGCGGAAGTCCTTTCCAGGGCGCTCCCGTGAGCGAGTTCAGGGAGAGGGCCACGAGGGAGATGCAGCGCCATCACCCGGCCGCGACGGTCACGCCCATCATGCGGAAGCTGGTGGCGGATTCGGCAGCGATGCTGGCGCGGGGACCTTCGGATGCGGCGCAGCGGGCGGCGGCAGCGCGGTCGTTCACAATCGCGCACCTCGATGACCTGCACGAAGAGCTGCGCCGCCAGTTCCGCCGCCGCGGCATCGGCTACCACCGCGCGGCCACGCCAGAGGCGGCCCTGGCGACAATCCGCCGGCTCCTGAAGGGCGCCAGGCGGGTGGCGAAGTCCAAGACCATGGTGGGCGAAGAGGTTGGCCTTACACATGGGCTCCGCGAGGCAGGAATCGATGTTCTCGAGACCGATATCGGCGAGTACATCGTCGACATCGAGGGGCGCGGCCCGAGCCACATTACCGCGCCGGCTCTCCACCTCAATCGTGCCCGCATCCGCGAGCTGCTGGCACGCCGGGGGAAAGACCTGCCCGACGATGACCCGGAGCGTCTTTCCCGGCACGTACGCGACATCGTGCGCGATTTCTTCACCGATTGCGACGCGGGAATCACGGGTGTCAACACGACGGTTGCCTCCAGCGGCCGCATCGTCATCGTCGAGAACGAGGGCAACGTATCGCTTGGAGCAAGCCACCCGGAGCTGCACGTGGCGATAACGGGGCTCGAAAAGGTGGTGGCGGACGAAGCCGGGGCCCTGGCGATGCTCGAAGTGCTGGCGCCGAACGCGACCGCGCAGCCGCTCACCTCGTTCAGCCACTTCCTGGCGAACCCAGACAAGGGGCAGGAACGGCACGTGGTCTTCGTCGACAACGGCCGTTCGGCGATCGCGAAGGACCTCCGCTACCGCGAGGTGTTGAAATGCATCCGTTGTGGAGCGTGCATGAACGCGTGCCCGGTGTATCGGACGGCGGGCGGGCTCTCGTACGGGTCGCCATACATGGGGCCCATCGGCGCGGTGATCTCGCCGCTTCTCTGGGACGACGGGCGCTACGCCGACCTGCCGGACGCATCGAGCCTCTGCGGGCGCTGCACGGAGGTCTGCCCGGTTGGGATTCCCCTCCACCGGCTGCTGCTGGAGCTGCGCGCCGACGGGGTTGAGAACGGCGAGCTGGGCAGCGCACTTGAACGCCTCGGCTGGGAGGCATGGGCTGCCGCCTTCGGGGGCACAAAGCGCGCGAAGGTCGCAACAGCCCTTGGGCGCTTTGGAATCGAACGCTTCGGGCGGTTCTTCCAGGGTTTCCGGCCCGAGGGCGACCCCAGGGCCGCGCCATCGACGAGCGTGGAGAGAGACCCGGCGGCCATCGAGGGAGGAGGGAGGAGGGAGGAGGGAGCAGAAGCGGCGAGGCCCGGCGAGCCAGCCGCGGGTGAAAGCGCGCCGGGTGACCTGGTGGAGCTGTTCAGGTTGCGAGCCGGGGCGCTGGGGGTGGAAGTGGTCGAGCGGCTACGCAAGGAGGAGGGGGACCGGGTGCTGAAGGCAACGGCGGCGATTGCGAACACGGGCAGCGTGCTGCTCACGGGGAAGGAGGCGGCGCGGCGGCCGCTGTTGGCGGCGTCTCGGGTCGTGGTAGAGGTGCAGGCAAAGACGACCGTGCGTCACCCCTCGGACCTGGCGCCGTACCTGGGAGACGGCGACGCGCTGGTCCTGACAGGGGCGAGCCGCACTGCGGATATCGAGAAGCAGATCGTGCGGGGGATCCACGGCGCGGAGCGGATGGTGGTGGTGCTGCGGCAGTGAGAGGCAAGCCCCAGGAACGCGACAGGAGCTGACCACCCGGGGGCGCAGGATGGTCGCCGCGGCTGTAACCGCCCGGGGCACAATTGATGGCTGCACGACAGGGGGTACTGCCGCTTCTCCCCTTCGACCTGGATGGCGTGGTGGCCGAATTGCGGCGAACAACCTTCCCGGGAATCGAGGGGGACGTCGCCTGCCGGTTCTCGGCGGAGATCGAAGTGGTGGCTCAGATCACGACGGAGCCCTGGCCTGGATGTCGCGGGGACATAGAGGTGAACACCGCGCTGAACGTTCCCGGGACGCCGATCGAGGTCATTCGAGCGATTGTCAAGCACGAGTTGTTGCACCTCGTGGCACCCCCCGAACTCGTGCGCCGGTGGGGACGGTGGTACAGGGAGATTCACCCCCAGGCATTCCTGATGCGCCAGTTCGAAACGGCGCCAGAGTTCCAGACCGCCTGTGAGTGGCTGAAGCGCAACTTTGGGCGACAGCTGAAGACGGACCGGGATGGGTCGCTCGTCATCCACGGGCGCCGGGTACGAAAGGGGGGAAGGCGCCGAGTGGCGAAGGCGCCCGACCCGGACTGACGTTGCCCGAAGGCCGGGCACGGTTCCAGAATCGCGCCATGGCAGCGCCGTTCTTGAAGTGGGCCGGGGGAAAGGCCAGGCTCGCCCCCATCGTGGCAAGGCGCGCACCCGGCGCCTTCGGGCGATACCACGAGCCGTTCGTCGGCGGGGGGGCAGTCTTCTTCGCCCTCGAGGCCGCCGGAATGGTTCGCGAGGCCGTTCTCAACGACGCCAATGGCGACCTCATTGAGTGCTTCACGATCGTCCGGGACGAGGTCGAAGCGCTTATCGCCGAGCTGCGGCCCATGGCCGGAGGGTACGAGTCACTCGAGCAGAGTCAGCGGCAGCACCTCTACTACGAACGCCGCGCGACAGTCCCCGCCGATCCCGTCGAGCGGGCGGCCCGTCTCATCTTCTTGAACCGGACCTGCTACAACGGGCTCTACCGCGTGAACAGCCGGGGGGTGTTCAACGTCCCCCACGGGCGGTACAAGAACCCGCGCATCCTCGATGAGCCGGGCCTCCGGTCGGCATCGCTGGCGCTGCGGGCAGTGGAGTTTTCGTGCGGCGACTTCGAATCCGCCTGTGCCAGGGCCAGGGCAGGTGATTTCGTCTACCTGGACCCGCCCTACCAGCCCCTGAGCCGGACGGCGAGGTTCACCAGCTATACGCCGGGCGACTTCGGGCCCGCCGACCAGGAGCGGCTGCGAGACGCGTTCGAGGCGATGTCGCGCAGGGGTGTTGCGGCGATGCTTTCGAACTCAGACCACGAAGCAGTGCGCCGGCTCTATGAAGGGCTGGGCTACCACTTCGAAGTGGTGGAGATGTCGCGGGCGATCAACTCCGTGGGAACGGGGAGGGCGCCTGTACCGGAACTGCTGATCGACAACTTCGGGCGAGACGAGGTACGGCAGGCCCTCCGTGACAGCAGCGCGTAGCACCCCCTACCGCCGGACCAGCCCCCGGCGGCTCGCTTCCTCGACGATCTGAACGACGTTGGTGGCGGCGCCCTTGCGGATGCTGTCGGTCACGGTCCAGAAGGTGATGGCGCCGGGCCGGGAGGTATCGGCGCGGAGGCGGCCCACGAGTACCCGGTCGTTACCGGCAGCATCGAGGGGGGTGGGGTACTGCTCGCCGGAGGGGTCGTCCATGAGGGTAATGCCGGGCGCGCCTGAAATGAGCTCGCGGGCCTCTGCTGGTGAGACGGGGTGCTCGAACTCGGCCCAGACGTTCATCGAGTGCCCGAAGAAGGCAGGGATACGCACGCACGTGGCGCTGATGGCGATCTCCGGCGCGTGAAGGATCTTCCGCGTCTCGTTCGCCATCTTGATCTCCTCCTTCGTGTAGCCGTCTTCGGCGAAGAGGTCGATCTGGGGCACGGCGTTGAAGGCGATTTCGCGCTTCTGGGTGCCGGAGGGTTCGTGGCGGCCTTCGAGGGCGGCTCGCGATTCGGCGGCGAGCCCTTCGACCGCGGCGGCGCCCGCCCCGGCCACGGCCTGGTAGGTGCTCACGATGATGCGGCGCAGCGAGTTCACGCGGTGGATGGGGTGCAGGGCGAGCGCCATTGGGGTGGTGGTGCAGTTGGGCTGGCTGACGATTCCCCGGTGCCATTCCAGGTCTTCCGGGTTGATCTCGGGGATGACCAGCGGGACTTCGGGGTCCATACGATAGGCGCTGGAGTCATCGACGACGAAGCTGCCGTTGTCGCGCGCGATGGGGGCATAGAGCTTCGAGGCGGCGCCGGAAGCGGAAAGGAAGACGACGTGGTCGTCGCGGGTGAGGCTTTGCTCGCTCGTCTCTTCGATGGTGACGGGCTTGCCGCGGAACTCGAGTACGCGGCCGGCGGAGCGGGCGGTGGCGAGCAGGCGCAGGCGGCCAACAGCGGTGTTCCGCTCATCAAGGATCTTCAGGAACTCGCGGGCGACGATACCGCCGCCCCCGATGATGGTGATGTTGAGGGCTTCCACGCACAGCTCCGGGGCTAGTCTGCCACTTATGGTATGGGCGCTGCCCTGCAGCGTCACTGATCGCGGCGCCCGCCCGAAAACTGGATGGCCGTTCAGACAAACTTGCCGCTCCCCGGCCCGGTGGGCAACAATCGCCCGGATTACCGGGAAGAGGTGGACAGGAATGCTGAAGCCGTACCGCATCATTGATCTCACGGAGGGCCGGGCCGGCCTGGGGCCAATGATGCTCGGGTTCATGGGGGCAGACGTAATCAAGGTCGAACCACCGGGCGGTGATCCTTCGCGCGGCGAGCTGCCCCTTGACCCGCTTGCCAGGCCCGATGCAGCAAGCCTGCGCTTCCAGCTACACAACCGCGGCAAGCGCAGCGTGGTTCTCGATCTCGGCGCAGCAGACGACCGGCAGCGCTTCCTTGAGCTTGTAGCGAGTGCCCATTTCCTGTTCGAGAGCGCGCGCCCGGGGGAGATGGCCGCGCGCGGCCTCGGCTTCGACGACCTCATTCGAGTCAACCCGCAGCTCGTCTATGTCGCCACGACCCCGTTCGGGCAGGACGGGCCCTACGCGAATCACGCCTCCACCGACCTGACGCTCGCCGCCATGGGGGGAATGATGGCCGTCAATGGCGATGCCGACCGGCGGCCGGTGCGCATCTCGGTGCCGCAGACGTGGCTTCACGGCAGCGCCGAAAGCGCCGTAGCCGCCATGGTTGCGCATTTCCGGCGCCTGCAAACGGGACAGGGCCAGTTCGCGGATGTTTCCGTGCAGGCATCGGTTTTCTGGACGCTCCTGAACGCCAGCATCGCCCACGCCATCCAGGGCAGCGATATCGAGCGCAATGGCTCGCTCCTGCAACTGGGCACGGTAACGCTCCCGGTTGTCTACCCCTGCATGGATGGCGGTGTCGTTGTGATCGCCAACGGGGCCTCGATGCCAACGCTCACCCGGTGGATGGTCGATGCGGGGATCGTGGGCGAGAACTGGCTGACCGACGAGGAGTGGAAGACGTATGACTTCCGCTGGATTGCTGGTGAGCCCCTGAAGATCGGCTTCGATGAGGTGAACGCGGCGATTAGCGCCTTCACCTCCCGCTTCCGTATGAATGAACTGCTCGAGCGCGCCCTTGAAGTGGGTATTACGCTGGCCCCCATCAACACAGTGGCCGAGGTGGTTGGTTTCCGGCACCTCGAGGCGCGGGGTTACTGGCAACCGCTCGAAACAGCCCCCGGCAGGACGCTCAAGGCGCCGGGCGCGTTCGTCAGGCTGTCGGGCACGCCGCTGCAGGTGGCGAACTCGGCTCCGAAACCGGGCGAACATACAGGTGAGGTGTTCGCCTCGCTGCCACGGCCCGTGGCGACCGTGGAGGCCGCTGCCCCGGGCGCGCTTCCGTTCGAGGGGCTGAAGGTGGCGGATTTCTCATGGATCGGGGTGGGGCCCATTACAGCGAAGTACCTGGGCGACCACGGCGCCACGGTCGTTCGCATCGAGACGGCCCAGCCTCCGGACCGCCTCCGGGTCGGAGGGCCGTTCAAGGATGGCGTTTTCGGTACAAACCGCTCCCAGTTCTTCGGGCAGTACAACACCTCCAAGCTCTCGCTGGCGCTCTCGCTGCGCAACCCCGAGGCGCTCACCATCGCAAAGCGCCTGGTGGAGTGGGCCGACGTTGTGCTTGAGTCGTTCACCCCCGGCACGATAGCGGCGCTCGGCCTTGGCTGGGATGTTGTCCACGAGATAAACCCGGGGGCGATCATGGTGAGCAGCTGCCTGATGGGCCAGACGGGCCCGGCCGCGCCCCTGGCGGGCTACGGCAACCACGCCGCCGCCATCTCGGGCTTCTACGAGATTACCGGGTGGCCCGACCGCGACCCGGGAGGGCCTTTCGCCGCCTACACCGACACCATCGCCCCGCATTTCCTGGCGAGCACGCTCATGGCGGCGCTTGACCACCGGCGCCGCACGGGCGAAGGGCAGTACATCGAACAGGCACAGATGGAGTCGGCGGTCTACTTCCTGGGGGCCGAGTTGCTTGACTACCAGGTAAGCGGACGCGCCCCGCGGCGCGCGGGCAACGACGAGCCGGGATGCGCCCCGCACGACGCCTTCCCCTGCGCGGGCAAGGACGAATGGTGCGCGATCGCCATCGAGAGCGACGAGCAATGGCAAGCGCTCTGCGAAGCGATGGGCAACCCGGACTGGGCGCGCAACCCGGCATTCGAACACACCGAAGGGCGGTACGCGGCCCGCGAGGAGCTGTTCGAGCGGCTGGCGGCATGGACCAGCGGTTTCGAGCCGCAAGAGCTGATGGCGACACTCCAGGCGGCCGGTGTGCCAGCCGGGGCAGTTCAGCGTTCGAGCGACCTCCTGCAGGACCCGCAGCTCGCGCATCGGCGCTTCTTCCGGCCGCTACCCCACTGCGAGATGGGCGAGGTGCCGTACGAAGGGCACATGTTCCGCATACGTGGTTATGACAATGGGCCCCGCTTTGCTTCGCCCGGCCTGGGCGAGCACTCGGTCCAGGTGCTCAAGGAGATCCTCGGCATGCCCGAGGACGAGATTGGCGAAGTGCTGGCAAGCGGGGCGATAGCCTGACGCCCACCTGCAGATTCCTCGCACGTTTCTCGCTTTCGCATGCGACCGCCCCGTGCAATAGTAGCGCCGACCTTTTAGCAGGGTGTTGACCAGTGACGCGCCCCGCGTGGTGGGGACGCCCGTAAGGCCGCAGCCCTCGTGTTGGGCCGGTACGCAGCAGTTGGCGTGGCTGGTCGGACCTGGTGGAAGGGAGTGGAATGCCCCTCGGGGGTACCTCCCCGGTCTTCCCGGGGGGTCCGGGAGCAGCCAGGGTCCTGGCTCAGGCGGCCTGGGCCTCAGGTTGGCCATGCGGGTGAGGTTGAAGGCGATGGCGGTGAACGTGGCCCAGAGTTGGTTCTTCGCCCTTCCGATGTAGCGCAACTTCCTCCGCCGCCCACCGTCTTCATCCAGCCGAAGCACTCCTCGATGCGCTTGCGGATCCTGAGGCTGACTGCACAGCCTGCGTGCCGGGTCGTGCGACCGTCGATGGCACTCCGGCGGTTGGTGTTGTTCTGGGCGACGTGCGGCGTCACGTCCCGCTGGCGGAGGGCTTCAACGAACGCCTTCGTGTCGTAACCCTGTCTGCGCCCAGTGTCGCCCTACCCCGGGCAGGTCACGCCGGTCGAGCATCACCAGCGCGGCCTCGCGCTCGGCCGTCCCCGTCGCCTCGGTGACGAGGACATCGACGATGAGCCCGTTGCGGTTCTCCATCAGGTGGTAAGCGAAGAGGCTTCGCCTCCTTGCCGTTGCCCTTGCGGGCCAGCCGTGCCTCCGGGTCGGTGGTGGAGACGTGGGTGTCGTTCTTGCGCTGCTGGCCATGGAAGTCCACCTCTGCGTTCCGTCCACCACCAGCACCACCGCGCGGGGCTGCTCCTCCTCGCGGGGACGCACGCTCTTCTGCGAGGCCCAGGCCTGAAAGAGAGTTCCGTCCGCGCTGAAATGGTCTTCGCTCACGAGGTGGCGGCGCCGGGCCTCGCGCACGACTTCGCCCAGGAGCCCTCGGCCAGGCCGCCCTCGAGGATGCGCTTGCGGTTCTTGGAGAAGGTGGGTGGTCGAAGGCGGCGTCGGTGATATTGAGGCCAGGAACCACTTGAAGAGGAGGTCGTACTGGAGCCGTTCGCAGAACTGGCGCTCGGAGCGGATGGAGTAGAGCGCCATGAGGAGGTGCCCTTGATCAGGTGCTCGGGCGGCACCGAGTAGCAGCCCGGGACGAGTACATCGCCGTGAGTTCGGGCGAGAGCGCCTCAACAGGGCATCGACCAGCGCCCGCACCCGGCGGATGGGGTGGTTGGCGGGTACGAAGTCCTCCGCCGTCACTCCGAAGAGCATCTTCGCCTGTGGGTCTGTCCGTCCGCGCATGGTCACCCTCCGTCCGCTCCCCGGAGGGTAACTGATCATCTGCCTATGCCATATGCGCGGGCGAGCTTTTCAACACCCTGTTAGGGGAGGGTTTTCGGAAATGCGCAAGCACAGATGGTTGATGGCCCTGGGGGCCATGACCGCCATTGCCGCGCTCGCCTTCGCTGCCGCCGCCTGCGGCGACGATGACGACGACGATGACGGTGACGATGCCGGCGGGGCCGACCTTGTGGCGGCAAACGTCAACTGCAAGGACCTGGGGCTCACGGCCCCGAAGCGCATCAAGGATGCCGGCAAGCTCGTCGTCGGCTCGGACCTGAGCTACGCGCCCATCGACTTCACAAAGGAAGGGACGAGCACGCCCATTGGGCTGGACGCCGATATCGCCAACTGCATTGCGCAGGCATGGGGCGTGAAGGCCGACATCCAAAACACGTCGTTCGACGCGATCATTCCGAGCCTCACGGGCAAGAAGATTGATCTCATCATGTCGGCCATGAGCGTCACCGAGGAGCGGCAGAAGGAGATCAACTTCGTGCCCTACTTCACGGCCGGGTCGGGCATCCTGGTGAAGAAGGGCAACCCGGACAAGATCGCTTCGATCGCGGACCTCTGCGGCAAGACCGTCTCCATCCAGGTGGGGACCGTCCAGATTGACGAAGCGGAAGAGCAGAACGCGAAGTGCAAGGAGAAGATCAAGGTGTCGAAGTTCGAGCAGAACACCGATGCCATCCAGGAAGTCGCTTCCGGCCGGGCAGCGGCATCGCTCATGGACTATCCAGTGGCTGCCTACAACGCGAAGAAGGTGAAGGGCACGGAGGTGGTGGGCGAGCAGTACAACACGGGCCCCTACGGCATCGGCGTCCGCAAAGATGACGCCGAAGTGAAGGATGCGCTCGACAAGGCCCTCAAAGCCATGATGGAAAAGGGCCAGTACGCCGCAATCCTCAAGTACTGGGACCTTGAAGCGGGAGCGCTGAAGTAGGCGCCAGGGGGCGGGATCCGCGTGATTCTGCCCCCTCCTTTTCGGCCCATGACTGGAGCCCACTTCCTCACCGTCATTGAGTGGGGGGTTGTCAGGGACAACCTCTTTTCGGGCCTCGTCCTGGAAGGGGTGTGGATGACGGTCCGCCTTTCGGTGACGGCGATGCTGGTGGGGATAGCGCTGGGGACTGTCTTTGCCCTGATGCGCCTTTCGAAGCTGGCCCCGGTGCGCTGGCTGTCGTTGTTCTACATCTGGTTCTTCCGGGGCACGCCGCTGCTGGTGCAGATCGTCTTCTGGTACTTCGCGCTGCCCCAGCTGTGGCCATCGTGGGCCCCATGGGACGGGCAGTTCGGCCGCCTTGAGGCTGCCATCTTCGCGCTCGCCATCAATGAAGGCGCCTACATGACGGAGATAATGCGAGCGGGCATCCAGAGCGTGGACCCGGGCCAGATGGAGGCCTCGAAGAGCCTCGGCATGACCTACCCCGTCGCCATGCGGCGGATCATCCTGCCGCAGGCCATGCGGGTGGTGATCCCGCCCACCGGAAACGAGTTCATTGCCATGCTGAAGAACTCGTCGCTGGTGAACTTCATCAGCGTGAGCGAACTCTTCCTGACAGCCAAGCTCCAGTACTCCTCAAGCCTGAAGTACCTGGAGTGGCTGGTGATCATCTCGTTCTGGTACCTGGTGCTGACGACGGTCGCCAGCATCGGGCAGGCGTGGCTCGAGGCCCGTTACAGCGCGGGCGGATATGGCCCCACCGAGTCGGTCTTCAGCCGCCTACGGCGCGGCGTGAGCTTCGGCAGCGGTCGCAACCTGGCGCACTGAACGGGGATGCCCTGCATCTGCAGGGAGTTCGTATCAGGCGCGGGATGCCGCTGCCTGGAGCTTCTCCTGGAGCGTGCGGGCGGTCACAACACCGTGCTCCATGAAGTCGGCAATTACCTCGGCGAAGGCTTCGGGGACTTCGTAGGGAATGCCGTGGCTCACGCGGCTGAAGACGTGGAGAGTGGCGTTCGGAAGGCGCTGGAAATCCAGCAGGTTCGCGGGCAGGAGGCCATCGGCGGCGCCGGCAACCATCAGCGTGGGCACGGTGATTTCGCTGAGACGCTCGCCGAGCCGTGCATCCTCGAGGGCCTTCCACGACTCGTCGTAGTGCGCGTCGGAGACCGAGAGGCCACGTTGAATGCGGAGGCGGTGCATGTCGTCAGAGAGCTCGCGAGCGGTCGTGATCCTGCGCTCGCGGAGCATCGCCTCCACATCGCGCGCGGTATGGACGGCGATGTCGCGCTCACGGGCGCCCGGGGGCATCTGTACGCCGTCAGCGGGGGCCGGCGCCACCAGCACCAGCCGGTCGAGCCGATTCCCGTGGTTGATGCCCAGCTCCATACCGATGACGCCGCCCATGCTGTGGCCCACGAAGGTGAAGCGAGCGAGCCCCAGGTGATCGGCGAGTGCGACAACATCCCGCGCGTACTGCTCGATGGTGTGGCCGGAGGCGGGACGGCCGCTATCGCCCGCGCCGCGGCAGTCCATGAGGATGCAGCGGTACTTCGGCGCGAGGATGGCAGCCGAGGCATGGTAGTTGTAGTGCGAACCCGTGTAGCCATGGTGGAGGATGATCGGCTCGCCGGCGCCGAACGTCTCGTAGAAAAGGTCGAACCCGTTGATGCTGGTCGTGGGCATGATTCCTGTGCGTTCCCCCGGGAATGATCAGCCGGGGCTGGCGCTTGCCGGCCCCGGCCGTGGGTCATCTTGTGCGAAATTCTAGCCGCGAGGCAAGCCCAGGCCGCGCGTGGCGATGATCCCGCGCTGGACCTCGCTGGTGCCGCCGGCAATTGTGGAGGCCACGGTGGCCATGTAGCTCCCGGGAACGCGCCCCCGCATGGGGGCTTCCTCACGCCCGGTAAGCTGGCCGTGCAGGCCAAGGGCCTTCATCGCCGAGCGGGCAATGCGCTGGCTCAGCTCGGTGTTGAACAGCTTGGCGATCGAGGCTTCGTGGTTGGGGACGCGTCCTTCGGCCTGGATGGTGATGACGCGGTAGCTCAGCATCTTCGCCGAGGCCGCCTCGATCCAGCGATCGGCGAACTCGGTGCGCACTGTCTCGGAGGCAAGGCGGTTTTCGCGGATGTGGCGCAGGTAGTACTCGAGCGTCTGGCGCTGGCCGACGGCGTTTCCGATGGAAGAGCGTTCGAAGTCGAGGGTGGTGGTACCGATATACCAGCCGCGGTTGATTTCGCCGACCACATTGCGGGCGGGAACGCGCACGTCTTCGAAGAAGACTTCGTTGAAGGCGTGGCCGTTGGCCATGTTGATGAGGGGGCGCACGGTAACGCCGGGGCTCTTCATGTCGAGGAGGAAATAGGTGATTCCGCGGTGCTTGGGAGCGTCGGGGTCGGTGCGCGCGAGCATGAACATCCGGTCGGCGAGGTGGGCGCCCGAAGTCCAGATCTTCTGGCCGTTGATGACGAAATCGTCGCCATCACGGACAGCCCTGGTCTGGAGTGCGGCAAGGTCGCTGCCGGCGCCGGGCTCGCTATAGCCCTGGCACCAGCGGGTCTCGCCGCGAAGGATGGCGCCCAGGTGCTCCTTCTTCTGCTCCTCGTTGCCGTGGATGATGAGCGTGGGGCCGATCATGGAGACGCCCATGCCCCCTACGTTGGGTACCCGGGCTTCGGCGAACTCCTCGTTCATGATGAACTGCTCCATCACGCCGAGGCTGGCGCCGCCATACTCCTTCGGCCAGGCGGGCGCGATCCACCCCCTGGCGGCGAGTGCCTTGCGCCACGCCGCCAGGCCAGCGAAATCGGGCCGGGCGCCTTCGCCCATCAGGGCAGCTTCGTCGGGGATGGAGCCCGGCTTCTGCTCGTTGAGGAACTGGCGCACATCCTCGCGCCAGATGGCCTGCTGATCGGTATCACGGAAGTCCACGTGAAAGCCTCCCACCGGGGGTTGATGTGTGGGGCGCAACGTACCAGAAGCGAACTTTCACGTAAAGGGAAGGGTGTAGCAGCTCCCCGGGGAGACCCGTGCTATGCCCCGGTAGCCGTCTCCGGAGCCGGACTGGCGCGGGTCTCAGGCGACAGCCGGAAGGCCTTCCACCCAAGGTAGGCCAGGCCGCCAGCACCCCACATGGAGAGCAACGTGGCGGCGAGGACGCCCAGCCCGGGGATGAAAAGGGCGACCTGGAGGAGCGCGACGCCGGCCGCCACCTCGGCATACGGGTGAACCGGGGCCCCCGGCTGGTTTCGCTGCCGGGTAATCAGGCTGCCGAGCCACGCACCGGCGACGAGATAGCCGAGAAAGAGGAGCGCCGGGAGAAGGAAGAGGAGAAGCCCCAGCCCGGCGAACAAGCCGAGAAGGGTAACAAAGGCAGCCACCGCTGCCACGGGAATGCCGACCACCACCACCACGGCCCCGAGGATTGTCTGCCCGGGGGATTCGACGAGGCTTGCGGCTGCGGACGACAACTGCCTGCCGCCGACAGCGGCGAACAGGAGCCCGGCCAGGATGGCCATCACGGTCACCCCCACCCAGGCGAGAATGCCGAGAACCACTGCCGCACCCGGGAAGAGAAGCCGCGACCGGCGCGTGACGTCGCCGGCAATGGTCGACCCCGGCTCTCGTTCGAGGTCGCTGCGGATGAGCAGGACGTCATTGACCACTGCCCCGGCCGCCAGGCGGAGGTCACCGCTGATGACGGTGATGTCGCCGTTGACGCGTCCGCGGATGGTGGCAACGCCATCGATGACGATGAGGGCATCACGCACGGCGCCATTGATATCCGCATCGCCGCTGATGACGATCGCGGTGCCCACTGATTCGCCGGAAGGCAGCCGGTAGTCACCGTCGATGCGGATGACAATATCGTCCGAATCGCCATCGCCGGTTTCCTGCCCGGCCGAGGCAACCCCGGGGATGAGCCCGGCAATGGCGGCTACGGCCACAAGGACGAAGGCTCGAACCATTGAGACACCTCCCAGAGTCCGGCGACACGGCCGCTGGACCATTATGCACGGGCCAGAGCGGGATGGTGTGAGGGGCGCGTCGTGTTCATGGTCTGGAGAGCGTGGGCCAGGGCGGCGGCGATCTAGGGCAGCAAGAGCCTGCCCCTAAGGCAGCTCGAAGGCGACTGTTGGGGACAACTCTCATCAACGAGTACTCAGCCGCTAAACGATAGTAATGGGGTATTCACCGGGGCCGGGCGCCATGCGAATGCGCTGCCCCCGGCATCACAAGAAACGCGAGGGAAGAATTGAAACTCAGACTAAGGGAGAAGCTCCTCGGGGGCTTCGCGGCAGTTCTCGTGCTCATGGCAGTCGTCGCCGTCGTGGGAATCATGCGACTCGACCAGGCAACCAGGCGAACGGATGACATGTACAGCCAGAATCTCGAGGGCGTACGCCACATTCTCCTCGCTAACCGGTTCCTGATCACGTTCGCGCGCGACATGCGCACAGCAGTCCTTGCGACCGATGACGCGCAGCGAACCAAGGCCGCCGAGCAAGCACGGAAGTACCTCGACGAAGGCATAGCAAGTTTCGCCGAATTCGGGGCACTGCAGACATCGAGCGAGGACAAGGCTCTCTTCAACGAGCTAAAGCAACGTGTGGATCAGACCACAGCCACGCGGCGCAAGGCGATTGACCTGATAGCTGCCGGGGACGTAGAGGCCGGCTGGGCGCTGGAGCGCGACCAGATGACCCTCGTCGTGGAGCAGAATCAGATGCTCGATGCCGCGGGTGAGCGCCAGTCCAAGCTCGCAGAGGCGGCAAGGGACAGTGCCGCTGCCTCGGGAGCATCGGCTCGCAAGCTTCTAATCGGCATCACGCTCGTCGCCGTTGTCGTCGGTCTCGGCATTGGATTCTGGCTCGCCCGGTCCATCTCTTCCGGGGTCAAGGCGGTCGCCGTTCGCCTCGACAGTATTCAGCAACACGACTTCCCGGCCATGGAGCGCGCGCTCTCGGCCGTTGCCCAGGGTGATCTGACTGTCACAGTCGATGTCACCACGCAACCCATTGGACGCCATACCGGGGATGAGGTTGGGCAGGCAGGACGCGCCATTGACGGCCTCATCGGCGGCCTCAAGACGATGACTGCCAGCTACAATGCAATGCGCGACCAGCTCACAGCGCTCATCACCAGCGTCAAGTCCAACGCCACCAGCATCCTCTCCGCCTCGGACCAGCTGCGCGAGGCCTCCGACCAGATGGCCGGCGCCACCGGCCAGATTGCCTCCGCCATCAACGAGGTCACCCGCTCCGCCGTCTCCCTCTCCTCCCTCTCCCAGGACTCCGCCCGCGAGGTCGAACGCGTCGCCGCCGGCTCCCAGCAGGTCGCCGCCGCCGCCCAGTCCAACGCCGACTCCGCCCTCGGCTCAAAGTCCGAAGCCTCCCAGATGAACGAGCGCATCCTCGCCGTCGCCTCCGCCTCCGAAGAGGTCGCCAAAGCCGCCGAAGAGTCCCGCGGCGCCGCCCTCCAGGGTCAGCAGGCTGTCGGCCAGGCCGTCTCCTCCATGGAAGCCATCGCCCAGGCCGTCGAACGCGCCTCCCGCACCGTCGACCTCCTCGGCGAGTACGGCCAGCAGATCGGCGACATCGTCAAGGTCATCGACGACATCGCCTTCGTAAGCCAGACCAACCTCCTCGCCCTCAACGCCGCCATCGAGGCCGCCCGCGCGAGCGAACAGGGCCGCGGCTTCGCCGTCGTCGCCGAAAACGTCCGCTCCCTCGCCGAGCGCTCCTCGGAGTCCACCTGCGGGGATCGCCGACCTCATCGCCAAGGTCCAGCAGGGCACCAGAGAGGCCGTCGAGGCCATGGCCGCGGGGTGAAGGATGTGACCGAAGGCCGCGGATCACCTCCAGGCTTAGCCACGCCCTCGACTCCATCATCGCCTCCGTCCAGCAGTCCGCCGTCCAGATGCAGCGCATCGCCACCGACGTCCAGGGACTCGCCTCCGGCGCGCAGCGCATCGTCGCCTCCGCCGAGGAGATGGCCAACCTCGCCGAAGAGTCCGCCCGCGGCGCCAGCGCGACATGGCCCCAGGGCACATCAAAGGTCACCGAGGCAATCATCCGGGTCTCCGCTACGCCTCCGAGCAGACCTCGGCCTCGGCCGAAGAGGTCTCCGCCTCCACCGAAGAGCTCTCCGCCCAGTCCGAAGAGCTCGCCGCCACCTTAACCAGATGAAGGACCTCGCCCAGGCCCTCAACGAGGCCGCCGCAAGGTTCCGCCTCGCCTGAGCCTGGCCCACCGCACCGAAGCGCAACCCCCCGGGACAACCCCGGGGGGTTTCTGTTTGGAGGGAGGAGGGAGGAGGACTGAGGACTGAGGACTGAGGACTGAGGACTGAGGGATGAGGCGGGAGGGGCCGTACCAACGCCCCCCTCCCGCGCCAGCCCCGCCGTCCGGCCCGCCACCGGGCAACCCGGAGGGCAACCGTGGGTGGGACATCAAGCGGCCACGGGGGGCCGCGACTCCGTTGCGGTTGTTGGGCGACTGCGGAGGCCGGCGGGAACCGCACGCCGGAGCGGAGCGCAGGCGTAGGCCGGGGTTGGCGCCAGGGGGCGGCGGTGTGTTGGTACACGACGGAGGAGGGATGAGGACTGAGGACTGAGGACTGAGGACTGAGGGATGAGGCGGGAGGGGGCCTACCAACGCCCCCCTCCCGCGCCGGCCCCGCCGTCCGGCCCGCCACCGGGCAACCCGGAGGGCAACCGTGGGTGGGACATCAAGCGGCCACGGGGGGCCGCGACTCCGTTGTGGTTGTTGGGCGACTGTGGAGGCCGGCGGGAACCGCACGCCGGAGCGGAGCGCAGGCGTAGGCCGGGGTTGGCGCCAGGGGGCGGCGGTGTGTTGGTGCGCCGAGGGAGGAGGACTGAGGACTGAGGGATGAGGCATGAGGGAGTCTGAGCCGAGAGCGTGGGTGAGCGGAGGGGCCGTACCAACACCACCTCCCGAATACGGGCACACCGGGTCACCGGCACATGGCCGATGTCACCCGAACCTGGCCATCGGCGGGACATCAAGCGGCCACGGGGGGGCCGCGACTCCTCCCTCATCCCTCCCCCGGCCGCGTGTGGAGGATCACCACCAGAGGACGTCGTCCAGGGGGTCTTCGTGGGCCTCGAAGGCGGGGTCGTGGTCCTCGGCATCCCAGAGGTCCGTCCCGAGGTACTTCCAGCCACCGTCGGCGGCGATGAGGACGATGTTGCCGCGCTTGATGCGGGTGGCGGCGCGCATAGCGGCATGGAGCGTTGCCCCGCTGCTGATGCCCCCGAAGAGGCCCTCGGCGAGCATCGCCCGGCGGGCATGGGAGAAGGCGTGCCTGTTTCCAACGATGATCTTGCCATCGAGGACGCTTTCGTCGAGGACGGGGGGAATGAAGCCTTCTTCGAGCGAGGTGAGCCCCTGGACGTGGACACCGAGCCGGGGCTCCACGCCGAAGACCTTGCAGGCGGGGTTCGCTTCCTTCAGGCGGCGGCCCACACCGCTGATGGTGCCGCCCGTACCAATACCGGCAACGAAGATGTCGACGCTGCTGAGGTCGGCGAGGATTTCGGCGGCTGTCGTTTCATAGTGCGTGCGGGCGTTCTCGTCGTTGCCAAACTGGTCAAGCAGGAAGGCGCCCTCGTCTTTCGCCACCATACGGGCCACTTCGATGGCGTTCTTGATGCCGGCCTGGCGCGGCACCCAGCGGATGTTCGCTCCGAAGGCACGCAGGAGGGCCTCTATCTCCGGGTACACGCTCCGGGGCACGCAAACATCGACAGGGTGCCCGAGCTGGCGGCCGAACATGGCGAGGGCAACGCCAGTGTTGCCGGTCGAAGCTTCGACCACGGTCTGGCCCGGCGCCAGCGCCCCTGTGGCGCGGGCCGATTCGAGAATCCGGAGGACGATGCGGTCCTTGATGCTCCCGGTGGGGTTCTGACCTTCAAGCTTGGCGTAGATGCGGACGCCGGGCCCGGGGGCGAGGTGCTTGAGCTCGACCAGGGGGGTGTTACCCACCAGCCCGGCGATTGAGTCGAACACCTTGCCCGTCATCACCGGTCCAGTCTACCGCGCCGGACGGGCCCGCTCAGTTGCAGGTGTTATCGCCGATGGTGCAGGGCTCGCCGTGTTCGCCGGCGCCCGACCCGCGGTCGCGGCAGAGTCCCGAGGGGATGCATGCCTCGTTGGTTATCTCTGCGAACTGGCTCATCGCTTCATCGCCGGCTTCGGGCCCGTAGCTGATGAGCACGCGCGAAAGCCCCTGGATGTCTTCGAACATGATGGTGTCGACGCGGACGCCGTTTACGATGAACTTGAGCGTCTCCCGCTCGTTGTTGCAGAGAGCTTCGCCCGAGGGGAGCTTGACGCAGGTGTCGCTGAGCTCAAAGCCGAGGGAGCGGAAGAACTCGTCCCAGGTGGTCTGTTCGCGGTGGACGTGGATCACCGTGTAGCGCGGATGATGAATGTGGGCATTGGGGCTGAGCTCTTCGCCCTCCACGGAGATGAACCGGTCCTGGTTGAAGTCGAACCGCTCACCGCGGATGACGAGCGCGAAGTCGGCATGCTGGTGGATGCGCTGGCGGAGCTCGCAGCCGGGGTCGCCGGGCTGGCAGGGGCGGGTGACCACTTCGGCGTCGCCACGCTCGACGAAGTAGAGCACGCCAAGAACGGCCGCAGCGACAACCAGGATGGCGGCGATGGGCGCCCAGGTCCGCGGGCCGAGCCAGCCATCCCAGCGCGGTGTCCGTTCTTCGCTGGTGGCGTTCATCTCACTGTGCGGGAGTGGCAGCAGGCGATGCCGATGGGGAGGCCGCGGGCGTTGGCGAAGCGGTGGCGGCGGCCAGCGCGTCATCCAGGATCTTTCGCCAGTCATCGAAGTTCTGTGGCGCACCGGCAGCGCCCATGGCAAGGCCGTTGATGGCAAAGGAGGGGGTGCCGCGGATGCCGATGGCCCGGCCGGCCCGCTGGTCATCCTCAATGACCTTCAGGGCATCAGCGCCGGCGAAGCACTGGTCGAATTTGCCGGTATCGAGGCCGAGGTCCTTTGCGATGGACTTGAGCTTCTCATCGCTGAAGCGGCCTACGTTCAGCTTTTCGGCGGAGAGCTGCCCGGCCTCGGCCTGGACGTGGAAGAGCTCGTACTTGTAGTCCCAGAACCGGTTCTGTTCGGCGGCACACTGGCTCGCGATGCCGGCCCGGAGAGACTCAGTGCCAAGGCCGGGGAACTGCCGATAGACGATCTGGACTTTGCCCGTCTTCACGTACTCTTCGATGATCTGGCCTTCCTGTTCGGCGGTGTACTTGAGGCAGAAGGGGCACTGGAAGTCCTCGTACTGTTCGAGCTTGAGGGGAGCATCGTCTTTGCCCACGGCAGCACCCTTCGCGAGGTCAGCGGGGAAGGCCGCGTGGTTCTCTTCGAGGAGGCGAACGGCATCACTATCGTCGCCGCCGCCGCGCATCATGACGAAGGCAAGCACCACAACGAAGACAAGCACGACGCCGGCCAGCCCAAGCAGGTAGGGGAGGGAGAAGAGGTCGGGGCCTCCGCTACGGGAACTTCCACCCCCGCCACCTCCGGCCGAACGGACCGGGCGTGCTGGACGTGTCTGCCGCGACGTGCGCGACTGTTCTCGACGGGCCTGGCGGTTGGACATCGGTTGCGAATCCCGGATCTGAAAGTGGGGTGAATGCCCGGATGGCCGGGCGCTCGAAGGTGAGGATACCACCCGGCCTGGCTTGGGACACGAAACGGGCGTTTACCGTGGGGCCACTGGCTACTTCGCCAGCGCCTGGTCGAGGAACTTCCGCCATTCGGCCAGCGATGATGGCGAGGTCGCGAGGGGCTGCCCGTTGATGACGAAGGAGGGGGTGCCGCGCAGCCCGAGCGACTGCGCCTGGCGGAGGTCGGCACGCACGCCTTCGGCGGCGGCCGTGCTCGAATAGCACGCTTCAAAGGCGGCGGTATCGAGGCCAAGGTCAGCGGCGTATTCGCGCAGCGCTGTGTCGCTGAAGCGCCCTACGTCCAGCTTCTCGCTGGTGGCCTGGCCAGCTTCGGCCTGGACCAGGAAGAGCTGCTTGTGGTAGGGCCAGAACTGGTCCTGTTCGCCGGCGCACCATGCAGCGAGGGCGGCCTGGACGGATTCGGGGCCAAGGAACGGCAGGTTGTGGAATTCGAGCCGGACCCTGCCGGGCGTCACATACTCATCAATGATGGCAGGCTCAACCAGGGCGGTGTAGCGAAGGCAATGCGGGCACTGGAAGTCTTCGAAGACAGCGATGGTGACTGGGGCATCCTGCTTGCCCAGGGAGAGCCCGCTGGCCAGATCAAGCGGCAGGTCAAGGTTCTCCAGGGCGGCGGCAATCCCGCTGGTGGGGGTCGCAGTGGCCGTGCGAGCGGGCGTGGTGCGGGCCGGCTCCTTGGACGATGGCGAGTCACCGTCGCAGGAGACGAGCAGCCCGGCGAGCGGCACGGCGAGGGCGGCGATCAACGGCCAGGCCTTCATTCCGGGAGAAAACCGCGGACCACTTCGAGGAAGCGATCGAACTGGTCGTGGTGGACCCAATGGCCGGCATTTGCCACCGCCACTTCGCGGTAGTCGTGGAATGCGCTGAGGTCGAGGGTGACGTTGCGGCGGCCCCAGCTCTCCTCACCCCAGATAATGAGGAGCGGGCAGCGGATCTGGTTCCAGAGGTCGCGGGCATCCTCCATGTTGAACTCGTACGGGGATCCCGCGTGGGTGTAGTTGTCGAATTTCCAGGTATACGCACCGTCTTCGGCCTGGCGCACCCCATGGACGGTGAGTTCGCGGGCAAGCTCGGGCGTGAGATGGGCATTGGCCTCGATCATGCGGCGGGTTGCTTCGTCGATCGATGCGTAGCTATGGAGGCGGCGCTGCTCGAGCTTGCGCATGCTATCGACCCACTCGCGCATACGGACGTGTGCCGGGCGCCGCTGCCCGCTTGCCCAGCCGAGGCCGCCAAGGCCTTCAATGGTGACCAGGCGAGAGACCTTTTCGGGAAAGGCGCCCGCATACTGGAGGGCAACCCCACCCCCGAGGGAGTGGGCGATGATGGTGTAGGGCTCGCGGCCGATGTGCTCACCGAGAGCGTGCAGGTCCAGGGCGTAGTCGATTACCGAGTAGGTGCCGCCAACGGACCACTGCGAGTCGCCGTGGCCACGCAGGTCGGGAACGTAGACGCAGAAGCGATCAACGAGCGCCCGGGCGGTGCGGTCCCAGGAGCGGGCGTGGTCGCGATTACCGTGGATGAGGATGAGCGGCGGCCTGGATTCGTCACCCCAGACGAGATAATGGAGCTTGAGCCGCTGGGAGTAGCAGTACCGGGACTCAGGAGTCATGGATAGGGAGTGTAAGCGACCACCGGGTGTGAAACGAGGGACAGGCGCGGCGATTACGGGCGCGAGCGAACGGGCTGGCCGCTGCGGAGGTCGACAGCGTAGAAGCGCCCTGCCTTGAGTTCCGCAATGAGCTCGCGCTCATCGCGGACCGGGCGCTCGAAATAGGTGGCGCACTTGCCGATGTCGCTGATGGCGTGGGAATCGGTGCCGCCGGTTCCGCCAAGGTTCATCATGTCGCAGAGGCGGCGTGAGAATTCGTTTTCCTTCTCGCTTCCCCGGCCGTTCACCTCTTCCAGGGCCTGGACGAACTGGTAGGCGGGGTTGCGGCTGGCCTTTTCGAGAGCGGCCTGGTACTCGTCTTCGTCCCGGCTGAACCAGGGCATCTGGCGCCGGTACGGGTGCGCGGCCACCATCACGCCATCAGACTTTTCTACGTAGGAGGCAAGCTCCCGCGAGCGGTGCATGCCGAACACGTACTTGTCGATGCCGAAGGAAAGGATGTGTCCGTCGTCGGTGCTGATCTCAATTCCCGCCAGGACGAGGAAGTTGTGCTTTGCGCGGAGTTCCTCGATGGACTTCTGGTCCCAGACGGTATCGTGCTCGGTAAAAGCAATGGCATCGAGCCCGGCCTGTTTGGCGCGGACGATTAGGTCATCGGGATTGAGGACGCTATCGTGGGAGCGGGGCCAGGTATGGGCGTGGAGGTCGATGAGCATGGGCTGTGAATCGCTACTATAGCCACGGGCGCCCATGGCGGGCAATCGTGGCCAGGGGGCGCGAGCGGACCGGCGGAACTTGCCCGTAGGTTCGCGGCGGTGTCTCTTCTGATCCGCGATGGATGAAGAGGCAGTTGCGCTGACCCGGCGCTACGGGATGTTGATCAGTCTCGCGGCGGCGTTTGCCGGTCTTGTGTATACGATTGGCGTTCTGCGAAAAAGCTACTGGGCGCTGGCCCTGCCGGTGACCGCGGCGACCATGGGGATGCTCTACATCACCCTGTGGATCGGGCGGGCGCTCATGACCACCCCGAGTGAGCCGCCGGAAGAGTAGGGGCGCGTGGCCGTGAGCGCGCGGGTTCCCTACGGGAGCCGGGCCGCGATCGGCCGGCCGGCGGCGGCCGGATTGGCGCGTGCGGTATGCCGGCGCGCGATCACATCACCGTAGATACGTTCGAACTCGTCGCCGGCCAGTTGCCAGCTGAAGCGTGAGGTGATGCTCGCACGCGAGGTTGCGGAAAGCTGGTCGCGAAGGGCGCGATCGTGGAGCAGGCGCCGCATCCCGGAAGCAAGAGCGTCCGCATCCCCGGGCGGGACCATGAGGGCGCTCACGCCGGGCTCGAGGATCTCGGCGAGCGCACCGCCGGTCGGGGAGAGGAGGGGTGTTCCGCAGGCGGCCGCCTCGGCCGCAGGAAGGCCGAAACCCTCGTAGACGCTCGCACAGACCGCAAACGTGGCCCGGTTGAGCAGTTCGACCAGCTCCCGTTCGCCGAGCCGGCCGCTGAAAGTGACACGGTCTTCGAGACCGAGCGAGCGAACGAGCGGAGGCGCCTGGCTCAGGTCTTCCGCGGGCTTGTCGACGATGGTGAGACGGAATTCCTCGCCCTCATCCTTGAGCTTGCGGCAGGCCTGCAGGAGGAAGCGAACGCCCTTGTTGGCATCTTCCGTGTTGGCCATGTAGACGATGTGGCCGGGTTCGCGTTCGACCCCGGGCAGGGGCCGAAAGACCTCCGTCTGGACGCCGTTGTAGACGATGTGGGTGCGCTCTGCCGGGGTCTTGAAGGCACGGCGGATAGAACGCGCCGAGGTCTGAGAAACGGTGATGACGGCATCGGCGCGGCGGGCCACACGCTCCTGCATTACCCACGGGAACCAGAGCGAGCGCCGGAAGCGTTCGACGATGCCCCCCGCCTGGAAGAGGGTGTTATCGCGGTCAATGGAGAGGGGGTGGTGGATGGTTGCGACCAGGGGGGCGTGCTGCTGCATGAGGAGGTGGCCGTAGGCCAGGGTCTGGTTGTCGTGGATGACATCGAAGGGGCCGAGCTCCTTCATCAGGCGGTAGGCGCGGAGGCTGAACATGAGAAGCAGCTGCGAAAGCGTCTGCTTTGTCGCTGCGAATTCCCAGAAGTTGAGCGGATTGAAGAAGGTCCAGGGAGGGCGCCCGAAGAACGCCTGGCGGTCATCGAAGTGGGCCCAGAAGCTGTATGACTCGATCTTGTGCAGGTGTACGCCGGGCGCCGTGCGAGGCCAGGGGCTGCCGGCAATTACATGGACCTCATGGCCCCGGGCGGCCATCTCTTTCGTGACGTGATAGAGGTAGACACCCTGCCCGCCCGAATAGCGGTTGCCCTGGTACATGGTGTAAAGGAGCCTCACGCGTCCTCCTCCGGGGGCGAGGCGAGCTGTGCGCGGGCGCGTTCTTCGCGGGAGACGGTAGGGAACGAGCGCGCGGGAGCGCCGACGGCGGTGTGGTGCGAGGGGACGTCGTGGACGACAACGGAGTTGGCGCCGATCTTCACGTGATCACCGATACGGATGGGGCCAAGCACGCGTGACCCCGTGCCGATGTTCACGTGATCGCCGATGGTGGGGCCCACAAGATCGAAGGGGCGGCCTTCGCTGTTTGTGAGGCCAATGGTCACAAAGGGCGCGACCTGAACGCTGTGGCCAAGGTTGACAATACCATCGATGACCACATAGCCGTGCGCGAGGTAGAGCCCGCCGGACGTGCGCACATTGTTGCCGATGGTCACGCTGAAGATGGAATGGTTGAACCGGGAGATCAGGGTGGCAAGCGGCTTGAGGCCGGCATCGTGGAAGAAGACCTGCAGCCGGTAGAGGAGCACGGCGGGGAACATGTGCGCCGTGAAAAACAGGTAGAAGAAGAGCATCCAGCGGGGGCGGCTGGCGGGAAAGGCTCCAAAGGCGAGCGGCCATTCGCCGAACATGTCCATGTCGAGGGCGACCAGGCGGCGGGTCTCGTTCCAGCCCACTTTCGGTTGGTGGTAGCGGCTCATGGGGACTTCATCTTCGTCGATTCGCCCAACCGCACAAGGATATCGACGCCATCGGGAGCGGGCCCATCGGGGTTGAGCAGGCGGAGGTCGAAGAGCCCCGTCATCTTCGCTGCCGTGTAGCTCTTGCCGGTGAAGTCAAACACCCCGGGAGTCCCGGCCGATCCCCTGACCAGGTGGATGTAGTCCGCAGGCACGCCATAGGCCACCAGGTGGTCGCGGGCGGCGCTCGCCGCCTTCTCCTGGCCCTCGGGGTATTCGATCGCGACCGCCGGCGCCTCCTTGCGGGTCGTGGGGTCCGAAAGGAAGAGGTCGATAATCCCGAACATGGCATCGTTGTTGGGCAGGAGCACGAGGGCGCCATCCTCGGCAATACCCGAGTAGAGGGCGCTCGCAAGGGAGAAGGTTTCGATGTGGGCAAGGTCAGTATCGGAAGCAAGGAGGGCGTACCCCGGGACCTGGCCGGCGCTGACGTCCGACTTGATCGCATCGTGGTAGGCGTTCCAGAGCTCAGGCAGGCGAGCAATGTAGCCGAAGCTGACAGCGCGATTGGCGACAGCGCGGATGACGACCTGCTGCCGCTCGATTCGCTTGATGTCGCCATCAACACGAACGCGTGAGTAGCCAAGGGCCTGGGCGCCGGTCATGTGCTGGGGCCCTGCCTGGACTGTGCTATCGGGGAAGGCATCGAGGACGTCGGTCCCAAGATCGGAGATGGTGGCGGGAACATCGATGTCAATCCCTCCGATGGCATCGATCAGGCGAACGAAACCCACCCAATCGATGGAAACGACGTGATGAATGTCGATGTGAAAGTTGTGTTCCACGGCGGCCACGGCGGCTGCCGGCCCACCGCCGGGGTATCCGTAGAATTCCCCGTAGCTGTGGGCGGCGTTTATCTTGCCCGGCGCCCAGACGCCGGGTTTGTCGCCGTAAGGGATCTCTGCCCAGAGGTCGCGGGGGATGGCGAGCATCTGGAGGCGTCCGTTGAGCTTGTCTATGCTGGCGACGAACATCGTGTCGCTTCGTGCGGGTTTGCCCGGCGGGTCTTCTGGCCGGCGGTCGAGCCCAAGCACGAGGATGTTGAGGCGGCCTTCGGGAGTCCAGGGCTTCTCACCGGACGTTGCCACCCCCGGGAGAGCGACGTCGACGCTGATGCCCGTTCCGGGCAGCCCAACCGGGATGGCTGGAGCCTCGATCTCATTACCGGGGAAGAGGTAGTGGTCGATAGCCGTGTAGGTGACGAGCATGAGATAGACGGCCAGGAGAGCGCCAGCAACGATTGCTGCCGCGGCGCCAGCGCGCCGGCCGGGGCGAAGTCGAACCACGAGTTGTTGAATCCGGGCTTTTCGGCAACCTTATGGTTGGCGCCAAGGGAGCGTCAACCGGGGACCGGGAATCAATGACCGCCCGTTTACTCATTCGTTCGGGGACGCTCGTTGCTCCTGGCGAGATGCAGCGATTGGACCTGGAGGCCGCCGGGAGCCAGATCGTGGCCATTGGCCCGGGACTGACGGAAACAGGCGCGACCGTGCTGGATGCAGCGGGGCTCAAGGTGCTGCCCGGGTTCATTGATGTGCACGTACACGGCGGCGGCGGCCATTCGTTCTTTGGTGGCGACGCGAGGGCGGTCCGGGACTACAGCGAATGGGTCCCGCGGCACGGAGTGACGTCGTTCCTTGTGAGCACGGCCGGGAGGGACGCCGATGAGATTGCCGGCCGCCTTGTGGGCCTGGCCCCCGGCCTCGAACACGATGCTGGCGCCGAGCCACTCGGGTTCCACCTCGAAGGCCCCTTCATCAATCCCATGCGACGGGGCGCCTTCGATGCCGCATCGCTTCGAGCACCTTCAACCGGGGAGTTCCTGCGCTGGCACGAGGCTGCAGGCGGCCGAATCCGGCAGATGACAATCGCACCCGAGCTCCCCGGTGCGCTGGAAGTGATCGGCAGCGCGGTCGCGGAGGGCGTGGTCCCGGCAATGGGACACAGCGACGCAACGGTTGCGGAAGCGCGGGTGGGGTTCGGGGCAGGCGTATGCCACGTGACGCACCTGTTCAACGCCATGAGGCCCATCCACCAGCGCGAGGGCGGCGCCATTGCCGCTGCCCTGTTGGAGCCGCAGGTCAGTTGTGAGCTGATCTGCGACGGGGCGCATGTGGCGCCAGAGATGCTGCGACTCGCATACCGGCTGCTGGGTCCAGAGCGCGCGATCGTGGTGACGGACAACCTTCCGCTTGCGGGAACGGGTGAGGTCTCGGGACGATTCGCAGGTGGCGGAATCGCGGTGAGGGGCGCCGCGGCCGTGAGGCCCGATGGGACCATCGCTGGCAGCGTGGCGACGATGGACGAGCATTTCCGAAATGCCATGCGGTTCATGGAGATCGACGTCGTCACGGCCGCGAAGCTTTGCTCCGCGAACCCGGCACGCCTCGCCGGGGTCGCCGGCCGGAAGGGCCGGATCGAGCCCGGGTTCGACGCCGACCTGGTGCTGGTCGACCCGGGGGATCGCGTTGTAGTAACCATCTGCCGGGGGCGGGTGGCCTTCTGCGCGGAGCCCGGGCGGCTCAGTCCTGCCCGGTAGCGGCGGTGGCCTTCCTGCGGCCTCGCCGGGGAGCCTGCGAGGCGCCCCCGGCAAGGAACTCACGGAGGTGAGCGAGGAAGACCGCGGGCTGCTCTTCGGCGACGAGGTGTCCCGCGCCTGGCACCACCACATGACGTGCCCCCGGGATGGCGGCTGCGACCCGGCCACCGGCATCGGGTGGGAATCCGGGGTCGGCTTCTGCGCTGATGACAAGCGCCGGGACCGATAACCCTGCCAGGTCAAGAGGGTGTTCGTAGCGGATGTCTTGCACCAGCCGCGTGAAGCAGGCCGCTGTGCCGGGCAGCAACAATGGGTCAGCATAGCCTCGCAGCACTTCGGGGGTGACGAAGGCGGGGTCGGCCACACAGGCCCGCAGGCCCTGCCGGGTCGCGAATCGAACCACTGAAGGGATGCCCAGAGCAGCGCGGACGGCGGCCAGTACCGGGCCGCGCGTGAGTGCGCCACTGAGCCACTCGCCGGCGCCCGGGTCTACGGAGGCAACGAGCACCAGCTTCTCGGCCCGGGCCGGGAATTGGGCGGCGAGGCGCGCGGCGATGCCACCACCCATGGAATGGCCGACGATTGTTGCCCGGTCGATGCCCAGGGAACCCATGAGCCGGGTCACCCTTCGCGCCTGCTGATCGAGCGAAAGCGGCCAGACGGGCATACGCTCGCTGAACCCAAGACCGGGCAGATCGAGGGCGACGACGCGGTGGCGATCGGCAAGGGCGGGGATTGACTCCCGCCAGCTGAAGGTGCTGCCACCGAGCCCGTGAATGAGGACTAGCGCTGGACCAGCGCCCCTGTCGATGTAGTGGATGCGCTCGCCATCGACGTCGAGGAACTGGCCCGGGGGAACAAGGGCGGCCAGGTGCTGCTCGCGCTGCCGGCGGAGAACGATGGCCCCGGCCGCGGCGGCCGCGACCGCGCCGGCGCCCGCTGCAACGTAGCCTGCGGTGATAGTGCGGGTCACAACTGCCGGGCCTCCATGAAGATGGTGCTGAGCGCCCGGATGGCCGAAGGAAGGCGCGGCCCATACCACCAGAGCATGCGGCCATCAACCAACCGCGTGGACGCGATACCAGAGTACTCTGCGGCGTCAATCTCTCCAAAACGGTAGGGCTCATCGGGCAGGAGGATGATTGCGGGAGACCGTTCCCTCACTTCGGCCATGCTCACCGGCGGGTAGCGCTGCCGGTCTTCGAAGACGTTCCGGCCCCCGGAGCGCACGATCAGGTCGTGGCCGTAGGTGGCTGCACCGAGGCCCATGAGGGGGTGCTTCCAGACAGGGACGAACACAGCGGTACCCGGGGAAGGCGGCAGCCCGGCAAGGGCGGCGTTCGTCTCGGCGATGAGTTGGCCGGCCCGGCCGGCGAGGCCAAGCCTGTCTCCCAGTTCGGCAATCATCCGTAGCGCCTCATCTACCGAGCACGGGTCAGTGACCAGGACCGGCACTCCCGCGGCGCTGAGGGCTTCGACGTCCTCGCGGCGATTCTCCTCGCGGTTCGCCAGCACAAGGTCCGGTGCGAGGGCAAGGATGCGGGCGATGCCGGGGTCCTTGGTCCCACCAATGGCAGGCACGTTTCCGGCGATTTCCGCGGGGGAATCGCAGAAGCGTGTGCGCCCGGCGAGAGCGCCGGCGCCGCCGAGCCAGCAGACGAGCTCGGTGAGACTGGGAACGAGAGAGACGATTCGCCGGGGAGTTTCCACGCGTCGGACTCAGGGGGCCGGGGTTTGGCCAGGAAGCTGGCAACGCCTCTTCGCAATCATAACCGTGACCAGCGCAAAGGCAGGGGCGGCGAGCATGAGGATGGCGACCGATGCCCCCGCCACCCAGGGGGCCGGCGGGCCTGTACGGCTGGCTTCGAGTCCTCCGTTGCCGGCCTGCGGGGCTAATGGGGCCAGGCGCGCCAGCGCCCTCTCATAGGCTGGCCCCGAAGGTGCGAGGCCGATGTAGAGGCGCAGCAGGCTCGAAGCGCGATAGGTACCGTCGCCGTTGACCTGGAGGCCGAGAATGCCGTAGCTCCCGGTCGGGTCGAGGTCGAATGCTCCGCAGGCGGGGCCGCCGCCCATCCACTCCTGGCCGGGAGGTTGACCCGGCCGCCGGAAGAGGAGCGTATCGCGAAGGCTGATCTGGCCGGGCGCATCGCCCTTGAAGACCTGTTCGACCTTCATGTCGATTTCGACTTCGTACTGCTGTGCAGTATTGGCGCCCGGTTCCGGGCGCCAGCGAAAGAACCAGCCGCCCACAATGACGTCGGAGTCGCGCCAGAGGTCGGGCTGTCCCGAGCACGGGAATGGATGAGCAGCAGCCGAAAGCGGCCACAGCGCGATGCCGAGGACGGCAACAGCTACGAGCAGAGCGAGGGCAACGGCGGGCGTTCGCATTCCAGGACGCTCCTGCACAGGTGGTTTCACGTGTACCGACGCCGGGAGTATGCCGCCTGGTTCCCGGCGCTGCGTAACACGATGGGCAACCCGGCGTAAATTCCCTGCCTAATCGGCCGCTGTCTCCCACGTGGCGATCATCGATTCTGTTGCCTCATCGCGAAAACCCCGGGCGTCGACGAAGCGCTCGGATTCGAGCAGGGCGCTGATGATCCCGGGTGGGAACAGTGCCCCGGGGTCGCCGCCGGGCAGCTGGGATCGGTGGGCGGCGATTGCGGCGAGCTTGGCATCGCGGACGGCCGTGATTGCGATGGAGTAGTGCGGCGAGTCTGGACCGGGGCTGCCGGGGACCAGCGCAGGGGGAACACAGTCCAATCCGCCCGCGGCGCACTTCTCGTACTGGGGAAGGAAGAGGCCGGCAGGGAACGCGGCAAGCAGCAGAGCGGGACGCACTTCCCGCATTGACTGCCACGCGCGAATCACCCAGCGGTAGGTGGCGAGATGGTCGGGATGCCCGTAGGCGCCATCGGCCCCCAGCGAGAGGACCACGGAAGGGCGCAATTCGGCGAGCAGCCGGGAGAGCTTGAGGGACTGGCCGGGCGCAGTGGCGAAACCACCATCGGGGAGGCGCCAGTGGAGGGGCGGCGCGGCGCCAAGTGCCGAACAGGAACGCGCAAGCTCGCCCAGTCGGGCCTGGCCGACGGACGCTGGGTCGGCGGGGCCGCCATCGTGGCGTTCACCGCCCTCGCCGGCGGACAGGCAGATGACGACGCAGCGCCAGCCGGCGCGGGCCGCGAGGGCGATGGTTCCACCAAAGCTGTAGGACTCGTCGTCGGGGTGAGGGATGACGGCGACAAGGGTGGGCACAAGGCCATGTTAGCGGGCCACAGCCCCGGGCTGTCCCGGCCACCCCGGGAGATGACGCGGCCACAGCAAAGGGGCCGGCTTTCCGCCGGCCCCTTCCTGGGGAGAGCCGCGATGGCAGAGGCGGCGCAGATTCAGGAGGTGGCGCCCCTGGCGGCGGCCCCGCCCGAGCCAACCTTGCGGACCACTTCGGACTCATCGACGAGCTTCTCACGCGGGGTGATGAACGCATGCACAAAGCCGGCGACGGAGAGTACTGCAAGGAGGGCGGCAGCGGCCCAGCTCACGTCAGCGGCGAGCCCCGCCTTGTCCCCGAAGATGCTGAACCCGTAGGTGGTCAGGAGCAGGCCCCGGAGGGTCTCACCCGTCTGGAAGGTGCTGCGCAGCGAGGTAGCGGCGTCGAGCTTCTTCTGGAGGTCGGCGGCCGCGGTGGTGTCGCCCTTCTCCTTGGCAGCGGTGATCTGCGCGGAGAGATCGGTGCGGATGGCGCCCATGGTGGCGTAGGTCTCACCCGGCCAGCCGGCGCTCTTTGCCGAGCGGTCCATGTGCATGGCGATGTAGTAGTTCGCGTAGCACTCAGCCTGCTTGCCGGTCTCCATGAGCTTGCCTGCGTAATCAACAAGGCAGCTGGAGCCGGACTGCCAGTTCTTCTCTTCGTCCGTCAGTTTGTCGGCTGCAGCGAAGGTGATCTTCTGCTGACCCAGCTGATCGCGAACGTACGAATCGGCGAAGTCGGACTGGTCCTTCATTACGAGACCAAAGACGAGCAGCAGAATGGCAAACAGTGCGCCACCCCCTGCGAAAATGAAGTCGAGATGCCTGCGAGTCACGATTTCCTCCGATGGAATGTTGCCAGCCAGCCTGGCTGTGGTGCGCTCAACAGAGCGCCTGGAAATGTATGAGGTTCGTAGATTCGTCCCGGTTTCGAATCTCCTATGGTTCCACCTCCGATCGTGCTCCTGTTGCAGAGAACACTAAGCTGGGTGGTGAGCACCCGATGCGGTCACATGGCCCGTCATTGCCGGGTCCAATGACCGGAATCCGGGAGGCCGTGCTGGCCGGGAATGGGAGCGTGTTGAGGAACCGGCCTGCGCGGCCGAGGGCCTCTACCGGGTCTCGTGGCGGCGGCGCGCGCCTTCGGTTGCCAGGCGCGCGGGAGTACCCGGGGTTCCGCGCAGGCCTGCCTCGCGGAGGGCGCGAATGACCTCTTCGAAGTGTTCCTGACCGTGGACCTCAAGGAGCAGGTCGAGAAGGGCGGCCCCGACGGGCATGCCGGGCGCTTCGCGGTTGTGATCGACCTCGATTATGTTGCCGCCAGCCGCTCCGATCACACCCGTCACGAGGGCGAGCTCACCCGGCGTATCGGAGACCTCGATCGTGATGTGCTGGTAGCGGCCCGCATCCACCAGGCCCCGGCGGACGATTGAACCGAGCAGGTTGATGTCGATATTGCCGCCGGAAAGGACAACACATGCCGGCCCACGAGGACGGTATGCCCCGGACTGGATCGCGGCCACGCCGAGCGCGCCAGCGCCCTCGACGACCATCTTCGAGCGCTCGATCAGAAGGACAATTGCATGCGCGATGGCGTCTTCGGTACACGAGACCATTTCATCGACATGGCTTTGAATAAGCTCGAAGGTTCGCGCGGATGGCCCTGCGACGGCGACGCCATCGGCGATGGTGCGGTTTGAGGGGACGGTCCGGGGCGTGCCCGCAGCGAAGGAGCGGCAGATGCCATCCATCGCGGCAGCCTGCACGCCAATCACGCGGATACCGGGGCGGGACTGCTTGATCGCGGTGGCCACGCCTGCAAGAAGGCCACCACCACCTGCCGGGACCAGCACCTCGGTGACCGCGGGCAGGTCTTCGAGGATTTCGAGGGCCACGGTCCCCTGGCCGGCAATGACGCGGTCGTCATCGAAAGGAGGGACGTAGGTGCGGCCTTCCCTTCCGGCGATTGCCATCGCCTCGGCGCGCGCATCTTCAAGCGACGCCCCGGCGAGGACCACCTTCGCGCCGTAGCCACGGGCAGCATTCGCCTTGGCAAGCGGGGCTGTTGCCGGCATGACGACGGTCACGGCGATCCCGGCCCCGCTGCCGGCGAGGGCGATGCCCTGGGCGTGATTGCCGGCACTGGCCGTAACAAGCCCCCGTGCACGATCGCCGGGGCCCAGGTGGGCGACGAAGTTGGCGGCGCCGCGCACCTTGAACGAACCGGTGCGCTGCATGTGCTCGCACTTGAGGACGACGGGGAACCCCGCGTATTCGGTAAGCGTGAAGGATTCCCAGACAGGTGTGCGGCGCACCAGTGGGGCAATCGCATCCCGGGCGGCCGCTATGGCCTGGAGGTCCACCCCTGTTCGCCGGTCCGGCATCATCGAGCCTGCCAGATCTTGCGGCGGTCCCAGCAGTGGGCGCAAGCACTCACCCAGCGCTCCAGGAGCGACCGGCCATCGGAGAAAGGATACCGGCGTTCGGAGAGGTGGGGTTCACAGAAGTGGGCCCGGCAGAGGGAACACTGGAACTGGTGGGGGCGATTGCAGCCTTCACGGCCGCAAAGGCCCACCCTGTTGAGCTGCTCGGCCCGTCCGAGGTAGGCCATGTGGCGAACGAGGTCGTCGTGCCTGGTGCGACAGCGACTGCGCGCGCACACCGCTTCATCGGCCTCTACGAAGTAGCCGTGGGCAGGGCAGAAGTTGCGCCCGCAATACTGGCAGGAGTGCTGAGACAGGTTCGGGCAGCGGTTGAGCAGCCTGCCTGCCTGGCACGGGATGGCCGCCATTTCTTGCCTCCGTGCGCCCGCGCTGCAGCAATCGTGTCAGCCTGCGGCCGGGCGGGTCAACGGGGTGGGAGCCACAGGCAGGCGCCGGGGCCGTCGCCAGCGGGAACAGAACCGGCGCTGACCCAGCCCTTGACGCGGAAGAAGCTCACCCCATCCGATTCATTGGAGGCCACCGCGAGGTACTCGCCGGCGGGGTCGAGACAGAGGCCATCGGGATGCCCGGGTGTCTGCAGGCGGCGCTTCACCTTGCCGGTTGCGGTATCGACCACGGTTGCACGCGCTTCATCGTTCAGCGCGGCAAGGACGGTGTGGTCGCCCAGTGGCAGGAGGCGCACGGGGGCGCCTCGCACGTGGACCTCGCGCACCAGGTCCAGGCCTTCGAGGGAGAACACGCTCAGCGAGCGCGAGCCCGCGTTGCCGGTGACCACCACCGGACCCACGATGGCGACGCTTTCGGGGAGTTCGCCGGTCTGGGCGGCCCGGTCACCGGGGTAACGGTTGAGCAGGTTGTCACGCGAGGAAGTGACGAAGGTGGTTCCCCGGTCGACCGCCACCGCGTGGGGAGTGTCGCCGGTGGGCGTCCGATGAGTCTCGGTGAGAGTCGGACGGTCGATCGTGACCAGCGCGTTCGCCCGGTCGAGAGTCACAAAGATGGCCTCGCCTTCGATGGCGAGACCATGCGGTTCGCCATCGAGCGGCAGGGAGCGCAGGATTCCCGGCGCATTGGGGTCGATTTCGAGCAGGAGGTTGGCGCGGCCGAGGGTGATGTAGACCCGGCCACCAGCAGCGGCCATTTCGTGAGGGGGACCTGGCAGGGCGAGGACGGTGGTCCGTGACGTTGCCAGGTCGAGAATGGAGAGCGACTCGTCGCGCAGGTTGGCGACTATCAGCAGGCCGCTCTGGGGCGGGTCGGCGGTGGCCCGGGTGGCGCTTACGGCCCGGGACGCAAACACGATCACCACGGCCATCAGGGGGAGGGTGGCAACGGTGGTGATGCGGTTGAGGCGGTTCGGTCGAATCATGGCTTGCCCGGGGGCGCCCATGTACGGGCGCCCCCGGCCTGGTTCACCTACCTGATGATGTTGACGAGGTCCTGGAGGAGCTGGTCGCTGGCCGTGATTACGCGCGACGAGGACTGGAAGCCGCGCTGGGCGAGGATGACGTTCGTGAACTGGAGGGCGAGGTCAACGTTCGAGCTTTCGAGGGTGCCGGTGCCGACAACGCCGCGGCCGTTGGAGTTCGGCTGGCCGATGATGGGGTCACCAGAGTTGGCGCTGGGGTTCCAGAGGTTCTGGCCGGCGCGCTGCAGGCCGCCCGGGTTGACGAAGGTGGCGAGCGCCAGCTGGCCGATAATGCGGTTGGAGCCATTGGAGTAGATGCCAGAGACCTCGCCCGAGGAGCCGACGGCGAAGCTGACGAGAGCGCCCGCAGGGAAGCCATCCTGGCTGGTGAGGTTGAGCTGGCTCTGGCCGGCGAACTGGGTGAGCTTGCTCATGTCGATATCGAAGGCGAGCGGTTCGGTAGCATCGCCCGGCAGGGTGCCGAGGCTGAAGTTGAGCAGGCCGCCGGCGGGCGTGGTCACCTCGCCGGTGGTGCCGTCGAACACGATCTGCCCCGGGGTGGGCGTCACCAGCTGGAGCGCGGTGCCGCTATTTCCATCGTGGTCGTAGAAGCCGCGCACGTCCCAGGTGTTGGCGGAGGCGTTCTTGCGATACTCGACGCGGACGGTGTGGGCATTACCAAGGGTGTCGTAGGCGGTGACGGTGGTGCGTACGACCCCGACCTCGGGCGGGCCGGCGGCGTAGGTGGGGGTGCCGGCATCGAGGTTGCCGGCGAGGGTCATCTTCGTGGTGGGCTGGGCGCTGATGCGGGTACCGAAGGGGATGTCGAGCGACTCGAGCGGCTGGTCGGTATCGATCTGCCCCTGCGCATCGGCCTTCCATCCCATCACCCGAAGGCCGGTGACAGGATTGACCAGGCCGCCATCGACGCCGATGTCAAAGGCGCCATCGCGGGTGAAGAACTGCTGCGAGCCATCGGTGACAACGAAGAACCCATCGCCCTGGATTGCGAAGTCGGTGAGCTTGCCGGTCGATTGGAGAGAGCCCTGGGTCATGATGTTGTCTATGCCGCCCAGGTTCATGCCAAGGCCGATCTGGGCCGGGTTTGTGCCACCACGGCCGTTCTGCGGCGAGCTCGCGCCTTTGATTGTCTGGCCGAGGATGTCCTGGAAGGTCACCCGGCTGGACTTGTAGGCGATGGTGTTGACGTTGGCGATGTTGTTGCCGACCACGTCCATGTAGGACATGTGGTTTCGCATCCCGGAGATAGCTGAGAAAAGTGCCCGCATCATGGCTGTTACGACCCTTTCGCTGTTGGCGGCGGACCGCCTGTGTCTGGCTGGATCGAGCCCTCCGTCGAAGCGGACCGGCCCGTGGGTTTCGAAGCCGCCACCGCCTCAGGCGATGACGACGGAATCGATGTTTGTGAAGACGCGATTCCGGCTCCCCTCCTCCCTGTTCATTGCTGTGACCACCGTTCGCTGACGGATATCCACGACCACGGCGAGGTCGTCGAGGACGACGACGCTGTTGCGCGCTCCCCTGGCGGCAGCGGAGGTAATCGCATCGTTGAGCCGTGCCAAACGGCCCTGGTCGAGATCAAGGTCGCGCCGGTCGATTCGCTTCTGGGCGTGGCGGCTTAGCTGCAGGCCCTGGGTGGCGTGCTGGAGCGCTTCGCCGAAGCCTGCGCCGGGCTGCTGCCCGGTGCGCCGCTGTAGCCGCGAACCGTCAAGGCCAGAGGGCGCCGGTGCGGCGAGGGGGATTCGCTCGATAGCCACGGCTAGCGCACCTCCGAAATAGTGAACTGGTCGATGACCTTGCCGTTGACGGAAAGCACCGGGATTCCATCGGGGCCGACGAGGACGCGGTCGACCAGGCCGGTCACCTCGGCGCCTGCGTTCTCGGCATCGGCGATGGCGGCCTGCACGCGGTCATCGAGGTTCACTTCGGACTTCTGGCTGGTGGTGAGCAGGCTGTAGACGGCGCCGAAGCGTTCGCGGGCGACGGAGTCCCTTGTGATGCCGATGGCGCTGACCTGGCGCCCGGTCACCGTGCGGCCGATCAGGCCGGCGGCATTACCCAGCTCGCTCAGGCCCTGGAGAACCTTGAGGGTCTGGGTTGCGGCCTTGCTCTGGTTCAGGGCTTCGAACTGGGCCATCTGGGCCATGAAGTCGCTGTCCGACTGAGGGTCCAGGGGGTTCTGGTTGCGCATCTGGGCGATGATCAGCTTCATGAAATCGACGGAGCTCATGTCCTGGCTGCCGCCGGTCTTCGCCGGGGCGAGGCTGGCGTTCTGGAGGCCTGTCACGGGGTCGATGTTGATGGCCATGATCAGCTCCTAGATGCGGTAGACGTGCGCGCCATCGGGGTTGTAGGCGGCGCGTAGCCGGTTGTGGCGCTCGGCGAGCACGGGTTCTTCGAATCCGAGAAGGCTGGCAAAACCGGGCTCGGCCGATTGCCGGCCCTGGTTGGTGCCCTGGCCCTGGCCATGGCCAGCCTGGTCGCCCCCACCGCCAACGAAGACGCCGGCAAGGTCGAGGCCGCGACTCCCGAGGAGGTTCGTCAGGTCGACCGTGTGGTCGCGGAAGAGCTGGGCCGCTTCGGGGCGGCTGGCGTGCACGTCGACGTGAACCACGCCGCTGTCGATACGAACGCGGATGCGGACTTCGCCCAGTTCGGCCGGTTCGAGATGGATGGTGGCTTCGCCGCCACCTGCTTCCACTTTCTCGATGATGGCGGTGCCAGCCTGGTCGATCTGCGGAGGCGGGGCCGGGGATGGGGCCGGGGCGGGCACCGCCCCCGGGGCCGCAGCCGCCGGAGGCGGGGCTTCGCGGAGCTGGCCCACGGCGGAACCAGCGGCGGCATGGGCAACGCCCTGCTCTGAAGCCTTCGGAGTGGGCCGCGCGCCGGGTAGTGGGGTATTCTCCTGGCTCCCGGGCGCGGCGGTGACGCCTTCCGTGCGGCTCCTGTCAATTGCGTTCCCGGCGAAGCGGACCACGCTTTCCATCGCATCAGGCTGGCTATCGCCGGGGGGCTGGCGGCCGTCTGTACCGGCGCCGCCGGGCGGCTGTTCCGGGAGGGCGCCTGCCGGCGCGGTCCCTGTCCCGGCCGCCCGTGGAGCGATTTGAGCTTCACCCTCGCCCGTGACCGGGGCGGGGGCGAGGCCGGCGGGACTGGAGTCGACGCCAGAGGCCGTCGCGGCAAGGTTCGGGTCGCCTCCGGCCGGCTGGTCGCTGGCTGTCGCAAGCGAGACATCTATCACGGTTTCGGCGGGCAGCCCCTGTGATGGCTCTGCTGAAGGCGCGGTCAGGGTGGAGCCGAGGCTTTCCCCGGTGGATGGCTCAACGGGAAGGGCGGATGGTTCGGGAACAGCCGTTGCGAGCTCGCCAGTTGCACCAGCACCCGCTGGAGTTGCGTGCGGCAGCTGTCCGGGGGTGGTGGCGTCCGCTGCGGCCACTCCGTGCACGGCGCCATCGGGCGAGACCGGGGGCCCGTCGGCAACGGCGGGCGCAGCACCTGAGACCAGGGCAAGGGCAGCGGCCACGGCGCCCGCGAGATCGCCGGCCCCGGGCGAGGCTTCACTGCCTTCCGGGGGAGCTGCCGGAGCATCGATAAGAGCGAGCGGGTCGCCGAGGGCGCCGGGGAGGTTCCCCGGCGCAGTGCCGGCAGGCGTCAGCGCGACCTGCTCCGGCGTCGCCGCTGCTGCAAGGAGCCGGGCAAAGACCCCGGAGAGCAGGACCGCCTGGCTGGCTTCGCTTTCCGCCGGGAGCTGTATGGGGAGCAGACTGGCCGTGGTCTGAACAACGAGTCCCATTACACCTGCATCCTGAAGACTTCCTGGTAGGCCTCCACCGCCTTGTTGCGGACCTGGGTGGCGAGACTGATTGCCAGGCTCTCCGCCTCCAGGGCGAGCATCACGTCGTGAAGCTCGACATCCTGGCCCGTTGCCAGCGCGTTGACCTTCTGGTTTGCTGTGTCGCTAACGGACTGGAGCTGGTCGATGGCCTTGCCCAGCATGTCGGCGAACCCGGCAGCGGGTTTGGCGCCCGCACCTACAGTCTGAGCGACGGGGGACATCCCCTGAATGCGTTCGATCTCCATAACTGCGCCTCCGTGGCCTGTAGCTCCCGCCCCGGGAACTACCTACTTCCGATATCGAGGGCCCTTAGGGCCATCTGCTTGAGAGCGTTGAGAACGGTTACGTTGGCCTGGTACGAGCGGTTGGCCGACGTCAGGTCAGTCATCTCGGTGACGAGGTCTACGTTGGGGAGCTCGACATAGCCGTCCTCGTCGGCGTCCGGGTGGGAAGGGTCGTACTGAATCCTCGTGGGGGATTCCTCATCGGTCTCGACGCTGGTGAGGACGACACCGGCCCGGGGCTGGCCAGAAAGACGAGCGACCAGGTGTTGAAACGGCGCCGCCTGCCCGGGGGAGGCGAAGCGCACGACCTGGCGCTTGTAGGGGCCGTCTCCATCCGCGGAGCGGGTGGTATCGAGGTTGGCCACATTCGAGGCAACGGTGTCCATGCGCACACGCTGGGCCGCGAGGCCGGAGGTTGTGGCGGAGATTGAGCTGAAGAGCCCCATGGGAGACCTCCTAAGTGCCTCTGATTACGTTGCGAAGGGAAGCCAGCTTGGTGTTGAGCGCGCTGGCAGCGGCCTGGTAGCGCATCTGTGTTTCAGCGAGCTTCACCATCTCCTGGTCGATGTCGACATCGTTGCCATCGCGCCGCTGGCTGGTGAGCGCCTGCGCCGCCTGGGAGCCGAGCTGCCCGGACCGCCCGGGGGCGGCCCCAATGTGACGGGCGTTGGTGGTCAGGAGCCGACCCGTGGAGGAGCCGATGCTGCGCCTAAGCTCGGTCTCGAAATCGACTTCCTGGGCGCGATAGCCGGGTGTATCGACGTTGGCGATGTTGTTGCTGATGGCCTGCTGGCGGCGGGAAAGCCCGCCGAGCCAGCCTCGCACCGTCCCGATGGTGGAATCACCGAACAGGTTCAACACATTCCTCCTCGTGCTGGTGTTGCCGTACCGTCAGGGGTTGCCCGCGGGGCGATTGCCCCGGTCGAGCCAGCGCCGAGCGGCGGTCTCGTCGAGGCGCTGGGCCTCCTTGCGGGTGCGACGAAGTTGCTCGTCGCGCAGATGGCGGTCGAGCAGGGCCTCGATGGCCCGCACGTCGCGCCGGCGTTCCATGAGCGCCCTCCGCTCACGCTCAACAACTTCGGCGGAATGTCCAAGCGCCGCTCTTCGTGCGCCCGCCTCGCGCTTGAGCCGGACAACATAGGCGTCCGCGGCCGCGCGCTCGCCGGGGTCAACGGGCCCGCCCGACGGCGCACCGGCGCCGAGAGCCTGCTCACGGCGGGCCTCGATATCGGCAAGAGCGCGTTCGCGCCGCTGGTGCTGCTGGCGGACTTCGGCGAGCTGCTGCTGCTGCACACGTTCGAGCCGCTCACGGTGCTTCACCAGCCTCTGGAGTCTCTTCGGGGTAAGCGTCAATCTCGGCCTCCAGGATGGGTTCCGGGTGGGATTCGTCCTGGCCAGCGAGCATGGCCAGGTGCGCGACGGCGGACTCGAAGTCCGATACCTCGCCGGGCCGCTGGCGCAGGAACGCGTTGACCCCGGGAAGCAGTTCAAGGGCGCGGTCGACGGCCGGGTCAGTCCCGCCCACATAGGCGCCGATGTTGATGAGGTCGCGCGCTTCTTCGTAGGCGGCGAGCAGTTCGCGAAGGGTTCGGGCTGCCTCGGCGTGGGGCCGGGACGCCAGCCGGGGCATGAGGCGCGAAACGCTACCGAGGATATCGATTGGCGGGTAGTGGCCGGCGCTGGCGAGCGAGCGCCTGAGAACGATGTGCCCATCGAGGGTTGCGCGCGCCAGGTCGGCGATGGGCTCATCCATGTCATCGCCGTCGACCAGGATCGTGTAGAGGGCAGTGATGCTTCCCCGGGCGGCCGGGCCGGCGCGTTCCATGAGGTGGGGAAGCATGCTGTAGACGGAAGGCGGATATCCGCGTGTGGCGGGGGGCTCACCGGCAGCAAGGCCAACTTCGCGCTGAGCCATAGCGACCCGGGTTAGGCTGTCGAAAAGGAGGAGGACATCGAGCCCTTCGGCGCGGAAGGCCTCGGCGATTGCGGTCGCGGTGCGCGCGGCGCAGAGCCGCATGGCGGCCGGGTTGTCGCTCGTCGAAGCGACCACGACGCAGTTGCGGAGAGCCCCGGGCCCGAGGTCATGTTCGATGAAGTCCCGCACCTCGCGCCCGCGTTCGCCGATCAGGGCGATGACGGTGACATCGGCGGAGGCCCCGCGCGCGAGCATGCCGAGGAGGGTGCTCTTGCCGACGCCCGACCCGGCGAAGATGCCCACGCGCTGGCCTCGGCCAAGAGTGAGGAATCCATCGATTGCCCGGACGCCCGAGCCCAGCACCTGGGCGATGGGCTCACGGGCGAGGGGGTGAGGGGGCTCGGCGTGACCGGGGGCGTGGCGAACGAACCCGAGCGGTCCCATCGCATCGGCGGGCCTGCCAAGGCCGTCCAGGATTCTCCCAAGGAGGGCTCGCCCGAGCGGCACGGACATTCCCTGTCCCGTTCCGACGACGCGCGCGCCGACCTTGAGCGTACCGCGGTCGAGCAGGGCGACATGGGCCTGGCCGGCGCTCACCCCGGTGCATTCCCCGGCCAGCGGACGGCCGGCCGCGTCATCGACGAGGGCGAGCTCGTGGGGACGCAGATTCACCCCGCCGGCGACGATGAATTCGCCTTGCACGCGGAGCACGGTGCCCGTGCGGCCAAAGAGCTCGGCACTCGCCGCAGCCTCAAGGATGGCCCCGGCGGCGGCGGTCATCCTGCGTCGACCCCGCCCGCGCGGGCGATTGCGAGGTCCATGAGCGCAAGCCGCTTATCAAGGGTGGCGTCGATGGTCCCGTTCCGAAGGTCGATGACGCAGCCGCCGATGGCGATCGCCTCATCAGGAACGACGTAGCGGGCGTGTTCGAGGAGAGTCGCCTGCACGTGTTCGACGAGGCCGGGGCTGACGCGGATGCTGAGGACCTCCTGGCTGGCGGCGGCTTTGAGGGCTTCGGCGCAGATGGCCGGCGTCAGTTCCGGGTCGGCGTCGTAGGCGGCGGCAACAATGCGCCGGGCAGCGATGGCAGCCGCCCTGGCGACAATGCCCGCCGACTGGCCGGCGATATCGTCGCGGATGGCCTTCGCTTCGCCGACTGCCTTTCGGAGCAGTTCGAGCAGGCTCGCGACCTCGTCGGCGGCCTGTTCTTGACCGGCAGCAAAGCCAGCCGCGAACGCTTCGTCGCGTACCGAGGCGGCCTGCGATTCAGCCGCGGAGATAACCTGGGCCGCCGTGTGGTGAGCCTCGCTGATGCTCGCCTGAGCCTTCGCGGCGGCTGAGGCGAGCATCGCCTCGGCCGTCGCCACAGGAGCTGCGGGGAGCACGTCGCGCGTCGTCTCGCCGAGGACAAAGACCTCGCTGTGCTCCGGCGCTGAGCGGAGGATGCGGCGGGGTCTAGCCGACAAGCTCATCATCGCCGCCACGCGCGATCACTATCTCTTCGGCATCGTCGAGGCGCCTGATGACGCTGACGATGCGCGACTGCGCCTCTTCGACCTGCTTGAGGCGAACGGGGCCGGAAGCCTCCATGTCCTCTTTGAGCATGGCTGAAGCGCGAGAGGACATATTCCGCAGGATTATGTCCTTCACGTTTTCCGGGGTTGCCTTGAGGGCGAGGGCAAGGTCGCGCACCTCCACTTCGCGGAGGATGCGCTGGACTGAGCGGTCGTCGAGGCTGGCGACGTTTTCGAAGACGAACATGCGCTTCTTTATCTCGTCGGCGAGCTCGGGTTCGTTGTCTTCGAGGGCCTCGATGATGGTCTTCTCGATCATGCGGCTGGATTGTTTGAGGAGATTGACGAGGACTTCGATGCCTCCCACGTGCTGGGTTTCGCGTGCGGGCTGGAGGACGGCGCTGAGCTTGCGCCTGAGGACTGCCTCTACCTCGTTGACGATATCGGGGTGGGCGCGGTCCATGAGCGCGATGCGCTGGGCGACATCGGCGGCCGTTTCCGGGTCCATTGACGAAAGCACCTGGGCAGCCTTCTCCGCCTGGAGGAAAGAGAGGAGGAGGGCGATCGTTTGCGGGTGCTCGTTGGAGAGGAAGTTGACGAGCTGCTGGACGTTGAGGTGGCGCAGGAACCCGAAGGGCACTGTCGGGGATGTGGCAGAGAGGCGATCGATGAGCTCGGAGGCCTTGTCCTCACCGAGGGCCAGGCGGAGCAAGTCCTCGGCATACTCGAGGCCGCCGAGGGAGATGACATTTCGCGCAACGGCGGCGTCCTGGAATTCGGTGACCACATCGCGGCGCTGCTCGGGCTTGAGCTCCCCCATGGCCGAGATCTCCCACGTCAGGCGCTCGATATCTTCGTCGCTGAGGTGGCGCAGGACTTCGGCCGAGCGCTCCTTGCCAAGGGTGATGATGAGCGCGGCGGCCTTTCGCCTCCCGGACAGCTTCTCCTCGCGCGGCGGGGTCATGGCGACGGCTATCTGACCTCCTCGCGCATCCAGGTCTGGACTACATCAGCGACAGCGCGCGGGTTCGCCTCGGCAAGCTTGAGGACGCGCTCCTCTTTCGGGTCGCTGGGAGCTTCGAGGGCGGGGAGAGGGGCATGGGCGACAGCCTGGAGAGCTGCCACCTGCGGGGGTGGGGCCAGCGCGATCGCCGGTTGCGGAGCGGGCAGCGCCAGCTGGCGCTTGCTGAGTGAACGGAGGAGGAGCATCACGAGGACGAACCCGAGAATGACGGCAAGGAGAGGGAGCAGCAGCTTGAGGTACTGGAGGTACTGGGCGAGACCGTCCCCAGCGGCCATGACCATTCCTTCCTTCACGCTCACATCGAAGGGGAGGCGGGTGACGCTGATGAGGTCACCGCGCGTCTGGTCGAGGCCCACGGCGGCGGCCACCGCGCTGGTGATGGCGGTCTCCTGTGCGGCGGTGACGCTATCGTCGAGAACGACCGAGACGCTGAGCTTCTCGAGGCTGCCGGGCGCCCTGATGGTGCTCGTTGTGGTGCGTGGGATCTCGTTGTTCGTGGTCGTCTCGGTGCGCGAATACTGGCTGTTGCCGGTTCCACCGGCGCCCGCATCGGAGGTGCCGTCGTTGGCGCCGGTGCCGGGGACGTTGCCCACGGTCAGGTTCGAGCCGGTGTAGGTCTCGGTAGAAGAGGACGAACTGCGAACCTGGACTCCCGTGCCGAAGGTGTCTTCGTCCTGCTTCACCGTATCGAAATTGAGGCGCGCGCGGATGGTGACCGCGCTGCGGCCATAGCCAACGACTTTGGCGAGGGTGGATTCGACATCGCGCTGGAGAGCGAGCTCGTACTGGCGCTGAAGCTCCATCTGGGTGGCAGTGGCGCCGGTGGCGAAGGGGCTATCGGTGGCAGCGCCATCAAAGAGCACATGCCCGGTCTCATCGACGATGGTGATCCCGGAGCGGTCGAGGCCTTCGACGGAGTTGGAGACGAGGTTGGCGATGCCCTGAACCTGGTCCTGGGCGAGCCGCCCACCCGGCTTCAACTGGAGGAGCACGCTGGCGGTGGTGGCCTTCTGGTCTTCTTTGAAGAGGGCGTCTTTGGGGATAACGATGTGGACGCGGCTGCCCTTAACGCCGTCGAGGGTGTTGATGGAGCGCGCAAGCTCGCCTTCGAGCCCGCGCCGGTAGTTCACCTTCTCTACGAAATCGGTTGTGCCGAAGCTCTGGCTGTCGAAGATCTCGAAGCCGACGCTGCCCCCGCTGGGAAGGCCCGACTGGGCGAGCTTGATGCGCACCTCGGCGACTTTGTTGGCGGGAACGGAGACCGTGGACCCGCCGCCCCCGATTTCGTAGGGGACGCCGTCCTTTTCGAGCTGGTCGGCGATGGCGGCGCTGTCTTCCGGGGCCAGGCCACTGTAGGCGACGACGAGGTTGGGCGACTTCGAGGCAACGAAGACCAGGTAGAGCACCACGATGGCGCCCGCGACCAGCGCCCCCAGGGCGATCTGCCGCGACTGGGGCAGCTGGTTCCAGCGTTGCAGGATTGGCGCCAGCGGCGACCCTTCTCCCATTCGTCTCACCCCTGCAGGAGGTAGCCTGCCTGTGACCAAGAGCCTAGCTGGCGTCCATGAAGGGGCGTATTGGGCCTTCCCCGATTCGGCGATGGGCGGGGCGCGATCCGGGCAGCCAAAACCCTGATTTCTGCGCGGGCGCTTCCAGGGCGAATCGTGAGCAGGCACGGGCGGGGCCGTTTACGCCCTTGACCGGTTCCCGTATCGTTTGGTTCGCACAAAGGACAGGAGGAGTGGCATGACCGAAGCCACAGCCGTACCCCTCATCACCGACGAGATGCGTGCCCAGATCGGGAAGGAATCCGAACCGTGGACGCTCGAAGTCGACAAGACCGCCGTCCGCATGTTCGCCCGCTCGGTGGGCCACACCGACCCGGTGTACTACGACGAAGCGGCTGCGAAGGCTGCCGGCTACCGGAGCCTGCCGTGCCCGCCCGGGTACCTGGGAACGCCCATCTTCGACCCGCGCACCAGCGACGCGACGTTCGGGGGGCGGCGGGGCGGGGGCCCGGGGCCCCAGCCGAGCCGGCCACTCAAGCGCGTCCTGAACGGCGGGACTGAGATCGAGATGCTGGAAGACATCTGCGCCGGGGATGTGCTGACGGCAACTTCGCACCTTGCTGCGTTAGAGGAACGGGCAGGCAGCCTTGGCGAGATGCTTATCTCGACCAACAAGACTGTGTACAAGAACCAGCACGGCAGGGTCGTCGCAATCGTGACGGGCACCGGCATCCGCTACTAGGAGGCACTGGAGCAATGGCAACAACCTGGAACGAAGTGACCGAGGGGATGGAGATCCCCGCCCTCAAGAAGAACTGCAGCACGCAGCAGCTGGTGCAGTGGGCCGCGGGCTCTGGCGATTTCTACCAGATCCACTACGACAAGGACTTCGCGATGGGTACCGGCCTGCCGGGGATCATCGTGCACGGGGCGCTGAAGCACGCGTTTCTCGGGCAGCTCCTGCACGACTGGGTGGGCAACACGGGGCGAATCAAGAGATTCGGATGCAGCTACCGGGGCATGGACTACCCGGCGAAGGACATCGTTTGCAGGGGCGTGGTGAAGCGGAAGTATGAGGAGGGCGGCGAGAAGCTCGTGGACCTGGAGGTCTGGACGGAGGACTTCGAAGGCAAGAAGACCACGCCCGGCTTCGCCACCGTGCGCCTGCCCTAGCAATCACGAACAGAGAGGTAACGACCCCAATGGGCAATCTGCTTGAAGGCAAAGTAGTCGCTATGACGGGCGCGGGGCGCGGCATCGGCCGCGAGTGCGCCCTGCTTGCCGCTTCGGAAGGGGCAAGGGTGGTGGTGAACGACCCGGGCGTGAACCCGGATGGCTCGGGGCACGACGACGGTCCCGCGGCGCAGGTGGTAGCAGAGATCAAGAAGGCGGGCGGCGAGGCCGTGGCCAACTTCGCGGATGTCTCGACCATGGACGGCGGGGAGAGCGTGATCCGCACCGCCCTCGATACGTGGGGCAAGCTCGACGGGCTCATCAACCTGGCCGCCATCCTGCGCGACCGAATGGTCTTCAATCTCACCGAAGAGGAATGGGACGACGTTATCCGCGTCGACCTGAAGGGCCATTTCACCACCCTCAAGCCGGCCGCCGTGCTGATGCGGCAGCAGCGCTACGGGCGGATTGTGAACTACTCCTCGGTTTCGGGACTGCAGGGCAACTCGGGGCAGGCGAACTACGGCGCCGCCAAGGCCGGGGTTGCCGGGTTGACCCGCGTTGCGGCGCGCGACCTGGGGCGCTATGGGGTGACGGTCAACTGCATTGCCCCCGGCGCTTCGACGCGCCTTACGGCGACGGTGCCGCAGGCGAGCCGCGACCTCCGGGCTGCCCGGGGCATCGCCGGCGCGGGCGGCGCCGCCCCTGCTCCTTCCTCGAACCGCGCTGCCGAAGAGGCTGCAGCAATGAGAGGACCGGATATGGTCGCTCCCATGACCGTCTATCTCCTCCTCGATGAGGCCTGGAACATCAACGGGCGCATCTTCCAGGTGGCCGGCGGTCACGTTGGCCTGCTGCAGGATATGTATCCGCCGTTCAAGAACATCTACAAGCACGGCAAGTGGACGCTCGATGAGCTTCGCATGCTTGTGCCGCAGCAGCTGATGGCCGGCGTGCAGAACCCGGCGCCGCCCGCCGAAGACATGCAGATCCCCGGCAGAGGCTAGGGCGGCAGCCGGCCGCTGACGAGCTCACACCCGGGCCCGGCCGTGCTGGCCGGCGGGGCCCGGGGCAAGTGCTCCATCGTGGCGCCCGGCGGGCTACCATGTAGCGGATGGACGGTCTCGCAAACAAGAGGACAGCGCTACTCAGCCAACTCCGCTCATGCGAGCGGGTGATCGTCGCGTTCAGCGGCGGCGTCGATTCCACCTTCCTTGCGGCGATGGCGCACGAGGCGCTCGGCAGCAATGCCGAAGCCATTACCGGGCTTTCGCCCTCTGTCTCGCCGTCTGAACAGGAGGAGGCGGGATTGCTGGCACGGCGCATCGGCATCTCGCACCGCTTCGTGCAGACGCATGAGATGGAGAACCCCGAGTACGTCGCGAATGGCCCGATGCGGTGTTTCCACTGCAAGGACGAGCTGTTCGGCGTGCTGGGGGCGATAGCGGCCCAGGCGGGAGGGGCCGTGGTGGTGGATGGGACTAACGCCGACGATGTTGGCGACTTCCGCCCCGGGCGCAAGGCGGCCGCGCTCCACCGCGTGCGATCGCCTCTCCTTGAGCTCGGCTTTTCGAAGGCAGATATCCGCGAGCTGTCACGGGAAATGGGGCTACCGACCTGGGACAAGCCGGCGATGGCCTGTCTTGCCAGCCGCATTCCCCATGGCTTGCCGGTGACGGTCGATGCGCTCGACCAGGTGGGAGCGGCAGAGGCGGCGCTACGCGCGCTCGGGCTGCGCCAGGTGCGCGTGCGGCACCACGGCGACACTGCCCGCATTGAGACCGGAGTGGACGAGATCCCGCTGGCCATTGAATCAGGCGTGCGCGAGGCAATCGTGGCGAGGCTTCAGAACCTGGGCTTCAAGCACGTGGCGCTGGACCTTGCCGGGTACCGGCAGGGCAGCCTGAACGAAGGCACGCCCCCAGCACGCTAAGAACCGGCGATTGCCTGCATGGCGCGGAGGGCGACCTCCTGCGAGGAACCGATGGCAAAGACCACCTCGTTCCCCGATGGTGCGACGGTGGCGGTGACGTTCCCCCCGGGCACGCGCGCCAGGCTAATCGCCCCTTCAGTGGAGACCACGGCATTGACATCCTTGAGCAGGCTCTGCTGGGCGGAGGCGAACTCCTTCGCGTCACTGGCATCAGCGAATGCCAGCCGGAAGACGGCGACGCTCTCGGCGCCGTTGACGTAAACGTCGTAGTGGTCGCCGGCCCAGCCCTCGGCTGCCGTCACGGCCTGGAACGAGCGGACACGCAGGCGCAGGTAGTTCTGGACGCCGAATTCGCCCCATTGGCCGCCGGACTCCCTCTGCCAGCCGTTGCCGAGGGCGCCCGCGATCGCGGGGAGCTTCACCTCCCCGGGCTGCCAGCCGGAATCGAGCAGTTCGGGGTGAAGCGCGAAGGCGGTGCCCCGCGGCGGGTCGGCCAGCATGGCATCGACCCTGGTGGTCCCCTCCCGGGCGACGATGGTGCGTATCCAGCTGGCGCCCGTCGTGTAGGGGAAGAAGAGCTCCCGCGCAATCGAGGGTGGCACGTCGTTCGCCTGGGCGGCGTCTGCAAGCAGGAAGGCGCGACCAGAAGGGGATCTGAGGGACATGTACCGGTTCGCGTAGACGCCTTCATGCGTCACGGCATCGCCTTCGACCACTGCGGTCCAGGCAAGGTTCCGGTCGAGGTCGTCGACGATAGACTCGTAGACCTCATCGAGACGGAAGCTGTAGTCCTGGATCGCGTGCACAAGCTCATGGGCGAGCGTTTCCTCTTCCTGGCGGGGGAGACTATCGAAGTCGATGGCCGCGCCGTCATCGTGGACGACCCAGAGCTGGTCGTGGATGGGGGAGTAGAGACCGAGGATGGAATCGCTGCCGAAGCTCTGCCAGACAGTGAGGTAGTCCTGGTCCTTTCGCAGGTGGCCCAGGAGCCTGTACAGCGTAGTGGTCTGGTCGAACCAGCGCCGGTCGTCTTCGGTGAGCAGGCGGTCGAGCAGTGCCGGAAGCTCAGAGCGGGCAACCAGCTCGGCTTTGAGGCCCGAGGGCATGGGGAGATTGCGAGCGCTGGCAACGTTGGCAAGCATCTGTTGCAGCCCGGGCGGCAGATCGCTGGCCGCAGTGCCGGTCGCTGCGGGTGTGGCGGTCGTGCGGGGCAGGGCCGTATCAGAGGGCTCCGGGCTGACCGGCCGGTCAACGAGCGTCTTTTCGGAACAGGAAGCAACGGAGAGGGCAAGCAGGAGCGCCAAGACAAGGCCGGCGGGCGGCGCGAGTAGCTTCAAAGAGTCACCTCACAGGATACCGGCCCGGCCCTCGCCCGCCAGGCGGAGGACCGGACTCGGTCCAGATTACAAGAGAGGCACGGCAAGGATTAGCAAGGGCCGATCCGCCGGCCGGGGGCTTCCCCGGGCTGGCGCGGGGGGCGAGACTGTATCGCCATGGGCCGGGTTTTCGTCAGCCGCCAGTTGCCCGGACGGGCCATCGCCATCCTGCAGGAGGCGGGCCATGCGGTTGAGGTTTGGCCTGGCGAACTGCCGCCATCGCCAGGAATTCTCGCGGCACGCGTGCGCGGCGCCGACGCACTGCTCGCCCTCCTGACCGACAGGATCGACGCAGACTTGCTGGAACAGAGCCCGCGGCTGCGCGTAGTCGCCAACATGGCGGCCGGTTACGACAACGTCGACCCGGGGATGGCGGCAGGCGCGGGCGTATGGGTGACCAACACCCCGGGGGTGCTGGCGGAAACCACTGCGGACTTCGCGTTCGCACTCCTGCTGGACAGCGGCAGGAGGGTGACAGAGAGCGCGAACTCGGCGCGGGCGGGGGAGTGGCGCACGTGGTCGCCCGGCGGCTTTCTTGGCCTCGATGTGCACGGGGCCACGCTGGGCATCGTCGGAATGGGGGAAATCGGCCAGGCGGTGGCCCGGCGGGGGCTCGGCTTTGGGATGCGCGTCCTCTTCTGCGGGCGGCCGGGGCAGACGTCGAAAGCAGGACCACCCGGCACAGAACAGGTGAGCCTTGCAGAGCTCCTCGCGGCGAGCGACTTTGTGAGCCTCCACGTCCCGCTCACGGAGTCGACCCGGCGGCTAATCGGCGCACGTGAGCTCGCCGCCATGAAGCGGACGGCGTTCCTGGTCAACACCGCCCGGGGGAGCGTGGTTGACCAGGATGCGCTGGTGAAGGCGCTCGTGACTGGCGAGATCGCAGGGGCCGCTCTCGATGTCACCGACCCGGAACCGCTGCCCGGGGGACATGCGCTCTATTCCCTGCCAAACGTGGTGGTGACACCACACATCGCAAGCGCAAGCGTCGCCACGCGGTCGCGGATGGCAGAAATGGCGGCCGCAAACATCGTGGCAGTGCTGGCTGGCGAACAGCCACCGAACGCCGTCAACCGTCCGCAGAGTCCGCGGCGCCTGCCGTAGGCACGGTCATGGATTGCCAGCATATTGCTTGACAGGCGCCAGCAGGCGATCTAGTTTCGCGGTGGCCCCAGGGCCGCAGGATCTCCCGATTGGAGGCTTGCGATGATCAACAACCGGATACGCTGGGGAGTCTGGCAGGTCGACTGAGCGGGCCCCGTCCGCGCGACGCGGAAGGGGCAGGACGACTGGTCCCGGCGGCCCGGTGGGAATGTGGTGAGAAATGCGCGGCCAACATTGGCGTGCTGCACACCCGGGGGTGTTGACCCCCATCCGGGGCCGGGACTTGACACATGGCCCGCCTAGCAGGGAAAACAAGGGCTACACCTTTCGAGGTGTGGCCCTCTCCTTTCACATGGCGACGCCAATCCTGGAGTGAACATTGCCCAGGCCCACCAAACCAGCCGGCAACCTCTGGCTCGCTGAAGAGCTGTGGAAACTCAACGGGATTGAAGTTGGCGATTTCACGCTCGGCCGGACAGCGGTTCATTCGCCCATCTACATCAACCTGCGCCGGTTGATCAGCAGCCCAAAGGCGCTCAGCCGCTGTGCGCGGATCATCCGGGACGAACTCGAAACGCTGATGTCGATGCGCAATCCTCATGTGAGCCCATTCACGCTCGTGGCGGGGGTGCCCTTCGGCGGGCTACACGTGGCAACGGCGTTTTCGCTCACCTGCAATGTCCCGATGATCTACATCCACCCCCCGGCGACGGACAAGGCCGACGTGATTGAGGGGAACTATGTTCCCGGGCAGACCTGCCTCGTGATTGATGACCTGATCACAGGTGGGGGAAGCATCCTTCAGACGGCGGCAACGCTGAGCGGCGCGGGCCTGGTGGTGCGCGACGCGGTCACGCTCATTGACAGGCAGGAAGGCGGACGGTCGGCGCTGAAGGCGGCGGGAATCAACCTCGTGAGCATCCTCACGCTCGAACAGATTGCCAATTACCTGATGGCCGCCGGGCACATCAGGGAAGACTGGTATCGCAAGACGATGGAGTACATCGCCTCGCGCAATGGCGGGTAGTGGCGCGATACCGGGCCGTGGCCCCGGCCAGCCGGGGCAAGCGCTAGATACGCATCCGTCACCTTTCGCATGCCCCGGGCCATACGTAGAGTGAATCCCGTTGTGAGGGACGCCGAGGTTTGGCCCAATGATCCCGACGAACAGGGCTCCAGTGACGCGGAAGATATCGCCAGGCGCGCGGCCGCCGGCGACGCCGCGGCCTGGTCGGCGATCTTCGAAGCACACTACCGTGGTATCTACGCGTTCGTCCGTTACCGCCTCCGTGGCCTTGCCGAATCGGAAGACATCGCTTCACAGGTGTTCGAGATCGCCTATTCGCGGGCGAGCAAGTTCGACTACCGCGGTGTGCCCATCGAGGCGTGGCTCATTGGCATCGCCCGGAACCTGGTGCGGGACCATATCAAGAAAGTCAGCAGGCGTGGCTACGAAGAGGAGTTGCAGGAATCGGCCGCGCTTTCGGAATCCGATGCTGCACCGGGGGTGGACCTCAGGCAGGACATCGTCGCCGCCATGCGGTCGCTTACCGAGGACCAGCAAACCGTGCTGAGCCTGCGCTTTCTAATGGACAAGTCGGTGGCTGAAACGGCAGGCCTGATGGCCCGATCTGAAGATGCGGTCAAGAACCTGCAACGGCGGGCACTGGCAGCCATGCAGCGGGCGCTCCAGGGCTCCGGCTACGGTGAAGGGGTACCGCGATGACCCCCAAGCGAATAGACCTGCTACTGGATGAGGCGCTCGCAACGGGCGCCGTGCCAGCGGACGCGACCGCAGAGGAGCGCGCGGAGGTGGAGGAGCTGTTGCGGGCCGCCGGTAACCTCCGGATCAGCAGGGCGACTGTGGAGCGGGAGGCCGCGGAAACGATGCCGGTGGCGAGAGCCCGCTTCGAACGTCACATGGCCTCGACACAAAAGGCAGGGCCGGTGGCGAGGCCGCGGCGCACCGGAGCGGCGAGCCTGTTTGGCTGGCTCTTCGTGGCGCATCGCGCCATGGGCACGGCGGTCTCGGCGGCAGGAATCGCGATTATCGCTGCGGTTGCCATCCTGGTGTCGCAGAACGCGTTCAATGGCGTTGATACTGCCGCCGCCCAGGTGTTGACGCCGGGCGATTACGTTCAGGTAGGTGGAGTGGTGGCGCACGCCGAAGGAACCGGCGACGGCCACACCGTGAGGGTCGCTTCGGAATTCGGCGAAGTGGAGGTGGCCCTCTCTGGCGTGACTTCGGTCGTCGACGATGCGGCAAAGAACGACCCCACCTCCATCAAGAAGGGCGACACGGTGCTCGTGAGTGGGCTGGTGCAGAAGGACCGCACGATCGCGGCTCAGACGCTTGCGGTCTCGGCAGCAGAGGCGCCCCCGCCAAAGAGGCCGCCAATCAAGGAGCTGAAGGTATTCCGCCCAGGGCTGGAAGGCCGGGTTATCTTCTTGAGCCTGGGGGAGGACGGCAAGCGGGCGCGGGCCGTGATCCAGGTACGTGATGAGCTGCTCCTCGTGCGGATAAGCGACCGCTCGCTGAAAGTGCTGCTACAGGGCGGCAGGTCGCCGCTCGGGGTGTTTGTTGTGGTCGGCGAAGAGCCTGGGCTTCCCCCGGGGATGTTCTCACTCACGCTGGCCGCGTCGCCCGGCCCGGCACCGGAGCCGGGGTCCGAGGAAGGCGCCACAACGACGGCGAGCGTCACAGGGGAGCGGTCTGCGACCAGGCCGCCAGCAAAGGCAACGCCAACTCCGCCCTCCGGCGGCGAGACGCGCACGCCAGTGGCACTGAAGTTCACGGGTTTCAAGGCCATCGTCCTGGGAAGACAGGACAACCTGCTGCAGGTGGAGACGGCGAAAGGGGTCGCCACGGTCATCATCCGCCTCGATACGCGGCTGGTGATCGCCGGTAGCGGGCTCGCCCGGGAGTCGCTTACGGGAGCGGCCTCGATCGTGGGCCACGAAGTCACGGTCTCGGGGAGCCTGGTCGAGGGGCGGGTCTACGCGGACTTGATTGTCTTCGGGCCAAAGGTCCGCTAGGAACAGCAGCGGTTACGTAAAGCTTGCCGGCTCACCAGACCCGGGCTATTGTCGGGGGTGAGGCATTTGACCCGCTGGAACACGGCATGAGCAACGCAGCCGTCCCCTCGCTACCGCAGGCAGTAACGATCGGCTCAAGGGAGATCACCCTGCGCAGGATTGGCGGGAACGATCGGGAAGCGATCATTGCGTTCGCGCGGTCGCTCCCGGAGCATGACCTGCTCTTCCTGAGGAGGGACATCACGCAGGGCGAAGTAGTGGATGAATGGCTCCACGAAGCGGAAGCGGGGGAGGCAACGACAATCCTGGCAGATGCCGGGGGAGCAGTTGTGGGCTACGCGACCGTGTACCGGAGCCCCCTGCCGTGGACGGCCCACGTCGGGGAGCTGCGCGTGCTCACTGCGCCAACCATGCGGGGCCTTGGGCTTGGCCGTGTGCTGACGGGGTACGCCTTCGATGTTGCGCTGGCGCTCGGCATCGAGAAGATGGTCGCGCAGATGACGCTCGACCAGGAGGCGGCCATCGCCACCTTCCAGGCACTGGGCTTTCGCCCCGAGGCCGTGCTACGTGACCACGTTCGCGACCGCGCGGGCAGGAAGCACGACCTGATCGTCCTCACACGTGATGTCGCGCGGTTCGAACGAGAGCGGCAGACGTACGGGGTGCTGGAGGCGTTCGGGCGGCCCTGATTCAGGGCGCCCCCCGGTCGGCAAGGACAACGGTGCGAAAGGCATATTCGCCTTCGTTGGCGGGCCCGCTGCAGGTCATGAGGACAAGGCTCTCTGCACCCTCGCGCCCCTTCAACAGTGCCCCCATGTCGATTACGCCAAGAGCGTAGTCGACAGTCGACCTGACGCGATAGGCGTGGCGCGAGCCGTCAGACAGCAACACGGTGACTTCGTCGCCTTGCTGCAGGGTCGAGAGCCGGGAGAAGACCCCCGGGACGCCGCCGTATTCGAAGTGGGCCACGATGAAGGTGCTGGCGCCATTGCCGGGGAGTGAGGTGTAGGCCGGGTGCCAGCCGATGCCGGTGGTGCCGGCCGGCACGTCGAGGCGTCCGAACCGGTCGAGCCCGAGGCGGACCGTGGGCGCCTCAACGCCAAGCCTGGGGATGCTGACGGCGGCCAGGTCAAGACCCTGCGAGGGAGGTGGCGGTTCCGGTTCGACCTCGTCCTTGCCGTACCGCTCAACAGCAGCATCATGCGCAGCGATGAAGCGGTCGTTGACCGGAGCAGGCAGACCGGTTGCGTGGTCCCGCCCGATGTAGCGGAGGAGGCCAGTGGTACCCGGCGCCCCGGCCTCCTCCGCACGGCCCGGGGCGCTGCCGGGAGCAAAAGCGGAGGCACAGGCGATGAGGAGGAGCGATAGAACGATGCGGGAGTGCATTCCCCTTCATCTTAGCTCCTTCCCACGCACCCCCGGGGCAACAGGCAAGGATTGTGGCCCGGAAACACAGCAGCGGATTGGATCCTTACACGTGTCGCAGGTCTGGTTAACCTTGAAAGGACCTGGTGCGTTACCAGGAACAGCGGCACCAACACGGAGGACTCTCATGCAGAATACTGCCAACCTCGCCGCGTCCCACCGGGCGCGCACCATCCAGTAAGCACACCACCCGGCCAAAGGCGTGTTACGCCGTACCGCTGAGTGGTACGGCGTTTTTGTTATCTTCTAACGCCACCACGAAGCCACGATACCGGGACATTCTCTCCATCCGATGTTTCGCATCTGCGTGCGAAGCAACAGTCAGTCTTTGCCACTTGCTGGCGCCGCCAGCGGACGGCCTTTCGTCGCACAGGGAGCATGTACGGACTCCGAATTTGCGGGTCCAGCACAAGAGAGGATGAATGCAGATGCTGTACTTTCCACATTCCACTGACCTGAGAGAGCTTGCCGCCGTGTCCGGGCGCAGGCTGGTCCATCCCGGCGAACCCAACCCGGAATGGCTGCTCAGGCAGGCGGAAATCGCCCGCGGACTGTCAGAACTGAGAACAGAAGCGCGGAAGACGCCGGGCAGGCGCCCGGGAGGGATTCTGCGCGCTGTCCTGCGGTACAGCTTCGGCCGGGAGTGAGAGGTCGAGCGAGGGCAAGAGATCAAGAACGCCGCCTGGGGGTCCCCCGGCGGCGTTCTCATTGGCATCGCTAGCGTTCAGGCGTTGAGGATATCCTGGAGGCGGCCGTTGAGGGTCTTGCGGGTGATGGTAGTGCGCTGGAGGTTCGCCAGGTAGGCGCTAACCTGGTGCTTCCGAAGCTCCCTCAGGCGGCGATGGCCTTCATCCATTCTCCTGCTGTCGCCCGCAAGCAGGAGGGCGAGCGGTTCCGAGACGGCCGGGTCGTTCCAGTCACGGACGAGCTTCGCCTCGGCACGATTCAGGTAAAGCTGCTGTTCCTCGCGCCGCTCGGGCGTCTTGAAGAGGAAGTGCTTCATGCGCTCGACCTGGTAGTCCATGTACCGCTGGCGGTCGCGCGCGCAGAGCCGGTACATCTCGCGTTCGAGCGGATTCTGGGCGATGAGGTCGCCGCTCTCGTAGAGCGTGAGGAGCATGCTGTCCTGGACGAAGAGAGTTGCCATGAGCTCCACGAAGGAGCGTGACTCCGCCACCGTGCGCGAGTAGTCGGTGGGGGCCTGCAGGCCAAGCCCGCCACCGTTTGCGAGGGCGCGCTTGCGGAATGTCTCGGCGTGGCGGGCGAGGTCGTAGATCACGGTTGAGAGGAAGAGCTTCAGTTCGAGGTAGCCGTAGCTTATCGCGGGGAGCCAGCCGCTGAGGATGGCCCCTTCGAGGTAGGCGCGCTCGCTGAGCTCAGTCATGAGCTGGCAGACAGCCTTCTCCTGCTCGGCCGGGAGTGGTTCGAGGCTGGCCCAGTCGAGGTCCGTTGCCGAGATCCAGCGATCGCGGATGGCGATTTCGTAGAGGGGAACGCAGCAGTCGGCCCAGACGATTGCCTTATCGAAGATGGTGTAACCCATGTCTTCGCCGACTGTCGCAGGGAACGAACCCCGGGCTATCTCGGTGCGATTCGTCCACACGTCGGGAACATCACCGTAGGTGCCTACCATCAGGTCCTGGATCGAGAGGCCGAGTGCAGGGTCGGCGGCGCGGGCGCGAATCCCCCATTCGGTGGGGACCTTCATCCACCAGGGGTCGGGGCGGACGAACCCTCCGCCGGACAGGAACTGCCGGGCGCGGACGCCATCGACGCCGCCGCGGAGCGCCTGCCAGATCTCCTGGAGGGAGTGACCCTGTTCGATGGCGATCTCGATGAGGCCTTCCTCCCAGCCAAGGCTGCGAGCACGGTCGCGGGCTTCCTGGGGGATTTCGGTGGTGGTTGATGACTGAGACATTCGGCGGCGACTCCTAAGAGGCGTTGTGAAAAGTCGGGCCCCGGACCGTCGGCCCGGGGCGTTGTGGCAGCGGCGCTAGGACGCGGGCTCCAGGAACTGCGCCATCAAGGGTCCGAGGCGCTCGCGGCGATCGCCCAGACCGGCGACGGCAAGGCGATGGACGTATTCGTTGATCTGGCGCTTGCGAAGCAGGAGGAACTTCTGGACGCCCTCGTCGAACCTGTCGACTCCGCCACCGAGGAGGATGCAGAGCGATTCAAAGACGGGCGGGAATGTGACATCGCCAGACCCGCCGCCCGAAGCGTCGCCTTCGGCCTTGTCGAGGTAGTGGTGGATCTCTTCGCGGCGCTCGGGTTCTGTATCGAGGACGTACTTAAGATGCATGACGCCAAACGCCAGGTGGCGCGATTCGTCCTGGGCGCTCATGCGGAAGATGCGCTTGTCGGCCTCGGTCTGGCCGATGAGCTCGCCCATTCGGAACATGGACTGGACGAAGCCTTCGGCCTGGACGTGCATGAGGACCGACATTTCCGTGAAGTCGCGGGCTTCGATGAGCGTACGCAGGCCGAGGCCGGAGCCCTGGGCAAGCAGGCCGCCCCCGTTGGCGAGGGCACGCTTGCGGAAGACATCGGTGTGCCGCGCCTCATCCATGATCTGGCTCATGAGGAAGAGGCCGGCCTCGAAATCCTGGGCGCTGACGAAGGGCATCCACTGGCCGGGAACATCGCCGGCGATGAATTCGACCTCGGTGAGCATTGTGCAGAGCTGGCACATGGCGCGCTCAATCTCATCGGAGAGGGGTTCGAGCGTGTCCCAGGGGATGTCACGCGCGGAGGACCACTGGCGCTGGGTGGCCTCGTCGTAGAGCATGAGGCAGTTTTCGGACCAGACGTCGGCCTTGGACTGGTAGTTGGGACCAAAGCGCTGGGCGTTGGCACGGGCAATTGCGCCGCGGAGGCGGTAGGTCGAATCGCCCGGCCCGCGGGCGGAGTCGGCGTACCGGCCGAGGTTGATCTCCTTGAGGGTCATCCCTTTCTTGCCGGGCGTGGCCGAAGTGGCGTCGTCGTAGAGGTTGAGCCAGGAAAGGTCGAGGGCCGGGGTAGAGGTGGAGCTGGCGGCCATGGGCGGTTTCTCCTGAGGATTCGGTAGCGCGCTTAGTCTACTGTGCCAGTTTAGACTTTGTGAAGCACGTATTTATTGGACAGCACATCCATGCCCGCTGCATGCCCACGGGAGGGCCGCGCAAAGAAACCGCATCGTCACCCCTCATCCACCGCGCGGGGGTGCCGAATATTCATCTACCGGGAGAAGGAGTACGAGAGCCATGGAACGCCCAACCGGAACCTGCCCCCTCGATGCAGCCCTGCGCGCCTCGCGCTGCGCCGGCTGCTGCCAGGCGAACGAACTACCGCCATGCGTGACGAGCTGGTTGAAGGCGCGCACCAGCGCCGCACCAGTTGCCGTGGTGCGAGGTGCGCTCCCCGAGCAGCGCGCCGCCTGAGGTCCAGCGGAACAGCGGCCGGCAATACCCGTAGCTCCACTGGCCGCGGCATGGCACGATTGTGCGGCCATGCCCAAACAGGTCTCGAACGTCGCCAGCGACGACTACCTGACCGCGATCTATCGCATCCACCACGACGAGGGACAGGATGTGATTGCGGTGCGGCTGGCGGACCGGCTGGGAATCACGCCACCCTCGGTAGCGGGGATGCTGAAGCGTCTCCTCCGAGACCGCCTTGTCCAGCTAGACGCGAAGAAGGTCATCCACCTTACCCCTGCCGGCCAGCAGCGGGCCGAAAGCATGGTGCGAAGGCACCGGCTCGCCGAATGCCTTATTACGCAGGTGCTGGGGGTGCCGTGGTGGCGGGCGTTTGAAGAGGCGCACCTGCTCGAGCACGGGATCTCGGATGTGACAGAGCCGCACCTGTTCGAGACCCTGGGGCGCCCGACGCGGAGCCCGTTCGGCTATCCGATCCCGGGGCCGGGAGCGCCCGCCCACCTGAGCATGACAACCCTGGCCGACGTACCTGAAGCGCAAACGGTTGAGATTGACAGGGTGTTCGAAGAGGACGAGGAGCTGCTGCGCTTTTTTGACGCTGAAGGGATCCGCCCGGGCGGGACGGTGACTGTCGAATCGGTAGCCCCTTACCGGGGTACAGTGACCCTGAGCGTGGACGGCCGGCAGGTGGTGATGGGAACGCAGGTCGCACGGCGCATCTGGGTGGCGGAAGACGGGCGGAAGACCCGGAAACCTGCCTCGCGCCGGGACGATTGACCCTCAGCAAGTCGCCAGCTCTACCGACAATCAAACCGTGAGTGTTCCGATCTCCCTGGCGCGGCGCCGGGGCCCAGCCGTCCTGGTGGTGGAAGACGACCCGAACCTGGGCCTCCTGGTGAAGCGCGTGCTTTCCCAGTTCACCGACGATGTAACCCTTGCGAGCACGGGGCGCGGCGCCCTGGAGGCCCTTGGCAAGGGCGACTTCGGCGCGATTGCGACCGACATCAGCCTGCCCGACATGTCGGGGCTCGACGTCATCACGCAGGGGCGCCTGCTGGCGCCGGCGGCCGGCATCGTGGCAATCACTGGCTTCGTGGACGTGGATGTCGCCGTAGGAGCCATGAAGGCAGGGGCGGATGACTTCCTCGGAAAGCCTTTCGAGCCGGCAATGCTGTGGCACGTGCTGAACAAGGCGGCGGACCACCGCACGCGCATGATCGAGGCCGAGCAGGCAGCGGTGTATCGCCGCCTGGCCTACACCGATGCGCTCACGGGCGCTCCCAACCGGAGGTATCTGGACGAGCATCTCGGCCTTGCCGTCAGCACCGCGCGGATGAACGGCGAGCCACTGACGATAGCCTACGTGGACATCGATAACTTCAAGCTGCTGAACGACTTTCTCGGCCACATGCAGGGGGACGAGGTGCTGATCCGGGTGGCCGACGCGCTGCGCGCGGAGATCGCGGAGCCCGCGGTGTTCGCGCGGTTCGGGGGCGATGAGTTCGTCATCGTCTTTCCCGGGGAGGCAGTGGCCCAGGCGCGACGCGCGCTGGAGTCTGTGCGGCGCACCGTCTCGGGGCTCGGGCTGGTGAACGGCTCCCAGGTCCCGCTGCCGATCCGGGTGAGCTGCGGCTTCGCGACGCTGCGGGGGGAAGAAGGGCCACGGGACCTGATCGCCGAGGCCGAAGAGCAGATGTACCTGGACAAGGCAGCCACGCCGGCGGTCGTGATGAGCGGGGCGGCAGGGGGCGGCAGCCCTGCCACGAACGTGAAGGTCGCCAACCTGAAGGCGCTGCGCAGCCTGGTGAAGGCAATCGACCGGCGGGACAGCTATACGCGCTTCCACAGCGACCACGCCACGCACCTGGCGCTACAGATGGCGCGCCGGCTCGGCCTGGCCGAGGACGACGTCAACGCGCTTACGATTGGCGGACCCATCCACGACCTGGGGAAGATCGTGGTCCCGGACGAGATCCTGCGAAAGCCGGGCCCACTCACTCCGCACGAACGGCGGAACATGGAGGAGCACCCCGTGATGGGGGCCGCGATCACGGCGGCGGTGATGGACTACGACGTTGTGGTCGAGCTCGTCAGGCACCACCACGAGCGTTTTGACGGCGATGGCTACCCGGGCCGACTGCAGGCCGAAGAGATCTCTCTACCGACGCGCATCTTCACCCTGGCTGACGCCTACAGCGCCATGACAACCGACCGCCCCTACCGCAAGGGGCTGACCATCGAGCAGGCGGTCGACCAGATAGAACGTGGCGCGGGGACGCAGTTCGACCCGGACCTCGCACGGGAGTTCGTGGCGATGCTTGACCGAGATGCGGGGGCAACGGAGCGAGCAGCGTGAGGGCCGGGGTTTATCAGCTGTTCGAAATCGTTGCCTGGCCCGCGCTCGCCTGGTGCATGCTGGAGCTGCCGCTCCGTGCCGTGAGCGGCGTCTCGACAGGCATCATGGCGACGGCCGTGACAGGCGGCTGCGCCTTGGGCACCGTGGTAGCCTGCCGCTGGCGCGGGCATGCTCTCGCCGCGGCGGAGGCGAACGTCAGCAGCCGCTGAGCCCGGCCCTCTTACGCATAGAAGAGCTGGGCGATCGACATGGCGTAGCCCATCAACTGCTCCGGGGCGAGGGCGTAGGCGGGAGGCATGAGCGTAGCTGAATCGGCGACCTCCCAGATCTTATCGACGCGCTTCTTCACCTCGTCGGGGGTGCCACAGACCACGAAGGTCTGCGCCATGTCGTCGGGCACCAGGTGGGTCACGGTGGTGTAGTCGCCGTGCTTCACGCCCTCCTGGAGCAACTTCGCTTCCTTGCCGAAGCCATGGGCGGCGAAGAAGGGCTCGTACTGCTCGATGCCGCCGTAGAAGGCAACGGTGGCCTTGGCATCGTGGATGGCCTGCTTGCGGTCGTTGTTGGGGGCGACAAAGAGCCAGACGTTGAACTCAAGGTCGGAGCGCTTGCGCCCGCCCCGTTCGAGGCCGGCCTTGATGTCGTCCATGACCTTCGTGGTGGCCCATTCGATGGACCAGATGGGGTGGCCGATGATGCCGTCGGCCACCTCGGCGCCGAGCTTGAGGAGGGGCTGGCGCAGGCCGGCAATCCAGACCGGGATGTCTGTCCTGACCGGCTCACGGAGCGATTGGTATTCACTGAAGTCGTGGTGATGGTACTTGCCGTCGTACCGCTTTAACTCGCCCGTGTGCCCTTTCTGGACAACGAGCCGGACGATCTCGATGACTTCGCGGAGATGTTCAACAGGCTTCCCATAGGGCATGCCGAAGAATCCCTCACTCCACGAGCGCACGCTGGAGCCCAGGCCCAGGACGAAGCGGCCATTGCTGATGAGGTCCATATCCATTGCCGCCACCGCGGTCTCGAAGGGACTGCGTGCGAAGGCGAGGGCGATGCCAGATGCGAGCTTCATCCTCTCCGTGGCGCCGGCGGCCACCGCCAGCGGAATCCAGGGCGGGCCATAGACCTGGGGCGCGAAGACGCCCTCCAGGCCCATTGCCTCAAGCTGTTGAGCCTGCCCGGCGATCATGGGCGCGGGCATCGGGCTAACAGTGCCCCAGTACTTGTGCCTGTCCGCCATTTCGATTCTCCTTCGGTGTTGGTCCGGTGCGAGGACACGGGTCAACCGGCGCGAGCGCTACTTTAATCGATAGCGGACCGGGATTGGTAGGGATGTGGGGGGATCTTGAGTCCCCGTGGGGCGCCTGGCGTCCGGGGCAGTTATGCTTCGGCCACGCTACAACAGACAAGGACACGCGAACCATGGCCCGCCTCCCTTTCGCCACGCGCGAACAGTTCCCCGAACAACTCTGGTATGTGTGGGACAAGCTTGCCGGGGACGGCGAGATGCCGAACATCTTCCGCACCTTGGGGAATAACCCGCACCTTGTGCGCGGCTACGTGCGCATGGGCAACGCCCTCTGGGCAGCATGTGGTCTCGACGTAGCTACGCGGGAGCTGGCGATCCTGCGCGTGGCCATACTGGTGCACAGCCAGTACGAGTGGCACCAGCATGTGCGCATTGGGCGAGCGGCGGGGCTGCCCGATGAGCGCATTGTCGCGCTCCACCACTGGCGGCAGAGCAGCCTGTTCTCGCCTGCGGAAAAGGCAATGCTCGCCTACGTGGACGCCATCGTTGCCTCGGACCACCCCGCGCAGGAGGTGCACGACGAACTCGCGGCGCAGTTCCCGCCCGGCACAGTGGCCGGCATCAACCTGCTCGCAGCCTACTACGTGATGACGGCGAAGTTCCTTTCTGGGATGGAGGTGGAAACCGAGGGGCCATTCGTGGGGTGGCACCTGTGAACCTGGCACAGCGCGGCCCGGTCGCGCGACATACACAGAGGAAGGAACAGGACCAGGCATGAGCAGTGGGAGCTCGTCGAGAAGCATCGGCCCGGAACGTCCCGGGGGGCAGGGGCTCGACCGCAGCCAGGAAGAGTCGGGGAACAACGCCATCTACAGGCTCCTGACCTCGGACGACGGGAAGGCCTGGACGGACTTCGTGGCAACGTGCCGCCAGGGGACCGACGGCGCCTTCGCCTATGAGGCATGGTCTGCACGGGGAATGGTGCGCTGGGTGCGGCGGTATGCGCCGGGCGGGGGCTATGAATACGCGACGGTGGAGGTTCTTGGCGAAAACCCGCTGGAGCGGCAGGAGCCGCGGGCGCTCTCGACGCTGGCCGAAGAGCTGGCTGCGGGCCGCAACCCTGCCGACGCGCAGGAGGCGTTCATTGAACCAGAACGGCTGACGTACCCGTATGCCTACGAACGGCTGTCACAGCTCTTCGACAGCCCGAATGCGCCCGACCTTGCGGTGAACCCGAAGAGCTACGCCTATGGCCGTCAGCCCGGGCAGCACGGGGCGCTGGATGTTGTGCAGTCGCGGTCGCCGCTCGTCTTTTCCGGCCCGGGGGTGCGGCGAGGGGCGGTGGTGGAGGCGACGCCCCGGCAGGTGGATGTTGCGCCCACGATCGCGAGGCTGATGGGATTCCCGCTGATTGACGGGCGGGACATCACGGGGCGAACCAGCAGCGAGCGGGGCGTGGCGCCGGATGTTTACCTGCGGAGGCAGGACGGGGTCGTCATTGAGGAGGTGCTGGACCCGGGAGGTGGCGTGCCCCAGCGCGTGTACCTCGTGCTCCTGGACGGCCAATCGCACAGCGAGCTGGTGCACCGGTTGGAGGCTGACCCCGGCTCAATCCCGAACCTGCGGCGGCTGATTGCGAACGGGGCGATGCTGCGCTGGGGCAGCATCACCAACTTCCCGAGCATCACCTGGCCCAGTCATAACGCCATCGGCACGGGCGCCTGGTGCGGACACCACGACATCGTCAACCCGAGCTACTACCTGCGAGAGGAGCGGGTCACCGTTTCGCCGCAGGGGCAGCAGTTCGATACGGCGAAGTACCTTGCGAGCGGCGTGGAGACCCTGTTCGAGGCGTTTCACCGCGTCTTTGGCTCGTGGAACGGGAAGGAGGGGGCGTTCACGGCCTCGATCAACGAGCCGTGCACGCGGGGGGCAGACCACGCTTCGCTCGAATACCGTGTCATTGGCGACCGCGAGCGATTGAAGGAGCTAACCCAGGAGACCGACGCGGAGATCAGCCCACGATGGGCGACGGAGTTGCAGGAGCACGGCCATCACCTTTCGGGGATCATCGACAACCGCGCGCTGGCACAGGCCCGCCAGTTATTTACGGACGATTCGCACCCGCTCCCGATCTTCGTTTTCCATGAGTTCAGCCTGCCGGACGCGGCAGCGCACGATTACGGCCCGCACCACGAGGGCGCCCGGGAGGCGCTCGACGAGTCGGATCGCGAGCTGGGCCACGTCCTGCGCATCTTCGACGAGAAGGGGCTTTTCGATTCGACCCTGTTCGTGGTGACGACAGACCACGGGATGGCAATCCAGGACGTGGCGCTGCGGGCGAACCCGGCGCGCATCCCCGAGCGGGATGGGATGGCCGCTGTCTCTGCGGAGCCGCTCATCTACCTGCGGGACCTCGACATCGCTGTTGACGTGGCCCACGACGGGCGCACGGCGCGCGTAAGCGTGCTCGACAACGACGCTGATACCAGCGGGGGGAAGCCGCCGATCGCCGGGGCGGAGATGCTCGTGACGGACCATCGCGACGGGGTAGTCGCGCGGGCACGGACGGGCGAGGATGGGGTGGCGGGGTTCGCTATTCCTGCCGACATGACGCCGGCGGACCTGCGGATGGCGGTGCACGCGCACGGCTTCAACCCGCGCCACCTGCTGCTGGACGGCGCCAACCTCGCACTGGACCTGCGGAGGGCTCTCTACGGGGCGTGAGCCAGGCGGGCCCGGCTCACACCTCGCGGAACTCTCCTTCGACGGTGCCTTCCTCGGCGCCAGCTGATTCGGGTCCGGCTTCCGAGCCGTCGGGGCCCGCGCCGCCAGCCTGGCCGTAGACGGCCTCGCCTATCTTCTGCATCGAGTTGCTGAGGGAATCGAGGGCGGTGCGCATGCGGGCAGCATCGTCGCCTTCGATGGCGGCCCGGACGTCCTTGACCTTCTCCTCAACCTCGGACTTGAGGTCGGCAGGGATCTTCTCGGCATTGTCGCGCAGGGTTTTTTCGGCCTGGTAGGCGGTGCTATCGGCGGTGTTCTTGAGCTCGATCGTATCGCGGCGCTTGCGGTCTTCCTCGGCGTGCAGCTCGGCATCTCGCTGCATCTTTTCGATCTCGTCTTTGGAAAGGCCGCTGGAAGCCTGGATGGTGATCTTCTGTTCGCGGCCGGTTCCCTTGTCCTTTGCCGAGACGTTGACGATGCCGTTGGCGTCGATATCGAAGGTGACTTCGACCTGGGGCACGCCGCGGGGCGCGGGAAGGATGCCATCGAGGATGAAGCGCCCGAGCGATTTGTTGTCGGTGGCCATGGGGCGCTCACCCTGGAGGACGTGGATCTCGACGCTGGGCTGGTTATCGGCAGCGGTGCTGAACACCTGGCTCTTGGCGGTGGGGATGGTGGTGTTGCGGCCGATGATGGGCGTCATCACCCCGCCGAGGGTTTCGATGCCGAGGGTGAGCGGCGTGACATCGAGGAGGAGCACATCCTTGACTTCACCCTTGAGCACGCCTGCCTGGACGGCGGCGCCGATGGCGACGACCTCGTCGGGGTTGACGCCCTTGTGGGGCTCCTTGCCGAAGAAATCGCCCACCACCTTCTGCACGGCGGGCATACGTGTCTGGCCGCCGACGAGCACGATTTCATCGACGTTTGTGGGCTTCTTTCCAGCGTCATCAAGGGCTCGCTTGACCGGCTCGAGGGTGCCAGTCAGCAGGTCGCCCACCAGCTGTTCCAGCCGGGCGCGCGAAAGGGTGACGTTGAGGTGCTTGGGGCCGCTGGCATCGGCGGTGATGAAGGGCAGGTTGATCTCGGTCTGCTGGGCGCTTGATAGCTCAATCTTGGCCTTTTCGGCTTCGGCCTTCAGGCGCTGGAGGGCCTGGCGGTCCGCGCGCAGGTCGATGCCCTCGGCCTTCTTGAACTCATCGATGAGCCAGTCGATGACGCGCTGATCGAAGTCGTCGCCGCCAAGATGGGTGTCGCCATTGGTGCTGAGCACCTGGAAGGTGCCCTCGCCCAGTTCGAGGATGGAGATATCGAATGTGCCACCGCCAAGGTCGTAGACGGCGATAATCTCGTCGTGCTTCTTGTCGAGGCCATAGGCGAGGGAAGCAGCGGTGGGCTCGTTGATGATGCGCAGCACATCGAGCCCGGCGATCTTGCCAGCATCCTTGGTAGCCTGGCGCTGGGCGTCGTTGAAGTAGGCGGGGACGGTGATGACGGCCTCGGTGATCTTCTCACCCAGGTACGCTTCCGCATCGGCCTTGAGCTTCTGCAGGATCATGGCGCTGATTTCGGGTGGGCTGTAGTTGCGGTCCCCCATCTGCACCTGGGCGTCGCCGTTGGAGGCGGCCGAAACGTTGTAGGGAACGAGCTTCAGATCGCGCTGCACTTCGGGATCGTCCAGCTTGCGGCCCATGAATCGCTTGATGCTGAAGATCGTGTTTTCCGGGTTGGTGACGGCCTGGCGCTTGGCGACCTGGCCCACCAGCCGTTCGCCGGTCCTGGTGATCGCGACAATGGAGGGCGTGGTGCGCGCGCCCTCGGAGTTGGGAATGACAACTGGCTCGCCACCTTCCATGACCGCCATGCAGCTGTTGGTGGTTCCCAGGTCAATTCCGAGTACCTTACCCATTCTTCAACACTCCTCTTCGCTAGCTGGCGCCGGCCTCGCCGACAATGACCATCGCCGGGCGGATGACCCGGTCGCCAATCTGGTAACCCTTCTGCACAACGTGCAGCACCTTGCCGTCGTCGCCCGTCTGCTTGCCGACTGCTTCGTGGCGGTTGGGGTCGAACGTCTCCCCGGCAGCGGCAATCTCGTTCACGCCCATGGCTTCGAGCATCTGCTGGAACTTGCGCTGGATGGCGATGACCCCCTGCACCCAGTTCAAGCCGGCGAGGTGAGCGTCGACGGTTGATACTGCGCGTTCGAGATCGTCGTAGACAGGGAGCAGGTTGATGACGAGCGCTGCATTGACGAATTCGGCGCTCTTGCTCTTCTCCTGTTCCACGCGCTTCTTGTAGTTCGCGAAGTCGGCGGCGCTGCGCTGCCAGTTGCGGTAGTAGCTATCGGCCTTTTCGCGTTCGGCCGTCAGCTGCTGTTCGAGCGAGGGCGTAGCCTCGCTGCCCGGTTGCGGGTCGTCGTTCATGCGCGAGGCTGCGCGCCGATCGACGATACGTTCATCTTCGTTGCCCGTCATCCTTCCTCCTGGGGTGTGATGACCGCGCTCACGAGGGTGCGGGCGCGGCTATTCCTCATAGAACTGGGACATGAGCCCGGTCAGCAGCTCGCTGACGTAACGGACGTGTGCCACCGCATCGCCGTAAGCGATGCGCGTTGGGCCGAGCAGGCCGACGATGCCTCCGGCGCCGCCGGGCGGGCCATAGTGGGCGAGGACGAAGCTCATATCCTGGTAGGGGCCCTCGCGGTTCTCATCACCGATGACGATGGCAACCTGCCCGTGTTCGAGCGCATCGAGCGGGATGGCCCGCCGCAGATGACGTTCGTCGACGGCCTCGAGGGTATCGAGCATCCGGTCGCTTTCATCGAACTCGGGCTTGCGAAGGAGGTCGCGAATGCCTTCGACGACGGGCGTTTCGGCCATCGCATCCTGTTCGCGGAGGAGGATCTCGGCTACCGAACCGACCACCACGGCCTCGACGCCGGCCAGAGGTTCGGCATCGGCGCGCGCCGCCAGTTCGGCCGCCGTGAGGCCTCCGAGGCTGGCATTGAGCTGAGCTGCAAGCCGGGAGAGCGCATCCTGGTTGGCGGGGGCCGGGAGATCGAGGGTGTGCTGGCGCACCGCTGCCTCGTTTGTGACAACGACCAGGAGGGCGCGGTACTCGGAGAGCTCGACGAGCTGGAGCTGCTTCAGGCGCACCTCGCGGACGCGCGGCTGGGTGGCCAGGGCGAGCGTCTGCATCGAATTGGCGAGGACGCTGGCGGCCAGGCCAACCCAGCGTTCGAGCTCCCGGGCGCTCTGGTGGAACTGGTGCAGGATGGTAAGCCGTTCCTGCGGGGAGAGGTTGGGCTCGCGCATGAGCGAAGAGACGTAGTAGCGGTAGCCACGATGGCTCGGGATGCGGCCGGCGGAGGTATGGGGATGGGTGATCATGCCTTCGGATTCGAGAGCGGCCATTTCGTTGCGCACTGTGGCGCTGGAGAGACTGAGGGCATGACGTTCCACCAGCGCCTGGGACCCGACGGGCGTGGCGCTGTCGACGTAGTCATCAACGATGAAAGTGAGGATGCGCGACCGGCGCTCTGACAACGTCATTATCAACTCGTCGGTTATGGCCCGGGATTAGCACTCAAAGCAGATGAGTGCTAAGGCCCACAAGTAGAGGGTAGCCGAGGGGGCCGAGGGGGTCAACGGGAGGCCGGCCCTGGCAGGGCCACAGGAAGGTGCAGACCAGGAAAACCGGCCGGTCACTGCGGGCGGTGCGAAGAAGGCTGCCTCAGACGCCTGCTCGCCAGGCCCCCGGGAGGGCTGGGCAGGGACTACTCCTTGCCGCTCCCGTGCCCATTGCCCTGGCCGGGCGGGTCCGAAGGCGGGCCGTTTCCCGGGTTCTCCCCTCCCTGGCCGGGCGGGTCCGAGGGCGGGCCATTGCCGGGGTTCTCCCCTCCCTGGCCGGGCGGGTCCGAGGGCGGGCCATTGCCGGGGTTCTCCCCTCCCTGGCCGGGCGGGTCCGAGGGCGGGCCCTTGCCGGGGTTCTCCCCTCCCTGGCCGGGCGGGTCCGAGGGCGGGCCATTGCCGGGGTTCTCCCCTCCCTGGCCGGGCGGGTCCGAAGGCGGGCCGTTCCCCGGGTTCTCCCCTCCCTGGCCGGGCGGGTCCGAAGGCGGGCCGTTCCCCGGGTTCTCCCTCCCTGGCCGGGCGGGTCCGAAGGCTCCCGTTCCCGGGTTCCCCCCCTGGCCGGGCGGGTCCGAGGGCCGTTCCCCGGTTCTCCCTCCTGGCCGGGCGGGTCCGAGGGCGGGCCGTTTCCCGGTTCTCCCTCCCTGGCCGGGCGGGTCCGAAGGCGGGCCGTTCCCCGGGTTCTCCCCTCCCTGGCCGGGCGGGTCCGAGGGCGGCAAGTCGAAGTCCTGGCCACCTTCTCCTGCGGACGCGCCGGCGGCGGCGCCGCTGGACCCGGCGCTGGCATCGATTGGGGCAGGCGGCGGGGCGTGGAGACCATCACCAGGCGTGTCCTCAGCGGGCTTGTCCGAAAGCCCGGGGACGAAGAGTGGCGAGTTAGCAGAGGTGACGGTGTGGGTCTGGCCGCGGGAGGCAAGTTGAACAACCCCGGCTTCCACGTGGACGACTGTCGCCTCGCCGATGGGGACGAAGCGGGCGACGGTGCCGGCCTGGAGGCTTGCCACCCAACCACCGCCAGAAACAGAGAGCGGGCGATCGCCCGTCACGACGGTCACGTCCCCGGCCTCGATCCAGAGGACCATGGATTCGCCGGCACCGGAGAAGCGCACAACCGCGCCAGGCTCAAGCCCGGCCTGGGCATCTCCCAGCGAAATCCAGGTGGCGGTGCGCGCCTCAATGCGCTGGCCAGCCACCGCGTGGGTAGCGGCCTGGCCGTTCACCAGGATTTCGCCAGTGGCCTGGGCGGCTGGCTCGGGGGAGGAGGACGTGCGCGAGAGGTGCAACACGGCCTGGTTCGCGGCAATGATGGCCGCGGCAATCCCTACCCCGGCAGGGATGCTCACCCACCGCTCGCGCACAAGGCCGGGCATTGAGGGAAGCAGCCGCCGCGAAGGATCCTGTGGGCCGAGGTTCGACATGATGCGGAGACGAAGGGCATCGCGCCTTTCGGATGTAAGCGGGGCCGGCGCCGCCGCGAAGAGCGCGGCTTCTACAAGCCGGAACTCGAGGGTCGAATCGGGCCTACGGCGCAGCATCGTCCATCACCTTTCGCATGCGGCGCAGCGCGCGCAACAGCAAGGCACGCACCGCGCCCTCGCGCTTGCCCAGGATTGTGGCGATCTCTTCGTGTGACTTGTTGTCGAAGTAGCGGAGCACCACGACCTGCCGCTGGTCGTCGGTTAGTGCGGCGAGCGCACGTGAAACGAGGCGCCGGGCGCCGTCGGGGTCAACAGGAGACTCGGCAACGGACTCATCGGCGATGTCGTGCTCGTGGAGTTCGAGGAGGCGGCGATTCGTGCGCCAGTGATCGCGGATTTCGTTGCGGGCGATGCCGAAGATCCAGCGGCGGAAGCTATCGGACCCGGAGCGGTAGCGCCGCGCAGAGCGCCACGCCTTGAGGAAGACGTTGGCGATGATGTCTTCGGCGGCGGTGTCGTCGTGGACCTGGGCGCGAACGTAGGCGTAGAGCTCGTCCACCACGAGGTGGTAGATGTGCTCGAAGGAAGCCCGGTCGCCTGCAGCAGCACGCGTGGCGAGGCGATCGAGCAGCGCCGCGGCCTCGGCCTGCGCTCCCGGCCGGGTCTGGGGCAGGGCGAGCGTATCGTGGATCGAACTCACGCCACCGGCTCTCCCGTCATGTGTCTCGCGCTCGTACCCGTCCCATTATCCGCGGCGCCGGCATGCGCAGTCGATTGGAATGCCGTTAGAGTCTGCGCGCCGAGCAAGTCTACGCTATTCTCAATTGCCGATGCCCGAGCAGTACGCAGCCTCCGACAAGCGCACGGGACTGGAAGTGACGGTGACGGGTGAGTTCCCGCCGCACCCGGAGGATCGTGTCCGGATCGCGCGCACGTCCCAGCTCTTTACGCGGCTGATGTCGACCATCCTCTCCACCGAGAACGAGACGCAGCGGCGCGAACGCTTCCTCGCGATTGAGACCCAGCTTGAGATGGCGGATGCCCTGATTCGCGAAGATGTCGACGAGGTACAGCGGCTGATGCGCCAGACCATGGAGCGAATGGGCATCAGCCAGGAGCAGCTGGACGAGGTGATGCGGCGCATCATCGACCAGTTGGGACAGGGTGGCGGGCCGGGGCTTCCCGGGCCGGGGGAGTGACCCGGGAGTGGGCCGCGCTCGTTATCGCCGGGCCAGCGCTGGCGTTGCCACAGGCTCAATGGGAGTGAACACGCCAAGACGCTCCTCAATGGCCTGGCCAGCGGCAAGGCAGAGGTCTTCGCGGTAGCGCCCACCAATGAGCTGGACGGCCTGTGGTAGACCGTCGGACACCCCCACAGGCAGCACAAGCGCGGGGAGCCCGAGAAAATTCCCGGTGATGATGAGCGACAGGGACTCCAGGATGGAGCGCACCTCGGCGGCTCCCTTTAGATCGGCGCCGACGACGAATGGCTGAGCTGTGGCAGCCGGTCCGAGAACCAGCGGGTACCGCTCATGGAACTGCGACCATTCCCGGGCGATTCCCGCACGACGGGAGAAGGCGAGCATGTAGCCAGCGAAATCGAGTGCACCGGCGGCGCTCGTCGCCTCTGTGGCACATTCAAGGAACTGCAGGGCATCTTTGCCCCCAACTTGCTGGAGGATTGGGAGGAGGGTTGCCGTCGCCTCGGCGATGACCAGCTTGCCCCAGAGCTCTCGTGCCTCGGCCACCGCCGGCGGGTCCACCTCGTCAACCGTGTAGCCTGCATCGCGGAGAGCGGCAGCGGCGCTGTTGATTCCCGCCGCGATGGCGGGGTCCACGCCCGTCCCTGCCGGGTCGAAGGTGACGGCCACCCGGCGCGGGGCCTCCGGGCCCTTGAGTGGGGCCGGCGCCCACCATGGATCGCGTGAATCGGGCCCGGACATGCAGGCGAGCGCGACCTCGAGGTCCCGCACATGGCGAGCCATCGGACCCTCCACGGCCATCAGCTGCAGAGCGGCAGTGGGGTCGGCAGGCGCCATGGAAGAGTGGCCGGGTACACGTCCCAGCGTGGGCCTGATCGCGGTGGTGCCGCAGCACTGTGACGGCCAGCGGAGGGAGCCGCCGAGGTCGTTGCCCATGCCGAGCGGAGTCATGCCGGTGGCAAGCGCAGCGGCCTCACCGCCGCTGGACCCGCCGGGTGTGAGTCCAGGGTTCCAGGGGTTCCTGGTTGCGCCGCGAAGCTCGTTGTCGGAGTGCCAGCGAAGGCCGAAGTCGGGCAGGTTGGTTCGGGCAATCGGGATCGCGCCGGCGGCCCGCACCTGGGCGATGTGGGGGGCATCGACGGCGGACACGGCATCTTTGAGGACGACGATTCCGTTGGTGGTCGCCGAGCCAGCAAGGTCGATGTTCTCCTTGACCGTGAACGGGACGCCATGGAGCGGGCCCGGGTGGGCGCCGGAGGCAGTCAGGCGGTCCGCGGCATCCGCAGCCTGGAGAGCTTCCTCGGCGAGGACGACGGTGATGGCGTTGACGGCCGGGTTGACCTGCTGAATGCGAGCGAGGTGTGCCTCGACAGCTTCGCGGCTGCTGACCTGCCTCTCGCGAATCAACCGGGCGAGCTCGGTGGCGCCCAGCTTCCAGAGTCCGGATTCCATAGTTGACCCCCTTGTGACGGTTCAGGCGAGGGGAGTATAGCGCCCCGAGAAAGGCGATGGCGGCCGCGGGGGCACCAGATTGCCACCTAACCGTCCGGGCGGCCGCCCTTGGTTCTGATGGATGGCGGCCGTTACTACACGTAGGCGTCCCCCTGACCAAGGGGCGCCCGGCGACATTGTCCTCCCCGTCGCAGGGGGCGCCGAGCCTTGTGGACGGCGCCCCCAACCCCCACCCCATGCTGCTCATCCAGGTTCGCCCGATGGCGCGGGCCACCGCGAGCGCCCGTATCCCCGGCGCCGCTTAGACTCCGGGCGAATGGCAACGAAGACTGCTACGGAGCCAGGCCCCGGCGCAGGTACGGCGCGAGCCTACGTTCAGCTGCTGATCACGATCACTATCTGGGGCGGGTACTTCGTTGTTGCCAAGAAGGCCGTGGACGAAGCGAGCCCCCTGGCGCTTGCCACCGGCCGGTACCTGGTTGGCGGGATTGTGCTCGCACTTGTGGCGACACGCCTGGGGCCGTGGCCACGGCCAGGGCGGCGCGAGCTCCTGATCCTCGTTGTGATGGGGCTGACGTCCGTGTTCGGGTTCAACATCCTTGCGTTCATGGGGCTCGAACTTGCGCCGGCAAGCGATGCGGCGCTGGTCATGCCCACCGTGCCCTCACTCTTCGTGATACCGCTGGCGGCGTGGCTGCTGGGCGAACGCCTGGGGCGCTGGCAGATTGCAGGACTAGGCCTGCTCCTGGCGGGTGAGTTCCTGGTCTTCCGGCGGGCGCTCTTCTCCGAAGGGCTCGGAGGGGAGCGGCTGGCGGGGATTGGCATGTTCGTGGCGACGGCGTTCCTGTGGGCGATGTACACCATCTGCACGCGATTCCTGGGCGGGCGCATCGGCCCGGTGCACGCGACGCTCTACAGCGTGGCGATCGGTCTTGCGCTGCTGGCGCCATTGGGGGCGTGGCCGCTGGGCAGCGCAGTGGCAGAGGGGCCCTCGCCGGGCCTGTGGGGCGCGCTGCTCTACCTGGGGGTGCTCCAGACAGTCCTTGGGCTGGTGTGGTGGTTCGAGGGCGTCCAGGCGATTGGGGCGTCACGGGCGGCGGTGCTCAACGCCCTTGTACCGGTAGTCGCCCTGGCGCTGGCGGCGATGTTCCTGGACGAGGTGCCCGGGCCGGAACGTTCGATCGGCGCCGTGATGGTCATTCTTGGCGTTGGCGTGGCCGCCTCGCGGCCGGCGGTTGGGAAGCCGGAAATGGCGGACGCCGCTGCCCCAACAACCATCCTGGTTGACTGAAGTTTGACCTGAGGATTGCCTCCCAACCGGCCCCGTGCCACGATACGCGTGATTTCTACTGGTGGCGGACAGGAGTACAGGTGACGTTCGAAGCGGACCAGGAAGGCTTGCCGCAGGTCTGTCCGTATCTCGGGTTGGCAGACGATGCGGACTCCCACGCCACATACGCCACGGAAGCGCATCGCTGCTACCGCTTGCCCTCGCCGACCCGCATCGCCGCGGGGCACCAGGAGACGTACTGCCTCGGCGCGAACCATCCTACCTGTCCCGTCTACCAGGGCGAGGGTGTGCCGCGAACGGCGGCGCCGGCATCTCCACCGGCTCCCCCGGCGCGAGAGCCGGCATCGGCAGGCCGCGCACCGAGAGTGGCGGGTCCGGCGCCAGCGAAGGGGCCCGGCCCGAGGCCGCGACCTCCAGGCGACCGGGGGCGAAGACCGCCCGTGGCAGGATCGCCGCGCCCACGGGCCGGTGGAATCAGCATGCCAGTGGCGACCATCGGGCTCTTTGTGATGGCGGTGGTGGTGATTGGGATCGCGCTGCTTATCTCGCAGGCAATCGGGGACGACGATGGCGGTCAGGGCGCCTACGACCCGGGGGTGCTTGCCACCACCGCCGCTCAGAAGACAGCGCAGGCGGCAAAGACGCCCGCGGGCGATGCAACGAAGACCCCGGGTACCGGCACGCCAGCGACAGCCAGGACGCCCACGACCCCGGGAACTCCAAAGACCACGACCGCCACGACCACGGGAACGCCCGGGGCGTCAGGGAAGACGTACAAGGTCGTTGCCGGAGACACCTGCGGAGCGATCGCCACCGCCCACAACATCACCCTGGAACAGCTGTTGACGTTGAATGGCATGACTGAAGACGACTGCGCCTCCTTGCAGATCGGGCAGGAGCTCAAGCTGCCCTAGCCGGGGCAGAGGGGCCACCGGGTTGAGCCGGGGCTTGCGCTGTGTGGTAGGATGGGCAGGTCGAATCCCGGCGCCTGCCGGGAACGGGGGAACCAGGACCAGGTTTTCATTGGGGCTAAGCGCATTCTCATGCGCCGGTGACTTCCGACACCGAGCCCGACAGCTAACCCCGTAGACTCGTCGGAGGCTCTGGCCTCCCAGGACCGATGGGCGCCCATCATGAGGCGTCCCGCATCTGAGGAGGGGAGATTCGTGAGAACGGCTCTTCACTTGCTCCGTGCCGCCAGGGCCCTGGTCCTGCGCGGTCACGCCCATCCGGAAGAACGGCCCCGGGCGCACGCAGGCGCACCCCCGGAGCGCACGCCGGCAATGGCCGCGTCGCTGACGCGGGAGCTTGCACCCGTGCCGATTCGCCATTCCAATCTCCCTCCGAGCGGCATACGCGACTGACCGCAGTCACGGAGCCGCATCGGCCGCTTGCGGCCAGAGGAGGTTATGCAATGTCGTTTTCGAGAATCGTCCCGCTTGCAGTTGACGTACCTGCCAGCCCTGGCGATGCCGGGCGGGACCCGCTCTTCGACAGGTGGGAGGCGCTGAAGGAGGCGCGCGCCGTGCCATTCGACAGCCGCAACCCGGCACACTGGCAGGAACGCTTCACCGTGGCGGTAGCCCGCGCCGCTTCGGCGCTTCGTGACCATGTGTACCAGGTGGAGGGCGAGCGCACGCCGCTGGAATGGGCCCTCAAGGCGCGCGTTGGCGGCCAGGTGATGGTGCGCCAGTTCGCGGAGCATCTGCCACTGAAGCAGAAGGTCGAGCGGGTGCTGAGCGAGCTGCGAGCCCTGCGCATGGCCGGGCTCCCGCGGGTGATAGACCTGAGCGAACAGATCGTTGAACTGGAGATCGCGGTGGCCAGGCACCACAACCGGCTCAGGGAGATCCTGAACGGAGCGGAGGAGCCCCTGCTGGCCGCAGCCGGCGCCGGCGCAGGAGCCGCTCTCCCGCGGATGGCCCGATGAGCAGGCTCATCATCGTCGCCAACCGGCTCCCGGTGACGGTGCGGGCCGGCGAGGCCGGGCCCCGGATCGAGTACTCGCCTGGCGGGCTGGCTGTCGGATTGCGTGGCGTTCACCGGCCCGGTGAGAGCGTGTGGATCGGCTGGCCGGGGGAGATCCCCGAGGGCGATGCAAACGCCCGCGCGAAGCTGATGAACGAGATCCGCGGGTTCGGCTGCAAACCTGTCACCCTTACGGCCGACCAGGTGCACGACTTCTACGAAACCGTCGCCAATGAACTCCTGTGGCCTGTGCTGCATTCGCGGCTCGACAAGATCCCGCTGCGCCTGAAGGGCTGGGAGGGCTTCCGCGAGGTCAGCGCCCTGTTCGCCCGGGCGGTGGTGGAGACGTACCGGCCCGGCGACCTTGTATGGGTGCATGACTACCACCTGGCGCTCGTTCCGCAGATGGTCCGGGAGCTGCTCCCGAATGCCCGGATAGGTTTCTTCCTGCACGTTCCATTCCCGCCCGAGGAGGTGTTCCGCTGCATCGCCGAAAGGGAGGAGCTGGTCACCGGGCTGATGGGCGCCGACCTCATCGGATTTCACACGCCCGGCTACGCGGCGAATTTCCAGGCGACGGCGCGGAGCCTCCTGCGGCTGGAGGGAGGCAGCGCGCCTTTCGCCTGGCAGGGACGCAGGGTGCGGACGGGCGCTTTCCCCATGGGGGTGGACACCGCCGTGTGGACGCAACGTGGCGCCGCCGCAGAAGTCCGGGAAATGGCTGCAACCCTGCACGCTACCAACGGCTGCCGGCGCCTGGTGGTGGGAATCGACCGGCTCGACTACACGAAGGGAATCCCGCGGCGGTTGCTGGCGATCGAGGAGATGTTCGAGCGTGGCCTGGCGGACCCCGGCGAGACGCGCATGATCCAGGTTTCGGTGCCCTCCCGCGAGGCGGTGGACGCTTACCAGGAGATTCGGCGCGTGACCGATGAGCTCACCGGGCGGATAAACGGCCTATATTCGACCGTGGACAACGTGCCCATCCACAGCCTGTACCGCTCGCTTGCGGCCGACGAGGTGGCCAGCCTGTACCTGGCCGCCGACGTGATGCTGGTAACGCCGCTGCGCGATGGCATGAACCTGGTGGCCAAGGAATTCGTCGCCACGCGTGTTGATGGCGACGGTGTCCTGGTGTTGAGCGAGTTTGCCGGGGCCGCAGCCGAGCTGCGGGAAGCGCTGCTGGTGAACCCGTACTCCACGGCCGACGTGGCCGCGACCGTTGCCCGCGCCCTGGCCATGCCCGTGCATGAGAGGCGATGGCGCATGGAGAGGCTGCGGATGCGGGTCGGTGCGAACGATGTGAAGCACTGGGCCGACTCGTTCCTTTCGGAGCTGGCCCGCGCGGAGGCAGGCTACCAGCAGGAAGTAGCGGCCCTGGGAACAGGGTAGCCGGCGCGGCGCCCAGGCGTTCAGGACCGGGCCGTTTCGAACTCCTCTTCCCGGACACGTCCGGGCAGTCCTGCCTCGAAGTGGTGGTCGCGGACCCAGGCGGTCCGTGCCTGCCAGTGAACGGGGTGGCTGCTCCAGCCATGGGTGCGCTCTTGGACCCACTTCCAATCGGCCCAGCAGAGGAGCGCGGCATTGAGATCGCGGCGGGCGAGACGCCGGATCTCGCGCATGACAGGGTCGCGCTCGCGCTTGCGCCGTTCGAACTTATCGGCGAGAAGGATGACCACGGCGATCAGCGGCATCTGGCCGAGGCCGAGGGTGTGGTCGCGCACCGCAGCGAGGACGTCGTCGTCGGTCACAGCGAATCTTGCGCGCAGAACGGCGGCGGCAATGGGCCCGTGCAGGACAAGAGGGCTCGCCTCATCTGCCGGTGTGAGGGCGAGGCCGCATTCGCGCGCCATGCGGAGCTGGTCTGCCGGTGCGAACGAGCGAAACAGGTCGTGGCCCCAGGCGGCCAGCTCAACGCGGGCGGGGTCGAGGTCCCAGTGGGCAGCGAGGTCAAGCGCCTCGGCAGCGACGCGCTCAACGTGGTGAATGAGTCCGGGCGGGCGGGAATCCATCTCTGCGCGAACCAGGGCGAGTTGCCCCGTGATGGAGGAAGGCATCAGCCTTCTGGGCCCAGGGCGCGGCCACCCAGGAGGTGCAGGTGCAGGTGCGAGATCGTCATGCCGGCGGCATCGCCGACATTGAAGGCGAGGCGGTAGCCCGGTTCCCACACCCCCTCCAGCCGGGCGACCTCTTTCGAAAGCATGAACACACCGGCGAGCACCTCGCCATGCACCCACTCGAAGTCGCGGCCGGAGTCGATGTGAACCCGGGGGATGATCAGGTCATGAATGGGGGCTCGCGGGTTTATGTCGCGGATGGCGAAGGCGTGCTCGTTTTCGGCGACTTTCTGGACGGGCACCTGGCCGGAATTCATCTTGCAGAACAGGCAGTCAAGCATCGGCCCGCATTGTAGCAGGAGTCACTGAATCGGGGCCGCGCCGGTGCCCTCAAGGGATTCACGCACGGTTCGCCGCAGCACCTTCCCATTGGCAGTAACCGGGAGTTCTGGGAATTCATGGATGATCCGTGGGACTTTGAACCCGGCCAGCCGTTCGCGCAGGAAGGACTGGAGACCGGCCACATCAGCACCAGGCTCCGCAACTATTGCGGCCGCAACGAGCTGGCCCCATTCCTGGTCGGCAAGACCGACCACGGCGGCAGCCCGGATGCCGGGGTAGGCCAGGATGGCGCTTTCGACTTCGGCCGGGTAGACATTCTCGCCGCCACTGACGATGAGATCGTCGCGGCGGTCGAGCACATAGAGGTAGCCTTCGGAATCGATGCGGCCGATGTCGCCCGTGTGGAGCCAGCCATCGATAAGGGCGCCGGCTGTCGCTTCGGGGTTGTTCCAGTAGCCGGAGGTAATCGTGGGGCCTGCGACGAGGATCTCGCCGGGCTCGCCTTCGGGGGCATTGATGCGAACGGCGGTGGTGATGAGGGGTTTGCCGGCGGACCCCAGGTGGGCGACGGCCTCGGAGGGCGTGATGGTGGCAACCTGGCTGGCGGCCTCTGTGAGGCCGTAGGTCTGGACCACGGGAAGTCCGCGATCGAGGGCGCGTTCAAGGAGGGGCTTCGGCACCGGGCCGCCACCAACCATCACGACACGCACGGACTCCGGGTAGGGCAGAGCATCGGCATCGAGCATGCGCTGCAACATCGTGGAGACTACGGAAACGATGGAAACGCCATCTTCGCGGAGGGCGCGATTCACCCCGGCCTCGTCAAATGCGGGGTGGATGACGGCAGTGGTGCCGTAAATGACGCTCCGCAGAAGTATGGAGAGGCCGCCGACGTGGAAGAGGGGCATGCATGCCAGCCAGCGGTCGTTGGGGTCGAGCCCCAGGTTGAAGGCGGAAGCGGCAGCGCTCGCCCAGAAGTTACCGAAGGTGAGCATTGCGCCCTTTGGCCGGCCGGTTGTGCCGGAGGTATAGATGATGCTGTGGACATCATCCAGGACGAATGAGTCGCGCAAGGCGGCGGCAGGCGATTCGCGCTTCAGGGGCAGGGGAAGCGCGGGGATGCCGGCCGCGCTTGCGGCCTTTGTTGCCGCTGCCCATGTCGGCTGGTGGCAGAGCAGCGCGCGGGCTCCGGAGTCACGAAGCTGCCATTCGAGCTCGTCAGTTGCGAGGCGGGAGTTGAGGGGCACAAGGATTGCCCCGGCCCGCGGAACCGCATGCACGCTCTCGATGAATTCCAGCGAGTTTGCCGCCAGCAGGGCCACGCGGTCACCAGGCCGGATGCCTCCATACACGAGGGCGCTCCCCAGCGCAGCGGCGCGGCGATGGAGCTCAGCATAGGTAACCCGGGTGGACCCGAAGACCGCCGCGGTGTGCCCCGGCAGAACGGAGGCCCGGTGTTCGAGCCAGCCGGGCTGGAGCCCGCTCACAGCGGCGCCTCACAGGCGGGGCCGGTTGCCAGTGCGGCCAGCGCCTGCTCGTCGAGGGCCACACCTAGCCCGGGAGCCATGCCGAGCGTGATGAGACCACGTTGCACAGGCGGGGCGCCCGTGACGATGTCTCTCGTCACGTGTTCGAGGGTTGCCAGCCCGCAGGCGGGCGCCGGAACGGGCAGGAGAGCGGCAAGGTGAGCGGCGAGGGCCGTACCCACCCCGGAGTCGAAGGTGGTGGTGACGATGGCCGTCATCCTGTTCTCCCTGGCAAAGCGCAGCATGCGCAGGGCTTCGCGCAGGCCCGTCACCATGGGTTTCACCACCACCGTCCCGGCTGCGCCGAGGCGCGCAACGGCGGCCAGGTCGGCGAGCGAGCGGCACCCTTCATCGACGGCGATGGGAACGGGCGACCGCCGGTTCACGACGGCGAGGCTCTCGATCCCCGCGCCGGGTGAAAGCGGCTGCTCGCAAAGGGAGAGGCCAGAGATCGAGAGACGCTCGATAGCGGCTATGGCGGCGTCCGCACAGGCCCAGGCGCCATTGGCATCGATGCGAAGCACGGCTTGGGGACCGAGCGCCTCTCTGACAGCTTTGAGCCGCGCGCAGGCGGCATCGACATCGGCGGTAACCTTGACCTTGAACGTGGTGAAACCGCTGTTCGCGAGGGCACGCGCCTGTTCGGCGGCAGCACCGGCAGCGGAGGCATCGATAATCGCATTGGCCGGGATCGTTCGACGCTCTGGAGGGAGGTCGAGGCCGGCCTCTGGCGCGAGCCATGCGAAGAGCGGCCTACGGTAGCGGCGCGCCACCAGGTCCGCGAGGGCGGTCTCGAAGCCGCAGCGGGCCGCGGCTTCGGACCCCTCCGAATAGCCCCGGAGGGTGGTTTCGGTTCCCCACATCTCGGCGATGGAGAGACCCCGGCATGAGCGGGCAAGCTCGGCGAGAGCGGCGGACGCTTCCTCGACGGAGCCGCCACCGAACGAAGGAAGCGGGGACGCCTCACCGAGCCCCTGTTCGCCAGAAGGGAGGCGCAGGCGCACCAGGAGGCCCTCGCGTGCGGAGATGGCTCCGTGGGCGGCTGCGAACGGGGAGCGCAGGGTGAGCCGGAATGGCTGCCAGGTGAGCGTGGCGGTCACATCATCAGGCTAGGGGAACGGTCCTCGATTGAGAAGGCGGATATTCAGGGCCGGCGAGGGAACTTCTTCGTGTCGTGGTACTCGGCCTGGCGCTTTTCCAGGAAGGCGTCGCGGCCCTCCTTCCCCTCGTCACTCATGTAGAAGAGCATGTTGGCGTCGTGGGCGAGCTGGGTGATGCCCACCAGGCCGTCCATCTCGGCGTTGAATGAGGCCTTGAGCAGGCGGATGGCGAGCGGACTATGGCGCAGGATCTCCTTCGCCCATTTCACGCCTTGCGCCTCGAGCTGATCGAGCGGGACAACTGCATTGACGAGGCCCATCTCGAGCGCTTCTTTCGCGTCGTACTGGCGGCAGAGATACCAGATTTCGCGGGCCTTCTTCTGCCCCACAAGGCGGGCAAGCTGGGAGGCGCCGAAGCCGCCATCGAAGCTGCCCACCCGCGGCCCGGTCTGGCCGAAGCGGGCGTTCTCGGCGGCAATCGTGAGGTCACAGATGACGTGGAGGACGTGGCCTCCGCCGATGGCCCAGCCGGCGACCAGCGCGATCACCGGCTTGGGCATCGCGCGGATGAGCATGTGGAGGTCGGTCACGTGGAGACGTGGGAGCCTGTCTTCGCCCACATAGCCGCCGTGGCCGCGGACGCGCTGGTCTCCACCGGAGCAGAAGGCGCGCCCACCTTCGCCGGTGAACAGCACCACGCCGATATCGGTGTCATCGCGCGCATCGTTGAAGGCGGCAAGCAGCTCGATGACTGTCCGGGGACGGAATGCATTGTGCACTTCCGGGCGGTTGATGCTGATGCGGGCGATGCCTTCGGCCTTCTGGTAGATGATGTCTTCGAAGGTTCCAGCTGTCTGCCAGGCGATACTCATTGGCGTGTTCTCCCGTGAGGTCCGGCTCCAGTGAGGAAGGCGATCACCTCAGCAGCACAGAAGCCAGGGTTTTCGGTCTGGGCCGCGTGCCCGGCGGCAGGGACGGAAACGAAGCGGGCCGCTGGCATGGCAGCCGCCATTTCTTGCCCGATGGCAACATACTTGCTGTCGTCGACACCGGCGAGCAGCAGCGCAGGATTCACAATCCCTGGCAGGCGGTCGAACAGGGGCTCCTGTGAGCCGGTACCCATGCCCCGCAGGCTGTTGGCAAGGCCCACGGGGTGATTGGCCAGCCTTTCGGAACGGATTCGCTCCGTTATCCCGGAGGGCAGGCGCGCCTGGGTGGCGAAGATAGGCAGCCGCTCCCAGTAGCGCACGAAGGCGGGGATGCCGTCGGTCTCGATGTGTTGTGCGATGGCCTCGTCTGAGTTGCGGCGGGCGGCCCGCTCTTCTTCTGTGGGCAGTCCAGGCGAGGCGCCGACCAGCACCAGCCGTTCAACGCTCCCCGGGTGGTAGGCGGCGACGGCCAGGGCGATGCGTCCCCCCATCGAGTAGCCCATCCAGTGTGCCCTGGGAAACCCGGCGCGGCCCGCTGCCCGAACGAGGTCGGACGCTGCCTGGCGCATGCGATAGCGATCCAGGGGAGCGGGCTTGTCGGAGTGACCGTGGCCAACGATGTCGATGGCGATGGTAGTGAAGCCGCCACCGAGCGCTTCAATGAACGGCGCCCAGGATGCAGCGGAACCCGTGAAGCCATGGAGTAACACGAGCGGAGGACCGGACCCCGCCACTTCGACGTTGAGGAAGAAGCCGGGGGCAACAGGAATGCGGTTCATATGCTGGCCGGGACGGGAACAGGCGCCCAGGCGGCCCCGGCGGCAGCCGCCCACGCATCGCGGTGCATCGCCACGTTGATGGCGCGATTGGTGCGCAGCTCGATGACGTTCAGGCCCCTGCCGTCCAGGGCAGAGCGGAATTCGTCCCAGTTGCGGGCCAGGGTGTGGCGCCCCCCGAAGAGCGCGACGGCGTGGGAGAAGTCCAGCCCCGAAGGAGTGCCGAACCACTCCTCGAAGACGCCCGGGTGGGAAGCCTGGGGCAGGTAGCTGAAGATCCCGCCGCCATCGTTATTGACGAGGACGACGGTGAGGTCGAGCCCATGCCGCTTTGCCGCCCAGAGCCCGGTGAGGTCGTGGTAGAAGGAGAGGTCGCCGATCACCAGGACGACAGGCTCGCGCTTGCCAGCAGCGACACCAAGGGCAGAGGAGGTGACGCCATCGATGCCGTTGGCGCCCCTGTTCGAGACGAGGTTGAGCGGCTTCGCATCGCACGCCAGGAATGAATCGAGGTCGCGTACGGGCATGCTGTTGCCAGCGACGATCGTGGTCCCCGCGGGAAGGGCGGCCTGGAGCTCGGTGAAGACGCGCCCTTCGAAGGGTTCACCGAAGCCTGCGCAGGCAGAGCGCATCGCCTCACCTGCAGCCCGGTCGCGGGCCAGCCAGCCATCGGTCCAACCCGGGCCGCTCCCGCTCCGCCGGGGCAGAGCAGCGGCAAGTGCGGCCGCAGCCAGCGCGGGTGCGCCGGGCAGGATGGCCGTCGCAAGCGCATCGGGGTCACGATTGGAGCCGGGCAGGTCCACGAGGATGTGTATTGCGGCGCGCTGGCGGGCGAGGAACTGGTTGAGCGCCTTGGAGGTGGGAATGGCGCCGAAGCGGAGAATGCAGTCGGGGGGCACAGAATCGGCCCGGGGATCACGCAGGAAAGCGTCGTATGAGTCGAGCACCCGAGAGCGGTCGTGGGGGCCGGTACGGAGACCGCTGAGAGGGTCGGCCAGCAGCGGTGCATCGAGGGCGGCGGCGAGAGCGGCGATCTCGTGTTCTGGCAGGCCCCCGGTCTCGGGACCGGCAATGACCAGCGGGCGCCTGGCCCGGGCGAGCGCGGCGGCCGCCCTTTCCACATCTGCTGGGGCCGGTATGGGAAGGGAGCGGACGGGCGGGCCGCTTTCGGCAGCACTGGACCCGGCAGGAGGATGCTCGCCCGGGGCGCCAACAAGGGGCTCTGCGAAGGGCATATTGAGATGGACCGGGCCGGGCAGATCGCCCAACGCAATGCGTGCCGCCCGCTCGGCGAAGGATGCGAAGCGGGCTGTGCCTGCAGCATCACCTTCAGGGAGAGGAAGGTCGGCCGCCCAGCGAACGCTGATTCCGAACATGCCAACCTGGTCGATGGTCTGGGGAGCGCCGACGCCGCGCAGGGCGGGAGGCCGATCGGCGGTCAAGAAGATGAGCGGGATGCGCGAGAGGTTGGCCTCGGCAACAGCGGGATGGAAATTGGCGGCCGCGGTGCCGGAGGTGCAAAGCACGGCGACGGGGCGCCCTGTAGCGCGGGCCAAACCAAGCGCGAAGTACGAGGATGCGCGCTCGTCGAGGTGAAGCCAGGGTTTGATGGCATCCTGTTCGGCGAAGGCGATGGTCAGGGGGGTAGATCGGGAGCCGGGGGTGATGCAGGCATCCGTGACACCGGCGGCGGCAAGGGCGCGGACGAAGGCACGCGCGGCGCGCGTATTGGCGGCGGCGGTATCCATCTCAGTCCCCGGCGAGTGCTTCACGGAGGGGGCGGAACTTGAGCTCTGTCTCGGCAAGCTCTTCAGCAGGGATTGAGCCTTCGACGATTCCGGCGCCGGCAAAAAGGGTTGCCTCGTCGCCACACACACGAGCTGCGCGAAGGGCAACGGCAAACTCACCCTCTCCTGCGAGATCCATCCAACCGATGGGGGCGGCGTACCAGCCACGATCCATCTGTTCCAGCCTCTCGATGGCTTCGAAGCTGGCCTCGCGGGGCCAGCCGCCGACCGCGGGGGTCGGATGAACGCGGTCGACGAGATCGAGGATGTCGATCCCGGGCCTGACCCGCGCCGTGACGGGAGTAAAGAGGTGCTGGATGTTGGACATGCGCATCAACACAGGGGTCTCAGGGGCCTCAAGCGCTGAACAGACCGGCGCCAGGGCCTCACAAATGGCGGAGACCACGAAACCATGTTCGGCGCGCTCCTTCACGCTGGCCAGGAGGTCCTGAGCGAGGCGGCGGTCCGACTCATCGTCGATTCCGCGCGGGCGGGAGCCTGCAAGGCTGGCGGCCTGGACTTCGCCACGCTCGAGCGAAACCAGCAGCTCGGGGCTTGCGCCGAGCCAGGTTGTCTCGCCGGCGGCGAAGCTGAAGACGTAGCACCCCGGGTAGCGCAGTCTCAGCCGTTCGAGCACGGTGGCGGGCTCAATCGGCCGCTCCTGGACGATGTGGAGCTGGCGTGCAAGGACGGCCTTCTGGTAGCGGCCGGCCTCTATCTCCCTGACGGTGGCGGCGACCGCGTCCTGCCACGCCGGGTCATCGAGACCTTCATCGCGATGGGAGGGGTGCCCCGTCCGGCCCGGGGATCGGGGCGCCAGCGCGGCGGTGGCCTCGGCCTCAATCAGGGCTGCCTCGGAGAGGGTAGTGGACGCGTCATCCATAAGGAGTGTCAGGCTCGCTTCCATGGCGTCGCCGCGGACGGCCACGAGGAAGCGGGGAAGGACGAACTGCCACCCGCCGAGGGGGTCCCAGGCAGGGTCATCGGCGCGGCCTCCCGGCTGGAAACGGCAGCCGCCAAAGAACCGGGGCCGGGAATGGCCGCTGACCGCTGAACGCGCCGCTGCCGCGAGTGAGCGCAAGGCGGGCATCGCCGCCCCCAGGCCCTCACCACGCTGACCGGAAAGGCGGATGGTCTCACCGAGTCCGAACAGGCTGGTTCCTTCGGAAGGGCGCTCCCAGGTGACCAGGGAGCGCGCCCGCAACCCATCGAGGCCCAGGGAGCGAAAGGCGGCAAGCATCACTGGTGGTACAGGGATTGAAACAAGGGAGGCCTGGCTGGCGCCATTGCGGAGGGCCAGCGCGCGGGCGGCGATGGCCCCGGCCGTTGGTGCGCCGGGCGAGCGCTGTTCGATGGTTGTCACGAGGGCACCTCCTCTCGCGGGGCACGAAGGGCGCCAGTGCAGGCTGCTCGGAGGACGCTTTGCTTCACAGGGGGCACGGCCATCCATGGACGGGACGAGTAGTCTCCCCAAGGGTAGCGTCGCGCCGGTTTATGCGCTGTCGGGAGGCTCACTGATTCTCGCTCAGGCAAAGAGGACGTACTGCGTGAGGAAGCGCTCGACAGAAGCGTAGAACTTCTCGATGGTCTCGGCCTTGCGCCAGCCGTGGCCCTCTCCCTCATAGAGATGGTATTCATGCGGGACGCCGCGTGAGCGGAGCGACGCCACTATGCTGTCGCTCTGCTCACGCGGCACGACGCGGTCGATTTCGCCCTGGAAGACGGCGATGGGGTCGACAATTCTGGAGGCATGGAAGATTGGCGAGCGCTCCCGGTAGACGGCGGCGGCTTCGGGTAGCGGGCCGAGCATGGTGTCGAGATAACGCTCTTCGAACTTGTGGGTGTCGCTGGCCAGGGTGAACATGTTCGCCACGCCGAAGAGGCAGAGCCCGGCCTTGTAGAAGTGTGGCAGCTCGACCAGTGACTGGAGGACGGTGAACCCGCCGGCGCTGCCGCCCATGATGACGAGTTTCGCAGGGTCGGCGAGGCCCCGATCGGCGAGAGCCTGGGCGCCGGCCTGGGAATCGCGGACGTCGTAGATGCCCCAGCTATTGCGGAGCTTGAGCATGTATTCGCGGCCATAGCCGGTGCTGCCGCGGTAGTTCACCTGGAGCACCGCGTAGCCTCGCGTGGCAAAGAACTGCGTCTGGGGGCCATAGCTTGCCGTGACCTGGCTGGTGGGGCCACCATGCACCGTGACGATGAGAGGAGGGCGGCCGCTGCCTTCGAAGCGGGCACTGGCGGGCGGGTAGTAGAGGCCGTGGGCGGTCTCGCCATCGAACGATGTCCAGGAGATGGCTTCGGGCTGCGAGAGCATGGAGGGCGGGATCGTCTCGCCATCGCTGCGGCGCCGGACGGAAGGCGAAAGGCGCCTGGCCTCAACTTCGAAGACCACGATGCGCGGCGGGACCGCTGAGGAGGTGGCCACACAGGCGAAGCTAATGGCAGCAGGCGAGGCGGCCGGCCAGCTAAAGGCTGAGTACTCGGGATGCTGCGCGGCGAGATCGGCTACGGTCCCATCCTCATCGACGAGGACCAGGGAGTTGAAGGCGTTTTCGTTGCGGATTCCGACCACGGCGCCGGAAGGCAGCACGCAGAAGCTACGCTGTCCCTGTTGCCAGGCTGGCTGGCCGAACTCTCCACCACCAGATGTGAGCTGCCGGACGGCCCCCGAACGCAGATCGCGGCGGAACAGATGCCAGGACCCGGGTTCGTCCGACACGTAGAACAGAGCAGAACCATCTGGCGCAAAGGCAGGCTGGAAGACGGAGACATCGCGACCACCGGCTGCGATCTCCGTTCCCGCGAGCGTGGGAAGACCGGCCGCGAAGGCGAGGGCGCCGAGCGCCAGCTCCGTGCCGTCCCAGGGCATGTTCGGGTGGTCCCACTCGACCCAGGCGAGCCTGTCGCCGGAAGGCGACCACACGGGCTGCATGTAGAAGTCGCGCCCGGTGGCGAGGCGCTGGGGCCAGTATTTGCCTTCTGTGTCGACGATGGCGATGCAATCGTCATGGTCGTAGGAGGCGACGTAGGCGAGCCAGCGCCCATCGGGCGAGACCGCCGGAGAGGAGGCGGCCCCGAAGGCGGGTGTAATGGCGCTTGGCGGGCCACCCGCGAGGGGCTGCCGGTAGATACGCTGGTCAGCCTGGCCGACGAAGTAGGCGGCGCCGTGCGAGAGCGTGAAATCGCCGCCACCGTAGCCGAGGAATGCACGGACGGAGATGTCGGAGGTGAGGTCGCGCGGGGCGCCACCATCGGCATCCTGGACGACAAGGACCCCGCGGTCGGAGCGCCCCTCTACCCAGCCGATGGTCCGGCCATCGGTGTCCCAGCACGGTTCGCTAAGGCGGAGCATCGAAGCAAGGCTCTTTGCCGTGATGGGGCTCTCCCATCGGCCGTACATGCGGTGTTCACGGGTCATTACTGGTTCCTCCCGGCGTGGCCTGGGGAGGATTGTCCCACCGCGGGGGGCGGCGTGCACCCGGCAATGGCAGTATGCGCGTGTGATAGTTTGAGCGTATGAAGAGAACGACGATCAGCTGGCCGGAGGAGATCGCCGAAGCGGTGGAACGGGAAGCACGGCGGCGGCGCGTTTCCGTTTCCAGTATTGTGCGCGAGATTGTGGACGAGCGGCTCGGGGTGACGGTTCGCAGGCCGCGGGAGATCCCGTTTGCCGGGGTTGGTGCGAGCGGCGAACCGCCCCATGCTGCTGCCCTGGATGACTTCCTTGCCAAACACTGGGCGGACGACCTTGATCGCGATCGTGGATAGCGGGCCACTGGTAGCGGCCGCTGATTTGAAGGATCCGCACCATTCCTCGTGCCTTGCCGTCCTCCGTCGAACGCGGACCGACCTGGTCATTCCTGCACTGTGCATGGCCGAGGCGACGTACCTGGTCGCAAGGAAGCTCGGGCCAGAAGGGGAGTCGCGGTTCCTCGCCGGACTTCAGCCATTCGATGTCCGGGCGCCGGAGCCGGACGACTGGCCACGAATCGCAGCGCTCGTGCGGCAGTACCGGGACTTCGCGCTGGGTGGGACAGACGCCTCGGTGATAGCGCTCGCGGAACGGATGCGGGCGGAGACGATCATCACGCTCGACCGACGCCACTTCGGCGCAATTAGGCCGGGACACTGTGAGCGGTTCACGCTCCTGCCGGGATAGGGCTGGTTAGCGTTTTCGGCCGATGACTTCGCGCGCCGCGGCGGCGAGCCGGGCGGGGTTGAGCTCGAAATAGTCGAGCAGCTCATCCCACTTGCCACTGGTGCCATAGCGATCCACGCCAACAAAGGCAATGGGAGCGGGCACGGTCTCGGCAAGCACGCGGGCCACGGCAGTTCCCAGTCCGCCAGTGGTCTGGTGCTCTTCGGCGGTGACAACCGCGCCGGTTTCGATGGCCGCCCTGACGACGGCTTCGCGGTCGATGGGCTTGATCGTGGCCATATTGAGGACGCGCGCAGAGACGCCGTCGGCAGCAAGCAGTTCGGCAGCCTTCAGAGCCACGCCGGCCATGATGCCGCAGGCAATGATAGTGACGTCGGTGCCTGCGCGCAGGAGGTCCGCCCGGCCAATCTCGAATCTGTAGCCCCTGCTGTAGATTCCCTGCACCTTCGGGCGGCCAGTGCGCACGTAGGCGGGGCGGGTGGTATGGCCAACCGCCACCAGCGCCTGCTTGGCCTCCTCGAAGTCGGCGGGGACGATTACATCGAAGGGGATGAGAGAGGTAGCGAGGGCGAGGTCCTCAATGGCCTGGGCGCTCATGCCATCTTCGCCGACGGTAACGCCGCCGTGGCTGCCGACGCACTTCACGTTCAGGCCGCCGCGCGGCTGGGCAATGGACGTTCGGAGCTGGTCGAAGCAGCGGCCGGGGAGGAAGGCCGCGAAGCTGGCGATGAACACGGTCTTTCCGGTTGCGGCAAGCCCTGCGGCGATGCCAACCATGTTCTGTTCGGCGACACCGACGCTAAGCCAGCGACCGGGGTGTTTTTCGCCGAACTGGTAGCCCATCGTAGAGACCGAGAGGTCGGCATCGATCGCGACAACGTCAACGCCGTGCTCCACGAGCTCGGTGAGGGCGAACGGGTAGGCTTCGCGGGTGGCGGCACTGGCGGGCGTGGGCGCGGTCACAGGCCCGCCTCTATCTGCCTCAGGGCGTCGGCAAGCTGTTCACCGCTGGGGGCCTTGCCGTGGAAGCCGGGGTTGTTCTCCATGAAGCTCACGCCCTTGCCCTTGACGGTATGGGCAACGATGCAGCGAGGGCGCTCGCGCGGCTTTTCGGCTTCGGACATGGCCTGGTCGACCGCTGCCATGTCGTGGCCGTCGCACTCGATCACGTGCCAGCCGAAGCCGCGGAACATCTCCGCCGGGTGCGTCTTCATGATGTCGTCGGCGAAGCCGTCGTTCTGGATGCCGTTGCGGTCGATGAGGGCGACGATGCGCTCGCCGAGGTTGAAGTGGGGGACAGCCATGGCGGCCTCCCACACCTGGCCTTCGTTCAGCTCGCCATCACCAATGAGCACCCAGCAGCGGTAGTCGCGCTGGTCCATGCGGCCGGCGATTGCCTGGCCGATGGCGAAGGAGAGGCCCTGTCCGAGCGAGCCGCCGGACATCTCTATCCCCGGGGCGGCGCCCATCGATGGGTGCCCCTGGAGCGGGGATCCGAGGGTGCGAAAGCCGCCCAGGAGGCCGGGATCGAAGAAGCCGCGCTCGGCGAGCACGGCGTAGTAGAAGGGCGTGGCGTGGCCCTTGGAGAGAAGGAAGCGGTCACGATCGGGCGAAAGCGGGTTGGCCGGGTCGCAGCGCAGGTGGTTCCAGAAGAGCGCGACACCAAGCTCCACAGCGGAGAGCGAACCGCCCGGGTGGCCACTCTGGGCGCGCGCGACCATGTTCACAATGTGCGCACGGATCCGCTTCGCGATCTCGCGGAGCTCATCGACGGAGACGCTGACAGTGGGAGCGGAGAGCATCGGGACTCTAGGATAAGGGCAAGGCCGGGGTTCGGGAAAACTCGGAGTGCTGCGAGGTCAGAAGGAAAGGCCCAGCCGCCGTTCGATGGTCTCCAGCTCATCGATGATGTGCCTGTAGCGGCCAAGGACCTGTTGGGCGGCGAGTGTAGCCAGGCGCAGGTCGTGGGCAGAAAGGTCACCTGATGCAGCGAGAGCTTCAAGTTCAGCCCGATCCTCTTCGATGATGGCGCCCTCCGGGGTGACCCACCAATCGAGGACGAGGTCGCGGTAGGCAACCATCTCCGTGGAGAGGCTTACATCGGTTACAGCATCGAACCGGTGAGCGATGACAGAGCCGTCCTTGTGGCGCATCCGATAGACGTTGTAGGGGCGGCGCTTCCAGAAGTAGCCATCGGAAACGGACCCCGGCGGCACCTGGACCGGGATGCCGGGGATGGCGCCGCCACGCGACATGATGAAGCGCACAACGGCCATCCCGGGGTCAAGGTGAAGCAGCGTGCAGGAGTACTCGCGGACTTCTCCGCCGGGCTTCAACTTGCGTTCGATAACGGGCGGGGCAGCGGCCGGAGGCGTATGCTTCTGTTTCGTCACAAGACTGCACCCTGAGGAGACGAAAGCATGGCGTTTGCGAACATCATCTACGAAAAGAAGGGCCCCGTCGCTCTTCTGACGATCAATCGCGAGGAGCGCCTGAACGCCATCAACGGCGCGACTTCGGCCGAGATGGGCCAGGCGATGATGGACTTCCGGGACGACCGCGACCTGCGCGTCGCGATCCTCACCGGCGCTGGAACGAAGGCCTTCTCGACGGGGATGGACCTTGTTGCTACGGCCGGGGGCGAGAACCAGATAACGGCCGGGCTGAGCACGGCGTTTGGGGGCTTCACGAAGGGGATGCCCATCTACAAGCCTGTGATCGCGGCGATCAATGGTTTCTGCCTGGCTGGCGGCATGGAGCTGGCGCTTGCCTGCGACATACGGATCTGCACCCCGGACGCGCGTTTCGGCCTGCCCGAGGTGCGCTGGGCGATCATCCCGGGGGCCGGTGGCACGCAGCGCATGCCGCGGGCAATCCCACAGGCATGGGCGAACTACCTCATCCTCACGGGCGACCAGATAGACGCCGAAACCGCGCTCCAGGCGGGGCTCGTCTCACACATCGTTCCCAAGGAGGAAATCCTGGAGCGGGCAATGAAGATCGCGGAGACGATCTGCGAGCGCGGTCCGCTGGCCGTGAGGGCTGCAAAGGAGGCGATCCTCCGGGGCCAGGACATGCCCCTGGACCACGCCATGGCGTTGGAGGACCTGCTCGAGATCCGCCTGATGGCTTCAGAGGACGCAAAGGAGGGGCCTCGCGCCTTCGCAGAGAAGCGGAAACCCGAGTTCAAGGGGCGCTGACCGCGACGATGTGAGATGAAGCCGCTGGTGCTCGCCGCGCTGCTGATGGGCGCTCTCGCCGCCCCCGGATGCGAGGGCGGTGGCTCGCCCACTATCCCGGGGATCGCCAGCGTGTCCGCGCGGCGCGATGTGGAGGAAGGTGCGGCAAAGCTCACCACGACCATCAGGCTGGAATTCGACCGGCCGTTGAAGCTGGCAAAGAGCGAGACACCGCTGGCCTCGCACTTCGAGATCCGGGCGCCGCTGCTCGTCGCCGGCGGTGAATCGTACCGCCGGGTGTTTGTGACCCGGGCACAGTTCACCGGGGGCAGCGAACGCCAGATGGAGCTGCGCGCCGCTACCCTGGTGCCAACGGGCTCCACGTTGAGGCTTGCGCGGCGCGCCTTCGATAAGGGCGCTGCGGGGGAAATAGAGGCGCCGATCGAAAGCGACCTTTCGCTGGAAGCGGCGACGCTGGCCACCATGGCATTCACCTTTGGCGACCCCGCTTCGCTCGACCCCGGACCTCTGCAGTCGGCAGGCGAAGCGGACCGGGACGTCGCCCGGGTGCGGGCACAGCTTGAGCAGCACCTCGAACTGCGCGGCTCCGACGCAGCGGTCCGCGGCCGCGCGATGGCGCTCTTCGACACGATTCCTCTCTCACAGGCCCCGGCGCCGAAAGTGCGGGCCGCGCTGGCGGCGCTGGTGGGGACGTTCGCCGAGCCGGCGATTGGCGCGCTCCTGAGCGGGGACGACTGCGGGGGCAGAGCGGTTTCAGTCATCGCCTTCCAGCCGCCGCCCGGCGACCCGGGACTGCTGGCGCGGGTGACGACCAGCGAGGACGGTGCGCGCGTGGTTTCGATTGGTCCTGACCTGGAGGCGGACCGGTTCGAGATGCTGATGCCGCTGCTCCTCCACGAAGCCATCCATTGCGACGACAGGGACGGCAGCTACGAGGAGGTGGCAGCGACGGCATTTGACACGTATTTCTACCTGCACCTTGTGGCTGTTGACCCCACGCTGGCTGCAGTCCGGGGGCGCGCTGGCCGCGACCTGGTGGTCGATGCGCTGGCAATGCTGAACAGCGGGCGGCGCTGGCCCGAGTCGGTGGGCGTATTGCGAAGCTCCGGGGCAGTCCAGGCGCTGCCCGGTTCGAACAACCCGGCCGCCTCGTTCGCGGAGTTCGTGGCTGCGGCCTACGGCGATGTGGGGGGCAACGCCTCCCCGGACGAGCCTGTGGCCATGGCGTATGTGGCAGCCCTGGCAACGATGAGCAACAGCCCGGCCGGCTCGCCCTTCGACCTTCGCTACCTGGATGAGTTGCTGGGACTGGGATTGGACGCTGGTGTCCTGGCGGGCGTGATCAATGCTCTCGAACTCGTCCCGGCAGGCTAGACGTCGTCGCCGGTCGCGCCGGTGAGCGTATCCTCAACGAGCGCGAGGAACTGGTCGGCAGCGAACGGCTTCTGCACGAAGACAGTGTTGGGCGTGCGAGAGGCGAACTCGGCCGGCCCTTCGGAGCTGTAGCCGGAGATGAGGATGACGGGGGTGCCGGGCCAGCGCGAGGCCACGTTCCTGCGCAGTTCGATACCCGATTCACCGGGCATCACGATGTCGCTGATGATGAGGTCGGGCTTGCGTTCTGCGAGGATCCTGTATGCTGCCGGGGCGTTTTCGGCCTGCAGCACCTCGTAACCCTGCGTACGCAGGAGCCGCGCGAGCATCACCCGAACCGGGTCATCGTCATCGACGAGCAGGATTACGGCGCTCACAGCGTGTTCCTCAACTCCGGCGGTGGGCATTGGGAGCCGCTCTCCAGATCGCCCCGAGGGGGAGGTGCGGCAGCCAGGATCCGGGCACAGTATTCAGCCTGCGAGTATTGTGGGCCGGCCAATCGTTTGACCACATAGGGGAATCCCCCCATAGGGTTGTGAATGATGATTATAGCCAGAGAGAATCTTCTGAACGCATGAGCGAGGGAGCGGCTTTGCCCGAGCGGACCGATGCGCCTATCATCGGCACACCCCGGGGAGGTGCGTGGCCGATGCGATTTGTCGTGACGGTGGTAAGCGCAGCCATCTTGCTCTTCTTCATCTACCTGGTGGTGGGTGCGGTGGCCGATGGCTATCTGGGGGGCGACATCGTGCCAGACAGGGCGGTGCCAGAGGCCTGGGCAGGGCCAGACAGCTGGTCGGAATGGCGCGACATTGTGATCGTGTTCATGGGGCTCTTCTGGGTCCTGGCGGGGCTTCTCGCGGCCGTGCTCATCATCGTCCTGATTCTGCTTGCCGTGACGCTCAGGCGGGTGCTGCGCGAGAATGCGGCGCCGGCGATCGATTCGCTGAAGGACACCATCGATAGCGTACGCGGGACCACCGAGTTCGTAGGTGAGACGGCGGTCTCACCCATCATCCGCGCCTACAGCGTGGTCAAGGGCGTGCGGTCGGGTGTAAGCGCGGTCACCAACCTGTCCAACAGGGTGCGGGGACGGAAGAAAGGGAAGAAGAAGTGAGCTCGCCGGAAGCCGAAGAGGCGCCAGGGAGACCCGGGAGCGACTCCGACTTCGCCCCGCTTGAGTGGGCCAGAGCGCTGGCGCTCGGCGTCCGGGACACCCTGCAGGAAATGCTGGATGAGGGCCGGCGCGGTGCACGCGAGGCGTACGACGAGCGCTGGGAGCGGTTCGATGCGAAGGTCCGGAAGCGCCGGCGCCCGGATTAGAAGATTCCGCGCGACCGGCGGCGGCTGCCGCTGCCAAAGGGCGACTCGATCACGGTAACGTGCCGGCGTGTGCCAAGGAGCTTGATGAGCCTTTTCAGGCTCTGGTTCACGAGGGGGCGCTGGTACCAGTGCCTGACTTCGATGGTAGGCACCATTACGGCCACTTCGTGCGGCGCGCTGCGGAGCCGGTCGTTCACGTAGACGACGATGGGCTCGGCTACAGTGCGGAACGGCGAATCGATAACGACGAGCGGCACGGACGGGAACTGCTTCTGCCAGCGCTCTTCGACCGTCGAACGTTCATCCGGGTCGACCAGCACGTGGACGGCGATAACTTCGCGGGAGCGTTCGCAAGCGGCGCCTATGGCCATCACGGTCGCCAGGTTGATGGCCTCAACGGGGACGATGATGGGGACGGCCGAAGTCCCCTGCGGTTTCAATTCGAGCTGGGCTTCAGGCGGAACGCGGAGGGAGCGATCGAGGCCGTGGTAGAACCGGCCGATGAGCCAGGCTGCCAGCGCGATCAACGGGAGGGTAACGACGACCATCCATCCACCCTCGCCAAACTTGGTGACGAGAATGATCACAAACACGAGGCCGGTCGCCACGCTCCCAACGGCGTTGATCACCGCAGCCCGCTGCCAGCCCGGTTCCTTCAGCGTGAGCCAGCGGCGCACCATTCCCGACTGCGCCAGCGTGAAGGAGAGGAACACGCCCAGCGCGTAGAGGGGGATGAGCCGGGTTGTGCTGGCATTGAACCCAATCAGCAACAATGCGGCAAACACGGTCAGCGCGAGGATGCCATAGCTGAAGACGAGGCGGTTGCCACGCTGGTGAAAGACCCGGGGGAGGTAGCCATCGCGAGCCAGGATTGCACCGAGCAGGGGGAAGCCGTTGTAGCTCGTGTTAGCCGCAAGGAAGAGGATCCCGGCGGTGAACGCCTGGAGCGTGTAGTAGACGGCATTCCGCCCGAAGACCGCCTCGCCGATCTGGGACATCACGGTCTCGTTGTCGCCATGCACGTAGACAATGCCGAAATGGCGAGCGAGAAGGGTGGTGCCCAGGAAGAGCGAGCCGAGGATGAGAGCCATGGCCGTCATGGTGGTGGCGGCGTTCCTGGCCTCGGGCGGCTTGAAGGCGGAGACGCCGTTTGAGATCGCCTCAACGCCTGTGAGGGCCGTGCAGCCCGCCGAGAACGCGCGCAGGACCAGGAAGAGCGTGAGTGCCTTCTCGGCGTGAACCTCCCGCGTGGGTTCACCCACGGAGAAGAGGTTCGGGGTATCACCGGTGAGAACCTTGATGATTCCAACCACGATAGTGACAGCGAGCACGACCACGAAGCCGTAGGTGGGAATGGCGAAGATCGAGCCGGATTCGCGGATGCCACGGAGGTTCCCGAGCATGATGAGGGCCACCAGGGCGAGAGCAATGACGACCGCGTAGTCGTGAGCGCCCGGCAGGGCCGAGTAGATCGCCTCGACGCTCGCCGCGATACTGACGGCCACCGTCAATACGTAGTCGATGAGAAGCGCCGAAGCGGCCAGTAGCCCCGGCACAACACCGAGGTTTTCGTGAGCCACGATGTAGGCGCCGCCGCCACCCGGGTAGGCGCGGATGGTCTGACGGTACGACGCGACCACGATGGAGAGAAGGAGGGCAATCGCCGCCGCAATGGGCAGGCTGTAGCCCAGGGCGCCCGTGCCAGCGAGCACGAGGATCAGCAGGATCTCCTGGGTTGCGTAGGCCGTCGACGAAAGAGCGTCGGAGGAGAAGATGGCGAGAGCCACCTTCTTGCTGAGCCGCTCCTCGGATAGCCGCCGGCTCGACATGCTGGTCCCGATGACGCGGTCCTTGAAGTTGAGAAGGCTACCGCGAAAGCCTGTGCGCGACTGGGCGTATTCGGTGGCTTCGTAGTGGCCGCGTTCGCCAGTGGGCAGGATCCCGGCGCGGGGCAGGTCCACCCGGTACCGGGTCACGGGCCCGGGACGTGGCGCAGGGCTGGAGCGCGGCTCCTGGGGTGGTTCGGGCATTGTTCGATACAGTAACCGGTCCGCCTGTTCGGCGGAATGGCTTCGAACGGGGGTCAGCGGTCGGACGCGACGAGGGGAACGACCACCCGCGAGGCGGTGGTGGGCGACGGCGCCGCGGTCGGAGACTCCGTAGGCGGCGGGGTCTGCGTGGACGGGACCGGAGGCGTGGGGGTAGGGGTCCAGGCTCGAGTCGCCGTGGGCGCGGGGCTCTGGTTGCCCGCCAGTTGCTTCGTCTGGATGGTGCAGCCAAAGGACGCGCAGTACTGCACCAGCGCGTTGATGTGGCTTGCAGTAAAGCGCACTGCATAGTTAGAACGCTGAGACTCGCTTGAGAATACACCGACGATGAAGAGCTCATCCCTCGCATCGTTCCAGGTGTAGATGGGTGAGCCGCTCTGTCCGGGAAAAGCATCCATCTCCGTATAGATCGCTTCATCGTCAACGAAGAAGAAGAACCCCGCCGTGAACCACTGCGTCCCGGGGAGCTTGTCGCCGGGGTAACCGGCCGTAGCGATGATGGTGCCGGGGTCGTAGAAGTAGGCATCGGGGACCGCGGCAACGGGCAGGAAGGGCCCGAGTGCGGGGGGGAAGGGAGAGCCCGTTATGAACGCCAGGCCGAAATCGAAGCGTATGTCGCCGGAATTGACCCACCCCTGGGGAATCGCAAATTGCCTGGCGACGGCTGCGTCGAATGGGAATGTTGGGCCGTTCTCGCCGGGCACCACCAGCAGGCTGTAGACGTAGGACTGTGACCGGGGGTCGAAGAGGCAGTGAGCGGCGGTGAGGACGACATTGGTGTTCAACATGACGCCACTGCAGGTGGAAACGATTTCGTTCCGCTGGTCGAAGATGACCAGCTGGGCGATGGTGCGCCACGGAGCCACGGTCGTGTCGGTTATGGGGATGCGATCGTCAGTCCCGAAGACCCTCTCGGCGGTCACAGCGCCGTTTCCCAGTGTCGCTAGATGTACTTCCCACTGACGTTGTTCACAGGCGGGAGGCCGGTGGGCGGTTGCCGATGGCAGTGTGTGGTCTGGCGAAATTATAGTCACGGAGGAAGGGCTGGAGTGCGGCGAGCCGTTCCTGGTTGCTGCCATAGGGGCAGCGGTAGGCCCACTCGCGCTGGAGGGTTTTGTTGAAGGCCTCGGCCTTGCCGTTGGTCTGGGGACGGTAGGGGCGGGTATAGCGGCGGCCGATGCCTAACTCGCTGGCGGCTGCCTGGAAGGCGAAGGAACGGTAGTTCCCGCCGTTGTCCGTGAGGACACGCTGGATGGTGATGCCGACGCTTGCAAAGGCGAGGACGGCACGGGCCAGGAAGCCAGCGGTGGTGTCGCCCTTCTCGTCCGGGAGGGCTTCGGCGTAGGCGTAGCGGCTGTGGTCGTCGACGGCCACGTGGACGAAGTCGTGTCCGCGCTTGCGGCCAGGACGCTTCCGGCCAGCCCCGTTTTCGGCGAAGCCCTCGTCGAAGCGCTTCCCACCGCCCTCGGGGATGCGCCCGAACTTCTTCACGTCCAGGTGCACCAGCTCGCCCGGGTGCGCCCGCTCGTAGCGGATGACGCTGCGGGTGGTGCGGTCGAGCTGGCGAAGGACGGAGACCCCATGGCGCCTGAGGACGCCGTAGACCGTGGAGGCGGCAAGGCCGAGCTCGTGGGCGATGCGGTGTGGGCCCGCCCCAAGCCGGCGGCGGAGGCTGAGAATCGCCTCCACCACCTCGGCACCGAGGGCCGCTGGAGACCGTCTCGGGGCGCTGCTCGCCTCCTGGAGCCCCTCCAGCCCCTGCTCCCGGTAGCGGTGCATCCACTTCGCGACTGTGGAGCGGGACACCCCCTGGGCCTCGGCGACCTGGGCCTGGGTCCAGCCCTGCTCGAGGCGCTGGACGATGAGGAGGCGACCTGCGGGGGTGAGCTTCGCGTTACGATGAGGCATAGAGGGTCTCCTGTCGGCTGGTGTTTTTGGATAACCCAACCCAACAGGCAGACCCTCTTCTTCGTCAAGCTAACTGCTTAAGCTGATGACTACTTCCTGTGCACAACCTGCGTGGGAACTACAACTAGTAGTCTTCGGGCGGCGGAGGCGGCGCAGCGGGGGGCTGGGGAATCTCGGCCACGAGGGTCTCGGTGGTGAGCGCCAGCGCGCTGATGCTCACGGCGTTTTCGAGCGCCGACCGCGAGACCTTCACGGGGTCCACGATGCCGAGCTCGAACATATCGCCCCAGCGGTCCTTGTCGGCATCCCAACCATGGTTGTTGTTGGTGAGCTTCTTGATGCGGTCCACGATGACGGAGCCTTCGAGGCCGGCGTTGTCGGCGATGAGCCAGGTGGGCTCTTCGAGGGCTTCGCAGAGCATGAGGATCCCCGCCCGCTCGTCCTCGTCTGCTGTTTCCGCGGCGAGCTTTTGGAGCGACGCCTGGGCGCGGATGAAGGCCACCCCGCCACCAGGCACAACGCCTTCATCGACAGCGGCGCGGGTGGCGCTGAGGGCGTCCTCGACGCGGGCTTTCTTCTCCTTGAGCTCGACCTCGGTAGCGGCGCCAACCTTGACGACGGCCACGCCGCCGGCAAGCTTGGCAAGCCGCTCCTGCAGCTTCTCGCGGTCGAAGTCGCTGGTGGCGTCTTCGACCTGGGCCTTGATCTGCTTGATGCGGGCCTGGATGGCCTCGTCGGAGGCGTGCCCCTCGATGATCGTCGTGTCGTCCTTGTTCGAAACCACCCGGCGGGCGCGGCCGAGGTCGGCGACCGTCGCGGTGTCGAGCTTGAGGCCGATGTCCTCGGTGATGAGGGTTCCGCCGGTGAGGATGGCGATATCTTCGAGCATGGCCTTGCGGCGATCGCCGAAGCCAGGGGCCTTGACGGCGAGGATGTTGAGTGTGCCGCGAAGCTTGTTGACAACGAGAGTCGCCAGCGCCTCGCCCTCGAGGTCGTCGCAGATGATGACGACGTCCTTGGTGATCTGGAGCACCTTTTCAAGGAGCGGGAGGATCTCGGCGACGGCGCTGATCTTCTTGTCGGTGATGATGATGTAGGGGTTTTCGACGGCCGCTTCCATGCGATCGGGGTTGGTGACGAGATAGGGCGAGACGTAGCCGCGGTCAAGCTGGAGGCCGTCCACGAACTCCGTCTCGAACTTCACGCCGCGCGATTCCTCGACGGTGATGACGCCATCCTTGCCGACCTTCTCCATGACATCGGCGATGAGGTTGCCGATGTAGGCGTCGTTGGCGGAGATGGCAGCGACGTGAGCGATCTGGTCCTTGGTCAGGACCGGACGGGCCTGGCCGCGGAGGTCAGCAACGGCGACCTCCATCGCCCTGTCGATTCCGCGCTTGATGGCCATGGCGTTTCCGCCGGCGGCGACCAGTCGAATACCGGCGCGAACGATAGCCTGGGCAAGGACGGTGGCGGTAGTGGTGCCATCGCCGGCGACATCGTTCGTCTTCGTTGCCACCTGCTTGGCGAGCTGGGCGCCCATGTTCTCAAACGGGTCTTCCAGCTCGATCTCGCGGGCTACGGTGACGCCGTCCTTGGTGATGGCCGGGGCGCCGTACTTCTTATCGATAACGACGTTGCGCCCGCGGGGGCCAAGGGTGACCTTGACGGCATCGGCGAGGGCATCGACGCCGTCCTTCAGGCGGCGGCGGGCGGTTTCGTCAAACAGCAGTTGCTTTGCAACCATGCGGACATCCTCTTTCCTGGGTTACCCGCGCGAAGGTGGGACGGGCGGCGGGCACGGGTCGGCCGCCCGGGACACGCCCGTGCCTGCTAGACGACGAGCTTGGCGAGGATGTCCTTGTCGTTCAGAACGATGTAGTCCTCGTTGTCGAGCTTGATTTCGGTGCCGGTGTACTTGGCATAGAGGATGCGATCGCCAACGGCGACGTCCATGGCGACGCGCTTGCCGTTGTCATCGAGGCGGCCGGGGCCGACGGCGACGACTTCGCCCTGCTGGGGCTTCTCCTTGGCGGTGTCGGGGATGACCAGGCCGCTGGCGGTGACCTCATCCTGCTTGAGGGGGGTGATGACGATGCGGTCGGCGAGGGGGATGAGCTTGGTCTTGGACTTGGTAGCTGCGGCTGCCTTGGTGGCCATAGGTGGAATGCTCCTCCTGAGAGTTTTGCAGTGGTAAGCGTTCTGGATATTAGCACTCTCCCCGGTAGAGTGCTAGCCCATGCAACGGCAGGCTGTGCGCGACTGACAACGGGGGCGCCGCGACCTTAACCTGTGCGCATGTTCTCTTCGCTCGACGACCTTCCATACAGCCACGTCCTCCCGTCTAACTCGGGGCTATCGCCGGCGGGACGCCTCAGCATCGCCGGGTGTGACCTGCGCGACCTGGCGGCGGAGTTCGGAACGCCGCTCTACGTGTTCGACGAATCGGGCTTCCGGCAGCAGTGCCGCGACTTCCGGCGCGAATTCGAGGGGCGCTGGGGCGAGGCGCGCGTTGCCTATGCGGCCAAGGCGTTCCTGTCGCGGGGGCTGGCGCGAATCGTCGCGGAAGAGGGCCTGGGGTTGGACGTCGTCAGTGGCGGCGAGCTGGCGATCGCCCGCGCGGCCGGCTTTCCCGCGGAACGCATCTACTTCCACGGCAACAACAAGCTCCCGGCCGAGCTGACCGGGGCGCTCGCTGGCGATGGCATCGGGCACGTGGTGGTCGACAACTTCTATGAACTGGAGACGCTGGCGAGGCTGGCCGGCGAACGCGGCGTGGTGCAGCCGGTATTGCTGCGGCTTTCGCCCAATGTCGACCCTCACACGCACGCCAAGACGACGACGGGCGTGCTCGACAGCAAGTTCGGGTTTGCCATCGCCACGGGCGACGCCGAGCGGGCAGTTGTGCAGGCGATGGCGACGCCGGGGCTCGACCTGCGCGGACTGCACGTACACCTTGGCTCGCCCATCTTCGAGATGGAGCCTTATGCAGAAGCAAGCGAGGTCGTGTGTTCGTTCGCCGCGCAGATGGGGGACACGCACAACTTCAGGCTGAGCGAGTACAGCCCCGGGGGCGGCTTCGCTGTTGCCTATAACCGGGAACAGCGGGCGCCGGCAATAGCGGAATACGCGGAAACGGTGGCTTCGAGCCTCCGCGAGGCGCTTGCGCGCCACCACCTGCCGGCGCCGTCACTGCACATCGAGCCGGGGCGATCGCTGATCGCAGGGAGCATGATTGCGGTCTACACGGTTGGCGCGCGCAAGGAGATCCCGGGGGTGCGGACGTACGTTTCGGTCGATGGCGGGATGGCCGATAACATCCGGCCGGCGATCTACGGCTCGAAGTACGAGGCCGTCGCTGTGGACCGGCCGCTGGCCGAACCGGAAGAAACGGTGACCCTGGCGGGGAAGTATTGCGAGAGCGGCGACATCCTGGTGCGCGATGCGGAGGTACCGAGGTTGGAGGCCGGAGAGCTGGTGGGCCTGCCCGCCAGCGGCGCGTACAACCTGGCGATGAGCTCGAACTACAACATGGCCCTGCGCCCGCCCGTGGTGGCGGTGAAGGACGGCCGCGCACGGCTACTTGTTCGGCGGGAGAAGGTGGAGGACATCATGGCGCGGGACGCGATCTAACGCGACAACACATGACGCGCTCGCACCTTAGCGTTTCTCCACCGAACTGGAGGAGGGATGAAAGATGCAGCAAGCGCTGACCGATGACCTGATCGCCCAGCACCGCGCCTACCTGCGCGCCGGCTATGACGGCCACAATCGCCGCCCGATACAGACAACGCTCGCGATGTTGCGACGCCGCCGTCTGAGGCGGCGCTGGGCGTACTTCCTCCGGCAGCAGGTGTGCTGGCTCGACCCGTCCTGACAGGGCCGGGCGGCCTTCAGAGCCGGAGGATGAACCCCAGTTCCCGGCTCTGCCAGGGGTCCGGCGCGTAGCGAAAGCGATGGTTCCGAAAGCCAAGGCGCCGGTAGAGGCGATGGGCATCTTCGAAGTGCACGTCACTGAAGAGCTCCACCTCGCGGGCGCCGCGCTCCCGGGCCAGATCGAGCACCCATTGCACAAGGGCGTTGCCTGTGCCTGACCGGCGAGCACGGGCGAGGACATAGAGACGGTGGAGCTCAAAGTGGCCGTCGCCCTCATCGGTCAGACCTACACAGCCGACGACCTCGCCAGCCTGGTCCTCGGCCACGGCGAACCAGCCACGGATGCCGTCGTAGTGCTCGTGCGGGCGGAGCAGGTCCGCGTCGTAGCCGCTCTCGGTGAAGGGGAAGCCGTACTCATCGAACACCGTGGAGACGACTCTCCAGGGGCCATCGCCATGCCGGGCATGATCGTACGGGAAGATGCGTACCGGTTGCGGGGTCATTCCTTCGATTCGGGCAGCTGCATTCCCATGATGTTGTAGCCGGCGTCCACGTAGAGGACCTCGCCGGTGATGGCCGAGGCTAGATCGCTGCAGAGAAACGCGGCCACGCCACCAACGTCGCCGATGGTTACGCCGCGTCCGAGGGGAGTCTGTTCGGCGAACTTCTTCTGCATTTCGCGAAAGCCGCCGATGCCGCTGGCAGCGAGCGTGCGGATGGGGCCGGCGCTGATGGCATTGACCCTCACCCCATCGGCGCCAAGGTCGGCAGCAAGGTAGCGCACGGTCGCCTCAAGGGCGGCCTTGGCGACGCCCATGACGTTGTAGTGGGGTACAACCTTCTCGGCGCCATAGTAGGTGAGTGTGAGGATGGCGCCACCTTCGGACATGAGGGGCAGGGCAGCACGGCTGAGGGCGACGAGGGAGTAGACGGAGATGTCGTGGGCAAGGGCGAAGCCGGCGCGGCTGGTGTCCACGAACCTGCCTGTCAGCTCGTCGCGGTTGGCAAAGGCGATGGCGTGGATAAGGATATCTATCGAACCGAAGCGCTCCCTGGCCTTTTCGAAGACGCGCTCGATGGCGGCGTCGTCGGAGACGTCGCACTCTTCGATGAACTCCGCGCCCAGGCTCTCGGCGAGCGGGCGCACGCGCTTCTCCAGCGTGGGCCCCGCATAGGAGAAGCCGAGCGTTGCCCCTTCGGCGTGGAAGGCCTGCGCGATGCCCCAGGCGATGGAGTGGTCGTTAGCGACCCCGAAGATGAGTGCGGTCTTTCCCTGAAGAAGCATGCCTGAAAGGGTACATGGCGGCGGGGAAAGCGTCTTGATGGCTGGGGCCTCTAGAATATTGCCCATGCGCGAACCAGCCCCCGACCTCACGCTCCTTTTCAACCCCCGCTCTATCGCGGTGGTGGGCGCCTCGACGAATGTCGACAGCGCCGGGCATGACTACGTGCGTTCGATGCGTGAATTCGGCTTTGGCGGCCCGGTCTATCCGATCAACCCGAAAGCGGACGAGGTGTCGGGCTATCGCGCCTACCCGGCGCTCGAGGCGGTCCCCGGAGAGGTGGACCTGGTGATTTCGTGCATCCCGGCCTCAGGAGTGCTCGACCTCATCGGCCAGTGCCGCGAACGGGGGGTGCGCTTCCTCCACCTGTTCACGGGGCGATTCAGCGAGACCGGCGACGCGGCGGCGGCGGCCCTGGAGCGCGAGATCGAGGCGCGGGCGAAAGCGGCGGGCGTGCGAATCCTGGGGCCCAACGGCATGGGTGTTTTTCATCCCGCGGGCGGAGTGTCGTTCCGGCCCGACCTTCCCCGGGACCGGGGAGGCGTGGCGATGATCTCGCAGAGCGGCAACAACGCGGTGGAGGTGATAACCCGGGGTTACGCCCGCGGCCTGCGCTTCGGCAAAGTGGCGAACTATGGCAACGGGATGGATATCACGCCGGGCCGGCTGCTGGCGTACCTCGCCGACGACCCCGAGACAGCCGTGATAGCTGGCTACGTGGAGGGTGTGCCGGACGGCCGGGGGTTCTTCGACGGGCTTGTGTCGGCAGCAGCGAAGAAGCCGGTCGTTATCCACAAGGCGGGCCGGACAGGGGCCGGGGCGCGTTCGGCGGCATCGCATACGGCGGCGCTGGCGGGAAGCGCGGCGCTCTGGTCAGCGGCGCTGCGCCAGGCCGGGGCAATGGAAGCCCGGAGCCAGGAGCAGCTGCTTGACCTGGTGGTTGGTGCGTCGCTGCTGCGGGGCGCGGGTGGGCGGCGGGTGGCCGTGGTTGGCGGCGGGGGCGGACGGAGTGTGCAATCGGCGGACGCATGCGAGGAGCACGGGCTCGAAGTAGTGCCGCTGCCGGCAACTGTCCGCGACCAGGTTCGGGCGAAGGCGCCGGCGCTTGCAGACTGGATTGCCAACCCCGTTGACCAGTCTATCCTCGCGGGAAGCGGCCTATCGTCGAACGGCCTGCTGGAGCTGATGCTGGCCAGCCCGGAATACGACTCCGCAATCGCCAACGTGGGCGAGGACTGGTTCTTCGGCCGGCCTGACGCAGAAGAGCGGCTGCGGCACGCATGCAACCGGCTCTCGGCGATCGTCGCCACCTCACAGAAGCCGGTCGCGGTGGTGCTTGGGCCGACTGAGAGCGCGGTAGGCTGGCAACGGGAGCTCGTCGATAGCGTTCGTGACGAGCTCGTGGAGAAGGGCGCGGCGGTCTTCCCCACTGTGGAACGTGCGGCCTTCGTGCTGGGGCGACTGTCCGCTCGCGCCTGACTCTCCGCCGCCATGACGACCCCCACCCGGACACCCGCAACTGTTGTTGACGAGGAGACGCTGAAGCGCATCCTCCCTCCCTACCGGGTGGTGCTACACAACGATGACCACAACACGATGGACCACGTCGTCCGTTCGCTGCTGCGGTGCGTGCCATCGCTCACAGTCGAGAGGGCAGCCGAGATCATGTTCGAGGCGCACAATCACGGGAAGGCGTCCGTCATCGTCTGCCCGAAGGAGGCGGCCGAACACTACCGCGAGCGGCTCGAATTGTGCGCGCTAACGGCCACAATCGAGCGCGCGTGAACCGCGGGATGCCCACCTGCGCTATGTTGGAGATGAACCTGTTGGCCGGGAGGCACGCTTGAGCCAGGAAGCGACGAATGCCGCGGTCCGCCAGCAATTTGGAGCGGTGGCGGCTGCCTACGCTACGAGCGCGGTCCATGCATCGGGTCATGATCTGGCGGCGATGATCGAAGCGGCAGAGCTACAAGGGGGAGAACGGGTGCTGGACCTGGCCTGCGGAGCCGGGCACACAGCCCTGGCTTTCGCCGCGCGCGGGGCCCGGACGGCGGCGGTTGACCTCACTCCCGAGATGCTGGAAGTTGCCGGCCGCCTGGCGCGCGAGCGAGGGCTCGCGAACGTGACCTTCGAACAGGCAGATGCCGCCTCGCTCCCATTTGGTGAGGCGGAGTTTGACCTTGTGGTGACCCGCTACGCAGCCCACCACTTCGCCGACCCCGCCGCCGTGCTGCGCGAGGCCGCCCGCGTGCTCAGGCCAGGCGGCCGGTTTCTCCTGGTCGACACGGTATCGCCCGAGGACGCAGCTCTCGACACGTTCCTGAACGCAATTGAGCTCCTGCGCGACGACTCGCACGTCCGTGATTGGCGCGCCTCCGAGTGGGTGCGGATGCTCAATGGAGTGGGGTTCGATGCGGAGGTCCGGGAACGGCTGGCGGTTTACCTCGATGGGGCAGCGTGGGTGGCGCGGGCGCAGACCTCACTATCGAGGGTTTCGATGCTGAAGGAGATCCTCGCCGCGGCTTCGCCGGCGCGCCGGGCGGCGTTCGAGATTCGCGCTGAGCCGTGGGGATTCAGCATCCCGGTGGCGCTGGTGAGCGGCCGCCTCCCGGCCTGAGGGCAGCCATCAGGGCGCGCCGGGCACGGTTGCCCGGATGTGGGCCGCGATCGCCGCGAAGCCGGCGCCGTCGGAGACGGCAGTCATCACCGGGTAGGTGTCGAAGCGGCTGGAGATGTAGGCCATGAACTCGCCCATCTCATTCTCACCCTGGAAATCGATGACCAGGAACATCGTCCGGCGGTCGAGGGCCACGTAGAAGGCCGCCGGACGAAATCGCTGCACGATGTGCCCGATGAACGGTCCGGGCCCACCGGCCTCGGCATCCATGCGCGTACCGGTATCCGCGGCCACATCGATCGTGACGTGGAATTTCATTGCCTTCCTCCAACTCCAGGGCGTGGTCCGGGCTGAGCGACACCGTCCCCGGTTTCGCAAGGGCGTTCCGCGGGAACGGGTACTACCGGTTGGGCATCCCCGAGACCCGGCCGGGACGAACACGTACAATCACGCGCCCTTCCGCATTCAGGCGTTCGAGGTAGCCCTCGGGCGGTGACCAGCCGGGCTGGCCGCGCATTGCGCGGTTGATGGCGATATGTGGTGGGACGATGTCTTCTTCCTGGATGGTAGCGATACCTTCCACGGTCACGAAGCCGAACGGGGCGCCTTCATCCAGGACACAGAGGGCGATGCGCGGGTCATTGGCGACAGTCCGGGCCTTCACCCGGGACCGGGTGGTGCTGAAGACCAGGTCCTCGCCATCGCGCGCGTAGAAGATCACGGACGAGGAAGGGCTTCCGTCGCGACGGAGGGTTGTTGCCACAGCCCAGCGGCTGCGGCCAATGAAGGCGTCCTGTTCCGGGGTGCCGATCATGCGTTCGTGACTGTCCTTTCCTCTGCGATGACAGGGTTTGCGAGCAATTGTGACCGCGGAGCGGGGCCCGCGGCAAACGCAGCTGCTCGGCCCAGGGGCGCACGCGCGCTAACCTTCAGGGGATGGAAGGACCGGAGATGGCTGGCGCGCCCGCGGGAAGGCCATTCCCGTGGCGGCGCTTCCTGGCGGGGGTGGCTGCGCTGGCGGGCGGAGCTGCCGCGTGCGCCCTGCTGGTGGGGGGATTGGTCGTGCTCTTCGTGCGCCTGAGCTGGCCGCACACGGAGGCGCTCGGAAACCCCGCATTCGGCATTAACTTCAGCTGCAACTACGCGGAGTATCTCCTGCTCGAAGATGCGGCGACCGGGAACGGCCACGTGCCGGATGACCGCCCCGGGCGCGCACGGTGGTGTGCCGGCACGCTCGGCGAGCTCCTCGAAGGGCTAGGCGCGAGGCACGTGCGGCTCTCGGTGGAGTGGTCCCAGGTGGAACCGCGGCAGGGGGAGTTCGACTGGACCCTTATCGACGCGCTTCTCTCTGAAGCCGAGGAACACGGGGCCCGGGTGTTGCTTACGGTCGGGTTGAAGGCCCAGCGGCACCCGGAGTACTACATTCCCGGATGGGTGCTTGAGCGCGCGAGCGTTGCATACGGCGACGAGGTCTCGTCGGACCCGTTCGTGCGCGAACGGGCGCTGGTAATGATCGAGGCGGCCGTGGCGCACTTCTCACAGTCGGGCGCGATTGACGCCTGGGGCGCCGACAACGAGCCATATGTCCCATCGTTGAGGGCCTCGAACTGGTCGTTGAGCCGCGAGTTTGTCCAGAAAGAGGTGGCGGCGATAAGGGCGAACGATCCGCTCGGCAGGCCGGTGTCGATCAATCATGGCCAGCACTTCGTCTTTGACCGGCGCTGGAAGCATGCGCTGGCCGATGCCGATGTGCTCGCCCAGAGCCTCTATCCTTGGCGGAACTACGACATCCCCGGGCGCACACTGGTGGTTCCGATTCTGGAGATCGGCCCGCTGGCCCCGAACTACAGCTACCAGGCGAGGCTGGCGCGGGAGCAGGGCCGCAACTTCTGGATAACGGAGATGCAGGCCGAGCCGTGGGTCGATGGCGACATCCGCCTTGTTTCACCGGAGCGCCCATCGGCCAACCTGACGGAGGCGAATTTCAGGAAGAACATCGATTACGCGCGGCGTGTGGGCGCGGACCGCATTTACCTCTGGGGGGCCGAGTGGTGGCTCTACCAGCGCGTGCGGTATGGAGACGCGAGGTGGTGGAACCTGGGAAGGGCGGCGATAGAGGGCAGCGGGAACGCGCCCCCGGCAGCACAGATGAGATGACCTCTCAGGGCCGGGCCGCGGGCGGCCGCCACTACTTCCCGGCGCCGGCGGCGCCAGTGGAGAGGCCGTGGCAGGCAATGGGGCCAGCGAGCACCCTGTCGACCCGCGGCGCAAGACGCTGGATTTCGGCGAGCAGCTCGGCGCTGTCAACGGACATCGGCACGTACGCCGCTGCCCCGGACTGCAGGTAGCGCTCCCGCTCGCCTTCGCGGGGAATTGCGGCCAGCACAATCACCATGGCTCCCTTCGAGGTGAGCCTTCCGCACCGTTCCGGTTCGCACTCCGAAACGGTGGTGACCACGATCTCTGTTGAAGCCGGAGGATCACCGGGATCATGGCCCATCACGACCGGCTGCAAGCGTTCCAACCTCGATGTCAGCGCCTTCTGCAGGGCGCTATCTGATGTGAGCACAACGACCGAAACACCCATGCATCCAAGGATTCCATAGACGGGCGGGCGCCATGATGGCCATTGGGAGCGAGCTTGCTGCCCCTTTGGGCCGCTCTTGCGGTGGCGTGGCCAGTGAGCCGTGCCGCATGACGCACAGGCATTCACCAATCACGTAGAATGAAGCAATGCATCCGGCCGAGGCAGTCGACAGGGAGCGAGCGGCAACTGCGCACCGCATTGCTGAGATGGCCGCCACTGCCGAGCTGCTGGCCGGCCTGAGCGACCTGAACGAGATACTCCAACGGCTCGCGGTACGTGCGCGGGAGCTGGCGGGCGCCACGTACGGCGCCATCTCTACGTTCGACGAAGATGGCAGGGTTGGGCGGTTTGTCTATACCGGGATCGATGAAGCCCAGGCGCGCCGTCTTGGCAACGGGCCAACGGGCAGGGGGCTGCTGGGCGTTCTTGCCCACGCCGACCACCCGCTCGTGCTGGACGATCTCCGCACACATGACTCGTTCACGGGCTGGCCAGAAGGCCACCCGGAGATGTGCCGTTTCATCGGCGCTCCTATCCGGGCAGGAGGCAAGACGATCGGGTCCCTCTACCTGGCGCGCGACGCCTGCGACTCCCCTTTCTCAGAGCAGGACGAGTTCGCGATTGCGACGCTCGCGCTGCAGGCCGCGGTAAGCGTCGCCACCGCCCTTGCCCAGGACCGGAGCGGGCGCCTCTTTCTGCTGGAGGAGCGCGAGCGTATCGCCCATGACCTGCACGACGGGACGATCCAGGCCCTGTACGCCCTGGGGCTCGAACTCGACGCCCTCTCCAACCGCGGTGACGTGGCTCCAGGGACAAGGGAGTCGCTGACCCAGGGTGTTTCGAGGATAAACGAGCTGATTGGCGACATCCGCGCCTACATCACCATGCTGGAAGCAGAAGCGCCGGCGGCGCAGCCCGAGCTGGGGCGCGACCTCGCCTTCGTGCTGCGGCAGATGGTGCCATCGGGGACGGACACGGTCGTGAACATCACGGCAGCGGCGCTGCAGGAACTCAGCGCGCGGGAATCGGAGGACCTGCTCTACATCGCGCGGGAAGCTATCAGCAACGCGATCCGCCATGGTGAGGCATCGAAGATCGCGGTCGACCTGCGCCAGACGCCGGGCGAAACGGCGCTCACGATCCAGGACAACGGCGCCGGGTTCGATTCCGAACATGTGCGCACAGGCCTCGGCAGCGTCACGATGCGTACCCGGGCCGAGCGGCTTGGAGGAACGCTGGCGGTCCTGGGCATTCCCGGCATGGGGACAACCGTGCGGGTAGCCATTCCCAGGAGGCAAGATGACTGATACCATTCACGTCCTGCTGGCCGACGACCACGACCTCGTCCGAGGCGGACTGAAGGCCGCGCTTCGCAATCACCCCGAATTCAGCGTGGTGGCGGAGGCGCGCGACGGGGAGGAGGCTGTGCGCGAGGCGCTGAAGCACAGGCCGGAACTGGTCGTGCTGGACGTACGCATGCCCCGGCTTTCGGGGATCGAGGCCTGCCGCGAAATCCGGGCCGGGTTCCCGGCGGCGAACGTGCTCATGCTCACTTCGTTCGCAGATGAGAAGGCTGTGATGGCGGCCATCGTCGCCGGGGCCTCGGGCTTCATGCTCAAGGACGTGGTCACGACGGAGCTGATTGAGGCGATGCGCGTGGTCGGCCGGGGGGGAAAGATCCTCGATGCGAGCAGCTCGGCAACGGTCATCGACCAGATACGCCGGGGAAACGTGGTGACCGAGGAGGACCGCCTCGCACAACAGCTCACGGAGCGCGAGCTGAAGATCCTGGACCTGATTGCGGACGGTCTCACCAATCGGGAGATCGGTGAGCAGCTATACCTTTCGGAAAAGACTGTGAAACATCACGTGAGCGACATCCTGAGCAAGCTGGGATTGACCCGGCGAGTCGAAGCAGCAGGATTTGCCATCCGGCGCGCCGCGCGCAAACCATCGTCGGACTGATCAGATAGCGGGCGCCATCAGGCCGCGCCGCGCATCTCCCTGCCAAGATCCCGGCAGGCCTGCCCGTACTCGGAAAGAGCCTGGATAATCGGCTGGCGGGCGCCGAAGGCGGCGCCGAGCTGGAAGCGCAGGGCGCGCTGCACATGCTCGCTGGCGGTGTGGAGGTCGTCGCCGCGGCGGCAGGCAGCGCCGTATTCAGAAATGGCGCGCACAATCGCCTGGTCGGCCCCGAGACTGCGCCCATAGGCATCGCGGAGGGCGTTGTACAGGTGCTCGCTGGCCACCTGGAACCGTTCCCGGGGAGTGAGGGTTGAGGCGGCGATAGTCATGGCGTTACCTCAGGGATTGTTTCACCTATGTTACGGATACATTACGCCAATGTTTCCCAGGCTGCCAAGCCCCCTGCTGGACTGACCTTCCTGGCCCTGGTTCCCGAAGCGTTCGAGATTCTATTTCCAGGGTAAATAAATACTATTGACAGTGTTTATCTCGTATTTCAAACTACGGGCACCCTGGACAGGAGGTCTGCAATGGCAAGCCACGATAGGAAGTCACTCGATACCCCGGATGAGGTCCGCCCGATTCCGCGCGGAAAGCTGGAACTGGTCCACGTCGCCGGAGCGGCCATCGGGCGATTCACGCTCGAACCCGGCTGGCGCTGGTCGACGGACGTCAAGCCAACGGCCAACACGGAGTGGTGCGAGGCGCCGCACTTTCAGTACCAGCTCACCGGGACTCTGCATGTGAAGATGGCAGACGGGACGGAGTTCGAGACCCGGCCCGGAGACGTCTGTCACCTCCCGCCCGGACACGATGCGTGGGTGGCCGGCAACGACCCGGTGACGCTGGTCGACTGGTCGGGGGCGCTCAACTACGCAAAGCCCGCTGCTGCGGCGGTCGGAGGTCAACGCTCATAGGATCTGTGGGCGCGCTCGTTCCAGTGGAAGCGATCGTGGAAGCGCAGGAGAGCGCGTAGGAGTGGCCCGCCGAGGGCCAGGATGACGGCGGCGTTGCACACGCTTCGCATGAGGTCCCAGCCGAAGCTTGTGAGCAGGTAGAAGTTCCGGTATCGCCTGGCGGCTTCGGCCGCGCCGATGCCCGGCTGGAACGTCACGTCCGGCCCACCGGCCCAGAACGGCCAGAACCAGAGGTTGGTAACTGCGCCGAATAGGATGCCCCAGGTTGCGCCAAACAGGGCCAGGAGCCCCACCTCTGCCCGCGTCCCGGGGCGAAGCGGCGCCAGCGCAGTCCGGAGAGCACCGGCGGTGAGGCCCATCCAGGCACTGGCGAACATCTGAAACGGAAGCCACGGACCCACGCCGCCGGTCACAAGGGCGCTGAGGAAGAACGAGAGCGCGCCGAGCAGGAAGCCCATCCTGGGGCCGAAGGAATAGCCGCCCAGGATGACGAGGAAGAAGTAGAGATTCGCCCCCGCCGGGAGGGTGACCGTTCGCAACACCGCGGCGAGCGCGGCAAGAACGCCGAGTGCGGCGAGCGACTTGCTGTTCATACCGCCGCCCGTGAGCTCGGCGATGGTCAGGGCGAGGCAGAGGGCAGCCACGGCGGCCACGATGAGGGGCCCATCGGTAGCGTGCATGAACCACGAGCTATCCTCCGCTCGCGCTGTGGCGAAGAGGAATGGATGCAGATAGGCGGCCATCCCAAGCAGGTTCAGGGCAACGAAGGCCATGGTGGCGGTCCGGGGCAACCGCAGGGAGTGCCTGCTCGGGATGGCCTGCTCAACCGCCACGGCGTCGCCACCTCCAGGCCGCCGCGATGGACACGGCCAGCAGGGCAACCACCGCGCCGAACGCGGCAATCCCCATCGAGCGGCCGCCGGAAGGCTCTCTGCCCTGCGGGTCTAAGACCGGTTCAACCGGTGACGGCGTGGACCCGGGCGGGGGGCTCGATTGGGCGGCTGCGGAGGAGCCGGCGCCGGCTGGCCAGGATGTGGCACTGGCGCCCGCGGGGGCCGTTTCGCCGATGGCCGCCGTGGCCGGGGCGGCAGGCTCGGAAGGTGGCGGCGCTGTCGACGCGGCTGTGGGCGACGGCCCGGGCACGACCGCAGGCGGGTGGCCACATATCTGCTCAAACGAGATGTCGACAGGAGCGGGAGCACTCATGGCGCTGCCCCTGCCCCACTTCCACCCCTGGAGGTCCCCGTTCCTCGCTTTCTGAGCGGTAAAGCCAAGCGCTGAGTAGACCCATCCCTTGCCATAGGTGCGCGTGAAGAATGCCCAGTAGGTGCACTCCGCGCCCTTGCATTTGCAGGTGCACGTCTCGAACGAGCTGGCAGCGGGGCAGGCCTCACCGGGGTCCGTTCCAAGAGAGCAGACGAGCCCGCCGAAATGCTCGAACGATACCCCTGCCCGGCGCAGCATCTCGTCGCCCCGAATTCCGTCGCCGTCGAAGGCGATGCAATAGGTCTCGACCGTGCCGTTGCCATGCTGGACCACCAGCCCCGCCTCGCCCCCATCGGCGCGCGTCCGGGAGAGGCCGGGAGCGCCGGCGACGGCAAGCAGGATGAGAATCGCCCGGACGTGCCGTTTCATGTAGCTACCACCTCCTCGGGGAGGAGCGCACCCGGCACGACCCGGGCCACCTGGGTAGGAAGGGGACCGCCCGTCCCGAGGGCGGCGCGGACGGGAAGGTCGAAGCTGATTCGGCCCTCGTCCAGGCCGATGACCCGCGTGGCGAAACGCGCTGCGGCTTCCACGTCATGCGTGGCGACTATGGCTGCATTGCCTGCTGCAGCGTGAGCGTGGAGCCGTGCGGCCAGCCAGGCTTTGGCGGCGGGGTCGGCCCCCCGCGTGGGCTCGTCAAGAAGCCAGACGCGTGGCTCGTGGGCAAGCATGGCTGCAATGGCGACCCGCTGCTGCTGCCCTGTGGAGAGGTCTCGGGGATGCTGTCCGGCAATGCCATCGAGCCCCCAACGGGAGACAGCCGCGGCGGTACGCGGCAAACGGCGCAGCCGGAGCGTCGCCTCGACCTCCCGGCGCACGGTCTCGTGATAGAAGGCCAGCGCCGGATCCTGCGGCACCAACCCCGCGAAGGCGGTGCGTTCGGGCACGGCTGGCGGGGCGGCCAGGCCGGAGAAACGGATCTCACCTGTGGCCGGGCGCGCCAGCCCGGCGAGGGCACGGAAGAGGGTCGACTTCCCGCTGCCATTGGGCCCGACCAGGGCCACAATCTCGCCTTCCCCGAGCGAAAACGCGACGTCGCGGAGGGCCAACAACTCGCCATAGGCGACAGACAGGCCTTCGAGGGAGAGCAGCTCATCGCCGGGGGAAGGCAGGGCCGCTGGAAGCGGACAGACGAGGGTAGCGGGCACCCCGCTGCCACTGAGACGTTGGCGGGCTTCGTCGACGCTGAGGGGGACAGGGACCATGCCGAGGCGGTGGCCGAGGCGAGCCACCGCCGGGGAAGCATCGATGGAAGCCGCCGCTTCACGGGGCATCAGCGAAGTGACGCGGCCGGCATTCACTTGCAGTACGGTATCGGCGAGGGGCAGGAGCCGCTCCAGCCGGTGTTCTGCGCAGAAGACGGTGATGCCCTGCTCCCGGTGGAGGCGGGCAACGGTCTCGATGGTCGCATCTGCGCCGGCCGGGTCGAGCTGCGAGACCGGCTCATCGAGCAGGAGGATGCGGGGTTCGAGCGCCACCACGGAGGCGATGGCAATCCGCTGGCGTTCGCCACCCGACAGCGTTGCGAGACGGCGGAAGCGCAGGTGCTCGACGCGCATGGAGGCGAGGAGGGCATCGATGCGGCGGCGCATCGCGTCAGGGGCAACGCCCTGCTGCTCCATTCCGAAGGCGATCTCGTCCTCCACGGTGTCGGCAATGGCCTGCGACTCGGGTTCCTGGAAGACCATCCCGGCGATCGTGGCCATGCGCCTTGACGGCGTGCGGGCGGGGTCGAGCCCGGCGACCCGGGCCATTCCCGAGAAGGTGCCACCATGGAACTGCGGCACGAGGCCGTTGAAGACGCGCAGCAGCGTCGACTTGCCGCCAGCGGAGGGTCCGGCGAGGAGAACGAAGGCACCTTCCGCAATGCTGGCAGTCACATCAAGCAGGGCGGGCGAATTGGCGCGCGGGTACGAATAGGTAATGCTGTCGAGGCGCGCGATCATGGCGGCGTAGCCCCGGGGGAAGAGAGCGTCTCCGGGTGTAGCGTGCCGGGCGCGGGAACAGCAGTGAGCCGGAGCGCAGGCCACGCGGTCGCGAGTGCGAGTAGCGCTCCATCGAGCGCAAACGGCGGCAGTTGCAGCCCTGCGAACGGGTTGTAGCCAAGACCAGGCCAGCCAGTGGCGCGGCTGCCGATGGCTGTGATGCCAACTACGAGGGAGAGGCCGATCGCGGCGTGGTCGAGGCCGGTGACCTGTTCACGGGAAAGGCGCGTGGTGTGGCGGCGGCTCGCGGCGGCCCGCGCCCAGGCAAACAGGGCGGCGACCCCGAGGAGGGCAGCCACCGGCGCCAGCACCCTCGCCCACTCGTAGTAGAACCAGCCCCAGGCAGCGTCCAGCAGGAGCGGAACCGAGGCGAGGCCTGCGAGCCGGGCCGGGGCTCCTGGCGGCGAGGACGCGGCGAAGCCCCGGGCTTCCATCGCCTCGGCAAGGCGCATCGCCCGTTCGAGCCCCCCGATGATCGCGGGCACGACCAGGGCAGGGAGGTCGCGCAGCCCTGCGCGGCCCCCTCGCAGGGCGCGCATTTCGCGGATGCGGCGGAGATCCTCGATGCTGGAGGGCAGGAGGGCGAGGCCAACGGTGACCACCAGGCCGGCGTGGAAGAGCGCGGCAGGCGCCAGGCGCAGGACCCGGTGCGGGCTTACTGCCCCGTTGAAAACCGCGAAGGCGACGAGCACGCAGAAGATGGCGAGCCCGCGCACCGCCGCGGCTACCAGGCCCTCCCCGGTGACCGGGCCGCCGAGCTGCAGGCCACCGAGCCAGCCCGGGACGCGCGGCCCGGGAATGGTGAAGAGCACATGCTCACCGAATCCTCCGTTGACGGCGGCAATGGCAACCGAGAGCAGGAAGAGACCCGCGCCGAGGACGAGCATCGCCCTGAGGCTGGCGATGGCGTGGCCCGTCCTTGGCGCCATGAGGCCGACGAGGAGCACGCAGAGAAGGACGACCACCAGGTAGAGCGGGTTGGTGGTGGAAAGCGCCACGGCCATCACCATCAGGACCCAGGCCAACCAGGCGTGCGCCGGCATTCAGTGCCTCTCGCACCGGGTGGAGGCGGTCACCGGGCTCCCCTCCGGGAGATCAACGTCACTGAGCCCACGCCCACCAGCGCCAACCCGGCGACGAGGAACAGCACCCCCTGTGCAGCTGGCTCTGCCAGGCCGCTACCGGTGGCGGGAGGCCCGGGCGGGACAATCGCCGGGACCGGCGTGATGGGTGTGGTCGAGGTTTCGCAGAATCCGCGCCCGGCAAGAGCGGGGACGGCCTGGTTGGTGGCAAACGCGACATCGAACCCCTTGAAAGAGCCATCAGGGTTCTGCTGGCTCAGCAGGAAGGCGATCGGGGTTGCCCCAACCTTCACGTAAGCGGCCGATTCCACCTGTTCTCCTGCGGCGATGAGCCCCTGGATGGCAAAGGCAGTAGACGACGCATTCGATGCACCGCCATAGCCCCAGCCGCCATCCGCCGCCTGCGTCGCCTGGAGATAGGCGACGCCCTTCGCCACCGACGAATCACCGCGCGGAACGCCCGAGGCGACCAGCGCCTGGATGGCGATGGCAGTGGTATCGGCGTCGCTGAAGCCGCCAAAGCCCCAGCCGCCATCAGCAAGCTGCGCTTCCCGGAGGGCGCGGATGGCGGTGCTGGGAGCGGCAACGCCGGAGCAGGCGAGCCCGATCATGGAAATGGACTGGCTGAAGTCGTCTTCAGCGAAACGGCCAGTGCCCGGCACGAACGCGGCCTCGATCTTCGCGATGAGGTCGGCGCCCTCTATGTTGCGCGGGTCAAGGCCAAGCGCGCGGGCGCCGAGGGCGGCCTTGGCGGCAGCAGCCGGCCCGCTGGCCGAGGCGGCGTTAGCGCGCAGGTAGGTGGCGGGGGTCTTCCCGTCTGTGGCAAGGGTGTTCGGGTCGAGGCCGGCGGCGCGGATCGCGTAGATGGCGTCCATCGTCTGGCCCAGGGGACCAAAGCCGCCATCGGGCTGCTGGGTGGTGCGGATGAACTCGACGCCGCGCAGGGCGGCAGGACGGTCGGGGTAAGCGGCCGCGGCAGCGAGAAGCGGCAGGGCAAGGGCGGCCGCCAGCAGGGCGGCGGGCAAACGGTGCATCAAATCCTCGATTCGGAACGGGCGGGGCGCGGCCCCGCCGGCGGCGACGGCTGAAAACGAAAGACCCGCCACTGGCGGGCGGGTCAAGTCAGATGAGATGCCAAGGCCCGACCCCTTTCTCGCGAAGGATTTCGGTGCGGCGTGCGAGGGTGGGTAACCTGGCTTAGCCCGGGGCGGGCATCACAGTTGCGGGACAGCGCCGGAATCGCACCGGCTTCCCCCGGTTTGCTTCCCTCCGCAGGGCGAAGGGCCTCTACCGCGTATTCGGTTGTACCGTGGGCAAGACTGCCGGTTTCGCAACCGTGCGTCAAGAGCGGAGTTGCGCCCTGCGGGGGTCAATTCGCGGCGCGGTACGGGAGGCCCAGTGTGGCGAGCTGGGCTTCAAGCTCAGAGGGCGTGACGCGCCCGGTCTTCATGCCGCGAAGGATGCCATCCCTGTCGACGAAGAAGGTGACGGGCAGGCCCGAGCCGACGCGCCACTGGTCGGCCACGGAGCCCGTGCTGTCGAGGACGGCCGGGTAGCTGGCATAGAGGACCTCCAGGATGTCGACGGCGCGCTCCCGGGATTCCTGGTAGTTCACGCCAAGGACGACGAGGTCGTCGGGGAAGGCGTCCTGCGCTTCCTGGAAGTCCGGGATCTCGGAGCGGCAGGGGCCGCACCAGCTCGCGTACCAGTTGACCACCACCGCCTTGCCGCGGTAGTCGGAAAGACGCCGGAGAGTGCTCCCATCGCGGGCATCCACGAGGGCGAAATCCGGCGCCGGCCGGCTAATCTCCGGGCGCTTCGAATCGAGCGGGCCCGTATCAGGGGCGGCTGTGGGCGCGTTGCGGATGCCGGCTGGCGACGTTGCGGTGCCATCTTCCACGGGCGCGCCCGCGGAATCATCGCCCGCCGTGAACAGGTAGACGGTGACGGTAGCGGCGGCAAGCAGAGCCAGCCCAAGCGCGGCAAACCCGGCAAGGCGGCTGGTCTGCGAAGCGGCGGGGGCGCCGTCCAGGATGAACCCTCCGGAGCGGGCCTTGCGGGCCGGGGCTCCGCGATTCATCGTAGCAGGTGAGCGCGTTCATCCTGCGTTAATGCGCCCACCGCAACGATGAGGGTGAGATGACATCCGCGGCCCCCGATTCGCCGGCCAGGATCCTCGTAGTGGAAGACGAGGAGTCCCTGCTCTTCACCATCGCTCACAACCTGCGGCGCGAAGGCTACGAGGTGACAACCGCCCTGCGCGGAGACGATGCGCTCCGGCTGGTGCGCGAAAACCGGCCGGACCTGATCGTGCTCGACGTGATGCTGCCGGGAGTGGACGGGATCCAGGTGTGCCGCCTGCTCCGGCGCGACCTCGATACGCCGATCCTCATGCTGACTGCACTCGCAGGCGAAGGCGACCGCGTCGCGGGGCTGGATTCGGGCGCGGACGATTACGTGGGGAAGCCGTTCGGCATGCGCGAGCTGAAGGCCCGGATTCGCGCGCTTCTCCGGCGCGCTGGCCGCATGGGCGAGCACCCCGCGAAGGACAACCCGACGCTGGCGGCTGGAAATATCGAACTGGATCGCAATCGCCACGAGGCGCGCCTGGGTGGGCGGCTCCTGAAGCTAAAGCCAAAGGAGTTCGAACTCCTGCTATTCTTCCTCGAACACCCCGGGAAGGTGTTCAGACGTGAGCAGATCCTTGACGCCGTCTGGGGCGAGGACTACAGCGGTGGCCTGCGCACCGTTGATGTTCACGTGCGCTGGCTCCGCCAGAAGGTTGAAGAGGACGCCGGGGCGCCGGTACGGCTCCGGACCGTGCGCGGGAGCGGCTACATCTTCGAAGGCTGATGCGCGATGATCCGTGACCTCGCCTGGCGGGGAGCGGTGCTCGCGGCGACTGTGGGGGTGGCCGGTGTGGCGGTTGGGCTGGCCGTGAGGGCTGATGCGGGACCGGGGACAGTGACCCTGCTGCTTGGGCTGGCGGCGCTGGCAAGCGTGGTCGTGGGCTGGATGACGTTCCGGAACGCCGAGGCGACCATGCGCGAGATAGCGGCCGCCAGCACCAGGCTGGCTGAGGGCGAATTGTGGGAGCGCGTGCCGGCAACTTCCGGCGCGACGGTTGAACTGGTGCGCCACTTCAACCACATGGCCAGCCGCGTGCAGGAGCTGGTGCGCACCATCGAAGCGGACCAGGCGCGGCTACAGTCCGTGTTCGACGCGGCCACCGACGCGATGATCGCGGTCTCGGCCGATACCAGTGTGCGGCTCATCAACCTGGCGGCGCTGCGTCTCATCGGAACAAGCCGGGACGAAGCCGTCGGCCGCGCGCTGATAGAGAGCGTGCGCGACTACGAGCTCGATGCCATGGTCCGGCAGGCGGTACAGGGCGGCGAGGCGCCAGCGGCGACGGTGGTAACGTTCGGCCCGAAGCGCCTTTCCCTCAAGGCGGCCGCTGTGCCCATCAAGGGCGGCGGCGACTGGGCGGTCCTCCTGATGCTGACTGACCTTTCGGAGGTGCAGAGGCTCGACCAGGTGAGAAGGGACTTTGTCGCCAACGTTTCGCACGAGCTGCGGACACCGGTGGCCTCGATTCGCGCGCTGGTCGAGACGATGGAGGATGGCAATGTCGAAGGGGAGGAAGCGATGGCGGCCTTCATTGTTCGCATCCGCCAGCAGGCGGAGCGAATGACCTCGCTTGTCAACGAGCTCCTGGACCTTTCGCGAATCGAATCGGGAGCGATCGAACTGCATCCCGAGCCGATGGCCCTCGCCGAGGTCGCCCGGGAGGCGGCATCGCTCATGCGGCCCCGCCTCGACGCTCGCGGCCTGGAGGTTGCGATTGAAGGCCCGACGGGCGTGGAAGTCGAGGCCGACCGGTCCTCGGTGTTGCGCATGTTCACAAATCTGCTGGACAACGCAGCGAAGTTCGGGCCGCCCGGCTCTACGGTGCATGTGGAGGTGCGGGACGAAGGCTCGCTGGCTGCGGTGTGCGTGACCGATGAAGGGCCCGGCATCTCCGAGCAGGACCGTTCGCGCGTGTTCGAGCGGTTCTTCAAGGCAGAATCAGCGGCGGGCGCGAGCGGTTCGGGCCTGGGCCTGGCAATCGTGAAGCACCTGGTACGGGCCCATGGGGGCACCGTGGATGCGGCCAGTCAGCCGGGGGAGGGCGCGGTCTTCACGGTGCGCCTCCCGAAGCGATTCACGGGCGTGAGAAGCGGCAGGGCCGGCTGAGGCTGCACGCCCACCATGTGCGGGCGTAGGATTCACTGGTGAGTTGCGGCGCCGCGCCAGCGTAGAGCGCGCAGGCAGGCGCCATGGGAAGGATAATCATGGCCTACAAGTACATCGAAACCGGGCGCGAAGGCGCGTGCATAACGATCACAATGAACCGTCCCGAAAGGCGAAACGCGCTCTCGCTGGGACACCTGCAGGAACTGCTGCAGGCCTTCCGCGAAGCGGGTGAGAGCGATGCGCTGGGCGTCATCCTTGCCGCGAACGGGCCTGTCTTCTCCGCCGGGCACGACTTCGCCGACATGGCCGGGGCGAACCTCCCCCAGATGCGCAAGCTGCTCTGGACGTGCGCGGAGGTGATGGGCACGATGCAGACGATCCCCCAGGTGGTTGTCGCACGGGTGCACGGGCTTGCGACGGCAGCGGGCTGCCAGCTGGTGGCGTCGGCCGACCTGGCGGTTGCCTCCGAGAACGCTGGCTTTGCAGCCCCGGGCGGCAAGGGGGGCTGGTTCTGCACCACGCCGATGGTGGCAATCACGCGGAGCATCGGCCGCAAGAGGGCGCTCGAAATGGTGTTCACGGGGGACACCATCGATGCGAGGACGGCCCTCGACTGGGGGCTTGTCAATGCGGTGGTTGCGCCCGAAGAGCTCGACGCGGCGACACAGGACCTGATGAAGCGGGCCACGCGCGGCAGCCCCCTTTCGAAGGCGCTGGGGAAGCAGGCGTTCTATGCCCAGGTGGATATGGACCAGCCCAAGGCGTACGCCTACGCCGTGGAGATGATGGCAAGCGCCAGCCAGACGTATGACGCGCAGGAGGGGATGGCGTCGTTCCTGGAAAAGCGGCACCCCGAGTTCCAGAACCGGTAAGTGCCGGAGGCTCAGAACTCCCCGCGCAACCGCGAGTCTGAGGAGGAGTCGGCAATGGAAAGGGCGAGCGCAGCGACCGCCTCGACACGTTCGCCATAGCCTTCGAAGCCCTCGCCGACAGTCTCGCCCTTCAGGAAGCGGGCGTGGATCCCTTCGGCGATGCATGCGAGCTTGTAGAGCGCATGCACCTCGTAGAACTCGATGTTGCTCACATCGCGTCCGCTGCGCCGTGCGTATTCGGCGACAAGCTCGGCGCGAGTGAGGAAGCCGGGCCCCACCGTGACGTGCGTGGTAGGGGCAACCGCCACCCGCTCCGGGGGGTCATCAGGCTCGCCCCAGTACCCCAGTGTGTAGCCAAGGTCGGAGAGCGGGTCGCCGAGCGTTGCCATTTCCCAATCGAGGATGGCAACAACGCGGCCCGGGTCGTTCGCATCGAGAATCATGTTCCCCAGCCGGTAGTCGCCGTGGACGATGGTGGGGGCGGGAGACTGCGGGATGGCAGCGCGCAGGCGGCGGATGAGCTCGCGGATTGCAGGCAGGGGCCGGGTTTCGGAGCGGTCCCATTGCTCGGCCCAGCGGCGCACCTGGCGCTCCAGGTAGCCTTCGGGGCGGCCGAAGTCGCCGAGCCCGGCGGCGTTGTAATCGACGGCGTGGAGCTTCACGAGCGTATCGACCAGGGCAAGCGACATGCGGCGGCGCTCGTCTGGAGTGGTGGCAAAGCCCGGGGGCATCTCTTCGCCGACGATGAGCCCTTCGCAGAATTCCATGACATAGAAGGGCGCGCCGTTGAAGGTGGTGTCCTGGCAGAGTGCGATGGGGCGCGGAGCGGGGACGCCGGTGTCCACGAGGGCTGAAAGCACCCTGAACTCGCGGGCCATATCGTGGGCGGTTGGGAGAACGTGGCCGAGAGGAGGACGGCGCAGCACCCAGTGCCGGTCCGTGGCGCGGACGTGATATGTGAGGTTCGATTTGCCGCCGGCAATCAGCTCGAAAGCGAGCGGAGCATCACCACCGGGAACAGATTCGGAAAAGAAACGTGAGACGCCGGCGAGATCAATGCCGGCCGGGACGTGGTTCTCCATAGTGCAGCCAAGTATAGGGCACACGGGCCTGGTTCCCCGAGGTGAGAACGCTCAACCCGCGGCAGGCGCCTGGACGTTTGCGCCAGCGTGCCCTGCCTGCTCCTCGGCGTGGTAGGAGCTTCGAACCAGGGGGCCGGACTCCACGTGCCGGAAGCCCCTGTCGTGGGCAGCCCGGGCAAGCGCGGCGAATTCCTGCGGGGTCCAGTAGCGCTCGATGGGGAGGTGTTGCGGGGTAGGGCGCAGGTACTGGCCGATCGTCACTACATCCACGTTATGGCGGGCGAGGTCGTCGAAGACGGCGATCACCTCATCGGCCGTTTCGCCGAGGCCGAGCATGAGGCCGCTCTTGGTGAGGGAGCCGGGGCCGAGCTCTTTCGCAGCAGCGAGCACGCCGAGCGAGCGTTCGTAGATCGCCTGCGGCCGCACCTGGCGGTAGAGCCTCGGGATGGTCTCCACGTTGTGGCCAAGGATGTCCGGCCCTGCGGCCATCACGGTGGAAAGGGCGCCGCGGTCGCCCTTGAAATCGGGGATGAGAAGCTCGGCGGTTGTTCCCGGGGAGAGGCGGCGGATCTGCCGGATAGTCTCGGCGAAAATGGCGGCCCCGCCATCGGCGAGCTCATCGCGGTTGACGCTGGTGATAACGGCGTGGCGCAGGCCCATCCGTTCCACTGCCACGGCGACGCGCCCGGGCTCGCCCCGGTCAAGCCCCGAAGGACGCCCCGTCGTCACCGCGCAGAAGCCGCAGGAGCGGGTGCAGATGTCGCCCAGGATCATGAACGTGGCAGTGCCGCGATTCCAGCACTCGCCTATGTTCGGGCAGCGGGCCTCTTCACAGACGGTGTGCAGGTCCTTGCTGCGCATGAGGTCTTGCACATGGCCGTACCCGGGGCCGGTGGGGAAGCGAACCTTGAGCCACTCCGGGCGCGGGCCGGCGGGTGTGGTCATGAGGATAGATTACACCGCTTCGAGGCGGCGCCGGGGACGGCCAGCTCGGCGAGAGGTGCTGTCGCGTGGGAAGCGGCGCCTGTAACCTACGGGCATGGCGGAGCCGCAGTGCCACTACTGTGACCGGCCGGCCGAGGCGGAGTGCCCAACCTGTGGGCGGCTCTACTGCCCCGAACACGGCGAGGACGTGTGCCTGCGGTGCCTGGCGCCCGCGTCGGCAACGCCGTCGGCGATCGCCTTCCGCGGGTCCATCGCGGCGCTGCTGGTGGGGACAGCCGTTGCCATATACCTGGTGATTTCGCCGCCCCAGAGTAAGAGCAAGGCGGACCCGGGACGCACGGTGACAACTTCGACCCCGGCAGTGGTAGCAACAGCCACACCCACGCGGCCGGGCGCCTCTCCCACGTCCGCAGCCACAACCGCTCCTGGAAGCTCGCCAACTGCGGCGCCCTCAGCCTCACCGTCACCGGGTGGGACGGCGACGTCCACCCCCAGCCCAACACCCGGCGGAGAGCGCACCTACACCGTGCAGTCCGGCGATACGCTTTCGGGCATCGCCGCCCAGTTTGGAGTCACGGTGGAGGCCATCGAGGCGCTCAACCCTGGCATCAAGCCCGAGACCCTGCAGATTGGGGCCGTTCTGAAGATCCCACCCGCCCAATGAGCTGGCAGAACGAGCCGGACCTGATGGCCCGGGTGGAGGCAGCGCGAGCGCGCGGACGCCTCTGGCGGAGCGTGGCGCTCTGGGGACCGCTATTCGTGGGCTCGGCGGCGCTCCTCCTCTTCTTCTTCTTCGACCGGCTGCTTACGGGCGGTGACTACGGCGGCACGTGGTTCCTTGTCATCGTCCTGGCGGTGCTGAGCTTTCTTTTCGGCTTCCAGGCAGCGCAGGCCGCGCTCGACCTCTCGGGCGGCATCGAAGAGACCACCGGGGAGGTGACGCGGCGCTGGTCGCGCTCGGATTCCCTGGTGATGCGAAGCCACTACATCCGCCTCGATAGCGGGCGTATCCTCCGCGTGGGCGCCCAATTCCACACCAACATCCGCGAGGGCGACCTCTTGAAGGTGACGTATTTCCCGCACTCGGCGCTGGCGGTCTGGGTCGAGAGGTTGCCGCCCGCAGAGAAGAGGGTTGAGGGCGAACCGGGCATCTGAGCCTGGGCCGCGGCACTGGCAGGGGTGGTGAGGACATGTAGAATCCGGCACGTGAGCGAGGCGCCGGCCCGGAGCTCCCCTTACCGAACCATTCGCGAGCTGGCTGACGACGAGCGGCCGCGCGAGCGGCTCCTGCGTCATGGCCCCGAGGTGCTCAGCGACGCGGAACTGGTGGCAATCCTCCTCGGTTCGGGAGTTCCGGGTGAGAATGTCGTGGACCTGGCGCGACGGATGATTGATGGCGCGGGCGGACTGGCGGGGCTGTTGCGTTCCGATGCTGCGGCGCTCCAGCGCACCCGGGGCCTCGGGCCGGCCAAGGCAGCGCAGGTGATCGCAGCAGTGGAGCTGGGGCGCCGGGCGGGGCGCCTGGACCCGGACGCGCGGCCGTTGCTCACGACACCAGAAGCAGTGTTCGCACTGATGGGGCCGTTCTTCGCCGGGAAGACGAAGGAACAGCTCTTCGTGCTCGCGCTGGACACGCGCGGGCGGCTCCTGGGCACACCGGTGGCTATCGCAGGGGGCGTGAGCGCGGTCTCGGTACGTGCCGCCGAAGTATTCCGCGAAGCGATGGTGCTTGAGGCAACCTCAGCGATCCTGGCCCACAACCACCCCTCGGGCGACCCCCGGCCAAGCCCCCAGGATGTTTCGGTGACTCGCGACATGGTGGCGGCAGGCGAGCTGCTGGGCATTGCCGTGCTCGACCACGTGGTCATTGGCCAGGGGCGATTTGTCTCCATGAAGCGTGAGGGGCCGGGTTTCGCGAAGCGATAGCGGCGCAGTCTTCGCCAGGATCGCGCCCGTCACATAGACTCGCGGGGGGACACCATACGGGAGACGGCCAATGCCCTACAGGCTCGCAGCCATCGACCTCGACCAGACTCTGCTCGACTCGCGCAACCGGGTGGGTGAGGCCGACGCGCGCGCCCTGCGCGCTCTTGCGGAGACGGGGGTAATCATCGCCGCCGCTACAGCCCGCTGGCATACGGCGGCGCGCTGGCCGCTGGAGCAGCTCGGGATCGATGCCGCGACCATCGCCTGCGGGGGCGCGGATGTCCGCCTGGGCGACGGCGCGATTGTGGAACAGACACCGCTCCCGCCCGAGTTCGTGCCTTTCATCGCCGCGCTCTGCGACCGGGCGGGCTGGGTTGTCAGCCTCTCCACACCCGGCGTGACGTACCGGCGCGAACGCGAGCTACCTGCGTGGGCGGCGAACGCCCCGGCAGGGCTCGTACCGGTGACGCACCTCCGCGAGGCCGATCTCACGGGGTTGCTGACGGTGCTGGCGCACGTGGATGAAGGGGACCCGCATCTCGCCGAGCTGGCGCCATGGGCGGGGAGAGTGCGGGTGCACAACGCGGTCGCGTTTGATGGCAGCGGGATGATCACGGTGACGGCGGCCGGGATAGACAAGGGCACAGCCCTGGTGGCGCTCTGTGGGGCGCTCGGACTCGACCCGGCAGAGGCGGTGGCCTTTGGCGACAGCGAGGTCGACATCCCGATGTTCGAGGCTGCGGGACTGGCGGTTGCCATGGGAAACGCCACGGCGCCCGTCAGGGCCGCGGCGGCGATGGTCACCGCGACCGCAGACGAGGGCGGCGTGGCGCAGGCTATCCGCCGGATCTGGGGCTGCTGAGCGAGCCTACGCCTGCTTGACCACGAGCACGCGGTCGACGCGGCGCCCATCCATCGCCATCACGCGGAACTGGTAACCGGGCACGTCGACGCGGTCCCCAACGCGGGGAATGCGGCCCAGGCGCGACATGATGAAGCCCCCGACGGTGTCGTAGTTCTCGTTGGCGAGGTCGGCACCGGTGGCATCCTCGACATCGGCGATGAGGGCGAGGCCGCTGAGGAGGAGGTTACCGGTGGCGAGGGCGCGAACCGACTCCGCCACCTTGCGGCCGCCCAGCCAGCGGCCGAGGAGGCGGTAGAGCACCTCATCGGCGGTGAGGATGCCGCTTGTGCCACCGTGCTCGTCGACCAGGACAACGATCTGGACCTGCTGGGCGCGCATGGCGGCCACGGCGACTTCGACCGAGACCGATTCGGGAATGGCGACCGCGGGGCGCACAAGGCTGCGCCATTCGGACTGCCCGCGGTGAACGAGGCGGAGCACGTCCTTGGCATCGATGATCCCGACGATATGGTCGAGGTCATCTTCGTAGACGGGGTAACGGGTGTGCTGGTGTTCTTCGATGGTGGTGAGGAGGCCGTCGATCGTGGCTTCGGTATCGATGGCGACCACTTCGGTGCGGGGAACCATGATCTGGTCGGCCTGGATGGCGCTGAATTCGAGGGCTCTCCGGGCGAGGAGCAGCTCGGATGTGGAGAGGAGGCCGGCGCGGGCGCTGGCTTCGATGACGAGCTCGAGCTCTTCGGGCGGGAGGTTGGCCTCGTGTTCGCCCGCTGGCCTGACACCAGCCGCGCGCACAACGAGGCGGCCCGCTTCGTTCATGAGCCAGATGAAGGGCCGGAAGACGGCGCTGAACACCGCAATCGGCATCGAGACCCAGAGGGCTGTCGCCTCGGAGCGCTGCAGGGCTACGGTCTTTGGGGCAAGCTCGCCAAGGATGATGTGCAGGCTGGTGATGAAGGCAAAAGCCACGACGAAGGCCACCGCGTGCGAAACGGTATCAGAAGCGACGCCCCCGACCGCAGAGCTGATAGGCGGTTCGATGATCCTTGCCACGGCCGGTTCGCCGATCCAGCCAAGGGCGAGGCTGGACATGGTTATGCCCAGCTGGGTGGCGGCGATGTAGCGGTCGAGCTCGTGCAGCGAAGAGAGGAGGAGGCGCGCCCGCGCCTGCCCCTGGCCGGCAAGCTGCTCGATGCGCGTGCGGCGGACGGCGACGTAGGCGAACTCGGTGGCCACAAAGAGGCCGTTAGCGGTGACGAGCGCCACCACGGCGACCAGGCCAAGGATCACGAGCACAGGTTCGGACATGGGCAACCACCTCGACGGAATGGTAATGGATGGGCAGAGTTGCGCCGCGGTCAGTGGAAGAGGGCGCGATAGGAGGCGCTGGCGAAAAAGCCGGCCAGGATGGTGCGCGTATGCGGCGGGACAGGGAGCTCTTCGAACTCGGCCGGGGCGAAGTAGCGAAAAGCCTGCCCCTCATTGGCGGTGATGAGATCCTCGGCGAGGTCCGCATCGGTGTAGTAGACGTGCTGAACGTGGACGAGGGCGGTGGGGAGTTCGGGGTCACGCCGGTAGACGCGGAAGAGCCGCAGTGTCTCGAGGAGGTGGCCAGTCTCCTCTTCGAATTCCCGAAAGGCGGCGAGGTCAGGCGCTTCGCCCGGGTTGACCATCCCGCCGGGGAGCGACCAGTGACCAGGGAAGCGGCCGGGAGGCAGGTCTGCATCGCGGAGCTGGAGCAACACACGGCCCCAGCGGTCCAGTTCAATGACACTGACGCCAACCCGGAAGGGGGCCGCGAGGGCGAGCGTGCCGCGGTACTGGTCACTGGCGAGGAAGCGCTCGACGAGGGAGCGGCTGGAAGGGTTCATGAGCAGGCCGGCAATCTCTGCCGGTGACCAGAAACGGAAGTCGAGCCCTTCGTTGACCTGGAGATCCGCGGGGTCAACTTCGTCGTCGGCGAAGAAGAAGTGGAGCCGCTCGACGCGAAGGCCTGGAAGTTCGTGCCGGGAGATGGTCGCGAAGAAGCGGAGGCGCTGAAGGCGTACGCCCGTTTCCTCCTCGAATTCGCGGAGGGCTGTCTCGCGAGGTGACTCGTTGCCTTCGCGGCCACCGCCGGGGAGTGTCCAGCGGCCGTAGCCGGCAGGCGGCACGACGTCGTCCCGCTGCTGGAGGAGCAAGCGGCCGGTGCGGTCGAAAAGGGCGACAATGCTGCCTTCGCGCAATGGCGCCGGCACCGCGGTTTCCATTGGACACGATGGTACACCGGCGGCGCCGGGGGGGCCGTACCGGTGTTTCGCTACCGGGTCCCCTCAAGCTCAGTGCCGGGAGCCCATTCCCGCGCCCATTCGGTGATGGTCTCAACGACCCCTTCGAGGGCGCGGCCCTTGGCGGTGAGCTGGTACTCGATGCGCACGGGGGTTTCTGGGAAGACCTGGCGGTCAACGATGCCCTCGGCCTCGAGCTCCTTGAGACGCTCGGAGAGGAGCCTATCGGAGAGGCCGGGCACGCTCTGGGCTATGTCCATGAAGCGGATACGGCCCGCAAGGAGCGAGCGGATGATGGCGCCGGTCCATCTGCGGCCGACAAGCTCGATGGCCCTGTGATAGCGGGGGCAGAATCCGTTCGGTGCATCGCTCATTCGTCGTTTTCTCCTCGGGGAACCGTGACCGGCGCCTTCTTCGGCGTGGCCCGCGCATGGGTGATATGGATGATGACTTTGTGTCAGGACATTATTTTCCAGAATCATAACTGATTCCAGCCAGTAGTGCAATTGCCCCGGAAAGTTAATGTCACAGCGATCATCGGCCGGACAGGGCGCCGATTGAGGCTCGCGCCCTGCCTATCGTTCCGGCGGCGGCATGCGCCGGCGGTACATGTTGCGCATGAAGGTGCGAAAGCGGGCGGCGCGGCGGCGCAGGCCCGCGATGGAGGGCGGTCGCCGGGATCGCCCGGCGAGCTCGCGAAGGGCGGAGTCGAAGCCAGCAAGCAGCGGCTGGCCGTGGCCAGGGCAGCCCACTGCCGGGGCGATGCTCGCAAAGGCGGCCAGGGACTCCTCGAAGAGCGTATTGTCGGCGTTGGCCAGTGCCATTGGCCTGCCCAGGCGGCGGTGGTGGCTGATTGCCATGTCGCCGATGAATGCCACCCCGGGGACGGTGGCAACGTAACAGAACGACCCGGGTGTATGGCCCGGCGTTGGATAGGCGCGAAGCCCGGGCAGCAGGTCAGTCTCCTCTTCGAGAACAATGTCGACGGGCAGCAGCGTGACGCGCCTGCGCAGCAACAGACGCGAGAGGAATCGCCAGGGGTGGGTGCGGCCGGTCGTGCGGGCGATTGCCCACCCGCTACCGCCGGGGGCCTGGGCGCAGTCTCCCCGGCCTGCGACGACGAGCGCGCCGGTGCGGTTCCGCAGTTCAAGGGCAGCGCCCGTGTGGTCGAAGTGGCCATGGGTGAGGAGGATGCGTGCGATGGGCCTTTCGCCGGCGACGGGGCGGACCTCATCGAGGATGGCCCGGACGTTTGACCCGAAACCCGTGTCGACCAGCGCAAGCTGGCCATCGGCGGCCTCAACAAGGTAGACATTGGAGCCACGGGTCCGGTGGAGCCACCAGACTCCCTGCGCAACCAGGTCGGCCATTCTGCTTTCCGCTTCCCCGGGGTGAGCACTGGGCGGGAGAGGACCGCCTGCGGTCTCATCTTACCTTTCGCGGACCGGACAGGTGGGCAATCGCGACAGTGCGACGTGCTACAATCCCCGGCCATGAGCGGCCAGATGTTTCGACTTTCGCACAGCAAGGCGCAGGCGTTCGCCGAATGCCGGAAGCTGTACTGGTTCCGCTATGTTTCGGGGGAGCCATGGCCGGCGGCGCCCCCCAACCCGGCCGGCTGCGTGGGGACAGGCGTACACCGGGCGATGAAGGTGCTCTGCGAGACCGGGGACCCGGCCGACGGCGCACATGAGCTCGGCGTTTATCTCCGCATGCCCGCCCACGAGTGCGCTGGCCCGGGCACGGAGGCGCACCGGCTGGCCTTCCAGTTCTATGAGGCCGGGTGCGCCGCCCATGCCTCGATTGACAGCGAGAAGCGCTGGGCCGAGATCGATACGTGGGCGCCGTGGCCGTCGCGCGGGATGACGCTGAGCGCCCGCATTGACCGGGCGGACATCGTGCGCGGCAGCGGCTGGCAGATCATCGACTGGAAGACGGGGGCGTTTGAAGTGGACGAGGTCACGGATGCGCAGCTCGACATCGGCCATGTCGCGCTTCGCACCTCGCAGCGGATGATGGGTGACGCGCCGGTAACGGCGGTCGCGTGGAACCTGCGCACGGGCACGAGGCGGGTGCGGGCGCTGCAAAAGGAAGATGCGCGGGCGACGATGGCGAGGCTTGCCAACCTGGCGCAGCGCATGCAGGCGGAGCAGGGGTTTGAGGCGATGCCGGGGACCTTCTGCGCGCTCTGTGACTGGCGTCAGCGCTGCCCGGAGGCTGCCGAGGTGGAGACCCGGGGGTGGGACGCACATGCGGCGCCCGAGGAAACCTGAGGCGGCGTAGCCCGGGCGGGCCGGCGAACATCGGTGATGCCCGCCGGCCGCCGGGATATCTCGCGTCAGCGGCTGAGTCGGGCCATACGTGTCGAGTTGGCCCGCTGGCGGGGGCCAGCGCAGGCGCGGGACGGGGGCCACCCTAACATGGGGCCGTGACGCGCCACAATCCCGCCGGGGGTGGAGATCCGGGGTATGGCCACGTTCACCACAGGCAGCCCCGCGGGGCTGGATTACGAAGAGCGCCAGCGCCGCGAAGCGGGAATGAAGGTGAACTCCTGCCCCGGCCGGGGGATGCTGACCTGGGGCACCGAGGCGTCTCGCAGGCGCGCGGCCAGGGCCTGCTGGGCATCGGGCTCACCGTGGGCGAGGAAGATGGTTTCGGGCATGCCGGGGCCGGAGAGTGCCCACTTCACAAGCTCGGAGGCATCGGCGTGCGCCGAGAATCCATCGAGCGAGATCACGCGGGCGCGGACCGGGATGTCTTCGCCGTGCATGCGGATGGTGGTGGCGCCTTCGAGGAGCGCGCGGCCACGCGTCCCCACAGCCTGGTAGCCGGCGAGGGCGATGAGGTTCTTCGGGTCGCCGGCCAGCCTCCGCAGGTGGTGGAGAACGCGGCCCCCCGTGAGCATTCCGCTGGAGGAGATGATGATCCGGGGCCCGGGAAGATCGTTGAGGGCGCGCGACTCCTCGACGCTACGGTGAAAGCGCACGTTGCGAGGGAAGATCGACCTGCTGGCGTGCCCGCCGACATCGCTGTCGAGCTCTTCGCTGCCCAGGTAGCGCTGGTAGATGCGGGTCACGTCGACGGCCATGGGGCTATCGATGTGGATGGGGATCTCGGGAAGGGCGCCGCTCTCCATCAATCTCCGGAGCATGAGCGTAACGAGTTGCACTCTCGCCACGGCGAAAGCAGGGATGAGCACTGTCCCGCCGCGGCGCACCGTTTCAGCGAGAGCGCGGCGCAGCTGCTCCTCGAGCGGGGTGTCTTCATGGAGGCGGTCGCCGTAGGTGGATTCGAGGACGAGCGCGTCGCAGGGTGGCGGCGGCACGGGATCGATGTGGAGGGGCATGTCGTAGCGGCCCACGTCGCCGCTGAAGACGACTGTGGCCCGGTAGCCGCCAGGGGAGGCCCGGACTTCGATATGGGCGCTGCCAAGGATGTGGCCGGCGCTCTGGTAGCGGACGGCGAAGGGGCCGCCAGGGTCAAGCCACTCGTCGAAGTCCACCGCCTTCATTCGCCTGAGGGCTGCCTCGGCATCGGCGGTGGTGAAAAGGGGGAGGGCAGGGTGGTGCTTGCTGTAGCCTTTGCGGTTGGCATACTCGGCGTCTTCTTCCTGGAGGCGAGCGGCATCGAGGAGCAGCACCTCGGCAAGTTCCAGGGTGGCGGGGGTCGCGTAGATCGGCCCACGGAATCCCTCACGCACGAGGCGAGGCAGGTAGCCCGTGTGGTCGATGTGGGCGTGGGTCACAAGCACTGCATCGAGCGAGCGGACGTCAAAGGCGGGGGGGCGCCAGTTGAGGAGGCGCAGTTCCTTCAATCCCTGGAAGAGGCCGCAGTCGATGAGAATGCGGTTGGCGCCGGCCGAAAGCAGGAAGCGGGAGCCGGTCACGGTACCGGCGCCGCCGTGGAAGGCGAGAGTGAGGTCCACGAGGCGACGTTACGTCCCGCGGCGGTTAGGCGACAGGCGTCCCCGACCGGGCGCGCGCACCGCGGTTGCCGTTCAGGGAGGGTTCGGACGGGGCCGGCGCGCGCATGAGGGCGACATAGTCGCCAACGCGGATATGGGCGAGCACGGGACGGCGGAAGTGCGCGTCTTCATGTACAGCGTAGAGGTTCTGGCGGCCGCGCCTGGTGACGCAAACGATGCCGCCTTCTTCCAGGTCACGGATGATCCGCGCCACCTGCCGTTCGGTGATCCGGAGCGAGAGGGCGATCTCGCGCATGGTGGATTCGGGCGATTCAGCGATCATAAGAAGCACGGCGCCGTGGTTTGAGACGATGTTCCATTCCTTCTTCTCTGGCATTGCTCCCCCCTCAGCGATTCCGGCGTTGGGAATGCGGCCTTGTCCAGTTGTTGTCATGACATACATGTCGCCGACTCCCTTCCAGAATGCGAGTACGGTAACAGGAGATAAGTGGCTATGACCAGAGGCCAGCCCGTGAATGCCACGTATCCATCCGCCGGGCGCCCGGCCGGGGCTGGGCCTGGTGGCAGAGGAGAGACGGCCCGGAGGGCCGCTGTTAGGCGGAGGCCCAGTTGTTGGTCGTGAAGATGTCTTCGTCCAGTGGGCTCCGTTCGCCGAGCGCGAACCGGTAGCAGGCGGCGGCGCCGATCATGGCGCCATTGTCGGTGCAGAACTTCGGCGGCGGGATGCGCACGGGGACCGGGCAGCGCCGCCGGAGCTCTTCGCGCAGCCTGGTGTTCGCGGCCACGCCGCCCGCAACGAGGACTTCGGCCGCACCGAGCTCGCGGGCAAGACGCGAGGTCTTCCCGGCGAGGACGTCGACAACCGCCTCCTGGAAGGCGTGGGCGATAGTGGGGACATCGTGCTTGCCGGCCCGGACGACGTGGAGGACGGCCGTCTTCAGGCCGCTGAAGCTGAAGTCATAGGTGCCCGGCATCCAGGCGCGGGGGAGGGTGAGCGAGGAGCTTTCGACGCGGGCGGCCTCCTTTGCCACGGCCGGACCGCCGGGGAAGGGGAGCCCGAGCAGGCGGCCGGTCTTGTCGAAGGCCTCGCCGGCGGCGTCGTCGCGGGTGCCGCCCAGCCGCTCGTACTGGCCGTGGCCGCGCATGAGGACGAGATCCGTGTGCCCGCCGGAGACGACGAGGCAGAGAGCGGGGAACTCCGGTTCGGGCCCTTCGACAAGCCAGTTGGCGTAGATATGCCCTTCGAGATGATTGACGCCGAGGAACGGGAGCTCGCGTCCGTAGGCGAGGGACTTCGCGAAGTTGAAGCCCACGAGCAGGGAGCCGGCCAGCCCCGGTCCCCGCGTTGCGGCCACCGCATCAATGTCGTCGAGGGTGCACCCCGCGGCGTCGAGGGCTTCGCGGACGACGGGGACGATGGCCTGGAGGTGCTGGCGGCTGGCGACTTCGGGGACCACGCCGCCGTAGCGCGCGTGCAGGTCAACCTGGCTGGCGACAACGGAGGACGCGGCCATGCGGCCGTCCACCACGACGGCGGCGGCCGTTTCGTCACACGATGTCTCGATCGCCAGCAGCTTCATCAGGATCTAGGGTACACGCAGGATCTGCTTGAGCGGCAGGCGAGCGGAGGAACGGGCAAGCGACTATCGGAGCCGGCGGGCGGCTTCGGCCAGGGTTTCCTCGGACTTCGAGAAGGTGAAGCGGACGAAATGGGCGCCCTCGTCGCGGTGCCTGTAGAAACTCGAGCCGGGAACGGCGGCGACACCGGCGTTCTCGATGAGGTGGCGGGCGAAGGCGACATCATCGCCGGGAAACCCGAGCCCGGTGAAGTCGGCCATGATGTAGTACGCGCCCTCGGGGCTGTGGCAGCGGTAGCCCGATTCAAGGAGCGGGAGCAGCAACTGCTCGCGCTTGCGGGTGTACATCGCCCGCAGCTCGGGGTAGTACGCTTCGGCCTGTTCCATGGCGGTGGCCGCAGCCTCCTGGAGGGGCGCGGGCGCGCCCACGGTGAGGAAGTCGTGCACCTTGCGGATGGCGTTGCTGAGCGCGGGCGGAGCGAGCACGTATCCGAGCCGCCAGCCGGTGACGCTGAAGGTCTTGGAGAGGCCGCTGATGGTGATGGTGCGCTCATACATGCCGGGGAGGGTGGCCATGGGGATGTGGGGGCGGCCGTCATAGACGATGTGCTCGTAGATCTCGTCGGTGATGCAGAGCGCGTCGAACTCCTGGCAGAGGGCCGCCACCTGCTGCAACTCTTCGCGGGTGAAGACCTTGCCGCTGGGGTTATTGGGTGTGTTAACGATGATCGCCCGGGTTCGTTCGCTGAAAGCGGCACGGAGCTCCGCAGGGTCGAATGTGAAGCCGGGCGCGTGCAGCTCGACGAAGACGAGCTCGGCGCCGCTCATGGCGGCATCGGGGACGTAGTTCTCGTAGAAGGGTTCAAAGACTATGACTTCATCGCCGGGTTCGACGACCGCCAGGAGGGTGGCCATCATCGCTTCGGTGGCGCCACAGGTAACGGTGATCTCGCGGGCGGGGTCGAAGTCGAGCTTGTAGTGGAGTTTGGTCTTTGCGGCGATGGCGTCCCTGAGCCGCGGGGCGCCCCAGGTGATGGCGTACTGGTTGAGGTCGGCGTTGATGGCATCTATGGCGGCGCGCTTGATGAAGTCCGGGGCCGGGAAGTCGGGGTATCCCTGGGCGAGGTTGATGGCGCCGTGGAGCATGGCGAGCCTGGTCATTTCGCGGATGACGGACTCGGTGAAGACGGCGGTACGGCGAGCGACGTGGGGGTGGGGGACTTCGGTGGGGAGCATCGCTGCGATTGTACTTCGTGGGCGGCCAGGGGCCGAAATGTCTGGCCGGGAACCGCGGAGCCAGCGAACGAGCTCCATTTGAACATAAGATCGCAAGACATCGCCAAGATTTCGTGGGAGAATGCGCTGCATGAGCGGCCCGCCAGCAGGGCAGGCGCCAGGGGACGGTGGTCTCCACACTTACCGGGTTCCCGGCGGGATGCTGGCCTCCGTACAATTGCAGAAGTTACAGACGGTTTACACGCCCGGCGTGAAATCCGAGCAAATGTTCGTTGACCTTATCCAAATGCGCTTCCTACACTGGCGACGATGAGGAGAGTACCCATGGAGCGAATTCGTATCCGTTACCTGGCGCTCGCCACGATGCTTGGCGCGGTGGCCATTCTGCCCTTTGCTGCGGGCGACGCTCATGCAGGCGCAGGCCGCCAGCATGAGCTGGTTGTGGCAAGGGCAGAGACGAACGCCTCGGTGCAGCCGGCGATCGTCTCGGGCAAGGAGAACACCAGCGCCATTGCCCAGAATCGCGGCACCGCCAACGCGACCATCGCGATGGACATCTACACGCCGGGCGGTGTGCCCGTGCCATCGGCAAGCCGCGTGTTCCAGAACGTGCCCCCGGGCGGCACGCGGGTGTTCGCCCAGGCCACCAACGAAGGGCTGTCGACGGGCTTCCGCGGTGTTGGCATCCTTTCCAGTGACCAGCCGATCAATGCGCTGCTCGTCCGCGACATCGAATCGGCAACGGGGCTGAAGTCGTACTCGATTCACAACGCCTATCCGTCGGGCGGGAACACGGTCACGCTGCCCTACATCAGCAACGCGCTCGATGGCGAATACAACACCCGGTTTGCGATTGCGAACACGGGCACCGCCGATGCCTGCGTCTCTGTGACCTATTCGTTCGTGCCGGGCGCCGGCGCGGTTGGAGCAGGCGGGCGCGCCCCGGTCACCGATACGGGGCCGGGCGGCACGGGCTGCACGACAGGCTACCGTGTGCCCGTGGGCGGGCAGATCACGTTCGCACCGACGGCGGGCGACGGCGCCACGCCGATGCCCTCGACGACATCGAACACGCTCATGGCTGCCACGGTCACGTCGACCGGCTCGCCGGTGACGGTCGCCGTGGACGCCTATGTGAGCAGCGGCCGCCGCAAGCTCGCCTCGTACGATGGGTTCATTGTCGGCGGAGCAGGCTCGACGACGGACGATATCGGGACTTCGATTGCAATCCCGCTGGCACTCAAGACGCCTGACGGTTACTACAGCCAGATCCTGCTTTCGAACACGAATGCGAGCGCGGCGACAGCGACGATTACCTACACCGGCAACACCGGGACGCATTCGGTGAGCGTGAGCGTTCCCGCGAACGGCACCGCCAACCACAGTGTCTACAGCGACAGCACCGTGCCGGTGGGCTTTGTGGGCGCCGCCACCGTTACCTCGGACCTGCCCCTTGCGGCGGTGCTCTTCCGCGCGAAGATGACGACCGCCGGCAGCTACGTGGATGAGGACCTGTACACGGCTGTGAACGGCGTGCCGACCGACCGGGCAACAACGAAGGTACGCCTGCCGCTGGTGTTCCGGCGCGCCTATGCGTCGGGTGGCTCCTTTGGCTACAACAGCTGGGTTAGCGTGAGCGTGGCCGGCGGCGGAGCAGCCAGCCTGACGATCGAAACGGTGAACGACCCGACGTCGGGCGCCCCGGGCTGCGGGGCGGCCTACACGTCGACCGTGACCAGGTCGATCACAGGGTCCTTCATCTTCTACCAGAACCTGGATTCGGATAACGGTTTCAGCCCCAACCCGAGCTGCTTCTGGGGGGGAATGACCATCACAAGCGATGTGCCGATCATCGCCATCGCGGACGTCACCAACGACCTGAACGTGGGTGACAACGACGGCCTTTACAGCGGCTTCGGCGAGTAGTCGGGCCGGCAGACCGGAATGACGTAGAAGGGGCGCCCGGGGGCGCCCCTTCTGCATTGGGCGCGCAGGCGCGCGAGGCCGCGCGCTGCACCTCCGCTGCCCCGCTTAGGGGGGCGCTGTCATAGGATGGGCAACATGTCGGTTGCCTTTGGCGGAATCGTAGCCTTCCTCTTCCGCGGCATTAACATCCTCGTAGGGTTCCTCACGCTGGTAGTGACAGCGAACGAGCTTGGCGTCTCCGGACGCGGCACGTTCGTCCTGGGCGCCACCGTGATCGGAGTTGTGGCGGCCATGTCGGGGGGCCTGACCGCATCAACCGCCTACCAGGTGTCCAACCGGAAGCGCGACCCGGGGACGGTGCTCGTCAACGGCAGCGCCCTGGCCGGGACCCTCGGCGCCCTGGCGGTAATCGCCGGGATCGTGGCCGGCGAGGTGCTCACGGGCGAGCCCCGGGCAGTCGCGGTCTCTGTTGGGGCGAGTGCTGCTGCCGTAATCGTTACGACCGTTATGGCGGGCGTCTACCTGGGCCACGGCGCGCTGGTGCGCTACAACATCACGCTTGTTCTGCCGCCACTGCTGTCGCTGGCGGCTATCGTGGTCACGACGGTCGCCTTCGGGCGGGAAACGCCAGGAGCGGCTCTCTGGGCGTTTGCCGCGGGGCAGTGGCTTGCGGTGCCGATCCTGCTGGCCACCGGCGCCCTGTCGTTCATGCGTGGCATGAAGTTCGAGGGCAGCCTTGTCACTGCGATGCTGCGCTTCGGCGTGTTGGCCGGGCTTTCGAGCGCGGTCTCCTACCTGAACTACCGCGCGGACGCACTTGTGGTGGAGCGCTACGAGGGCACTCGCGGCGTGGGGGTGTATTCGATAGCGGTCTACATGGGTGAGGCCGTGTGGCAATTCAGCGGATCGCTTGCGCTCGCCACCTATTCCCGCGTCGGCTCGGCCACCCGGGAGGAAGCGATCGCTCTCACGACGCGCGTCATGCGCCACACGCTCGTGATCCTGGGCGCGGTGTGCCTGGGTTTGTTCGCGACCGCCGACATACTGGTGCGAATCCTGGACCCGGACTACGCATCGGCGGCCACGGCGCTGCGAATCCTGTTGCCCGGCGTTCTGCTGTACGGGCTCGCAGCGGCCTTTTCGGGCTACTACACGTACCAGCGGGGCAAGCCCTGGGCATCGGCACTGGTAGCAGGCACGGGGCTCGTCATCGACATTTCGCTCGCCTTCGTGCTGGTCCCGGCCTATGGCATCAACGGGGCGGCACTGGCCAGTTCAATCGCCTACGCCGCCGCCATCCTCGGCGCGCTGGCCATCCTCATGGTGGCGTCCCGGGTTTCGCCAACGGCGATCTTCTGTCCCGGCAGGGCGGACATCGAGGACTACCGCGCGCTCTACCGTCGTGTCCGGGCGATGGCTGAAAGAGGACGCGGTTCTACCGCCCGGGCGCCATAGCGCAGAGGTGCGGGTCGGGCGCGGGCAGCGGAATGGGCAGGCCCGTCACCGGGTCGGCAAGGACGATCATTGGGACGTTGAATACGCGCTCGAGTGCCCCCGGCTCGAAGACGCGCGCAGGTGGACCGTCCATCTCGACCTTTCCACGATTGATGGCGATGGCACGGTCGGCAAAGCGGCCAGCGAGCGGCAGGTCATGGAGTACGGCGACGACGGTCATGCCCTCGTGATTGAGGCGCCGCAGGAGGTGCATCACTTCGACCTGGTGCTGGATGTCCAGGAAGCTGGTCGGCTCGTCGAGGAGGAGGACTTTCGGCTGCTGGGCGAGGGCGAGCGCTATCCAGGCGCGTTGACGTTCGCCGCCCGAGAGGCTACCAAGCGTCCTTTCGGCAAGGGTCTCAACATCGGCCGCGGCGAGTGCCCATTCGACCGCTTCGTAGTCGGCGCGCCCGGGGCGCTGAAGGAGCCCCTGGTGGGGATAGCGCCCACGCCAGGCGAGCTCGCGCACGGTGAGGTCGTTCCCGGCGTCGGGTGACTGGGGGAGGATGGCGAGAGTGCGCGCCACTTCGCGCGTGCTCATGTGACGGATATCGGTTTCGCCCAGCAGAACGCGGCCGCGGACAGGCTTCTGCAATCGCGAGAGGCCCCGCAGGAGGGTGCTCTTGCCGCTGCCGTTGGGGCCAACAATGGCGACCATTTCGCCCGCGTCGATTTCGAAGGAGACGCCGTCAATGACCAGGCGGCCATCGTAGGCCAGAGCGAGGTCGTGTGTTGTGAGTTTCATCCGCGGGACTTCACCAGGTAGAGCAGGAACGGAGCGCCAATCCCGGCCGTGATGATGCCCATGGGGATTTCCGAGGGGCGGATGACGAGCCGGGCGGCAAGGTCGGCACCGGTAACCAGAATCGCGCCATAGAGCGCGGCCGCGGGGATGACGAGCCGGTTGTCGGTACCGACGGTGAACCGCGCCAGGTGAGGGCACACCAGCCCCACGAAACCAACGAGCCCGGCAATGGAAACAGCGCCGGCGGTGAGGAGCCCGGCGACGGCAAGGACAAGCAGCCGGGTGCGGTCAGTCAGGACACCGAGCCCGGCAGCGACATCCTCGCCGAGAGCAAGGACATTGAGACGCCCCCCCAGCAGCGTGGCCCCGAGGAACGCGGGGACAAGGTATGGGAGGGCGGCCCGGAGTTCGCGCCACTCAGAGCCATAGAGCCCGCCGGCAAGGAAGCCGAGGCTTGTTTGAAGGAAGGTGCGGGAGCTCGAGAGCAGGCCCACGATGGCCGCACCGAAGAAGGCGGAGAGTGCGACGCCGGCCAGCGCAAGCCGCACGGGGGAGACCTGCCCCCGCCAGGCGACGAAGAAGAGGACGCCAGCCCCGGCGAGGCCGCCGGCCGCGCAGCTTAGCGCGACACCCCACTGCGGGACCTGCGGGTCAACGACGATGGCAATGGAGCTCGCAAGCCCGGCGGCGGCCGTAATGCCCAGGATTGCCGGGTCGGCCAGGGGATTGCGCGTGACCCCCTGGAGCAGGGCTCCGGCTGTAGCCAGGGAAGCGCCCACAAGGATTCCATCAACGAAGCGCGGCCACCGGATCTGCCAGACAACGCTGCGGGCGAAGGGGTCGGATTGCGATGTCAGGCCCGACCATACTTCAGCGGGGGAGAGGGTGATCGACCCCAGCATCATGTTGAGAAGGCCGAGGAGGGCCAACGCTCCCAGCCCGGCGGCGAGCACCGCAAGCGGCCCGGCGCGCAACATCGAACGCCGGGCAGGCGCTCTCCGCGGGTCAGCAGGCCGGGCTACCATCTCCGTCATTCTAGTCCGGGCGGGGCCTTAGTTCTTTGTAACGGCCACCGTGATGGCCTTGAAGGCATCGACGATGCGCGGACCCGGCGCCTGCAGGAATACCTGGACATCGACCTCAACGACGTGGTTGCCCGTCACCGCCTTGAGCCCCTTGAAGGGGGGGATCGAGGGGATCATGCTGCTTAGCCGGGGCGCGGGCGGGGGGGCCGGGGTGATGGTGAAGATGAAGTCCGGGTTGAACTCCACCAGCTTCTCTGGCGGCACCGCCGTGTAGCCCGGGAAGGGGCCGGAATCGGGCTGGGTGGCGGCCGGATTGGTGAGCCCCAGCCTGGACATGATGTCGCCCGCGTAGCTCGAGGGTTTGGCTGCGTGGAGGGTCCGGTCGCGGTCGGAGATAAGGAGAACGGCGCTGGCCTGCTTGCCTGCGAGGGCAGCCTTTGCATCGGCAAGGGCCTTTTCGATCTGGGCGGAAACGTTCTGGGCCTGCTTGCCGGCATCGAGGATCTTGCCCATCAGCGCCAGGCCATCGAGCACCTGCTGGTAGCTCTCGGCGCCAATGAACACTACCGGTGCGCCGAATCCTTCGATGGCCTTGCGAAGGTCGGGCTGGGCCTGGATAACCGAATCAGCGACGATGAGGTCGGGCTTCAGGCCGAGGATGATCTCTGCGTTTGGCTGGTAGGCCGTGCCGACATCCTTTGCCTGCTTTGCCGCCTCGGGATAGTCCACCGAGGAAGTGCGGCCAACAACAGTTCCGCCGACGGCATAGACGAGCTCGGTGGCAGTCGGGCTGAGGGCGACAACCGTGGCGGGCTTCGCCTTGATTTCGACCTTGCGGCCGAGGAGGTCGGTGACCTGCATGGGGAAGGCGGCGGCCGGCGCCGTGGGCGTAGCGGCGCTCCCCCCGGAAGTTGGAGACGTCGGGGATGGGACGGGCTTGTCATCGTCGTCGCCACAGGCGGCGGCCGCCAGGACGAACAGGAGGGCCGCGGGCGCGACGAACTGGAGCAGGCGCTTAATCAAAACTATCAATCCTTGCAAGAGCTCATGAATCTTGCATATCACCACAAGATTTGCGGTCATATACTACGAATCGCCTGCCCGTACGCGCAACCGAACGCGCTGCCTTCCCAGGCTACCAGACGAACCGGTGACGCGATGGGTCCAGTGATGGCCCGGGAGGCCTGACGTCCCGTGGTGTGACCATGCGGCGCTCTTGCGCGCCACGGCCCTGTATCAACCGGCTGGACGGTCGCGGGTGACGGCGCCCGGCTGCGGTTGAATGAGTGCGCGCCGGGAGAGGTTCTGGGCCGCCGACTGATTTCCCGGCTGCGACATGGCACCATGGAACGAAACTGCTTGGAGCCAGGCTTTGCCGGAATTTCCAGAGATGCCATCCCTCCCGGGAACCCCGAAGGTCATAGAGCCAGTTGAAAGAGCGATGCTCGCGATGGCGTACGGGGTACATGTGATCGGCTCGCGTAGCGCCGGCGGCCAGTTCAACCTGATGCTCGCCGACTGGGTGATGCAGGTTTCGTTCAGGCCGCGCCTGGCCGCTGTGGCAATCGAAAACGACGCACGCACGCTGAGGTTCGTCCGAGAAACAGGGGCCTTTAGCGTGAACCTGCTCCACGTCCTGGATGGACCGGCGATCGCGAAGCGGGTGGTGATGCCCGCCGAAGGGAGCAAGATAAAGGGGCGCTCGCAGGAGGCAGCCTCCCAGGTGCATGACAAACTGGCGGGCATTGGGCACTTCATCCACGCCGCCGGAGTGCCGGTGCTTGCTCACGCGCTGGCGTGGTACACCTGCGAGGCGGAACAGTTCGTCTCCGCCGGTGACCACACCGTGGTCATCGGCCGGGTGACAGACGGCGACATGCCGCGCACAGGCGAGGCGCTCACCGAAAAGGAGCTTGGCTGGGAGTACGCCGGCTAGTCTCTCGGCAGCCCCAGGCCGCGAGTGGCGATGATGTTGCGCTGGATCTCGCTGGATCCGCTGTAGATAGTCGGCGACACGGCGGAGAGGAAGCCCTTTTCGATGACCCCATCCCAGCGGACGTGCTTCGAGCCGGGTTCGAGGCCGCCCCCGGGCCCGAGCAGGTTCACGCCGAAGTCCATGATCTTCATGCCCAGCTCGGTCGCGAGGACCTTGATCACCGAGGCTTCGTAGTTGGCGATCTTGCCTGCTTCCTGCATCCAGGCGGTGCGGTAGCTGAGCAGGCGGCCGACCTCGTTTGCCGTCCAGAGGTCTGCCAGCCGGTGGCGAAGGATGTCGCGGTAGGCGCCGCCGGGCCGGGTCTCCCTTGCGAATTCGGCAAGCATTTCGAGTGAACGCTGGTTGGCGGCGATGGAGGCAACGTTCGAGCGCTCGAAGTCGAGGAGGGTCATGGCGACGTACCAGCCGTTGTTCTCCTCACCGACGCGGTTGGCGGCGGGAACGCGCACGTCTTCGAAGAACACCTCGTTGAATTCGTGGAAGCCCGCCATATTGACGATCGGGCGCACGGAGATGCCGGGGGTGTTCATGTCGACCAAGAGGAACGAGATGCCCTTGTGCTTGGGCGCGTTCGGGTCGGTGCGCGCCAGCAGGAAGCACCAGTCCGCGTGGTGGGCGCCGGTGGTCCAGATCTTCTGGCCGTTGACGATGTAGTCATCGCCGTCCCGGACTGCGCGTGTTTGCAGGGAGGCGAGGTCGGAACCGGCGCCCGGTTCGCTGTAGCCCTGGCACCAGACGACGTCGGCGTTTGTGATACGCGGCAGGTGTTCTTTCTTCTGCGCCTCGGTGCCATGGACGATGAGGGTGGGACCGATCATGCCGACGTTGAAGACGCGTCCCCCGTCGGGAGCGCCGGCATAGGAGAGCTCCTCGCTAAAGACCATCTGCTTGATGTGGGGCCAGGCGAGACCGCCGTACTCCTTTGGCCAGGCCGGCGCCACCCAGCCTTTGGCGGCGAGCCTGCGCATGAAGACCATCTGCTCATCCCAGTTCTCCTGGCTGGTGGGGCGAGCAGGGCCCGGGCCGGGCGGGATGGCAGCCTGCAGGAACTCGCGTACCTCACGTCGCAGGGCCTCGTGTTCGGCGGTGAACTTGAATTCCATTTCGGCACTCCCAGCAAGTTGTTGGCGCGCGGCGAATCTGCCGCCAGTGCAGAGATTACCGCAAGGTAGGCCGGTTGTCGTGGGGCTTATGTGGTCATCTCAGGTGACCGGTCATATAATGTGACCATGAAGACGATTGGCGCGGCGGAATTCAAGGCGAAGTGCCTTGCCCTCCTTGATGAGGTCGATTCCGAAGGGATCATCATCACCAAACGGGGGAAGCCGGTGGCGAAGCTCGTGCCCGTAGAGGCGTCCCTTCCGACTCTGCGCGGCAAGTGGGCGGGGAAGATCGAAGTGGTGGGTGATATTTTCACGACGGGGCTCTCCTGGGATGCTCAACCTTGACACACACATCCTCGTAGCCCTCCTGCAGGGGACGCTGACCCGAGAGGAGGATCGTGTACTCGCCCGCCAGCCGTGGGGGATCTCACCAATCGTACTCTGGGAACTCGCGAGCCTCCGGGCGCTTGGCCGGATACGGGTCGACCTTGATGACCGCGATCTGCAACTGGACCTCAAGACGATCCCGGTGTTCCCGCTCTCGCTCGAGGTAGCGAAGCTGTGCATGCGCCTCGACTTCCAGTCCGACCCGGCCGACCAGATAGTCGCCGCGACGAGCATCCACTACCAGGCGCCGCTGGTGACGCGCGACTCCCGCATTCGCGGTTCCAGGATGGTTCCGTTCGCACTCTGATGGCGGGCGGCGGGCGTTAGCGGTAGTTCCCGAACTTCAGCTCGATTCCGTAGTCCTCGGTCTTCAGGGCAGCGATCACCTGCTGCAACTCGTCGCGGCTGGGGCTGCTGATACGGACGGCATCGCCCTGGACCTGCGCCTGGACCTTCCTGTACTTCTGGTCCTTGATGAACTTCACGATCTTGCGGGCGATCTCGCTCTCGATGCCCTGGGTGAGCGTCATCTCCTGGCGTACGGTGCTTCCACCCGCCTGCTGGGGCTTCCCCCGCACGATGTTCTTGAGCGGCACATCCCGGGCGATCAGGCGGGCTGACAGCACCTGCCAGATAGCTTCGAGCTTGTATTCATCGGTGGTGTGGATGTTGAGCTTCGCGGTATGGCGGTCGTACTCGATCTCGGCCAGGACGTTCTTGAAGTCGAAGCGGGTGCCGATCTCCCTGCGTGCCTGGTTGACGGCATTGTCAACCTCCTGGAGGTCGACTCCGGTGGTGATGTCAAAGGATTCCTCTTTTGCCATTGCCCTAGCCTACAGCGATTGCGCCTTGCAGCGCGAAGGCGCAAGCCGGACACAGCCGGTGAGAAGCGGCCCTGCACCTCATTGCGCCCGGACGGGCGGCCAGGCACGGCGCTATTTGACGGCCCCGGAGAGGCGCAGGCGCTCCAGTTCTTGTTCCTGAATTCCGAGCCAGTCGGAGAGCACGCCGGCAGTGTCGGCGCCGTGGCCTGGCATTGGCTTCCCGACTACCGTGGGTGTTTGGGAGAGATGAAGCGGGGAGTTCGGCAGCTTCAGCGTCCCCGGGATTCCATAGGGGAGGGGGAGGTCCACCAGCATATTCCGCGCGGCCACATGGGGGTCTTCGAAAAGGTCAGCGATGGTGTTGACCTTGCCGATTGCGCACACGTTGGCGGGCTCGATGATGGCGAACCACTCGTCCGTGGTCTTCTTCATGAGCGCCACGGCAAGCTCGTGCTCGAGGGCGTCGATGTTCTCCAGGCGGCCGCGGTTCGTCGCGAAGCGTTCGTCCAGGGCGATGTCGTCGCGCTCGATGAGCGCGCAGAAGAGCTCCCATTCCTTCACGTTGGCGATGACGAGGTGCCCGTCCCTGGTGGGGAAAGGGCCGAATGGGGCGAGGAGGGCGTGGCGGCTCCCCTGGCGCGTGGGGTGCTCATTGAAGGCCGAATGGCGGACGATGGCGTTTTCGCAGAGCGCCATCTGCGCCTCCATGAGGGCGACGTCAAGCATCTGTCCCTCGCCGGTAAGGTCCCGGGCCCGCAAAGCGGCGAGGATGCCGAGAGCGAGATAGAGCCCGCCAACCATGTCGCCGATGCTGACCCCGATGCGGGTCGGGGGGCCGCCGCGTTCGCCGTTCAGGCTCATGGTACCGCCCATGGCCTGGGCAACGGCGTCGACGGCGGCCATGGCACTGTAGGGCCCTGTCTGGCCGAAGCCGCTGAGGGCGGCGTAAACGAGCCGCGGGTTCACCTCGCGGAGCGCCTGGTAGCCAAGCCCGAGGCGGTCCATCGTCCCCGGGCGGAAGTTCTCGGTCACGACATCTGCCTGGCGGGCGAGCCGGCGAACCAGGTCCTTGCCCTCGGCCGCCTTGAGGTCGATGCAGATGCCCTTCTTCCCCCGGTTGGGGCTGAAGAAGAAGGTGGAGATGCCTTCGTGGTAGGGCCCGAAGCCGCGTTCCTTTTCGTGGGTTTCGGGGTATTCGACCTTGACGACCTCGGCGCCGAGGTCGGCGAGCTGCATGGTGGCGAATGGCCCTGCCAGCGCCCAGGTGAAGTCGAGGACGCGAATGCCCGTGAGGGGAGCGAGGGCTGGCGACTGCACGGGTCTATGTTAGATGAGCCGCCAGGAACGGGCTTCTCATCCTATTCAGGATGGTCCAGGAACGGCTCCACCAGGGGCAGAAGTTCCGCCGGGAGCTGGCTCCGCAACCCGGGAGAGGCGCCAATGAGGCGGGCAATGTCCAGGAGGTCCTTGCCGCGCTTGCTGGGCCGCCGTGCGGGTTCGAGCGCTGCCGCTGCCTTCGCCTGTAGCAAGCCGGCAGGGGAGGCGATGGGAAGCCGCATGCCAAGCACCTCGAGAAGCGAGGCCCGGTCCACCAGCGGGAACAACTCCGCCCCGCGCCGGACCTGCACCTGCAGCTTCGACCCCGGGGTCATAGACATCCAGGCCGTGCTCGACTTCCTTCACCCGGAACCCGGCTTCGAGCAGGCCCCGCGCGCGCTCCAGGTCCTCTGCGGCAATGGCGATGTCGAGGTCCTGGGTGACGATCGGCTCGGCAGAGGCGTTTACGCCCACGCCTCCGATCACGCAGTAGCGGACCCCGTTCTCCTCCAGGAGGCCGATGACCCGTTCGAGGAAGTTGGAGTGGTCGGCCACGACGGCCTTCCAGAAAGCAAGAGCGCTCACAAAGGAACGGTACAGCAGATGGGAGGCGCGCGTGGAGTGGTCAGCGGCCCTTGAACTGAGGGGGGCGCTTTTCGGCGAAGGCGCGCTGGCCCTCGGCGGCGTCTTCGGTCTTCATGACCTGGGTGTAGAGGCGGGCCTCCATGCGCATGCCTTCGCGGAAGGGCATGTCGAGGCCGCCGTCGTAGGCGGCCTGCTTCATTGCCTGCAGCGCCAGGGGGCCGTTCTCGCAGAGCCTGGCCGCCCAGGCCATGGCGGTGGGTATCAGCTCTTCCTGTGGGACGACGCGGTTGACGAGCCCGACGCGATGGGCTTCGTTCGCCTCAATGCGGTCGCCGAAGAGGATCATCTCCATGGCGATAGCGAAGGGGATGTAGCGTGCCAGGCGCTGGGTCTGGCCGCCCCCGGCGACGATGCCGCGCCGGGCGGCCATGGTCCCGAAGGTGGCGTTAGGGGTCGCGAGCCGAAGGTCGCAGCCAAGGGCGAGGGCAAGGCCGGCCGCCAGGCAGTGCCCGTTTATGGCGGCAATGACTGGCTTCCATATGCCTTCAGGTGTGAGCCGCCCTTCGCTGCGGCGCTGGCTCCAGTCGGCAGAGGAATCGGCAGCGCTCTTCACGAGATCGCGGCCTGCGCAGAAGGCCTTCGGCCCCGCGCCAGTCACGATGGCAACGAAGAGGGAGTCGTCGTGCTCGAATTCATCCCAGGCGGCAGTGAGCTGGTCGAACATTTCGGGGTCAATGCTGTTCATCGCCTCGGGGCGGTTGAGGGTGATTACGAAGGTTCGGTCCTGGCGGCTGGTGGCGATGGGCATGGGGGCAGACTACGGCTTTGGAGCGGGCGTGCAAAGCGGCATTTCGCTCACACGGCTGGCTCACATGGCGATCCGGACGAAGCGCCGGCGTCGAGCGCCGCCAGCAAATCCGCCTTGAGAGCCACGAAGGCTGGCGCCGTGACCAGGCCAGGCTGCCGGGGCCGTTCGAACGGCACGGCTACGCGCGCGGCCATCCGTCCCGGGCGCGGCGACATCACGTACACCTCATCGGAAAGGACCAGCGCCTCCTCGACATCGTGCGTGACCAGCAGCACGGTCCGGCTCTCGCGCGCCAGCACCTGCTGCAGCCACTGCTGCATCTGGCGCCGCGTAATGGCATCGAGGGCGCCAAAGGGCTCATCGAGGAGCATGACGGGGGAAGGAATAAGGAAGGTACGGAGGAGTGCCAGCCGCTGGCGCATACCGCCGCTGAGTTGCACAGGCCAGGAGTGCTCGAATCCGGAAAGGCCGAAGGCGCCGAAGAGTTCGAGAGCGCGGCGGCGGGCGTCTCGCGTTGGTACGCCAGCGATCTCGGCGCCGAGAGACGCGTTGGCAAGGGCGCGCCTCCAGGGCAGGAGGAGGTCCTTCTGCGGCATGTAAGCGACGAGACCGGGGCGGCCAGAGGCGGTCTCGCCGCGGACAAGAGCTTCGCCGGCGGTGGGAACGAGAAGCCCTGCGAGGATCCGGAGGATGGTGCTCTTCCCGCAACCACTGGGCCCGACCACGCTGACAAAGCGGCCCGCCGCGACAGAAAGGTCGACGCCATCGAGCGCTGCCACGCTTTGGCGCCGGGTTGTGAAGACATGACTCAGCCGGTGCAACTCAATCCCCTCGGCCTGCATCCCGGCTACCTGGGGAGGAACTCGTTGGTGAAAGCGGCGGTCACGTCGATGGATTTTGATGTGAGGCCGGACTCGCGCAGGAACTTCTCGAATCCTTCCCAGACCCCCCGATCCTGGAGTCCCCACTGCCGGCCGCTGTCAACGAAGTGCGTGGACATGTAGGCGGAGCTCTTCGCGACGAGGTCCCTGTCGAGCTCGGGGGCCCCCTTCAGGAGGGCGTTGCCGGCCTCAGCCGGGTTCGAGATCGCGTAATTGTACCCCTTCGCCGTAGCCTCCATGAACTTGCGTACCGTCGCCGGGTGCTCCTTGAGCATCTTCTCGCTGGTGATGAACAGGGGCGTGTACCAGTCGGGTATGCAGCCGAGATAGTCGACGAACTTGATGGTGGTGACTTCCTTCCTCTCCACTTCCCGCGCGCGGATGACATCCCACGATTCGAAGACCCAGGCAAAATCGAAGCGGTCCTGCTCCATGCCAACGAGGTAGTCGACGTTGCCAACCTCGACGAATTTGACCTTGCTGGCGTCGCCGCCATCGCACGAGACAAGCCGGTTGATGAGCGCGATCTCAAGGGGGCCGCCAAAGCCGCCATAGGTCTTGCCGGCGAGGTCCTTCGGCCTGGTGACGCCCTCGCGGGAGAGCATCATGAGGCTTGAATCGTTGTGCTGAAGAATGGCGCCGATGGATACGATTGGGACGCCTTCGGCGCGAGCGGGGATGACGGACTCCTGGATGGAGATACCGAAATCGGCATTCCCGGCGGCCACAACCTGCTCGACGCCACCCGTGGCCGGCTCAACGATCTTCACCCTGAGCCCGGCAGCTTCGTACCAGCCTTTCTCGATGGCCGCGTAGATGCCGTTGTGGTGCGTGTTAGGGGTCCAGTTGAGCATGAGCGTGACTTCCTGCAGACCGCCGTCATCTTCCTCGCCGCAGGACAGGCCGGCCAGGAGCAGGACCGGGGCCAGCAGGACAGGCGCCATGGCGCGGAGCTTCATGATTCGGACTCCTCTTCGTGTGCGTACATCCAGGGCAAGGCAAGCCTGGAGAGGACATGGACGGCGGCGAAAAGCGCGACGCTCGCGAAGGCGACGAAGGCAACGGCAACGAAAATCTGGTCAACGCGGAAGGCGCGCTGCGAGCGCGTGATGAAGAGGCCCAGCCCCGAGCTTGCACCGACCCATTCCCCGATGACGGCGCCCGCGACGGCATAGGCGGCGGCGATCTTCAGGCCAGCGAAAAACGCCGGCAGGGCGGCCGGGAAGAGCACGTAGCGCAGAACCTGGAGGCGGCCGGCGCCCATGGACCGCACGAGGCCCACCATCTCGCGGTCGGCGCCTGTGAGGGCATCGGCGGTGCTGACGGCGATGGGGAAGAAGGCAATCAGGGCGACTACGACGATCTTGGGGGTCATGCCGAAGCCAAACCAGGCGATGAGGAGCGGTGCGAGCACGACCATGGGGATGGTCTGCGAGATTACGAGGAGGGGATAGAGGACACGTCGCAGGAGCGGCATCGCGGAAAGGAGTGCCGCCAGCGTCACCCCGATACCTGCTCCGATCGTGAGACCGAGGAGCGCTTCGACCAGGGTTGTGCGGGCGTGACCGGGGATCTGGCTACGAACATCGAGAAAGGCGCTCCAGACGCGCGAGGGCGCGGGAAGGATGTACGGCTTGGTATCGAAGGCGCGAACCCACGCCTCCCAGCCTGCAATGAGCAGGATGAGCAGGAGCGCCGCGGGCAGGTACTCCCGGGCGGCAGATGCCGCTTTGCGCGGGGTGCGGAAGAAGGCCGCAAGCACAGGAGCTACCTGAACTTCGCCGTAAGGCCGTCCATTGTTGGAGCGCCCTCGCCGGTCGCCTGTTCCACCTTGATGATGGTGACAACCGACCGCGCGCCAGCTTCGAGGCAGGCTTCATGAACGCGCCTCAGGACTGGCCAGCACTGATCGGGGGCGCCTTCGAAGGTGGTGCCAAGCGCCGAGACTTCGTAGCGGAGGCCTGATTCCTGGATGACGCCGATGGCGGCTTCGATGTAGGCCCATGGTTCGGAAGGCGTTCCTGGCGGGCTGGCGAGGCACTGGACCTCGACGATCATGGCGCCACCGCCGGGACGGACGGGCGTTGAACAGTAGTGCGGAGATACGGATGCGGCAAGGTGTTGCGCTTTCCGCCGCCCGGGAGCTGGGAGCCTGGGGTTCCGGGCAAGAAAAAAGCCCGGAAAGCCCGGACTCGAAAGAAGCTCTCGTGGTCCGACCGCTTTCCTACGCACGCATCAACGTGGTCAGGTTCAAGGGGTTTGATCTCAGCCCGAAGGCACCCCCAGCGATCCCGAACAGCTATTTGGTTGTCAGGGGAGAGGCTACACCGGGGGAGGTGGCGCCGCAATGGGCAAAAAGAAACCGCCCTCGAGGCGGTTCGATTTATTGACCGGCGGCGGCCTATTTTCCCACCCGGTTGCCCGGGCAGTATCGTCAGCGCTGAGGCGTTTCACTTCCGTGTTCGGGATGGGAACGGGTGGGACCACCTCGCTCTAGCCACCAGAGCCTTCAGTATGGAAGACCGGCAGCGAAGGATCAAGCGAACGCCCGTCTGCCGGATTGCGCCTGGCGAGCTTAGATGCCGGCGCCCGCGCCGATGGCTTTGCCGATGGCGAAGGTGAGGGCGGCGGCGGCAAGGCCGAAGCCGAGCATCCTGGCGCCTGAAAAGAGCATTCCCCGTCCTGTGAACAGCGTGATGGCAGCGCCAACTGTGAAGAGACCGGCTCCGCAGAGAGCGGCGCTGGCAGCGATCCCGGGGGCGCCACCGACGACGAACCAGGGGAGAACGGGCAGAATGGCGCCACCACCAAAGGTCAGGAACGATGTGCCCGCGGCGACCCAGGGGTTGCCAGCTTCTTCCCGCGACATGCCCAGCTCTTCGCGAACCAGGGTATCGAGGGCGGTCTCGGGATTGGAGAGGATCTGGCGGGCGGTGCGCCGGGCGTCTTCACGCGAGAGCCCCTTTGCCTGGTAGATGAGCGTCAGCTCTTCCTCTTCTTCTTCGGGGTCAAGTTCAAGTTCCTGGCGCTCAATCTCCATCTGGCGCTCGAAAGCCTCGGTGCTGCTGCGGACGCTGATCCATTCGCCAAGGGCCATGCTCAGCGACCCGGCGAGCAGCCCGGCGATGCCCGCGAGAATGACGACATCGCGGCCGGGGCTGGCGCCGGCGATTCCCATTACGAGGCTGAGGTTCGAAACGAGCCCATCGTTGGCGCCGAGAACGGCCGCGCGAAGGGCGTTCCCGGTGGCGCCGCGATGGCGGCCCTCGATGCGCGCGATATCGACGGGGCCGCTGCGCCGGTCGCGGCCTGTGCGGGAGATCTCGCGGAAGACGCGGGCATGGGAGCGTTCGTCGGCCGGGAGGTGCTCGGCGATCGCCTCGGGCTGGTCGTCGTACATGCCCATTGCGCCCGCTTCCATCTGGGCCACAACGGGGGCAACCAGCGCCGCGCCGAATCGGCGGGCGATGAAGCCGAGCACCCTGACACGAAGGGAAGGGCGGTAATCCGGGACGCGTTCCCCGGCCTCTTCGAGCTTCGAACGCCAGAGTGCCAGGTGCCGGTCCTCGCTGGCGGCGAGCCGCTCATAGATGTCGCGCAGGTGGGGGTCGGGCTCGGCCTGGGCCAGGTACCGGTAGAGAGCGGCCCCATCTACCTCATCGCGGAAGTTGGAGCGAAAGCGCTTGATGTCGTCGCGGGAGAAGGCAGCGGGGAGCCGGCTACGAGTCACAGCTCCCAAGTGTAGGGCACCCGGGCCCGGCCGGTCAGGACCCCGGTCCCGCGCGGGTTACAACGGCAGGGTCAGCACCTCAGGCGGCGCGATTTCGCCGTGCCTCGAGGGCGGCAATCTGTTCGCGCAGGCGGCGAATGCGGCGCAGGCGATGGCTCGAAATCACGAGGCCGGCATCATCGAGCAGTACTGGCCCGTCACAGCGGGCACACCGGATGGGGGCTGCCGGGTCGGCCGGGGGAGCATGCCGTTCCGACGTGAAGCCGCTGAAAGTCAGCGGCGCTCCGCTGGGGCCAACCCACTGGCCCGAGATGTACCCGCAGTGCAGGCACTTCACATCGCCCTTCACAAGCATGGCTGCCAACCTCCGGCGCGAGTATGCGACTGGCATTCGCGGCGTCGCATAGGGAGAAGCACCTATTGGGGGCGCCAAAACACCAGACGTTTCGCGGGGGCATCCCGCAGGCACGCGCCTTTCACCTGTAGTAACGGCAGATCAGCCGAAAAGGTGAACGTACCGGCCTGAGAGGACTGTGGCGGTGGATTCAGGAACGCGCGATTGAATCGATTCGAAACTGGATTGTCCCCGAAGGGACGTTGACGGAAACATCGTCGCCGGGGCGCCGGCCGAGAAGGACCTTACCTACCGGGGATTCCACTGAGATCTTCTTCTCGGCAGGGTTGGCTTCACGAGCGCCGACAAGGCGGTAGGTCTCCTGCGTCCCGGTGTCGACCCTGGTAACGGTGACCACTGAACCGATGGCGGAGCGGTCATCGGCGGCAGGCGCTTCCTGGACGATGACAGCATGCTTGAGGGTGGCCTCGATGGCCTTGACTCGCTGCTCATTGAAGGCGAGCGCTTCGCGTGCGGCCTCCAGGGGGGCGTTTTCGCGGAAGTCCTTGTCTTCCCGGGCATGGGCCACGGCCGCCACGAGCTCGGGGGTGCGGGCGCGCAGGCCGGTAAGCTCGGCGGAGAGGGCCTCATAGCCTTCGCGGGTCATTTCGACCCTGTTGTCCTCGTCGGTGATGGTGCGCGATGCGCCCGGGGAGGCACGGCCCGGCAGCTTGCGGACGCGAATATGCACACCGTAGTTCTGGGCTGTGTAGCTGCGCTTCTTCAAGAACTGGAACCACTGCTTGAGCGCGGCGACACGATCGCCTGCAGACGGGTCGGAGACCTTGATCTGGGCTTCAGCGTAGGATTCGATGCGGGCGCTGGTCAGCGAGGCGACGTAGGTTTGCTCGCCGGCGTGCTCGACGTACTTCCGGACGTAGACAGAGTGGGTTATGCGGACTTCGGGCTTCAGGGAGTTGATGTACTCGGTGAGCGCCTCGCCGAGTGTGATGGACGAGGCCTGCTCGGTAGCTGAGTCATGACTCATGAGCTTAGCTTAGCACCTCCGGGCCGAATGCGCCCAGTGAGGCGACGATGACTCCTGCGGCACTCGCATGGGAGGCGCTCCCTGGATTGTTTCCCGGGTTCGAGGAGCCGGGGCGCTGGCTCCCGCTGCTGAAGAGACACGCGGCGCTTATCGATGAAGCGGCAGCAAGGGTGAGGGTTACGGCGGTAGAGGCAGCCGAGGCGGTCAGGCGGCAGTACGCGGAGTCGCTGGAGTTGTTGCGGATAGCGGAGCTCGAGGGGCCGGCGGAGCGGCTGGCGGACGTGGGCAGCGGCGGCGGGTTCCCTGGCCTGGTGACCGCCATCGTCCGGCCAGGAATGGCGGTGGACCTGGTTGAACCGCTGAAGAAGAGGGCGATGCTCCTGGTCCAGGCAGCGGCCGAGCTGGGGCTGACGAATGTGACGGTGCACGCGGAGCGCGCCGAGGAATGCGGGCGCGGGGCGCTTCGCGATCGTGCCGGGGTGGTGACGGCGCGGGCGGTGGCAGAAATGCGGGTGCTGTTGGAGTACACTGCACCGCTGGCGGCCCCGGGGGGGCTCATTGTGCTGCCGAAGGGGAGCAATCTGCAGGTGGAACTGGCTGCGGCTGGCAGAGCACTGGAAGCGCTCGACTGCGAGGTGGCGGCCATCCATCGTATGCGGGCCGGGATAAGCGAATCGCTCTCCGTGGTGCTGGTGCGGAAGAGGGGGAGCACGCCCGGCCAGTATCCACGCCGGGCAGGGATGCCGGGCAAACGGCCGCTCTGAGACGGGTGGAAGGCGGAAGAACCGCTGAAACGCATACGCGCTTATTCCACTCTTGCAAAGCTGTGCTATAGTGCGCGCGACAACCGGGAACGAAGATGGTCCCGGGGGCTGGCATGCGCCCCGGGTTGGCTCTCAAGAGTCCCGGCGAACCTGCAGGAGGCAGCATGGACCCGAACCTGGTAATCAACCGGATTGTGCGCCTGGCGAAGCTCGATACAACGGTGTTCGACGAGGTGCGCGACGACGAGCGGGAACTTGTGCCCGCAATTGCGGTGGCGGTCATTGCCACGCTCATCTCGGCGATCGGCGCGTGGCTCTACCTGCTGTTCAAGGCGCCAGACGGAGTCGAAATCGATTTCGGCAACGTGTTCGTGAAGGAGATCCTGCTGGGGTCTGTCTTCTCGATCGTGCTCTGGGGCGTCTGGGTTGGCGTTGTCTATGTCGTGCTGGTGCAGTTCTACCGCGAACAGGCCGACATGCAGAGCCTTCTGCGGACGATGGGCTACGCTGCCTTCCCGCTGAGCCTCTCGATCCTGATGCTGATCACGCCCATGGGGCTCGGCGTGGGGATGACGGCGATGGTGCTCTGGTTCGTGATGAGCACCTACGCGATCCAGGCGACCACGTCGGCATCCTCCGATCACGTCGTAATGGCGAACGCCCTCGGCTTCCTCGTGTTCGCGATTGTGCTCTCGTTCCTTGCCGACCAGAGCGGCATGGCCCCGGGCGTCTGGATCTTCTCGGGCGACGCCGTGGGCGAGGGCGAGTTCTACAAGATCGACCTCGGTGGGCTGGAAGACCTGTTCAAGTAAGGCATAGCGGGCCGGTCCCGCGGGAAGAGACAGGCGGAGCTGCCCCCGGCGGGGGTTGGCTTCGCCTGTCTGTCTGACCTGGCTTTCCCGGTATGTGGTGCGCTCTTAGGCTTTGCGTCCACACGTGAACGCCGCCCCCTCATCACCCTATCGCCGCAACGTCCCCCTCTACTACGGTTTCGTTTTCCTGATGAACTTCGCCCTCTGGGGCGGCATCTGGATCAAGTACCTGGTGGAAGAACGCGAGCTGGAACTGAAGTGGATCCTGCTGATGGATCTGCCGTTCTGGCTGCTGGTAGCCGCGTTGCAGGCGCCGACGGGCGCGCTGGCCGACCACATTGGGCGGAAGCGGATGATGGCCATCGCCGGGGGGTTGTTCGGCCTGACGATCCTCGGCTTTGGCTTCACGACCAACTACTGGATGCTGTTCTTTGACTACATCCTCTGGGCCTTTGCGATGGCGGCCCAATCGGGTGCGGATTCGGCCCTGCTGTACGACTCCCTGAAGCAAGATGGGCAGGAAGGGCGTTTCCAGAAGCTGGCTGGGAGGGGATTCGGCCTTCAGTTGACGGCGGCGATGTTCGGGGTGGTGCTGGGTGCATTCGTGGCCAGCTGGACGAGCCTGGCCTTCACGGTACAGATGAGCGCGCTCGGGCCCTTCCTTGCGATTGGCTGTGCGCTGGCAATGCGCGAACCGCCGATCGAGCGGGCTGAGCGGAACTACTGGCGGAACCTGGGCAATGCTTTCTCGTTCGCGTGGTCGACGCCTTCGGTGCGCTACACGCTGCTCATCGGGGCGGTGTTGCTGACCGGCGTGTTTGGGCCGGTGGTGCTGGTTCAGCCCTTCCTCATTGAGCACGAGGTGAGCACCGAACTGTTCGGGGTGCTGCAGGCGCCCCTCAGGGCGACGACCGTTGTGGGCGCGCTCCTGGCATTCCGCATCGGCGGGATGCTCGGAACGGGCCGGCTGTTGCTGGTGGCCTGCATGGGCATCATCGCAAGCTACGGGGGGCTGGCGTTGGTGGATGCGAGCCCGGCCTTCGCGTTCTTTGGCATTTCGAGCCTGATGGCGGGGCTTTCGCGTCCTGTGATCGACGCTTATCTGAACGAGCGGATCCCCAGCGACCGGCGGGCAACGGTGCTGAGCCTGATGCAACTCGCCTTCAGCCTGCAGGTGGCGTTCTTCGAACCTGCGCTCGGTCTGCTCACCGATGAGGTATCGATCACGAGCGCGTTTGTATTCTCGGCTGCCTACTTTGTGGTGCTGATGCCGCCGCTGCTGGTGCTTTGGAGGAGAACGCACCGGGCGTCGAGGCTTGCGAGTCAGCCTGCGGCGGCCGGGCTCTAGCGGTAGAACTCGACCGTGGCAAATCCCCGGACGGAGGGCTCGTTGTCCTGGTTGATGACCACAAGTTCAAGGTCCGCGCGACGATGGCCGTCCTCTTCAAAGAGCCGGGCCACTCGCCCGGCGATGGTGATGGGGCGGCCGGTGATGTCGGGGCGGCGATGGGCAGCGCGCACATGGCGCACGTAGGCAGCATCGCCGAGCCATTCTTCCACGGCGCGGCAGATGAGGCCGAGCTTCATGGGCCCGGGCACCAGCGTGCCGGGCATGCCCTGGGCACGGGCCGCATCGACGTCGTAGAAGAGCGAAGGGAAGTTCCAGGTGAGGCCGCAGAAGCGGATGACGCGCATCAGGTCGGGGGTGACGGCGAGCGGGGTCATCTCATCGCCCTCGCGGAGCGATTCAAACGAGGGGGTCATTCCTCGCCTCCGTCGCGCGCGTTGGCAGCATCGTAGTACATCATCGTGCGGCCGCTGCGGCAGACCACGTTGCCTTCATGGTCGCGCATGACGACTTCCATGCGGGCATAGAGGCTGTAGCCGAAGCGGCCTCCCAGGCGTTCGGAGATATCGGCGATGCGGCTCTCGAGGGTCAGCTCGTCGCCCATGCGCAGGGGGCGCTCGAAGGACCATTCGTCGCTAATGAGGAGCGAGTCGGGCATCAGGTCGGGGATCTCCAGCCGGTCCAGGTCAGGATCGAGGGCCACGACGGTGAAGCCGGGGACCGGGTCACCGACGGCGAATTCCCGGTCGTGATGGCCAAGATACACGTCCATCGCCCGGTGCACGGCCTTGCGGCTAACGGTAACGCGGGAGGTAGGCCCGGTCTGGCCAACGAGTGCCAGGACCCGGGGCGTGAGCAGCGATTCTTCGATCACGAGGCAGAGCCTACCCCCTGGCGGCGCGTGTCTCAACGCGAACTGGGTCTGCTACGCTCGTCAGCAGATGATCTACCTGGACCACGCGGCCACCACACCACTGCGGCGAGAAGCGCGCGAGGCGATGTTGCCCTTCCTGGACGGGCGGTTTGGAAACCCCAGCGGCCTCTACGATGTGGGGCGCGACGCCCAGCGTGCGGTTGACGATGCGCGCCGGGCGGTAGCCGCCTGCCTCGGTGCGCGCCCGGCAGAGGTCATCTTCACAAGTGGCGGAACGGAAAGCATCAACGCGGCCCTCCTCGGCATTGCATACGCGATGAGGCGCGCCGGGGCCGGCGACCATGTGATAACGACGTCTATCGAGCACCATGCGGGCCTGCACACCGCGCAGGCGCTGGAGGAGCTGGGCTTTGAGGTGACCTACCTTGGCTGCGACGCTCACGGTCGCATCGACGCGAACGAGTTCGAAGCGGCACTGCGCCCGGAGACGGTGCTGGCAAGCGTGATGCTGGCAAACAATGAGGTGGGCACAATCCAGCCCGTTCGCGAGATTGGCGAGGCAATCGCCCGGTACGCGAGGGAGCGGAAGCACCGTGTGCTGTTGCACACCGATGCGGTGCAGGCGCCGGGGTGGATGGCGCTGGACGTGAACGAGCTTGGGGTCGACGCGCTGAGCATCTCGGCGCACAAGTTCGGGGGGGCGAAGGGCACGGGGGTGCTGTTCTTGCGCCGGGGGACGCCTTTCCGCCCGCTCATCCAGGGCGGCGGGCAGGAGATGCAGAAGCGGGCAGGAACGGAGAACGTGGCGGGCATTGCCGCAGCCGCGGCTGCTCTGCAGGTTTCGAGCAGTGGCATCGGGGAGCGCACGGCGCGGGTGCGGGCTCTGCGCGAGCGCCTTCGCGCGGGGATCCTCGCTCGTCTCCCGGGTTCCCGGGCGAACGGTTGCCAGGAGAACTGCCTGCCCAACAACCTGAATGTTTCGTTCGAAGGAGTCGAGAGCGACCTGCTGGTGGCAGCTCTCGATCGGCGGGGGATCGCGGCGAGCTCGGGGAGCGCCTGCTCGAACTCGACGTGGGAGCCGTCGCACGTGCTGATGGCGATGGGGGTACCCATCCGGCAGGCGGTGGGCAGCGTTCGCTTCAGCCTGGGCGAAGGCACGACGGCCGGGGAGATCGACCGGGTCATCGACGTGTTGCCGGGGGAAGTGGCGCGCGTGTTGAAAGCCTGAGCGCCTTCGCGGCGGTGTTCAGTCCACAACCGGGCGCGGGCCCCCGGCGACCCGGGGCGGGTGGTAGAATCGCAGCCCAACCACCCCAACTGGAGTGCCCGCCATGCTCCTGCGCGACATCCTTTCGCACGCTGTGAAGCTCTACCCGGACAAGCCGGCGCTGGCCGACGGCGATGGTACCTTCACATACCGGCAGGCAGACGAGCGCGTGCGGCGGTTGGCCGCCGGGCTGCTGAACCTTGGGCTGAAGCCGGGCGACCACATCGCCATCCTCGCGAACAACTCGCACCGGTACTGGGAAACGTACTTCGTTGCCGACATCGCCGGTCTACCGCTGGCGCCACTGAACATCCGGCTGGCCGCACACGAGCTGGAGTTCATCCTGAACGACGGGGAGATCAAGGCGCTGCTCCTGGGAATGGAGTTCCTGGAGATATACCAGCAGTTCAGGGAGAAGACACCCGGCATCGAACACGTCATCCTCATGAGCGGCGAGACCCGGGATGGGTTCGTGGACTACGAACGCCTGATAGCGGAGAGCGATCCGCTGCAAGGGTCAGTGCGTGAGTGGTCGGAAGATGACCTGCTGAACCTCTGTTACACGGGCGGGACCACGGGCCTGCCGAAGGGCGTGATGCTGAGCCAGCGGAACGTGGTTTCGAATGCCATCCATGCGGTGGTGACGTTCGGATTTTCCGACAGGGACACATGGCTGCACGTCGCGCCGATGTTCCACCTTGCGGACGCGTGGGCGTGCTACGCGATCACGATGGTGGGGGGCACGCATTCCTTTGTTTCCGCCTTCACCCCCCAGGGAACCCTTGAGGCGATTGAGCGCCACCGTGTGACGAAGACCATCCTGGTGCCAACGATGATCAACTTCCTGGTGAACTTCCCGGGGACGGCGAAGTACAACACCACTTCGCTCGACCTCATCCTGTTTGGCGCCTCGCCGATGTCCACCGACAGGCTGCTGGCCGCCGTCCGCGTGTTCGGGCCGAAGTTCTGCCAGGCATACGGAATGACAGAGACTTCGCCACTGCTGACGGGGATGAAGCTCGACTGGATGTGCTACGACGGAAACGAGAACGACATGAGGCGGCTCTCAAGCTGCGGACGGCAGGTGGCGGGAGTCGATGTGCGGGTGGTGAACGAGGGCGGCGACGACGTGAAGCCGGGTGAAGTTGGAGAGATCATCGCCCGCGGACCGAACGTGATGAAGGGGTACTGGAAGCGCCCGAAGGAGACTGCCGAGGCGTTGCAGGGCGGCTACATGCACACGGGCGATGTGGCCACCATCGACCAGGAGAACTTCATCTACATCGTCGACCGTGCAAAGGACATGATCATCTCGGGCGGGGAGAACGTGTACTCGGTGGAGGTAGAGAACGCGCTTTACGAGCATCCCGCGGTGCTGGAGGTGGCGGTCATCGGCGTCCCGGATGCGAACTGGGGAGAGGCCGTGCTGGCGGTGGTTGTGCCGAAGGAGGGGGCGAATATCACCGAGCACGAACTCATTGAGCATTGCCATGGCCTGATAGCAGGCTACAAGTGCCCGAAGAGCGTGATATTCCAGGACACGCCCCTGCCGAAGAGCGGGCCGGGCAAGATCCTCAAGACAGAACTGCGGAAGCCCTACTGGGAAGGCCGCGAGCGCAAGGTGAACTGAGAGGAAGGCCAATGACAACGATCACACTGCCATTTGGGGAGGGCACCATCGCGGCAGAGATGCCGGAGAGGGCGCGGACCATCGGGCTGCCCGCTCCGGGGAGCGGGGGCGGGGCGGGTCAAACGCGCGAGGAGCGCGAGCAGGCCGTCATCACCGCACTGGCCAATCCGCTCGGGCTTGCGCGGATCAGGGATGCGGTGCGTCCGGGTGCACGGGTGCTGATCGCGTTCGACGACCCGACGGTGCGAGGCAGCGGCGATATCCGGGAAGTAATCATCGAGGCGTGCCTGGCGGAGCTGCGGGCGGCAGGAATCGGCGAGAAAGACGTGTCGCTTCTTTGCGCGAACGCGCTGCACAGGAAGTTCACGCATGATGAGCTCGCGCGCGACATCGGCGAGGGGCTGGTGGAGCGGTTTCGCAACCGGCTGACCTGCCACGACGCCGAGGACTGGGCGAACATCGTTAGCTTCGGGACCACGGCAAGCGGGTTCCATGCCGACCTGCTCAGGGCAGCCGCCGAGGCGGACCTCACGGTCTATGTGAACGCAGGATGCTTCCTGGGATTCAGCGGGGGATGGAAATCGATCGCCGTGGGGCTGGCGACATGGCGGTCGATCCGCAGCACGCACACGCCCGACGGAATGTCGATGTCGGTGCGGCATAATCGCATGCACGCCGTGCTCGACGAGATCGGTGAGCACATCGAGGCGAAACTGGGGAAGCGGTTCTTCAAGGTGGAAACGGTTATGGCCAACGCCACCACAATCGGGGGAATCTGGGCCGGGGGCGTGCGCGAGACGCGAGCGGCAGCGCTGGAGTACCTGGAGAAGCGCAATCCTCCCCGGCGGAGCGCCTCACCCGAGCGTGCGGACGTGGTGGTGTACGGCGTCGCCGACACGAGCCCGTACGCCGTTTTCGCGCGGCCGAATCCGATCCTGACGCTCATCTCATCGGGCCTCGGGTACCAGGGTGGATATATCGAAGCCCTGGGCAAGCCCGGGTGCACCGTGATCATGGCCACCCCGGCGCGCGACGAGTGGGACATGGAGCATCACCCGGCCTATCGCGAGGCATGGAACACCGTGTTCCCGGGCCACCGCGATGCCTACGAGATTGACGGGCGCTTCGTAGACGAGTTCGCGGCGAAGCCGGAGTACATAGACCGGTATCGCAACGGCGTGGCATTCCACCCGGTGCACGCCATCCTGGCAACCCAGCCGCTGCGGCGGCTGAAGCACGCAGGGCGTGTGATCGTGGCCGGGGCCGAGGACCGGGCCGTCCCCGCACACGTGGGCTTTGAGAGCGCCCCCACAGTCGAGGATGCGCTGAGACAGGCGGAGTCTGTCCACGGGCCCGAGTGCTCGGTGGTGGCAATCGGGATGGCCGGCGACCCCGTTGCGTCGCCGCGAAGCGTCCGGCTGTAGCAGGTTGATCGGCCACTGGCGCCGGCCAGGGACTCAGGTGACCCGGAATCGAGGTTAGAGAAGTGACCGAAGAAGGTCTTGCCCGGCTGATCGATGCCGGGGCGCTTGCCCGCTGGATAGAGGCCAATGTCCCCGGAGAACCCGGGCCGATAGACGTGCAGAAGCATGTCGCGGGCTTTTCGAACGAGACCTTTTTCGTCACCAGGGGGAATGAACGATGGGTCATGAGGCGCCCTCCACGGGGCCCCTTGCTGCCAACGGCGCACGACGTCATTCGTGAGTACCGGTTCATCTCGGCGCTTCACGGGAAGGCGAGGGTGCCGCGGCCGGTCGCGGTCTGCGAGGACGCCGGGGTGATCGGTGCACCGTTCTACCTCATGGAGCGGATAGAGGGAGCGGTACTGCGAGCGGAGCTGCCCGCGGCCTACGAAGGCGTTCCCGGGCGAAGAGGAGTGGGCGAGGAGCTCATCGACACACTCGCTGAGCTGCATGCGGTGGACTGGCAGGCGGCCGGAATCCCGGGCAGGGGCGAGAACTACATCGAGAGGCAACTGGGGCGGTGGAGCAGGCAATGGGAGCTCACGCGTCCCCGGACGCGCGAGCTCGCGGGGCTCGACGCGGTCACTTCGTGGCTGGGTGAGCATCTTCCGGCGCCGGGCGCGGTAACGGTGGTTCACGGCGACTACAAGCTGGACAACGTGATTTTCTCGAACACGGAGCCCCGGGCGCTCGCCATCCTCGACTGGGAGATGGCGACCGTGGGCGACCCGCTTGCGGACCTCGGATGGCTGCTTTCGTACTGGGGCCCGGTCGATGACCAGCCACCACCGGGCCAGGAGCTCATCGGCGAGCTGACGCGGGAGCCGGGCTTCCCATCGATCGAAGAGATGCTGGCGCGTTACGAGGCGAAGAGCGGCCGCTCGATGCGGGACTTCGCGTTCTACCATGTGCTGGCCGTGTATAAGCTGGCGATCATCCTGGAGGGGCTCTACATGCATTACCTGGAGGCAACTGCCTCGAACCCCGATTCGGCGAAGTTCGAGTGGTACGTGCCGATGCTCATCGGGCGGATGCAACGGCTCATGAAGGCTGGGAACTGATGGCAGAAAAGCGCATCTCACTTTCGGTGCCGATGGACGGCTTCCTTATCTCGGAACACGTGGAGCTTGCACGAGAGGCGGAGAGACTGGGGTATACCGACGCCTGGTCGTACGAGGTGGACGGGACAGACTGCTTCGCGCCGCTGGCGGTCATCGGCGCTTCAACCGATCTGCGGGTGGGGACGGCGATCGCGAACGTCTATACGCGCGGCCCGGCGACGCTCGCGCAGTGCGCCCTCGGAGTGGCGGAGGCCGCCCCCGGACGGTTCGTGCTGGGAATCGGAACCGGTTCCCAGCCGATCGTGGAGATGTGGAACGGGGGTACCTTCTATAGGCCCCTGACCCGGGTGAGGGAGATGGTTGCGTTCCTGCGGCAGGCGCTTGCGGGCGAGCGCGTGATGTTCGAAGGGAAGACTTTTTCGGTGAACGGGTTCCGGCTATCACGGCCAGCGCCGGCGCCGATTCCCATCCAGGTGGCCGCGCTGCGCGAGAACATGCTTCGGCTGGCGGGCGAGGTGGCTGACGGATGCATCATCAACTGGCTTTCCGCGGAGGACGTCAGGAAGTCGGTGGGCGTGGTGCGCGAGGCGGCGAAGGCAGCGGGCCGTGACCCTGCCAGCGTGGAGATAACGGCGCGGCTGATGATGGTGATCGACCCCGTAACGCAAGAGGCCGACCTCTTCGCGCGGCGGCACATCAACGGCTACCTGAACGTTCCCGTCTACAAGGAGTTCCACCGCTGGCTGGGGCGCGGGCCGGCCCTGCAGGCGATGTGGGACGCCTGGGACGCCGGCGACCGGCGGGGGGCCGTGGCGGCGATCCCGGCCCATACAGTGGACGAGGTGATCGTGCGGGGGACGCCCGCGGAGCGGCGCGAGCACGTGGAGCGTTACCTCGACGCCGGCGTGGACACGGCCTTCCTGATGTTCCTCACCGGCGAGACCGACCCCCAGCGCAAGCGCGAGGTGATCCTGCAGGCGATGCGCGAAATGGCGCCGCGGTAGGGGAACGGGCGCATGGGCGAAACGCTGTTTGTGCTCTACGTGCGTGACCAGGCGGCGGCCACCAGGTTCTACGCGAGCGTGCTGGAAGCCGAGCCCGTACTTGACGTCCCGGGGATGACCCAGTTCGCACTCCCCGGCTGCCTGCTGGGCCTGATGCCTGAGGACGGCATCAAGCGGATCCTGGGGTCGCGACTGCCCGACCCCGTGCGGGGGACCGGGATCCCTCGAGCCGAGGTATACCTGGTGGTCGACGACCCGGCCGGCCACTACGCGCGGGCGCTGGCGGCAGGCGCAACCGGGGTCAGCCCGCTGCTGAGACGGGACTGGGGAGATGATGCGGCCTACAGCATGGACCCCGACGGGCACGTGCTCGCCTTCGCGCGCAAGAGCAACGGATGAGCGGCGCGAGCAGGGTCAGAGGCCGGAAACGGTCATCCGGCTGACCCGTACGGTGGGAGCAGCCGACGAACCGAACCATGCGAGGTCATCGCCGACGGCGTCAATCGCGGCGAGCATGTCGGGCAGCCGGCCAGAGATGTTGACCTCGGTCACCGGGAAAGAGAGGCGGCCGTTTTCGATCCAGAAGCCGGCAGCGCCGCGCGAGTAGTCTCCGGTGGTGGGATTGTATCCTGGCCCCATCACGGAGGTGACGTAGAAGCCTTCATCGACCCCGGCAAGGACGTCCGCAGGGGAGGCTGTTCCGGGCCGGAAGACGAGGTTGGAGCTGCCTGGCTGGGGCAGCGATTCGACACTCCGCGTGGCGCTGCCAGTGGTGGCCGCACCCGCACGCCGGGCAGTGTAGACATCGAAAAGGAACCCCTGGAAGACGCCCGCGTCGAAGAGCGGGGTAGCGCGTGAAGCCACGCCTTCGCCGTCGAAGGGGCGCGAACCGGTGCGGCCGGGCTCTGAGGGATCATCGACGATGTTGACGAGTGGAGATCCCACGGTCTCGTCCGCGCGCGACGCCAGGAAAGTGGCCCTCCGGTAGAGCGCCGCTCCACTGACCGCGATGGCTACATCGCGAAGGAGCCCGGCTGTCATCATGGGTTCGAAGACCACGGGAACCTGCCTGGTGCCCACCTTGCGGGCGCCAAGTTGGTCAATGGCGCGGCGCGCGGCGATACGGCCGATCTCAGCCGGGTCGGGGAGGCGGTGGAGGCTGCGCTCACTGGCGAACCAGTAGGCGTTGCGCTTCTTCCCATCGGCATCATCGGCCATGACCTGGGCGGTGATGGAGACACCCGTAGCGGGATAGCTGGCTGCAAACCCGAGGGAGTTGGCGAGCGCCACTTGCCCGACGCGTGTGGAGAGCGAGGCGCCGTCGGAGTTGGTGATGCGGGGGTCGAATCCCAGGGCGGCGGCCTCGCAGGCGTGGGCCATGCTCAGCTTCGCTTCGGTGGTCAGCCCCTCCAGGCTCTCATCGAAGAGCTGCAAACCATGGGCGCCACCGCGGGCGAAGAGCGATGGTTCGGGGAGGCCAGCGAACGGGTCCGGGGCGGAGATGTTCGCCAGTTCGACGGTCTCGCGAGCGAGGCGTTCGAGCGCGGCATCGGAGAGATCGGAGGTGGACGAGACGGCCGTGCGTCCGCCATTGATGACGCGCAGACCGAGCGAGCGGGAACCGGCTTCGATGAGCTTCTCGGTTTCGCCGAGGCGGACGGTAACGTTGGATTCGTCGTAGGAGACGGCGTAGACGTCACACTGCTCGGCGCCGTGGCGGCGGGCGAGCTCGACCAGGCGGGTGGCGGTATCAAGGAGCGGGGTCATGGCGCGGGGTCCTCGCGTTCGAGCAGGCGCTCCAGAAGTTCGATGAGCGACGCGACATCGCTTGTCGCGGTGTCCCAGGTCAGGTAGAGGTCGATACCGTCGTATCCGTGGATGGGGAGATTGCGCATCCCGGCCATGCGACCCCACGGAAGGTTGGGAAGGCTATTCCGTACCTCCTCAGAGACACGCCGCGCAGCCTCGCCGATGATCTCGATTCGGCGAATGACGGAGTCCTGGAATTGAATGTCGTCCACGAATTCGTCGAACGTCCTGCCACTCACGCACCGAGCGACAGGGCGAGCAGAAATCAGCATGTCGCGCAACGAGTCGCTGTCACGCTGCAGCATAGACAATTCGGGCGGACTGGAGGACGTGAGTCCGGCGTGGGATGTTCAGGCTGTGTTCGATTCCTCTGCGACTCACCAGATCAACCTCGCGGCCAAGGATGGCCGCCATCTCGTCCTGCATGTCGACGAAGTCAAGAAGGGTCCAGTGTGCCTCCGGGGCAAAGGAAACGAGAACATCGACGTCGCTGTCGGGCCGGAAGTCATCGCGGAGGACCGAGCCGAAAAGTGCAAGCTCGGAGATCATCCACTTCTGGCAGCAGGCGGCGATGGCATCCATCGGGAGGGGGATGCGGACGCCCTCCATGTTCACAAGATCGGAAGCGGGCTCAACCAACCTTCGTCCCTCCCACGGTGATCCCGGACACCAGCACGGTCGGCGTACCCACTCCCACGGGGACCGACTGGCCGGCCTTGCCGCACATCCAGCGGCCATCGGAGAGGGAGTAATCGCTGCCGACCATCGTCACCTTCGAAAGGACATCGGGGCCGTTGCCGATGAGGTTCACATCGCGGATGGGGCGAGTGATGCGGCCTCCTTCGATGAGGTATGCCTCGGTGACGGTGAACACGAAGTCCCCGTTGGAGATGTTCACCTGGCCGCCGGAGAAGGAGACGCAGTAGATGCCGCGGTCCACCGCCCGGACGATGTCGTCCGGGTGGCTTTCGCCGGCGAGCATGAGGGTGTTGGTCATGCGCGGCATCACGTAGTGCTTGAAGGACTCGCGGCGGCCAGAGCCGCCCGGGCTAACGCGGAAATGGCGGGAGCTGATCTCATCGTGGAGGTAGGCGCGAAGGATCCCGTCCTCGATGAGGACGTTGCGGCCCGCGGGGTTGCCCTCATCGTCGACGTTGATTGAGCCGCGCGAGCCGGGGATGGAGCCGTCGTCGATGACGGTGACCAGCTCGCTGGCGACCGGCTGGCCGATGCGGCCGGAGTAGTTGCTGGTGCCCTTGCGGTTGAAGTCGGCCTCAAGGCCGTGGCCGATCGCTTCGTGAAGGAGGATGCCGCTGTCGCCGGCGGCGAGGACCACGGGAAGAGTCCCGGCCGGGGCCTCGCCGGCGTCGAGCTGGAGAAGCGCCTTGCGAGCGGCGTCGCGCGCTGTCTCTTCCGGGGGGACGGCATCAAAATACTCGATGCCAAGGCGGCCGCCGCCCCCCGTCCGGGCGGTACGGCGTTCGCCGTCGCGCTCGGCGAGGACGCCGACATTGAGGCGGATCAGCGGCTGCACGTCGCCGGTGAGGCGACCATCGCTGCGGGCGATGGCGATGTAGCGCAGCTCATCGGCGATGCTGGCATCGACGCGGCTGACGGAAGGATCGAGGGCGCGCGCGGCGCGGTCGGCCCGTTCGAGCAGGGCGACCTTTTCCGCCGCGGGGCGGGAAGCGAGCGGGTCTCCGGCCGAGTAGGCGCTCCGGGTGATTGAGTGGGGCGTCGCATCGATGGGGCCGGGCCGGGCGGCGCCGGGGCCGATCCGGGCGGCGGTCTCGGCAGCGCGCAGCATGGCGGCCAGTTCAAGGCTTTCGGTGTAGGCATAGCCGATCGCCTCGCCGCGCACGACGCGGATGCTCACCCCCTGGGAGACGTTGCGCGAGGCGGACTTCACCTGCTGGTCCTCCCAGGCGATGGCGCCCTGGGTGCTGTGTTCGAAGAAGATCTCGGCGAAATCGCCGCCATGGCCCAGGGCCGCTGCGAGCACGCGAGACATGACCGCGGAATCGATGTTGTAGCGCTCGGCGAAGAGCTTGATGGCCTCGGCGGCAGGATCGGACACGCAATGCTCCGCGCGGAAGGCCGCGCCGTTAGCACCTATGGTAGCGAATCCAGCGAGGACAGCTCCGATTGTGGCCCGTTGGGCAGGCCTCCGGTAGGTTCTGGACTGGCAAGCATCTGCTTCCCGGGGACACTCTTGGCGTCACGAGGCCTGACTGCGCCCGGCGGAGCGCTGGCAGCGCTCAATCACCGTGATTTTCGTGTGCTGCTCTTCAGCACGATGGCCCTTCAGATCGGTTCGTGGGTGCAAACGATCGGACAGGGGTGGCTCGTGCTGCACGACCTGGGAGGGTCGGCCACGGAGCTGGGGGCGGTTGCCCTCATCAGGGGCGCATCGCTGGTCCTGCTCTCACCGGTAGGGGGGTACCTGGCGGGAAGGCTGGAGCGGCGCCGGCAGCTGGTGGCCTACACTTCGGTGAGTGCGGCAATCGCAACGCTGCTCGCGGTGCTGGTGGCTACCGACGCCATCGAGATCTGGATGATCTTCGCTACGGCCCTGGTTGCAGGGGCGGTGGACGCCCTGGCGGGGCCAATCCGGACGATGCTCGTCTACGACAGCGTCGGCGGGGAGGACCTCACCAACGCCGTGGCCCTGAACTCGCTGGGCGGCAACGCCATGCGGGTCATAGGCCCGGCGATTGGAGGCGCGCTCATTGGCCTTGTTGGCACGCAGGGCACGTTTGTGATGCAGGCCGCATGCCTGGCACTCGCGGCAGTCCTGACCGTGCGTCTGCGCCCCAGCCCGCCCGAAATGGCGGAGAACATGGGGATCTTCAGGAGCGTGGCCGATGGCCTGGAGTACGTCGTTCGCGATCGGAAGATGCTGACCATCGTGCTCATGGGGCTGATCCCGAGTGTGCTCGTCTACCCGTACGTGACCTATCTGCCCGTGTTCGCCCGGGACGTGATGCACTCAAACGAGCAGGGATACGGATACCTGGCAGCGGCGGTGGGCCTTGGCTCGCTGCTGGGGGGAACGATAGTGGCGGCGACTTCGGGACGCGGGCGGCTCGGACCGGGGATGATGTGGTCGTGCCTGCTCTACTGCCTGGCCGTGCTCGGCTTCACGTTCATGCGGGACCTCTGGCCAGGCGTGGCAGCGCTGGTCGTGGCGGGCGTGTTTCACAGCATCTACTCGGCGCTCAACGCCTCGCTGATGCAGCTGGAGGCGCAACTGGAGTATCGGAGCCGGGTTATGTCACTTCAGACGATGATGTGGGGAGCTACGCCGTTCGCGGGCCTGATAATGGGATGGATGATAGACGCGTGGGGAGCGCCCGAGGTGGTGGGAGCCTGGCTGGTGGTGGCGGCCCTGCTCACGCTGACGTTCGCAATCACCTCGCGCGAGATGCGGAGGGTTTAGGAAGGACGGCGATGGAACGGCTCTTCGATGCTCTGCTGCCGGGGTTCCGGCTCCTCGACGAGGAGGGGCGCCTGACGGGCGAACCGGCCAGCCGCGACATGCTAATGAGGGTGGAATCGGTCTTTGTGGTGGACCTCGAAATGAGCGGGGCCAACCCGCAGATGCACGAGGTGATGGATGTCGCGGGCGTGCGGGCAAGGTTCGAGCCGGGCCTGCCGGAGATGGCCAGCTGGGGAACGAAGGTCCGGCCGCGCCACATTGGCAATGCCGAGCCCGCGGCGCTGAAGGTGATCGGCTACAGCCCGAAGGCCTGGCGTGAGGCGGTGGACCTGGGCGCGGCCATGGAGGACTTCACCGCCGTCGGGGCAGGCGCCGTGGTCGCCGGCTGGGGAATCACGCAGGACATCGCTTTCATCGTCGAGTCACTGCGGCGGCTGGCGCGGCCGTGGCCGTTCGCGCCGCTTGCCTTTGATGTTCAGCCGGTGGCGCGGGCCGTGCTGAAGGCCGGGGAACAGGTGGACCGGTTCAATCTGGGACATGTGGCCGACCGCCTCGGGATCGGGCGGCTGGGCGAACACGGGGCACTGGCCGACGCTTACGCGACCTACGACGTCCTCATCAAGCTCATCGAGCTGATCGAGAACGGCCAGGGGGGAGGCGGGAGATGATGGCCACCGGGGGAACCCGGGCGCGCGCGCGGTCGTATAGGTTGATGGCGCCAATGAGCGCGCCGATACTGGTGGCGGCCTTCGGATTGTTCACTTGACTGCGCAAATGCAACGCTTCTGCCCGCTCTGCGACCGCGCATTCGTCGAGGGCGAAGCCGTGCTTCGTTGCAGCGGGTGCGAAGTCATGCACCACCCGGGCTGCTGGGTGAAGCACGGCGGATGTGCCACCCAGCGTGAGCACGAATCGAGCGCGGTGGCGCTGGCCTACGGGGTTGGCGGCGGGCCTCCGGTTTCGAACCCGCACCCGGGCGAGGGGACGCGCGTGCGGATTCCCCGGCCGGGACCGCTGCCGCCGGACGAGGAAAGCGGAGCGGAGGAGCCCGGCGATTGCACACCGGTTCCGCTCATCCAGCGCGGCGGGCGTGAGCAGCGTGAGCCCTCCCTGAACGAGCCGCACCATCCGTCCGCTGCGTCACTTACGCAGGGAATGATCGTGGATGAGGCGGCCGTACGGCGGCCACGTGCGCCCTATAACCCCGAGCCTGCTCCGCCCGCCGGCGAGCAGAGGCGATCGAGGCGCCGCGCCCCGGACGGCCATCACCCGCAGAAGCCGCTCCCGAGCGTGTACAGGCACCACCAGGTCCTGCGCTACTGGTACATCCCGGTGGCTGTGGGTCTTGCGGTTGTCCTTGCGCTGGGGGTGATCTGGCTCGCTGAACAGCTCACCGGAGGAGACGGTGGCGAGGAGGCAAGCCCTGCTGCGAAGAACACCCCGGGCGCCTCACCAGCGGGAGACGCGACCTCACCGGCCACACCGGCAGGCAAGTCGACCCCGGCGGGTGAGAACACTGCCCGCCCCACACCGACGCTCACGGGCGGGACATCGACGAAGTTCAGGGCTGGTGACACAGCCGTGGTGGTGGGAACGGGAGACTGCCTGAACGTGCGCGTGAAGGCGGGACTGAACAATGACGCTATTGTCTGCCTGGCCGATGGCGAACAGGTGACCGTGACCGGTGGTCCAGAGGGGAAGGATGGGCTCCAGTGGTGGAAGGTCAATACCAAGAGCGGTGAAGGATGGGCAGCAGAAGACTACCTCGCAAAGAAGCCGTAACGGCAGCAATGGGGCTGTTGCTGGCCGTCACGGCAGCGGCGTGCGGCTCCGATGGTGATGGCGCCATGGCATCTCCGGCGCACACGCCTGCAGGTGCGGACGTGACGGCGACGGCGACCGCAACGGCCACGCCCGAGCCGTTCGGAGACCCGCCTCGCGACGCACAGGATGCGGCTGCCCGCCTTGCGACGGCCCTGGGGCGGGCGGCAGGGCCATGCGCTGACGCGGCCGCGATGCACCTCGCCTGGGGCGCGGCCTGCGCTTCCGGCGATGTGGATGGAGACGGGACGCCTGATGTGGCAGTGCTTGTGCCGCTTCCAGCCAGCACGGGGCAGTCTCCGCACCCGGGGGTGGTCTTCGTCCAGCGGTCGGTGAGCCCGGGACTTCAGCGATTCCCGCAATCGGGCGAGGCCGATGCCTCAATCGTGGGGCGAAGCATCTTCACCCTGGCAGAACGCTCGGGCGACGGAACGGCGGAGGTGGTCCTGCTGGCGAACCTGTGCGGGGCATCGACCTGTTCGAGCCGCGTCTATGTGCAGTCGTGGGATGGGAGCGCGTGGCGTGACATCGGCCCCGGAGAAGGGATGAGCGGGCTCGAACGCGTTGTTTTCGAGGGAAGCGGGACGGGCGGACGGCTGGTGATGCACGGCGGGATCATCGCCTCGCCGGGCGCGGGACCGCAGCGCGCTTCAACAACGGCGTACACGTTCGATGGCGTTCGGTGGGGGAAGAAGACGGTTATCCCGGATAGGCCCGTCTACCTCTTCCATGCGATCCGGGACGCGGATGCCCTGTTCGCCGAGGGGAAGTTCGAGGAGGCGACGAAGGCATATGCCGCCGCGATCGAGTCCCGGGACCTTCGCGACTGGCGTGCCGAGACGGGCCTGCCGGGGGGAAGGGATGAACTGGTTGCCTATGCGCTCTTCCGGATTGCGGTGGCAACGGCGGCGCGCGGCCAGGACCCCACCCGGGAGCTTGACGCCGTGATCCGCGACGGGAAGTCGGAGCTGTTCGTGAATGCCGCCATTGCCTTCCGGAAGGGGCTGCAGGACCAGCTCAGCGTGAATGCCGGCTGTCTTGAGGTGACGCTGTATCTTGGCACCCCGGGGATCCCGGAGATGATCGAGCGGGTGTTCGACTACGGCTTCGCGAACCACCCGCTGAAGGGGTATCGCGACATCTGCCCGCTCTAGGGGGGACGCCAGGAAAGCGGGCGCCTGCGCTCAGGCGCGCGGGGAAAGCAGGCGGCGTAGGTTCGCCATCTCGATGGCGGCAAGAGCTGCTTCCTCGCCCTTATTACCGTCCTTGCCGCCGGCCCGGGAGAGCGCCTGCTCGACAGTCTCGACCGTCAACACGCCGAAGATGACTGGCACGCCGGTATCGAGCGCCACCCGGGCGATACCTTCGGCGGCGCCGCCGGCAACGTATTCGAAGTGCGCCGTTTCGCCGCGGATGACCGCGCCCAGGCAGACGACGGCATCGAAGCGGCCGCTTTCGGCCGCCCAGCGAGATGCGGTGGGCACTTCGAACGCGCCGGGCACGTGGGCAACGGTGATATCTTCGTCAGCGAGCCCGCGCTGCAGGAGCGCGGCAACCGCACCGGAAAGCAGCTTCCCCGTGACGAAGGAATTCCAGCGGGAGACAACCACGCAGACGCGCAAGCCGGCGCCTTCGGACGAGCCGCAGAGCTCGGGCACGGCCTACTGACCTCCAGCGCCGAGCGACTCCAGGCCATCGAGAAGATGGCCCATGCGGCGGCGCTTGGTTTCGAGGTAGCGGATGTTGAAGGGGTTGGGCTGGGTCTCAATGGGCACGCGCTCGACCACCTCGAGTCCATAGCCTTCGAGCCCGGCGCGTTTTGCGGGGTTGTTGGTGAGGAGCCGCATCTTGCGGACACCCAGGTCGACCAGGATCTGCATGCCGATGCCGTAGTCGCGCCGGTCGGGCGGGAAACCGAGGGCGAGGTTGGCCTCGACGGTATCAAGCCCCTTGTCCTGGAGTTCGTAGGCGCGAAGCTTGTTGTGCAGGCCGATGCCGCGTCCCTCCTGGCGCATGTAGAGGAACACCCCGCCTTCCTCGGCGATCATGCGGAGAGCGCGGTCCTTCTGTTCGCCGCAGTCGCAGCGGAGGGAATCGAAGACGTCGCCGGTCACGCACTGGTCGTGGACACGGACGAGGGTCGGCTGTTCCGGGTCGATCGGCCCCTTCACAACGGCGACGTGCTCGTCGGGGTCGTGCTCGGCGCGATAGGCGATGATGGTCATTTCGCCCATGGGCGTGGGCAGGCGCGTTTCCGCGACACGATGGACGAGCCGCTCGGTGCGTAGCCTGTGCTTGATCAGTTCGTTGGTGGTGAGGATGCGGAGCCCGTGGCGGCGGGCGAAGCGCCGGAGGTCGGGCATGCGGGCCATTTCGCCGTCAGCTTTCATGATTTCGCAGATGACAGCAGCGGGATAAAGGTCGGCGAGCTTGCAGAGGTCGACGCTTGCCTCGGTCTGCCCGGCGCGGACGAGGACACCCCCGGCGCGGGCCCGCAGCGGGAACATGTGGCCGGGACGGACGAGGTCCTCGGACGTCGTCTCGGGGTCGATGAGCACCTGCACCGTGCGAGCCCGGTCGGGGGCGCTGATGCCTGTGGAGACGCCCAGGCGCGCTTCGACAGAGACCGTGAAGGGGGTGCCAAAGTGGGAGTCGTTCTCCTTCACCATCATGGGGAGCCTGAGCTGTTCGACCCGCTCCTCGGTGAGAGAGACGCAGATGAGCCCCCGGCCGTACTTCGCCATGAAGTTGATGGACTCGGGGGTCACGAACTGGGCGGGAATGGCGAGGTCGCCTTCGTTCTCGCGGCCTTCGTCGTCGGTGATGATGATGCAGTGCCCGCGCCGGAACTCCTCGATAGCCTCGGCCACGGTCGCCATGACATTGTCGCGGGTGGTCATGACTTCGCCTCCCCACGTTCGCCGGTGACGAATTGCTCAACGTAGCGAGCGATGATGTCTGTTTCCAGGTTGATGCGGTCGCCGGGCCTGCGGTTCACGAGGTTGGTGTGCTCCTGGGTGTACTGGACAAGCGAGACGGAGAAGCTCTCGGCGTCCTTTGCGATGATCGTGAGGCTGATCCCGTCGATGCAGACGGGGCCTTTCACCACCATGTAGCGGAGGAGGGCGGGCGGCGCCAGGAAGCGGGCGATGATCGCGTCGCTCTCGGGGGTGAGGGAGTGCAGCGTGCCCACGCCTTCGACCACTCCCCGGACGATGTGGCCGCTGAGCCTGTCGGAAGGACGCACGCTGCGTTCGAGATTGACGAGGTCGCCGGGACGCAGGTCTCCCAGGTTGGAACGGCGGTAGGTTTCTGGCATGAGGTTGGCGAAGAACGTGTCGCCGTCGATGCTGGCGACTGTGAGGTCCACGCCGTTGATGGCGATTGAGTCGCCGAGCCTGGAATCGGCGAGGACAAGGGGGGCGCGGATGCGGAGCGTCCCTTCACCGGCCTCCACAACTTCGCCGACCTCTTCGATGATGCCGGTGAACACGCTAGCGCACCTCCCCAGTGGCGGTGGAGGGAAACGCGGTGCGAAACCCGGTGGCTGGCGGTTGGCGCCGGGGCCGATATCCGGCGGAGGGGACGCTGGTTCGTCCTGCTGGCTTCATGTTCGCTTCCTTAACTCGTGTGTATTGACGAGCCGGGAGCGGAAGGAGGGCGCACGAATGCGCGGCTGCGCCGCCTGGTCGACAGGCGGTTTCGCTGTGTCCTCTCCCATCCGGACTGTAACCGTCGGCCCCGGAATTCCACCGGGTCAGTCCGCCGAAGCGGAGTCGCGGGCTCTTACCGCCGGTGAGGAGTTGCACCTCGCCCCGAGAACATCTGCCTTATGCTTAGCGGAGGGCTAAAGAAGTGTCAAGTGGGGGATAGTGTGGAAAGGCGCACTGCGAGCCGGGAGCCAGTGGCAGGGGTACGGGAATGGCGCGCTTCCAATGCGTCGGCTCGGGGATGGTGGGCGATACTGGATTCGAACCAGTGACCTCTGCGATGTCAACGCAGCGCTCTAACCAACTGAGCTAACCGCCCCCGGACGAGAATTCAGGATAGCGGCTCGGGCGGGTTCTCGCCACCGGTTGTACTGGTTCAAGACGTCCTTTGCCGTCACGCGGGCGGCCGGAGGGGCGATCGCAATCGGTCGCAGGGAGGGCGGACGCCTGGCATCAGCCCTCCCTGCCGCAGGTTCCTAGTCGTGGCGGCGTTCAGCGTATCGGCGGCGGGCGGCGGCCCGGACCATAGCAGCCCGGCCCGATTCGGCCGCGCCGGACGAGCCAATGCGGAAGGCGCAGAGGTGGACGAGCTTGCCGTCCACGGCGAGGCAGGCCCCTGCTACCGTGTCGCTGTGCAGCCTCAGGTCTTCGCCCAGGCCAACCGCCGGGAATGATTCGGCGGGCGCTGCGCCCACTTCCGCAAGGAACGCGGCCGCAGCGTCTTTGGCCGGCGCCGCAGGTTGGGCTTTGCCCGGCTCTGCGACCTCAATAGCGTCAAGTGCGTAGCTGCGAACGATCTTGGGCAGCAGGGCCTTCAGGGTCGCCGTGCAGTCGAACAGCTCGACCCCGGTGATGGCGGAGTTCACGGCGAAGACAGCTCCTCGCTGGCTTTCCACGGGAACAAGCGCCGCCACGAACTGATCGATGCTTACGGCATACCGCTCGTAGATGTCGGCCATCGCAGAGGTTGACGATGCAACCTCCATGTGCCGCTGCTTGCGGGCGATCTCCTCCCAGACCTGTGACTGGTCGGAGCGGCGAGACTTGAAGACGGAAAGCGAGTGGCTCACCTGCGCCAGGCGCGCGGACCGTCCCAAGGCATGCTGTGTGCGCGACGCCGAGGAGAACCGCGGGGAAACCTGGGACCAGCGCCCCGCTTCGACACATGACACGGGCACAACCGTCTTTGACTTCCCTGCGAGAAGGAGGGTGAGGTTGAACACGCGGTTCTGCCTGGCGCCGATTACCTCTTCGCCGTCCAGGAGGAGGACGGCCCGGTCGAGGGTGTTGGTGACGAGGAGGTCAGGCACGCTGCCTCCGTGGGAGACCTCGGTCACTGCAAGCCCGCCGCTGGCGAGGGCGGCGTCGAGCGTGAGGTAGGACGCCTCCGCGCTCTCCTCGCCGAGGAGCGGAAACATGACGAGGTTCTGGAATGCAATCGGGTCGCCTACGGCCAGGCGTTCGATTGCGGCTGCGACTACTGCCACCCGGTACCTCCCTTGTGTGTGGGCACTGAGCCCACTGGTAGCTCGATCTTCTCTTCCCGGGGCGACAGCTCCTGTCGCCTTGCGCGAATCCGCGGAGCGGCGGTTCGGGAAACGCAAACTGGACCGTCAGCCAGTAAACTTGAGAGCAGATCGTGCAAAGGGATGCGAGCATGGCAGACGGCAGTGACAGGGCCCGAGAGCTGCGGGGGCAGTACGACGAGACCGTCGTTCAGGAGGGGAAAGAGCTGGCCGGGCCGTTCATGACCGTCTCGGGACGGCCAATCGAGCGGCTTTACGACCCGACCGACCTGGCCGGCCTGGACTACGAGGCTGACATCAACCTCCCCGGGTCGTATCCGTTCACGCGGGGCATTCACCGCACGGGCTATCGCGGCAAACCATGGACCATCCGGATGTTCAGCGGGTTCGGGTCGGTGGAAGAGACCAACCAGCGGTACAAGGACCTGCTCGCGGCCGGCAACAACGGCCTCTCGGTCGCGTTCGACATGCCCACGCTGATGGGGTACGACCACGATGAACCGTGGGCCGAAGGCGAGTTCGGCAGCTGCGGGGTGGCAGTCGACTCAATCGCGGACATGGAGATCCTGCTCGATGGCCTCCCCCTGGACCGCATTTCCACATCGATGACGATAAACAGCCCTGCACCCGTGCTCTGGGCGCTCTTCATCGCGGCTGCCGAACGCCGGGGGATACCGCGGGCGAAGCTGGCAGGCACGCTCCAGAACGACATCCTCAAGGAGTACATCGCCCAGAACGAGTTCATCTACCCGCCGGCGCAGTCGATGCGCCTGGTGACGGACACAATTGAGTTCGCGACCCGGGAGTTGCCGCTCTGGAACTCGGTCAGCGTGAGCGGCTATCACATCCGCGAGGCCGGCGCGACGGCCGCCCAGGAGCTCGCTTTCACCCTTGCCGACGGGGTGGAGTACGTGAAATGGGCGCTTGCGCGCGGGCTAGACATCGATTCGTTCGCACCGCGGATCAGCTTCTTCTTCAACAGCCACAACGACTTCTTTGAGGAGGTGGCCAAGTTCCGTGCAGCGCGGCGCATCTGGGCGCGGCTCATGCGCGAGAAGTTCGGGGCCCGGAGTGAGCGGTCGTGGTACATGCGCTTCCACACGCAGACTGCCGGCGTATCGCTCACGGAGGCGCAGCCGGAGGTGAACCTGGTCCGTGTGGCGATCCAGGCGCTGGCGGCAGTCATGGGTGGCACCCAATCGCTCCACACCGATGCGATGGACGAGGCCATCGCCCTCCCCGGAGAAAAGGCAGCGAGGCTGGCGGTGCGCACGCAGCAGGTTATCCTCCACGAGAGCGGCGTCATCAACACGATCGACCCGCTTGGCGGGAGCTACTTTGTGGAGCGGCTCACGGCCGACATGGAGGCCGACGTCAACCGCTACTTCGAGCAGATCGAGGCCCTCGGCGGCGTAATCCCGGCAATCGAAACGGGGTTCTTCCAGAAGGAGATCGCGGATGCGGCGGCGCGTTTCCAACGGGAGATCGAGACCCGCGACCGGATCATCGTGGGGGTGAACGAGTACCTGCTCGAAGAGGAGCTGGAGATCCCGATCCTCCGCATGGACCCCGAGGGTGAGAAGCGCCACCTTGCCCGCCTGCGCGCACACCGGGCGGCGCGCGATGGTGCTGCGTGGGCGGCGGCTATGGAGAGGCTCGAAGTGGCCAGCCACGCCAGCGCAGAGAACACCATGCCTTACGTGATCGACGCCGTAAATGCAGGGGCTACGGTGGGGGAGATCTGCAACCTCTGGCGGCGCGTCTTCGGGGAGTACCGCGAGCAAGTGGTGGTGTGAGGTGTCCGGCGCGGGTCCTCAGCGTCCGCCAAAAGCCTCGAAGGTGAGGATCGTGAACGTCTCCCGAACGTGGGGGATGGAGTGGAGGTCCCGTTCGATCAGGCGGCCAATGCCGTCGATATCGTCGATGTAGAGCTTGACGAGGAGATCGTACTGGCCGGTGATGCTGAACGCCTCGGAGAAGCTCTCGACCTCTGCGATGCGATTGGCCACGGCGGTGCCGTGTCCCGGGTCGGTCTTAACCATCACGAAAACAGCGCGCACCGTCGTAGTCTAAGGCAACCCGTGGCGGAGCAGCAGCCCGGCCGGGTGATCCGCGCTACGATAGACGCGGGCCACGTACCCATTCGATGAAGGAGGCACTCCCCGATGCGCCAGGTCCCCATCCGGATCGTGTGAGACATCAGCAAGGTGGCGATGACCACCGACGAAGGAGTGACTCTTGGCAAAGCAACCGAAACCAAAGCCCGGTAAGGGGCCACAGGGCGCACCGGCAACGCCAGCCAGGCCGGGCAAGAGCGCCGGGGCTGGTGGCGCGAAGCCCGTGCGCATGCCGGTAAAGAAGTAGTCCAGCAGGGCGCCGGGAGTTGTGTGGCGTGCCGCTCCCGGTGCTCCTGTCAGTAGTCGTTTGGGTCGGAGCTGCCCGCAAAGGCGCCGCGCAGGGCGGCGATGCGGCTACGCTCGGCGAGCAGCTCGAGGATGCGCATCGCCTCCGAGGGGGAAAGCTCCTCCCCGGCTTCGGCAAGGATGCCTTCGACCTCCCGGTCGATAGCGGCGAGCTGGCGAGCGATGGTCTCGGGGTCGCTGCCGGGGGTTGAACCGCCACCACCGCCCGGTTGCCCGGCGCCGGGCTGGCCAGCATCGCCGGGCTGGCCGCTCCCGGGTTGCGCATCCTGGCCGTCCCCGCCCTCAGAGCCCTCCCCGGGTGCGCCGGGCCCTGGCTCACCGTCCTGCCGGGCCTTTGGACCCATGACCCTGAGGACCACCTCGTAGTCATGCCGCGCGGCCGCATCGCCGGGATCGATGAGCAGTGCCTGCTTGAACGCTTCCAGGGCGGCATCGAGGTTCCCGGCGCTGAACTGGTGGTGGCCGATGCTCGCATACGCCCTCGCCCTCTCCGTGGTATGGGGCGAGAGCAGCGCGCGGCGCGCCGCCTGTATGGCCTCGTCGTAGCGGCCCTCTCGCTCAAGTGCTGCAGCGAGGTTCAGGGCGATAACAGGGTCCGTGGGGCTCTCGGCGAGCGCGTCGTAGAAGAGGTCAACGGCACGGCTGTAGTCGCCTTCGTCGAAAGCAGTACGGGCCTGGCCGTTCAGACCATAGGCCCGGGTCGCGCAGGCGGGAAGGAGCACAACCAAGACCAGCGCCAGGGCAGGGGCGAGGGCCTGTCTGCGGACCGGCGTCCGCGGCGGCCAGCGCTCGGCGAGCGCGGCCAGCACCACGAGCGCAAGCGCGGCCGCAACAAACCACTGGAACCGTTCGATGGGGATTGTGCCCGTCTTTTCATCGAGGCGCGCACGTTCCAGGGCGCCGACACTGCTGGCGACCAGGCCGGGCACCACGCGGAGGTCCGCTCCCAGGTAGTGCCCCCCCGAGGCTGCGGCAAGGGCCTGAAGGAAGGGCTCGTTGAGCCGCGAGAGGAGCGGCCTGCCATCGGCGTCGAGCTTATCGGTGAAGCGGCGGGTGGAGTTGTCGAATTCAGGAATGCCGGCGCCCGTGCTGGTCCCGGCGCCAGCAATGAGCAGCTCAATCCCCGCCGTCCGGAGCCGGGCGGCCGCCCCCGCGGGGTCAGGTCCAAGGTTATCGCCATCGGTGATGAGGAGAACTATTCGCCCGGCGCGGCTTTCGGGGCCGAGCTCGTTGAGCGCCAGGTCGAGCCCGGAAGCGGCGTCGGTGCCACCGGTCACGAACACCGGCCCGGCCTCGAGCGTGTTGACCACGTTGGCGGCTGCATCGAGGTCGCCAGTGAGCGGAAATCGCAGGCGGGCGCTGCCTCCGAACACCACCAGCCCAACCCGGTCGCCGGCGAGGAGGCTGAGCGAGCGAGTGACGGCATCTTTGGCGGCCTGGAGGCGGCTGGGAGCGACATCGGTGGCGGCCATGCTGCGCGACACGTCGAGCACAACGACCAGGTCGGCGCCCTCGCGACGAAGCGCTGTCTGTTCGCTTCCCCAGCGTGGCAGGGCCGCGGCGAGAATGAGTGCGGCCGCGCCCGCGGCCAGCAGAGCCGCACTGACCGTGCCGCGCCGTGGCGGCGCGGCACGCGCCACCGCGCGCGCCCGCATGGCGGCGCGCCGAGTCCCGAACTCCCAGAGGACCAGGGCGAGCGGCGCCAGCGGCAGTGCGAGCAGCACAAGGGGATGCCCGAAGTCCAGGCCGATCATCCGGTGGGCCTCCTGAAGTAGGCGCCGCGAAGCGCGAGCTCGGCGAGCAGGAAGGCGGCCCCGGCGAGCGCGAGCCATGGTCCATACTCGACGAATCTCTCGTAGCGCTCCTGGTCGAGGTGGCTGGTTTCGAGCTGGCCGATCTCGGCGTAGACATCGGCCAGCTCGCCGCCGCTGCGTGCAACGAAGTACTTTCCGCCGGTGCGCCCGGCAATGGACTTCAGGAGCTCTTCATCGAATCCGCGCCCGCGGCTACCGGTCGCGCTTTCGACGCCTATTGTGTAGACGCGGATGCGTAGCGATTCGGCCAGGGCCGCCGCATCGTTGGGATGGATGGATTGAGCGTTATGTTCGCCGTCAGTAAGGAGAATGACGATGCGGCTGCGGGCGGGCGACTCCCTGAGCATGGTGAGCGCCGCTGAAAGGCCGACGCCGATACCGGTACCATCGGGAAGGATGCCGCTGCCGATCTCCGCGACCACCCTGTCGAGCGCGAGGTAGTCGAGGGTTAGTGGGGCCATGGGGAGCGCGTCCTCCTGGAAGACGACGAGGCCGATGCGATCGTTTGTGCGGCTGCGGATGAAGTCCCGGACCACCTCCTTCGTTACATCGAGCCGTGACTGTCCGCCGCCGAGGAAGTTCGTGTCCATGGAGCTGGAGATGTCGAGCGAAAGGGCGATATCGATGCCTTCGGCAGGCAGGAGAGCCTCGGCGCGGCCGGCCCGCGGCCGGGCCAACCCGGCCACGAGCAGCAGGATGGCGACGACGCGCAGGGCGGGGAGCCAGCGGGCCGCGCGGAGACGGAAGGTCGGCGGCACGCCTGAGATCCCCGCGAGGGAGGGGACTGGATGGGCGGCGACCCGCCGCGTCGCGGCGAGCAGCGCCACGGGAACGGCAAGCAGGGCAAGCAGCAGGAAGTAGGGCTGCGCGAATTCCATCAGACGCCACCCTCAACTATCTCGCGGGCCATGTTCAGGTCCGAGAGGCGGCGCTCCGCAGCGGGACGATAGCCGGCGTAGATCACGGCATCGCACTCGTCCAGCAGACCGCTGACCAGCCTCGCCTGCCAGCGATCGAGCCCAAGGTGCTCCATCCGGGCGGTGATCTCAGCAGCGGTCAAGGCCGCCGCCGGGATTCCGTAGCGGCCCGCGAGCACCGCCCTGACGCTCGCAGCCAGGTCCCTGTAGGCCGAGGCTGGGTCTGTATGCATGGCCGCCTCAACGGTCGCCAGGTCGGGCGGCGCTGGAGGTAGAGGCGCCGGGGAGGGCGCCCCGGGACGAGCCCGGGTTCGCCACCTTCTGACGGCGGTGAACCCGGCCAGGTAGAGCAGGGCTGCGGCCACCGCTCCGCCGGCCGCGATCGCTGGCCGGAGCAGGGGCGATTCTGCCCCGCCTATGGGTCGCGGGGCGGGCAGCGGCGTGAGCTCGTCCGGCTCATCGACGCTCAGGGTCTGGTTCACGGCGAGCGACACGGCCGGGAGCGTTCGGGATTCAACCGCCGGGCCGTTGAGCACGATGATGCCGGGTGCGAAGCGGACGTCGCCGGGCCAGAAGGGGGCCACGATCATTTCGAGCACGTGCAGCGTGCCGCCATCCTGGTCGCGAGAGCTGCGTGAGACCACCCGGACCAGCTCGACGGTCCCCCAGGAACGGGCGATCGGGTCGGGTTCGACCGTCGCGCCGCGCGGGGCAAAGACCTCCACGGTGAGGGAGAGCTGCTGTCCGATTATGGCCGAGGTGGCGGAGAGGGTGACCCGGTCAGGTTCGTCGGCGGCAGCAGAGGGAACGGCGGCAATGGCGAGCACCAGGCCAGCAAGCGCGATCGCGAAACGCCTCATCCCGCCACCGCCAGGGCCCGCTTGCGGAAGAAGCGCAGGAGGGCGGGCACGTAGTCGACGCCAACTTCTACCTCAATCTCGTCTATCCCGGCCTGGCCGAAAAGGAGCCTGCGCTCAGCATCGAGCCGGCGGATGTGGGCCGCGTAGGCCTCACGAACCGCGACGCTGGAGCTATCGACTTCCATCATCGCGCCGGTTTCGGAATCGGCGAGCCGGATGAGACCGGCGGCGGGCAGGGCTTCATCGATTGGCTCGCGCACGCGGATACCAATGAGGTCGTGACGGCGGGCAGCCGAACGGATGGACGCCGAATAGCCTGTGGAGAGGAAGTCAGAAACCAGGAACACCGTCGCCCTGCGCTTCTGCACGTCTGCCAGGTACTGCAACGCGGCGCCGATACTGGTTCCTGAGGTTCGGGGCTGTGGCCAGAGCATCTCCCGGACCACGCGAAAGACATTACCCGCGCCATTTGCAGGGCGTATGTACAGCTCGGGTTCGGCGGCGAAGAGCAGCAGGCCGACCCTGTCCTTGTTCCGGATGGCCGCGAGGGCAAGCACCGCACAGATTTCAGCGGCGAGGTCGCCCTTGGTCCTGGGCAGGGCGCCGGCCCGTTGCGAGGCGCTCACGTCGACGGCGAAGATGACCGTCAGGTCGCGGTCCTCCCGGTAGCGGCGAATGAACGGCTCCCCGGTGCGCGCGAACGCTTTCCAGTCGATGGAGCGGACATCGTCACCAGGCACATAGGGGCGGAGCTCATCGAATTCGATGCCGCGCCCTCGGAAGATGGCGTGGTACTCGCCGAGGAAGAGGTCGTCCACGAGGCGGCGGGCCTTGATCTCGATGAGCTTCACGCGCTGGAGCAGTTCGGGCGGGATGCCGGGAGCGTGACCATCGCCAGGCGATTCGGTCCCGGTGGCCGGGGACGTCCTGCTCCAGAGCTTCACGTGTATGCCCCCCTTGCCCGTACTACGGGATGGCGACGCTTTCGAGCACGCGGTCGATGAGGTCGTCGCTGGTCAGCTCTTCCGCCTCGGCTTCGTAGGTCGTGACGATACGATGGCGGAGGACGTCGTGGGCGAGCGCCTTGATGTCGTCGGGGGTTACGTAGCCCCGGCCCATGAGGAGTGCGCGGGCACGCGCCGCAGCGGCAAGGGCGATGCTTGCCCGCGGCGAGGCCCCGTAGGCGATTAGCGGTTCGAGGGCGGGCAGCTGGTAAGAGGCTGGCTGCCTTGTGGCATGGACAACCTGGACGATGTACTCCTTGAGTGAGTCGTCCATTGCCACCTCACGCAGCGCTTCACGCGCAGCGAGGATGTCATCGCGCGAGGCGACAGCGGCGGGAGCGGGAAGGCGCCCATCGAGACCAATTTCCATGATGCGGCGCTCTTCCTGGCGCGATGGATAGCCGACGCGCGCCTTGAGCAGGAAGCGGTCGAGCTGCGCCTCGGGCAGCGGGTAGGTGCCCTCCTGCTCAATGGGGTTCTGGGTGGCCATGACCAGGAAAGGCTCATCGAGAGGAAACGTCTGGCCGCCGATGCTCACGTGACGTTCTTCCATGGCTTCGAGGAGGGCGGACTGGACCTTGGCCGGGGCGCGGTTTATCTCATCGGCGAGGACAATGTTGGAGAAGATGGGTCCCCTCCGTACCTGGAAGCGCCCGTCGGCGGGGCTGAAGACCTCGGTCCCCACAACATCGGCAGGCAACAGGTCGGGGGTGAACTGGATGCGCACAAAGCCAAGGTGGAGCGTTCGCGCAAGCGTGGAGACGGCCAGCGACTTGGCAAGCCCGGGCACCCCTTCGACAAGGATATGGCCGTTACAAAGCAGGCCGATGAGCAGGCGGTCGATGAGGGCATCCTGGCCGACAATGACCTGATGCACCTGTTCACGAACGCGCGAAAGGGCCTCGACGGCGGAGGTTCCCCGCAGGGATAGCGTGCGAGCTCCGGCGGTCATTGCGGCTCCGGCAGCAGGACTCCGGCGGCTCAGAGGCCGGGCGCCCTCAATTGTAGGGCCCACCGGCCCCCGCCGTGAGAAAAGGGCGGTTAACCGTACCTCACCAGTCGGGGATGGCTGCACCGGGGGAGTGGTCGTAGTTCGCCCGGGCAAAGACGGCGATTCGAACGCTTCGCGCCCCATAGTCCTTGAGGACGCGCGCACCTTCGTTGGCCGTTGCGCCGGTGGTCACCACATCGTCAACGAGTACGGCACGGAGGCCATCGAGCGGTGGGCCCGCGTAGCGAAAGGCGCCGCTTACGTTCGCGCGGCGTTCGGCCGGACGCAAGCCGACCTGGGTCCCCGTCCTGCGGATGCGTTCCAGGCTTCCCGGGCCGGGGTTCCAGCCCAGGCCCGCGAGGATGAGGGCCGCCTGGTTGAAGCCGCGCCCGCGTTCGCGGGCGCGGTGGAGCGGCACCGGGTAGGCGATATCGAAGGAGCCCGCGGTGGGGAGCCTGGCCACGGCGTGGGCCATTGTCGCTGCCAGGGCCTCGATGTAGCGGTACTTGAGACCATGGACAACGCGGCGGGCTGCGCCTTCCATGTCGAACGCGGCGATTGCGCCATCGAGCGCATCCCAGGCAAAGCAGCGTGGACAGTTGCCGCTGCCTTCCCACTTCCCGGCGCAGTTACGACAGCGGTCGCCGCCGTCGCAGGGGGTCATGGTGGCTTCGCAGCGGTTACAGAGAGGGGGGCCGAACCTACCACAGGCGACGCACCTCTCCGGGTAGAAAAGATTGAGCAGAGAGGACGCCAGCGAACCGGCCACGATGGGCCAAGGGTAGCGGCATCGCGGGAAGGATGCATCGCCTACAATGGCAATGTGAACGTCACCGTGCTGCTCTTCGCATCGCTCGCCGACCGTGCGGGGACGCGGCGGATCGAGATTGGGTACGAGCCGGGAGACACCGTCCGCTCGGTTTGTGAGCGGGTAATGGAGGCTCACCCGGCATTGCTGAGCTTCAAGCCAGCGCTGCTTTATGCGCTGAACGAGGAGTACGTGCGCCCTGGTGACCCGGTGCCGCCGGGCGCGACCCTCGCACTCATTCCCCCGGTCTCTGGAGGTTAGGGATGCTCATCCGGGTCACAGGCGACCCGCTGGACCCCGCTGAAGCGATTGCGAGCGTAGGTTCGCCGGAAGCGGGGGCAATCGGTGTCTTTCTCGGCGTGGTGCGCAACAACAACCAGGGCCGGGCAGTGGACCACCTGGTCTATGAGGCGTACGACGCGATGGCGGAGAGAGTGATGCGCGAGATCGCGGAGGAAGCCAGGGAGCGCTTCGAGCTGATCGGCTGCGCGGTGCTGCACCGGACAGGGCGGCTCGAAATCGGCGAAACGAGCCTTCTTATCGCGATCAGCAGCGGGCATCGGGCGGCTTCGTTTGAAGGCGGCCACTGGCTGGTGAATGAGATAAAGAAGCGGGTGCCCGTGTGGAAGAAGGAAGTGTGGGAAGACGGTGAGGAGTGGATTGAAGGCCCCGAGTCTCTCGGAAAGACCCGGGCAGGCATGTGAGCAGCCACCCCCACAGCTTCGGCCGGTACTGCATGCTGTGCGGCCAACGGCTGGCATCGGCGATACCCGGCGGCGATACAAAGCGCCGCCTGGTCTGCATGGATTGTGGGTTCATTCACTACGTGAATCCGCGCCCAGTGGCAGCAACCATTCCTATGCGCGCCGATGGGCGAATCCTTCTCGCTCGCCGGGCGATCGAGCCGCGAAGAGGAACCTGGGTGTTCCCCGGTGGCTACATGGATGCCGGCGAGACCGCAGAAGAGGCGGCCATCCGCGAGACGCTGGAGGAAGCGCACCTTGAGGTGCGTGACCTTTCGCTGCTGGGCGTATACACGCGCACCGGTCCCGGGGTGGTGGTGATCGTCTACCGCGCAATCGCCGTGGGCGAGGCCGAGGCGGGCGATGAGACATCGGAGATAGCCTGGTTCCGGCCCGGTGAGATCCCCTGGGAGCAACTGGCCTTCGATTCCACCGAAATGGCACTGCGCGACTATGTGCTCTGGCGGTTGAGGAGCGCGGCAGGGGAGTCTTTCTGATCCATCGCTGCTATCCTGCCAGCCGATGGGCGTTGAAGACGGGCTGCAGGCGGCCGCGGTTGTAGCAGCGGCGGCGGCCGCAGGGCGAATCATCACGCGCAGGCTTCCGATTCCGCTGCCGGTGTTCTTGCTGGCGGTGGGGCTCATCGCGGGCACGGATGGCCTGGGACTGGTTGAGCCGGCGAAGCTGGGCGAGCTGGGCCGGGTCAGCGTAATGGTTGCCGTCGCGCTGATAGTCTTTGAGGGCGGCTCGCTGCTGCGGGCAAGCTCACTTCGGCGCGCGGCGCCGCTCATGCGCAACCTGGTGATTGGCGGCCTTGTGGTTACGCCGGTTGTTGGCGCCCTGGCTGCGCACTTCATACTTGGCTTTCCCTGGCGGCTGGCGGCACTTTTCGGGTCGCTCGTTTGCGTGACCGGCCCAAGCGTGATCATCCCGCTCTTGCAAGCGGTGAGGGTGAACGACCGCATCCGCACTACGCTCATGGGCGAAGGCGTGATCATTGACCCGTTGGGGGCGTTGCTCACGCTCTTCTTGCTCGAGGTTGCGGTAGCCGAAACGTTCGACCCTGCAGAACCAGCGGGGTGGGTGGCATCGCGACTGGGTGCGGGTGTGATCATCGGCGTGGCGGGCGCGGGCCTCGTATATGGCGTAGCCCGAGGGGTGCATCGGCTCACAAGCCGGGAGGTCTCGCTGCTGGTGCTGGCGGGGGCGATAGGCGCCTTTGCATCGGCCGAATCAATCGCTCGCGAATCTGGCCTGACGGCAATGGTGGTAATGGGGATCGGGCTGGGCCAGTTGCATCTTCCTCATCGCGAGGAGATGGAGCAGTTCCAGGAATCAATTGCATCCCTTCTGGTAGCGACCGTGTACGTGCTGCTCGCGGCGTCTATCGATATCCAGAGCGTGCGTGACCTCTGGCCCGAAGGCTTCGCCGTGGTGCTCATCTTGATCGCCATCGGCAGGCCGCTGCTTGTCTGGCTGGCCAGCTTCCGTACGGGTGTGCCGTTGCGCGACGCAATTTTCCTTGCTGCCGTTGCACCGCGGGGCGTGGTGGCTGCATCGATGGCGGGTGTTGTAGCGATTGAGGCCGGAGCCCACCTGGGCGGGGATTCGGAGCAGTTCGTGGCGCTCGTGTTCGTCGTGATCCTTGTTACCATCGGGCTACAATCGGCCTATGCGGGCCGGCTTTCACGGGCGCTGCGTGTTTTCCCCATGAGGACGGTCGTCGCCGGTTACGGAGAGGTTGGCAGGCGTGTCGCCGAGCGGCTCCGGGAAGCGGGCGAGGAAGTCCTGGTCGTGGAAAGCGATGGTAGCCTTGCGGTGGCCGGCCGCGAGGCAGGGTACGAGGTGCTGCTGGGTGATATCGCCGACCCGCGCGCCCTGGCAAAGGCGGATGTGCACGAAGCTCGCGCCCTGATCCTCGTGACGGGCAATGACGACCGGTCGCTCATGGCGGCTGAACTTGCCCAGGCGCAGTTCGGTTGCCAGCGCATCCTTGCGCGTGTCGACGAACCCGCGAACATCCCGGCATTCGAACGCGCGGGGGTGACGGTGGTCAGCCCGCAGGCGGCGGTCGCTTCGGAGCTGGCGGCACTCGCCGGCCCATCGCCGCTCATCGATATCATGGCGGCGGTCGAGGGGGATCTCTCGGTTTTTCGCGCGGTTGTCCAAAACCCGGAAGCGCAGGGACGGATAAGGGACATGGCCGCGCTGAACGGGGCGCTAATTGTGCTCGTCAGGCGCGGTGCGGCGAGCTTCATTCCCACCGGGCGAACAGCGCTCAGCCTGGGCGATATGCTCACGCTAGTGGCCCCGGATGAGCGCGCCAACGCCATTCGCGGGTTCATCGAAGGCCTCCCATTGGAAGGGGGCTGAGGGGCGGTCCGGACCGGGGCTTGCGCCGGGGGAGTATCATCCAGGAGTCGAATCCCGTGACCCACGGGAGCGGGGGACCCAGTCCCTGGGGTGAATCACCGTCAGCGTGTAGGCGACTCCGAGCGCCGAACCCGTCAGCTAACCCCGCAGACAGCCGGAGGTAGCTTCCGCCATGCTCATGCGGAAGGTGGCGCGGCGCGCCCTTGTCAGCCACAGGTCGCACTTCCTGCCTGGAAGCGGGTTCGCGCCGGCGGCCGCGCCATCCTGGGGACTCTGCCCTTGCCCCTTGCCTCTCCGGCAACCTGCGCTGGCCGTGCCTGGCGCGTGGTGCGCATCAGCGCCCGGAAAGGAGCCCGTGAATGAAGATCGAACTGAGCCTCAACCGGCGTGAGCCGATCCAGACGGTAAGTGTGGTAAGCCAGTCCAATGCGGCCGCGCTCAGCGAGGCGATGACGCGTCTGCGATCGTGGGCGCTGATTAGAGGTGTGCCCGTCGAAGGGGAGGCCATCGTCCAGTTTGCCGGCCCGGCCATCACGCGGGTGCACCTGCCTGTTGGGGAGCCACCAGCACCCCATCCCGATACCGGGGTATCCCTGGACCGGGTCCCTGGCGGCGTAACCGTGCTTGCTTCCGGCGTGGCCCTGGCCGATGGTCCGCAGACCGCCCGGGCGCTGGAGGATCTGCTCGCGAACGAAGCGCCGGTTTCCGGCCGCGCCGAGTTGCACCCGAACCCTGGTGAGACCTTTGAGGGAACCCTTGTGTTGCCACTCGTTCGCGCCCCCGTGAGGCCCATCGAGGCGATCGCACTGGAGCTCGGCAGACGAGGGCCAGGAGCCGAAAAGCGGCTATCGGCTGTGCGAGTCGTGACGGTAGCGCGGCAGGCAGGCACAGGCGGGGAGGAGATCGCCTCACGTGTCGCGTCTATTCTGGGCTGGCGGCCAATTGGGCGGGAGGTACTTGGCGAAGCCGCCCGGTCGGCGGGGGTCACGCCCGAGGTCCTCGCTGCGAACACCCGCCGGAAGTCATTCATAGAGCGCGCGCTGGAGAGCATGGCATACCGGCCGCCGGAATTTGGCGAAGCCTGGACCCCGCCGCTCGTGTCGCAGGCCGCACCGCACTACACCTCGGCGGACTACAGGCGGTTCATCGAGGAGGTCATCCTGGATATCGCTCATGAAGGGAATGCTGTCATCATTGTGCACGGCGCCCAGCTCCTGCTGGCCGGCCATGACGATGCCCTCCGGGTGCTGGTGACGGGTTCGCTTTCGCGGCGGGCCGAGCGGCTGGCAGCCGAGCAGGGAATCACCGTTGAGAAAGCACGGGCCCTGGTGTTGGAGTCGGACCGGGAACGGGAGAAGTACTTCCACGAGTTCTATCAGAGCGGATGGCTTGACCCGTGCAGCTACGACCTGAGCATCAACTCGGACCACCTGGATGCCATTGCGGCTGCCAGGCTGATAGCGGAGCTGGTCGACAGTACCCGCCTCCCGCCCGCGGAACGCGCAGGTGAACGGCAGCTGGCGCATAGCCGCTGACGTGCCGGGTTCAACGCCCCCGGCGGGGTGCGGGGGCCGGATGCCTCGGCGCCAGGGAGCGCCCAAGGCGGTAATGGGGGGCGATGATGTTAACGAGCGCGCCCGCATGGGGGTCAGCGATTCGGGCGACGATGCGCTGGTGGACGGCCCCCAGCTCGGCCATCGACTGGTCGCTGGTGACGACGGTGGGGAGGCCGGCAACGGTGCGGTAGTTCACGACCTGGTAGAGCTTCTCCTGCGCCCAGGGTGACCCTGCCTGGGCCCCGAGGTCGTCCAGCACGAGCAGACCGGCATTGCGAACCTGGTCGAACAGCTCGTCATAGCCGACCTCCTTGCCGGGAGCGAAAGAAGCGCGCAGGTGGTCGATAAGGTCGGGAACGACGGCAAAGAAGACGCTATGGCCCCGGCCAAGGGCGCGGTTGGCAATTGCGGCCGCGAGATGCGTCTTGCCGCACCCGTTGGGGCCGAGCATCACGAGCCACCCTTGCGGGTCGTCGGCGTAGGCGAGGGCGGAGCGGAAGGCGGCGTCGAGTGAGTCGCGCTCCTCGGCGTGGAGACCGGCGCCGCGCAGGTCGAAGTTGTGGAACTGCATGGCAGCAAGGCGGTCGCGGGTCATTCCCCCTACCTGGTGGTAGGTGGCCGGGCCGGCGCCCTCGAGGACGAAGACCCGGGAGAGCCGTTCGTCACAGAGGCGGGTCGCCAGGCGTTCATCTAACACGCGCGGGCGCAACGAGGCGGTGAAGACGGTGGGCAGCTCGGCGTTGTAGCGGTGGTTCACCACCTGGAAGAGCTTTTCGCGCGCCCAGGGCGTGCCGGAAGCCGCATCGATGTCATCGAGGAGCAGCAGCGGGGCATTGCGGACCTGCTCAAAGAGCTGCGCGAAGCTCAGATCCTCTTCGGAGGCCTCGTAACTGGCGCGGAGATGGTCGAGCAGGTCGGGAACGACCATGAAGAGCGCGGGCGCGCCCAGGGCGACGCGGGCGTTGGCGATCGCAGCGGCAAGGTGTGTCTTGCCGCTGCCGCTGGGCCCGGAGAAGACGAGCCAGCCAGCAGGTTCCTGTGCGAAGGTGCGGGCAGCTTCGCAGGCAGCGCGAAACCACTCGCTCTCGCCATTGCGGCCGCCGGGGACCAGGTTCTCAAAGGTGAACCGGGTCAGCGACCCGAGGTTGCTAATCCGTTCGAGGCGAGCACGGCGAGCGTCCTCGGCCTCGTCGAGGACGCAGATGCACGGTTCCGCCCTGCCAAAGCGGGGATCATCGACGGGCCGTTCACGGCGGACGAAGCCGGCGCCTCCGCACTGGGCGCAGGGGGGATCGGCGCGCTCCTCAGGCGCGGCGGCTGATGGGATTGAGGCTTCCGCCAAGATACCTTCTCTTGCGGTCTTCGAGAGTATCTCCTTCAGCTCCCTCATTTCCGCGGCCCTCCTCGGCCCAGCGTATCAGGATGCGCTCGACGTAGCGCCAGTTGCGCACGTTGAGCTCGGCGGCATGGCGAAACGCTTCCTCGAACCAGTCCGCGGGGTATTTCTCGACGGCTTCGAGGAGCCGTTCGCCGACGAGCGGGGTGATGGTGCCAATGTTCTCTTCGTAGAGGCGAAAGATGCCGGGCCTGGTATGGATGACGATCTCGTGAGCAACCGTCTCGGGCTTGAGGGTGAGCTCCCCGGCGCGGGCCCGGGCAACGGCGCGCCGGGAGCCCGGGTTGTTGACGAAGTAGATGGTTTCATCGCTGCCGGGGCCCGTCAGCCGCAGGCCGAGGAGGGCGCCCAGCTCGAGACAGCCTGCAAGGCCGGCCGCAAGCCCCTGGCGGCCGCCACCGAGCTGGTTGAACGACTCCGCCGCGCCCTCGGCCGCCCACACCTGGGAGGCGGTGACGAAACGGACGGCCCCGCGCTGCTCCTGGACAAGCCGTGATACCCAGAGAAAGGCGAGCAGTTCGCCGGCGGTGCGCATGCCGGGCAGAACGGCAGCGAAGAACAGGTTGGGGATGGCTGTTGCGCGTGCGACCCCCGGGAAGCCCCCAAACGGTTCACTGTGGCTCATGGGACTCGTCCGTCCGCAGCACCCAGTCTTCGAATTTGGCGAGCTTTTCGCGGAAGCGCAGCTCGACCGAGCCTGTGGGGCCGTTGCGGTGCTTGGCGACAATCACCTGGGCGACGCCCTTCGGATAGGCGCTCATGGGAAGGTCGGGGTGCTGCTGGGCCCATTGTTCGGGGGTGGTGTACATCTCTTCGCGGCTGAGGAACATGACGACGTCGGCGTCCTGCTCAATGGAGCCGGAGTCGCGCAGGTCGGAGAGCATGGGGATGCGGGGATGGCGGCTCTCGATGGCGCGGGAGAGCTGGGCGAGGGCGATTATGGGCACGTTCAATTCGCGGGCGAGCCCCTTGAGGGTGCGCGAGATGTAGCTGATCTCCTGCACGCGGTTCTCACGGGAGCCGGTCGTCTCGCCCTGCATGAGCTGGAGGTAGTCGATGACGACCAGGTCGAGGCCGCGCTCTCCGGCCAGCCGGCGGGCGCGGGCGCGCAGCTCGGCGACGGTGAGCACGGGGGAATCATCGAACCAGATGTTCGCCTCGGCCAGCTCACCGGAGGCGCGGATGATGCGGCGCTCTTCAAGCTCGCTGTGCTGGCCGAGGCGGAGGCGGTTCTGGTCCACTCCCGATTCGGCCGAAAGGAGGCGGATTGCCAGCTGCTCGCCCGACATTTCGAGGGAGAAGAAGGCGACGTTCGCCTGCTGGGCGACGGCCGCATTCCGGGCGATGCCGAGGGCGAAGCTGGACTTCCCAACGCTGGGACGGGCGCCGACGATGACCAGGTCGGACCGCTTCAGGCCACCAAGGAGAACGTCGAGGTCGCTGTAGCCAGTGCGGATGGCGGCCAGCTCGCGGCGCTCGACGGCCTCGATGTCTTCTTCGAGGTAGGCCTGGAGCAGCTGGCGAATGTGGACGAAGTCACGGAAGTTCTCGCCGCCGCGGAGCCGGGCGAGCAGGTCCTCGGAGCGGCTGAAGACGGTCTCGATTTCCGCGGGCGCTTCATAGGCCATCTGGAGGATGGCTGTGGCGGCGTGGATGAGGCCGCGGTAGGTGCTGTCGCGGCGAACTATCTGGGCGTAGAACTCGACTCCGACGCTGGTGGGCAGGCGGCGGATGGTCTCGGCCAGGTAGGTCTGGCCGCCGACCGGTTCGAGGCGGTCCTTGCGTGCCAGCTCGTGGGCGACGGTGATCTGGTTGATCGCTTCGTCGCGGTTCCAGAGATCGAGGCAGGCCTCGTAGACCCAGCCGTTCTTCTCGCGGAAGAAGTCCTCGGGCTTGAGGATGGGAGCGATGTGGTAGATCGCCTCGCTGTCGACGAGGAGAGCGGCGACGACGGCCTCTTCGGCCTCGATATCGTGCGGGGGCAGCCGTTCGAGAACTGGCAGCGTCATGGGCGAAGGAGGAAGCCGGCTACAGAGAACAGTGCGCCGAATTAGCAGCGCAGGGGCCGGCTACCTGTCACCTCCTCCCGGCGCTACTCGGCGTCCTCAGTCTCGTGGCTGCCATGGGCGGCCCTGGCAGCGGCCTCGGCAGCGTAGGCGGCCTCGGCAGCGCGCTTCGCTTCGGCAGCTTCCGCTGCTTCACGTTCGGCCAGGAGCTTCGCGACAACGGGCTTCGATTCCTCGTCAGGCTGCACGTCGACGGTAACGCCGACAGTGACGTTGCGCGTGAACTTGATGGTGACTTCGCGGGCGCCGAGCTCGCGGATGGGCTCGGGGAGCAGCACGATGTGCGGGTCGATTGCCAGCTGCGTGGCGGCATTCAGCTTCTCGGCGATATCGCGGTTGGTGATGGAGCCGAAGAGGCGGCCGCTTTCGCCCACGCGCGCTTCGAGGGTGACTGTATAGCCGGCAAGCCGTTCGGCCACCTTGCGCGCTTCGCCATCGAGCTTTTCCTGGCGGCGGGCTTCCTTCTGGGCGAGTGCCTGGGCACGCTGCAGGTTGTCCTTGCTGGTGGGCCCGGCAATACCGCGTGGGAGGAGGAAGTTGCGGGCGAAGCCGTTCTTCACTTCCTTCACGTCGCCAACCTGCGCAGTGCCTTGAACGTCTTCGAAAAAGACGACCTTCATGGGGAGACCTCAAGTATTCGGGGTTGCCTGCCCCCGCTTCGACGGCGGGGGCGGACGCGGCCTCCCGGAGCGGGACCGTACCGGGGGCAACGTAGAACACTCATGGTAGCCACTCAACGCGTTATCGTCGCGTCTGCACAGTATTGGCGCTTTCTTCACCCCTTCGGGCGCTTATGACATTAGAACGTTTGTGCGGCCTCGTCAACCATGGATGGAGACTCCCTCGCGCCGCGGCTGCCCGCGCCCTACCCTAGCGCAATGGCATTCCAGGGCCCGGTGCTTATCATCTTCCACGGCGGAACGGGCAACGGGGAGGCCGAGTCAATGATGGCGCGGGTTCGCGTGGCCGCGGCCCGGGTCACTGCCACCTCGGCGCTGGCGGCGGGCTTTGAGGCTGTGATCCTCGCCACGGGCACACCAGCAGCCTTCGAGCCTCTCCCCGAAGGCGCCATCGTAGACGCTGACCGGCCGGGCGAGGCGTTCGATTACGCGGCCCGCCTGCGCAGCGTTGTCGCCCGCTATGGGGTCCAGAAGCCGGCGGTGATGGGATCGGGCGCGGTCCCTCTGCTGGGCATCGGCGAGTTCGCCCTGGTTGTGCGCGAACTCGCAGCAGGCGAGGGGCGGGTTGTCACCAACAACTTCTTCTCCGCCGACGTCACGGCGTGGACGCCCGGGGCGGCCCTTGACCGGCTTCGTCCATTCGAACGCGACAACGTCTTGCCGCGCAGGCTGCGCGACGAGGCAGGGCTTGAGCCCACAGTACTGCCTCGGACGACGGCCACGCAGTTCGACCTCGACACACCTTCGGACCTGGCCGTGCTGGCGCTCCTGGAAGGCCTGCCAGCCGGGCTTGCGGAGGCGGTCCGCGAAACGGATATCGACACGAGCCGTTACCGGGCGCTCATGCCGCTCTTCTGCGACCCCCAGGCACAGGTGGTGGTGGCAGGCCGCGTGGGCAGCCAGGCGTGGCAGCACCTGGAACGGGACACTGCATGCCGGGTGCGCATGCTGAGCGAAGAACGGGGGCTTGCCACCGCCCCGGCCGGTCACCGGGCCCGTTCGACGCCGGGCTTCCTGCTTGAAGCAGTGGGGGTGGAGCGCTTCTTCGCGCAGATGGGCGAGCTTGGCGATGCGCTGGTGCTCGATACGCGCGTCATCGAGGCGCACATGGGGGTGTCCCCGTCGCGCGAGGACCGCTTTCAGAGTGACCTTCTCAACTTTGAGGAGATTTCCGACCCCTTCCTGCGGCGCTTCACGGAAGGAGCGGCAGGGGCGCCGAAGCCCGTCTTGCTCGGCGGGCACTCGCTCGTGTCCGGGGGCCTGATGGCCCTGGTTGACCAGGCGTGGCGCGAGAATGACCGTCGCCTGGGGCTGGCCTGAGGGTGCTACTTTCGGCCCGGCGCCGGCCTCCGCATGAGGAAGGTGCGGACTTCCCAGCGGCCCAGGGAAAAGCGCACGTGCCCTTCCACGGGGCCGTGCTGGCCGGGCGGAAGCCTGCGGAGATCGGCGTCAAGAGCTGGATCGAACTGCCAGCGCGTTTCGACGGGGGCGAAGCCGAGCCGCTCGTAGATGCGCCGCGCACCGTGAGCGAAGGAGTTCACGGAGAGCACCAGCTCGCCGCAGTCACGCGTGTCGAGCCAGCCGAGAAGCGCCTGGAGCATGCGCGTGCAGACACCGCGGCCTTCGTATTCGGGAGGCACATGAACGCCCCAGATGTAGATACCTGCCGGGTCGCGGAAGTTGACCGACACGCGCCCGACTACCCGGTCCGCTTCGATGGCGGCGAGGTGGAGGTGCCGGTCGTCTCGGCCGAGCCAGCCGGTGAACTCGGCCATCCTCGCGGGCTCCTTGAGAAACCCCATGTCGAATGCGCTGAAGGGGAAGCCGCGTTCGCCCCAGGCTGACATCTGGAGCAGCAGGTCCCCGTCCCACGGGCGGACCTGAAGACCGTGGCCCATGATGACCGGGGCTTCGGGCTCAATGCCCGCAGTGGCAGCAGTCGTCAACTGGATACTCGCCGGAAGCTGGTTGGGCATAGCTCGCGCGCCGCCCTGCGACGATACACCGTGGGCGCCAGGATCACGAGACCCCGGCGCCCACGCAGTTTCGTGACGGGCTACCGGTGTATTGACCCGGTGGTCACCGCCTCGAAGGCCGACCCGGGGACCGTCTTCAACTGATTCAGATCGTCGTCGTTCCAGCGGCTATCGGTGGCGCCGCTGATGAACCACGAACTCCCGTTGTCCGCGACGATCATCCCGTAGGTCTTGAGCGCCTCGAGGATGACCCGCGCCTGGCCGTGGTAGCCCGAGATATCAAAATCGGGCTTCAGCCTGAGCCTGAGACCCATGGGAGGGAGATTCGGGTCGGTGGATGACGACGCGAAGTGCGTCGCAGGGTAGATGTAGCCGCGCTGGGTACGCGACACGGTGAAGCGGAGGGCATGGTTGATGCGACCCGCGGCCACCTCGTCATAGCGTACCAGCCCGGGAAGGATGGGCAGGCCAGCAGCATCGGCGCTGGTCCAGCCATCAGGACGGAGCGCGTTGGAGCGGAGGTCGAACACAGCCCCCGAGCCGGCCGACCACCCGGAACCCGAACGGGCGGCGTGGTAGAGCTCATAGAGCTTGCAGGCATCCTGCTGGACCACCAGCACGTGCCTGTCGTTCCCGGCCTCAACGGGCGCGTTCAAAGGGACCGGGTAGGGCCCGGGGTCGCTCTCATCCCCGTACTCGTTGAAGACGATGGGAACCATGGGCTGGGACCCGGGAACGACAACGTAGGGAATGCCATAGGTGGGGTCGGCGCCGAAGTCCGCGTGGAGGAACCCGTTCCCGCCGCTGCCATTGATCGAGGAGATGTAGGCCGGCGACCGTGAATCCACGGGCAGCGTGTCGACCCTCATGTTCCAGGCGTTGTCAGACGGGAAGACCGGGCAGTTGCCGATCGTTGCCTGGCTACCACCGCCCCCGGGGGCAGTGGTTGGAGTTGGGGAAGGTGCGCTGGTGGGGGTTCGCGTGGGGGTGCTTGTCGGCGATTTTGTAGGGGAGCTTGTTGGAGTTCGCGTGGGGGTCGCAGCCGACCCCTTGCAGGTGGCGAGCACCTCCTTCGAATTGACGCGAGTAATCGAGAGCTTCGTGCCGTCACAGGTCAGCCGGAACGAGTCACCGGCGTGGATGGTAGTACCGGAGCTTGCGGCAAGAGCCGCAAACGCCCCGAATGCCAGCAGTCCAGCAGCGGTGACCGCCGCGGGGAGGAGCGAACGCTTCACAGGCAACCCCTTCACGAATAAGGCTGCCTCCAACTACGTCGCCGATGGGGAACGGCACGAGTGCCAGGCGGTGGAGAAGAAGGGGCGGGCCGGGTTGCGCGAGGCCTACGGACCCCAGGACACGTTGAGGCCGCCATCCTCGGCAATGGCCGCCTGCAGGAGCTGAACCAGCGACTGGTCTACCCCCTCCTCGGCCATGTAAGTGAGCGTGTCTTCGTCGATGTAGTACTCAGCGTCTTCGGCCGATTCCCCGGCAAGGGCATGGATGACCTGCTGGAGTTGCACGTCAGAAATGGCGCAGATCGACTGGCCGGTGGCGGCACGGTAGAGATGGGGCATGGCTTCCCTCCGCACGGGAGATACGGCCAGCTTACCGGGTGGAGCCGGGGACGCCACGGTCCAACGGCCGTATTCGCGGTGCAGAAGGCCCGTTCACGCGCCGGGGCGGAGCACCATGAGCACGAGGAACACGACGAAGGAGAGGTTGAGCGCCAGGCCAATGGCCATTGCCAGGGGCGAGCCAAGGCTCGCCTGTATCTCCCGGATGTCGTTTGAGCCGGCGGCCTGGAGCTCCAGGACACGGGCGCGGTGCCTTCTCACGAAGGGCAGGAACCAGCCGTGGTCGACGGCCATGGCGACGAGCCAGAGGGTGTAGGCGGCGGAGATCCAGGCCTCGCTGAACTCGTAGCCAGCCTCTGAGACGAGCCAGCTGCCGAAGACGATGGCGATGAGGGCGCCGGGCGTATTGACGAAAAGCTCGCTGGCGCGCTGCAAACTGAGCCACGCAATCAGCTCGCCGGGGGTCTGGGCACGGCCGGACATGACAGCGGCGGCGGTGGTGATTCCCGCCGCTGCGACCATGAGGAATGCTCCCGCGATGTGGGCAATGACGAGGAACTCGTAGAGGGACAAGAGTGACTCCTGCGGGCTGGTTTTCTGCCCGGCAGCTAGCGGCTCGCCTCCCACGGGTCAGCCGGGGGAGGGCCCAGCTTCGCCGGGTCGCCAAAGATCGTACCGGATGCGGCCTCTGCCAGCAGATCGCGGCCAACGATAGCGCTGGCTGTGAGGATGCCGCCACGCATGACTCCCGAAATGCCGTGGCCGAAGACTGTGCTGGCGCCAGCGAGGTAGAGGCCCTCTATCTCCGTCTTTGGCGACGGGCGGTTGGGGCCGAACTGGTCGGTGGCGAGCTCGATCCCGTAGGAGGTGCCACCGGTGGAGAGGGTGTAGCGCTCGTGCGTGACGGGGGTCGCCGCCTCCTTCCAGACGATATGCTCCCGCAGGCCGGGGATGATCTTCTCAGCCTCGTCGATGAGCCGCTCTGTGAGGCCGCCCTTGATGTCCCGGTAGTCGCGGTTGCGGTGGTAGCGCTCACCGTGCGCCGGGCCCTCGTCCACGGACCAGAGACGATAGTCCGAGGGGACGAGAGACATGATCTCCAGGCTGGTGCAGCCCCTGGGCGCGATTGCCTCGGTCCCGGGGTCCTTCACCGAGCCCACCGAGATGAAGAGGAAGGTATCCTCGGGAAGCTGCCCGCTGGATGCTTCCGCGTAGAGCTTCTCAAGGTCGAATGAGGAGTAGTACCAGTAGTTGGTGTTGGGCATGCGCTCGCGAAGGTCCATGTCGAGCCCCAGGTAGACCACGAAGATGGGCAGCGCCATGCGGTAGGCGGCGATCTTCTCGCAGGTGGCGGGTGACAGGTGCTCGGGGCCAACCATGTCGAGCATAGTGCGCTTGAGGTCAGCGTTTGAGACCACGAGCGGGGCGCGCAGCTCCTCACCACCCTCAAGCAGGACACCGGTGACCTTCCCGTTTTCAACCATGATTCGCTCGACGCGGGTGCGGGTGCGAAGGTCGCCGCCGTTGGCGCGCAGGGCGGCGACGAGGGCGGCGGGGATGACCTGCCCGCCGCCTTTCGGATAGTAGGCGCCCTTCATGTAGCCACCAATGACGGCTCCATGGAGCACAACGGGGGTCTTGGAAGGAGGCATCGCATAGTCGCCGCACTCAGCGGCGAGCACGGCACGCACCTTTGTCCCGAGGCCGCACTCATCGAACAGGTCAGAAAGCGGGCGCAGGGCCCACTTCAGGAAGTTGGGCGCTTCCTCGACCAGCCGGGGCAGGTCGGCGGGCTCGACCGGCAGCCGCACCGCGCCCGATTCGCGGACGACAGCGCGGAGGATATCGAGGAAACGGTGGATGCCCGTCTCGTCATCCGGGAACGTCTCCACCAGGCGCTGGCGGTAGAGATCCCAGCTTGCGGGCACCTTGAACTCAATGCCGGGGAAGAAGAGGGTGTCAAAGCCATCGGGGTCGAGCGGCAACCATTCGACGCGGTCGTCCACGCCGAGGCCCTTGAGGATGGCCGGGAGCGTCCCCCCGGGATTGCAGTCGCCAACGTAGTGGACGCCGACATCAAACTCGAACTTCTTCATGCGGCGGAAGACGTGGGCGTTGCCGCCGGCGACGTAGTGCTGCTCGAGCACGAGGGTCTTCCTGCCGAGGGCCGCGAGGTACGCGGCCGCAGTCAGCCCTCCAAGCCCGGAACCGATGACGATGGCGTCCCAGTCAGTGCTCATGGCGCCTACCCTCCCTTGCGTGGCACAGCATATACTCAAATTCTTGACTATGCACACTGCCCGCGAGGCGATCCGGACACCGGCGTCAGCCGGAGACCCGGCTGGCCTCCCACGGGTCCCACGCGGGGCCATGGCCAGGCAGGGTTCCAGGGTCAACGAAACGGGTCCCCGCGCGGACTTCGGCCATGAGGTCGCGGCCTGCGACCGCCGAGGCGGTGGCAATCCCGCCCTTGATGACGCCCGAGATGCCGTGTGCGGTACCGGTGCTTGCCCCAGCAAGATAGAGCCCGCCGATCTCGGTCGTCACGCCGGGCCGGCCTGGCCCGAGCTGGTCAGGCGAGATCTCGATGCCGTAGGACGTCCCGCCCGTGGAGGAGGTGTAGCGCTCGTGGGTGATCGGCGTAGACGCTTCTTTCCAGACGATGTGCTCCTTGATGTCGGGGATCACGGCCGAGACGGCATCGATCACCCGTTCGGTGAGATCATCCTTGAGGGAGCGGTAGTCGCGGTTGCGGTGGTAGCGTTCGCCGGCCACCGGCCCTTCGCCAACGTGCCAGAGAGCGTGGCCGGGCGGGACGAGGGTCATAGCCTGGAGCGCGGAGCAGCCCCTGGGCGCCAGGGTGTGCGTATCGGGGTCTTTCACCGAACCGGCGGTTACGAGCAGGAGGAGCTTTTCGGGGACCTCGCCGGCAAAGGTCTGCTGGTAGATGCCCTCGATATCGAGCGACTCGCTCAGCCAGTAGTTGGTGCGGGGCCAGCGCTCGCGGAGGTCGATGTCGAGCCCGAGGTAGACGACGAAAAACGGCAGCGCCATGCGATAGCCGGCTATGCGTTCAGCAGTGGCGGCGGAGATGTGCTCGCGGCCCACCATGTCGAGCATGGTGCGCTTCAGATCGCCGTTGGAGATGACGACCGGGGCGCGCAGTTCTTCGCCGCCGGCGAGGCGCACGCCCCTGACGGCGCCATCTTCGACCAGGATCTTCTCAACCGCGGTGCGGAGCTTGATTTCGCCGCCGGTAGCGCGGAGCGCCTCGACCAGGTTGGCGGCAATGACCTGGCCGCCGCCCCTGGGATAGTGCGCGCCCTTCAGGTAGCCATCGAGGAAGCCAGCTTCGAGGGCGACGGCAGTGCGCGAAGGAGGGGTAGCGTAGGCAGGCCCCTGGGCGAGCAGGACGGCGCGGGGCCGGGGACCAAGCTCGCAGTGATCGAAGAGCTCGGTTACCGGGCGCATTGCCCAGCGCACGAGGGTGGGGGCGACCTCGACCACACGGGCGAAGTCGTTCGGGTCTGGCAGTGCGCGAACCGCCTGACCTTCGCGAACAACGGCTTCGAGGATGTCGAGGCACTGGTGGAGCGCCGACTCGTCATCCGGGAAGGCCTCGATGAGGTTGCGGCGGTAGTTGTGCCAGCCGTAGGGGACCTTCACCGTGGCCCCGGGCACGACGATGGTGTCGAAACCTTCCGGGTCGAGCTCCAGGAACTCGATGCGCTCATCGAGCCCGAGGCCGCCAAGGATGCAAGGGATAGCGGCGCCCGGCCCGCATTCCGCCAGGTAGTGGACACCCACGTCGAATTCGAACCTGTGCATGCGGCGGAAGACGCTGGCATTTCCGCCTGCCAGGTAGTGCTTCTCCACGACGAGGGTTCGCCTACCCAGTGCAGACAGGTAGGCGCCGGCCGTGAGACCTCCGAGGCCGGAGCCGATAACGATCACATCCCAGTCATTCGATGCCATGCAGCCGCCTCCCGGCCTGAGGTGCGGGCATCGTGGCGCACCGGGCGCATCAGGGCAACCGGCAGCGCTTATCCCCATCGCTGCACCGGGGGCGCGTTGCGAGTACGATCGGGGCACCCACGATGGCATTGAAATACGCGGTGCTGGCAGCGCTCCTCGACGGTGAGGCAAGCGGGTACGACCTGGCGAAGCGGTTCGACGTCTCAGTGTCGAACGTATGGCACGCCCTGCCCCAGCAGATATACGCGGAGCTGGCGGCCCTGGAGAAGCAGGGCCTCATAACCGGGCAGGTCGTGGTGCAGGAGTCGCGCCCCAACAAGCGGCTCTTTTCGCTGAACGAGAGGGGAAGGGACGCGCTGATCGAATGGGTGGCCGGGGATTCGCGCCCGTCGGCAGTGAAGGACGAGGCCCTGGTGCGGTGTTTCGCGGCCGACCTGGTGGAGGCTTCGCGCCTCCTGCCGGGCTTCATGGCCCGCCGTGAGCACGCGCGCGCCAAGCTCGAGCATTACCTGGACGTGCAACGGGGTTTCCTGAAGGGGCGCACAGAAGAGGAGTACTTCCGCACGGCCCGGCGCGTGGGCCCGTACCTGGCGCTCAAGCGCGGGCTCATCTTCGAACAGGAGAACATCGCCTGGATCGACTGGGTCTTGGAGGTGCTGGAGCAGCGGGGAGCCGGGGAAGGTGGAGAACGCAACGCGCACGCGCGCCCGGGCCGGGCAGGCTAGCCGGCGCGGCCTCGCAAGGCCTCGGTTTCCTTTGGGCGGGCGATAAGGACATCGATGATCTGCTGCCAGTAGCGGCTTATCACGTACTGGCCGGCGAGTGCGCCCAGCACGGCCAGGCCGACGATCACCCAGTCGCCGGGGCGCACCTCGACGAAGTCGAAAAAGCTGCGAAGGAAGGGGGTGTAGATGGTCAGGAGGAAGCCGCCAACGAGAAGCGTGCCCAGCACCGTCGTGAGCACCGGCCTGGTGAGGCTACGCCACGAGGCGCCTTCGAAGCCGAGCACTTCGACCATGAAGCAGAGCGCGGTGATGCCGATTGTCAGGGAGACGAGCGTCCGGGCGCGCTCGACGTCTTCGCCCATCAGTCCCTCGACGAGAAGGTGGACGATGATCGCCGCGCTTGCCAGTGCCAGGGAGGCGGGGATGGCGAAGCGAAGCACATTGCGGTTGAAGTCGCGTCCTGCGTCGGGTGGGGGAACGCTGATTGAGATGAACACGGCCGGGATGCCGAGCGTGAGCAGCGATGTGAGGGAGCCGTGTCTCGGAAGGAAGGGGAAGTTCAGGCCGAGCATGTTGGTGGCCACGATCAGAAGGTAGGCATAGAGGCTCTTGGCGATGAAGAGCTTGCTCAGCCGGGCGGAGTTGCCAAGGACGGCGGTAGCCTCTTTCGTGCCTCGTATGAATGCTTCGAAGGAATCGCGCATGAGGACGATGCCGGCGACCGCGCGTGCCGTGCCGGTACCCGACTCCATGGCGACGGCGACGTCGGCGGCGCGCAGGGCCTGAACGTCGTTGGCGCCGTCGCCGACCATGGCGACGAAGTGCCCCCGCGCCTTGAGTGCGCGCACTATCTCCGCCTTCTGCGCGGGAGCGATGCGGCCGAAAACGGAGTTCTCGTGGACGGTTTCGCTGAAGGCCGGCTCATCGAGCCCCGCCAGCTGCGCGCCGGAGACGGCGCCGCCTTTCATCTCGATGCCAAGTTGCTTGAGGAGGGCGGCCACGGTGTGCGGGTTATCGCCGCTGATGAGCTTGGGTTCGATGCCGAGCCTGTCCATGGTCGCGAAGGCTGCCCTGACCTCCGGCCGAAGGACGTCGGCGAGGGTGATGAGGGCGAGTGGCTTTAGCCCGGTGAGGGCCACGCCGAAGTCGGGCATTCGGTCGCTCTCGGCGAAGAGCACACCACGGAGGCCGCGCTCGGCGGCATCGTCATAGGCGGCGCGCAGCTCCTCGCCACCATCGCAGAGGGGAAGCACCGTTTCGGGGGCGCCGAGGATGAAGATGCGCCGCTCCTGTCCGAGGACGAGGCGTTGCGCGCTCCAACGCCTTTCAGAGTTGAAGGGCACGCCGCCATCGGGACGGGCCCCGTTGCTCTCAGCAGCGAGCGCCCCGGCGAGCGCTCCGGAGGTCTTGCTTTCGCCCTGGCTGGCGGCTACAAAGGCCGCGAGCCAGGGGCGAAGGGCGGCCTGGCCGGGAGCCCAGGTCACGTTGTCGAGGGTGAGGCGATTGGCGGTGATTGTGCCGGTCTTGTCGAGGCAGATGACATCGATGTAGTTCAGCGCTTCGACGGCATTGATGTCCTGCACGATGGCGCCAGCCCGGGAGACGCGGAGCGCGCCGACGGAAAAGGCGACCGTGAGTCCCAGCAGCAGGCCTTCAGGAACGACGGTCGTGAGGGTTGCAGTGGTGCTTCTCAACGATTCGCCAAGGCCCTTGCTCTCGACGTTGTAGGAGATCATCAGGGCTACGCCGAGGGCGCCAGTCGCAGTGAGAAGGACCCTCAGCAGGCGCTTGAAACGCAGTTGCAGGGGCGATTGCCGGTGAACCACCTGGCGAGCCTCACCGGTGAGGCGCATGGCGTAGGCATCGGCGCCGACGTGTTCGGCTGTGTAGTAGCAATCCCCGGCAGTGCAGAAGCTGCCCGATCGGAGCTCATCGCCGGGATTCTTGCGCACGGAATCGGATTCGCCCGTGAGGAGGGACTCGTCAACCTCGGCTTCCCTGGCGACAACCCTGCCATCGGCAACGACCTGGTCGCCCTGCTTGAGATGGAGCAGGTCGCCCTGGACAACGTGCTCGGCGAGGATGGGCGCTTCCACCCCGTCGCGCACAACGAGAGCCCGCGGGGCGGTGAGCGCCACCAGCTCACGCAGGGCGTGGATGGCGCGCAGCTCCTGGAAGGTGGCCACGGCCACGTTGGCGGCCACGACCAGGCCGACGAACAGGCCATCCTGGAAGTAGCTCAGCTTCCGTTCGGCGATGCCCACGGCAAAGAGCGCAAGGATGAGCGACCCAAGCACGATGTTGAAGAACGTGATGGTGTTCGAACGAATGACGTCGCCGTCGGTGCGCTTCCTTGTGGTATCGACATTGACCAGCCCGGCGGCGGTCTTCACCTGGACCTGGGCGCTCGTCAGGCCACGCATCGTCGCATCGGGAGCGGCAGCTGCAGGGAGTCCGGGTTGGTGGGGCGAAGTCGTCACCGCGTAAGCGTGACCGATCAGGAGGAACGGCGGAAGGGCCGGACGAGCGCCAACACACGGGGATCCGTACCATGACGAAAGTGACTCCCGGCCCTGTACGCGCACTGCCAGGGAAGGCTCGCCAGTGAGCGAGGCGCCTTTCGCGCGGTTCGTACTCAGGCCTGCCGCCCGGGCCCTTGCCGGGACGCCCGCGCCGCCGGGCGTTGTGACGGTGCTTCTCGCCGTGTTCGCCTGCGGGGCGGGCGCAGCACTGGCAGACGGGCGCGTGGCAGCGGGCGGGGCAGCGATTGCCATGACAACGCTGCTGGCCGCATTGCCCGGGGAGCTTGCCCGCCAGGGAAAGCCGGGCACTCCCTTTGGGAATGTCCTGCAGGCAGTGGCGGGTCGCTATGCGGAAGCGGCGATCCTGGCAGGAATGACCGTCCATGCTGTGCGCTTTGAGGACTGGCCCCGCCCGGAGGTGATCGGGGGGCTGGCACTCGCAGCCTCCCTTACCGTCGCCTACGCAGCGGCCAGGATTGGAGCCTCACTTGGTCAGGGCAGGGGGAGCCCCGCCCCGGTCTCGTTCCTGGAGGCACAGGAAACGCGCTGGGCAATTGCGGCGGTAGGCGCTTTCAGTGGCCAGTGCTACTGGGCGCTTGTTGCCATTGCCGCAGCCGGGGGATTGGCCACCACATGGCGACTCGCCTACCTTCGGCTGAGGAGAATCGGACTGGAGGCCTGAACTGGCGCCCGCGGGCGCGCGCTGCTCCTTTCTGGCGCTCTGTGGTTCAATCGAAACTGTGAGACCCGGCATTCGCGACCTGGTTCCCGTGGCGCTCGTGCTCGTTGCGCTGGCAATCGCGTTCAACTTCCTGGACCCATCGAAAGGCTCCTCCGGGGGCGGCCACCCGACGATATCACTCGGTGAACCGCCTCCGACGGCTACGCCCACGGCCACCGCCGCCCCGACAGAGATGCCCATCGCAGAGGCTCCGCCGCCATCGACCTGGGTGGTGATGTTCGTCTCGATCAGCCCGGCGGGCAGCGAGACCATTGATGCGCGTTACGCCTTCAACACCCTGGACTTCGAGTACGAAGGTCCGCCATTCCCCGACGTGCGCGACGACGCCTGGAAGATCGTGGCCGAGGGGACCGTTTCCCTTGCCCTCGATGGGCGGCACGCCTTTGCGTTCGAACATGACGGCGAGGCTCGCGTGTTTGTGGACGGGCACGAGGTGGCCTCCCGGCCGGATGGGGCGACGGTGCAGGATGTTCGCGCCGTGTTCCAACACGCAGCCGGCGACGCGATCATCCGGATTGAGGTACGCGACACGGGCGGGAGGCTCATGCTTAAGACCCGCTGAGGGTGAGGCTGTACGCTGTTAGCGATGCTCATTGGCCTGATTTCCGATACGCACATACCCGAGGCACGGCCCGAGCTCTGGCCGCAGGTATTCGACGCTTTCCGCGGGGTCGATGCCATCCTCCACGCGGGGGACATCCACGACCTCGTCGTCATCGACCAGCTGCACGATATCGCGCCGACCTATGCCGCCCGCGGCAACGGTGATGACGGCTCAGGCGGGCGCCCAATTCAGCCCTTTGACAACCGCCTGCGGGAAGCATGGGTCCTGGAGTTCGATGGCGTTCGGGTCGGGATGACGCACGACGTCCCCATTCCGGAGTACCCGCCGAACCTGACGCTGGAGCGGGCGCTGAAGCGGTACTTCGGCACAACCGATCTCGATGTGCTCATCTACGGTGATACCCACGTTGAGGCGATTGACCAGCTGAACGGGACGCTCTGCGTGAATCCCGGGTCGCCGACCTACCCGCACAATCTTGAGACCCAGCTGGGCACAATCGGATTCCTCGAAGTGAGTGGCGGGAAGGCGGAGGCGACAATCTGGCAGCTGACGGACGATGGCATCGCCCCGTTCGATTGGGGGAAATGGAAGCGCCCCTGGTGAGCCCGGGCCGGGTTAGTGCGCGCCGGGATTGGCGGGAGCCGGGGTCGGAGCCTGCCGGCGGAGGAGCCTCGTTAGCGAGATCCCGCGACCGCCGCTGGCAATATCGCGCCGTTGGAAACTGAGCACTGCCAGGGCAAGCAGGGCAGCGGCCACGGCCAGCAACCCACCGGCACGCAGCGGGTCGAAGCCGTGCAGCATGACGTGGGAACCATCGGCCCAGTAGAAGGGCGAGAGCTTGCGGGGCACTTCGAGAACTTCGACGACGGCGCCAACGGTGTTGAGGAAGTATGCCGCGACGACTGCTCCGATACAGACGACGGCCGCGGCGCCGCGCCCCGGCAGGGCAGCACTGCCCCAGATCGCCAGCGCGAGATAGAGAAGCGTGACCGGCATCATGTTGAGGACTGCCTCAACGATGCGGAGATAGCCGATATCGAAGTCGACGAGGAGCTTGCCCAGGACGAACCCCGGGAGCGAAAGGAGCGCCGCCATGAGGAGGGCGAGGGAGAGCCCCGCTGCCTTTTCAAGAACGAGCCGGCGCCGGGTGATGGGCTGGGCCAGGAGAAGGTCAAGCGTCCCGGCGGCTTCCTCTCCCGCGAGCGTGCCCGTCCCGCCGATGATGGCCACGGTGATGAGCAGCAGGGGGATCCACGAGAAGAACTCGGCGGAGAGGAAGCCTTCGGGCGAGGCGAAGGTGCCTGCTTCACCCAGGAAGCCTTCGTAGAACCCCATCTCGTCGAAGCCGGCGAGCGAATCTTCGAACTGGGGATACAGGACGATCACGAAGGCCGCCATGAGCGACATCACCAGGGCAACGGCGATGACCGAGGTGCGCACCTCGCGGAGGGTCTTGCGGAGCAACCCGAAGCGCGTCACCTGGTGGCCTCCTGGTAGTAGCCGAGCAGGATCTCATCGAGCGCCGGCTGCTGAGTGCGCAGGTCGACGACGTGAAAGGGTGCGAGCGCCTTCAGAAGGCCATCGATCTCGCCGGCTACTTCGAACTCGGCCACCAAACGTTCGCGCCGGATTTCGCGCACTCCCGGGAGGTTGAAGGCATCCGGCGGCGGCGTGGCATCGGCGAAGCTGACCGCGACATGCCGGACCTGGCGCGCCTTCAAACCTGCGACGGGCTCGACGGCGATGAGCCGCCCTGCACGCAGGATTCCAACGCGCTCGCAGACCTGGTCCACCTCGCTCATGACATGCGACGAGAAGAAGACGGCCGTTCCCCGCTGCGCCTCTTCGCGGAGGATTCCCCAGACGGTGTGCTGGACGATCGGGTCGAGGCCCGAGGTGGGTTCGTCGAGAAGGAGCATGGGCGGGCGTCCCACAAGGGCGAGCACGATTCCGAGTTTCTGGCGGTTGCCCTTGGAGAGGCTGCCGGCTGGCTTCTCGAGGTCCAGCCCCAGCTTTTCGGCGAGGCCCAGGACGAACCGGCGGTCGACCGGCGCCTTGCGCAGCCCGGCCATGAGGTCGACCATTTCGCGACCGCGGAGGGCAGGGTAGAGGCGCAGGTCACCGGGAAGGTAGCCGGTGCAGGCGCGAACGGCCACCGATTGGCGCTGGCAGTCCATGCCAAGCACAAGTGCCCGGCCCGCAGTGGGCCGGATCAGGTCGAGAAGCAGCCTGATGGTCGTGCTCTTGCCGGCGCCGTTGGGCCCAAGAAAGCCGAAGATCTCGCCGCGCTCGACGCGGAGGCCGAGCCCATCGAGGGCAACGGTGTCGCCGTATGACTTGCTGAGGCCTTCGGTAAGGATCGCCGGCTCCACGGGCCGATGGTACACGCACCGGGCCAACGCAAGGCAGGACCTGTAGGGCCCGTCCAGGCGGCCGATCGCCCTGCGCTAGCCTGCGTCACCCCACTGGCGCTTCCAGAGGTAGGCGAGCGCGCCGAAAGCCACACCCACGTTGAGCGACTCCACGCGGGGGTCCATGGGCAGGGCGACGCGGAAGTCGCTCAGGTCGAGCAGGAGGCGCCCGACGCCTTCGCCTTCGCTGCCGAGGATGAGCGCCGTGCGGCGGGGCCAGTCGAAGGCGGTGGCCGATTGCGCTCCTTCCCCGGCAGAAGCGGCCACGACCCAGAAGCCCGAGTCCTTGAGATTGCGGACGGCCTGGGCGAGGTTGGAAGGGGCCGCCACCGGGGCGATGAAGCTGAACCCGGCACTGGCCCGGTGTACCCCGGGGCCCAGGGTCGCCCCGCGCCTGAGGGGCAGGACGATTGCCTGGACGCCTACGGCGACGGCCGTTCGAAGCACGGCGCCCACGTTCTGCGGGTCGGTGACGCTATCGAGAAGGACCACGAGCGACGCCCGCGAGAGATCTCTGGTGGCGGCGCCGATATCGACCGGGGCGAACTGCTTGAGGCGCACGAGCACGCCCTGGTGCACGCCAGAGGCCGTGAGCTCGTCGAGGCGGCGCTCGTCGACCTCGCTGACGGAGAGGCCGGCATGGCGGGCGCGATCGGCCAGCGCGAGGACGCGCGGGTTGCGGGTGTCGCGCAGGAACATGAGGGAACGGGCCGCGCCGTATTCCAGGGCCATGGCGCAGGCGTTGATGCCAAAGGCGAGGTCATCGGGGGTTGAATTGGGCTTGGGGCGGGGCATGGCTGCGAACATTCTGGCTGCTGCCGAAGGCGTGCGCATCTTTACCGGGCGGCAGGGTTTGTCCTCTCCTTTCCTCGCTCCAAACCGGGTACAACCGTACACTCAGGCCACCAAGAACCCCGGAGCAGACATGGTTCGCAGGCTTGCGCTGGCCCTTTGCGCCTGCACGCTCATCACCCTGATCGCCGCTGCCTGCGGTGACGACGACGCGGCCACTCCCCCGGACGAGGGCGGCAGCCAGTCTACCCCGGGAAGTGGCGCATCTACGGGAGACACCCGGCCAGAACCTCAGCTGACCATGCCCGCGAGCCGCTTCGCCATCAGCGTCGACGACATGGGGATTGACCCTTCCACGGGCAACGCTGCGTACATGACCGACCTCGATGCCACGTACGTGCTGGATGCCGCCAGCTATGGGAAGACTAGCATCTTCCCTTCCGCCGCCGAGGGCGAAAGAACGCTCAAGCAGTGGGGCTACCTGGGAGGCTACGAGACGGGGTTAATCCCTGAAGGGCGGGATACAGCGGTACTGAACGGCGCCTTCTACGTGAACGTGGAGGTTCACCTCTTCTCGTCGACCAACGGGGCGAAGGCGGCCTACGACAACTTTGAGTCGAAGCTGCGGAGCACGGGCCGGGGGCAGTTCATCCCATCGCAGGGAGTGGGGAACAAGTCGAGCACATGGACGCTCACTGAAGGCTATGTGGGCACGTCGAACGTGGGCCGCGTCTACCACCAGACGGTGTTCAGGCGGGGAAACCTGGTGGCCGTGGTACTGACGAGCGGGGCCCAGGGGTTCATGAAGGTCGACACGGTGCGCACGATGGCTGAGATCATCGACCAGAAGGCGCTCGGCCAGAAGCAGGCGGTCGAGCCGACGCCCATCGCGAAAGCCAGTGGCCAATGAGCGGTGAGCGCCGCGTTGGGCGAAGGGCAGCGCTGGCCACCATCGCCGGAGCAGGCGCGGCGCTAGTCGTGACTGCCTGTGGCGGAGGCTCGAGCGCGACTTCGCGGAACGCGGCCACGCTCGCCGCCCAGGGGAGCTCCACCCCGGCGCCGGGAACGAGCACCGGGGGAGTCGAAGGAGGCCCGGAGCCTCTGCTTTCCGGTCCGGCGGCGAAGTACGCGCCCGCGCAGGCGGAACTCACTGCCGCCTACAAGGTGGCGCCCAACGAGACCTACGGAATGGGGCTCGACACCTACGCGGCCAGCACGTTCTTTCCGGGAGCGACCGAAGGGAAGGAGCTTGCGACGGGCTGGGGTTTCGGCGAGGGCTACCAGGTCATGCTGGAACCGGACGGCCTCCTCGCCGGGGTGCTCAAGGGCGGGTACTTCGTGACGGCCGAGGTGTACCTTTTCCGTGACCAGGCTGGTGCGAAGGCGGCCTTCGACTACTACAGGTCGCGATACGATTCGACGGCGGGGTCTGAGAGCGCTCCCGCGAAGGGCCTGGCGAACCAATCGGGGGGCTGGCAGCTGATCAAGGGGCCGGTGGGCACATCGAGCCTGGTGGGCATCTATCACCGGTTCGTGTTCCGGCGCGGGAACATGCTGGCCAGTGTCCAGACCTACGGGGCGCAACCGTTCATGACCGTAGACAAAGCACGTGACATCGCGGTTATCATCGACGAGCGGGCACTGGGTACGCGCCAGGCAACTGAACCCACTCCGGCCGGGACAACCGTTCCCGGGTTGCCGAGGTGAGCGGTCACGCAAACGGGAGGGAACTTGCAGAAGCGATGGGCCGGACTCCTGCTTTGCTTCCTCGCGGCCGCAGCAATCCCCGGCACGGGGCTGGCTGATAGCCCCCGCGAGGCTGGCAGCGGCTGGGTCATCGTCGAGTACCGGCCCGGGCCAGGTGAAGCACTGGCAGCGGGGGATGCTTCCGAGGCGACGCATTCCCGGGCGTACCGTTCGCTTCCTGTGCCGCCCGGCGTGCCGGCTGACGAATACGCTGCGCTGCTGCGGCTCGACCCGCGGGTTGTCTCGGCCCAGGCGGATGCGACCGTCTTCGCGACGGCACTCCCCGACGACCCCTACTACGGCCCGGAACAGGCGAGCTACCTGGGGCAGATCGGCGTCCCGGCGGCCTGGAATACGGCGACCGGGAAGAGCACGATCACCGTGGCCGTGCTCGATACGGGCCTCGACCTGGCCCACGAAGACTTCGCGGGACGTCTCTGGGAGAACCAGGCCGATGCCAACGGCAACGGCATCGACGATGACGGGAACGGCTGCATTGACGACCGTTATGGCTGCCGCTTCATCAACCTGGACAAGAACCGGGAACGCGATTGCGGCTACACATCGAGCGAACGGACCGGTGCCGTGCTCGACGATCACGGGAAGCCGGGCGCGACGAGCCACAGCCACGGCACGATGGTATCGGGGATCATTGGCGCGGCGGGGAATAACGGCAAGGGCATCGCGGGCGTGGCGTGGGATGTGAAGATCATGGCGATCAAGGTGCTCGACTGCGGGACGCTGGCCCACGGCGGGCTCCCTTCGGGGGAGATGTTCAACGTCGCCGAGGGGATTCGCTACGCGCAGCGGATGGGCGCGCAGATCATCAACCTGAGCCTGGCGAGCGCACCGGGGGACCAGAAGGCGGACAACCCGGCCCTGCGGGAGGCGATCCAGGCGGCGCAGAACCAGGGGATCCTGATTGTGACGGCGGCCGGGAACCACGGCTCGAACCCTTCACAGCCCGGGCCCGGGTACCCGGCCGCCTACACGCAGTTCCCAAACGTGGTGGCGGTGGGCTCAACGGACAACACGGTGGGCAACACCTGGGCATCCTTCAGCGCCTATGGGCCGGCGATTGACTTCGCAGCGCCGGGGTTCAACATTGCCAGCACCACGCGCACGGCGCTTGGCAGTTACGGGCGCGACAAGGGCACGAGCTATTCGACTCCGCTGGTGACGGGCATGTTCGTGCTGATGATGGCGCGCAATTCGGGCCTCTCCTATTCGGAGCTCCTGCAGATTGCCGCAAGCGCAGCTACCCCCGCCCCGCCGGCGGGCCACGGGCAGAACTGGGCGGGGGCGGGGGTCATCAACATCGGCGCCGCGCTGGAGCGCATGCCAATGGCGATTACGGGCACACCGATGCACGACTGGAAGGACCTGCCGCCCGGCACGGAGGTGCGGGCCACAGTCGATGGCTCAGAGTGCGGCAGCACGACTTCGTTCGGCTTCGGGCCGGTGACCCGGTTTGTCCTGCGGGTGAAGGCAACAGCCGAATCGGCAGGGTGCGGCGCCCCGGGCAAGACGGTTCAGCTGCACTTCGGCGGGACGCCGGCCACACCAACCCTCACCTGGGGCGGTCTGAATGCCGACCTCTCGGTGATCAACAAGGACATCAGCACGGTCTCCCCCGACCCGGGGGCCATCGTTGTTCAGCCCCTGGGCAATTCGTGGAGCAACATCGCCCACCTCGATGCGGATGGGCCTCTGCCCAACGCGCTTTCGTACCTGCCGAACAACTGGGTGGCGGCAATGAGATGGAACCCGGGCAGCCCCGGTGAGGGGGGAGGCAGCGGATTCCTTGTCGCCGCCCGCAGCGCCCCGGCCTATGTGAGCAACTGGCCCTCCATCCAGCGGTACGAGGCACTCTGGATCGACGCTTCGGCCGCGAACGTGGCGACGCTGAACCCGAACCCGGTGGCCGGGCGCACAGTTCAGCTGATGCCCGGCTGGAACAACATCGTTTACACGGGCACCAGCCTGCCGGTGGACGACGCCCTTGCCAGCATCGATGGCAAGTTCGAGCTGGTGATGAGGTTTGACAACTCGACCGGCGCCTGGCTCACGCACCTCCCCGGCCGTTCCCGTTACCTGAACGACTTCGGCGGGCTGCTCAAGCTCCAGGTCTACTGGGTCCTGGTCACTGAGCCGGCAACGCTCACGATGAACTGAGCGAGGGTCATTTCCCGGGGTCTTGACGGAATTAGCACATTTGTTCTATTCTCGGTAGACCCCCGCCTGGGAGGCCCACAATGCGCCTGCTTTGCCTGTATTTTCCGCGCCTGGGGATCGAAATCGCCCTCCGGCAATCGCCACACCTGCACGGGCGGAGCGTTGCCCTGCTTTCTGAACCGGGAGCAGACGGCCGGGTGATGGCCGTCTCGGCGAAGGCCCGCGAGCACGGACTCCTCCCGGGGATGGTGGCGGGCGAGGCTCGCCGGCGCGACCGCGCATGCGTATTCCTGCCGGGCAATGCCGGGGCCGAGATCGCGGCGCTGGAGCGCATCGCTGCCATCATCCGCCTGCGGGCGACGCCTCTTGTCGAGGTTGGAGGGGCCTCGCACCTGTTCATCGACCTCACCTCGCCCGGGGGTGTCTACGCCAGCGAGACTGCGGCTGCGCACGGCCTGAGGCAGCTGGCAGGCGCCTGGGGAGGGGTCAGCGTCCGGGTGGGCGCGGGGAGCACGCGCCAGGCTGCCCTGGCGGCGGCCATCCGGGAGCAGGCACTTCCCTCAGCCCTCGACGCGCGCGATCCCGGCGATGAGCCGCCCGTCGCACCGTTTGCCGAAAGGTCGCTCTCGATCCGGGTCAGGTTTGGCGGCGAGTTGGCGGCCACTGCTGCCCGGGCACGGCTAGGGCAGGCGCTCGCACGACTGGATAGCATCCTCGATGCACGAAATGAGTCCTTCCGTGGGCTCCGAATCGAGGTCGAATGCGATGGCGATACCCAGCGATTGACCATGAGATTCGCCAACCCGGTCAACGATGCAGGACGCGCGCTTTCGGCCCTGGAATCGCACCGGTGCGATTCCAGGGCCGCTTCTGAGCACGTGGTCCTGGTAACCCTCGGACGGCTCTGTCCCCGGGCCACACCCGCGTGGGGGGATGCAGCTGGCGTCGCGTCCGGGCAACAGGCGATGCCGCAACCGGGGGCGCGCCCGCGCTTCCGGCAGATGCTCCTGCGGGCGGCCGGGTAGGGTGGCGCGGGTTCGGTCCAACCCGGAGGGGCTGGTACACTGGATTCCTGGCGGGGTTGAGCCGCCGGAACCATACCTCCAGCAAGGGACGGCCATGACCACGCTACCGGCTCGCAAGGAACTACCTCCTGCTTACGAGCCGGCGAAGGTGGAAGGGCGGATCTACCAGTTCTGGGAGGAGCGGGGCTACTTCCGGCCACGCATTGATCCGTCGCAGAAGCCGTACACGATCATCATGCCCCCGCCCAACGTGACGGGTGAGCTCCACCTCGGGCACGGGCTTGAGGACGCAATCACCGATGCCCTCGTACGCTGGCACCGCATGCAGGGCGAGCCCGCGCTCTGGCTCCCCGGCGAGGACCACGCGGGCATTGCCACGCAGAACGTGATCGAGCGCGAGCTGGCCAAAGAGGGCCTCTCGCGGCACGACCTCGGCCGGGAAGCGTTCGTCGAGCGGGTCTGGATGTGGGTGCGGAAGTACCGGAGCCGGATTGCCGACCAGCATCGCAAGCTTGGCGCGAGCGCCGACTGGTCGCGCGACGTTTTCACGCTCGACCCCGGCATCGTGAAGGCGGTGCGGACGACCTTCGTCAACCTCTATCGCGATGGGCTCATCTATCGCGGTCTGCGAATGATCAACTGGTGTCCGCGCTGCGAGACGGCGCTATCGGACCTGGAGGTCGACTACGTCGACCTCGCGGCGAAGCTCTACTACGTGCGCTACCCGCTCGTCGGCGAAGGGGGAATGGCGCTGCCGGCCTACGTGGTGGTAGCCACCACGCGGCCCGAGACGATGGTGGCCGACACAGGAGTGGCGGTGAACCCGGCGGATGAGCGTTACGAGGAGAAGATCGGCCGGATGCTCCTGCTGCCGATTATCGGGCGCGAAATCCCCATCGTGGCCGATGACGCGGTGAAGACCGAGTTCGGAACGGGGGCAGTCAAGGTTACCCCCGGGCATGACCCGAACGACTGGGAGATGGGACAGCGTCACAACCTGGAAGTCATCATCGCGATGGACCGGCAGGCGCGCATGAACGATGAGGCGGGCCCTTACGCCGGGATGACGGACGAAGAAGCGCGCGCGGCCATCCTGCGTGACCTGGAGGACGAGGGATTCCTGGACCACATTGAGGAGTACACCCACAGCGTGGGGCACTGCAGCCGCTGCAAGTCGGTGCTGCAGCCCATCCCCAGCGAGCAGTGGTGGATCGACGTGCACCGCGAGTACGAGCCGGGGCGATCGCTTGCCGGGGAAGCGGCAAAGGTGGTGCGCGAAGGGCGGGTCGCAATCGTTCCCCAGCGCTTCGAGAAGGTTTACCTGAACTGGATGGACAACATCCGCGACTGGTGCATCAGCAGGCAGCTGTGGTGGGGACACCAGGTCCCTGTTTGGTACTGCCCGGATGGCCACATGACCGTCGCCGTCGACGATCCAAACCGCTGCGGCGAGTGCGACTCGGCAACACTGCGCCAGGACGAGGACGTGCTCGACACCTGGTTCTCCTCGGGTCTCGCGCCCCATGCCGACCTCGGCTGGCCCGGCGATACCGAAGACCTGCGCTACTTCTACCCCACCAGCGACATGCAGATGGGCTACGACATCATGTTCTTCTGGTGCGCCCGGATGATCATGTTCGCCCTCTACAACATGCGGCACCTGGGCCCCGAGAATGAGGTGCCCTTCCGCACGGTGCTCTTTCACGGCCTCATTCGCGATGCGAACAACGAGAAGATGACGAAGTCCCGGGGCAACGTGGTCGACCCGCTGGTGGCGGCCGCGGAGTACGGGGCCGACGCCTTTCGCTTTGCCGTGCTGACCGGGGCGGCAATGGGGTCCGACCAGCGCTACCAGGACGAGCGCATGGCGGCGGCGCGGAACTTCGCCAACAAGCTCTGGAACAGCGCTCGCTACGTGCTCATGAAGCTCGGCACGCAGAGCGTGAAGCGCCCCCACCCGCTCGACCGGCGTTCCTTCGCTATCGAGGACCGCTGGATCCTCTCCCGGCTGGAGCGATTGGAAAGCGAGGTGCACCAGCTCCTCCGTGATTACCAGCTCAACGAAGCCGGCCGCGTCATTGAGGAGTTCCTCTGGAACGATTTCTGCGACTGGTACATCGAGATGACCAAGGTCCGGCTCAACGAAGGAGACGGCCGGCCCCTCTCTGTTCTCGCCCACGTGCTGGACCACGGCCTCCGCCTGCTCCACCCGATAATGCCGTTCGTCACCGAGGAGCTCTGGCAGGCCCTTCGCGAACACATCGACGACGAGATGGCGACCGCTCTCATGGTCGCGTGGTTCCCGAAGAGCGGGGGCAACTGGGATGACCCGGGAGCGGAGGCCGCCATGGAGCACGTCATCGAGGTGAACCGCGCCATCCGCAACATTCGTGCAGAAAAGAAAGTGCCCGCAGGGATGCGACCCAGGGTGTATCTGCAGGCAAGCGCCTTCGCCCCAGCCCTGGAGGAGACGGCAGCGGCGACGGCCTTCACGTCGCGCGTGGAGCCGCACGTAGTCGCGCCTGGCACCTCTCTGCCGGCCGGTGACTATGCCTACGCCCGTATCGGCGACACCGAGGTGGCTGTGGCCCTGCCCGAGGTGAATTCGAGCGAGGAGCGGGCCCGGCTGGAGAAGGAGGCCGGTGAGGCGGCCGCACACATTGAGCGGCTCGAGAGGCAGCTCGCGAACGAGACTTTCCGCGCAAAGGCGCCGGGGCATGTAATTGCAGGCATGGAAGACACGCTTGCCGAGACTCGCAGGAAAGTGGCGGGGCTCCGCGAACGGCTGGAGGCGCTGTAGCGAGCGGCGCACATGGCCGGCCCGGCCCGACTCAATGGGGCGGACCGTTCCTTTCACCATCCGGAGAGTGGGTTATCCTACAGCGCAATCGGGGACATCGGTGCGGTGGCCCTGAAGCGTCTTCGGCAGAAAGGATGGGACGATGCCTGATTTTGGTTTTTCCCGGGACGAGGAGATGTTCCGGGCCGAGGTCCGGGAGTTCGCCGAGCGCGTGCTCAGCCCCATGCGCCGTAGCTGGGACCACGATCGCCAGTATCCCCTGGAACAGATGCAGCGGCTCCTGGAATCGGGACTGCCGGGGCGGGCCCGGGAGATTGGGCCGACGAATGTCCTGCGGGGTATCTTCGCGGAGGAGATAGCGCGAGCGGACTTCAATTGCGTGTACCCGCTGCTACCGCTCTGGGCCGGGCCCGGCGGTTCGATGGAGGGGATGGGGCTGCCGGCGCCGCTGGCGGAGCAGGTTTCACGCGGTGAGAGGCTGCAGGCACTGGCCATCACTGAAGCACAGACGGGATCCGACGCGGGGCACGCCGGGACCACGGCGGTCCGGGACGGGGATGACTGGGTGCTCAATGGTGAGAAGAACAGCGTCTCGACTCTGAACGCGGACTACTTCGTGGTGTTCGCGCGGACGGGCACTGTGGAGGAAGGTGCGAAGGGAGTGAGCGGCTTTCTCGTGACCCGGGACTCGCCGGGGGTTTCCATTTCCGAGCCGTTCGCGGACATGGGCAACCGGGCGACGCCGCGCGGCGTGCTGACGCTGACGAACGTGCGGGTACCTGCATCGAACCAGCTGAGCGGCGTGGGGATGAAGGCGTCGGGGTTCGAGCACATCGGCAGGATCCTCGACACGAACCGGGCCATCATTGGGCTCATCTGCCTGGGGGCGGCAGCGGCATCGGTTGAGGAGACGGTGGCATACGCGAAGGAGCGAGTGCTGTTTGGCCGTCCGATATCGATGAACCAGGGCGTGGCGTTTCCGCTGGTGGAGGCGAGCACACTCATGGAAGCGGCGCGCCTGCTCTGTTACAAGGCGCTGTGGATGGCTGACCAGGGCCTTCGGCACACTACCGAGGGAGCGATGATCAAGTGGTGGGTGCCGCGGCTGGCGGGCGACGTCATCCGGGAGTGCATTGTCCTGCGGGGCCATATGGGCTACACAGAGGAGCTTCCGCTGGAGCAGAGGCTACGGGACGTGCTGGGATGGGAGATAGGCGACGGGACGCCGCAGATCTGCAAGCTGGTGGTCGCCCGGGCGCTCTTCGGCCGCGAGGCTGCACCGCTGTAGGAGACCAGAGAAGAGCGGCCCAGGGCCCTGGCCGGGGCAAGCGAGAGGGGGAACGAGGGCAGCACCGCCTGTTCGCCGGGGTGTGCACCTGATCTCATTCTCCGGCGCTTCGGTCTCCCAGGATGGCGCCCCGGCCGGGTTCGAACGGGACAGCGGTGCCTGCGGAAAGTGGCCGGGGGCTCCTGACATATGGTATGATTTCGCCAGCGAATTAGCCGGTACTCATTCTGTCTACCGTGGGTACCATCAAGATCGCGCTCGCCGGCAGATAGGCCCGCGTGAGCCAACGACCTGTGAACCAGCGCCGAAGTGCGCCAGGCCGCCTGAACTTCTTCTCCCCGCCGTTTGGAACTGCTCCGCAAGCGCTGCGGAGCGGCTTCACACACCCACAACGAACGACCGAGAGGAGGCACTCATGACGACCATCGACCAATCACTCGCCGGCGTCTCCAGGGTACCGCGCGTACAGAGGGGGCAATCGGTACATCTTCGCCGAGGGCGCCGCCTGGGAACTGTCGCTGAAGTCCATCCCGACCGCTTCAGTGTCGAACTCTACGATGGCCGTACGATCTGGTTGCGCGGCAATAGCGTGGCCAGCAGTGGGATCGACCGGGCCATGCTCGTCTTCGAACCGTACCGCATGGACCACTACATCGTTGCCCCACCGGGGAACCAGTAAGGCGTTCGCATTACGGTCCCTCTCTGCGACTGCCGCCAGCTATCCGCGGAGTATTCGCAGGAGATCCCCGGTGGCAGCGAGGCCGGGCAGCACCCACTCAGCGCCGCTGGCGGACAGGGCATCAACAGGGTGGGAGCCAGTGGCAACGGCCAGCGCCCTCGCGCCGGTACGGTGGGCGGCCTCCACATCGAGGGGTGTATCGCCGATGACGATGCACGCGGCCGGGTCCGCCGTGACCCCCGCAGCAGCAGCAAGCCCGGCGATCGCCATGGCGACGACTTCGGAACGGTCGGCCGTGGCATCGCCAAAGCCTCCAGCGGCGAACCTCTCCCAGAGGCCGAAGTGGCTGAGCTTCGCCCGGGCGCCGCGACGCATGTTCCCGGTTGCGAGGCCCACGGGAATTCCTTCGCGCTGGAGGGCGTCCAGGAGGTCGATGACGCCCGGCAGCACCTGGCCGCCCTTCGCCCTCAGTACAGCGGGGAGGTGATGGAGATAGCCCTCAACGGCCTGCTGGTAGGCGGCGCCATTGCCGGTGGCGAGACCGTGGCGGGCGAGCGTTTCGAGGAAGATGGCGTGGTCGGTACGTCCATCGAAACTGATGCCCCTGGTGGAATCGTCAATCCCGAACAGTTGCCGGAAGGCCTCGGTCATGGCGGACCTGCCCGCGCCGTGGGTGGTGACGAGCGTGAGGTCGATATCGAAGAGGACGAGGCGGGTCATCGCGCCGTCAGCGGTAGCGCGTTTCGTCAAGCGTGACCCAGAAGAAGTCGCGCTCCTGGGTCTTCAAGAACCTGGCGGGGGAGTCGGGCATGGTGTCCATGAAGCGCTCGGCGTTGGGATGGCCACCCGGCTGGGTAAAGAAAGCCGAGATGAGCACGTAGGGGCTGTTGATGTCGAGCTGCATGGCGGTATGTGCACCCGCGGCCCAGAGCGCCCTTGCGAGCGCCTCGGCGCTGAGGGAATTGCCGGCGGCAAAGAGCAGGTTGCCATCTTTGGTCAGGCCAATTGCAGAACGCCAGGTAATGAACTCAGAGGAATCGACCTGCACGTAGCCCCAGGTGTCGTTGCCTTCTGACGTTCTGGGGCTCACCTGGCCATCCTGGACGAGAAGGACAGCATTCTGGCGCACAGCGAGGATGTTCTCACTCCAGGAGAGGTCCTTCCCCCATTCGCCCATCTTGATCGAGCCGTCCTTCATCACGGCGATGGAGGCGAGCCCGTTGCGCAAAGGGCGGTACTCCTTGCCATCGGCATACATGCCGAAACCCCCGTGGGGCCCTTTGAACCCACCGTTGATGGCCACCAGCAAGCCCGCGTACTGGTCCGCCGGGATGGTTCCCGGGCCCTTGACACCGCGGTCACCGCCGGGATCGATGGTGCCGCCGCTCATGTGGAGGCGGATGCGACGCGCGTCCATGAGCAGGACTGCGACCGTCGCGTACGGGCGCGTCCTGTCGGGATGGATGAACGTCTTGGCCATGAGCACATCATTGGGCGAAGAGCGGGGCAGACCGGCGGTGGTCCACTGGCCCTCTCCAGGTGCGGCAGTGTCGCGCAGCAAGCGGGTCTGGGGCAGCGTGATGGGCGCAGGGCCGAGGGTATCGGGGCTGAGCAGAGCAGGCGGGGGATTTCCTTCCGTGCCCAGGTAGTAGGGGATGGCGCGCGGTTCCGGGCGGGCGATGTAGTCGACCCGCGGCCGGCCGGTCTCGAACGGGTTAGTGTCGCCTCCGAGCACCCGGAATTTCAGCTTTGTTAGCCGGTCGTCAACGCTGAAGTACCAGCTTTCCAGGCGGGCGGTGTTTTCATCGCCGATGAGGCGGCGGCAGAGGTCGGCGCCCTGGGCGGTGAAGGCATGGCGTTGCGAATAGGCGATGCCTCCCGTCACGACCAGCGCGACGAGGAGCGTGGCGAAGATCCGCCGGCGGGTGAGCAGGCGACGGCCGGCGGGCACAGACGCGGGCGCGGGATCGTTCGCGGCGCCGATAAAGGCGGAAAGGGATTCGTCCGGAGGCGCCAGGGTGCTTGCGGCGGCGAGCCCATCGGAATCCGCAACGCCAGCGGGGGCGCGGCGAAAGGTGAGCGTCCTCCACAACACAACCGTAATCTAGGCATCCGCTGCCCACCGTGCAATACGGCGTGGGGGCTCCGACAACATCCTGCCGCCGGGCAGGAAGATGCCTGGACGTGAGCCTATCGAAGCAGCGTCTCCACGGCCCGGCCGAACTGGACGGGGTCGCGGGTGTCGACGGTGATGCTGTGGATATTGACGCCGGCCGCCTCCTCTTCCTGGATGCGGCGAAGGCAGGCCTGCGCGTCGCCGGCAAACCCGAGCTGGTCGAGGAGATCGGGCGTGAGGGCGGCGGCGCCGGCGGCCGAGCCGTGCTGGTCGAAGGCCATCTTCACGGCAGCGGCCTCGTCGCCAAAGCCGAACCGCGCGAGCTGGTTGTAGTAGAACGTCCCCATGCGGGCGATGTAGAAGGCGAGCATGCCCCGGCCGGCATCACGGGCGCCGGGGTTGTCGCTGACTGTCACGCCCCCGGGGGACTTGATCATGAGCTGGCCGGGGTCGCGCCCGGCCTCGGCGGCCCAGGCGCGGAACTGGTCAATCTCCTCCTTGAGGGCGCTCATGGGGATCATTACGGGCATCCAGCCATCGGCGATCTGGGCCGTCTGCTTCACGCTCTTCGGATTCAGGGCGGCGATGAAAACCGGGATGTGGGGGCGCGTGGGGGTGAAGCGGAGGGTGAAGCCCCGGTCCATGTTGAACCACTTCCCGGAATGAACGAGCCGGTCGCCCCGCATGAGGATGTTGATGATCTCGACGGTCTCGCGAATACGGGCGAGGGAGGGCTGGAAGGGCATGCCGTGGAACTGCTCGATCACGTTGGCGCCCGACGCGCCAAGTCCGATGATGGCGCGGCCGCCGCTCCACTCATCGAGGGTCGCGAAGTGCTGGGCCAGGGCAGCGGGCGTGCGGGAGTAGACGTTCACGATCCCGGTCGCGAGTTTGATGCGTTCCGTCTTTTCGGCGATTGAGATGAGGAGCGAGAAGGCATCCCGGGCCCACCCCTCGGGGACCCAGAACGAGTCAACGCCGCATTCGTCGGCGATCTTCGCGAGGGCGATGGCATCCTCCTTCTTCATGTCGAACTGCCAGGTAATCATGATTGCGAGCTTGCGGGTCATCGTGCGGCCTCCGTGTTGTCTGCATAGCTTCGGTTGCAGCAGGCCATTGCGCCAACCGCAGACGGGGTGTTCGACAAGGGCGTCGCCCCAATTGAAAATCGATCCATGCGCATCCTCGCCATCGACATGGGCACGGGCACGCAGGACATCCTGCTCTTTGATTCCGAAAGGCCGGTGGAGAACTGCGTGAAGATGATCATGCCCTCGGCGACGGAGGTTGCAGCGCGGCGCATCCGGCGGGCGGCAGCGGCCAGGCGGCCGGTGGTCCTGACAGGCACGGTGGCCGGGGGCGGCCCCTGCAGCTGGGCCGTGGAGGAGTTGATAAGGGGCGGGGGCCGCGCACTTGCGACCCCGGAAGCCGCGCAGACCTTCAACGACGACCTCAGCCGGGTACGTAAATCGGGTGTTGAGATCATCTCCGAAGACGAAGCAGCCCGCGTGGATGGCGAGCGTATCGTGCTCCAGGACCTCGACCTGGCAGCAATCCGGGCAGCGCTGGCGGCATTCGAGGAACCGGGCGATTTCGACGGCCTGGCGCTGGGCTGCCTTGACCACGGGGCGGCGCCACCGGACGTCTCGGACCGGCTCTTCCGCTTTGAGCACCTGCGAACGACGGTATCCGGGCGCAACGACCTGCTCGCTTTCGCGACCGCCCCGGAAGGGCTGGCGCCATACCTCACGCGGGCGCGGGCGATGGTCAGCTCCGCCGATGGGACGGCGCCTGTGGCATTCATGGACACCGGGCCCGCGGCCGCGCTTGGCGCGCTCCACGATGAGCGCGTCGGGGCTGCCCCTGAACAGGTGGTGGTCAACCTCGGCAACATGCACCTGCTGGGATTTCATCTCCGGGGACGGCAGATTGCGAGCCTCTTCGAGCACCACACGGGCGAGATGACGGACGGGCAGATAGCGGACTTCACCTGCCGCATGGCGACTGGCGAGCTGCAACACGAGGAGGTGTTCCACTCCAGCGGCCACGGCGCCTATCACCCCGATCGCAGCATTGTGGGAAGCGGCCTGCCGGGGATGGTGGCAGTCACGGGGCCCCGGCGCCAGCGGTTGCGCGGCGGGCCGATCGCGCCCTACTTCGCGGCTCCTTTCGGCGACATGATGGCAAGCGGCTGCTTTGGCATGCTGCGAGCGTTTGCCGAAGTCCACGAATGGGCCCGCGACGCCGTCGAAGGGCGGCTCGGGCCGCTCCCCTGAGGCGGCGATGACGCCCGAAATCGCTGTCATTCTTCAGAGGGCCTCTGCCAGGCGCACGATGCTTGCAGGGCTGCTCGATGCCCTTCCCCTGGAGTACTGGGAGCGCAGGGCCCCGGGCGACGCCTGGAGCGTTCGCGACCACGTCGCGCACCTGGCGGTCGTCGACAGACCGTTCCTGCCGCTCCTCGCCGAAGCCGCTGGTGGCGCGTTCGATTGCTGGCTTGGCGGGCGCGAGCGGGGGGCGCTCATTCGCACGCGCGAGGCGAATATGGATTCGATGGCAGGCCTGGAGATTGGAGCGCTCCGGGCTGCGCTGGGCCGGGCGCGGGCCGACGTGGAGGGGGCGCTCTCTGCGCTCCCCGCAGCGGCCTGTGACATGCTGGTCCACATCCCCGACGCAACAGGCCCCTGGGGGGAGCCGGTAGCGCTGCCGCTGCGCAACTACCTCGTTTCGTGGGCCGAGCACGACGGAGTGCATGAGGCGGCGATCCGCAGGGCCATCGTCACGCCGCCGGACCTGGTCACTGTCATGTTCGTGCGTGCGGCGCGCTCAGGCTGACCGGGGAAGGGGCTCCCCGGTCTGGATGCGGTTCTTGCCGGTGCGCTTGGCAGCAAGGAGCATCGCATCGGCCCTCCGGATGACGCTCTCGGGGTCTTCGCCAGGGGAACGCACGGCGCAGCCGATGGAGACGGTGGTTGGCGTTGCAGCCGCGACGGCGAGCCGGAGCCGGTCGGCAGCGGCCCTGGCCTCTACCTCGCCTGCATCGGGCATTGCGACGATGAACTCCTCGCCACCGTAGCGGGCGAGCAGATCGTCGTCTCTGAGGTTCGCGGTGAGCACCCTGGCGACGCAGGCGAGCACGTCATCACCATGGAGGTGACCGAAATCGTCGTTGACGCGCTTGAAGTCGTCGAGGTCAAGCATGAGGATCGCGAAACGGTTCTGGAGGTGGCGAGCACTCTCTTCTATTCGCTCGTGGAAGACGCGCCGGTTGGCGATGCCCGTGAGGGGGTCTGTCTCGGCGAGCCTGCGGGCAGACCGCTCGGCATCGCGCCAGGCGGCGCCGATAGCGCTCGAAACGAAGGAGACTGCGAGGAATAGCGCCAGCGAAATGCCGGCGTTGGCATCAAAGGCGGGGGCGCCATTGGTCAGGGCGATGAGGAGCCGGCCAGCCGCAAGGTTGGCCGCCACAAACACGACCAGCGCCACATAGGCGATTCCGAATATTCGGCGTGAATAGCTGACGATTGCGTAGAGGAAGATCCCTGTCAGGGCGGAGGCCGGGTCACCTACAGTGACCCAGCCCGCGGTGATGCAGGTGATATCGAGCAACGGCGTGGCGACCTCGATGGCCCTGACGCGCCGTCCCGGCATCCTGCGCGCAAGCACATACCAGGCGTGGAAGCAGTGGTAGGTGGCGACCCAGGCGACGGCCCATTTCCATGCTTCGCCTGGCGTAGGGATGACATGGGCGAGCGCCAGGGCGCAGTACGTGGCCGCAATGGCACTCTGGAGCACAAGCACGTGCAATTCCAGCCTCTTGCCGACCCCGGACGTCACAATCCGCTGCCTGTAAGTTGGTGCGCCCGGCATCTGCCACCATCCCCGTAAGCATGTTTGATGTGTTGAGATTCGACACCGGGCAGCAACCGGCAAAGTGAAATGTGGGTGGACAGTTCCCGGCGCCAATCCCCGTCATTCCCTGGCGGAATGCCGAGTGGGCGGGCAGACCCGGGATGCGGGGAAGGGATACCGGACCCGGGGGCCATCGCTGCGGGCGAGATCGCACCCGGCGGGGGCACGTGAATGGGGCGTTGATCTCGCCCGGGCACCCCTCAATCACCCGGATGAGGAGCCGATAATCATGAGCTTCGCTGCCGGCCCACGCGGAAAGTTCAATCCCGTGCGACGAATGAAAGCCCGGAGATACCAGCGATGTATTCAGACTATGGATAGATAGCCGAGAATCGTAGTATAGAGAGCGGGCGAAAGGGGGCCCGGCAATGAGTGGCATCTTCTACGACCCGGGCGCCCGCTGTCTTCGCCGGGTGTATGGGACGCCCGAACCCGGCTGGACGTTTGTTACCCACAACCTGGGCGCGAGCGTCCACCATTGCCGGCGCATCATGCGCGAATGGGTACCGACGGAGGAGATCTTCGCGATCGACTGGTCGGGGATCGAGCCGGGCGGCGGACTGCGCTCGGCCTAGCGGGGACCAGGGTCCGTAGAATGGCTGTAGATGTCCGGTCCCTCAATCGACCGCCTGCTGATTGAGCTCGAGCGAGCCCCTCGCTGGGAGGTGGCACGGTTCGATGCTGGCCATCCGTTTTCCGGGCGTGTGGCCGTCCTTCCCTCCGCCTTCAACCCGCCGACCGTGGCGCACCTGGAGCTGCTGGCGCTGGCGCGGAACGTGCCGGGAGTGGTCTCGACTGCGGCGATGCTTTCGACCCGCAATGTCGATAAGGGGCTCCACGGCGCCTCCCTGCCTCACCGGATAGGGATGCTGCTTGCCGTGGCAGAACGGGGGGAGCACCACGCTGTCCTGGGGGCCAACGCAGCGAGGATTGCCGACCAGGGAGAGGCACTGCGCCGCCGGTACCCCGGCGTGCCTTTCGACTTCGTGGCCGGATTCGACACGCTGGTGCGGCTCTTCGACCCCCGCTACTACGAGAACATGGCGGCCGAGCTGGCCGGGTTCTTCGCGCACCATCGCGTTATCGCCACCAACCGCGGCGAGGCACATACCGGCACCGTCCGGGACTTCATCGAAAGCACCCCGGCGGCGCGTGACTACAGGGAGCGGGTGCTCGTCCACAGTCTCGCCGAGCACCCGGCCTCACTCTCATCGACACAGGCGCGGGAGGCCGCCGCGCGGGGGAAGGAGCATCCGGCCGTCCCGGCAGAGGTTGCCGAGTACATACGTCGTCACAGGCTGTACCGCGACCGCTGACGTTCAGCCGGTGATGGCGCCGATGTCGGGGCCGCCCGAGGTGGCGACCACCCCCCTCGCTTCGAGCTCGGCCACGTCGGCGCCGGTCAGACCCAGCAGTTCGCCAAGCACTGCCGCGGTGTCGGCGCCGAAGTCTGGTGGCGGGCCCTTGATCCCGGCTTCGCTGCGGGACATGCGGAAGGGGGTATTGGCGATGGGGATGGTCCCGGCGCGCGCATGGGTGACTTCCTGGATCATCTGGCGTTCGCGCACCTGGGGGTCGTCCACGAGCCGGGGAATGGTGTTGATGGGTCCACAGGGGATGCCCATGGGGCCGAGCTCGTCGAGCCATTCGGCCGTCGTACGGGCGCGGAACGCGGCTTCGAGGATCGGTTCGAGCTCAGCGTGCCGGGCGGTGCGCCGCGGGCTGGTGGCGAAGCGTTCGTCGTCGATGAGCCCTGGCAGGCCGAGAGCCCCGCAAAGAAGCTGCCACTGGTTTTCCTCGCCAAAGCTGAGCGCAACGACCAGGTAGCCGTCAGCGGTGGGGAAGGCCTGGAACGGCGTGGCGCTGGGGTGGCGGGTGCCCAGCGGCTCGGGCGGCGCACCTGTAACGAAGTAGCGCATGATGGCGTTCTCTAGAACTGAGACCTGGCAGTCGAGCATGCTGATGTCGATCTCCTGGCCGGTTCCGCTGCGTTCGCGCTCGTGGAGGGCGGCGAGGATGCCGATAGCGGTGAAGAGCCCGGCCGAGATGTCGCCCATAGAGGCGCCGGGGCGCACGGGCCGGCCGCCGGGCTCGCCGGTGATCGACATGATGCCCCCCATGGCCTGGACGATGATGTCGAGCGCGGGCCGTTCGCGGTAGGGGCCGGTCTGGCCGAACCCTGAGGTCCGGGCAAAGATGAGCCGTGGATTGCGCGCGGCGAGTGCTTCGTAGCCCAGGCCAAGGCGCTCCATGGTTCCCGGCGTGAAGTTCTCCATTACGACGTCGGCCTTTTCGGCGAGGCGCAGGAAGAGACCGCGGCCTTCTTCGCCACGAAGGTCAATGGCAATGGACCGCTTCCCACGGTTCACGCTGAAGAAGTAGCCGCTCCAGCCGTTGCTGTAGGGCCCCGTGGTGCGGGCGATGTCGCCCCAGGGTGGGCGCTCGACCTTGATGACGCCAGCGCCGAGGTCGCAGAGCACCATTGCGGCGTAGGGGCCGGAGAGCACCCAGGTGAGATCGAGGATGGTTATCCCTTCGAGCGGACGAGACATGCGCGCAGGGTACCGCGGCGGCGGTTCTACCGGAACTCGTACCTGATGCCACCGGCGGTCAGGAAGTCGGCCGTGAGGAGCAGCTCAGTGGGCACTGCATCCCTGGGAATGATGAAGACCGCCTGCAACTTGCCGATCTCCCCGTCGTCAATGCTGGCGGGCGCGACTTCCCCTCCAACCACGACCAGTGCGGCTGCGTATGACTCCGTCTCGCCATCCACTCTGGCCTTGAGCCTGACCTGGCCGGGCCTGACCCAGGCGTTGCCGTCGCTCAGGTTGTCGATGCGCCACTCGAACACGACCGCGCGCTCGCCGCCCCCGACATCGAGGAGCGGAACGAGGACATCGCCGGGGTCGTCCACCTGCGCCAGCCAGGTCTCGATGTCCCCGCGGAAGGACTCCACGGTGACGCCCGCCTGGGGCACGCCACGGCCGAGCTCGCTGTAGTCGACCGTCTCCTCGTGAGGCTCACTGGCGAGCGCGGCAAGTACGCCAATGAGGATTGCCATGCCACCCGCTGCAAGCGCGCCAACGATACCGCTGATGGCCACGGTGGCGTTCGAAGCGGGCCCGGCCTCTGCTGAGAGCGCGAAGGGCGGGAAGCGGTCGTTGAACGAGGCGAAGTAGCCGAGCACACGGAAGTACCAGCGGGCCGCTCCGGTGACAAAGCCGAACATCCCTCGCGGGTAGCGCCCGGTGAACATGATCGCCCACCAGGAGATGAAGACGACCACCGCCACGGCGACCATAAGGAAGCTGAGCACAACGAAGTGGGGAATGAGCAGGACGCCCTTCCAGAAGAACACCCGCCAGCGGCTGATCTGCCCCTGGACGGGCTCGGCATACTGGAGCGTAACCGGGCTCGAGTCGGTATCGAAGCTCGGATAGCGGTCGGTGAGCAGCATGGCGTAGGACCAGGCGCGAGCCTCGAACCCCAGGGCGCCGGTGTTGGCGGCAAAGAGCCAGCGCGGATAACGCTTGCGGAAGAAGACCGTGAGCCATCCGGCTGGCATGCCCGAGTACTGGAGCGTCTGTACAAGGTAGAGGAAGAACCAGACCGGGATGATGAGGAAGCCGCGAAAGAAGGTGCTCAGCCGGCTGAGGCGCTCGGGGTAGTCGACGTCGAAACGCATCGGATACGGTTCAGGCGCGGGAGCGACCGGGGGCTGTTGTGTGGATGGCGGAGGCGGTGGAGGCGGAACCGGCGCCGTCCCGGTCAGAGCAGGGGGCTGTTCGGAGGGTGCGGCCTCGTGCAGGGGCTTCTGCCGTCCCATGGCGCCCGGGTCGAAGAGTGGTTGCCCTTCGCGGGACTCGTCCTGGCCGCCACCGGGCTCAGTCACAGATCACCTCCAGCGAGAGGCCGGTCTCCCGGCATGCCGAAATGGCCGGGCGCCCCGCGCCGGGTGGCACGGGGCGCGGAGCCGCTAGTTGAGGCTGAAGGGCGGGTACTGGTCCACCTGCAGCAGGGCATAGGCGGAGACCCGGGTCTGCCAGCGAAGCCAACCGGCGATGAAGTTGTGGATCCCCTCGGGCACCGAGCCGGTGAAGAGGGCCACGAGCCAGGCGATCAAGATGCAAACCTCGGCCGCGATCGTCACGAGGTAGAGCACGATGACCGCCGGGATGAGCATCAGCAAGCGGAAGAAGCAGGTCAGCCGGTTCCGGCCTTCCACCTGGCCATCGACCGACAGGCGAACCGGGTAGGCGGCGTCATCTTCGAGGCTGAACGGCGGGTACTTGTCGGTCAGGAGGGCCATATAGCCCCCGACTCGCGTCTGCCAGCGTAGCGCGCCGATGCTGAACTTCAGCATTCCCTCCGGGTATTTGCCCGTGAACAGGATCGCCAGCCAGGCGATTAACGTGACGATACTGGCCGCCAGCTGGACGAAGTACACGACGATGAACTGGGGAATGGCGAAAAGGATGCGCAGGAAGACCGACAGCCGGCTCTGCGGAGCTGCCGGGTCGATGTCGACTACGACTGGATAGGCGCCTGCAGCGCTTGCCATGTCCTTTCCCTCACTTCACGGCCGGGCGTCTGCCGCGCCCCGCGCCGGGATCCCCGTCAGTGGGCCCCACCCCGCTTCTGCCCGCCGCTCGATGAATACTAGCCGACTACGGCCAGCGATTCTTTCATGATGGATTCCCAGATGCGATTCCCATCGACGCCGCCAACGAGCTGTTCGCCGGCGCGCTCGGGGTGCGGCATCATGCCGAGCACGTTGCCGCGAGCGTTGATGATGCCGGCGATGTTGTGGGCGCTTCCGTTCGGGTTAGCCCCGGGCGTGGCCCGGCCAGCGGCATCAACGTAGCGGAACACCACCCGGCCAGACTGCTCCAGGGTGGCAAGCGTGGCCTCGTCGGCAAAGTAGTTGCCATCGCCGTGGCTGATGGGGATGCGCAGCACCTCTCCTTCGCCAATGTCATCGGCCCAGGGCGTGCGACCACCCTCGCGGCGCAGATGGGTCCATTCGCAGCGGAACTGGAGACTTTCGTTGCGCATGAGGGCGCCGGGCAGGAGGCCGCTTTCGCAGAGCACCTGGAAGCCGTTGCAGATCCCGATAACAGGCCCGCCGCGGCTGGCGAAGCGGGTGACAGACTCCATGACTGGAGAGAAGCGGGCGATCGCCCCGCAGCGGAGATAGTCGCCGTAGGAGAAGCCGCCCGGCAGGACGACGGCGTCGTATCCCGAGAGGTCCGTTTCGCGGTGCCAGAGGATGTCCGCGTTCTGCCCGAGCACGCCCGTCAGGACATGGTGGCAGTCCCGGTCGCTCCAGGTGCCCGGGAACCGGATGATGGCGAAACGCATGAACCCTCCCGCGTCCCCCTGCTGCGCGCAGTATACCAATGCTAGATGTGCATCTGTCTACACGGTTTCCACAGAATGGGATCGCGAGGCGCCTGGATCTTCGGCGAGCCGGGCGATGACGGCAACTTCATCGACGGTCGCAGCCGGGTATTCGATGCGCGGGTGATAGACAGCGCGCAGGGTGGCCTTGAAACTGGCGGCGACCTGCTGGATCTCTTTCATGGTTATGTCGCACTCATCGAGCTGCCCTTCCGCCAGCCTCTCGGCGATGACGCTGTCGACAACTTCATCGATGTGGTCCTGGGCGCGGTCCTGGCGAGCGCGAACGACGGCCTCGCAGGAGTCCGAGAGCATGACGATTGCGGCCTCTTTCGACTGGGGAAGCGGCCCGGGGTAGCGGAAGTCTGCGGGCGACAGCTCCAGTCCATCCTGGATGGCGCGCCGGTAGAAGTAGGTGACAAGCCGCGTCCCGTGGTGCTGGGGGATGAAATCGCGCACGAGCGGGGGCACGCGGTAGCGGCGGGCGATCTCAAGGCCGTTGGTGACGTGCTCGCGGATGAGGCGGGCGCTCTCGGTCGGTGGGAGCCCGGCGTGGGGGCTCGCCTGGCCATCGAGCGAGTTTTCGATGTAGTAGCGGGGCTGGGCGAGCTTCCCAACATCGTGGTAGTAGGAGCCGGCGCGCACGACGAGAGCGTCGGCGCCGATGCGTGTGGCGGCTCTTTCGGCCAGGGCGCTGACCATCATGCTGTGGTGGTAGGTGCCCGGAGCCTCATCCTGGAGCCGGAGGAGGAGAGGGTGGTCGGCGCGCACGAGCTCCATTAGCTGGAGGCGGGTAGTGACGCCAAGGGCCATGGAAAGCAGGACGAATACGCCGACGGTGAGCACGGCCGAGGCAGCGCCGTTGATCCCCGCGGCGAGGCTGAGCCACCCGAGGTCTTCTGGTGTGCGAACTTCGCTCAGCATCCAGAAGACCACGAGCACGAGCCACGTTGACCCGGCAACAGCTACGGCGGCCAGGGCAAAGCGCGAGAGCCGTTCGGCCCTGTACACGGTGGCCGCACCCACGAGGCCGCCGGCTGTGTAGGCAATGGCGAGCTCAAAGGCCTCAATCGGGCCGGTGAAGGTAGCCCCGGCGAGGTCGGGCGCTGTCACCCCGATGAAGGTCGCCAGCAACCCGGTGACGATGGCCATGAGGGCGGCAAAGGAGAGGTCGGTGAAGGATGCGGCGACCATTGCGACGGCGGCGACAGGCAGCGCAAACAACAGGTAGTGGCTGCTCCCTTCCTGGCCAATCTCCGGCAAGAGGAAGCGCGCGGCGAACAGCACGCCGGCGGCCGTGACCACTGTGACCGCCATCCGGCGCCCGGCCGGCGCGGGGAAAGGCTGCAGCTGGAAGACGAAGATGGCAAGAAGGAGACCGGCGCCGAGGGTAAACAGCCCTCCCCCGGCAAGGTCGTACCAGTCGATCCCGGATTCGATGAGACCGGCCGACTGAAGCGCTTCGATATCCGCGGCCGAGAGGGTTTGCCCCTCCGTGACGATCACCTGGCCGCGAGCATATGTCTGGAAAACGAGCGCTGTGTTCTTTCGCGCCTCCTCCTTCGCCTTCCGCGTGGCCGACTCATCGACACGGACGTTGGGGACGGCAAAGGCCTTCATCAGCTCACGCAGGGCCGTGACCTCGGTAGTTGTGGTGGGGACATTGGCGGGAATGGCAAGGTACTCCTCGACCCGCGCCTCAGCGCTGCCATCCTTGACTCCCGCCGCCATGATGCTTTCGAGGGCGCTCGATGCGCGGGCCGAAAAGCTATCGAACGCTGCCCGTTCGATGGCCACCAGGCTTGCCCGCCCGGCGGCGGAGAGACCGCTTGCGCTTGGAAGCGCGCCAATGGCGACCACCTGTTCCTGGCTGCTCAGACCGGCACGAAGGCGGATTGCCCGTACCTCTTCGAAGAACCCCTTGAGTGCGGCCGCCTGCTGCTGGCTGGTCAGTGAATCGGGGGGCAGGTACACATCGGGAACGGCTGCTGCAGCCTGGTCGCGGGCAGCCTCGGTGAGCGCTTCAGAGGCGTAGGTGACGCTCTCGCCCGCCTCGATTGTTCGCGGCGCGACGCTTCCCTCCCCCAGGTCGTCACCAATTGGAAAGAGCGGCATGACCAGGGGAGCGGAAATGAGCGCAACCGCGAGCCCGAACAGCAACGCGGCCGTGCGCGACACCACGGGGAGGGGACGCCGTCGAAACATGGGCTCGAACCGATGATAACAGAGCGGCCCGCGGACCTGGCTCTCCTACCCGGCCTGTCCTTCGCCGAGGATTTCGTTGAGGGCGCCAAGGCGTTCGATTACGAGATAGCCGGCTCCTTCGCGCCTGCGCCCGCGCCGTTGCAGGAGGACCGCCCGAAGTCCCGCAGCGCGGGCGCCGGCCACATCAGTCTCGACCCGGTCGCCAACGAAGAGGGCCTCGTGGGGCCCGGCCCGGATCTCGGCGAGCGCCCTTTCGTAAATCGCGGGGTGCGGCTTGGCGAGCCCCACATCGGCCGATGAGACGATGCAGTCGAGGTAGCCGGAGAGCCCGAGCTGGTTGGCCTTCACCTCGAGCAGACGCGACGGGAAGATGGAATTCGTGACGATGCCAACGCTGTAGCCGCGGTACTTCAAAGATGGCAGCAGGGCGCGCGCGTCGTCGTAGACGTCGAAGCCCTCGTAGGCGGCATCGAAGAAGAGCCGCGCACAGGCATCCACGTCGTCCGTTCCGACGGTCCACCCCAGCCAGGTGAAGGCGCCTGCGATGATGGCATGGATTGACGGGGCCGGGTCGCCGGGGGCGGGCTCGCGATCGGGCATGGCCGCCTCCAGTGCCCGTTCGAAGTCGGCATCGCGCAGGGCGAAGTGGAGGTGCTTGCGCGCGTAGGCAGCGATTGCGCCCGCGGGATATGAGGTAATCAGCTGCCGCTCACGAACAACGGTCCCGCCCCAGTCGAACAGGACTGCGCGGATGCTCACTGGCCGGCCAGGAGCTCCCTGACGATTTCGCTGACGATCCTGCCATCGGTCCGGCCTGCGAACTCCTGCATGAGAACGGGCATGACCTTGCCGATATCGCGCGGGCCACTGGCGCCTGTCCCGGCAACCACACGCCTTGCGGCCGCCTCGATCTCCTCTCGCGGAGCCTGCCGGGGAAGGTACCCTTCGAGCCAGGCGAGCTCGCCCTCTTCTTTGGCGACGAGGTCTTCGCGGCCCCCCCTGCGGAATTCGGTGATGCTCTCCCGGCGCTGCTTCGCCTGCTTCTGAACCACGGCAAGCACGCCTGCATCGTCGAGTTCGTGCCGCGCTTCGATCTCGGCATTTCGAATGGCGGCGGTAAGCATCCGCAGCGCGACCTTCCTGACCTCGTCGCGGGCACGTATGGCGTCGTGGAGGTCGGACTGGATCCGATCCTTCATGGTGGTCATCGGAGTTCTCCGGGAACGCAGCAGGCCCGGGTATGCCCGGGCCTGCGATTGCGGCTGAATTAAGCCCGGTTGGTTAACGGCGGGCGGACTGCAAGGCGCGGGCTTCGCTTCGCATCTGCTTCTTGCGGAGCTTCCGGAGACGCGCGGCCTCCTTCTTCTTCCGCTTCACGCTCGGCTTCTCGTAGTGTTCACGGCGCCGTGCCTCTGAAAGAATGCCATCCTGCTGAACGCGCTTGTTGAAGCGCTTGAGGGCGCCTTCGAACGACTCGTTGTCGCCGATGATGACTTCTGCCAACCAGCTATCACCCCGCCTTCTTGTCACGAGTATCCGCCCACGCGGGCGGCAACCAGAACACACTAGCATCCCGGATAGAATGGCGAAAGCGCCCGATGTGACTCAGAGGGAATGTTACCGAAGGAGCGGGTGATGCCTCATAAGGGTTGTTACCGAAAGGGACAGGAGAGAAGGCGTCATGACAGGTCCTGCGGTGATGGAGTATGCGCTTGCGGTGCGGTCGCGGTACCGGGCTGGGGGCAGGGAAGAGAAGAAGCGGATCCTGGACGAGTTTTGCGAGACGACGGGGATGCACCGGAAGGCAGTGATCCGGTTGCTGAACCGGGATGGGGGGCCAAAGAGGGGTAATGGGGGGCGGCCACGGCGTTACGGTCCCGAGGTAGTGGAGGGGCTGGTAAAGGTGTGGGAAGCAGGGGACCGGATGTGCGGGAAGCTATTGGCCGCGGTGATGAAGGACCTGGTCGAGGCACTGGAGCGGCACGGGGAGCTGCAGGTGCCGGCAGCGGTGCGGGCACTGCTGTTGGAGATCAGTCCGTCAAGCATTGACCGCCTGCTGAGCCGGCACCGGCGGCGGCTCAGTCTGCAACCGCAACGGAAGCAGCCGTCCTCCAGTGGCCTCAAGGGTGAGGTTCCGATTCGGACCTGGAGCGAGTGGCGGGGAGCGCCGGTGGGGTCGCTGCAGGCGGACCTGGTCCTGCACTGCGGCGAAAGCACCGGGGGGTTCTACCTCACAACCCTTTGCACCGTGGACGTCGCGAGCGGCTGGACGGAGGTGGAGCCGGTCTGGGGCATTGGTGGCCAGCGGGTGGGCACCGCCGTGCACCACGTTCGGCAGCGGTTGCCCTTCCCGCTGAAGAGCCTGCACACGGACAACGGCTCGGAGTTCATCAATCACACGCTCTTCAACTGGTGCCGCCGGGAGAAGGTAGGCTTCAGCCGGGGCCGGAGCTACAAGAAGAACGACCAGGCTTACGTGGAGCAGCGTAACTGGCTCGCCGTGCGCCGTCAGGTAGGCTATGACCGGCTTGCTTCAAAGAAGGCCTACGCCCTTCTCGGCCAGCTCTACCCGTTACTCTCGCTGCACCTGAACTTCTTCCGGCCGATCCGCAAGGTCGTAGCCAGGGAACGGGTTGGCGCGCGCGTCATCAAGCGCTACGACGAGCCACGCACTCCCTTCCAGCGACTCCTCGACAGCGGCGCTCTCAGCGATGAACTCCGCCTTCAGTTGCAGGCGCGCCTGCAGAACACCAACCCCGTCCTGCTGCGGAGCCGCATCGATGCCCTGCTCCGCCAGATCTGGCAACTTGGCCCCAGGGACCGCATGCTTGGCGATCATGTTGGGTAACACCCTTCATGAGGCATCCCCAACCCTTTCGGTAACCGATCATTTTGAGGCACTACGGCGCCTGTCTCCCGGGCAGGGCACGGGGCCGCGCTCCCTTCACCAGGTTCGGCTCCGGGTTCCCGGTTTCAGTCGGCGGAAGGGAGCACCTTGGGCTGCATGAGCTCCATCGGGCGCCCGCTCACCTTGAGCTCGCAGTTCCCGGGCTTGATCACGAGGAGCTCGATGCCGGTCTCCTCATCCTTGTAGCGCTTGCCAAGCTGTACGGCCATGTCGGGTTCTACTCCTTGCGCGTCCCTCCCGGGCGCGCTGCTACTTCTTCAGTTCCAGCGGTGTATCGCCGCAGGTCAACTCGCCATCGCCGCCCTTGGTGACGATGAACTCCGACCCGCAGGAAGGGCAGATGTAACGCTTTCCGGTCTGTGCTGGCATGGGCCAAAACCTCTCTTCTTGTACGTCCCGGCAGCCCAAACCCGGCCCCGGCCCGATTATGACGGGATCGTAAGCAGCGGGCTGGAACCGGTCAATCTGCAAGCCGGGGGCGAACGGCCGGGAGGGCTCCCGGCCGCCACGTGCGGTTCAGCGCTACTGGACGAACACCCACGCGAGCATGTCGGGGTGGTAGTCGCAGGTGATCTTGAATTCGCCTTCCTTGTCGAAGGTGATGGTGCGCTTATCGCCCTGCTTCAGGTCGCCACCGTCCTTGGTCCCATTCAGGGTGATGGTGTGAAGGCCGACGACGCTTTCGAAGGGAATCGTGGTGCCTTTGGCGATGAGGACGACGCCCTTGTTGATCGCCTGGGCGGTGCCGTCGGCGACGACCGTCCAGTCGTTAGCATGAGCGTCAATGCGGACTTCGGTGGACGGAGTCTCGGGCACGGCGGGCTTCTCTCCCGCCGGGGCCTTGCCAGTGACGATTGTCTCGAACATCGAGGTGCTCACGGCGAACTGCACGCAGGCCGTGCCATCATTCTTTGTATCGGCCGGCGCCGTGCCCCAGGCCTCATTGGGGAGCTTGAGCGCCTGCCCGATCTGTACAATCGCATTCGCTTCGATGCCATTGGCATCTCCGAGGCTGCCGGCGGTGACATTGCCGAACCCGGCCGCGACCTCTTCGAGCGATTGCCCCGAGACCAGGTATTCCTTGATCTCAGGAAGGACGAGTTCGAGGTCGGGGGGAAGCTGGTCTTCTTCGGCGAGGGCGCCAACCATATCCTTGTTCGGCTCAATGAGGGCTGCAACTTCAATGGAGTGCCGGGCGGCCACTGACTTGAGCGTGTCACCTGCTACGGTGGTGTAGCTGGCACCTTTAGGCAGTGCCAGCTTCTGACCCGGGAAGAGCCCGAAGATCGGTTGGCCGTCGCTCCCCAGGAGGGTGAAGGTACCCCGCTTGGCATCGACCTTGAACGGGATGCCATTGAGCTCGGCGAGGATAGCCGCGCCGACGTGCTGGGCCGTGGCAATCTTCCGGACGGTGTCGTTCTCGGTGTAGATGGTGACTATGCGCCCTTCGGGGAACTGCGGTGTGGGTGGGATCTTCGCTCGCGAGCCTTTCACCACGGGAGCATCGAAGAGGGCCGGGTCATCGGTGGGAAGGCCGTTGTATTCGGCGAGCTCCCTGGGGCCAATCCCGTGGGCCTCGGCGATGCCCGCCAGGGTATCGCCGCTGACGATGGCGCTGAGGTCCTGGTTTAGGACGTGGGCGAATTCGAGGGCCTCTTTCCACCCTTCGTTCGTAGGATTGCCGTTCTCGTCGACCATTGCCGGGTCGATGGGTGATGTCAGGAAGTCGATGATGTGCTCGATCTGGCGGATGTTGAGTGCACCACCGTAGGTATCGAGCCACGAGGGCATGAGAGTGCCCGCCCGCCCGCAGGAGACCGTGCGCTCGATAAGGTGCGTGTTGGCCTTGAGCTTGAGCGGGTCCTGGTCCTTGAACGCATCGGTGTTGAGCGGCAGGCCGACGCCGCCTTCGCCGCTGTTGCCGTGGCAGCTACGGCAGTTGTTGGCATAGAGGAGGGCGCCGCGCGTGATGGATTCCTTGAGGTGGTATTCCTCGCGGATGGGCGAGCGGTATGGGAGGTCGACAACGGCGTAGGCAGCACAGCTGCCCACAAAGAGAAAGAACAGGACGACGATCAGGAAGATCTGTTTCTGCGTGTTCACCCGTTCCTCCGCCTAGCCGTTGTATGTAACCGCGCGAAGCGGGTTGTCGGCTGCTCCGCCGGTGATTTTGCCAGTATCGACATTCAGTGAGCCGTCGGCGTTGATGGTGAGGGCCATGGTATCCATCGGCCTGGGAGCAGGGCCGTAGACGCGAATCCCGGCACGAGAGTAGGTAGACCCGTGGCAGGGGCAGCGGAACCAGCCCTTGACGCCTGGGAAGTTGACGGTTGCACCATCGAAGTTTGGTGACCAGGGCACGGTGCACCCGAGGTGAGGGCATTTCCAGTAGAGGGCAAGCAGGCCCCCGGTGCCGCCGACGCCGAGGACGTCGCCTTCGGCGCCCTCCAGGTTCGCGAGCCAGAACTTGCCTTCGGAGATGCGCGAGGGATCGTCACCGGCAGTGGGGATGCGCGCTTTGGTGACGTTCACCACACCACCGAAGCCTGTGGGACGGCGCAGGTTGAAGAAGGCCAGGGTTCCTGCTGCCATGGCTCCCACTGAAAGGGTGAGCCCGGCGAAGACGCTGACACGCATGAAGGAGCGCCGCGCGAGGCGCCGGGCTTCCTGCTGGCGCGCGTATTCGATCTTCCCTGCCGGGTTCTTGCCGGGCGTTGCTGTCTGTTCCATCTGCGTCATAGCTGTTGCGTTCCTAGTGCTGACCGGGGATGCCTTCGCTGACCTTCAGCTGCCATGGGAAGACCAGCTCCTGGCCCTGCCCACGGAAGGCGGTGCCAACTACGGTGAGCACCAGGTAGGCGCCTACGAAGCCGCTGAAGAGCACGATGACTGCGTCACGCCGGGTGAAGATCATGCCTGCCCGCCAGAGCGCGAAGATGAGCAAGGAGGGGAAGGCAACCATCACGCCGGTCGGGATTCCCTGTTCAACCAGCCAGCCCGGGAAGTCCAGGTTCTGGAAGTCTTCGCCAATGATGACGATGTTCCACGGTGAGTAGGTGATTTCGCGCGACCATTCGGGCCAGGGAAGCTGAGTCTGGATGGAGCGGACGTTTTCGAGGAAGCGGAAGGTATCGCCCCCCGAGAATCCGAACCAGTCGTTGAGGAAGAAGGCGAGCTTGCCGCTGTCCCAGAGGATGAGGAACCACGTGCCCACGATGCCGACGAGGCCGCCAATGATGGAGAGCTTGATGGAGTTTTCGGTGCCAAACCAGACGCCCTGGCCATCGTTGTCACGGTCGAAATAGGGAAAGGCGCCCATGATGACGAGCCAGATCGTGGGCACGATAACCCCGGCGAGGGCTGCATTCATGTGCAGCAGGAGCTCCTGCAGGTTGAGCAGGTACCACGGCGCCTTCGATGGGTTGGGCGTGACGTCGGCGTTCGCCTGGTCAAGCAGCGGCGCGTTCATCAGGAACGAAAGCAGGAAGAGGGCGAGGGTGAAAACCATGGCCGCGATGAACTCGATGAAGACGAGATCGGGCCAGACGAGGACTTCTTCGTCGCGGGCACGGGGCTGGGGCTTTGCAGCCGGCCGGGCTACTGCAGCAGTCGCCATATTGCGATTCCTATCCTGCTCTGTTCTTCGGTGATACCGGGTTGCTGGGGCCTAGAGGGGCCGGGCGAGGCCGCCGTCCCGGCGAATACGCCAGAAGTGGACGGCCATGAAGATGGCGGCCAGCAGGGGCAGGCCGATGACGTGCAGTGTGTAGAAGCGAATGAGCGCATTGGGGCCCACCTCGAACCCGCCAAGGAGCCAGAAGCGCGACTTGGGGCCGAGCACCGGGGCTGCGCCGGCAATGTTGGTGCCAACGGTGATGGCCCAGAAGGCGAGCTGGTCCCACGGGAGCAGGTAGCCGGTGAAGCTGAGGAGGAAGGTGAGAACGAGGAGGATGACCCCGATCACCCAGTTGAATTCCCGTGGGGGCTTGTAAGCGCCCGTATAGAAGACGCGCATCATGTGCATGAAAACGAGGATGACCATGGCATGGGCCATCCAGCGATGCATGTTCCTCATGAGCTGGCCGAATTGGACGGTGGTCTCGATGTTCTGCATGTCGAGGTAGGCGCGCTCGACGCTCGGGACGTAGTAGAACATCAGCAGGATACCCGTGACCGTCAGGCCCAGGAACATGAAGAACGAAAGGCCCCCGAGGCAGTAGGTGTGGGTGACCTTGACGTGGGTGCGGTGGAGCCGCGTGGGGTGGAGGTGAAGGAACACGTTCGTCGCGACGATCAGCATCTGGTTGCGGGGCGTGTTCGGGTAACCGGTGCGGAAAATCGATTTCCACAGATAGTTGTGGAACATCTTGTCATAGAGCCTGTCCGCCAGGCTCGGCTTTGCGGGCGTCTCGACAGCCAATCCCGTCCTCCTCGGCCTTACTTCTGCCACCAGCGGCCGAGGGCCACCATGATGCCCAGGGACGCGACCATCGTGATGAACACGAAAACCAGCTCAAGCGTTTCCGCGAAGTCATGCGGCAGGTTAGAGAATTCCAATCCGGCCGACCTCCTCTTCCGGTCGCCGGGCACACTCACCCGCGGGGCGGCGCCTGCGACTTTGTGAATGGCGTAGCAAAGGTGTTATACATCGGCCCCTTGGAGGGGTCAAACGCTCTTCACCGGCGTAAAGACGCCCGCGCCCCGGCGCCCGCGCGTGCATGGGGAGCGACGTTCACTTCCGGCTGAAGCGCATGCGCAGGAGGCCCCTGATGTCTTCAAGCGCTGTCCTGACGATCTTGACCTTCGTGTCGGGGTCTTCATCCCAACGTACGGGGAGCTCGCAGATCCTGTAACCGCGCCGCTGGGCGAGGATGAGCAGCTCCGTATCGAAGAACCACATGCGGTTTTCGATGAGGGGCACGACATCGTCCACCACCTGGCGCGCAAGGGCTTTGAAGCCACACTGCGCGTCGGTGATACGTAAACCCGGGAAGGTCACTCTGATCAGGAAGACGTAGCCGCGGGAGGTGATCTCGCGCTTGAGCGAGCGCCTGGTCTTCGAGCCGCGAGCCAGCCGGGAGCCGATGGCAACGTCGCAGCCATCCTCCGCGACCATGGCGATGAGCCGGGGGAGGTGCTCGATATCGGTGCTGAGGTCGACGTCCATGTAGGAGACAATGCCGGCATCGCTGGCTGTCCAGGCCTGTTTCAGGGCGAGGCCGCGGCCCTTGATGGTCAGCAGTTCGGCATGTACGCGCCCCGGGAACTCCTGCTCAAGTGCGCGGGCGAGGTCGCCTGTTCCATCGGTCGAGCCGTTGTCGGCGATGACGATGCGCCAGTCGTATTGAGGGTGGCCATCGAGAAAGGCGAGCGTCCGTTCGACGCTGCCGCGCAGCACGGCGACTTCGTTGTAGCAGGGGATGACGACATCGACCCGTTTGCGCGCCGCTTCGGCCGTCATAGCTACTGCATTGTGGTCGGCTGCGCCTGAATGCGCCAACGCCACCGCGTGTGCGCAGGCGCGCCCTGGCCCGATCCGGAGCCTGCCGGGCCGGTGCCCACGTTGAGCGGGGAGCTAGCTCTTCGAGATGAGGGCGGCGAGGCGGCGCTTCTGCCGATCGGCCTTGCCAACGTGGATGGCGCCCTTGCGAGCCGCCCTGTCGAGCGCCGAGTACGCAGCGCTCAAGGCGGTGGCAGCGGCGTCTGAATCGCCTGTGGCAGCGGCTTCACGCGCTGCGCGGACCCGGGTGCGGGTGTATGACTTCGTGGCGCGGTTGCGGTCGCGCCGCTTGAGGGACTGGTGCCACCGCTTGATCGCGGACTTGTTGTTCGCCATGGGGCTGCAATTTCCAGCAATAGATGAGTGTTGCGAAGCCTGAGCATATCGCGTACAGCGCGCCCGCGCAAAGTCCGGGGCGGGCCGGGCCTGGTACGCGGGCCTATAATCGGCCCACATCTCAACCCGGAGAAGCCAACTTGGACCAAACTTTCGAAAACCTGGTGGTGGACCGCGTGGGCACCGGCGGCCGGGTCGCGCGGATCACGCTCAACCGGCCGGAGAAGATGAACTCGCTTTCGCAGGAGCTCCTCTTCGAACTATGGGAATGCCTCCACGACCTGGAGGCCGACCCGGCGGCCCGGGTGATCATCGTCCGGGGCGCGGGGCGCACCTTCAGCGCGGGCTATGACCTGGCCCCTGCCCGGGGCGGGGCAGACGCCATTGTTCGGCGCTACCAGGCGGTTGACGAAAACCGGCGGCGGCTGGTGATGGGCATCCGCACCGGCATGCAACAGATCAGCGACATCCACATGTACTTCTGGAACATGGCGAAGGTGACCATTGCCCAGGTGCATGGCTACGCGCTCGCAGGGGGCTGCGAGCTGGCCATGATGGCCGACCTGGTGACCGCCGCCGAAGACGCCCAGCTGGGACACCCGGGCGTGCGCGCGCTGGGGACAAGCCGGACGGGTGTTATCTGGCCCCTCGTGATCGGCATGCGCAAGGCGAAGGAGCTGTACTACACCGGCGACAGCATCAGCGGCGTCGAAGCGGAGCGTATCGGGATGGTGAACTATGCCTTCCCGAAGGAGCAGCTGGAGGAGCGGACCATCGCCCTCGCCGACCATGTGGCGAACATGCCGGCCGACCACCTGGCCATCCTCAAGGTCAACATGAACCGCTTCTACGAGAATATGGGCATCTACTCATCGGTACGGAGCTCAACGGACCTGGATGCTGCGGCGCAGTTCACCACCTTCTCCTACGGCTGGCAGGACAAGATGCGGGAGTCGATGGAAAGCGGCGTGGGACTGAAGGGCGCGCTCGAATGGCGTGATGGGCCGTACCGGGGTTTCCGCGCGAAGGGGTAGCAGGGACCAGCAAACACGATTCATGACACTAAGCGGGAGAGGCCCAGCATACAGGTCACCAGGCGGGTCACCGTGGCTCTCCCGGCCGACCTGCCTGATCACGCGAGCCGCGAGGTCGAAGAAGGACGGGCTGAGTCCCGCAACTCCCTCATCGCCGGCGCCCTCGAAGCAGAATTGCGCCGCCGGGATACCGAGGCGATCGACCGCGACATCCGCGGCATGAACAGCGACGAGGAGCACCGCCGCGAGTCTCGCCTGCTGACGAGGGAGTTCGGGAGCGCGGATCGCGAGACCCGGGCGATGGTCGACGAGTGAGCGCCGCCACCGCGAACCCCGTGCAATCCGCCCGCGCGTGGATTCCGCACCCGCATCGTTCGCTGGAGACCCCAATGACACAGGCAACTGAAGAGGGGGCCGTTTCGCGCGACGGCATGCTCGTGGGGCCGCTGCGCCCGTCCTGCTACCTGGCATTCGGTTCACGCTGATTCGACGGCGGAACTCCACCGCTCTGCTTCCTCAGTGTCACCGAGGCCCGGACCGGCGTGTGGATCGAGCGGGGAGGCCGAATCCGCACAGGTGAAGGCAGCGCCCCGGTTGGAAACCCCGGGGCCGGGGGCACTCATACGCAGACCGCTGGACTCGCTACGCGGTGCGGAGGCTGAGCGCCTGGGCGAGGTCGAGCGGAATGCCGGGGCCCATGGTCGTCGTAAGCGTAACCGAGCGGATGTACTGGCCCTTGGCCTCCTTCGGCCTGGCAGCGTTCACGGCCTCGATGAGGGTGGCCATGTTCTCGCGGATCTTGGCGTCGTCGAAGCTCACCTTGCCGAGCGGCACATGGATATTGGCAAGGCGGTCGAGACGGAACTCGACACGGCCCTGCTTGGCATCAGTGACGGCCCGGGCAATGTCCTCGCCGCCGACGACGGTGCCGGAGCGGGGGTTGGGCATGAGGCCACGGGGGCCGAGGACGCGGCCGAGGCGGCCGACCTTGCCCATCATCTCGCGGGTGGCGATGGCGACATCGAAATCGGTCCAGCCGCCTTCGATGCGCTTGATCAGATCATCGCTGCCGACGAAATCGGCGCCGGCGTCCTGGGCAGCCTTCGCCGGTTCGCCTTCGGTGAAGACGAGCACGCGCAGCACCTTGCCCAACCCGTGGGGGAGGACGGTGCTGCCGCGGATCTGCTGCTCGGCGTGGCGCGGGTCGAGACCGGTCTTGATGTGGAGCTCGACCGTCTCGTCGAACTTCGCCGGGTGGACTTCCTTCGCGAGGGAGATCGCTTCGTCGACGGGGTAGAGCTTCGACCGGTCGACCCTGGCGAATGCTTCGAGGTAACGCTTTCCGTGCTTCGGCATGGCTACACTACCTCGATGCCCATGCTGCGGGCAGTGCCTTCGATGATCTTGATGGCCTCGTCGACGTTGTTGGCGTTGAGGTCGGCCATCTTCGTCTCGGCGATCTTGCGCAGGTCGGAGACCTTCACCTTGCCCACCTTGTTCAGGCGGGGGTTGCCGCTGCCCTTGTCGATGCCGGCGGCCTTGCGGAGGAGATCCGCGGCAGGCGGCGTCTTCAGGACGAAGGTGAAGGAGCGGTCTTCGAAGATCGTTAGCTGGGCCGGGATGATCTGGCCCACCTGGTTCTGCGTGCGAGCGTTGTACTCTTTGCAGAACTCCATGATGTTGACGCCGTGCTGGCCGAGGGCGGGGCCAATAGGCGGGGCCGGGTTCGCCTTGCCGGCCGGGATCTGCAGTGTCACCACTGCCCGGACTTTCTTTGCCACTTTCTGTTCCTTTGTGTGCTAACGGCGGGCTCTCGGTCCTGCCTCCACGGGCGCCGCGCGACGACGGCACGAACCCTGATTATCGCCCGGCCACGGCGGCTGGGGCAAACGCAGTCCGGGGGAGCCGGAGGGGGTGCTCTTCACCCGCCACGATCGATTAAGCTTCCGCAATGACACTTCTTCGCTTTCCCGACGGCTTCCAGTGGGGCGCGGCCACCGCCTCGTACCAGATAGAGGGCGCGTACAACGAAGATGACCGCGGCCTCTCCATATGGGACACGTTCACCCACCAGCCGGACCGGATCCAGGATGGCTCCACCGGTGACGTGGCCTGCGACCATTACCACCGCTACCGCGACGACGTCGCCCTGATGGCGAGCCTGGGGCTGCAGACGTACCGCTTTTCGGTGTCGTGGTCGCGCGTGATGCCGTTCGGGCGTGGCGCAATCAGCGAAAAAGGGCTCGGCTTCTACGACCGGCTCATCGATGCTCTGCTCGAGAAGGGAATCCAGCCCGCGGTCACGCTCTACCACTGGGACCTGCCGCAGTCGCTGCAGGACCTCGGTGGCTGGTCGAACCGTGCCATAGCCGACTGGTTCGCCGACTATGCGAGCCTGCTCTACGAACGGTTTGGCGACCGGGTGACCCGCTGGATCACTCTCAACGAGCCGATCGTGTTCACCAACATGGGCCATCGCATTGGGGTCCTGGCCCCGGGCATACGGGACCTGCCGATCTACGGCCGGACTATCCACCACGCGCTGCTGGCCCATGGCCGGGCAGTGCAGGCGTTTCGCGCCAGTGGCCGGCAGGGCGAGATAGGAATCACGAACGCCAACACCAGCTTTGAGCCCGCCGACGATAGCCCGGAGACTGCGCAGGCGGTGGAGCTGGCGCGCGACTTCCAGTCGCGCGTGTTTCACGGGCCGGTCTATGGCAGGGGGTACCCGGCGAGCCTGCTGGCCTACCACGAGGCGCGGGGGGCTGCGCTGCCCATCGAACCGGGCGACATGGAGATCATCGCCGCGCCAACGGATTTCCTGGGGGTGAACCTCTATTCGCGCGGGCTCATCGAAGCCTCTCCCGGGCGCGGGGTGGGCTACACGCATGCCGCGCCCCGGTTGCCGCTGCTGCCGATGGGCTATGAGGCGGCGCCCCACGCCCTGGGGGACTTCGTGCGCTGGGTCTCAAACGAATACGGCCGCCCGCGCATTTACATCACCGAGAACGGGGTGTGCGACAACACGGAACCCGGCCCCGACGGCGCTATTGACGACGCGCAGCGCGTCGAGTTGCTGAGGGGCTTCCTGGCGGGGCTGCACGGCGCGATCCAGGATGGCGCCGACGTTCGCGCCTTCTACCAGTGGTCGCTGTACGACAACTTCGAGTGGGCGTTCGGCTACACCAAGCGCTTTGGCATGGTGTGGACGGACTTTGCCACCCAGCGCCGCATCCCCAAGCGCAGCGCCGCCTGGTACAGCGATGTGGTCCGGCAGAACGGCGTGGAGGTGTAGCGGGCCGCCCGCACCCGCGACCCGGGCTGGCAGATGCTCACCGCAGGTCGGTGATGACAGTCTCCGCGCCGATGATCGAGGCACGAATGGCCGCGAGGTCGGCGAGTCCTTCCATGATGTCTGCTTCACTCTCGGGCGAGTCAATCAAGACCACGTCGTAGAGGAAGAGTGGCCGGCGCCCGGCTGCGGCTAACGCTTCGCCCCAGGTTTCGAACGCCTCCGCCTCGTCCCAGGGCAGGTGGTAGCGACGAAAGACCTCGATCGCGTGTTCGAACAGCCCTTCCGCTTCCTCAAGCTGGTGATCGGATGCGGCGAGGGCTGCCTCGGCGAGGAGCGCCTGCCCGCCGGTCCAACGCCAGTCTTCGCCCCGGGCGACGATCTCCCGGCAGCGTTCCACCTGGGCGCGCGCGTCTTCGCGGCGGCCCAGGGCCACCCGGGGACGCTCGATCATTTCCCGGCCAATGCACAAATGTCCGGCCGTTTCGAGAGCTTCTTCGATGGTCGCTGCCGCCGCGATAAGGGCGGATTCGTGTTCGCGCCCGGCGAAGGGCGATAGGACTCGCCCGCGAACCAGCGCGGGATTGGCGCCAGAAGATGCAGCCAGGGAATCGCGTGCCACTCCAGCAACCCCCGAAGTTGCCATAGTGTTGCCACCGCCATGCCACGCCGTCAATCCATTTCCTGCAAAGGGAGCGTTGAGCAGCTGGCCCGGGGGCATTCATGGAGCCGTGACCGCAATGCTGTGCGAGATTTCACAAACTCTGATTTTGTGGTAGTCTTCGCCGGGTTACCCCGAACATCACCCCGGTATCCCATGTATATCCCCGGCCCCCGCGGAGGGGCTGGTGCGCCGCAGGAGGCCCAGCGAAAGCGTGAACATCATCGTTTGCGTCAAGCAGATTCCCGACCCGGAAACGCCGGCAGCGTCCTTCAAGGTGGACGAAGCAGCGAAGAAGGTCATCCCCGCCCAGGGCATTGCGCCCGTAGTCAACCCGTTCGACCCCCAGGCGACCGAGGCCGCCCTTCGTCTGCGCGATGCAGCCGGCGAGGGCAAGGTCACCGTCATCAGCCTCGGCCCCGACAGTGCGCGCGATGCGATCAAGCATGCGCTCGCGATGGGCGCTGATGAAGGCGTCCTGCTGAACGACCCGTCGTTTGAAGGCATCGACAACTTCCAGACGGCAGTCGCCCTTGCGAAGGCGATCCAGAAGATCGGCGCGTTCGACCTGATCCTCATGGGCCGCTCAGCGGCCGACTGGGACATGGGCGTGGTGCCGGCGGGCGTCGGCCAACTGCTGGGTGTCCCGGTGGTCACGGTGGCGAAGGCGATCGAGAGGAATGGTGGCGCCGTGAAGGTGGACCGCGTTCTTGATGACGGCTTCCAGACCGTGGAGACGCCACTGCCGGCGGTGGTCTCGGTCTCGAACGAGTTCGGCGAGCCACGCTACCCACAGCTCCGGCAGATCATGCTGGCCGCGAAGAAGACCGTGCAGGTCTGGGGCGCGGCCGATATCGGCATGGCCGCAGACGAGCTCGGCGCCAGCGGCCGCTGGCTGCCACTCGATGCGCTCTACGTGCCGAAGGTAGAGAGCAACGTCGAAATAATCGAGGGCGAAACCCCCGAAGAGAAGGCGCGCAACCTGGCCCAGAAGCTGCGCGCCGCCAAGCTGATCTAAGGAGCCGCAGCAGAGATGCCCGGAATTCTCATCGTTGCAGAAACCAGCGCGGGGGCTGTCGCCCCCATCTCGTTCGAGCTTCTCGGGGCGGCCCGGCAGCTATCGGCCCAGGGTGCGGGGAGCGTTAGCGCGGTCGTCGCCGGGGGCGAGGCCGAGGCGAAGGCGCTGATCGCGCACGGCGCCGAGGCTGTCTACACCGCCGACGCCGCGCTCGCGGGGCAGCCCGCGGATGCCAGCCTGGCGGCCGTCGAGGCCGCACTCCAGGCGTCGGGCGCCGACATCGTGCTCGTGGGGACCACCAGCTTCGGCCGTGACCTTGGCCCGGCGCTGGCCTTCCGCCAGAAGACCGGCATCGCGATGGATTGCACCGAGCTGAAGATCGAAGGCGGCCGGCTGCGAGCGACGCGCGGCTGCTATGGCGGCAACGCGCGCGCGGAGCACACCTGGAAGGCGCCGCTGCAGATTGCGACCGTGAAGCCGAAGTCGTTTGACGCGCCCGAGCCGGATGCGGGCCGCAGCGGCGCGATAACCGCAAGCGGGGCGGCGGGCGAATCGAAGGTGAAGGTCCTTGGCGTGGCCAAGGCCGAGTCCACCGGGATCCGGCTTGAAGACGCCCAGGTGGTCGTCAGCGGGGGTCGGGGCCTTGGCGACGAAAGCGGCTTCAGGGCACTGGAAGAGCTCGCCTCGGTGCTTCCCCAGGCGGCCGTTGGCGCCAGCCGCGCGGCCTGCGACCTTGGCTGGTACCCGCCGGCGGCGCAGGTCGGGCTGACGGGCAAGGTGGTATCACCGAACCTGTACATCGCCATCGCCATCAGCGGGGCGAGCCAGCACATGGCGGGCATGGCCGGCTCGAAGAACATCGTCGCGATCAACAAGGACCCCGACGCCAACATGGTGAAGGCGGCCAAGTTCGCAATTGTGGACGACTACAAGAAGGTGGTCCCGGCGCTCATCGAGGAGATAAAGAAGCTCGGGTAGCCTGGAGGCAGCGGTAGGTCTCAAACCCCGGGGGTGGCCAGCTGGCCACCCCTGTTGCGTCTGACCATGCCCGCTGGCAGGACCCGTGCTCGCTACCTGCTGGCCGCGAGGCGGCGGCGCTCCCGCCAGGCGCCCTGGATGAAGCCGAGGCCGTAGCTGGCGTGCATGGTGGCCATGGCGGCGAAGGTGAGGAACGGGTTGGCGCCGGACTTGCGAGCAGCGCGGCGCGATGCGGCCATGCCGCCGGCGACGTAGAGCACGGCCAGCGCCTTCAGGAGGCGCCGGGGCCACCGTGCCCCAAGACCGAGGACCACCAGGGCGGGCCCGCCCGCGACCATGGCCGCGGGGGCGAAATGCCGGGGCTGGAGCGGCCTGCCCCTGCTCAGGAGAACGCCCTTGGCGGCGCCATATTCGTGGTACTGCCTGGCCAGCGCCCCGAGGGTACGGCGCGGGAAGTAGCTGCTGCGAATGCTGGGAACGAGCACAATGCGCCCACCGGCCTCAATGAGGCGGGCGTTGTAGCTATCCTCATCGGCGCCGTCGACGGTCTCATCGAAGCGGCCTACCACCTCCCAGACGCGGCGGTGGTAGCAGCCGAAGGGGACTGTATCGACTTCGCCCTCCTCGGCGGCATAGCGGAACTTTGCATTGCCGACGCCAAAGGGCGAGGACATGGCAGCGGCAATGGCGCGGCCTACCGTTCCCTCGCCGATCGTCTCGATGGGACCGCCGACGCAGGCAGCGCCGGTGCGGGCGAGTGCCTGCACGGATTCGCGCACGAAATCGGGGCGGACGTGGCTGTGCGCGCCGATGATGATCCAGCAGTCGCCGCGAGAGGCGTCCATGCCAGCATTCAGCCCGCAGACCGTGATGCGCCGCGGGTTGTCGACGAGCTCGAGGCGAGCAAACGGGCCTGCATAGGCCGCCACCAGTTCCCGCGTGCGGTCGGTGCTGCCTCCGTCGGCGACCAGGACCTCGATCCCGTCTGCCCCGTAGTCCTGCGCGGCGAGGGAATCCAGGAGACCGGTGATGTAGCGCTCCTCGTTCAGGCAGGGGATGACAATGGAGACGAGCGGCCGCGCCGGGAGCACCAGGGGCAGGTCATCGAGCCGGCCAGCAGCGGGTGAGATCATGGCGTTCACCGTAGGTTCAGGCGCGGGTGTGGTCAACGATGGGACATGAGCTGACGGGCGGCCATCTCGACCACCTCGGCGGCACGGCCGGCATCGTGGTGGGTGGACACCCACTGGCGGCTGGCATCGCCGATGGACTGGCGAAGGTCGCCATCGTCAACAAGGCGGATGATGGCATGGGCGATGTCGTAACCATCGAGGGCGCGAACCAGCGGAGGGGGTTCGGGATAGGCGCTGTCGTGGGTGAACCAGGCGACGACAGGGCGGGCGCAGGCCATGGCTTCGAGCTCGGCCATGCCCACCACGCCGAGGAGCACCTGTCCCAGGACCACGCCGTGGTTCGCGATGATCCGGGGAAGCTGGGAGCGCAGTTGATGAGGGATAAGCCTGACGTTCGGGAGCCGGGCGAAGTCGCGAGTGTACTCGCCGCCGCCGATGGCGGTGAACCCGATGTCGGGACGCTCGTCGGCGAGCCGGCGGCAGGCATTCAGAAGCCGGGGGGCGCCTTTGATGTCTGTGAGTGAGCAGGCAATGAAAACGCGGCGGCTCTCCCGCGCCGGCGAAAGGGGCCGGAAAGCCCCTGCATCGACCGGGTTCGGGAGGAACTCCGCATCGGGCCGGCGCTTCGTGACGAAGGGCGCGAGGTCGGGCGTCGCGTAGTAGACGTGGGAGGCCTCCTTCAGAGCGCGCAGGACCATGGGGCGGGTGTAGGGCCTGATCTCGCGCACATCGCTGCCGTGGCAGTGGAGGACGTAGGGGAACTTGCCGAGGACGCCGAGCATGCCGAGGTAGGCGTAGTGGATGTGCACAGCATCGAAGTTGCCGCTGCGGATGGTGTGGATGATCTGGGCCCACTCCACGGCCCGCACGGGACCGACTACGGGCTTCACGGACCAGGGGAGCCGTCCCCCGACGAGCCTCGGCCGGATGAGGGTGACGTCGTGCCCGCGGGCACGGAGGCCCTCTGCAAGGTCAGAGGCAACCGAGGCGATGTCGTTTATTTCGCAGATGCGCATGCTTGAAGCCGGTAGAGGCTACTTCTAGTCTGCCGTACCGCGGCGCACCTGTGAAAGCCATTCGAGGGTGTAGATGGCAATGAGGCCAAAGACGATGGTCACGGCAAGCACGACGGCCACCCGGCCCATGAGCGTCCCGGCGGCACCACCGGAGAACGAGTAGCTCACTTCGGCTGTGCTTTCGGCGCTGGTGACCGAGCCGCGGGCGTTGGCAAGGCGGCCGAATCCCTCCACCTTGAGCTGGTCGAGGGCGCGGACGTAGTCAAGGGCCTGGAGGAATTCTGCGTCAAAGGACGCATCCGAGTACTGGGTCTGGGTCTTGCGGACCTCAGCGATGGCGCCCTCGAGCACGGCAACCCGGGCGGTGAGGGATTCGACCGCCTGGGCGGGAGGAACGCTGGTCCCAAGGACACTCGCAGCGAGCGCGGCGGCCACATCCGGGGCCGCGCTGCGCGCGGCGGAAAGGGCTGCGCGCGCCTCAGCCAGGGAGGCGACCAGCTCCGCCTCTTGCCCGGGAAGCTCCGCAAGCAGTGTCCCTTCGCGCTTGTGAAGGACGACCTGATCGAGGGGGGCGGTGATGCCCTTCGAACGGGCAAGGTCCTCAAGCTGTTTCAGGGCTTCCTGGTATTCGTTCTCAAGGGCGAGCGCCACCGCTTCGCGCTTGTCCAGGAATCGGCGCCGAAAGAGCCCTTCGGGCCCCGTGTATTCCTCGATGAAGACATCGACCCACGCCTGCCGGTACCGTTCGGCGGTGGCGCGGTCATCGTCCTTGAAGGAGACAGTGAGGGTTCCTCGGGCAACGCCATCGGCCACCGAATGGGGGTTAAGGGAGATGGAGAAACGCGCGTAGTCGAAGTTCTCATCGCCAATGCGAGCGCGCACCTTCTGCTTGAATTCGGGTTCGGCCGTCATGGCGTCAGCTTCGAAGATGCGCAGGCCCCGGTCGCCGCCAATAAAGACTTCGTGGACGACGGTCTCCAGCTGGAGAGAGGCTACGGCGTTGGCCTGGCCGGCGACGCTGCCAAGGGCGAACGAGAGCAGAATCCCGAGCAAAAAGAAGGGGACAAAGAGCCAGGCTCGGCGGCGGACCAAGTCCAGGTCGCGTTCCAACCCGCTGGCGCGACGAGACATCGGCCCGTATCGTAGGAGCCGGCCGGGACCCGGTCAATTGTGATTGACTTCACGAGGATGGGCCGACCGGGATGCTGGAGCTAGCCGCCCTGCTTGCCGCCCAGGCGGCTCTTCTCGCCGCGATTGTTGTCCTGCGCGAGCCAAAGCTGCTCATTCCCTGCGTTGTGCTGGGACTGCCCATGGAGTACCTGGAAACACAGGCGCCGGACTTCCTCGGCGGTTCGGGCGTGGCGGGAGCGGTCCGTTCGCTGCTCAACCCTGGCCAGGCGGCGATGGCGGCAACCGTGGTCGTGGGTGTGGTACGCCTTCGTCACAACCCCGGACGCCTGGTCCCCGGCTCGGCGCTGCTGATTCCGCTGGGCGCTCTGTTCGCCGTCCAGGCGCTGGGCGTCTGGTGGTCGGACACGCCCACACAGCCCCCCAACAGCGTCATGATCCTGCCCCTCTATGCCGGGTTTGTGATGGTTGCGCCTTCACTCATTGAGGACCGGCGCGACGTTGAGCGGATCATCGGAGCATTCCTTGTAGCAGCGCTGGCCCTTGCCGTTATCGCGATCGCTCAGAGGGTGCTGGGCGTGTTCAACTGGCGCGCGATCCTCGTGCAATCAGATGACTACAGCTACCGGGCCAACGCGACGTTCGCCGACCCGAATAACCTGGCCCGATTCCTGGCGATCAGCATGTCGCTGGCGGCGGGTTCGGTGCTGGTGCTGGGACCAAGGCGGCTCACCGTCTACCTGGCGGCGCCAATGCTGGTGGTGGCATCGGCCGGCATCGTAGCCACGGCATCACGGTCGGGATGGATGACGCTCCTGCTCTGCGGCTTCCTGGTGGTGGCGTTTGCGCCGATTGCGCGGTATTCGAAGGTGCTCATCACGCTGGGCTGCTTCGGAGCCCTGGCTGCCCTGCTGGGGTTTGTGCTCGCCCAGGGCGGCGCCGATGCCGAACGGGTGAGGACCCTGACCATGGGCGTGCAGGTGATCGGCGTACGTGAGTTCCTCATCCGGGCCGGGTGGGAGATGTTCAAGGACAATCCGCTCACCGGTGTAGGGTCGGGGAACTACCAGCATTCGCTGGTCATTTCGTACCTGCACCTGGTGCCAGAATGGGCGCGGACAACGCTGTCACATACGTCAGTGATTTCGATCATGGCCGAACTCGGCGTGATCGGGCTGGCGGTCCTGGGCTTCGTTGTGATGCGCGTGGCGATCGTCCTGGGCGTGGTCTATTCGCGGTCAAAGGCGCCGTTCAACCGGGTCATCATCGGCTGGCTGGCGGCATCGCTCATCGGCATCGTCTTTCAGAGCCAGTCCGAGGGACGGCTGCTCGATGAGCCGTTCCTGTGGGTGCTGCTTGCGCTGTTCATAGCTTTCGAAACCGCGCCCGGGCTTGCCACCACCGCAGCCGAAGACGCTGTCCGCGCATCCCCTGTCGAAGCGGGCGCCACGGCGGCGCCGGTGACGCGAACGGGCGTTTCCGGACAGGCGCCACGCGCGAACTGACTGGCGCCGCCAACGACCCTACAATCGCCCCATGTACACCGTCTTCGCCGGTGGGGTGGGCGCCTCCCGGTTTCTGCAGGGCCTGGTGCAGGTGGCTGACCCGGCCGCCGTCACCGTCATTTCCAACACGGGCGATGACGTGGAGATGTTCGGCCTCCACGTGTCGCCTGATGTGGACATCGTCATCTATGCGCTGGCAGGGGCCGTGAACCCGGAGACGGGCTGGGGGCTGAAGGGCGACACGTTTGCTGTCGTAGAGGAACTGCAGCGTTACGGGTATGGGCGCTGGTTCAACCTGGGCGACCGCGACCTGGCGACAGCAATCCACCGCACGCGGCTGCTGCGGGCCGGGGAGCCCCTGCATGAAGTGGTCGGCAAGATCGCCCGCGCCTGGGGGCTTACCACGTCAATTCTGCCGATGTGCAATGAGCGGGTTGAGACTCGCATCACCGGCCCGGAAGGGGAACTGGCCTTCCAGGACTACATGGTGAGGCTGCGAACCGAGGTGGAGGTCCACCAGATCCGGTTCGTGGGAGCAGCGGAGGCGCGTCCCGCGCCGGGGGTAGTGGAAGCGATCGAGCGTTCCTCGGCGGTGTTGATCGCCCCGAGCAACCCGTTCGTGAGCATTGGTCCCATCCTCGCCGTGCCGGGTCTTCGCGAGGCGCTGGCGCAGACGCGGGCAACTCGGGTCGCGATCAGCCCGGTCATCGCCGGGCAGGTGGTGAAGGGGCCGGCAGCGAAGATGATGCAGTCCCTGGGTCACGAAGTCTCCGCTGTGGGTGTGGCGAGCATGTACCGGGGCCTGATCGACGTGATGGTCATCGATGAGCAGGACCGCGAGCTCGCGCCACGGATCGAGGGCCTGGGCATGCGCTGCCACGTCACGGACACGATGATGACCAGCACCGAGCGAAAGGCGGAATTGGCCGCGAGCGTGCTGCGGGCGATCGGTGAGGGTTGAACGGTTGCAGGTGCTGGTCCCGGTGAACGAGCTTGAGCGAGCGAAGGGACGGCTGGCCGAAGTTCTTGACCCGGCGGCGCGGGCAGCCCTGGCGCTGGCGACAGTGACCACGGTGGTGGGCGCCATTCGTGAGGCCGGCCACGAACCCGTGCTGCTGACGCGCGACGCGCGCGTCCGCTCAGCCTTCGAAGGCCTCGCGGCGATGATTGACGAGGACCCCGAAGCGCGCGGACTCAATGGCCAGCTTGAATCGGCGATCGCCCGCGTTGGCGCAGACGGTGACCTGGGAGAGCTGCTGATACTGCACGCGGACCTGCCGCTGGCGACGGCGCAGGCTATTCGCGACCTTGTCGACGAAGCGCCGCCAGCCCCTTCGGTCACGCTTGTCCGCAGCGGCGACGGCGGCACCAACGCCATGTTGCTGCGGCCACCCGGGCGGTTTGCACTTGCATACGGGGCGAACAGCTTCGCGCGCCATCGTGAAGCAGCCGTCGTTGCGGGCATGGCCGTTGCGGAGGTCCAATCCCCCGCGCTGGCGCTGGACGTCGATACGCCCGCGGACATTGAGCGCCTGATGGCTCTCCCGGCGGGGAGGGCATCTGCTGCCGGGAAGGTGCTGACGGGCGACGGGGCCACGTCGCCGGCGGCACAGCAGTGATGGCACGCATGGCGGCCCTCGTGGTGCTCGCCGCGACCGTGCTGACGGCCGGCTGCGGCAAGGCGCAGCCGGAGGTGGCGCCCAGGCCTACAGCCACGCCCACGCTTGAGGCCGGCTCGCCAGCGGGCGAACGGGAACTCACGGACATGACCGGCCGTGCCGTGTCCCTGGGGACAGCGGTCGAGCGGGTGGTCGCGCTGAGCCCCTCGGCGGTGGACTTCGTGGTTGCCCTTGGCATTCGGCCCATGGGCCGGCCATCCGACAGTTCGAACGCAGCCGCGGCCGGGGCACAGGTGATCGGGTCGACCATCGCGCCGGATTTCAAGGCAATTGCCGAATTGCGTCCCGACATCGTGGTTGCTGACGCCACCTACCACGGGGCCCGCATGCGCGACTTCGACCGTTTTCCGTTCCCGGTATTCGTGATCAAGGTGAACGGCTACGAGAGCGTGCTGACGGCGTTCACGGCTCTCGGCGAGGCGCTGGGCCGGCAGCCGGAAGCGCAGTCGGCGGCCGCTGACCTTGAGGCGAAGGCGGCGCAGATAACCGGGCGGATCGGGGGGGTCAGCCCACCCCGGGTGCTGCTGCTCACGGGTTCAGGGAGGGAGGTGTACGCCGCCAGCGAGGAAACGTACGCCGGGAGCCTCTTGAAGCTCTTGAGGGCCACGAACGTGCTCGGGGCCAACCCGGAGGGGGCTCCTCTCCCTGGCTTCGGGCTCGTCGAGCTGGCAGAAGCCGCTTCGCTCGATCCGGGGGTTGTCCTCACCATCTCCTCGGGTGAGGGTGGGCTGGCCGCCCAGGTTGTCGCCAGTGCGGCATGGGCGGGCACGGCCGCTGTGGCCGCAGGGCGCGTGCACGAGTTAGATCCGGTGCTCTTCCTGCGGAGTCCTGGCCCACGGGCGGCGGAAGCGCTGGAAGTGCTCGCCGGCCTCCTGTACCCGGGCCGCTGATCTAGCGGGCGAGGTCCAGGCCGTCATCGGCGCAGGTGACCGGCGCCAGGACAGGATTGCAGCGCGCCGCAAGCCCGTTCCCGAGCGTCACCGAGTACCCGGTAGCCCAGCGTGCATCGGACGCCGGGTAGTCGGTCGAAACAACCTGGGCGCCACTCGACAGGGCAGCGGTGCGCATCGCCGTCTCGCCGGAGCGGGCCTCGGAGGTATCGGCGTCGGCGCGCGTGCGCACCATGTAGCCCGCAGCCACCAGCTCGCGGATCGCGGCGGCCTGCGTCAGAGCGTCATCGCGCTTGATGAATGCGGCGTCGGGTTGACCGGGTGTGGAGACGGTGAACATGACGCGGCCTTCGAGCGAGGGCCGCCCTGCGCGGTATGCATCGCGAATGCTGCCACCGTTGATGAGGACGAACATCACCTTCCCGCGCGCGGCGGCGACCTCGGGCCAGCCATCGCGCAGGACGGCCTCTTCAAGGGTGCCCCGCTGACCGCGGACATCATCGGGCGTGACCAGGCGGCCGGGCTCGAACACAGCCCGCACCTCGGCATCGAGCGCATCGAGCTCGGCCGTGCCCACCAGGTGTGGAGTGACGAGGCCCAGGCCGAGGAGGTCAGGGATTGGGTCGTCCTTCGCTTCGATGAGAATGACGATGGGAACGTGGCCGGGATGCATTACCGACCATGTCCTGACCTCATGAAGGCAGGTCATGAGGGTGTAGCAGGTGGTGCCGGTATCCAAGTCCTGGATGTGGAGGACCTTGAAGCCGGGGCCGAGCAGGAGTGGGCTCGGTGGGTTGGGGAGCCCTGCAACCCGGCGCCCGGCAGGGTCGGCGAATAGCCCCCCCACGGGGTCGGCGAAGACATCGAGCTCCAGGCTGCGCATCGACTGCTCTTCCAGCTGGCGGGCGAGTGCGACGTGCGTGTACTGCAAAGTAGCCGTCAACTGGGGCAGGTAGCGGCGAACCACGCCAAGAAGCGCATCGCCGGGTTCGACGTGGTAGCTGTTGTGGGTTCCAACGACCTGGATGTGGTTGAGGCGAACGGGTCCGGGAGGCGGCGGAACCGGGGAAGGCGAGGGCATCGGCGTCGCGGTACCGGCCGGGGAGGCGGCCGGCGTTGGGCTGGCATCGGCGGGCGGCCGGGCCGGTTCGTTGCAGGCGGCGGCAAGGGCAACAAGGGCAACCGTCGCGGCAAGAAGGAGCGTTACCAGACGGTGCGCGGCCCGTGCTCCGCTCATCGGAGAGGGTCCAGGCCGCGGTCAGCGCAGAGAAGAAGGGCCGCACGCATGGAGGGGCCGTCCGTGGCGCGGAGTACGTAAGAGGGCTGAAGCGCGAAGCGAGGGGCAGGGCGGACGAGACGTGGCATCACCGGCCTGAGCGGGAGCCAGCCACCACGCATGAGCCAATGATAAGCGCCGCACCCGAGGGGAAAAGGCGGCGCTGCGGAGAGACATCGGTCTGCCCTATACTCACGTTGGACCTGCCGGACCGGCGCCCCGGGCCCGGATGTGTCTCCTCAATCCTGCCCAAGGAGACCCGGCCATGACGAGCGAGACCGCCATGTACCGTAACGAGCTGACCTCGCGGCTGCGCCAGGCCACCGACGACATCGCCTGGGCCGTGCGGGGGCTGCTTTCGCCGCGTATCGAGTACCGCCCGGACGACAACGAGTGGACTATCCATGAGCATATGGCCCACCTGCGCGACATGGAGCAGGAGGTCTACCTGCCGCTCTTGCGATGGGCCACGGTGCCGGACATGCTCGACCCGTTGGACTACAGCCGCCGCGAATGGCACGAGCAGCGCTACAGGGCAGACGAGCCCGTTGCCGCGATCGTCGACCAGTACGCGCGGATGCGGGACGAGGAGCTTTCGATCTTCCGCGACATGACCGATGCGGCCTGGCTTCGATACCGGACAGACACCCGCTGGGGGCCCCTCACCTGCCAGTGGCTGGCTGAGCTGATGTACCGCCACGCGCTCGACCATCTGCAGTGCATCATGGCACTGCGGCAGGACCTGAACCTGGCGGCTGCGGCCCCTCCGCCGCTGGTTGTGGGCGGCTATATTGGCGGCTCGGGCGAGGGATAAATGCGCCTCCGCAGCATCGTCGCCATCAATGCCGGCGGTGAGATGGACGCCGCCCTCGCTTCCCAGGCCGATGCAATCGCACTCGTACTGAATGATGCGGACCAGCCGGTCCACGGGCTTCGAACGGCAGCGGCGGCGGCGATCGGCCAGGTGCGTGACGCTGGCAAACATGCGCTGGCGACGGTCAATCACCCGCGAACTCGCCTGCTCCGCGATGACATCGAGGCGATTGTGGCGCCAGGGCTGTCCGGGGTGTTCCTGCCCCACGCCTGCGAGCCGCAGGATGTACGCGACCTCGCGGTCCTGCTGCGCGAGTTCGAGCTTGCCCGCGGGCTGGAGCCGGGCGCTATCGTTGTGTTCCCGGTGATTGAGACAGCCCGGGGACTGCTGCGCGCTGCCGAGATTGCGGCGGCGGCCCCACGGACCGCGGGGCTCTTGTTCGACTCAGACGCCTACGCGAATGACGTGGGCGCCCGCTCCGAGGAATCCGGGCCGCGCCTGGCGTATGCCCGGGGAGCCGTGGTCGCGGCCGCCCGGGCCTGTGACGTCGTGCCACTTGTGGTGACAGGCGGCGCGGAGGTTCACTTCCTTGCCCAGCACGGGTTCGGCGGGGCGTTGCTTCCTGGTCCGGGTTTCGTCGCGCAGGCGAACGCTGCGTTCAGCCCATCGCCGGCGGTTGTTGAACGTGCCGGACGGGAGCTGGCGGCCTACGACGCCGCTCGCGGCGAGGGGGCCTGGGTGGCGCGAACCGGACGGCGGATCGTGGATTCGCATTCTGCGCGCAAGGCTCGATCCTTACTGGAGTAACCGGGAAACGTTCCTCGCGGCGCGCCCTCTGGCGGCAGACGCCATCACGAACGGGGACAATCGGCGACGCCCGTGGTCATGCCAATCCGCATCCCTCCCCTGGCGCAAGGGGGGTGGGAAACCCGCGCGCCCAGCGGGAGGCGAGGTCGGAGAGGAGTCCGGCAGCCCGTTCCATTGAGATGCGGGGGTCGGGCTCAAGCGATGAGAGCGTAAGTGCGCCTTCTCCGCGGCCGGCGAGGATGACGCACGGCTTGCCGGCGACGCGGCACAGGTCAATCAGGCGCCCTGTTGTCTTGCCCTGGAGCGACTGGCTATCGAAGCTGCCCTCGCCGGTCACGATGACGTCCGCGGCCGCCAGGCGGCCGGGGAGGCCGGTGGCGGCTGCCACCACATCGAAGCCACTCGTCACCCGCGCCCCGAGGAACGCGACGAGGCCTGCCGCCAGCCCTCCGGCGGCGCCGCCACCGGGAAGGGACCCAATCCTGACACCAAGATCCTGTTCGACGACAAGCGCGTAGCGTTCCAGGGCGCGTTCGAGGAGGACCACCTGCACCGGGGTGGCGCCCTTCTGAGGAGCAAAGACGGCGGCAGCGCCGCCGGGTCCGAGCAGCGGGCTGGTGACGTCGGTTGCGACGATGACCTCCACCCCATCCAGTGCCGGTGGGGCCTTCCACTCGATACGGTCCAGGTCAGCGAGCGGTCCACCCCCGGGGGGAAGCTCCGCGCCATTTGCATCGAGGAGTCTCGCGCCAAGCGCCCGGGCCATGCCCGCACCACCATCTGTGGATGCGCTGCCGCCCACACCTACGACGATGCGTGGCGGCTTCCCGGCAAAGGCAGCGGCAATGAGCTCGCCCACGCCGAAGGTGCCGGCTGCCAGGGGATCGCGTTCCGCGGGCGGGATGTGAACGAGCCCGTTCGCCTGCGCCGCTTCGATGAAAGCTGCGCCGTCATCACGAGCGACCACGTAGCGGCCCAGCGATCGCCTCCCGAGGGCATCGTGGGTGACGATTCCAACGGTATCGGTTCGGGTCGCGCGGCGCATGGCATCGACGAATCCGGGGCCGCCGTCAGAAAAAGGCAGGACGTCCAGTCGCCACGCTGGCCGGGCCTCGCGGATGCCACGGGCGATGGCATCGGCGGCCTCTTCGGCAGAGAGGCTGCCCTTGAACTCCTGGGGTGCGATGAGCACGTGCACGGTCAGAGCTTACGCGGGCCGGGCAAGGAGGGCGCGGTCAGAAACCTTCGCGCCAGAGATGGATGGCCGCCAGCGCCACCACGAGAGCGACATAGGCCCAGAGCATGTTGCGCGCGAAGCGGAGGATGTCGCGCGCTGCCTGCGACCGGAAGACGACAGCCATGAAGACGACGAAGGCGAGGAAGATGAGCGTCGCCCAGAGGAAGACAGCTTTCAACGCGCGGCCCGGGTCAACGCTTCATCGGGACTTCGCCCTCGATGGTGGCGTAACGGCTCTTGAATCTCCAACCATCGATGCCTTTGACAAGCTCGTCGCGATAGATCCCGGTGGCGCCGGCCTCGGCGAGCACGCCGGGGCGCCCGGGGCGCACGAGCAGCAGGTAGCAGACGGCCTTCGCACCGCCGGGCGCGGGCTCAACGATGAGGTTGTTGTTCCAATGCCGGGCATCCAGGCGTGTGGCAAGGCGAGTAGCAAAGGCCCGCAGCTCCGCAGTCCCCTTGAACGACGTGTCGAGGTTGGTGCGGAACTCGGCATCGGCAGTGAAGGTGGCCGCCCAGGCGTCGGCGTCGCCCGAGTCGACGGCGTGGTTGTAGCGAGCGTAGAGCTCGTGGATGGCGAGCATGTCTTCGGGCGTGAGCGGCATGGGGCGTATCTCCGTGGCAATGGCAGGTCGCGCAAGCATACCGTGGCGGGGGGCGAGAGTCCGCAGGGTGGCCGGTAAAGAGATGCGTGGAGCCTTAGCCTGCCTGCTGGCGTACGATGACGGTATCAATCGACGAGGCTCCCCCATGATACGTCCGTTCCTCGCCGCGCTCGGCGCGGCGATGCTGTTTGCCGCGGCCGCCTGTGAGGACGGCCGCTCCTACCCTTCGGACCGGGGTGACGGCGAATACAACCTGCAGGCGATGATGCTCACCGACGGGGACATGCCGCGGGGAATCACCCGGACTGACGAGCGCGCCTTCGACAACGAGGAGTGGTCACAGGTCTTTGACGTGGAAGACCCGGAGATCGCGCGAACGACGCTGGAGGGCCAGAGCCGCATCGGGAGCTACATCGCCTTTTTCACGTGGGAAGCCCCCCAGGAGCACTTCGGCACCGTGATCTCGATAACGTCCCAATCAACGCTCTACAAGGACGAAGAGGCGGCGGGAAAGGCGCTCAACGAGAACCGCTTCAGCGCCTGCGGGCTGCTTGTTTCGGAAGAGGAGACCGGGCGGGCCGAGATCTTCTATGTTCCCCGCATCGGCGACGAGAGCCTGGGGATGTTCATCACGCAGCAGCAATCTGAACTCGGCATCTCGGTGGATACGATCCTCTGCTTCAGGACCGGGCGCGTGGTGCACGCGGTCGTGCAAACGGGACTCGATGGCACGCAGGACGTGGCCCTGGCCGTGAAGCTCGCCCAGCGCATGCTCGCGCGGGTGGATGCGGCCTTCGACGGAAAGGCGCCACCCAGCCCGACCCCGGGGGCCGGGACGACAACACCGGAGCCAGAGACCTCGCCCACGCCCACGGGGGGTTAGCGGGAGGAGCGTCCTTCTGCTGCCTGTGAGCGGGACCACTCCGGCCCGCCCTCTTGCCGCTATACTGCTTGGCGTGTTCGACACCGCCGCGGCGCGAAGCCCGGCGTGGAGAGCAGCCGGGGCATGCCGCCCCGGCGCCCGGCGCAGGACAGCCCGGGACAGGCTGCCGCATGCGTCAGACGCCTTCGCAGAGCGCGGCCCCGCGCGGGGCCGCAGGAGGAGACAGGATGACCCTCGGCGGTTACGCGGGACGCATTGGCCACATTGATCTAACGTCGGGAAGTACCAGCTATGCGCCTATCCCCGAAGACTGGGCGCGCAAGTACGTTGGCGGGCGCGGGCTGGGCGTGCGCTTTGTATTCGAGGCGGGGGCCAATATCGACGCCCTCGGGCCCGAGAACCCGCTTTGCTTCATGAATGGGCCGCTTACGGGCACGGAAGCGACGATGAGCGGCCGCCTGGCGATCGTCACGAAGAGCCCGCTGACGGGTACGGTGACCGATAGCCACCAGGGGGGCTGGAGCGCTGCTCGCCTGCGGTGGGCGGGTTTCGACGGCCTCGTGTTCAAGGGCAAGGCCGAGACCCCGGTCTATGCCTACATCGCTGACGGCAGGGTGGAGTTGCGTGACGCCTCGGACCTGTGGGGCAAGGGCGTCCACGATACGGTCAGCACGCTCCAGGCGCGCCACGGCGCCGATGACCTGAGCGTGATCGCGATCGGCCAGGCGGGTGAAAACCAGGTCAAGTTCGCTTCGTGGCTGAACGAGAAGGACCGCGCCTCGGGCCGAGGGGGCACGGGCACGGTCGGTGGTTCCAAGAAGCTCAAGGCAATCGCCATCAAGGCGAAGCGCGACTACCCGAAGGCGTCCGACCGCGAGGCGTGGAAGAAGGCTCATGCGGCAGCCCTCGGCCTCATCATGGACGAGACGAAGATCACGTCCCCGAAGAAGGGGGGCCTCTCCGTCTACGGCACGAACATGCTGATGAACATCTCGAACGCAATCGGGGCACTGGGAGCGCGCAACAGCCAGGAGACCACCTACGAACACGCGGAACGCATCGCCGGCGAGTATGTGAACGAGCACTACCTCGTCGACGACCCCACCTGTCACGCGTGCCCGGTGGCCTGCAAGAAGGAAGTCGAGATTACCGAGGGCCCGTTCAAGGTGCGCATGGAGTCGGTGGAGTACGAGCCGGCGTGGTCGCTGGGGGCGAACTGCGGCAACGACGACGTTGCGGCCGTGGCGTACCTCATCGACAGGGCGAACGACTGGGGATACGACGCGATCGAGATCGGCCAGGCGCTTTCGACGGTGATGGAGGCAACGCAGAGGGAGTACATCCCGGCTGGACAGGGGCTGGCCTGGGGCGACACCGAGGGGATGGTCCGGATGTGCCGCATGATTGCGTTCCGCGAGGGGATCGGCGACCGGCTGGCGGAGGGAATCGATGCCTTTGCGAAGTCGATCGGCCACCCCGAGCTGGCGATGACGGTGAAGGGCCAGGCGACCCCGGCCTACGACCCGCGGGGCCTGAAGGGGATGGGGCTGGGGTACGCGACCTCGAACCGGGGCGCCTGCCACCTGCGCGGTTACAGCCCCGCCAGCGAGCTGGGTGTTATCGGGCTCAAGACAGATCCGCTGGCCTGGCAGGGTAAGGGAGAGCTGCTGAAGCTGCTCCAGGACATCCACGCCTTCTCCGATAGCCTGGACCTCTGCAAGTTCAGCGCTTTTTCGGAAGGGATGGATGAGTACGCCGAGCAGTACCGTGTGATGACCGGTCTCGACAGGTTCGATGCAAATGATGCCCTGCGCATCGGCGAGCGCATCTACAACCTGGAACGGCATTACAACAACCTCGCGGGCTTCCGCGAAGGGTCAGATTACCTGCCCAAGCGCTTCACGGAGGAGCCTTCGACCGGCGGAGGCTCGAAGGGGCAGGTATGCGAGCTCGATGCGATGCTGAACGAGTACTACGCCGTGCGCGGCTGGAACCAGGGCGTGGTCACGGAAGAGAAGCTGCGCGAGCTCGAGGTGGTGTGAACGCGTTGCCGTGGGCGGGCCAGCCGCACGAAGTGAGGGGGGCGCCCGTTCCCGGCCCTGGGATAGCTCGGAAGCGATACACGGGTGGATAGTCGTTTCGCTCCGGTCCTCCTGCCGCACCCGCGGGGGCGGCCGCTCACGCTTTGTGGCTAACCCGACGAAGACGCGGGTAGGGCCTTCTTCGAGAAGGCCCTACCAACCCGGAGGCCGGACCGGGTGTAGCTTCGAGCTTGCCCGCTGGGCACAGGGGGCACGCGCGCCTCGTGTTCGAGACGAGGGACGTCCTGGAACGAGTCACTCGGCTGAGGGACCCGTTCCGAGCGGTACTGGCGATGGAGAAGGGACCGCCGAGAGTTGACGGGGCGCCTGGACGCTAGGGGCCGGCGGCCGGAGGCCTTGTTGCATCAATGACGCCGCGGACGGAGACGTGAGCCATGGCAGGGTGGATGAAGCGGGCATCGGGATTGATGGTGTAGCTGGTGCTGCGCCCGGCCTTCTTGGCGGTAATGAATCCCTTGGCAGCGAGGTCGTTCAAGATCCGGCGGGTGCGATCCGGTGAGATGCCAATGGCGGTGGCGATCTCGGTGACTGTCACTGCTGGATGGGAACCAAGGAAGAGAAGCACGAGCCCGTGCTTGGTGAGCAGGAGCCAGTCGTGGTGCGCAGCGGCGGGGTCGGGGAGCGGGGCGGCCATGGCGCTGCGAACATCCACGGGCAGGGGCCGCGAGCCGATGGCCATGGGCAGATAGGCGAACACGCCCGCGGCCAGGTAACGCTGCCGCTCGGCCTCGGCCGGGAGCGTGGCGAGGACAATAACGCGCGCGCCCCGGGCGGCAAACTCGGCACACCGTTCGGGCAGGCAATCGGAGCTTGGCGCGACCACCACATCGCCGGGCTTAACCTCGGCCGGGTCGCTCCCGGCGGCGACGGGGAGGCTCTCGTCGGCCTCAAGGTGGGCAAGCAGGGCTCGCCTGAGGGCGGGGTCGCGCGTCAGGACATGGACCACAGCGCTATCGGTCACGCATCAATCTCCAACCGTGCGCAGGCGGCGCTAACGCCACCCGGCTGAGATTGCGGGCGCCATGTATGAGGGCCAGCCGATACCGGGTGTGGCCCGGTCCGATTGCGGGGTTCCGTTCCGGTGCACGCATCCTGGGTTCCTGATTGCCGCGTTGCGATTGACTGTTCAGTGGAATGCTCCCGTGGCATCGGGCGAAGGGCCAACCGGTCCCTGAAAGGCGGGCCGATCGGCCGCTTCGTGCGCGGGTAGAATAGCCGGGACACTCCTTCCTGGGGATCGCCATGCCTGGTTCAACCGTCCGTTACGAGATCGATGGCCCGGTGGCCATCATCACAATCGACAGGCCGCATGCCCGCAATGCGGTGGACCGGCCCACTGCCGAGGCGCTGGCAGCGGCCTTCCGCCGCTTCGAAGCCGACGAAGCGCTGGCGGTCGGCGTGCTCACAGGCGCCGATGGCGCCTTCTGTGCGGGTGCCGACCTCAAGGCAGTGGCAACCGGGACGGGGAATCGCACCAGCGAAAGCGGCGACGGCCCCATGGGGCCGTCACGGATGCTGCTGAGCAAGCCGGTGATCGCGGCCGTCGAGGGTCACGCCGTGGCGGGCGGGCTCGAGCTGGCGTGCTGGTGCGACCTGCGCGTGGCCGCTTCAAACGCGGTGTTCGGGGTCTACTGCCGCCGCTGGGGCGTGCCACTGGTCGATGGAGGGACCATTCGCCTGCCACGGCTCATCGGGCACAGCCATGCTATGGACATGATCCTTACGGGCAGGGGCGTTTCGGGAGAGGAGGCGCTGCGCATGGGACTGGCCAACCGGCTGGTGGAGCCGGGCCATGCCCGGGATGCAGCAGTGGCCCTGGCGAAGGAGCTCGCCGTGTTTCCCCAGCGGTGCCTGCGTTCGGACCGGCTCTCAGCGTACGAGCAGTGGTCACTCGACCTCGATGGCGCGCTCGCGAACGAGTTCAGGCGAGGGCGGGAGGTCATCGAATCAGGAGAAACGAGGGAGGGAGCGGCGCGCTTTGCATCGGGGGCGGGGCGCCACGGCAGCTTTGGCTAGTGCCGCTCCCGGTGGGCGCTTTCGATCGTCCCGCCACCCAGCACCTCATCTTCGCGGTAGATGGCGATCGCCTGTCCCGGGGCAAGGGCGCGCTGGGGCTGGCCGAATCGCAGCGTGACCCGCCCGGGGTTCGCCTGGATGATGGTTGCGGGCGCCGGGAGGGAGCGGTAGCGGGGCTGCGCCTCCACGCGCGCCCCGGCCACGGGAGCATCGCCCGAAACCCAGCGCGGCTCGCCGACCTCAACGACGGAGGCAAACAGGTCTTCTTCGGGACCTACTGTCACCGCATTTGTGCCAGCGTCGATCCGGGTCACGAAGCGGGGCTGGCCGGTGGCGATCCCCAGGCCCCTACGCTGGCCAACGGTGTAGGCAGTGATACCACGATGCTCACCGAGGCGGCGGCCGGCTGTGTCGCGCAGTTCGCCGGGAACGCTCTCGACCCGCCCGGCGATGAAGGTGCGATAGTCATTCCCCGGCACGAAACAGATCTCGACGCTATCGGGCTTGGCGGCGGTTTCGAGCCCCAGACTGCAAGCGATGGCGCGCACCTCGCCCTTGGTCAGTTCGCCGAGCGGAAGGAGGAGCTTCGAGAGCTGTTCCTGGCCGAGCATGTAGAGCACGTACGATTGGTCCTTCGACACATCGAGGGCGCGAAGCAGGCGAAACCGCGGGGAGACAGGAGACGACGGGGGAGTGGAGTCGCGGACGACGCGGGCATAGTGGCCGGTTGCCACGAAATCGGCATCATAGGCGGGAAGGCGATCCAGGAGCGCGCGGTACTTGATGTGCTCGTTGCAGCGCACGCAGGGGTTGGGGGTGCGGCCCGATGCGTAGTCCGTCACAAACGGGTCGACCACGTAACGGCGAAACTCTTCTTCGAAGTTGACGACGTAGTGGCGGATACCGAGCTGGCCGGCGACCCTGCGGGCATCGCCGATGTCCTCGACGCTGCAGCACTGCTGGCGGCCGGTGAGCGCGGCCGGACGAGGCTCTGTCCAGAGGCGCATGGTGACACCGATGACCTCGAACCCATGATCGTGGAGGAGGGCGGCCGCGACAGAGCTATCGACTCCGCCTGACATTCCGACGACGACGCGGGGGCGTGGCATGGCTGTGCTAAGATCCTCCGGGACCCCGAATTTGCGGGGAAGGAGCGAGTTTCCTGGACTCCGAATCACTGGCCCAGAGGGCCGTCGATATCCTGTCTGACCGCCAGGCCCTCGACATTGCGTTGATCGATGTCTCGCGCGTGGCCAGTTTCACGGACTACTTCGTGATCGCGACGGCGCAATCCCCACTCCAGTTTAGCGCCCTTGCGGAGTATCTCGAGAAGAACCTGAAGCCGGAGGGGCACGACCTGCGTCACGCCGAGGGAACGGCGGCGAGCGGCTGGGTGTTGCTCGACTTCGGCGACCTGATCGTGCACCTCTTCACGCCGGAGCAGCGGGCGTTCTACCGGCTGGAGGAGCTGTGGGGCAAGAACAGCCCGGTCGTCCGCTTCACGGGATAGGTTTCGGCCAGGCGCCGGGCGTTACCTGCCGCGAATGCAGGCACCCAGCGCGGCTGGCAGCCAGGGCGGACCGGGTGAGCCGGGGCACGGCCGCAGGTCGTCTCAGGGCGCCGCGGACGGGGTGCTGGAGCGGGCGAGCATGTTCATCATCTGGTCCAGTTGCCCTTCAGAGTCGGCCCCGGGGTCAACAAGGCGGGCAACCCGGGAGCCCCAGTAGAAGGAGAGCATGGCCCCGGCGAAGAGCTCCGAATCAAGGTCCGGTGGCAGCTCCCCTTTCTCCCGGGCAGCAGCGAGCCGGCGGGCGATACCTCTTGCTGCTTCGGCCTGCTCATCGCGGATGCTGCGCAGGGCGGCCTCATCGCTTTCGCGAACAGCTGCGAGCACACTTTCCAGCATGAGGATGGTGTCGGACTTCTCGTGAGGGTTCTTGAGCAGCGAGAAGGTGAGGCGGGCCAGCTCGATCATCTCCTGGAGGGGGTCTTCGCCAGGCTCCGGGGGCATCTTCCAGCGGGAGACGACGGCTTCAGAATCGGCCATACAGACGCGGGCAAGGTCGTCCTTGCCTGAGAAGTAGCGGTAGATGGCGCCGGGAGAGATGCCCGCTTCAGCGGCGACGTCGGCCATGGTGGCGGAATGGATCCCCTTGGTGCAGAAGACCTTGCAGGCGGCTTCCATGATCGCCTGGCGCCGCGCGGCCAGGTGCGCCTGGGCCACCTTCGGCACTATCGCGCCCCAACAGCGAGACTGGCGCCCGACTGCAGGCGGCCGCGGGCGGCACTCAGCTCGCGTTCGAGGCGCTCAACTGTCTGGCTGTCGTACCACTGCATGCGCTGGGAGATCTCGATGGCGCGCGCATCGAGCTCGCGCTCCCTTGTCCGGGCTTCGCTGAAGATATCGAGGAACATGAGGGGCCTCCGTGGGAAAGTGAACGGCAGATAACTGAATGTTCGTTTACTAAATGAATCTTCATTCATTGTCCGGGCGATGTCAATCCCCCGCGCGAAGATCCTTCTCCAGAAACCCGCGGGCGGGGCCGATACTCAGAGTGACATCTTGACGGGGCTGCGACATGGCCGGCTCGCCAGACTTTCTCTGGTTGCTCGACAACGAAGAGCTCTTGCAGCTGATGCTCTTCGCGTGCCCCGATGGCGTGGTGGTGGCCGACCGCGGCGGAAAGGTGATGCTCTACACCGGCTCAAGCGAAAGCATCTTCGGATTTGCTCCCATCGAGGTGCTCCGCCGGGAGGCGTCGGGCCTGTTCGCATCGAACGAAGAGTGGGAGGAGTTCTCGGCCGGCCTGGGGCGCGACGGCTCTGTGAAGAACATGGAGATGCAGGCTCTCCACAAGGACGGCGAGCCGTTCTGGGTCGCCGTCTCGGCTTCGATCCTGCGGGACCGGTATGGCGACATGATCGGCACGGTCCTCTATGTGCGTGACCACAGCACCATGCGCCAGATCCAGAACACCCTGCATGACCGCAATCGCCAGCTTCATGACCTGGTTGAGGAGCTGGACTTCCTGGCGCGGCACGACCAGCTCACGGGGCTGTTGAACCGCGGCAGCGCGATGGATGCCGCACAGAAGCCCCTCGTCGCCTGCGGGCTCACGGGGCGGCCTTTTTCCGTGGCTGTGTTCGACATCGACCACTTCAAGAAGGTGAACGACGCCTACGGGCACCTTGCTGGCGACGAGGTGTTGCATTCGCTGGCGGGAGTGATGCGCCAGGCAGCCCGCAGCGGGGACATCATCGGCCGGTTTGGAGGGGAGGAGTTCGTTCTCTTTCTCCCGGGGGCGACACTCGAGCAGGCGGTGGCGGTGGCGGAGCGGGTGCGGGTTCTGGTGAAGGAGTCTCGAATCCCAATCGGGGATGGGGTCTTCACGAATGTGACGGTCTCTGCGGGGGTTGCTGACATCCCCGGCTCCGCTGACGCACTGCGCGAGGCGATTCGAGTGGCCGATAGCCGGCTCTACATGGCCAAGCGGGCGGGACGCGACCGGGTCGCCTGGTCAGACGCGGGCGCCGGAGAAGACAGGGAGAGGGACGCCGCATGAACCACGATGTGACGCTGAGCTATGAGGCCCGCGATCGGCTGCGCATCATTGTGAACCGCACCACGGAGCTCACGCCGCTGAAGGCCGTCGCGACGCGCGCTATCCAGCTTGCAGAGGACGAGCGAACGGCAGCGATGGACCTCGCAACGGTGATCAGCTCCGACCAGGCGCTCACTTCCAAGCTCCTGCGGCTGTCGAACTCGGCCTACTACGGCTATGCGCGCCGGATCAGCAACGTGCGGGAAGCAGTGATCTTGCTTGGGATGCGCACGGTGCGGTCGGTAGCGATCGCATCGGCGATCATCGACGCGCTGCGCGCGCCGGACTCGGAGGAGTTCGACCAGGACCTCTTCTGGGCGCACAGCGTCTGTGTGGGGCTGGTGGCGGAAGCGATTGCCCGGGAGACGCGCGTGGTGAGGCCTGAAGATGCCTTCACCGCGGGCGTCCTTCACGACATCGGCAAGCTGGCGATGATGCTCTGTGAGCCCGTCCTCTTCAACGATGTGATCGACCTCGTGGTTTCGGAAGGGATGCGCTACCGCGATGCCGAGGTGCGCGTGTTTGGCCTTGGCCATGAGCATGTTGGCGGGCGGCTGGCCCAGCGCTGGAAGTTCCCGGAGCAACTGGTGAGCTCTATCAAGGCGCATCATCCTCCGCACCAGGGCCGCAGCATCGAAACGCTCGACGATGTGGTGACCAGCGCCAACCTTGCCTGCAACCGGGAAGGGCTGGCCTGTGGGTTCGACTATACCCAGGTCGCGGAGCGGAGACCGATCGAAGCCCTTTCGCCCCGGGTGGAAGAGGCGATTGATCGGATCCCGGGAGGAATGAGAACGCTGGAAGAAAAAGCGCGCGCCTTCCTGGTCCACGTCACCGCGCGGGCGCCCCGCTGGTACTCCAGCCTGCGCGCACTTGACGATGAAGAGGGTGAGGAAGCCGGGGCGAAGGATGAGGAAGCAGCCTGATGGCCACGTATTTCCGGCCGACTCTGTAGATCAGGGGATGATGCGGCCGTGACAGATCTCGAAGAGCTGGTGGGCGACCCGGCAGATGACCCGGAGGTGGGCCGGCGGCGCCAGGCTGTGCGCATCGTCAGCCTGGTTCTCTGGGCGGCGGTGGTCGCGTTCCAGGTGGGAATGGCGATCATCAACCCCGGGATGGTCACCATCGCGCTCGCGGTGACCGTTTTCGTCCTGTGCGTGGCAATGAACGCGCAGATCGTGCTGATGCTCTGGACGGGCAACCGGAACTGGAGACGAATGGCGGCGAAGCTGCAGGGGTCGGCGTACCTGAGCGAGCTGAATGACCTGCCCAACCGGAACTACCTCCTGGCCGAGATCCGCCGCGAGATGCCGCGTGCGCGGGAGACGGGCCACACCTTCACCCTTGTCCAGGTCTCCTTCGACACTCTCGAAGCGATCCGCGAACGGAGGGGGGACGCCTTTTGCGACCGGGCTGTCCACGCGCTCACCGAGCTGCTCAAGCGGGTGACGCGGCAATCCGACTTCGTTTCGCACACCAGCGGCTCACGTTTTGTGGTGATGCTCAACGAGTGCCGGATGGAACAGTCGTGGATCTACCTGCAGCGGATCCCGGCGACAATCGCCGTCAGCGATGGCCGCATGATGTACGAAGTACCACTCTCCGTGCGTGTTGCCGAATACGACATGGAGGCGCTTTACGCGACGGATGTGGTTCGCGACGTCGAGGAGTCGGGGCCGCTGCGGAGGCGCGAAGACCTGACGGAACAACGCTCCTGGACGGAGGCGGCCTGAGCACGGTCAGGCGCTGGCGCCTTCGCCAACGCGATGGAGCTTGAGGAAGTTCGTGGAGCCGGAGGTGACCGGGTGACTGGCCACCACCACTACCTCCTCGCCCCAGCGTACGTGGCCCGCGTTCATGAGCAGGGCATCGGCCGTTCGCAGCAGGCCTTCTGATGTGGTAACGAGCGGGCCGAGCATGGGCACAACTGAACGCGCCAGGGAAAGCCTCCGGCAGACGGCTTCGTTTGGGGTGATGGCATAGATGGGGGCTTCGGGATGGACTTTGCTCAGCAGGAAGGCGGTGTAGCCGCTGAGCGTATGGCAGACCACGGCCTGCATATTGGGATCGGACTCGACGATGCGGCGTGCGGCGATGGCCACAACGTGCGAGTGGTCATCGGTCTCGGGCCGGGCGAGCGGGGCGCGGTCGGGCGGTGCCACCGATTCGGCGCGCCGGATGATACGGTCCATCATCGCGACTGCTTCGACCGGGTAACGTCCGACTGCAGTCTCGCCGCTGAGCATGAGGGCATCGGACAGGTCCCAGACCGCGTTGGCCACGTCGCTGGCTTCGGCGCGGGTTGGTCGCGGCGAATCGATCATCGATTCGAGCATCTGGGTGGCGGTGATGACGGGAATCATCTGATCGGCGGCCCCGGCGATGATGCGCCGCTGCTCAAGGGGCACGTCTTCGGGGGCCATCTCCACGCCGAGGTCGCCCCGCGCAACCATGGCGCCGTCGGCCTCGGCGAGGATGGCCTCCAGGTTCTGGATGGCCCGGCGCCGTTCGATCTTGGCGATGATTGGGGTGTCGGAGCCGAGCGATGAGACGAGGTCGCGCGCCTCGGTGATGTCGGCCGCCTGGCTGACGAAGCTGAGGGCGAAGAAATCCACACCGCACTCGACCCCGGCGCGCACCGCTTCGCGATCGTGATCTGTGAGCGCGGGCGCGGTGAGGCTGGAATGGGGGAAGTTGACGCCCTTGTTGGGGCCAAGGAGCCCGCCGACCACGACCCTGCACTCGATGCCATCGGCGGTTGGGCGCTCGACCTGGAGCTCGATGCGTCCGTCATCCAGGAGGACCTGGTCTCCCGGGGCGACATCCTCGGTGAGGTGTGGGTAGCCGACGGTGAGCAATGAGGAGCTTCCCTTCACGAGCCGGGGCGTGAGCGTGACAGTGGAGCCGGCCGCCAGGTCAAGGGGCCGGCCGCCGTCGGTCGGGCCGGTGCGCAGCTTTGGCCCGCCAAGGTCGAGGAGCACGGCCACGGGCTTTCCTGCCTGGGCGGCGACGTCGCGCACAAGCGCTGCGGACCGCATGTGCTCTTCGGTCGTCCCGTGGCCGGTGTTGAGGCGGGCGACATCCATGCCGGCACGAATCATGGCGGCGATGGTTTCCCGGTTGAGCGATGCAGGCCCGAGGGTGGCAACGATCTTGGTGTGCCTCATTCATTCAAGTGTACGACTCGGCCGCTTTCGCCGGTCCGATTGCCAGGAAGCCCCGCCGTGTGCCCTACTTCGGGAGTGGCACTGAAAGCGCGCGAGTTCCTCTTCCATGCCGAAGAGCTGGCAATGAAGGCACTACCGCCCGGCTTCCCGGCGCCGGAGCGGAAGGTCATGTGGACGATCCTGCAACTGCACTACGGCGACCCGCGGATTCACTTCGAGTTGCAGCCCCAGCCCGCGCGGGGAGTAGTTGAGCTGGGCCTCCACTTCGAGGGGCCAGCCGAGGTCAACGACCGCTGGGCGGCGCTGGTGGCGGCACGGGCGGGCGAGGTGATGGCCGCCCTGGGTGAGGGATGGGAGCTGGAGGAGTGGACGCCTTCGTGGCGGCGGCTGCACCGGACCTGGCCGTTCGGCGAGCTCACGGCGGAGCTGGCGGAAGCTGTGGGGGCGCAGCTGGCGCTGGCCCTGCAGGCGCTCAGGCCACTGGTCGAAGAGGGGCTGGCGGCCATAGACATGCCAGCAGTTCATGCCCCGGCGCCCCAGTCGCGAAGTGGCGAGCACTGGCGCCGATCGCGTGACCGGTCGCGCCGATAGACCGCCGCTCTCAGGCAGGCGCAGGCTGGGCCTGGAACACCGTGTCCAGCTGCGAGGTGATGTCGAAGAACTCCTGGAATGTCTGGTTGAAGCGGTAGAAGGCGTCGCGGCGGTGGTAGTCCTTGCCGCGTGCGAATTCCGTTTCGTCTCTCAGGTCGAGGGAATTGAGTGTGAATTCGTGCTCTGCGCGCCCGTGCTCCTTGATGTTCCGGAGCATCGCCTGCCAGGCCTCGACGGGCTGAACGAGCGTGAAGTCGAGCTCTTCGGCCCTGTGGGCGTCGATCTCGCGAACCTCCCGGACTTCGAAGGCTTCGAAGTCGATCTCGAAGAAGCGGCCATCGACGGCGACGCCCATCTCGGCATCACAGGCGCCGAGCCGTTTGAAACTGTCGGAGCGGTTGAGCAGGTCGGCGGCGGCGCGAAACCATTCGGTGGACGGGAAGACGGGCATGGGGAACCTCCGGGGAATCAGGGGGCGAGCGGCTGCCTTCGCGGCGGGCTCACGACCCCGCGGCCTGGAAGATCCGAGTCTAACGCACGGTTTCGGGAGTTACAAATGTCGCAAACGTGCTATGTGAATGCCGGGTGCTCCAGGTACTGCCGCAGGCTCATGCCCTTCTGGTCGCGGGCGGAGAGGATGGGCTGGGCGACGGGCCATTCGATGCCGATTTCGGGGTCGTTCCAGGCGATGGTGCCTTCGCTGGGGGGCGTGTAGAGGCCGGTGCACTTGTACTGCACCTCGGCGAAGTCGCTCAGGGTGACGAAGCCGTGGCCGAAGCCTTCGGGGACGTAGATCTGGCGCATGTTCCCGGCGCTTAGCTCGGCGGAAACCCACTGCCCGAAGGTCGGGGAGCTCACGCGGAGGTCGACGGCAACATCGAGGATTGCGCCCATCGTGCAGCGGACGAGCTTGCCCATGGGGGCAGTCATGTCCTGGTAGTGAAGGCCTCGGAGTACCCCTTTCGCCGAGCGGGAGTGGTTGTCCTGGACGAAGTCCATGTCGAGGCCGTGCTCGGCGTAGGTGCGCCTGTGCCAGTTTTCGATGAAGAAGCCGCGCTCATCGCGGAAGTAGGCGGTGTCGATGAGCACGACCCCCTGGAGCTTCGTGGGCGTGACGGTGATGTCCAAGTGCGTCCCCCGTGGCGGTTGGTGGAGGCATTAGGCAACAGGCGAAGGGCATGGGCAACCAGCACGAAATCGTGGAGCCGCATCGGCGAGTCTCGCGAAGCATGTCGCGGCGGGCATCCCATCGGGCACGCCCAGGCCGGGCGGAGTTCCGCATCGCTGCCCGGGGTAACAGGCGGGGTTTCTCCAACTATCATGGGGGGTGGCTCCGATGAGGCCTGCGTAGGGACGCGGGACGACGAAGCCCCCTCAACGTGGCGGCCGGCTGCCTGCCACGCTGGCCCGGACCGGCGCAGGCCGGCCAGAACGGAGGCAACCATCAACGAGACACCTGCCGCGAGGGCGTGCGAAGCGCCCGAGCCCACCATCGGCAAGGAGGACAGGAAAATGCCTGAAACCACTCACCCGCCCGCTGGTGAGTATCCCCGGCCGGCGCCAGTGCACCACCTGGACCTGGAGGTTGCGGCGAGCCAACTGCTCAGCGAGCTGCCGGGCAAACGACGCCGGACAAGGAACCTTGCCCGTGAGTCAGGCGTTTCGGCCATGCTCATGGCGCTGGAGGCTGGCGCCGTTGTGAAGGAGCATTCGGCCGAGGGAGTTGTCACGATCCAGCTGCTACGTGGCCATGTGTTCGTTTCGATGGGCAGCGAGTCCCTTGAGCTGCAGCAGGAGCAGCTGCTGATGTTCCAGCCGGGGATTCGCCACGACCTGCGGGCGGAGGAGCAGTCGGTCCTGTTGCTGACGATCACGGGCGGGCATTAGCAGGACGAGGGCGCGCTCCCGGACCCCACGAACCCGCTCGCCAGTGCCGACTGCGCACTGGCCGGAACGGGTCTTTCCCTCTGCTACAGTGAGGGAATGGATAGCCTCCTCAGATACGCGTATATCGAGCAGCGCTGCAATGCCTGTGGCGGAAGCTACCGGGTCACGCTTTACGAAGCACATGCAGAACACCAGGTCCAGCGCACCTGGCGCTCGGCCAGGCACTGCGAGGTCTGCTCCACACCGGATTCGCCACTTGTCACCCGGATACCGCCGGAGTTCGTTGACAACCTCCACGCAGCCTGGGAGCGAATCCGCGAAGTTGCCCGCGAAGCAGGGCTGGAGTTGAAGCTGGGTGCGCAGGATGGGTCCGTCGAGGAGGGCGGCCTGGCTCACCGTGCGTGACAACCCCCTTTCCGACCGTCAAGGAACCGGGAGGCCTCCCGGCAACCGCAGGGGTTCCATCCCGCCGGGTCCGGCGATCCGCGCGCTCGAACCGGGGCCTTACGCGGAGGCGGTATAATCTGAGGCAGGAGGTATCCAGCCGGACACCATGAACTTCTTCAAGACAACGCTGCTGCTTGCGGTGCTGACAGGCATCCTCGTTGCCGTCGGTGGCCTCATCGGGGGCGTGGGCGGGATGGTCCTGTTCCTCATCCTTGCGGCAGCCATGAACTTCTTCGCCTTCTGGTTTAGCGACAAGATGGCGCTGCGCATGGCGGGCGCCCGCGAGGTGAGCGAGAGCGAGGCGCCGCGGCTGCACGCCATGGTGCGCGAGGTCGCGAACCTGGCGAACATGCCCATGCCGCGCGTCTTCATTGTGCAGAACGATTCGCCGAACGCCTTTGCGACGGGGCGCAGCCCCAGCCGGGCGGTGGTGGCCGTGACCACTGGCATTCAGCGCATCCTCAGCGAGCGTGAGCTGAGGGCGGTGATCGGGCACGAGATGGGCCATGTGAAGAACCGCGACATCCTCACGAGTTCAATTGTGGCCACCGTTGCCGGGGCGATCGCACTTATCGGGAACATCCTGATGTGGAGCTCGCTTTTCGGGGGAGGGCGCGACGACAACCGGAACCCGCTGCTCATGCTGCTGGCGATCATCGTCGCCCCGGTGGCGGCCACGCTCATCCAGCTCGGGATCAGCCGCACGCGTGAATATGCAGCGGACCGGACCGGCGCCGAGATCACGCACGATCCCGAGGCGCTGGCGAGTGCGCTCGAGAAGCTGCACCGCGGCGCCGCGATGATGCCCATGGAGGCAACGCCAAACCAGGAGGCCGTTTCGGCGCTCTACATCGTGCATCCGTTTGCCGGGGGCGGCATGGCCAATCTGTTCAGCACTCACCCGCCCATGGAAGAGCGTATCAAGCGGCTCCGGCAGATGACCTACCGGTCCTAACGCAGCGCTGACGCAGCACAACTGGGGGTGGCCGGCGCGGCCGCCCCTTTTCTTGGGCGGGACCGGGCGGCCTACCTGTCGTATGCTTTGCCGCGTCATGGACTTCCGGGATTCGAGGGATGAGGCGGCGTTTCGAGGCGAGATGCGCAGCTGGATCGCTGCCAATCTGCCGGCCGAACTGCAGGGTGACGCGGGCGAGGGTGAGTGGGGGCAGCTTTCCAGCGGTCACGAGCGCAATCACGAGGCGATGCTGGAGTGGCGTCGCCGCCTGCAGTCGCGCGGGCTGGTGGCGCCGGCATGGCCGCGCAAGTACGGCGGCGCCGAGCTGCCGGTCATGCAGCAGTTCATTCTCAAAGAGGAGATGGCCCGCGCGCGCGCGCCGCGTTTCGGCGGCGTCGGAATCGGCTGGGTGGCGCCAACGCTCATGCAGTACGGCGAGGAGTGGATGCGCGAGCGCTTCATCCAGCCGATCCTGGCGGGCGAAGAGCGGTGGTGCCAGGGGTTCAGCGAGCCGGGGGCCGGTTCCGACCTGGCGAGCGTGCAGACCCGGGCAGTACGCGACGGCGATGAATACGTCGTCAACGGCCAGAAGATCTGGACATCCGGGGCACACATCTCGGACTGGATGATCCTGCTCGCCCGGACCGACCTGGCGGCGCCCAAGCACAAGGGGTTGAGCTACTTCCTCATGGACATGAAGACCCCCGGCATATCCATGTCGCCCATCATCAACCTGGTGGGAAACAAGGGATTCAACCAGGTGTTCTTCGAAAACGTGCGCATCCCGGCACGCAACATCGTGGGGGAGGAGAACCGGGGCTGGTACGTGGCTGCCACGACGCTCGACTTCGAGCGCAGCCTTGTGGACCTGTGCGTGGAATACGAGGCCATCCTCCACGAGATCATCGATTGGGCGCGGTCGGCCCGTCCGGCGGGGCTGACGGCCGAGACGCGACACGCGCTCATGGAGATGCTCATGCAGGTTCAGGTGGCGCGGACGTTGAGCCTGAGGGTGGTCTCGATGCAGGCGCGCGGCCAGATTCCGAACTACGAGGCGAGCATCGTGAAGCTCTTTGCGAGCGAACTGGAGCAGAGGATGGCCGCGGCGGCGTATCACCTTGCGGGGATGCTGAGCATGCTAACCGGCCGCCGCCAGAGCCGCTGGGAGCCGCTCATGGGCCGGATCGGGAGGTTCCAGCTCCATTCTGCAGCGGCGACCGTTGGCGGAGGAACGAGCGAAGTACAGCGCAACATCATTGCCACCCGGGGGCTCGGCCTCCCCCGGGGGTAGGCTCGCCTACCGGCCCGTGAAGCGAGGTTCGCGCTTCTCCTGGAAGGCGCGGACGGCCTCGCGATGATCCTCTTTCGTCATGGATACCTCTTCGAGTGCGAGCGAAAGCGGGAGCACGAGATTCGAGACCGCCTTGAGGAGCTTGTTCACCGACGTCTTGGACGACTGGATGGCGAAGGCCGGGCCGGCGGCCAGCCTGCGGGCGAGCACGGTTGCCCCGGCGAGCGCCTCGCCTTCGTCTACGACGCGGTTCACAAGACCCATCGCGAGGGCCTCTTCGGCGGATACGAGGTCGCCCGTCATGAGCATGTACTTGGCGCGGTTGACCCCCACCAGGAGCGGCCAGATGACGGCGCCGCCATCGCCGGCGGTGATGCCCATCTTCACGTGTGGGTCGCCGAAGCGGGCATTCCGCGCAGCGATGACCACGTCGCAGTGAAGCGCGACGGTGGCCCCGAGACCAACCGCTGCGCCATTGACTGCTGCAATCACCGGCTTCTCCAGGTCGAGCAGGCTATCGACGATGCGGCGCGCTTCCTGCATGAGGGAGAGGCCGGACTTGAGGCGCATTCCGGAGCCCATGTTCGAATCCGTGCCGAAGTCGCCTCCGGCGCAGAAGGCCCGGCCGGCGCCGGTCAGCACCGCGGCACGAACGTCGCCATCGCGCTGTATGTCATCGAAAAGCGTCGAGAGCTCGGAGTGCATGGCGCCGTTGACGGCGTTGAGGCGTTCGGGCCGGTTGAGGGTGAGCACGGCGACGCCGTCGCTCTTCTCGATCGTGATGGTTTCGTAGTTCTCCTGGCGAAGCATCGTGCCGTCTCCTGTGGCCTGTTGCGGCGAATGATACCGCTGCGGGCGCGCCCTCGGCGCAGCAGCCTGGCGGACGGTTGGCTGTTGAGCGCGCGAGCCGGATGATCGGCGCCACAATGCCGGGAACGCCGTTCTTCAGCCGCGAGGGGGAAAGCTACACCCCTAACGATGTCTGCCGGGGGCCGTGGGACCCGAATTCGCTGCACGGGCGCGTGGTGGCGGGGCTTCTCGCCCACGAGATAGAAGCCCGGTGGGGTGACAACGCCTTCCGCCCGGCGCGGCTGACGGTGGACCTCTACCGGATGCCGCCTTTCGCCCCGGCAGAGGTGCGCACCAGCGTGGCACGCGACGGCAACCGCATCCGCGTTGTGGACGCGGCGTTCATCTCGGGCGGCGCCTCCATTGCGCGGGCCAGCGCGGTATTCCTGAAGCGGGCGGAGAACCCGGAGGGCACAGTCTGGAGCCCGCCTTCGTGGCAGGTGCCGGGACCCCTGGAGCTGGCGCCACCCGATGCCCCCGGGGGCCGCGAGCCGATGTGGGAGACGCGCGTAATCGACCACGGGTTTGGGAGCACTGAACGCAAGCGGGCATGGCTGCGCGAGAACCGGCAGCTGGTCGAAGGTGAGGAACTGACGCCGTTTGTCCGGGCGGCGTTTGCCTCGGACTTCACGAACCCGTTCGCTAACTCCGGCAGCGCGGGGCTGCAGTTCGTGAACGCCGACATCACCCTGTACCTCCATCGCCTCCCGGCCGCCGAGTGGCTGGGTTTCGAGGTAGCCTCGCACCACGCGGACGAGGGGATTGCTGTGGCCGAGTGCGCGATTTACGACGAGCGGGGCGCGATCGGGCGGAGCCTGGTGTGCGCACTGGCGAACCGCCGCACATTGCGCTGAGCAGGCCGCTCGAAACGGGGAGCGCGGGAGCATAGACTACTGGCACGAAATCCCGGCAGCGCCGGGCTGCTGGAGGAGAGAGACGTGCAATTCCGCGATTCGCCAGAAGAGGCAACCTTCCGCACTGCCGTGCGATCGTTCATCAAGCAGAATCTCCCGAAGGATTACGTACCGGGAGACCCTTTCAGCGAGGATCCCGCCGGCCCCTTCGTCAGGGAATGGCGCGGTTCGCTGGCGAAACGCGGTTGGATTGCGCCGCACTGGCCCCAGGAATTCGGTGGGGCGGGGATGACTGTCACTGAGCAGTTCGTATTCAACGAGGAGATGGCCGAGGCGCGGGCTCCGCAGGTAGGGGGAATGGGTGTGGCGATGATCGGCCCCATCCTGATCCGCTTCGGGACCGAAGAGCAGCAGAAGGAACACCTCCCCCGCATCACAAGTGGCGAGGCGCACTGGTGCCAGGGCTACTCCGAACCTGGCTCAGGCTCGGACCTGGCCTCCCTCCAGACACGCGCCGTGCGCGATGGGGACGACTACGTCATCAATGGCCAGAAGATCTGGACCTCGGGCGCGCACCGCGCGAACTGGATGTTCGCCCTCACGCGCACCGACCCTGATGCGCCCAAGCACCGCGGCATCTCGATGCTGCTGGTGGACATGAAGTCACCCGGTGTGCAGGTGCGGCCGCTGATTACGATGGCAGGGGACCATGTATTCAACGAGGTCTTCTTCCAGGACGTGCGCGTCCCGGCCCAGAACCTGGTGGGCGAAGAGAACCGGGGCTGGTACATCGGTGCGGCACTGCTCGACTTCGAGCGCAGCAACGTGGCGGGCTCGGTGGCCCTGAAGCACACCGTTGCTGACCTCGTGCAGTACGTGAAGGAGACGGCCGGCAGGGGTGCACCGGGCCAGGTGACCCGGCAGGTGCGCAACGAGCTGGCCGATCGCGCGGTGGAGGCCGAGCTGGCGCGTCTGATCTCCTACCGGATCATCAGCATGCAGCGCCAGGGCCAGATCCCGAACTACGAGGCGTCGATGAACAAGCTCTTCCGCACCGAGGCGATGCAGCGCACGACGCAGACCGCAATGCGCCTGGTGGGGATGTACGGGAACCTGTACCGCGGCGCAAAGCTGGCCCCCCGGGATGGACGCTGGCCACACTCATACGTTGCGGCCGTTTCGGGGACCATCGCCGCGGGCACGAGCGAGGTGAACCGGAACGTGATCGCGACGCGGGGGCTGGGTCTGCCGAGGAGTTGACGCAGGCGGAGCGCGCTGCCCGGGGGCGAGGGAGTGCGGCGGTTCGTTGTGACCCTCCCCCAATTCGGGTACGGTAGCCTTCAGAAGTGGGGCGCCGGTCTGGCTGGAGGGATGCCCGTGGTTGTTCGCTTTCGCTACTCCATGTGGGATGGCACCCAGGAGGTGCCGGAGCTCGAGGCCGACGACATCCTCGACAACCTCACTGACGACCTGATGAACTTCGGCGACCTGCAGCATGCGCTCCGGAACATGCTCCAGCGCGGCATGCGCAACCCGAATGGCCAGCGCCTGCAGGGTCTCCGCGACCTCCTGCAGCAGCTCCGCCAGCAGCGGCGCCAGCAGCTTGACCGGTTCAACCTGAATTCGGTCTTCGACGACCTCAAGCAGAAGCTGGACGAGATCCTGGACATGGAGCGGAACACGCTGGAGCGGCGGCTCGACGAGGTATCGGGCGAGCAGGGGACTGACGGGAGGCCCACCGACGAGGCCCGCAGCGGAGAGCAGCCGGGCGAGAGCGCACCCGGCGAGCAGAGTCCGGGGCAGGAATCACCCCATGGCGGGCAGCAAGCGGGCAGCCAGCAACCGGGCGAAGCGCCGCCGCCAAGCGAGTTCGCCGAGATGCTCCGCAACATCGCGAACAAGAAGCAGGAGTTTCTCCAGCACCTGCCCCAGGACGTTGCCGGGCAGGTGCGCGAGCTTCAGAACTACGAGTTCATGGACCCCGAGGCCCAGGAGCGGTTCAACGAGCTACTGGAGAGCCTGAAGAAGGCCATGATGGAGACCTTCTTCAAGGACATGTACAACCAGATCGCGAACATGTCGCCGGAAGAGCTCGCGCGCATGAAGGAGATGGTGCGTGACCTGAACCAGATGCTGCAGGACCGCATGGCCGGCCAGGAGCCGGATTTCGATTCGTTCATGCAGAAGTACGGCGATCTCTTTGGCGACAACCCGCCGCAATCGCTTGACGAGCTCATCGCCCAGATGCAGCACCAGATGGGGCAGATGCAGAGCCTGCTCGACAGCCTGCCGGGTGACATGCGCCAGCAGCTGCAGGACCTGCTCGCCGACAAGGTGGGCGACCCCGAGCTCCAGCAGTCCCTGAACGACCTGGCCCAGAGCCTCGAATACCTCTACCCGATGCGCGAGCTTCGCAACCAGTATCCGTTCCGCGGGGACGAGGAGATCGATCTCCAGTCGGCGATGCAGCTCATGCGTCAGATGCAGTCGATCGACGAGGTTGAGCGCCAGCTGGAGCGCACGCAGTACGGCGGCGAGATGGATGATGTTGACGCCGACAAGCTGGAGGAGCTCCTGGGCCCGGAGGCCCGCGAAACGCTCGACCAGCTCAAGGACCTGCTGGAAATCCTGGAAAAGGCCGGCTACATCCGCAAGAAAGGGAACGGTTACGAGCTCACGCCGCGGGGGACGCGCAAGATAGGGCAGCGGGCGCTGGCGGAGATCTATTCGCAGCTAAAGAAGGACAGCTTCGGCAAGCACGAGATCCGGGAGAGCGGCAGCGGCGGCGACCGGACCGACACCACGAAGAAGTACGAGTTCGGGGACCCGTTCTACCTGGACATCCAGAAGACGATCATGAACTCGATGTACCGCGAGGGACCGGGCGTACCGGCGCGGCTTCGCCCGGACGACTTCGAGGTCTCGCGCACGGAGCTGCTAACGCAGACGACGACGGTCATCATGCTCGACCTGAGCTGGTCGATGGCGCTTCGCGGCAGCTTCCAGGCTGCGAAGAAGGTGGCGCTGGCACTGAACAACCTGATCTCATCGCAGTTCCAGCGGGACAGCCTTTACATCATCGGCTTCAGCGCCTACGCGCGGGAGCTGAAGGCCGACCAGCTACCGTATGTGCGCTGGGACGAATCGGTGCTGGGCACGAACATGCACCACGCGCTCATGATCGCGCAGTCGCTGCTGGCCAAGCACACAGTGGGCACCCGGCAGATCATCATGATTTCGGACGGCGAACCGACAGCCCACCTTGAGCGGGGGCGGAGCTACTTCGCCTACCCGCCCAGCCCCATCACGATCCGCGAGACCCTGAAGGAAGTGAAGCGGTGCACGCAGAAGGGGATCACGATTAACACCTTTATGCTCGACCGCAACTACTACCTGAAGGAATTCGTGAACCAGGTGGCGAAGATCAACAAGGGTCGCGTGTTCTACACCACGCCCGACAAGCTGGGCGAGTACATCCTGGTGGACTACGTGGCGCAGAAGAAGAAGGTGCTGGCCGGGCGCTAGGGCCAGCCGCCCTGCGGGGCGACCCGGTAGTATTCGGGCATGTTCCTCGCGGGTACGGTTCCGGAAGGTGGCACGGTGGCGCTTGCGGTCATCGTGGCGGCGCTGGCCGGGGCGGCCATAGCGGAGGCGCTGCGAATACCCCGGCCGGCCGGGTACCTGCTGGCAGGGGCGGTGATCGGGCCAGGGGGAGCGGGCTTCGTAGCCGACCCGGATGACCTCGGCCTGGTCGCAGAGGCTGGCGTTGCTCTTCTCCTCTTCACGGTGGCGCTGGAGCTGTCGGTGAGCGACCTGGTGGCGCACCTGCGGGCGGCGTTGCTGATTGGCGTGGGGCAGCTCCTGATCGTGGGTGCAGCCGTGATGGCAGGGGGCGTCCTTGCGGGCGAGGCGGAAACCACGGCCGCGATCCTGGCCGGCGCTGCCGGGCTCTCTTCCACGGCAACGGGGCTGGCGCTGCTCCCCGGCCTGGGCGATGCGGGCCGCCGGCTGCTGCCTTTGGCTACCGGCATCCTCATCGTCCAGGACGTTTTCGCGGTCGTCATCATCGGGCTGGCGCCCTCGCTACACGAGGGCACGCTCTCCACCGCGGGTAGCGTGACCCTGGGGATTGCCAGCTCCCTGGCGGCGATGCTCGCCGTACTGCCAATCCTCATCCTCGTGAGCGATGCGCTGCTCAGGCGGCTGGCGGCGCGTGTCGACCGGGAGGTCTTCGTCGTCGCCCTGCTGGCCCTGGTGGCGGGCTCCGCGGCAGGTGCGGCAGCAGCGGGGCTTTCGACAGCGCTCGGGGCCTTCATCGCTGGCTTCGTAATCCGGCAGTCGGGCTACGCCTACCAGGCGGTTCGCGAAACCGAGACCCTGCGTGACCTGTTCGCGGCCGCCTTCTTCGTTTCCGCGGGGCTACTCTTCGACCTCGACATTGTCTCCGACGAGCCCGCGATGACGGGGGTGTTGCTGGCTTCGGTGGTGCTGGTGAAGTTCGCGGCGATCACCGGCCTGGCGCGATTCACCGGGATGTCGTGGCCGCTCTCGCTCGGCCTTGGGGGCATCCTGGCGAACGCGGGCGAGTTCTCCTTCGTTGCGGTCAGCGCGGCCGACGCCAGCATTGCCCCGGAGGCTGTCATCGCCGCCGTGGTGTTCACAATGGTGATCTCGCTGTTCGCATCGAGCGTCTTCGTGGCCGTGCGGGGCCGTGGCGAACGGGGAGCCAGGCTCACGGCGCCAGCCGGTGGCGTGGCGGTTGTGGGATACGGACGGCTGGGACGGATGGTGGCTCTGAAGCTTCGCGACCGTGGCTCGGCCGTGTTCGTTGTCGAAGCAGATGGCGAAGCGGTGCGCCGTGCCCGCCAGGATGGCTTCCCGGCAACCTGGGGCGACGTGGGGCACCGGAACGTGGCCCGCCAGATCACCGGCGCCGAGGTGGTGCTGGTGACTCCCGCTGGCCGGGAGGGCGCCGGGATCGTCGAACGCCTTTCGCGGCTGGTCCGGCCGGGCACGAAGGTTGTGGCGGCAGCCATGCCCGAGCGGGTGGCGCACCTGGGGCTTGATCTGACGGTGGTGGAGGCCGACGAACGCCTTTCAGCCGAAGTGGTGACGCGCGTGGAGCAGGCCTGCAAGGCGCGTGCCGAGCCATTCGCCCTGCGAACGGGAGGCGGGCTTGTGCGCTTTCCGCCTGCGGCCACACGCAGGGTGGCGAAGCGCAGTGACCGCCTCTGGCAGTGGCTGGAGCGGCGGCCCGAGGCGGGAGGGGATTCGTGCAGTGCCTGTGGCGGTACGGGCCGCAGCCGCACCTGGCTGTTCTCGACGCCATGCCCGGCCTGCGACGGCACTGGCCGCTCTCCCCGGTGAACCGCCGGGGCGGGACCGGGGCGCGGTGGAGGGTGACCTGAGAGGCTCCCCGGCAAATGGGGAGACGCGGTTCGCCAGCGGCGGCGATGCTGGTAACCTATCGGCGGAGTGCCATTTGGTGGCGAAATCCGCTACGAGCATGGCCCCGGAGGACGCATGAACGAGACCTTGCGTTCGCGCAGGCGCGTGGTCATCACTGGCCTGGGCGCGGTGACGCCGGCGGGAAAGACAGTTGCGGAATTCTGGGAGAACCTGGTGAACGGGCGCTCGGGCATAGGGCCCATCACGTTGATCGACCCGGCCCAGTTCCCCTGCCGGGTCGCGGGCGAGGTGACGGACTGGGACCCTTCGCTCTTCATCGAGCGCAAGGCCGCGCGGCGAATGGCGCGTTTCACTCAGTTCATGGTCGCCGCCGCAGCCCAGGCGATTGGCGATGCCGGGCTGAACCTGGAGACGGCAGGCCGCGACCGCATCGGCGTACTGGTGGGCAACGGCGGCGGCGGCTACCCCGACATCCAGGAAGGCGCGCAGACGCTCTTCGAGCGCGGGGGCATGAAGCTCGACCCGCTGTACTTCCCGCGCAGTCTTGGCAATATGGCTGCAGCCCAGGTGGCGCTGCAGTATGGTCTGCGCGGCTACAACGGGACCATCTGCACGGCCTGCGCAGCGGGTACGCAGGCGATTGGCGAAGCGGGGATGGTCATTCGAAACGGCCGGGCGGACGTGATGGTGACAGGAGGCTGCGAGGCAGGGATCAGCGAGCTGGGGCTGGCTGGCTTCAGCGTGATGCGCGCTCTCACGAGCCAGAATGATGCCCCCGAGAAGGCCAGCCGCCCATTCGATGCCACGCGCGATGGCTTCGTGCCCTGCGAAGGCGCGGGAGCACTCATCCTCGAAAGCGAGGAGCACGCGCGGTCGCGCGGCGCGCGCATCTATGCCGAGCTGGCCGGGTTCGGCTGCACGAGCGACGCCTTCCATGTGGTCGCGCCGCCCGAGGATGGCGAGGGCGCCGCCCGCGCGATGGCCGAAGCCCTTCGCGACTCCGGTTTCGATCCAGGCGAGGTGGGCTACATCAACGCCCACGCCACCAGCACACCCCTGGGCGATACAGCCGAAACCAACGCCATCAAGCGCGTCTTCGGCGAGGGAGCCTATCGCATCCCAATCAGCGCGACGAAGAGCCTCATCGGGCATGGGCTGGGCGCCAGTGGCGGAATGGAGACGGTGGCGACCGTGAAGACGGTCGAGACAGGCCTCATTCACCCTACCGTGAACCTGGAAAACCGCGATGAGTCGTGTGACCTGGACTACGTGCCCGGAACGGCGCGCAGGGGCGAGGTCCGAGTGGCGCTCAAGAACAGCTTCGGCTTCGGCGGGCAGAACAGCTGCCTGGTGATCGCGAGGTACGAAGCATAGCCTGCCCGTAGCCGTGCAGGCCGCTACCCTGCCCCGGTGCTCTGGCAAAACCGCGACTTCCTGAAGCTCTGGGCGGGCCAGACTGTATCGCTCTTCGGCACGCTGCTCGGCGCACTCCCCTTCACGGCCATCTTCATCATCCACGCCTCGGCGATGGAGATGGCGCTCCTTTCGGCGGCGCAGATGCTCCCGGGGTTCCTCGCAGGCCTGGTGGCCGGGGCCTGGGTTGACCGCCTCCGTCGCCGTCCGCTGATGATCGCCGCCGACCTCGGGCGCGCTGCTCTGCTTGGCTCCATCTTTGTCGCCGCCTGGTTCGATGTCCTGCGAATCGAACACCTCTTTGCCGCTGCCTTTGCGACTGGAGCGCTGACGATCCTCTTTGACGTCGCCTACCACGCCTACCTGCCCACGATTGTCGAGCCACGGGCCCTGACCGAAGGGAACGCGAAGCTCGCGGCCAGCGCCTCGGTGGCCGAGGCGGGGTCTTTCAGCGCGGGCGGGTGGGTCGTCCAGTTCGCTTCGGCGCAGGCCGCCGTGCTTGCCGATGCGCTCAGTTTCATCGTCTCCGCGATGTGCCTGGGGGCGATTCGCGCCCCTGAACCGCAGCCCTCCCCCCGCGGCGAGCGAGAGGGCATCCTCCCCGAGATCGGCGAAGGCCTGCGCGTCCTCTTCGTTGACCCTGCGCTTCGAGCCCTGGCCCTGGCCAACATCGCCCGTCACTTCGGCTACGGCGCCATTGGGGCCGTCATCCTGTTGTTCGTCACCGAAGGCGAGCTGGGGATGAGCCCGGGCCTCGTGGGCGTCATCTTTGCTGTTGGCGGGGTTTCGTCCCTCTTCGGAGCTGGCCTCGCGGGGCGAGCTGCGCGCAGGTTCGGGGTGGGCCCGGCGATGGTGTGCGGCCTATCGGTCGCGGCCGTGGCCTCCCTGTGCATCCCGCTGGCGCCCGATTCGTCCCTCACCGGCATCGCCTTCCTCGTCGCCCAGCAGCTCTTTGGCGACGCCGCCGACACGGTGTTCGACATCAACGAGATCAGCCTGCGCCAGGCCCTGGTGCCGGCGCGGTTACTGGGCCGCATCGAGGCGAGCATCCGCTTCCTCAGCCTGGGCGTGATGCTCCTCGGGGCGTTGGCCGCCGGGGTCATCGCCAGCCAGGTGGACCTCCGCGCCGCTCTTGTTACGGGGACGATGGGCATGGCTGCTGCCTCTCTGTTCGTGCTCTTCTCCCCTGCCCGGCAGGTTCGCACCATCGACGGACCGAAGGGCCTGCATTAAGGGGCCTGCCTGCCCTGCCGGGCCGCCATTGCGAAAGGCATGATCCCCGCCATGGCCGCCGCTGAGACACTGTGCCCTGCCTGTGGCCGCCCCCTCCGCGAGGGGGCGCGCTTCTGCACGTCCTGCGGCGCGACCGCCCCTGCCCCTCAGCACTCCGCCCCACCCGATGTTCGCAGACCGAAACCGCCGGCGAATCTCCGACCGCTGCTGCTTGCCGGGGCTGGCGTGGCTGTGGTTGTGGTGGCGGTCCTCGTGATGCGCTCCCAGGGCGGGGAGAACGGAGGGAGCACTGTTCAGCCGGGCGGCACACGCCCGGCAGGGACCACGACCGCCACCGCCGGCCTACCCCGCGCGGAAGCGGCGGCACTACTGCTCCAGCTCTCACGGAAGGCCCAGGGCGGCACCTACAGGGTTGTGTACGACGAGAAAGGGAAGAACCGGGTGACCGGCGAAACGTTCGACCTCACCTCGGTCTACGCGGTTGAGCCGCCGAAGAGGTCGGCGCGCCTGGAAGGCGACCTGGGGAGTGATGAAGGGTCGCTCACGCTGATCGACGATGGCAAGGACTTCTACCTGTGTAGCCAGCCCACGGGCGGCGAGGGCGCCTGCGAGGTCAGGGCGGGCGCCACCAGCAGTACGCGCCGGCTCGGCTACGACAGCCTGCTCTTCCACCTTTCCGCCGACACCACCCTTGGCCTTGAGGAGATGGAGAAGCGCGAGATTGCGGGACGCGGGGCGCGCTGCTTCACGGTCACTGGCTACGAGGGGCAGGGCACATTGTGCGTCGATAGCGAGCTGGGGGTCGTGCTGGCGGCCAATGGGCGATTCCAGGACTCATCCCTGGAGCTGAAGGCGACCGGGCTCGCGCTGAAGCCGGCAGCTGCCGATTTCAAGGTCCCATTCGAGACCCCGGAGGCGCCGCAATGAGCCAATCGTCGAAATTCCTCGCCCTCGCAGCTCTTGCCCTCTTCATGGCCGCCTGGCTCCGGGGCGCGGAAGGCGCGGTGGCGGAAGGGGATGAGGTGGCCTGCACCGTGCCATCCGGGTTTGCGTCCGTTGGAGTGACAGGGACGGGAGGGAGCGCCTGTGATGAACCTGCCGGCACTCCCGGACAACAGGCAGGGCCGGAAGAGGAGCGCGACCAGGGGGCCTTCCTCTACTGCCAGTGCCAGTGCGCGGGCCGGGAACAGGGGTGGGAGTGCGGGGTCATGGGCGGCCCGTATTGCCGGTACGAAGGCGGCGTATGCCGGTTTTCGGGCTGGGGCGAAGGCAGCGCTCCCCTGCCCGCTGCGGGCAGCGCCTGCTACAAGGACTGCTTCGAGAAGGTCAAGCTCCGCCGCCTCTGCGAAGAGGCCTTCTCGGCCTTCGACATCGCGAAGGCGGACCAGGCTAAGGCAAGCGGCCTGCACCTCAACAGGGACGACCTCATCAAGGACTGGGACAGCGCCCTGAAGGACTACGATTCCTGGGCGAAGGCGACAGGCAGGCCGGCCGCCCATTCGAGCACACACCTCGGCGGCACGCTACCGGCGCTCACATGGCTGTTTTCCTACGGCGGAATGCTCGATGCCGTCTCGGACCGCTTCGTCTTCCTGAAGCAGGCCTCCGCCGCTGACCAGGAGAAGGCGCGCAAGGACCCCGCCCAGGCGCCATGGGGGACCGAGCCTGCTCTCTGGTGGGCGATGAAGCAGCGCTTTGACGCGGTGGGCCGGAAGCTCACCCCCCGCGACGTGATGGAACTCGCCCTTCAGCAGCGCAGCGGCGATGTTCGAGAGGCCACGCTCCTCGCCCACAACACACTCCGATCCATGGGGCGTGAGGGCGACCAGGAGATCGTCGGCGTGACCTTCCAGCCCGGGTCCTTCTCGAACATGCTGGAGACGATCCGCGAAGGTGACAACGCCGGGCCCTGGTATCACACCTTCGGCACGGCCTACTTCGAGATGCAGGCGCGCGGAGACCTGGGCCCGGTGGCCGTCTCCACCATTCTCAGCATCGCCTCAGCGGGCAAGACGGCCGCCATTGCCCGGCTCATCACGATTCTTGAACTGAAGGGCTATGCGAAGTCGCCCAGGGAAAGGGCAACCTACGCTTCCCAGCTGGCGAACTACCTCGAACAGCTCTACCGCGAGTACCGCACCGCTGAGAACCCCGACCCCGAGAAGTACTGCATGAACGTCTGGGGGGCGCAGGCCGGGGCCTGGCTCTACAACGAGCGCGTCCCCACGACGGGGCCTGACCTGACGGGCACGGCGAAGGATGTCCTTAAGACCACGCGCGACCTCGGGCTGACGGTTATCCGGGGCATTGGCGAGGGTCTGAGCGCGACATGGAACTGGATCACGAAGCCACGGACCTCCTCCACCTTCAGCCATGAGCCGGTTGGCGGGGTGAGCGGCTTTGGGCGAAACCGGACGGGGATCCTGATGTCGCCGGCCAACATCCTCTGGGAGGGCGACGGCCAGAAGATGCTCCTCGATCAGTCGACGGAGGGCCTCTACGGGTTCTACCCGGTTCCCCTGCTCCCCTTCTACGAGTCTGAGAGCGGCACCTGGGGCGCCGCGTGGACCTACCCGGCCGAGCGGGACCACCGGGTGACGCTCACCGCCGTTGCCGACACGACCGTGCATCTCGTGATCTATGACAACGAGACCGGCATGGCGGCCGAATACGCGCCAGAGATGAAGAAGGGCGATGAGGTGACGGTCTCGCTCACCGCAGGGCGTCTCGGCCCCGCGATGCTTCACTCTGATGGCGCGCTCATCGAGCCGAAGATCGTGGAGTATGGAAAGGATGGCGACGCTGCCGGCGGGGATGGGCGCGACGCCACGCTGCTCATCATCGTTCTTGTAGCGGGATTGGCCGGACTTGCCGTCCTCGGGTACGGCGGCTGGGCGATGCGCGCCCGGCGAGCACCCGCCGTTGCCGGTCCGCGCTGTCCCCGGTGTGGCGCCAGCCTGGCGCCGGGAACGAGGTTCTGCCGCGCCTGCGGGCAGAGGGTTGCGTAGCTCGCGCTACTCGGGCGCGGGCAGGCCCGGAGGGATCTGAACCACCGCGCCCACACCGAGGTTGTGGCGTTCGAACCAGCCGTGGTTCACCTCAAGGGCGTAACGGTAGGGCTGGCCGGGAATCAGCGCCTTTGTGGCCAGGGGGACGCCCTCGTGGAGTTCAAGAACCCTGCCATCGCCGTCAAGGTAGGCGATGGTAAGGGGTATGCGGGTGTCCTTCATCCAGAACCCGCCATGCTGGCTGGCGGCGAAGACGAAGAGCATTCCGCGGTCTTCGGGAAGCGATTCCCGGAACATCAGGCCGCGCTCGCGGGCGGCCGGGGTTGCGGCGATCTCGACGGTGAGGCGGGCAGAGGCGCCACCAGGGGCGCTGACCAGGAGTTCGGCCGTGGGCAGGGCGGCGGTCGTAGGCGTCGTTGCAACGGGGGCATCATGTGCGCCGTCGCCGCAGGAAAGGACCAGCAACGCTGCCACACAGGCGGCGAACGCCGTTGCGGCGCGATCGCGAGAGGGTCTCATCTCTCGAGGAGCATGCGGACGATTTCGCGGAGTTCGGCGGGTAGTGATTCGTCGCCCGCGCGTTCGCGGAAGATCGCCACTCCGAGGATGCCCATGAGGTGCAGGCCGATGATGGCGCGGGCAGTCGCGTCGACGGGCAGTTCCCGGATCTCGCCCGCCTCAATGCCGGCCAGGAGCATTTCGCGCAGGGCAACGAGAAGCCAGCGGGCAGGGGCATCATCGAGTTCGAGACCGCGCCCCGTCGAGATCTGGAAGAGCGCCAGGAGAATCGGCTGGTTGGCCTGAACGAAGCTGGCGAAGATGGTCAGTGCCGCCATGATCCGGTCGACGCTGTTCGTGATTCCTGCGATGCCGGCCAGGTAAGTGCCAACTGCGGCCGCTGTGCGCTGGCGGAGGACCTCGTCGAGCAGGGCCTCTTTGGAGCGGAAGTAGCCATACACGGTGCCCACACCCGTGTCCGCGCGCTCGGCGATCTGCAGGACAGAGGTTTCCTCGTAACCGCGCTCATCGAAGAGCGTGCTGGCTGCTTCGAGGATGGCGGCGCGCGTCTGAGCCTTCCGCCGCGCGAGACGCGACGGGGGACGGGCCGGGGGAAGGCCGGCTGCAGAAGAAGAAGGAGCTTCCGTGAATCACCTCCGCGACCCGTGCGACCGGGACAAAGCGGTCGCTGATCGGCGTTCGAATCCGAATAGATCCCGGCCGGGCTTCTACCATTGTAGGCGTATCGAGGACCGCCGGGGGGAAAACGGGAGCAACACGGTTTGACGGGTCAGTGGGCTGGCCAGAAGATTCGGCGGATGGCAGCGCGGAGTGGGCGCAGGCGGCGCCCGTGGCTAGCAGCGTTCGTCGTGTCGGTGGCATGTTTCGCGGCCAGCCTTGGTGTGCTCGCGTTGGTGCTGCTCGACATCATCACCGGCACGGGCTCGACGACGGTAGCCGATGCGACACCCGGGCCAACGACGCGCCTGCGATACCGGGGCACGCTCCCGGCGGGCCTGCCTGCAGCGGAATTCGAGCCCGCGCCCGCAGGCGGCGAAGCGGACCTGGAGTTCCTCCCCGTGGAGGCAGGTGGGGTGACGCTGCGGTACTTCGCGCTCGTTACCGGGCTGGCGGCAGGCGTGGACGCATTGACCGGGGAACAGCTCAGGGCCCTGCTTGCGGGAGAGATAACGAGCTGGGAGCAGGCCGGGGGACTGGCCCGGGAAGCTGCCTTCGCGCTGGCGGGCCCGCCGGCCGACAGGGCGCTGGCGCGCCACTTTGCGGGCGGAGCGCCAGCGAGGCATGAGTTCGATTCATATGAGGAGCTGCGGGCGGCCATGGCCGCCAATCCCGGCCTTTTCGCATTTGTGCCGCTCGCGGAAGTGAGCCCGGCGCAAAGCGCCATCGCGATTGACGGCCTTGACATCGTGCGCGGCCGGGGAGATCCCGGAACATGGCCTTTCGCGGAGCGGGTGGCGGTGGCAGGCGGTTCCGCGCGAGGCCGGGAGGCGCTGGCGGGGATCATCTCAAGGCTGGAAGAGAAGCTTCCCCCGGTGACGGTCGTCGTCGCGACAGGGGATATCCTCCAGTCGCGCTGCACGCTGGCGATGATCGAGGCCTCGGGAGACTGGGCATACGCGTTGAGGGGCGCGACGGGCGAATACCTGGCTGCGGCAGACCTCGCCCTGGGTTCGCTTGACGGCAGCATCCAGGACATCAACCCGGTCTACCGGTGCGTTGAGACCACCAATCTGAGCTCTCCTCCCCGGGTACTGGAGGCGCTGAAGCTCGCGGGGATAGATGCGGTGACTGTGGCAACGAACCACGTCTTCGACTGCGGGATTGAGTACTGCGGAGAGAGGGCGTTCCTGCGGACGCTTGAGCTCCTGGGGGAGGCGGGGATCGCGCATGTTGGCGGCGGGAAAAACCTGGAGGGGGCGCTTTCGCCTGCCATCTTCGAGGTCAATGGGGTGCGGTTCGGAGTGCTGGGGTTTGATGACGTTGCGGCGATGGACCTGGAGGCGACGGCCACAGAGCCGGGCACGGCTCCCCTGGATGACGACTACTCCGAGGAGAGGCGCGCGAACGAGCCCGCGTTCTTCCGGCCCGCGTCCGAGCTTTCCGTGACCCGGTTCACGGAGCGCATCCGCAGGCTGAAAGAGGAGGTCGACGTCGTCATAGTGCAGGTGCAGACAGGGACCGAGGACACGCATGACCCGACGGAGAGGAGCATCAAGGCACTGCGTGCGGCTGCTGAGGCGGGCGCCGGCCTGGTGGTGGGAAACCAGGCCCACTGGGTGCAGGCAGCCGAGGTGCGCGACGGCACGTTCATCGCCTATGCGCTCGGCAATTTCATCTTCGACCAGCGCCACAGCCCTGAGCACGAGCAGGGCTACCTGCTTGAAGCGGCCTTCAGGGGGAAAACGCTGGTGAACGTGCGCATGCTCCCGTACCGGATTGCCGGCCAGGCGAAGCCCGTGTTCGTATCGGGGGAAGAGCGGGTGAAGATCCTGGGGGATGTCTTCGACGCAGCAGGCCGGCTGCCATCGGCGCCCTGAACCGCCGTTAGAATGATCAGTGAGACGGCCGGGGCGGATCGGGGTTCCCCCTCCTGATGCGACCACCGGAATGAGCCGTCTATGGCGATATGGCCCGTTCGCATTGACGGCAGGTGATGGCGATGAGGAGAACACTTGGCGAGGACATCGGCAGCCTTCGGGAGGCAATTCGCGCCAACGATGGGGCCAACATTGCCCATGGCGCTTTCGCCCGGAAGGTCGACCAGTTAATCGGCGACTTCTATGACGACATCGGCGAGCTCACGGACCTGCGGTTCTCGGACATCCTCGACCTGTTCCTGATCAAGGTGCTGTATGTCGACCGGGGGAGCCGGGACGCTTCCACGCTTGACTACCTGGGCCGGATGCTCGAGCGGTTCTTAGGCGCGAGCGAACTGACCGGCCCGGGAAACCGCCCGGCGGCATACCTGAGCGACCTCATTGCGGAGGTCTCAGAGCCGGGCTCGCCCGCGGGGAGCCCTTTCGAGGCATACCGCCGGTATGGCGACAGCGCGCTCTTCATCTCCGGGGTGTTGCGGCAGGGCCTCGGCAGGCGGCGTGCAGGGGGACTCCTTGGCGGAGGGGCCCTGGTGGATGCGAGCTACTACTTCGCCCTGGGGCGGCGCTACTACGAGATGGCGGCGGGGGAGGAACAGGCGCGCCGCGTCGAACTCCGGCCCACGCTGCTGCGGCTGGCCCAGTTCTTTGAGGTCTACTCCGACGCGCTCAACGAAGTGAGCGGGCGCTACGTGCTGGGGATGGATATGCGGCTCATAGCTGACAGGATGCTTGATGCCTTCAACCGCTACCGGGCAACGCGCGAGATGGTGCACCTTGACCTAGCGCGGAAGTACGCGTCGCTTCTTCGGCTTGATGCGCGGCAATGGCCGTCATTGGGGCAGCATCTCCCGGATGAGCCGGCCTACTACTGACCCCCCGGGCGCCATAGACCGATGCGCGGTGGGCGGTATCAATGGGGCCGCCCGTGGTTTTCGTGGTGTGGGGCGCGGCCGCTACCCGTTGCCGCTCCTGAACCTTTGGCAGCGGGGCTTTCCGGCAGGGAGACCAGGATGGGGCCTGGCGATCAGGGGACGACGAAGTCGGTGTGCATGCCCTCGGCATAGTGATCGACTTTGCTTCCGGCCTCGCCGGGGACAATGACGCAGGCGAGGACGTACTTCCCTGCGGGCAGGTCGAGTGTGATCTCACCTGACGTTCCGGGATCGAGGTCTTCAATCTCACCGGTGTTTTCGAAGCCGCCATCGGGGAGGACGCGAAGCACTGCAAGCTCGTGGACCTCGGTGGCGCTGGCGTTTTCGGCCGTGAACTTGATCGGTCCGGAGACGTTTGCCGCGGGCCGCTCGGGTTCGACCTTGTAGTCGGAGAGGCGAACGTGGATGGTATCGAGCGGCGTCTTATCCGTGATGCGCGTTCCGGCGCCGCCGCCGTCACCCTCTTCCTCATCGCCGGCGTCCGCGGCCTGCCCGGAAGCCCGGACTTCGATGATAGTGGAGCTGCCACCGGGGATGTAGCACTTAATCTTGCTGACACCCTCTTTGCCGGGGACGGTGTAGTCGATCTTCCGTGTCCGGCCGGCCGGGACGAGCAGTTCTTCGAGCTTGGTTCCGTCGATCCCTTCGACCTCGTGGTCCTTCTTGCCTTCGTTCTTGACCTCGAAGCGGAGCTTCTCACCGGCCTTTGCGTCGATCACGCCAGGGGTACAGGCATCATCGGCCTGGACGATACGGACGGTGCGGCGATCAGCGTCGTCGCCGCTGCAGGCGGCAGCAAAGGGCGCGGCCGCTGCGATGGCCAGGAAAGCGCCAATGATGAGAGATGGTCGGTTCAAGGTTAGAAGCTCCAGGGAATGGATCGGTGGGATGGGGCGCTTTCAGCTGCCTGCGGACGAGTTCTCGGGCCGCGCCGCCAGGGGCTCAGGGAGCGCCGGGCGGCGGGAGATGGGCCAGAAAAGGTAGGCGCTTACGGCAGCCGCCAGGTATCCCCAGTAGAGGACGAGCTGTGATATGGCGGGGGCCGAATCGTAGCCGAGAAGCGTGTTCAGGAACTTCCCGGGGGTTGAGGTGATGGAGATGATGTGGTCGGTATCCCAGGGGCGGTTGCCGAGGTTATCGATGAGGGCTGCCTCGTAGAACTTGGTGAGGGAGTTCGAGAGCATGCCGGCGGCGATGACTATCAGCACCAGGCTGCTGATAGTGAAGAACTGCTTCAACGGCAACCGCGTTGAGCCTGTGTAGATGATGACGCCCACCACCGCCGCCACGGCGAAGCCAAAGACCCCACCGAGGATGAATGAGGTGCCGGACGCGCCGGACGAGGACCCGGCGAAGAGGAAGAGAACCGTTTCGAGCCCTTCGCGCCCGACCGAAGTCGCGGCGAGGAGGACAATGGCAGTGACGGAGCCGCTCCCCAGGGCCCGGTCGACCTGGGACTTGAGGTTGTTGGAAAGGCCACTCGCCTGGCGCCTCATCCAGAACGCCATGCCCGTGAGCACTATGACGGCGAAGATCATGGCGAAGCCTTCGAAGGCCTCTACCAGCCGCTTGTCTAGCTCCCGCGAGGCGATTTCGAGTGCAACCCCGATGGCGAGGCAGATGAGGGCGGCCACCCCGGCGCCGATCCAGACGTTGCGGAAGTGGCTGCGCTGGTCAATTGAGCGGAGGTAGCCGAAGAGGATGGCGAGGATGAGCGCCATCTCTATCCCTTCGCGCAGCGTGACGAGAAACGAAAAGGCCATGGACGGTCTCTCAGCCGGGAGTGAAGTTAGTGTTGCCTAATTCCTGGATGAAGTCAAGCCTACTTAATGGAGTTGGCCAAGACAGAACTTGTTGTAGCCAGGGCGGCCCGGAAGGCGCTACAGGACGTGAATGGCAGGCAGGAAGCGCTCACCAAAATCACGAATGGTGGCCTCGCCCTGCTCGCCGTATTCACGCCGGTCGAGAATGGCGATGGCGTGGTCGACGCCGATCCTGGCGGCGCCGGCGAGCGCCTCCGCCGTCTGCTCCGGGGTGTCATGGCGGAGGAAGGCGGCGCCTTCGAGCGTGAGCAGCAGCTTCGATGGGTCGCGCCCGGTGGCAGCGGCGGCCTCCTTCGCGACCTCAAAGAGCTCGGGCACGTGTGGCAGGGTACGAATCCCGGCGTGCCAGGCGTCGGCGTAGCGGCCCACGCGCCGGAGCTGGCTCGGGCTTTCGCCGCCGATCCAGATCGGGATGCGGCCGTTCACGGGCTTCGGGTTGCAGGCCCAGCCGTCGCAATCGAAGAACTCGCCGTGAAAGTCGACGTACTCGTCGCGCCAGAGGGCCTGCATGAGTTCGATGGACTCATCCATGCGGCGGCCACGGCGTTCGAAGGGCACGCCGAGGACTTCGAACTCCTCCTTCCACCAGCCCGTTCCGAGGCCGGCAATGAGCCGCCCGCCGGCAAGCCGATCGAGCGTGGCGAGCATCTTGGCATGGAGCACCGGCTGGCGCATGGGCAGGATTAGAACGCTCGTGCCGATGGCGATGCGCGAAGTGACCGCGGCAGCGAAGGACAGCAGCACCATGGGTTCGAGCAGGTCGGAGGTGTGCGGATAGCCGATCTTGCCGTCGTCGGAGCTCGGATAGGGGGTTCGCTGTTCGCGGGGGAGGACGACGTGGTCGAACACCCAGAGGCTATCGAACCCCGCCTCCTCGGCGGCACGGGCGAATCCCTTGATAGCCTCGGGGGAGGCCCCGGCGCCGACCTGCGGGATGTGGAGACCTACCTTCACCGTGAGCACCTGCCTGCGAGCTGGATGGGAGACGATTCTACCGGCGGCTCCGGGATTGCGCCCCTGGGTGGGCGCCCGCTACGGTGGATGGCAATAGCCGTTGGAGGTAAGCACGGTGGCCGCTGTCATCCCCGAATCGCACAGGGACATCCTGGTGGGCAAGAACTTCGCCCATATCGCAACACTGATGCGCGACGGTTCGCCACAGGTGACGCCCGTCTGGGTCGACCAGGAAGGCGACCTGGTGGTTTTCAACACGTCTGAGGGCCGCCAGAAGCCAAGAAACCTGGACCGCGACGGCCGGGTGGCGCTTTCGGTGCTCGACCACGCGAACCCCTACCGGTACATCCAGATCCGCGGCGTGGTAGAGGAGAAGACAACGCAGGGGGCGGAAGAGCACATCGACCGGCTGGCGAAGAAGTACATGGGCGTGGACAGGTACCCGTACCACGACCCGGCTCAACCGCGGGTGATCTACCGTGTGCGTCCTCTGCACGTGCAGACAATGGGATAGCTGCGGGCCAACAGGAGGTAGCGGGGCCTCGCGATTGCGCCCGCGCCGGATGGGCGGGGGCGGGAAAAGCCCGATACCGCGGCGCGGGCAAGGCCTCTATACTGGTAGGCCAGAGCACGAGGACTCCGGGGGCCGGTAATGGCGGTCGAAATCGATGGTAACTGGTGCGTCAACTGCCACCGCTGCCGCCGAGTGTGCCCAACGAGCGCAATCCTCTACATCGAGCGGAACGACCGCCGGCTGCATCTGATTCTCGCCGACCGCTGCATCGACTGTGACCGCTGCATCCCCGTGTGCCCGGCGAAGTGCATCCGCCAGGATGCGGCGACGGCAGCGGCGCGGCTGGAGCGCAGGAAGGCGCGCCGGCCGGGAGGGCTTTCGCCGCTGCCCGGGCCGGCGGGCTCGCAGTAGACCCGGGGAGCACAAGCACAGGAACGGAGGGAGCCATGCCCGCGCAAGGAATCATCTTCAGCATTGTTCTCAGCGTACCCATTGTCCTGACGGCGGTATTGACCATCATCATCACATCGCGGCTGGACACGCATGGCCGGGGCGGCTCTTCGAAGCGGCGCCGTTTATGACGCGGATCATGTGAGGCCAGGCAGCGGGCGGATACCGTTAGCCCTGCCTTTCCGGCGTCGCCTGCCTGGCAGAGTGACATCCGGGGCCCGGGCCGGCAGCGCTACCCCTTCCCCCCAGCGCTGCCGGCCTTTATAACCTCCAGCGAACGGGCGGCGATCGATTGCGCCCGGTGGAGGGCACGATGCTAGTTGACGGCGGCGAATTGCTCGTTCGCGTGCTCAAGAAGCACGGCATCACCACGGTCTTCACGCTTCATGGTGGCCACCTGGATTCTATCTTCCAGGCCGCGCTCGACCACAACATCCGGCTCATCGACACGCGCCACGAGCAGGCGGCGGGCCACGCCGCCGAAGGCTGGGCGCGCACCACAGGACGTCCGGGCGTGGCCATTGTCACGGCCGGGCCCGGGGTGACCGACGTGGTCACGGGTGCAGCCAACGCCTACCTGGACTGCATCCCGTCGCTCATCATAGGCGGGGCGGCCCCCCTGTCCGATGCCGAGATGCTGCCGCTCCAGGGCGGGCTCGACCAGGTCGACCTGATGCGCCCGGTGACGAAGTGGTCACACAGGGTGACCCATACGCAGCGGATACCGGACCTGGTGGCCCAGGCATTGCGAATCGCCACAACCGGGCGACCGGGTCCTGTCTTCCTTGAGATCCCGGTCGACGTTCTGTTCCGCAAAGTCGAGGAGGGGTCGGTGACGCTGCCCGATCGCATCGGGCCTGAAGCGGCGCCTTCGGCTTCACCCGGGGCAGTGACGAAGGCGATCGAGTGGCTCGCCGGGGCGGAGCGCCCGGCCATCCTGGCGGGCGGCGGAGCATGGTTTGCGGGCGCCGGCGCCGAGCTTCGCGCCTTCGCAGAGAAGACGGGCATACCGGTGTTCGTGAATGGCAAGGCCCGGGGGCTCCTTCCCGACAGCCACGCGCTCTCGGGTGGTGGGTTCACGGCCCTGGGCGTCGCGGGGCAGATGGGGCAGGAGGCCGACGTCGTCCTCATCCTGGGGACGCGCCTGGGGTTGTTCACGGGCGGCCGAAGCGGGCGGACCATCCCCGCGGGGGCGCGCGTCATCCAGGTCGACATCGAGGGCGAGGAGATCGGCCGGAACCGCGATATCGAGCTGGGGATTGTGGCCGACGTACGCGAGACGCTGCGCGCCCTGATTGCTGCCGCAGACGGCGCGAAATGGCCCATGCACGAGGGGTGGCGCACTGCCGTTGCCGGGGCGAAGGGTCTCTTTGGAAACATGTTCGCGGCCACGCTGAACGATGACCGCACAATCCACCCGTACCGGCTGGCGCACACCCTTGCGAAGCTTGCCGGACCCGATGCGATTTTCGTTGCCGACGGGGGCGAGACAGCGTGGTGGATGGACGTCGCCTCGGCGGTGGATGAGGGCGGGAGCTGGATGTCGCACGGGTACCTGGGATGCCTGGGCGTGGGCCTGCCCTTCGCAATCGCGGCCAAGGCGGCGCACCCCGGGCGGCGGGTGGTCTGCATCAGCGGCGACGGCTCCATTGGCCTGAACTTCGCGGAATTCGACACCATGGCGCGCCACGGGCTGAATGTGCTGACCGTGGTGAACAACGACCAGCAGTGGGGCATGTCGCGCCACGGGCAGGAGTTGATGTTCGGTCACGACCGCACGGTTGTGACGCACCTTGGGCCGACCCGCTACGACCTGGCGGCGGCGGGTTTCGGCTGCCACGCGGAGTTCGTCGAACGGGCCCAGGACCTGGAGCCGGCCCTGGCGAGGGCGCTCGCCAGCGGCCTGCCGGCCTGCGTGAACGTGCTGACCGACCCCACTGTGGTCGCGCCCGTCACAATGGCCATGGTGGGCGCTGGCCGCCCGGCCAGCGAGGGGAAGGTCAACCTCCCCTACTACGGCGAAAGGGAAGCCTAGAGGCTGGCGCTCCGGGGTCCCTGCGAGGCGCCCCGTTCGGCTTCAATCGCATCGAAAACGCGATGAACGTCGGCGGCGGCAGCGGGCATGGCACGCGCCTGGCGCACGCGGGCATAGCGCAGCAGGGCGCGCTCCAGGTCGCTACTGGTGGTGCGGACGGCGTCCGCCACCTCGGCGTCTCCGATGAGCTGCATCACCGTCTCGAAGCGCCGCTCCACCATGGCAAGACTCGCGGCCGCCTCCGTTTCAGAGAGCGCCGGGGCATCGAGCGGCCTGGGAGAATGGTCGCCAGATTCCAGTGGAGCATTGGGCATGGATTGCCGGTCCTCATCGCGTCAACGGAGATCGGGACGGTGGCGCCGGGTGAGCGGCTCCTTTCGGATTGTAACAAGCCCGGGGCGGGACGGGGACTCCAACGGGCCAATAAAGAGGGGCCTATCGTCCGTCACTTACGTTTGGGAAGTGCGGGCTGCCCTCCCGGACGGCGGAATCCCCGGGAAACCAGGCGCCCGCGGCTAGAAAATCGGGTTGACGATTACAGCCTGCTCGCGTGAAGGGCCGACGGAAATGAGGTCGACCGGGCATTCGAGGAGGTCTTCGACGCGCCGGATGAAGGCCTGGGCCTGCGGTGGCAGGTCATCGAAGTTGCGGACGTCGGTGGTCGGAGTCATCCAGCCGGGTAGCTCTTCGTAGACGGGCTTTACCCGTTCAAGCACGGACTGGCGGGCCGGCAGCGCATCGATGATCTCGCCGTCCAGCTCGTAGGCCGTACAGATTTTGATAGAGGGCATCTCATCGAGAACGTCCAGGCGCGTGAGCGCGACGGCGGCGAGGCCATTGAAGCGGACGCTGTAGCGGGCGGCCACGGCATCGAGCCAGCCGATGCGCCGGGGGCGGCCCGTGGTGGTCCCGTATTCACCGCGGCCGTACTCCTTGCCGTGGTCTCGCAGGCGGCCGGCGATCTCGTCGAAGAGCTCGGTCGGGAAGGGGCCGTTCCCGACGCGGGTGCAGTAGCTCTTGAAGACGCCGACGACGCGCTGGATATCGGTCGGGCCGATGCCTACGCCAAGGGCGGCCCCCGAGCTGGACGAGCTGGGGACGCTCGAAGTCACGTAGGGGTAGGTGCCGTGGTCAAGGTCGAGGAGGGAGCCCTGCGCGCCTTCGAGGAGCACGTATTCACCGCGGCGATGAGCGTCGAGGACGATGGCCTGGACGTCGGCCACGAATGGCGTGAGGCGCCTGCCGTATTCGAGGTAGCGTTCGCAGCAGCCATCGGCGTCGATGGGTTCGGCGCCGTAGACGCCGGTGATGACGCGATTCTGGTATTCGAGTGCGGCCTGGATGCGAGGCACCAGGTCCTCGGCGCGGAGCAGGTCGCCAATGCGGATGCCGCGGCGGGCGACCTTGTCGATGAAGCAGGGGCCCACGCCCTTGCCGGTGGTGCCGATTGCGGCCTCGCCGCGAAGCTTCTCATCGAGCTGATCGATGAGGCGGTGCCAGGGCATGATGACGTTGGCCCGATCGCTGACGATGAGGCGTGAGGTGTCGATGCCCTTTTCCTTCAGGCTGTCGATTTCGCCGAGGAGAACTTCGGGGTCGACAGCGACGCCGTTGCCGATGACGCAGGTTTTTCGGGGTAGAAGATCTTAAGAGGAACGAGGTGGAGCTTGAATTCGCCGCGTTCGTTCACGATGGTATGGCCGGCGTTGTTGCCGGCGGAATAGCGAGCGACGACCCGGGCCTTGCGGGCGAGAAGGTCGACGATGCGGCCCTTGCCTTCGTCGCCCCACTGCCCGCCGACGACGACGACGATTGGCATGGTGGACACACTTTCGGGCCCCCGTTGCTGGGGGCCCGTTGTCGGATTGTACACGATCGGATGCGGGCCGGATACGTGCGCACCCGTAGGATGGTCTCCCAGTCCGGCGCGGGAAAGCGCCTGGGGGGACGGGGCCGGTCCGTTCACTCCCGGGCTGCTACCATCAGGAATGGAGCGGACGCCCGCACCAGCGAGACTGACTGATGCTTTTCGCCGAGAACGCCGCCAAGAGCTTTGGCGCTGTCGATGTGCTCGACAGCGTTTCGTTCATCGTGGGCGACGGTGAGCATGCGGGGCTTGTTGGGCCGAACGGCAGCGGTAAGTCGACGATCCTGCGCCTCCTCGCCGGGGAGCATGTGCCCGATGGTGGCGATGCGGGCTGGCGTGGCGGCGCCATCGGCTACTTGCGCCAGGAAGCGGGGCTGGCGGATGACAACCTGCTGGTTGAGGAGCTGTGGCTGGCCTTCCCCGAGGCGCACGCGATCGAACGGGAGCTCGCTGCGATCGCCCACCGCATCGAGCGGGGCGAAGGCGACCTCGATGAGCTCATCCACGAACAGGCGCGGCTCTTCGAGGCGTTCGAAACGCACGATGGCTACCGCATCGATGCGCGCATTGGCCGCGTGCTCGACGGTCTCGGCTTCGAGCACGCCGACCGGGAGAAGCGCTGCAGCGAGTTCAGCGGCGGCTGGCAGATGCGGATCGCGCTGGCGAAGGTGCTGGTGCGGCGGCCCGAGAACATGCTGCTCGACGAGCCAACCAACCACCTGGACGCCCGCGCACGCAAATGGCTGGCCGAGGAGCTGGAGGACTACCCGGGCACGCTGTTGATGGTCACCCACGACGGGGCCTTCCTGGACCGGGTGGCGACACGCATCCTCGACCTGCGCGATGGGACGGTGGATAGCTACGCGGGGAACTACCGGATTTCAGAAGCAGAAGGCGGCGCGCCTGCAGGAACAGGACCGCGCCGCGGCCCGCCAGGAACGGAATTCGCGAAACAGGAACGCTTCATCAGAGAGGTTCCGGGCGAAGGCAACAAAGACGAGCGCCGCCCAGAGCCGGGAGAAGGCGCTCGCGAAGGTCGTACGAATCGAGCGGGTCAAGAAGGAGGCGGAGGTCCACTTCGACATCGCCGCTCACGGGCGAACCGAACGCGATGTCCCTGATGCTGAAGCACCTCAGCCACTCCTTTGGGGAGGAGCCGGTGCTGATAGACGTGAACATGCACGTCGAGCGGGGCCAGAAGGTGGCGCTGATCGGGCCGAACGGGGGTGGCAAGAGCACCCTCCTTCGGATCGCGGCCGGGCAGGTGCAGCCCACGGAGGGGGTGGTGGAATGGGCGGAGAGGGCGCGTCCCGGCTACTACGACCAGCACCAGGACGAAGCCCTTGATGGAGAGCGGACGGTGATTGAGGAGGTCCGGGCGGTCGCTGACGGCACGCCCGACGTGGACCTGCGCAGGGTGCTGGGGCGCTTCCTGTTCATCGGCGACGATGTGTTCAAGCCCGTGAGCGTGCTCTCGGGGGGCGAGCGCAGCCGCGTGGCGCTGGCGAAATTCCTCATCCAGCCGACGAATGTTCTCCTGCTGGACGAGCCGACGAACCACCTGGACCGGACAACGCGCCGCAAGCTCATCGAGGCGCTGCAGCAGTACACGGGCACAATCCTGTGCGCGAGCCACGACCCCGGGATCGTGGAAGGCGTGGCAACGCATGTCTACGAAGTGGCAGACGGCTCTATCCGCGAGCTGCTGGAGAGACGGAAGGACTAGCGAGTGAGTTGCAGTTTGCAACTCACCGTGCAACGATTGGCAGCATGGCAGAAGCAGGCGAGACCCCGTATTCGGCAGAGTTCTTCAACGCAGGCGGCCGGGGCCGGCTCCCAGGGCTCCTCGGGCTGGAGATACTGGAGATTGGGCCGGGACTCGTGCGCGCGCGGCTCGCAATATGCGGCGAGCACATGGCGCCAAACGGCTACCTGCATGCAGCCACGGTGGTGGCCCTGGCGGACACCGCCTGCGGCTATGGAGCGGTGGTGAGCCGCCCCGAGGGCGCCACCGGCTTCACGACCATCGAGCTGAAAACCAACTTCCTGGGGACCGCCACCGAGGGTGCAATCGCCTGCAGCGCCAGGCTCGCCCACGGCGGCCGCATGACCCAGGTGTGGGACGCTGAAGTGACAGAGGAAGGCGCCGGTAAGCCCATCGCGCTCTTCCGGTGCACGCAGATGCTGCTTTACCCGCGAGCCTGAGCGCCGATTTCAGGCGGGCCCTGTGCCGTTGGCGATCCGGCCATCCAGCATCTGGACGACCCGGTCGGCGCGGGCGGCGATAGCGGGGTCGTGCGTGACGAGGATGACGGTAATCCCCTGCTCACGCCGGACCTGCTCGAGCAGCTCCAGGACGCGGCGGCCGGAGGCGGAGTCAAGACGCCCTGTGGGCTCGTCCGCCAGCAGGATGGCGGGCGCGTTGGCGAGCGCCCGGGCGATGGCCACGCGCTGACGTTCGCCTCCCGAAAGCTGGGGCGGGCGGTTCCGGGTGCGGCCGGCCAACCCCACCATGGCGAGAAGCTCATCGGCGCGCCTTCGGCGCTCCCGGCCCGAGTGGCCCTGCCCGAACATGGGCACCTGCACGTTTTCGCTGGCTGTGAGGGTAGGCAGCAGGTTATCGAGTTGAAAGACCATGCCCACGTCGCGGGCGCGATACTCGTTCAGGCGGCGGGCAGCGGCAAGGTCGTGGCCGGCAACGACAATCGTCCCTTCGTCGGGCCTGTCGAGTGCGGCGAGGAGGTGGAGGAGAGTGGACTTGCCGCATCCCGAAGGGCCGACAATGGCAACGAACTCGCCCTTCTGCACGTTGAGGTCCACTCCATCGAGAGCGCGGAGCCTGCCATTTTCGAAGGTCTTTACCACCCCTGAGATGGCGATGACGGGGGCATCGCTATTCATAGCGGAGAGCCTCCATGGGGGTGAGCCGCACGGCCCGGTAGGCCGGGTAGGCGGCGCCAACGAGAGCCACGGCGGTGGCAACCACAAGGGCGCGGATGAAGATATCCACCGTAGACGGGCTCCAGGAGGCTGCGTATGGCCGGGACGAACAGGACGGCGCGGCTGGCGGCGACGCCCAGCGCCGCGCCAAACCCGGCGGCGACGAGGCAGAGGGCGAGCGATTCGATGATGATCATGCGCAGGACGCGAGCGCCAGACCAGCCAACGGCACGGAGAATCCCGATCTCACGGGTGCGTTCGAACACCGACATGACCATGGTGTTCATGACGCCAATTGCGCCGATGCCCACGGCGAGGATGGAGATGGCAAGGTTTGCGGCATCCATCATTTCGACACCCTGATCAACCTTGGAAAGCTCCCCCACGCTCGTGATGGTCACCAGGTTCGGGAAGGTCTCTTCAATGAACGACGCCACATCATTCACCCGTGCGTCCTGGTGGAGAACGACGTAGATGACGGAGACGGTGGGTGGCTTCGAGGTGATGGCCTGGACGGTGGCGAGAGGGCCCTGGCGCCGTTGTCCTCCCAGAGCGCGCCGGTGCGGTAGATACCGGCAACCCGGAACCCGGTCTCCGCGATGGTCACGGTATCGCCCACGGAGACCCTCAGGTCCGAGGCGGCGCCGGCGCCCAGGAGGATTTCGTCAGCCGCACCCGGGGCAGGGAGCGAGCCCTCGACCAGGGGTAACGGAGTGGTAGCCAGGTCCTCGGCCCGCCAGCCGGAGAGCATGAAGAATGGATTGGAGCCGACGGAGGCGACATGGAGGAGGACGGGGATGGCGCGTTCGACGCCGGGGGTGGCGGCGATGCTCTCGTTTTCTGACTCGGGGATTGTGCTGAAGGCCATATCGGCGGCGCCCTTCTGGGCAACGAGGAAGTCCGCACCCCCGGTGGTGATGATCTCGCCAGCGGTCTTCTTCATGCCGCTGGTCACCACGCCGAGGGCAACGACTGTGGTTATCCCAACCGAGATGCCGAGGAGCGTAAGGCCAGCGCGGACGGGCTGGCGGAGGAGGTTCTTGACGACAAGGCTCAAGAACGACATGGCGCTACCCTACCAGACCACATGGCCGCGATGGCCGGCGGGATGGTAGCCAGAAAGGGGACTGAGTGGCCAGGCGGCCGCGGTAATGGGAACGGGGACCGGAACGCAACACTTGCTTCTCCCTCGGGCCGGGTTTCTGAGACCTGGCCCATCCGAAATGGATGTGCCAGGGTCTCACCGGACGAGGGCGGGCCTCGCCGAGCCGACCGGCGCGAAGCGCGCAGTATGTCGATCGGTCTCTCGCCCCGGGGGTGGGGCTTTCGGTTACTCCCCCTTGCAGCACCGGGAAGCCTAAACCTGGTGGCAGGGCAGGTCAAGCAAAAAGGAGGGGCCGGGTTGCGGCACGGACGGGTGGCGTGCCTAATACCAGCGTGAGGTTCGCTCTCATCCTGCCGATCCGGCCGGGGTTCGTGCACCTGGCGACGCGGACGCTGTTGAACGACAGGGTTCGCCTGGTGATCAGTATCGGCGGGATCGGGTTTGCAATCCTCCTCATCCTGCTCTTGCGGGGAATCATGGACGGCACGGTGGCGCGTTCGACGACGTATATCGATAACGTCGGCGCGGACCTCTTCGTAGCGCGCGCGGGCGTCGAGAACATGACGCTTGCCGCTTCGGTGCTGCCCGAGGAAGTGGCCGTGATGATCGGCGAGGCCGAGGGAGTGGATGTGGCTGCCGGGATCACGCGGCTGCCCGTGATCGTGACCTCAGAGCGGGACCAGTTGCCCGCGACGGCGGTCGGATACGGCGCTGAAGGGCTCGGGGGGCCCTGGAAATTCAAATCGGGGCGTGATGTGGCAGGCCCCGATGAGGCTGTCCTCGATGAGGCCCTGGCCGGCAAGCTGGGCGTGAAGCTGGGCGACAGGGTGAAGGTCGCCGAATACGAGTACCGCGTGGTGGGAATATCGAAGGAGACGGCGCCAATCGCGGGCAAGTACCTGTTTGTGCAAAGAGAAACACTCGAGGCGCTCCTGGGCTCGCCCGGGCGTGTCAACTTCGTGCTCGTGAAGCTGGAACCGGGGCTCGACCCGGACGAGATGGCGGCGGCGATCGCCGGGAAGTCGAGCGAGATCACGGTGCTCACCAGGCGTGAGCTTTCGCACAACGACCGGGACCTGCTATCGAAGCTCTTCCTTTCTCCCATCCAGGTGGCCTCAACGGCCGGTTTCCTTGTGGGGCTGGCGATCGTGGGCCTAACGATGTACACGACGACAGCGGAACGGCTGCGCGACTTCGGGGTGCTCAAGGCAATCGGGGCGCCCACCGGCTACCTCCTGCAGACCGTTGTCGCGCAGGCAGTGGTGCTTTGCCTGCTCGGCTACCTGTTTGGGCTGGCGCTGGCGTTCCTCTCCGGGCCGGTGATCACGCAGTTCGCGCCGGACATCGGCGTGAGCATCACACTCCTGAACGCAGGGCAGGCGCTCGCGGCGGCGATGACCCTGAGCATTGTTGGAGGGGTGGTGCCGCTGGCACGCATCTTGCGGGTTGACCCGCTCATGGTGTTCAAGCGCGCATGAGCACGGGGCCGCTGCCGCTGGTGCTTGAGGGCGTGTCGAAGACATTCGGCGAAGGGGCGGCGGCCGTACATGCCGTGCGCGACGTGCACCTGGAGGTGGGGCAGGGCGAAATCGTCGCCATTGTCGGACCATCGGGTTGCGGGAAGACCACCCTGCTTTCGATGGCGGGCTGCCTGCTGCGCCCGACGGCGGGGAGGATAGTGATCCTGGGCGAGGATGTGACGAACATGGGGCAGGGCAGCCTGGCGCGGGTGCGCCGCGAGCGCATTGGCTTTGTGTTCCAGGCGTTCAATCTCCTGGCGCCACTCACGGTGCGCGAAAACGTGGAGGTGGCCCTCAACCTGGCCGGTATGGGGGGGCGTGAAGCTCGCCAGCGGTCGGGCCAGCTCCTCGAGATCCTTGGCCTTGGCCATCGCGTCAACCAGCGCCCACCGAATCTGAGCGGCGGCGAACAGCAGCGGCTTGCCGTGGCGCGCGCACTCGCCAATCGCCCGGACATCATCCTTGCCGATGAGCCGACAGCGAATCTCGATTCGAAGGCGGGCCACCGGGTAATGGAGGTACTGCGTACCGCGGTGGAGGCCGGCGAAGCGAAGGGACTTGTGATAGTGACGCACGACGTCCGCATCCTCGGCCTGGCCCACCGCGTGATGGCCATGGAGGATGGGGCCCTGGCCGCCGGGTGAGCGATCGAGCCGCCGGGCGAGGACCGGGAAAGGGGTACGGCTCCTTGACGCTTTGGCGGCCTGGACGGCCATTGACAGGCGCTGTGCGAAAGGGGTAGCTTCCGCCCATGGATGTGTTCATCCAGAGCGTGTGAATCGCGGCGCCGGGCCTGTCCGGCGCCGTTTGTGCTTATTGAAGGAGGTCCGCCAGCGATGCAGTCGAGCCTGATCGGAAAGATCGAGAAGTCGAAAGCCTACGCGCGTGAACGGCACCGGATGCAGGTGAGCGACCTGCATGTGACCTTCCACGGAGAGAACAGCGACCACGCGGTCGCCCTCGAAGATGGGAAGTGGTCCTGCAACTGCGACTTCTTTGGCAGCTGGAGCGTCTGCAGCCATACGATGGCGCTGGAACGGGTTCTCGAGGGAATGGTGCCCCGGCAGCACCTCCCGGTGGCGGCCACTGCCTGAGGCCTGCGATACGGCAGGCGCCCGCGGGTGGGGCATTCACCGTTCGTTCACCCGCCTCAACCGGAAAATCGCCGATTTCTTGCGGTTTTCTAACGGTTTGTGCCCTTCAGTCCGGGTTCCACCTGCCGAGGCGGCTCGTTACGATGGCCCCGGAGGAGCAAGACGATGCTTAGTTTCAGCTGGGGCGCATTCCTGGTTTACCTGGCGGCGCTCTTGCTCATGGTTGGGGGCGGCTTCTATGGCCTGCTCATGAGCGAGCACCCGGCGTTCCTGGCGCCCATCCTTATGGGGCTGTTCTTCTTCTACCTCTGCTGGGAAGCCGTCGTTGAGACAGGGGACGACCTGCCACCCCCGCAGAAGCAACGTTAGGGCGGGTTTCAGACCGCGACCGGGGAGTTGGAAAGGGGGCGCGCTGGCGCCCCCTTTTCTGTTTGGGGCCAAGGAACAGCGGTTGGCGGGCGGCAGCAACGCGGTAGACTGGATAGAGAGCCATGCGAACCATCCAGGTCGGATCGCTGTTCGGCATTCCCGTGCTGGTGCACCCGGCATGGTTCGCGTTGTTTGCGCTTACCACGCTCATCCTGGCGACGGATGTCTACCCAAGCACCATTGAGGGCGGCAGCCCGGCGGTCCATATCGCCCTGGCGGCGGCGAGCTCGGTGCTTTTCTTTGCGTCGATCATCCTCCACGAGCTGGCACACAGCCTGGTAGCAAGGGCCTACCGGATCCCGGTGCGAAGCATCACGCTTTTCCTGTTCGGGGGCGTTGCGCAGATCACCCGGGATGCCGCGCGCCCCACAGCTGAGCTGCTGATGTCCCTGGCGGGACCGCTGATGAGCTTCGCCGTCGCCGGGGCCTGCATTGCGGGGTGGTGGGCACTGGGCGGGGGAAGCTCAGAACCGCAGCAGGTGATGCTTCTCTGGGTAGGGGCGATGAATGGCCTTCTGGGCGCCTTCAACCTGCTCCCGGCATTCCCCATGGATGGTGGGCGCGTCTTCCGATCGCTTCTCTGGCTGATCACCGGGAGCTACTATCGCGCGTCGATGGTCGCCGGCTGGACCGGGCGGTTGTTCGCGTGGGCGATGATGGCCCTCGGCGCGCTTGCCCTGGTTGGCTATGACGTGTGGGTGATCGACCGGTTCGGGGGCGCATGGTTCATCCTGGTGGGGCTCTTCCTCGAAGGCGCGGCGAGGCAGGCGCTGCTCTACACGCGGCTGATGGAGACGCTGGGACGCTACCGGGCGGGCGACCTGATGGTCCCCGACCCGCCGGTGGTGGATGGACAGATGAGTGTCGGCGCGCTCGCCCGGGGCGCTCTCGAATTGAACCCGCGACTCTGCTACTTCATCGAGGAGGAAGGGCGGCTGGCCGGGATCCTGGGGGCACACCAGATGCAGGAAGTACCGGAGCCGCTCTGGGACATGACCCCGGCAGCGCGGGCGATGGTGCCCAGCGCCCGTTTGAGGGCAGCGAACCCTGGCCAGCCGATAGCAGATGTGATGGTTGAGATGGAAAGCGCAGGACTCATGCACATGCCGGTGGTCACCGATGGGCGAGTGGTGGGCGTCATCTCGCTCGACCGGATCTTTGGCGTGCTGCGCCAGGCGGGCATTCTCTAGGGCAGGGCTGCCGCGGGATTACCCCCTGGCCGCGGCGAGCGTAACCGCAGCCAGGGCCACGGACACAGGCAGCAGCGCCACAATGACGCCGATGGAAGCGGGCAGCCGGAACCGGTGGTCGCCGCGGGCGAGAAAGACGAAGTGAATGGCGAAGGCGAAAGCGCCGGCCGCAGAAAGGACCAGTGCGAAGGCATTGCCCGCGCGGTGGGATTCGAGCACCGCCGCGAAGCCCGCAAGCCCGGCAAGGAGAAGCAGGAGATTCAGGGCGAGGTTGAGCTGTGGCCCGCCCGGCATCCTGAAGAGCTCCCACTCGCGCCAGTAGGCAGAATCGGCCTGGTGCGCCATGAGCAAGGCGAAAGTGATGGCATAGAGGATGGCCGCCGCGTTATCCAGGTCCATTCCGGTAGCCTGCGGGGTGGGCCGAAAAGGCGCCAGTCCCCGGCGTAACGGCTCCTGCGGGTGCCGGGTGCGGCCAGCCCGCTTAACCTAATGGGGTGGACCTGCGCCTCATTGCCGCCGTGAACGCCGGGAAGGTGGCCGGGGTGGCCGCCCGGCAGCTTCGGCGGGGAGGCGGGACCGCTCTGCCCGGGCTGGTCGCCGAGCGCGCCGACCCGGGGGTAGCGCGGAAGCTGGGGCGGCAGCTCGGTGGGGGGCGAGTGCTCGTGACCGGCACCAACGGCAAGACCACGACCAGCCGCATGCTCGCCCGGATGCTGGCCGAGGCCGGGGTGCCCTACCTTCACAACCGCGAAGGATCGAACCTCATGCGGGGGATTGCGAGCGCGCTGCTGGGGGCATCGGGGAAGTGCGGTGCGATTCACGGCGGGGCAGGCATGGTTGGCCTGTTCGAAACCGACGAGGCGACCCTGCCGCCCGCGGCGCGGGCGCTGGCGCCGAGGGCGATCGCCTTCACCAACCTCTTCCGCGACCAGCTGGACCGGTATGGAGAAGTCGATACCGTGGCCGGGCTCTGGCGCGAGGCGCTGGCGGTGACGCCCAAGGATGCCACGCTCGTTCTCAATGCGGACGATCCATCGGTTGCGGAGCTTGCCCTGGATTGGCCCGGGCCGGTTCACTGGTTCGGGCTGGAGGACGCTGCCCTGGGCACTGAGGCGGCGGGCGCCTTTGACGCGCGCTGGTGCAGGGCATGCGGCGGGGCCTTCGACTACGACCTGCGTTACTTCGCCCATATCGGCCGGTGGCGATGCCGCAGGTGCGGCCGTGCACGGCCAGCACCGGATTCCAGGGCGTCGAACGTCAGGCTGGAGCTCGACTCGGCCGGGTTTGCGATCGACGGCCTCGGCGACGTGAGCACCCCGCTGACGGGGGTCTACAACGTCTACAACGCACTGGCGGCCGTCGCCCTCGCTCGTGTGATCGGTCTCCCGCCTGAAGCGATCGTGGCCGGACTGCAGCACGTGCAGGCCGCGTTCGGACGGCAGGAGGTGGCCACGCTTGAAGGACGCCAGGTGCGGTTGCTGCTATGCAAGAACCCGGCCGGGGCGAACCAGGTCATTCAGCTTCTCGGGACGATCGGGCGCCTGGCGGAACGGGAACTGCGCGTGGCGGTCTTGCTCAACGATCGGTTCGCCGACGGGCAGGACGTAAGCTGGACCTGGGATGTCGACTTCGGCTGCTCGCCGGGAAGGTGGACGCCTCGTGGGCCGGGGGCGACCGGGCGGAGGACATGGCATTGCGTCTGAAATACGCGGGGTGGCCGGCGCCGGGAGCTATCGAGCACGAGGCGGCAGCTCTGCTCGATGCGATCGTGGCGCAAACGGCCCCCGGGGACAGGGCCTTTGTGTTGGCCACCTACACGGCGATGCTCGACCTGCGGGCGGAGCTGCAACGCAGGGGAGCGGTGGGGGCATTCTGGGAAGGTTGATGCAACGTGATGAGCGCTGATCAGGTCCAGATACCTGCGAGACAGTCGCGAAGCGGCTGGCAAGCAGGAAGGGGAGCAGGCATAGGAGGGGCGGGTAATTGTATAGACAATTGCCGACGGGATTGCACCCCTCCATGTTCGAATGGGCGATACCGTGCGGGGATGTGGGGAAGGGAGTCTCCCAGTAGGATCGGGGTGGCACTCAACCCACTCCGCCGGCGCAAGGAGACCTCCGCGCCCGAGTCTAGCAGCCCCCACGCTGTCTCTGCCTGCCCGGAGGCGCGATGCGCATCGTAAGCGCGGTGTCACCGGGCCCATGCTCAAGCTCGCAAGGAAGGAGCTGGTACAGCTCTCCCCGAAGGCGAGGCAACGGCTGAAGTGGATAGAGGGCACCTGGAGCATGACCAGAATGTGCCTGACCGCCCGGCACTTCGCCATCAGCCAGGGAGACTTACCGCTGGTGGCGCCGGTACGACCCCAGGAACCTGGCCACACTGGAGGACCGGCCGAGCAGGCCCAGGCGCTTTACGCTTTACCGACCTGGACCACCGCCCAGGTGCTCGCAGTGAAGGCGTTGCGGGAACGGTTCCCCGCGCTGGGGAAGCTGAAGCTGGCGGTGCTCCTCCTGCGCCAGGGTTCGCCCTCTCCGCCTCGATGGTGGGCCGCATCCTGCGTTACCTCAAAGCGCACGGCCAGCTGGCGGGAACCGCCGCTCAACCGTACCCCGGCCCAGCGGCGGCGCTGGCAGCGCCCCTATGCCACCCGCAAGCCGAAGGAGCACCTCGCCCTCCACCCGGGGACCTGGGCGTCGACACCTCGACCTGCGTGATGGCCGCCGGGTCCTCAAGCAGTTCACCGCCATCGATGTCGCCAGCCGCTGCGCGGTGGTCACCGTCGCCTCCAACGCCACCGAACATCCCTCGCCGTACGCTCCTCGATGCCCTCGACCGGCTCCCTTCGCTGTCAGGGGCTATCCAGGTCGATGGAGGCTCGGAGTTCATGGCCGCCTTCGAGGCCGCCTGCCAGGCTCGCGGCATACTCCTCTTCGTCCTTCCGCCCCACAGCCCCAAGCTCAATGGCCGCGTCGAACGCCTCAATCGCACCGCCCGCGAGGAGTGTTACGACCTCACCCTCGAAGACTTCACCGTCTCCGCCCTCTCCCGCGCTGCCCGCCGCTGGGAACACACCTACAACCACATCCGCCCTCACCAGGCCCTCGGCATGCTCACCCCAGCCCAGTTCCTGGCCCAATCCCACAAGGAGCAACTGTCACGGACGTCTTGAACCAGTACAAGCGCGTGCGACACCGTGGACAAGCCGATATGCTGGCATGGACATAGCCACAGGAGGACTTGAGCAATGACAACGGTTGCCGACCCGGCGAGCGTGGCCAGATACCAGCAGTTCATCGACGGTAGGTGGGTCGATTCGGTTTCGGGGGAGCAGTTCGAACGGCGCAGCCCTTACGACGGGCGCGTGGTGGCGACGTACCCCAACAGTGGCATCGAGGATGCGCAGAAGGCGATCGAGGCCGCACGGCGGGTGTTCGACCAGGGCGCCTGGGCCAACTCGGCGGCCGCCGAGCGCGCGCGCATCCTGCGACGGGCCGCCGACCTCGTCCTCGAACGGGCCGATGCGCTCACGACGTGCCTGGCCAACGAGGTGGGGAAGCCAAAGACCATGGCCATGGTCGAAGTGACGGGGACGGCGGAGGTCTTCCAGTACTTCGCCGCGAAGGCGCTCGACCTCAAAGGCGAGACAATCACGCAGCAGCTGCCTGACGCCGTAGGGCTGGTGGTCCACGAGCCGGTTGGGGTAGTGGGCATCATCACGCCGTGGAACTTCCCGCTCCTGCTCATCTCGTGGAAGATCGGCCCGGCCATCGCCGCCGGGTGCACCATGGTGGCGAAGCCATCGCACTTCACCCCGGGGAGCACGCTCCTCCTGGCAGGGATTCTCGCCGAGGCGGGCCTGCCCGATGGCGTGTTCAACGTGGTGACGAGCGAGACCGACAACGGCGCCCTGGTGGGCCAGCATATCGCCGCCTCGGAACTGGTCGACAAGGTCGCTTTCACCGGCTCGACGGCGAGCGGCAAGGCGGTCATGCGGGCGGCCGCCAATAACGTGAAGAAGGTTTCGCTCGAGCTGGGCGGCAAGTCACCGAACATCATCATGCCGGATGCGCCGCTCGAGGCCGCAGTGGCCGGGGCGTTCTTTGGCATCTACCTGAACAGCGGCCAGGTGTGCCAGGCGGGGAGCCGGCTGCTTGTCGCAAAGCCCATCAAGGACCAGTTCGTCGGACAGCTGGTGTCGATGGGGGCGATGTTGAAGATGGGCAACCCGCTGGACCCCACAACAACCATGGGGCCGGTCATCAACGAGTCCCAGCTAAAGAAGATCGAGGGCTACCTTGACGCAGGCAAGCGGGAGGCGAAGCTTCTCAGCGGCGGCAGCAGGGCAACCGATGGCGACCTCGCCCGGGGCCTTTTCGTCCAGCCGACTATCTTCGATGAAGTCTCCAACACCGCAACCATCGCGCGGGAGGAGATCTTCGGGCCGGTGCTTTCGGTGCTTGCCTTCGAGGACCTCGACGAGGCGCTTCGGACGGCGAACGACACGATGTACGGGCTGGCGGCGGCCGTCTGGACGCGCGACCTCAATACGGCCTTCAAGGCCGCGAAGGGCCTCCGTGCCGGGACCGTGTGGGTCAACGCATATCACGGCACAGGCCTGCAGGGGATGCCGTACGGGGGCTACAAGCAGAGCGGGCTGGGACGTGAGCTTGGCTCGGCGGGTCTCGAGGAGTACCTGGAGACCAAGTCGATCCAGATCAAGCTCCTGTAGACCTGCCCCGGGAGAACGAGATTGAGGGGGGTGCACCGGCCGGTGCACCCCCCTCTTGTGTCTCACTGTAGCGCGGGGTCTGCCGCTAAGCCTTCTCGACCTGGCAGCGAGTGCCGCGCATGACGGGCGAGGGCTGCCATTCGGTGACCCAGAACTTCAGGTGGCCGTAGCCGCCGGCGAGGTGGAGCCACTTGATCATGCCGGGTTCAACGTCGTTCGGGCCGGCCCAGTTCGGGAACTGGTAGGGCTCGAAGCCGTTGTACATCACCACCTGCCCCGGCCGGGCGCTGGCGGAGATGAGGGCTGGGACGTGGAATTCGCCAAGGTCGTTGTAGACGCGGACCATGTCCTCATCCCTGATGCCCTTCGCCTCAGCATCGCGGTTGTTGATGACGAGGTGGGGCGTGCCGCGGTGGGTTTCCTGCATCATGTCGTTGGCGATGTTGAGCGAGTGGATGCTCCAGCGATTGTGGCCGCTGGTGATCTGGAACGGGTAGTCGCCGCCGCTGGCGGGGGCGTCTTTGTGCCGTGGCAGGTGCTCATCGGCCTCGATGAACCACTCGTGGTCGATGAGGAACTGGGCGCGGCGCGTCAGCGTCGGGTAGGGCTCGCCGGCCTCGACGTGCTTGCGCCAGGGGACGAACGTCTCATCGGGCTGGGGGTCCGTGGCCTGTCCGAGGGCGCGTGGCGAAATGCCGAGGCTCTGCCAGCGGTAGTAGCCGTGTTCACGGATATCCTCGAGGCTCGCGTCGGATGGCAGCGTGCCGCTGATGGCGCTGTCCCGCAGCATCTCGTCGGCGAGCACCTCCTCATCAACGAAGACGCCGTTGCGGGTGTAGTTGCTATGGGCGGTGGTAGGGTCGTGGACCGAGCCTCGCGAGTCGGTGATGGGCTTGAAGTTGCGGGCGCGGGCACGTTCCTCCAGCTTCTCGGCCATGCGCCGGAAGGCCTCCCATTCGTTGACGGCCTCGCCCGGTGGGTCAATGGCCTTGTCGCAGAAGGTGAGGTTCATGGTGTGCGTGCTGGGGATGCCAAAGCCGATCTTCTCGTACTGGTGAGCGATGGGGAGCACGAAGTCGGAGTGGAGGGCGGTGGTGCTCATGCGGACATCGAGAGTGACGACCATCGTGAGCTGAGGCCAGAGGTGCTTGAGGAGCATCTTCCCGCCGCCGCGGGTGCGGCGCAGAACGTTGCCACCGCATTCGATAAGCACACGGCTCGGGTGGTTAGCGCGGGGGACATCGACGCCCTTCCACCAGCCTTTCTGGAGCGCCTCCTGCATGTAGGAGTCGAACTCGCGCACCATGCTGGGGTCGTGCCACTCACGGCGGTTCCAGGCGTCGCGGTAGCCGGCGTGGTGGTACCACCAGAAGACGGGCGGGATCATACCGCCCGCGCCGCCCGAGCCCGCGTTCTTGGTCATCTCGATCGAGAGGATGGCCGGGGTGAGCGTGGGGTCAGCCGCCATCATGGCCTTCATGGCCTGCTCGCGCATGTCGAGCATGCCGGCCACCTCTGCGGGTCCGCGCTTTGTCTTGACGCCCAGCGTCATGGACCCATCGAAGAGGCCGGTGAGCCAGGCGCGGAAGCCGGTGCCGTGCTTGCCCCAGTTGCCTGTGAGAGCGAGGAGCAGGGCCTGGCCGCGCTCGATCAGGTCGCCGTGGTAAAACTTGCCGGCGTTGCCAAGGGAGCCAAGGATGTTGGTCTTGCCCTTCGCGATCTTGCGGGCGATGGTGCGAACGGTTTCAGCGTGGACGCCGGTGACGCGCTGGGCGAACTCGGGCGTGTACTCCTCAAGGCGCTTGCACATCTCGGTGTAGACGGTGGTGACTGTTACGGCGCCGTCCTTCGTTTCGACGGAGAACTCGCCTTCGAGGGCGGGCCTGATGTCAGTCCAGAAGAGGGTTCCCCTGGGCGCCTGGACGGCTTTCCCGGAAGCAGTGTCCCAGACGTAGAAGAGTTCGGGGTTGCCCGCGGGAAGGAAGTCGCTTTCGCGGAGGTAACGCTTCGTCTTCGGGTTCATGAGGAGGGGGAGGTCGGTCTGCTCAAGGACGAACTTCGTATCGACCAGGTCTTCATCGATGATCACCTTCGCCATTGCGAGTGCGAGGGCGCCGTCGCTGCCGACCTTCACCGGGACATGGAAGTCCGAGTGAATCGAGGAGGGCGAAACGTCGGGGGCGATGGTGATGACTTCGCAGCCGTTGTAGCGAGCTTCGAGCGCGTAGTGGATGTGGGGGATGCGGGTGTAGAAGGGGTTACCAAACCAGATGATGAAGACATCGGAGTGGAACCAGTCATCTATCGAGCTGACGGGGTCGAAGGTGCCGTAGGTCATGTAGAGACCGGGGGCGAAGTCGTTCATCTCGGCGTTGACGTCGGTTACGAGGCCGCCAACGGCCGAGAGGTAGCGGGCCCGGCCGGCGCCGCCCCACGAGCTGATGTTGCAGCCGGAAGGGGCGATGATGGATTCGGAGCCAACCTCTTCCACAGCATCGAGGACGGCATCGGCGATCTCGGTGCAGGCCTGTTCCCAGGTGACGCGCTCCCACTTGCCCGAACCCCGCTCGCCGACGCGCTTGAGCGGGTAGAGCAGCCGTTCGTCGCCTTCGAGCATGTGGCCCCAGCTCACGCCCTTCTGGCAGCCCATGGGATTCATGTCGGGCACGCCTTCCATGATGGTTGGGAAGACGGCGGCAGACTCTTCGCGGACGACCTTGCCTTCCTTGAGGTAGACGCGCATGGGGCAGTTGCCCGGGTAGCAGTCGATGCAGTGGGAAGCCCAGCGGACCTGGTCCCAGGTCCAGCGCTCCGCGTAAAGGTTGGCGGGTTCGGTCGCGGCTGAAGTGCTCATAGAGCAACGCTATGGGTTCAGCGGGGCGGCCGGGCAATGATCGGGATCACATACGGGCGGGTCAGGCTCAAAACGGCAGGCTCCCGGGCTTGTCCCACGATGGGTGAAGCCCGAAATGCTCGATTCAGACCGTAGAACTGGCATCGTCCACGCTGTAGATGAGTCGCCGAGACCCGCCGCACTCAAACTGCCACAGGTGCGCAGAGGCGCCGTGGAGCTGCTTCAGAAGTGGTGGTCTGGCCGCGCGGGGACTGGCTGGAAGGACGTGAGCCACGAATTGACTGACGCGTACCTGTTGGGAGCAAGGGCACCGCTCGAGTTCCTCGAGAAAGGCGTCTCAGTCGGCAATTACCCGGTAACTCTCTTGCTCGTTCGCCACTCATCCACCGTGGTGAACCGGCGATCCCGGTTCCGCTCAATGTGTTCTCTGGTTGCCGGGGAATGGTCCATCTCGGCGGTGCCTCTCCACGAGTCAATTCGAGCGGCAATCTCCTCAGGGGTGGCGTCGGAGCGGATCGCAGCGTACAGCTCCCCTGTGAAGAGCCGGAGATGGACGGGTGAGAGCCAGCCGGCCCAACCCAGATCTTCCGGAAATTCCTCTTCTGCACAGAACGATGCGGCCGACTCCGTCAGTCTGGCTGCAACCGCGACGGACCTCCCGCTCCAACCCTTGCGCGAGACGGGTGTTCAGAGTGTCAAGGTGTTGGCACATCGTCAGTATCGGCATACTGACGGACCAGCACACGGGCGGCCTGCCTCGCCACTCACCCCGTCACCGTGAACTTCGTGCGCATGCCCTTCAGGTAGTGCGAGACGACGTTGCCGCCACCAAGGTCCTCGACGGCGTTGCACTGGAGCTCGTATTCGCCAGGAGCCAGCTCCAGGGTGAGCTCCTTCGTGTCGCCCATGCGGAGGTCCTTGACCTGGCCAAGTACTTTGAACGAACCGTCGGGCTGCTTCATGGCAACCGCGAGGTCGTGGATTTCCCCGCCTTCGCCGCCGTGCATGTGACCCATGTCGTGAATGGCGCGGAAGGTTACTGCCCCGGCCCTGACGGAGGCAATGGCGGGCTCCACAGCCCAGTTGGAGAGATGGACATCTATGACGCCTTCCGCTGGCGGGACGGTGGACATCATGCCGTGGTCCATGCCGCTTTCAGTGGAGCCATGGTCGTCGCCACAGGCGGCGGCCAGTACAAGCAAGCCTGCCGCGAGAGCGGCGGCAGGAGCCAGGAAGAGACTGCGTGGGTTCATCGGAACATCAACCTAGATAGGGTACCCCCCTATCCTCTGTCTGGTCAGCATCGGTGTCAAAGAGCGCATGTAAAGGAACCGTGCGGGTTGCTCCGGGCAGCGCTTCAGCGCACCCTGACCGGCCGTGCGAAGAGGATGACGCCGGCAGCGAGGTAGGTGAGCAGGGCAGTGACGGTGAAGGGCACGCTGTAGCCGCCCGTCTGGTCGTGGAGGAAGCCGACCCCGAACGGCCCTGCCCCGGCGCCGACCTGGCCGACCAGGTTCACCATCCCGAAGATAGCCCCGAACGAGACGAGCCCGAAGATCTCGCCGACGAGCAGCGACTGCATCATGTAGACGTTGCCAATCGTGAAGCCGAAGACGAGCGTGATCGCCCAGGTGGCGGCGATGTTGCCGGTGTGGATGATGGCGAGGATGGCCGTGGCCTGGACAACAAAGAGGACGAAGGTGAGCAGGCGCTTGTCCACCGCGTCGGCGAACATGCCGACAATGAGTCGCGCGATGATGCTACCGCCAGCGGTGGCGCTGAGGGCCAGGGCCGCGGTGCTGCGCGAGCCGAGGCGATCTTCGAGGAACGAAATCTGGTGGAAGACGTAGCCCGTCTGGGAGGTGAAAACGAGCAGGAATGCGACCAGGATGCTCCAGTAGGCCACCGAGCGCCGGGCCTCTGCGTTGGTCCAACGGCGCATCTGGATGCTCTCGGCGTGTAGCGAGGCGGCTGATTCGGGTGCAGGGGGAGGGTTGCCATCCGGCTTGAGGCCCATGTCAGCGGGGTCCCACGCGACGACCAGCAGGATAACGGGCAGTGACACGCTGGCGACCAGGGCGCCCATGACGGGAGCAGCGAGCTCGATCCCCCCGATGTCTATCATCTTGCTGATCAGGGGGGAGAGGATGACGCCACCGAGGGAAACGCCGGTGGACGAGATGCTCATGGCGCGCGCGCGGCGGCGAACGAACCACCGCGTCATGATGGCGTTCACCGCCACCGCGCTGGACATCCCGAAAGCTACCGCGAGCACCACGTAGACGGCGTAGAGCTGCCACGCCTCCTCCACAAAGCCGATGGCGGAGGCGCTGACGCCATTGAGGATGGCGCCGGCGATCATGTACTTCATGGGGCCAGAGCGGTCGATGCGTGGCCCGACAAACCCGGAAGTGAGGCCCGAAACGGTGAAATAGAGCCCGGTTGCGCCGCTGACGACGGTGGTCGACCAGCCGTGCTCATCCTTTAGCGGTTTGAGGAAGACGGCCAGGCCGTAGTAGCCCACGCCCACGCCGACAAACATGAGCAGGCCGCAGGCCAGTGCTATGTACCAGCCATAGAAGACGTTTGAGGGGAGGATGTGGGCGGCGGGGGGGATGCGGAGCGCGGAGCGTGAGGACATTGGCGGTAGTCTAATGGTTTGACTGTTGTTGGTCGTCCCGGCCGGCCGATGGCACGCGGGAGCGGAAGCGCGCTACGATTGTGACGCGAGACACGAATGGCCGACCTCTCCATCTACCTCTTCTGGACGGGCCTTGCATTCGCGGGAATGGCGGTGCTCGTTTACGTGGCCTACGTGGCCAGCGCGACGCTTTCTCTGCGCCGGTATGCAGCGCAGACAGAGGCCGGCGCGGTGACGGTGACAGGCGCTTCGGGTACGCCAGGTGCGGGCGTGGGGCGGCTGGCGACGACGCTCACCGCATTGACCTCGGCCGCGCTCATGGGGGCGGTGGCAGCGCGCTGGGCGGCGGTGGAGCACCCGCCTCTTTCGAACCTCTACGAGTTCACGGTCGCGTTTGCGATGGCGATTGTGGTGGCCTACCTGGCCTTCGAGGCGGCGAGCGGACTGCGACGCGCCGGAGTGGTAGCGCTTCCGATTGTGGCCGCAATGCTGCTGATCGCGACGCGTTTCCCTTCGGAAGTCACCCCGCTTGTGCCGGCGCTGCAGAATGCCCGGCTGCTGACGCTGCACGTGACTGTGATCATGGCTTCGTATGCGGTGCTGACCGTAGCGTTCTGCGGCGCGGCGATCTACCTGGCGCAGGGCGGCGAGGGCCAGCGGCGTTTTGGCTGGCTCCCTGGTGCAGAGGCGGCCGGAGACCTCGCGCACCGGGCCGTGCTTGTGGGCTTCCCCCTGCTCGGGCTGGGGATTGCCCTCGGCGCGTGGTGGGCCAACGACGCATGGGGGCGCTACTGGGGCTGGGACCCGAAGGAAACCAGTGCGCTTGTCACGTGGCTGAGCATTGTGGCGTACTTCCATGCCCGGGCTGGGAGCGGGTCGGTGGCGGGGGCGCCGGGCATCCGCAAGCTGGTGCCAGAACGCGTGAGGAGGGGCTGGCGGCCAGACCCGATGTGGTGGCTTGTGGTGATGTGGGCGCTGGTGATGTTCACGTACTTCGGCGTGAACCTCTGGGTGAGCGGGCTGCACTCGTACGCGGGCGTGTGACGGGCGCCCCCCGCGCGTCGAAGCGAAGGGTAGCGATCTGCCACGGGCGCAGCTCCACTTCCATCGTGCCGCTGCTCCTAGCCACCGCTTTGCCCGGCCGCTCTAGCAGGTCCGCCAGTCGCGCGCGGCCAGCGATGGCGGGCGCTTCGATGGCAGCTGCCACGTCGCTGCTGGCGCTGTTGTAGACCCGGACGATGGGCCGCCCATCGATGTCGCTGCGGTGCAGCGCCGACGGAGTCACCGATGGAGGCGAGACCCGCACCAGGTCAAGCGAACCCCTGCGCGACCCTTCGTGCCCGTTTGTGACCCACGCCAAGGGCGGACAGGCGAAGCTGTGCGCCATCGGCTGGATACCGGCATCGCGCCATGAACCGGCGTAGGTGGTGAGGGCGTAATCGAACACATGCTCGCCCTGCATCTGGCTATCTTCGGTCGCGATGGTAGGACCGGCGCCCCCGCGCCGCGAAACGAGGTCGGGCCGCGAAAGCCACCCCACACAGCGCAAGAGGGTGAGCGCATAGGCCTGGCGGCCACGCTCGTCCTTCACCACTTCGCCTTCCTGCAGGCCGCGGTTGAACACGGCCATACCCTGCCCACTGGACTCGAATGCCGCGAAGGTCTTCTGCGGGAAGGTGGTGGGCGGCAGCTCGGGGCTGACGCCGTTCCACGGCGGCGGCACAAGCGAGCGCTCGGCCACATGGAACTGGTTCTCCGTCCAGGCGCTGGCAACGGTGAAGGGCAACGGAAAGAGCGCCCGCAACCGGTGGTCGCTTGCCGAGTTGTTGACCGTCACATGGAAATCGATGCGCGGTAGCCCTTCCCAGAGCGTGACCGTCGTTTCGGCAACCACCAGTGCAATTTGCCTGCGCGTGCGCCGTGAGCGCTTTGCGTTGAGCCGTGCAGGCGCCTCTATCAGCGAGAGGTACCGCAACGAGGCGGAAACCCCATCTCCGCGGGTTTCCAGCAGCTCGCGGAGCGCCGGCTCCACCACCCCATCGGGGAGGATATCGGCGTTGTATTCGTCGCCTCGATCGCCCTCAGAAACGAGCGCGTTGACGTTACGGAGGCGATTGCCAGTGGCGCGGTCACGTACTTCGAGCCCGCCCCGGCGCAGGCGGACCTCGTAGAAGGCATTGGCGATCGCGCCGCCGGCCAGGGCAACACCGGCGTCGTCCGTGGCAGGTTCGCCGGTCCCCGGGCTTGCAGTCACGAGCCCCACCGCAGCCGAAGCGGGCAGCAAGGCGCGCAGTCTGCGGCGCGGGGAGGTGCGCACGGTAACTTCAGCGGTATCGGCAAGGTTGTTGGCCGCTATCTCACGCACCTCGTGGCGGACAGTGGCGTCGTCGACGACGTTGATGGCATCGCCAACAACCGTCTCGACGCGCAGGTGGCGGCCCTCCAGCTCCCAGCGCATCTCCTCCACGGCGTGGACGTCGTAGCGACCCTCGCGGATGAAGTCGAGGTGGCGGCCAGCGCCGCGCGGCGAGACTTCCTCGTGCTGGAGCACTTCGCCAGGGATGACCGGGCCGAGCGCACAGGGGATCTCCTCGCCCGACGGCAGGCGGAGCGTGGCGCAATCCCATTCGCCAGGGACCTCGCAATCGATCGCGGCCGCGGCGTGGGGCACCGGGCGCCAGACCGCAATTGCCCCGGCGCTGGGAACATGGAAACGCGTGACGAGGTGGGCGGCCGATTCGCGGGCCACCTGTTGGGCGAGCTGCTGGGCGCGGTCGTAGCGGGGGAACATCTCGCGATGCGTCTGGTCGACGCTGCACCCGCAGATTGAGTCGTGCGGGGAGTTCTCGAGCAGGAGACGCCATGCCTGACGCAAGGCAGGAAGAGCGTCAGGCCCGCCGCTGACCCAGGAAAGGAGTTCGAGGGGCTCTGCGTAACGCTCAATTGCGGCCGAGACCTGGAAGTCGCGTTGCTTGATGTTGGTGCGGGCTGAAAGGACGCCCACAAGGACGTTTGACCGGTCGGGGGAGCGGAGCTCGCCCCGGTGAACGTGTTCGTCGAGGCCTGCGGCGAACATGGCGCGCTCATACTCGGCAAGCGTGGCCATGCGGATGTTGTAGCCCCGGCCCCGGGCGGCGGCGATGGTCTCGGGGACGCCGAACTCGGCGCGCGAATGGTCGGTGCCGTTCATGAGCAGGGCGGGCTCATCATCGCGGCGGTCACGCTCCTGGCGGCGGATTCGTTCGATGAAGTCGTCGCCGTTGGCCGGCAGGCGCCACCCGCTCGAATAGCTGTTCCGGAGGTAGAGGACGGGCAGCCGTGTGCCGTCCGGGGCCTCCCACCAGAAGCTCCAGCCGGGAACCGAATCGGGGACACCGCGCCAGAGGCAGGCGCTGGTCATGCCCAGCTGGTTCATGAGCTGGGGCATCTGGGCGATGTGGCCGAACTGGTCGGCGCAGTGTCCGATGCGGAGCGAGCCGCCCAGTCTTTCGGCGAAGCGGATGCCTTTCTGGAAGCTGCGGATATGCGATTCGCCGGAGGGGAGGAACTCGTCGGGCTGGACCCACCAGGGGCCGATAAGGACCCGTCCCGCCTCAATGAGGGCACGAAGGCGGCCTTCATTCTCGGGGCGCAGCTCCAGGTAATCGGCGATGACGATCGACTGGCCATCGAGGTTGAAGCAGCGGTACTCCGGGTGGGCTTCCATGTGCGCAATGAGCTCATCGATCATCTGCACCAGGCGCCAGCGAAAGAGCTCATGGGGCTGGTACCACTCGCGGTCCCAGTGGGTATGGGGAACTACGAAAACGGTGCGAGCCACGGTCAACCCCCGGGGCAGAGTAGGCCAATGCTAATGGCCGGTGGTGTTCGGCGCAGTGGGCCGCAGGCTCGCGGCTAGGGCAGCGCACAGATACTTCGCGCAAGGCTTACAATTGCGCGATGCCACCGGGGTCCTTCTTTGAGCGGCACGAATCGGTACGCTCGCTTGCGCATCGCGACTTCCGCATGTTGCTGGCGGGGGCCACGCTGACGGGCCTGGTGATGCCGATCCAGTTCCTGACGCAGGTCTTCTGGGTACAGGAGGAGTATCCGGAGCGGTCGGTCCTTTACGTCGGGCTGATCGCAGTGAGCCGGGGTTCGGCGATGCTCATCTTCAGCCTCATTGGCGGCGCCATTGCCGACCGCTTCGAGCGCCGCCGGGTGCTGCTCGCCTGCGCCGCGACGGCGTGCGGCCTGAGCGGGCTGGTATCGGCGCTGATGCTCTACAACCCTTTCGGCCAGGCGGCGATGGCGGCGTTGCTCTGCCTCACGTTCCTGGCCGCGGCCGCAATGGCAATCGACGTACCCGCGCGCACGGCATCCATCCCCGCGGTTGTAGGCATGGAGGACATGGGGAACGCGATCAGCCTGAACATGGTGGCCCAGCAGCTGACGATCCCGCTTTCGCTGCCGCTGGTGGGCTTTCTCAACAGCATCCTTGAACCGGGCCAGGTGTATGCGGGAACGCTGCTGGCGTGGGCGGCAATTCTGCCCTTGCTGGCCGCGCTCCAGTTCCGGAGCGTGGGAAGCGCGAACCGGGCGCTTTCGATGCTGGGCAATATCCGCGAAGGGCTGGCCTACACACGACGCGACGCCGCGATCTTCGGCGTGATCGCGATGGTGCTCGCGCTCCAGGTGGTGGGTATGCCGGGCCCGGCCACGCTCGGCCCGCTCTGGATGACGGAGGTGCTGGGCCTGAGCCGCAGCGAATTCGGGCTCATGGCCATGACCTGGGGCATCGGCGCGTTTGTGGGGTCTTTCTTCTTCGCCCGCCAGCAGGGGTTGGGCCGCCGGGGATCGAGCCTCTGCGTGATGACACTTGTCTTCGCGGTGAGCGCCATCGTGTTCGGCCATTCGCGCTTCATTCCGCTCACGGCTGCGGCGAACTTCACGCTCGGATTCGCACAGGTAGGGGCGATGGTCACGGCGGCGACCGTGGTGCAGCACCTTGTCCGCGATGAGATGCGCGGCCGGGTGATGGGCCTGTTCCCGCTTGCAATGGGAATGGCGATGCTGAACGCTGGTCCGGTGAGCGCGGTGGGCCAGGCGCTGGGCCTGGAGGTAGTGGTGCCGGCGCTTGGTTGGGCCCTGCTCGGGATTGCGCTGCTCATTACGTTCGGCCTGCCGGAACTGCGGCGGGCCCACCCGGCGATATTGAACAGGGCGCCGGGCTCGCAGCCGGCATGAGGCTACCTGCGACCGGCGTTTTCCATGTACTCTTAGGCGCGGCACGGGGACCGGCCGAACGGCCCTGAAGCCGGTGGTGTCTCATGCTCCTGGCCCTGGATATCGGGAACACGTCCATTCACATTGGCCTTCTTGAAGGGTCTCAGCTGCAGGCGACGTGGCGCATCGGCGTCGAAGCGGAAAAGTTGCCCGATGAGTACGGGGTGCTCCTGATGAGCCTGCTGTCGACGCGCGGCAATTCTGCGGCCGATATCGATGCCTGCATCATCGGCTGCGACGTTCCGCCGTTGATCCCGACTTTCGAGTCGGTGGCGCGCCGCTTCTTCGGCGTCGAGCCGATGGTCGTGGGCCACGGGCTTCGCACGGGCATCCGCATCCTCTACGACAACCCGAAGCAGCTCGGCGCCGACCGGATCATCGATGCAGTCGCGGCCACCCGCCTCTACGGCACGCCCGTGATTGTCGTCGACTTTGGGACGGCGACAGTATTTGACGCGGTTAACGAAGCGGGCGACTATCTCGGCGGGGCCATCGCCCCCGGCATAGGCATCGCCTCGGAAGCGCTCTTCAGCCGGGCGGCAATGCTCTACAGGGTGCAGCTGGAGCGCCCTCCTTCCGCAATCGGCAAGAACACCATCCACGCCATGCAGTCGGGCATCCTCTTCGGGTACGTTGGCCTGGTCGAGGGAGTTGTGAACCGGTTCAAGCAGGAGCTGGGAGGGAATCCGAAGGTCGTAGGCACTGGTGGTTGGGCACGGCAGATCGCCAGCGAGACGTCCTGCATCGACATCGTTGACAGCGACCTGACGCTGACCGGGTTGCGGCTCATCTACGAGATGAACCGTAACCCGGCCTGAGGGAAAGGCGATGACCGGCCCGGGATACACGTCTTCGCGCCGCACGCTTCCCCTGGAAGGGCGTCGCGTAGCTCTCGGCGTGACGGGCAGCATCGCTGCCTACAAGGCCGCCGACCTCGCATCAAAGCTAACGCAGGCGGGGGCGATGGTTGAGGTGGTGATGACGGCCGCAGCGGCCCGATTCGTGACGCCGCTCACGTTCCAGTCGCTCACGCGGGCGGCTGTCATCGATGACATGTTCGCGGCGAGCGAGCCCGAAGCACACGTGGAGGTGGCGCGGCGAGCCGAAGCCTTTGTGATCGCGCCGGCGACAGCAGATTGTCTTGCGAACCTGGCCCAGGGCATGACGCCCGACATGGTCACGCTCACCGCTCTTGCGACCACAGCCCCCGTGCTCGTTGCGCCGGCGATGGACGGCCAGATGTGGGAGCACCCGGCCACACAGGCCAACGTGGCAACGCTGCGCGCCCGTGGCGTGTGCTTCGTTGGCCCCATGCCCGGGCGGCTGGCCTCGGGGCGGATGGGCGCCGGGCGCATGGCCGAAGTGCCCCAGGTCACCGGTGCGCTGCGCCAGCTGCTCGGACGCGACGGCGACTTTGCCGGGAGGCACGTGGTGGTGAGCGCGGGAGGAACGCAGGAGCCGATCGACCCTGTGCGATTTGTGGGGAACCGTTCGACCGGGAAGATGGGCTTCGCCGTTGCGGAGGCAGCGCGGGACCGGGGCGCGCGCGTCACCATCGTGACCGGCCCGGTGGCCCTGGAGACTCCTTTCGGCTGCGAGCGCGTGAACGTGGGCACAGTGGCGGAGATGCTGGCCGCACTGGAGGCCGCGACGAGCGATGCCGACGCCCTGGTGATGGCGGCTGCGCCTGCCGACTTCCGCCCTGCCAGCCCCGCCGGCCAGAAGATAAAGAAGACGCCAGGGCAGGAAACACTGGATCTCAGCCTGGCAAAGACACCCGATATTCTCGCAACGCTCCCGGGTGGGGGCGTGAGGGTCGGTTTTGCCGCCGAGACCCACGACCTCGCCGGGCACGCCGTGGAGAAGCTGCGCGCAAAGCGGCTCGACTTCATTGTCGCGAACGACGTCACTGCCGCCGGCAGCGGATTCGGAACGGAGACGAACCAGGTGACGGTCTTCCACCGGGACGGACGGGTCGAAGAGCTGCCACTGATGTCAAAGTACGCTGTCGCGCACGCGATCCTGGACCGGGTCCTGCGGTCGGCGGGGTAGGCGCGGAACGCCACCGGCCCTCCCGGCGGCGGAAGGGAGTTGCTGCGCCATCGGTTAGACTGCCGCTATGAGCGCTCCACTTGTGGTTTTCGGCGGGACGTTCGACCCCCCGCACATCGGCCACCTGCTGGCGGCCGAGTGCGCGCGCTGGCAGGCAGGGGCACGCGAGGTGCGGTTCATCCCGGCGGGCGACCCGTACCGGAAGGCCGCGCGGGAGGTCTCGCCGGCCGAAGACCGGCTGGCCATGACCCGCCTTGCCATCCTCCACAACGACGCTCTTACGGTTGATGACCGCGAGGTGCTGAGACGTGGGCCGAGCTATACGGCCGACACGCTGGCGGAGTACCACGCCGAAGGCGAGCAGAACCTGGTCTTCGTGATTGGGATAGACGCGCTGGCCGACATGCCCAACTGGAAGTTGCCTGCCCGCATCGGCGAGCTGGCCCGGCTGCTGGTCGCGCTCAAGGGGGAGGACGCCTCGGCGATCGCGCCGCTGGCACGGGCAGCCGGGCTGGCGAGAATCCCGGAGCCGCTCGACATGCCCGCCCTGGGAATCAGCGGCACGCTCATCCGGGGACGCGTCCGGGCCGGGAAGCCGATCCGGTACCTGGTTTCGCCTGCGGTGGCGGGGTATATCGAAGAACACGGGCTCTACCGGTGATGCTGGTGGCTTCCTCTTCACCCCAACTTCCCCTGTACAGTGCCGCCGATGAGTGAGCAGCAGCGGCGCCCCGACGAACAGATCCTCGACGAGCTGACGGAGCAGCTGGAGCGCACGCGGCGGTTGCTGATGGGCAGCCCCGATGAGGCGGCCGAACGCGCCCTCGAAAGGCTAGGGGGAGAAACCGAGGTGGAAGCGCGCATCGCCGCCGACCTGGCAGCAAGCGAACCTCTCGCCCAGCGCGACCGCTTCCCGGAGGCCCACCGCCTGGCCGTTCGGGCGCTGGAGGTGCTGGAGCGCGAGGGCTCGCGCAACCCCCGGGTTGGCCGGCTCGGGCCGCTGGCGCCCATAGCTCGAATGGGCGTGGAATTCGTCGCCGAGTACATCGTGAAATCGTACGCCCGGTCGATCGCCGGGCGTTTGCGGACGCTCTACGCGCGGCGCGAAGCCCAGTGCGCTCCTGATTGGCCGGAAAGACGGTTGCTGGCGCGGGCGCGCATGGAGATGGACCGGATCGCGCCCGGGTTCGAGGGCGGCGGTGTCGGCGCCCCCATTCTCGTTGCAGCCGGCGCTGCTGTTCCCCTGGTTGCCTCACTGGCGCAATCGGCCGGCGCAATCCCCTTCTCAAACCGGGGGGTGCAGCTGGCAGGGATTGGCATCCTGCTGCTGCTGTTCCTGGCGCTGTCTTCGGTGCTCTTGCGGGGGGCGGCAGTCGCCCACCGGCGCTCGCGGCTGATCATGCAGCAGCCGCTGGCTGCCCTGTGGGAAGCGATCGGGCATGCAGGCACACCCCCGGAAGACGACAGCATCACGTTCGCAACCATCGCAATCGTGCTCACTGCCGTGGTGTGGTTCGTGCTTCCCGCCCTGGCCGTAGTCCTGTTCGTGGCGGCAGGCTAAGCCCGGTCACCCCTGCGGCAGGGCTGTTTCGAGCGCGTCTTCGAGTGCGGCCGCGGAGAACGGCCAGGCGAGCAGGTCACGGCCGCCAAAGGCAACGACAGGGATCTCGAACATGTAGCGCTTGTGCAGGGCGGCGTCGCCTTCGATGTCGACACGCTCGACACGGAGCCCAAGACGGGCGGCGAGGGGGGCAATCACCAGCTCGGCCTGGTCGCAGAGGCTGCAACCCGTGCGCCGGTAGAGGGTGAGCACAGGCAGGCCGGCGGGGCCGGCCTCAGGCGGGCGTGGCTTCCGGCGGTGGAGCCTCATTGTCCTCGGCCTCTCCCCAGACTCGCTCGGCGTACTCGGGGGTGACCGGGCCGGGGTACTTCATCAGGACGCCCGCCAGGATCACGGCCAGCCCTACGAGCAGTCCGCTCACGAGCTGCGGAACGGGGATGTCATAGAACGTCTGCTCGTCGGTGCGGGTGAACGACAGGCCAAAGCGCATGACCCCGTAGAGGGCCATGTAGCTGCAGAAGACCCAGCCCGGCGCGCGCAGGAACCGTCGTGCCACCAGGAGAAGGATGCCGAGGATCAGGAAGTCGCCCAGCATCTCGTAGCCCCCGGCGGTGGGATGCACGGCCACGCCGAATTCGCCCAGGGTGTTGGGGTGCACGTAGCGCACGGCCCAGGGGAGGTCAGAAGGGTCGGCGTGGTGCTCGCCGTTGATGAGGTCGCCGATGCGGCCAAGGCCCTGGCCGAGGATCATGCCTGGCGCCGCGATGTCGAGTCCAATCCCGATGGGCCAGCGGTGGAAGAGCGAGTAGATGACGCCTCCGAGGGCGCCGCCAATGAGCCCGCCATAGAGGGTCAGGCCGCCCTCGGTGATTCCAAAGACAATCTCGGGGAGGTCGCCGCTGAAGCGGTCCCAGTGCTCGAAAACGTAGAAGAGACGCGAGCCGATGATGGCGCAGGGAACGCCGACGAGGGCGATCTCCTGGGAGATCTCGGGGGGTATGCCATCCTTGCGGGCAAGCCAGACAGATAGGGTGACGCCGGCGAGTATGCCGATGGCGGTAAAAAGCCCGTGCCAGGTAAGCGTGAAAGGGCCGAACTCGGCAAAGGTTGGGTCGATATCGATGTCGATCGCCAGGAACGGGAGGAGCTGAAGCAGAGCCATCGCCGCCATGGTAGGGGCAGATGCCGGTAGCCGGTAGTCTCGGGGGTGCGGCCGCTGTGTCGCCAATGAGCCCGGGACCATAGAATGCGGGAGACCCGCGAGGCGGGCAGGAGGTTGGCATGCGCGTCCTGGTCACCGGTGGTGCGGGGTACATCGGGAGCATCCTCATCCCGAAGTTGCTGGCGCGGGGCCATGAAGTGCGCGTGCTCGATCGCATGTTCTGGGGCCTGCCCCACTACGCCGGAGAGCCCGGCGTCGAGCTGGTCAATGCCGATGTCCGCCGCATGCCAGAGGGAGTCCTCGATGGCATCGACGCCGTGGACCACCTGGCAGGCTTTTCGAACGACCCAACGAGCGAGTACAGCCCTGAAGCCAACTGGCAGATGAACGCCGTGGCAACCGACACGATTGCGCGGCTTTGCCGGGCCTCGGGGGTGCGCCGGTTTGTCTTTGGCAGTTCATGCTCGCTTTACGATGGCACCGATGCGGGCGAGGGCCTGCTCGATGAGCAGGCGCCCCTGGCGCCACGAGGCGCCTATGCCACATCGAAGAGGTATTCAGAAGAGGCCTTGCTGGCGCACGCGGGCGGCGACTTCGAGCCCGTTATCCTCCGCCAGGCGACCGTGTTCGGCCGAAGCGAGAGGATGCGCTTCGACCTGGTGGTGAACTCGTTCGTGAAGGATGCGCTCGTGCGGCAGCGCCTCATTCTCCACGGCGGCGGGCGGATGTGGCGCCCGCTCGTTAGCGTGGCCGACCTGGCCGATGCGCACATTGCCTGCCTTGAGGCGACGCCGGATGCGGTGGCCGGCGAAGTGTTCAACGTGGTACAGGAGAACTACCGGGTGCGGGAGCTTGCCGAAGTCGTAGCCGCCGCCCTTGTGAAGCTGGGCAAGCCTGTGGCCCTCGAAGATGGCCCGCTACCCAACATCGTCCGCAACTACCGCTGTTCGGGCGCGAAGCTGCGCGAGCGCCTGGGCATCTCGTTCCCGACAACGGTGGCGCTTGCCGTTGAGGACCTGGTCCAGGCCTATGGCAGGGCTCCCGTTGAGCAGATAACCCATCCGCGGCACTTCAACATCGCCTGGATGGAGCTGCTCGAGAACGTCCGCCCCGCCTTCCAGGCGATGCAAAACATCTTCGAACCGCTGGAAGAGTGACCCTGGGGCACGGCCTGCCTGCCGCAGGTGCCCGGCGGGCCTATCAGGCGAGAACGCCTTTCTGTGCGAGCTGTTCCTTGAGCTGAGCAAGCGATTCCAGCGGGCGCCCGCCGAGCGTGTCGAGGGCGTCGATGACGTCGTCCGAAGCATCTCTCTGGAAGGCGAGGTCCATCAGGTCGCTGCGATCGGGCTGCAGCCCCTGGTCGAACCATGGCTTCACGAGCGCTTCAATGTCGGACCAGTTTGCCTTCGCCATGAAAGGACTCCTTGAATGTGGTGGGGGTGTTGGGGGCGGTGCGTAACGAGCCCATGAGGCCGTCGCGGGTACTACGAGGGGAAAGCGCCACCCTTTGGGGGCTTGCCGTAGTCGATGTACGGCGGCCAGAGAGTCTCGAGCTCCTGGCGGATGGGGTCGCCATCGGGGAGATAGCGGTGAAACTGCGGTTCAACGTCGCGGCGCTGCCAGCCCTTGCCGACGGTATCGTGGCGGATCTTGTCCTGCAGGAGCATGAGGCCGGTGAGCAGGGACTCGGGACGCGGCGGGCACCCGGGGACGTACACGTCGACCGGCAGGATGGTGTTGACTCCCGGGGTGACGCTGTAGGCGTAGGCGAACGGGCCGCCCATGATGGCGCAGCCACCCATGGCGATGGACCACTTCGGTTCCGGCATCTGCAGCCAGATGCGGCGAACGGCGGGGGCCATCTTCCAGGTGAGTGTGCCGGGGACAATCAGCAGGTCCGCCTGCCGGGGCGAGGCGCGGAAGATCTCGGCGCCAAAGCGCGCGAGGTCGTAACGCGGCGTGGCCGTAGCGATCATCTCCATTGCGCAGCAGGCAAGGCCGAACATGCAGGGCCAGAGAGACGAGCGGCGAGCCCAGTTGAGAACCTGGTCGACACTCGTGATCAGGAGATTCTGTTCGACTTCTGCCTCGACATCGGTATCGAGCCGGAGAGGGAGGGGCTGGTAGACCTTGTTCGCCTGGACCATTGCTCGTGCAGCTTATCACAAAGACCGGGAGCGTTCGCCAGCGAAAAGGCACGCAGCCGCCGGGCAGCCGGCACCGGCGGGAGGGTCCTTCTGCAAGAGGGCCACGCTACCGCCGGACAGCGTGGTACTGGCCGTCGTTGATGGGCTCGTCGATGTAGAGATCGCCATTCCGGATCTTGATGTTGAACCCGCAATCCGGGTTGGTACACACCCACGCCTTGAACTGGATGGGTGCGCCCTGGCTGCCGAAATCAGAGAACGGCACCAGGTCTCCATCGTCGCATTTGCGGCATTTCGGGAACTCAAACATTCCGCCTCTAACCCCTCCGTACTTCGGCGGGATAGTACCAGCGAACGTAAAGGAAGGCAATGAACTATTTGGGACCCATGCGTTTCCGTTGAGGCCGCAAGGGCGCTATCGCGCGTCGAGCATGTAGTCCTCATCGACATGGCGGTTGGCGACTCCCTCGGCCACGGCGGTGAGGGCAACGGCCCGCGCAACAGCACGATGTATCGCCGGGTCGAGAGGCGGTGGCAGCAACTGGCCTTCTGGCGCGAGCCCGGCTATGGCTTCGGCGACCGCCCTGAAGACTGCCGGCGTGAAGCGCGAGACTCCCGCATCGAGCCCACCGCGGCAGAGCCCGGGGAAGGCAAGGAGGTTGTTCGTCGCGCGCCCGTCAGTTGCCAACGCGGCGCCGTGCTGGAGCGCCACCCCCACTTCGATTTCGGGGAAGGGGTTGGAAAGTGCGAAGATGATCTGTCCGGGGCGAACCATTCCGGGGGCAATAAGCCCGGGGCGGCCGGTGACGGCGACGACGACGTCGCAGGTTGCCATGACCTCATCCAGGCTGGAGGCGGCCCCACCGGCGGCCACGATTCTCTCCACGGCCGGGGCGCTCAGGTCTGCTCCGCGAACTGGCCGGCCCGTGTAATGCATGAGCGCCTTCGCGGTGGCGTTGCCGGCGGCGCCGAGCCCAACCACTCCGATCTCGCAGGCGCGGAGTTCACGCCCCACCAGGCGGGATGCGGTGATCAGGCCCGCAAGCACCACCGCCGCCGTCCCGTGCTGGTCATCGTGGAAGACGGGCACGCCACGGGCGACAAGCTCTTCTTCGATGGTGAAGCAGGCAGGCGCGGCGATGTCCTCGAGCTGGATGAGGCCGAAAGTCGGGGCGACGAGGCTCACGGCATCGATGATGCGGGCCGGGTCGGGCGAGCTTGTGACGAGCGGGATGCCAAAGACGCCAACGAGCTGCGAAAGGAGGGCCGCCTTGCCTTCGAGGACGGGCATGGCGGCAAGGGGGCCGATGGCGCCCAGGCCCAGGACCGAAGTGCCATCGGAAACGATGGCGACAGTATTGGCCTTGGTTGTGTAGTGCTCGGCGAGCGAGGGGTCGGCGGCAATGCGGCGCGCAACTTCGCCGACGCCGGGTGTGTACACGCGGCCCAGGTCGGCCTCGCCCTTGATCGGGTAGCGCGACTGAACGATCAGCTTGCCGCCGGCGTGGAGATCGAGCACCTCATCGCGAACTTCGAGGACTTCGGCTTCGCCTGTGGCCTGGATGGCATCGACGGTGCGCTCAATCTCCGTCGCATCGGTGAAGCCCATATCGATGTCGCGGATGCGGCTCAGGGGGGCAATCGAGACGGTGCGGATATCGCCGAGGCTGGCGCCGTGCTCCGCGACAACGGCGAGCACGCGGGCCAGGACACCAATGCGGTTGGCTGTCTTGATACGGAGGGTGCGGAAGATGGTCGACCCGCGGTGAAGGTCGTAGTACTGGGACATGAGGCGCTCCGGCGTGCTGTCGTCGCCAGTGTAACGCGTTGTCACTGCCCTCCGGCAGCAGCGCCAAAGGGGTGGACGGTCAGCGGCTGCTGCGGGTGGGCCTCATGGCCATGCGGGGCATCGATAGAGCGGATCGCGTCACGGGTATGTTCGAAGACGTTTTCGGGGCCGAGAAGAGCGATGATGCCGTACCGTTCAAGCACCGGGTAGACCTCGGGCTGGATGGCGGTGAGGATTATCCGGCCGCCGGAATGCTGACGATGCTCGATGATGCCTTCGAGCGTGATCAGCCCGCTTGAATCGACGTGATGGACATCCTTCATGCGCAGGATGAGCGGATTGCGGCCCTGCCCCAGGAGCTCATACTCAAAGGCGGCCGCGCTGTGGAACGAAAGCAGGCCCTGGGCTGTGAAGAAGGCGATATCCGGGCGGGATTGGATTAGCTCGCTTAGCTCGGGGGAGACCTGCTGGATCCGGCCATTCTCGTCGGGAAGGAGCTCCTGGGCGGCGGGCAGGCCGACGAGCCGCCGCAGGAGGAGGATCGCCGATGCAAACACGCCGAATCCGATGGCCCACGTCAGGTCGACGAAGAGGGTGATAAGCACCGTCGAGACGAGGACCAGGATGTCTTCGCGGGGGGCCCGGCGAAGCAGGCGGACTACTTCAGGCGCCTCGGCGATGTTCCAGGCGACAACGAGCAGGATGGCGGCGAGGGTCGCCAGGGGGATGTGCCCGGCAAGGCCGCCGAAGAGCAGCGTCGCCGACAGGACGGTGATGGCATGAAACACGCCCGTCAGGCGCGAGGTGCCGCCGTTGCGGATGCCCGCCGCGGTGCGGGCAATGGCCGCAGTGGCGGGCGTGCCTCCCATGAGCGGGGAGACCAGGTTGGCGATGCCCTGGCCGCGGAGCTCACGGTCGGGGTCGTGGCGGGTCGATGTTGGGGCCATTCCATCGGCGACAACGGCGCTCAGGAGCGATTCCACGGCGCCGAGGACGGCGATTGAGAAGGCGATGGGGAGCAGGTCCCAGGCCAGGCCGGCATCAAAGAAGCCGAGAGATGGCGCCGGGACCTCGCGGGGAAGGCTGCCATAGCGGCTGGCGATGGTAGGCGTGCCGATACCGAACCCCCAGGCGACGCCCGTGATGGCGACAACGGCGATCAGGGGCGCCGGGATTCGGCCAAGGCGGGGTGTCCTTGGCCAGACAAGGAGGATGCCGAGCGATGCGAGCCCCAGCAGCGGCGTCGCCAGCCCAACGGTGCCAATGTGGGAGATGGTATCCCACGTCTTCTGGTGGAAGTGTTCGAGGCCGGGGTCGGTCCCAGAAACAGCCAGGAAGTTGTTCACCTGTCCAAAGCCGATGGAGAGGGCGATGCCGGCGGTGAACCCCACCACCACCAGGCCGGGCATGTACCGGATAAGGCGGCCAAAGCGGAGCACGCTCATTATCACCAGGATTCCCCCGGCCATGAGCCCGGCCATGGGGAGCGCTTTCGGTCCGTAGCGGAGAACGGCGTGGCTGAGGATGGGAACGAGCGCCGCCGTCGGTCCGGTGATGTTGTAGCGCGAGCCGCCAAAGATAGAGGCTGCGCCACCGGCAAAGATGGCAGTGTAGAGGCCAGCGATGGGCGGCACGCCAATGGCGACAGCGAGCGCGATGGAGAGCGGGAGGGCGATGATCCCCACGACCAGCCCGGCAATAGCGTTCGCGCGGATCTCGTCGAGGGAGGGGATGGTGAGCGGAGGAAGACCCTGGTGGGCAGGCAAGCGAGCAGGCAGAGCCACGGCAACTCCAGCGGAGAGCGTTGCTTCCATGCCTGCGGGGTTAGCTGACGGGTTCGGGCGGAAGTGTGCCCGTCCGCTTGGGAGCGGATTCACCCCGAAGAGCGGGTCCCCCGTTCTGCCTCTCGGCAGATTCGGCCTGCAGGGCCGGCAAGACCGACCTTACCTCTCACTTGTACTACGTCTCGGCCCGTCCACGCATGTCATTTGCAGTCATATCGAAAACACTTATGGCTGCGATTAGTTGCACGCCCAATAGTTCCTTGGGCAAAGCCGGCGAGACGGCCGCAACCGCGTGGACCTGCCGGTGGGCATTGGGTAAGGTCGAACTATCACCTTGACCGAGGTTCACCATGGCCTGGAAACTAGACCACACACACAGTTCTGTTGGATTTAGCGGCAAGCATATGCTTGTTGCGACCGTTCGCGGCCAGTTCCGCAACTGGAACGCCGAGACTACAATCGACGAACAGAAACTGGAGAATTCGACAGCCACGATTCGTATCGATGCGGCAAGTATCGATACGGGCGTAGCTGATCGCGATAATCATCTTCGTTCGGCGGATTTCTTCGATATCGAGAACCACCCCGAGATCGTGTTCGTTCTCAACAAGGTGACGGGAAAGGGCGACGACTGCCGCTTTGTTGGCGATCTCTCCATCCGCGGGGTCACAAACGAGGTGGTGCTGTCGGGAGAGATTGACGGTCCGCTGCAGGACCCGTGGGGCGGCTGGAGGATCGGCGTGAGCGCCGAAGGCAAGCTGAACCGGAAGGACTGGGGCCTCACCTTCAACGCGCCCCTGGCGGCCGGTGGCGTGCTGGTTGGAGACCAGATTAAGATTTCGATCGACGCTGAGCTCGTGAAGGCGGACTGACCGGACAGCCCCTGCTCTCGTTGGAACCGGGTGTGGGCCAGGCAACGCGTAGCCCACACCCGGGCATGGTTCGCTGCCTCACCGGTGAACGCCGCACGTGCCCCGCGCCACTCCGCGGAGGATTGCGATGTCCCTTTTCGTTCGCCGCTGTGTTCCGCTCGCCCTCGCCCTGCTGGGCATGGCCTTGCTGGCCGCTGCCCGGCCGGGGGCCCAGGCATCCACCGGCGACGGAAGCGGGGGGCGCATGTTTTCCGCCGATGCGAGCTTTCCGCACCGCGATGCGGGGACAGCGGCCCGGCCCGAAAAACCCGGCCGGGCGACGGCCGCGGCGATCCTCGGAACCGATGAGCGCGTTCAGATCTGGGACACCACGGCCTATCCGTGGCGGGCGATCACCTGGCTCGGGTTGTATGACTCGAACAGCGACCTCGTGGGGCACTGCACGGGGACCTTCATTGGGCCGGACACAATCCTGACCGCGGCGCACTGCCTGTGGGACTCGGATACGGAGACCTGGACGGAAGACATCGCCGTGGTCCCGGGCAAGGATGGCAGCTACGAGCCGTACGAGTTCGAGTGGGCGGTCAACTGGTGGGTCCCCGACGGCTACTTCGATAGCGGGGGCGACAACCTCTGGGACTGGGGTGTCGTGAAGCTTGGCTCCAGCGACCTGGGCATGACGGTAGGCTGGCTGCAGGTGGCGCAGCTAACAACCGAGACCCTTTCGCGGGCTGACTTCCAGCCCGCCATTGTCGGGTACCCGGGCGACAAGGAAGGCATCGAGGAGTGGACGATGTGGGGAGGCATCAAAGATGCGTTCCTGGAAGTGGCGGACTACGACCTCTACCACGACATTGACACATATTCGGGGCAGAGCGGTTCGGCCATCTTCTCTGCGAACACCGTGGATGGGGCGATCCTTGGGCTGGTCGTGGGGGTCCATACGACGGGCGGGAGCACCTACAACCGCGGTTCCCGCATTGATGCCGAGTTGCTTGACGACATCAAGGAAGGGTGCCGGGTGATGGAATGCACGATCATGGCGTACGTCGAGGAGGGGACGGAGCCATCGCCCACAGTCTCACCGGCGGCGACGCCAACCGCGCCTCCTGAACTCCCCGGCATGCCTTTCCGGGCATTCGCGCCCGAGGTGGGAAGGCAGAGGTAGGGCGAGCACCTCGGACGAAGTGGCGAACGCCTTTGCGGCCCCGGTTCAGGAGCCGAGGCCGACGTCCACCTTCGAGATCTGGTCGCTGTCATTGAACGAAACGAGGATGCGGATCGGTCCGAATGGGCTGCCGTCGCCCACGACCTTCACGGCGCCATCTGCATCGACCGGTTCACGCCAGGTGATGTTGCCGGCGCCGCCGCCTGCCGGGCGGTTGCGCATGCCAGCCTCTGCGGCGGCCTTGCCAGTGGTGGTGCCGGTCATGGGATTGGACATCACAACGTCGTCGGCGAGGAGGGCCACGGCCTCGGCGATGTTGCCGGCCACCTGCGCTTCCAGGTACTTGCGGGCGATTGCGATACGGTCTGCCACGGTGTCAATACTCCATCCAGCGGCCGGGCGGCCTGAATTTAGCGTGAGGCTAAGGATTGCACTCCTCCCCGTCAAGGGCCCGATGTTCCCGGGCGGGACTGCTACGGACGCCGTGGCGCCAGGCCGTCGGCCAGGACGGTCGCCAGCGACTCCAGCAGGTCATCGGCGGCAGCCAGCTCTTCGACACCGGATAGGGCGGCCATACCTTCGCAGGCGAGAAGGATGTGGCGGGCAACGTGCTCGGCCGGGAGATCGTGGCGCACCAGCCCCTCTTCCTGGGCGACGCGGTAGCTCTCGGCGACGAGGCGGACCCACTGGTCGTGGGTGCGGCGGTCGCGCGTGCCGTCGACCGGGTGAAGGGCATCGATGGCAACCCGGTCGGCCGGGCGGGCGAGGAAGTAGCGAAGGGTTTCGAGGATGCGCTCGCGCAGGGGCAGGCCAGCGGACTGCAGCTCGGCCAGGGCGGCGCGGTCACGCTGACCGTGCCGTTCGCCCAGTGCGGCGATGATCGACCCCTTGGATGGGAAGTAGCGGTAGACCGCGCCGACGCTGAAGGCTGCTTCCGAGGCGATGTCATCGATGCGGGTCTCGGCGATGCCCCTGCGGGCGAGGCATGCTTCGGCCGCATCGAGGATGGCCTCGCGCTGGAGGTGGCGATACTCGGGGCTAACGCGGGGCATGCGGCACCGCCGGTCAGGGTGCTTCCTTTTACTCCCGGTTCGCGAGGCTGGTCAATGCGGCCCACGGACGGCTGGATTCGCTAGACTGCGCGGGAGACTGAACAAGGAGCCAGCCATGCCCGGGACCGTCCTCTACGAGCGTGAAGGTCATATCGCCACTATCACTTACAACCGCCCCGAGGCCCTGAATGCAATCAACACCGAGCTACGCGCCGACCTGAATGCTGCCTGGGAGCGCTTCCGTGAGGATGAGGAGGCGTACGTGGCGATCGTGACCGGGGCGGGACGGGCATTCAGCGCAGGGGCCGACCTGCGCGACCCGGCAAGGCAGACGAAGGGCACGTTCTGGGAGGTGCCCAGCTACTCATCGCTGGAGAGCGGCATGGAGATCTGGAAGCCGGTCATCGCCGCCGTGAACGGCTACTGCCTGGGCTTTGCCCTCACCCTGGTTGCCTCCTGCGATTTCGTGATCGCGAGCGAAAGGGCGGAATTCGGGTTCCCGGAGGTGCAGATCGGCGTGCCGACCATCCAGGGTGCGGTACGGATGCCGGGGCGGGTTGGCTGGCAGAATGCCATGGAGCTGCTCCTCATCGGCGACCGGGTGAACGCTGCTCGCGCCAGGGAGATGGGCCTCGTTTGGAAGGTGGTGGCCCACGACGACCTCATGAGCGAAGCGCGCGCCCTGGCTGAGCGGCTCCTGAAGCCGGCGCCCCTGGCAATCAGGGCCACCAAAGAGGTGGCGTGGCGCGGCCAGCAGCTACCGTTCGTGGAAGCGATCCGCTTTGGCGAGACGATGCGGCGGGTGGCCGGCGCGACGGAGGACGCGCGCGAAGGCCCGGCGGCCTTCCGCGAGAAGCGTCAGCCGGACTGGAAAGGGCTCTGATAGGGATCGAAGCCGGGCATTAGGCGGCTGGCCGCAACGAAATAGGGGGAATCCGGCATCGATCAGGGTGGCGCCCGGGCGCGACCATCGGGGGGTGGAAAACCGTGCAAGACCCGGGCCGGCGGGTGCTGCCCGAACTGGCCGGGGCAGCCCAGGCGACTGGCTGAAGAAGCCCCAGGTCGTTTTCCCGGCGCTTGTGGTAGTGGGAATGCTGGGTCTGGCCTTCGGACTCCAGCCGGGCGGCAGCTCGAGCGCCGAGCCTTCGACCGGCGACCCCGAGGGCTTCGTCACGGAGCAGCAGACCCCGACGGCCGCCGTTGCCACGCCAACGCCCGCGCCGGCCCGGGAGACGCCCGCCGCGGGGACTCCCGCAGTGAGCGCCAGCACCAGCCCGGCCACGAACGCCAGCATCCCCGGTGCGGGGGCGACGAACGAAGTGGCCGGCGCGCGCACGACCCCGGTGAGCACGCCGTCCGGTGACGACTCGCCCGTCGACCAGCCCACCCAGTGCGGTGCGCTGCAGGAAACTGCAACCCCGCTGGCGGTGGAACAGACGCTGAGCGGGGTTTCGGTGAGGGCGACGCGGGCAGCCGTCTTTCCGATTGACTACTTCCGCTGCATCCTGATGGCGACCGGCGGACGGGAGGCGGTCGCGCTGGCGGGCATGATCGGCAAGGCCGAGCGAGAGGGGATGACGCACGCGGTGCTCATCGACCTCTGGGTCACGAACTCATCGCGCGACTTCGGCCAGGTGAACCTGCGCACGGCCGTGATCGCAGCCGCAGGCCAGGCCTTCGGGCCGCTGGCCACCCTGGGCGGAAAGGCCGAGGTGGTGATATCGGGTGGCCAGGGGCGCAATGTCACCCTGGTTGCGGCGGTCAAGAACGGCGTTGGAAGCGGCACGGGACCGATTACGGTCTCGATCGAAGCGCCACTGACAGGCGGCAAGCAGACAGCCGGGAAATACCAGCTCTTCCTGCCCACGCCCTGACCTGGCCGGACCCATGAGCGGCCCGAGAACCGCATACCGCGCCAGGCTGCCCGGGCCCGGCGCTGCAAATGGCTACTGCAAGGTCACCTGGGCATAGAAGTCCTTGTAGGAGCCGTCGCTATAGGTCCGTGTGAAGTCGACGCGGATCTCCTGGCCCGGCTTCTTGGAGCGAAGTACGTCGCAAATCTCTCCGACCGTTTCCACGTCGGTGAAATCGATGGTGTAGATAAGGTCGGTAGCCAATCCCTGCCTTGTGGGCGGGCTGCCCTGGTCGACACCAAGGACGAGAATGCCATCGATATAGGCGAGCTCGATGCCAAGTTCATCGGCGAGGCCACGGTAGTTCTCCGTCAGCTTCACGCCCAGGTAGTCGATGTTCTTTCCCGCCTTCAGCTTTTCTGCCACGAAGGCCGCTTCATCCATCGAAATCGCGTAGTTCACTGATTGCTTGCTTGTCTGGGTGAGGGTGTTCATTCCCACGACTTCGCCGCGCATGTTCACCAGTGGGCCGCCGCTATTGCCAGGGTTGATGGCTGCGTCGGTCTGGATGAGGTCTTCACGGCCGTTGTACTTCTCGCCGAGCTTGCTGACGATGCCGCGAGTGACGGTGAGCTTCTGTCCCTGCCAGTCGGTAGCCGTGCCCGGATACCCGAGGGTGACGACTTCCTGCCCGGGCTGAAGTTCCTTACTGTCGCCGATGGGAGCGGGCTTGAACTTCGCCCGTTCTACCTCCAGGAGGGCGACGTCATCGCAGGGGCTGAGCGCGACCACCCGTGCGGAGAGCTCACGCTTGTCATCGGGATCGACCACCTTGATGGAGGCGGCGCCCAGCACGACATGGGCATTGGTGAGCACATGCTGGCCGTCCCCCCAGACGATGCCACTGCCACCGCCCGTGCCCTCGGGCGAGGTGGTGTTGATATTGATCACGGAACTCTTGAGCTTTTCGACGATCTGCTGTGGTGTGAGGTCTTTGGCTTCGGTCGGGCCGGGAGATGGCGTCGAATTGGAGGGACGCGTGGACTCCCGTGTCGGTTCGTCGTCGGAGTCGTCACCGCTGCAGGCGGCGCCCACCGCCAGAACTGCCACCAGGGAGACCAGGGCAAGCCAATTGCGCGTGAGCATCTCTACCGTCCTCCACGAGGTCGCAGGCAGCATAGATCCGCAAGACCAAACCATTCAATGCCTGCATCCTCAATTTACGCGCTTCTGCCCGGCCCGGATGCTTGCTGCGCTGCCGCCGTGGTCAGCACGTTGTCCCCGGTGGACAGGTTGGGGTAGGTGGCGGCGGTGGAGGTGGAGGTGGGGGAGGTGGGGGTGGCGGCGGCACATCGTCCACGGGCCTGGTTGGCGTGGCCGTGGGCGGGCGAGTTGCTGTGGGGTGCACGGTGGTCGGCGATGGGGTGGGCGCAGGCGATTTCGTTGCCGTGGGAGTGGGCGCAGGCCTGGTCTCCGTGGGAACGGCGGCGGGATTGGTGGGCGTTGGCGTGGGGTCGAGCTGGCGGGTAGGGGTTGGCTCCGGAGAAGGCGTGGGCGAAGGCGATCCAGTGCCCGCACCCACGGCTGACGTTGGCTCGTTCGTGGGCGTTGGCGTCCGGGCGGGGGGTGCGGTTTCTGTGACAGATGCCCTGGTCGGCGCCTCGGTGGCCACCTCGCCCGCTCGCGTGGGGGTTGGCGAGTTTTCGTCGCCACCACCCTGCGTCAGCACGATGCTGGCGACCAGCCCCACCGCCACAACCGCCGCAATCACACCGCCCACGAAAGGAATGGAGAACGCAGGCGCCGCCGGTACCGGCGCCACCGTTTCGCCCGGCAGGGACGGAGCCTGGGGCGGCAACGGTTCGGGAGCAGGCGAGAGTTCCCCGGGCTCCGCGCTGGCCGGCGGAAGTGGCGGAAGGAAGCGCTTGCCCGGACGCCCGGCCTTGCCGGGGCGGGTCCGCTCTTGCTTGCCAGTGCGGAGTCCCGTGCCGGGGTCTCCCAATGGTTCACGCTCGGGCGCCAGGAGCTGTGCCGGGTCCGCGACTGCATCGTACAGGCCGGCCCCGGCCGTCTGCTCGTGCGAGGCGAGGATGCGTCCTGCACCAGGCCCGGCCAGGTAACGGCCAAGGACTTCGTCGAGGTGGCCAGCTTCGAGGAGGACGAGGAAGCGCGCCAGGGAATGCCGGGGAATGCACGCGAAGGCGCTGCGTCCTGGCCCCGCGACGCGGAAGACAGTGAAATCCCAGGTCGCGAGGATGGCTTCGATGCGCATCCCCGGGCGTGCGCGCGCCTGGAGGACAGCGCCCTCGCATGGGCGTTGCCCGCCAGCTCCAAAGTGGCCGGAGGTTGGCAGCGCTGGCGGGTCGCGCTCCTCTATGCCAAGCGGCAGCTCGCCCGCGGCGATGCGGTTCATTACGTCCACGTCATCCGGTGAAGAGCGGCCGGCGAGCGTTTCGAGGGCAACCTGCCAGGCGAGCAAGAGCATCTCGCCGGCCGCTACTTCGCCACCGTCGCCTCGGCGCATCATGGCGGAACGCCCGGCCGCATAGAGGTCGAAGCCGGGCGCGTCGCGGCGGACGCGGTAGCCGAACCGTTCAACACCGGGGAGAACTTCGATTGCCAGCTTCGGGGGCAGAGATGAGCGCGGCCGATGGCCCGCCGCCGCGAGGGCGCAGGCGCGGGCGCTTCCCACCGCAAAGGCAGCGACGGCGCCCAGCCGGGGGCCCGCCACGAACTCGCCGCAAAGCTCCAGCCTCCCCGGCCGTGGGCGTATGTAGACCCCGTGAGATTCGGGGCGATCAAGCACGAGCCCCAGCGCCGGGGCGAAGGTCACCGCATACAGCCGCGCCGCTTTATCAGCCACGGCGGTAGGGACAGAGACGCTGATGTGGGTGGAGAAGCCTTGCTGCTGGACCCCGGCGGGCAGGAGGCCACGGAGTTCACCGGCAGCGTTGGCGGCCCAGTGTTGCGTCCTTGCGGCAAAGCCGGGCCTGACAGGAATCGGGGGGGAGGCCACCTCGGCCTCAGCGCCATCGGCGGTCAGCGCTATTCCTGAAGGGAGGCGGTAGGCGTTGGCATCACCGGGGTCGAGCCGGCGTCCCGGGATTGGGAGGCAGTGGATCGCCTCCCTGAAGTCGAACGGCTGGCCGTCGCGGAAGAGGGAGTACTCGTGCTCGATGCCAAGGAGCCCGGCAGGCGCGGCGCCCGGGTCCGGCGCACTGAGCACGCTGGCGAAGGCATCCTGGAGGTGACCTGCCTGGCCCTGGGTCACGGTGAGAACTCCCCCTGGCCGGGACTGCGGACGCGCTGGCAATCCGCGCCCGGGCCCTGTTAGCGCATGTTCTGGATGGTGTTCTTTGCCGTGTCGTGCTGGGCCTTCTGCGCTCCCTGGCTGCCCGGCGCTTCAGGAGCTGCGCGCTGCACGCCCTCTTCGTCGATTGCGATGCCTTCTCCGGCCGGCCCGGTCAGTCGCGAGCCGGCCAGTCCCGTTGTCGCGGATTCCTTCTCGCCCATAGCCCTGTCCTTTCATGGCAGGCCGGCGCCAGCTGCAGCGCCAGTCGCCACCAGAGGTGCAGGGTAGGCGGTTGGATGGGCCAGTTCAATATGCTGGCCATGCGAGACTGCAAAACGAAGCTCAGTAGGACTGGAAGAGCTTTCCCCACTCGCTGTTCATCATGCTGGCGATGCGGCGTTTTCCCATGAGCGGGTACCAGTAGTAGTTGTGGTAGACGTTGCTGGCCCAGTAGCTCCATGGAACGAGCGGGGTGCGGAGGAGGAACTTCTCAAAGCGGTGCAACTTGCCCCAGTAGATCTGCTTCTGTCCCCAGCTCGCGAACGTGTCCTCATCGCCGCTGAAGCCGAAGTTGATGCCGCTGATATCGAGGCCCTCGACGGTGATCTCGGTGGGGTTCCCCACGCCGAGGCCGGCCTCGTGGGCGAGGCGAATGAAATCCAGGCTCATGGGGTCGAAGCCCATCATTTTCGCGGCGACAGCGTCGATGGCCACCTGGTCGGAGCTGGCGAGGATCACGTTCTTGACATGGGGGCGCATGGCGCGCGGGCCAGGCCCATCGCCGGCGATGGTGCCATCCATCACGGCGAAGATGCCGGTGTGAATCTCCTGCTGGATGCGGAGGAGGTCGACGAGCGTCTGGTGGATGACTGAATGCGTCCAGTGCCGCCTGTTGTTGAGGAGGCCCCCGAAGGCGTTCTTCATGGCGCCCGTCATGGTGGTGAAGACGTGGGTCTTGAGGGTGGGCAGGTGGACAATGTTGGTGCCCAGGAACATCTCGGGGATTTCTATCCCGTCCGGGAAGATCCTGTCGAGCACGAGCATCTCCCCCTGCGGGGCATAGGGGACCCAGCGCGCGCCCCTGTCTTGCAGGTGAACGGGCGCCAGGCCGTGCTTTGCGAAGACGCGGTCGTGCTTGTTGCCCTTCTCCCCCTCGTGTGAGTTCACCACGACGGTCCCGTTCTGGACCGGGGTAATGCGTTCGTACCCCGCTCCCCGGAGGGCAGATGTGACGCCATCGAGCTGCCAGGGGCTGGTGCTGCAGCCGGGGTAGTAGTGCTGCCAGCTGATGTTGACCTTGAGGAGCGTTTCGCTCGATTGCGGCAGGTGCTGGCGGAAATGGGCCATCTCCATGACGCGGGCAAAGTCGTCAACGACCGAAGTTGCGCCTGTATAGATGACGGAGACAAGCGGCTCGCGAGATGGCTTTCGCCCGGAGCCGGGCTCGTGCGAGGTTTCGGCGGTCATGGGGAGAGTGTACCGCGCCGCCGGGGGAAGGGTCCGGGAAAGGGGGCAGTGAGAGCCCCGGGGCGGCCGGAGAGGGTGCAATCCCTGGTCCGCAAGGCGGGGTAAAGGCGGCTGGGCCCCCGCGTCACCTGGCCTGGCATCGGCGCCATCCCTTCCCAACAACGGCCCGTCGACATGGGCAAGGTGGAGGAGACCCGACATGAGAGCGAACATCGCTGCGCTACTGGCTGTCATCACAATCACCCTTGCTGCCTGCGACCCGGTCGCGCCGGCCGGCGGGGGCACGGGACCAGGCCCATCTTCCACCGCCGGGGAAGCGGCCTGCGACCAGGCGCTCTGCCTCGAACAGACGGTCGACATGCTTGATGCCCTGGAGCGCCCTCTCGATGAGAACGTGCTCAAGCTGTTCTCGGCTGCGAGCGATTCGCAGCGAAACCTCGTCTACGTCTCCGGGATCATGAGCGGCGACATTGCAGTGCTCGACGGCGCGACCGAAACGTGGGTACGAACCATCGACACAGGCGGACCGGACAGGGGACTCAAGTACCTCTACGCCGATGAAGCGCGCAACCGGGTCTTTGTGCTCGATGCGACAGCCAGGGCCGTTCGCAGGATAGATGCCGGCACCGGGCGGGTAGACGGCCCCGTCGACCTTGAGGGGTTCCTGGAGGGCCACCAGGCACTCGTTGACCCCTCAAGCGGGAACCTGCTGGTTGCGACCAGGGATCACGGAATCCAGGTGTTCGGTGGCGAACCGCTCCAGCTTCTCTACGAGCAGACCGCCTTCGGCGAAAACACCGGGCAGATGGCCTACGACACTGCCCGCGGCGTGGTCTACGTCCTCGACTCCGCATCCGGGGCCGGGTCACGCTCCATCTACGTGCTCGATCCCGCTACTGGAACGCGCACCGGCGAGGTGACCTATTCGGCCCAGCCGAACGACCGCTCGCGGTGGTTGATGCTCGATGAAGAGGGGGGACGCTTCCTGGTGGGCACGGGGCGTTCTCTTCTCGTGCTCGGATTGGATGGCAGCACCCAGCGCACGATCCGGCTGAACGGCTCCCCGGCCGATATGCTCTACGACGACGCGCATGGCGCCGTTGCCGTTCTCTCGACGGAGCAGCCTTCGGCGGGGCGTGTGGCCGGCGTCGGTGGACACCTGCACGTTTACGACGTCAGCTCGGGCGCGCTCAGGGCGACACTCTCATTCGGGCGCAAGCCCCACCGGATCAACCTGAACCGCGCGAACGGGCACATCTACGTCGCGAACGGCGATGCCGCCGTAATCTGGAGCATTGACACGGCCAGCTACGGGAGCGCCGAGCCCATCAGGCTGGGCGACAGCGTCGAGCAGATCGCTCTTGCCGCCAACGGCGCGACGTATCTGAGCAGCCGCCTGGGAGGAAGCTACCTGTCGGCGCTCGACACCGATGGTGCGGTGACCGAAACGTTGACTGCGGGAACATGGCCAATCCCCGTGCAGACAAACCGGGATGGGACTCGACTGCTCGTCCTCAACGCCTGGGACAGCACGCTCAGCGTCTTCGATGTGAGCGCCGAGCGCGCGCTGCTCGGGACTATCGCGCTGGGCATCCCGGATGGCAGCACCGATCGCCTCCCGGCAATGGCGATCGACAGCTCGCGCTCGCTCGCCTACGTGGCCTACCCGGAGTTCGCGAAGGTCGTTGTCGCTGATTTCGCGGCCATGAAGGTCATCGCCACCATCACGATCGATGGCGTGAAGACCGGCGACACGGGCGGCGGCCCGGGGCAGATCCAGCTTGCCGTGGACGAGACGCGGAACAGGCTCTTCGTGCTCGTGCCACAGGCGCAAGAGGTGACTGTCTATGACGGCGCGGATGGCTATTCGAAAATCAGCGAACTCGGCCGCTCCCACATCAACTGGACCAAGGTCCCTCGCGAGGGCGAGCTCCTCTTCTTCGACCACGTGAGAGATGTGCTCTTCGTCGGCCCGGTCGAAGTGGAAGCTGCGTCCCTCACGCCAACGGGGCGGTCATTGAACGGCAATGCCTGGCTCTTCGGGGCGGATGCCGAATCGGGGACCTACTGGGGTATTCGTGCCGGGCAGTCCGGCTGGCTGGTGACCGTCGCAGACGCGGCGACACTGGAGACGCTCCACGAGGAGCCTCTGCCGGGCGCCCACGTCCTCATCCCCGTACCGGCTCTCGATGCCGCTCAGCACCGTCTCTACATCGGCCACCAGGCGGAAGCGTCGCTCGATGTGTTCGCCATAGGCGACCCCAGGTAGGGAGCGCGACCGCCGCGCCAACGATGAGGGTCGCCCCACCCTCAACGAGGTCCAGGCTAGTGCCCGGTGAAGCGCGCCGGGCGCTTCTCCCGGAAGGACTCGATCGCTTCACGGGCGTCATTGGTGGCGCGGCGCGCTATCTCAATGGCCCGGATCTCGTAGCGAAGCTGGTCTTCGAAGTTGTTGTCGAGGCTCCGAATCACCGCCCGCTTCGATGCCATCGCCGTGATCGGCGGGAAAGCAGCGATCTGCTTCGCAACGGCCTGCGCCTCGGAGAGCAGGTTCGCGGCCGGAACGAGCCGCTGCAGCAGGCCCATGCGAAGCGCCTCTTCGGCGCCGACGTTGCGGCTCGTGAGGATCATGTCGAGTGCATTCCCCTGGCCAACCAGCCGGGGCAGGAAATAGGACATCCCGGCATCGGGAGAGAGGGCGCGCTCGATGAACACGGTGCGGAAACGAGCATGCTCGCTCCCCACGCGGATATCGCAGGCCAGCGCCAGAGACATGCCCGCACCTGCGGCGACGCCATTGATCGCGGCAACGGTTGGCTTATCGATGTAGTAGACGGCCCGGGCCTGGCGTCCCACCCAGCTATCCTCGTCCATCATCTGCTGCCAGGTGGGCTCGGTAGCCGGTGGTGGTCCGCCGGTGAGGTCAGCGCCGGAGCAGAAGCCCCGGCCAGCCCCGGTCCAGACAACGGCGCGGACCGAGTCGTCGTGCTTGAGCTGGTCGCAGACCTGGAGGACCTCCTGCTGGAGGTCGCGGCTGAGGGCGTTCAGCTTCTCGGGGCGGTTGAGCGTGATCGTGGCGACGTTGTCGGCGACGTCGAGGACAAGGTTTTGATAGGACATCGGCGGCCTCCTGCCATGGGTTTGGCCGCAGTCAACAGGATAATGAGTTAGCTGTCGAGGCAGGGGCTAGGCGGTGCGAACTTCGTGGACGGCGACACCTCCGGGAGCGGCGAAGCGGATGTGGAGCGGGTTGCCCGGCTGGAAGTCCGGCGAGAGGTCGAACGAAACGGTCGTCCACCTGCCGGGCGGCGCTTCGAAAGGGGTAGCGCCGAGGACGACGAGGTTGTGGAACTGGTTGTCGTGGATGGCCTGCACCTCGCCGGCTCCGCCCGAGACCGTGACGGTAACGGAGCGTACCGGTTCGTTGCACATGAGGTACACATCGCCGACATCGCCGGCGCGACGGCACAGCCGCCCTGCCGGGCCCGGATGGAGGTCGCCCCAGCCAAGGGCGGTGTGGATCACATCGTTCTCGCCGAAGACAACGCTCCCATCGCGCGGGGCCATGTGGAAGGCCAGGTGACCCGGGTCGAAGAGCCCGGGTGGGAAGTGCCAGCGGAAAGGCTTCTCCGTCTTCACCGCGCGCACGAAGAGATGGAAGCGGTAGTGGCCATGCGTGAACCGGGAGGCGATGTTGTTCAGGAACCAGCGGAAGGCGCGGCGGTTTCGCCCACCGGGTGGATAGATGTCGATATCCTCGGCGCGGTCGACCCTGAAGCCGCAACCGGCGAGCAGGCCGGTGAGCTCGGGGAGGGTGTATTCGCGGCTGTGGCGCGAGCCCATGAGCGGTGCACCAAGGTGATAGGGGTCGTAAATATTCCGGCCCAGCAGGAAGTTCGCGATGGAATCGGCCCGGGAGGCATTGGGGGTTGAGATTACCAGTGCGCCCCCTGGCTTCAGCACCCGGTGGATCTCAGCGAGGGTATGGACGGGGTTGAGCGTCAGGTGCTCAATGACCTCGCACCATGTCACAAGGTCGAACGAGTTGTCGGGGTACGGGAAGGCGTCCCGTTCGATATCGAAGCAACGGCAGAGGTAGGCGTGGCGTTCACCAAACTCGGGGCTTTCGAGCTCCTGGGCGATCTCCGGGCGGCCATCGGTGGTTGCCCCGGTGAGGGAGAGGTTGTAGTTGCGGAAGCGCTCCAGCAAGAGCGTGATATGAAAGGGTGGGCTGCCGAGCTCGAGAGCCTCACCCCGGTCGGCCGGGTCAGGGACGAATCGCAGGATCTGGCGCCAGAGAGGGAGGCCGCCCTCAACAAGCTGGCGGTGGATTGCTTCATTGCGAAACGGCCAGCGAAAGCTGAGCAGGTAGCGGGCGAGGGCTTCGGGGTCGTCCTCGACGGGGAGCGATGCAGATGCAGCAGGGAGCGCGACCATGGGAGATGATTATGCGTCGCCAGGCCAGTGGGGGATAGCGCGCCACTGGCCTGGCCCGGCGGGAGAGGGACCTGGTGGCGGTTGCGCCCCCGGCACCCTGCGGGCACCTGTACCAGGGGCACATCAGTACTTGGAGACGTTTATCTCCTGCATGCGTCCCGTCACCTGGTAGATGACGCGTTCGCAGATGTTGGTGCAGCGGTCGGCGATGCGTTCGAGGTTGTGCGCGGTCCAGAGCAGGTAGGTGTTCCGCTGGATCGTCGAAGGGTCGGCGAGCATGGCCTTGAAGCTCTCTTCGTAAACTGCGTCCTGCAGGCGGTCCACCTCGACGTCGGCGTTGCAGATCTGGCGCGCCGATTCGACATCTCGTTCGATGAAGGCCTTCAGGCTGTCGCGCAGCATCGCCACGGCCCGGTCGGCCATGGCGGGGATGTATCCCAGCCGCCGCGGGAGGGGCTCATCGCTCATCATGAGGTTGATCCGCGCTATCCCTTCCGCATGGTCGGCGATGCGCTCCAGGTCGGTGATGATGTAGAGGATGCTGGCAAGCATCCTGAGGTCAGACGCCATGGGTTGCTGCGAGGCGACCACGAAGATGCACTGGTCTTCGATCTCGAAGCGCTTTGCGTTTATGCGGGAGTCTTCGTCGACGATTCTCTGGGAAGAACCGGCGTCGCCATCGCGGAGGGCCTGGAGCGAATCAAGGATGGCCTTTTCGACCATAGAACCCATGACCAGGACTTCGTCCTGGAGCCGGGTGAGCTCGCGGTGGAACAGTTCACGCGTCACCGGTTGCCGCCTTTCCTAGCCGAATCGCCCGCTAATGTAGTCTTCTGTACGCCGATCACCCGGATTGGTGAAGAGTTCCTGAGTACGGCCGTATTCTATCAGCTGGCCAGTGGTGGTCTCGTCGGTCAGCATGAAAGCCGTGTAGTCGGAAACGCGCGCGGCCTGCTGCATGTTGTGGGTGACGATGATGATCGTGTAGTCCTTCACAATCTCACGCATGAGGTCTTCTATCTTCAGGGTCGCGATCGGATCGAGCGCCGAACAGGGCTCGTCCATCAGGATTACGTCGGGGTCATTCGCCAGAGCGCGGGCGATGCACAGGCGCTGCTGCTGCCCTCCCGAAAGGGCAAGGCCCGACTTCTTGAGGTCGTTCTTGACCTCGTCCCAGAGGGCCGCCCGGCGCAGGGAGCTCTCGACCAGGTCATCGAGGTTGCCGCGGTAGCCGTTGACGCGCGCCCCGAAGGCGACGTTGTCGTAGATGGACTTGGGAAACGGGTTTGGCTTCTGGAACACCATCCCAATGCGGCGGCGCACCTCTACCGGGTCGATGTCTTTGCCGTAGATGTTGATCCCGTGGTAGGCGACAGTGCCTTCGATGCGCACCCCGGGAATAAGGTCGTTCATACGGTTGATGCTGCGCAGGAGGGTGCTCTTTCCGCAGCCGGAGGGCCCAATAAGGGCGGTGACGCGATTGACGGGGATGTCGAGGCTGACCCCGGTGAGGGCACGCTTGTGACCGTACCAGAGGCTCAGCCGGTCGATGCTGATGGCGGCCGGCTCGGCTGGTTCGATGACGTGGCCCCGGGAGGCCGGCTCCATGGCGTGAGCGGCGGGGGCCGATTGAGCGGCAGGCCGGAGGTCGATGCGGATTTCGGTCATGGGTGAGCTTCCCCTGTCTAGTAGCGCCGGAACCGTTCGCGGACGATGACGGCGATCAGGTTGAGGCTGAACACGGCGGCAATCAGCAGGAGGATGGCCGCGGCAGCGTTTTCGCGGAAGGCCTCCTGGGGCCGGATGGTCCAGTTGTAGATCTGGATGGGGACGGTGGTGAAGTCCTCCATGAGACTGGTGTTGTCGTAGGCAATGAACGTGAAGGCGCCGATCATGATGAGGGCAGCGGTTTCGCCGGCAGCGCGCGAGATGGCGAGGATGGTCCCGGTCATGATCCCGGGCATTGCTCCCGGCAGGACGTGGTGCCAGACGGTCTGCCAGTGCGTCGCGCCGAGCGCGAGCGAGCCGTCGCGAATGCTTGGGGGGACCTGGCGGATGGCCTCGGTGGAGGCGATGACGGTCATTGGGATGATCATGAGGGCGAGCGTGAGGGAGCCGGCCAGGATGCTGGGGCCAAGCTGGAAATAGCGGACAAAAACGGCCAGCCCGAGGATGCCGTAGATGATGCTCGGGACCCCGGCCAGGTTCGCCAGGTTGAGCTGGACTATGGTGAGGAACCTGCCCTTCGGCGCGAACTCCTCGATCCAGAGCGCCGTCCCCACCGCGATCGGGATGGCGAGAAGGATCGTGGTCGCCATCACCCAGGTGCTCCCGATGATCGAGGAGCGCAACCCGGCATCGGCGGCGCGCCGCGATGGATAGCTGGTGACGAAGTCCCAGCTCACCCGCGAGGCGCCGGCCGCCGCCGTATCCCAGAGCAGGGTGATGAGAGCGACAACGCCCACGAGGCTCGCGCCGAGGAGGACATAGCGCGACGCGCGCGAGAGCGCCTGCCTGCGGGCTACGCTCCCTGTCGCGCGCAGGCTGAAGTCACTGCCGCCGGGGCGCACTGCCATTATTCGTAGGCCTCCCGGAACCGGCGCACAACCATCTGTGCTGCGACGTTGAGCGCGAATGTGAAGACGAAGAGCGTGGACCCCACGGCGAAGAGAGCCTCGTAGTCGACGGTGCCGCGGGCGGCGTCACCCATGCCGACCTGGAGCATGAAACCCGTCATGGTCTGGACGCTGGAGAGCGGATCGAGGGTCAGGCCGGGCGTTGAACCGGCAGCAACGGCGACGATCATCGTCTCGCCGATAACCCGTGCGATTGCCAGCAGGACGGCCGCAATAATGCCCGACAGGGCCGCAGGCACGACCACGCGGACCGCGACCTCCAGCCGGGTGGCGCCGAGGCCATAGGCGGCCTCGCGGAGGTCACGTGGCACGCTCGACATGGCATCCTCTGAGACGGAGGCGATGGTGGGCAGGATCATCACCGCCATGACGGCGGCCGCGCCAAGGGCGTTGAAGAAAGGGACACGGTCCTCGCCGAGGGCGGGACGAAGGATATCCTCGGTGATGAAGGTGAGTGCGAAGAACGCGTAGACCACGGTGGGCACCCCGGCGAGGGCCTCCAGGACGGGCTTGAGCAGGCGGCGCACGCGTGGCGGGGCGTATTCGCTGAGGTAGATGGCCGAGGCGAGACCGAGAGGCAGGGCAATCACGATCGACCAGAGGACGACGTTCGCTGTTCCCGCCACGAGTTCCCAGACGTTGTACGAACGCGGGTCACTGAGGGGTTGCCAATCGCCGGTGAGATCCAGGAAGAAGTTGGCCGGGGAAACCTTGCGGAAGAAGGCGAAGGTCTCCCCAAAGAGCGTGAAGACGATGAGCGCGGTGGTGACGAGCGAGATTGTGGCGCTGAGGGCAAGGAAGCCCATGATGACGATTTCGCCGGGATGGCGAAGGTGCCGTTTCTTGAGGCTGGCGTGGAGGGCGGGGACGTAGATGCCCGGCTCGGGGTTTGGTTCCATCATCATGCCTCCCCCGAGGCGGCTTCCCGGCCCCGCCGGCGCCAGATGACGCCCATGCCCGGGCTCCCTGTCGACATGTTGGTCATCATTGGGGCAGGAACGGCTTGAGCCTGTCGTGCTGTTGCTGGAGGAGCTCCCCCGGCATGTTGATGTATCCCACTTCCTTCACCAGCGCCTCGATGTTGTCCAGGTAGAATTGGGTGAAACCGAGAAGCTCGGGCCTTTCCCGCAGAAGGCTTTCCCGGGTGTAGATGAAGAGGGGGCGGCTGAGCGGGACGTAGGCGCCACGCAGCGCATTGTCGAAGGCCGGCTCCACGCAACCATGGCCACCATCGACTTCGACGGCCTTGAGATGCTTGCCAGCCTCTTCGAAGTAGGCGAAGCCGAAGTAGCCGATGGCGTGCCTGTCGTTTTCGATGCCGAGGGCGAGGACATTGTCGTCCTCCGAAGGCGTGCCATCGGTGCGATGCGTCGATTCCCTGTCAACCCCGGTGAGAATGGCTTCCCTGAAGTAGTCGAACGTGCCGGAGTCGGGTCCGGGATAGTAGACCTTGATGCTGGCATCGGGCCATTCGGGGCGGATGTCGCTCCACTTCTTCGCACCGCCGCTCCTGAAGGCGAAGTTCAGCTCGTCTGTGGTCATGCATGTCGCCCAGGTGTTCTGCGGGCTGACCACCACGGTGAGGGCGTCGATGGCGACCTGCAGCTCGACGATATCGGTGATGCTGTTCTCTTCGCAGGCTTGTTTTTCGGAGGCCTTGATTGGCCGGGAGGCGGCGCTGACCTGGATGTCGCCACGGCAGAACTTCTCGAAACCGCCGCCTGTACCCGAGAAGGCGACATTGACCTTCACTCCCCGGGCGACCTTGCTGAACTCCTCTGCGACCGCCTCGGAGATGGGGTAGACGGTTGACGATCCATCGACGCGGACCTTGCCCCTGAGTCTTGTGTAATCGATTCCCGATGCATTTGTGGGGACCTCGGCCGGGCCGTCACCACCGTTATCACCGCATGCGATGCCCGCCAGGGGCGAAAGAGCGGCCAGCACGAGGAGGATGAGCCGTTGGCGGCCCCGGGGCCTGCGGAGTGCTGCCATGCGAATTCCCTGGTCCTCCCGGTTCGGTTGCAGAGGCTAGATCCGGTTTGTTAACGGAATGCGCACCGGTTCACGCCCACGGCCGGCCAGGGAAACGGGGAGTGCGCGGGCCCCGGAGCGTCCTTTTTTTACGTGCGGTTTTCCGTTTCGACGTTTGCGGGTTACAGGCATGCGCGAGACTTGGCGCAGCAAGTGGGTGGACGACGGCCCCGCCCACGGGCACCCCTCTGGCTGAGGGCTCCAGGAACGCCTACCTCCGCCCCGGGCAACCGGGTGGCTGGCCTGGAGCCCTCAGCGCATATACTGACAGCAGCGGCCAGCGCCCGAGCCCTGGCCCGTCCCAAAGAGCAATGGCACAGCGCATCCTGATTGTCGATGATGAGGATAACATCCGGGACCTCGCCACTCTCTACCTTGAGAAGGAAGGGTTCACGGTGGAGGGCGCCGAAAACGGCAAGGATGCCCTCGCCCGGTTTACGCAGGCGCCCGCAGCCCTGGTCATTCTCGACCTCATGATGCCGGGGATGGACGGCTTCGAAGTCTGCCGCGAGCTACGACGCCAGCACGATGTCCCCATCCTCATGCTCACTGCACGCAGCGAGGACGTCGACAAGATCGTCGGGCTCGAACTCGGCGCCGACGACTACATGACGAAGCCGTTCAATCCTCGCGAGCTGGTGGCCCGGGTCAAGGCGATCCTGCGCCGTTCGGAGAGCGGCCGCCGGGCGCAGAATGCCCATGCGGTCGCGAACCTTGCCGTTGACAAAGCCCGGCGCGAGGCCCGGGTCGATGATCGGCTGCTTTCGCTGCGCACCAAGGAGTTCGACCTGCTGGTGGCCTTCGTCGAGAACCCGGGGATTGCGCTCACCCGCGATCAGCTCCTGGAATCGGTCTGGGGCTACGACTACGCGGGCGAAACCCGGACTGTCGATGTACACGTTCAACACTTACGGTCGAAACTAACAGGTGCGAAGGTGCAGATAGAAACCCTTCGCGGGGTCGGCTACAAGCTCATCGAAAGCCCGGCCTGAGAACCGCGCCGGAGGCGTTCCCCGTTCATGGGCAGCCTGCAGGTCCGCCTCTTCCTCACCTACCTCATCATTATCGTGGTGACGCTGGGACTGGCTGCCCTGACCCTTTACCTGCAAGTAGGCGGCTACCGCGATTCGCTCTCCTACAACAGTCTCGAAGACCTTGGCCGGCTTGTCGACCTCCAGGCGGAGACGGCGATGGAGGGCAGCGAACCCCCTACGGGCACCGACCTCCTCCTGAACCTGCGCAACTTCGTCAATTCCAGCAACTCCCCCACGGACGAGGAGACCTCCCTGGCGGTGGTCGACACCGCGGGCCGGGTGGTCGCGGGTGGCTGGGCCAGCTCGGTGGCCCTCGACGAGGCCGTGGTGGACGACCTGAAGAGCGGTGACGCGACGACTGGCCCGGCCGGTGCGCGCGCCCCCACGCGCTGCCGTCTCGAGGTACCCGGACGGCCCCGGCAGCTCTGCGTCAGCATCCCCCTTTCGGAGACAGTGGCGGCCGCCTTTCCGGGAACCGGGGCGACAGATCTTGTGGTGGCCGAACCGGCAGCGGACCTCACAACTGTGTTCGGCGATCTCACCCCGCGCCTGGTTTTCTCGGGGCTCATTGGCGTTGCCGCGGCCCTGGTGCTGGGGTTCCTGCTTTCGCAGAGCGTGGCCGCCCCGCTCCGCAACATCGCCCGGGCGGCGCGCAGCGTGGCCCGTGGCAGCTACCGGCAGCGCGTCCCCGCCACGGGCCCAACTGAGGTGCGCGAGCTCGCCGCCACGTTCAACCGTATGACAGGCGAGGTTCAGCGTTCGCAGCAAACATTGCGCGACTTCCTCGCCAACATCTCGCACGAGCTGAAGACGCCGCTCACCTCCATCCGCGGCTTCAGCGAGGCGATCCAGGACGGCACCATCGTCGACCCGGAAGGAATCCAGCGTTCCGCCAGGGTCATCAGCACGGAATCGAGCCGGGTGCTGCGCCTGGTTGAAGAGCTGTTGGACCTTTCGCGCATCGAGAGCGGCCAGGTCTCGATGCAGCAGGAAGAGATCGAGCTTCGTGAGCTCTTCGAGCACGTCCGCGAGATCTTTGCCCTGCGCGCCGACGAAGGCAGCGTGAACCTGGAGATCGCGGCGGCCGATGGCGTCCACATAAGGGGCGACTTCGACCGGCTCGAACAGGTGCTGAACAACCTGCTCGACAACGCCCTGCGACACACGCCAGCGGGCGGAACGGTGCGGCTCGCCTCACACGCCCTGCAACCCGGGGTCGTGCAGGTGACAGTCAGCGATACGGGCAGGGGCATCCCGCCCGAGGACGTGCTCCACCTCTTCGAGCGTTTCTACCGCGCGAAGGACAACACCGGCAGTGACGGGCGGTCCAAGGGCTACGGGCTCGGGCTCGCAATCTCGCGCGAGATTGTGCGGGCCCACGGTGGGGAGATCTGGGCGACGAGCGAGGCCGGCCGCGGCACGATGTTTGTGTTCACGTTGCCAACGGCGATCCGGGCAGCCAGGAAGCGGGGGAGCCGGTAGGGGGAGGAGGGAGGAGGGAGGAGGGCCGGTGGGCTGGAGTCGCAGCCCACCGTGGCCGCTTGATGTCCCATCCACGGTCGCCCTCCGGGTTGCAAGGTGGCGGGGCAGGCGGCGGGGCTGGCGCGGGGGGAGGTGGAGGTCCGACCCCTCCGCTCACTCACGTTCGCGGCTCGGTGACGGGAGGTGTCCTCCTCCCTCCTCCCTCCTGTACCCTTCACCCATGAGCGCCATCATTGGCCACGAAGCGATCGTTCGCGAACTGCGGTCTTTCGCCGCCAGCGATGATCCACCGCACGCTCTTCTGCTGGCCGGTCCCGAGGGCTGCGGCCGCGGCCTTCTTGCGCTCGAGTACGCGCGGCTCCTCAACTGCGAAGCGGCCGCTTCTCCTGGTCCCTCCCTCCCTCTTCCCTCGCTCCCCTGCGGGGTGTGCCGCCCCTGCCGTCTGATCGCCGAAGGAGCCCATCCCGATGTCATCCTCCTGGGGCCGGGAGACACCCTCTGCCGTCCGCGAGCGGGCGAAGGCTCGCACGAGTTGCATCCCGACTCGCGCGACATCCGCATCTGCCAGGTCCGCGGCCTCATCGAGCTGGCGGCGCGGTACCCATTCGAGGCTCGCTACCGGATGGTGGTCATCGACCCGGCCGACCGCCTGGGCCGCGATGCCTCCCACACGATCCTCAAGACGCTGGAGGAGCCGCCAGGGCATACCGTGTTTGCCCTGGTCACGGCAGCGCCCGAGATGATCATCGAGACGGTGCGGAGCCGCTGCCGCCGCATCGATGTCCACCCGGTTTCCCGCTCTGAGATTGAGGCCGGCCTCATCGCCCGGGGCATCGACGCCGCCGTGGCCGCGCGCGCCGCCGCCGGATGTCACGGGCTCCCGGGCCGGGCAATCGCCTTTGCCGCCGACCCGGCGCTCATGGGCGACCGCGACCGTCTGATTGCCCGCTGTGCCCGGGTGGCGGCCGGCCTCGTGCCCGCCCGCCTCGCTCACGCGGGCGAGCTCGCCGAGTCGTGGCGACGCGAGCGCAGTGTGGTCCTCCGCGCCCTCGACGCATGGGAGGCATTCTGGGAGGAGCGGCTGCGCGCCGCCGCGGTGGCTCCCGGCCCCCTCGATGCGGCAGGCCCGGTTGCCGCCCTTCGCGCCGTCGCCCAGGCGCGAGCCGACCTCCAGGCCCAGGTGCAGGCCCGGCCTGCCCTTGAGCTCATGCTCCTGACCTTTCCGCCGGTTACACTGGACGCAGATCCCGAGGAAGAACCCACCGGGCATGCCTGATTCCGACAACTCCATTGTCGGCGTGCGCTTTCGTAACGCCGGCAAGATCTTCTATTTCGATTCCGCCGGGATGCGCGTCGACCCCGGCGAGTACGTTGTCGTCGAAAGCTCGCGCGGCCCCGAAATCGCGCGGGTTGTGATCGGCACCGGCCAGGTGCTGGTCAATGAGCTGGGCGACGATGACCTGAAGCCCGTGTTGCGGCTGGCCACGATCGACGACATCCGCAAGGCCGACGACCTGCAACAACGCGCCGAGGCGCTCCTCCCGGAGGCTCGCCGGCTGGCCGGCGAGGCCGGGTTTCAGGCCCACATTGACACCGCCGAGTACACCCTCGACGGGCGGCGCCTGACCTTTTCGTTCTCAAGCGAGGAGCGCCTGGACTACCGCGACTTCGTGCGCCGCGCCGCAGGCCACTTCGGTGGCCGCGTGGAGATGCGCCAGGTCGGCGCCCGCGACCGCGCCAAGCTTGCCGGCGGCTACGGCATCTGCGGCCGCGAGCTCTGCTGCGCCAGCTGGCTCACGACGTTCCCTTCCATCTCCATCCGCATGGCCAAGGAGCAGGAGCTACCGCTCAACCCCCAGAAGATCTCCGGGCTTTGCGGGCGGCTTCTCTGCTGCCTCTCATATGAAGAGGAAGGCTACCGCGAGATGCGTCGCACGCTGCCGAAGATCGGGCAGCGCTGCAGCACACCGACAGGCGAAGGGCGGGTGATCGCCATCAACATCCTCCGCCGCCAGGTGACGCTCGTGGTTGAAGGCCAGCGTGTGGAAGTGGGCGACCGTGACCTGGGAACGGTGGTGCGCTGGGACACGGCGAGCAAGGCAGGCACGCCGCCGCCGAGCATCAGCCGGGCCGAGGCCATCGCCCAGGGCCTGATAGAACCCACTGACGAAGACCTCCGCGAGCCGGAGCCTCCTCCGCCGGCCGACTGGTTGAGCGACCAGCCCGCGCCCCGGCCTCCCCGGGGGCGGCTGCCAGCGCGAGGTCCCCGTCCGGGGGCTTCGCAAAGCGGGCAGGGCGCCCCCACGCAGCGCCGCGGGGGCCGTGAGACACCACCACCCCGGGGGGGCGGCGAACGTCGCCCTTCCCCGGGTCCGCGCGGGCCCCAGGGGCCTGCCATCCCTGAGGGACGGCGCTTTGAGCGCTCCCAGCCACCGCCTGCATCCCCGGGCGGGTCACGCAGGGCGGCAGGCGGGCCCCCGGGCGGCGATGAACCCACCACGCCCGATGGCGGCCGCCAGGGTGCGCGGCGCCGCCGCCGCGGTGGCCGTGGGCGAAGCGGCAATGGAGATGGTCCGGGCACCACGCCGTCCGCCTGAAGGGCCCGGTCCCTCGCACCACGACGGGCGTTCCGGTCGACGGGTCACTTGCGCAGTTCCCTACTTGTAAGTTGCCAGTAACTACTGACAATGTTCTGAGGATGGGACGCGTGAGGTGCCGGTGAGCAAGAAGATCGCGGAACGAATTGATGGGTCCATGGCGGAGATGTTTCGCGTGCTCTATGAGGGCGCGCGCGACGCCGTCCTCCTCACAACCCCCGACGGCCGCGTGCTGCGCGCCAACCCGGCTGCCTGCCGCGTCTTCGAGATGACCGAAACCGAGATCTGCGCGGCCGGGCGCGCGGGCCTGGTTGACCCATCCGACCCGCGTCTCCCGGGTCTGCTGGCCGAACGGCAGCGCACGGGGCATGCCGAAGGCCTCCTCACGTTCCTCCGCAGAGGAGCCATTCCTTTCGAGGGCGAGCTGTGGTCGACCGTCTTCGAGGGCGAGGAGGGAGAAGCGCGAACCTGGATGGTGGTCCGCGACGTCTCCGCACGCATGCGCTTTGAGGACGAGGTTCGGCGGACCAGCGCTGTCCTCGCCGCGCAGGCCGAGGCCTCGCCGAACGGCATCGCCGTGTTCGACCCCTCAGGAGCGGTGGTCAACTACAACCGCCGCTTCCAGCGGATGTGGGGCCTCGATGCCAGGATGATGGCGTCGGGCCGCGAGGCGATTGTCGCAAAGGTGCTGGAACTCGCGGGCGACACGGAAGAGGCCCGCGCAGTGGTCTCTTCTGCCCCTGCCCTTGATCTCGTCGCCGTGAGCGGTGAGATCCAGCTTCCCGATGGCACGGCGATCGTCTGCCATTCGGCGCCGCTCTGGGTGGAAGGCGCCCACCTTGGGAGCGCCTGGTTTCACCGGGACGTGACGGAGCTGCGGAAGGCCGAAGCGGAAGCGCGAACCACGGCGGCCATCCTTGCAGCCCTGTTCGAAGCCTCGCCCGAAGCGCTTGTCGTCACCGGACCGGACGGCCGCGTTATCGCCTACAACCGGCGCAGCCTGGAGATGTCGGGCCTGACGGACGACGACATGGCTGACACGCCGGAGGCGCGGAGAGCCAGCCTCTCGGCCCTCACGACCGACCCGGAACGGACGCGTGCTCTCCTGGAACGGGAATCGGCAAATCCCAACCAGGCGCATCACGTTGAGGCCGTCCTCGTGGATGGCAGGGTCATCGAGCAGCACGTGCGGCCCCTTGACCTTCCCCTGGGCCGCGGCCTGGCGTGGTTCTACCGCGACATCACGGAGCAGAAACGGCTGATCGAAGCGGTGCGCGCCGGGGAGCAGCGCCTGCGCGACGTTCTCAACGCCGCCATCGATGGCATCGTCGGCATCGACGCGGGCGGCGTCATCCTCGCATCCAACCGGGCCGCCGACAGGATCTTCGGCTATGACGAGGGCGGCCTGGAAGGCCTGAACATCGCCGCGCTCATGCCTCCACAGGAGGCGGCAGCGCACCCCATCCACGTCGGCCGCTACATCCGGACGGGGGAAGCGCACGTGATGGGCAGGGGACGTGAGGTCACAGGGCTGCGCCGCGACGGAACCACCTTCCCGCTCGACCTCGCCATCAGCGAGGCGGGTGAAAGCGGAGGGATCCGCTTTGTGGGCGTTCTCCGCGATATCACCTCCCGCAAGCGCTCGGAAGAAGCGTTGATGGCCGCCCAGAAGGCCGAGAGCCTGGGCGTGCTTGCCGGGGGCATCGCCCACCAGCTCAACAACCTGCTCATGAGCATCATGGGCAACGCGGGCTTTGTTGCCATGCAGCTGGAGCCCGCCAGCCCGGCCAGCGAAGCTCTGCGCGACATCGAGCAGGCGTCAGAGCGGGCCGCATCGCTCACGCGCGCCTTGCTCTCGTATTCGGGGGCCACTTCGGATGCCCCTGCCCCTACCGGCCTGTCGCTCCTGGCCGAAGAGGTCACGGGGCTGCTCCGGGCGCGCGCGCCGCAGGGCGTTTCCATTGTCACGGAGCTGGCGAGCGACCTGCCCATGGTGCAGCTCAATCCCGCGCGCGGCCGCGAATTGCTGACGCACCTGCTGGTGAATGCTTTCGAAGCCCTCGCCGAAGGCGGGGGTGAGGTGAGGGTGACGACCGGCGCATTGCAGGCCGCCCCGGGGTTGCCGGCGGGCGGTTTTCTGATGGGCGAGCCACCCCGGGCAGGGAGTGTCATGCTCGAAATCGCGGACAATGGTCCCGGCATCGCGCCCTCGGCGCTTCCCCGGGTATTCGACCCATTCTTCAGCACTCGCTTTGTTGGCCGTGGCCTTGGGCTCGCCGCGGCGCTGGGCATCGTGCGCGCATCCGGTGGCGCTATCCACGTCGCCAGCGAGCCCGGCCGGGGCGCCGCGTTCACGGTCTTCCTCCCGGCGCTCCACGAAGGATAGGTCCGTCACCGCGGCCCTCGCCGCGCGTATACTTGCGCAACCTGAAAACTCCTCTCCAGGTGGGGCACATGGAATTCCGGCATCTTGGGCGTTCAGGGCTGCAGGTCTCGGTGGTGGGCGTCGGATGCAACAACTTTGGCCGCCGCATCGATGCAGAGCAGGCGCGGGCCGTGGTCGACCGCGCCCTCGAGCTGGGCGTCAACTTCTTCGATACGGCGAATGTCTACGGCGCCGGGCAGAGCGAGGAGTACCTGGGCAGCGCCCTCCAGGGACGCCGGCAGGGCGTGGTAATCGCTACGAAGTTCGGCATGCGCATGGGCGATGGGCCGATGGAGAGCGGGGGCTCCCGCCGGCACCTGCTCGCTTCGGTCGAAGGCAGCCTGCGCCGCCTGGGAACGGACTACATCGACCTCCTGCAGTTCCACACTCCCGACCCCCGCACGCCCATTGATGAGACCCTCCGCGCACTCGATGACCTGGTGCGCGCGGGCAAGGTGCGCTACATCGGCCACTCCAATTTCGCGGCCTGGCAGGCAGCCGAGGCGCACTTCGTTGCCCGGGCAGGGAACCTCACGCCATTCGTTTCGGCCCAGAACGAATACAACCTGCTCGACCGCCGCATCGAGCGTGAGCTTGTCCCGGCCTGCCGGGCCTACGGGGTCAGCATCCTGCCCTACTTCCCGCTGGCGAGCGGGTTCCTCACCGGCAAGTACCGGCCCGGTGAATCCGCGCCTCCCGGCACGCGCCTGGCGGGCGCCGGGCCTCTTGCCGACCGCATTCTCAACGAGAAGAACTTCAGCACCCTGCAACGGCTTGAGGCGATCGCCGCGGCGCGCGATCGGAGCGTGCTTGAGCTCGCGATTGGCTGGCTCGCGAGCCAGGCCCACGTTGCCAGCGTGATTGCCGGCGCCACGCGGCCAGAGCAGGTCGAGCAGAACGTCGCCGCCGCTGGCTGGACGCTCACCCCCGAGGAGCTGGCCGAGGCTGACCTGGCCACCGCCTGAAGGCCGGGGCCGACCGCTACCGCAACGATCGGCCCCCATCGACCACAATGATGCTGCCGGTGGTATAGGCGCTGGCCTCACTCGCCAGGTAGAGTGCTGCTCCCACCACGTCGTGCGGGGTGGCCAGGCGCCCCATCGGGATCTCGGCCAGCAGGCGCTCTCCATGGCGGCTCGCGAAGAGACCGCTCGTGAAGTCGGTGTCTACCCAGCCGGGGGCGATAGCATTCACGCGCACGCCCCGGCCGGCCCACTCGAGCGCGAGTGCCCGCGTCAGCTGGTGGATGGCGGCCTTGGTGGCCGAGTAGACGCCCAGCCGATCCAGGGGCACGATGCCGCCGACTGAGCTGATGTTGATGATGCTGGCGCCCCGTCCCGATTCGAACAGGCGGCGTGCCAGCTCAACGCAGTTGAAGTAGACGCCCCTCAGGTTGATATCCACCACCTGGTCCCACTCCTCCACCGTTACTTCCTCGGCACGCTTGTAGTAGGGGCTGATACCGGCGTTGTTCACGAGGATATCGATCGGTCCGAGCCGCCATGCCTCATCCATGAGGCACGCGATGCTGGCGGGGTCGGCGTTATCGCACTGCTTGGCGATGGCGTTTGGACCAAGCGCGGCGGCGGCGGAGGTGAGCGCATCCTCGCCGCGGGCGGTGAGAATGACTCGCGCCCCGGCCCCCACAAAGGCCTTCGCAATGGCGTAGCCGATACCGCGGGAGCTGCCGGTCACCACGGCAGTCCTGCCTGCCAGTGAGAACATGTCAATGGACATGCCCCGAGTGTAGATGGAGTTGCACCCCCGGTGCAGCGCCCGTGCTCATCCGGGCTACCGGCGGGGCGGCGCCCGCGCGACAACGGGTCGTTGGTCCGGCATCAGCGGGCCCCCTGGACCCTCTGTTGTTTCGCCAGAGACGAGCACACTCCTGCCTGGAAGCAGTCGCCGGAGAGAACCGTGAACGAGGTCGGACCCATGCGAAGCAAACCCTCGGCGCCTGGAGCGCCATCCGTTCGCGGGCGTGCAAGCGTCAGGCTCATTTGCGCCTGGTGCAGCGCCATTATCAAAGATGGCCCTGGGCCGGTCTCGCACGGGATCTGCGGCCCCTGCTCCAGGTCGTTCGAAGACCTCACTCCTGTTAGCGCATCGCGTCGCGCCCCTCCGATTTGACAGTCCCTCCGGTCGCGTCGAGCATCGGGGAATCCAGGATCGAGGTCGCACCCGTGCTCGCTGTTCCGTCCAACATGAACGAGATCACCCCGGCATGGCTCACGGAGGCGCTGCGCGCTGGAGGGCACCTCGAAGAGGCTTCGGTGGTTGAAATACGGTCCACTCCTATCGGCGAGGGCGCCGGCTTCCTCGGCGAGCTGCGCCGCATGGAGCTTGTCTACGACGGCCGCGCAGATGGCGCCCCGGCCTCGCTCATCGCCAAGCTTCCCACTGCCTTCCCCGAAGCTCGCGCCGTGGGGATGCAGTTCCGCTACTACGAACGCGAGAACCGCTTCTACGAAGATGTTGCCCCCCAGATCAGCCTGCGCATCCCCCGCGCCTACTACACCGGCACGGACACCGCTGCCGGCAACTTCGCCCTCCTGCTTGAAGACCTGTCCGGCGTAGCCCGCCTCGGCGACCAGCTGGAAGCGTGCGACATCCTGACGGCGGAGCTGGTGGTGCGCGAATTGGCCCGCTTTCACGCCGCCTGGTGGAACCACCCGATGGTCGAAAGCCTCGACTGGATGCCCCGCGTCAACGACCCGGTCCAGCTCTATGCGGGCCAGCTCTACCGGGAAGCATGGCCCGCATTCGTCCAGACCTGGGGCGGTATCCTGCCGCCGGCCCTGCTCGAACCGGGTGAGAGGCTCGGCCCTGCATGGACCGATGTGATGAACGACTTCGCCACGCGAGACCAGTTCATCTCCCACACCGACTTCCGGCTGGACAACATGCTCTTCGGCGAGCCGGGCAGCGAAACGGAGCTCATCGTCATCGACTGGCAGCTCTCCGTCCGCGGCGGCGGCCTTTACGACCTCGGCTACTTCGTCAGCCAGAGCCTGCCGATCGAGTTGCGCCGCAGGCATGAACGCGACCTCATCCGCCTCTACCACGAAACGCTCACCGCCTGTGGGGTCACCAACTACCCGTTTGAGCGCTGTTGGGACGACTACCGCATCGCCGTACTCGTCGCGCTCGTCATTCCCGTCAGTGCCGTCGTCAACACCGACCTTTCGAACCCGCGCGGCGCCGCTGTCATGAAAGAGATCATGGTTCGCAGCACCGCCGCCGTGGTTGATCTCAACGCCGGCGAGCTGCTGCCGTCATGACGTCATGACCTGTCGCACCCGGCGGCGAGCGTGAGGGCCATGCCCAGGACTGCCCTGCTGATTGGGGCCTTGCTCGCCTGCTTCGGAAGCGCTGCCTGCGAATCCGGGGGTGGCTCCCCGGTTCCTCTCCCCCCTTGCGACTGGTCGAAACTGGTGCGCGTGGTCGATGGCGACACGATTGTGGTGCGCCTGGCGGGCGAGGAGGAGACGGTCCGCTACATTGGCGTCGACACGCCGGAAACCTCCCACCCCACCCGGGGTGTTGAGCCGTTCGGGCCCGAGGCCACGGCGGCCAACCGCGCACTGGTGGAAGGACGCCGCCTTTGCCTGGAGCGCGACATCACCAACCGCGACCGGTACGGGCGGCTGCTGCGCTATGTCTGGCGCGAAGATGGCACGTTGATCAACGAAGCCCTGCTCGCGCAGGGCATGGCCCAGGTCGTGACCTACCCCCCGGACGTGAAGTACGTCGAGTCGCGCTTCATCCCCGCCCAGGCAGAAGCTCGCAACGCCGGGCTCGGAATCTGGGCCGATTGGACCCCGGGAGCAACGGCAACCGAAGCAGCCTGCTTCCGGCCGGGCGAGAATGCGTGCGACTGCGGGGACTTTGCCACCCGCGCTTCGGCCCAGGCGTTTCACGATACGCACGATCCCGACGACCTGAACCGCCTCGATGTCGACGGCGACGGGCTGGTCTGCGAATCTCTGCCCTGAATCGGCAGAAGGGGAACCATCGCGTCATGAGCTGACGCCTCGGCCGGGCAAGCTCGCCGCCAAACAGCAAGAGAGGAACCGGCGCTTGGCAAAGTCGCAATTGGAACAGCAGCTTCGAGAGCTTGATCAGCTGAAGCGGCGCGGTGTCATCACAGAGGAAGAGTACGAAGTGCGGCGAGCGGCGGTGCTGGCTTCGCCCGAGGCGGCGGTTGCAGTCAAGGAGGGCGGGTCGGCAGCGAAGGGGATCTTCAAGTGGGGCTTCTTCGGCTGCCTTGGGATCATTGGCGCGGTGGTGATGTTCGTGGTGGTGATCGTGGTCCTGCTGGCGGCAGCGGGCAGTGATGACGACGATACCCCCGGTGTTCCCGGTGCAGTGGGGACGAACAAGGGCGACGTCCACGTCGCGCTCGAAGTGGGCGCCTCGGGCGAGATCGCGCCCGAAGGCAACAGGGAGAAGCGCGTGAAGATCACCATTCTCCAGGTCGTTGACGGGGCGAAGGCGTCGAACCAGTTCGAGCAGCCGCCGGAGGGTAAGAAGTGGTGGGGCGCCGAGGTGGTGGTCGAAAACGTGGGCACCAAAGAAGTCACATCGGTGGACTGGAAGCTGCGCGATTCGGCCGACGGCGAGCACGATCGCTCGCTCGTTTACAGCGCCGGTGACAGCCTGAAGCCGCTCTTTGATCTCACCCCGGGAGGGAAGACGCAGGGCTGGATCTTCTTCGAAATCCCACAGACGACCACTGCAAAGTGGCTCCGCGCCGACCCGAACATGTTCCTGAAGAACGATCTTTACTTCGACGCGAAGTAGGAGCGGACCGCGCATGCGGGGCGGCGGCTACCCGGCAGCCGCTGCCCCTTCCTTCTCCTTCTCCCTGTCCTTCCCCTCCTGGCGCGGCGGGCGGCGAATACTCCAGCGGCGGAAGCGTTCCTCGATCGGCTTCTGCCCTTCGCGCTCCACCTGCTCCTCGCGCATCTTGAGGAAGTCGCCCTTCTGGCGGTTGCCAATCTGGCTGGCGTGGCAAAGGATTGCGTCCACCTTCGTCATCCAGTGGTCGGTGATATCGACAACGTAGTCGGGGTTGTCCGTCCCAGCGAGCAGCACCTCGTTCACCTGGTGGGCGGCCAGCCCATCCTCCTCATCGCGCGGGTAGAAGAGGCGGTCGCGCACGAGCGGGTAGATGGCATCGGCGGTCACCGTGCCCACGTTGCGGTGGTCACGGTGGTTGAAGGTGTGGCGAAACCCATCCCAGGTGATGACGACTTCGGGACGGCAGAGGCGCAGCAGCCGCACCACCTGGCCCCGCAGCTCATGCTCATCGACGGTGAAGCCATCGGGGTAGCCCAGGAAGATGCACTCCCGCACTCCCAGCACCCGGCACGCCGCGCGCTGCTCCTCCTCCCTGATGGCTGCCAGCTTCTCGGGGTGCATCGATTCGTCGTGTGTGCCCTTGTCGCCGCTTGTCACCACCACGTAGGTCACGTCCCAGCCTTCGGCGCACCACTTCGCGACGGTTCCTCCACAAAGGAATTCCGCATCATCGGGATGGGCCATGATGACCATGGCGCGCGACGGGCCGGTAATGGGTGGCGGCGGTTCGGGCGGTGCGGCGCCAGTAGCTGTAATTACCGGGCGAGCGGCCGCGGCCTCCTCCTTCCCGCGGTGAAGGAGCTCTTTGAGCCTCTCCCGTTTCTTCCCCTTGCCGTTCTTGCCCATTGCGAAAGCCCTTCCTAGCGCAGTCCCCCCGCCAGTACGGCGGCCTCGTACACTTCGGCGCCAAACCCGCCTTCAACCTCGCGCGCGCGGTAGTCGGCCAGCGCCTGGTCGTAGACGGCGCCCACGCGTAGGGCCACGCTCTCCCAGCGGAAGCGCTCGACCGAGCGCCGCGCGGCGGCGCTGAAGTTCGCCCGCAGCTCCGGGTTGTGCAGCAGAACCTCCAGCTTCTCCGCGAACGGTCCCGGGCAGCGCCAGGGGATGAGATAGCCCGTCACGCCGTCGATCACGGTCGAGACCAGTCCCCCGACGCGCGAGGCGACCACCGGCGTCCCGCAGGCCATCGCCTCGACCGCCACGAGGCCGAAGCTCTCGTAGTAGCTTGGAACCACGCAGACGTCCGCCGCCGAGTAGTAGACCGGCAGCTCATCATGGGGAACGGCGCCCACGAAGCGCACATTGGCGGCAAGCCCCGCCTCGGCCGCCTGTGCCTGGAGCTCTGCCTTCAGGTCCGCGGCGCGCTCATCTCCGCCAACCACGAGCAGTGTGAAGTCCCGCCTGTCGAGCTCGGCCAGCGCCTGGATGAGGATGTCCACGCCCTTCAGCTTCTCCAGACGCCCCACCCACAACAGCACGGGGCCAGACGGGTCGACCCCGAGCTGGCGGCGGCACGATCGCTGGTCATGAGGCCGGAAGAGGTTGATATCAACCCCGCACGGGATAGTGTGCATCTGCGCTTCCCGGGCGCCGTAGTAGCGGGCGAGAAGCTGCCGCTCGTGGCTGCTGGCGGTGATGATGGCTGTCGCCCGCCGGGCGATTGCACGCTCATGGCGGATGCGCCGGGCCGGTTCGTGCTCGCTGATGCGGGCCCGGTTCTTCACCTCGCCCAGCGTGTGGAACATGACCACGTGCGGGACGCGCAGGTGCCGGGCGATGGCCCTTGCCGCCCAGGCGCTCTGCCAGTAGTGGCTGTGGATGACGTCGTAGCCGCGGCCCTCGCTGTGGGTGAAGCGGCGCATGTCGCGCGCGAAATCTGGCAGGCAGGCTACGATCTCCTCCTTTTCAACCGGTTCGGGAGGCCCGGCATCGAGCCGTACCAGGCGGAGGTTCGGTGCCACGCGTTCGACGCGCGGAAGGTCGCCGTCGCGCCGCGTGAATATGTCCACTTCGTAGCCGAGCCTCGCCAGCTCGCGCGAGAGCTCCAGTACGTAGACGTTCATTCCCCCTGTCTCGCGACCGCCGAGAGGTGCGAGCGGGCTGGTGTGCGCCGAGACCTGGGCTATCCGCATCAGGCTCGGGCTCCTCGATGGATGGACATAGTCAGACTATTGTGCCGCATCGCAGAAGCGTCTGCCGGCCGGGCGATGGCCGGCCAGCGGCTTTCAGCCTCGCCGCTGGGCCAGGCTCAAAGTGAGCACCCGGGCATCGGCCCCGCCCAGCCTGCGCTTGTACTCCTCTTCGCCGCGGAGAAAGTCGAAAACGCGCTTGCGCCGGGTAATCGCGTCGCGAATGGCGTGCGCCTTCGAAAGAAGGCCCACGGCAAGATGGGCGAAGGCGGGGTCGTAGCCGCTGTTGTAGAGGAAGGCCGTCTCCTCGTTCTCGAACCAGAAGAGCATGGCCACGGGTTTCCCATCGAGCAGGAGCGTTCCCAGCCGCGCCAGCCCCTCGGCGCCCATGGTCCGCGCCAGGTCCCGGAAGAACGCCTCCATCCGCGGGGTGAGGAACTCGTTCTTGTCCTCGCGGCTGGCGCGCATCATCTGCAGGAAGCCGTCGAACCGCGCCTCGATGGCGCCCGGCTCCGAGGCGATCTCGAACGCCACCTCGCCGGCTGCTTCCAGGTTGCGCAGCTTCCGCCGCAGCTCGTGCCGGTCCTTCTTCGAAAGGCCGGCAACGAATGTCTCGAAATCGCCGGGAAGCCGCGCCCGGGGGGCGATAGCCTCGTCCGCTGCCTCCAGAAGCCAGCCCGAGGCACCGGCTGCCGCTCCGAAGGCGGACACCAACGGCGAATCCTCGGGGATGCCCCAGAGCAGCAGCCGGGGGGTCAGGTCCTCCATGAGCCACTCGAGCAGGCCGGCGGCAACGCCGGCTTCGCGGCCCGGGAGGGCGAGCGGCCCGGCGTAGTCACAGACGTGGTAGTCGCCAAGCTGGCGGGCAGTGTCGCCGGCGATCTCGAGTGCTGCGACCCCCACCAGGGCGTCGCCCTCGCGGCAGGCGAGGAAAACCGGCGCGCTTTCACCACCGAAGTGCCGCAGCCAGGTCGCGTGCCAGGCGGGGTGCAGAAAGGGCGCCGCGCCGGGGATTGTGGCGTGCAACGCGGCCCATTCCGGGCGCAGCGTATCGAATGCCTCGGACGTGATCGCCAGGCGTGTCCCTGTGATCGCGCTGGCGAGGTCGCTCACCGGCCGTGCACCAGCGAAAGGAACTCGGCCCGCGTTACCGGCGACTTGCGGAAGCTGCCCCGCATGGCGCTTGTCACCATGCGGCTGCCGGGCTTTTGCACGCCGCGCATGGTCATGCAGAGGTGTTCGGCGTCGATCACCACCGCTACGCCGTCGGGCTTCAGCCCCGCCATGATCGTCTCCGCGACCTGGCTGGTGAGCAGCTCCTGGACCTGGGGGCGCCGGGCACAGGTCTCAACCACGCGCGCCAGCTTGCTGATCCCGACCACGCGGCCATCGGGCACGTAGCCGACATGGGCCTCGCCGTGGAAGGGCAGCAGGTGATGCTCGCACATGCTGTAGAAGGGGATGTTGCGCAGGATGACCATCTCGTCGTGGGCGACCTCGAAGGTGGTTCCCAGGAACGATGCGGGGTCCTCCGCCATGCCAGAGAACACCTCGGCATACATCTCGGCGATCCGCCGCGGCGTGTCGCGCAGGCCGTCGCGGGCGGGGTCATCGCCGATGGCAGTGAGAAGCTCCCGGACGGCGCTGATGATACGTGCCCGGTCGACCTCAGGGTGAGCTGACAAGCGCGACCGCCTTCACCGTTGTGCCGCGAATGCGGCCCGCCCGGGATCGTAGCATGGAGCGCCGGGGACAGGGGCAATGGTCCGCTCAGTCAGCATGCATGTCACCGGGGAGGAGCACGTCGCGGGCGCCAAGCTCGGCCCCGATAAGGCGGAGCTCCCGGCCGAAACGTGTGGTGCGCTCCGCCATCCCCGCGAGGTAGGTCCGCGAAGGCGTCACCTTCACCCACAACCGGCGCCGCGGGACGTAGAACGTGATCGAAAGGCCGGCCATCGCCATGGCCACCGCCACCCAGATGAAGGTATCGCCCGGGTCCCGGCGGACGCTCAGCCCCGCCGCCTCAACGCGGCCTCCAAAGGTGTACGTGTAGCCTCCGGGCGTTCGTACAGCCTGGTCAACCGCAAGCTCAACGTTGTCGCTATCGATACCGCTGACAAACAGGTAGGGGCGGCCGTCCCGCCCGGCCGGCATCTGGGCGACAACCGTCCCATCCCCGGAGACGGCGCCGGGCATGTCATCGATCTGCATCGCCGGGATGGCCCGTGGCTTCCGGAACTCGACCCGGTACTCGCCGACGGTCCCCGCCATGCCCGGCGAAAGTACGGCCGCGGGAGCATCGTTCGCGAGGAGCAGGACGCGTAGCTCGCCCTCGACCACGCGCCACGCCACGGGTAGTGAGGCAAATGCGCCTCCGCCGGCGAGCGAAGGGAAGTCCACCGACCCCAGGGCGACGTCGTCTTCCGGACCGGACTGGTTGCCCGGTTCAGTGGCAGCCTGGGGGGTCTCCTGGTCGAAGACCACGTTCCCCCTGGCGTCCGTCACGCGCAGCCAGGGGACCGCCGTGGTCCGGTTTTCGAAGTCGATAATGTCGTCGTAGAGGAGGCGGCCATCGGGGGCGGTTATCCGCAGGCGGCCTATGTCGTCGAAGAAGGCAGCCTGGTGAACGCGGTAGCCGAAGGCGGAACACGGGTCGTTGACAGTGGTGGTGCACCGTTCGGTCTCATCTCCCCGGCGAACCTCGATGAGGCTGCGGTAGTCGACGATGTTGCCGTCGCTGTCGACCCCTCGCACGGCATCGAGGACGCGCACGAAGATCTGTCCCGGGCCCGGGTCAGCGAGGACGGGCGCGGCCGGCGTCGTCTCAGCAACCACGAGCGTGCGATCGAACCCTGCGAAGACAGTGAGCAGACCACCCACGAGAAGCATGAGCAGCGCGAGGTGGCTCAGGAAGGTGCCGTAGTGGCTCCAGGGGTAGCGCTCCGCGAAGAGGTATTCGGCATCGCTCTCCGATTTCACGCGCTCCACACGGTAGCGTTTCTTCGCCAGCAGCCTCTCGACCGCCGCGGCGCCGCCCTGGTGGGAGAACTCAGCCCGGTGGTGGGCGGACTCGAAGTAGCGGCTGGCGACGGTTTTCGGGGGCCGGTGCACGCTTCGCCAGGTGGGCAGGAAGCGGCTGACCGTGCAGACGGTGACCGCGACGATAATCAGCGCCCACAGCGCCGTGAACCACCATGAATGGAAGACGTCGAAGAGGCCAAGCCGGTCGAATGGATCGGTGAATGCGCCGAAGTCCTCTCGCTGAAGCTCCAACCAGGCGGCTCGAGCGGCGGGGTTGCCGCGCATCGGTGCCGGGAGCTGGGGAACAACCACCCCCACGAGCCCCGCCAGGCCGGCTGTGCCAACCAAGAGAAGCGCAAACTTCACGTTCGTAAGCAGCTGCCAGAGGAAACGGAAGGGGTCAAGACCACCGGGCCGCAGGGGAGCCTCGAGGCGACGCACGGGGATGCTCACTCCAGGTACTCCGCCTCAATAGCCGCCAGGTCCTCGGCTGAGACGCGCCCGATGTATGTCCGCAGGACCACGCCTTCCGGGCTGACCAGGACGCTCACGGGCAGCCCACGGCCCACGCGGAACGCGTTCGAGACCTCTCCCGAGCGGTCGAGGAGCACGGGATAGGTGACGCCGAACTGCTCCGCGAAGCTCCGCGCGTCGCCGGGCGACTCCTGCTGGTTCACACCGATTACGGTGAAGCTGGCGCCCCCCGCGCGCTGCTGGAGGGCCTGCAGGTCGGGGGTTTCGCCCCTGCAGGGCCCGCACCAGCTCGCCCAGAAGTTGAGCAGCACATGGCGCCCCCGGAAGTCGGCGAGTTCGGTCCTTTCCCCATCCAGGTCGCCGAGGGCGAAGTTGGGGGCAGCGCGACCCGGCTCGGCCACGGGCTTCTTTCCCGTGGGGTTCAGCGCGGCGGGAAGGTCAACCACGCCGAAGCCGTCGTCCGCTCCACCGGTCCCGGCGGGCGCGCGGATTTCGAAGAGCCAGATCGCGAGCCCGACCACGAGTACCACGAGGGCCGCCACCCCGAGCGTCGATGCCGGTCCGGAGTATTCGCGCCGGCGGTGGGGTCGATCATCGGGGAGTTCATCGGTCATCGCTGGGGGCCTGCTCGCGCGCGCGAGCCTCGCAGCTACCGTATCACCCGCGGGGGCAAGGCGAGAGAACGGCCAGGAGGTGGTGGCTGCTGGCTATTCCCCGACCTTAAAGACAAACAGGTCCGTCCCGGTCACCACCGACGGGTCGCAGAAGAGCTTCGAGCCGGCGATAGGGTTGGCGATGGCAGTCTCATACTGCCAGGTCGCCCCATTGTCCTTTGAGATGTAGGTTCCCAGGCCACCCGCTGCGCACACGTAGAGCCGCAACCAGCCGCCCGGCAGCACGTTGATTTCGGGCACTCCGCCGTAGCCGACGGTCGCGTACACCTCGTAGCGGAGCCCGTCGGCGGATTTCGCGAGCACCGTGTTCTGCCCCTGGGAGACGGCCATGAGCCAGTCCCCGTTGGCCAATTGCACAATGGAAGGGTCGGTGGAAGTGGCATCGGTGAAGCGCAGGGCCTGGCCGATGACGGTGAAGTTCACGCCGTCGGTTGAATCGGCGAGGCACATGGTCCATCCACCGGCGCCGCCCCCGGGGCCGAACCCGCTCATGTAGGCAAGCCTGATCGTGCCGGAGGGCAGGAGCGTGGCGTCGGGGTCCACCACTCCCCCGGGCTTGCTGACACCGTCGAGGGTGATCGGACCGATGGGCACGGCCGTATCGCCTTCGACACGAGCGACGAAGACGCCGTGGTCGGTGCCATTCACGTAGTAGATGAGAACGGAGCCATCGGCGCGCTTCACGCCATCCGGCACGGAGGCATGTTCGAGCACGACCGTCGCACCGCTCAGATGGATGCCATCGGGGGTGTGGGCAATGGCTACCCGGTGGTAGTACGGGCCCCGGGGGTCTGTCACCGGGCCGCCAGGGCCGGGTGATGAGCGGACCTCGCACCCTTCTTTTCGAAGGGACGGCGGTTCGCCAGGCGTGGGCGAAGCCGTCCCATCCCTGGCGACTCCCGGGGAAACGGCCCCCGGCGTGAGTGAGGCGCCCGGCTGGACGTCCGCCCGGGAGGGTTGCCGATAAGAGCAGGCCACAACGCTCCATACGCAGAGGAGGAACAGGAGGGGAGGGAACGCGAAGGTGATGCGCATGGCAATCCCGCGGGATGTTAGAACCGGCCAGCCCGGGCGCTTCACCAGGTGAATGGCCTGGAGTCAAGAGCAGGTGACGGGTGTGGCCGCCGAAACCGGGATGCGCGAACTGACCGGCGCGGATGCTTCTGCTACAGTGGATAACAGACCTGCATGCGCAGATCGAAAGAAGGAGTCTCTGTCCCTTGGCCTTTGCCGATAAGCAAATCGCCTGCCGCGATTGTGGCACGCACTTCGTTTTCACCGCCGGCGAGCAGGAGTTCTACGCCAACAAGGGGCTCATGAACGAGCCCACGCGCTGCCCATCGTGCCGGACGGCCCGGCGGGCGACGCGCAGCACGCTCGAAGAGAACGACGGCTACGTGCGTTACGGCAACTTCGCGAGCTTTGGCGGCAAGACCCCTCGCCAGATGCACCCCGCTGCCTGCGCCGACTGCGGCCAGATGACGGAGGTGCCGTTCGTCCCGCGCGGTGAACGGCCAGTCTACTGCAGCGCCTGCTACAACAAGATCAAGCCTTCACCCGCTCGCGAGGAAATCACCGGCTGAGCCGATGCCGCCTGACCTGCGGCTCATACAGCTGGGGCGTATCCTTGGCCTCGATGCCGATGCGCTCAGTCTCGATGCCGCGCCGGCGCTGTTCGAATCGCACGCCGAGCAGCTTGCAGCGGCCTTCCTTGCGGAAGCGGCCGCAAACGACGACGTAACCAGCCTTGCTTCCGCGCGCGACTACCTCGAACTGCGCCTCGAGGGCTTCGGTGAGCTTGCGTCCCCGCCTGCTGCCGCCAGGATCCGTGCGGCCTTCGAAGCCCGCCTCGCCGCCTGGGCATAGCGCGCCTTCGCCGAGTCTCGACGTATGCTGAGGCCATGACTCCGCCACGCAACCTTGAACCGCCGCCGCCGACAGTCGAGCCGCCGCTCGACCTCGTACGGTCGGGCGGGGAGGAGCGCTACCTGGCCGGGCCCCAGTCGCGGCTGGCGGAGCTGGCCTGGACGCTGCGCGTCGCCTGGCAGTTCATCAACGGCTTCCGCGTGTTGCACTTCGTCGGGCCATGCGTCACGGTTTTCGGTTCGGCGCGCTTTCCGGAAGAGCACGCCTACTACGACCTGGCCCGGCGCCTCGGCGCTGAGCTCGCACGTTCGGGATTCACGGTCATGACTGGCGGCGGGCCGGGGATAATGGAGGCCGCCAACCGGGGAGCGCGGGAAGCCGGTGGCCGCTCAATCGGCTGCAACATCGAGCTGCCGCACGAACAGGAGCCCAACCCATATCTCGACCGGATGGTGCTCTTTCGCCATTTCTTCGTGCGTAAGGTGATGCTCGTCAAGTACTCCTATGCCTTCGTAGGCATGCCCGGGGGTTTCGGCACCCTGGACGAAGTCTTCGAGGCCGCCACCCTCATTCAGACCGGCAAGATAAGGGACTTCCCGATCGTGCTTATGGGCTCGGAGTACTGGAACCCGATGGTCACCTTCATGCGGGAGACCCTGGTTGGCCTTGGCACCATCGATGCGGCCGACCTGGATCGCCTGACCGTGACCGATGACCCCGCCATCGCCGCTGCCTGCATCCGCGATGCAGCTATCCGCCACTTTGGCCTGAGCTACCGGAAGGAGCGCCGCCGCCACTGGGTGCTCGGCGAACGCCGCTCAGTTCCACCTCCTAGCCGCCACGGGCGAGGATAAGCGGCACGGTCGATTTGCTCAGCACGCCGAGGGCAACACTCCCCGCCAGCAGGTGCCGGCGGGCGCTGTGCCCGTGAGTCGACATGGCGATCGCATTCGCCCCGCGCTCCCGGGCGATGCGGACGATTGCCGCATCCACCTTCTCGAACTCCCGCGCCGCCTCGACCACCACATCGACCAGGGGCCCGCCGGGGAACAGCGCTGCCACCTCCTGCAGCGCAGCCAGTGCCTGCTCTTCCTCGGCCTGTTTGCCCGCGTCACCGATCGTCGCCTCGTAGACCCGGAGGAGGGTGACCGCCACGGGCTTCCCGGCAAGAAGCGGGACCAGCTCGTTCACCACGTCGAGGGCGGCGGGCGAGCCATCATTCGTCACTATGATTCGCACCGGGCCAGCAGGCGCAGGCGGTTCGGCCGCCTGCCCTGTCACCAGCACCGGCAGCTTCGAGCCGCCGACGACCCCCATGGCGACGCTGCCAAGGAGCGCGTGGCGTAGCGCGCCCGCCCCCCGCGAATCAATCGCCAGCATCACCGCCCCGGCCTCTTCGGCCGTGCGGAGCAGGGCGGCGTGCATCTCCTCGGCACGGCCCTTCTGCCCGACCAGGGCCTCACCGGCGATCCCCTCGCGCTGAAGCAGGGCCTCCAGTTCTTCGCGCCAGCGGCGGGTAGCGCTTTCCGTTGCTTCGGCGAGGGTGACTCCGCGCTCCGACGCTGCGTCCACACGGGGGTCAAAGACCCGCGCGAGCACCAGCTCAAGGCCGAGGCCTGAGGCGAACTTCGCAGCATGCGGGAGGACTCGAAGCGAGCGAGGAGAGCTATCGGTGGCTGTCAGCAGGCGCATACCGGGAGCTTACCAGCGCGCTGGCGGCCGCGCACCGGCGAAGCCTCCCTCAGCGCAGCCTGCGGAAGTCAGGGGGCCGCTTCTCCCGGAACGCGGCCACCGCCTCACGCTGTTCCGGGCTGCCGTAGCAGCGCTCCAGCGCCTCGCGTTCGCGCTGCTGGACCACGGCAATGTCGCATTCCGCGTAGTTCGCATAGAGCAGCTTCTTGGCCTCCACCACCGTTGCGGTCCCGTTTTCGGCGTAGGTAGCGGCCAGCACAAGGGCCTCTTCCATGAGGCTTTCGGGTTCCACGACCTTCATGACAATGCCCATCTCCAGCGCTTCCGTGGCGCCGAAGGTACGGCCCGACATGATGAGGTCGGCCGCCACCTGCAACCCTACGATCTGCGGCAGGATCTGCGAGCTCGCGATTTCCTCAACAATGCCAACTTTCACAAAGCGCATCGAGAACTTCGCGTTCGTCGAGGCGATGCGGACGTCGCAGGGCAGGGTGCGTGTGAGCCCGGCGCCAATGCAGGCGCCGTTGATGGCGCACACGATGGGCTTGCCATTCCTCACCAACTCGACCCAGTTGAACGGCAGACGGGGCCGTGAGACCGCCTGTCCCTCGCTCATCCGGATGGCATCTTCGAAACGGGAGAAGTCCGCCCCCGAGCAGAAGGCGCGGCCCGCTCCGGTGAGAACAATGGCGCCCACAGCCGGGTCGCCGTTCAGCTCCGTGACGGCGTCACCGATCTCGACCGACATCGTGTTGTCGATCGCGTTCATGCGCTCGGGCCGGTTGAGGGTGACAATTCCGACATCCCCCCGCTTTTCGACAAGGACGGTCTGGTAAGTCATGGCTGGCCTCCGGGGCTGGGGTAGGGCCGATCTGAGACCACCGGGCCAAACTTCGCAAGCCCCCGGGCGCGAACCGGTAACATAGCCCCATGGAGCACCGCGACCTGCTCGACCGGCTCGTTGCCACACCCCGGACCCTCGCCCACCTGGTAGCGGAGGTCAGCGATGCCCGGCTTGACGCTTCCGCCCCCGGGGAGTGGCCGGTGCGCACCATCCTCGCGCACCTTCGCGACGATGAGTACCTGGTGATGCGCACGCGCCTCGAACGCATGCTCGCCGAGCGCCACCCCGTCTTCCCTGATTTCGACGAGAAGGCCTGGGCCGCTGCCCGGAACCGCAGCCGCGACCGCAAGCAGCAACTCCTGGGCGATTTCGCCCTGCAGCGGCAGGCCAGTCTGAATATCCTTGAAGCGCTCGAACCGGCGGACTGGGTGCGTACGGGCAGACACGAGGTCTACGGGGAATTCTCCGTCGCCTCCTGGGTGGAGCACTGGGCCCAACACGATGCCGCCCATGTTGCGCAGGTCGAAGCTGCGCTGGGCGAAACGCTATCGGAGGTGCTCGCGCGCCGCTCACGGACCCTGGATAGGAGCGAGGATGCCGCCAACCAACCCGGTTGATGCCGTGACGCTCCTCGCGCAACGGCAGCAGATGCTCGATGTCCCCTGGATGCTGACCCGCTCCATCGCCGCTTTCCTCTACGGGCACAACCGGACCACTGTGGACATAGACGTGATCCTTGATTGCGAAGGCCTTCCGGTGGCGCGGTTCTGCGCCGCATTCGAGCCCGAGTACTTCCTCGACCCCCGGATGGTGGACGACTCGCTCCGGACGGGCATGATGTTCAACGCGATTCCAGTGACAGGTGGGCCGAAGATTGACTTCATTCCGCTGAAACGCGAGCCCTACCAGCAGTCCGCGTTCGCTCGCCGGAAAGTGTTTGGCTGGCACGACACCGCCATCCCGGTGATCGCACCCGACGACCTTGTGCTCAGCAAGTTGGCATGGGCGCAGATGCCGGGCTCCGAGAGGCAACTCGCCGGCGTCAGGTCCATAATGAGCATGAGCCTGTTCAGTGAAGACGAAGAGTATTTCCAGCATTGGCCTGGCGAGCTCCGGCCCAGGGAAGCCCTGGACGCCAGTCGCGAAACTCGATACGACGCCTGAAGCGGCGGCTGCCATGCACGCGCGCTGGCGGGCGATGACAGCGTCGAGCGGCTAAACCACATGCTCGAATGGATGCACCAGCTGAACCTGCTGCGCTATAACGCAATCCGGGCGCGCAACCCGGGCGCCGAGGAGGGTGAGCTGCTGGCGCTATGGTCCGAGGAGACCCATCGCGGCACGGTCGATGCAGGCTTCCTGGCACGGGCGTGCGATGCCATCCGCGCGCGCGGCGGAAACAGCCCTTAACCTTCCACCGGGGCACCCGCGGCACTTCGCACCGGCTCTCCGCCATCCTGGAGTTGATCCCGGTGCAGGGATCGCAGGAGACCGAGCACCGCCCTGTCCGGGATTAGCCGTTCAGCTCCCACTGCACGACGCAGTGACCGGAGGAGGAATCCATGACCGCAAAGACCTGGCGAACATCGACCATGCTCGCAGCCGCCGCTGCCCTGCTCCTGCTGGCTGCCTGCAGCGACAAGGAAGAAACGATCGAGCAGCCTACCGAACCCTTGCCGGCGGCCACGGAGGCCGGCGGGACACCGAAGGCCTCGCCCACTCCGCCTGCATCGGCCACCGGGCGCGCCACGCCCGGGAAACCATCGCCATCGTCAACAAAGCCGGCCACCTCGCCCACGCCTGGCGATGGCGCCATCGATGCCCTCGGCCCCGGCTCCACCGACCCTGTCACCCTCAAGGCAGACCCTTCGAACTTCACCGGGACGGCCCTGCTGGAGGATGTCCGCACCGGGGCGCAGAAACTCGGCGACCGCGTCGTGTTCGAGTTCCAGGGCACAGCTTTCCCTCCGGGCAAGGTCGAGTATGTGGACAGCGTCACGCAGTGCGCATCGGGGGAGCCCGTACAGGTTAAAGGCGAGGCAATCCTGCTCGTCACCTTCACCCAGGCGGCTGCGCACGATGACCAGGGCAAGGCAACTTTCGACAAGCTCAAGGTCGCCGGGCCGGGACAGGTGGTCCAGGAAGTCGTCCGCACCTGCGATTTCGAGGGCCACGTTAGCTGGGCGATCGGCGTGAGCGGCAAGAAGGACTTCAAGATTTCCAGGCTCAAGGACCCGGTACGGATAGCAATTGACGTGCTCAAGTAATCCGGGAGCGCTGTCGCACAAGGGCGCCGCGGACGATCATTAGGATGTGCGATTGATCGTCCGGGGCGCCCACGTACTCGTGCTCACTGGTTTGTTGGCCCTTGCCGGGCAGGCCTGCGGCGGTGACGATTCCGATGAGAGCGGCACGCCCGCCCCAACCAGGGCTCCTGCCACCCCGACCGTCGGGGCGACGCAGACTGCTGCAAGCCCAACCCCGGCCACGGGAGCATCGCCGACTCCGGCCTCCCAGTTCGGTGGCTCCGTTTCACCAGTTTCGGCGCCGGCCACTTCGGGCGAGGTGGTCACGGTCAAGAACGTGCGCGTTGGGACCGGGGTCCAGTTCGACACGATCGTCTTCGAGTTCACGGGCAAGACGCTCCCGGGCTACACGGTGCAGTTCGTGGACAAGGTCCCGCCCTGTCCATCCGATGTACCACCGCCGCCCACACCCGTCCCGCCCACGCCCACCGTGCCCCGCGGGCGCGGCACGCCCACCGAGGCCCCTGAGCCCACCGACACCCCGGCCCCAACGGCTACCCCCTTCGGTGTGGTGGCCGGCAAGGCGATCATCTCCGTGCTGCTGAGCCCGGCGGCGAACGGAGATACGGTCGCGCGCATGGACTTCCGCGGCGGCAGCGGCGCTCTCGTCCAGGCTACACAGGTCTGCGACGGTGGCGACGTGATTGCATGGGTGATCGGCTCGAAGGAAAAGACCTCGTTCCGGGTCACCGCGCACCAGGACCCGGCCCGGCTCGTTATCGATATCGAGCGGTAACCTGCTCCGTCGCGGAGTGTAGGCTGTGGCCATGCGGAACCGTTTGCTTACCCGGCGGCAGGTGTTGCAATCCGCGGCGGCGCTGGGCATCGCGGCCCTGGGACCCGTCGCCTGCCGCGACCGCCGCCGCCCGGGTTCCGCCGTTCCACCCGGCGAGGAGACTGCTACCCCAACGGATTCCCCCACCCGCGCTGCTGCCGTTCCTGGCCTCTACTTCCCGCCCCTCTCGGGAGATACCTGGGAGACCACTACCCCCGCCGGCGCGGGCTGGGACCCGGCCGCCGTTTCCAGTGCGGCTTCGTGGGCTTCGTCCCATCGCACCACCGGGCTGATCATCCTCCATCGCGGCCGGATCATGTACGAAGGCTACTGGAACTACGGCTCGCGAAGGTTCGCCGGCGATGTCGCCTCGGCCCAGAAGAGTGTCGTCTCCATCCTTGTCGGCGCTGCGCGAGAAAGGGGTCTCCTGGACCTCGATGATCCTGTGTCCCAACATCTTGGCGACGGGTGGTCGAAAGCAGGCCCGAAAGAGAGGGACATCTCGGTCCGGCATCTCGTCACAATGACCTGCGGTCTCGATGACGCCCTCGGTTTTGTGGCCGCGCCGGGCACGGCCTGGTACTACAACAACCCCGCCTATCACCTGACGAAGCAAGTGCTTGAGCGCGCAGCCGGGATCCCGGTTCAGCAGTTCATGGAGGAAACGCTCACCCGGCGCACGGGCATGTTAGCCACCACCTGGCGCGACCGCGCCGCAATGAAGATGCCCGATGGCTCCTCGATGACCGGCCTGGTGATGCCGGCCCGGGACATGGCTCGATTCGGACTGCTGGCGCTCGCCGGCGCTTCCTGGGACGGGCAGCCAGTCCTGGCCGACCGGGCCTACTGGCAGGAGTCCATCAGCACATCACAGGGCCTCAACCTGTCCTATGGATACCTCTGGTGGCTGAATGGGAAGGCCTCCCACATGCTGCCGGTGCCGAATCCCACTTCGCGACCCGGATCCCTGATCAAGGAGGCGCCGGCGGACCTGTTCGCCGCAATGGGCGCGGGCGACAACCGCATCTATGTGCTCCCGGCGCTCGAAGCCGTGGTTGTGCGCCAGGGCGCCACGGCCAACGAGACCTCCGCCGCCCGCTCATCGTTCGACTCAGAGTTCTGGAAGCTGCTCGCGCCGGCGCTACCTGCCGCGCCCTAGCCTCGTGTTCGCGAAGGCGCCGCGTGCGTCCGGTGCGTGGATTCGGCGAAACCGCAGGCGGCGCCCTGCGTAGTCGAGGGCGAGTGGGTTTCTCCCCGGTTGGCTACCGGCGCTTGCGCGCCTCAGTGGCGAACAGCGCGGCTCCTCCGGCGACGATCAGGAAACCCGCGAGCGCCAGGGTGAAATTGCCCCCACCGCCAGGGGCAGCGGAGCCGCTACCAGCACTCGGGGCTGCCGGAGTCGCTTGCGCCTGCATCGTTCCGCCCGGCGAGCCCGGTGTCCTGGCGCCCGCAACGGTCTCCGTCGCCACGGGCTTCGTCGGCGTCGGCGTCGGCTCCACCGTTCTCGTCGGTGCTGGCGTGGCCGGCTGCGGCAGGGTCACTGCACACTCTTCGCCGCGGCATGCCAGGAGCCCTCTATTGACGAAGGTCACCGAAGTGTCAGCGCCGGGGCCCGGGGTAACGGTCACGCGGCCATTCCCTGGATTCTCGAACTCCCAGCCGTCCCTGCCGTTCTCGGAGATCGTGTAGGAGCATCCGAGAGCCGGGGGCAGGCCCGTCCAGGCAACGTCGCCGCTGCCATCCGTTGTGCCTGTCTGGTGGACACCGCAACCGTTGAGTTCGAAGCCCCAGCCTTCGCCGTCCCGCTCCTGGCCGCCCAAGAACCTCTCGATCTTGTGGACCCGTATCGTCACCTGCTTGCGGTTGTAGAAGCAGAGCGTCTTCGTTTCCGTGCCCGAAAGGCCAACCGAAGCTTCGGCCGAGCTGTTTGCAGGCGTCGCCGGGCAGGCCGCGTCACCCGCCAGCACCGTCCAGCCGAGGTAGTCGTAGCCAGAGGCTGCGTCCTCGGTCACGGTGTAGGCGCCGTTGGCCAACGCCTGGATCTCCGAGGCCGTCTGCTCGCTGAAGGTGAGGTCCTGGTTGCCGCCTTCGATGTCCGCCTTGAACTGGGTGGACGAAGCGCCGCCGTCGTTGACCTTCTTGATGAGGAGGCCACCGAGTGGCTGGTTGAAGAACCGCGCGACCGCCTCGCCACCATCGGGGACCTCAACGACGATGGTTATGGACCCGATGGGCTTGTAGCCAGCGATTCCTGTGGCCTCGTGGATGGTGTAGGCGCCGGGTTCGATGCCGTCAAGTCCCAGGTTCCCGCCCGGCAGGCTGACCATCTTGCCAGACTGAAACTCCGGCTCCGGCCCGATCACCTCGACCTCCCAGTCGACCAGGTTCTCGCCGGGGTCGCGAATGCCATTACCGTTCAGGTCCTCGACCTTCTCGATGATGAGCGTCCCGCGTCCCGCCACGGCCACTTCGTCCTTCTTGTTGTAGAAGCAGAGCGTGATCGGGTAGTAGTATTCCACTTCTGGGTCCCGGACGGGGATCCTTGCTGTTGCGCCGCTCCCGCTTGCGTGGGGCTCGGCCGTAGAATCGCAGGAGATTTCTTCGCTACCGGCGAAAAGCTTCCAGCCCAGGCTTGTGTACCCGGTCAAGGCGGACTCGGTCACGGTGTGCTCTCGCCAGTCGACGGTGGTCTGAGCTGGAACACCCTGGCTGAAGAGGATCGCCGGTTCATTGTCGTCGATTCTCACGTCGAATGACGTGCTGTCGTCCTGGGCGCCGACGACGGACTTCTTGATCCTGAGGTCTCGGATGAAGTCGAAGAGGTACATGACCGCCCCGCAAGTGTTGACGTTGTCGGGCGCCGGTTCGTAGACCTGGTCGTCCGGGTCGACCGCGCAATCTCCACCGGCCGGGGGATTCTGCAGGGTACCGGCGGCATGCGGTGTCACGGTGAACTTGATCTCAAATCGCGCGCCAGGAGGAATTCGGACATCACCATCAACGGCGGTAGGAGCGACCTGGCATCGGATGGAGCCACCCGAAAGAGAGCAGGCCAGGTCCTCAAACTCGTCGTGACCGTTCACGCTCCAATCGCCCAATCCGGTCACGACCAGGTTCGTGCCGTATGTGGGTCCCGGGGGGAGGTCATCGCGAAAGATCAGGTCGCTTCCCGCAAACACCGCCGGGGCGTCTCCCATGTTCCAGACCCCGATGGTCCAGTCGAAGGTAAGTGGGACGAAGCCGTAACCAGTGTAACCCTTCTTGCCGCCAACGATGCCTGAGTACTTCTCCGCTGCCAGATCCGGGCCTGTCTCAACGATCACACCATCTTTGGAGTTGAAAAAGCAGACCGTGACATCCCCGTTTCCTGGCGGAATCTCCGCAGTGGCATCCGTCCCGTACTGGTTCGGGCTGTCACCGACCGGGGGCAAGCCGCAGACTGTTCCGGTGATGATCTTCCAGCCGAGGGACGTGTAGCCGGACTCGACAAGCTCTTCAACTACGTGGGCGTCTGGGCTTACCGAATTCCAAACAAGCCCGGTGCTCGTCTCGGGGACGCTCCCGTGACCTGCACCGTTGTCGGCGGTGAAGTCGAACCACGTCTCGTCTTTCCAGATGTTGATCACTTCCTTCAGGATCCAGACTGTTCGCGTCGGTTCCTCGGCCCGGGCAGTCCCGGCCGGGCGCATCGTGGCGCCGCCGACGACCAACACCGCCAGAACGATGAGGGCGGCGACCACCACGACGCGGAGCCGCATGCGAGAGCGGCTGTTGCGGGCAAACGTCACGGTGTTTCCTCCGGCCAGGCGTGGTTGAGAAAGGTGTCCACCACGGCGCGAGCCATGTCACTCTCCCCCGAGGGGCCAGCCAACTGGCGCGCGGAACTGCGTGAAAAACTGGTTTGCCATTGGTGGCCGCAGGGTAGCGGCTTCCCGGGAAGATTTCAACAGTAGATTGGACTTTCGTCTATGAGAAATCTGTTTGAATCGAACCGGGGAGCGGGAACGGAGAGATTGGCCGGGGCCGTTTCCGCCGATTGACGCGGGTGCTGTGCCACGGAACTCAACCCCCGATGCGCGACATCTCTACCTTGGGCAGGCCTTTCGTGGACTCGGTGCGGATTTCGGAGTAGCGGTCCGTACGAGGGCGCCAGATGCGTTCGATGGCGCGGCCGATCTCCTCATCGCTGGCGCCGCCGCGCAGGAGTGAGCGGAGGTCATATCCCTTCGACCCGAAAAGGCAGGTGAACACCTCGCCCTCGGCGGAGATGCGCATGCGCGAGCAATCGCCGCAGAAGGGTTGCGTGATCGAGGCGATGACGCCGATTTCTCCCGTGCCATCGAGATAGCGCCAGCGTCGCGCGACCTCGCCCCGGTAGTTCGGCTTGACGGGCTCGATTGGAAGCTCGGCGTTGATCCGGGTCACGATCTCGCGCGCGGTTACGACGCTCTCCAGGTTCCACCCGTTCGTGTTGCCCACGTCCATGAATTCGATGTAGCGGACGATGTGGCCGGTCCCCTTGAAGTGGCGGGCGAGGTCCACAATCGTGTGATCGTTCACCCCACGCTGCACAACCGCGTTCAACTTCACGGGCCGGAGCCCCGCTTCAGTGGCGGCAGCGACGCCATCGAGCACCGTGCGAACGCTCACGCCCACATCGTTCATGCTCTGGAATATTGCATCGTCGAGCGTGTCGAGGCTGACCGTTATCCGCCTGAGGCCGGCGTCCTTGAGCTTCTGGGCCTGCGCGCGGAGGAGGGAACCGTTGGTGGTGAGGGTGATGTCGCCCAGGCATGGTATCTCCGCGAGACCTGCGATCAGCCGGTCGAGGTCGCGCCTCACCAGCGGCTCTCCGCCGGTGAGGCGGATCTTCTCCACCCCGAGGCTGGCGAAGATCCTCGCGAGCCGGATCACCTCCTCATAGGTGAGGACACGTTCGCGCGGCAGGAACGCGTAGTCCGGCCCGAAGACCTCCTTCGGCATGCAGTAGGTGCAGCGGAAGTTGCAGCGATCAGTGACCGAGATGCGAAGATCGCGAAGCGGCCGCCCCATCCCATCCAGCAGAGACATGGAACCAGCTTAGCCGCTTGCGAAACGACGCGCTCGGCGCCGATCGGCGGCCACGGGGGTCAGGCGCCGTCTGCCTGGTCGCCGGCGGCGGCCCCTGCCGGGGCGTTGGCGTGGAGCCACGTATCGTACCGCTCGCGGCGCGCGTCCAGCTGGCGCCGCATCTCCGCCATCCGCCCCATTTTCTCGTCGACCAGCGCTATCTGCTGGAGGGTGACTTCTCTCGCCCGGCGGATCTCGGCAGCCTTCTCGGAGATGTCGGCATCGCGGCGCCAGTGGCTGCGGATCTGCTCCTTCACGTCCTCGGCCTCGATCATCTCCTTGATATCAGCGAGGGAGAAGCCGAGCAGGTCACGCAGCTCCTTTATCCGCCGTACGCGTTCCATGTCATCGGGCGAATAGAGCCGGAAGCCACCCTCCATGCGCGTGGGCGGCCTGAGCAGCCCTTTCTCTTCGTAGTAGCGCAGGGTGCGCTGGGTTACGTCCGCACGCGCTGCCGCCTCGCCAATCTGGAGGTACCCTTCGGGCTGGGGGCCATCACCTGCCATGGATCCATCCTAGCACATTTACCTTGACGCGCACGTCAATGTCCGTGGGTGCAACCAGGGCCAGAGACGGTGGCGGCGGCGAGGCTACCCTGCATGAAAGGCCATGCAGGTAACCGTGTGCTCTACGCCCGGGATGGCGCCGACGGTGGCCTCCATCGCCGCGTTGAAGGTATCGAAGTCCGTTGCTTCAAACCGCGCAATCACATCGTGTGGCCCCGTCACAGTGTCTGCGGCGAGGACGCGCAGACCCGGGAAGCTGATGGCAGCAACAGCCTCTGACACGGCGCGCGCGCTGCCGACTTCAGTCTCGATCAGTACCCACGCGACCACGGACATCGTCCCCCACCTCCGTTTTCAGGAGTAAGCCAAGCCTACGTTCGCATCCGGCCCTGTCAAGGTGCGGCAGCGACACGCCAGACCGGCCGGCATCTCCGCAACTCGCGAGCTGTTACCCTGAGGCCGGCAATTCCTTTCCCGGGGGTCAGAGAATGACACTTGAATTTGACGCTGCTACCGCCGAAGCTCGCGATGCTGTCACCGGGCACGTCGCGACATTCATCGACAATCTCATGGAGCGCGTTGGGGGCAGGGCCTCGGCCCACGCCGTCTTTGGCGATCCCGTAGAGCGAGATGGGGTGACCGTCATCCCCGTGGCGAAGGTGCGCTGGATGTTTGGCGGCGGGGGCGGCTCCGGGGGTGAGGAGGACACGTACGAGAGCGGCCACGGCCAGGGCGTCGGCGGTGGCGGTGCGGTGAGCGCCGCGCCCCTTGGTTACATTGAAGTCCGGGACGGCCACGCCACGTTCCACCAGGTGAAGGACCCGGCGGCCCTGTGGCCGCTCATCCTGGCGGGTGCGGCGGGCGCGTGGCTTGTTCTTCGCGGGCTGCGGGCGCTCTTCCGGTAGCTACGGCGCCAGCCACAACACGGTTGGCTTCGGGTTTCCCTGGTTGATGAAGCCCTCCACAGTGCGGCAGCCGTTCTGCGCCCTCACGATGCGCCCGTCCTCGACGTAGATCGCGACAGCGTCAATGGACTTCGGTTCGTCCCGGGGCTCGAATACGAGCAGCAGATCGCCGTATGTGTACGCCTGGGGCCAGTCCGCGGGCGCCTTCCCCATCTCGGCCACCACGGCGAGACGGCCTGCCCGCTCCGTCATGCGAGCGAACGCCTCACGGAAGTCCGTGGTCCAGCCACCCTGGCAGACGGCGAACGGGAGCGCCTGCACGGCTGTCCCGGGCGAGACCCCTGCCGGGCAGACCGGGCCCCTGACCTTGTCCGTGACCTCGGCCACACAGGGCAGGGACACTGGCGACGTGAGTCCAACCAGCTGTTCGACGTCGCGTTGAAGGAAGGCGTCTCGAACCACCACCACGACGGCGGGCAGTTCTTCGAGGCGCGTCTGGGCCGGGCTCGAGCCCGGCGTGGTAGCGAAGCCAGGAGCCGCGGTTGGGGTGGGCCCATTGCCTCCGTCGTCATCCTTACACGCCAGCGCGGCCATTCCGGCGAGAGCACAGGCCAGCAACAGCGGGCGCATGCGCTGAGATCGAGCGCCGCGGGCGGCAGTGTTTTCGTCAATCACATTCATGTCTCAAGTTCGCTCCCCGGGGAAGGGGTGGGGCGAGGGTTGTGGGGTTTCGGGCTGGCTCTCGCGAGATGTTGCAGAAGACCCCGGATCGTGCCGGACGCGACAACCGCGCGCCGCGCGCCGTCTCGTTCCAACCTGCTGCCCCGGGGCCCGCGGGTGAGGATGAGGCCCCCCGGAGGGCACGCTGCTAGGGCGCGATCCCGGTTTCCGACTCCACCCGCCTGGCACATTCGAAGAACGCTCGTACCTCCGATTCGCTTCCCCCCCTGAGGATTGCTGCGATCTCTGCGGCCCCTGGCGGACTGCCATTGGTCCAGCTCATCGCCTCCGCTCCAAGGCAGGCTTCCAACTGCTGCCGTGAGTGACGGATTTCCGCCTCAGACGGGCGGTGCTGAACAGACCACGCATAGCTCACCGCATGGAAACTGCGTGCCATGCAGCCTTTGACGACCTCGCCTGCATCCTCTGGAAGGCGTTCACCCTCGACAACAAACGCGGCCGTCGACCGCTCGTGCGGGCGCAGAACCCGGGCCGGGAGGCCGGCAGAGGTAACACATGCCAGCGTCGCCTCAATGGCCGCTTGATACTCCACAGGCGAGATGATCCCATCGGACAGGGCTTGCGCCTGCGCGCCATCCCCCTGGGCGATGATTGATTCGGGCGGCGCCGCGTCGCCGGGCTGCCGCACATCCTGACTGTCGGAGCCGGAAGCGACTACAGACGCCATTGCAGCGCTCACGGACAGGGCCCCACCGTGATGGCGAGACCCACGACGACCCTCGGTCCAACCTTCACCAGTCTCACCGTGAACCTCCTCAACTAATACGTGGCATCGGTGCTGCGAATGGACGATGTTTGCCAAACGCGGCGCCGCCCAGCAATCGCGTATAACCCGTCCATGGGCAGCCCTGGAACGTATCGTTGAACGTGCTGGGAGTAACAGCCCGGGCAACGGGCCGGACGGCGAAAACGCTATCAACGACAACTACGAGCAGAGTTGCCAGCACGACGCACTTTCTCCTGAACCGGGCCGGGTCAGCTGCCGATCCGGCTCGGGCCACTCCGGCTGCCACGGAATTGTGTACGACCTGTCGCCGGCCTGCTTCTCGGGATGACACCGGGGCCTCCTGTGTCCGTTCGTGAACTCCCACCCACTCTCGCCCCGCGCTGCGCGCCTGTCTGGCGAAAAGTGTCAAACACGCGATTCCCCTTGATCAGCGCGAAGGCGGGCGCAGTGCAGCAGGCGCTGTGCAGCTCGGCCCAGGTGCGCAGGAAGTCGCGCGTGGGCTCAACGCCGGTGGGGTCGAGGACGTGCTCCGTGAGCGCCTGGAGGTGGCGGTAGACGCTCCATTCACTCCTGGCGCCGGTCCGCGCCATGGCTTTCGGCGGCCAGCCCACGCAAACAGCGGCGATGAGGTGTTGGCGGTATTCGCCGAGGTCGCGGACATGGCGCTGGCCGAGAATGCGCAGCACCTCCTGTAGTTCGTGCATCGCTCTGCTCCTGCCCCCCCCCGGCTCAGGGGCCTACACGGGGACTGGCAACGGTCTAGCACAGCCGGCAATGCGATTCAAGACAGGCTAAGTAAATTCACTGCAATCACTACGGGGAAGCCCGCTCTGTCGCCTCCACGCCGCGGGGCCCCAAGCGCCCCTTCGCCCACGCCACCGCCCGCGGTCGCGCCCGCTCCAGACCCATCGCGATTCCCAGCCCGGCGAACGACACCGCTGCCCCGATGACCGCATCAAGGATGAAGTGGTTCCCTGTCATCACGACGGCGAAGAACATGGCCACGGGCCAGGCGATGCCGAATACCCAGAGGATGGGCCGCTTCCCCACCCGGGCCACCGCCAGCCCCAGCAGCATCGACCAGCCAAAGTGCAGGCTGGGAACGGCCGCGAACTGGTTCACCAGTCCCTTCGTCTCCTGGGCGTTGTAGCCCACGCGGTCGAACATGGCCATGGTGTCGATGAATCCCGCGAACGGGATCAGCCGGGGCGGAGCCACCGGATAGAGCCAGTACACCACCACCCCGATCGCACCCGAGGCAAGGAAGGCGTTGCGCACCAGTGTGTAGGTGTGCCGGTGCCAGACCCACAGCCATACCGCGAAGACGATTACGAGCGGCATGTGCCCCCAGAAGTAGACCCAATTCATCGCCTTGATGAGCCAGTAGCTATCGAGGATCCAGGACTGCATCTCCAGCTCCCAGTAGATGCCCAGGCGCTGCTCCAGCTCGATCAGCCTGATGCCGCGAACCATTGCTTCGCCCGCTCGCCCTACCACGAGCCCACGAATCACGAAGTAAATGAGGAACGACACCACCACGACCACCACTTCGTGGAGCCCCACCCGCTCCGTTGCGCGCCAGAACCACGCCACCCGATCCCGGAAGGCTGACGCCCGCAAGGTCGCTCGGCTCTCGTCCACCACCGATCGATTTTGCCCCGGCCAACGCGCGGCGGCTACACTCAGTGGCGCAATCACTGACCCCCTTGAGCACCGGGAGGCGCCTACCTTGGATATCCGCATCGAAACCGGCGACATTACGTCGTCCACCGCCGACGCCGTCGTCGTGAATCTCTTTGAGGGTATGACTTCGCCCGGCGGCGCCACGGGCGCGGTCGACCGTGCCCTCGATGGCGCCATCTCGCGCCTCATAGCCCAGGGCGACATCCGGGGCAAGAGCGGCGAGCTCACCCTGGTCCACACCCTGGGCAAGATTCCTACGCCACGGGTCGTGGTCGCGGGCCTCGGCAAGCGACAGGACTTCGACATCGATGCGATTCGCAACCTCTCCGCGAACGTGGTCCGCTTCCTGCGCCGCCCTGGCGTGAAGACGGTCGCCACGATCGCCCACGGCGCCGGGATTGCGGGTCTCCCCGCCGCCGCCTGCGCGCAGGCCATCGCCGAAGGCTCGCTCCTCGGCGCCTACCGCTTCACACGCTACAAGTCGGCAAAGGATGACGAGAACGGCGAGGTCGAGACCGTCGTGCTCGTTGAACACGACCCGGCAAAGGCGGGGGTGATGGCGCCCGCGATGGCCCGCGGCGTGGTCATGGCTCGCGCCACGAACCTCCAGCGCGACCTCGCCAACGAGCCTTCGAACCACCTCACCCCAACCGTGCTTGCCGAACGCGCCCGCCAGGTGGCCGAGGCAGCGGGGCTCGAGTTCGAAGCCCTGGAGCGCGCCGGAATGGAGCTCAAGGGCATGGGCTCGCTGCTTTCCGTGGCGAAGGGTAGCGCCCAGCCGCCAAAGATGCTGCGGATCTCCTACCGGGGCCGCCCCGGCGATGGATACGACCTCGCGCTCGTGGGCAAGGGCATCACCTTTGACACGGGGGGCATCAGCATCAAGCCGGCGGCGGGGATGGACGCCATGAAGGCGGACATGACGGGCGCTGCCGCCGTCATTGCCGCCATGGAGGGGATCGCTGCCCTCAAGCCCAGGATCAACGTCGTGGGCATCGCCCCGTGCACCGAGAACATGCCCGGGGGCGCCGCCAGCAAGCCCGGCGACGTTGTCACCGCCATGAACGGCAAGACCATCGAGATCCTCAACACGGACGCCGAGGGACGCCTCGTGCTGGCCGACGCCGTTTGCTGGGCGCGTGAGCTGGGGGCAAGCCGGGTGGTCGACATCGCCACCCTCACAGGCGCGGTGACCACCGCCCTGGGCGACGTCTGCTACGGCATCATGACGAACAACGGCGACCTGGCGGCAGCAGTCGAGGCCGCCGCCGCCGCCGCGGGCGAGAAGACCTGGCGCCTGCCGATGTTCAAGGAATACGACGAGCTGGTGAAGAGCGACGTGGCCGACATCAAGAACACGGGGACCGGCAACCGCGGCGCTGGCACCATCGTGGGCGCGAAGTTCATCGAGCACTTCGTGGGCGACACCCCCTGGGTGCACATGGACATCGCCGGCGTCGACATCGGCGATAAGGACCGGGGCTGGGTGGCGAAGGGCGCCACCGGCTATGGGGTCCGCTCCCTCATCAACCTGGCCCTGGAGCTGGCGGAGTAGCGGGCGGGTTGCTGATATCGAGCACCAGTGCCTCCACCGTGCCGTCGACCGAGGTGCGGCAGGGGTAGCCGGCGTCCTTGAGGAGCGAGATCATGCGGCGGTTTTCCACCAGCACCTCCGCCCGGAACTCATTGATCCCGTTCTGGCGCGCCAGCGCCACGAGGCGGTCGAACAGTTCGGGGCCGAGCCCCAGGCCCTGGAACCGGTCCTCCACCACGAAGGCGATCTCCGCGGTGGCGGGCGCCACTCTCTCGTAGCGGCCCACGGCGTGGAGGTCGCCGCTGCCAGGACTGCAGGCGACAAAGGCCGCCCGGTCTACGAAGTCGACCGTCGCCAGGCGCCTGGCGAACGATGGGCTAAGCCGCGCCAGCTTCACGAAGAACCGCAGCCGCCTCGTTTCGGCGGAGAGCCGCTTGTGCAATTCGATGAGCCGCGTCCAGTCTCCCGGCTCAATGCCGCGGATATGAAGCAGGTGACCATCGCGCAGCTGGAAAGCGTCCACCCCGGCCACCCCGGTCTCACCGTTCACAGGCGCGCCGGGGTTGTTCCCGCGCGTCGCCGGGTAGTCCTGGCGGGCCCGCTTGCGCCCCTCACAGCTTCCGCGCGAAGTAATCGAGAATCACGCCGAATCGGTCGATCCGGTGGCTCGGCCGTCCGGAACGCGACATCTCGTGGTTCTCATCCGGGAAGCGCACGAACTCGGCATCCTTGCGCCGCTGCCTGAGCACCACCCACAGCTGTTCGGCCTGCGATATGGGACAGCGGAGGTCGTCCTCCGAATGGAGGATGAGCACCGGGGTCTCGATGTTCTTCGCGTATGTGAGCGGCGATTGTCTGAGGACCGCTTCGAGGTCTTCCTGGATCGTCGCAGTCTGACCGAGGTAGTTGCGGTTGAAATGCGAGCCGATATCGCTGGCGCCCTGCATGGAGTACCAGTCATTCACGGCGCGCTCACTGCAGGCGGCCTTGAACCTGTCTGTATGCCCGATGGCCCAGGTGGTCATGAAGCCGCCGTAGCTCCCTCCCATGATGCCCAGGCGTGACTGGTCGGCCCATGGCATGCGTGCCAGGGCCGCGTCGAACGCTGCCATCACGTCATGGTAGTCAGGGCCGCCCACATCGCCGACGGGCGCTTGCGCAAAGGCGGTGTCCTGGCCGGAACTCCCGCGGGGATTGCAGAAGACGACGCCGTAGCCCGCACCGGAGTAGACCTGGAACTCGTCAAAGAAAGATTCGCCGTACTGGGCAAAGGGCCCGCCGTGCACGTTCAGGAGGACGGGGTGCTTCTGCCCCTCGACCGTCCCCGCGGGCTTCATGAACCAGCAATCGACTTCCACGCCCGCAGCCGTCGAGACCACGATCCGTTCGGCAGTAGCGGTCTCCACTTCCTGGAGCCACTGCGCGTTGATGTTTGTCAGCCGGCGCTCCTTGCCCGTCTCGAGGTCGAGCAGGAACACCTCCGCCGGCCGCGTCACCTCCGACGCAACCAGTGCCACCGTGCGTCCATCCGCTGCCACCGAGTACCAGGCTGCTGTTCGCCGCCCGGCGTTGACCCACCGGGTGGCCTCGCCGCAACCGGCAATGATGGGCGCCACCGCGCCCCGGTCCTGCGCCAGGCTCAGCACCCGCCCGCCGGGCAGCCAGGCCGGCTGTGCCACCGCGCCGGGGAGCGCGCCCGCGCCCGTGGCCCGGTCGAACTCCGGGTCGAATGGGCGCAGGCCGCCTCCCGCGCTGCTGGCAAGGCGAAGACGCGGGTTTGAGGGCCACTGCGGCGTGAAAATGTGCGCGATCTCCGCGCCATCGGGCGACCATGAGGGCGCCCCGCAGCCGCCGTCCGTCCCCGTCACCAGCCGCGACTCGCCTCCCTCGGCCGAGACCGCCCAGATATCGGATGTGTCGTCGTAGTCGCGCTCGTCATGACGGGCGGAGACGAAAGCGATCTCGCGGCCGTCGGGGGACCAGGCGGGCTGGGTGTCGTCCCAGTCTCCGTCGGTGATCTGCAGCGGCTCGGCGCCGGGCTCGATGGCGACCACGAAGAGGTGGCGCCGGTGGTCGTAGGTGAACCCCTCTGCGTTGAGCCGGTACTTGAGGCGGGTGATGCGCCGGAATGGCTTTGTTTTCCTGGGGTCCGGGTCAGGCGGCTCCCCCGTGCGCGCGCTGAAGGCGATACGCGTGCTGTCGGGCGACCACGTGGGCACGCCAGCTCCCAGGGGCAGCTTCGTGATCGGGCGCGCCTCGCCGCCGTTCGTAGGCATCACGTAGAGTTGCGGCTTCTCTTCACCACGCTCGGAAAGGAAAGCCAGCCAGCGCCCATCGGGAGAGAAGCGGGGCGAGGAATCGCGCTTTGCGCCGGCCGTGAACTGGCGCAGGTCAGTGCCATCGGCGCCCACCATCCAGATCGAACTGGTGTAGGCGTCGGACTCCCTGTCCATTCGCGTGGCCACAAAGGCCACCGCCGACCCATCGGGGGAAATCTCAGATTCGGCGATCCAGGTGATGGAGTAGATGTCGTCCGGGGTCATGGGTCGCATCGGGGCACGCTCCGCGGTTGGTGCGGGATATTGTGCACCATCGGCGACAGGGGGCGAGTGCTAGAATTGGGAGATGGTGATCCAGCACGGCCTGAGCATCGAGGAGTACCTGGCGCTGCCTGAGGAGAAGCCGTACCTGGAGTACATCCACGGGGAGGCGGTCCCGAAGATGGCGCCCGACAGGATCCATGGAACCCTTGCTGCACAACTGGCGGCTCTGCTGGCGGGTCACAAGCACCGCCACGGCGGCACGGTGGTCGTAGAGGCGCGGGTACGCTTTGCCGACCGCCACGACCTCCGCTACCTGCTGCCCGACGTGGCGTACTACGCCCCGGGGCGTCCGCTTGACGCCGGCGGCGCCATGGCCCCGCCCACATTGGCGGTGGAGATCCGTTCGCCGGAGCAGCCGCTGGAGAGCCAGCGCGAAAAGTGCCGCTACTACCGCGCCCATGGCGTGGACTCGGCCTGGGTCGTCGACGCTGAGGCAAGAGCCGTCGAGGTCTTCGAAGGCTCCGCCCGCCGTGTCCTGGAAGTGGGCGAGGATCTAACCAGCATCGCTCTCCCGGGCTTCTCCCTTCCCGTTGCCGACCCCTTCGCCGGGCTGGAAGCCTGACGGACGGTCGACAAGCGCCGGGCCATCCCCCGAAAATCCGGACCATGCCCGGCTACCGCGACATTCTGACGATCAAGAAGGGGCGCATCGGCATCGTTCAGCTGAACAGGCCGGAGAAGATGAACGCCCTCAGCCACAACCTGCGCGCCGAACTCTTCGACGCCCTCAAGGATTTCGAAGCTGATCCCGAAACCCGCGCCATCATCATCCGGGGCTCGGGCAGGGGCTTCAGCGCCGGCTACGACCTGTCGGGAATCGGCACGGCCACGGACGACCGCGACTATGTGGAGCGCCGCAGCGGGCTGCCCAACGTGGGCCCCATCAACCCCGGGCAGGGGCAGTGGCCCCAGCACCTCCTTTCCGGCTACTGGATCATCTGGGAGCTGGCCAAACCGGTCATCGCCCAGGTGCACGGGTACTGCCTGGCGGGCGGTACCGAGCTGGCGAGCATGTGCGACCTGATGTTCGTCGCCGAAGACGCCGTCATGGGCTACCCGGCGGTCCGCGCCATCACGAGCGTCGACATCATCTACCACCCCTGGCACATGCCCCAGCGCAAGGTGCGCGAACTCCTCTACACCGGCGACAGCGTTTCGGGCGCCGAGGCCGTCGCGCTCGGCTGGGCGAACCGGGCGGTCCCCATAGACCGGCTCTGCGCCACCACCGAAGCCTTCGCCGAGCGGATGGCGAACATCGACCCCGCCATGCTGCTCATGACCAAGCGGCAGGTGAACCGCGTGTACGAGGTGATGGGCATCCGCACTTCGCTCGCCGTTGGCGGCGATGTCCAGGAGCTCAGCCGCGTGCGCCCCGGGGGAGGCGAGTTCCACCGCATAGGGCGCGAGAAGGGATTGAAGGCCGCGCTCGACTGGCGTGACGGTCCCTTCGAAGACTACGGCTGCGCTCCCCGGTCCGCACCGCGCCCGGCCAATGCCCCATGGTAGGCGATCACCCCACTCCCGGGCCCGGCCTGCGCGAGCACTTCGCAGAATTCCCGTTCCACAGGTACCTCGGCCTGACCATCGACGAGGCCCGCCCGGGCTTTGCCCGGATCTGCCTCCAGACGAGCGAGCGTACCCTCGGCGGGATTGGCAACAGCGTTCACGGCGGTGTGCTCGCGGCGCTGGTCGATATTGCCATGCTCCAGGCGCTGTTCCCCCTCTTCGGCCCCGGCGACGAGGCATCGGGCACCGCCGATCTCAACATCACCTACATGCGCCCGGCAATGGGCGAACGGATCTACGCCGAGGCGACTGTCCTCAAGAAGGGCCGCCAGCAGGCAGTCACCGAAGTGAGCATCATCGATGAGCAGGGCCGTCTCTGCGCGAAAGGACGGACCATCTACGCCATCCGGCAACGAACCTGAACCGGGGACAGGGGCGTGCTCAGAGGCTGGCGCGGATGTCCTGCAGCGCGCGTTCGGCCCTGTCCAGGCGGGCGCGGATGCCCCATGGCCCGTGGATGTTCAGCGTCATGTCCTCGGCCTGCCCGCGTACCCCGGGGAGCCTGCCGCGCACGCCGGCGGCCTCGCGCAGCCCGGCCGCCTCGGCCGAATCCGCGCCAAAGAGCGCCTCGACGACCTCGACCGTGCGGTCGTACCACTGGTTGTAGTCGAACGGATTGGGCCCGCTGCCGCGCAGCCAGCCAATCGCGTTCAGCCGCTCCTCAAGGCGTTCGCGCGCCAGCTTCGGGTTCCCGGTGGTTGTCACGCCGCGATCATAATCTGGCCCCGCGACAGGGGGAAATGCCGGGCTCAGGCTGCAGGCCGGAGCGAGAGCTCGAAGGCAAGGTCACCGAGGCTGAGGAGGGCGCCATCGATGCGCGCCCGGCTTTCGGCCGGCACGGATTCGACGTCATCCAGGAAGGCGGCAATCCTGGATGCGCCTCCTTCGCTATAGAACGACTCGGGTTTGAGAACGCCCAGCGTATTGGAGCAGACAACGCGGCCCTCGTGGTCGCGGCAGGCGAGGGCCACGGCCACCTGGCTGATCCCGTAGGGTCGGCGCATTGCCGCCATCGCCTCGCGGATGGAGGCAAGGATGGTCTCGGCGACCCGGTGGCGCGCGTGCGAGTCCCCGGCTGCAGGCGCGTCCCAGGTGAATTCGGTGACGCCAACGCCCCGCCTGATCGCCTCGGCGATGCGGCGCTCTGCTGCTCCCCTGGGCATGAATGGCAATCTCATTTCGTGTAAGTTGTCGGCCGCTTGCGCCCGAACTTGGTTGCAGTTCGGTGCCCGCGGGGGAGCGGGGCGGCAACGCACACCATTCGCCCCATCATGGGCGAGAGCTTACACTCGCCTCGATGGACAACGACTTCAGCGTTGACCTCGCCGACGTGGCTTCCGCCATTCGCACTAACGATGTCATAGCCATCCGTTTCGTGGTGGTAGGGCAGCGGCTCCTGCTGGATTTCCGCGCGACCGCGATTGACCCGCCGCTTGTGAAAATGGTGGAGCCGGTGAAGTCGATAGAAGAGCGTTACGCCACCCTCAAGCTCCTACGTCCGCGCTTCCCGGCCCCCGAAAGGATCGTTGCTCTCTGGTGGCCGCGCTTTGCACGCTCGCTGGAAACGACGGGGACGTGGAACCTGGTCCTGGAGCGCGTGAGCGAAACGGGCCACCCGGCCGCCGTTCGCGATGCGGAGGATGCCCTCCGCGAGCTGGTGGCGCTGGAAGAGGCGCAGCAGCGCGCGGCCGTCCAGGGGGCGGGCTTTCGCACGCTCTGGAGCGCCTCGACAACCCCGCGTTAGGCCCGGGCCCTGGAACGCGCGCATTTCCGCCAGCTTGTACGCGAAGCGGTGGCCTCCCTGCCACCCGAGCTCCTCGCCCGCGTCCACAACGTCGATATTGTCATTGAGCGGCGGCCATCGGCGCGAGACCGGAAGCTGGCCGGGATCGGCCCGGGGCGTCTTCTGCTGGGCCTCTACCACGGGATACCGCTCACCCGGCGCGGCGAGTACTACAACCTCGTGCCCCCCGACAAGATCTCCATCTACCAGGAGTCAATCGAAGCCATCTGTACGACCGATGAAGAGGTGCGCGACCAGGTGCGAACGACAGTGCTTCACGAGCTCGCGCACTACTTCGGCATCGATGACGACCGTCTCGAAGAGCTGGGGCTGGGGTAGGGGGACTGGGCAGGGCAAGAAACCGTACAGGTCTCGTTGACCTAACCACACGCCATGGCTAGGTTGAAGAACATGGCCGGCCGTGCGGAAGAGGCATCCCTACTTCTTCAACGTGCGCGCCCGCAGCGAGGCGCCGCACGAGCCCACTCCCACAGCCCGGGCCAGCGTTTCCTCTTTGTCCTGGCTCTCCTGACCTTCGGACTGGCCTCTGTCTACACGAGCCTGGCGCTCCTCACGCGGGTGACGCCGCAGCTCTTTCCGGGCCAGAACTTCACCCTTGGCGGCGCACTCCCCAACCTTGCCCGAATCGGAATTACAGCACCCGGGGCGAACAGCCAGGTCAATCAGCGCATCAACCTGCTCATCATTGGTGTGGACAAGCGCCCCCAGTACCGCGAGCTCGATGCCTACCTCACCGACACGATCATGGTCGCCACGCTCGACCCGGTCGCTAAGACTGTGAACATGCTCAGCATCCCCCGCGACACGTACATCACCATCCATCACCCGGACGGGAGCAAGTACAACCGGCGGATCAACGAATCCTACGGGGTTGGCGTGAAGACGGGCGGGAGCTTCGAATCGGGCGCGCGCCAGCTCGAATACGACCTGCAGCAGAACTTCGGCATTGAAATCGATAGCTGGGTGCTCCTGGATTTCAAGGGTGTCGAGAAGCTCATCAACGCAGTGGGTGGGGTCGATGTGGACATTCCCTATGAGCTGTCGGTCGGGGAGTGGTTCTACAGCGACGACGACATCAACGGCACGTGGCTGGTCTTCCCCTCGGGGATGCAGCACCTGGACGGATACCACGCCGTTGCTTTCGGGCGGCACCGTGAGTACGACAACGACTTCCAGCGGGTCAAGCGACAGCAGCTTGTTGTCCAGGCGGCGGTGCAGAAGCTCCTTGCTCGCGGCCTTCTCAACAACCCGTTCGACCTCTGGGACGCATACAGCAGCACCGTCAAGACCGATATGTCGAAGGCGAAGATGGCGGGCCTGGCGCCGTTGGTGATGCAGACCCAGGGGCGGATGAAGACTTTTTCGCTTGCCGACCCGGTGGACGGCGTGCCGACGCTCACTTCGTACACAGATGATGCGGGTGCGGCGGTTCAGCTGTACGACCCCGAGAACGTCCAGTACATCCTCAGCCAGGTGTTCAGCAAGGCTGCCTACGCCGATTCGCACGTGGAGATCCAGAACGGGTACGGCGATGGGGGCGACGCCCGCGCCGCCGCCCTGGGCCGCTACCTGGCCTACTCCCGGGGGTTACCGGCGGTGGAGATCGGCCCTGACTCGCCACAGCCGGCCCCGCACACGACCATCATCCTTTACGGCGAGGAGCGCCGGGACATGGCCGAGGACATCGCGAAGTGGATGGGCATTCCCGCCTCCGACATCCGCGTGGAGCCGCGCGTCAGCGTCACCCTCCCCGACGTGATCATCGTGGTTGGCCGCGACTTCAAGATGCCGGGAGGATAGCCCGGCGGGCGCAGCCGGCGCCCTCAGGTGCGTTCTCGCGCCGGGCGCGGCCCTTAACCTGAGCCATCTCATCGGTTGATATAATCCATGCAGTCACGGCGGGCCATTGCGGCCCGCTCTTTGCGGCCCCGGGGCCTTAGCTGTGCCGGCCCCGCAGGCCATCACGCGGGGAGTTGAGGTTTCGTGGAAGACCCGAAAGCTGTCGCCGAGCGAATCATCGAGAACGTTGAAAAAGTGATTGTGGGCAAGCGCCGCGAGCTTCGCCTGGCAGTCACGGCTCTCATCTGCGGCGGACACATGCTCATCGAAGACGTCCCTGGTGTGGGCAAGACGATGCTGGCCCGCGCTCTCGCCGCATCGACCGGCTGCTCCTTCCGCCGCATCCAGTTCACCCCGGACCTGTTGCCAAGCGATGTCTCCGGCGTTTCCATCTACAACCAGAAGAGCGGCGACTTCGAATTCCGCCCCGGTCCCATCATCGCCCAGGTGGTGCTTGCCGACGAAGTGAACCGCGCCACGCCAAAGACCCAGTCGGCCCTTCTCGAAGCGATGGAAGAGCGCCAGGTCACCGTTGACGGCGTCACGCACAGGCTCCCCCAACCCTTCATGGTGATGGCGACGCAAAACCCCATCGAGTACGAAGGCACCTTTCCCCTGCCCGAGGCGCAGCTCGATCGCTTCCTCATCCGTGTGCACCTCGGCTACCCCCACCCGACCGATGAGGTGCTGGTGCTCGACCAGCAGCAACATCGCCACCCAGTCGAGTCGGTGGGCCAGGTGACTGACGCGACCGAGATCCTCCAGCTCCAGAACGCCGTCAAGGAGATCTACGTCGACCCCCTGGTGAAGCAGTACATAGTGGCCATCGCCAATGCCACGCGAGAACATGAGGCTGCGTATCTTGGGGCCAGCCCGCGCGGCTCCCTGGCCCTCTTCCGCACGAGCCAGGCCCGGGCGCTCCTGGATGGCCGCGATTACGTCACGCCCGACGACGTGAAGGACCTCGCCCTCGTCACGCTCGGGCACCGCATCATCCTGAGCCCGGGGGCCAAGGTGAAGGGCACCACCGCCGCCGACGTGGTGCAGGCATGCCTCAACCGCGTGCCTGTTCCCGGGGCCCGCGCGCGCGCCTGAAGCCCGGCCATGCGACGGCTCATCCGGAAGGCGTTCGACCCCGGCCACAGGACCCTCACGCTCGTCGTGTGCATCCTCCTAGTGACGCTCTTCCTCGCCTTTGGGACAGGCTTCGAGCTACTCTTCCGGCTCACATGGGTGATTGGGCTGATCATCCCCGTCTCCTGGCTGATCGCCTGGTCAAGCACGCGAGGCCTGGAAGTGAGCGCTCAACGGCGCACCGGCCGGGCCCAGGTTGGCCAGGAGGCGCAGGAGGTCATCGAAGTCCACAACCGTAGCTGGCTCCCGCGCGTCTGGCTTGAGGTCGACGACCCCTGCGGGATGCCCGGCCACCGCTCCCGGCGGGTGGTGGTGGTGCCCGCCCGCGGGTCGCGGAGCTGGCTGGTCGACACCCTCCTCGTGCGGCGCGGTCTCTACGATTGGGGTCCCGTGCGCGTGGTTGGCACCGACCCGTTTGGGCTCTTCCGGCGCAAGAAGGAGTTCGGCCACCAGGAGCAGATCCTTGTCTACCCGCCGGTGTTTGACCTCCCTCACTTCCAGGCGCCGCCGGCCAATCTGCCCGGCGAGGGGCGCTTCCGCCGCCGCACGCACTACGTGACCCCAAACGCCTCTGGCATTCGCGAATACGCCCCCGGCGATGCCTTCAACCGCATCCACTGGCCCAGCACCGTGCGCACCCGGCACCTGATGGTCAAGACCTTTGAGCTCGATCCGGCCAGCGACATCTGGGTGATCCTCGACATGGAGCGGCGCGTCAATGTGGGCGTTGGCGATAGCTCAACGGAGGAATACGGGGTGCGCATCGCTGCCAGCATCGCGCGCCACTACCTGGTGCAGAACCGTTCGGTCGGGTTGATCACCTTTGGGCGTGACCTGCAGGTGGTGGAGGCCGAGCGCGGAGCGCAGCAGCTCACGCGCATCCTGGAGACGCTCGCCACCGTCCGCGCAACCGGCGATGCTCCCCTGGGGAACATCCTCATGGAAGAGCAGCGCCGCTTCGGCCGCCACACCACCGTGGTGCTGGTCACCTCTGCTACTGACGACCTCTGGCTGAGCGGCCTGCTTTCGCTCACGCAACGCGGCGTCAAGGCGGCGGTTGTGCTTGTTGACCCCAGCTCGTTTGGCGGGGGCGAAGCCCCCCTGATGATCTATGGTGCGCTCACGGCGGCAGACGTGCTTACCTATGTTGTGCAGAAGGGCGATGACCTGGGCCTTGCGCTGAGTCCGGCCCTGGTCTCGGAAGGAGCATCGCGATGGCAGAGCTGAACCTGCCCATGCGCCGCGCGGCAGGGCGCGGAAGCGGCATGCGCGGGAGCGTACCTCCGCACCCGGCACTGAACTGGGAGGACCTGCTCACCTTCGCCGCCGCCCTTGTGGTCTTTGTCAGCGTTGCCGTGGCCATTCAGCAGGCGCGCTGGGTCCCCGGCATGCCCCCGGTGGTCCCCACAACGCTTGGAGGGCTGCTCATCGGCCTGTTCGCAGCGCGTGCCCGCCTGCATGCCCTGGTCCTGCACCCGATCGCACTCGCGCTCGGAGCGCTGCTGGTCCTGCTCATGGTGCAGTCGTACGCGGATGGTATCTCCGTCCAGGACCGCATCGCAGACGTCCGTTTTCGCATGGTCGAATGGTTCCACGTCGTCCGCTCCGGTGACATCAGCAACGACAACCTGCCCTTTGTGACCCTTGTCCACACCTGCGCCTTCCTGACCACGTATCTTGCGGCGTGGTCTATCTACCGCTGGCGCAACGCCTGGCTGGCGGTGATCGCCGGGGGGGTGGTTCTCTTCGCCAGCGTGAGCCTGCAGAAGGGCGATCCGGGTGGCGCCGTCGTGGTCTTTGTGTTCGGGTCCATCCTGCTGGTGGCACGGACCTACCTGCAGAAGAACCAGGCCCGCTGGCGGCGCGAAGGGGTGGACTACCCCGACTTCGTCAGTCTCAACGCGCTCCAGGTTGCGGTGCTTGCGGCCGGCGCGCTCATTGCCGTGGCATGGGTGGCGCCACTGGGGGTTCGCCAGAGCACTGCCGACCGCGCCCTGAGCACCTTCGCCGACCCGCTCGACAGCCGGACCGAGGACCTTGTCCGGCTCTTCCACAACGTGAACTCAGGGCGGGGAGCGCCGTTGCACAGCTTCGGTTCCACCATGCCCATCAAGGGGGATGTGAAGCTCGGAACGAGCGTGCTCTTCGAAGTCACAAGTCCGCAGGCAGGGCTCATCAGAGCAACCAGCTACGACGAGTACACGGGCGCCGGCTGGAAATCCACCGGGCGCCTTGCCCGCCGCGTCGAGGGCAGCGACCTTGCCGAACTCCCACCCGACGCCGTCTACAAGCTTCGCTCCGTCAGCATTCTGAACGTCACGGCCCGGAGCGACACGGACGTCATCCTCACGGCCGGGACCCCCGTGGGAACGAACGTGGACGCCTATGTGGACACGCCCAGGGCAATGGAAGGCGACATCGAACGCATGCGCGCCCGGGGCGGCTTCGGAGATGGCGATACCTACAACGCCATCGGCTCGGAGAGCACGGCCAGCGCCGACGACCTCCGTTCCGCTGGCACCGGCTACCCTGACTGGGTGACCGAACGCTACCTGCAACTCCCCGATGACCTCCCCGGCCGCGTCGCGGACGAGGCGAGGCGCGTGGCCGGCGGGGCCGGGTCGCCATACGATGTGGCGGCTGCGGTCGAGGCGTACATCCGCAGCTTCCCCTACAACACGTCCGTACCCGCCACGCCGCCAAAGCGCGACGCTGTGGACTTCTTCCTCTTCGACCTCAAGGCCGGCTACTTCGACTACCAGGCTACAGCGATGGCGGTCATGCTCCGGACGCTTAAAGTCCCGGCGCGCGTCGCCGTTGGATTCGCCCTCGACCCGGGCGAGGTGGTCGAAACCCGGTACACGGTGCGCAAGAACGATGCCTATACCTGGGTGGAAGTGTTCTTCCCCGGCTACGGATGGGTGAACTTCAACCCCACGCAGGACCGCCCGGCCGGGGGCGCAGGCGGGATTGGGGCCGGGACCATCGTTGGCGAGAACTTCGAGATGCCCTCGCTCGAAGACCTCTTCCCGATCGAGGACGACTTCGAAAACCCGATCCCCGACGATGTCAACGAAGCCCTGAATGAGCCGCCCGTCCGGGCGAGCGAGCCGCCCTGGTTCCTGCTCTGGGGCCTCGCGGTGGTCCTGGGACTTGCCGCCCTGGCGTTGCTCTCGGTGCGTGTCGCCTGGAACTGGGGCCTGCGCGGGCTTGAGGGACCGGTACGCCTCTGGGCCAGGACGCAGCGGCTTGCGGGCTGGGCCGGGCTTTCCGGGCCGCACACCGAAACGCCGCGCGAATGGTCTCGCCGCGTTGGCGAGTCGGTTCGGGAAGAGGAGAGCGCAGCGACGCTGGCGAAGGCCTACGAAACAGCCCGCTACTCGCGCCCGGACACGAACTCCCCCACCGCCAGCAGCGAAGCGAAGGTGGCCTATGCCCGCCTGCGCAACACCCTGCTGAAGCACATCGTTCGCCGCGGCCGCCAGGGCCCGCCCCCACCGAACTGAGATGGCAGGCTCGAACGGCGAGGGGCCACCGCTGGTTGCGGTTGTCACGAGCACGGCGATGGGAGCGGCCGGGGTCGCCCTTTCGCCGGCCGGGATCCGCCACGCAACGCTCTTTCACCGCACAGTTGAGGCCGCCCTCGCGGAGCTCAGCGCCTGCGGCGCCCGGCCAGGAGATGACTCGCGGGCGCCGGAAATCGAGAAGCTGCTACAGGACTACGCGGCCGGCGAGCCCGTGAGCCTGGATGAGTACCCGGTCGACCTCCCCCCTTGTACCGGTTTCCAGCGCGGGGTCTGGCTGGCCCTGCGCGAGATCCCGCGCGGCGAAACGCGCAGTTACGGCTGGATGGCGCGGCGGCTGGGCCACCCTGGCTCCGCGCGCGCGGTGGGGGCGGCCGCTGGCGCGAACCCCATCCCCCTCTGGCTCCCCTGCCACCGGCTGGTGGCGGCAGATGGCTCGCTGCACGGGTTTGGTGGGGGGCTCGCCATGAAGCAGGCCCTGCTGGAGCTGGAAGGCGCCCGGCCGCGCCACCTTGTCTGACCGGTTCTACGGCAAAGCAGCCTCACAGGCGCCATCGGCGAGCACCCAGTAGGCCGAATCGGGCTGGCCCGACGATGATGCCCGGAGCAAGGGGGAAGCTCCCCGCACCCAGGTCGCCCAGCCTTCCTGGCCCCAGCCGTATACCGCCGCCGCGCAGGGCAGGTCTTCGATGAACGACGCGATTGGACCGCCGGGCAGGGTCACAAGGTTCCATCCCGGGCGCAGCGTTACAGCGAATTCGTACGGCGGCGCTGGTTCTTCGGGGAGCACGGGGGGTGTGGGAGCAGGCAGAGGCCCCCGCGGATAGCGTGCCGCGATCCCGGCGATATCGTCATCGCGGAGGGTGCGTTTCTGGCCACGGTAGCGGTAGTACATCACCGCCTCTTCCTCGGCGCGGGTGCAGCGAAGGATGCCGGGGCAGCTGTGCTCAAGGCCGGCGACGTGGCCCAGCTCGTGGAGCACCACCGAATGCGCATCGGCGGCGCCGCTCGCTCCATCGCCCAGGCCGGCCTGGGGATTGCTGTTGAGGGCGATGTCGGCCTCGTGCGTGAGCTCATCCCGGGCGGTCACCCCGAGCACGCAGCCCAGGGCGCAATCCATCCTGACCCAGGCGATGGTGTTCTCACCATCGGGAAGGGCAGTCATGTGCAGCGATGGCTTCCAGTCGGTGAAGCCCGCGTATTCGAAGGCGAATGCCGAGCCCGGTGCACTGCTCCACTGCTGCATGGAGCCGGCGATCGCATCGGGCCCCACGCCTGTCACGGCATCCTCCGGGTTGTAGAAGACCCTGACCGGGATTTCGGCTGCTGCCCACGGCCAGCCCCACGGAGCGTGCTGGGCCATTGCCGCCCCTTCGCCACCCGTGATTACCCGCCCCCCGGGCACGATGGAACGGAGCGCCAGGGCGGCGGCGGCCCGTGCTTCTCCTTCATCCGCTGCTCGCACGGAGAAGTGCAGGCGAATCACCCTGCCCTCCGGTGTAAGGACTTGAGTCTCAAGTGCGGCAAGGCCGGGCGAAGCGTGCCCCCGTCCGGGAGCGGTGCCTGCCCCCGCCAGGAGGGCCATCGCGAACAACAGGAGCGCAATTATGGCTCGGCGCATCGGCGGATAGCTCAAACGATACCGCATGTTGTGTCCGTGGCAACGACGCCGGTGGGCGCCTGCACGATGAAAGCCGCCTTTCGGGCGGCTTTCATCGACTGGAGAGGCGACTCAATCATGGGCGCACGCTCGTTCAGCCCCGCTTCAGGGCGAATACGGGAGCTGCGCAGCCGTGCTTGCTATGAACCAGTAGGCCTGCCCCTGCCTTAGCATGGTGAGGTCGTTCACGAACGCGGGCAGGGCCGGGATGTACCGGGACCAGGTCCTGGTGACCGGGTTGTAGCTGTACACGGCCTGGATCCCGGGCTGGCCGGCAAGCGCGACCTGGGGCGGCGCATCGGACCCGGGCCAGGCCATCAGGTTGGCGCCCGGCAGCAGGGGAAGAACGGGCCGGGGGGTTGCCACAGGGGTGGGCGTGCTGGTGGGAGAATGGGTGGCCGTTGCCGTCGGCGGAAGCGGCGGAGTAGGGGTGGACGTTGGCGGCCACGCTGGAGGCGAACCTCCGGGTGGCGTTGTCCCGCCGGGGACGGTACTGGTAGCCGTTGGCGTGGGCGTCTTTGTCGGGGTCCAGGTGGCGGTTGGCGAGGGGCTGGGCGTCCCGCTGGGAGTGGCACTGGGGGTGCCGCTCGGGGATGCGCTGGGGGTGGCAGTCGCGGTATTCGTGGGCGTGCTGGTTGGCGTGGGGCCGCCCCCGCCCGAGGCGCCGTAGATGGCCATGATGCCGGCCACGTCGTCGCCCGTGGGCGTCCGCTTGAGGCTGCCCTGGGAATAGCTGGCGTACATGACGGCAGACCCGTTCGCCGAATGGCCGAGTCCGAGGGCGTGGCCGAATTCGTGCGTTGCCACGCTCGCCAGGTCGACCTGGGTGGGGGAGCCCGTCGTCCAGTTCCAGTCCGGGTCGAACTCCATATCGAACTCGATGGCGGGCTTCGGATTGCCGCCCTGGCTGAACCAGGTGCAGGTCACGGCGAGCACGGAACCACCCTGTGATGCCCAGCCGACGGTGTTCGCACCATCGAGCCCTCCCCCGCCACACGCCCCCGTGCCACTTCCCGACGGGCCGCCACCACTGAAAGAGAAGTTAGCTCCCGTGCTTCCCCAGGCGCTCGCTCCCAAGGCCAGGGCTTGCTGTTCGCCACTGAGCCCGCCGGGCTTTCCCGCAGAGTTGTACCCCCAGCTGGCCGTGCGTTCGGCCCACCAGTACCCGTTGAGCACGTACTGGGCCGAGGCCTCACCCTCTTCAACCTCGATTGCGCCAGGAAACCTCGCCAGCATCTGAGCGCGGGCTGCCGCCACTGCGGCCTCGGGGCCCCCGGGGCCATCGACCCGGATCAGCATCTGGAACTGAACGTAGTACCACTCGCCATCATGCTGGATGGCGGCCACAAGGTGCTCATCGACGAATTCGGCCCCGGCCTCTGCGCGGGCCGGGCGAGCTCCGCCAGTGACGGCGACGACCGCAGCTCCCCAGGCAAGGATCGCCAGCGCCGCGAGCGCGAGCGCCACCCTGGGCAGATTGCGACCCTTCGTCGAACTGGTTGCAGGCACGGCCACGGCACCCTCCGGCCGCTCGCGCCAACCCGGCAACTCGCGGCACACCCTTGTGTTATGAGGGTCGGCGCAATCACCCCCTTCCAGTAGCCGCATTCCGGACGGATGGGCCCGTGATGCGGTTAAATACCGGTGGAAATCCCCGCTGCACTTCCATGGGAAAGGAGCGAAGCATGCGAGCCGGTACAGTGCGCGAGAGAAAGGATGGCGAGTTCCGCGCCGGGATCACCCCCGAAGGCGCCCTCGCTCTCGCCGGGGCGGGTCACGAGGTGCTCATCGAATCCGGCGCGGGCGAAGCTGCCGGGTATTCCGACGATGCCTACCGCGCCGCCGGGGCAACGATCGTGCCCGGCGCCGCCGATGTCTGGCGGACCTGCGATCTCGTCGTCAAGGTGAAGGAGCCCACAGCGAGCGAGTACGAGTTCCTTCGCCCGGGCTGCGCGCTCTTCACCTATCTCCACCTTGCGGCCGACAGGCCCCTGACAGAGCGACTGCTGCAATCGGGCTGCCCTTCGCTTGCGTATGAGCTGGTTCGCAGGCCCGATGGCACGCTGCCGCTGCTTGCCCCCATGTCGCAGGTGGCAGGCCGCATGGCGGCCGAGATGGGGGCCCAGCTCCTCAAGCACCCTGGGCCGGGCCGGGGCAAGCTCCTGGGCGGCGTGGCGGGCGTGCCCCCGGGCCGCGCCGTGGTCATCGGCTCGGGAACGGTCGGGACGGCGGCCGCCCACGTGCTGACCGCGCTGGGCGCCCGCGTCACCGTGATGTCCAACGATCTTGCCCGGCTGGGCCAGCTGCAGGAGCTGTTCGGTGGCCGCGTCGCCACGCGCGTGTCAACGCCCGGCGCTGTGGCGGAAGAGATCGCGGGCGCGGACCTCGCCATTCTCGGCGTCCTTGTGCCCGGCGCGGCTGCGCCGAAGGTGCTTTCCCGGGCGATGGTCCGCTCCATGGGCCCCGGCGCCGTCATCGTCGATGTTTCAATCGACCAGGGCGGAGCGGCTGAGACGAGCCGCCTCACCACGCACAGCGACCCGATCTACGTCGAAGAGGGCGTCGTCCACTACTGCGTGAGCAACATGCCAGGGGCTGTGCCCCAGACAAGCACCCATGCCCTCACCAGCGCCACGCTCCCTTACGTAGAGGCGATCGCGAACCGCGGCATGGAGGCCGCCCTGCGCGCCGACCGGGCGCTCGCACAGTCCCTCAGTACTTGGCAGGGGACGCTCGTGCGCGGACCTGTGGCCGATGCCTTCGGCATGGCGGCAGCGCCGAACCCGTTCCTATGAGGGCCGGGTGACCACGCTCAGGAGTTTGCCCGGAACCACTCCACGGTCCGCGAGATCCCTTCATCGAGAGGCACAACGGGGGTCCAGCCGAGCACCTGCCCGGCCCGCGCGCTATCCAGCCAGATGCGGCGGACATCGCCCGGCCGCGGCGGGCCGTGGAGGGGCGGCGTCGTGTCCCCTGTCGCCCGCTGCAGGGCGTCGAAAATGGCGTTCACGGAGGTGCCCCGCCCGGTGCCGACGTTCAGCGCCTCGCCTTCGCCTTTTTCGAGCGCGATGACATTCGCCCGGGCGATGTCGCCTACAAAGACGTAGTCCTTCTCCTGCTCGCCATCGCCGTCGATCGTGCAGGGCTCATGGCGGAGCATCCTGCCCGTGAAAATGGCGACAACCCCGGCCTCGCCGTGCGGGTCCTGGCGCGGTCCGTAGGCATTGGCGTAGCGGAGGATGGTGAAGGCGAGACCCTGGGTGCGGGCGGCCAGGTCCAGGTAGAGCTCGCCCACGCGCTTGGAGAGCCCATAGGCCGAAAGCGGCCTGATGGGATGACCCTCGTCGACGGGCACGCGTTCAGGAGTGCCGTAGAGGGCGCCGCCCGTGGAGGAGTAGATGACCTTTCGCACCCCGTGCTGCGCCGCCAGGAAGGCGATCCGGGCCGTGCCGCCGCCGTTCACTTCCAGGTCGTGCTGGGGGTCGGCGGCGCTCAGCTTCACGCTCGCCTGGGCGGCATGATGGTTCACGACCTCGGGCCTGAATTCCCGGAATACCTGGTCCGTTTCAAGGGAGTGGATGTCGATCTCGTGCAGCCGCGCTTTCGCGTTCACGTTCGCGCGGCGGCCCGTCGCCAGGTTGTCGATCACGCGCACTTCGTGGCCTTCGGCCAGGTAGGCGTCGACGACATGCGAGCCGATAAAGCCGGCGCCACCGGTGACCAGGATTCTCATTTTCGACGCTCCTCAATTGCTGCCCGGTAGACGGCCATGAGCCGGGGCAGAACCGCCCCGGGCCGGTATGTCTCCGCGCGGGCCAGTCCACAGGCCGTCAGCCGGCGCGCAACGATGGGGTCACAGAGCACACGGCCAAGCCCTTCTGCGAAGGCCCGCGCATCGGCCGGACCACCACTGCCGAGGCCAACCACCAGCCCTGCATCACCCGCGACTTCCTTCAGGGCGCCGCCGTCGCTGGCGACTACGGGCAGCCCGCACGCCATCGCTTCGATCACGGGGACGCCGAATCCTTCGTAACGGCTGGGCTGGGCGAGCGCATCGCAGGCGTTGTAGATGTGGGCAAGGGCCTCTGGCTCCTGGTGCCCGAGCTCAACGATCCGCGATGCGAGCCCCAGGCGGTTCGCAAGCGCCCGTTGGTCGCCGGTGAGAGGGCTCCCGCAGCGCACCAGGCTGGTTCCTGCCAGGTCCGGTTCGGCGAGCGCTGCCAGCAGAAGCTCCAGGTTCTTGTAGGGGCGCGTGTGGCCGACACTCAGGATTCGCGGTCGAGGCGGGAGCCGGACCCCGTTCCGGGCAAGCCACTGCTCTGGTGCGGCACGGCGGCGGTATTCCTCCGCCAGCATGTTTGGCACAACCGCAATCCGCGCGGGGTCGACATCGAGGTGCGACGAGATGTCGCGGGCAGTGTTCGCGGAGACGGCGATTATCCGTTCCGACGTGCACATGCCCTCGATGCTCCGGCGCAGGAGGGTGCTGTCGAACCAGGCCTCGAACCGGCCCCGGTAATGTCCTTCCAGCAGCAGGGGCATCAGGTCGTGACAGGTGGTGACGGTGGGCGTGCCCTGGAAGGCGGCGGTGAGGTGCCCGAGCGCCTGGTCGGCGATGTGGACAACGTCGCCGCGAGGGCCGCCGGCCACCATGGCCGGGGCATGCCGGTAGCGGGCAACGTAGGCGCCGATGGGCGAGAGGCGCTCGCTCGCCGGGACGGGCGCCTTGAGCACCTCCAGTCCGGCCTCGCCTGTGAGGGCGGCAATCGACCGGGCATACCGTTCGATGCTGATCCAACGCTCGCCAGGGAGGGGGCCAACAAGGGTGACACTCAGGGAATCCGGAGCCGGCGCCGGGGGCATAGTGGCGATGGTATGGGGGGCGGCGCTCCTGTGCCAGCGAGGCTGCTAACGTTCTCGCAACTTCGCCAGGCCCCAGCCGATGGCAGCGCAGGCGGCCCCGGCGACCATGCCGCCAATGAGGAGCGGCGCCACGAACTGCGACATGGGCGCGCCGGTCTGCATCTGGGCGTACTTCGCGAGCGCCACGTTCGCCGCGAAGCCGAGCGCAAATCCCCAGGCGGCCGCCTGCAACTCAAATGGCGAGCGCCCGATGCCGATCTCATCAAGGACTTCGCGCACGGGCGAAACGGCGGCCGGGCGTTCGGCTTCCATGCGCTGGGCCTCGCCCTCCAGGGCGGCCACAATCTCGTCGATGAGCTGGTCCGGGACTTCGTCGAGCAGGCGCTGGTGTTGGGCGGCGGCCGCCCGGCGCTGGACTGGCGGGCGGGCCTGCACCCCGGGCCGCGATGGTGGCGGGAGCACCCCCGGGCCGCGCACGAAGACCGCCGCCGGGGTCCCGGCATCACCGCCGCCGCGGCAGCGGCCGCACGACGCCATCCCCCGTGACCATTCCTCAAAAGCCAGCCCGCCTCCGCAGCCGGCACACCGCGTGCGCGCCATCGTGTCTTCCACGACGCTGCTCCTCCTCTACCCCTCTGTGGGTGGCGGCTGCGGGGTGGCGGTGGGACCGCCACCTTCGCTCGGGATGGTAGGCGTCGTTGTCGGGGTGGCAGTGGGTGTGGCCGTGGGTGTGGCCGTTGGGGTCGCAGTGGCGGTGGCGGTCGCCGTCGCTGTGGGGGTTGGGGTGGTGTCGATATCGCCCTCGGGCGTTCGAGTGGGCGTGCTGCGCGTGTTGCGCTGCGTGGGAGTGGGCGGCACCAGGGTGGGCCCCGGCGTCTTCGCCCCGGCTACCGTCTGTGAGGCGGCGGGCGGCGCATCGGCCTTCCCCTGCGAATCCTGCGCGGCCAGCACCTGTGAAGTGGGCGTGCCGTCGAAGAGCTCCATGCTGGCGCCGCCGCCCTGGAGCTGCGAGAGGAGCTGCGGTAGCCGCGATTCGCCCTGCTGCCCCGGTGGTGGCGGCGTGGCCATCACACCTTCGGCCGGATAGCCCAGACACCCGGCGAACAGCACTCCTGCTGCCGTGAGCATCGTTGCAAGGGCCACCAGGTGGACCCTGTGGCGATTCACCCCAACCATGCGCTCAGCGTAGACCCGCCGCTGCCGGGCGCCCATCGGGTGGATGCCGATCGTTACCCGCGCCAGTGCGTAAGGGAAGGCCCGTGGGTACGGAGCCGCGCCGGGCGGGGGCTTTCAGCGAATTTCGACCTGGGGCGAAGACGCGCTCTTGAACTGCTGCGTGCCCTGCACGGCCTGGGCCTCGACGACCACGGTGGTCGCCGCAAAGGAACGCCGTGCCTCGCCAGTGATCGCCAGCGTCCACGTCCCCGATGTCCCCTGCTGGGTGGCCGCGTTCGACGCGAGCGAAGTCTCCCAGGCGCCCGTGGTACCGTTCCAGTACTTGTTGTCACTGGTGCGCTTCAGCGTGAACGAAACCGCAGAGGGCGTGAGCGTGCCATCGGTCACGGTGAACACAAGACGGCTGCGCGGCGTCTTGACCCCCGCTGCGGGAGCGGCCACAACAAGCTCGGTGGACGAACCAGGCGTGGGGCTCGCCGAAGGGCTGGGCGACGGGCTCGGGGAGGGTGATGGGGAGGGGCTCGGCGATGGTGAGGGCGACGGACTCGGCGATGGCGAAGGTGAGGGGCTGGGTGATGGCGTGGGCGATGGGCTCGGCGATGGCGATGGGCTGGGTGAAGGCGTTGGTGACGGCGGCGGGCTCGAAACAGTGAGCGCGAGGATATTGTCACCAGTACCGAAGTACGTCGCAGTGACGTAATAGCTGCCGGCGGCCGTGGGTGTGAAGCGCACGCCGCCCTGGTCTGCAGCGCAGCCCGTGGCTGCGGTCGTGGCGCCCGGCGCCGGGCCCGAGACGAGGAATGTGATCCCGGCGATTCCCCCGGGCGGCTGGACCGCGCCCGCCGCGGCGTCGTTCGATACATCGGCCGCCACGCTCGCCGTGCAGACGTTTATGGTGCTTCCCAGGGACAGGCTGGCGCCGGTGTTGTCGAGGCCCACTTCGTTCACGGCCACGCTCGCAACCGGGGGCACGCCCGCCACCTTTATCCCTTCCGGCGAACCCGTCACGTTGCCAGTCCCGGGCGACAGGGCGACTGTCGCGGTCAGAGTCGCTGAGCCGGCCAGGTTCGCGGCAGAGGTGGTGACAGTCATCGTGGCCGTCGCCAATGGCGCCAGCCCGGGCTGATCGGGGCAGGAGGCTACGCCAGTCCCGGCGCCGTTGGGGGCGCCGCCCGCGGGACAGGTGCCACCTGTCACGCTGCCGTGGGAGAGGGTGACCGTGGCCGTGTAGCTGCCCGAGCCGGCTGTCCCGTTGTTGGTCAGCCCGGCCGTGAACGTCACGCCCTCTCCTTCAAACACCCCCGGCACTGAGGCATCGTTGGTGACGGCGACGCTTTCGTTTCCGATGGTGAGCGCCCCGGGGTCAGTCGTTGGCGCCCTCCCTGCATCGCCATCGCCATCCTGGGCGCAGAACGAGGAGTCGTAGCAATCCGCGGCCGCGTTCAGGTCCACCACGGTGCCATCAACGACATTGCGGACCGACGCATTGATCGTGATGGGCGCAATCGAGGAGTCGGCGCCGATTGCGCCGATTGCGCATCGGAAGTCCTGGTTGTGGGAGCCGCTTGCCACGCAGACCGAAGGCCCGAGGCCCCCGCTGAAACTGCCAATGGAGAGGCCTCCACCAAGGCTTCCGCGGAGGATGAGGTTGGTCACCGGGACAGTGGCGGATGACTTGAAGCTGATGGTGTAGGTAACAGCATCGCCGGGGCTGACGTTGGCCGGCCCCCCGGGCGATTGGACGACTGTGAACAGCTGGGGCGGCGAAATGGCGCGCGCTTCGCGATCCCACATGGCAACGGGAGCGGCCACAGCCGCGATCAACGCCAGCAGCGCGGCCGCAATTGCGCGGCGTCGCCGTTGCCTTCGCCTGAGCGTGACGATGCTCACAGCTAGCCGCCCGTGTAGGCGATGGAGATGCCTTTGATCTTCGCCGCCGCGCCGCCAATGAGGTCGACGACCACGAAGTAGACGTTCTCCTCGTTATCGACGGAGTGGCTAAATGCATTGGCGGTCTGGGGGCTGGCGCCTGCGCTGGAAAGCACCTCGGCGAGCTTGTAGATCTGGGCGGCGTTGGAGCCATTGGTGATGGGCGTGAAGTCAAGCCGCGCCTGCACCGAAGTTCCGCTGCCGGCCTCAAAGGCGACGGTCATGCTGGTGACGGTGGCGCCATCGGGAAGTACGACGGGGGCGTAGTATCGCTCCGACGCGGTGTCCGTCCCAACCGGGTTCAACTGGTTGAAGGACTTCTCGTAGATGGCGAGGTCATTGGTGGGGAGGAAGGTGCTTGCCGCGATAGAGACCTTCCCTGTCTTTGTGGTGGCGGCAAGGGTCGCGCTCTCGGCGGTCACGCTGATCCAGACGGCGTCGCCATCGGCGACCTCGGAGAGCGTGTTGCCGAAGGCGGGCCCACCCGGGGAGTACACCTCGTACGATTGAGCGGCCGCGTTCCAGCGGTAGACGGCGTCGTACTTGCCGGCGATGCTCGCGAAGGCTTCGGAAGGCGCGAGGGCGCCGCCGGCATAGGCGACGTTGTTCCAGCCCCTGACCATGCTCGCCCCCGCGCGGGCGCTGTCGCCGCCAACTGCCAGGGCCGATGCGGCAATGGTTAGTGCCAGTGCGGCGATGGCGAGTAGGGCACGTGTCGGCTTCATCGGGTCTCTCCCTGCCGCCCGGCCGGGAACCGTTTCGCGAGCGGCTTCAGGGGAGATGGTAGGGCCGCTGTTCCAGCCCCTTAATGGGCAGAAGCCCGATGCGGTGGGGGCCGCAACCCCCAATACGCGCCTTCCCTTCCCTGAGATCGGCAGGGGAGGACAGGGATTCCACGGCCTGAACGCACCGGGTGAAGTGTGAAGGCCGCTACTGGTAGCGTTCCGCTACGACAACATCGCGATGCAGGTATTCGCCCGGGCCGCCCGGTGTGGCCGACCGGAATTCCCCGCCGCAGGTGATGAGGGTCACCCATTCCGCACCGGCAGGCTTGTTGGTGGGCCAGATAAGGTCACCCATGGGGATGGTCGCCACGTCGTAACGCTCCTTGCGGATGACGCGGTACTTGTATTCGAGCCCGTTCTCCATAACGACCACGATGTCGTCGCCGATCTCGGAGTTCTTCAGCTTGTTGAAGGGGCCGATGATATTCGGGTAGTAGTCGACATGAGCCGAGAAGACGGCATTCCCCAGGAAGCCGGGCTTGTCATAGATGTAGTACCAGCCGGTCTTCAGGGGGTCATGGGGGGTATCGAGCTGGTTGCTCGGCAGGAGCCCAATCTCCTCGATCGCCGAATCCACGCTGAACCGCGGGATCTTGAGCTTGGTCACCTTGCCATCAAACGGGGTGGGGGTGGCTGTTGGCGTAGGGGCGTTGGTCGGCGTCTCGGTAGGGGCGCTGGTGGGCGTGGCCGTGACAGCGACGAATGGCTCCTCATCGGCCCTTGAGTCCTCACTCCCCCGGGTGAGGAGGACGCCCGCGGCGAGGAGCATCGCACCCGCGCAGAAAGTAGCAATCGCAACGTAGCGAAGGGTCTTCATAGTGTAGAAGTCGGTTTCACCGGGCCGGGAGTGCAGCCCGGGGAGCTTCACCCAAGCTTACACAACGGCCGCCCAATGGGGATTAAGGGCCTTTCCCTTCGTCCGGGCCGCTCTCACTGACCCGCGGCGCGGCCCGCCGGCTGAGCGCCAGGCCGATTGCCACTCCCGTGAGCGCAATCGCCCCCAGCACAACCAGCAGGACATAGCCCACAGCCAGCCCGCCGGCCTCATTGCTCCCGGCCGCGTCCCCGCCCTGGCCGGTCACTCCCCCGCCGGCGCCGCGGGTGGGGGTAACGGCGAGGGATTCGTCGGTTGGCAGGGAGGCAGCCGGGATTGGCGTGTAGCGCGCCTGCTCCGTGGCCGTCGCCGCTACCTCCGAAGGGGCAAGCGCGCGGGTCGGTGTGGCGGTTGGGAGGTCGGGAGCCTGGCCGCTACCGGCGTTGAGGTTCACCTGCCGCGGCCCCTGCTTCCACTCCGCAGTCTGCCCGGCCGGCCGGCCGCCGACGGTGAACGTGACCGTCTTTCCCGCTGTTCCGCACCCCGTCTTCTGGGAGTCATGGACGATGTTGACCAGGTAGACGCTGACCCCGCCCTCAGTGATCGTGCCGCGGTAGTTAGGCCCGAGCTGGGTGCAGTCCAACCCGCCGACATAGCCTCGCACTTCGGTGCCATCGGGCACCGGCTTGCCATCGATGGCCGCCGTGCCGTAGAACGTCGCGGGCACCTGCGGCTGCGCCACGGCCGGCCGCCCGGGGGCAAGCGCCCAGGCGACGCCCAGGGCCACGGCAGCTGCCACCCGTCCGAGATCTGCCCGCTTCCATCCGCGCACGATCTCGATGGTATCCGCGCCGGCATCCCTGCGCCAAAACGGTCGCTCTCGCCCGTTTCACAATTAGCGCATACCTTATGTTCAACCTTCCCTACCGGGGCGCATGTGGCCGGGATTGGCGAGACTCTCCGCAACGCGCGCGTTGGCCGTGGGCTGACCATCGAGCAGGCAGCCCAGGACACCCGCATCTCTCCTCGCTTCCTGGAAGCGCTGGAAGAGGAACAGTTCGACGCGCTGCCCGCGCCCGTCTACGTGCGCGGATTCCTTCGTTCCTACGCGAACTACCTGCGCCTTGATGCGACCCCGCTCCTTGCCTGGCTGCAGGATGGCGGCGCCCCCCTGGCTGGACCCGATGCGTTCGTCGGCGGCCCCCGGCCAACGCCACCGGAAGCCCCGCAGGCGCGCCCCGATCCATTCCGGCCTCCTCCCCGCGCCGTGCCGCCGCCTATCCCGCCCGTCATCGCGGACGATGCCGTGGGCGCCGAGGAGGAGTGGTCCCCGGAGCTCCCGTCCGAATACGTCGAAGGGCCCCCTGACCAGCCGCCACCCCCGGCGCCGGTGATGGAGGAGGAGTTCCCGCCCGAAGAGCCCGTGTTCCGTCCTCGCCGTGTGGCGGGCGTGCTGAGCGAGCGAGAGCACTACGAGCGCGAAGGCGGCAACCCGGTGCGCCTGCTGGCCCTGGCGGGGATCGTTGTCATTGTCATCCTTGCCGGGGCGATAGCGGCCCTGGCCCTGATGGGCGGCGATGACGATGGCCAGGCGCCTGCCGCCGGGGAGACGGAAACCCCCAGGCCGACGCGCCCCGCGGGCACGGTTATCCCGGCAGGCTCTCCCACGACGGCAGCAACGGCGAGCCCCAGCCCCACTGCGAGCGTGAGCCCCTCGCCCTCCGGCACGCCCGCCTCCCCCTCACCGGCCACCACTCCGGCCACACCGACGCGCCCGGCGACTACCGAACCAGCCCAGCCCACGGCCACTCCCACCGAAACGGCCGTCCCAACGCCCATGGCAACGGTTGTCCCGCCCACGCCTACCAGCACTCCTCTGCCCCCGCCGCCGGTCACTTTCGGCGAGTGCTCGCCGAGCTCCGACCCGGCGCGGACGTACGATTGCGGGCCCTGGCCCTACGTTGTGGTCTGCCATCCCAACGGGTATTTCATCGACCGGAACGGCGACTACCCGCTCCGCCCGGGCTGGACCTCGGTGGTTGCTGAAGGCCCGAGCCTGGGGCCGGCGATCCAGGCCGGCAAGGCAGGCTGCCAGTAGCGGGAGTGGGGCGGGTGGCCATCTAGCCCCCCCATGTCCCTGCGAGCAACGCCCCGGTTCCCGGGTCTGATCGAGCCGTAGCATGCCTGCCAATCCGGGCCGCGGCGGCCACCGCGCGTCCACTTCCACGAGGCCCCGGGTACCCATCAGTGCCACATGGGAAACGGCCGGTTACCGCGCCACGCAACTGTAACGCCCCCTTCTCCCGTGCCGCCGTTTCACCGTCCCCGGCGCGGCCGAACTCCCCCATTGAGGCCCCAGCGAGGGCCGGCGAGTTGCCCGTGTGGTGGCTCGTGGGGAGGACCACATGGCTTCGTTCGAACTGTCCCGCGGCGGCAGCGTCGCCGACGTTGCGCGGGAATCGCACCTCGGCAGGTATCTGCCGCTATACCTGGCCGGCATCGCCGGCGGCGCCGGCCTGGGCCTGGCGGTCACATTCGTCACGCAGGGCAGCGAAGCGGACACGCCGCGAATCGCCCCCATCGTGGCGCCGTACTCACCGCCCCTGGTGAGGGTGCCCGCGCCCGCCATCGAAGTCGCGCCCGCGGCCCCGGCCGGGGTCGAGAACGGACCTGTGCCCGCCACTGACCTGGATGCCCTCACCGCCCTGGAGGAGGATTTCCTTGCCGGGCTCTACGACCGGGCACCCTTAGCGGCCGCGCCCCCGGTGGAACCGGCATCGCCGGCGCCCGTGCAGGCTCCGGCCGCACCCGCAGCCACGGCCCCGCCGGCGCCGATTGCACCGGTGGCCGCACCGCCCGTGCCTGTCGCCCCGGTCGCCGCCCCTCCAGCGGAGGAAGCCCCCCCGGCGGCGGCGCCCGCTCCCGCAAAACCGAACTTCTACGTCCCCGAGCCTCGCGCGGGCGGCATCACGGCCCTTGAACAGCGGCTCCTGGATGGGATAAACGCCGAACGCGCCGCAGCGGGGCTGGCCCCTTATGCCTACGACGGCGGCCTCACCAGGATCGCGCGTGTCCGCGTCCAGCAGCTCGTGGACCAGGGCTATTTCGGGCACACCGACCCTTACGGCTACTCGATGTACGTGGAGCTGCTGGCGCACTTCGGGTACACGAGCTACGCGTGGGCCGGGGAGAACCTGGCCATGAACAACTACTCCGTCGAGGAATCACCGGAACGGGCGGTGGCAGCGCTCATGCGCAGCCCCACCCACAAGGCCAACCTTCTCGCCGGGGACTTTTTCCGGATTGGGATCGGCGAGCTTACAACCCCCGACGGCCGCCATTTCTACGCGATGATCTTCCTCGGCTGAGGGCGGCGCCGGGGCACCTCGAAAACAAAGGCCGGTGGCAGAAACCACCGGCCTTCGCTGCTATTCTGCCCCGCCGCGCCGGGCTCGTACGCCTCAGACGCCGTCATCCGTGGGCGGCTCGAAGGTATGGGTGCCGGGGTCGTCTACGTCGTGCCTGCCGCGCGACATAGCGTACCCGACGCCGCCACCTATAACCGCAATACCGCCCAGGACGATGATCACGACCGCCCAGAGGGGGAACCCATCGCCATCACCGGCCAGCTGCCGGGAGCTATCCGGCCGCGAGCTGGACACGCCGCCCTTGAGCGTGGGGATCGGCGAGCCCGCGCCTGGCGAGCCGGCGGGGATGGTCCCCGCCACTTCCGTTGGGACGGCGGTGCCCGTTCCGCTGGCGGGTGTCGTCGCCGGTGTGCCCGTGCCCGGCGGCGTGGGGGTGCGCGTGGGCGCTGGCGTGAAGGTAGGTATGGGCACCGGGGTGACGTTGCCGAAAGTGATATCAAGGCGCACCGGGCCTGCCCGCCAGGTCGCCTCGTGGCCGGCGGTGCGATCGCCGACCTTGATGACGACGGCGGCCCCGTCGACGCCGCACCCGGGCTTGTCCTCGCGCGAGGAGACGTTGACGGCGTAGACGGTGACGCGCGCAGGGCCGTCGCCGGTGTACTCGGTCTTGCCCGTTCCGCAGAGTTGCTCGCCGATGTAGGCAGTCACGGGAATGCCCGCTGCCACGGGGCCCGCCTGGTCGGTGATGGAACCGAACACGGTTGAGGGCGGCTGGTACTGGGCGATGGCCGTGCCGGCCATCAGCGCGCCCGTGCATGCTGCTGCCAGCACGGCTGCGCGAAAGAAGGGTCTCATTGGTAGGCCATTCCTGCGGGTAGGATTGGTGACGGCACGTCCGAGGTTAGCGCAGGCAGCGCCTACCGGCATCACTCAGGGACGTAGAGCGTAAACGGCTGCTTGACCTGCACCCAGTACGCGCCCCCGGCGCGGAACGAATCGAACGTGTTGAGGAAGCCCGGCCCGCCCGGGGCGAACAGGTCCCACCGGCCAGCAATGCTGTTCCATGTGTAAATGGCGACGACCTTGTCCTCGTTGCCTGCAAGCGCAGCCCTGATGGTGCCGTTGCGCCCGGTGGAGACCAGGTTCCAGCCGGATTCGAGGAGCTTGTTGGTCTGGGCGCCGAAGTTGACGGTGATATCGATGACGGTCTCGCCTTCGCCGTCGAGCGGGAGCGTGTCCGGGATCGGCGGGTTCACAACGCGGCCATCGCAGTACATGCGGCTCATTTCGAACCCGTTCCAGATGAGCCTGGCCCAGTCGTTCGGGTCGCCGTCGACGAAGACCTCATCGTTGGTGTACTGCCAGTCCATGGCGGTTGCGTTGGGCCCGGCCGGGAAGGTCCGGCTTTCGCCTGGCTTAAGGAATCCATAGAGACCCAGGTACTGCTCGGGTTCGAGGTAGTCTTCCGGCCTGCTCCTCAGCGAAAAGCCCGCAAGTGAGACCAGGTTCGAACCTTTGTTGGTGATGGTCACCTCTTCGCCGCCCGAACAGACCAGGCCGGTGACGCGGACCTCCCCGGGCGGTGGCGATGGCGGTGGCGGGAACGAAACGCGCACGTTGGTGGCCGTCAGCAGGCTATTGCTGACCCTTATCCACGCCTGGCATTCGTCGGCGTCCACAGGCGAACGGGTGATGCCCTCGTTGAGCGGGCGTCCAAAGTCATCGACCGTATCGAAAGTGGTTGTCGTGGCGGCGCGTTTCGCCGTGCTTATCCACGAGGGCGCCCCTTCAACGTCCAGGATGAAGCCATCACCGGCATCGATTTCCCATTGCAGGGGGATGCCAAGCAGGTTGTGGAATGACTTCGCGTCGCAGTAGCCGTCCCTGTCCTTCAGATGGGCGACCACGTACTTGATCGTCGGGGAATCGGTGTCGACGATGGTGAGCTCCTTGAAGCCCGCCCAGGTCCAATCTGTCTGGACCACGTTGGACACGGCCGGTGGCAACGGCCCGCCGTGCGGCCCCGGGTAGTCGGCAGTGGCGAAGTAGCGCGTGTGTCCCACCACGTTGCCGGCCGAGCATTGCGGATTCCCGGTGTGGGGGTTCTTCAGGCAGCCTTCATAGGTGAGGTTGAAGTCGCCGAACGTGTCGACCGTGCCCACCCCATCGTTGTCGGTCGCGTCTGTCAGGATCCGTGGCCGTTCGAGGGAGCCGAGCACGCTCGGAATGCCGGTGACAGGGTTCACGTTGATCGAAGACTCGGTTCCATCCAGCAGAAGCCAGCCGGAGTCGCCGTTCTTGACGCCTGTGTGCCAGTTGTTGACCACCGCTTCGTGTTCCATGGCGAAGGTCACGTGGGCCACGGGCATGGGCGCCGAAGTGGGCCAGTTCTTGCGCGAGTCGGCATCGCCGCGGAGGGTTTCCCAGTCGGTGGGCAGGATCCAGCGGTCGGCCGGGACGCTGCGGCCGTCGGCCTTCATCTCGGCGGGCCGCCCGGAGAGGTTGTTGCCCACGAACCAGCCGCGCACGCTGGCGCTGAGATCGCCGATTTCGGAGACGTTGAGCGGGCTCGTGGCGGTGGTGGTCACGTCTTCGAAGGCAAGGAAGAAGATGGGGAACGCCACCTTGGAGTATTCGTTGCCGCTGACAAAGACCTCGATATCCACTTCGCCGGGCATCTCGCTCTCGTAGGCGACCTGGGCCTCGCAGTCGGCCCCCAGCAGTTCGGTGTGATGGTCGGGGGAGCTCCCGATGAAGCCCCCCGGCTGACCGTCGGGCCGGACAAACACGACGGCGCTGGCCGCCAGGGGACAGGTACCGGAGTAGGAGAAGGCGTAGGTGAGCGTCACCCGGTCGCCGGCCCATGCCAGCCGGGGGGTCTTCGCCCCGACTGTAAACTCGAAGGAGACGTCGAGGTATTCGGTGCCGAAGAGCACGTTCGGCGTGCCCGGGTAGTAGGCATCGATTGCGATCCTTACTACGGACGAGGGGTTGCAGCCCCCGTCGTCGTCAATCGCGAAGGAGATGTCGTCGGGGCCGTCGCCAAGCAACTCGCCCGGCTCGGCGACGCTCGGGCCGCGGTCAAAGCGGCCGCCGTATGAGACGCCGGTGATCTCCCGTCCGAGGTTGGCAGGCGGCGAGCCGTCGCCAAGGAAGTAGCCGCAGGTACCTTCGATGCGGACTACGAGCACGACCCCTTCGAGGGCGAGGTCGAACATCGGCCCGGTGGGGCCCGTGTGTTCGCCAAAGACCCACTCGTACAGCTCGATGCGCCCCGAGAGGAACCTTCCGCTGGCCACGTTGTACTGGATCGGCCGGGAGATCGACCCGTTGGTGATGATGTCGGCGGGTGAGGTATCGGGGTCGCGCGGGTCCGGGCCGGTGGTGATCTCGGTCCGGGTGATGGTGTTCCACTGCTTGAGGAGGGCGCTGTTGGCCGGTCCGCTGCTGGCGGCGTCCTGGTCGTTGTTGTCGCCGTTGGTGTCCCAGGAGACATTCCTGAGGCCGAGCCCCAGGGCGCCCACGTTCTTCGTGAACGACAGCGTGAGGAAGTGCTCGCCCGGTTGGGTGGAAGTCCACCCCAGGCAGATGGTGCCATCGACCACGCCCGGGAAGTTCGGACTCCCGGCGCCTGCATCGTTGAAGATTTCCAGCCCCGAGACGTTCGCCCCGCTTCCGCTGAAGTGCACGTCGTTGGACTGGAGGACATCGCCCACGGCCGAGGGGATGATGCAGGCGTAGTGCCGCGCGCCGACGACGTTTTCGTTTGCATCCTGCTGCGGCATGAGCTGTCCGCCCAGCGAGATGTGGCGCAGCTCCGAGAAGTCGACATCGGTGATGTCGACGATGTCGTTGGTGGGAGAGCCGATGGTGTGCAGCTGGTCGTCGACGACGGTGGTCAGTCTGTAGACGGCGTAGAAGTCGAATTCGACGTCGATATCGGCGATCGGGGCGCCGGCGGAAATGCCCACGCACCATTCGCCCGTGGATGTGTTCTTGAAGGCGCCGGTGATGGTTCCCGCGCTCGCAGTCCAGTCGCTTGCATCGACCTTATCGAGGCTGTTTGGAGTGGCCGGTGGCGTGTTCGAGTCCTCACCTGTTAGGAATGTTGGGTCCCAGCCGACCGTGCAGACCGTTGCGGCGCCGCCGACAACGCCGTTCCAGCCCTGCAGCGTCACCGTGACAATCGCTATCTCGAGTTCGACCGTCGCAGCCGTCGAGCCCTCCAGGTAAGTCCATGAGAGCGTCAGCTTTGTCCCGGCGGCCGCCGCCTGGATGGTCGCGCAGTAAACGTCGTCGGTTGAATCGCCCGGCGTTGTGCCGTCATAGAAATCGGTATCCGTGATCGCGCTTCCGGCGGTTACCGAGAAGCCGTTGGTCAGCCCGGCGACGGTGATGCCCGAGCCATCAACTTCGACGCAGTAGCCGACGAGCCCCAGTGAGGGGTTCGCCTGGGCAAGCACGGCAACGCCGTGGGAGAAGTCACCCGCGTAGAGCTTTGGGGGGTCTACTTTCGTGAAGGATTCGCCCGGGGCAGCCCGGACCAGGCCCGGCGCGCGCGGGTCCGGGATACTCCCGGCTGCCAACGCGACGAGAAGGGCCAGCACCCCACACAGAAGAAACCGGCGACGCACGTTCCCCATAGAATCCCTTGGGACTCCTGGGCGTACCCCGCCGGACGCCATGTCCAACTTTTCCAGACTTCACACGCGAACGGCGACTCGACACACCGGCTTCGCGTGCTTACCGCCCCTGATTTAGACGGATCCGGGCTGCTAAGTCAAGCTTTATCGCTAACGCAGTTGATCAAGAACCTGCTGGCAGGTTCCCCGCAAACCGAAAGGGGAAGCGCCGGCCAAGACGCTTCCCCTTCGGACGCAGGAGGAGAGGCAGGACTACTTCTTTCTCTTCATGGTGGCCAGCGGGCGGGCGGCGATGAGCAGCCCGGCTGCGGCGACGGCGGCGGCAAGCAGGGTGAGCGGCGCAGCCGGGCGGGCATTCTGGGGAGCAAGGCCGGTCCCCGTCGCCGGTGGGAGCGGCGCCCCCGCCTGGCGGGCGCCCAGCACTTCATCGATCGGGACAAAGGTATCGATCACGTCAACCGGGATGCTCACCGCGAGGCTCGCCGGGGCCCCTTCGCAGGGCTCGATGGTGAAGGCCGCGCTCGCGCTGCGGGCCCCGAGCTGCACGCTGGTTTCGCCCTTTGCCGGGCTCGCGACCGCGTAGAAGGCGCCGGCCCGGCACGAGGTGGCTGTATCCTTGCCGAGTAGCTGGCGCACCATGTAGGCGCCATAGGGCAGCCATGCCGAATACGCAGTGCCGGTGGGGTTATCGCCGCTCGTCGCGAGCGAGACCGTGTCAACGACCTGGCCCGAGGGGTCAAGCAGCTCGAATCGCCACGTGCGCGCCGAGGCATGGGCATCGGCGGCCAGGGTGGCGCTGACCTCTATCTGCCCGTAGGAAGCGAACTTCGCCGTGCCGCTTGCGACCGTCGCACCCCCGGACTGGACCGTCAGGGTGACCTCGCCGGGGGTGTCGCGCCGCACGTAGACGTTCCCTTCGGCCACTCCCGGGGCAACGGCGTTGAGCGACACCGCTCCCACCAGCTCGCCGCCGCTCACCACATACTCGAGGTCTGCCAGCTCGGGCTGGTCGCCTTCGGCGCGCACGGTCAGGGCTGTTTCGAACCCCGCTGGCGCCGGCCGCGGCGAGATCACCGAGACCTTCAGCATCGACGAGGCCGACGCTGCCTGGAAGGCAAGCAGAGACGCTCCGAACATGATGGCGGCTGCGAAAACCCGGGAAATCTGCCTCATCTGTCTTTCTCCTGCCGTGCGAGCGGCGGGCTCTCCCGCCATCCTTTCGGCAACCCGGCCATCCCAAAGCTCTGGGACCCGTGGGCTTTGCGTGAGCGCGGTTGCCCGCGTCGTGCCTTTTCTCCGGAGCCTCCCGGCAACCCTCCTCGTGCTGTCTGTCTACTGCGCGTCCACCCTGGTGGCCGCACGGTTAATGTAGCCTGTTCCTCACCCGACTGGCCATAAGAGCGCGGTTAGAATCCTCTCCATCGTCTGCCTGCGTGACCCGCTTGCCAGGCCGGGGGCTACGTAGTATCCCGGACGGTGTACGCGAGTCCGGAGAGGAGGGAACCATGCTCCGCTTCCCTTTCGCAATCAGCCTGGTGCTGGCGTTGGCCCTGGCCGGCGCCGCCTGCAATGAGAAACCCGGGGCACTGGATGGCAACGAACCGGGCAGTTCCGCACCTGCTGTTGCGGGCCTCGATGCCCTTCGCCTGTTCGCCGACGCCCTGGGCAAGGACACCTACCGCCTCGTCTACGAGATCACCGGGTCCGATTCCCGGAAGGGGGACGTCTCGGCCACCCTCAGCCTGGCGGCCGACCCACCCCGCCAGGCGTTTGGCATCGCGGGCGAGTTTGAAGGCGAACGGGCCGCGTTCACGCTCATCAACGACGGCCAGTCGAGCTACGTTTGCATCCAGGCGGGCGGCCCGGGCCGCTGCCTGAAGGGGCAATCCCTCGCCACTGCGACCATTCCCATGCCCGCGCTGCTCGATGTCGAGTCCCTCCTCGGCCGAATCAGCGCTGATACGGATGCCCGGGTGAGGCCCGCCCCGGACCAGCGCATCGCCGGCCAGGAAGGCCAGTGCTGGGAGATTGAGGGCGCCGAGGGGGAGGGAGCCTTCTGTACGGCCAGGAGTGATGGCGCGCTTCTCCTGCTCGAAGGCGACTTCGACGGCGCCTCCTTCAAGATGAAGGCAACGGAGATCGGTCGACCCTCCGGCAAGGACTTCGAGCCTCCATACCGGGTGGTTGAGTTCGAGAGCTGAGCCGTGTTGCGATGCGCCGGGCCTGAGCCTGCGATACGCTTGTGTTCACAGCAGCGGCCCGCACGCCGCCCCGGAGAACCACCGCATGCCCAAGCCCCGCACGACCTCCCAGAAGATCTGGGATAGCCACCTTGTCCGTCGCGAGGAGGGCAAGCCCGACCTCCTCTATATTGATCTCCACCTGGTTCACGAGGTCACCTCGCCCCAGGCCTTCGAGGGGCTCCGCCTGTCCGGGCGCACCGTGCGCCACCCGGAGCTGACGCTGGCAACGGTGGACCACAACGTCCCTACCGCTGACCGCGACAGGCCCTGGCCCGACCCTCTTTCGGTGCAGCAGGTCGAGACCCTGCGCGCCAACTGCGCCGAGTTCGGTGTCCCCCTCTATGGCGTCGATGACGTGCGCCAGGGCATCGTTCACGTCATCGGTCCAGAGCAGGGGCTCACCCAGCCGGGCATGACCATCGTCTGCGGTGACAGCCACACCTCCACCCATGGCGCCTTCGGGGCGCTTGCCTTCGGCATTGGCACATCGGAGGTAGAGCACGTCCTCGCCACCCAGACCCTCCCCCAGGCGCCGCCAAAGACGATGGCGGTGGAGGTCAACGGCGAGTTGCACCATGGCGTCACCGCCAAGGATGTTGTCCTCGCCATCATCGCGCGCATCGGTGTTTCGGGTGGTGTGGGCCACGTCATCGAGTACCGCGGTGACGTCATCAGGGCGCTTTCCATGGAAGGCCGCATGACGATCTGCAACATGTCGATCGAAGGCGGCGCACGCGCGGGCCTGGTGGCGCCCGACGACACGACCTTCGCCTACGTGGAGGGGCGCAACTTCGCCCCGAAAGGCGCTGCCTGGGAGCGGGCCCTCGACGCCTGGCGCGCCCTTCCCGGCGATGACGGCGCTACCTTCGACACCACCGTGACCCTCGATGCAGCGAAGATTGAGCCCACCGTCACCTGGGGCACCACTCCCGCCCAGAGCGTCCCCGTTTCCGGGCGCGTCCCCGACCCCACCAGTGCGGCGACCCCGCAGGCGCGCGAGCTGGCAGAGCGGGCCCTGGCCTACATGGATTTGAAGCCCGGGACGGCCATCCAGGACATCCCCATCGACCGCGTGTTCATTGGCTCCTGCACGAACTCCCGCATCGAAGACCTGCGCGCGGCCGCGGAGACAATCCGCGGCCGCAGGGTGGCGCCCACGGTCCGTGCGATGGTCGTGCCCGGCTCCGGGCTGGTGAAGATGCAGGCGGAGCAGGAGGGCCTCGACCGCATCTTCCGCGAAGCGGGCTTCGAATGGCGAGACGCCGGCTGCTCGATGTGCCTCGGCATGAACCCCGACACCCTCATGCCCGGCGAGCGCTGCGCCTCGACTTCGAACCGGAACTTCGAGGGGCGGCAGGGCCGCGGCGGACGCACCCACCTGGTGAGCCCGCAGATGGCAGCAGCGGCCGCCATCGCCGGCCACTTCGTCGACATCCGCCAGTGGCCTGGCGAGTAGCCCTCACCCGCGAAAGGAGAACCCCGTGGAGAAGTTCCAGACCGTGCGCGGACGCGCCATCCCCCTCAACCGCGCTGACGTCGACACCGACCAGATAATCCCGGCCCAGTACCTCAAGCGCATCGAGCGCACGGGCTTCGGCCAGTTCGCCTTTGAGCAGTGGCGCAAAGACCCGGGCTTCGTAACCAACAACCCGGCCTACGCGGGCGCGCCCATCCTCCTGGCGGGGCCGAACTTCGGTTGCGGCTCATCGCGCGAGCACGCCCCATGGGCTCTCCAGGACATGGGCCTCAGGGTCATAATCGCGCCCTCCTTCGCCGACATCTTTCGCAACAACTGCGCCAAGATTGGCCTCCTCACGGTGGTTCTCCCCCAGCAGGACGTCGACCATCTGCTCGCGCGTTCCGAAGAGCTCGCGTCGTCTGAGCTGGTGGTCGACCTTGCGGCTCAGACGGTGTCCACTCCCGATGCGAGCTTCGTCCGCCGCTTCGAAATCGACCCCTTCGCGAAGCGCTGCCTGCTGGAAGGACTCGACGACATCGGCCTGACGCTCCTCGAAGAGGAGCGCATCACCGAATTCGAGGCTTCGCGTTCGGACCTCTTCCCCCGCACCCTGGTCACCGCATAGACCAGCCTGCCGCGGCCCCCGGGGACGTCGCGCGTTCTAACCGGGCGCGATGCTCGTGATCGCCAGGCCAAGCGCGGCGATGAGGGACACCGCGGCTGCCAGCCAGAGCACTGGCCGGACTTCGGCGTTGCGTCGCTGATTCATCTTCCTACCACAACCTCCGGGGGGCGCACCATCAGAGACGGACGGCCTGGGTGGACGCATGACGTGGGGCCGGGTGAACGGTGCGGACGGCAGGTAGCGCCCTGGTAGCGGTCCCGGACCATGGGTCACCGGCGCCGGGAGTTCCGTCATACTGTCGTGACAAACCCCCGCAATACTGAGTGCCGGGCACACGCAAAGGGGGCCCCCGCAAATGACCGAAATCCGCGAACGCGACCCGGCCGAGAACGGCCGGCTCTTCCGCCTCTTCTACCGCGACTGGCGCCCCACCCGCCTCGGCCGCTGGGCCAACCGGGCGGCCGGCTGGTGGTCGGCCGCCGGCCTCCCCCCGAAGATCCAGGCCGTCCTGGAGGTCCGCGGCCGCACTTCCGGACAGGTGCGGTCCACTCCCATCGTCATCGCCACCGTCGATGGCGCCGAGTACCTGGTCTCCATGCTCGGCCCGCAGTCAGAATGGGTGAAGAACGCCGAAGCGGCAGGTGGAGCGGCCGTCATCCGCCGGCGCGGCCGCCGCTCGGTTCGCCTCGTTCCGGTCGCGGTCGACCAGCGCCCGCCCGTGATCCGGGAATATGTCCGCATCGCCCAGAGCGGCCGCCACCATTTCCCCGTGGCGCCCGGCGCACCACTCGCCGAGTTCGAAGCCATCGCCGGCCGCTACCCCGTCTTCCGCATCGACCCGGCCTGACCTGCGCTGCGCCGGCAACGGTGGGGTGGTTGTGACCGGCACAACCGGAGTGGCGGGCCCGCTACAGGTATAGCCGGCTTACGCGAATGCTGCCATCGGCAAGCCTGAGGCCGATGGCAACGAATGAACGGCCGGGGGCTGGATCGACAGGGTCTGTAGCAGACACAGGTGACCCGCCCACGAGCAGCTCGACGGGCGGCTTCTCCGGGTCGATCCTGAGCAGGAACTCCCTGCCGAGGTTGTCGCGCGCCGTCCATGCGCCCGCGCCGGCACTGGCAATCACAACCCCACGCACCTGGACGATGTTCACATCGACCGAGTGCGCATCGATGGTGCCATCGGCGAGGACCGTCCCGCTTGCGATGATGTCGTCACCCATCTCGATGGCGGACGCGGGGGCGGCCTCTCCCTTCCAGATGGCGGCGTTGGCGAGGCGTACCACGCGGTCTCCATCGCCGGTGCGAACGTACAGGAGGTCGCGGTCGCGCAGGACGGCTGCCCCGGCCACGTATCCGGGCGCAGGCAGGCCGGGGCCGGGGCTCTGGAGAATGGTCGTGACTGGCCCGGGCCGAGCTGGCGTGGCGCCCCTGTCGCCGGAGGAGAAGATATCCGCCCCGGCAGCCCGCAGGACTGGTATGGCAAGCAGTGGCGCCACCACGAGGCCGCCGGCGCCAACCTTGATCACCTTTCGCCTGGAAACCACTCCATTGCCCCCTCTGAGACCGAGACTGCTGGCCCGGGAGGCGTACAGGAGACCACACCAAGGCCACAGCCACCCATCTCGCGGGGACACTAACTCCTTATGCGGCGCATTGCAATACACGATTCAGACACATGACGCCTCGATGCCTGCCTCCCGGCGGCCGCTGCGGGTCCGGCCGGTGCGCGGTACACTATGTCACCAGCTATTCCCCGGGAGCTCCCACCATGACCGAACCCGGCCGCATCCTCACGGCGATGGTCACCCCCTACACCCCCGGCGGCGAGGTCGACTACGCCCACGCCCGCCAGCTCGCCCGTTACCTGGTTCGCGCCGGGAACGACGGGGTTGTCGTCACAGGCACGACCGGCGAAGCGCCGCTCCTTTCCGACGACGAGAAGGTCCGTCTCTGGGGCGAGGTCAAGCAGGAGCTGGGCGAAGGCGCCACCGTCGTTGCGGGCGCTGGCACAAACGACACGCGCCATTCCATCCACCTCGTCCGCGAAGCCGAGCGCGCCGGCGCCGACGCCGTGCTGGCGGTGGTGCCCTACTACCTGCGCCCACCCCAGGAGGGCATCTACCAGCACTTCCGCGCAATCGCCGAAAGCACTGCCCTCCCCGTCATCGTCTACAACGTGCCCACGCGCACGGGTATCAATATGACTGTGGAGACCATGCTCCGCGTCGCTGAACTGCCGAACGTGGTGGGAGACAAGGAAGCCAACGGCGATCTTTCGCACTCAGCGGAGCTGATCGAGCGCGCCCCGGGGCTCAAGATCTGGAGCGGCAACGACAACGACAACTTCCCCCTCTGGTGCCTCGGGGCCTACGGCGCCATTAGCGTCACGGGGCACATCGTCGCCGGCCAGTTGAAGCGCATGCTCCAGCACTGCATGGCCGGCCGCACCGCCGAGGCTGCCGCCATCCACCGCCGCCTTGTGCCCCTGACCAACGCCTGCTTTGCGAACGGGAGCCCGAGCACCATCCGCTACGTGCTCCGGCAGCTCGGCTTCGAAATCGGCGCACCGCGCCTTCCCGTCGTTGAGCCCGACGAGGCAGTGGGCGCCCGGGTCATGGCCGAGGTCCGCCGGCACGAGCTCGACATCCCTGTCCCCAGCCGCTGACGGGAGAGGCTACCATGTTCTACCGGCGGCGTGCACGCGACCGAGACCAGGCTCCCCCCGAATGGGAGGCTGTCTGGCAGGGCGATAGCGGGGGCGCTGCGAACGTGGTTGCCGGGTCGCTGCGGGTCGACGGGATCAATGCGCGCGTGCACGGCGGGAGGATGATCTCGCTCGGCCTTCCGGCGGGCGCGCCCGGCGGCAACTGGGCGGTCTTCGCTCCCTCCGGTGAGGCGGCCCGGGCCCGCAACTTCCTGCTCCGCAGGGGCGACGGGCCGAACGTGGTTTCCGCCCGGAGCGCCGACGACGATGAACTTCGCGCGGCCACGCTCAAGTTCGCCCTCGCCGCCCTCCTCGCCGTCGCCGCGCTCTCACTGGTCCTGATGCTCCGCGGATAGACCGGCGAGGCGCGTGTACCATGGACGCCGTGCCCCCGGCCCGCGCCCGCCTCGTGCTGCTTGCTATCCTCCTGGCGACCGCGCCCCTTTCTGCCTGCCGCCAGCGCCACGACCGCGAAGGCCCCACAGCGACGCCGGCGGCGGCCTCATCGCCGGCCGCTCCCACCGAAACGGCCCGCCTGGCGCCGGTGCCGTCCCCCACGCCCGGGAGCGCGTCCCCGGGGTGTGGCAGCCCTCCCGGCGCCGGGGCCGTGCCCGGCACGACTTCGGTACGAACCATCACCGCTGGTGGGCGCGAACGGACCTACCGCCTGCACGTGCCCGCCGGGTATTCGACCACCACGCCCCTTGCGCTGGTGTTCAACTTCCACGGCCTCGGCAGCAACGCCTTCGAGCAGGAGGTCTACTCGGGGCTCGTTCCGCTGAGCGACCGCGAAGGGTTCCTGCTCGTCAGCCCGCAGGGGGTCTCGAACTCGTGGCTCATCGCCCCGGGGGTCGATGATGTCGCCTTCACGCGCCAGGTGGCCTCGGCGCTGGCGGGTGAGTTCTGCATTGACACGAACCGCGTCTACTCGACCGGCATGTCGAACGGCGCCTTCATGTCGAGCACCCTCGCCTGCCTGGCGGGAGACCTCGTTGCGGCCGTCGCCCCCGTTGCCGGCGTGGCTTTCCGCGAAGGCTTCTGCGGCAGGCCCACCCCCGTCGTCGCCTTCCACGGAACCGCCGATGCTGCCATCGCCTTCGAAGGCGGCACCCTGCCGACCGGCGGGAGGTACGCCGGCGTCATGCCCATGATGGCCGGATGGGCCGGACACAACGGCTGCGATGAGTCCCCGGCGGAGACGCGGGTCTCCCCATCGGTCCGCATGCTCCATTACCAGGGCTGCACGGCCGCCACTGCCCTTTACATCGTCGACGGCGGCGGCCACACCTGGCCCGGCGCGATTGATGTCCCCCGGCTCGGTCCAACGACGAAGGAGATCTCGGCCGCCGAGCTCATCTGGTCGTTCTTCCAGTCCCACCCGAGGCGTTGACCTCCGTTTGACCGCCGGCCCGGGCCTTTCTAGCATCGGGCGGATGGCCGACCCCTACTCCGTCGACGCCCGTTTCTACGACCTCCTCCACGAAGGCCAGCCCGGGGACGATACAGGCCTCTGGCTCGCCTTTGCGGGCCGCACCGACCGGCCCATCCTCGAAGCCGGGACCGGCACCGGCCGTATCGCCATCGCTCTCGCCCTTGCGGGTCACCGCGTGACTGCGATCGACCCCTCGCCCGCCATGCTCGCCCTCGCCCGCCGCAAGACAGCTGAGCAGAGCGTCGACATCGGCTTCATCGAGGGTCGCATCCCGGACCTCTCGCTGGAGGCCGGCGTGTTCGGCTTCATCGTCATCCCCGCCGACGTCTTTCTCTACTGCGAAACCGCCGAGGAACAGGTGGTCACCCTCCACCTCCTCGCCGAAGCCCTTGCCTTCAATGGCATCCTCGCCATCGACCTGCCCGGGCCCGCCCTCTGGCTCGACCCTGCCACCAACGGCCAGCCGCTGCTCGTCCACTCGGTCGAGACGGAGGAGGGCGAGACGCTCGACGCCTGGCACGTCCACGAAGACGACCTCGCCCGCCAGGAGCGCACCCTGCGCGTCACCTATGAGACGACCGCGCGCGACGGCACGGTCAGGCGCGTCTTCAGCGAGCACCGCCTCCGCTACGTCTACCCGTTCGAGATGGAGTGCCTCCTGCGGCTCGCGGGGCTCGTCCCGCTCGACACTTTTGGCGACTACGACCTCGGCCCGCTGACGAACGACAGCGAACGCATGATAATCACTGCCCGGAGGAGTGAGGGATGACTGCCCGCATCGTGGTCGACGCCATGGGTGGCGACAATGCCCCCCACGAGATTGTGGCAGGGGCGATGATGGCCCTCGGCGGCCTCGGTGTGGAGATCCTCCTCGTCGGACAGACCGATGCCATTCGACGAGAGATGCAGGGCACCGCCGAGGTCCGAGGCCTCCGCGTCGTTGAAGCGCCGGATGTTATCGCCATGGACGACCACCCGGCCGAGGCGGTGCGCAACAAACCCCGGTCCTCGATGATCGCCGGGCTGGAGCTCGTCCGGTCCGGCGAAGCCGACGCCTTTGTCACCGCTGGCAACACCGGCGCCGCCATGGCCGGTGCGCTCCTCACGCTCGGCAGAGTCAAGGGCATCAGCCGGCCCGCGCTCGCCACGATCTTCCCCACGGGCGAGAACCAGGTCTCCATCCTCCTGGACGTGGGCGCCAACGCCGACTGTCGCCCGATACACCTGGTGCAGTTCGCCCACATGGGTTCGGTGTACCTGCAGCGCATGTTCGGCAACGAGACTCCCCGCGTCGGCCTGCTCTCAATCGGCGAGGAAGACACCAAGGGAAACCAGCTCGTGATTGAGGTCAACCAGGCCCTCCGCGCCAGCAAGCTCAACTTCATCGGCAACATCGAAGGCAAAGACCTCACCCGCGGCGCCGCCGATGTCGTGGTCATGGACGGCTTCACCGGCAACGTCGTCCTCAAGACCGCCGAGGGCATGGCCGAGCTCATGTTCGGCGAGCTGCGCAAGGCCGTGGAGCTCACCCCGTGGAACCGCGCCGCCGGCCTCATCCTCATGTCCGAGCTTCGCAAGGTGAAGCGCCGCCTGGACTACACCGAGTACGGCGGCGCCCAGCTCCTCGGCGTCGATGGTGTCACCGTCATCGGCCACGGCCGGTCGAACGCTCGCGCCGTTTTCAGCGCCATCCGCGCCGCCCGCGACGCCGTCCAGAACCGTGTCATCGACGTGATGCGCGAAGTCGGCGCACAGGTTCCCGCCCGCGGCGAACCCCGGGAGTAGCCCGGAGCGCCAGCACCGTGGCCGCGACTCCGGGGGCTGCCGCTACGGATCCGGAGTGAGGATCTTCACCTCGGCCGAGGCGCGTAGTTGCTGGTAGAGGGCCTCGAGGCGCGACTCCGTGACGGCCGCAGTGCGCCCGGATTCGGGGAGATCCGCCACGAGCTGGACGCGCAACGCCGCGATTGCCGCCGAGCGCTCGAAGACAGCGAACACCGCCGGGTTCTTGTCGTAGTCTTCGACCGCAAACCCGGTGCCAGCGAGAGCTGCCTGCACCTCCTTCAGCTTCGGGTCGGCGTTTGGGTTGGCGAGCATCGCCATCACCGCTTGCTGCTGCTTCAGCACCTCGGCCTTCACGACGGCCGGGTCGGGCCGAAGCCCGCGCCGGGCGGCCTCCTGGAAGAGCAACTCCTCGCGAATGGCAGCGTCGAGCGAGCCCCGGCCGGTGCCGAGCGCGGTCTCCGCGGTTCCGCCGAGGACCTGGCTGAAGAGCTGGGCCTGCTTCACGCGCGCCAGCGGGATCTCAACGCCGTTCACCACCGCCGCGACCTGATCTCCGGCGGCGGCGCCCGCCTCGAGGGCTTCGTGCGGCTCCGGCTTCCTGCCCGCTGCACGGATTCGCTCTTGTTCAGCCTCGAGGATCGACTCCATGACCTTCGTGGCCCGATCCCATGCTGGAAACGCCGGGCCCTCGAAACTCAGGAAGCGGTCGGATCGCGGTGTCCTCGCGATGAACTGCATGTGGCGCACGTTCCCGCCCACTGGCTCTGCGGGCCCGCCGACAAACCAGACAGTCGCACCAGGAACGGAAGTCTCGACCTCCGGCAGCCCGGCGGGGAGGCGAATCGAGAACGGGGGCCCCTGGCTTGCCCAGAACCACGAACCGCTTCTGTCGCCTCGGTCCTGGTAGGCGATCACTGCCGTCCCGGCCCGGGAGGGTTCGACAGAGGCCGCGGAATCGACGTAGATCAGGCGGTAGTCCGAGTTAGGGAGCTTCTTCGGAAGGTCGACCACGAGACCTGCCCTGGCCTCGACAGCGGTCAACGCCTCGTCGACCGTTCCAAAGCGGACGGCCTTGCCTTCTTCACGGATCTCGACCGGCGGCTGCTCGACGCTCTCAGCTGCCATTCGCACAACAAGCACCAGCAGCGCTGCGGCGAGGGTGGGACCAGCAGCGTGGCGGCGATCAGGGCGCGCCGGCGAATCCTCCGGGTGCACACTGCCTGGCGGTCGCCGGTCACTGCGAATTGAATGTCAGAGTGGCGGTGGCGCCAGAGCTGCTTTCCAGTTCGGCGAGTCTCGCGGCGGTAGTCGCGCTGGAGATCGTGACCTGTTCGGGAAGTGCGTTGACATCGAGCTGCAACCGGACGCCCACAGCCACGGCGGCTGGATGCCCGGGCCTGAAATGCAGCTCGAACTGCTGCAGATCCTGCCCAAATCCGCTGCGCCCGCCGGTCAACGCCACTTGACGCCCATCGTCCATAATCAGGACCGAACGGCCGAGGCTGATTGCCTGGAGTTCCTCCCTGGAGAATCCGGTGAGACGACCTCGTACCACGATCGCCGAATCGTCGATGAGCACCGCATCGAGGCTGACCGCACCGTGCGCCAGCGCCTCCGATCGTTCGGCTCCGGGTACGGTGCGGACGGCGCCCGATGTTGCGCCGACCGCCACAGCGAGCGTGGCATCAGGCATGTAGGTCACCTGAGCTGACGCCGGGTCGATGCTCTTGTCGAGGGTCAGCCCGACTCCGCTCAGCCGGAGTTCCGCAGCGCCTTCGGGAATCGTGCCGGCACCGTCGAACCTGAGGGTCAGCAGTAGACCGGCGATGGACCCGCCCCTCTCGATGTGCGCCTTTCCATCAGCATCAACCAGGAAGGCAGGGCCTCGAAACACGAGCCCATAGCCCGCGACGTTGGGGCCTTCCACCAGAACGGCAATTGTCGTCTCCGCAGCACCCATGTCGACGGAGACGACGCGGGCCGAGGCGATGCCTGCGAAGTTCCCAACACCGGCTGCCGCTGGCGGGTCAATCGAAGGGAGAGGTGGCGTTGGAGTGCCGCCCAGAGCCAACAGCCCCGGCACAAGGGCCGCTGCCATGGCTGCCCACGCCACGACCCAGGCAACACCTGCCATCCTCACAATAGCTGAGGGGTAGAGCATGGATGACATGGGAACCTCCTTCATTACGTAATTCTAGTAGCCATCAGAGGTCGTCCACCAGGTGTTGGGATTGACTGTGAGGTTCCAGTGGTGAGCGTACCCGCGGACGTTGACGGGCTGATTGCCGCTGCAGGGGAACGGCCATCCGCCACAGTAATGGTTCACGGTAGCGTAGCCCCAACCAGTTGAAGATGCAGGATTGGCCCCGAACGAGGTGTAGATGCCCTGGCAAACCTGGTAAGGCGGGCTGCCAAAGCACGAGAGGTTATGATGCTCGGCGTATTCGTTTACCTTGACTTGATAGTAGGAGCCAAACGTGGACGTGGTGTCGGACCAGACGCCCTTGTAGCAAGGATCACTCCCGTCGGTGTGTATGTAGTCCCACCACCTGCAGTTGGAAGTCCAGTTGTTCTGATATGTCTTGCCCGGATCGCCAAGATCAGGGCCATACTGTGTGTCAGCGCGAGGACTTCTAGTTCGCGCGGGCTGAGCCGCTCGATCGGGCTTGCCGGCATCGTGGGCCCTCCTTCCCTCTCCGTCATTCGGGGGGGGCAATCCCAGATGGCGCAGAGGGTGCGCGGCAGCGGCGGGGCCTGTCAACCAGCGGGCGAAGAGCGAACGGCCTTCCCGCCCGGGCTGCGCCGCCCTCCGCGCCCAGGGCCTGCTCCGCCTACAATGCTTCATGCTTATTCAGCGGATCGACCATGTCCAGGTCGCCGTGCCTACGCTCGAAGCTGCGGCCGAGCCGTTCCGGCGCCTCGGCCTTGCCCTGACACCGATCACCGCGCACAGCGGCACGGGGACTGCAAACACCGTCTTTTTCGTCGGCGAAGGCGAGGGCGAGTTCTACCTCGAGCTCCTGGGGATTGTTGACGAAGCGGAGGCCGCCCGGAACGAGACGGGGCGCCGCGTTCTGCGGCAGGTCGCCTCGGGCGGGAGTCTCCGGCGCCTGCTGCTCAACGTCGCGAGTATGAGGGAAGCGGCGCGCACGCTCTCCCGGCGCGGCGTGGCCATCGACCCTTACGAGGTTTTCGCTGCTGACGGTCGCAGGATCTCCGTCGCGGCCGTCCTGCCCGCCGAAGGTCCCGGCTTCGAAGTTGCCCTGGTCGAGTATCCCGAGGAGCTTGCCGCGCGCTTCGAACGCCACGCCCGTGCCGGCCTCTTCGCCCATTCCTTCCCGCTCAAGCGCCTCGACCACCTGGCCGCCATCACGCACGACCTCGACGGGGCCACGCGCTGGTGGGCCGATGTCCTTGGCGTTGCTCCCGTGGGCGAAATCGTGACCCCTGCCATCCTCATCCGCCAGCTCTGCATGGGTGACGCCATCCTCGAACTCCTCGCCCCAGCGTCATCCGCAAGCCCCATCGCTTCACGGCCCGCGGGACTTGCCAGCATGGTCGCCTACGAAGTCGCTGACCTCGATGGCGCCACCGCCCTCGCGCGCGAAAGGGGCCTGAACCCCTCGGCGCCAGAGCCGGGTGTCATCCCCGGGACGAGGCGCGCCACCATCCCCGCCAGCGAGCTTTCCGGCCTTTCGCTGCAGCTATTGGAGTATGTGTAGGGCTGCTGTTGGTGTCCTTTGCGGGAGGCGGGCGATGCGCCGGGCCCGTCACTCCACGCCGAATCGCGGGAACAGCTCCGGGTACCTGTTCAGGCTGGCGCCCCCATCCAGGTAGAGCGCCTGGCCGGTCATCAGCGCCGATTCGTCGCTGGCCAGCCAGAGTGCCAGCCGGGCGACGTCGTCCGGTTCGCCGGCGCGGCCAAGCGGGGCCTCGTGCACGAACGCCTCCTCCAGCCCGGGGATGGCCAGCATGGGCGCCACAGCCGGGGTGTGTATGAGCCCCGGCCCGATGGCGTTCACCCGGATCCGGTGGCGCCCCAGCTCAAGGGCGGCCACCTTCGTCAGCCCTACTACACCAGCCTTGGCGGCGCAGTAGGCGGCGAAGCCCTCGGCCGGCTGGATGGCATTGAGGCTGGCGATGTTGATGATGCTCCCGCCGCCCCCCTGCGCGATCATCTGCCCTGCCTCGTGCTTCGCGCAGAGGAACGTACCTGTGAGCGATATGCCAATCACGCGGTCCCAGTCGGCAAGCGCGTACGACTGGATCGGCGAAAAGCCCCCCACGCCCGCGTTGTTCACCGCCACGTCGAGCCGGCCAAAGCGCCGTACAGCCTGCTCCACCATCCTGCGGACGGCCTCTTCGTCACGGACATCGACCTGCGCGCCATCGGTGTGGTTGTGTCCCAGCCGGCCGATCATCCGCCCGATGCCGTCACCGTCCACGTCGGCCACGAGCACGCGAGCGCCCTCCTCAACGAACACCTCGGCGATGCGCTGCCCGATTCCCGACGCGCCCCCGGTGACGATTGCGACCTTGCCATCGAGTCTACCCATGCCGGGATTGTGCGCCCCTGCCCTACAATGCCGCAACGGAGGTCAGCCAATGGCATACGACTACCAGACCCTGAAGGTGCGCAATGAACGCGGGGTCGCCTGGGTCACCATCGACAACCCGCCCATCAACCTGTTTGACCTGGCTCTCATGCGGGATATGGACGCCTTCGGAAGAGAAGCCGAGGGCGATGACTCGGTCCGCGTCATCGTGTTCCAGAGCGCCAACCCGGAGTTCTTCATCGCCCATGCCGACATCGAGCTCATCCAGCGCATGCCCACCACGCCACCGCCTCGCCCCGAGCGGCCGACGTTCTTCCAGGCGATGTGTGACCGCTTCCGCACCATGCCCAAGGCGAGCATCGCGAAGATCGAGGGCTGTGCCCGTGGCGGCGGCAGCGAGTTCTCTCTCTCGCTCGATATGCGCTTTGCCGCGCTCGGCCGGGCGGTGTTGAGCCAGCCCGAAGTGGCCATCGGCATCATCCCCGGCGGGAGCGGCACCCAGCGCCTCCCCCGGCTCCTGGGGCGCAGCCGCGCACTGGAGATCGTCCTTGGTTGCGAGGACTTCGACGCCGCCACCGCCGAACGCTACGGCTACGTGAACCGGGCCCTGCCGCCCGATGAGATCGGCCCCTTCGTGGAGCGGCTTGCCAACCGCATCGCGTCCTTCCCGGCCGAGGCGATTGCCCTGGCCAAGGCCGCCGTCGTCGCCGCCGACGATGTCTCCACCACGGCAGGCCTCATCGAAGAAGCGCACAACTTCAACCTCTCGCTCGCCACGGAAGGCGCCCAGACGCGCATGCACCGGGCAATGGAGCTTGGCGCCCAGACTCGCGATGTGGAGCTCACCCTGGGCGCCCTGTTCGAGAGGATGTAGGCCGGGTTGGCGTCCCGTCTCTATGCCGGGCGCCCGATGTCCCCGCCCGGGCGAGTGCCCCTCCCGGCCGCACTCTCGTAGCTGAAAGGTCAGCGGCCGGGCGCGCGGCGGCCGGATGTGCTCACGAACCCGGGCCGTCCGCTGCCTGGCGCGGCTCCGTTGGGGGCGCCTGGCGCGCCCGGCGCCGCCGCGCCAGGCGAACGCCGCCGAAGACCAGCAGGGCCGGGATCACCAGCCAGATGGCCACCACTGCAGCCACCACCAGGCCGGAGAGCACGTAGCGCGCCGCCTCAAGCGACGCTTCCCAGGCGTCTGTAAAGGCTTCGCGGGGGCTCATGGGACCGTCGTCCCCGGGTTCTGCGACGGCCGCCCCGGAGGGTGAAAACGCGATATCGATCGTCGCCAGGTCCGCCAGGTTGTCGAGCACATTGATCTGCCCCTGGATGCGCTCGATCTGCAGCCTGATGCTGTCGATGCGGTCGTTCACGGTCATGATTTCCTGGATGGTCTTCGCCTGTTCGAGGAGCTTCAGGTACTGCGCCTCGCTGCGCTCAAGATTGCGCAGGCGGCTCTGCAGGTCTGTGTACTGTTCGGTCACCTCGCGCGAGCCCGACTCCTCTTTCGTCACCTTGCCCCCGGAGAGCGTCCGCAGGCTGCCAAGCACATCCTGGTAGGCCCCCACGGGAACCCGAACCGTCAGCGTGGCGTAAGTCCGTTCCTCGCCGGAGGAGTCCTTCTTCGAATAGACACTCGACTTCTCAACGTAGCCGCCCGCATTCCGGGCCACGCGGCTGGCATCGGCGAACGCCACATGCACGTCATCGGCGTCGATGTTGAGCTTCGCGTTGAAGATGATCTTTCGCTCTACCTGGCCTGTGACTGCGCCCACGCCGCCCTCTCCGCCGGATTCGTCCTGCGCTGTTCCGGGCGCCGCGCCGTTCGAGGAGGTGAGCGTCTTGCCTTCGCCGCCGGGCTCCGGGGCATCGCTGCCATCAACCAGCGGCGCGATGCCGTCACGATCACGCGAACCGGTGTCCGCATCGCCGTCGCTGGCCGGGTCGCTGCCGCAGGCTGCGAGGCTCACGACAGCCAGGAAGGCCGCGACCGCCAGGAGTATCCGCGTCTTGCCCATTTCCGTTTCCCCCGGTGCATCTCGCTCTGAGACACAATACGCGGGCCCGGTGGCAAAGGTTCCGGACGGGCGCGTCCGCCCCGAAAGGGACCTTTCCCACCGTTAGAAAAGCGTTAGAGACGCCCCGGAGAGCGGGAAGAAAAGGGAGGGCTCCCGCGGGGGGAGCCCTCCCTTCAAACGCTGTGCCGGTGGGTCGCTACTCCTGTGCGGCCTTCTCGCCCTCGATTACCCCGGCGGGCGTGATCTTGATAGCGCGGGTGCGCGCTTCCGGCTTCTTCGGCAGCGCCAGCCGCAGCATGCCGTGCTCGAATTCCGCCTTCGCCTTCTCCGCGTCAACCGTGGGCGGGAGGCGCAGGGCGCGCTGGAAGCTGCCGTGGCGGAGCTCGCGGCGCAGGTAGTTCTGCTCCTGCGACTCTTCGCGCTGTTCGAATTCGCCCTTGATGGTGAGGACGTCGTCTTCCACCGAGATATCGATGTCCGCGGGGTCGACGCCGGGGATGGCGGCCTTCACTACGTATTCGCTGTTCGTTTCGACTACATCGAGGCCGATCGAGAGCGGGCCGAGCTCTTCGCTGTTCCGGACGAGAGGCAGACGGCCGAAGCTCTGGTCAAAGAGCCTGTCCATCGCGCTCCTGACGCTTGCGAACTCGGCGAAGGGGTCCCAACGGACCAAAGAAGTTGCCATGGTCGTCTTCTCCTGGAGCTGAAAGGTGGGATGTCCTGAGTTTACTCCTCTACGAATGCACTCGTCAATAGACTTGACAACGCTATCATCAGAGAACCGCGCAAGTTCGTTGTCTCTGTCTCTGTGAAGCTGGTAGGATTGAGGAAGGCGATGGCAAAGAGCTACTACGACATCCTGGGCGTGCCCCGCGGAGCAAGCGACAAGGAGATCCGCTCGGCCTACCGCAAGCTTGCCCGCAAGCATCATCCCGACGTGAACCCCAACGATCGCGCTGCCGAGACCCGGTTCAAGGAGATCAACGCCGCCTTCGAAGTCCTCTCCGACGCTGAGAAGCGCAAGAAGTATGACCGCTACGGCGACCGCTGGGAGATGGCCGACCAGATCGAAGAGGCCCAGCGCCGGCAGTCCGCTGCCGGGTGGGCGCGGCAGGGGCCGGGCGACGGCGGCATGCGCTTCGACACGGGCGGCAGCGATTTCGGCTCGATCTTCGACAACCTCTTCCGCCGCGAGCGTGGCGGCCCCCGCGGCGCTCCCGCGAACCGCCGGGGCCAGGATATCGAGACGCCGGTTGAGGTCTCCCTTGAGGAGGCCTTCAGGGGGACGGCCCGCGTGGTGCAGCTGCAGTCCGCCGAGGCGTGCCCGACCTGCGGCGGCTCGGGCCAGATCGCGGGCGCCATCTGCCACGCCTGCGAGGGGCTGGGGCAGTCCGCAAGGCCGCGGCGCCTGGAGGTGAAGGTGCCCGCGGGCGTGAAGACTGGTTCTCGCGTGCGCGTCGCGGGCGAAGGCCGTGCTGGCACGGGCGGAGGCACACCGGGCGACCTCTATCTCGTCGTCACCGTGCAGCCGCACCCGCGCTTCGAACGGCGCGGCGATGACTTGATGGTGGACATTCCCGTGCCGGTGGTCGACGCGGTCCTGGGCGGTGAGGTAGAGGTGCCGACCATCGATGGGCGCGTGGCCCTGCGCATCCCCGAGCTTACCCAGCACGGGCGCCAGTTCCGGCTCGCCGGCAAGGGCATGCCCGTCCTTGGAGCACCTGGCAAGCGGGGCGACCTGCTTGCGCGCGTCCACATTGAAGTCCCGGCCCGGCTCAGCGACCACGAGCGCGAGCTGTTTCAACAGCTCCGCGCTACCGGTGCAGGACGGCAGTAGGCAGGAGCGCCCGGGTAACAACGCATGTCAAGGAGGAGGCCGCAGTGACCAGGCCCCGCAACCCGCTTCCCGGCGACGGGCTCCCCGATGACGAGCCCTGCTACGTCATCTCCATCGCCGCGCGCCTCGTGGGCATGCACCAGCAGACCCTCCGCTACTACGAGCGCGCCGGCCTCGTCGAACCCCGGCGCACGACCGGCAACATCCGCATGTACTCGAACAGCGACATTCAGCGCATCCGCCAGGCGCAGCGCCTCATCGACGAGCTCGGCGTCAACCTCGCGGGCGTCGACGTCATCCTTCGCATGAGCGAACAGCTCCGCCTCATGCAGGCCGAGATGGAAGCCCTCCGGCGTGAGCTCGACCGCCTTCGCTCCACCCGCCTGCCCGCGCCGCGGGAGGGACGAGGACTGAGGACTGAGGACTGAGGAATGGCCGCTGTCGAGAGGTTCGAGGACCTGATCGCCTGGGAGAAGGCACGCGAGTTGTATGCCGAGGTGCGCCGCGTCTGTCTTATGAAAGACATGCAGCGGGAGTTCGAACTCAAGGATCAGTTGCTCCGTTCCGCGCTCTCCGTGATGTCGAACATAGCCGAGGGATTCGAGCGCGGTGGCCGCGCCGAGTTTGCCCAGTTCCTTTCGCTCGCCAAGGGTTCGTGCGCCGAGGTCCGCTCCCTCCTGTATGCGGCTCTCGATGCAACTGTCATCGACCAAGACACGTTTGCGAAGCTTTCCAGGCAGGCCGAAGAGGTCAGTCGCATCGTTGGGGGCCTTCGCTCCGCAGTTGCGCGCCAGCGGGACGAGGCCAGGAAGTCCCGATGAACCGCCCTGTCTCAGTCCTCAGTCCTCAGTCCTCATCCCTCATCCCTCATCCCTCACAACCGGAGCAAGCCAAATGATGCGCCAGGATCGTTTCACCGAGCAGGCCCAGCAGGTCCTCACCCAGTCCCAGGAGATAGTGCGCCAGCAGCGCCACAGCCAGTGGGGCGTGCCCCACGTTCTTTCGGCACTCATCGGCCTCAAGGGTGGGCTTGCCCAGCAGGTGCTCTCGCGGCTCAAGGTTGATACCGGCCGCCTGCGCCAGGCCGTAGCCCAGGTGCTCGCCGACATGCCGAAGCTCCAGTACGACGTGGTCCAGATCTACACCACGCCCGAAGTCGTGCGCATGCTTGAAGTTGCGAACGCCGAAGCCGAGCGGCTGAAGGATGAGTACGTCGGCGTCGAGCACCTGCTCATCGCTATCGCCGACAACGAAGAGAGCGGCGCCACCCGCCTGCTCGCCGAGGCGGGCGTCACCAAAGAGGGCATCTACCGCGCCCTCCAGGAGATTCGCGGCAAGTCCCGAGTCACAAGCCCCACCGCCGAAAGCAGCTACCAGGCCCTCGAGAAATACTCGACCGACCTGACCCAGCTCGCCCGCGACGGCAAGCTCGACCCGGTGATCGGCCGCGACGCCGAGGTCCGCCGCGTCATGCAGATCCTCAACCGGCGGACGAAGAACAACCCCGTGGTTATCGGGGAAGCGGGCGTGGGCAAGACGGCCATCGTCGAAGGGCTGGCGCAGCGCATCGCCGCCGGCGACGTGCCCGAGAACCTGAAGGACAAGAAGCTCCTCGCCCTGGACATGGGCGCGCTGGTGGCGGGCTCCAAGTTCCGGGGCGAGTTCGAAGAGCGCCTGAAGGCGGTCATGGAAGAGGTGAAGCAGTCCCAGGGCGAGATCATCCTCTTCATCGACGAGCTCCACAACGTCATGGGCGCCGGCGGGGCCGAAGGCGCCATCGACGCCAGCAACCTGATGAAGCCCGCGCTCGCGCGCGGCGAGCTGCACGCCATCGGCGCGACGACGCTCGATGAGTACCGCACGCGCATCGAGAAGGACCCCGCACTCGAGCGCCGCTTCGCACCCGTCTACGTGGAAGAGCCAACGATCGAAGACACCATCGCCATCCTCAAAGGCCTCCGCCCGCGCTACGAGGCTCATCACAAGGTGGAGATCCTGGACGAAGCGATCGACGCCGCGGCGCGCCTTTCCAGCCGCTACATCACCGAGCGCCACCTGCCCGACAAGGCCATCGACCTCATCGACGAGGCCGCCAGCAAGCACGTCATCGAAGCCCAGGCGATGCCCGGCAACGTCCGCGAGATCAAGGAGCGCCTCGACGAGCTCGCCCTCGAAACCGAGGCCGCGGTCCAGAAGGAAGACTACGAGGCCGCCGCCCGTATCCGCCAGGAAGTGCTCCAGCTCCAGGAGGAATACTCGCAGCTGCGCGCCGATTGGGCGGCAGAGCACCAGGCCGACATGCGCGTCACGCCCGAAGACATCGCCGCCCTCGTCGGCCAGATAACGGGCATCCCCGTCTCCCGCCTTGAAGAGACGGAAAGCGAGAAGCTGCTGAAGATGGAAGAACACCTCCACCAGCGCGTCATCGGCCAGGACCAGGCCATCGTCGCCCTCAGCGACGCCATCCGCCGGGCGCGCGCCGGGCTCAAGGACCCGAAGCGCCCCATCGGCTCGTTCATCTTCCTCGGCCCCACCGGCGTCGGTAAGACTGAGCTGGCCAAGACCCTCTCCGAGTACCTCTTCGACGACGAGGACGCCATGATCCGGCTCGACATGTCGGAGTTCCAGGAGCGGCACACGGTCAGCCGCCTGATCGGCTCGCCGCCGGGTTATGTCGGCTACGACGAGGGCGGCGGCCTGACCGAGGCTGTACGCCGCCGCCCCTACCGCGTCATCCTCTTCGACGAGATCGAGAAGGCCCACCCGGACGTCTTCAACACCCTCCTGCAGATCCTGGACGACGGCCGCCTCACCGATGGCCACGGCCGCACCGTGGACTTCCGCAACACCGTCATCATCATGACGAGCAACCTCGGCACCGGGCTCCAGGAGAAAGCCACCCTCGGCTTCACCCGCCGCGTCGATGGCGCCGGGCAGGACGAACAGCAGCGGCTGCGCGAGTCGGTCGAGAAGGCCCTGCGTGAGCACTTCCGGCCCGAGTTCCTCAACCGCATCGACGAGTTCATCATCTTCGAGCCGCTCACAAAGGCCGAGCTCGAACAGATCGTCGACCTCCTCGCCAACGAAGTGCGCGAACGCATGTCCGACCGCGGCGTCGAGTTCGAGCTGACGAAGGCAGCGAAAGACGAGCTGGTGCGCGAAGGCTTTGACCCTGCCTTCGGCGCCCGCCCCCTGCGCCGCACCATCCAGCGCCGCGTCGAAAACGAGCTGGCAAAGCGCGTGCTTTCGGGCGAATTCCACGAAGGCCAGTGCGTTGCCGTCGACTTCGCCGAAGGCGAATACCGCTTCACTGCCCGGGAAGGAACGAGCGAAGGGAGGCCACTGGCAGCCGTGTAGCCCGCCGAACCCGGAGTCGCGGCTCCCCGTGGCCGCTCGCTCTTCCACCCAAACTCGCTCTCTGGGTTCAACTTCGCCCCGGCCCGGACTGGAGCCAACACACCACCGCCCCCTGGCGCATCGGCCGGCCTACGCCTCCGCTCCGCTCCGGCGTGCGGTTCCCGCCGGCCTGCCCAGTCGCCCAACAACCACACCGGAGTCGCGGCCCCCTGTGGCCGCCTGATGTCCCACCCAAACCCGCCCTTTCGGGTTGCCCGGTGGCGGGGCACTGGCGCTGGTCACGGGTTCGACCTCCCGCTCGCTCACGTTCGCAGCTCGGATTCCGGACGGCAATGGCCAGCGCCCTCCTCCCTCCTCCCTCCTCCCTCCGAACGGCACACGCCTCTCGCTCCCGGACCACCACGGTGCTTCGCGTCCTCCCCCTCTCCCGTCACACCCTCGTAATATGCGCGAAATCGCCCCGAAACCACCCACCCATACCGTGTTGACAGGGGAAACGCGGCGAAGCGGCGCCGGCAGCCCCGCCGTTGGCCAACACAGCAACCAAGTGGAGGGGGTCTTCGTCATGGAAAACCCGATCGATACCGGGAACACCGCCTGGATGCTCACCGCATCGGCGTTCGTGCTCCTGATGACGCCCGGGCTCGGATTCTTCTACGGTGGCCTGACACGGAACAAGAACGTCCTTGCCACCATCATGCAGTCGTTCATCACCATCGGCGTGGTGGGCGTCCTCTGGGTCGTCGTCGGCTACTCGCTCGCCTTCGGCCCCGATTCCGGGCTCGGCCTCATCGGCAACTTCGACTGGATCGGGCTGAAGGGCGTCGGGCAGGAACCGGGCGGCCCGAACGGCGCCGTCTACGGCCTCGGCATCCCGCACCTGCTCTTCATGGCCTTCCAGATGATGTTCGCCATCATCACCCCGGCGCTCATCACGGGCGCCTTCGCCGAACGGGCCCGCTTCGGTCCGTTCCTAATCTTCACGGCCATCTGGTCGCTCGTCGTCTACGTCCCCGTGGCGCACTGGGTGTTCGCCTACGATGGCTGGCTGAGCGCCTTCGCCACCAACCCCGAGACGCCCGATATCGGCCTCAACTCGCTGGACTTCGCGGGCGGGCTCGCCATTCACGTCAACGCCGGCGTGGCCGCCCTGGCGGCGGTGCTCGTCTTCGGCAAGCGCAAGGGCTATGGTTCTACCCCCATGGAACCGCACGATGTGACCATGGTTGTGCTGGGCGCGGCCCTGCTCTGGTTCGGCTGGTTCGGATTCAATGCCGGCAGCGCGGGCGGGGCCACGGGCCAGGCCGTGAGCGCGCTCGTCAACACGAACTCCGCCGCCGCTATGGCTGCCCTCACCTGGACCCTCCTGAGCTGGTGGTTTGGGGGCAAGCCGAGCGTGGTGGGCGCCGCTGCCGGCGCCGTCGCCGGGCTGGTCGCGGTCACCCCCGCTTCCGGCTACGTGCAGCCCATGGAATCGCTGGCAATCGGGTTCGGGGCGGGCGCCCTCTGCTACTTCGCCGTACGCCTGCGGGCTCGCATCAAGCTCGATGACTCTCTCGATGTCGTCGGCGTGCATGGCGTCGGCGGCGTCTGGGGCGCGCTCGCCACGGGCCTGTTCGCCGCTGCTTCGGTGAGCGGCATCTCCTACGCCGACGGCCTCTTCAACGGCCACGCCCAGCAGATGTGGGACCAGTCCGTCGGCATCGTCGTCGTGGGCGCCTACTCGTTCATCGTCACCTTCGTCATCCTCAAGGCGCTCGACCTCATCGCCGGCATCCGCGTCTCCGAAGACGAAGAGGAGCTCGGCCTCGATGTCACCCAGCACGGCGAACGCGCCTACACCCCCGAAGAGGGCGGCATCCCGCTCGCGCCCGGGCCGGTGCTGCCCGCTCCCCCGGTGGCGTACGCGGCCGGGACATCCGCCCCCACCACGGCACACGCCCGATAGGAGCACATGAAGGTGAAAAAGGTAGAGGCCATCATCCGCCCCGAAAAGCTGAACGACGTCAAGCAGGCCCTCGACGACCTCGGCTTCCACGGCATGAACTTCATCCAGGTCACTGGCAGGGGCGCCCAGCGCGGCATCGTCCACCAGGGCCGCGGCGGCGAAACCGTCACCGTCGACATGCTGCCGAAGGTGAAGGTCGAAGTGGTTGTGCCCGACCTGGCCGTCGAGCGCGTAATCGAGGCCATCGTGCGCGAGGCGCGCACCGGCAACATCGGCGATGGCAAGATCTTCATCATCCCGGTCGAAGAGGCCGTGCGCGTAAGGACCGGCGAACGCGGGGAGGTGGCCGTGTAGGAGCGGCCACTCCTCCGTCCTCCCTCCTCCCGGGGGCGGGGCGGGGCAGCGTAACAAGAACTTCACGGCCGCGGGCCCCGCGAGGGGTGGTTGGCAGCGTGAAAAACGTCACAATAGCCTGAAGCCGCATCACCGCAAGGAGAGAACCGCGTGACCCCAGAGGAAATCAAGGCCTATTGCCAGGCGAACAACGTCCGCTTTGTCGATGTGAAGTTCGTCGACCTTTTCGGGCTGTGGCAGCACTTCACGCGCCCCATCCACGAGCTGAACGATTGGACCGACTACGAGCGCTCGGCATGGCGGAACGGCTGGGGCTTCGATGGGTCGAGCATTCGCGGCTTCCAGAAGATCGAAGAGTCGGACATGCTCCTGGTGCCTGACCCGGAGACGGCGCTGATCGACCCGGCAATCCAGATGCCGTCGCTCTCGGTGGTCTGCAATGTCGAAGACCCCGTCACGCGGCAGCCCTACAGCCGCGACCCGCGCCACATCGCCCAGAAGGCCGAGCGCTACCTGAAGGAGACCGGCATCGGCGACACCGTCTATGTCGGGCCCGAGCTCGAGTTCTTCATCTTCGATGACGTGCGCTTCAACAGCGACCAGCACTCGGCCTTCTACTCGGTCGATTCGAACGAGGGTATCTGGAACAGCGGACGCGACCAGGGCGGCATGAACCTGGCCTACCGGCCCCGCTTCAAGGAGGGCTACTTCCCGGTCAGCCCGCACGACAGCCAGACCGACATCCGCAACGAAATGGCCGATGTGATGGAGCGCTGCGGCATCCAGGTCGAGCTCCACCACCACGAGGTTGCCACCGCCGGCCAGGGCGAGATCGACATGCGCTTCGATACCCTGACGCGCATGGCCGACAAGTCGATGCTCTACAAATACATCGTCAAGAACGTGGCCAAGAAGCACGGCAAGGTCGCCACCTTCATGCCGAAGCCGCTCTTCCAGGACAACGGCTCGGGGATGCACTGCCACCTGAGCATCTGGAAGAACGGCGTCAACCTCTTCTTCGATGAGAAGGGCTACGCCATGACGAGCGAGATGTGCCGCTCCTATATCGCCGGGCTCATCCGCCACGGCAAGGCCCTGATGGCCATCTGCGCGCCCACCACCAACAGCTACAAGCGGCTCGTGCCGGGCTACGAAGCGCCCGTGAACCTCGTCTACAGCGCCCGGAACCGTTCCGCCGCCTGCCGCATCCCCATGGTGAGCACCGACCCGCGCCAGAAGCGCGTTGAGTTCCGCCCGCCCGACCCTTCGGCCAACCCTTACCTCGCCTTCGCGGCCATCCTCATGGCCGGCCTCGATGGCATCAGGAACGGCTGGGACCCGGGCCCGGCGCTCGACAAGACGAACCTCTTCGACCTCACGCCCGAGGAGCTGGCGAGCGTCCCCACCGTTGCCCAGTCCCTCGATGGCTCCCTGCGCGCCCTGGAAGAAGACCACGATTTCCTCCTGCAGGGCGGCGTCTTCACGCCCGACGTAATCGAGACGTGGCTGGCCTATAAGTACGAGAACGAGGTCGACCCGGTTCGCATGCGGCCCCATCCCTACGAGTTCCACCTCTACTTCGACGCCTGACCTTCCGGGGGGAAGGATCGTGCGAGGGGGGCTGCCGCGAGGCAGTCCCCTTCGTTGTTTCGCCCGGCCGGGCCGCGCTGGCGGTGCTCCTGCCCGTCGATGCAGGCCGCGGTGGTATCTTCAGCTCCGAAGCCAGGAGGAGCGTGCCCATGGATACCGCCGAATTTCGCCGCCACGCCCACGCTGTGGCCGACTGGATAGCCGACTACATGGAGGGCGTGGAGCGCTTCCCCGTACGAGCGCAGGTCAGGCCAGGCGAGATCGCGTCGCAACTCGCCCCGGCCCCGCCGGCGCAGGGCGAACCCATGGAGCGAATCCTCGCAGACTTTGAGTCCGTGGTGCTGCCGGGCATTACCCACTGGCAGCACCCGTCGTTCTTCGCCTACTTCCCGGCCAACTCAAGCCCGCCGTCGCTGCTGGCGGAGATGCTGACTGCCGCGCTCGGCGCCAACTGCATGCTCTGGCAGACTTCGCCGGCCGCAACCGAGATGGAGACGCGCGTGCTCGACTGGCTGCGCCAGCTCACCGGATTGCCCGAAGGCCTCCACGGCGTCATCCAGGACTCGGCTTCGAGCGCCACCCTCTGCGCCATCCTGACCGCGCGCGAACGGGCGACGGGCTGGAAGGCAAACGAGGAGGGCCTGCGCACGTCGCCGCCGCTGGCCGTTTACTGCTCGACCGAAACGCACTCGTCGGTCGAAAAGGACGTGAAGGTGGCGGGGCTGGGCCGCAGGCATCTGCGGGCGGTGCCTGTCGACGAGCGCTTCGCCATGCGCCCGGGCGCCCTGGAGGAGGCGATCGCCGCCGACCGGGCAGCGGGCATTGTCCCTGCCTGCGTGGTCGCTACGCTCGGTACCACGGGCGTGGGGGCGTTCGACCCCCTGCGACCCATCGGCGAGATCTGCCGGCGGGAGGGGGTGTTCCTCCACGTCGATGCTGCCTGGGCCGGGAGCGCATTCATTCTGCCCGAGCACCGGCGCTGGCTCGACGGCATCGAATACGCCGACAGCTTCGTTTTCAACCCCCATAAGTGGCTCTTCACGAACTTCGATTGCTCTGCGCACTTCGTGCGCGACCCGGCCGGCCTCGTTCGAACGCTCGAGATCCTCCCCGCCTACCTGCAGACGCGCGAACGGGCCGAAGTGATCGACTATCGCGACTGGGGCGTCCCCCTCGGCCGCCGCTTCCGCGCGCTGAAGCTGTGGTTCGTCCTGCGCTCCTACGGTGCCGAAGGACTGCGCGCACGAATCGCAGACCACATTGCCCTCGCGGCGGATCTGGAGCGGACAATTGCGGCCGAGCCCGGTTTCGAGCTCATGGCGCCGCGGAGCCTGGCACTCCTCAATTTCCGCTACCATCCCGCAGGAGTGGACGACGGCGCCGCTCTCGACCGCCTAAATGAGGTGCTCCTCGAACGGCTGAACGCCAGCGGCCGCCTCTATCTCACCCAGAATCGCGTGAATGGCGCCTACGCCATCCGTTTCTCCATCGGCCAGACGGGTACGGAGCGGCGCCACATCGAATCCGCCTGGGCCGAGATCCGGGCGACAGCGCACAGTCTCGAGGCCTGACCCCCGGCCTGTGCGCCCGGTCCTGCCAGTTCTTCACGGAAGCGGCCCTCACGGAAGGGGCCAGCCATGCCGATCCTCAAGGTGACAGAACCGCGGGCCCAGCGTGAAGGTTTGCCATTTTTCGGCTGTGAATACCGTCGAGACGCCGCCGCACCGCGCTTCTGAGCATACAATCGGCCAAACCTCGCGGAGGGAAGGGCCTGTGCGCATACCGTTCCGCCGCAGACGCCGGTCCGCGGATGACGGCCCCGCGCCGGCCGCAGGCACCCCTGCCGGGGGAGAGGCCACGCTGGAGCCTGAGCACGCCATGCCCGGAACCGCGACCCCCATCGCCACCACGGAACCACCCGCACCGGCGCCGTTCGCTGCTCACAACGGCCGTCTTGCCGGCTCGCTGCGCAACCAGGTCGGCAGCTCCGACCTCCGCGCCGAACGCCTTGTCCGGCAGCTGCGTGTCCAGCTCGACGAACTGAAGGAACGGATCGACGGCCGTGCCGTGCCCGCCGACCTCACCCTGGTGGACCTTGCCGCGGTGGCAGCCGACCCCGCAGCTGCGGCCGAGCTCCCGGCGCCGCTGCTTGTCCGCGCCCTGGCCGAAGCGCACCGCCGCATAGTCGAGTCCGAGGAATGCGCCGCCGGTCAGAGCAGTACGATCGATGCCCTCAACGCTCGCCTCCATGAATTGGAATCGGAGCGCGCCTACGCACGCGGGAGGCTCCAGACCCTCGAAGATGTCATCGCCGCCCTGCACGCCAACCTTGAAGACCTCCGCCTCGTGCGCGATGCCGCCCGGCCGCTCCCGCTTGCTCCGGGGCCGCGCGCTCTGCGGGCCAGCGAGCAGACCGCGGTCGAATCGTTCCCGGTGGTCGAAGAAGCATGAGCGCCGAGCGCCCGCTGGCTCCCGGTGTGGTTGCCGATGCCGAACGCCAGGTGCTCGCGCTTGAAGCGCGCATGCTGCGCGAAGAGGCCCAGGCTCGCTATTCGGAGGTCGACCTGCTGGTCGCCGCCCTGCGCGACCACATCAAGGACCTGCGCCAGGAGCGTGACCGGCTGCTCTCCGAGGTGGCCCGGCTTCGCGACGACGCACGCCGTCACTCAGCGGCGTGGCTGCTCCGCGGCTCAAAGGGGAACCGCCCGGGCACTCCGCTCTCGTAGCCCTGCACCACTGCTGGTCGCTACGCGCTGCCAATCAGACGTTCGGCCAGGATCCTAGACAAAGGGGTTGTCGTCGAATCGTTCGCCACCTGTGAGGTGGATGGCCGCCGCCCACGCCGCCAGCACCCCGGCGAAACCTGCCACCGGCGCCACGGGAATCGCGAGCAACGGCGCCTGGCGCACAGCCATCACGGCGCCAACCGCCGCGCCCGCAGCAATCCCTGCGAAGGCCAGCCCCCGCCAGAGCATTGGGAACTCGGGAACCAGGCGGAAAGGCTGTTCAGGCGGAAGGAACGCCTCGCCCCCGTGTTCGCACCCCCCGTGCCCCTGCTCGGCATCTGCGTGCTCGTGGTCGCACTGGCCGCATTCGCCCGCCATGTCAGTCGCGCAGGTCCGGGGGCAGGAGATTGGGGATACCTTCCTCGATCGGGAATGTCTCGTTACAGGCCGCGCAGTAGAGCTTCCCATCGAGGATCTCAGCGCCCTCTTCCTTTTCAACCGTGAGCTGAAGGTCGCCCTTGCACAGGGGGCAGACGAGGATCTCCATCAGGTCGTGACGCATGGCTGAATCCTACAGCGAAGAGCCGCTAGACGTTAGCCGCGTCGTCGCCTTTCGGGAAGCGAATGACAGATGCTGCTGCCGCCGAGACGGTGAGGCCTGCCCCGGCATCGGGAGCGCTACCCTCGATGGGAACGGAGACGCGAACCGGGCCGATCGCCCCGGCCGCCTCGCGGTGAGTTCCCAGGTCCACCACCTCGTGGACGTTGAGGGTGAAGCACACCTCGCCGGGCACGGGGCGGAGCGCTCCAGGGGCGATCGCCACCACTTCCTTCTCCCCGGGGATGATGGTGTAGCCCAGGAACTCGGCCGAGAGAACATCCGGGGGACGCAGCACGACATCCCGCTTCGTGCCGGCCGCGTGGACGCGCCCGTCAATCAGTACCACGAGGTCGTCGGCAAGGCGCAGGGCCTCGCCGCGATCATGGGTCACGACGATGGTGGTGGTCGCGAAGTCCCGGAGCAGGCCCGGGAGGTCGCCCAGGAGCTGCCTGCGCGCAGGTCCATCGAGCCCCGAAAGAGGCTCATCGAGCAATGTGACCGGCGCCCTCAGGCAGAGTGCGCGCGCGAGATTCGCTCGCTGTGCCTCCCCGCCTGAAACCCGGTGGGCATCCCGTTCAAGGAGATGAGCGATGCCACAGGCCCCCGCTGCTTCTTCGATGCGCGCGGAGCGGGTCCGGGCATCAAGGCCGCGCAGCCGGAGACCGAGGTCGAGGTTGGTGCGCACCGTCCCGCCAATGAATACTGCCTTCTGGAACGAATAGGCCACGCGCTCGCGGGTGGTGCCGTTGTGGCGAACGGGCGCCCCCCCGATGCGGATTTTGCCGGTTTCCGGCCGATCGAGGGCAGCGATCAGGCGCAGGAGGGTGGTCTTGCCCGCACCATTGGGGCCGAGCAGCGCCGTGGTCCGGCCCCCTGCGAAGCGCAGGCCGGGAATCGCCAGGACGTCGCGACCCGCACGCACGAACCGCATCCCTTCGATTGCGACCTCCATCAGGTACGCCGCCGCTGCTGGACGACCGTCAACGCGAGGTTCACGGAGAATGCCATCGCCAGCAATATCAGGCCGAGGGCAATAGCGCTCGCGGTCTCCCCGCGGCTCGTCTCCGTGACGATGGCGGTCGTCAGGACGCGGGTCTCGCCCTTGATGTTCCCGCCCACCGCCATCGAGGCGCCCACCTCGGAGACGACCGCGCCAAAGCCAGCCATCACCGCGGCCAGCAGCCCGAGGTGTGCTTCGCGCACAAGCAACCAGAGCGTGCGAACCCGGCCGGCGCCCAGGGTTGCGAGAAGGTCCGGCAGCTCGCGCGGCAGCGCCTGGATCGAGGCCGCCGTGAATCCCGCTACCAATGGCAGGGCGATGATGAACTGGGCGATGACCATCGCCCGCCGCGTATAGATCAGCTCAAGCCCACCAAATGGCCCGCTGCGCACCAGCATCAGCCACACCACCAGTCCCACAACCACGGGTGGCATTCCCATTCCGGTGTTCACCATGCTCAGCGCGAGGTTGCGCCCGGGGAACTGGCCCCGGGCGAGCACGTAGCCCAGGGGCACACCAACCAGCAGAGAGAGAACCGTTGCCGAGCCCGAGACGAGGATGGTGCGGAGCGCGACTTCACGGATGGTGGCATCGCCCTCGATCACGAGGCGGATGGCTTCGCGCAACCCGTCCCAGAGCTCGGCCACTGTTACTGACCCAGCTGGTCCTCGGACTTGCCAGCATCGGGGACAAAGAGCGGCTCCCCGAACTTGTCTTTCCCAAAGGCGCCTATCAGTTCCTGAGTCCGGGCCGCGACCATGAATTCGACGAAGGCACGCCCCTGGGGCTCCTTCACGCCCGTGTGCTTCGTTGGGCTGACGAGGAAGACGTGATAGATGTTCAGCAGCGGCTTTGCCCCCTCGAAGAGGATCTCGAGGTTGAGGTTCTTCTTCAGGGAAAGATAGGTGGCGCGGTCGGTCAGTGCATAACCGTTGCGCTCATTGGCGATGTTCAGCGTCGCCCCCATTCCCTGGCCCGTTTCCTCGCGGCTCTTGACCGTGGCCAGGTCAACGCCGGCCGCCTTCCACAACTCGAGTTCCTTCTTGTGAGTACCCGAATCGTCACCGCGGGAGATGAACGGCCCCGTCCCGGCGACCGCCTTCATCGCCGCGTTGAGGTCTTTGAGGCCCTTTATTCGCGCGGGGTCCGATGGCGGCCCAACGATGATGAAGTCGTTGTGCATCACCAGCTTGCCTTCTACTAGATCGCCGCTGTCGACGTACTTCTTCTCGCTGGCCGGGGCGTGGGTGAGAACCGCATCTGCGTCGCCCTTCCCTGCCATCTCAAGTGCCGCGCCGGTGCCGACGGCAATCACCTTCACTTCCACCCCCGTCGCTTCCTTGAATGCGGGCACGAGGACATCAAGCAGCCCGCTGTCCTGGGTGCTCGTGGTGGTGGCCAGGATCATCGACCCGCCAATCCTGGTGTCCTTCTCCGGGTCCGGGTCCTTTTCGGAGTCCGAATCCGAACATGCAATGGCGAAAAGCAACGCGAAGGCGGCCAGCACGGCGGGCGCCCACCGGGCAAGCGGGGGAGTGGCGAATTTCAGCAAGGCTCCAACCTCGGGCAAGATGCTCGCTGGAGCATAACGAACCCGGAGTCGTTCTGCCATGAAGCGCGCCCCGGGAGCCCCCGGAGTCGCGGCCCACTGTGGCCGCTTGATGTCCCACCGACGGCCAGGGTCGGGCGGCGCCGGCCAGGTGCCGGTGGCCGGTCGTGGCCGCGTTCGGGCGGTGGCGTTGGTACGGCCCCTCCGCTCACTCACGTTTGCGGCTCAGACTCCCTCATGCCTCATCCCTCAGTCCTCAGTCCTCCTCCCTCGTGCACGCGCCGCCCCTGGCGGCAATCACCTACGCCTGCACTTGCTCCGGCGTGCGGTTCCCCCGGCCCGCAGTCGCTGCAACAACCACCCGGGTCGCGGCCGGGTGGCTTCCGCGTGATGTCCACCGACGGCCAGGTTCGGGCGAGATTAGCTGTCCAGGTGTGTTGGCCGGTCGTGGCCGCGTTCGGGCGGTGGCGTTGGTACGGCCCTCCGCTCACCACGTTTGCGGCTCAGATTCCAGGTTGCGAGGGTCATCCACCTCCTCCCTCCTCCCCCAGGGCGGTGCGGGGCGCGGGGCCGGGGACATGCAATTTCGGGGAACCCGTAACGCGAGGGCCAATTGGAGGGTAGTAGGGGTAGGTGCGGGGGCTCTCTCCATCCGGTGGGCCATGCTTGCCGGCGAAAAGGTTCCGTCCCCCGGGCGAAGGTCCAGGGGCGGAGCACTGTGCGCCCTGACCGGCGTCTGGAGGTGCTCCGCCCTCCGCCGGTGGCGATTGGCCGGGAGCGGCCACGCGCGGGGCATGGGTGGAACAGGCAGCGGCCACGGGGGGCCGCGACTCCAAGAATGCCGGTGGCCCGGTGTGCCTGTATTCGGCCGGGGCCATTGCTTCGGCCCCTCCGCTCACTCACGCTCACGGCTCGGATTCCCGGTTGCGAGGGTCATCCGCCTCCTCCCTCCTGCCTCATGCCTCGTGTACCAACACACCGCCGCCCCCTGGCGCCAACCCCGGCCTACGCCTGCGCTCCGCTCCGGCGTGCGGTTCCCGCCGGCCTCCGCAGTCGCCCAACAACCACCTCGGAGTCGCGGCCCCCCGTGGCCGCTTGATGTCCCACCGATGGCCAGGGTCGGGCGGCGCCGGCCAGGTGCCGGTGGCCGGTCGTGGCCGCGTTCGGGCGGTGGCGTTGGTTCGGCCCCTCCGCTCACTCACGTTCGCGGCTCAGACCCCCTCATGCCTCATCCCTCATACCTCATCCCTCATGCCTCATGCCTCATCCCTCAGTCCTCAGTCCTCCTCCCTCCTCCCTCCTCCCTCCTCCCTCCTCCCTCCTTCCCTCCTCCCTCGCTTGTTTACAGCCCGCACTCCGTCGCGACATACTCGACAGCATGTGGACCTTTCTTCGGCGGCAGTCTCTCTATTTCCTGGTTGGCTTCATCGTCAGCTTCGTCATCTATCTCTTCATCAAGATTGGCGCGAACGATGTGCTGTGGGGGCTGGCGGTGGGCGCTGGCGGCGGGCTCGTGGTCTCGATCGCGTTCTTCCTCCTCGAACGGAAGTTCCCCGAGAGCGGAGGGGTCGTCGGCAATTAGCTTCGCCCGCAACCGACCGCCCGTGTAGGCTCCGGCGGTGGGCGCTTCGCTACCGCGCGTCTCTCGCGATGCCTTCTTCGAACTGCCGCCGCACCGGCAAGGGCTGCTGGCTGTGGTCGCGGCCGCCCTCCTCTGGAGCTCAGGGGGCCTCTTCATCAAGTGGGTCTCCATCGATGCGCTCGGTATCACCATGTGGCGCTCGCTCTTCGCCGGGATCACGGTCACGCTGCTCGTGCGCCCGGGGTGGGTTTCGCCTCTTCGCGCGGGACGGCTCGAATGGGGCATGGCGATCAGCTATGCGGTCATGCTGGTGCTGTTTGTTTCTGCCACGCGACTGACCACGGCCGCGAACGCCATCTTCCTCCAGTACACGGCGCCGCTCTATCTGCTCCTCATGGCGCGCTTCTTCCTCGATGAGCGCCCCACGAAGCTCGATCTCGCCGCGCTGAGCGTCGCCTTCGCGGGCATGGCGCTCTTCTTTGTGGGGCGGCTCGAAACGGGCGACCTCGCCGGCAACGCCTGCGCCATCGGCTCGGGGATCGCCTTTGCGGCGTTCCTGGTCTTCCTGCGCGTGCCCTCTTGCACGTCCGAAACGCGGCCTCGCGCCATGGTGCTCGGGAACGCCCTCCTGGTCGTGGTGCTATTGGCGGTGAACGCCGGGCGTGGCGAAGCCGGGCTCTTCACGCCCGGCCTGCGTGACCTGGCCGGCCTGCTCTTCCTGGGCGTGGTCCAGATCGGCGTTGCCTACGTGCTCTTCGGCTTCGGCATGGCGCACGTGCAGGCGGTGGAGGCCTCATTGCTGGGCATGGTAGAGCCGGTGCTGAACCCGGTGTGGGTGTTCCTCGCTCTCGGCGAGCGCCCGGGCCCGTGGGCGATTGCCGGCGGGGCGGTCATCATCACCGCGGTCACGGTGCGGAGCGTGATTGCCGAGCGTCGCCGGGGCGGGGGACATCGCGCCGCCATGGCCAGGGCCGCGCTGTCGCCGCCTACCAGTCGAAGCGGTTAAGGCCGCTTGCGCGGTTGTGGGCCACGCGGCCGCGCAGGCCCACGCCTTCGCGCGCTGTCAGGCCGGCCAGGTGGGCATCGCCCGTGGGGCCGTTGGCGAAGAAGCGGCGGCCATCGGCCAGCCTCCCGATGATCACTGTGGCCTCGGGCTGGCCGTCACGCCCATAGGCGACTGTGTAGGACTCGATGCTCGCCGCACCGGCGGGCTCATCGGCCATGGCCGGGTGCGGCGCCGCATCGACCTCCTGCTGGGCGCGAACAAGATCCGGCGGCACCCATTCGCCCCCGGGCCGGGACGCACCGTAGATGCCCATCGCGTGCTTGGTCATGAGCATCCCCAGCCCGGTCGCCAGTCCCAGCTCGCCGGGGCGTTCGCGCAGCCGCGCTGCCATGGTGGCGATGCCGTGCGTGCCGTAGTTGCTCCCCGGTCCCCCGAAGTAGGGCAGTCCCCCGGTCACGGTCAGCGGCCGCACGTCGCTCCTCGGAATGCCGATGGCCTCGCGCGCGATCTCCACGGCACTGGGGAAGCAGCTGTAAAGGTCGAAGTGGCTGACGCTGGCCACCTCCGTTCGCGCCATCCCCAGGGCCAGCCCCGCTGCCCGCGCAAGCGCCGGCGATGACCAGTAGTTCTGTCGGTCCGAGAGGTACCAGAGGTCGTTGAGGTGCGCGAAACCATGCAGGTAGACCCACTTCTCGCGCGGCACGCCCAGGTCACGGGCCACAGTTTCTGAGGCGAGCAGCAGCGCCGCGCCCTGGTCCACCTCGAGGAAGGCGTTGAGCCGCTTGGTGTAAGGGAAGGCAGTCATCCGATTGGATGGGCTGACGGTGATGATTTCCCCGGGTGAACGCGCCTCGCGGAACCAGGCGTGGGGGTTCGTCGCTGCCACGGCCGAGAAGCGCGAGCCCCACTCCCCCAGCCGCTGCCTGTGCTCCTCAATGCTCCACCCCCGTTGCGCCCGGATGGCATTCTCGAACATCGGGTACACGCGCGCTGGCAACACGGCCCCGTGAGCGACCTCGGTCTGCGCCCACGCCTGGCGGTCCTGGACGAGCCCCCGCCCGCTGCGCGGTGGCCACGGCGGCGCGCCGCCCCCCGCTGCCGCGGCGAGCTTGAGCGAATGCATCGCCTCCGCCCCCGCGATGAGCGCCAGGCCGATTTCACCTCGGGCCAGACGCAGAGCCGATTCATTCACGAGCCGCTGTGGGGTGTCGCCGCCCACCACCGTGTTGATGCGTTCGCCGCCCGCGCCCGCGCCAATCGCGGCGGCCAGCTCGCCAGCCGGGTCGGGCGGCGGCCACGAGATGATGTTCACCACCTGCACCGAGTCGAGCCTTGAGAGCGCCCCGGGCACGCCCGCATCCGCGGCGGCAAGCCGCGCGCACTCGGCCATCAGTTCCAGCGGCGAGAGCGCCCCGGCGAGGTCGCTCACGCGATTCGTCAGCTGCCCGGCGCCGATGATGACTGGCAGTTCCATCTCGCTAGTCTCCCTTCGCCGGCGTTTCCCGGCGCCAGGCGCAGCCTATCGCTGGCGACTCCACACGTCGACGCTGCTCGTTCGTCCGGCGGCGCCGCTGTACGCTCATGGGCATGCAGCTTGGCATCATTGGGCTCGCCCGCTCGGGAAAGACGACGGTATTCAACGCGGTAACGCGCGGCTCGGCGCAGGTAGGGGCCTACAGCTCAAGCACGCAGCCGAACGTGGGAATGGTCAATGTCCCCGATGAGCGCGTCGACCGGCTGGCGGCCATCTATCACCCGAAGAAGACCACCTACGCGACGATCCAGTACGTCGACTTCCCGGCGGCGGGCGAATCGTTTGGCAAGGGCGAGGGCCCGGCGGGCAAGTTCATCAACGACCTTGCCCGCACCGATGCCCTCATCCACGTGGTCCGCGCCTTTGCGGATGAGTCGGTGCCCCACCCGGAGGTGACGGTCGACCCCGAGCGTGACATCGCCACCATGGACCTGGAGCTGGCCTTCGCTGACCTGGCGATCATCGAGAAGCGCCTGCAACGCATGGAGACCGAGCTGCGCTCGCTCAAGGCGGGCGAGCGCGACGCGCTCCAGCGCACCAAGGATCTGCTCCAGCGCATGAAGGCGGGGCTCGAGAACGAAGTCCCCATCCGCGAGCAGGGGCTTGCTGCCGACGACTGGCGCCTGCTTGAAGGGTCGCAGTTCCTGACCGCGAAGCCGCTCCTTATCGTCGTGAACATCGGCGAGGCCGGCCTGCCCCGGCGCGCCGCGCTCGAAGCGGAGCTGCGCGAAAAGCATGGGCGGCCGGGCCGCGACGTGGCGGTCTTCTGCGGCAGGTTCGAGATGGAGCTGAACGAGCTCGGCGAAGACGAGGCGGCCGAGTTTCGCGCCTCGGCCGGGGTCACGGAAAGCGGCATGGCCGAGGCGATTCGCCTCAGCTACGCGCTCCTCGGGCTCATCAGCTTTCTGACGGCCGGCCCCGACGAGTGCCGCGCCTGGACAGTGACTGCCGGGGCGACAGCACCCGAGGCGGCGGGGAAGATCCACAGCGACCTGCAGCGCGGCTTCATTCGCGCCGAAGTGATCCGCTTTGAGGACCTGGCCGCCTGCGGGAGCGAAGCCGAGGCGCGCAAGCGCGGCCTGCTCCGCACGGAGGGGAAGCAATACGTGGTCCAGGACGGAGACGTGCTCAACATCCTCTTCAACGTCTGAGGCTTGCGGCGGTCAGGGGGCGGGCGGGAAACGGCTAGAAGAGATAGTCGGCCGGGTCAACGGGGGCCCCGTTGAAGCGGATCTCGAAATGGAGGTGCTCGCCGGTGGTGTAACCGGTGAGGCCGGAGACGCCGAGCGGGGTGCCCTTGCTGACGCGCTGGCCGGGCGCCACAAGGATCTCATCGAAGTGCGCGTAGAGCGTTGTCCAGCCATCGCCGCAGTCGACGACGACGTGGTAGCCGTAGCTGTAGGTGAGGTACTCGGTTCGCGAGACGACGCCGTTGCAGGCCGAGAAGACCGTGGAATGGTGGAACGCGTAGAGGTCGAGGTCGATGCCCTCGTGGATGCGCCCGCCGCCACGGTCGGTTCCGAAGGGATCGCTCACACCCTGCCAGGCCGCCAGCGGGATGCCGAAGCGGCCGCTGCCGCCGGGCATGGGCGCGCCACCCGACCCGCCGCCACCACTGGTTGAAGGCTTCGGAGGCGGTGGTGGGGGCGGCTTCCTGGTTGCCCCGGGCAGGAGAACGAAACGGCCCGCTTCAAGGCTGTCGCTCTCCGAAAGCGCATTCGGCTTGTAGTCGAGCACGGTGGAGACGGTGATGTTGTCGAACTGCGAAACGATCGACGTAACGGTCTCGCCGTGGCCAGCCTTGTAGAGGATGCCGTCTTTGCGCGGCACGACAAGCTGCTGGCCCAGCTGAAGGAGGTTCCGGTCGTCGATGGTGGGGTTGTTGTCGAGGATGGTGCCCATCTGGATGCCGAAGCGCGCCGCCACGCCACTAACGGTGTCGCCTGGCTGGGTCACGTAGAGGACAAAGGGCTGCCGGGGGTCGACGATGTCGGCGAGGGGTTTCACGCCCGCCCCGGCCTCGCCGGAGTTGGCGGTGGCGGCGGAAACGCTGGCCGAGAAGGTCGCGGCGGGTGAAACGGCGCCGGCAGCGCGCACGCTGGCGACGTCGGAGCGGATGGTCAGCGAGGAGACGGAATCGCGGGTCTCGATGCTGCCGGAAGCGCGAAGGAGTGAGTTGGAGTTCCAGGGGACGCCCCCGGTGGCGCCGGAGAACGTGAAGGCGGGGACGTTGTTGGAGGCCGAGGCGCGGGACGAACCGGGGTATTGGGCGGCGAAAGTAACGGCGAGCGCCGCGAGAGCAACAACGAGGACGTGTACTGTGTACCGTCCATGTCGCTTCGCGTGAGCGTGAGACCGCGTCCGAGTTCCCTCGATACCCATAAGCGGTGTTTGGTCAGGTTGCGGTGGACGCTATTGCGTTGCCGCAGGCTGAGCCCAGCCTTTACCTTGCTCGATTCCTCCTCTTGGCGCTATCCCGGCGGCCTCTCATTGCCGGGGGCCGGCCTGCTTAGGGGCTTGCCCTAGAGGTCGGTCTTCAGACTGGCCAGGAACTCCTCGTTCGAGTTTGTCCTCGCGAGCCGTTCTAGCAACCGCTCAGTCGCTTCGAGCTGGTTCGGCGAGTTCTGCGAAATCATAGCCGTCATTCGCCGAACAAGCCAGACGCCCTTAAGTGTTTTTTCATCAAGAAGCAGCTCTTCGCGCCGGGTGGAGCTGGCCTGGATATCGATAGCCGGGTAGAACCGCCTTTCTGCGAGGCGGCGGTCAAGCCGCAGCTCCAGGTTGCCGGTGCCCTTGAACTCCTCGAACACCACTTCGTCCATGCGGCTCCCGGTGTCGACCAGGCAGGTTGCAAGGATGGTGAGCGAGCCGCCTTCTTCGCACTTGCGTGCGGCGCCAAAGAGGCGCTTTGGCGGGTAGAGCGCGATTGGGTCCACGCCACCGGAAAGGGTACGGCCACTCGGGGGCAGGGCGAGGTTATAGGCGCGCGTGAGCCGCGTGATCGAGTCCATGAGGATGACCACGTCCTTGCCGCCCTCTACCAGGCGCTTGGCCCGCTCAAGGGCCATCTCGGCAACGCGGGTGTGGTCCTCCACGGGCTCATCAAAGGTGCTGCTGATGACCTCGCCGCGGACACCGCGGCGCATATCGGTGACTTCCTCGGGGCGCTCGCCTATGAGGAGGACGATGAGGTGCACCTCGGGATAGTTCGCGGTGATGCCATTGGCGATGTTCTTAAGGAGGATCGTCTTGCCGGCCTTTGGGGGGGAGACGATGAGGCCACGCTGGCCCCGGCCAATGGGCGCGACGAGGTCGATGAGCCGGTGGGTAAGGTTGTCGGGGGTGGTTTCCAGCTTCATCTGCTGGTTGGGGAAGATGGCGGTGAGGTTTTCGAAGTAGGGGCGCCGCTTGGCGGTTTCGGGGTCAACGCCGTTTACGGCCTCCACTTTCAGGAGGCCGTAGAACTTCTCGTTGTCCTTGGGGTGGCGCACCTGGCCGGTGACGTAGTCGCCGGGCCGCAGGGCGAAGCGCCGCAGCTGCGACTGGGAAACGTAGACATCGTGGGGGCCGGGAAGCATGTTCTCGCCGACCCTGAGGAAGCCGTAGTTGCCGTCGTCGCTGATCTCGAGGTAGCCGCCCGAGAAGATGTTGCCACGCGCTTCGGCCTGGGTTTGGAGCAGCTTGAAGATGAGGTCCGACTTGCGGAGTGTACCCGCACCTTCAACGCCCAGCTGCTCGGCAAGGGAGATGAGGCCCTCGCGAGGGGTTGATTCGAGCTCGGCGATGTTGAGGGGTGCGGTCATGCCTCTTTTGTTGGAAGGAGCCGGGGACGGCGAGGCTTCCGAGAGCTCGCTCTCGTCAGCTTCATCGACATGGCCATTGGGGGATTGAGCGGTTCGAGATCGCCCTGAACGCCGGGGCACAGACACGGGAAGTCGCTTCTCTTACTGGTGGTCTCGGTGGGAACTAAAGCAGACGGGCGCCACGTTGCTGGACGCCCCATTCACAACAGACGCATCGAGCATACGACGCTCTGATGCGGGCTGGCAAGACCACTGTACCACACAAAGGCGCATGTCCCCGCCTTTCCCTGTTCCCGGGGGCCCGGCATTGCCCGCCGGCGCCGTCCCATGCCATTGTGCGTGCATGACGGATGACATGCTTGGAAACCTGCGTGCAACGGCGGCGGGGCGCTTCTGGGCCCTCGTGGGCATTGAGTTCGATTCTGCCGAACCCGGGCACGCCGTCTGCTCGGTCCGCCTCCGCGACGAGCACCTGAACTACAACGAGGTTGTCCACGGGGGAGTCATCTCGAGCCTCATCGATTCCGCGGCGGGAGGGGCAGTCCGTTCCACACGCGCCCTCGATGAGATCGCGGCCCGCCCGCACGCAACCAGCGACCTTCACGTGGTGTACATGGCGCCCGCCCGCGGCTCCCTCCTCGTGGCCGACGCGCGCGTAGTGCGCAAGGGCAGGACGGCCGTGTTCACGGAAGTGGATGTGACCGACGATGCCGGCCGGCTGGTCGCCCGCGGCCTTGTCACCTTCGTCATCGGGCAGGGCCCACCGGCACGCCGCGACTGACGATGCTGCCACCGCGCATGGAGATCGAAGTTCACGATACCGGCCCACCGCAGCCGCTCCGGCCTTCGCGCTTTACCTTCCCGGATGTTCGTCTCGCCAGGGCCGAAGGTCTCGTCGCCTGGGGCGGGGACTTCGCGCCGGGTACGCTGATTGAGGCCTACCGGCACGGCGTCTTCCCCTGGCCTCACCGGCAGGAGGAACGGCTCTGGTTCTCTCCCGACCCCCGCGCCATCATCCCGCCCGGGGGGCTGCACATCTCGCGGCGGCTCGCTCGCACCATCCGGCAGGGCCGGTTTCGCGTAACCCTCAATGCCGCCTTCGAGCGCGTCATCGATGGGTGCGCCGACCGTGAGGATGAAACCTGGATCACCCCTGCCTACCGCCGCGGCTACGTTCGCCTGCACGAGCTGGGCTGGGCTCATAGCATCGAGACATGGTCTGCCGACGGCTCGCTGGCGGGCGGGCTCTACGGGGTGAACACCGGTGGCCTCTTCGGCGCCGAATCCATGTTCCACCGCGTCAGCGATGCGTCGAAGGTGGCTATGGTTGCGATGGTCCAGCATTGCGGCGATGCCGGGGTCTCCCTCATCGACGTGCAGGTCCTTACCCCGCACGTGCAACGCATGGGCGCCGTGGAGATCCCCCGCGACGAGTACCTGCGCCGCCTGGGCGAGGTGAAAGACCTGCCCATCAGCTTCTGCGGCAAGTCCGCCCGCACCGCCGCCGGCCCTGCCTCACAGGGCTCATAAGCGGGCGATCTTGGACCTCCCGCTGCGATCGCCCTACGATTCCTGAACCATGTCGACTTTTCGCATTCTGCTGACCCCGGGCGATGGCATTGGGCCCGAAGTGATTGAAGAGGCCGTCAAGGTCCTCGGCGCGGTCGAGAAGCGCTTCGGCCACGAGTTCCGATACGAAGAAGAGACGATTGGGGGCGCCGCCATCGACCGCTACGGCGTGGCGCTTCGCCCCGAGACGGTGGCAGCCGCGCGCCAGTCGCAGGCGGTGCTCTTTGGCGCCGTGGGCGGCCCGAAGTGGGACGATCCGCGGGCGGCGGTGCGGCCCGAAGACGCCATTCTTGGCCTGCGCAAGCAGCTTGGCCTCTTCGCCAACCTGCGCCCCGTGCGCGTCCACCCGGCGATGATCGACCAGAGCACCCTCAAGAGCGGCGTGCTCGGCGGCACCGACATGGTGGTCATCCGCGAGCTCACGGGCGGGCTCTACTTCGGGAAGCCAAAGCGGCGCTGGGAGAACGCCTCAGGGCGCCAGGCGGTCGATACGCTCCGTTACAGCGAAAAGGAAGTCGCGCGCGTCATGCACGTCGCCTTCCAGCTTGCGCGCGGGCGCCGGAAGAAGGTGACCAGTGTCGACAAGGCCAACGTGCTTCGCACCGGCCAGATGTGGCGCGAAGTAGCCATTGAGGTGGGGCGGCAGTACCCCGATATCGAGCTCGAACACATCCTCGTGGATGCGTGCGCGATGTACCTGATCCGCAGGCCGGCGAGCTTCGACGTGATCGTCACGGAGAACATGTTCGGGGACATCCTCACCGACGAGGCGGCGATGCTGGCAGGCTCGATGGGGATGATGCCATCGGCGAGCCTCGGCCGCCGCCGCAAGGACGGCACGGGGATTGGGCTGTACGAGCCAATCCATGGCAGCGCCCCCGACATCGTGGGCCAGCGCAAGGCCAACCCCCTTGCGACCATCCTCTCGGCAGCGATGATGTTGCGGCTCTCGCTTGGCCTCGAAGCCGAGGCCGCGGCCATTGAAGCGGCCGTGGATGCAGTGATTCGCGACGGATACCGCACGCCCGACATCGAAGGCCCCGGGGCGCGCCCCGCCGATACCGCGAAGATGGGCTCCCTCGTCGCAGAGCGGCTCGGCGCATAGGAGGAGCTCCCTCCTCCTCCCTCTAATCGCGCGCCCACGTACCATTGCGCCCATGGCGGAACCGACCGCCCCACCCGGGAACCCTGCCCCCTCACGCGGAGGGGGGCTGGCCATCGCCGCCGCGATCGTCGCCTTTGGCTTCCTTGGTTCGCGCGTGCTCGGGATCCTGCGCACCACTGTCATCGCGTGGCGCTTTGGCAGCGGGCCCGAGCTCGACGCCTACAACGTCGCCTTCCGGGTTCCGGACCTTATCTTCCAGGTGCTCGCCGGGGCAACGCTGGGAAGCGCCTTCATTCCCGTCTTCACGCGCCTATACCGCCGGGAGAGCGAGGCGCGCGCCTGGGAGCTGGCCAGCTCGATCCTCAACCTTGTGACGCTGGCAACCGCCTGCCTCTGCGCCCTCGCTTTCGTGCTGGCGCCGGTGATAGTCCCGCTCACCGCGCCAGGCCTCGAGCCGGCAGTGGAGGAGCAGGCGGTGTCGCTCACCCGGCTGATGCTCCTTTCGCCTCTGCTCTTCTCGATGAGCGGAATCGTCACAGGCATCCTCAATGCTCGCCAGCGGTTCTTCCTCCCGGCGCTTGCACCGATGCTCTACAACGTCTCAATCATCTTCGGGGCAGCGGTGCTGGCAAAGCCATGGGGGATAGAGGGGCTGGCAACGGGAGTTGTGCTGGGCGCCGCCGCTCACCTCGCCGTGCAAATGCCCGGCCTCGCTCGCGAACGGATGGCCTACCGGTTCGTGCTCGACTGGAAGGATTCGGCCGTCCGCGAGGTCGGGCGCCTGATGGGGCCAAGGGTCGTGGGCCTTGCCGCCGCCCAGCTCAACTTCGTAATCGGCACCTATTTCGCTTCGAAGATGGGCGCGGGGGCGATCTCTGCGCTCATGTACGCGTGGACCATCTCCTCGCTCCCCCTAGCCCTCTTCGGCATGGCGGTCTCGACTGCGGTCTTTCCCCGCCTGGCCGAACAGGCCGCCGATGGGGACTACGACGCCCTCGCCCACACGGTTTCGGCGGGCTTGCGCATGATCCTGTTCCTGACCGTGCCTGCCGCCATTGGCCTGCTGTTTCTCCGCGACCCGGCCACCACGCTGCTGCTGCAATGGGGCGAATTCACCCCGCACGACGCCGCCGTGGTCGCTGCCACGCTCGCGTTCTACTGCGGCGGCATCATCCCCCAGGCGGCGATCGAGATCCACAGCCGGGGATTCTATGCCCTCGGCGATACGCGCACGCCCGTGGGGCTTGCCCTGGTAGCGATGGGATTCAACCTCGTGCTGAGCGCCCTCCTCTGGGAACGGTTTGGGCTCGAAGGGCTGGCGTTCGCCTTTGCGGCGGCGGCGTGGATCGAATGGGCCTCCCTCTACTACCTCTACCTGCGCCGCACCGGTGCGCCCGGTGCAGAAGACCTGGGGGCATTCGCCCGCTTTGCCACCTGCGGGGCTGCGATGGCGCTTTTCCTGGCGCTCTCCACATGGTGGTACGAGCCCGGTGACCGCACCGATTCGGCCATAGTCGCGGTCGCGGGGTCGGTTGCGGGGGCGGCCTTCTACGCGGGCATGGCGAGCATGCTGCGGCTTCCCGAGCCTGGCAGCCTGGCGGCGCGCTTCTCCCGCAGCGTGCCCCGGGATGAGTAAGCCCGGCCGCCCCCGGGGCGGGCCCTCCCGCGCTCACGTAAACTCGCGATGTGGGAACGAGCAGGCGCGAACTTGTCGAGGCCTTTCGTGCCGGCGCACACCAGCTCTGGCTGGTTGGTGGGGCATTGCGCGATCGCGAGCTGGGCGGCCCCGGCTACGACCATGACTACGCGACCAGCGCCCTGCCCGAAGAGGTGGAGGCGATCGCGGCCGGACTTGGCGCCGAAGTGGTCACCGTCGGCAAGAAGTTCGGCACGATCGGTGTGCTCGTCGATGGCCGCTGGACCGAGATCACGACGTTCCGGGGCGATTCCTATTCGGCCGGCACGCGCTGGCCCGACGTTCGCTTTGGGACATCAATCGAAGAAGATCTCGCGCGGCGCGACTTCACCGTCAATGCGCTCGCCGAAAACGCTGCCACGGGACAGTTGCTCGACCTCTTTGACGGCCGCAACGACATCCGCCGCCGGCTGCTGCGCGCCGTTGGCGAACCGGCTCAGCGCTTTCGCGAAGACCCCCTTCGCATCCTGAGGGGAATGCGCTTTGCCAGCCAGCTCGACTTCGAAATCGAGCCAGCAACCCTCGATGGAATGGAACAGACCATTGGGCTGCTCTCAACCCTTTCTCAGGAGAGGGTCACCTCGGAACTGGACCGGCTGCTGCAAGGCCGGAACCCCGGACGTGGCCTTGCGCTCCTCCGCCAGACCGGCGCCCTCGATGTTGTCCTCCCCGAGCTGGCGCCGATGGACGGCTGCGAGCAAAACAGCTTCCACCGCTACGACGTCTGGCTGCACACGGTCGCCACCGTGCAGGCTATCGGCCCTGCGGAGCCGAACCTGCGGCTTCTGCGCTGGGCAGCGCTTCTCCACGATATCGGCAAGCCCGCTGTCCGCCACCGCAAGGCAAATGGCGAGTGGGGCTTCTACCGCCATGAAGTGGTGGGGGCGCTCCTGGCTGAAGCAATGCTCGATCGGCTGAAGCTGGGTCGCAGGGAGGCCGTTCTAATCCAGCTGCTCATCCGCAGGCACATGGACCGGCCCGATCCCGGCGACCGGCGATCCGTGCGGCGGTTCATGACAAGGTGCGAAGGCCACTGGCGCGACCTGGTGGCGCTCAAGCGCGCCGACAACGCCAGTCACACTTACGACGACGACCCCTATCACCATCGTCTCGAAGTGGCCTGCAAGGAGGCTGAGGCCTCAGATGCCGCCCTGCTGCGTGCCGATAGCCCGCTCACAGGTGACGACCTGGTCGCGATCTTCGGCCGGGCGCCCGGGCCCTGGATCGGGCGGATCAAGCAGCGCCTGAGCGCCATGGTGCTTGACGGCGACCTTGCCCCCGGGGACCGGGAGCACGCGGAGCGAATCGCCCGCGGGCTGATGGGCCGGCATCGCCCCGGAACTCACGGCTAAGCTGACGCCGGGCAGGCGAGAGGACCGGGGCACCGTGGCGAGCTCTCGCTCATTTCTTGGGGCTGTGAGATCGGGATACACGGGGATTCGCTCATCCGCGGACTGCCCACTCCGGCGCGATACTCAAGACGTGATAGCGGCTTACGTACACATAGGAGAGGGCCGAACATGCGAAGGCTGAACGACATCAAACTGCTTCCGAAGCTCATGGCGCTGTTTCTCATAGTCGGGATTGTGCCGCTGGTGGTCGTGGCGCTCATTGCCCGTGGCCAGGCGTCGAGCTCGCTGGACGCTGCAGCGGAGGCAAAGGTGGCGGAGCTGGCCTTCAATGCCAGCGACAAGCTCGACCGCAACCTGTTCGAGCGCTATGGCGACGTGCAGGCGTATGCGCTCAGCGAGCCAGCGAAATCGATGGACCCCAAGAAGCTGAACGAGTGGATGAACAAGATGATGGGCACATATTCGCCCATCTACAGCCTGATGGTTGTGGCAGATGCGTCCGGGAAGATCGTGGCCGCTAACACCGTGGACCTCGATGGCAAACCGCTCGACACCGATTCGCTTGTGGGCCGCGACGTGAAATCCGAAGCGTGGTTCAAGACTGCGGTTGGCGGCACGCTCGCAGCCAACCAGACCTTCGTCGAAGACCTGCATGAGGACACGCTGATGGGCGAAGTCTTCGGTGCTGGTGAGCGCGCGCGGGCCATGTCGTTTACCTTCCCCATCCGCGACGACAACGGGAAGATCGTGGGCGTGTGGACCAACCGCTTCAACTGGAGCGTGACCACCGATGTGCTCAACGCTGTCATCGAACGTGCGCGCGAGTCGGGAATGACAACGGCCGAGCTTACGCTTGTCAACAGCAATGGCATTGTCCTCGCTTCGGAGGACCCGGCAGAAGTCCTCACGCGGAACATCGCCTCAGAAGAGATCGTCCAGAGTGCCCTGAAGACGGGTGCCTCGGGGTCGGAGGCCGGCGCCGCCCTTGATGGAACCGACCACGGCCACCTGTACGGCTACTTCAATTCGGCCGGCTTCGGGACATACCCGGGGCTTGGATGGGGCGTAATTGCCGCGCAGAACCAGAGCGAGGCGCTGGCTGACGTCAACGCCCTCACGCAGAAGATCCTGATTGTCGGTGTGATTGCGGCCCTGGCGGTGGCAGCCGTGGCTTTCTGGGTGGCAATCACGCTACGGCGCCCCGTCGCCGCGGTCGTTGCCCGGCTGGCGGCCCAGCGCGAGTCCCTTGGGCAGGTCCAGGCGGCCATGACGGCCATGGCACAGGGCAACCTGACGATGTCCGTCTCGCCAGATTCGGAGAAGATCGCGAACCCATCCCGCGATGAGGTCGGCCAGGCGGCCGCTTCCGTGAACGAGATAATCGATGCCATCGGTGGGACTGTCGAAGCCTACAACGCCGCCCGTGGCGAACTCACAACGCTCATCACCAGCGTCAAGTCCAACGCCACCAACATCCTCTCCGCCTCGGACCAGCTGCGCGAGGCCTCCGACCAGATGGCAGGCGCCACCGGCCAGATCGCCTCCGCCATCAACGAGGTCACCCGCTCCGCCGTCTCTCTCTCCTCCCTCTCCCAGGACTCCGCCCGCGAGGTCGAACGCGTCGCCGCCGGCTCCCAGCAGGTCGCCGCCGCCGCCCAGTCCAACGCCGACTCCGCCCTCGGCTCAAAGTCCGAAGCCTCCCAGATGAACGAGCGCATCCTCGCCGTCGCCTCCGCCTCCGAAGAGGTCGCCAAAGCCGCCGAAGAGTCCCGCGGCGCCGCCCTCCAGGGTCAGCAGGCTGTCGGCCAGGCCGTCTCCTCCATGGAAGCCATCGCCCAGGCCGTCGAACGCGCCTCTCGCACCGTCGACCTCCTCGGCGAGTACGGCCAGCAGATCGGCGACATCGTCAAGGTCATCGACGACATCGCCGGCCAGACCAACCTCCTCGCCCTCAACGCCGCCATCGAGGCCGCCCGCGCCGGCGAACAGGGCCGCGGCTTCGCCGTCGTCGCCGAAAACGTCCGCTCCCTCGCCGAGCGCTCCTCGGAGTCCACCAAGGAGATCGCCGACCTCATCGCCAAGGTCCAGCAGGGCACCAGAGAGGCCGTCGAGGCCATGGCCGCGGGGGTGAAGGATGTGACCGAAGGCCGCGAGATCACCTCCCAGGCCGGCCACGCCCTCGACTCCATCATCGCCTCCGTCCAGCAGTCCGCCGTCCAGATGCAGCGCATCGCCACCGACGTCCAGGGACTCGCCTCCGGCGCCCAGCGCATCGTCGCCTCCGCCGAGGAGATGGCCAACCTCGCCGAAGAGTCCGCCCGCGGCGCCGGCGACATGGCCCAGGGCACCTCAAAGGTCACCGAGGCCATCATCCAGGTCTCCGCTACTTCCGAGCAGACCTCGGCCTCGGCCGAAGAGGTCTCCGCCTCCACCGAAGAGCTCTCCGCCCAGTCCGAAGAGCTCGCCGCCACCGCCGGCCAGATGAAGGACCTCGCCCAGGCCCTCAACGAGGCCGCCGCAAGGTTCCGCCTCGCCTGAGCCTGGCCCACCGCACCGAAGCGCAACCCCCCGGGACAACCCCGGGGGGTTTCTGTTTGGAGGGAGGAGGGAGGAGGACTGAGGACTGAGGACTGAGGACTGAGGGATGAGGCATGAGGGATGAGGCATGAGGGGCCGTACCAACGCCCCCCTCCCGCGCCAGCCCCGCCGGCTACCCCGCTACCGGGCAACCCGGAGGGCGACCGTGGGTGGGACATCAAGCGGCCACGGGGGGCCGCGACTCCGGGGGGTGCGGGGCAAGGTGGACTCCTCCCTCCTCCCCCGGGGCGGGGTGGGGCGATGGGGAATCGTATGAAACACATAGGAATTGCCCCCGGTTGGTAAACGTGTAGTGGAAAACCCGTAACAAAACGGCGATCAAACGGTAGTACCTGTGGAAACAACCTCGCGGGAGCGGCTCCGCGCGGAGAAGGAAAGGACGGAAAGGAAAGAACCATGACACTCGCGTTGCATGGGAAGTCAAGGAGGCGCCAGGCTGCCCTGGCGCTGCTGGGCGTGCTGGCTGTGGCCGCCGGCATGCTCGGCGCGGTGATGACCTACGGGCGGACGCAGGCTGAGTCGAACGGCAACGGCAACGGCAACGGCGGAGTTGGCGTACGGATCCAGTTCCACAAGTACCTGCCCAAAGACAACCAAAACGTCCCGTGGGAGAACCAGGGATCCGGACAAGGTGACTGGAAATACACCATTTATGCCGACAAAAATGGCAACCCTGGGGCGGCCCTGGTTTCTAACGTCGACCACCTGAATCCAAGCTCAGATTTCACAGCGCAGACTGTCTGGGTGAAGGAGACTGACACCGACGGCGACGTATTCTACGGTTGGTTTGTCCCGGATGGTGCCAACAATAGTGGTAACGACCACTGCAATCAGGCCCCGGTGGACTTCAACACGTCGAACGATTCTCGATACAGCACCGATGAATATCTGAAACTCGATGCATTATTCTTCAACACAACCGGTAATCAGACCGGCCTCTTTCACATTTGCGCCTATAACAAGCCAGCCACCCGTGAGCTAGTCCTCAACAAGGTGGTTGTCAACGACAACGGCGGATCAGCCACGGCGGGCCAGTGGACCATGACCATCAGCGGCGCGCCCGGCAATTCCGGCGCTGGTACCGCAGCAATCGTGGCGGTCGTCGGTAACACCTACACGCTCGGCGAGACCAATGGCCCCGGCGGCTACACGGAGACGGGCGTTAGCTGCGCGACCGACACCAACCCATCAGTACCCGTAACCGTGACCAACCACCAGGTGACTATCCCTGCTGGCCAGGGCGACATCATCTGCACCATCACCAACGATGATTTCGAGTCAACAACGAAGCAGATCACCATCGCCAAGGTGTTCCTCCCCCTCGACACCACCTTCGATTCGGGAGACTACCCGGCGTTCACACTCGACGAGGCTGTGCCGGGGCTCGACGTCCCGCAAGACTGCACGCCCGGCACATCGGGCAACGTCGTAACCTGGACCTGCAACGTGCCGAGTAACTGGAACGGCACCGTATCGGAAGTGCCCGCCGGCGGGTGGACGGATGTTACGAACGACTGTGACTGGGTGGGAACATCGGAGCCTATCGCCGACTTCGTGTTCTGCAACCAGAAGAACGGCGAAACCGCCTCCGACAACGACCTCCACGTCAAGAAGATCAACCTCAACGGGGTGGCTGCCGGCGGAAACGCCAGCGGCACCGTATCCGGACTGGCCAACTGGGCGCTCGACCACGGTAGCGTCGCCCACTACAACGGCATCGGCGACGGTACCTACACCGTCACCGAGACGACCCCGCAGGACGGCTACCTGCTTAAGGGCTATACGGTCCTGGATGGCGATGCCGAGTGCCCGACCGACTCCGGCGTTGGCACCTCCGCCGCTTCGGTGGATGTCACATTTGACGGGCAAGATGAGGGCGACGACGAGCAGACGGTCTGCGTCTACAACGAGCCAAAGCCGGAACGGAAAGTGGCTGTGAAGGTGAGGAAGATCGAAGTCCTCCTCGCCGGCAGCCAGGCCGGGCAGGGGTGGAAGATATCCATCAGCGGCTGCGGTTTCAGCGATTCGCACCCGACCGGCGGGGCCGATGGCTCCTACACATGGACGGATCTTGCCCCCTGCAACTACACCGTGAGCGAAGACCCCGGCTCGAAGTCCAACTTCTTCCCGGGTGGCCCCACCACCCAGCAGGTGAACGCCACCACACCCGGACAGACCTACGAAGTCACGTTCACGAACTACAGGGAAACGTTCATCCCCGAGTGCGTGTACAACTGCGAGCCACCGCCACCGCCACCTCCTCCTCCTCCTCCGCCACCACCGCCCCCGCCTCCGCCGCCTCAGAAACCAACGGAAGACGTGGCCGGTGAGAAGACCCCCGGGCCAACGCCGCCCGTCTCGAAGGCTACGCCCATCGCCCCCAGCGCCGGCACCGGCCTCGCCAGCGGCGGGACGGCCACCAACCTGGCCCTGGCAGTGGCAGGCCTCATCATCATCAGCAGCGGCCTCGGCCTGATGGCCATCGGCCAGCGCAAGCGCTCGTAACCGCGCGCACCACCGTCAATCCAACGGCAGGGGCCCCTCCGGGGGCCCCTTTCCGTTCGGGGGAGGAGGGAGGAGGGAGGAGCCGGTACAGTACCCGGCGGTTATCTTTCTGGCAGAATCGGGGGATGCACCGCGGAGCGGATGCGAGCAGGGGGAGATGATGCAAGAGCTGACCGGGGGCGAGGCCGCCGTTCATACCCTTCGCGCGCTGGGTGTGGAGCACGTTTTCGGCATCGTCAGCGTCCATAACATCCCCGTCTACGACGCGATCCTCCGTCTCGGTGGGATCACCCCGGTGGCCGTCAGGCACGAGCAGGGCGCCGTACACGCCGCCGATGGCTATGCGCGCGCCACCGGCAGGCTCGGCGTGGCGATCACGAGCACCGGTCCGGGGGCGGCCAATGCCATGACCGGGCTTTTCGAAGCGGGCTTCGCGTCCTCGCGAGTCCTGATGCTGACCGGCCAGGTGGAGAGCCGCTACCTCGGCAGAGGCAAGGGGGTCCTCCACGAAGCCGAAAACCAGGCGCCGATGCTGCGCACCGTCACGCGCCGCGTCGAAAGCGTGCGCTTCCCGCGGGAAATCCCGGGCGCCATTGCGCGAGTGGCGGGCGACATCATGACCGGCCGCCCGCAGCCGGGAGCCGTCGAAATCCCCATCGACTACCAGTACGCGAAGGCAGACTTCGATATTCCCCACGTGGAGGCGTGGCCCCGGGTGCAGCCCGGGAAGGCGGAGATTGCCGCCGCCGCAGCGATGCTCGCGACGGCCCGGCGTCCCCTGATCTGGGCGGGGGGCGGGGTGCTCACGGCCGGGGCAGAGGCCGAGCTGCAGCAGCTTGCCGGGTTGCTCGGAGCGCCCGTCCTCACCTCCATCAGCGGCCGGGGTGCAATCCCGGAAGACCATCCTCTCGCCCTCGGTCCACTCTCTGCCCACCCGGCTGTCGAAGCGGTGATCGCGGAGGCCGATGTCGTGCTGGCAGTGGGCACGCGCTTCCAGTGGAACGAAACCCGCAACTGGACGCTGCGAATCCCTGGCCAGCTGGTGCACGTGGATGCCGACGCTGGCGTCATTGGGCGCAACTATGCGCCGGCTGCGAGCGTGGTGGGCGATGCCCGCCTCGCGCTCGCGGGTCTCCTGAAGCAGATCCCTGGCAGCCAGGCAGACCCGGGCTTCGCCGAAACGGCCCGCACCGCCCGGGACGAGGCCCGCGCCGCCATCCGCAGCGACATCGGGCCGGACTACGCCGCGATTATGGACGCCATGCGCGACGCCCTGCCGCGCGACGGCATCGTGGTGCGCGACGCCACGGTGCCGGCCTACCTCTGGGGGAACCGCATCTTCCCGGTCTACGAGCCGCGGACGTCGATCTACCCCTCGTCGGCCGCGATTGGGCCCGCGCTCCCACTGGCCATCGGGGCTGCGATTGGGACTGGCAGGCGCGCCGTCGTGATCCAGGGCGATGGTGGCTTCATGCTGAACATTGCTGAGCTTGCGACGGCCGTGCAGTACAGGGCGCCGGTGGCGGTGTGTGTGTTCAACGACGGCGGCTACGGGGTCCTGCGGAGCATCCAGGCGCGGACGTTCGAAGGCCGTCAGACGGGTGTTGACCTCGCCACGCCGGACTTTGCGGCCGTTGCGCGGGCAATGGGGATGCCGGGGGAGGCGGTGCGAGGGGTCGAGGAGTTCAAACCGGCGATCGCCCGCGCGATGGCAGCCGATGGTCCCTACCTGCTGGACATCGGCATGGATGCGCTGGCGCCGATGGCAGGTTTCGGGCGGCGATAGGGGGCGAGGCGAAGGGCGTATAGTGCATCCGCGTAGTGCCCGTTCTGGGCGGGCTGCAGCGGAGATAGCACACACAATCCTCCGCGAGGTTCGGCCACAAGGGACTCGCTCGCGTGAGGGGACCATGAGTGAGCAACTCCAACTGCTTGTGACAGTCAAGGCGTACCCGGCTCTGAGCAGAAAACATGGTGAGGTTGTCTGCGTGGCAGGTGTCCGGACCGACACAGAGCGGCCGGAGTGGGTACGGCTCTTCCCGGTGCCGTTCCGCGACCTGCCATTCGACCAGCGGTTCACCAAGTACCAGATCATCACCGTGGAATGCCGACGCCCATCGACCGATCGGCGGCCGGAGAGCTACCAGCCCGACCCGGACACGCTGGTGCTCGGCGAGACGTTACCGGCCGGCGGAACGTGGCCCGAGCGCCGAGCGCTGATCGAGCCGCTAACCGTCGAATCAATGTGCTGGATTCAGGCGCAGCAGAAGGTCGACGGGACCTCGCTCGGCGTCTTCCGACCTGCGGAGGTTCTTGACTTCGAGATGGAGCCGGAACCCGAGGACTGGGACCCGGGAAAGCTGGGGATTGCGAGCCAGCCGAGCCTCTTCTTCCCGGGCAAGAAAGGACTTCAGAAGATCCCCTACCGCTTCCGCTACGTCTATCGCTGCTCGGAGAGTGATTGTGGGACGCACTCCCAGTCCATCGTTGACTGGGAGCTCGCCCAGTCGTTCCTTTCCTGGGGCCATCGCTACTCAAGGCCCGTGCTGCTGGAAAGGATTCGGGAGAAGTGGTTAGGGGACCTCTGCGGGCCTGACAAGGACACTATGTTCTACGTGGGAAACCAGCATCAGCACCCGGAATCGTTCCTTGTGCTGGGTGTGTTCTACCCGAAGCATGGAATCAAGGAAGCGCAACCACCCGGATATGCGGCCGGGCCGCCGACATGAAGCCGGTGACTGCAGCGCGGTGACAGCGTTCGCTGTCCCTCTCAACGCAAAGGATCGCAACCGTTGACGCTTCCGCCAGTTCGGCGAGCTGGCCGATGGCGGTCTCGCCGGCCTCTCCCATGAGCTGGATGAACTGAGTCCGCCCGTGTTCGAAGTTTCCGGAAAGGAAGGATGGGCGGTTGTGCCTGGGGTTTCCAAGTCGCGGTTCGTGCTGGTACGCAATCCCGCGAAGCGAAAGTGCCGCCTGGAGGAGCCTCTTCGAGAAGCCCTTCTTGCGGCTGATCGGATGCAGTCGAACGTCCACCACCACCTGCACCAAGTGTTCTTCCAGAGCACTAACGAACTCGGCAACAGTTCGGCCTTCATACCCAATGCTGAAGATAGTTGGGCCAGCCATTAGGCGTGAGGATATCGCAGCAGGGAGAGCGTGCAAGTAGTGCCGGCCAAACCCGGGAGGTTCTCGTTCAAGAGTAAGTGCGCACGCACTTTACTGTCCGGCCTCCCAGGGGTATTGTGCGTGGATACGCATTTTGGAGGCCGGGCCATGGCCGGGGCTGCCACTCGCACCGCAGTAATCCCGGAACGGGGGAAGCACGACAAGGAGGGGCGCCGCCTGGCCCTGATCGAAGCGGCGGTTGAGGTGTTCGCCGAACAGGGCTTCGATGCCGCCACCACGCGCGAGGTGGCCGCGCGCGCGGGATGTTCCGAAGGGCTGATCCACCGTTACTTCGGCGGAAAGCGCGGGCTCTTGCTCGCGGCCATCGAGGAGAAACACGCGGCGCTCGCTGCAGGCCTCACGGAGCTGGTGGGCGCGGCCGGCACCATCGAAGAGAAGATCCTGGAGCTCATTTCCCGGCCACTCGAAGTAATGTGGGAGGCGCGGGCCTTCATGCGGGTGGCAATCGCCCAGTCAATCGTGGACCCGGAGATGGGGCGGAACATCGGAAAGCTGGTGACGGGGTTGCGTGTGGCCTTCATGGCCGAGCGGCTCGCGGCGCACCAGCGTGCCGGCAAGATCCGGCCCGAGGTCGATGTTCGCGCCCTGGCCGAACTGATTTCAGGTGTGAGCTTTTCGCTCGGGTTCATGGAACAGGTGGTTTTCGGGGAGGGCCGGGCAACGTTTGACCGGCTCGCCCGGGAATCGGCACGAATAATCTGCCGGGGCATCCTGCCGCCGGGAGAAGCAGCACTGCAAGTGGAAGGCGGAACAGAGTGACGGCTCGAATTGAGTACAAGTACATCGTCGCCGTGGTGGTGGTCTTCGGGCTCTTCATGGAGCTTCTCGACATGACCATAGTGAACGTCGCCATCCCGGGCCTGGCACGGGAGTTTGGCGCTTCAGCGACAAAGATCGAGTGGGTGATAACGGGTTACCTGCTCGCGCTGGCGGTGTTCATCCCCATCAGCGCGTGGGCGGGCAGCCGGTTCGGTACCCGGCGAGCGTTCATCTTCGCACTCTCGGCCTTCACGCTCGGGTCATTGCTCTGCGCCACAGCATGGAATGCCGAGAGCCTTATCGCATTCCGCGTCTTGCAGGGGATGGGGGGCGGCATGGCGGCGCCGGTGGGCACCACCATGCTCTTCCACGCCTTCCCGCCGGAGGAGCGCTCCAGGGCTTCGGCGCTGCTCGCCGTGCCCGCCTCGGTTGCGCCCGCCAGTGGACCCGTGCTGGGCGGCTACCTGGTGGAGTACCAGTCCTGGGAGTGGATCTTTCTCATCAACGTCCCGATTGGCGTGGTGGGCACCCTGGCGGCCATCTTCCTGCTCAAAGAGTACCGGGAGGAGAGGGTGCGGCGGCTGGACCTGCCGGGGTTCGTCCTCTCCGCCGCCGGGCTGGCCTCCCTCTTGTACGGCCTGGCGGAGGCCGGCCAGCATGGCTTCGACGATAGCAGGGTGCTCTTCTTCGGCCTGGGAGGGCTGGCATTGCTGGCGCTGTTTGTGGCGGTGGAGCTGCGCTCGCGGGAGCCGCTCATCGACGTGCGCATCTTCCGAAACCGGCTGTTTACGGCCAGCGCCGGGGTGCAGATGGCGGGTATGGCGGGTTTCGCGGGCGCCCTCTTCCTCTTGCCGATCTTCCTGCAAATGCAGCAGGGGCTGTCGCCGTTCGAGTCCGGACTGGCGACTTTCCCCCAGGCGATAGGCGTCCTGATGCTGGCGCCCCTGATCGCACGCCTCTACCCCCGCATCGGGCCTCAGCGGCTGATGCTCGCGGGCGTCGCGGGCGGGTCGCTGACAACCTTCATCTTCATGCGCATGGATATGGAAACCACCGTCTGGTGGGTGCGGGGCGTGATGCTTGTGCGTGGCATGAGCTTCGGGATGATGCTCATCCCCCTGCAGACAGCCACTTTCGCCACCATCACACCCGGGAAGCTGGGCGAAGCCAGTGCTCTCTTCAATATCGTCCGGCAGGTGGCATCGAGCTTCGGGGTTGCCCTGCTTGCCACCGTCCTCACCAGCCGGCTGATCGCTCACAATGCTCAGATTGGCAACCCCCAGACAACGGATGGCGCGGTGTTCGCCTTCCACGATGCCTTTCTCGTGGCGGGGGTGGTGGCGTTGCTGGGCCTTATCGCCGCGGCATTCGTCAGCGACCGTGAAGCGGCTCCGACTATGCGCCGCACTGCCGGGGCAGAGCCCGTCGCCTTCCACTGAAGTCAGGACTATGGCTGCAGGAAGAGCATGCCATTTGCATCCAGGATCCCGTGGGCGCCTGTGACGTACCACTGATCCGTGCCCGTTGACCCGTCGGCAAGGCCGGTTCGGCGGTTGGTGGCCACGGCCTGGGTCTTCGCACCGATCCCCGCATAGGAGAGGACAGACCAGGGAAGCTCGGAAGGCTGACCCGTGGCCGGGTCGAGCGCGAGCACGTCGACACCAACCATTGGGATCCCGGCCGCATCGTCGAGATACCAGGTGGGATGGCTTGCGGCAATGGCCCCGCACTCCGCAAAGCCGTAGACGGTGAGCACGTGCGCGCGCAGCCGGTGCCGAAGCGCCCTGCGAAGGTGCCTCGGGTAGGGTCCATGCGTGGTGACGAACACGTTCGTCCGCGAATCACGGAGGGCGCTGGCGACAGGCGTGTCGCGGTCGAGCATGGCAGCAGCCCGGCCGGCATCGACCCAGGCGAAGCCGGGGCGTTCGTTGCGAAGCAGGTGAGCGATCTCCTCGTCGTCGGCCGGTTCACAGGCTGCGGCCGGGGCGCCGGCCTGGAGTGGGGCGAGCAGGGCAATGACCGCCTCCCAGCTCCCCGGCGGGCGAATGGCAACCAGCCGGTCCTTCGGCTCAAGGGAGAGGAAGGCGGCGAAAGCCATGGCAGCGCTCATGAGCGAAACCTGGGAATGCCAGGCAAGCCCGTCCCTGCCCGGGAAGGCGATCGCGGGCCGGGCGGCATCGGCCATGGCCGCCGGGCGCCCGGCAGGGGAGCCCCCTTGTTCAAGCCAGGGGCCGGGCGCTTCCCCCGGAACACCGGCCATGTCCGAAATCACCAGCCCGGCGCCGAACTCGGCCAGGGCGGCCTCATCGGGGCCGTCGAGCAGAAGCAGCGTAGCGTTGGCCCGGAGCAGGCCCAGGAAGAGAGGGGCGAATTCCACTCCCGAAGTCAGCGCCAGGGCGACTCGCGGCGGGCTTTCCGGGAAGCGCGCCCCGCAAGCAGTGGCAACGCTCTGGCATGTGGCATCGAGCTCGCTGAAGGTCGCGGACTCGTCACCGCGGATGAGCGCGGTGTCATCGCCATAACGGCGGGCCCAGCGGTTGACAGTGAGCTCGTAGATGGCCACCCGCGGCGCGGCGAGGTAGCGCTGGACCCCATCGGGCCAGTACCAGGACGGCAGCAGCCCAAGTGCCTTACCCATGGCTAGCCACCCCGCATCACCTGGCCTTTCCAGCCCACCGCCAGGTTCTCGCTGATTGTGACGGTGGCGTCGATTCTCAGTGCGGAGCGCACGGCATCGGTGGCGCGGGAAAGCATTGCCCATGGCCGCGTGACGCCCATTGCGATGCGGATGCGCGCCGGGCCAGCGTGCTCGATCTGGAACGGCTGCCCCATGAAGTCGGGAATCGTGTCCAGCGCTTCGCGGATGTCGGCCGGGGCGACGATCCGGTCCTCCAGCACAACGGAGTCGGAGAGGCGCCCGTAGAGCTCGATAACAGGGTCCGTGCGCCCGCAGGGGCATTCGCCCGGCACGATCGCAGCCACGTCCTCGGTGTTGAAGCGGATGTAGACCGAGCGCCCTCGCAGGAGGTTGGTGACCAGCGGCACGCCGCGCCGGCCCGGGGCCAGGAGCTCGCCCGAGACCGGGTCGATAACTTCGACATAGTGCAGGTCGGCAGAAATGTGATGGCCGCGATGAGCGAAGCATTCGCCGCCGCCGAACATGCCATCGCTCGAACCCCCGCGCTCAAAGAGGTCGTCTATCCCGGTGCGCTCTATGACATGCCGGCGGTAGGGCGCGGAGAGGCTCTCGCCGGCGCAGGCGATGTAGCGGACACTGGCGAAGACGTCTCGCGCATCCGCCTCGCGGCGGTCGCACTCCTCAATCATGCCGCGCAGCACGGGCGCCGTGAGCAGGATGTGTTCGGGGCGGTGCGCGACGACAGCATCAAGGAAGTTGGGCACAAACCGCGGGGCGAAAGTGCCCCAGGGGATGACGGCCTCGGCGCCCAGGGCGGTGAGGCCGCGCGTATCGAGGAGCGCGAGCGCGTGCCATGCGGGGCTGAGAGTGAGCACCTTCATTCCCGGCCGCACGCCAACGATCCAGAGCTCGCGCAGCGAGTTGAGGAGGCTGCCGCCCCGCAGGTCCGATGGCGTCAGGAAGGCAAAGGTATTGAAACCCAGCGTGCCCGAGGTCATGACGACATTGCTTAGCCGGCGTCCGCCGAGCGCCTCAATCCCTATCTGGCCCGTGCCAGCCGCACGAACGGCGCCCGCTACGTCGGCCTTGCGAATGCTGGGAACGCGGCGCGCATACTCATCGAACGAACGTACAGGCTCCGGCGCAAGGCCCGCCTCGGCGAAGACACGCTGGTAGAAGGGCAGGTTCGCTGCCGCAAACCGCACTGCCCGGTTGAGCCCCCGCAGCTGGCGCCTGGCCATCTCGGCCGGCGGGAGGACCTCGCCGGCGTCGAAAATCTCCTGGGCTGATGGTGGGATTCTCACGCCAGGCACCGGAAGGGCCGGCTCGACCGGCCGCAGGAACAGAGGCCCCGCTCGATGGCCACTTCGACGTTGGCGAGGTAGCGCTCAACGCTGGTTCCCCGCAGAAAGCGGTTAGTGATGCAGAGCGACCCCTCTCCAACCGCGACTGGTTCGCTCCCCTCAACGGGCGCCACTTCGACCCGGTAGTGGCGGGGGTCGGCATGGAGGGCGCCCGCCTCGCATTGCGCTGCGAAGAACAGCGCCGGGCCGGAGCGAAGCAGGAGGCGCACGGGGAGGTCCAGCTCGCGCTCCCAGGCCGCGATCTCGCGGGGGCCAGCAGCCTCATCGTCGGGACTGACAGCGAGCAGCCGGGTCCATTCGCCGATCCGGGCGCGTTCCTCGGCAACACGGCGCAGGAATACCGGCATATGGGCCGCATCCACGATCGTCACCCCCGGCCGGAGGTAGCGAAGGACGTGGAGCGCACGCGAGGCGAACTCTGGCAGGCCGTCGTTGCAGATCGGGACGGCCCCCAGGAGGTCGGCTGCCCCCTTCTCAAGGTGGGGCACGTAGCACCACGACGCGAAGAGCGTGAGCGGGCTCGCGCCGTAGTCGTAGATGAGAACTGTATCGCCCCCCGCGACTCCCAGCGTCTTCCAGGCCGAGCTAAGGGCGCGCGCCGTCGCGGCGATGTCTTCGCGGGTGAGAGCGAGGTAGACGGGCGCACCATCCGCAGCCTGGATAACAACCGCGGGCTCAGCCGCCGCCGAGCGGCGGCCGGCAAACGGGTCGTGCTCGCGCTCGGCGTGGGTGGCCAGCTGGTGCAGGCCGGCGGGCGTGGCGGGCATCAGGAATCGACCCTCATCACGGTGTGGTCGAGGCCGATGATCATCCCCGCCACGAAGGATCCGCCCGCCAGCACAAGGTTCGCCCACGCCAGGAAGTCGATCCAGAACACGGCCGAAGTGAGCCGCGCCTGGAACGGTTCGAGATCGGCGGTGGTGTTCGCCGGCTCCAGCCTGCCGGACAGGTGGGGCCGGAAATAGAGCGTCATGATGAGCCCATTCACCACGAGAACCACCCAGAAAAGAACCATGAAGAACAGCGCCCAGCCGTAGCGCGTGTCCATGAGCGAATGGTCGATGAAAAACGTGTACGGGGTCGCCAGGTCGAGGTCCCCCGCGCGGCCGAGGAGCGCATACCCGGTGGCGCCCACCACGACGAATGCGAACCAGGAGACGACCGTGAAGTCGAAGCCGATGCGCTGGCCGACCAGCGCCGACTGGGCGGGCGGGATCCCCTTCTGGGCGCGATGAACGGGGATCTTTATCCAAAGCCCACCAATCGTGTAGAGGCCCATCACGGCGACATGAATGCCAATGAGCGCCTTGTCGAGGTTGTCCAGGGTCCGGGCATCTGCAGCCGCGGTGAGCATCGCCGCAATCACTGGCGAACACCCGCACAGAATGAGACCCCCGGGCGTGAGAGGGCGGCGAGAGGGGACCCCGGGCGGAATCCCCCTCGCACTCGACACATTCCCCTGTGCGCATGCGGCGCGGCGCCGCCTTCGCCGCTAGCGGGCGGCAACAGTTTCCCGTTCCCGCGTTGAACCTGCCGCAGCTCCACCGTGCCAGGTCGCCATATGGTCGGCGATGTTCTGGTGGTAGGCGCCCTGCGTGTAGTACTTATCGTAGAAGCCCGTCTCCAAGTGGTGCGCCTGGAACCAGAGGGTCATCTGCATTGGGTCAACGGTGGCCGGGAAGCGGCCATATGTGTTCCAGATGTATTCGCAGAGAACCTTGGTCGCTTCGAGGCACCAGTCAGTCGTCTTCGGCACCTGAAGGTCGAGCGACTGGCGGTTGGCAATGGGCGATGGTCCGCCCTTGTAGATGCCGCTGCGGCCCCATTTCGCATCGTAGATTGCCTGCACAGCATCCGACATCGAGCGGTAGTACGGCGGGCAGTAGGCCTCAAAGAGGCCGTCCAGCCCAACGGGGACAGAGGCGGGACCGGGACCGGCCCAGTCTGGCGCGGCCGCCGGGCCCTGCTTCTCAGGCTGGTAGAAGCGGAATCCCAGCCCCGGCGTGAGCGGCGTGCCGCCCATCACAACCGGCCCGGCCGAGCCGCCAAAGGCCCAGCCGCCGAGGCCCATCGCCTGGGCAAGGATGTACATGTTCTGCGCCATGAACGACTGCTCAACGTACGTCGTCGCACCCGAGGCCATGCTCTCCAGGCCGGAAAGGCGGTAGGCGCGGGTCCGGTCGAGCAGGCCCGCGTCGGCGAACTTCTTGAGCGGTTCAGCGTTGCCGTTGATGTCGTCGTACACGTAGCAGCGGTTCGGCTCGTCCATCAACAGCATCATGATGTTGATGTATTCCCACGTAACGTCGGTGATGGGCGTGAAGAGCGTCGTGCCAGGCTGGTTGACGTCCCACTGGTTGAAGGGCAGCGTGATCGGCGTCACCATCGGAATGTTGAGGCGGCCATCCACGATCTTCACCGTATTGGCGCGGAATGCCGTGATGACCTTCTCCCAATCGTCCTCGGTCTCGAATTCGGCCGTCTTCTCGGGCAGCTTGTCGCGCATCTGCACGTAGTAGGCGCCTTCATCGTTGGTGAAGAACATCTCCGTGCCGTGGGAGCCGCAGGGAGAGCCATAGGTGCGGCCGGTGAACTGCAGCATCGTGTTGCCGCTGCAGCTGGCGCCGCTGGCATCCGAGAAGGGCAGGTCGGAGAGGTTCAGCCCTGACAGACCCGTGGAAGCCATGACGAGCATCGCCTCTTCGATCTCGTCGAGCGGGACCGGCGCGTTGGGAGACTTGTAGGCTGCTAGTCCACCGGGCATCTCGGCGCCAAGCGGAAAGCGCCGGGCGCGACGCTGGAAAATGGCCTGCATGAGCGGGTAATTCCAGGCCTTGCGGATGTTCTCGGATTCTCGTACCGGGCGGTCGAGGAGTGCTCGAACCACAATTCCACCTCCTGCCAGAATGGGTTGGGGCCATGCGCCGGCGCCCGATGAGCAGTAGGCGCCCGCGTTGCGCCCGATGGCGCCGGTAATCTAGCACATGCTGCCTGCCATTGCTATCGCACTCATTGGATACAGCTATGGGCGCTCGCAGGTGGGGGCTGAATTCCCCTGTGGCCCCCGGGCGCCAGCCTCGCGCCTGCGCTCTATGGCGCCAGCACGGCGTTCACGGCCTGGCTTACCCGGGCAATCGAGCCCCAGTCCCGGTCGCTGGCGCTGAGCACGGCAATCACATAGGTCGCCCCGCCGCTTTCGACGAACGCGACGTCATGTGTGATGCCATCCCACGTACCGGTCTTGTTGCCCACAAGCGCCGTGCCAGGAAGGCCCGCCGGGATGCCGTCACGGATTCGCTGGCCAAGCAACAGCGAGCGCATGTGATCACGGGCCTCGCGGTCGACCCCTGTCCCGCGCACGATCGCCTCCATCAGCAGCGCCATGTCGCTTGCTGTTGTTGGCAGGTCGCGCGTGTTCACGGAGGTACGTTCGAGCCCTAGCGAGGCCAGGGTGGCATCTATCGCATCCGGGCCAAGCAGCCGCATGAGGGCGACCGCGCTGACATTGTCTGAAAACGTGATCATCGCCTCCAGGGCAGCACCGACCGTGAGAGCGCCATTCGTTTCGCGGGGCCACTCGCCAAAGGTGCCCAGGTCTTCGCTGAGGTCGCTCTCATCGAACGGGAGCGGCGCGTTGAAGTCGAGCAGCCCCTGGCTACGCCGGCGCTCGGCTTCGTAGAGGATCGCGAGCTTGAACGTGCTTGCGGCGTAGAAGACATGGTCACCGTTCACCCGGGCGGTGAGGCCATCGTCCAGGCGCCTGGCGACCACGCCGAAACGCCCGGCTTCGGCGCCCAGCACATCAAGGATCGCTGCCTGCAGGCGAGCATCCTCGGCGGCCGGGAAGGCCGGCGAATGGACGGCCCGCACTTCGTCGCCCGCGCCTGTTTTGTTCTGCTGCGAAGCGCCACTGGCACGGGAGCGGCCCGGGGTATGATCCACGATCGCGTCCGCGAGCACGAAACCAAGCAGCCCCAGCGCGAGCGTAAAGGCCGCGAGTGCGGCCATGAAGAAAAGGTCCCACACCTCGGAGTGGTGGGCCTGGTGGGCAACGCGAAGCGTTGCGCGGCGTTGCATCGGTCCCTCGCAGCGCGCTCCACGAAGGAACGCGGCGCCACCCGATGCGATTGTAGGGCCGATTCCATCACAGACAATAGGCGATTATGTAGTTCAGGGACCTTGGCTGGATCTTTTTGCTCCCGCTTTCTAGTATTGGCCGACTCCAGCAGAACGGCAGTTACGATCGGCGTCATCGGCAGGAGCCTGTGTATTTCGTCTCGCTGACCGCCCGCAACGTCTACACCCGCAAGGTGCGCTCATCGCTCACCGGCATCGCCATCGCCATCAGCATCGCCGTGGTGGTGACCATGGGCGTGCTCACGCACAGCCTGCGGCGAACCGCAATCTCGATTCTGCGCACGGGCGATGCCGACTTCTCTGTGGCTCAGAAAGGCGTCTCCGACGTCATCTACAGCTCAGTCGACGAGAAGGACGTGGACCTCATCGGTTCTTATGAGGGAGTGGAAAACGCCATCGGCGTGCTCGTCGACATGACGAAGCTCGACGAGGACCACCCCTTCTTCCTGAAACTGGGAATACCCCCCGGCGACCTCGAAGCCTTCGGCGTGCAGATCGTGGCCGGGCGCAAGTACGAGCCCGATTCGCAGACCGAGATCATGCTTGGCTACCGCGCCGCCCGCGATCTCGGCAAGACCATCGGGGACCAGGTCGTTATCGACGACGACACCTTCGATGTCGTGGGCATCTACTCCACCGGACAGGTGTTCGGCGACGCCGCCTCCATGATGTCGCTGGTGGGGGTTCAGACCGAAGAGCGCAAGCCCGGTGTGGTGACGCTCGTCTTCGTCCGCGCTGTGGAGGGCGCCAACCTCGATGAGATCAGGGCGCGAATCGAATACGACCGCCCCGAACTGGCAACCGTGCGTACCGAATCGGAGTTCGGTCGCATCGACCGGAACCTCGAGCTCATCAGCGCCGCGAACATTGGTGTATCCGCCCTGGCGCTCATCATTGGTGCGGTCTCCATTCTCAACACCATGGTCCTCAGTGTCTTTGAACGCACGCGCGAATTCGGCGTGCTGCGCGCCATCGGGTGGTCGCGCATGCGCGTCCTGCTCTGCGTGATGATGGAGGCGCTCGTGGTCAGCCTCACCGGCGCAATGGTGGGCGTTGGCGCGGGCTTCGTTGCCGTCGAGATCCTGGCGCGTTCGCCGGACCTGGTGGGCGTTTTCCAGCCGGATTACCCGGGTGGTGTGTTTGGCCGGGCGCTTGCCATTGCCTTTGGCATGGCCTTCGTTGGCGCCCTCTATCCTGCGGCGCGAGCAGCCCTGCTCCGCCCCCTGGATGCTATCCGGCATGAGTGACGGCGCCGGCCGGCCACCGGCAATCCAGATATTCGACGTGAAGAAGTCGTTCGATCACGGGCTCGTCAACGCCCTCAACGGCGTTACGCTTACGATTGGGCAGGGAGAGTGGGTCGCCCTGGTTGGTCCTTCCGGCTGCGGGAAGTCGACGCTGCTCCACCTCCTTGCCGCCCTCGACTCCCCCACCTCGGGACGCATCCTCGTCAATGGCAACGACATCTCGGGGCTGCCGAGCCTCAACCGCTACCGGCGCTTCGAAGTTGGGCTTGTCTTTCAGCTCCACAACCTGCTCCCAAACCTGACCGCCATCCAGAACGTCGAAGTAGCCATGTTCGCCAACGGCCTCAAGCACAGCGAACAGGGCGAGAGGGCGCGCAACCTGCTCGCGGCCGTTTCTCTCTCGCACCGCGAAAAGGTGAGACCGCCAGGGCTTTCCGGTGGCGAACGCCAGCGCCTCGCCATCGCCCGAGCGCTCGCGAACAACCCCTCCATCATCCTTGCCGATGAGCCCACCGGCGCACTCGATTCCGCTTCCGCCGAAACGGTGCTCGACCTTTTCCGGCGTATTCGGAACGAGCGCGGAGTCACAATCCTGCTGGTCACGCACGACCGGGAGGTGGCCGCTGCCGCCGACCGCATCATCTACATGCGCGATGGGCGCATCGTAGAGCCGTCGCTCGCCGCGCCGGCCGGGTAGTCGCTATTCCGCGGGCAGCGCCGCCAGGGCGTCCGGGAGCTTCGCCTTTCCCTCATCGACGGCGAAGAACGCCTGGGCGCCGATCGCCTGGTCGGCCGTGGGAATGGCCTGCTTGAGCAGCTTCGCACCGCTCTCGAGCTTCGCCGCAATCTCATTCAATCCCGCAGCGAAGGCGCTGAACCGGTCATCGGGTGGTGTCAGCGCTTTCACGGCGGCAACTGCGGCAATAACCGCGTCGGCATCGGTCGTGAGAATCGTGGGCCACTTCGGGTCGGCCTGCGATTCCGAGGCTGCCAGCATGTCCTTGTGCAACTGGTCAGTCGCCTCCGAGAGCCGCTTCCCGGCGGCCGTCACCTTCTGCCGATAGGCCGCAACGGGATCGAGCGTCGCCGTCGCCGATGGACGATCCCTGGCTGCCGCGGTAGCCGTGGCCTGGATGTTCTTGATGTCGTCTTCTTCGCTTCCGCCGCAGGCTGCGGCCGCCAGCAATGTAGCCACCAGCAGGAAAGCAAGCGCACCGCTGGCCGCCCCGCCTGAACGTCTGAAGGCCCCACGTTCCGTCATCGTCTGTACCTCCTGTCCCTCCTGGAATAGTACGCGACCGGCATCTCTCCGGCCTGCTAGACCGGCGGCCTATCGGCCACGACCCCGTATCGAAGCAGGGCGTCGATTTCCGCTTCGCCAAGGCCAAGCGAACGCAGCACCTCGTGGTTGTGCTGGCCAAAGCACGGAGCGGGCGCACACCGGCCTCGCTCTCCATCAAACAGGAACGGCAGTGCAAGATGGCGAAGCCCTCTGACCGAACCCGAGTCCATCCGCCGGACCAGGCCCGACCCCTGCCGGCGTTCATCGTCGAGGATGTCGGCTTCGTTCTCGACCATGGCTGCCGGTACCCCGGCCCGCATGCAGAGGCTAATCGCCGCCGCGGCGGATTCCCCGGCCAGTCGCGCGCGCAACAGCGCGTCGATTTCGTCATGCCGATCGAGCCGGGCGAGCGTGCTCAGTGGCTTCAGCCCGTCGAAGACGCCGCCAAGGACTTCGCACAGGGCGCGCCACTGCTCGTCCGAACGCACCGAAAGCGCAACCCACCTGTCGTTGCCCTGGACACGATAGGCGCCGCGGGGGGCGCTGTGGCGGGAGCGATTGCCATTGCGCACCACGCTGCCCGGGTCGATCTGCGCCTCGGCGATGAGGTCGCCGATGGTCCAGGCGGCCGCGTCGCGCAGCGCCAGGTCGATGTGCACGCCGCTCCCGGTACGGTCGCGGTGGAGGAGGGCGGCGATGGCCATGCAGGCGCCGGTCGCGCCCCCAATGGGGTCGCCGTATGCGAGCGTCGAGTTGAGGGGCGCCTCGCCCGGGTAGCCGATGTATGAGCAGAGCCCGGCCATCGCCTCGGCCGCGGTGCCGTAGGCGATGTAGTCGCGCTCCGGGCCACTGGCGCCGAAGGCGGGCATCTGGAGATAGATGAGCCGGGGATTGATGCGCTGCACTTCGTCCCAGGTAAAGCCCCAGTTGACCATCACACGCGGGCTGTAGTTCTCAATGAGGATGTCGGCCTCGCGCAGCAGAGTGCGCAGGACCTCGCGGCCAGGCTCGGCGCCCAGGTCGAGGACGAGCGACCGCTTGGTGAGGTTGGTCTGGTTGAAGCGCGCATTCCGGTTCCACCGGTCCGGTCCAGGGTCGTTGCCCGGGTACTCTCCGGGCCCATCCGAGAGCGGGCCGCGGAAGCTATCGAGGCGCCGCGGACCCTCAATCTTGATGACGTCCGCCCCGAGTTGCGCGAGCAGACGTGCCGTAAGCGGCCCGGCCCAGACCATGCTCAGGTCGATGACGCGAACCCCGGCGAGGGGAAGCTGGGTCCGTCCAATCGGGGTCGGCCGGCGAGGGGCCGGGCCGGAAAACTCGCCCTTCGTCACAACTCCCGGGGCGGTGGGAAGCAGCACCTCCCGCTCACCGAATTCTGCAGGCGCAAAGAACCGCCGCCGCCGGAGCTGTTCGGAAGCGAGCAGGCCAGCCGGGTCGAGCACGGCGCCGAAGGGAATCCGCCACGCCTGGGCGAGTTCCACGATTTCGCTGGCTGTGTGGGCCATGAGCCAGGGGGCGAAAGCCGCGTCAAGCTCGTCCGCGTGCCGGGCGCGCAGCTGCGGCGTGGCGAAGCGGGGGTCATCGAGCACCCACTCGCACTCCATCAGCGTTGCCGCCGATCGCCAGTCATCGCTACCGACGACGGTCGCTGCGACATAACCATCCTTGCAGGGCAGGTTCGACATCGGGTGATTCTGAGGGCGTCGGCCGCCCTGGCGCGGCCAGTGATTGCGGGTGTACTCGTAGCGTGCCGTGACGATGTCCTGCGCCGAGGTCATGCAATCAAGCGTGGGGACGAGAACGCCAGATTCCCGTCCCGTATGGCGGTGGCGGTAGACGCCCGCCAGCAGGGCGACCGCCCCATAGAGCCCCGCCACGGCGTTGGGCTGGTCACCGGCATTCTTGAGCGGCTCTCGCTCCGGGTCGCCGATGAGGTTCATCAGACCGCACTGGGCGAACAGCACCAGGTCATCGGGCTCGGGAGAAGTCACATCGCGCTCGTCGCCGTACGCCCGGAAGATGGTGGTCACGGGCGCCACCAGGGGCACGTCGCTCGCGTCGCGCGGGCGGCCGTACGCGGCGCCGATGATCACAGCGTCTGGCAGGTCCCCGGCAACGCCGCCGTGCTTGCCGAACTCCAGGTAGAGCGATTGGCCCACCGGGAACCCGGCCGGTACCGGTTCCGCTTCGTAGACGGTGGCGCCAAGGTCGGCCAGGGCTTTACCACAGAAGCGCGCGGCGGCGGTGGTGCCGCCGAACTCCGTCACCACCAGGCCAGAGAGGAGGTCGGTTCGCATGGTTGGCAGCTAATTGTGTCGTCCCGGGCGGCAAGGCGCACGGAGTTGACTGGCGGCCGCGCCTGCACAAGGCTGAGGCAAACAGGCAGGGCCACGGCCCCCGGGAGAGAGAACAATGGCTGATGCGCTCGTCATCCTGGAGAAGAAGGGGGGCGTGGCAACAGTCACGCTCAATTCGCCCGGGAACAGGAACGCGCTCTCCCGGGGGCTCGTTTCGGGGCTGCGAGACGCCCTCGATACGGCGCTGGCCGATGGGGCCGTGCGTGTGATTGTGCTCACCGGGGCGGGGCCGGTCTTCTGCGCGGGCGCCGACCTCAAGGAGCAGCTGGCCACCAACGAAGACGGGGGAGCAGGGCGGGCGAGCGACGTCCCCACGGTGCTCTCTACCATCTGGCATTCCCCGAAGCCCGTGGTCTGCCGTGTGAACGGCCTTGCGCGCGCCGGCGGACTGGGCGTGCTGGCAGCGTGCGATATCGTGATCGGGGTCGAAGGGGCAACCTTTGGGGCGAGCGAGGTGCGCATCGGCCTGGCGCCGGCCGTGATCACCACCACGATTCTGCCGCGAACGGGCGCCGCGGCCGCTCTGCCGTTCTTCCTGACGGGTGAGCCCATCAGCGCCGCCGAGGCGCTGCGCATCGGCCTGCTCGACGTCGTCGTGCCGCCTGCCGAGCTCGACTCGACCGTGGAGCGGTACTGTTCGTGGTTGCTGAAAGGGGCGCCCGGCGCCCACGCGGCCGTCAAGCAGATCACGCGCGAGGTCGCGCCAGTGACGTTCGACGAAGCCCTGCCACACATGGCACGCCGCTCCGCAGCGCTCTTCGCTTCAGAGGAGGCGCGCGAGGGGATGCGCTCATTCGTCGAGAGGCGTCCACCCGCATGGACGCCGCGCGAGTAGGCACCGGCGGCGCCGGGCCGGGTCCGGGTGTGCCCGACAGCCGGCGCCAGTGCGCCGCTACCCTCCGAAGATCGCCGGTAGCTTCCCGTGGGGGACGCTCAACACGAGCGCCCGGGGCTCAACCGTAAAGCGGAGCGGCGTTTCCCCTGCATAGTCCCCATCGAGCTGCACGGGCAGGCCCGGGGTCTCGATCGACGTATCCCGGGCGCGCGCGATGAAGGTGCGCCCGTCGCCTTCGTGACGGCCCAACAGGAGCCGTGCCGAAATGCGCGTCCCGTCCATGGGACGGCGCGGCGAGAGCGCGCTGTTATCCAGCCGGCCATCGTCGGCGAAGGCACGGGGGGTCACATGGACAACGGAACCATAAAGGCGCGTGTTGCCGAGCACCATCACCGCGAGCGGCTCCTCGTGCTCCTCCCCATCACATACCCAGCGCACGACCCTGGTACGAAGCCGGGGCAGCATCCACGCTCCCTCGGCGATGTAGGCGAAGGGGCCGGCCACCCGCTTCAGCGGTGCATGCACGCTCCGGGCGACTGCCGCGTCCCAGCCTGCGCCTGCCATGAGCAGGAACGGGAGGTTCCCGGCGCGGCCGATGTCCATGCGCACACGCTGGCCTTCCAGGTGGGCATCGATTGCCTTCTGCAGGCCCCGCGGGATGCCGATCTCATGCGCAAGCACGTTCGCGGTACCCCCGCGGATGGCAGCCAGCGCCGTGTTCGAGCCCGCCAGGCCCTCGGCCGCCACGCGCAGGGTGCCGTCTCCCCCGGCCACGAAGAGCAAGTCCTCACCGCGGAGGGCTGCCCGGTGTGCCTCTCGGGCTGATTCCGCTGGCGAGGCCGGCGTGACGATTCGTGCCTCGACCGCCCTGCTGCGCAGGTAGGCCGTCACGCGGCCGGCATCGAACCTGCCCGCCACGCCTCGGGCACGCAGGTTGACGAGGACCGTGGCCGAGCGGGCGGGGGCGGGGATTTGCGGCGACATTCAGCCCGAACTTACCATAGGCTCACAATCCTATCCCCCCCCGGAGCCACATTTGCTACCCGTTAAGCGAGTCGACCATATCAGCATGGCCGCGCCATCCTGGCGCGAGCAGGCGGACCTCCTGGAGAAGCTGCTTGGCTTCAAGTTCCTCTCGTCGTGGCAGGCCGGCCCGGGCTCCGACTTCAATGGCAGCGTCAGCCAGGTTCGAGGCACCGGCATCGAGTTCGAAGTCATCGAGCCGGCAACGCCCGGCAGCTTCGTCCGGAAGTACATCGAACAGAATGGCCCCGGTCTGCACCATATCACCGTCGAGGTGCACGACATCCACGAGACGGCCGCTGAGATAGAACGCCTCGGCATGAAGCCCTTTGGCGGTATCGCAGACGATGGCGAATGGCTCCTCACCTACATCCACCCGAAGGACTCCGGCGGCATTCTCTGGCAGTTCTTCGTTCCCAAACGCGCCCCGAAGGAGGTCGACCGGAACGCTGGTGGCGGAATCGTCGACCTGCAGCGCGTGGATCACGTTTCAATGGCCGTGGAGGACGTCAACCGGCAGGCTGAGTGGCAGGCGCGGGTCCTTGGAATGAGCGAGCTGAGCCGCTGGCGGGACGACTACCTGGGCTACGATGGCTGCGTCATGGCGATCCCCGGCAGCCAGCTCAAGTTTGAGATCATCGCTCCATTCCGCCCCGATAGCTTTGTCCAGAAGTTCATCGATGCGCGCAGGCCCGGCATGCACCATATCTGCTGCGAGGTGACTTCGGTGCATCGCGCCGCGGCAGCGCTCAAGGCCGAAGGAATCGAGCCCTTCGGTGGCGTCATCGAAAGCGACTGGAAGCGCCACACATTCCTGCACCCCAGGGACAGTGGCGGGGTGCTGTTTCAGCTATTCGAAGAACCGCAGTCTCCGAAGTAGCCGGCTTTCAGGCGCCGCCAGGCGTTCGCCCGCCATCGCCCATGCGTCCGAGCGCGAAGTCGCGTATCCCGGCCAGGGTCGCCCGGGAGAGGTCCCGGCGGCCACGCAGGGTCCAGATGGCCAGGCGCGCCGCGCGCGTCGCCACGAAATAGGCGAAGAACGCAGCAAACCGTGGGCCCAGGCCAAGGTGCTTGCGCATCAGGTAGGGCCGGTTGCGAGCGAGGTAGTAGCAGCCGAACGGCGTCAACTGTCCGCCCAGTGTGGCCCCTTTGCGGTGATACACCACGGCCCCGGGCTGAAAGAGGATGCGAAAGCCTGCCTCGCGAACGCGGCGGCAGAAGTCCGTGTCGTCGTAGTAGACAAAGAACGCTTCATCCAGGAGGCCGGCCGCCCGGAAAGCCTCCACAGGAACGAGCAGGCAGGAGAGGTTCGCGGAGGAGACCGGGCGGACACGGCGGTACTCGGGGCCGCCGGCGGTGCCGAGCACGCGCTCCTTCCATGCGCCCCGTAGCCAGTCGAACTCGCCTACCGAGTCGTCAAGCCGGTCCGGCTGTCCGGCAAGGAAGGTCACGGGCGCCACAAGGGTGCGCTCGCCGGCAAGCGACACCAGCGCTTCGAGGAAGCCGGGCGTGACCTCCGTGTCGTCGTTGAGGAAGAGCACGTAGCGCGCGTGGCCCTTGAGGATCTCCCTGAGCGCCCGGTTACAGGCGCCAGTGAAGCCGAGGTTCGCGCTGTTGCGCAGCACCACAGCCTGGGGGAAGTGCCTCTCCGCGATTCCCGCCGAGTCATCGGTCGAGGCGTTATCGACGACCCAGAGCTGCCATGCCGGGGCTGTGACCGCCTCCAGGGCCTCGAGGTATGCGGGAAGGTGGCCGCTGGCGTTGGTGGTGACCGTGAGGATGGCCACCGGAGGCACTCTGCCGATGTCTTGGGCGGGCCGGGACGTCATTGTCCATCGCCGGCGCCTGTGCGGTCGTCGCGAGCGGCGTGCGCCCCTTCCGCTGTGGCAGGCGCCTGCTCAGCAGCCGCTCTCTCGGCGACGGCGCGCTCGAACGCCTCCCTGATCTCCTCCGGCGCGTCCTTGAGTGCCCGCCCGAACTCCTCCGGGCGCGCTTCGATCGCCTCATCGATCGCCCGCCTGATTTCAGTGGAGGTCTGCGCCAGCCGTTCGACATGGCGGTGGATTATCTGCCGGGGGTCGCCTATCGCCGCGATTCGCCCCCGCTCCATGAGGGCGGCGCGGGTGGAGAAGCGCTCCACCGCGGCGAGGTCGTGCGAGACCATCACGATCGTCACCCCGCGCTCGCGAAGCGAGGCGATGTGGTTGTAACACTTCTCCTGGAAGTGCGCGTCGCCGACGGCGAGGACCTCATCGACGAGCAGGATTTCCGGGTCCATGTGCGCGGCAATGGCGAAGCCAAGGCGGACGTACATCCCCGAGGAGTAGGTGCGCATGGGCTGATTGATGAACTCTTGCAGGCCAGCGAAGGCGACGATGCGCGGGAGGAGCGCCTCGATCTCGGCCCGGGTCATGCCGATGAGCAATCCGTTGAGGATGGCGTTCTCGCGGCCGCTGACCTGGGGGTGAAAGCCTGAGCCCAGCTCAAGCAGGGTGGAGATCCGCCCCGTGGCCTCTATCGTCCCCGCTGTCGGCCGCGAAAGACCCGCCATGAGCCGCAGAAGCGTGCTCTTGCCGCTGCCGTTCGCCCCGACAATGGAGAAGAACTCGCCCCGGGCGATGTCGAGGGTGACATCGCGCACGGCCCAGAAGGGATTCCGGTGGCGGTAGCGCCCCAGGAAGCGGAACGGGTGAAGCAACGCCGTCTTCACCTCCATCGGTCCGTCGAGCATGTGGAAGCGCCGCGAGACGTCTCGCAGGCGCATCACGGCCGGACCCGGTGGCGAGTCAGACGACATCTGCGAAAAGGTCCTCCAGGCGGCGGAAGGTGAGCCACCCCGCGACAAGCGAAACCGCCGCGAAGCCGGCCGCGACCAGGAGATGAGCGCCCGGGAGGGACCCATCGAGAAGCACGCTCCGCCAGCCCTCCATTACAGGGGCGAGGGGGTTCGCCCAGCCCACCCACTCGTACCTGCCAGGGACGCGGTCGAGGCTGTAGAGGATGGGGGTTCCATAGAAAACGAGCGTGAGCCCCACATCAAGCAGGTGTTCGAGATCACGGAAGAAGACGGTGACGCTGGCGACGAACAGCGAAAGGCCCATCACAAGCGCCAGCTGCACCACGAACATCAGCGGCAGCCCCGGGATCCAGGTCCACGACGGCCCATGCCCGGCGCCGATCACGAACGCGAAAAGCACCGGCAGCGCCAGCAGGAACTGGAGGGTATTGCCAAGGACCACGCTGGCCGGGAGCACATGCCGCGGAAAGCGCACCTTCCTGAGCAGTCCGCCGTTTCCCACGAATGTCGTCGCCGAACCCTGCACCGAGCTCTGGAACCAGAACCACGGAAAGAGCCCGCAGAGCAAGAACACGGCGCCAATGCCTGTGCCAAGCACGCTCCCAAGTGCGAACGAGAGGATCCCGCCCAGCGCCAGTGGTCGCAGGAGTGACCATGCCCACCCAAAGATGCTCCCCTGGTAGCGCAGTTTCAGGTCGCGCGCGGTAAGCGCCTGGAGCAGCTGCAACGCGTTCCGGGCGCTGCGCGATCGATGGGGTGCGAAGGCCGGTGCAAGTGCGCCCACGCCCGCAGGGTATGCCGCCGGAGTCGCACAGGCCAACGCCCGGCGCCCTCAGATGGGCGCCTGCTCGGCCTCGAAGGCCACGAGCAGCTGGTTTCCCATCTCCTCCAGCCCGGGGGTGGTCGCGCTGCCAGCTCCGGGCTTCAGGCCCGCTGTCACCTGGCGCCAGAGGTCCAGGGCTGTGGCCAGCTGCTGGCGATGGCGAACTGCATAGGCCGCGCCAATGTCGCACAGGCGCCGGCCCACGGTTTCTTCCGACTGCTCGGAATTCCGCGAGGCCTCCCACGCGACCCGGGTGGCCATGTGATCCCACGGCCAGGTGATGACGGTGTGCTGGCGGTCGGCGAGGCAGGCGCGAAAGCCATCGCCCGTACGTTTTGCAACGAGAGCCGCCTCCGATGCCAACGTTGCCCCGATTTCGCCCGAAGCGATGAGCGCTTCCGGGTTCGCGTAGGCCGCGCCGCACAGCACCGACCCGGCGTTGCTGCATACACGCTCAAGGCGCGAGAACGTCATCTCCGCGGTTGCCTCGCCCCGGGCGAAGTGGCGCAGCAGCCACGGGCCGAACGAAGGCGGCGGAGCGGCCGGTACGGGAACGGCCCGGCGGCGCAGGAATCTCATGCTCTGATTGTGACGTGAATCGCCGATGGGGTGCCACCGGGGAATCCCCGGCACCTCGCGGTTAATCGCCCGCTGCTTACTGCCAGCCGGATCGCGCCCCGCGGAACATTTCGAGCGGTCCGCTGGGCCAGTTGTAGCCGAGCTTCATGGCCGTATCGATGTCCTCGGGAGTGGCGAGCCCGGCCTCGGCGATCTTGCGCGCCTCGGCCACGGCAGCGAAGTAGACGCGATTGGCGATGAAGCCGTAACTGCCGGGGGCGTCCTTCACGCGCACGCTCGTCTTGCCGATTCGGCGGCAGACCGCCTCCATGGTGGCGATGCATTCCTCAGAGGTCTCCTGCGCGTGCACCAGCTCCACGAGCTTCATGATGTTGGCCGGGCTGAACCAGTGCATGCCGATGAAGCGGTCGCGGCGCGAAACCGCCTGGTTCAGGCTGCCGATGGCGAAACCGCTGGTGTTGGTTGCGAAGATGGCTCCGGGCTTCACCACCGCATCGAACTCCGCCCATACCTTCTTCTTCAGCTCTTCGTCTTCCGGGACCGCCTCGACTACGAGGTCGCAGCCCGCCAGGTCACTTGCGCTTGTGGTGAAGGCAAGGTTCTTCGCGAAGCCGTCCACCTGCTCGCGCGTCAGCTTGCCCCGGTCCACGGCGCCCTCCCAGCCGAATCGGCCGTGCTGGATCGTGGCCCTCGTCTTCGCCAGCGCCTCATCGGAGATGTCGCGGATTACCACGCTGTAGCCGTGCTGGGCAAAGGTCATGGCGATGCCGCCACCCATTACACCCCCGCCCGCCAGGCCCACTCTCCTTATCTCGTCTGCGTTCATTCTTCCTCTGCCTTCACAACCGCTCGTCCGTGGATTGTACAGGCGGATGGGCTCGTGAGCGTGGTCGCCTCAGCCGTTCACCACGTGGTAGGCACGGAACTCCACCCGGCCGGGGCCCAATCGCCCTTCGGCCACGACCACCACGGCGTTCAACCAGGCATACCGGTGGTCGCCGGTCTCGAAACGCGGCGTCGTCATGAAGTAGCCTTCGCCGTAGTCTATGGCCTCGCCGCGCATGAACTTCGCTCCCGCTTCGGGAGGAAGTACCGCTATCCCCGGGTAATCGAGGTAGATGTATGCCCCATCGCCGGTCAGCACGGTGGCCCGCACCGACAGGCGGCTGACCCCGTCGCCCGTCACCAGCAGCCAGTCAGCGCCACTGGGCAAGACCCTGCCCTTGAGGCGAGGCCCATCAACAGTCCCGCCAATGATGTCGATGATGCGGCGAACGCCGAATGGGCCGGCGCCAACTTCCACCGGATCCTTGAGGTCGACGTGGACGTCATAGAGCGGCTCCAGCTTCACAGGTCTCTGCTCCCTAGCCGTTGACAGCCTGGTAGACGCGGTATTCGACCCAGCCGGGACCGAAGCGGCCTTCGCCAACAGCGACAACCGCGTTCAGCCAGGCATAGCGGGGGTCCCCTGTTTCAAAGCGGGGGTTCGTCATGAAGACCGCGTCGCCGTAGTCGGTGCCTTCGCCGCGGCCCAGCTTCTCGGCCGCCACCCCGGCCACAATCACGATGCCGAAGTACTGCATGTAGATGTGGGCGCCATCGTCCGTCTCCAACGTCGCCCGCACATCAAGGCGGCCGGCGCCATCCGGGCCGTTGAGGAGCCAGTCCCCACCGCTGGGCAGGAGCCTGCCTCGCAGCCGCGGCCCTTCGAACGTTCCGCCAACGACGTCGAAGATGTTGCGCGACCCCAATGGCCCCGGCCCCACTTCCACCACGGGCTTGAGGTCGGCGTGGTAGGTCATGAGGTATTCGAGCTTCACGGGTAGCCTCCCGGCGATGTTGCCGGGGAGGGTACGCCTGTACGCGAGGGATTTCCAGCAGCTGGGTCTTGGGGCGGCTATCCCCCGCCGCGCATCGCCTTTCGCGCGACGAACGCCGATGCCTCCGCTGCGCGCTCCCCATCGAATTCGACGAAGAGCACGGGTGTCATCACAAGTCCGATTCGCAACGGGGCGCCATCGATGAAGCGGGCGCGCCAGCCATCCCCTTCTACGGAGCCGTCGCCGGTGCACCTTCCATCGAACTCCTCCTGCAGGTAGCGCCGGAAGAGCGCGGCCGGCAGCCCCCTGATTTCGAGGCGGTTCATCCGCCGGCCGTCGGCGGGAAGATGTCGACCGTCACCCCCTCGGGAATAGCCGTATCGAGCCCCTGCAGGTACCGGATTTCGCGCCCATCGACGAAGACCTTGATGAAGTCGCTCAGTTCACCCGCGGGCGTCCAGGCCAGTGGGCCAAGAGCGGGATAGCGCGCAATGGCCGCGCCGAGCAGCTCGCGCACCGTTGCTCCCGGGGGCAGGCCGAATTCAACGCGCCTTACCCCCGTGAGGTCGCGCAATGTGGCATAGAAGCGGACGTCCATCGTCTTCCCTTGTCCCCGATCATAGCGGGCCGCGGGAACGGTGCGCGGAGCAGCGGGCGCGAAGTCTGGTACAATCTCCTCGTGCTCGCGCATTCCTCACCCACGGTGATACGAACCCCGCGTCAATCACGCGGGGCTGCCATTTAGCGCGCCTTTCCCCGGCACCTTCACTATTCGAGACAGCGCCCTACCCTCGTGATGGAAAGGATCCCTTCGCGCCATGCCAACCGACCGCGTCCAGCTCTACGACACAACCCTCCGCGATGGCAGCCAGATGGAGGGCATCTCCCTTTCCGTTGAGGACAAAATCCGCATCACGCGAAAGCTCGATGAGCTGGGTCTCGAATGGATCGAGGGAGGCTTCCCCGGGTCCAACCCCAAGGATGCCGAGTACTTCCGCCGGCTGCGCGACGTAAGCCTGCGCAATGCCAGGGTCAGCGCCTTCGGGGGCACCCGCAAGCCGAACCTGACCTGTTCGACAGACCCCAACATCCAGAGCCTGGTGGCGGCCGAGACCCCCGGGATCACCCTCGTTGGCAAGGCGAGCATGTACCAGGTCCGCGAAATCCTCGAAACGAGCGCCGAAGAGAACCTGGCGATGATCGCCGAGACCATCCGCTACTTCAAGGAAATGGGTAAGACCGTCTTCTTCGACGCGGAGCACTTCTTTGACGGCTTTGCCAACGACCCGGACTACTCTCTGCAGTGCCTGGCGACGGCGGCCCGCGCCGGCGCCGACGCCCTCGTCCTCTGCGACACGAACGGCGGCATGACCACCGGGGCAATGCTGCGCGCCATCGCAGCGGTGCAGCAGCGGGTGACCGATACTCGCCTCGGCATCCACTGCCACAACGACGCCGGCCTGGCAGTGGCCAACTCGCTGGCCGCCGTGGAGGCGGGCGTGTGGCAGGTGCAGGGCTGTGTGAACGGCTACGGCGAACGCTGCGGCAACGCCGATATCCTCACGATCCTGGCCAACCTGAAGCTCAAGGCCGGCATCGAAGTGGTGGACGATGAGCAGCTTGCACGCCTAACAGAGATTTCCAACTACGTGAGCGAGCTGGCCAACATGGCGCCCAACCCCCAGGCGCCCTATGTGGGGGCGAGCGCCTTTGCGCACAAGGCCGGCTACCACGTTGCCGGGATCATGAAGGATGAGCGCGCCTACCAGCACATCGACCCGGCTGCGGTGGGGAACGCCAGCCGCGTGCTGGTGAGCGAGCTGGCGGGGCAGCGCAACCTGCTCATGAAGCTGCAGGAGCGCGGCATCGATTTCCCGCTCTCGGCCGATGAGGTGAAGCGCCTCCTCGAGATCGTGAAGGAAAAGGAGAGCCTGGGCTACCAGTATGAGGGCGCCGAGGCGAGCTTCGAGCTGCTCGTTCGGCGCACCCTGCCCGGCTACACCCAGCCCTTCGAGCTGGAGGACTTCGTCATAGTTGAGCGGCGGCGCCAGAGCCACGACCGCGAGCAGCTCAACGAGATGCTGGCCGAGGCGATGGCCAAGGTGCGCGTCGATGGCGTGCTCAAGCACACTGCCGCCGAGGGCAACGGCCCCGTTAACGCTCTCGACCGCGCCGTCCGCAGCGCCCTGGTCGGCTTCTACCCCGTGCTGGCCGAAGTGAAGCTGGTCGACTACAAGGTGCGCATCCTCGATAGCCAGTCGGCGACGGCCGCCAAGGTGCGCGTGCTTATCGAAAGCACCGATGGCAACCGCTACTGGACCACCGTGGGCTCGTCGACCGACATCATCGAGGCGTCGTGGCTCGCCCTGGCAGACGCGCTTGAATACGCCCTGGTTGGCGGGGCCGCCGGGTAGCAGCCCCGCTTCATCACGCCTTTTCGAAGTCGCAGCGGGTCCAGCGCGAGCTGGGGATGGGCTGCCAGTGCTGCTGGTAGTAGCGGAGCTGGCCGTAGCCGCCGGCCCAGCCGTTCCACTTCACCATCCCGGGCTCGATCTCGTTCTCGCCGTCCCAGTTCTTGTACTGGAAGGGCGCCCAGCCGTTGTAGCTGATGATCTGCCCCGGCTTTACGTTCGGCGCCACCTTCGCCCGCACGAGGAACGAACCGACGTCGTTGAACACCCGCACCAGGTCGTCGTCCTTGACCCCGCGCGCCTTCGCGTCATCGGTGTTGACCATCACGTGGGGCTCGCCGCGGTGGGTATCGAGGATGACCTTGTTCGCCTGGTTCATGGTGTGGATGGACCAGCGGTTGTGGCCCGAGGTGAGCCCCAGCGGGTAGTCGCCGCCCATCTTCGGGTTGGGCTTGTAGGTCGGCAGTTCCTCGCCCGATTCCAGCCACCACTCGTGGTCGATGTAGAACTGGGCGCGGCGGGAGTAGGTCGGGAAGGGGTCGCCCTTTTCGACGTGGTTGCGGAAGGGGACGTGCGTCTTGTTCGGCTCAAGTGGCGAGGCCTGGGAAAGCGAGAGCGGCGCCAGTCCCCAGTCCGTGAAGCGCACGTGGCCCTTCTCTCGCATCGATTGCAGCGTCGTGCCCATCGGGAGCGTGCCCGCCAGGGCCGTGTCGCGGATGATCTCGTCCCAACGCTTGTCCTGGTCGTTGTAGTAGCCATCAAGGGAAAAGGCGTTGCGCAGATCGGAGTACTTCCGGGTGGCGCCGTTGCCCCCGGTGTATTCCACAAGCCCGCGCCCTGCCGCCACCTCGGCGATCTTTTCGATTAGCCCCGCCAGGATGTCCCATTCGACCTTCGATTCCCCGTAAGGCTCCGTCGCGCGGTCGCTCAGGGTGAAGTTGAGCACGTGCGGCGTCGGCATCCCCGAAGCGATCTTCTCGTAGTGCTGGGCGGCCGGCAGGAAGTAGTCGCCGTACATGGCCGTCTCGCTCAGCCGGAAGTCGATCACGACTATCGCCTTGAGCCTGGGCCAGAGGTTCTCGACGAGCGTCTTCTTTCCGCCACGTGAGCGGCGGAGCATGTCGCCGGTAGCCTCGAAGAGCACGCGCGGAGGCTGATCTGGCCCCGGCTTGAGGATCCCCTCCCACCAGCCCTTCTCCATCGCCTCGTTGTAGTAGTCGTCGAAGGATCGTGGGAGTGTGGTGTCGCCCCACTCCTTCCGGTTCCAGCGCTCCCTGTAGCCGCCCTGGTCGTACCACCAGAAGGCCGGGGGCGAAGTGGTGCCGCCCGCCACCGGGGTCGAGTCGACGCGGTTGAAGGCCTGACGCTCCCGCCCGGCGGTGCGCCGCAGCATCTCGCCCACGGCGATCTCGGTGGTCATCGTGGGGTCCTGCGCCTTCATGGCGGCCACCCCTGCATCGCGCGCGGCGAGGATGATCTCGCTGTTGGCGGCGCCAGGACCAGGCTTGGCCATGGCGATTCCCTGGCCCTCCACAAAACCCGCGGCCCAGCAGCGAATGCCGGTGCCGTGCTTGCCCCAGTTGCCGCTCGCCGCCAGCACCAGGCACATCGTCCGCTCGATCAGGTCCCCGTGATAGAACTTGCAGGCGTTGTAGCCCAGCATGATGTTCGTCTTCTTCGTCGCGATCTTCCGCGCCAGCATGCGGATGACGTCCGGGTGCACCCCCGTGATCGGGAACTGCTTCTCCGGCGTGTACTCCGCATCCAGCTTCTTGCGGAAGATGGCGTAGACCGGCGTCACCGTGACCTTCGAGCCGTCGGCGAGGGCGACCTCGTACTCACCTTCAAGGGCGATGTCCACGCCCTTGAGGTGCATCTGGCCGCGGTCGGCGAGCTTCAGCCCCTGCCCCGGCACCCACTGGTACAGCTGGTCCTCGCGCCCGGTACCCTCCACGTCCGTCTGGCGCAGGTAGCGCCGCGTGTCGGTGCGCACAAGGAAGCCGAAGTCCGTCTGCTCCTTGAGGAACTGCCAGTCGGCGATGTTCTCGGCGAACATCACCTGCGTCAGCGCCAGCCCGAAGGCGGGGTCCGAGGCCCCGTTGATAGGGATCTGGTAGTCGGCGTGCGTGTGCGATGGGTTCACGTCGGGCGAGATGTTGACGACCTCGGCGCCGTTGTAACGCGCCTCGGCGATGAAGTGATAGAACGGGATGCGCGTGAACACGGGGTTCATGTGCCAGATGAGCACGAGCTCCGACTTGAACCAGTCGTCCGCCGAGGACACGGGGCTGAACTTCCCGAACGTCAGGTGCAGCCCGCTCGAAAAGTCGTTGAACGAGGCGTGGTGGTCAAAGCTGTGGCCGCCAAGCACGCCAAAGAACCGCCCGAGCGTGAACAGGCCCACGGGTTCGGGCCCGGGCTCGTGAACGATCGCCTGGGCGCCTTCGTTCTCGATGGTGTCAATGAGCGATTCAGCGATCTCGGTGTAGGCCTGGTCCCAGGAGATGCGGGTCCACTTCCCCTCGCCGCGCTCCCCGGCGCGCTTCAGGGGATAGAAGATGCGGTCCGGGCCGTAGAGCGACTGGCTCCAGGAAGCGCCCTTCTGGCAGCCCATGGGGTTGAAGTCGGGCACGCCCTCCTCAATCACGGGCAGCGTTCCCGACTGCTCTTCGCGCCACACCTGGCCGCCACGCACAAACACGCGTACCGGGCAGTCGCCCGGGTAGCAGTCAACGCAGTGGGTGCCCCAGTGGACCGAGTCCCACTTCCACTTGTCCCGGTAGAGGTCCTGCCATCCCGTGTACTCTCGCTCAGCAATCTGCGTCATCGACGCACCCCCTGAGATAGATGGCACTAATGGGCACCATATAGCGGACATTAGCTATGACGCCGATCAGTTTTCGGGCAGGCAGCCGGGAACTTCACCCACCCGGTGAACGTTGGAAGGTTCGAGAGTGGACGCAGCGCAGCCACCCCGGCCGTCCGCGCCCGGACGGCCGGGTGAGTCCCTACTTCAAGTCGAGCGGAAGGGTTTCGTTGGTGACGGGCGTGGCGGCCCCTTTCGGCGAGCGCCGCGGGCCGCGTTCCTCCTCCAGGGTGATGGCAGCGATGCTGGCCACCAGGTCTCCAGGGTTGACTCTCATCACGGTCACGCCCTGCGTGTTGCGCCCGAGGAGGCTGATGGAGTCGAGGTCCGTGCGGATAACGATCCCCTCGCGGGAGACGAGCATGAGCTCCTGGCCCGGCCTGACGATACGGCAGGCCGCGACTTTGCCCGTCTTCTCCGTGATATTGAGGGTCTTCACCCCCTGGCCGCCGCGCCCCTGCACCGGGTATTCGCTCAGCCTGGTGCGCTTTCCAAATCCCAGTTCGGTGATTGCCAGCAGCTGGTCGCCGTCGTCGGTCGACTCAACCCCAACCACGTAGCCGCCGCTCGTCAGCTTCACGCCGCGGACGCCGCCGCTGGTGCGGCTGGCCTGGCGCAGATCATCGATCTTGAAGCGGATCGCCTGCCCCTCGCTCGTAACGAGGATGACGTTGGTCTCATTCGTGGCGAGCCGTGCCGCGATGAGCTGGTCGCCGTCTTCGAGCGTCATCGCAATCTTGCCGTCGCGCCGCACCACCTCGAAGTCCTTGAGCAGCGTCTTCTTGATCTCGCCCATGCGCGTCGCCAGCAGGATGAAGTCGCGATCGTAGTCCTTCACTACCAGGATGGTGGTCACGCGCTCGCCCGGGGCCACCTGGATGAGATTGACAACCGGCAGCCCCTTCGCCTGCTTCTTCGTGTCGGGCACATCGAAAGCGCGCAGGTGGTAGACCTTGCCGTGGTCGGTGAAGAAGAGCAGGTTGTCGTGCGTGTCGCAGACCGCAAGCTTCAGCACGGCGTCTTCTTCACGCGTGGGCGCACCGCGAGAGCCCCTGCCGCCCCGCCGCTGAGCCCGGAACTCCTCGAGAGGCATGCGCTTGATGTAGTTGCGGATGCTCAGGGTGATGACGCTCTCTTCGTGGGGGACGAGGTCCTCCTCGCGGAAGTCCTCGGGCTCGGCTTCGACGATCTCGGTGCGCCGGGGGTCGCCGTACTTCTTCTTCAGGTCGAGCACATCGTCCTTGATGAGCAGATCGATCTTGCGAGGATTGGCGAGGAGGTCTTCGAGATAGGCGATCTTCGCCACGATCTCTTTGTGCTCGTCTTCGAGCTGTTTCCGTTCGAGGGCGGCCAGGCGGCGGAGCTGCATGTCGAGGATGGCCCGCGCCTGCACCTCGCTGAAGTCGAATACGGGCATGTTCTGGCGGCCGATGCGCTCCACCACCGGCGCCGGGATTGGCTGGTTACCCTGCAGGATCTCCAGCGCCGCGGCCGCTGAATCGGCCCCGCGGATCGTGGCAATCACCTGGTCGAGCAGGTCGAGCGCTTTGAGGAGGCCGTTGAGGATGTGTTCCCGTTCGCGCGCCTTTTCGAGCTGGTATTCGGTGCGGCGGCGAATGACGATGCGCCGGTGGCCGATGTACAGCTCGAGGGCCCGCTTCAGGCCAATGCGCCGCGGGGCGCCATCGACGATCGCCATCATGTTTACGGCGAAGGTCGAGCGCATGGCGGTGTGCTTGTAGAGCAGGTTCTTGATCTGCGCCGCCGAGCCTTCCTTTTTCAGCTCGATGACGATGCGCATGCCGTTGCGGTCGCTCTCGTCGCGCAGGTCGTGGATACCTTCGATTTTCTTGTCGTGCGCCAGGTCGGCGATCTTCTCGATAAGCGTCGCCTTGTTGACCTGGTACGGCAGTTCCGTGACGACGATCTGGGTGCGCCCGCCGCGCGCGCTCTCTTCGATGGCCGTGCGCGCGTGCATCGTGATGCGCCCGTGGCCTTCGCCGTAGGCGAGACTCACCTGTTCGCCGCCCTTGCCGACGAGGGCGATGCCTGCGGTGGGGAAGTCCGGCCCCTTAACGACGGTGAGGAGGTCGTCGAGGGTCGATTCGGGCGAATCGATGAGCATCGCCACGGCATCGGCGATTTCGCCCAGGTTGTGGGGGGGGATGTTCGTCGCCATGCCCACGGCAATGCCCGATGAGCCGTTGAGCAGCAGGTTGGGCAGCCGCGCCGGCAGGACCATCGGCTCCTGGTGGCGGCCGTCGTAGTTGGGCTGGAAGTCGACCGTGTTCTGGTCGATGTCGGCCATGAGCTCTTCGGCGATGGGCGACATGCGCGCTTCGGTGTAACGCATCGCCGCCGGCGGGTCGCCATCGATGCTGCCGAAGTTGCCCTGGCCATCGACCAGGGGGTAGCGCATCGAAAAGTCCTGCGCCATGCGCACCATGGCTTCGTAGACGGGGCCATCGCCGTGCGGATGGTAGCGGCCCATGACATCGCCAACGATGCCCGCGGACTTGCGGTACCCGGTGCCGGCGCGCGCGCCGCCATCGAACATCCCCCAGACGATGCGCCTCTGAACCGGCTTGAGCCCGTCGCGCACATCGGGCAGGGCGCGGGCCACGATGACGCTCATGGCGTAGTCGAGGTAGCTCGACCGCATCTCGTTCTCGATGCCGATGGGCCGGATGTTGGAGGTGGGCTCGATGGAGGTCATGCGCAGGTGCTCCGGGGGCGGAACGCCGGGGCGATACCGCTAAGGACATTGTACCGATTCGGGGGTTATGAGCGACCGGGCGCGAGTGCCACAAAGGACAGCCCGGAACCCGTTACGGAGAGTCTGCGTCTGGTATAGCAGCGGCGCTGAGGGAATAGTGAATTGAATGGAGGCGCAAGCGAGAGTGCCCGTTATTGCTCGCATGCGAGGCGACGCCGGCAGTTCGCCGCTGTTGACCGGCATCCACCCAATCTACAGGTCTTACACGTTAATCGGTGTGCAGATGTGATCAGGATCGGGCCAGCCGTTGCTCTTACCGCGCTGTTCCTGGCCGCCCTCCTGGCTGGGACTGCGTGTGATGGAGCCGCGGAGGGGCCGATGGCGATGGGCTCGCCTACGGTGACAGCCGGTCCGACGGGCTCCCCGACCGCACCGGATCGGCGCTTTCCATGTGATCAGTGGCCCGAACCATGCGATGTACTGCGTCGAATCGAGGCGGCGTCCGTGGCAGGAGACCGGGAAACCTTGCTGTCAATGTGGGAGCCGGTCGCAGTTACATGCACGCAGCCGCTGCAGGGCGTGGACGCCCCGGTGAAGCTGTGCGAGGGCGCCGAGCCCGGCGAGGTGCGCAGCGGGTACCTCCTCGGCAACGAGGCGCGATACGTGGCCATGCCGGCTTCCTCGGTGGGAGTCCTTCCCGCCTCCGCCGATCCGGCCACCTACCGCGCGGCCGCGATCGGCTGCCCAGCGGTGCAAGCGAGGTTGGACTGCTCTCACCAGTTCATGCTTGTGTTCTCCTGGTCGGATCTGCGGGGAGCTCAGTCGTTCTCGCTTTACGAATTCGATGTATCGCTCAATGCCGTCAAGGCTCGCCGCGTCCTCCTTCACATGGATGGGTCGACCGATGTGCTCGCGACGGGCGGCGAGACCGGAACCCACCCGCTTCTGCCTGGCAACTACGACTTCAAGGTGGCCCGCTGATGCTTGCGACCATGCTCGCGGAGCGCGGCGTGCAATTGGCGCTCGGCATCGTCCTGGTGAGAGCCGGGGCGTCCAAGGCGAGAGCACCCTGGATATTCGTGGCTGCCGTCCGTTCTTGGGGGCTTCTGCCGGAAAGGGTTGCCGCGCCATTCGTGCGGGGATTCGTTGCAGTCGAGCTTTCAGTGGGTGGTGGAGCAGTGATTGCCGGACTCACTGGGCGCGGTAGTGCTGTCGCATCGTTCGTGGTGTTTGCAGCATTTGTGGCATTCTCATCGGGCCTCTTCCTGATCAGGCTGCGCACAGGCGTGGCCCGGTGCGGCTGCGGCCCGGGGGCGTCGATGGTCCGATGGCGGACAGTCGGAAGAGCATCGGCGCTTGCCTGCGTCGCAATTGGGCCCCGACTCGGCTACGCCGTGGCGATGGGGTAGGGGCTCGTCTGTTTCTTACGGGCCCCAGGCCGGGGGCCTGGCGGTTGCGGTCTTCGGGCGCGTGCCCGGTGCGGGCGGCGTGAACGCGCTCGAAGACTGAGGGCTGACCGTCGCCCGAGCGTCTGTTGACGCCCGGCGAGGCACTGTAGACTCCGTCGCACGACCCGGGTTCGAGCCAGCATGAATGAGCCGTGGTACCACCAGCTCCGATCAGCGCGCGAGGCTGCCAATTGCACGCAGCGCGAACTGGCAGCGCGGGCAGCCGTCTCCGAAGTATCAGTGCGTGCCTACGAATCGGGGCGGCGACACCCGGCGAGGGAGACCCTCAGCGCGATGCTCAGGGCGCTGGCAGTCGAACCGATCCGGCGCAACCGGGTCCTGGAAAGTGCCGGCTACGCACCCGAAGCGGGGGTGATAGGTGCGGCGCCCACCGGGCCAGACTACACGATCGAAGAGGCGATCGCGGAGATCCATGCCTACCCGTGGCCCGCCCATCTCAACAACGAGATGTTCGAAGTGCTGGATGCCAATCCCCTGATGCAGGCTGTCTGGGGTGTGGACCTGGCCTTCGAGCGGCAATCAGCAATAGAGCGAAGCTTCGTGGCGGCCATGAGTGAGCCGCGTTTCGCGGACCACATCAAGAACTGGGACGAACTGATGCTCTTGATGTCGCGAATGCTGAAGGGTTCTCACAGTGAAGAGGGCCTGGACAGGGCAGGCCCGAACCCGTACCTCGCTACTATCGCTCAGAGGTTCCTCGAGGGGGACGTGCAGTATGTACAACGCTTCCTCAAGATCTGGATGCCGGCCGAGCCCCTCGTGCAGAAGCGGCGATTCGTTGCCCCGATGCAGTGGGAACACGACGATCTCGGGCTAATGAACTTCATGCTGGTGATCAACCCGGCGAACATGGCATCGTACATGACGTTCATTGAGTGGATGCCGTGTGATGGCGCCACGGGGCTGAAGCTTGACGTGTTGAAGCAACGTGTTGCGACCGGGGACCTGTCCCGGCACACCGGCCAGGGCTGACGGACGACCGCGGCCAACCGTTACACGAGGTAACGATCCGGGCATTGCCGGCCCGCGGGCGTATTGCGCACACTGGCGCGCATCATCATTGGGAGTCATACCGATGGCCGCAGCACCTCGCAGAGGCATCAAGAACATGCCTGCTCGCGCGAAGGAACAAGGGGAGGAGGTAAGGGCAGCTCAACCGGCTGCTGTCCCGAAGGCGCCGGAGAAGGGCTCACTCGACGTATTCGATCGAGTTGCACCGGCGACGCGCCCCGAGCCGAAGCTGACTCCGCCCCCAGCGGGACAGCAGGACGACGGCGGCAAGGGCGATGCCGCCGCGACCCCCGTGGCAGCAGCGAAGCCGGCCGTCGCCGCGGCCGCCCGGGCAGGCGAAGCGACCAAGAACCGCGAGGAGCCGGCGTTCCAGGGCGACCGGTACGACCCCACGGACGGTCCGAAGACGCCGGGGACTGACCCTGGAGACCGCATCCCCGCAGGCATCACCGGCCTGACGGGCGCGGCGGACAAAGGTGTCCCCACGAGGACCGGCTCCTCGGACGACGGCGCGGAGTCGTCCGCGCCGTTCATCGATTCCGGACGCGCGGCGCTGGAGGCCCAGGTGGACGCGGTGCTCGGAAGCGGCGAAGCGGCCGCTTCTGCCCCCAGCGGCGCGACCGTTGGGAGCACGGGCACGGGGACAAGTCTCGGCCCGAAGGGGACGCCGGCCGACCTCGGAATGACCGGCGATCCAGGTGGACAGGGCGGCCAGACTTCCATCGGCATGGACGTCTTCGATACAGCCCTTCCCGCCAGGGGCGTGGCAACCGCCTCGGGTGAGCTGGGGATCCTGCAAGGGATGCTGCCCATAGATGGGGCGGGCGAGAACGCGGCGCCGAGCGTTGCCGCGGGAGAGACCAAGGTGACCCAGATCGACACCGAGCTGGACGGTGCGCCGGTGGGGGACGACGAAGCGAAGGTCGATCAGAAACCGGTGAAGAGCCAGGAGGAAGAATCGATCATCATAGAGGGCCTCAGAGAAGTGGCCGAGGCCGTTGAAGAGGCAGCTCCTTACATCGCCGCGGGCATCGGGGTCGCGGCCATCGGAGCTGCCCTCATTATGGCGCCCCCGGTTGGTCTCGCCGGGGCGGCGGCGGCGGCCGCGTTGATGGTAACGCCTCCGGCTAGCGAGGGAACCCCGGCCGGCTCGCCGGGGGCCGCCCAGCCCGTCGACCCCGAAACAGCCGGGCATCCAGAGCTCACCGCTGGCTACATGGCGTTCCGGGCGGCCGGGCGCGAACGGCTTGGTCTCGGCACGCCGCTGGACGGGGAGGGCGATACAGACCCCGCCCGCGAAGGGACGGACACCGGAGCCTCCGGCGGCGAGCCGACGGACACGGTATCCTCGGGCGGCGGGTCATCGAGCAACATGAACATGACCATCGGCATGATGGAAACGGCGTGGCGGCAATTCCTGGTTGGCCAGCCCGTCGAGGGGCAGACCCGCGGCGGGCAGTTCGACCCCACCGGCGGCACGCTCCCGGGGGACATGGGGAACATCGACTTCGGGCCAGACAGCACGGGCCAGCACACCAGCGACACGCACACCGAGGAACCGGAAGACGCACTGAACTCCCTCGGCGGCTCTGGTCTCTCGATTGAGGACTTCGGACAGGGCAAATCAAGCGGCGACGACTCGGAGAGCGACGAGGAATCGAGCGACTCCGAGAGCGAGGAGAGCTGAATCGCCCAGGCCGGCCAGCCTCGCCGGCGCGGCGCTAGCCGGGGGCCTGGCGGTTGCGGTCTTCGGGCGCGTGCCCGGTGCGGGCGGCGTGAACGCGCTCGACGACTGAGGGCTGACCGTCGCCCGGGAACCCTCTGCTATACTCCCGGCGTTATGACGCTGAGACCTTTTGACCCCGCTACCGTTTCGCTCCCCCTCGACCTGCCGGCCGTGCCCTTTCCGGTCACCGAAGGGGCCCGTGAACGGTGGACCAGGGGGCTCGGCGATCGCTGCCCGGCGGTTCGCGAGCTACTTTCCCGCGGGATTGCGCCGCCGTTCACGGTCACGGGCTGCACAATATTCCTCGTCTCCAGCCACTTCGACATCACGGGCGGAGTGTACTGGCGCGAGCAGGTGACCTATCACAGGCCCGTGCGCCTGGGCGAGACGCTCTCCGTTGCCGGCCGGATTGAGCAGGTGTACGTCCACGACGGCCGCCGCTACCAGGTGATGACCTCCCGCACCGTGGGCGAAGATGGCACTCCTGCCGCTACCTCCCGCAGCACCGGGCTGGGCAAGTACCGGCGTGACGAAGGAATCGAGGAGTCATCGGGGGGCGAGCTTCCCTACGAGGCCGGCCCCGATTTCGCCGCCGCCGCGGGCAACCCGCTGCTCGCGTCCCTGCGCAAGTTGCAGCCCGGGCAGGCGTTAGCAGGGTGTTGACCAGTGACGCGCCCCGCGTGGTGGGGACGCCCGTAAGGCCGCAGCCCTCGTGTTGGGCCGGTACGCAGCAGTTGGCGTGGCTGGTCGGACCTGGTGGAAGGGGAGTGGAATGCCCCTCGGGGGTACCTCCCCGGTCTTCCCGGGGGGTCCGGGAGCAGCCAGGGTCCTGGCTCAGGCGGCCTGGGCCTCCAGGTTGGCCATGCGGGTGAGGTTGAAGGCGATGGCGGTGAACGTGGCCCAGAGTTGGTTCTTCGCCCTTCCGATGTAGCGCAACTTCCCTCCGCCGCCCACCGTCTTCATCCAGCCGAAGCACTCCTCGATGCGCTTGCGGATCCTGAGGCTGACTGCATAGCCTGCGTGCCGGGTCGTGCGACCGTCGATGGCACTCCGGCGGTTGGTGTTGTTCTGGGCGACGTGCGGCGTCACGTCCCGCTGGCGGAGGGCTTCAACGAACGCCTTCGTGTCGTAACCCCTGTCTGCGCCCAGTGTCGCCCTACCCCCGGGCAGGTCACGCCGGTCGAGCATCACCAGCGCGGCCTCGCGCTCGGCCGTCCCCGTCGCCTCGGTGACGAGGACATCGACGATGAGCCCGTTGCGGTTCTCCATCAGGAGGTGGCCGGCGAAGGAGAGCTTCGCCTCCTTGCCGTTGCCCTTGCGGGCCAGCCGTGCCTCCGGGTCGGTGGTGGAGACGTGGGTGTCGTTCTTGCGCTGCTGGCCATGGAAGTCCACCTCTGCGTTCCGTCCACCACCGGCACCCCCGCGCGGGGGCTGCTCCTCCTCGCGGGGACGCACGCTCTTCTGCGAGGCCCAGGCCTGAAAGAGAGTTCCGTCCGCGCTGAAATGGTCTTCGCTCACGAGGTGGCGGCGCCGGGCCTCGCGCACGACTTCGCCCAGGAGCCCCTCGGCCAGGCCGCCCTCGAGGATGCGCTTGCGGTTCTTGGAGAAGGTGGAGTGGTCGAAGGCGGCGTCGGTGATATTGAGGCCCAGGAACCACTTGAAGAGGAGGTCGTACTGGAGCCGTTCGCAGAACTGGCGCTCGGAGCGGATGGAGTAGAGCGCCATGAGGAGGGTGCCCTTGATCAGGTGCTCGGGCGGCACCGAGTAGCAGCCCCGGGACGAGTACATCGCCGTGAGTTCGGGCGAGAGCGCCTCCAACAGGGCATCGACCAGCGCCCGCACCCGGCGGATGGGGTGGTTGGCGGGTACGAAGTCCTCCGCCGTCACTCCGAAGAGCATCTTCGCCTGTGGGTCTGTCCGTCCGCGCATGGTCACCCTCCGTCCGCTCCCCGGAGGGTAACTGATCATCTGCCTATGCCATATGCGCGGGCGAGCTTTTCAACACCCTGTTAGAAGGCGAGCCCCAGCTCGTGACCCTGCAGATGATGCGCGACTGGAGCGCTGGCGACGAACGCAATCCAATCCACACCGACCCTGAGGTGGCGCGGAAGGCGGGGCTGGCCGCGCCTATCGCCGGCGGACCGCACGTGCTCGCCTTCCTCCAGGAGATGCTGATGGAGCGCCTGGGGGCCGAGGCGCTTTCGCACGGCTCGCATTTCGATGTTCGCTGGGTCTCGCCCGTGCAGGACGGGGGTACGGTGGTCACACGCGCGGCCGTCACTGTGGCCGATGCCCGGGCCGTGGTGCTTGACCTGAAGATGGAGTGCGACGGCCGGACGGCGATGATCGGCACGGCCACCATCCCGCTGCAGTCCTGATATGAGCTGGCACGAACCGCTCGGCGACCGGGTCATCACCGTTGAGCAGGCCGCTGCCATGGTGAAGGATGGGGCCCGCGTGGCGGCCGGCCTGCCCGAACCCGCGCCCTTCCTCGCGGCGCTCGCGCAGCAGCCGGACCTTGCGGGAGTCACCGTGATGTCGGGCGTGGCTGCGGCCGGGGCGCTTCGCTGCGCCAGGGCGGGCATGCGGGTGGTCACGATGTTCGCCTCTCCCGTCACCCGCGAAGCCATCTCCGCGGGCGAGATGGACTTCGTTCCCCTCTCGTTTCACGCGGGCGCAGGGTTCGTAGAGCGATTTGCGCCGACGGTCGCCGCCGTCGTCGTGGCTGCGCCGCAGGACGATGGAACGGTCAGGCCCGGCGCCGCGATGGGATTCGACGACGCAATGGTTCGCGCCGCCCGGGCCAACGGGGGCATCGCCATCGCCGTTGTCGTGGAGTCCCAGCCCCAGGTGCCGGGAGACGCATACCGTGTTGATGACTTTGACTACTTCGTCGCCCTGCCAACGCCGGAAGGGGCAGCCCCGGCCATCCACCGCGACACTTCGGTGCACATCGAGCGCTTCGCGAGCCTGCTCGACGAGTTCATCCCCGACGGCGCGACCCTGCAGGCGGGCGTGGGCGGCGTTCCCGACGAATCGGTTGGCCTCCTCAAGCACAAGCGAGACCTCGGCGTGCACACGGAGGTGCTGGGCCCCGGCCTTTCGGCGCTGATAGCTGCCGGGGTGGCCAACGGCTCCCGCAAGACGCTTTACCCCGGCCTGGCCGTGTGCACGATCGTGGGGCCGGCAGCGCTCGAATTCGCCGACGCCAACCCCGCGGTGCGGATGCTCAACGCCACCGAGTGCCTGGACCCGCGGGTCGTCGCGCGGAACCGGGCGTTGCGGTGCGTCAATTCGGCGGTGGAGGTGGACCTGGCCGGGCAGGTGAACGCGGAGATGGTGCAGGGGGTGCAGTTCTCGGGCGTCGGCGGGCAGCTGGATTTCTTCCGCGCCTGCCGCCTCGGCGAGGACTCGCTGTCGATCCTCGTCATCGAATCAACGGCGGCCGGCGGGAGGGTGTCCCGCATCGTGCCCTGGATTCCCGAGCGCAACGTCGTGACCACCTCGCGCTACGACGTGGATGTGGTGATCACGGAGCACGGGGTGGCCTGGCTGCGCGACCGGTCCACGCGCGAGCGGGTACAGGGGCTCATTGAGATTGCCGATCCTGCTCACCGGGAGCGGCTGGAGGAAGAAGCGGGGAGGCTGGGGTTGCTGGGTCGTGGGGCGGCCGGATAGGCGCCAATCACGCCGGGGCGTGTCCCTTCTCTCGCAGGTAGCGCTCCAGGCCAGCGCGCCAGTGGCGCAGGGCGGGAGCACGGCTTGTGCCGAGAACGCTGTACATGGGCCGGGCCAGCGGCGCGCCAAACTCCGCGGTCGACACCGCCTGCAGATCGGGCTTCAGGCCGCAAATCTCGAAGATCGCCGCGGCAAACGTATGCCAGCTGCAACCTTCGGCGGCCGCCAGGTGGACCGTGCCCGTGACGCCATCCTTCACCAGCGGCAGTAGGGCTTCGGCGATCTCGGCCGTGCTTGTGGGCGCCGTCACCTGGTCGGCGACCACGCGGATGGGATTCCCTTCGCGCGCCAGGCGCAGCATGGTCTCCACGAAGTTGCCGCCTTTGCCGGCCGAGCCGGCCAGCCCGTAGAGGCCCGAGACGCGCGCCACAAGCGTCTTCGAGTTGGCGATGCGAACAGCGTCTTCGGTGGCGATCTTGGCGGCGCCATAGATGTTGACGGCGCGGCGGGCATCGTACTCCAGGTAGGGAGTGCGCTCTTCGCCATCGAACACGTAGTCAGTGCTTATCTGCACCAGAGCCGAGCCCACCGAGGCGGCCGCGCTGGCCACGTTCCAGCCCCCGGCGGCGTTCACGCGGAAGGCCAGCTCGGGGTTCTCCTCGCACTGGGGAAGGTTGTGAAACGCAGTCGTGTTGATGGTGACGTCGGGCCGGGCGCGCTCCACCAGGTCGCGGATGAGCGCTTCGTCGGTCACATCGGCGTCCTGGCGGGTGGCAGCGATGAGCGTGATCGCCGGGTCGTGCCAGAGGCGGACGATGTCGGACCCAAGCTGCCCGTTGGCGCCAAGAAGGAGGACTCTCATGACCGGGAATGGTAGGGGTGCGCCATGCTAGCTGCGAACCGGGCGCCGGGGAGAACGATTTACGCGCGTTTTACACGGACGCGCCGCGGACGTGGTATAACAACGTTGCCGAATCCGCACGGCGCCGTGCGGAGCGGGGGAACCAGTTCAATGGGGCGTATTCCGGCCAGTGCCGGATAGGTGACTCCCTCACCGAGCCCGTCAGCTAACCCCGCAGGCGCGAAGGGAGAGGCGTGGCAGCCGCTCAGCCTGCCGCAGCAAGCCTCTCGAGACTTTGGCCGCTCCATCGCCTGGCGCGCCGCGCCTGCCGTGGAAAGGCCCCGTTAGAGGAGGCCATTATGCTTCGTTCCAACCGCGCACCATGGTGGCAGAGGCTCTTCGCCGAAGCCCGCGTATCCGAGCTGGTCCCCGTCCGCCCGGACTCCGACCGGCGCTGTCCACAGTGCGCCTCGCACTATGAGGCTGGCGACCGGTACTGCCCGGGATGTCACTTTGCGGTCCCGGAGTGGCAATTCGGCTAGCCCGACTCCGTTCCGTTCTCCCTCCTCCCTGGTGGGCTGCCCCCCGCAGCCCATCCCGAAGAAGGCCACCCCGGTGACCGGGGTGGCCTTCGCGGTTTCGGTTTACCGCTCTTCTGCAAGCCCCCGCATCCGTGTCCAGTCGACCGAGATGAAGACCGCCTCGGCCTCCGCGCAGAGTGTTTCGCCAGCGCACAGGGTTCCGTGCGTGAAGATCTTGCGGCCATCGATGCGATCCACGTGACCTTCGAACTGCACTTCGCGGTGCAGGGGAGTCGGCCGCCGGTAGCGGATGGTGAGGCCGCCGGTCATCCCCGGTTGCCCGGTAAGAGTCTGCACCATGCCGAGCACCTCATCGAAGGCCGCGGCCACAATTCCCCCGTGCAAGTGCCCGGGCGGGCCTTCGTAGGCGGTCCCAAAAACCGCCGTCCCGCGGACCACGCGGTCGTCATCAACGGTGAGCGTGAGTGGCGGCGCAATGGGATTGGCCAGGCCAATGAGGGGGCTGTTGTCGAACATCGCGCGGGGGTTGCCTGCATTTGAGCTTTCGGCGAACCCCCACAGCTGTCGGCCGCGCGGGGCCGCGCCCAGCCGGCGGGCGAAAGCCTCGGCGGCCTCGGCGGCAGCGAGTAGCTCGGACTCGGGCGCATCGGTGTCGGCCATCAGATGGATGGTCTCCCGGATGGCGGCCGCCAGGCGGAGGAGCGCTGCCCACTGGCCCTCGGGGGGGCGGTCTTCGGGAATCCAGGTCATGGAGAAGGTCCGGAAGTCCGGCCGGTGCTCGTCCATGTAGACAGCCTACCCTTCGCCCTCCTACCGGTCAGCCTGCGCGGCCCCTCCCGCGCGCCGGCACAGACGCCCGTGTATGGTGCTCCAATATCCACCGGAATCCTCGTTCGGGCCGCAGCATCCGGCCCAGGGTGGTCATGGGACACTCGAATGAACCCCGCACGCGACCTGCAGGCGGCTCTCCCGGGGCGGGCTCCGGGGGATGAATGCCTGGCGCGAACGAGCGGCGGGCGCCTGGTTGGCCTGGTGGGAAGCCGTGTTGCTCGGGGTGCTCACGGTCGGCGCCTATGGCCTCGTTGTCTATGGCTTCAGCGTCTTCATCGGGCCCATACACGACGACACCGGGTGGCCCATCGCCTCGCTGTCAGGCGCATTCACCCTCAGTTCGCTCGCTGGCGGCGTGGGCGGTGCGGGGGCGGGCTGGCTGCTGGACCGGGCGGGAGGGCGCCCGGTGTTGCTGGGCTCCCTGGTGTTCGGCTGCGGCTTCCTGGCGATCGCCTCAAGCGCGCCCACGGCGCTCGTCTTCGTGGTCGCCTGGGGGGCGGGCGGGGGCTTCATTGGCGCCGGGCTCTTCTACAACGTGACTATGGCTCTCACCGCGCGCCTCTATCCCGCTCAGCGCGTGCGGGCCTTCTCAATCCTCACCTTTGTGGGCGGCTTCGCAGCGGTGATCTACTTCCCGCTGGCCGGGCTGCTTGTTGACCTGATGCCGTGGCGCGACGCCATGCGGCTCCTGATCGTCCTGATGGCCCTGCACGTTCTGCCGGCTGCTCTCCTCGTTTCCGGCGGTGCATCGTCGCGAACGCCCCTGGCCCCCAACCCATCATCCCGAGCGGGCTTTGACGGCGTGCGCGATGCCCTCCTTTCGCGACAGGTGATCCTGATGATGGCCATGTTCTCGATCGCTTCCATGGCCTTCGCGGCTGTACAGGTTCTCCACGTTCCCGCAATCGCCGCCGGAAGAACCTCCCTGGGCGCAGCGACCGCCCTCGCCTCCGTCAGGGGCATACTCTCACTTCCCGGAAGGGCGCTCATGGGCCCTGTGGCCGGGCGCCTTGGCGTGCCAGGGGCCCTCGGACTTGTCTACGCGCTGATGGCCATCGGCACCCTGCCGTTGGCCGCCGGCGGGCACGTGCCCCTGCTTGTGGTGTTTACCGTACTCACCGGGCTCTCTTTCGGCACCATCTCGCCGCTGCACGGCCTGTACGCCGCCGATGTCTACGGCGAGAAGCGCATCGGCACGCTCATGGGAGTCCAGTCGCTGGTGGTGAGTGTGCTCTCGGCGCTTGGACCCGTCCTGCTGGGGCTCACCGTCGATGCCAGCGGCGGATATCGAATTGCGGTGGTGTGTATGGCGGCGACCTTCGCGGTGGCGCTGCTCTTGCTGGTGCTTCTGCGCCGCAGCGTCGCGGGCGGCGGCGCCCGCCCCGCCTGACCGCGGCTACTGGAAGAGAGCCCCCACGCTCTGGCCGGAATGGATCCGGCCGATGGCGTCCCCCACCAGTGGGGCGATGGGGATGACCGTCATGTTGGGGAGCAACCTGGCTTCCGGAATGGGAGCGGTATCGGTAACCACGATCTCCCGCACGTCCGCCTCCCGCAGCCGTTCCACCGCCGGCCCGCTGAGGATGGCGTGATACCCGCACACAATCACCTCGCGGCAGCCGCTCGCCCGCAGCACCCGGATGGCCTCGGTCATGGTCCCCGCGGTGTCAATCTCGTCGTCCAGGATGAGGACGGAGCGGTCCTCCACCTCGCCGATGACGTTCATCGCCTCGGTTCGCCCGGTGTTGCCGATGCGGCGTTTCTCGATGATCGCCAGGGGCAGGTTGAGCCTGGCGGCCATGTCGCGAGCGCGCTTCTCGTCGCCCACGTCGGTGGCGACCACCGTGTAGTGTTCGAGCTTCTCCGCACGGAGATGGGCGCTGACCGGGTAGAGGGCGTTGAGCTCATCGACCGGGATGTTGAAGAACCCCTGGATCTGCCCGGCGTGGAGGTTCACCGTCAGCACGCGGTCGGCGCCCGCCGTTTCCAGCATGTTGGCGATGAGCCGCGCCGTGATCGGCACGCGCGGCTGGTCCTTCTTGTCGCTGCGCCCGTAGGCGTAGTAGGGAATAACGGCGGTGACGCGGCCTGCAGACGCCCTCTTGGCGGCGTCGATCATGATGAGGAGCTCGAGGATTGAGGTGTTGACCGGGCTCACGAAGGGCTGCACCAGGTAGACATCGCGCATGCGGATGTTCTCCTGGTACTGGACGAAGATGTTCTCGTTCGAGAACTCGAAGACATCGATCTTGCCGAGAGGACGGCCGAGGCGGGCGGCGATTGAATGGGCCAGGTCCGGGTGGGCACGGCCCGAGAAGATGGCAAGGTCGCTAAACACGTATGGATCTTTCTCCCGGCCCGGTTGCCGTCGCGCGAGGGGCGCCCGGTTGGTAACCATCGGAATTTAGCACGGCGCACTCCCTGCCGCACCGCCAGGGAGTGGCTCGCACGGGCGTGCCATCAGCTTCCCGCTGCTCCTGGCTGGGTCTGTGGCAGCATCTCGCCGCGGCGGCGGCGGGCAACCGCCTCGTCCTCTCCCATCATCGATTCGGCCCTGGCGGCCTCTTCCTGCTCGTAGGTCATCCGGTAGAGGTTGGCGTAGATCCCGCCCCTCGCCAGGAGCTCGTCGTGGGTGCCGATCTCGGCAATGTGGCCCTTGTCGAGGACGACAATGCGGCTCGCCTCGCGGATGGTCGAAAGGCGGTGTGCGATGACAAACGAAGTCCGGTCCTTGAGGAGCTCACGCAGGGCCTTCTGGATGATCACTTCCGTCTGCGTGTCGACGTAGGCGGTGGCCTCATCGAGCACGAGAATGCGGGGCGAGGCGAGAATCGCGCGAGCGAAGCTGATGAGCTGCCGCTGCCCCACGGAAAGGTTCTGGCCGCGTTGCTGGAGCACGGTGTCGTACCCGTCCCGGAGCCGGGCGATGAACTCGTGCGCGCCGACGGCGTTCGCGGCGGCCTCGATCTCCTCCTGGGTGGCGTCGGGCCGGCCATAGCTGATGTTCTCCCGCACTGTGCCGCTGAACAGGTACGGGTTCTGGAGCACGACCCCCATGTGGCGCGTCAGTGAGCGCCGCTTCACGTCGCGGATGTCGTGCCCGTCAATACGAATCGCTCCGCCAGTGACCTCGTAGCCCCGGCTCACGAGCGAGGTGATGGTGGTCTTGCCTGCGCCCGTGTGACCCACGAAGGCGATCGTCTCGCCCGGCTCCACGTGCAGGTCGATGTCGGTCAGCACGGGCACGCCCTCGTTGTAGTGGAAGTGCACGTGGTCGAAATCGACTCGCCCCTCGACGGTTTCGAGCTCGACGGCATCTGGCTTGTCCTGGATGCGCGGGGGCGTGTCCAGCACCTCGAAGATGCGTTCGCCACCCGCCATGGCCCGCTGGAGCATGGTGTACTGGAGCACGAGATCGCGGATGGGGTCGAAGAACCGGCTCACGTAGATAGTGAACGATGTGAGCACGAGGAAGAGGTTGGCGATATCGACGGACCCCGCATTGAGCGCGCGGTAGCCGCCCACGATGATCACCGCCGCCGTCGCGATCGCCACCGCCAGCTCGATCACGGGCATGATGGCCGCGCTCAGCATGCCCGCCCAGATATTCGCATTGCGGTTGTCGCGGTTGAGCGCATCGAAGCGGCGGGCGTTCTCATCCTCACGCGACATGGATTGCACCGCGCGCACGCCCGAGATGTTCTCGGCCAGGGTGCCGTAGAGAACGCTAATCTTGATGCGCACGTTGACGAAGGCACGCTTCGCATGCCGCGCCCAGATGGCCATCACAACCACGAGCGGCGGCACGATCCCGAAGGTGACCAGCGCCAGCTCCCAGTCGATGGTGAGAAGCACCGTCACCACCACCGCGAGGCCAACGAAGTCGGCGGCAAAGGTGAGCGACCCGCTCGTGAGCAGCTCCTGCATCACGGTCACATCGCTCGTCAGCCGGCTTATCATCCGGCCCACTTCCATCTCGTCGTAGAAGCTCAGCGACAGGCTCTGCATGTGGTCGTACATCTCGGTGCGCAGCTGCAGCAGGAGCCGGTTGCCCATCCAGGCGGTCGTGACCTGCTGGAGAAAGGCCGCCAGCCACCCGATTACCGCCATGACCAGCATCGCGCCGAGGAGGATTACGACCAGGCGCTCGTCGTGCTTGACGCCGGCCTGGACCGTCAGGCCAATGAGGAGCGGCTGCGCGAACGTCATCAACGCGGAGACAACCATGCAGGAGAAAGCAATCCCCGCCTGCAACCGGTACTGCTTCAGGTAGGGGATCAGGCGGCGCACAACCTGGGCGTCGTAGACCTTCCCGAGATAGTCGTCGTCCCAGCCGTCATGGCCCCGTTGCCGTCCGGGGCCCTGCGTCTGGCCGCCAATGCCCTGGCTCCAGCCGCCTGCGCCCGCGCCTCCCCAGAACGCCATTACGACGCCCCCCCTTCCGAGGCGCGCACCTGCGGCGGCGCCAGCGGGTGCGCGGGGACTGGCGCGTGCGAACCATCAGCACCCCTCGGGCTGCTGCCATCACCGCCGGGGCCAGCCGCCACCCGGCCCAGCGCCTCCTCCTGGTCCTTCAGCTCCAGGTCGTAGATGCGCCGGTAGAGACCCTCCTGCTGGAGGAGCTCGGCGTGCCTGCCCCGCTGCACCACGCGCCCGCGGTCGAGCACGATTATCTGGTCGGCCCGCATGATGGTTCGAAGCCGCTGGGCAATAACGAACGTGGTGCGGCCTTCCATGAGCTCGTGCAGAGCCTGCTGAATCAGGAACTCGGTCTGCGCGTCCACGCTCGAGGTGGAGTCGTCAAAGATGAGGATCTTGGGGTCGAGCAGCAGGGTGCGGGCAATGGCGATGCGTTGCTTCTGGCCCCCCGATAGGGTCACGCCCCGTTCGCCCACCCATTCGTCATACCCGTAGGGCAGGCTCTCGATGAAGTCGTGGATGCGGGCCGCCTTCGCTGCGCGCTCGATCTCGTCCTGCGTGGCGCCGGGCTTGCCGTAGGAGATGTTGTCGCGAATGGTGCCGATAAAGAGGAAAACGTCCTGCTGCACGATCCCGATGTTCCGCCGCAGCGATTCGAGCGTGACGTCGCGCACGTCGTGGCCGTCGATGAGCACGCGTCCTTCGGACACGTCGTAGAAGCGGGGGATGAGATTGACGATGGTCGACTTGCCGCTCCCCGTGGGCCCCAGCAGCGCAATCACCTCGCCCGGCCTGGCGCTGATGCTGACCTCGCTCAGGACGGGGCTGGCGCTTTCGTAGCCGAAGGAGACCCGGTCGAAGACGACATTGCCCTGCGCCGTCGGCAGGGCTTGCGCCCCGGGCTTCTCCTGCACGGCCGACTGCGCGTCGATGAGTTCGAAAACGCGCTCGGCCGAGCTGATGCAGCGCGCGACGATGTTGATGACAAAGCCAAGGGTGCGCACGGGGAGCTGCAGAAGGTTCAGCCAGAGAGTGAAGGTCAGGAGGTCGGCAGCGGAGAGGCTCCCCCGGGCAATGAGCAGCGAGCCGACACCGACCGTAAGACCGATCTGGGCTGCAGAAATCCCCTGCATTAGGGGTTGGTGGCGGGCCATCTGCGTGGCCTGGTAGTAGTTGAGGTCTGCCTGCTGCTGCGCCTTCTCGCGGAATTTCTCGCTCTCGAACGGCTCCCGGCTGAACGCCTTCACCACCCGGATGCCGGTCAGGCCCTCTTCTGCGACCTGCGTTACCTCGGCCTGGTTCTGCTGGATTTGAGTCCAGATGGGGCGCATGCGGGAGCTCACCAGGATGGAGCGCCAGGCGAGGATTGGCAGGCTCAGCGAGCTGATCAGCGCAAGCTGCCAGTTGATGACGAGCATGCCCGCCACGGCGATGAGGAGAATCAAGACCACGTACCCCAGCCGCAGGGCGCCCATGTTGATGAACATCCGGATCGCTTCCACGTCCTGCGTGGCCCGCGACATCACCTGGCCCGATTCGACCTTGTCGTGGTAGGCATAGCTCAGGCGCTGGAGGTTGTTGTAGATGTCGTTGCGGATGTCGTAGGCGACCCGCTGGCCGATTGATTCGCCGAGGAACTGCTGCCCGAAGGCGGCGATACCCCGGCCGACGGCGAAGAGGATGACCCCGAGCCCGGCAAACACCAGCAGCCGCTCATTACCATCAAGCCCGATGAGCCGGTAGCGCGTTTCGCCGCTGGAGGTCTGGTACGCCTCTTCGACCGGCTTCAGCCCAAAGTCAATGGCGTAGCGGATGGCGAGCGGGCTGATCATCACGAATGCGCCCGCCACGAGGACGCAGACCCAGGCCAGCAGGAGCTGCCACTTGTAGGGCCTGAGGTAGTGAACCAGCCGGAGAAGATACTTCAATGTCGCCGCGTCCCCGAGGATTCGAGCCTAGCACACCCTTACGTTCAGGTGAAGTTTGCGCGAGGCAAAGGATCGCCATCCCGGGTGGCGCCACCCCCGGCCTGCTCGCGTGGCGCCACCCGGTGCAATCAGAGCCGGGCGATGATCGCCTTGACGACCTCTTCGTCTGCCTTGAGCTCCTGCCGCATACCGAAGTTCTCGGTCTTGCCAATCTCCATGCGGAGATTCCCGAGGAACCGTTCGAGTACCTGCTTGAGCAGGGCCGCTTCCGATTGTTCCAGCTTCAGTTCCATCTTGCCGGGCTCCTTTCGGGTTGTTCCCGGCGCCGGGCCGGGTCAGCTTTCCGTGAGCGAGTTCAGGGCCTGCACCAGCAGCGCTTTCGCCTCGCGGGCCACCTCGGCGACGGCCGGGTTCTGCACCATGCCCATCGCGGCCTCGGGGTCCATCGCCTCCACGATCGTTCCGCCCTCACCGGCGCGCACCACCACGTTGCACGGCAGCAACAGGCCTACTTCGGGCTCCGCTTCCAGGGCGCGGTGCGAAAGGCGCGGGTTGCACGCGCCAAGGATGACGTACGGCTCCACATCGATGTCGATCTTGCTCTTGAGCACGGTCTTCACATCGATCTCGGTGAGAACGCCGAAGCCCGCCCCCTTGAGCGCTTCGCGAGCACGATGGACGGCCTCGTCGTATGGCAGGTCGAGCCGCCTGCGGATGCCATAGGTGCGGTGTTCGATCGCCGTCGTTGCCATTGCCTGACCTCCGGGCCGTAACGGCCTGCATCAATGAGGTTAGCCCCCTTCGTCAAGCATTGACAGACCACAGGGCCGTCCCCGGGGGAGGCATTGGTCGCATTCCCGGGGACTTTGCAGGTTCCTTCGAACAGGGCTAACGTTTCCGGGTATTCCAGTGCGGGGAGGCTCGGCCTTGGACTTCCACGATAATGAGCAGGAAGCTGCCTTCCGGAAGGTAGTCTCCGCGTTTCTTGACAGTGAGTTCCCGCAGGAGCTCGCCAACCGGCCAGAGGAGTGGGGCCTGTTCAACGGTGCAGGGCGCCTCGGGCATACATTCCGCGACTTCATGAAAGCCTGGAACGAAAAGCTCAACGCACGTGGCTGGGCCGCGCCCGCCTGGCCCCGCGAATACGGCGGCGCCGGGCTCTCCGTGAAAGAGCAGTTCATTCTCAGCGAGGAATTCGCCTGGCGGCGAGCCCCCCGGCCGGGCGGAATCGGCCATGGCTGGGCCGGACCCACCATCATGATGTACGGGACGCCCGAGCAGAAGGCCGAATACCTCCCGAAGATCCTCAGCGGCGAGCACTTCTGGTGCCAGCTCTTCAGCGAGCCCGGGGCGGGTTCGGACCTGGCGAGCCTGCAGACGCGCGCCGTGCGTGACGGCGACGACTACGTGATCAACGGTCAGAAGATCTGGACCTCTGGCGGGCATGCCGCGGACATGGGAATCCTGCTCGCACGCACCAACCCGGACGCGCCCAAGCACCGCGGGATCAGCTACTTCCTCTTCAACATGAAGCTGCCCGGTGTGACGGTGCGGCCCCTGTTGAACATGCTCAGCAGCCACGAATTCAACGAGACCTTCTTCGAAGACGTGCGCGTGCCGGCCAAACAGCTGCTCGGCGAGGAGAACCGCGGCTGGTACGTTGGCACCACCACGCTCGACTTCGAGCGTAGCGGCATCGCCACAAGCGTGGCGCACCAGCTCATCGCCCAGGACATCGCCGCGTTCGCCCGCGACTCCGACGTTGGGCGCGGTTCCCTTGCCCGCAACCCCGGACTTCGCGCCGAGCTCGCCGACCGCGCGATCGAAGCGCAGGTCGAATCGCTCATCTGCTACCGCATCATCTCCATGCAGGAGCGGGGAGAGATCCCGAACAAGGAATCCTCGATTGCCAAGCTGTATTCGAGCGAGCTCGATGTGCGGCTGGCCGTCACTGGCATGCACGTCGCCGGGCTATGGGGCCAGCTTTCGAGCCACGACGAAGCGCGCGTGCTCGATGGGCGTCTCCCCCGCTTCTACATGCACAGCACCACCAGCCCCATCGGCGGGGGCACAAGCGAAATCCAGCGCAACATCATCGCCACTCGCGGACTGGGGATGCCGCGGGCGTAGGCCCGGGCGGGCACAGCGCCCGCGGCGACGGCGGCATGGCCGAACCTCCTGCGAGGGTCTACCCGCGGGCGCGGGGAGCAGCCGCCGGTTTGGTACCATATGTAACGTATGTCTGCGAACAGCCAGCAAGCGCATGCGCCCGAGTTCGGGGCAGGCCCGGACGAAGAGCCCCCGGGTCTCCCCGCGCCTGAGGAGACCATCCTCCGTATGCGCCAGGAGATCCTCTCCGGCGCGCACTGGTTCGAGGCGCTTCTTGATGCCATCGGCCGGTGGCGCCTGCCAGTCGAGACGGTTGGCGGCCGGGAATACCGCTACCTGGTCGGCGCAGAGGCCTTTGACTGGCTCCTGCTGGCCGAGCGGCTCCTTCTTGAGGCCGCCGACATTGTGCCCCCGGCCGGGCGTGACGCCCTCCTTTTCCAGGGGCGCTGGCCGCTCGACCTGCCCGAGGAGGAGTTCGAACGCAGGCTCGGCGCCGCCAAGCACAGCGCCCACCTGAACTTCCAGTATGGCGTCCTCGTCGAGCAGGCTCTCCAGCTCTCCGTTGAAGAGGAGATCCAGAAGGAGAGCCGCGCCCGCGCCTGGGGCCACGACCACCGCGATGATGAATCGATGTTCGAGCGCGTCTACGGCAAGTCCAGGGACGAGCTGGCCGCGCAGTACTTCGAAGAGACCGGCAGCCTTCTCCGCTCCCGCGTTGCCTATCCCGATTGGCTCGACTTCACGTACTGGCTCTTTCGGCTGCGCATGCGCCGCCAGGATAAGGCGCGCGTTGCCAGCGACACACGCAAGGGGCTCGCCAGGCTCACGCTGATGGAGATCGAGGTCAGCGAACGCCACCGCGGCGCCCGGCTCGATGAGGCCGGGTTCCTTTCCCGTTACGGGGATTAGCCCTCCCCTGTTCGCGAGCCGCGGAGCGTATGATTCGCAATCGGCCGGCCGAATCCTGGGGGTCTTTTCGATGGAACGGAAACAGATTGAGCGCGCCGCACGGCTGGCGGGGCTAGAGCTCGCACCGGATACGGACGTTACCGTGACTGGCAACGACCCCATCCTCGAAACGCCGTTCCACCTCGGCGAGGGGGCAGCCACGGCCCTGGCCCTCGTCGGGCAGGAGGCGGACCGCACCTGGCGGATGCGCGGCGGGCGTCAGCAATCTCTCTCGATCGATATCCGGCACGCGGCAGCCTCACTGCGCAGCAGTGTTCACCTGGAACTCATGGACGCCCCCACCCCCACGCGTGCCCGCCCCGGGTCCCACATCACGGCCATCTGGGAATGTGGCGACAGGCGCTTCATCCACCTCCACGGCAGTTTCACCGATGCGCCGGGAATCCTCGCCGAGCTGGGAGTGGGCGCCGATGCCCCGGCAGAGGAGATCGCAGCCGCAGTGAAGGGCCGGGGGGCGTTCGAGCTTGAGGACGCGCTCGCCGCGAAGGGCCTCTGCTCGGCCGTCTGCCGGACTGCGGGAGAGTGGGCCAAACACCCCCAGGGGGCGCTCCTCGCAACAAAGCCGGTGGTGGAAGTGACGAGAATCGGCGATTCGCCGCCGGAGCTGCCAGGAGCCGGCGAGCGGCCCCTGAGCGGCGTTAGGGTGCTGGACCTGACGCGCGTGCTGGCGGGGCCTACATGCGCGCGCACGCTCGCCGAGCACGGCGCCGATGTGCTGCATATCGCCTCGCCCAACCTGCCCACGAGCGCCCTCTTTGAGATGGATACCGGGCACGGCAAGCGGCAGGCGTACATCGACCTGAACGACCCCGCCCAGGCAGAGACGCTCCGGGAGCTGGTTCGCGGAGCGGACGTTTTCTCCCAGGGATTCCAGGTGGGAACGCTCGCGCGCCGGGGCTTCGGTCCCGGGCAGGTGGCGGCGCTTCGGCCGGGGATCATCTACGTCTCGGAGAACGCCTTCGGGCACGAAGGGCCGTGGCGCCTGCGGCCCGGATGGGAGCAGCTCGCCCAGTCCACCACGGGCGTGGCCACAAGGCAGGGTGCGGGCGGGCGCCCCGTGCTTGCCCCAGCGGCGATGAACGACTACACCACCGGCTACTTCGCAGCCCTTGGGACGATGATGGCGCTGCGCCGGCGCGCCGCTGAGGGTGGCTCCTGGATGGTCACGGTGTCCCTATCGCAGACGAGCATGTGGTACTACCGGCTTGGCCACGACCTGGACCCTGCCCGCGCCACCGGCACAGGGGATGTTGCGGCATTCCTCGATGAGAGAGCCACGCCTTATGGGAGAATGAAGTATCTCCGCCCCACACTGGTGATGTCGGAGACGCCTCCACGGTGGGAGCTGCCGTCGGCGCCCCCGGGTAGCGGCGAACCTGCGTGGGTGTAGCGACGGCCGGGTAAGGTGATAATCCGCAGAACCGGATACGGCCACCAGGAGGGAAGCGATGCCCGGCTTTGACTCAGACGGCGTGACCATCCACTTCGTGGACGAGGGCCAGGGGCCGCCCATCGTGCTCGTCCATGGGTTTGCCGGCAGCATCGAATCGAACTGGCGCGCCCCGGGCATCATCGACGCCCTGGTCGGGTCCGGCCGCCGGGTGATAGCCCTCGACTGCAGGGGCCACGGCCAGAGCGGAAAGCCCCACGACCCGGAAGCGTACTCCGGCGCGAAGATGCCCGGGGACGTAATCGCCCTGATGGACCACCTGCAAATCGCAAAGACCGACCTGATGGGGTATTCCATGGGCGGTGGAATCGCGACCACCCTCATGTTGTCACACCCTTCGAGGTTCAATGCTGTCATCATCGGAGGCGCCGGCTACTTCGGCGGCGGCGGAGGCGAACGCGCAGCCCGCTTCAACCCCATTGCTGAGGCGCTCGAAGCGCGCGATCCCGGCCAGCTGACGGACCCCATGGCCCGCGGGCTGCGCGCTTTCGCCGAAAGGAACGGCAACGACCTCCTCGCGCTCGCTGCCATCCAGCGGTCCAATCGGACCGGCGCCGGCAGTGCAGGCCTTGCTCACGTCACGAACCCCGTGCTCGTCCTTGCAGGCAGCGGCGACCCGGTGATGCCATCGGCGCAGCAGCTGGCGGCAACGGTACCGGGCGCGCAGCTCATGATCGTCCCGGGTGATCACCTCTCGGTCGTCCGCGGGCCCGCCTACTCCTCGGCGGTGGTGGAGTTTCTCTCTCTCGCCTCGCCTGTATAGACGTCTCTGCACGCTGACCCCGCCGCTCCGCTAAGATCCCCTCGTGCGCGCCGTCACCGATCGTTTCCTGCAGGCCGCCGATGGGCTCCGGCTTCACATCGCCAGCTTCGGCGGAGACGAGGGCCCACCGCTGCTCTTCATCCACGGCTCGTTCGGCCACGCCCGCGTCTGGGACTTCGTCGTGTCATACCTTCCCCCGCAGCGCCGGGCGGTGGCGATGGACCTGCCCGGGCACGGCGATTCCTCACACGCCCCGCACGAAGAGCGCTACGCCTTCGAACACCTGGTTGAGGACATCCGCTGCGTTGTGGAGCTCATTGGCGGCAAGCCAGTGCTCGCCGGGCATTCGGTTGGTAGCGCGCTGGCGATGCTCTGCGGCGCGGCATTCCCCGGTCTGCTCTCCGGCGCCGTGCTCATGGACATCGATCCGCGCCCACCCGATCGCCAGCCGCAGCACCTGAACGACGTGGGCCGGTCTCCGCCGCGGAGCTACCCGAGCATGGCGCTGGCGGCGGCCCGCGAAGCGCGCATCGCGCCAGCAGCCTCGCCGGCCGTGCAATCCCACCTCGCCCTGCACGGCTACCGCCTGACCGATGCGGGCTATACCCAGAAGTTCGACCAGGCGTTCCTGCGCTCGGTGCGGACCTGGGATGCGCGCGAGCTCCTCCCGGCGGTTACCATCCCCGCGCTTGTGCTGCGCGGTGGCGATTCGACAGTCATGTCGGACGAAGGCTACCGCGATCTGATCGAACGGCTGCCGAATGTGCGCGGTGAGACGGTGTTCGGGGCAACACACCAGCTCCACCTCGATATGCCAAAGGCAGTCGCCGCCGCCATCGAGAGTTTCGTCGCAGGACTACGGTAGAGCTCAGGTCCCGGCCGCATCCCTTCCCCGTGCGAGGGCGCGTGCGGCAAGCAGGTAATCCGCGTCGCTGTGGTTCACGTAGTCGGGGACCATCGCATTGGCGAGCGCGCGTGTGGTGGACTTGGTCATGGCGATGGCCAGCGGGTCCTTTGCGAGGAGTTTGGCTGCGAGGGCGCGGGCAGCGGGCAAAACCTCGGCATCGGGCACAACCTGGTTCAGGAGCCCGAAGCGGAGCGCGTCTGCTGAGGAGAAGCGGTCGCACGTCATCACGAGCTCCTTCGTGCGCGCGGGCCCAACTTCGCGCATCAGCCGCGACAACGCTGCCCATGAGAGCGGGATGTTCAGGTCGATTTCGGGGATGGAGAACCACGCCGATTCACCGGCGATGCGCAGGTCCAGGCAGGCCGCGAAGGCGAGGGCCCCGCCCACGGCGAGCCCGTTGATGGCGCCGATGGTGACCTGGTCGAGCGCTTCGAGGGCAGCCGTTGTGCGCGTGCCGGTGCCGGCCCAGAGCCGGTCTTCGAGCGGCGAGGCGCCCGGGGCGCTGGGCAACGAAAGGAGCTGGTCGGCGGCCTTCTTGAATGCCCCTCGATCGGCGCCCGCCGAGAAGGCCCGGCCGGCGCCGGTCATGATGATCACCCGCGCCGAGGCATCGCGCTGCAACGTGTAGCAGGCTTCTTGCAGCTCATCGTGCATCTTGAAGCTGATGGCGTTGAGCTTTTCGGGCCTGTTGAGCGTGATTGTGACCAGGCCGGGAAGATCACGGTCGTGTTCGACCAGCAGTGTTTCCATATCGACTTCCTCCGTAAGAACGGACGGAATGTAGCACTGCGGAGGCCCTCCGGTCGCGCGGAAGGGCCCCCGGGCCGGGCCGCCCGGTCATTCCATCGCCGGGCGGCCCAGCCCGCCCATGGAGTCGGCGGCCATCCTGGCGCCGTCAAACGTGATGAACTTCTCCGGCACGACCTCCAGGACAACCCGGCGTGGCGAGTCGAGCATCTTCGCGAACCCGGCTGCCTGGGCAGCGTTCCCCGGGATCAGTGCCGCCGCCAGCACCGGGTAGTACCAGGCCTTCGTCTCTTCGTCTTCGTGCACGATGCAGCGGCCCTTGATGGTAACCGTACGGCCGGCTGCCATCTTCGATCCCGTGCTCGTCACCACGACGGAGACGCGCCCATCACGGCGGACAGCGGGGATGCGCTTTCGCTGCGCCGAGGCCGTGAGCCAAACGCGGCCATCGCGCCACACGTAGCTCATCACGACGCCCACGGGCCACCCATCGCGGGTCGACCAGATGAAGGTGCACTCGTTCTGGGTGTGGAGGAGCCTTTCCCGGGTCTCGTCATCGAGGGGGTAGATGGAGACCTCTTCATAGTTGGTTATCGACACTGCGCTGCTCCGGATCAGGCCAATCGGCCTGGAGTTTGGCCAAGCGTACAGCACGGGCGGCGAGACACGGGATGTGCCCCGGACAGGCGAACCCGGCCATCGCCTGGCTCAGCGGATTACGAAGTAACGCGCTTCGGGGTGGTGGACAATGATGGCGCTTGTGGACTGCTCGGGGTGCCACTGGAAGGTCTCGCTCAGCTCCACGCCGATACGGCCCGGGCCGAGCAGCCTGGCGATGCCTTTCTGTTGTTCCAGGTCCGGGCAGGCGGGGTAGCCGAAGGAGTAGCGTGACCCCCGGTAACCCTGGGCGAAGATCTCGCGCATGGTCGGGGCATCGTCGCCGGCGATGCCAAGCTCCTCGCGGATGCGCCTGTGCCAGAACTCGGCCAGCGCCTCCGCGCATTCCACGGCGAAGCCGTGAAAATGCAGGTAATCGCGGTACTCGTTGGCCCGGAAGAGCTCCTGAGCGAAGCCGGTGGCGCGCGAGCCCATGGTCACGAGCGAGAATGCCACGGTGTCGTATTCGCCGCTCTCGACGGAGCGAAAGAAGTCGGCGATACAGAGGTGGCGGCCGCTCGACTGGCGAGGGAACTCGAAGCGCACGGGTTCGCCCATGGGGGCGCCATCGCTCATCTCCGGCCAGACCAGCAGGCCGTTACCTTCGGACTGGCAGGGGTAGTAGCCGTAGACCACCTGCGGAACAAGCAGCTGCTCCGCGATCGCGCGCTCCTGCCAGCGCCGGAAGACCGGGCGCACCTCCTGGTCCACGAAAGCCTCGTATTCGCGGTCGCTGCGCTGGCCCTTCTGGTACTGCCACTGCCCGCGGAAGAGCGCCACCTCGTTGACGAAGGGATAGATGTCGCGCAGCGGCAGCCCGCGCACCACGCGCGAGCCCCAGAATGGCGGCTGCGGTACGGGCACGTCTTTGCGCACATCGCTGCGGACGGCCGGGGCTACTGCCGAATTCGCCGCCTCCCTCCTCCCTCCTCCCTCCTTCCCCCGGGGGGAAGCGGCGGGAGCGGCATCCCCGGCCATCAGGCTGTTGAGCATGGCCAGCCCTTCGAAAGCGTCCTGGCAGTAGAACACGCGGCCACGGTAGATAGCGCGCAACTCCTCCTCGACGTAGCGCCGGGTGAGCGCGGCGCCGCCAAGGAGAACGGGGAAGTGCGAAAGCTCGCGCTCGTTCAGCTCCTCCAGGTCCTCGCGCATGACGACCGTGCTCTTCACGAGCAGGCCGCTCAGGCCGATGGCGTCGGCATCCACTTCGAGCGCCTTCTCGATGATGTTCTGGATGGGCTGCTTGATGCCCAGGTTGTGCACCGAATAGCCGTTGTTGGTGAGGATGATGTCGACCAGGTTCTTGCCGATGTCGTGGACATCTCCCCGCACCGTCGCGAGCACGATTCTCCCCCTGGTCGAACCGGCCGCACGCTCCATATGGGGCTCGAGGTGTGCGACGGCTGACTTCATCGTCTCGGCGCTCTGGAGCACAAAGGGAAGCTGCATCTTCCCGGAGCCAAAGAGCTCGCCGACCACCTTCATGCCCTCGAGCAGGGTTTCATTGATGATGCTGAGCGCGCTGCGAACAGCCAGCGCTTCGTCGAGGTCGGCGTCGATGCCGCGCCGGTCGCCATCAATGATGCGCTGGCGAAGCCGCTCATCCACGGGCAGCGCAGAACGATCGGGTTTGGCCCTGCGCCCTTCCTCTGCCCCTTCGAAGAGGCCGATGAAGTGCGTGAGCGGGTCGTAGCCCTCGCTGCGCCGGTCGTAGATGAGGTCCCGCGCGGCTTTGAGCTGCTCCTCCGGGATACGGTTCAGGGGGACGATCTGGCGCGCGTTGACGATGGCGGCATCGAGGCCATGGTCGATGGCTTCGAAAAGGAAGACCGAGTTCAGGACGCGCCGGGCAGCGGGCTTGAGGCCGAAGGAGACGTTCGAAACGCCGAGGATGGTGTGCACCCCCGGCAGCTCCGCCTTCACCTGCCGGATGGCAGCGAGCGTCTCCATGGCGTCGCGCCGCAGGTCCTCCTGCCCGCCGCTGAGCGGGAAGGTGAGCATGTCGAAGAGCAGGTCCCCGGGCTCCAGCCCGTAGCGATCCACGGCGATCTCATGAATGCGATGGGCAACGCGCAGCTTCCACTCGGCGGTGCGGGCCTGCCCTTCTTCATCGATCGTCAGTGCCACCGCGGCGGCGCCGAAACGCTTGAGCAGGGGCAGCAGCCGGGTGATCTTCCGTTCGCCGTCTTCCAGGTTGATGGAATTGACGATCGCCTTGCCGCCATAGAGCTTGAGCGCAGTCTCGATCACCGGCGGTTCGGTGGAATCGAACATCAGCGGCAGGGTCGACTGCGTCCTCAGCACCGAAGCCAGCCGTTCCATATCTGGCACGCCGGGCCGTCCCACGTAATCGACCATCACATCCAGGACATGTGCCCCTTCGGCCGCCTGTTCGCGGGCCAGGTTGACCATGCCATCGGTATCTTCCGCCAGCAGCAGGTCGCGGAACGCCCGTGACCCGGTCGCGTTCAGCCGTTCTCCCACCACCAGGAACGAGGTCTGCTGCTCGAAGGGAACGCTCGTGTAGGTGGAGCTGCACGCCGGTTCGTACGCGGCGCGGCGGGCTTTCGGCGGGCGGCGGCCGATTGCGGCGATCGCAGCCTCAAAGTCGGCCGGGCGCGTGCCACAGCACCCGCCGACTATGTTCGTCCCGAACTCCTCAACAAAGATGCGCTGGTAGCGGGCGAATTCCTGCGGCGAAAGCCGGTAGCATGCCTCGCCGTCGACAATCTCGGGCAGGCCGGCATTGGGCGCCACGAACACCGGCCGCCGTGAATGCTCGGCCAGGTAGCGCACGTGCTCCACCATCTGCTCCGGCCCGGTGGCGCAGTTGATGCCGATGATGTCGACCACATCGAGCGCCTCAAGTGCCGTCAGAGCGCAAGCGATATCGGAGCCGAGGAGCATCGTGCCCGTCGTCTCGATGGTGACGCTGGCGATGACCGGGGCAAAGAGACCGGTCTCCGCGAAGACGTCGCTGATTGCGGCGAGGGCGGCTTTGGTCTGGAGCAGGTCCTGGCAGGTCTCGACCTTGAGGACGTCGATTCCGCCTTCGAGCAGCCCCAGCGTCTGCTCACGGTAGCTCGCGAGGAGCTCATCGAAGGTGACGTGCCCCAGCGAGGGAAGACGCGTACCGGGGCCAATGGTTCCGAAGCTGTAGCGCGGCCACTCCCGTGTGCTGAATTCGTCACGCACGCGGTTGAGCTGTTGCGCCGCCAGCCGGTTTATCTCCCGCACGCGGTCCTCAATGCCGTATTCGGCAAAGACGATGCGGTTGGCCCCGAACGTGGCGCTGTCGACTGCATCACAGCCCGCCGCATAGAGCCCGCGCTGGATGCCGGCAATCATCTCCGGCCGCGATACCGTGAGGAACTCGCTGCAGCCGTCCAGCCCGCCGTAGTCCTCGGACGCCGGCTTGAGAGCGAGAATGGACGACCCGATCGGTCCGGCAGCGTAAAGCACCTGCTGGCGCAGGCGCTCAAGTAGCGGATGGTCGCGCTCAACGTAGGCCATGGAACTAGGTTAGCAGGCGGCGGCGTCTGGGACCGGCCACTGCTGCAACCCTGTCGCCCCGGTGTAACAATTGCCCCGGCCGGCTGTCGAACTGGCATCAGACACCCGGGAAGGAGCAATCGATGCGCACAAGACGCCCACTCATGGCCCTGCTTGCCGCCACCGCGGGGGTGCTCATCCTTGCCGCTGCCTGCAGTGGCGACGACGACGCCGGATCGAACGGCGGCAATGGCGAGACCGGGACCACGGCCACCAGCACAAGAGCTGGCGATGGCAGCGGCGGCAGCGGCTACAAGCCCTGTGACCTGCTCACCGGGGAAGAGGTCGAGGCAGTGCTTGGCGAGGCCATTGAAGCGCCGGAGACGTCGATCACGGGCAACCCCCTGGGGCAGACGCTCTGCATGTACAGCGCTGCCGCCGAAAACTCGTTCGCTTACGTCCAGCTCTCCATCATTCGCGAAAAGGACATCATGGAGGCGATTCGCAAGAGCGGTCAGTCCGCGAAGAAGCTGTACACGGAGGGGAAGGCGCTCTACGAGGCGGGAAAGGTGCGGGACGTTCCCGGCATCGGCGATGCTGCCTATCGCGAAGGGGCCACGCTGACACTGCTTTCGGGCGGGACGCTCATGTCGGTGAGCGCGCTCGTCAAGGGGACGCAGCCGGCCGACCTGAGCACCGATATCCTCAAGTCACTCGCCCAGAAGGCCCTGGACCGACTGCCGAAGTAGGAGCTACTGGAGGACCTTGAGCGGGAAGGTGGCGATCACGTCGTAATGGGCGCCCTGGGGGGTGAGCCGGCTGCGCATGAGAGAGACCTGCGTGGTGCGCCAGCCGCTGGGAGGGACGTCCATCTTGCCCACGGCGACCTCTATCTCCGCCCGCTGGCGAGTAGAGATCTCGTCGCGAACCCGGCCCAGCGTGAGGTGCGGGCGGAAGGGACGGCGCTCCGGTTCGAAACCGACAACGGCGAGCGCCGCATTCACCGCCCGTACCAGTGCTTCGAGGCGGAGGACATCGCCGGCGATGCCAACCCACATGATGCGCAGCCCTTCGCGACCACCAAACGTGCCGATGTTCGAAAACTCCAGCTCGAAGGGAGAGTGGCCCACGGTGGCTTCCTGGATCGCGAGCTTGATGGCGGGAAGCTTCTTTACGGGCACTTCCCCCAGGAATTTGAGCGTAACATGCACGCCTTCGGGGCGGATCCAGCGCACGGCACTGCCACTACGGCCACGGAGAGTTTCAATTATCTCTCCGATGGCCTGTTTCACTTCATCGGGAACCTCGCAGGCCACGAACAGCCTTACGTGTTCAGTTTCGGGAGCGGTCATGTGTCAGGTCTATCCGAAAACAGGGTATCGGCGTTTCCGCCACACACTGCCTGCGCGATGTCGCCGGGAAGAAGCGCGGTGATGCGTTGAAGCTGGCGCAAGGGCGAAAGCAGCGGGTAATCCGAGCCGAAAAGCACGCGCGCAGGACCGGCGAGGTCAACAAGACGCACGACGCTCGCATCATCATACAGCAGAGATGCGGCTGAGGTATCGAAGTACGTCATTGACAACGCTGTTCGAACCTCTGGCATCTGCAAATAGAAAGGCAAACCTCCGCCAAAGTGAGCGGCGATCATCACAGTCTGCGGGTGGGCGCTGGCGAGCCGCCAGAGCTCTTCCGGGGTGATGCCTCCTCGCTTGCCGGGGTAATCGTGCCCGACAGGCTCGGACACGTGCCAGAGAAGGGGCGCCGCCAGGCCGGCGGCAAGGTCACACAGGTCGTGGGCGGCGGTGCCGAGCGGGTCCCAGCCCTGGTTGTGGGGACGCAATTCGCCGATTCCGCGCGCGCCCTGGGCAAGGGCGTATTCTGCAGACCCGCGCCAGCCCGGCAGGGACAGGTTCACGGTCGCCAGGGGGATGATGCGCCCGCCTGCTTCGGACGCGGACGCGAGCAGGTAGCGATTCTGCTCCTCGATGGCAGGCTCGCTGGCAAAGGCGAAACCGGCCGCTACGGCCGCGTCGAGCCCGGCCCGGTCGAGCGCGGAGAGCAGGCCGGGGGCGGCAGACATCTTCGCAGCAGTGTCTCCGTACATCTCGGCGAACGTGCGGTCGTGCGCGGCCAGTTGGTCGCGGCCGGCGATTTGCGCTGGCGCGAAGAGGTGCGTGTGGGCGTCGATCCGCCTCATTGCCCGATGTTAGCAGAGCATGGAAGGGCGCCCGGGATGGACCAACGTCTGTTCAGGAGGGCAGCTTCACGAACTCCGCCGTCTCCGGGACAACCTCGATGAAACCGCTTTCTCCCCCGCGCTCCCGGTAGTAGAGGCTGCGAAGGGCGAGCTTGCGCCGGTTGGCCAGTGCATTGCGCATGCCCCCTGGCGCAAGAAAGTAGCGGAAGACGGCCAACGGGTAGACCGCGAAGCGGAACCGCCCGTCCCTGCGGAAGCTCGCCCTCCCGCGAACGCGCAGCACCCGGCCCGCCCGGCCGGACTCGTCATGGAAGAGCAGGGCCACCTCGGGGTTCTGGATAAGGTCGCGGACCACCGCGCTTTCCGCCCTTGTGCCCATGTAGACGCGGCCCCGGAAGAACACGAACCAGAGGGGGACCAGGTCGGCGTTACCCGCGGGCGAAAGCGTGGCGATGTGCACCACCTTCGCCCGGCGGAGGAACCGCTTCACGGTGCGATGACGGGGCGAGATCACGGGGTCTCTCGCATGCGGCCGTAGTGCCAGGCCACCGCCTTTTCGGGGACGAGTTCGAACCAGGCGTGACCGGCGCTGACCCCGTCCGGAGCGTCGCAGGGCACGAGCGGCCCCTTCGCCCACACCCCGCGCAGGTCGAAGTACCATGGCCCATCGTCCACCAGCACCTTCACCCTCCCGGCAGGCGGCGTCATGGCCGTCGGCAGCCCCACCAGGTAGCGGCCCTCATCGAAGTGGAAGGCCACCGGCATCACGTGGATCGAGCCATCAGCGACGGAGGCCATCGTCGCCCGGCGCGGATGCTCCAGCAGCGGGCGCAGGTCCTCCGGTGTCACCGCCCTTGTCACCCGGCGGGCCGGGCCGCCCCCGGTCACGCGCCCTCTCCCTCCCGCGCCAGTCCCACCGCCAGCAGGTCATCGCCCGCATGCTGGCCTTCGGTGACGGCCTCGACGTCGAACTGCTCGACTATGGCCGGCGCCAGTCCCGTGAGCTGCGCCACGCGCCCCGTTGCGATATGCGAGACAAGCTCCTGCGCCTGCTCGGCCTTATCAAAGAGGTACATCGCTCCCCACAGGCCTGTACCCGGGTTGGAGATCCATGTCTTCTGGCGCAGGCCGGGCATGGCGCTGAAGCGGGCGATGGACTCATTCCGCAAGTAGTCCCGGAGCTCTTCGAAAGTGACCCTGGAGCCGGTGGAGAGGTCCCACAGGACAAGCACGGCGCGCATTGGGCATGAGTATACGCGGCAGGCAGCGGCACCAGGGCCTGGGGTGCTCCTTGAGAAAAGTCCATTCGTACTGGGCGGCGCCGAGGTGGGCGGGGTTATTGGCGAGCCGCGTGGTGTCCCGCAGCACTCTTTTCGGCTCCTGGCTTGTGGTCTAACATCCGCCCAGCTTCCTTCGGGGGATTACGATGGATTGGTTGAAGTCGACCCAGGCGGGTGGAGTGGCGGGGATCGTGGCCGTGGTGGCCCTTCTGGTGGTTTCTTTCATGGTTCCCGCGCCACCAGGGGTCGATGAGCCGGCAAGCGAATACCTGGCGTACCTGGTCGACAACCGCTCGATGCTAATGGCGCAGTCGTCGCTCTCGCTCTTGCCCACCTTTCCGTTGTTGCTCTTCGTTCCATCTTTCCGCCGGTTCCTGGGCGCGAGCGAGGACAAGAACCAGGTACTCGCCGAGGGAGCGAGCCTTGGTATCGTTGCCGGGTGGGCGATCGGCATTCTCGTTTCGTTCCAGTCCGGCGCACTGGCATTCCTTTCGGAAAGCACGCTCGACGAGGCGCAGGCGCGCAACCTGATGATCTCGTTGACTGTTGGATACACCGCAGCGGTCGTGTTGTGGGGGGCAGCGGCGCTGCTTGCCGGGCTCGCCCTCATCGGCGAGAAGGGAGCAGCGCGCTGGGCGGGCTGGTTCGGAGTGGCGGTGGCAATCCTGACAGCGGCCTCGCTTCTTGGCTGGGACGACGATGGTGTCTTCGCCGTGGGCCAACTGATGTTCGTAGCCTATCTCGCGAACTTCGCCTTCCTGCTTTTCGGGAGCGTGTTGCTCGTGCGGCGAAAGTAGTCGCGGCCCGACCAGGCCTACCGCCGTTCGTCGCCCCGGCCGGCCCTCGCCCGGGCGAGCACGGCGTTGATGAACCCTGCCCTGGCGGCGTTGTAGGCGGGTGGGTCGGGGCCCAGGCCGGCGAGCACCTGCCGCTTCAGCCGCTCGTACTCGCGCGCCGTCTCCCCATGCTCCCGAAGGAAGTCGCGGAAGAGCAGATGCTCAGCCCAGAACTCCCCTCCAAAAACAGTGAGGTGCAGGTTCACCCGCGGCGGCCCAGCCTTGCGGATGTAGCGCGTCCCGGGCACGGTCTCGCCCCGGTCTTCGTATCCGAGGCCCTTCAGCCGGGCCCCGTGCATGGCGTAGTGAGACTCGCACTCGGCCCCGGCCATGATGTCGACGATGGGCTTTGCCCCCAGCCCGGGCACGGCCGTGCTGCCGATGTGCTCGATGCGCCCTTGAGGCAGCCCGAGTACCGCCGCGATCCGCTCCCGCTCAGCGACAAACACGGAGCCCCAGGCCGGGTCGTGCTCCACAATCCGGTAGTTCGGGTGGGGCGTGTTCATTCCGCGCCAGGGTACGCGCTGGTGGTCGCCCTGTCCCTGGGCACGGGGGCGATGGGCGATTCCGGGAGGCTGGAGTGACGCTGAAGGCCGCTCCCTCGTCACCGGGCCGGGTGTGCCGAGCATCTGGCGGATGAACGGTCAGCTGTCAGGTGCGGTGCGGCGCCGGACGCACGTCGGCGGGGCGCCCGCGTGTGACAGTCAACGTCCCTCGCCGCTAAGCCTGTCGTTCGAGCCACGAGTCGGGTGCTATCGCACCGGCCCGGCTAACCAGCTCCGCATCCCAGGCGACCAGGGTGGCGGAGTGGCGTTGCGCCACCGCCGCATACAGGGCGTCACCGGCGCGCAGGAAGGCTGCGGTGCCGAGGCGCGCTGCCTCCGCAATCAGGCCCGCGGAAAGGGCCTCCACCCGGACCTGCGGGGCCTGCATGATCTCGCCGGCGAGGCCAAGCCCTGCCCCGGAGTCCCCCAGCCGCCGGGCCAGGGCGCACGCGATCTCAATCCGCGCGTATGCAGGGAGGATGATTGTTCTCCCCCTCGCCCCGGCGTGGCGGAGGAACGACCTGCTCGCGGTACAGGCCGGGTCGGTTGCGTCCGCAGCAGCCACCCAGACGCTCGCATCGACCACGAGCGGGTCAGCGATCAAGGCGGGAACGGTCGCGGCTTAGCTGGTCACGGGCAGTCGCGCCCGGCGGGGCGCTCGCGACTGCCTCATCGGCGCGCTCCAGCCAGCTCTCCAACCACTCCCCGGCATGTTCGGGGCCGTCAGCCCTCGCCTCTTCGCCGAGCCATCGTCGAAACAGGTCGATGGTGATATCGCGTACCGCGCGGCGCTCGATGGCGGCGCGCGCCTTCACCCTGCGATAGAGCGCATCCGGCAGGTCGATCGTGGTCTTCACCTGTACAGGTTACCATATTCCTGTATCACGCGGCCAGGCAAGCGCGGCGGCTTCATCGGCAAGGTCGAGAGTGGCCCCTGCCTGCCGGCGTCCGGACGGGTCACGGAGGACACTCGTTCAACCCACCACCTGGCTCCTGAGGCCCGCCACGTCGAGGAGCTGCCAGGTCTCGGCGATCTTCCCATCCTGGACGCGGTAGATGAGGACTTCGTTCACGGCAAAGCGCCTCCCACTACCGGGCTGGCCGAAGAACTCCCCCGTGTGTGTCCCCTCAACCGTGACGCGCGCGGCCACGCGGTCGCCGGACCCGAAGATGTCCTGGATGCCAATGCGCAGGTCGGGCGCGCCCTTGAGGAGCGTCGAGAGGAGGTCGGCCACGCCTTCAGTCCCGGCGACACCCGGGTACGCGCCCACGAGGTCGTGCCGCACGAAGCCGGGACCAATGAATTCGGGGATGCGTTCGAACTGGCGGCTGTTCAGGGCGCCGAGCGTGTCCCGGACGATGTCGATGTTGTTGGAGGACATCGGAGTCAACCTTTCTGCTTGAGCCCCAGGACGGCCGGGAACACCCCGGCGAGAACCGGATAATATAGGCCCAGAAGCGGGTGATGCGTTCACTGGTGCGCTCGATGACGGAGCAGCCATCCGCGCGCTCAGGGGCGCCGTGTTCCCAGGAGAAGGAGGTCGAGCCCTTCGAACTGACGGAACGCCTCGTCGATCGTGACCATCCGGCACCCGTCCGCGATGGCGAAGGCTGCCAGGTAGGCATCCATCCAGAGCTTCGGGGCGGAGGCTCCGCTGAATGAGAACGCTCGCCAAAGCTGGTCCAGACCATCAGGCTCCGCCCGAAAGATGATCCGGCCGTCCGCGATGAGCGCCTCGTATGCCGTCCAGGCTGCGGCATTGGTGAGGGGCGGCAGGCCGTACGGCGCGAGCACGGAGGCGTTGGTCAGTAATCGAAGGAAGCCCTGTTGCGTCGCGCGACAAAAGAGGACGCTCTCGCGGTCGTCAACAGCGTCGAGCCAGGCCCGCGCGGTCTGATTGTGGCTGTGCGGACCAAGCGCCAATGCGACCCAAACGTTCACATCGCAGAGGTACTTGGTCACCGGGTGAGGGCCCGGACCTCTTCATCCAGGAGCACAGCGGCCACCCGGTCGGGGGTCATCTCCTCTTCGGGCACTGCCGGATGGCCTCCTCGAATAAGGGGAAGCTGGACGCGATGAGGAGGGCTGGCCGGTTGCCCGGGATCTCCCTCGAGCCCGCGACGTAGCAGCTCGGCAATCAGATCCTTCAGTTTGCGATCTTCGCGGACGGCACGAAGCTTGATGGTCCGCACGAGTTCGTCGGGCAGGTCAAGGGTTGTCTTCATTCCCCCAGAATACCAGAAAGCCAGCTTCCTGGGTTACCCGTGCCGCGTACGATGGATAGCTGGCCAACCGCAGAGGCCGGATGTCTGTGGATGTGGAAGAACGGTCGTGCCCCGTCAAGTGGTGTAGCGGCGATGCCATCGTGGTGGGTGTCGGCCGGAGGCCGACACCCAGGGTGCGGTCCAAACGGCGAGCGGAAGCGACTGCTCGATCGCGACCTCCTCTGGTGGTGGCGGGACAGGCCGGACGAAGAGCGGCTTCATCGACTCTTCGCTGAGGTGGCGACGGGTGACGAGCCATTCGTCATTCTGCTCTGCGAGGACGGCGCCGATGAGGCTTCCTGGGGGGCCGAGCCCCTTCAATGCTTCGCAAAGATGGCCTTCAGGCCACGGCTGAAGGCCCCGGGCCAGACGGACATGTGCGTCTCGTCATCGAAGACCTTCGTGGTCAATCTGAAATTGGCGTAACCACGCCCGCTCAGCTTGTCCGCCATCGCCCTCATGTTCGAGAGCATGGGGTCGCCCTCAAGTGAACCCGCGCCCATGAACAGCTTGGTGGGGAGATCCTGACCGCTTTCGGCGAGCTGCTCTTCGAGCGAAAACAGGAGGTCCCGACTACGCTGAATTGATGGACTTCCGGCCAGGCAGCGCCCGAACGTGCCGGGGCTCGCGAGCATCGCGTAAAGGGCAAAGAGGCCGCCGAGGGAGTCCCCAGTGAGACCACAATCATCGGCGTCGGCGGGGTAGTTTGCATGGACAAACGACATCAGTTCTTCGCTGATGAAGCGAAGGAAGCCATGTGCACCGCCTCCGGTCCCGTCTGGCTGCACGGTCGGGATGAGGTCAGTCATCCTCAGAGCCGCCCACCGTTGCAGGACTGTCTGGTCCGATAGAAGCCCACCCAATCCGTAGCCGACGCCCACCACAATCATCCCCGGCAGCTCCTTACCGGCCTGCATTAGCGGGACCATGGTCGGCAGGACGGGTCCGATGTCGCCGTCCATCGCATACAAGACCGGGTAGCGGGTACCCGGCTCGATCGACGCCATGACGGTCACCGAGACCTCATAGTCGCGGTCCGTAATCCCGGAGTGGAACTCGTAGGTGTCCGTCGCGGGCAAGACATAGGGCGCCCTTGGGCTAATCGTCAGTGCCATGGTTGGTTCTCCTTTCCGTTTCTTCGAGCAGCGCTGGGCCCGCGTACTGCACATAGCGGACGATGAGCCCGTCGCTGACCGTGTAGAGGTTCACGCATTCGAAGTGTCGCCCGGAGCCAGCGGGAAACCCGAGAACGTCGGCGGAAACGGTTCCGCTGTAGGTATAGGCGACGACCACGGTGTCGCCTTCGGCCACGACTTGGTGGATGGTGCTCCTCACGTCGCTGCGCTGGTCGTAGACCCGTTGGTACAAGGCGCGCGCTGCCTCCTTGCCTTCCACGCGGCTCCACCGGGGGGATTCCGCCGTGGGCGCAAACTCCCACACCGCCGAATCGGCGAACATCTCCAGGTACCGGTCGGTGCCGGCCATGGTGCCGTCAAAGAGATTGATCGCGCGCAACACGACGGCTTTCGGGCTGTCGTCAGTCATGGCTAATTCTCCTTCCCTGGCATTCGTCGCAGCGTTCCTTCTGGCGGATAGTCCCCGCCGGATGCCATCTCGAGCAGCCTCTCCTCAAGGCGCCCCAGGCACTCCTCATCGACGCCGATGCCCAGCACATAGGCGCGCACCGAGCCGTAGTCGGCCCGCACGCGATCGAGGAACGCGAGCATCGGTCCGGGGGCGGGTGTCTCGTTCGCTGCAGGAAACAGAGTCGCGAGTTGCCCTGCGCGTTGGACCAGCTCCGCGGCAGCCGGGCCCAGCTCGGCGAACGCTCTCACGGCAACTGCGAACTTCTCCTTGTCGAAGTACTGGGCGGAGAGCGCGAAGTCGGCCGCGATGTCGCTGTCATCGACGCCCAGGCAGCCGAGGACGACGGCGGCGAACAGCCCCGTCCGGTCCTTGCCCTGGGCACAGTGGAACACTGCGGGAAGTCCAAAGTCGCCGGCCAGCGCCTCAATCGCGGCCCTCAATTGGGCCTGTGTGTCCGAATTGGCCATGTAGGCCAGGGAACTGCCCAACCAGGTGCCGCGGAGGTTCGGATCCACCCACTGTGGTTCGAGTGCCAGGGGGTGGTAGCGTGGCACCTCCCGCGACAAAGGCCCAGTCTGCAGGCTGACGTGGGCACTGGACCGGAAGTCGAGCACGGCAGAGATGCCCAGCGCCCGCGCCCTATCCATGTCGGCCGGGGTCATCATGGAGGGGTCACCGCTGCGAAAGAGCGTCCGCCAGCGCGTGGCTCGGCCGTCGGCCGTCCGGTAGCCCCCGAGGTCGCGGAAGTTCTGGCAGCCCTCAAACTCGATATGCCTCTCTGGCGTCGTACTCTTCATTCTCAAGTCAACCCCTGGCCGCCGGTTAGAGGTGCGGTCCTGCCTCCTCGGCGATTCCGCCTCTTGTGCACCGTGAACCTCTCCTATTGCGCTCGCCGGCTTCGAGTATTTGTTCGGACTCGGTCATGCCTGCACACCTTCTGTTCAGGTCGCCGCCGGGATGACCGGCAACTCCAGGTAGGACGCGTAGCGGTCGTCGTGGTAGACGGCCTGCAGGGCGACGATGCCCTCGGCGTCCTCGCCGAAGGGGTTGCCGGTGTTCATGTTCCGGTCGACCTCTGGGAAGTTGCTGCTGGTGACGTCGAGGCGGATGCGATGGCCACGCCTGAAGAGGTTGCTCGTCGAGGCCAGGTCGATCACGTACTGGGTCACTTCGCCGGGGACGATCGGCTTTGGCGACAACAGCCCTTCCCTGTACCTCGCACGAATCACGCCTTCAGCGATGTTGTAGGCGGCGCCGTCGGGATACACATCGACCAGCTTGGCCATGAAGTCGGTGTCCACGGCAGAAGTCGAAGCGAAGAGGTGAAGCTTCACCGGGCCGCTCACTTCCAGGTCCTCCGTCAGCTCTGGGGTGGTGTAGCAGAGGACGTCGTCGCGCGCCTCGACGCGCCCCTGGTCGAGCGGCCCGGGAGCGCGCCTACCGGTGTAGAGGAGGCGGCCGCCAGTCGTGGGGACAGGGTTGAGCGGGTCGTAGGTGTACCTGTCCGGGGGCTGCGATCCCGGGGCGTCGCGGGTGAGGAGGCCATCCCCCGCCGCCGTGCGGGCGTTCCCGCGGCTGCTGAGGAAGAAGCGCGTGAACTCCGTCCCGGCGAGCGGCCAACCGTCGGCGTCGCGCCACTCATCCGCGCCCATCACGAAGTAACGGACAGTGGGCAGCTGGACGTCGCTCCCGCGGAGGTAGCGGTCGAAGAAGGCGAAGTGGGCCGCGGTTGCGGGGGTCCCACCGGTCGGGGCTGAGCCCGCGGATGTGCCAAAGTTCAGCCCACCGGCGTAGGGGGGCAGGATGCGATTGTGCACCCATGGGCCGCAGATGAGGTGCTGGCCTGCGCGGGCGGCGGGGTTTCCACCGCGGTCGCGCATGCCTCGAAACGACTCCACGGTGGTCCCGATCCAGAGGTCGAACCATCCGCCGGTATGCAGGCAAGGAGTGGCCACCCTGCCGAAATCCCAGAGCAGGTCCTCCGGGCGCGTATTGGGCGGCGCCACGGCAGGTACCTGGCCAAGCAATTGGCCGACACTCCCGAGGTCTTTCAACATGTCCCGAACCGGGAGGTGCGAGAGCGTGCCCTCGGGTTCCGAAATCATCCTCCCGAGCCAGCGGCGAAGGGAGGATGCATCGCCCCCGTCCTGCTCGACCCGGGCCACCATGCTCACAGCCATCATGGCAAGCCAGCCGAGGAGCATCTCGTATTCGACGACTCCGGCCCGCACCAGGTCAGATACCGGGCTGCCGGCGAACGAGGGGGCGATCGCGCGCAGGGAGGGTGGCTGCTCGAACGCTGCTTCCCACTGGATCCTTCCGCCGTAGGAAATCCCGTACATCCCGACCATGCCGTCGCACCACCGCTGGGAAGCGACCCACTCGACGGTGTCGAAGCTGTCCTCACCTTCCGGTAACAGGACGTCGTACTCCCCGTCCGAGGCGAAGCGGCCGCGCGTATCCTGGATTACGACGGCGTAGCCGGACCGAGCCGCATAGATGGCACTGACGAAGTCTTCGTGGAAGAACGCGTGCTTCCCGTAGGGTGTTCGAGCGAGCAGGGCGGGGTAGCGGCCGCCGTCGTCGGGCCGGAAGACATCGGCGCGAAGAGTGACGCCGTCGCGGGTCTGCATGGGGACGTCGTGGTCGATGCGGATGGACGCGTTCATTGCGGTTGCTCCTTAGTCTTTCTTGCTGGCCCGGGAGCCCTGCGAGGTCGCCGGTGGTTTCTCGTGCATAAACGTTCATGAGTTCGCCTCCGTCGAGCCCTCCGCAGGTCTGCAAGCGAGATGACGAGCGGTTCTGGAACAGCTGCGTGCTGGCTGAGAACGCGAAGAAGCTCCCGCTCTTCCGCGTCGCGGACGACGGTCTCGATGACGGCCTGGGACCTCCCCTGTCGTACCCATCGCGCCTCCGCTTCCACCCAGGAACTGCTCGAAGGACGGAGGTTGTAGATGGTGCGAACGGTGGCGCCGTACGGGGCGTAGAAGGTCCCGGGCTCTTCGCCGGGGCTGGTCGGGAGGTACCCGGCGGTCATCGAAGCCAGCACTTCGAGGGCTTCCCCCACCCACTGACCCGTGGTTTGGCGGCAGAGCTCGGTCTCGCCCGAGGTTCGCAGGACCACCCGGTCGGGTTCGGCGACAAGCATCTCGTGGCCGAACGCCCGCGACTACACGTTGAGCTCCGTGAGTGCTCGTGCCAGGGCAGCCCAGCTGGTGTCGCTCATGCCAGGAACTCCGCGAAGGCCTGCTGGTCGACCGGGATGGTCTCCCCGTCGATGATCAACCCATCCTTGAGCCGGTAGCGATAGGCCTGGTGGCTGTCGTAGGTCCGTCCGTCCGGGCGGGAGCCCCTGACCTTCTGGTACATCAGGACGTGCTCATCGTCGGCGAGGACGACCTCCGGCGTAGCCTTCATCGTTCCGCCGGTCAGCTCCATGATGCGACCGAGCACCGTCGCCATCGCCTCCCAGCCCTGGTACACCCCACTCACCGACGCCCTACCGCGTATCGTGTACGTGTAGTCGGGATGCACGAACTCGCCCAGCGCCGCAATGTCTCCCCGGTTGAATGCTGCCATGGCATCGCGGACTCGCTGGATGGTTTCTTCGGGTGTCATGTGTTCCTCCTCTGCTTACCAGTCGGCCTGGGCGAAGCCGGGCCACCACGACTCCACGAGTAGCCCGTCTTCGACTCGCCAGGCCTGGACGTAAGGACCGTTCGGGGCTGCCGTGGCGATGACCCCGACCCTGTCGCCGGCCGCGAATACTCTGTACTCGTGGATCATTGGCGACCGCCCCTCCCGCGCATCGCGTGCGGCGATAGCCTCCGCCAGCCGTCGCCCGTGCTCTTCGGCGGTCACGTCGAAGGTGCCGCTTGCTTCATGTCGCGTAAAGACAGGCCCACAAAGTTGCGGTGCCAGCTCGGCGAAGCGGCGCTGCTGGTACATCTCCTCGTACCAGCGCTTCAGGAGGCGCTTGTTCGCCTCGGGGTCACCGTTGCCAGTCGGTGGTGGCGCTGGCCAGGCGACCGGTGCGATGGCCGAAAGCCACGTCTCGACCAGCTTTCCCCCGGCCACGCGGTAGGCCTGGACGCCGCTCATTGGCCCGTCCCGGTGTCCATGGGCAATCCACGTGACGAAGGCCACGTCGCCTTCAGCGAAGGCCTGGTACTCCCACCTGAGCACACCCCGGGTCTGGATGAGCTGCCTTACCTCGGCTGCATACTCATAGACGGTCACCGCGCGTGTCCCGTCCGGCTCGTGGCGGATGTACTCGGGGCCTGCGAGAGCCAACACGCGCCGCGAGTCGCCGTGATTGGCGATGTCGTACCAGGCGTGGATGGTGTTGAGGGTGGTTTCGGCTGTCATTGGTCCTCCTTTCGTGCGGCCATCTGTGCGAGCGGGCCGGCCATGTCCATGTCGACCCGGATGCGCTGCATGAGGCCGCCCATCACTTCGATGGTGCTGGTGCCGTGGAACTCCACACGGTTGCCCGAGGCGGGGACCCCCGCCCACGGCGCCGAGTGGGTGCCGGAACCGCGCCAGCGCAACACCGCCAGGTCGCCGTCGCAGGTCAGCGAGAGCGTCTCGCGCCGCCAATCGGGGAGGGCCGCCAGGGTCGCGCGGATCGATTCGCGCTGAGCGCCGCGGGACGACTGCGTGAGCTGGCCGTTCACCCGGATTTCGACATCGGGCGCCAGGCAGGCGGCGTAGGCATCGACATCGCCTGCGTTTTCGGCATCGACAAGGCGGCGGACGAGCTGGAGGTTCGCCTCGCGGCGGAGCTGCGCGAAGAGGTCGCCCCCGAACACCTGCGACTCGGCGATGTAGCCGTCCCGGAAGGTGAAGACGGAGCAACCCGTCCAGTCGAGCTCCATCCCGGTGGGCGCGATGCCCATCCACTCCCCGGTATGGGTGGCGGTGACGCGCCACGCGAGGGCTACGCGGTCGTCGCTGATGACCTCCTGCAGGTACTCGCGCCTGTAGTCGGGGAACGCCGCCCAGAAGCCGGCATCGAACTGCTTCATCATCTCGCGGCCGCGGAGGGGGGTGCCTTTCAGGACGACATCCTCGGCGTAGGCCGCGGCGGTGCCGTCAGCGTCATGCGCCTGGTCGGCGGCCTTGAACCGTTCCCACACTGCCCGGGTTTCTTCGATGGTCATCCGCCCCCTCCTACTCCAGCCGCGGATCGGCCGGATCACCGAAAATCCAGGCCTCCGCGATCAGCCCATCTTGAACGCGCATGATCGTGCTGCCCTCCCATTCGACTAGGCGGCCCGTGGCGGCGACCCGTCCCCCACACCGCCAGTGGTGTACCACGGCGTCCTCGTCGGCCAGCTCGCGGACGATTTCGCGCCTGGCGTCGGGCATCGCGGCGAGCAGCTGGCGATCGCCTGCGATTGCATCCTCCAGGCTCACAAGGTGCGGGCCGAAGTGGACCACGGCGCCCGGCGGCATAAGCTGCCAGAAGGCCGGGTCGCGGGCGTTCCAGAGGTCGTTCCACTGGCGCCCCACTTCAAGGTTCGTTTCCTGCTTTGTTGCCATTGCGTGCCTCCTCGCCAGTGCAGCCTCAGCCGCGTATCTGGGCGTCGAAACCGGCAAGGTCGGCCAGTTGCCAGCTCTCGACGATTTTTCCGTCGCCGGTGAAGCGGTAGATGTTGAGCTGATTGACCACGAAGCGTTTGCCGGTCCCCGGGCGCCCGAACAGCGGCCCTGCGTGGGTGCCTTCGACGGTGATGCGCGTCGCCACCCGGTCGCCGGCGGCGAACGCATCGTGGAGGACGATCTTCATGTCCGGGGAGCCGCGAAGTAGCTCTCCGAGGAAGTCGGACGCTTGTTCGAGGCCGAAGTCGGCATAGGCGCCGGCAAGGTCGTGACGCGCGCCGCCCGGCGCGAACAGGGCGACAAGTTCCGCCAGTTCCCTCCGGTTGACGAGGTCCGCCGCCTTGCGGATGGTAGCCAGGTTCTTCTCGGGGTCCATGGGGTCTCCTTCAGCGTGGCGCAGCCCGGGGATGCCGGGTCGCAGGGGCTGGTCCGCCCAGGCTCGAAAGATGATTCGCGTGGCAGCTCCCTCCCGGGGCCCGGGGCCCCTGCTACTTGCCGGTTCGAACGACCACCACACCCACCGTCACCAAGAGCGCCCCCAGGGCACGCGGCAGCGTGATTTCGTGCTCGGGCGCGCCGAAGGCCCCGATCTGGTCCATCGCCAGCGAACCGAAGACCATCCCCAGAGTGCTGGTGGCGAAGTAGAGCACGAGGCTCACACGCACGAGCATCCACGTGATCATCAGGAAGATGGCCGTCGAGATGAGTCCGCTGGCGAGGTAGTACCACTCGATCCCGCGCCACGAGAGCAGGGCAGCCAAAGCGAACAGGCCCCCCATCACCAATATCGCCGGGCCCAGGTGGAGCGGCCGGGCGAACCCGGGAGCCTTTCCCCGCAGGGCAGCCACGCCGAGCACGACGGACATGGCCGCGAGGAGAACGAGCAGGTGCAGCCAGGTCGCCTCTTCGCCGCCGCGCTTGCGGCCGACAGCGGCAACCATCGAGATCGCCACCGCCGCCAGGCCACCCGAGGCAGCGCCCGCCGAAATGAGCGCCAGGTCGCGCATCCCGCGAAGGCCGGCTGCTGGGGCAACGGTCATCTCAAGCCGCCCTCACCAGCACAAGCCCCACCCCCACCAGCGCGAGCCCGCCGACGCGGGAAACGCTGACTGCTCGCCGAGCGGCTCCAAACGCGCCCGTATGGTCGAAGCCGAGGGCGCCAAGACAGCCTCCGAACGTGGTGGCCGAGAAATAGAGGGCGAGGCCGAGGTCTCCGATGAGCCGCGGGGTGAGCGCTAGCCCGAGCCCGGCGGAAAACCCGGTGGTCGCGTACCAGGGGGGCAGCCCTCGCACGGCCAGCCAGAGCGCCAGCCAGGTGATCGCAACCGCCGCCGCCACGGCCCACGCCGAATCGAACGGAAACGGCAGCTTCGTCTCGCCTTCGTCGACCGCTATCCAGGCCAGGAGCACCGCAATGATCGCCAGCGACCCGAGGGGCGAGATGATCGACGCCTCCATGCCGCCGCGTTCGCGGCTGATCGCGCCAGTCAGGGCGGCCTGGTAGGTGGCGAACAGCCCCAGAACCACGGTGATCGAAAGGCTGATGGCGAAGTCCATTTCGCCTACCCGGTGAAATCTGGCGCGGACTCTAAGCAATCCGCGGGCACATGGCAACACGATTTGCCATGCCGCCGTCGCCAGCGGACGGCTGGCACCGCATCCCTCCTCCCATGTACCCTTGGCCCCGCCACCCCCACACCCGGAGCCGCCATGACCATCGACTGGCCCGCCATCCACCGCGAAGCGCTCGACATATTCGTCCGCTACCTGCAGATCGACACTTCGAACCCGCCGGGCAACGAGAAACCCGCCGCCCGCTACCTGGGTTCGCTCCTTGCGGCCGAGGGCATCGAGTGCGAGTACATCGAGACCGCCCCCAACCGCGAGGTACTCGTCGCCACTCTGAAGGGCGATGGCTCGAAGCGCCCGCTCATGCTCTGCAACCACACCGATGTCGTGCCCGTCGAGGAGCGCTACTGGGAAGTGCCCGCTTTCGAAGGCGTTGTGAAGGATGGGCGGGTCTACGGACGGGGCGCCGTCGACATGAAAGGCTGCGGGGTCATGCAGCTCATCGCCTTCCTGCTCCTGAAGCGGCAGGGGGCGGCGCTCAAGCGCGACGTCGTGTTCTGCGCGGTGCCCGATGAGGAAGCCGGGAGCGAGTTCGGCATGGAGTGGCTCTGCAAGCACCGCCCCGACGTGGTGGATGTGGAGTTCGAGCTAAGCGAAGGGGGAGGGGGCGTCTCACGCTTCAACCGCGTGGAGGCGAAGCTCTTCAACGTGGCGACGAACGAGAAGGATATCTGCTGGCTGCGGCTCACCAGCGTGGGCACGCCCGGGCACGGCAGCCGTCCGCACGAAGACAACTCGGCCGTGCACCTCATCCGTGCCCTCAACCGGCTCACCGAATGGGACCGCGGCATCACCTATACGCCCGACACGATCGCCTACCTCGACCGCCTCGCCGAAGCGGGGCTGATGCCTCCGCGCTCACAGAAAGCCGATCTGGAGGAGCGCATCCGCCGCTCGCCCGAGCTCTACGCCCAGTTCGTGAACACGCTCAACCTGACCATGCTCAACGCCGGCATCAAGGCGAACGTCATCCCGGCGAAGAGCGAGGCCGTCATCGACTGCCGCCTGCTTCCCGGGCAGTCAAAGGAGGACTGGGCCCGCCAGGTGCGGGAGCGAATCGCCGACGAGCGGGTCACGGTCTCGCTCTACTCTCCCGACCAGGGAGAGCCGGCGTCCGTCCCGTGGGACACGGAACTCTTCCGGACCATCAACTCGGTGATAAAGGAGGCGATGGAGGACGCCATCGTCGTCCCCGGCATGACCATCGGCGGCACCGACAACCGCTTCCTGCGCGAGCGCGGCATCCCCGCCTATGGCTTCATCCCCTGCCTGCTCAGCCCCGAGGAACGGGCCGGTTTCCACGGCAACAACGAGTTCCTCACCATCGAGAACCTGAACATGGGCTGCGAGCTCATGTACGAGATCGTCCTGCGCATGTCTGCATAGCGGCGCCGGTGGCCGCCGATCGCCCGTTTTGGCCAGCGTGCAGCCGCCATCCAGGCGGTCCCTGCTCGCCGGTCGAAGTGCCGCGCTAGCCGGCCTGCTTCCTGGCGCGCAGGTGGAAGTACCGGCGGAGAGTCACCGGCTCGGCCGGCGCCTCCGGCAGGGCGCAAGCTGGCGCCCCATCATGTGCGCGCACGGAACCATCGCCCTGCAACACGTCCGACATCTCCTTGCGGGCGACCAGGAGATTGTGCGCGATTGCCCCGGCGCTGTCGTCAAGCCGCCAGGGCGAGCTCTTGCTCAGGTCCGGTCGAACGACCCGGACCGGCATGGAGTGCGAGACGCAGGCCTCCATGGCCTCTGTGGTCGCGTGCGCCATGATGCCCAGTGATTGGCGCAAGACTCCCAGCACCGTGCGTGGCCGCGCCAGGGATGGCGGTGGAGTGAGGTCGATCGCGAGGATCTCGCTTGCCCCCATGGTGAGCGCCGTGGCGAGGTCCACCGAGGCTGTCAGGCAGCCGTCCACATAGAGGTCCCCGTCGATGTCAACGGGCTCGAAGACCCCGGGAATGGCCGTCGAGGCCATGATCGCCGTCCCCAGGTCGCCCTCCGAGAACACGCGCTTCTCGCCCCGCGTGAGGTTGGTGGCGACCACGCCCAGCGGAAGCCGCGCGTCGCTGAAGTCGAGCCCGTGCAGGTGTTCGCGAACGAGGCGCGGGACGATGTCGTTGGCGACAAGGCCGAGCGGGCGGCGGACCAGCCTGGTCGCAAGGCGCCAGGGCCTCAGCTCGACCAGGCGGAGGCGGTCCATGCCCAGCCAGATTCGTAGCAGCTCGTCCGGGTGGTCGGGGTGCAGCGCCAGCCATGCCCCATTCAGGGACCCGACGCTCGTTCCGACGATGATCGACGGCCGGAAGCCAGCCTCATAGGCTGCCTGGATGTACGCAGCCTGTATCACTCCGTACGCGCCGCCGCCCCCAAGGACCAGCGCCGGACGTCGATCACCTGCCGGAAACGGCCTCATCTGCCGCATCACCTCATCCTGTTCATCTCAATCGGCATGATCGTGCCCTGAGATAAGTCGGGGATTACCCGCAGCTCTTGCCTTCACACTCTCGCCCACTCGCCCCCGCAGATGCGGCCGTAAGGGCCTATCGCTACCCTTGCGCCCGCTTGCTATGCTCCCGCGAAGAGTCCCTCGGGGTGGTGGGGAACGAGCGCTCCGCCCCGCGGGCTCAGGAGACAACCGATGACCATCTACTGTGAATCTTGCGGAACGCCCACCACGGAGGAGGCGATCTTCTGTGAAGGCTGCGGCGCCAAGCTCGACACGCCTGCAGCCGAGGCGTACCCAACGGTGGCCTGCCCAAACTGCGGGTGCGCCAACGCCGTTGGATCGAGCTTCTGCGAGGAGTGCGGCTCACCGATCCCCTCCGGGGCGCAGTCCGGCGGGCGCAAGCCGGGATTCCTGGCGACGGCTGGCAAAGCAGCGGGCGCGGGGGCCGTAATCGGCGGCGCCGGACTTGCCGCAGCCACCCGGCTGGGAGGTGGCGAAACCGCGGCAGCGGCCGACGCCGGCGCCTCGGCAGGACAGGCCGGGAGCGGGGCTACTCGTGCAGGTTCGGGAGCCAGCCAGTCCGGAGCAGGGACGGGACAGGCCGGCTCCGCGGGTGGCCCGACGGGCCCGGGCGGGGCCCAGCCGGGCATGGGCGCGGCCGAGCCAGGCGCCGGCGTGGGCCAGTCCGGCACGGGAGCCGCGCAGCCGGGCATGGGCGCCGCTGAACCGGGAGCCGGTGCCGGTGCAGGTCAGCCAGGAGCAGGCGCCGGTCAGCCGGGAGCCGGTCAGCCAGGTGCAGGCGCAGGCGAGCCGGGAGCAGGCGCCGGTCAGTCAGGTGCAGGCGCAGGCCAGCCAGGTGCAGGCGCAGGCCAGCCAGGAGCGGGCGCAGGCCAGCCGGGCGCGGGCCAGCCGGGAGCCGGTCAGCCGGGTGCAGGAACAGGCCAGCCGGGTGCAGGCGCAGGCCAGCCAGGCGCCGGCGCAGGTCAGCCGGGAGCAGGCGCAGGCCAGCCGAGCGCGGGCGCAGGCCAGCCAGGAGCGGGCCAGCCGGGAGCGGGCGCCGGTCAGCCCGGTGCAGGCGCGGGTCAGCCGGGTGCAGGCGCAGGACAGCCGGGTGCAGGCGCGGGTCAGCCGGGAATCACCGGACAACCCGGCGGGGCACAGGGTTTCCCCGGTCAGCCGGGTGGGATACCGCCGCGCACAGTGGGTCAGCCCGGCGGGGCACAGGGATTCCCCGGGCAGCCCGGTGGGATTCCGCCCCGCACTGTGGGCCAGCCGGGCGTCACTCCCGGCGGCCCCGCCGGTATCCGCCCGCCCGTCAGGAGCGGGGTCGCAACCGGTGCTGGTGCAGCAGCCGGAGCAGCCGCCACTGGCGTCACCCTGGGCGGCATCATCAAGGTCATCCTCATCGCCATCGCAGTGCTCATTGGCGCGGGACTGGGGGCGATCCTCGTCGGAGCAGCGCTCATCTTCACCGGCACACCGAAGCCCTGCGTCGACCGCGATGTACCCAGCTCGACGGCGGTCAGCAACGCGATGCGCGCGCGCTGGAAGGAGTTCGAACGGCTGGCGGCCACCTCTCCCGCGACCATCGTCTATACAGAAGAGGACATCACCTCGCGCGGTGTGGACTACATCGACGAGAAGAGCATCCCCGTGAAGGACCTCCAGGTTTACTTCTGCCCCCAGGGGTACGCCGAGGCGACGGGGACGGTCGACATCCCCGGGCCCGATGCAGACGTGCTCGTGCGCGGGACGCTCGACCTTTCCGGGCCGAAGCCGTACATCGACATCCAGGACATCGAGATAGGGAACCTGCCCGCCTTCATCGGCACGCGCGTGGTGGAGTCCGCCCTCGGTGATGACTGGAAGTCGCTCGACCTCAAGGTGAGGCTCACCGCCATTGCCATCAGCGACGGCGAGGTGGAGCTGGAAGGCGGGCCCTGATCGGTTCCTGTGATCCCGATCATTTCGCCACGAGCCCGCACAGCCTAAGAACCCGGTAACGGGCGGCGCCCGGCGGCGCCGTTTCATCATGTACCCGAGGAGATGCTCATGCCCGGCGAACAGGTTCCAACGATCAGCACCGGCGATATCGCTGGCGACCTCTACCGCGAGCGATGGACCTGGGACAGGGTCGTATGGGCCTCCCACTGCATCAACTGCTACCCGGGCAACTGCCCCGAACGCGTCTACCTGAAGGACGGGAAGATCGTGCGCGAGGAGGTGGCCGCGACCTTCAAGCCGGTCATGCCCGGCGTGCCCGACATGAACCCCATGGGCTGCCAGAAGGGCGCCGGCTGGTCCCGCATGCTCGAATCGGAGGAGCGCATCCTCTACCCGCTGAAGCGGGTGGGGGAAAGGGGCTCCGGCCAGTGGGAACGGGTCAGCTGGGACCAGGCCTGTACCGAAATCGCCGATGCCGTGCTCGATGCCATCAACGAGGTGGGGCCCGAGTCCATCATCGCCCCTTCAGGTGGCAGCGTGAGCACCTGGGGCGCCGCCGGCCGCGGGCGCTTCATGGGCATCGTTGGCGGCATCGTCACCGACGTCAATGGCGAGATCAACGACTTCGCCCCGGGCCACTACCTCACCTACGGGACCTTCGACCCGGTCAGCAGCGTCGATGACTGGTTTCACAGCGAGCTCTTCCTCATCTGGTACGGGAACCCCGTCTACACGCGTATCCCCTTCATCCACTACATGCATGAGGCGCGCTACAACGGGGCCGAGATCGTGACCATCGCCCCCGATGTCTCGCCTTCAACCCTGCATGCCGACCTGTTCGTTCCGGTGAAACCTGAATCCGACCCGGCCTTCTGCCTCTCGATGTGCCAGGTGGTGATTGAAGAGGGGCTGGTCAACGAGCAGTTCGTCCGCGAGCAGACCGACCTGCCGCTGCTCGTGAACCCGGCCACGAAGCGCTTCCTGCGCCAGTCCGACCTGGAAGAAGGTGGCGCCGACGACCAGTTCTACGCCTGGGACGGCGTTTCGAACTCGGCCGTGCCGGCGCCGAAAGGCACGCTCTTCTGGGGCGATGCGGCACCCGCGCTCGAAGGAGAGTGGCAGGTAGAGGGCAAGGACGGCCCCATCGCCGTCACCACGGTTTTCGCGCTGATGCGGGAACGCCTGCAGCAGTTCACCCCCGAGCTCACGGCCGGGACCACCGGCGTCCACCCCGGCACCGTCCGCAGCCTCGCCCGCAAGGTCGCCCGCAAGCGCACCAACATCATCGGGTCGCTCGGCAACGGCAAGTACTATCACGGCGATCTCCAGGAGCGCGCCGAGATCCTGCTCCTCGCTCTGACCGGCAACTGGGGAAAGCACGGCGCGGGCGTACGTGGCTGGATGAGCGGCTTCTTCGACGGCAGCATCACCATTGGCGCCAAGACCAGGCGCGGCCCCGCCGACGTGGTGGCGATGATGGACGGCCGCGAGCGCGCCACACAGATGCGCCTGGCAGACGACCCCACTCTCACCCCGGCAATGATCGCCATCGAAGGGGCGAAGGCATCCTCCGCGACCGGCCGCGGCGTCATGTTCCCGCCCGTCTTCTTCTGGTACTGGCACGCCGGCTATCGCAATGCCTGGCGTAACCCCGGCTGGAACGACCCCAGCATGAAACGCCCCTTCGAAGAGTACTTCGATGAGGCGGTCGAGAAGGGCTGGTGGGCCGGTTGCGACTACCCCCGCCCCGGCCAGCCGCCGCGCGTCCTCTTTGAGTGCGGGGGCAACGTCATCCGCCGCGCGCGCGGGGGCGGGCGTCGCCTCCTCAAGGAGCTCTGGCCCCAGCTCAAGGCCGTCGTCACCATGGACGTCCGCATGAGCGCTACTGCGCTCCACTCCGACTACATCCTGCCGCTGGCCCAGCAGTACGAGAAGGTCGCCTTCGGAACCGCGACCACCCACGTCATGCACGTGACCTTCTGCGACAAGGCAGCCGACCCGCCGGGCGAGGCTGTGAACGAATGGGATGCATTCGGGCGCATCGCGGAGAAGATCGAGGAGCGCGCAAAGGCCCGCGGGCTGGAGCCCTTCACCGATGCCCGCGGCGGCCCGCACGACCTGGCCAACGCCTACACCGCCTACACGCGCGGCGGTCTGTTCAACGACACTGAGATCATGGCCGACGAGATGCTGCGCGACAGCGCTCTCACGGGTTCGCTACCGCCCGAGGCCAGCCTCGAAGACATCCGCAGGGTCGGCTATTACCGCTTCCACGGCACGGGCATCTCGCCGAAGGCGATGGCGCAGGCCACCGAACCCAGGCCCGACGAGACCTTCGCGCCCTTCCGCAACCACGTCGAGAAGGGTGAGCCTTACCCCACCCTCACGCGGCGGGCCCAGTTCCTCATCGAGCACGAGTGGTTCATCGAGGCCGACGAACACCTGCCCACCCACAAGGCTCCCCCACGCGCCGGGGGCGACTACCCCTTCCGCGTCACCAGCGGCCACAACCGCTGGAGCATACATGCCCTCAACATCGCGAACGACCTGATGCTCGACACCCACCGGGGCACGCCGCATCTCGTCATGAACCCGGCTGACGCTGAATCGCTTGGTATCACAGACGACGACATGGTGCGCGTCCACAACGACCAGGGGCAGTTCCAGGTACCGGTGCGCGTCGCCCCCGGCGGCGCTCCCGGCCAGGTGATGATGTACAACGGGTTTGAGCCCTACCAGTTCCCCAACTGGGAAGGCCCGAACGATGCCGAGCCGGGGATGATCAAGTGGCTCCACCTTGCCGGTGGCTACGGTCACCTGAAGTACTGGATAACCGAGTGGCAGCCCTCGGCCATCATGCGCGGTACCCGCGTCGCCATCGAGAAGGTGAAGTAGCGGGAACCGCTTCGCCCCGGCAGGCGTTGTAGTCATCATGAGGTCGATGCTTCGCCTCGGCTGCGTCGCCGTGCTGATTGCGGCTGCTGCTGGCGCCTGTTCCGGGGGGGCGAAGCAGGCCGCGGCCCCAACTTCCACTACGCCGGCAACGGCAACCACGCAGTCGCCCGCGCCCGTGACCGCTACGCCCGCCCCGTCCTCCGTCCCGGTCGTCATCGATGGCCGCGAGGTGCGCGGCCTCGCGCTCGGGGATGCAACGGAGTTCCCTCCCGGCGCCGTGTTCTACCTCGAAGGCGGCTGCTCGTTCTGCGATGGGCCCGCCACGGCGCTCGACCGTGTCTACCGCGACCAGGCCGGGGTCGTACACACGGACCGCCTCTTCGAGCGGCAGCTGCCGAGGTTCACCGATTCCTACGGGCACACCGTCACGCTGGAAGACCACTACATCACGTCTGTTGCTGTGAGCGAGGATGGCTACACCATCCTCATCGGGGTCTGCAACCCGGGGGCGTACTGCGGCGGCGTTGGCGAAGTGCAGCAGGGGGCCTCGGTCACGTTCTACCTTTCTTATGATGGCGGCGTCAGCTGGAGCGATACTGGAACGCTCAGCGGCGGCGCCTGGGCATTGATGGCCCCTGACGGGAGGTCCGGGGGCCTCGTGCGGCACGTCTACCGGCTGCCGGGCAGGGATTGGGAATGGGAGCTGCTCACGTGGCCTTCGAAGGCGCGGCCACCACTCGCGGACGGCTTCGAACCGCAGACTGTGCAGGTGATCCCGTTCGGCAGGGCGCCGCTCCTGGCCGGCGCCGGCAACCGGCTCGAGTGGCTGGCGGGAGGCAGCAATCCGTTCCTCTGGCCGAAGCTCCCCGCCGGGGCAGTGCTGCGGTCGGCGCAGCCCGGGCGCGAGGGGCCCCTTGCGCTCGTGGCATGGGACCAGGAGCCCGGCGGCGAACCGCCTCCGGGGAGCTACCTCGGCGTCATGCAGGAACGCGAAGGGACGCCTGCGACCATCTTCCGCTTCCCGCCCGATGTTGGCTTCTACGGGTGGTTTGGGGGGTCGGCAGGCGAGCTTCCTGTCGTCACCGTTTCCGTCCCGGCTCGGGTGCTGGGCACGGGCCCCGGCAGCGGCGCCATTCTTCTCCCAGCGCTGATTGACCTCACCGCCGGGGTGATACGACCGATCACCGGGCCCTTCGCGGACCGTGCGGCCAGGTCCGACCGGAACCGTGTGCTCGCCGTGGGAAGGGGTCCAGTCGTGAAAGTCCAGGGGACTGGTGACTGCCTTCACGTCCGGGAGCGCATGAGCCGTTCGGCGCCTTCCATGGGGTGCTATCGCGATGGCGTGCTTCTCGCCGACGAGGGGCAGACGCAGGAGTCCGAGGGTATCACCTGGGTCCTGGTCGCCCGTCCTGAAGGCGGCCTTGGGTGGGCAAGTTCCGAATTCCTTGAGATCTCGGGACGGGACATGACCTTGCGGCCACTCGGCCACGCACCGGGGACGCTGACGGGCAACCCCGCTGTCGACCCGGTCATCGCTGCCATCGCCTCGGGCGACCGCGAGCGCATCAACGGGGTCACTCGCTTCAGTGCCGTCCCTTGCACCACGACTCAGCAGGGTATCGGCAGCCCGCCACCGTGCCCCGAAGGCGTGCCCGAGGGGACGCCCGTCGATGCGCTCCCCACCTCCTCCTGCGAAGGTGGCTACTGGCCCCGCGAACACTACGAGGCCAACCACGAGCTCGGCGCATGGAGCGCTGATGAGATCTACGCCGTTGTGGCAGTGCCCCGCAGTAGCACCCCCGCCCCGGCCTACGCGGTCGTGTTCAACTTCCGCACGCCGGGCGGAACAACCTGGGGACATTCGCTGCTCGTGGCCGATGGCGCGATCACAGCCATCGTGGGTGGCTGCCTCAGCCCGCCCGGGGGACTCGTCGCCTACATGGGGGGCCCGAGCCCCACGTTCCTGCTCGCGCCCCGCTAAGCTGCCCTGGTGTCATGATCGGATCGTGACCGGCATTTCGCATCTCCTTATCCGCACCGAACGCACCGGCGACGAAGCGGGCATCCGCGCCGTTCACCTCGCTGCGTTCGCCCACGATGGGCAACAGGGCACTGCCGAGGCGAACCTTGTGGATGCCCTCCGGGCCGCCGCCGCCTTCCCGCCCGAGCTCTCGGTCGTGGCCGAGGCGGACGGCCGCATCATCGGCCACCTGCTCATCTCGCATGCCTCAATCGAGACGGCTTCAGGAGCGGTTCCCTGCCTTGCACTGGCGCCGCTCGCGGTTCTCCCCGGCTACGAGCACCTGCACACGGGAACGAAGCTCATGCGGCACGCGCTTGCCCGGGCGGCGCGCTCCGGCCACCGGCTGATGGTCGTCCTCGGTCACCCGAAGTACTACCGCCGCTTCGGCTTCCGGCCCGCGCCCCCGCGCGGCATCACCTGCCGATGGCCTGTCCCGCCCGAGGCGTTCATGGTGCTCGAACTGGTCCCGGGGGCGCTCGATGGCGTGCGGGGCATCGCCCGGTATCACACCGCCTTCGACGACCTGTAGCCTGTCCCCTACCGCCCGGCGCCGACACAATCGAAGACAGGACCTCACCTCTCGGACGGCGTCTCGTTGTACTGGCAGCACGCCCTTCTTACCTGGATTCACGTCATCGGCGCCGCCCTCTGGGTCGGGCCGCAGGTATATCTCGCTACCGGCTGGCCCGGCGCCGCGCGCCAGATAGCGGACACCGCAACGAAGGTGGAAGTCATCCGCGTTCTCACCCTGCGTTTCGCCTACCTTGGCGGGTTTGGTCTCCTCTTGCTCGCCGGTGCGGGGATGTACCTGATCTGGACCTGGCGCGACTACTACGCTCAGCCCGGCGAAGTGGGCTTCTGGGAGCTGCGCTACGGGGTAGTGTTCACCGTCAAGATGGCCTCCCTGGCGGTCATGCTCGCCGTCACGGCACTGCACATGTTCGTCGTGGGGCCGCGGCAGCTCGACGCCATGGCGGCGGAGGGAAGGGGCGAGCCGGGGGCGGCGGCACGCCTTGCCCGCGCCCGGCGCCACTCGCGCGCGCTCAGCGGCACAGGGCTGCTGCTGGCTCTCGCCATCATGGGTATGGGCGCCGCCCTTTCGACCGCCAGCTGGTCGATGCAGGAGTGGTAGGACCCCTCGCATTGGCGCCCCGCAGTCCGCTGTGGCAACCTGAAGCACGGCGGGAGCGCCCTGCACGAGAGTGCCGGGCGGGGGAGAGACACGCCCGTGAAACGCAAGTTCACGCTCCTTGCCGCGCTGCTTGCCGTGCTCACCGGAGCCGCTTCGGCTTGCGGTGGCGATGATGACGACGTCACGCCGGCGCCGACCGCAGCATCGGCCGCGGCTTCCCCTTCGCCTTCGGCCCAGCCAACGCCCTCGCTGGCCGACGTCATCGCCCGCAACCCCCAGTACTTCATCTACATCGTCGCCGCTGGAGACACTCTCGCCACCATCGCCAACACCTTCGACGGGCAGGCCGGGCCCCCGCCGGCCACGTTCACCGATGCCTTGAAGGCACTCAACCAGCTTTCGGGCGAGCCGCAGGAAGGGCAGCCACTCGCCATTCCCCTCCGGCAGTCCGGCACACTCGCGCTCTTCCCCGATGCCTCTATCGAGGCCGCGCTTGGTATTGGTGGCGCCGGCGAGGCGCTGGTCCTGCTCCAGCCGAGCCTGGCACTCCGCGATACCTACCAGAACCGTATCGTGCTCCACACCGTTGTCCTTGCTGACGCTAACCCGGGGGGTGAGGGTCGCGGCTACCTCATGCAGTACTACCTTGCCGACCGGCCGCCCTTCAAGGGAGGCAGCGCCGACCCCCAGGCACGGGTCGTTGAACGGCTCTTCACCATCGGCGCGGGTGCGCTCGCGAAGGCGGTGCCCTCAACACCGGCCGAAACGGTTCACCGGTTCACGCGCAACGGGGTTGAATACGCCCTTCAGACCGGGCCCGGCGCCCTCCACCCCGCCGCCACCATCGCCACGCAACTGCAAACGGCTGCCGAACGGTAGGCCCTGGAGCAGTTCTCCGCCGCTCCCCGCTCTTGCCTCAGCGGGATGGCGCCGGCAGCCGCAGGACCGCCGCGATGCCGTTATGGTCGCTGGCGTAGACGAGAGTGTTGTCGGCGCGCTTGCGTGGTGTCAGACCGAACATCCCTACCGATTCGATCGGGAGCCCGGAGGCGAAGATGTAGTCCGTTCTCGTGGTCAGTGCTGGCTGCTCGCCGATGATCCCCGCCCGGCAGCAGGTCACCACCGGGACCGTCCCGGGGAATGCGGCGGCGACATCTTCGAGCCCCGTGGCGACCAGCGCCTTAGCAACACTGCCGCCCGGGATTTCGCTGAGGTCGCCCATCACGAGCAGCGGGCCGATGCCCCGGGTCGCGCTGATGAAGGTCGTGAAGTCGGCCCCCTGCGCGGCCCGGACCTTCTCGTCTGCACCAGTCAGATGGGTGATGTAGACGTCCAGCTCCTGTGGCAGCCCGGGAACCCGCACCACTGCGTGCAGCGCCGCCCGGCCCTCCCCCGTCTCAGACGTGCGCGGGTTCAGCGCCTTCCGTTCGTAGCGGAGGATCGGGTAGCGGGAGAGGATCAGTTCCCCCTCTTCGAACCCGATTAGCTTCACCGTCTCGTCGCTCTGCTCCTGCGTTTGTCCCGGGAACCACGGGTTGGCGCGCGCGTACTGGAACTCCAGCTTGAGCGCCTTCGCGAGCTTCTCGGCGGCGCTGCCCGTCGCTCTCGTCCACGAGGCCTCGTTGAACCCGACAATGTCGGGATTGAAGGCGCGCAGCTCCTCAATGATGATGTCCAGCCTGTGCGCGAACGTATCGGCCGCAACCGGGTTGTTGGCATCAAGCGAAAGCGGGCTGAGCAGGTTGATGAAGGCGACCTTCAGCTGTGTTGGCGTCTCCGCCGGTTCTGCAAGGAGCGTGCTGCCCGGCGTGGGCGATGCCGGAGGCGTGTGGGTGGCGGTTGGTGGCGGGTTCTCGGGCGAGTCGTTGACGCCGCAGGCGCTGGCGGCCAGCCCGATCACGATCCCCGCAAGCACCGCCGCCAGGGCCGCTCGCACCCTGCGCACTCTCTCTCGCTCTGGCCCGCTTGTTGACATGCCGCCTATCACCTTGCTTCACTTGAGCCTACAGGCAAAGACGGAGACGAGTAGCGCCCGCCCTCCTGTCCAGCGAGCCCCGGCCGGTGCGAGGGGGTACAGCAGGCAGGCGCGAAGATCACTCCCGAGCTTCCGGCCGAAAACCCGCCGCCTTCCCGGCGAGCCAGTAGACCCGGACGGAACGCGCCCGTTCGCTGCGGGCCGCCCACCGTTACCAGGGGCAGGGACGTGATTGCGTCCCGGCAAGTGCCCGCCTCTGGCGGGAAGCAGGGTGGTACCGCGGGCGTGCACGCTCGTCCCTGGATGGGGGACGGGCGTTTTTTGTTGGACGCCGGTTCGCCAGGTGCATTCACTACTCTGGTGGTACGCCGCCCGGGCTCTGCTGGTTGCACGGTCGCCGCGGTTGCCGCCCCCGCGAGGTAGATGTCATGGCGTTTAGACCGGTCGACCCGAAAGTCAGCTTCCCCCACATGGAAGAGGCGATCATCCGCTTCTGGCGGGAGAACGCCATCTTCTACCGCAGCGTCGAAGAGCGCCCCGCGGACCGCCTGTTCGTCTTCTATGAAGGGCCCCCCACCGCCAACGCCCGGCCCGGCATCCATCACGTCCTCGCCCGCGTCTTCAAGGACCTCATCCCGCGTTACAAGACCATGCGCGGCTACCGCGTGCCACGTAAGGGCGGCTGGGACACGCACGGCCTTCCCGTAGAGCTCGAAATCGAAAAGGAGCTCGGTCTCAGCTCCAAGCCCGATATCGAAGCGTACGGCATCGCCGCCTTCAACGAGAAGTGCAAGGCCAGCGTGAGCCGCTACGTGGAGGAGTGGACGCGGCTGAGCGACCGCATCGGCTTCTGGGTCGATATGGAGAACCCCTACGTCACCTGGCACAACGAGTACATCGAGACGTGCTGGTGGATCTTCAAACGGCTCTGGGACCACGGCCTCGTCTACCAGGACTACCGCAGCACCCCCCATTGCCCGCGTTGCGGCACCTCGCTCTCCGACCACGAGGTCTCGCAGGGGTACGAGGACGACGTGCCCGACCCGAGCGTCTTCATCAAGTTCCGCGTCTTGCCGGCCGAGGCGCAGCGGCACCAGCTGCTGGCACGTCTGTTGCCGGACGGCCACGGGCCCGTCTCGCTGGTGGCATGGACGACCACCCCGTGGACGCTCCCCGGCAATGTCGCCGTCGCCGTGAAGCCGGGCGCCGAATACGGCCTCTACGAAGCCGGCGGCGAGATCTACATCGTCGCCACGGCGCTTGCAAAGCAGGTTCTCGGCGACGGGGCCTCGCTCCTGGCAGCCTTCCTGGGCGAGGCCCTCTTCGCCCTCCGCTATGAGCCGCTCTACCGGCCCGAGCTGCTGGGCCACCAGGTGATGCGCTTCGACGGCGCCGGGCGCCTGCGCCCCGTGAAGGAAGTGCTTTCCACCGAAGGCTCTCGCCGGGTCATCGGCGCAGACTACGTTTCGCTCGACGATGGCACGGGCATTGTCCACATCGCCCCCGCTTTCGGCGGCGAGGACTTCGAGGAAGGCAAGGTCTTCCAGCTGCTCTTTGCCCAGCCCATCGACCTGCGCGGCATCATGGCCGACGGGCTCCCGGGCGCCGGCAAGTTCGCCAAGGACGCCGACCGCGACGTGGAGCGCGACCTTGAAGAGCGCGGCCTGATGCTCAAGAAGGGTACCATCCGTCACACCTACCCGTTCTGCTGGCGCTGCAAGACACCGCTGCTCTATTACGCCAAGCCCAGCTGGTACATCCGCACCACCCGCCAGGGCAAGGAACTGCTGGCCGGGAACGAGTCGATCAACTGGTACCCGGGCCACATCAAGCACGGGCGCTTCGGCAACTGGCTCGAAAACAACATCGACTGGGCGGTCAGCCGCGAGCGGTACTGGGGCACGCCCCTGCCGATCTGGAAGTGCGAGGCCTGTGGCGAGGCCACGTGCATCGGCTCCCGGGCCGAGCTCACCGAACGCGCCGCCAGCCGCGAACAGGCGGAGGGGCTAACCGACCTGCACAGGCCGTACATCGACGAGGTCACCCTCGTCTGCGGGAAGTGCGATGGGACCATGCGCCGCGTCCCCGAGGTGGCCGATGCCTGGTTCGACAGCGGCGCCATGCCCTACGCGCAGTGGCACTACCCCTTCGAAAACCAGGCCGAGTTCGAACGCCACTTCCCCGCGGACTTCATCTGCGAGGCGATCGACCAGACGCGGGGCTGGTTCTACACGCTCCATGCCGAGGCCACCCTCCTGCGCGCCACCGAGGCGGTCCCGGAGGGCATCGCCTACCGCAACGTCATCTGCCTGGGTCACATTCAGGATGAAAAAGGCCAGAAGATGTCCAAGAGCCGCGGCAATGTCGTCGAGCCCTGGTCGATCGTCGACCGCTTCGGCGCCGACGCCACGCGCTGGTACATGTACACGGCGGGTTTCGCGCGCACCTCGGGCCGCTTTGGCCCCGCCCTCGTTGAGGAGGGGCTGCGCCGTTTCCTGCTCACCCTCTGGAACACCTACAGCTTCTTCGTGAGCTACGCCAACATCGACCAGCCCGACCCGCGGCGCGCCCCGGCGGGACCCGCGCCAGAGCTCGACCGCTGGCTGCTGAGCGAGCTCAACGCCCTCGTCCAGGAAGTCACAGACGACCTGGAGGAGTACGACCCCACCGATGCGGCACGCGCCATCGAATCGTTCGTGGACGACCTTTCGAACTGGTACGTGCGGCGCTCGCGGCGGCGCTTCTGGCGCGGCGCTTCCGAGTCCGACGACGACAAGCAGAGCGCCTACCACACCCTCTACACGGCGCTCGTCACGCTCTCGAAGCTCCTGGCGCCTTTCACCCCCTTCGTCGCGGAAGAGCTCTGGCAGAACCTGGTGGGCTCCATCGACCCCTCGGCCCCGCTGAGCGTCCACCTGGCCCTGTGGCCGGAAGCTGAGCACCACCGCATCGATCGCCGCCTGAACGAAGAGACGCGGCTGGTGAAGCGCGTCTGCTCCATGGGCCGGTCGGCGCGGGCGAAGGCCCAGCTCAAGGTCCGCCTGCCCGTCGCCGAGGTCGCCGTGAAGGTGCGCACCACCGAGGACGCCGCCGCCCTGCGAAAGAACGAGCAGCTCGTGCTCGAAGAGCTGAACGCGAAGTCGCTGCGCCTCCTCGAAGACGAGTCCGAGGTGGTGCGCTTCGAAGTGAAGCCGAACCTGCCCGTTCTCGGCCGCAAGTACGCCGCAGGTGTGGCGGTCATCCGCCAGGGACTGGCGGCCATGTCCCCGGCAGCCGTGGCCGCCATGGTTCGCCGCGGCGAGCGCGTGCCAGTCGAAGGTTTCGAGCTCGAACCCGAGGACATCATCCTCGAAACGAAGGAGAACGATGGCTACGCGGCCGCCGCGGAGGCCGGGTACGTGGTGGCGGTGACAACGGCCATCACCCCCGGGCTCGCCGATGAGGGTCTCGCCCGCGAGCTCGTCCGCCGCATCCAGGACATGCGCCGCGAGGCCGGCTTCGACCTCGCCGACCGCATCACCACCTGGTACTCCGGCGGCGATGGCGACCTTGCGCGCGTTATGGCCGCCCACGCCGCCTACGTGCAGGGGGAAACGCTCTCGACGGCCCTCATCGAAGGCCCGCCGCCTGCAGATGCCCACTCGTCCGCCCACGACCTGGAAGGGCTCAGGGTGACCCTGGCGGTCCGCAAGAACGCCTGACAGCGCCGTCCGGCGGGTGACCGTTGGCGGGCGATGGCACTACTATCTGCCCACTGCCCGGCAGGGTGATGTGCACAAGGAGAGATAGATGGCGTCGTTGGACGTTCCCGCGCCCATGGCGGGCTCGATCAAGGAAGTGCTGGTTGCGGCGGGCGACCGCGTGGCCGAGGGGCAGGAGATCATCGTCCTGGAATCGATGAAGATGGAGATCCCCGTCGAAAGCCCCGCCACGGGGACCGTCTCCGAAGTGCTCATCGCCCCCTCCGCCCGCATCGACGAAGGTCAGCTCCTCCTGCGGATCGAGGTGGGGTAGGCCCCGCCCCCATCCCTCTCCCTTGTCCCCTAACGAAAATATCGTTACGGTGAGGGCATCATGCAGACCTGGTGGGCGACGTGAACTCCGCGGAACGGATAATCAAGCGCTTCGGGGGGCAGTCGGCGCTGGCCGCGCTCCTCGGCAAGCGCCAGAGCACCGTCCAGCACTGGGCCCGGGTGGGACGCATCCCCGCCCAGTGGCACCAGCCCCTCATCGCGCTCGCCAGGCAAAGAGGTGTCGTCTTGGAACCGAAGGACTTCGTATCGTCCGCCCCGCGCGAGATAGAGCCCGCGAAGGGCAAGCTGGGCGTCCTCCTGGTCGGGCTGGGAGCGGTCGCCACCACCTTCATCGCCGGGGTTGAGAACTCTCGCCGCAACGCCGCCCGGCCCATCGGCTCCATGACCCAGATGGGCACCATCCGCCTGGGCAAGCGCACCGAGCACCGCATGCCCCTGGTGAAGGAGTTCGTGCCCCTGGCCGGCCTCAACGACCTGGTCTTCGGCGCCTGGGACCCGATCCCCGACAACGCCTACGAAGCGGCCCTCAAGTGCGGCGTGCTGGACAAGTACGAGCACGTCGAGCCGATCGCCGATTACCTGAAGTCGATAAAGCCAATGCCGGCCGTGTTCGACCAGTTCTATGTGAAGCGGCTGCACGGCGAAAACGTGAAGAAGGGCCGCACAAAGCTCGAGCTGGCCGAGCAGATCCGCCAGGACATCCGCGACTTCAAGGCGAAGAACGGCTGCGACCGCCTGGTGATGGTCTGGTGCGCTTCCACCGAGATCTTCATGGAGGAGTCGGAGCCCCACCAGAACCTCGAAGCCTTCGAAGCGGCGATGGAAGCGAACGACGAGCGCATCGCGCCTTCGATGCTCTACGGCTACGCGGCGATCATGGAGGGGGTGCCCTTCGCCAACGGCGCACCGAACCTGACGGCCGATATCCCCGCCCTCCTCAAGCTGGCCATCGACCGCGGCGTGCCCATCTGCGGGAAGGACTTCAAGACGGGCCAGACGCTCATCAAGACCGTGCTTTCGCCCATGTTCAAGGCGCGCATGCTGGGCGTGGCGGGCTGGTATTCGACCAACATCCTCGGCAACCGCGACGGCGAGGTGCTCGACGACCCGGAGAGCTTCAAGACCAAGGAGGAATCGAAGCTGGGCGTGCTGGAGTACATCCTCCAGCCGGACCTTTACCCGGAGCTCTACGGCGACCTCTACCACAAGGTTCGCATCAACTACTACCCGCCCCGCGGCGACAACAAGGAGGGGTGGGACAACATCGACATCTTCGGGTGGCTGGGCTACCCGATGCAGATCAAGGTCGACTTCCTCTGCCGCGATTCGATCCTGGCGGCGCCGCTGGTGCTCGACCTGGCGCTCTTCCTCGACCTCGCCCGCCGCGCAGGGCTGAAGGGCATCCAGGAATGGCTCTCGTTCTACTTCAAGAGCCCCCAGCACGCCCCCGGCCTCTACCCCGAACACGACCTGTTCATCCAGCAGACCAAGCTGAAGAACACCCTCCGCTGGCTCATGGGCGAGGAGCAGATCACCCACCTCGGGGTGGAGTACTACGAGGTGGACGAAGGGTAGGGGGCGGGGACTGAGGACTGAGAGAACGGTGCGGTAGCTCCGGCGCGGCCTGGAGGCGCTCAGCCCGGCGATAGCAGCGCGCGACGGCCGCGGGTTCACCAGATGTTCACCGGGAAGGCCGTCACGCGCCACTGCAGGCGCGCAATGTCCGAGGCGAGACCATTCTCGGGGGACACCATGAACGCAAGGGCAATCCGCCGGGTCCTGGTTGCGGCGGCCGCTTCGGCGCTGGCGGTCACTGCCGGCATTGTCTTCGTGGGCTAGAGCGAATCGAATGGCGCCGTTGCCGCGGGTGTATTCGTAGCGGCGTCGGCCGATGGCGGGCAAACGTGGACGGCGCCGACGGAACTCGACCGGCCCGGGACTGGCATCTCCCTGGCGAGCGATGGCGACCGCGTCGTGGCTGTGTGGCAGATGGGCGAAGAGGGCAAGAGCAGCGAGATCCACTTCTCAACCTCGGATGCGGCCAGCGGCTGGCCGGAGCCCGTGCGGGTCGATGGCTCAACCGCGGCGCCGGTGTGGGCTGCGGTCGATGTGGACGGGAGCAAGGTGTGGGTGACCTGGCGAGACAACCGTAGGGGCGGGCCGTACCGCGTCTACCTGCGGCGCTCCAACGATGGCGGAAAGACATGGCTCGCGGAGCAGGAAATCACGCACGAGGTGTCGGGCGACCCGAGCGTCTGCAGCGCGGGCGATGGCTCCGTGTGGCCGGCGCACCATGGCAAGGGCAAGATCACGGTCCGGTTCTCGGCCGATGGCGGTGCGACGTTTGGCGAACCGCAGGTCATCGGAGATGGCTGGTTCGCGCGCGTGAGCTGCGACGATGACGGCAGGGTGGTAGCCGGTTGGGAGCAATCCGTCGGCCAGAGCCCGAAAGACAGTGAGAAGAAGTCGGCCGCGTACGCCTTCGGCAACGGCGGGAAGGTGGGCGCCGTGAACATCTTGAGCGACACGGCAGGCACAACCGCCTCGGTGACGATGCGGCCAGATGGCAAGGCCGATGCGGTATGGATCGACCGCGCGAACGCGCCCGAAAGCGCGGGGCCGACGTCGGGCGAGCTCTGGCACGAAGCCGTGGGCTGAAGACTGGGGCCTGAGGCCGCCACCAGGCGCTCGGAATCGGCCCATTGGGCCCTGCCTTCCCGGCGGTGTCCCGGCTAGTCTCGGGTTGGGAGGCATGGATGGGCCGGAGAGTCATCTTGGCCACACTCGTCGCTGTCGTGGTCGCCATGGCCGCAGGGCTGGCGGCGTGGCTGTTGCTTGCCGGTGAGGAAGACGGTCCGCGAGATACCGGAAAACTCGCGAAGGCGGTACTCCGGGACCGCCCCGGCGGGCCCATAGTGGCCCGGCCGGTGTCATCGGAACCGTTGAGTGAAGAGGAATTCCTGACACGGGCAGACCAGGAGCCGGAGTTCCAGTCGCAGCTCGCCCTCACCAGGGAGTTCGGGTTCACCGGCTTCCACAACGCCTCGGCCGTCACGTTCGACGACGGCACGCTGGTCACTGCGGGCGTCTTCAGCCGCGGGAACCAGAAGGCGATAGTCCTGCATGCCCGTGGGCCGCGCTCCGGCACTCTCACCATCCGGCCAGAGCTTTCGCAAGCCGGGCTCACCTCTCTGCAACTTCTCTCCGCCGACGGCTGGGTCTTGATGGACCTGGCGACCGGCGAATCCACCAGCGACGACTTCCACCAGAGTTGCAGCTACGGCAACTGCCTGATGGGAGCCCTCTACTTCTGGCTCGAAGAGGATGAATGGTGGGACTTCATCTGGGACAGCTGCGACGCCTGTTTCGATGTGCCTGCGGCGGCAGAGGTGATGTGCCCGGTGTGCGCCATCTCCCTGGGAGCGCCCGCCCTGGCTTCTGCCGCTTTCTGTGCAATCGACTCGTGCGATCTCTGCTACGACGACGACTGCGCCGATGCGGGCGTTGTTGACCGGCGCTGCGTCACCGGCGTTGGCCCCACCGGCTTCGCGATTGTGGAGACCGTACGTGACCCTGTCTGCGAGAACGCGAGGCAACAGGATTCCCAGTGCACCTGGAGCGATACGGATCGGATGGTTGAACCGTGCTACCTGGGCTGTGCCCCCGTCGCTCCTGGCGACACTGCGAGCCGCGCCTGCCTCCAGGCGAGCTGCACCACTGCCGCCGATTGCCCCGGCGTGGTGACTCACGGTACCCCGGCCTGTGTTCCCCAGCCCGGCTACTCCCCTGCGGCCTGGCTCACCAGCCCGTTCACCAGCTTCGTCTGCGGGTCAGGTGGGACATGCCAGCCGGTGACGGGCGCGGGCTGGCCTGTCGGCTCGTGCGAAATCGGCTGCATGGCCGACCTTTCCGCCTGTTTCAGCGGGTGCCCGGAAAGCACGGTCCAGCCACCCCGCTGGATCAACACCGATAAGCGCCCGAGCGCTCCCCCGAAGTGGGTGCTTGTCAATCCCTGGACCTGCTCGCAGGACACAAACGGAGTCTGGTTCAGCAACAAGCCGTGGGAGATCTGGACGCCGCGCGAGGTCGCCCCGGGCCGCTTCACCTGCGAGAAGTCTTCCTCCTATATCGCCGAGCGCTGCGCGGGGGCATGTGAAGCCGGGGCCTGCGTGCCCGTCACTCCGACTCCCACACCCACGCCAACATCCACGCCCATGCGCACGCCGAGTCCGGCGCGAACCCCGCTGCCAACGCGGACCCTCACCCCGGAGCAAACCTTTGTGGTGGCTGGAAAGGCGTACGAAGCCATTTCGCCCGACCTCTTCCAGCCGTGCGCTAACTGTGTGATCCGCATCACCGGGATTGGCGGGACGTGGACCACCACCACCTCGTCAAGCGGGACTTTCTCCATCGGAGGCGTGCGAGAGGGCAACTACAGAATTGAGCGACAGTGCCGTGAGGTATACGAAAGCCAGGTAGTCACTGTGTGGAAGGCTGCCCTCGCCCCGCAGGAATCGAGTGCGGTGACCCACGCCAACGTCAACGCGCCCCGGACCTCCCAGGCCGACATCCTCCTGCCCGGGTGCCCTGCGGTCCCTCCCGGCCGGTAACACCCGGGCTGGCCAGTGGAACCGCTGCATCTTTGGCGGCGTTGATGAGATCGTGGTGCTCCTCGCCGTCACCTGCCGTGTACGGACCTGCCCCAGGGCAGTCGATGGAGGCCGCTCCGGTGCGTGACCCGTTAGGAACGGCATGTTGGACCTTCCGCGCGCTCCACTGCCGCCGCCGATGGTTCCAGGCACTGGCAATCGCCTTCGTGGCGTGTCTCGTCACGATGGCCTGCGGCAGTGCCAGCGTCCAGCGCCCGGCCACTGATGTCCCCGCTCCGTCACCGGCAACTACCGCTTCCATTTCCCCGACGCCGCCGTTACCGGCTGTCTCTCCCGGCGCTCCATCGCCGACAGTCGACGAAAGACCTGACGAGCCATTGGGATTGCCCATAGACCCCGAACTCCCCGCTGGCTGGGTCGACTACAGCAGTGAAGACCGGCCCGTGCAGTGGAACGCCGGTCCTGGTGCAGCGGCTTACAGCCGGGACTACCAGCCCGGCGAAGACGAGCTCATGGCCAATGCGGGCGGGTGGAATTGCCGTGTCCACGTCGCATTCGAGGGGCGCCCCGCGGTCGACTGGTACATCCCGGTGGGAACGCCCATCCGCTCGACCATGGACGGCACCGCCACGCTCTTCGCCATCACAACGACGAACGCATTCGACTACTACGACAGGCCACGGGCGCCCTACGTTGGCTTTCCGATGCCAGCGGCATCAGTGTCGCCGTTCCCGGGGCCCGGCGGTGGAAAGGGAGTCTACGTCGAGGTGCGGAACCAGGCGTTCGTGACGGAGTCGGCACACCTCTCCCTGGCCCCGACACTCACGGTCGTTCCGGGAGATGCGTTCTTGCCCGGGTTCGAAAGCGGCGCGTCCCTTGTTGAGCGGTTCGCGCCGATGCGGAGCTACCTCGATGCGACCGCCATTGCAACGTGGTCCGTCCGGCGGGGCGACGTCATCGGCTTTTCGGGTGACAGCGGCTACAGCGAGGCCCCGCATCTCCATTACACGGTCCGGCGCACGGGAGGCGGCCTGATCTGCCCGACGGCGGAGGATGGCTTCGCTGACGGCGGCTGGCTCTTCCGGTAGCAGCGCACTCCAGCCTACCCCCAGCGGTCCGCGCCCTGATAGAGTCGGGGCATGACACGGACGGTGCTGGCAGCGGACTTCGGCGGGACGCATCTGCGCGCGGCGGTAGTCGACGAGAACGGCCGCGTACTGGCGCGCGACGAGCGCCCCACACCCACCGAGGCGACGGCCGCATCGGTGACGGCCGAGATTGTCAGCCTGTTGCGGTCGGTTGCCCCGGGGCCGGGCGCCGCGCCCAGCGCCGTCTGCATCGCCACCGCGGGGCTCGTCGATGCCGATGCCGGCCGCGTGATCCTGGCGCCCAACATCCCCGGGTTTCGCAACCTGCCACTCACCGAGCCGGTCGCGGCAGCGCTGGGGATCCCCGCTTTCATCGAGAACGACGCGAGCGCCGCCGCTCTCGGCGAGTTCCGCTTCGGCGCCGGGCGCGGGTTGCGCCATCTGCTCCACGCAACGCTGGGAACGGGCATCGGCGGCGGGCTCGTGATAGACCGGCGGCTTTACCGGGGAGCGAAGGGACTGGCGGGGGAGATCGGGCACATCGTCATCGATCCTTCGGGGCCGCGCTGCAACTGCGGCTCGCGGGGTTGCCTCGAAGCGCTGGTGAGCGGCGTGGCCTTCGCTCAGCGCGCCCGGCGCCTGCTGGCGAAGGGCAAGTCGCCGCGGCTGGCGGTGATTGCCGCGGGACGCGAGCCCAACGGGCGCGACCTTCTCGTGGCGGCGCGGGAGGGAGACACGGCCGCGGAAGCGGAGATCAGGAACGGCGGCCATGTGCTCGGCCTCGGCCTGGGGAGCCTGGTCAACGTGCTCAATCCCGACGCGGTGACGCTCAGCGGCGGCCTGCTGGGCATGGGCGAGATGCTCCTGGGGCCGATGCGCGACGCCCTGTCGTCGCTCGCCTATGGCCCCGCCTCGGGGACAAAGGTGCTCCTGAGCGAGCTTGGCGACGACGCCGGCCTCCTCGGAGCGGCCGCCGTTGCATTCGAGAGGCTGGAGGACGCCGGCCTGCGCTCCTGACACATGCGCTCCGCCCCCTGGCAGGCCCCTACGACGCCGGGAAGCCAGGCGCCGCCCGCATCTCCTTCACCTGGCCGGCGTGCATGCCGACGTGGAAGACCATGAAGGCGACCCACTCGCGGTGGTTGAGCGGGCCGAAGACGCCGTGGGCGAGGTTGGCATCGCTGGCAGCCTCGGGGAGAGCCGGCAGCCACTGGTGGGCGCCGGCGAAGGCGCGGCGAAGGTCTTTGAGGGCAGCCGTGAGCGAAAGGCTGGGGTACTCCTTCTGCCAGAGACGGTCCCGCGGGGGCTGGCGCCCGGCGGCGAGGTCGTTGGCGAGGCGGCCGCAGGAGTCGAGGGAATCGACGATGTGGCCCACATGGCCGAGGATGGGCCACTCGCCGGGAGCCGGGACGAAGCGGGCCTGGGCCTCGGTGAGGCCATCGAGCACGGCCCAGGTGCGGGCCTCGGCCTCGCCCAGGCGGGATTCGAGCTCGGCGAGCGGGGCCCGGGCCTGCTCCCGGAACCGGGCGGCCATGGCCCCGTCGAAGATCGCCAGACGGTTGCCTTCGGAGTCGAGGAAGTAGGCGGTGAGGCCGAGGGGGCTATGCTCGGCGCCGCTGAATTGGACGCCCGCGGCTTCGAGGCGGGCGCGGGCGGCATCCATCCCGCCGTCCGCCTGGAAGACGATGGCGGGGCCCTCGCCGGTGATGGGCTTCGCCGAGCGGACGAGTGTCACCATGCCGCCGTGGACATCGCCGAGGAAGAAAGTAGCGGCCTGGTCGCCCATGCGGACCACGGGGGGCAGGCCGAGGACATCGGCGTAGAAGCGGGCGGCGCGAGGTACGTCGGCGACGGGAATCTCGATGCTCTGAAGACGCATGGCGTGCCCTTTTCGACCCGGCAAGCCCGGGGACTCGCCGTGGATTCTACCCTGCGGGAGGACCGGCTGGCGGATCGCCTTCCGGGGGCCAGGGCTTGATGGCGCGCATCCAGATGTGGGCCTCTTCCATGCCGATGAGTGGGCCCCAGAACCGTTCACAGTAGTACTGGCTCCGCTCGCTGCGGTTGGCCAGGGCGTCGACTATCCGGCCGAAGACGCGGCGCGCCCGGCCCGGCACGCCTTCGGGAGTGTTCATGTTGAAGGTCAGGCGCTGCCTGGCGATGCGGAACTTGGCCGGGTGGTAGTAGCCGAAGGCCTGGCCATCGAAGGTCGTGGGGTCGAAGTACTCGAAGGTGTCGAGCAACACGCCGCGGCGATGGGTCGGGTCCTTCCAGATGACGTAGTTCGTTGAGGCGTGGGGGAACCGGAGGTAGACCAGTGCGTTGGGTTTGCAGACCCGCCAGACCTCGCCCATGAAGGCCATAAGGTCGTCGAGGTGCTCGACAAGGTGGGAAGCGTAGACCGCGTCGACGGAGTTGTCGCGGATGGGGAGCGGGCGCGTGACGTCGGCGAGCACATCGACCTGAGGGATGCGGGCGATGTCGATGCCGATGGCGCCCGGGTGCTTGCGGTAGCCGCACCCGAGATCGATGGCCACAAAGCGCCGGCCGGTTGCGCTGGAATCGCTGGTCATTCGTCGGTCAGAGCGATTATCGGGGGCAAGGGGGGCTGCGTCACACAGGGCAACAAGTGCGCGCGGGGTTGGTTCGCGGTCCGCGTTGGGCTAAGCTCCGCGCTCGATGGCGGTGCCTCGTCCTCGGCCGGGGTTTCTGGACCGGCAGGTGAGAGTCCGCCGGAAAGGGTACGCGCTGTGGAAAAGTCCCGCGGGCGACCGTTACTACACCTGGGACGGGCTCCACGGCGAAGTCGAAGTCTGGGATTCGCAGGGACGCCATCTTGGCGCAGCCAATGCAACAACGGGAAAGACTGTGAAAAAGGCCGTCCGCGGACGTAAGATCGAGTTGTGAGCACTGCAACGTTCATGGACAGGTGCCTCGCCGGCGACGCTGATCTGGATGACATTGGCGACTTCGTTGGCGCCTGGCACGAGGGAGCAGGTCCGGGCATGGAGCTCGATGCATTCCTCGGGATGTCGAATGAGGAGTATGAGCTCTGGGTTGAACAGCCGGCCCTTCTTCCCGCAATCGTATCCGCCCACAGATTCGGATTCCGGCTCGTTGAAGCCGTCAAGGACCTCGCTGCCGAACCGCTTGCGGCGCGGGCGCTCAGTCCGGAGGATGCCTGCTCCATTCTCAACTGGCTCAAGGCGACTGGCCGGATATAGCGGGCCGTACGCCGGAACGACTCCGCGGGGGCACAGTGGCCCGTCCTGTCCGTTGGCATGACACGACCTCACCGGGTGCCGGGGCGCCGCTCCGGCAGCGCTCCCCCACGCCGAACGCCGCAGCTGAGCAGTGTCCTTTTCCGGCAAATGCCGCCGCTCCGCTGCCCGGCTGCGTCACACCGGCCTGAGAAACCCGCGCACCAGCGCCTGGAACTCGGCCGGGCGCTCCTCGTGGACCCAGTGGCCGGCCGGGAGAGCCGCAGTGCCGATTGAGGGCGCAGCAGCATTCAGAGCAGCGTGGTAGCCGGCGGCGTCGCCATGATCGATTGAGAGCGCCGGCAGCTTCGAAAGCGCGGCGATGAGGGCCGCTCCCCGCTCCGCCAGCTCGGCGTCGGTCATCTCGAAGAGAGGCGCCCAGAGAGCCATGCCGATATCGGCCGGGGTTTGCAGGCCGCGGGCGACAATCGCGTCGGCAAGCCCCGGCGGCGCGGTAGGGCCGCAGATCTCCCGGTACACCTGCTCGCGGAAGGCCATGTGCGTTTCCAGCGAGCGCACACTCGCCTCGGCCGGACGCAGGCTTTCCGAGAACGCACCGATGTCGAGGGGCTGGTCGACCACGATTACGCCCCGCGGGAAAGCGGGGAAACGCCTGGCGATCTCGGCGGCAAGGACCCCGCCAAAGCTGTGGCCAATTACTACAGGGCGGCTTACGCCTGCGGCTTCGCAGATCGCGACCGCGTCGCCCGAGAGCGCATCCAGGGAGTAGCTGTGGTCGATCGGGCGCCCCGACTGCCCGTGACCGCGCATGTCGGGCGCTATGCAGCGGTGCTCACCGCGGAAGGCCGCCAGCGTGCTGTCCCAGGTGGCGGAAGAATCGCACCAGCCGTGCAGGAGAAGAAGGGGCGGGTCGCCCTGGCCCTCGTCTCGATAGTGCAGCGATACGGTCGCTCGTTCGAGTTGAGGCATGGCAGACTCCACAGGTTGCTGCCCGGGATGATACAGGAGCTCTCTCCTGCGGGGGCCGCTCCTTCCGCGTTGCGCACAGGGCCGGTAACTTGCGCGCGTGGGCCCGCGAATCATCATCCTCTGCCGCGGTCATGTGGGAACGCACATGTCGAGCCCGGGGATAAGGGCCTCGGCCATGGCGGCTGTGCTCGCAAAGCACGTGCCGGGTGCGCGGGTCACCCTCGCGGGGCCAAACGACGCTGCCGGCGAACTGCCGGAAGGCCTGCCTTACCGCTACGTGCACTGGACGCTCGGCAACGCCCTCAGCCTGGTGCGTGACCACGACATCATCATCTCGTCGGGCATGCCGCCCCACGTCGCCGCCTTCTTCCCCTTCAAGCGCTTCGTGGTGGACCTCTTCACCCAGTACGCCATGGAGTGGATGGAAGTGGGGATGCAGCACTTCGAGGGGTTCAAGCGGCGCGCCTGGGTCGAACGCACACGGACCATCCTCGCCATGCAGCTCACGCTCGCCGACTTCGTCCTCTGCTGCAATGAACGCCAGCGCGACAGCTACATCGGCATGATGACCTCGCTCGGGCTCATCTCACCGGCCGCCTACGACAACGACCCGACGCTGCGGAAGTACATCGACGTGGCTCCCCACGGCCTGCGGCCCGAGCCGGCCGTTTCCGGCAGGCGTGTCCTCCGCGGGGTGCATCCCGGGTTCAAGGAGAACGACCGCATCATCGTCTGGAACGGCGGCATCATCCAGTGGTACGACCCCGCTACCCTCCTCGAAGCGCTGCGCATCCTCAACCGCGACGACGTGAAGCTGCTGTTCCTTGGGGCCGCCTACCCCGGCATCCGCGAGCTCGGCTTCGGCATCCGCTTCCAGGACGCGAAGGCAATCGCCGAAAGGAACGGCCAGCTGGGCCGGACCGTGTTCTTTGAGGAAGGCTGGGTCTCGCACGAATCGGCGAAACGCTATGTGCTGGAGGCCGACATCAGCGTCTGCACCTACTTCGACAACCTTGAGACGCGCTACAGCCACCGCACCCGCTTTGTGGACCTGATCTGGGCCGAGCTGCCCTTCATTTGCACTCATGGCGACGTGCTCGCCGAGGAGGTGCAGCGGAACGGCTGGGGGCTGGTTGTCCCCGAGGGCGATGCGGATGCCGTCGCCGCAGCCATCGCCAGGCTGCTCGACGACGGTGAATTTCACGCCCGGTGCCGGCGTAACCTTGCGGCTTCCAGGCCCGAGCTCCAGTGGGAAGTGACCCTCAAGGGGCTCGTCGACTTCTGCAAGGACAACCGCCCGCCCGTTGCTCCGAAGTGGGAGCGTTTCCCCGGCCTGGTGCAGCGCGTGGCGGCATACGGCGCGAGGCGAACCATCTTCCAGCTGGCGAAGCCCCGTGGTTGAGGGAGCGGCCACACCGAGATGACGAAGATCCTGGTGCTTTCGCGTGCTGTTGTCGGCCCAAAGATGGCCTCGCCGGGTATCCGTGCCTACCAGCTGGCCGGGGCCCTGGGGCGCGCCATCCCCGGGGCGGAGATCACCCTCGCCATCCCCGGCGACAAGGGCGGTGTGGACCTCCCCGCGCCGAACGTCCGCCTCCAGGTATGGGAAGGCAACGCAGACGCCACGGCCCTGGCGCGGGCACACGACATCGCGATCGCTCGAAACTTCCCGCCCCAGTTCGCCCGCCTGCTCGGACAGACACGCTTCGCCCTCGATGCCTTTACGCCCCTCTACATCGAATGGATGGAGCTCTCCAAGCGCGACATCCAGCCACGCTGGCGGCGGACGTGGATGTCGGGGAACCGCTGGTACGTCAACCTCCAGCTCACCCTGGCCGACTTCATCTTCTGTGCCGACGAGCGGCAGCGCGACATGTGGATCGGGATGCTCATGGCGCTTGCCCTGGTCCCCCCCGCCGTCTATGAACGCGACCCTTCGCTGCGCAGGCTCATCGACCTTGTGCCCTACGGGGTGCCCCAGCGCCCACTCGACGCCCGCGGGCCCGTCCTCAGAGGTGTCGTGCCGGGCATCAACCCGGGCGACCGGGTGCTCCTCTGGAACGGGGGCGTCACCGAATGGAACGACCCGTTCACCCTCCTGAAGGCGATGGACGAGATCACCCAGCGTCGAAGGGATGTTCACCTCGTCTTCATGGGGTCCAATCACCCGGACTACGTCTTTGGGCCCAACGCCGGCGTCTTTGCGCGGGCCATCGCGCTGGCCAAGGACCTGGGGCTCCATCAGCGCACGGTCCACTTCCTCGATGGATGGGTGCCCTATGAGCGTATCGACGACTACCTGGCCGAGGCCGACGCCAGCGTTTGCCTTGGCTATGAGAACCTCGAAAGCCGCTTCGCCTTCCGCACGCGCTATGTCGATCTGTTCCGGGCGCACGTGCCCCTCCTCTGCACGCGTGGCGACGTCCTCGCCGAGCGCGTGGGCGAAGAGCAACTCGGAATCACGGTGCCCCAGGGCGATGTGAACGCCGTCGTCGCCGGCATTGAACGGCTACTTGATGACCATGATTTCGCCGCGGCCTGCCGCGTGAACCTGGAGCGAGTCGCCCCCACCATGTCGTGGGACATTGCCGCAGCACCGCTGGCGCACTTTTGCAGCTCCCCCGATTCGTTCGCAAGCCCGGCCGGCAAGCGGCGCCTGCAGGCGTTCGCAAGGGCGGGCATGTACCTGGCGATGAAGAAGGTCTGCATGAGCCCGCCCCCTCTCTGACACACCGGCCTGGCTGCTAGAACCACCCCCGCCGGTAGAAGTAGTAGGCCATCCCCCCGCCGAGACCGCCCATCGTCGCGATCATGGTGGCGAATCCCCAGTTGCTGTGAAGGCCGGGGACGTTATCGAAGTTCGTGCCGAAGATGCCGGCGATGACCACCGCCGGGAGTGCCAGTGCGCCCACGATCGAGAGCACCTTCATTACCTCGCCCATGCGGTTGTTGATCGCAGCGAGGTAGGTGCTGAGAGCCACTTCCGCATCCTCGCGAAGGCCCTCGAGCGCCAGGTCGATGCGTACCAGGTGGTCGTAGATATCCCGGAAGTAGATGCGGTTCCCCTCCGCAACCGCGGCAAACTCACCGCGGCTGAGGCGCTGGACCACCGTGAGCTGGGGCAGCAGCAGCCGGCGAATCTGTCCGGCGCCCGCCCTGATTGCGAGGATCGCTGCGTTCGGGTCCTCTTTGAGCCGCCCGCGCACCACCACCTCCTGCAGCCTGTCGAGCTCCTCGCCCAGGTCGTTCACCTGGGGCAGGATCGCGTCGACAGCGCGGTCAGAGATCTCATAGAGAAGGCCATCGGCGCCCGGCCGGACAGTGATCCCCTGTGCCAGGATGCGCCCGACAGCCTCCGTCGCTGGCACGCGCTCATCCTGGTACGTGATCAGGAAGTCCCGGCCCAGGAAAACGTCAAGCTCCTCCGTCTCGGGCCCCTGGGAGCCGGGCACCAGTGCGTGGAGCACGATGAAGAGATGGTCCGTGAACTCGTCGATCTTGGGTGCATGCACCAGGCGCGAAAGGCAGTCCTCGATCGAAAGCTCATGCAGGCCGAAGCGCTCCTGCAGGGACTCAAGCTCGCCGCTCTCTGCGCCACAGACATCGAACCAGCGCACCGTGGCGCCGGGAAGGTCGCCTCGCTGCCAGTGGCCGTCGGCATGGGACCAGATCTCCACGGGGCGCAGGTTACAGATCCTGTGGGCAGCGAGCGAGCGCTGTCGACCTTACCTTTGCGTAAAGGTACATTCGCATCCTGTGCGACTGGTGAAGAGGACGTGGTCGACCCCGCAAACGTTTCGGGCGCTTCGGCACCGGAACTACCGCCTGCTCTGGCTGGGCCAGACGGGGCACTCGGCCTCTCTCTGGATGGACCAGGTCGCTCGCGCCGTGCTCATCCTCGAACTGACCGGCTCGGCCCTGATGCTCTCGCTCGTCATCGCGGCCCGGCTGGTGCCCATCCTTCTCTTCGGTCTGATCGCCGGGGCCGTCGCCGACCGTTCCGATCGGAAACGGGTCCTGTTCACCACGCAGATGGTCACCTTCGCCACCCACCTGTTCCTCGGCGTCATGGTCACCGCGGGCCTCATTGAAGCGTGGCACGTCTTTGTGACCGCGCTTGTGGCGGGAACCGCGATGGCCTTCAACCAGCCCGTTCGCCAGTCGCTCATTCCCATGACCGTGCCACGCGAAGACCTCGCCAACGCGGTCGCGCTCAATTCGCTGGCCCTGAGCGTCATGCGCGTCGGCGGAGGGAGCCTGGCGGGGGCGCTGCTCATCTTCCTTTCAACTGGCGGCGTCTACCTGGTCAATGCGTGCATCTATGCGCTCGTGATCCTGAGCACTTCGGCCATCCGGTTGCCACCGCGGGAAGCGCCCTCAGGCGAGCGCCCCGGCCTGTTCGCCGACCTCGGCGAGGGGTTCGCCTACGTGGCCCGGAACCCAAACCTGGGCGTAATCGCGGGGCTCTCCCTGGTGTTGTTTGTCTTCGGCTTCCCCTATCAGCAGGTGTTCGTGCCCCTGCTCGCCACCGGCGTTCTTGAGATGGGGAATTCAGGCGTCGGGTTCCTCGCCGGGGCTACCGGGGTGGGCGCCGTGGCGGGCACCCTCTTTATCGCTTCGCGCCCCCACATCGCACGACCGGGCCTGCAGCTGTTCATCAACCTCTTTGTTTTCGGCGCTGCGCTGGCCGCCATTTCCCTCCAGGCCACCGTCCTCGGAACGGCGCTGCTGCTGGCTGTGGCCGGCAGCATGACGGTGACCTACATGGCCCTTACGAACACCATCCTGCTCGAGAACAGCTCCCCGGAAATGCACGGGCGTGTGATGTCGCTGTTGAGCCTGGACCGGGGGCTCATTCCCCTGGGCGCGATCCTCGCCGGTGTGCTCGCATCCAGCCTTGGCACCCGGCGGGCCATCTTCACGATGGGCGCGCTCGTGCTCGTGATGGCTTCACTCGCGTTCTTCCTTGCCGGCCGGCGAGTGCTGCGCATCCGCTCCGAGGTCGCCGTGGTGGAGACTGACCCTGCTCCTGCCCCGGCCGTTGCCGGCCACGGCCGCTGATCGCACGCACCGAAAAGGGTAGGATTTGGGCGCAACACTTCGAAAGCAGGACTGCACCATGCCTATTGACCCGAACGCTGTAGGCGCCGCCATTGCCGGCGGCAGCTTCACCTGGGACCGCGACCGCATCATCCTCTATCACCTGGGGCTGGGCGCCGGCAACCCCCAGACCGACGCGAACGAGCTTGCCTACACCTACGAGAAGAATCTGAAGGTTCTGCCAAGCTGGGGTGTGATCCCGGCCTTTGGCGCCATGGGTAACCTCGGCTCGCTCCCTGGCATGCAGTTCAACCCTGCCTTACTCCTCCACGGCGAACAGGACCTGGAGATCCACAGGGCCATCCCCGTCGCTGCCACGGTCAACACATCCGGAAAGGTGGCGGGCATCTACGACAAGGGCAAGGCCGCCCTGGTCGTGCTCGAAATGACTTCGAAGGATGAGGCCGGCAATCCTCTCTTCACCAACCGGTTCTCGCTCTTCATCCGCGGCGAAGGCGGCTGGGGCGGCGAAAGCGGTCCAAAGCCTGGCAACGAGAAGCCCGAGCGCGACCCGGACCTCGTGGTTGAATCGCGGACCCTCCCCCAGCAGGCCCTCCTCTACCGGCTCTCGGGCGACAAGAACCCCCTCCACGCCGACCCGGAATTCTCGAAGCTGGGCGGCTTCGACGTGCCCATCCTTCACGGCCTCTGCTCCTACGGCGTCGTCTGCAAGGCGGTAGTCGACAACCTGCTCGGCGGCGATACGGGGAAGGTCGCCCGCTACCAGGCGCGTTTCGCAGGGGTTGTGTTCCCCGGCGAGACCATCGTCACGGCCATGTGGAAGGAAGGGAACACCATCCTGATCGACGCCAAGGTCAAGGAGCGCGGGCTGAACGTGATTTCGAACGCGGCGATTACCACCCGCTAGCAGGCAGAACCTCCAACCAGAAGCGGCCCCCGGCGATGACCAGGGGCCGCTCTGGGCCCGGGCGCAGCCAGCCCTCTTGCCGAAACTGCCCACCGTCGATAACACTGTTGCAAGTGATGCGCACATACGTCCCCGCGCCATCTTCACGAAAGGAAGCAGCTTTCGCCCCGGACTCGCCGGGGCGGGCCCTTTAGCGCTGCTTCGGCGGGCGGCCTGCCCGCCACCCCCGGCCCCAACCCCACCCGAGACACCTCCCCGCGGCCGCCTTTGCCTGCGCCCGCCGGGCATCCTGATTCCATCGACGAGGAGCACTCCATGGCAGAGAAGATCTACGTTTTCGATACCACCCTGCGCGACGGCGAACAGTCCGCCGGCGTCGCCTTCACCCCCTACGAAAAGATCGAGATCGCAAAGCAGCTCGAAAAGCTCGGCGTCGACATCATCGAGGCAGGCTTCCCCTGCTCCACCCCGGGCGATCTCGAGGCCGTCCAGGGCGTCGCGCGTGAGGTTCGCGGCTGCACCATCGCCGCGCTCGCCCGCGCTGTCCCGGCCGATATCGACACCGCCTGGGAGGCCGTCAAGAACGCCGCCGACCCGCGCATCCACGTCTTCATTAACACCAGCGACATCCAGATGGCGCACCAGCTCCATAAGGACCGCGAGCAGGTGCTCACCCAGGCCGAGGCGATGGTCCGCCACGCAGCAAAGTACACCAGCAACGTGGAGTTCAGCCCTATGGACGCGACCCGGGCAGACCCCCACTTCGTGTTCGCAATCGTCCAGCGCTGTATCGACGCAGGCGCCACCACCATCAATATCCCCGACTCGGTGGGCTATGCCATCCCCGAAGAGCTGGCGGGCCTCTTCCGCTCGATCTTCGAAAACGTGTCCAACATCCACAAGGCGCGCGTGAGCTTCCACGGACAGAACGACCTTGGCCTCTGCACTGCCAACACCCTGACCGCCATCCAGAACGGCGCCCGCCAGGTGGAGGTCACCATCAACGGCATTGGCGAACGCGCCGGCAACACCTCGCTCGAAGAGGTCGTTATGGCCCTGAAGACTCGCCAGGACTTCTTCGGCTTTGAGTGCGGCATCAATACGCGCGAGATCTACCGCGCGAGCAAGCTCGTCGAGAAGTACTCCGGCATGCCTGTCCAGTGGAACAAGGCCATCGTCGGCAAGAACGCCTTCCGCCACGGCTCCGGCATCCACCAGGACGGCATCCTCAAGCTGCGCGAGACCTGGGAGATCATGGACCCCAAGGAGCTCGGCATCCCCCAGGGCACCCAGCTGGTGCTCGGCAAGCTCTCCGGCCGGCACGCCTTCAAGATCCACATGGAAGAGCTCGGCTACGAGCTCACCGACGAGGAGCTCAACCGCGCCTTCGCCGCCTTCAAGGAGCTGGCCGATAAGAAGATGGAGGTCGACGACCGCGATCTCGAAGCAATCGTCACCGACAACATGCGCGGCATGGAGGATGCCGCCTGGCGGATGGACCTCGTCCAGGTCGCGGCCGGGGACCACTCGACCCCAACGGCAACGCTGCGGCTCATTGACCCCGAAGGGAACGTGCGCATCGACGCGGCCACGGGCACCGGGCCCGTGGATGCCGTCTACCGGGCCATGAACCGCATCACCGGCCTCGCGCCAGAGCTCACCGAGTTCAGCGTCAAGAGCGTGACCGAAGGCATCGACGCGCAGGGCGAGGTCACCATCCGCATCGAGCAGGACGGCAAGACCTACACCGGCCGTGCTGCCGATACCGACATCATCGTCGCCAGCGCCAGGGCCTACATGGGCGCGCTCAACCGCATGGTGACGGCGGGGAAGGTCGCTGCCACGCGGGGGTAGCAGGAGAGGGGCCGGTTGGCAGGAGCGGCTCCCCTCCGGGGGGAGAGGGGAGCCAGCAGCCCGGTGGTCCAGGACGATTCTGGTTCCCCGGCAAGGGCGAGTATGCGCCGCCGAACCTCATCCGTGAGCCACAGACCAGCTTCGTCCAGCCGGGCGACCAGGGGGGCGATCTCGTTCGTTATCCCCTGGGCCCTGGCTTCCAGCAGCACCTTGAGCGTCCCCCAGGCACTGAGCCCCGCTGCCCGGGCGGTTCGCCTGGCAAGCAAGTCATCGAGAAGGATGACTGGTGCCGGGTTCTCGATAGCCAGTGCCATCGCTGCCAGCTCACCCGGACCGAGGTCGAGCGCCAGCCACTCCGACGGCGTCGCGCGAGGGTTGACGACGTGCAGCCAGGCCTGGCGCCCAATATCTGGCACGTCGTGACCTCGGCTCCCGCCCTCCTGGGGTTCGTCGCACACCGCCGGCGGGACCCAGATGTCGTTGAACAGGCCCGGTAGCCAGCCGATCACCCCGATGCGGTGCAGGTAGAGGATCGGGGAGGTGTTGCTGCGGCCTCAGGCATTCCCGCCTTCCAGATCGTTTAGTTCCGCCTGGAAGGGGAAGACGCTGTACCGGCTGAGCGAAAGGAGGAACTCCACGCGCGGCGTGCCGGCCGAGCTCTTCGAGCTTCACCGCGGCGAGAACCTGGAGCTCGTGCGCGAAGCTGGCTTCATCGGTCTTCTCGGCCAGGAGCACCTTCTCGGGGATGTTGAGCGTGATCCTGCGAGTCGTTATGTGCAGCCCTCCACGATTCCACACTGCCCCGGGCCAGGATCATTGCGGTGGTGGCGCCCCGCCGAACCTGCCCACGCTCGCCCGGGAGGTCGCCGGTCTCCTCGATCGCGGCTGAGCGGCACCGAGGCGCGCTCCTTTTGCCTCGCCCCTACCGGGCCGGTAGGATGGCCCCATGGCCGAGATTATCGAGGGTATCTACCAGCTCCTGACCCCCTTCCCCGAGTTTTCGTACGACGACGCGAAGGCGCTCCGCCGCCAGCTCGAAGAGCACCCGCGCGTCACCAAGGGCCTCCCCTACGTGCTCCCCTACCTCATCAAGAGCGGCGGCGAGATTGCCCTCGTCGACTGCGGCTGGAACACCGACAACGCCTACAAGGCCCTCGAAATCGGGATGCAGGAGCACGGCTCACACCCCACCGAGATCGAAAAACTCTTCATCACCCACGTTCACCCCGACCACTACGGCATGTCCGGGCGCCTCAAGCAGCTCTCCAGCTGCGAAGTGGTGCTCCACGAAAAGGACGCCGAGTTCATCGCCGCCCGCTACTTCGCGCCCAGGCCCCTCGCCGATGAGATGTCGCTCTTCATGGAGCTGAACGGCGTCCCCACCGTTTCCGCGCCCGGCATGTCCATGGGCTCCTTCGGCATGCTCGACAAGGTTTCGCCCGTGCCCCCTGATACAGAGGTGAAGGGCGGCGAAACCTTCAAGGTGGGCGACTTCGACTTCGAGATCATCTGGACCCCCGGGCATTCGCCCGGACACATCTGCCTCTACGAGCCCAACCGCAAGATCCTCATGACCGGCGACCACATCCTGCCGACTATCACCCCCAATGTCTCCATCCACACCCAGACCCACGGCAGCCCCCTGGGCGACTACATGCGCTCCCTCGAAAAGCTCGTCGACCTCGACGTCAAACACGTCCTTCCCGCCCACGAGTTCGACATCCGCGACCTGAAGAAGCGCATCGTCGAGATCGAAGAGCACCACGAGGTGCGCCTCGCCGAGATGCTGCGCTGTGTCGACCGCGGAGGCTCAACCGCCTGGGACGTCGCCGGCCGCGTGAAGTGGGCCACCGGCATGCTCGCCGACTTCGAGCCCTGGATGCAGCGCGCCGCCGTCGGCGAGACCCTCGCGCACCTGGAGTACATGTTCGAGCTGGGCCAGCTCTCCAAGGTCATGAGGGGCAAGCACCTCTACTGGCTCCCGGTCTGAGTGCCGGGAATCCCTCTCCCCTTGACAGCCCCGGCAGTCCCGCCGCACGCTGATTCCACCACTCCCGCAGGAGGCCCAGGGATGACTGTTCGATCGACGCTCGCCGCTGCATCTCCGCGCCGCCGGGAACTGGACCGCTAACACCCTTTCCCCAACAGCCTTCTCCTTCCTCGCGGCGCTTCGCCCCGTTTGCTGTCGCCTGCCGCACGAAGGAGCCCCGCTTTGCCCTCGCCCTCCGAAAACACCCCCGCCCCGGCGGCCCGTCTCGTTGACCAGGAAGACCTCGACGCCCTCCAGGAGTTCATCGACGAGGGCGTGCTCACGCGCGTCCTCGGCGTCGTCAAGGCCGGGAAGGAAGCGACCGTCTACCGCTGCGCTGCCCGCTTCCCCGGCGGCCCGCCCATCGCCGCCGTCAAGGTCTATCGCAGCGCTGGCTTCCGCGACTTCAAGAACAGCGCCGTCTACCTGGAAGGCCAGGTCATCGGCAACGGGCAGGCCCGCCGCGCCGTCGAGAAGAAGACGTCCGCCGGGCGCGAAATCGCCGCCTCCATGTGGGTGAACCGCGAGTTCGACGTCCTCTCCGAGCTCCATTCCGGCGGCGCCGATGTCCCCGAGCCGTTCTTCGCCACCGATCGCGCCATCCTGATGAGCTTCGCCGGGGGCGAGGCCGCCGCCCCCCAGCTCCAGCACGTACGCCTCGCCCACCACGAGGCCGGCCCCCTCCTCGACCGCCTGCTCTGGAACATCGAGACCTTCCTCGACCACCACCTCGTCCACGCCGACCTTTCGCCCTTCAACGTGCTTGTGGCCGATGGGCGCCCACTGGTCATCGACTTCCCCCAGGCCGTGGACCCGCGCAAGAACCCGAACGCCCGCTCCCTGCTCGAACGCGACGCCCGCAACATCTGCCGCCACTTCGCGCGTTACGGGATCGAGGCCGATGCGGAGCGCTTTGTTTCGGAGCTCTGGCGGCGCTACAGGCTGGGCGAGGTGGGCACCTTCGCCGGCCTGGGCTGAAACACCAGCCCGCCCCTACGGCCGCGGTGTCCCTGTGGTTGCTTCGACCCCCGGGCTATCGATCACAGGTCCCGGTAGACCTGGCCGCGCGGCCCAATTGCCTCAATCCAAACCTCGTTCTGCTCTGCGTCGAACGAGTACACGATTCGAAATCCCCCATACGTGCCGCGCGGCCACCTTGCGTGCCTGCAAGCGGTTTCGTACCACGCACCACCGGGTCCTCGGCGATTTCGCGGATGACCCTCGCCATTCGCTCCTGGGTGCGGCGATCGAGCCGTGAGAGGTACGAACCCGCCCGGCGCGAAAACTTGACCCTTGCCGTCACAGCTTCAGGCGGCGGAACAACTCTTCGCCATCGACGAAGTCGCCGCTCCCGATCTCCGCCCTCGCGGCGATCACCTCCGCCAGTTCGTCCGCGTCAAGCGCCTCGGTCTCGGAAGCCTCCCAGTCAAGACGCGCAAGCAACTCGGCGGCCTCTTCTTCGCTCAGGTTCTCGATGCGCTCCCTCAGGGCCTGTTTCGCGGTCATGCGCCTATTCTACCAGCCCGCCCCTACGGCCGCGGCAGCGGTATCCCGAGCGCCGCTTCGAGCTCATCGATCGCCCGCAGCGTGTGGTCCACCTTGATGGTCGTCATGCCCAGCGCCTTCGCCCCCTTCAGGTTCGCCCCCATGTCATCCAGGAACACCGCCTCGTGCGGCGCCACGCCAAGCTGCTCGCAGGCGATGTGGTAGATGCGCGGCTCCGGCTTGCGCGCCCCCACAATCGCCGATTCGACCACCACTTCGAACAGATCGTGGATGGCCACCCCCGCCGTGCGCCGCTCCGGGGGCTCATCGCGCGCCACGTTGTTCGTGATCGCCCCGAGCCGCACGCGGCCGCGCAGGTGCTGCACCACCGCGATCATCTCCGGCCGCGGGCCAAAGCCCCGGAAGAACCAGCGCAGGAACTCATCGCCGCTCACCGCGCTCCCCGCCCCGCGCGCGTGCTCTTCGAACACGGCCGCGAACTCCGCCGGCGTCAGCTCGCTGCGTTCGAAGCGCGACCACGGCCCGTCTTCCGGACCGAACACGGCGATGCGCGTCTCATCGGGGATGCCGTGCGTGCGGCAGAAATCGATGATGGCCGTCACCGGCGAGTGCGTCAGCACCCCGCCGATATCGAAGATGGCGGCGTTCAGCATCCCCGGCAAACCCCCGCTCGCCGGCCCCGGGAAGATTCGGCAGTGTTCAACATCAGTGCCCCGCTGGCTTTGGTGATCGAAGTATAAGGCCGCGCACCCTCCCCGGAGTCGCGGCCCCCCGTGGCCGCTCCCTGTCCCACCCAAACGCTCCTTTCGGCTTGGCCTCCTCCCTTTTCCCTCATGCCTCATCCCTC
>JABTUD010000002.1 GCA_015075555.1 Thermoflexaceae bacterium
TTCCAGCACTGGCAGCCGATCCCCAGCTCCCGCTGGACGCGGTGCGACTTCGAAAAGGCGTGAAGCGCCGTTGCTGCGGCTACCGGATGATGGTTCCGGTAGCCGCGGCCATTACAGGCACACCCGGTTGCTGAGCTTCAGGGTCGCGCTGCCGCGGCCTCAGAACGCGAAGGTCGTACCAACCGCGTTGTGGACGTACGCCTCGGGAAACCCCGCAGCAATTGCCTGCTGGGCCCTCCAGCCCGTGCAATGGCCGGGGACGATCATCGCCGGGCTGAACTGCCGGAGCGCGTCGATCGTCAGCGGGATGAGCGGGTCGAAGTAGGCGCCTGACAGGTGGAAGCCCCCCAGGACGCCGGCCACGGTCTCCACTCCCGTGAGCCCCACAGCACGCCGGACAATGTTGACGATGCCGCTGTGGCCACACCCGGTGAGAACAACAAGGCCCCGGCCACGCACATTGACAACCACAGCCTGGTCGTCAAGGAGGTGCGGTTCCGGTTCCCATCGGCCTTCGCGTTCGGCCTGGAAGAACGGGAACCCCTGCTCGAAGTCCGTCACGCGCGGAACTTCGCCCGTGACAAGCAGGGCGTCGTGGAAGAGGAGCGATGGGTCTTCTGATTCCTGGAGGTCGAAACCGGCCCCTTCGAGCGCTGCTCGTGACGGCGGCGGCAGCGGCAGGGGCGTGATGTTCGGGGGCGCGCTTCGCCGCTTCGTATAGGCTCCCGGGTGTACCAGCAAGGGCATATTCGCCTTCCCCAGGCGCTCGGCCAGCCCGGCAAGCCCACCGGTGTGGTCGAAGTGACCGTGCGAAAGGATGACCGCCTCTATCTCCTTCGGGTCGAGTTGCAGTCGGTCCATGTTCTCGATGAGTCCGTTGGCGGAGAGGCCAGCGTCGAAGAGCAGCCGGTGAGCCTGGCGGCCCACCTGGACCGTGACGAGGGCCGCGAATCCGTGCTCTGCCCGGAGGCTCTCCATGGTCTCGGGCGCATCGATGAGCGGGTTGTGGACTCCGCGCACCCACGGGTTCCGGCGCACCTGTTCCTCGCCGGGAAGAAGGGCATCGACCTGGTTATCGACGAGCGTTGTGATCTCAAGGGCGTCGGCTTCGAGGAGTGGCAAGGGCGGCATGCATTGCTCCGGTGGAAGGTGGTGCCGGCATCGTACCCCTGGAACGGCAGCGACCGCCCGTTTCGGCCGCCCCTGATACACTCAAACCCAATGAAACGCGCCGAATCACGCCCGGTAAGGGCCGGAACCACCACCATCGGGGGTGGAAGCCCCATCGTCGTGCAGTCGATGTGCGCCACGCGCACCCAGGACGTCGAGGCGACCGCTGCCCAGGCGAGCATGCTGCACAGCGCCGGCGCCGGGCTGGTGCGAATCGCCGTCGACAGCGCGAAGGATGTCGCCGCGCTCGCCGAAGTCCGGGCCCGCGTCCCCGAAGCGAACCTGGTGGTCGACCTGCAGGAGAACTACCGGCTGGCGGCGCAGGTTGCTCCCCATGTGGCGAAGATCCGCTACAACCCCGGCCACCTGTACCACCACGAGAAGGGCCGCCCGGTTCGCGACAAGGTGGCGTCCATTGCCGAGACCGCGACACGGCACGATTGTGCGCTCCGCATCGGCGTGAACTGCGGTTCGGTCGATCCTGAAATGGCAGCCCGCTTCGATGGGGCCGATCCCCGGGATCTGGCGGGGGTGACGGCGATGGTGGAGAGCGCGCTGGAGCACTGCCGATACCTCGACGACCTCGGTTTCGAGCGCTATGTCGTCTCGATGAAGGACAGCGACCCCCGCAAAGTGATTGAGGGGAACCGGCGCTTTGCAGCCGCCCGGCCCGATGTGCCCCTTCACCTGGGTGTGACGGAGGCGGGCATGCTCCCCGACGGGGTCATCAAGACCCGCATCGCCTTCGAGCAGCTCCTCAGCCAGGGGATTGGCGATACGCTCCGGGTTTCGCTCACGCTGCCGTTCGCCGAAAAGTGGCGCGAGGTCGACGCCGGGCGGCAGATCATCGCCGATGTGGAGGCGGGGCGCTTCCGCTCCGTGCCCGAGTTCCTCGACCACGGCCTGAACATCATCAGCTGCCCGAGCTGCAGCAGGGTCGAAAACGAAGCCTTCGTGGACCTCGCCTTCAAGGTCCGGGAGATGGCGCAGTTCGCCAGGGATTTCGACATAACGATTGCGGTGATGGGCTGCCGCGTGAACGGCCCCGGGGAGACGGACGATGCCGACCTGGGCCTCTGGTGCGGTCCGGCCGCGGTGAATCTGAAGCGGGGCGGCGAGACCGTGGGTGCGTTCCCTTACGATGCGGTCCTCGATCGTCTGAAGGATGAGCTGGACACGTTAATCGCCCGGAAAGGGCAGCCTGCCGCCCGGTGAGCCGTGGCCATCACCACCGGGCCGCGAACGGCCAGGGACCTACCTCCCTCGTTTCTCCCGGCGCCACACGCTTGCCGCGATGAGCGTTGAGGCGATGGCCGAGCCACTGAGGCCGAGGACAAGGTCGCCGAGGGTGTCGGTGTAGGCGGTCTCCAGCTCGGGTGAGTTGCGAATGAAGGCGAAGTATTCGAGGACCTCCCAGGCGATGGCGGTGGCGCCGCCAAACCACACTCCAAGGGCGAGAACGTTCCACCACGGCAGACGCAGCGGGCGGATGGTGAGCGCAAAGGCGCCCGTGAGCAGTCCCCAGTTCACAAAGTGGTTGGCGTCGTCCCACCACCAGATGGTGTTGTAGAGATTGGCCGCATTCCCGGCTGTGTCGATGACGAATGGCAGGATCACGACGATGTCGGGCGCGACCGGAAAGGGGCGCCTGCGGAAGAATAACCACCACCCGGCAGGCACGAGGATTCCGGACAGGGGGTAAGTGAGGATGCGCGTGCCGATGGCCTTCCCCTCGAACTGCTCCCAATCGGGGAAGACCACGGCGAGCAGGAGCAGCGCCACCAGCGCCAGCTTGAGCGCAACGTCCAGGGCGAAGAGGGGATTGCGAATCGGGACGGTGACGGGCGTTCCGCGTGTCATGGCGGACGAGTCTACCGCGGGAGCGGCTGCTCGTGGCAGCGACAGAGGATTTGACCCGGCCCGTCCGCCAGGGGAGAATCCGCGCTCGTAGGACCGTGTTGATCACTGCAACTCATGGACGACCACCAGAAGAGTAGTCGTGAAACGAGCACTATCCAGCCTCGCCCTGGTAGCCAGCCTGTGTACCGTTCTTGCCTGCGGTGGCGGGGCCGGTAACGACTCGCCAGGAGCGACCGCCACCGCGGCCGTGACCGCTCCCGAGGAGAGCCCCACAGGCGCCGCCACCCCTGCCCGCCTGGCTGCTTCCATCGCCCAGGTCGAGCTTGCGAAGGATGGCACTCCCAGCGGTGGCCGCGTCATGCTCAGCGCTGCGAGCGAGCCGGGAGTGCGGACCGTATGGGTGAGCGTCCATGTCTCCCGCGAGGGGGCTTCGCTCGGCGCCGTCACCTTTATCGCCCAGCGCGGCACATGGACCGAAATCCCGGCTATTCCGCACCTGCGCGCTGCGGCGGCAGGCGAGTACGAGGCAGCGTTTGCGGTGGTTCCCGGCGACGACAAGAAGACGGTGCGGTTCATGGTCACGGGGTCGAACCCCACTCTTGCCTCCAATGCCGGGCTGGCATCGGACTTCGCCGGGGCCGTCCTCGCCCTGGGCGTTCCCTACGTCAAGGGATTCGAGAAGGGACTCCCGGCCGACCCGAAGGAGTGGCGGGTGGAATCGTTGGCGGCCATTGCGAAGACCTCGTTCACGCCCCAGGAAGCATCCGGGATCCGTCTCTACTTCAACTCTGACGTCACGCTGGCAGGGCGCGAGACCGTGACGTGGAAGCGCAACGGCAAGGAGCTAGGCCCCCCGCAGATGCCGGTACCTGAAGGAGGAAAGCTCTGGGCCGCCGACTTCGGTCATCCGCCGGCGCCCGGCGACTACGAGGCGGTCCTCGCCGGCCACGGGGGGTCGCGGACGTTGAAGTTCCAGGTACAGCCCACCGCAGGGGACCCTGGCAAGCTCCAGGCCGTGGGCGTTGTGGCGAAGGACGCCGAAGGCCTCGTGAAGTCAAAGGCCCTGCCTGCGGCGAGGGAGCTCTCCGGGTCACTGGATGCATGGGCCCCGGTCACCGTGGTCTTCAGCGTTGCCGGGGCGGCTGACGCCATGGCTTTCGAGTGTGTGGTGACACTCGCTGGCACCGCCGTGTCCCGGGGCGCCCCGAGGGCCGTGGGCAGCACCGGCTACGCCTTCGAACTCGGCGCGGGCCGGAAGGGACCGCTCCCGCCGGGCAGCTACGAGTACGCCGTGACGAATCTCGCCACGGGCGAGGTTGCCCCGGGCGCCTTCACGGTGACCGATGCCAATCCCCGGAGCCCGACACCAGCTCCGACCGCGGGCACGATCTCGGCCATCGACCAGCTGGCCACCATCGAGGCCGCATCACGAACTCCGACACGGACCCCGACCCCCAGGCCCTGAGCCTGCCTTAGTTCAGGCCACGGATCGCCCGCGCCATCCGTGCCAGACCCTCTTCGAGCATGGAGCGCGGGCAGGCGAAGTTGAGACGGACGAAGCCGCGCCCGTGCTCGCCGAAACTGGCGCCGTCGCTGAGTCCCACCTTCGCCCGGTCGAGGAAGAAGCGGTAGGGGTCGTCCTTCGCGGGCACGAGGTCGCGGCAGTCGAGCCAGGCGAGGTAGGTGCCCTCGGGTGGCTCCAACCGGATCCCCGGGAGCTCGCTCGATACATAACGCGACAGGTAGTCGCGATTGCCCTGGAGGTAACCCAGGAGCTCGGCGAGCCACCCGTCGCAGTCGCGGTAGGCGGCCAGCGTGGCGGTGTAGCCAAGGATGTTCACTGCCTTCACAAGGTCGCCGCGTGCTGCAACAAAGCGCTCGCGAAGTTCTTGATTCGGGATGATGGCAATCGAAGTCTTGAGCCCCGGCAGGTTGAAGGTCTTACTCGGTGCCATGAGAGTGATCGTGCGCGCTTCGATCTCGGGTGAGAGGGTCGCAACAGGGACATGCTCGTGACCGGGGTAGACGAGGTCGCAATGGATCTCGTCGGACACGATCAGTATCTCGCGGTCCAGGCAGACCCCGGCCATGGCGGCAAGCTCGCCGCGCGTGAAAACGCGCCCGGTGGGATTGTGGGGGTTGCAGAGGAGGAAGACGCGCGTGTGGCTGGTGATTGCTGATTGAAAGGATGCGGAGTCGCACCGGTAGCGTCCGCCGGGACCCGGTGGCAACAACGCCTCATGGCGCTCCAGGCCGTAGTTCCCCGGGCAGCGAAGGATGGGCTCGTAGGTTGGTGCGTGCATGAGCACACCATCCCCCGGGGCGGTGAACTCCTTCACGGCCAGGTTGAAGGAAGAGATGACCCCGGGCAGGAGCACGATTGCCCCGGGTTCTACCACCCATCCGTAGCGCTGCGCCAGCCTTGCGCACACCACCTCGAAGAACTCGGGCTGCTCCTTGCCATACCCGAAGAAGCCATGCTCGACTCGCTCATGCAGGGCACGGATTACCGGTTCAGGCGAGCGGAAGTCCATGTCGGCGACGAACATCGGCAGGACATCCGGGGGATGCGTGTGCCACTTGGCGCTTTCCGATGGCGTGCGGTCGTAGACGGCGTTGAAGTTATGGGGCATGGTCGCGATTCTAACCGCCGCCGGCGTTCTGGTGGTGGTTGTGGGGCCCGCCGAAGGAACGAAACGGGGGCCACCGCATTGGCAGCCCCCGTTGGGTGATTGGTGGAGACGCGGGGGAGTTGAACCCCCGGTCCAGCGAAGTTCAGCTCCGGATTATCCTACAGGCTTTCCCACCGATTCGGGTCTCGCCGGGCGCGTCAGTGGTGGTCCCCATGCCACCCGGCCAGCCGATGAGTCTTTCGCGGCCGTTATCGGCGTCGAACCGCGGCACCCTGGCATTGCGTCGTTCCCGGAAACCCCACCAGGGCGAGAGCCGCCGGGAACGTCGCCGCTATTTAAGCGGCGAGAGCGAGTTGGCGATTGCCAGTTGTTTTCGGCCGCCTGATTTACGAGGGTGACAGCCAACCTCGGCCTGCTATCCGGCTACCTGGCTCCCTGTCGAATCCTTTCGTCCCCGGAATCTGGCGAGGATGCGCGCAAACGCACCCGCCAGACCCATCATAGCACGCCTGTTCGGTCCGCGAGCGGGTCCTACGCCTTGAAGTGAAGGGGCGAAGCGGCGCTCCAGGGGGCTGGCGTCTCCTGGACGTCGAACTTGACTTCCTTCCAGGTGACCGTGACTTCGCCCTCGGCGCCACTCGCAGCAGGGTCGACCATCACTTCGAACATGCCGTTGCGGAGCTCCTCCGCCGGGCGGGCGAGAACCTGTAGGAACGAGTGGGCGGCCTCGTGTGTTTCGAGCATGCGCGGTTGCCAGCGGCCGAAAACCTTCGGGTTCTCGGCGTACTCGCCTGTCATCCCGGTGCGCACGAAGGGATACATGACGGAGAAGGCGGTGACGAGGTTCGACAGCTTGCCGAGATTCACCTCGAGCACCTTCGGCAGCTGGAGCACGGCCCAGTTCGCGATGGCGTAGCCGGGGACGCTCACGCCCGGGTCGATGGACTGGCGCGAGGAGATGTAAACGATCTGCAGGGGCTCGTTCGCGTAGACGGCTTCGCCCGACCACAGGTGCGTCATCGCCAGGAAGCCATCGATCTTTGTATCTAGCACGTCTCGCGATTCGATCAGGTTGCTGATGAAGGCCTGGCGGACACGGGCGCGGCGCATCGCGCGGGATTCGCCTTCGACTTCGCGGAGCGCCCGGCCGAACGAGTAGCCCTTCTCCGTGAGGCCCGAGTTGCAGATAACCAGGTTGGGCGCGCCGCCCATCTTCTCCATGATGTAGGTACGGGTCGCCCAGAGGTCGCCCATGTTGGTGACATCGGCCTGCACGGGGAAGGCTTCGATGCCCTGGCTACGGAGGTAGTCGACGAGGTCGAGGCCGTCGTTGTAGGAGCTGTGGAAATGAACGCCGACGCAGGCCGCGCCATTCAGGCCGGCCGCAAGCGCGAAGCCCTGGCCCATGCTGCCGTCCTTGCCTGCGCCGCTGATGAGCACGCGCTTTCCGCGGACGCCTGCGGCGAAGGCGGCGGGGAATCGGAACTTCGATGGGTCAACGGTGAAGGCCACGGGCGGAACTCCTCGAAAAGGCTCGGCTGGCGAGCGGATGGTGTGAAGCGAAGCCTACAGGCAGGCTGGTATTGACGCCAATGGCGTAGTGGCCTTCATGGTATTTCTGCGGGCTATGGGACACCCCCGGCGGCGGCCGGGCGCTTCAGGCCAGCGGCAGGCTCATGCGAAAGACCGAGCCCTCGCCGGGGGAAGAATCGACGGTTACCTCACCCTTCATGGCGTGAACCAACTCGCGGACGATGGCCAGGCCAAGGCCAGCGCCCCCATCCCTCCGGTTGCGCCCGTTGTCGACCCGGTAGAAGCGATCGAACACGTGGGCAAGGCTATCGGGAGAGATCCCGGGGCCATTGTCGGCAACCTCGACAACCGCCCGGTCATTCTCCACGCGAGCAGCGATTGTCACGGTGGAACCCGGGGCGGAGTACTTGATGGCGTTATCGGCCAGGTTGAATACGCAGCGGTAGAGCATGTCATCGACGGCGAAGGCATGTACCCCCGTTTCGGTCTGGAGGTTGATCGAGGTGCCCCTGGCTGCTGCCATGGGCGCGACCTGTCCCGCGACCTCGCGGACCAGCCCGGCGAGGTCGACCGGACCGGCGTCCGGGGCCTCGTGGCTGTTGCTGGAGAGGAGAAGCAGGTCCTCGCTGAGCCGCGTCAGGCGCTCGGTCTGCGACTTCACGGTTTCGAGGAGAGCGCGGTATTCGCCGGGCGTGATATCGGGGTCCATCTCGGCGACTTCAATGTTCATGCGAATGGCCGCGAGGGGTGTGCGCAGTTCGTGGGAGGCGTCCTGGACGAACTGGCGCTGTTGGTCGAAAGAGGCTTCAATCCGGCCGATCATCGAGTCGAACGTATCGGCGAGGAGCTTGAGCTCGTCGTCAGGGCCCTGGTGGTTGATGCGGCGGCTGAGGTTGGTGGCGCTTATCTCCGACGCAACCTGGGTGATGTCGCGCACGGGCCGCAGCATCATGCCCGAGAGGACGAAGCCGCCCACGCCCGAAGCGACGGCAAGACCAACGACGGCCAGCAGCGACCAGGCGCGCAACCGGTCGAGGTTCCGGGAGTAGATCTGGTCTTCGGCCTCTTTGACGATGAAGCTCGGCGTGACCACGGGCTGGAAGCCGCTGATGGCCTGCCCGGGACCGGTGCGGATGGGCTGCCATTCGACATCGTTCAGGCGCACGCCTTGAAGCACGACCACGTGTGGCTGATCGAGGCGAGCAGCTACGTTCAGTGCGAGAACGAAGGCAATACCGAAGACGAGCAGGAGGCTCGAATACCAGACCGTCAGGCGAAAGCGGACGGTGCGCACAAGCAGGGGCATGCGCAGCCTAGAGGACGTAACCCTTCCCCCGGATGGTCTCGATGAGCTGTTCGCCGAAGTCCTCGTTGAGCTTGCGGCGGAGGTTGTTCATGTGGACCTTGACGGTCTGCGTAAACGGGTTGGCGTGCTCATCCCAGATGTGTTCGAGGAGCTCTTCCTGGGGGACGGCCCGGCCTTCGTTGCGGGCCAGGTAGTACAGAAGCGCGAACTCCTTGGGGGTGAGGTGGATCTCCCTCCCATCGCGGCGGGTGCGGTTGGTGTTCGGGTCAAGCTCAAGGCCGCGGGTGTTGAGCACGGGCTCGCGGAGCCCGCCCTCGCGCCGCGTGATCGCGCGAATGCGGGCGGCGAGCTCGCTGAAGGCGAACGGTTTGACCAGGTAGTCATCGGCGCCGGTGTCGAGGCCTTCGATCCGGTCGCGGATACCACTGCGGGCAGTTAACATAATAATACTGCCAGTATAGCGGTCCTCCCGCAGACGCCGGCAGACCTCGATGCCATCGATCCTGGGCAGGTTGAGGTCGAGGCAGATCACGTCGTAGCTGTTGACGGTGGCCTTTTCGAGGGCTTCCGCACCGTCGAAGGCGGTGTCCACGGCGTAGCCGAGCTTGGTCAGGCCCCGCTCGATGGCGCTGGTGATGGGCTCTTCATCTTCGACAACGAGAACGCGCATGGCGATGCGCCCCTTCCCGGGTTAGTAGTGATTCAAGCGTAGCCCGCCAGGGGCGTAATGAAGGTAAAGGTGCGCCTCAGACCGCCGTCTGCACGAGCGGTGGCTCGACCTCCACGGGCCTCTGATCGACGTGCTTGAGCGTCATTTCGCGGGTGCCAGCGGCATTGAGCTGGCGAATCAGGAATTCGAACTTGTCCTGGAGAGCGCGATTGAACTCGGCGCGGACTTCCGGCGGCAGATCCCAGGTCTGCTGCTTGAAGGGGCCCCAGAGCTTCTTCCTCGTCTTGTAGAAGAACTGGATGGCGGTCTCACCCTCGCTGCGTTCGCTGGCGAAGTTCGCTCCCGCGTAGTCCTGCATCTCCTGAAGCAGAGCGGCCGGGAAACTGGCATGGTCCATGACCAGGTTCTGGAAGCCGGTCGCCAGGTGGATCTCCGCCGTCTCGACGGCAGGGAACCGGTGGAAGAGCTCGTCGGGCAGGGTGCTAGCCCCATGCTGCACGGCGCCGGCCATGCCGTAGCGCTCTCGGCCCACCTTCGAAAGCTGCTCCAGGGTCTCGAAGTCGATGGCGACCTTCGCTATGGTGCCGTCGGCAAGGGGGATGCCGCCGTGGCTGGTGCCCGTCTGAACGCTGACCTTCGCCAGGCCGGTGAAGGCGGGCCCCACGATGTCGCGGAAGCCGTCGACATAACAGGTGAGCTCTTCGACGGTGCTGTTATGCTTGCCCACCTCGCCGATCTCGCCGCCAACGGAGATGGTGACCCCCGGGGGCTCAATCTCCCGGATTAGCCGCGCCAGGCGCGCCGTGAGCCTGGCGTTCGGCGCCTGCTGGTCGGCGACGCGATCGAAGCTAAGGTCCACCAGCGTGGAGGCGTCGATGTCGATGCAATAGAACTGGGCCGCGACGGCCTTTCGAATGAGGTCCTCGAGCGCGCCTGATTCGCCTTCCGGGTCGGTGGCGAACTTCTTCGCGTTGGCCTGGAAGTGGTCGCCCTGGATGAACACAGGCCCCTGGTAGCCTTCGGCAATGGCGGCCCCCAGCACGACGGCCGCGATCTCGGCCGGTTCCTGGAAGGTGTAGCCCATCTCTGAACGGGCGAGCTCGAAGATGGTGACCGCACCGTCTGTAGCCTTCATGGCGCGGAAGAGCGCCCGCGACATGTCATAGGCCATGCCGCGGATGTTGACAGCCGGGGCGGTGAAGCCCGAGACCTCGCCACGGCCCCTGGCGGCGTAGAGGCCCCAGATTGATGAGGAGACGGCCCCAAGCTGGGGCGCAGCGCTGTGGATGGCGTAGCGGGCGAGCGCCTGCTCAGGCGGGGAGCCAAAAACGGCAAGGCGCACGATTTCGTCGATGTGGTCGCGCACCGCGACTGCATCGCGGAGCTTCGCGCGCGTTCCGGTTGTATTGAGGGCGGCCGCGAGGTGCTGGTTCATGGCCAGCATTCTAACACTCGTGGGGCAATGAAAAGGCCCGCCGTCTGGGTCCCGGCGGGCCTCAGTCCTGGACAGGGAAGTGGCGGCTGTCAGGCCGCCTGGGTGGCGCGGTCGGCGCGCCGTATGCCCCGCCGCTCGAGCATGTAGCCAAAGCCCCGCACGTTGACTATGTAGCTCGGCTCGCTGGGGTCGGCCTCGATCTTGCGGCGTATTCGCCGGATATAGACCTTGACGATCTCCTGGGCCTCGCGGTCGGAATAGGTGTAGTCCTGCACAGCGCGCAGGATTTCGACCGGGCTCACAACCTTGCCGGCATTGCGGGCAAGGTAGGCGAGGATCTTGAACTCGGTGGGAGTAAGGGGAATGAGCTCCTCATCGCGCTGGGCCTGGCAGCGATCGAAGTCCAGGACCAGGTCCCGAACGGTGACTGTGGCCGGGCCTTCTTCCACCACGGGCGCCGGGTTGCGGCGGCGAGCCATGGCGGCCAGCTGAGCCGTCACAAGCTCGACCCCGTCGGTGTCGCGCAGGCAGACGTCAGCGCCGGCGTCGAGAGCAGCAGCCAGCCCTGCCGGGTGAGGCCCCGGCGCAATGACCATGACGGCGCTGCGGCTCACGCGGGAGACCGATCGCACGAGCGAGATATCAGATTCGAGGCGCGGGTCGATAGCGAGCACGACCAGGTCGGGGTCGAACTGGGTGAGCAGCCGCTCGGTTTCGCGGTCGTGTGGGCGCTCGGTGGTGGTGAAGCCGTTGCGGGCGAGCGCCGGCAGCACATCGGAGGAACGGTATTCCCTGGTGTGAGTGACAAACGCTACGGCGTTGCGGAAGTCGTCTTCGTGCCTCTCAGCCATTTCCTGCACATCCCCCATCTCAGTGACTGCACTGCCGGGTCCGGGACCCGGAGGTCATCGCCAGCGCGATTCCGATCGGGCGCCGGGAGCCCCGGGTGGGCCCCGCGGGCGCTTTTCGTGACAAGAGAATGTTCGGCAGATTTTCCCACCCTAATAGGGTCCGGGGCATGGCAGGTGTCCATATCGTGGTGCTGCAACGCGATCGACACCCGGGTGAACAGAGCGTGTGCGACGAGCGTTCTGGTCTTGTGTTGCCACACCGGGCCGCGAGTTCCCGGCGAACGCCGTTAGCGGTGGCGCCGGCCCTGCCCTGCCCGCAGAACTCAGGCAACTTCACGCAGCAGGACGCGCCGCAGCCGCTTCACTGCCTGGGCGTGGAGCTGGCTGACGCGTGTTTCAGAGACGGAGAGGACCAGCGAGATGTCCTTCATCGTCAGATGCTCGACATAATACAACGAAATGACCAGCCGCTCGCGCTCCGGCAGCGCCTGCACGGCGCGGGCAAGCTCCTGATGGAGTTCCTTCTCCTCGAAGCCGCGGGTGAAGTCGATGTCGTCCTCCGCGGTCGGCATCTCGGCCGCGGGGAAGGAATCGCCGTCGTCGTCCTTGTCGAGCATGCGATCAAGCGAAATGGTGACCCAGCGCGCGTTGGACGAGGCGTCCCGGAACTGAGCGATGGAGATGCCCATGTGTTCGGCGGTTTCCTGCTCGCTTGGGGTGCGTCCGAGGGTGGTCTCGAGCTCTCCCTGGGCGCGCTGGAGCTCGCGCGCCTTCTGGCGCATCGTCCGGCTCAGACGGTCCATGCGCCGGAAGGCATCGATCATCGAGCCGCGGATGCGGCGCACGGCGTAGGCGTGGAAGTTGGTGCCCTTGCTGGGGTCGTACCTTCTTACGGCTTCGACCAGGCCGCAGGTGCCATAGCCCACAGCGTCTTCGAATTCGAGCAGGCCAGGGATTTCAAGAGGCAGGGAGCGAGCCACGCGCCTGACCAGGGGCGCGTACTGCATCACAAGCTGCTGCTGCTCTTCAAGAGAGAGGCGGCGGTTCGTGTCGACTGGCTCGATGCCAGGGGCCGCTGGGCCCGCAGGTTCGCCAGTAGTCCCGGTGAAGTTCGACGGCTCGTTCATCGCTATGACCCCCAAGGGACCCCACACGGCAACCCCTCTGCTTGGTTGTCGTGGGGATTGCACCCATCTTTCAGGGCCATCGGGTGACAGAACAACGCAGGACCGGTGACGCATGCGTGGTCGTTCGGTAACAGGTGCCGACATAAGGGTTTTCCCGCACGTAAAGCGGTCGAAATCCCTCCCTCTGCAGCCTGATCGCAAGTAACAATACACATAACTGATATAGTGCGAAGTTACAGATTACGAATTCCAGGGCCTCTCCTGACCGGCCCCGTGCCTCTCGTGTAACGTGGAAGCGCCCGGCCGCCAGGCAGCGGCCATGCGCACCCAACTCGACGACGGGTAGGCAGGTGACCACAGCAGCCCCCATCATTGTTTCCGAGCGCAGTGGCGCGATCGCGGTTCTGCGGCGTACCGCTAGTGGTGGGTGGGAGCGCCGCCTCGTCACCGCGGGCGGCGTGTGGCCGGTGCTCAACCCGGCGCGCGACGCTGTTGCCGTTTCCGTTGTGAGGCAGGATGGCGACTTCATCCGTAGCACCATCGAGCTGTTCTCCCTCGACGGGACACACCTGCGAACGCTCCACCAGACTCCGAAGGGCGTGGGGCCTATCATCGCGCCCCGGGTTCCCCACTACGCAGCGTGGTCGCCGCGTGGCGACGTGCTCAGTTATGTAGCGCAGAGTAGCTACGGATTGACGCTCTTCCTGAGTGACGTCGATGGCGCATTCGTCTCGGACCCAATCATCAACGGGGCGCCGATCTTCAGCGCCTGGTGCCCCGACAACAACTTCCTGGGTGTACACGCCGGAGACGAACTCGCCGTCATTGAGGTGGAGGGAAGCCGGACGACGGCGAACGTAGCAGAGCGCGCCGCCGGGTTTCGCACGCCCGCCTTCAGCGATGACGCGAACATCATGGCCTATGCCCTCCCCTCTGAACCGGGGGTAGCAATCATGCGGGCGCACTTCCAGGGAACCGGCGGGCGTGAGGTTCACCGCCTGCCGGGCGGTGTGGCCATGGCGTTCAGGCCGGGCACGCAAGAGCTGACCGTCGCGCTTACGCGCCAGCCCGGTAGCGGCGTGTTCGACGAGCTCTGGACGGTGGATATGGGCCGCGAAGCCGCCACCGCGCAGCTGCTGTGGCGTGGGCCGCTTGCCGCCTTTTTCTGGTCGCCCACAGGCGATCGGATGGTCACGGTTGTGCCTACGCACACGGGGGATGGCCGATTTTCGGCCTGGCTGCTCGATGCCGGCGGCCGGTTCGCCGGGGCAACAGAGCCGTTCGTGCCATCGATCGACTATCGCACGGTGCTCGGCTTCTTTGACCAGTTTTCGACGTCCCATATGCTGTGGTCTCCCGATGGCCAAGCGTTTCTGCTTGCGGGCCGACTGGCAGGCGATGGGGTCTCGGCTGCCTTTGGGGACCCGGTAGGCGATTATGTCCTGTTGTGGCCGGCCCGCCGGGGGGCGCCGCTGGAGGTCGTGGCCCCGGGTGACGTGGCGTTCTTTCCGCCACGCCGGGAGTGAGAACGGCTGGCCACGCGCATTCGGGGCGTAAACGCACGGTAAGCGGCGAAATTGCTGGCGGAAATGCCCTGACGATACACTCGAAGCATCCCCCCGGAACGGTTTGCGCCGGGGTGCAAGGTGGCTCCCGCACTAATGGACATTCCGCGCCAACAAGAAGCTGAACCCGGCATCGCCGAGCGCGCCACACGCGGCGCGGTTATCATCGTGCTTCTGCTCGCAATCATGCTGCTCGCCTTCGCTCTTGGCTGGGGCGTGAATGACCTGCGGTCCGATGAGGATGCGCCGGTGGCGGCGGCGTCAGCCGGGGACGGCTCGGCGCGAACCGATGGCGCCTCCACCGCGGCCGTCATTGACGAGATCTGCAACCTGCTGCGCACACAGCACGTAGATGGCGCCTACATCACCGATGAGACGTGCCGCGAAGCCGCGATCAACGGCGTGGTCACGTCGCTGAACGACCCGCACACCACCTACATCACACCCGAGGAGATGGAGAGCCCCGGCTTCGATATGGGGTCGACCTACCAGGGGATAGGCGCCAGTGTCTCCGATTCCACTGGCCAGGTGCAGATTGTCGCCCCATTCCGTGACTCGCCCGCCGAGAAGGCCGGAATCAGGCCCGGGGATTTCATCCTCGAAGTCGATGGCGAGCTCACCGATGGCTGGAGCGATGCCGAGGCCGTGAAGCGCATTCGTGGCAAGGCCGGCACGCCCGTAACCCTGAAGGTGAAACACACCGATGGCGCGATAGAGACAATCACCATCACCCGGGGCGATATCCCAATCACCAGCGTCTACACCGAGCCGAACCTGGAGGTCATTCCGGGTGAGAGCGGCACCAGGCTCGTCGACCGCGACGGGAACGAGACCCCCGACATCGCCTACATCGCGATCTCTCAGTTCCACGAAAACACCGTGAATGAGCTGCGCCAGGCCGCCAAGGGCCTGGAAGGGAAAGGCTACAAGGGGCTTATCCTGGACCTGCGTTCCAACCCGGGCGGTCTCCTCAGCTCGGTGGTTGCCGTGGCCGATGAGTTCCTGACGAAGGGCACGATCATCACCGAGGTTGATGCGGACGGCAAGAGGAAATCGTGGACAGCGAAGGCCGGGGGGACGTTGACAGAGTTCCCGATTGTCGTACTTCAGGATGAAGCCAGCGCCAGCGCATCAGAGGTGCTTGCCGCCGCCCTCCGCGACAACGGCCGGGCGAAAATCGTTGGCACCCGTAGCTTCGGCAAGGGCACGGTCAACCAGATGGTGGAGATCAGGAATTGTAGTGACCCCGCCGGGTGCGGGGCCGTTTACGTCGCGGTTGGGCGCTGGCTCACGCCGAACAACGACCAGATTGAGGGGCTGGGCGTCACCCCGGACGTCGAAGTGGAGATGACCCGTGACGATTATGTCGATCAGGGCGACGTCCAGGTGTTCCAGGCCATCGACACGCTGCGCGGCAAGTAGCAGGCGGCGCTACACTTGGCCCTCAGGCTTCGTGGCCCCGGCTTCGCAACGCTCGTTACCGGGGCCACGTCACCATGCCGGACACCTCCATGAGCGACTCGACGATTGCCCAGAACAGGCGAGCCCGCCACGACTACGACATCCTCGAACGGTTCGAGGCTGGCATTGTGCTGACCGGCACGGAGATCAAATCAGTCCGGGAGCACCGGGTGCAGCTCGTGGGCGCCTATGCCCGGGTGCGTAACGGCGAGGTGTGGGTGCAGGACATGCACATCGCGCCCTATTCGCACGCGGGCTATTCACACCACGACCCCCGCCGCGATCGCAAGCTGCTGTTGCACAGGAAGGAGATCCGCCGCATTCGCGAACTTCTGGAGGAGAAGGGGCTGACGCTCATCCCGCTGTCGCTGTATCTGAAGCGTGGCAAGGCGAAGTTGGAACTGGGCATCGCCCGCGGTCGCAAGCAGCACGATCGGCGCGAGGCTATCAAGGAGCGCGAGCAATCGCGGGAGATGGCCCGGGCTGTCCGCAGGAGCGCCTGAACGGCGGTGAGGAAGCTCCTTGACCACGCCACGGGCGAAGCCTACGTTGACTGCTGGCCCCCTCATCAAAGCTGCCGCAACCCGGGCCCGTAAGCCGCCGCACTGCGCCTTGCCAGGGACTGTGGCGTACTGAACGTACGAGACGAGGACTGAACCTTGGGACGTCTGCTCGAGTCCGTGACCGACCCCGCGAGCCTGCGCGCGCTCTCCTATTCCGAGCTTGATGCGCTGGCGGCCGAGATCCGCGAATTCCTGGTTGAGACGGTGCACTGCATTGGCGGCGGCGGTCACCTCGCTTCCAACCTTGGCGTGGTGGAGCTCACGCTCGCATTGCACCGGCAGTTCGATTCGCCGCGCGACCGGATCGTCTGGGACGTGAGCCATCAAATCTACGTTCACAAGATGCTGACCGGGCGCCGGGACCGGATGGCGACGATCCGCCAGTACAAGGGGCTCTCCGGCTTTGCCGACCCGAACGAGAGCGAGCACGACGCCTTCAGTGCCGGCCACGCCGGCACCGCCATCTCGGCCGCGGTGGGTATGGCGGTGGCACGTGACCTGCGAGGCGAGGACAACCACGTCGTGGCTGTCGCGGGTGATGGGGCAATGACTGCAGGCATGGCCCTGGAAGCGATGAACCACGCCGGCCACCTGGGGCTGGACCTGATCGTCATCCTGAACGACAACGCCATGTCGATCTCCCAGAACGTGGGAGCACTGAGCCGGAACATCAACAAGCTGCGCGTCGACCCCCTCTATCGCAATGCGAAGGTGGAGCTGGGTAACGTGGTTGAGCATCTGCCGCTGGGGCGCGCGATGTGGCGCACGGCGCGCCGTCTGAAGACCAGCATGCGCGACATCCTGGTGCCGGCGCGCTTCTGGGAGCAGTTTGGCTTCGAGTACTACGGGCCCATCGACGGGCACAACATCCACGAGCTCGAGGGCACGCTCGATGCGATCAAGAAGGTCCACCAGAAACCCGTACTGCTCCACGTCCTCACCGAAAAGGGCCACGGTGTGCCCGAGGCGGCCTCCGACCCGATCAAGAGCCACAGCGGCACCTACTGGATGAAGAAGCCGGCCGAGCCCGGGGCTTCGCCTGCCGGCCCCAGCTACAGCCAGGTCTTTGGCCAGGCCACGCAGGAGCTGATCGAACAGGACGAGCGCGTTGTCGCGGTCACGGCCGCGATGCTCGAAGGCACGGGCCTGGCGCCTGTCCATGCGAAGCACCCGCGGCGGGTCTTCGACGTCGCCATCGCCGAACAGCACGCGGTCACTTTCGCGGCCGGGCTTGCGACACAGGGGCTCAAGCCCATTGTTGCCATCTACTCCACCTTTCTGCAGCGCGGATTCGACTCGGTGGTGCATGACGTGGTGGTCCAGGGCCTCCCCGTGGTCTTCGCCCTGGACCGGGCGGGATTCGTCGGCGACGACGGCAAGACTCACCAGGGCTTCATCGACACCAGCTACCTGCGGTGCCTGCCGGGCATGGTTGTGAGCGCCCCCATGGATGAAGCAGAGCTGCGAGACCTGCTCTACACAGGCATCATGCACGACGGTCCGTTCTCGCTCCGGTTCCCCAGGGGAGCCGGCCCCGGGGCGCCCACCGACCTGCCGATGAAGCAGATCCCGATCGGCACGGCGGAGGTGCTGCGCGACGGTGGCGATATCGCACTCCTTGGCTTCGGCGCATCTGTCACGGAGTGCGTGAAGGCAGCCGGGATCCTCTCAGCGCAGGGGGTCGAGGCCACTGTCGTCAACGCGCGCTTCGCAAAGCCCCTTGATGAGACCCTCATAACCGCCCTCGCGCGGAGGTGCGGGCGCATCGTCACGGTCGAAGAGAACGTCCGCGCGGGCGGGTTCGGTGAAGGCGTGCTGGCGCTGCTCGCCGACAACCACCTGGCCGGGTCGTTCCTGGGCGCGCTAACCATGCCCGACGCCATCGTCGATCACGGGCCGCAGACCACCATGCGAGCGCTCTACTGCGTTGATGCGCAGGGCATCGCGGCCCGCGTTGTCGAGCTGCTCGGGACCCCGGGTGGCGATTCGGCCCAGGGCGAGCTCGCGCACGTCAGCTAGCGCATGGCGACGTTGCCGGCGGCCATTCCCGAATTCCTGCAGCGCCACAGGAGTGGCCTGGAGGCCGCCCTGCGGGGCGAGGTGGGCGTCGAACCGGGGGGGATAACGGCCGCAGCCAGGTACGTTCTCGGCTGGGAAGACGAGAATGGCTGCGAAAGCGAAGCCACCGGGAAGCGTCTGCGCCCCCTGCTCTGTCTTTTCACTGCTGAGCTGCTCGGGGGTGACGCCGGTCCTGCCATGCCGGGAGCGGTGGCGATCGAGCTCATCCACAACTTCTCGCTGGTGCACGACGACCTGCAGGACCGCGACATGGTCCGCCACGGGCGCCCGGCGGCCTGGGCGCTCCACGGTGAGGCACAGGCCATCAACCTGGGAGACTTCCTCTACGCCCGTGCAATCCGCGCCATCACGCGCGCCGGTGGCCCCGCGGACCGGCGTATGGCTGCTCTCTCCGCGTTGCTCGATGCGACCGGACGGATGATCGAGGGACAGTGGCAGGACATTGGCTTCGAGTCGCGGGCGACGGTTACAGCAGATGAGTACCTGGCCATGGTTGCCGCAAAGACCGGCGCGCTGCTGGGTGCATCCCTGGCCCTGGGCGCCATCATGGCGGGAGCGCCCCCCGTCTATGCCCCCGCACTGGCACGTTGGGGCGAGCACGCGGGAATCGCCTTCCAGCTTCGCGATGACCACCTGGGCGCCTGGGGCGACCCCGGCGAAACGGGCAAGCCCACCGGCGGCGATATCGTCCGCCGCAAGAAGAGCCTGCCCATTGTGCTCGGTCTCCAGGATCCGCGCGCCGCGGCAACGATCCGCGAAGTCTACGCTCGCCACACCATCGATGGCGCGGACGTCGCCGCCGTGCTCTCAGCCCTCGAGGAGGCCGGCTGCCGGCATTCCTGTGAGGAGATGGCCGCGAGACACTCGGCGGGCGCCGATGCGCTGCTGGCCGACCTCCCGCTGGCCGCAGAATCCAGGGCACGTCTAACCGAAGTGGCCGCGTACCTGGTGGGGCGGCAGACCTGACCGTTGCATGTTCGCTGGCACTGACCTAGCTTCCAATCGTGTTTGAGAACGTTCGCGAGGACATCCCGCGTGGGGCGCGATGGCACGACGTGCCGGTAGTGCGCCGCGTCTTCGGCGAGAAGGGAGTGCAGGTGGCGGCGGTGGTGCTTTCGGGCCCGCTCCAGGCCGTCCTGCTCTACCGGGCGCAGGCGTGGCTGCGCGCTCGCCGCGTGCCCATCCTGCCGAACATCTGCCACCGGCTGACGATGCTGCTCGCCGCCGTTTCCATTGGCGACTTCGCGAACATCGGGCCGGGTCTGCTGATGGCTCACGGCAACGTGGTTATCGACGGACACGTGCGGATTGGGCCGCTCTGCACCATCTCGCCGTTCGTGACGGTGGGTCTCGACACTGGCGGGCCGGACTCCTCCATTGCGGGGCCAACGATCGGGCGGAACGTCTTCATCGGCACGGGCGCAAAGCTGCTCGGCCCTATCCGGGTCGGCGACAACGCCCGCATTGGGGCAAATGCGGTGGTGCTGACCGATGTTCCCGACAACTGCACGGCCGTTGGCGTGCCTGCGCGGGTACTGGAGCATGACGGCGCCCTGGGCCCCGTGAAGAAGCCAGGGCACGCCGGCGAATGAATGCCGTAGCGCAGTGCCTCAGGCGCTCTCGGCCCGCTTCAGCCGGCGTTCCAGGGTCAGGCCATCAATCAGGCGCGCGGTGATGTCCGCAGCCTGCATCGCCGCCGCTGGCGCCAGGCCCGCGCTGACGGCAGCCTCGCCGAGAACCGCCAGCCTGCTGTTGCGGAACGCCTCCAGCCGCTCGCCGATGCCGGGCTCGAGGACGGCGACCTGCCAGGTTTCGGCCATCACGCCGACGTGGGTCGCATCGTCGTCCTGTCCGAAGTAGGCCCGTGCCGCAGCAGCCGGGTCCTGTCCCGCGGCGAGTGCCGCGGCGACGCGAGCGAGACGCCCGCCGGAATCGGCAAAGACGCGTTCCAGCACCGCATCGAGCACCTGGAGCTTTGAGGCGAAGTGGGCGTAGACCGCGCCCTTGGAGCAGCCCGCGGCAGCAGCAATGGCATCGAGCGAGGCGCCTTCATAGCCGCTCCGGGCAAACGAGCCCTCGGCCGCATCGAGCAGCGCCCCTATAGTCCTAGCCCGCCGCTCGGCCTGGCGCATCGTCGTGTCTCCTCCACGCAGGCAGGTAGAGGGGACTGGCAACGTGGCCATCCTTCTCGTCCCGCCACCCGGGAAATACCGCTTCGAAGGCCTCGACAACCTTCGGATCGAACTGGGTGCCCGCACACCTGAGGATCTCCTGGAGCGCTTCATCGGGTGACTTGCCCTTGCGGTAGGGCCGGTCCGAGACGATTGCATCGTAGGTATCGGACAGGGCGAAAATGCGAGCGCCGAGCGGTATTGCCTCCCCTTTCAGTTTACGCGGGTAGCCTTCGCCGTCCCACCGTTCATGATGGGCGAGGACAACTCGCGCTGCGGGGCGAAGATACGGCACCTGGGCGAGGATGCGATAGCCCATGGCCGAGTGTTTTCGCATGAAAACCCATTCCTCTTCGGTGAGCGGGCCGGGCTTGCGCAGGATGGCATCGGGGACGCCGATCTTGCCAACGTCGTGCATGAGCGCGCCGCGGTAGATCATCATGATCTCGTCCTCGTCGCTCAGGCCCAGCACCCGGGCCAGCTCCACGGAATGGCTGGCAACGCGGTTAGAGTGGCCGCGTGTCTCCTGGTCGCGCATGTCGAGCGCCGCCACAAGCGACTCCAGCGTGCCCGTGTAGGCGTCGCGGAGTTCATCCGACATGTCGCGAATCTCGATGTAGGCACTGCGGAGCTGCTGGTTGGACTTCTCAAGGCGTAGAACGTTGTCGCGCGTCTTGTCGACGACCTGCTTGATGGAGTAGCGGCTGAGGAGGAGCGGAACGGCCAGGGCGACCATGCCCGCGACCCCGAGCTGCGTGTAGATGGCCGACAGGGCGCCCGCCACCAGGCCAAGAGCAACGTAGTGCGGCAGCAGCCAGGCGAAGTCGGCCCTGTGGGTGGCAAAGAAGTTCCGGCTTGTGGTTATGGAAACTACACCGGCCACGGCGACCGTGGTAACCGCAAAGATGACAAACCCCGCGATGGCGCCTTCGGCAACCAGTGTGAGCGGATTCTGTTCGATGCCGGTGGCTGCCGTGCCAGCGATCGCGGCCGCGGCGGCAAAACCCGCCAGGTTCTGTTGACCAAAGTTGAAGGCGAGTTTCCGCGGGGCGCGATCGGCGAAGAGGTAGCCCCCGGTGATGGCAATCGCGGCCGCAACGAGCGCCGACGCGGGTGCGCCAAAGCTCACCGCTGCCATGACTGCCCCGACGAAGCTGATGGAGACCCGCCCATCGAAGTAGAGCTTCACGCCCAGGCGCTCGCTGAGGGCGGTGAGACCGACGAGGGTAATCACCCCGGCGGGGTCGTCGATGGGGCGAATGAAGAACGCGATCGTGAAGGCGGCAGAACCGAGGGCAAAGACGCCCACGATGAACCATTCGGCCCGGCCGCGTAGCGGGGGAGCAGACATTGCACTTTCGGTATCGGCAGGCGCCTGGCGGGAAGACAGGTCCGAATCCAATCCCCCGAACCCGGGCGAACGCCAGCTGGCAGGCCGGCGGTGGGCCTGGACGCCGCAGGGTGAACATCCGAACCGGGCTCGCGTTCGCGGGAAAGCAGGCGGCTCGCAGGTGCGCCGGAAGCTGGGCCGCGCCCCTCCCTGGCCATGCCTCGAGGACGCCAGGGCCGCCCAGGGGCGGGAGCGGCTGGGGAAGGGGCAGTTGGGTGAACAAACGGTGACTCCGTCATTCTCTGTCGCCCTGGTGCGGGCAGCGGCAAGCGAATGCCCTGCCATGGCGCGGCGAGTAGACTGCAGGCATGACGCCACCACTTGCCGGAATCCGCATCCTTGACTTCACGCGCTACCAGCAGGGCCCCTTCGCCACCGTGATGCTGGGCGACATGGGAGCCGAGATCATCAAGATCGAGGACACCAGCATCGGCGATTATGGCCGCCGCATGTGGCGCGAACCGGGCGGCTACAGCGCCTTCTGGGAGGCTCTCGACCGGGGGAAGAAGTCCGTCTGCATCGACCTCCGCACAGTCGGCGGCCGGGAGCTCACGCTCGCCCTGGGTGAAACGTGCGACGTGGTGATGGAGAACTTCCGCCCGGGGACGATGGATGCCTGGGGGCTTGGCTACGAGGAGTTCCGGGCCCGGAATCCGCGCATCATCTACGGGCAGGCAACGGGCTGGGGAACGAGGGGCCCCATGGCCCTGCTGCCATCGTTCGACCAGATTGCCCAGGCCTACAGCGGCTATGCGCAGCAGTGCGGTGGCGGCGTCGGCACACGTCCGGAGATACCATTCCCCGGGGTTGCCGACCAGACGGGCGGCATGAACTTCGCCTTCGGCATCATGACCGCGCTCTTCGCCAGGGAGCGCACCGGCGTTGGGCAGAAAGTCGAGGTATCCCTTCTCGGTACCCAGCTCGCGCTGCAGTCTCCGGCGCTGACACATGCGCTGCACTTCGGGCAGGAACGGCCGCGGGAGTTCCGCGCCTCGCCCACCACGGGACAGTACGAGTGCGCCGATGGCCGCTGGGTGATGATTGTCGGCATCGACCAGAAGTTCTGGCCCCGGATTGCCAATGCCCTGGCAGTCCCACACCTCATCGATGACCCGAGATTCGTCTCCGGGCATCCGCGTTATGTGCACAAGAATGAGCTCGAGGCCCTTCTCGAAGAGGCCTTTCGCAAGCGCCCGTCGGCGCACTGGCTCGAAAGACTGCGTGAACACGACGTCCCCGCATCGCTCGTGCGGGACTACTCAGAAGTGGCAGGCGATGAGCAGGCCGCAATCAACGGGTACATCGTGGAGCAGGAGAACCATCGCCTCGGCCCCCAGAAGGTTGTGGGCCTGCACGTGCAGCTTAGCGAAACGGCGGGGAGGGTCGGCGATCCAGCGCCGCTGCTTGGCGAGCACACCTTCGAGGTCCTTCGCGCTATTGGCATTGGCAATGAGCGGCTGGCCGCGCTGGCCGCCGAGGGCGTGATCAAGGGCGTGTAGAAGCCGCTCTCAGGCGGCCGGGCCCGCTGCACCTGCGAACCTGAATCCCAGCGTCGCCAGGGCCGCCGCCAGGGCCAGCTGCTCGCCATCGTGCGCGGAACCGGCGAGGATGCGCGTTGCTGCCTGGTCGAGGCTTTCCAGGGCGAGGGGGACATTGAAGTCGTCGTCCATGGCCGAGGCGAAGCCGCCGCGGACGAGCTCGGCGCCGGGCCCGGGCAATGCTGGCGCCTCCGCCACGACTGCGGAGCGAAGGCGGCCGAAGCGGGCTGTGACAGCTTCGAGAGCGCCTTCGCGGTAGTCAGCATCCGCCCGGTAGTGGGTACTGAGCAGGTAGAGGCGCAGATGGTCTGGCTCAACCTGTTTCATGAGGTCGCGCGCAAGCACCAGGTTGCCGAGGGACTTGCTCATCTTGACGCCATCGAGCTGGACCATGCCGTTGTGCATCCAGAAGCCGCAGAAGGGGGAGCGCCCGGTCACGCACTCGGCCTGGGCGATTTCATTTTCGTGATGGGGGTAGACGAGGTCGCGCCCACCTCCATGGATGTCGATCTGCTCGCCAAGATGGGCGACCGACATCGCCGTGCATTCGATGCTCCAGCCGGGCCTGCCGGGACCCCAGGGGCTCTCCCAGGAAGGCTCGCCGGGCTCGGTCACCTGCCACAGCAGGAAATCGAGCGGTCCGCGTTTCTTATGTTCGCGCTTGGATTCGGGGTTCTCACGGCTGGCGAGCTCTTCCGGGCCCACTCCGTTGAGGGCGCCGTATCGCTCGAACTTCGAGACCTCGAAGAAGACGTCGCCATCGACCTCGTACGCGAAGCCGCCTTCGATGAGCTTCGCCGTTGTCTCGATGATCTGCGGGATGTGCCCGGTTGCAAAGGGATTGGCACTTGGGCGAAGCACATTGAGACGGTCCAGGTCGTGCTGGAGGAGGGCCAGGTTTTCGTCGCGGATTTCCGGGATGGGGCGGCCGCCCTGGCGTTTCGAGACCATGATCATGTCGTCATCGATATCGGTGACGTTCTGGACGTACTTCACGTCGTAGCCAATCGAAAGCAGGTAGCGGCGGAGGGTATCGAACTGTACGTACGAGAAGGCGTGGCCGAGGTGGGTCACGTCGTACGGGGTGACGCCGCAGACGTACATCCGTACCGTGCCCGGGACGACCGTGCTGAACGGACGGGCCTCGCGGCCGAGAGTGGAGAAAAGGCGCAGGGTCAACCGGGCCTCCCGGGAGGGGTTAGCCCAGCGTAGCAGAGCACGCAGTCGGTTGCATAATGCAACCGATCGTCACTCCAGGATGCCCGCAGCGGCCAGGTCCGCAATCTCGCCGGGGTCAAGGCCAAGCAGCTCCTCGAGCACCGCGAAGGTATCGGCGCCGAATTCGTGCACCCCTTCATAGACGCCCGGGCGCAATCCCTGGAACCGCGCTGGGAAGCGGTCGACACCGCTGACTCCCCAGCGTTCGCTGGCGGCAGTGCCGAAGAAGTCGCGCGCCCTGAGCTGCGGGTCCCGGGTCGCCAGGTCTTCGGCATCCTGGACCGCGCCTGAGGCGATACCAGCGGCCTGGCAGGCCGCCATCACGTCGTACCGGTCCATCGTGCGGGTCCAGTCCTCCACCAGGGCGTCAAGAGCGTCCTGGTTCGCCACGCGAGCCTCGTGGGTGGCAAAGCGCGGGTCACTGGCGTTCTCGCCGCGCGCCATGATCCCGCACAATGCAGCCCATTCCCGGTCGCCCCGGACGGCGATGGCGACCCACCGGTCTTCACCCGCGCATCGATAGATACCATGGGGCGCCCACGCTCCGAAGGGATGGCGGTTGCCCACGGGCGCGGCGTCGACGCCGTTGGCCAGGTAGTCGAGCAGAGCCGGGGCCATGATCCCCAGCCCGAGCTCGAACTGCGCCAGGTCAATCGCCAGGCCTTCGCCGGTCCGGTCGCGGTGCTCCAGGCCCTGGAGGGCGGCGACGGCGCAGGCGAGGCCACTCAGGTGGTCCGTCAGCGAGAAGCCGTAGCCCAGGTCGTAGCGTCCGGGCGGGTTTGTCAGGTGGGTGAGCCCGCACAGGGCATGAATCGTGGGCGCGTAGGTTACGAAATCCTTCCACGGGCCGGTCTGGCCCATCCCACCCATCGAGATGACCGTGATGCCTGGGTTTGACGCGGCCAGTGAGTCCCGGTCAAGCCCCCAGCGCGCGAGCACGCCGGCACTGAAATTCTCTGTAATTATGTCGCATTGGGCCGCGATCCGGCGAGCGACTTCGAGGCCCTCCGGGCGCGCCAGGTTGAGGAGGATGTTCCGCTTGTTGCGGTTCCAGCACACGAAGTACGGATGGTCGGGGGAGTTCGCGCCCGCGATGCGGCTGGTGGTTCCAACCTTGATCACATCGGCGCCGAGGTCTCCGAGCGCACGCGTGCCAAAGGGGCCTGCGAGGACGTGGGTGAAGTCCATGATCCGGATGCCGGCCAGCGGGCGGGAGGGGTCCGCTGGCGGGTTGGTCCGGGGGGGCGCCGGCGGCTCCACCGGCCAGCGAACGTCGCCCCATTCGGCCTGCTGCGGTGGAGCGGGGTGGGGCCCATCGGCACTGGTGCGGAAGAGGCGGCCAGGAAAGCGTACAGGGCCAACGCCTGGCACCGGCCGTTCCTGCAGGTAGCCGCGCGCCCCGACCTGTGGGATCGCCAGCGCCTGGCCGATGCTGCGAACCACGCCAAATGGCTGATGCCGCCGTTGCGCCTCGAAGAACAGCTGCTCCGCGTCGTTGGCGCCCACCCACTCGCGCAGCACTTTCATGACGTAGGGCAGGTCCCGGATCATGGCGAGCACGTTGGGGTACTTCTCCGGGTCGGCCAGGTCCTGCGCTGCGCCGTCCTCCATCAGCCAGGGCAGAAGCGCCTGCGGGAAGTTCAGGGCCGCCGTAACCATGATCCCGCCGCCACTGCGACCCTGGTAGACCTCGTAGGCGCCGCTCCAGTGGAGGCTCCCCTGCCTCCGCGCGACCGGGCTGGTCCACGCACCGCCTGTGGGGAAGAACCACTGCATGAGGACCTGCTCCGTGCACGAGACAAGCGCCTCGTGCGCTGACAGGTCCACATGCTGGAACTGCCCGGTCGCCTTCGCGGCCCGGCGAGCGGAAAGAGCACAGATTGCGGCATAGAGGCCAACTGTGTGAACGGTCTGGTTGCCATAGCCATTCAGTGGCGGAGTCTCGAGATTGCCTGTGACAGAGGCGGAGCCACAGAGCGCGTTCGCCACAAGGTCGTTGACGCGGAGGCCCGCCCAGGGCCCGCCGGCGCCGGCAGGCGTGATGCTAACGACGGTCAGCGCGGGATTGGCCAGCCTCAGGCTCTCCAGGTCGAGTGGGCCGTGGCCATCATCAAGCAGGATGTGGGCGCTCCCGGCAAGGGCGCGGAACCGCTCGCGTCCCTCGCTGCTGGAGGTGTCCAGTTGCACCAGGCGTTTGCCCGCGTGATACCAGGCGGCCTGGATGGACTTCCCCGAGCTGCCAAAGAACGGCGGTTCGGCTTCTAGCATGTCGCCTGTTGGCGGCACCACGCGGACGACATCGGCACCGGCGTCGGCGAGGAGGCGCCCACAATAGGCGCCGTTCCAGGAGCAAATTTCGAGCACACGAAGGCCGGCAAGCGGCGTTGTCTGGGTCATGGTTGCCGATCTTACGGACTTCAGCGCGGTTAGCAACGCACCCACGCAGGGGTGGCGCACAGACGGCATTCATGACACAGGGTGATGTCGCTCCGTCCCACTGGACTCCGGCGGGGACGTATCGCGCGCTTCGAGGCACCTTCCATTGCGTTGCGAAATGAGGGCAGGATTTTACACAGAGTGGTGTTACACGGGTTGTCCGGAGACGAATGCTCAGTTAGGGTGCGTTGAAGTCCTTCGGGAACACTGAAACAGGTGTTGAGATGCCGATGTCCCCGCACCGGCCGGCCCTGGCTGGATTCCTGCTCTCGCTGCTTGCCCTCTGCTGGGCCGGCTTTGCCGCGCGCGATGCTGCTGCCAGCCAGCTTCCCGCCGGCGACCTGATTGTCCGGACCGCCCTCGCAGATGAAGGCGCCTACCAGGGCCAGTGCTGGCCATGGGTCCAGCGAGTCGTGTTCGAGGCCACCGGGTTCCGTATCGGCTGGGACTACCGCGAGGGGTTCTTCGAGGCTGGCGCCGTTGAGGTCAAGCTCGCCGAGGCCCGCCAGGGGGATATCGTCCAGATAGCGGACGACAACAACACCGCCCCCGACGCTGACTACCCCGGCCTGCACACCGCGATAGTGCTCGAGAATCACGGGGACGGCGTCCTCACCGTAATCGACTCCAACTCGCAGTGGGACGGCATTGTGCGGGTCCGCAAAGGGTATACACCCGCGGCCGCCGCGGCCCGCGCTGGCATCGGCTTCCACGTGTATCGCTTCACGGGGATCCCCACCCCGGGCGGCCGGGCTGGCAACGACGGCGAGACGGCCGCCCGTGTGCCGTCCGCTGAAGAGAGACCGATCGTGAAGGCGGGGGACACCGCCCGGGTCGCGGCCCAGGGTGATTGCCTGAACCTGCGCTGGGCGCCCGGGACAGGCAACGCGGTGGTCGCCTGCATCCCCGACCGCACGAACCTGCAGGTCCTCGGCGAACCCCAGGCCATGGAAGGCAGGTACTGGGTGCGGGTGCTCATCCATGGCCTGCAGGGCTACGTGGCAGGCGAGTACCTGGAGTGGGTCTCATCGCCTTCGGTGCCGGCCAGCGCGGCCAGCCCGGCCGGGCCGGCGCCGCTGCTGCCGTTCCGGGCCTTCGTCCCAATGGTCACTGGCGACTGAGGGCCCCCATTACACCTTGTCGCGGACGCCAGCCCTGACAGAAGCGCCGGGCAACGCCTAACCTGAACTCAGACAATGCAGCGGGTATTCGAGCGCAAATGACGCCGGAGCGGCGCATGGCCGCAGCGCCCACCATCCCCGGCCGGCTTCGCCCGGGCCAGGCGGAGGCGCTGAAGCGCTGGGCCGGGGCCCTCCGCAATGGATCGCGGAGCGAGCTCGTAGTCGTGCCCGTGGGATACGGCAAGACGATCATTGGCGTGGGCTCGTTCGAGGTGGCGGCCGGGATCGCCGGCGCCGACACATGCCTCTACCTGACCCCTACCGACGTTCTGCGCAGCCAGGTCTACAGCGGCATCGAAAAGGCGCAGGCCACCCTCGGCAGCACCCGGCCCATCCGCAAGATCCTGGCCGAGAATGCCGCCCTGGGGCGCATCAGGGCGACGGCGGCGAACTTCGTGGTGGCGACCTACCAGCAGGTTGCGGCAGCGCCCGCGGGGTACGCCGCCCTTGGCCGGGAGCGGCGGCTGCACGTCGTTTGTGACGAGGCGCACCACCTGGGCGACAAGGGCCGCTGGGCGGCGGCCCTTGTCGGCCTCGCGCCAGCGTCGACGCTCCAGCTTTCGGCGACGCCCGTGCGGCTCGACCGCGCCGAGATCGCTGGGGCGCGCTATGTGCAGGACGAAGACGGGCTGGTCATTGACCCGCTCCTCCAGGTCTCGATGCGCCAGGCCTGGCGCGAAGGGCGAATCCTCAAGCACCTGAACATGCAGATGAAGGACTATGCGGTCGAGCTGCGGGGCGCGGACGGCGAAACCCGCACCTTCACGGCTTCGGAGATGGCGGAGCTGCCTGACTTTGACCAGCGGTGCGTGCGTCAGCAATTGCGCTGGAACGAGGACTACGTCGCACCGCTCGTCAACGATTTTGCGACCACCCTGAGGGCGAAACTGGAGATGGCCCCACGCAAGCACCAGGGGCTCGTCTTCGCCGCCACAACCGAACATGCCAACCACCTGCTGCGCGTCTTTGCGAAGTGGCATCCCTCACTGCGCTGCGTGGCCGTCCACAGCGTCGAAATCGGTGATGCGGAGAACGAGCGGCGGCTGCGTGATTTCCACGAGCGGCGATATGACGTTCTCATCCAGGTGAAGAAAGCGAGCGAAGGTTTCGATGCGCCCGCCGTGAGCGTGCTCCTGAAGCTCGACGCCGTCTTCAGCCGGGAGCCGGTTATCCAGCAGCTCGGACGCGGGCTCAGATTCAATCACAGCCTGCCCGAAGCGCAAAATCTGCTGAATGTATTCATCGGCAGCGACCCGCGGCTGGCGCCGATCATCGAACACCTCGAACGGGAGGCGCCCCCGGTCCCGCTGGCGCGCCTATCGGAACGGGACAGCGCCGATGCGCCTGCTGCAGAAGAGGAAGAGGCACTCAATGCGGACGAGGACGGCCAGGAGCCGCGGCCGGAGATCCTCGACGTCGTGGAGGCCGGCGATGCCTACCTCGACCACACGGGCCGCTACGTGGAAGGGCAGCAGCTGACGATGTTCGGGGTGACTGCGCCTCCACCACGACCCGGGCCAGCGACGGCCACCAGGGCGGAAGTGGTTGACCTGGCGGAAGAGCTGCAGACGGCCATCGAATACTGCCGGACCTGGACCAACCGCGCTGCCCGCGAACGCGCCTCGCGCAGGGGACCGGGCGAGAACCACTACGCCACGCTGAATCTCGCCTACAGCCGCGAGACGGGGCGGAAGGGGGCACTTTCGACCCCCGAGCAGTACCGCCACAAGGGCGACTGGATGAAGGCCCGCTATGCGGAACTGCTCGGGTGAGCGCCGGCTACGAAACCGAGCACGAGGCTGGCGACCTCGGCGGGCTTTTCGAGCATTGGCAGGTGGCCGCACTGCGGGATCAGTTCCAGGCGAGCGCCGGGGACCAGGGCGGCGATCTGCTGACTGTTGGCGGGCGGGACCATCCCGTCGTCTGCGCCGCAGATGACGAGAGCCGGGCAACGCAGCGCGGGCAGGCGGCCGTGGCTGGACCATTCCGCAATGGCCTGTTGCTGGCGCACAACGGCGAACCGGCGCGGTGGCGCTTCAAGGTCGATGGCGAGGCAGCGGGCGAACGCTTCCGGGTCGCGTTCGCGCCACCCCGGCGAAGCCATGGCCGCGTTCTGCGTAGCGAAGATCTGCTCGCGCGTCATGTCGGGGGTGAAGCTCATGGCGGCGTCGACGGCGGGCGAGGAGCCTACGGACCCGGGGCCGCGATGGCTGGTGCCGCTAAGGATGAGCCCGAGCACCCGTTCCGGGCGCGTGAGGGCGAATTCCTGGGCGAGCATGCCGCCACGCGAGCGGCCATAGATGAACGCTTGCCTGGCGCCGGCTGCATCGAGAACCGCCTCCATGTCCGCCACCTCGTCGCCAATCGTGAAGGGCTCGTCACGCCGCTCGCTGAGCCCCATTCCGCGGCAATCGAAGGTGATGACGTGGAGACCGCCGGCCAGGAGCCCCGGCAAACGCCCCCAGTGTGGCAGCCGGTGCGAAAGCCCGAGGACCATGAGAATGGCCGGGTTCGCCGGGCTGCCCATCGTCTCATAGTGGATATTCCAACCACTGGCGGCAGTTTCAGGCATCGCACCCCTCCGATCCCGGCCCGGGGGAACGCAGGGCCGGGGCGTGATTATAATCCGGCATGAGGCGTGACCTCTTCGACACGGTGAGACCAAGCGCGCGGCTCCAGGTCGCGCTCACGCTCTTCGTTTCTGTGGTCGTGGTCGGGACAGCGGGCTACATGGTCCTTGCCGGGATGTCGTTGGTCGACGCCCTCTACCAGACGGTGACCACCCTGAGCACCGTCGGCTTTCGCGAACTGAAGCCCTTCGACACGACGGACAAGCTCTTCACCGTGTTCCTGATTCTCACGGGTGTCGGCTCGGCACTCTATACGCTCACGCTCATCGTGCAGGAAGCGCTTGAAGGCGATATCCGCGGCCGCTTCTATCTGAGGAGGATGCAGATGCAGATCGACGAGATGAAGGACCACTACATCCTCTGCGGGTTTGGCCGCGTGGGGCAGGAGATCGCGCGCGAGCTTTGCGAACGGGGCGTTGACTTCGTTGTCATCGACCAGACCCTCGAGGCCGTCGAGCGCGCCCGTGCCTTCGGCTACAGGGTGATCGAAGGTGACGGTTCCGATGACCGCACGCTCAACCAGGCGGGCCTGATGCGGGCGCGCTGCCTGCTGGCGGCGAGCGACAGCGACGCCGGGAACACCTACATCACGCTCACCGCCAAGTCAGTCAATCCCCGCTGTTTCATCGTCGCCCGTGTCGCCCTGCCGCATAACGAAGAAAAGCTGCGCCTGGCCGGGGCCGACCGGGTGATTTCGCTCTACAGCATGGGTGGCCGGAGGATGGTGCTTTCGGCGCTGCAGCCGCTCGCCGCTGACTTCATGGATACGCTCGCCGCGGGGCGGACCGGCGAACTGCTCCTTGCCGAATTCGAAGTGAACAGGCAGAACGGGCTTGCCGGGAAGACCTGCGGAGCGCTCATCGAGGGTGCCACCAACGCCACCCTGCTCGGGATCAGGCATCGCGACGGAGCCCTTGCGGTCGGCCCGCGCACCGACACCGTCCTTCACGAAGGGGATATCGTCATTGTCCTGGCCGAGGAGGCCGACATCGCCGCCCTGAACGCACCGGCGGTCTGACGGGCCGTAACCTTTGCCCCGGTCCGCGCGTTTCAACTACCGGTGGCGGGCCCGGAGGGGCCATGGGATCGTCTCTGCCGACAGGCGCACCCGGGACGCTGGTGCGTTGCGAGCGCTGCGGCGCCCACTACGACTGGCGGAAGTCTTCGAGCTGGACCCTGAAGATGACCTACTGCAGCGCCCTGTGCGAACAGGGCGACCTGGGCTTTTCTATCGAGACCCTCCTCCGCGGCACCATGGTCATGCGCTCGGCCTGGCGCGACCTGCTGGTGAGCTGAGGTCCAGGGCCGCTGCCCTTCCGAGTGGAGCTGATTCAGGATAGCCTTCGCACGATGACCGAAGGCATCGCACCGGATTGGGACGCCATCGACCTGGTGGCCGGCTGGCTGCGAGAGTCGCAGCGCGTCGTCGTGCTCACGGGGGCGGGCATCTCTACCGAGTCCGGCATCCCCGACTTCCGAGGTCCCCGCGGCGTGTGGACCCTGAACCCTGGCGCCGAACGCGCGGCGACCCTCCAGTACTTCCTGGGCGACCGCGAAGTCCGGGTCCGATCCTGGCGCAACCGGATTGACAGCCCGATGCTGCGCGGAGCAGAGCCGAACCCGGGGCATTTCGCCATCGCCGACCTGGAACGCAAGGGGAAGCTGCACACGCTCGTCACTCAGAATGTCGACGGGCTCCACCTGAAGGCGGGTTCCTCGGCGGCCCGCATGATTGAGATTCACGGCAACGTGCGCGAGTTCACCTGCATGGGCGGCTGCGGCGCCCGCGGACCCATCTCCGAGGTGCTCGACCGGGTCCGCGCAGGCGATGAAGACCCGCGTTGCCAGCGCTGCGGTGGAATCCTCAAGACGGCCACCATCTCCTTCGGCCAGAACCTGGTGCCAGCCGACCTCGAACGGGCCGGGCAGGCGGCCGCATCCTGCGATTGCTTCCTTGCGATTGGCACGTCGCTCACCGTCTACCCCGTGGCCTACCTGCCGGGCCAGGCGCTCCGGAACGGCGCGAAGCTGGTCATTCTCAATGCGCAGGAGACCCCTTACGACGGCATGGCGCACGCCGTCTTGCGCGACCAGATTGGCGAGGCGTTGCCCGCAATCGTCTCCGGGGTCTGAGCCCCTACAGGCAGAACAGCTTCCCGGCCTCCCGGCGAAGCTCAGCTCGGAAGTCCGGATGCGCAACCGAAATGAGCTCCTCGCTGCGCTGGCGCAGGGTCTTGCCACCAACGTGAGCGATGCCGTGCTCGGTGACCACGTAGTCCACGAAAGTGCGCGGCACAGTAACCGAGGTGCCGGCGGCCAGCATGGGCAGGATGCGCGAATGGAGCTCACCGTTCACGGTGGATACCGATGGCAGAGCGATTATCGAGCGTCCCCCCTCGCTGTAGGAGGCGGCGATGGCGAACGTTGTCTGACCACCGGGGCCGCTGTAGATACGGCCATTGAGCATCTCGGCTGTGATCTGGGCCGTCAGGTCCACCTGGAGGGCGTTGTTGATGGCAACGAAGTTCGTCTCGCGCACCAGCATCCGCAGATCGTCGGTGTGGCAGAAGTCCCAGAGCTCTATCTTCGGGTGGAAGTGCGCGCGGGCCGCCTCTTCGTCGGGGATCTGCGCGAAAGCGGACCCGACGACCTTGCCCGGCGCCACGTCCTTGTAGCGCCCCGTCACCACCCCCTGGTCCACCAGGTCGATGATTCCCCCGGGGATGATCTCCGTCTGGATGCCGAGGTCATGATGGTCGGCAAGGTACACGGCAAGGGCCGCAGTAACGTCGCCGAAGCCGATCTGGAGCGTGTCCCGGTCGTGCACGAGCTCGGTGGCGATGAGAGTGCCGATCACCTCGGTCGCCAGCACAACCTCATCGGTGCGCGGGGGAACCGGGAGCGGCTGGTCCTGGCCGGGGTCGTGCTCGATGAGGGCCGCCACCTCGGACATGTGGATGTAGTTCTCGCCAAAGGTGCGAATGAGCCGGTCATCGACTTCGCAGATGATCTTCTTGCCGACGTCGAGCGCGGTCCGGTTCGCCCAGAGGGCTGTGCCCATGCTCAGATAGCCGTTTTCGTCGGGGGCCGATGTCTTCACGCAGACAACGTCGAACGGGCCAATTGCGGCCTGAACGGACGATTGACGGAAATTGCCAAGCGGCATGTAGTCGCCCATGCCCGCGGCAATCTGGTTGCGGTCGGCCGGTGTGGTGAAGCAGGTCACCAGGTGGAAGGCCTCCTGCGTGTCGGGGAGCGACCAGACGAAGGGCGACACGTAGTGGTGCACCTCGACGGCCTTCAGCTCGCCTTTCCTCGCCAGCAGGGCATACGAGAAGGTGTTGGGGCAGCTCGTGGCCATCCCCAGCCAGATGCGGTCGCCCGATTTCACCAACCGGGCCGCGCTCTCCGGCGACATGAGCCGGTCGGCGTAGCGTTCTTGCCAGTTCAAGTTGGTCCCTCCCTGCTTGCGTCGCGGTCGCGCCATTCTATGTCGCAGACAAGCAGGCTGCACACGCTTACCCGGAGCGGGTGGAGCCGGGAGCTCCTACCTGCAGTCCAGGATCAGCTTGCCATCGAGTGTGACGGAATCCCCCGCGGCATTGGTCACCTTGAGGCCGTTGAAACTGATGGTCCCGGACGCGCCCAGCGGGCTCGCGGGGTGGGCCTTTGTTTCGAAGCTTGCCTCAGCGCCCCTCAGAGTCCCGGAGAGCTTGCCGCTGCCCAGCACGGTTTCTCCCTTGACCCCGGTCGTGGGTGACGCCTTCTGTGCCGTGATCGAGATGTAGGTGTCGTTGCCGTCCGACATTGTTATCTCTACCCGCACAGGTGAGCAGATCAAGGCAAGGTCCTTGTTCCAGGTGAATGTCCCGCTCAGCTTGCCGCTGAGCTGGACTTGCCCGGTTATTGGACTTCCCCCCGCCGGGGCGCCATTGTTCCGCGGCGAACCCGAGACGGCGGGCGTGGTCGAGCCGGCGCCGTCCGAATCGTCGTTGCCACAGGACGTGGCGACCGTCAGCAGGCCAGGAACCACAAGTAGCAGTGAGACAGCCAATCGCAGCATTACAGCGCTCCGTGATGCAAGAGTTCCGCATATACGTATACTCCGCGCGTCAAGACCCACGCCGCGCCGGCTGGCCGGGGGGCAGCCGGTGAGGCACTGCCGCGCTACAATCTGGCACCATTGGGCCTCGATGGCACAACGTGAGAATGGAGCAGCCGCAGTGAGCACGATCCTCGTCGAAACCGCTGGCCCCGTAATGACCGTAACGCTGAATCGCCCGGAGAAGCGGAACGCCCTCGACACGGGGATGTTGAAGGCGATCAAGGAAGCGTTCGATGCACCACCCGGGCCCGGGGTGCGCGTTGCCGTTGTGCGCGCAAAGGGGCAGGGTTTCTGCTCCGGCCTCGACCTGCGCGAGCTCACGGAGGGTGGCGGCGTGCGCGGGGCGCCCTCCGTGGAAGATGCCTTCCACTCGGTCCAGGAGTACCCGCTGCCTGTGGTCGCTGTGGTCCAGGGCGATGCCATCGCAGGAGGGAACGAGCTCGCCCTGCATTGCGACCTGGTCGTTGCTTCGAAGCGGGCGCGGTTCGGGATGTCGCTGGCGCAGATCGGGCTGGCACCGCCGTGGGAGCTTTCCTGCAAGCTCCTCGAAGTTGGGGGGCCGGTAGCCGCGCGCGAAGTGCTGTTCCTCGGCGACCCCCTGCCCGCAGAGCGAATGCACGCGCTCGGGATCGTATCGTTCCTTGCCGAGCCTGAGGAGCTTGAGGAAGTGGCGCAGAAGGTCATTGGACGGCTGGCAGCGAACGCGCCCCTCTCACTGCGGACAATGAAGGCGGCGCTGCTCAGGGGCATGAGCTACCGCCTGAGCATTGCCCACGCCGATATCGATGGACTGGTGGCGGCTGCCCGGCGCAGCGCCGACGCGCAGGAGGGGATCACGGCGAGGCTCGAACGCCGGCCCGCAGTATTCCGGGGCGAATGAGTGTCATTGCGACGCGGGCGGGGCAACCGTAGACTCCGGCCATGCAATTGAGGCTCAGCAAGCCCTGGCGCGCGCTCACCGGTGAAGAGGTGGCGCATCTGCCGGGGTACCTCGGCGTGTATGAGCTTGCCGATGAGACCGGGCAGGTGCTCTACGTCGGCTACGCGGGGGGAAACTCGCTCTTCGGACTGCGAAGTGCGCTGCAGGGACACCTGGGCGCCCCGGGTGTTGCTAGGTTCCGCTTCGAAGTGAATACGCAGTACATGAGCCGCTACCACGAACTGCTGATGCTCCATGCACGCGACCACGGCGACATCCCCGCGATGAACCGCTCCAACCGGCCGCGGCGGCGCAGCCCCGTCGGCTGAACCCTAACCTGAACGCGAGGCGAACCGGTGGACCTTGAGCTTTCCGACGAGCAACGCCTGATTGTCGACACCGTTCGGCGGTTCGTTCGCGACGAGATCGTTCCCCTCGAAGCAGACCTCGACCCCGACGCCAGCGAGCTGGAGCAGGCCGATTACGAGCGGTTGGTGGCGCAGACAAAGGAGATGGGCTTCTACGGGCTCGATATCCCGGAGGAGTACGGCGGCCCCGGGATCGGGACCACCACGCGCACGCTCATGGCAATCGAAATGGCCCAGCACCGCGCCGGGCTCTATGCGCCCTGCTACGGCGTCTTCGGGGGGGCGGGCCTGGCGCAGCTCTACGAGGCGAACGAGGACCAGAAGCAGCGCTACCTCTACCCGACGCTTCGCGGCGAGATGCACGGCTTCTTCGGCCTGACCGAGCCTTCTGGTGGCAGCGACCCCGCACGGGCAATCCAGACGAGCGCCGTCAGGGACGGCGACGACTGGGTACTGAATGGCGCCAAGATCTTCATCAGCGGGGCCGACACCGCCGACTTCGGCATCGTCTTCGCCCGCACCGATGCCGCCAGGGGCCGCGAGGGCATTACCTGCTTCATCGTCGATACCGGCATGCCCGGGTTCCACGTCCGCCGGGTGGTGCACACGCTTCGCTCGACGCACTACGCCACCGAGCTGCAGTTCGACAACCTGCGCGTGCCGGCAGCCAATGTGCTGGGCGAGGTGAATCGCGGGTTCGCCATCGCCAACGACCGGCTCACGCGCCAGCGCATCCCCTATGCGGCCGGGTGCATCGGCGTGGCCGTTAAGGCGCAAGAGATGGCGATAGCCTATTCGAAGCAGCGAGAGACGTTTGGGGACCTGCTCGCCAACCGCCAGGCGATCCAGTGGATGATCGTCGACAACGAGATCGATATCCGAACCAGCCGGTGGCTTACGCTCCACGCTGCCGACCTCGCCGACGGCAACAGGCCGTTCCGAACCGAGGCGGCCATGGCGAAGCTCGTCGCCAGCGAGGCCGGGGGCCGCGTTGTAGACCGGGCCATGCAGATCCACGGTGGCTATGGCATGACGAAGGACCTGCCCCTGGAGCGCTGGTACCGCGAGATTCGCATCCGCCGCATCGGCGAGGGGCCAAGCGAAGTGCAACGGCACATTATGGCCCGCGACCTGCTGGGCAGCTCATTCCACTAGGTCGCAGGCTTGACCGGCAGGCTACGATTCTGGTGTGCAGCCACGGGAAAAACGGCCGGGCGCCCCTGCTTGCCGGGCCGCTTGGGCCTCGCGGACCACGGGCCTTCCCCGCAGGCTGCACAGGGCACCGAGCACGCAAGAGGAGGGTCCCGATGGCTGAACGGCCCATACCGGTAGGCAACTATGAGCTCTTGGAGGATTTCGAGAGCCCGGCGGCAACCGTGCGCGTCCTGCGCATGGCACGGACCGGGCAGGCCGTTGAACTGCACGTACATGAGCGGTCCGCGCAGATCTACGTCGCCCTGCAGGGACGCGTGCGTATCGAAATCGATGGCCGCGTTGCGGAGATCGAGCCCTTCCACGCTGCCAGCGTCCCGGCCGGGGCCGTGCATGGCGCTGCACCCGTGGGCGATGGCGCCATCCTGATGAACATCTCGGTTCCACCGCTCAGGGCCGACGACCAGGTCCCCGTGCCGAGGTATGAGCCCACCCGGGATGCCGGGTAGCCTCCGCCACGAGGAGGCAGGCGCGATGAGTTCGCCCACTGCCACCGCCACACAGCCACCGCTGGCCCTGCTGGAGGCGCTGCGGGAGCCCGCTTTCTACGGGGTGGCCGGTCCGGTCGAGGTGAGGGAAACGCACGCCTCACTGGTCTTCCTGGCCGGAGAGCATGTGTACAAGCTGAAGAAGCCCGTCTCGTTCGGGTTTCTTGACTACTCTACGCCCGCAAGGCGGCGGCTGATGTGCCGGCGCGAGGTGGAGCTGAACCGGCGGCTGGCGCCCGGCGTCTATCTCGGGGTGGTCCCGGTCAAACAGCACCCAGGGGGCTTCGCGCTCGGTGGCGCCGGCCGAACCGTCGACTACCTCGTTCACATGCGCCGCCTCGACGATACCGCCTCTCTTGCTGCGATGATCGAGCGGGGAGGAGCGACCGAGGACCTGGTCCGGCGCACCGCCCGGGAGATAGCGGAGTTCCACGGCAAAGCAGAGCGTGGGACCCGGATAGATGCCTTTGGGCGACCTGCGGCGATCGCCCGGAACCACGCCGAACACTTCGCCCAGGTCCGCCCCTTCGTTGGGGTGGCAATCTCCGAGGCAACTTTCGCGGAGATCAGCACTGCCGCCCACAGGTTCATCAGGGAGGAACGTGCAACCCTCCTTGCCCGCGTTGCCGGGGGACACATCCGCGACGGCCATGGCGATATCCGGGCCGAGCACGTCTACCTGCAGGATGGGATTGCCATCATCGACTGCATTGAGTTCAACCGGCGATTTCGCTATGCCGACACAGCGGCGGACCTTGCCTTCCTCTCGATGGATCTTACCGCGCTGGGAGTTCCCGGCCTTGCGCGCGCACTGGTGGATGAGTACCAGCGCGCAAGCAACGATGACGTCGGTCCCGTGCTCAGCTTTTACAGTAGCTACAGGGCCTTTACCCGGGGGAAAGTCGCCTGCCTGAAGTGGGCCCGGCCGGGGCGCGCCGATGGAGCGCGCGAGACCGCGCTCGCCGAGGCGCGCCGCTTCTTCCATCTCTCCCTGAAGTACGCCCGCGGCGACACGCGCCCTGTCCTCATGCTCATGGCCGGGCTAACGGGGACCGGGAAGTCGACCCTGGCGGCAGCGCTTCGGGCCGTCCTCCCGGCACAGGTGATCACCGCGGACGAGGTTCGGAAGCGAATCGCGGGCGTGCCCGCGGGGGCTCATAGGAATGACCCCCTCGACAGCGGGCTTTACAGCCACACGATGAACAAGCAGGTTTACGATGCGCTCCTTTCCGCGGCCGAGGATGCCCTCCGGCTCGGCCAGGATGTCATCCTGGATGCGACCTACCGCCGCAGGGCAGACCGCGAGGCGGCGCGATCGCTGGCCGGGCGCATTGGCGCCGCCTTCAATGCCGTGGAATGCCTGGCCCCGGAGGCGGTCGTCCGGGAGCGCATAGATCGGAGGCTCACGGAAGGGTCCGTCTGGTCGGACGGCCGATGGGAGGTATATCTCCAACAGCGGGCCGCATTTGAACCGCTGGATGAGCTCCCGGCCCGCGAACGCATCGCCGTTGACGCAGCCCTGCCCATCTTCGGCCAGGTCGGGCGGGTGCTGGAGCACATCGAGCACGGGTAATAAGCCGGTTCAGCGCCCCGCCAGCGCCCCGGCCGGGTGGAGATGCATCGCGAACCAATCGACCGTGGCGCTGCTGGCGTGCTCAAGGGCGCCCGGTTCTTCAAACAGGTGCCCTGCACCCTGGACAACTTCGAGCCTCACCGTGCGCACATCCTCGGCCGCAGCCTGCACCCCCCAGAGCAACGGGTCGGCCGAGCCAATGATCACGAGCGTGGGAACGCGGATGTTGCGCAATTCACCCGCCATGACTGGAGGGGCGCGGAGGACCATCGCGGCAGGCTCGATGCCTCCCGTGGCGAGGGCCTCCAACGCCAGTACCCCGCCCAGGCTTGAGCCGGCGACCCCAATGGAGCGCGGGTCAAGTTCTGGTTGTGAGCGGGCCCAGCCGAATGCAGCAGTCACATCGGCCGCAGAACCGGCGCACCCGGTGGGGTCGGGGTCGGATTGACCGTGACCACTGAGGTCAAAAAGCAGGGCGGCGATTCCGTGACCGATGAGGCGCTCGGCGATGACGACGTTGCGCGGCGAATCGCGGTCGCTTCCCAGTCCATGGACGAAGAGCACGCAGGGGAACGGGCCCTTCTGCTCCGGGGTGACAAGGCGGCCCGCAAGCCGGAGGTCCCCTCGAGGAATGACGGCATCACGTCTCATCCCGGTACCGTCCCCTTCTCGAACTCCTCCAGGCAGCGCCGCACCTCGGCGTCACCGGCGGGGTGAAAGTCAACGTAGAACTGCCCAATGGCGTAGAAATCCTCCACGATATTGGGACAGATAACCTGGTCAGCTTCCCGGGTCATGCGGTCAAGGGACTCTGGTGGCGCAACGGGTACGGCCAGGATCACCCGCCGCGCACCGGCTGCTTTCATGGCCCGGATGGCAGCGAGCGCCGTGGCGCCGGTGGCGAGGCCATCATCTACAACCACGACCGTTCGTCCGGAAGCAGAAGGGCGCCGGTGGCCGTCGAAGGCCTCCTCGCGGTGGCGCGCCTCGGCCGCCTGGACCTGCATCTCCTGCTCCAGGTAGCCCGCATCTGCGCCAACGGCACGCGCAAGCTCCTCGTTCACCCACGCCGTGCCATCGGCGGTGATTGCCCCGATGGCGAGCTCCGGCTGATGGGGGGCGCGCAGCTTACGCGCCACCACAACGCCCAGGTCTCCACCGAGTTCGCGAGCCACCGTGGCTGCAACGATCACGCCGCCCCGCGGGATACCGAGCACAAGGGGGTGCTCCAGCAGCAGCGGCCGCAGGGCCCGGGCGAGCTGGCGCCCCGCGTCATCTCGGTTACGGAACAGCGTCATGGCCTGCCTCCTTTCGAGGCTGGCTGCCTCATGGTGACATTAGGGAAATGCCACCCGTGGGCGTCACGGCCAATGGTGCCCCGATTATGGCACCAAACGAACGTCCCGTGGCTACCTGATCACACCCGACCTTCGCAAGTGGTCGACCTCTTCCGGCGTGAAACCAGCCTGCATGAGGACGGAATCGGTGTTGCCGCCGAGCACGGGGCTCGGCCCCTGGGGCGCGAGCGGGGTATCCGACATCTGGAAAGGGGGCCCGACCATGCGCATGTGGCCGAGGAGCTCGTGATCGAGCTCGGCCACGAGGCCGTTCTCAATCGTCTGCGGATGGTCAAACAACTCTTCAATGAAGTGGAGCGCGCCCGCTGGCACTCCGTACGCTTCCAAGGTCTGGGCCCATTCTTCGGTCGTCCGGGTCATGAACACCGCCTCGGCCTCGGCCACCAGGCGGGGGCCCTCTTCGCCCCAGCCTTCGGGCATGGGATCGAAGCCGCCATCGGGCCTGAAGCGCGAGTCCTTGAGACCGGTAGCTGCGAGCACCTTCAGCCGCAGAGCGTTGCTCAGGGCGCCAATCGCAATGAAGCCGTCGGCAGTCTGATAGACGCGGTAGTAGATGTTGCCAGCAACAACCGGGCGGAAGCGATTGTGGACCTGCACCTGTTCGAGGAACGACTGGCGATCGTGCCGGGCCTGGTGGAGGTGGTGCTGCATCTGGGGCAGAGTCTCACCGTCCCAGGCATCGATGAACGTGAACTGCGAGGTCTGCATGGCGATTGCCGTGCCCATGAGCGTGCTGTCGATGCGCTGGCCCCTGCCCGTCTTCTCGCGAGCGTAGAGGGCGGCGCTGATGCTGTTCGCCATCTGGATGCCGGTGGCGAAGTCCGCGACGGCGGGATAGATGTAGGTAGGGACGTCACCCGACATCTTCGCCTCGCCGGCCATCAGGCCCGTCATCGCCTGGACGACAATGTCGTAGCCGCCGCGTCGCGCCAGGGGGCCCTTGCGGCCAAAGGCCGTGTTCTCGCAGTAGATGAGGCGTGGGTTGATCTTGCTGAGGGTGTCGTAGTCGATCTTCAGTTGCTCGGCGACGCCGGGGCGGTAGTTGATGACGACCACGTCGGTGTCCTTCACCAGCCGGTGAATGGCCGCCTGGGCCTCCGGCCGGGACATGTCCATCGCGACGCCCTTCTTGCCGCGGTTGAGGCTGGCAAAGACGCGTGATTCCTTGGGCACGAGCTCGACCATCAGGCGCCAGGGCTCACCTTCGAGCGGCTCGAACTTGACCACATCTGCCCCCATATCGGATAGCAACATGCAGCAGAACGGACCGGCGATGATCTGAGTGAATTCCAGGACCCTGACGCCAGCGAGCGGACCGGATGCCATGCTTGCCCCCATTCCCAACGCGAAGAAGTGGGGAAATTCTAACGTGAACGTGAGGTTATCGCGCCAGCACGGCATCCGTCCGCGCCGTAAGCTCATGCACAGGGGGAACTACCGTGCGGATCTTCGATATCTCGGTGCCTGTCCGCCCGGGCATGCACGTCTACCCGGGTGACCCCGCTGTCGACGTGGAGCGCGTGTTGTCGATCGCCGCGGGCGATGGAATGAATCTGACGCGGGCCGGCTTCGGGCTGCACACGGGAACCCACGTCGATGCACCGTTGCACTTCGTGGATGGGGCGTCCAGCGTCGACGAGCTGCCGCTCGACGCACTCGTGGGCCCCGCCATCGTCGTGGACGCGACCCGGTTCGATGGTGACATCGGCCCGGCCGAGCTTGACCTGCTTGCCATACCGTCCGGCACGACCCGGATCCTGTTCAAGACCCGCAATTCTCGCCTGTGGGAGCGTGACAGCTTCTCGCCGGAGTTCGTGGGCCTCACCCCAGGCGCGGCCACGCAACTGGTGGACAGGGGCGTGCAGCTGGTGGGGATCGACTATCTCTCGATCGCACCCGCGTCTGACCCGGCGCCAACGCACATCGCCCTGCTCCGGGCGGCGATCGTCATCGTCGAAGGGCTCGACCTGCGCCAGGTTGAGCCAGGCGAATATATGCTCGCCTGCCTGCCCCTGCGGGTCGCCGGCGCCGATGGCGCCCCCGCCCGGGCCGTGCTCTGGCGCGATTAACCCGCTATCAGGCGGCCCTGGAGCCCCACGGCCACCACTTGCGGGGCTTCTTCTCCTGCACCACAGGGCCGGCGAACCCGCGCCCGCACCCCTGGCAGTAGGCGTACACGTTCAGGTTCATCCGGCCGCACCACAGGCATTCACGCATGGAATCGTCTCACCATCGATTGATACCCCGAGTCTAGCGCGCATCCGTCCTGCACTGAAGGCCGCTATTTGAACCGGCGCGCGCCGAGAATCGGCCACTCGTCCACGACCTGGCCCTTGCGCACTACGTGGTAGACATCGTGCAGGTTGAGCGTCGTATCGCCGTGGCTGGGGACCAGCTCCACCTTCTGCCCGGGATGCAGGGCAGCGATACCGGGGCCTGTGAGGTGGGCGTGCTCTTCGGAGAGGCGGGCGGCCTTGAAGCTACCATCGCGGGAGAACGAGGGGCCGTGATCGCTGGAAAGCGACTTCATGCCGGCGTCGCAGACCGCGTAGCGATCGCGAACGGTGACCACGGTGGTAAGAAGCGTAAGAGCGTACTGGTAGATGCCCGGGGTGAAGCCCTCGTGGTGGCTGTCGTGGAAGATGTAGGTGCCCGCCTGGAGTTCGGTGATCCCGGCCGTGCGCGAGGCGATGCCGGTACTGGCAGAGCCACTGGTGGAGACGATTCGCGGCGGGAGGCCGGCCTCGGCGAGAGCCTCGGCGTGGCGATTGACGGCGCCCAGGGCGGCTTCGATGAGCTGACGCCGAGGCTCCTCATCGGGCTGGGCGTACATGTGACCCTCATAGCCCATGATGCCCCGGTAGTCGATGCCGGCATCGACGAGCATGCGCGCCAGGGCAACGGTCTCGGCCGGCGTCGAGGTGCCGCAGCGGCTCATGCCGGCGTCCACTTCGATCACCGCCGCCGGGCGCTGGCCGCTCAGCCGGGCGCCTTCGCTCAACTCTCGCACGTTGAATTCGGATTCAACAGCTATTGTTATGTCTACTCCGCGCGCAAGCAGGGCCATGAGCCGTGCGATCTTGATGGGGCCGACGACCTGGTTGGCCATGAGTATGGGCCCGAGGCCTGCATCGGCGAGGACCTCGGCCTCGCCCAGCTTGGCCACGGTAATCCCGATCGCCCCGGCATCGAGCTGCATGCGGGCAACCTGCGGGCATTTGGGGGTCTTGAAGTGCGGTCTCAGCGCAACGCCGCTGCCAGCGAGGCTGGCCATCATTGTCGCACTGTTGTGTTCAACCGCGCCGAGATCGAGGAGGAGGCAGGGAGTGTCCAGTTCGTAGGCGTCCATCGCCTGCCATTAGGCCACACATGTGGCCTGGCGCGCACGCTTGCCGGTCAGGCCACCCCGGCGGCAGCGAATTTCGCTCGCTTGGCCTCGCGGGCGCGCAGCGTGGGGTTCAGCTCGGTCTTGCGCAGGCGCACCGACTTCGGTGTCACCTCCACCATCTCGTCAGGGCCGATGAGGGAGAGGCTCCGTTCGAGGCTCGGTGGCGCCGGTGGCGTCAGCTTGATGGCGATGTCGCTCGTGGAACTGCGGATGTTGGTGAGCTGCTTCGTCTTGCAGACGTTGACGTCGAGGTCGTTTTCGCGGCTGTGGAGGCCAACTATCATGCCGGTATACACGTCGGTCCCCGGTTCGATGAAGAGCATCCCTCGCTCCTGGGCATTGGCGATGCCGTAGGAAACGGCCGTGCCGGTCTCGGCGGCAACGAGGGCGCCGTTGCGGTGGCGCTGGATCTCTCCCGCCCACGGGCGGTAGCCCATGTACTCAGTGTTCATGATCCCCTCGCCCCCGGTGCCGCTGATGAAGGTGTCGCGGAAGCCGATTAGCCCGCGCGTGGGGACATCGAAGTCGATGCGCACGGCGCCATCCTGTCCGGAGTGCATCCCGATCATCTGGGCGCGGCGGCCGGACAGCGTCTCGATGAGGAACCCTGTCGCCGATTCAGGCGCTTCTATGTAGAGCCTCTCGAAGGGCTCCTCGCGGCCGTGGTCCCCGTGGCGCAGGATCACCTCCGGGCGCGTCACCGCAAATTCGTATCCTTCGCGGCGCATCGTTTCCACAAGAATGGCGAGGTGGAGTTCGCCCCGGCCACTGACCACGAAGGCATCTGCCGTCTCGCCGTCTTCGACGCGCAGGGCGACATTCGTTTCCACTTCGCGGTAGAGGCGCTCGCGAAGCTGGCGGCTGGTGACAAACTGGCCTTCGCGGCCTGCAAACGGGGAATCGTTGACGCGGAAGGTCATCTTCATCGCGGGCTCTTCGATTGTGATGACCGGAAGAGGCTCGGCGACCGAGGGTTCGGCCAGGGTCTCACCGATGAGGACGTCGGGAATGCCGGTGATGGCGACAATGTCCCCCGCCACCCCTTCGGCCAGCTCCACGCGGCCGAGCCCCTGGAAGCCGTAGACCTGGGCGACGCGATGAGTCGAAGCGACGCCGCCGTGGTCGAAGCGGATAATGGATTCTCCCGGGTGAACGGCGCCATCGGTGATGCGCCCAACCGCGGTGCGCCCCCGGAAGTTGTCGTACTGGAGCGTCGTCACAAGCATGCGGAACGGCCGGTGGCGGTCACACTCCGGGCCGGGAGTATACGTGATGATCGTCTCGAAAAGCGGCTGCATGTCGCCTGAGGTGGCGCCGGGCTGGAGCGAGGCGTAGCCATCGCGGGCATTGGCGTAGACCACCGGGAAGTCGAGCTGGTTCTCGACGGTCGCCAGGTCGAGGAAGAGGTCGGAGGTTTCGTGGATGACCTCATCGATGCGGGCGTTGGGACGGTCGATCTTGTTCACGACGACGATGGCGTGCAGGCCCATTTCGAGCGCCTTGCGGAGCACGAACCTGGTCTGTGGCATCGGACCTTCAACGGCGTCAACGAGAAGCAGGCAGCCATCGGCCATGTTCAGGACACGTTCTACTTCGCCGCCGAAGTCGGCATGGCCGGGAGTGTCGATGATGTTGATGCGAACCCCGCGGTATTCGACCGAGGCGTTCTTGGCCATGATGGTGATGCCCTTTTCCCGTTCCAGCGGATTGGAATCGAGGATCAGGGCGCCAACCTGCTCATTGGCGCGGAACACGTTGGACTGCTTGAGCAGGGCGTCGACGAGCGTCGTCTTGCCGTGGTCGACGTGGGCGATGATTGCGAGGTTGCGAATATCTTCGCGACGGGATTGCATCGGTTATATCAGGGGCGCACAGGGCGCGGCTTCATCGCCTCGGGACTCGCCACCGGTTGTGGCCAACAGGAAGGGCTGCTCCCGGGACGGCGCCGGCGGCAGGCCCTGGAACGCCCGGTGTGCCGGGGCTCGCCTAGGCGAGCGCGGTCTTTGCCTGCCCGGCCAGCTGCTCGAAGGCATCGGGCCGCGTGACGGCGATATCGGCCAGCATCTTCCGGTCGAGATCGACCCCGGCCAGCTTCAGGCCGTGGATGAGGCGGCTATAGCTAAGGCCATGAAGGCGCGCGGCAGCGTTGATGCGCACGATCCAGAGCTCACGGAAGTCGCTCTTGCGGTCCTTGCGGTCGACGTAGTTGTAGCGCAGGGCATGGAGCATGCTCTCATTGGCGCGCTTGATGAGGCGGTGCCGCTGTCCGCGGTGGCCGGCGGTGAGGCCAAGGATCTTCTTGTGTCGGCGGTGCGCGGTGACTCCGCGCTTGACTCGGCTCATTGGGGTTCCCTCGTTGCGGCTACTGGCCGGCGAGCAGCTGGCGAATGCGCGATGCGCGCTCTGGTGCGACTTCGACGGTGCGGCCGAAGAGGACCGTGACGGGCTTCCGCTTCTTGCGGCGGAAGTTGTTGCGGCTGCCGTACATACGCATGATCTTGCCCCCTCCCGTTACGCGGAAGCGGGCGGCGGTTCCCTTGTGGGTCTTGAGCTTGGGCACGTTTACTCTCCGGTGGTCCCGCCGTCGGCGTCCTCATCTTCGAGGTCATCGTCGCCGGGGTCGTCATTCACGTCATCTTCGCCAACAACCGGCGCGGCGGCAGCGGCGGCGAGGACAGCTTCGTCTTCTTCTTCGGCAACCAGGGCGCCGTTTGCGCTTGCAGCGGCGGCGGCCCTGGCCAGGGCGGCAATCTTCTTCTTGTCGGGCGCCAGGATGATCGTCATATGGCGTCCTTCGAGCATGGCCGGCTTTTCGAGGGTAGCAATCTCTTCGAGGCTGCCCATAACGCGGTCAAGGAGGTTCTTGCCAATCTGCGGGTGGGTGATTTCACGCCCGCGGAACATGACCGTGACCTTGACCTTGTCGCCCTGCTTAAGGAGCTTGGCTGCGGTACGGGTCTTGAAGTCGATGTCGTGGTCATCGATCTTCGGCTTCATCCGCACTTCACGCAGCTGGACGTTGACCTGGTGCTTCTTGGCCTCCCGTTCCTTCTTGGATTGCTCGTACTTGTAGCGCCCGAAATCCATGAGACGGGCGACGGGCGGGCTCGCCTGAGCGGCGACCTCGACGAGGTCCACATCGCGCTGGCGGGCCATGGCGATTGCCTCGGCGGTTCGCACCACCCCTATTTGCCGGCCTTCCTCATCGATCAGGCGGACTTCTGGAACCCTGATGCGCTCGTTTATCCGTGGCTCAGGTGCTGGCGGCTTTGGCGGTGGCTTTGGTCGTTTCCTCAAACTGCTTCCCGATTAGATTCGAACAAGACGGAATCATAGCACCCGGCCACCGCTCGTGTATATCCAGTTACTCCTGCCCACCTTACCATGGCCCCCATGGCGGCGATCAAAAAGGCGGTGAGCCTGGCGGCGGGCATGGGTACGCGGATGTTGCCAGCGACCAAGGCGGTTCCCAAAGAGATGCTGCCAGTGGTGGACAAGCCCCTGATCCAGTACGCCGTTGAAGAAGCGGTTGCGTCGGGCATTGAGGAGATCGTTTTCGTCCTTGCCGAGGGGAAAGAGGCGATCACGGAGCACTTTGGCCATCTGAGCCGGGTGGAGGCATTCGTCCGCGAGAAGGGCGACAGAGACCTGCTCGCCCAGGTGCGGGCGCCAAGCAACCTCGCCCGTTACGAGTACGTGCTCCAGGACCGGCCGGCGGGAATCGCGCATGCCGTGGCCTGCGCGCGCGAGCTCGTCGAAGGCGAGCCGTTTGCACTCATCTTCCCCGATGACCTGATCCTTTCCAGCCGGCCCTGCACCGCCCAGCTCGCCGATGCCTATAGCGCCTGTGGCGGGAGCGTCATAGCCGTTGAGCAGGTCGCGCCCGAGGACATTCCCTCTTACGGGATCGTCGACCCGGTGGGGCCGGGCAACCCCGCCCGGCTCAAGGGTCTGGTGGAGAAGCCCCCGGCGGCGGAGGCCCCATCGAACCTGGGCGTGGTCGGGCGCTACATCCTCGGCCCTTCGATCTTCGAGCACATCGAGCGCACCCCCCCCGGCAAGAACGGCGAGTACCAGCTCACCGACGCCCTCGCCTCCCAGGTTGCCGCGGGCGAGCCCGTCTGCGCCTACTCGTACGAGGGCCACCGCTTCGACACGGGCCGTCCCCTCGGGCTCCTCATCGCCGGACTCGAAGTCGCCCTTGGCCGCCCCGGCCTGCGGCGCAGGCTGCTCGAGCACATAGGCCGCCTTTCCGAAGGAGGAGTCCCGCATTGAGGCTGCTTGCCATTGGCTACCCGCTGCCCCATCCCGAGGTGGACAACTACAACGTCTTCACCGCGCCGAGCTACTTCGACTACGATGCCGTCTTCATCGACCCGGTGAGCATCACCCGTGCGGTGGCGCAGCTCCTCGATGGCAGCGAGACCTTCGAGGCCTTCGACGGACGCCCCGTGGTGAACGCTCCCACAACCGCCTCGGCGGTCTCGGCCGCAGACCTGGTGCGGCGACGGCTGGAGGAGACACAACGCTTCCTTGAGTCCGGGGGCGCCGTTGTGGTCCTGGCAAGGCCGAATGCCACCATCAGCGGCCTCTCGGGTTTCGAAGGCTGCGACCGGTACAGCTGGCTGCCGGCCCCGGGCGGGGTCTCCTGGAATCCACCAATGCTGCGCGCCGCCGAAGGCAAGACCGTGCGTGTGGTCGACGACCAGCATCCGCTGGCTGGCGTCCTCCGCAACTTCCGGTCTGAGGTCGCCTACCGCGCCGTCTTCGACGACCGAAACCAGGCCCTCCGGCAGGCCGGCAGGATCCTGGGTACGGGTGGCGCGGGGGTGCCCATCGCCATGGAGTTCCCGGTTCTTGGCGGGCGCGTCGTGTTTGCGCCGGCGCTCTCCGATGCGGTCGGAGCGACACGGCTCGACCTCGCCGAGGCGGTGGTGGGCGCCACCCGCCTCCTCATTGGACAGGCCGGGCAGGAAGAGGCGCCATGGTGGACCGCCAGCGTGCCCGTGCCGGGCCTTGAACAGGTCGAGGCCGAGCTCGAGGAAGCCCGCCAGGCAGCGAGCGATGCCACTGCCCGGGAGAGTGCGGTCCGCGAGCGTCATGACCTGCTGGCGGCGCACCGGCGGCTGCTCTGGGCGGAGGGTCCGGCTTTCGCTGAGGCGGTGGCGAACGCCCTCACGACCCTGGGGTTTGCAGTCACGGGAAAGCCCGGCGAACCCCTGGCCATGGAGAACGAAGGCCGGGTCGCGCTGGTCGAATGCGAGAGCTCGAAAGAACAGGTCGTTGAGTGGCCGTACGTGCGCTTGCAGCGGCGCCTGGAAGAGCGATTGCTGGCCGAGAAGCGCGCGGAGGGTGGCGTGGTCGTCGTGAATGGTTATCGCGCGCACGCACTCGAGTCACGCGGGGAGCAGTTCACGGAGGCGCTGCGGGTCGCCTGCGAGAACTACCGCTACTCGCTCATCAGCGGGGAAACTCTCTTCGCACTCGTCCAGCGCGCGCTGGGAGGCGCAGATGAGGCGGCGCTGAGCGGAATTCGCCGGCGCATTCTCGGGCGCGCCGGGCTCCTCCCGCGCGAAGTTGCGCTTGGGGAAGTGGAAGAGGAAAGCGACACGGGCCCGATCTTCTGATGGTGGGCGCTCGCGGCCGGGGGCTGGCGTCAGCTGCTGTTCCCTTCGGGGAAGGTAACGCACGTCGTCGTGCTCTCGATGCCATCGACCACGCGGATATGCCGGCTTATCACGGCAGGGACGTCGGTCAGGGTCGGCACGTCGATCACCGCGACAATGTCGTAGGGGCCCATGACCTGGTAGACCTCGCTGATTCCCTGCACTGCCCGCAGCTTGTTGAATACGTCGATCGTCTTGGCGGGATCAACAACGATGAGGACAAACGCCTTGATGGACATCCCGGTAGCTCCTATTCGTCGCGCAGCCGCAGGACCGCCATAAAGGCCTCCTGCGGGATTTCGACGTTGCCGACCCGCTTCATGCGCTTCTTTCCCTCGGCCTGCTTTTCGAGCAGCTTCCGCTTGCGCGTGATATCGCCGCCGTAGCACTTGGCGAGGACGTTCTTGCGCATGGCCCGGATCGTCTCGCGCGCAATAATACGACCGCCAACGGCTGCTTGCAGTGGCACTTCGAACATCTGGCGCGGGATGAGGTCCCGGAGCTTCGCGACGAGCTGACGGCCCTCGCGGTGAGCGTTGGCGCTGTGCGTGATGAGAGAGAGGGCGTCGACGGGGATGCCGTTGACAAGGATGTCGACTTTCACCAGGTTGGCCGGCCGGTACTCGCTCACGTGGTAGTCGAGGCTGGCGTAGCCGCTGGTGGAACCCTTCAACTGATCGTAGAAGTCCACCAGGATCTCGGCCATGGGGATGTCGTATTCGAGCATGACGCGGGCCTCACCGGGGGCGAGGTCGCTCTCCGCCTCCAGGTACTCCATGCGCACGAACTGGCCGCGGCGGGTGGTCACCAGCTCCATCACCTGGCCAATGAAGCGGCTGGGAGTGATGACATCGATGCGTGCCCAGGGCTCGCGGATCTCGGCGATCTTCGAGGGGTCGGGGAGCGCGGCCGGGTTGTCGACGACGATCTCCTCGGCACTGGTAGTGGTGACTTCGTACTCCACGCTGGGGGCGGTTGTAAGCAACCTGAGGCCGTACTCCCGTTCGAGACGTTCAGCGACGATCTCCAGGTGGAGCAGGCCCAGGAAGCCGCAGCGGAAGCCAAACCCGAGTGCCACAGACGACTCGGGCTCGTACACCAGCGAGGCGTCGTTCAGGCTGAGGCGTGACAACGCCTCGCGGAGCTCCTGGTACTGGTCAGAATCTGTCGGATAGATGCCCGCGAAAACCATGGGCTTCGCCTGCCGGTAGCCGGGCAGAGGCTCAGCCGCCGGCTGCGAGGCCAGGGTTATCGTGTCGCCCACACGGCACTCGGCGACATCCTTGAGGCCCGTCGCCACATAGCCCACCTCGCCGCACCCAAGGGCGGGCAGAGGGCGCATCTGGGGGCTGAAGATGCCGTATTCGAGCGGTTCGAAGGTGGAGCCAGTCTGCATCAGGCCCAGGCTCCTGCGGCCCTCCATGGCGCCTTCAAAGACGCGCACATGGGCCACCACGCCCTTGTAGGCGTCGTACTTCGAATCGAAGATGAGGGCCTTCAATGGCGCGTTAGGGTCTCCGGCAGGACGCGGAATCCGCACATGTATAGCCTCCAGGATCTCATCAATGCCGGCGCCCTCCTTGGCGCTGGCGAAGATCACCTCATCGCGGTCAAAGCCAATCACGCGCTCAAGCTCGTGGGCAACTCGCTCGGGCTCGGCGTGGGGGAGGTCGATCTTGTTAACTACGGGAATGAGGCGCAGGTCCTGGCTCATCGCCAGGTAGACATTGGCGAGGGTCTGGGCCTCGATGCCCTGCGAGGCGTCGACAACGAGCAGAGCGCCCTCGCAGGCAGCCAGCGAGCGGGACACCTCGTAGGCGAAGTCCACGTGGCCGGGCGTATCGATGAGGTTGTACTCGTATACCTGGCCATCGCTGGCGGCGTAAGTCATCCGGGCCGCGGCGGCCTTGATGGTGATGCCCTTTTCGCGTTCGAGATCCATGGAGTCGAGGAGCTGCTCGGCCATCTCGCGGCGGCTGACCGTGCCCGTGCGTTCGAGCAGCCGGTCGGCGAGGGTCGACTTCCCGTGATCGATGTGAGCGATGATGCAGAAGTTGCGGATGTGGGACTGGTCCACGCTCCCAGTGTAGGGCGGGCCGCATTTATGCGGAGAACCGGAAAGAAGGGGCGGCCGCAGTGCGGCCGCCCCTTCCGAGTCGCCCGGCAGGCGTCACCGGCAGCTACTTCCAGGCGTTGGCCTGGGAGCCGGTGCCGACACCGACCGAAACAATGGCCTTGCCATCCGGTGCGGGAGTGACGGTGGCCATAGCGCCGAAGTTCGTCTTCGATGACCCGTGGCCAGTCTGAATGTTGATGAAGCCGCTGGCGTAGAACACGTACGTCCCGCCGCTTGCCTGGCGCTTGGTCCACTGGACGCTGGCGAGCTTGGGCGCAACCTGCTTCACGAGCTCGAGGGCAGCATTCTGGTCGCCCGGCGCGGCGAACCCACCGATGGCCACCTCGCCAAGGCCACCGGCGACGATGTCGGCCGCAGCATCGTTGGTGATTGCGCCGGCGAAGCCAGTCATGGCTACTTCGGCGCCATTGGACATCTTGCCGTAGGCGGCCACGCCGGCCGCGCCGATCTTGGCCGTTAGGATCCCTTTGTCGTTCGAAGGGAAGGTGAGGCTGGCAACCACGCCCGCTGCCGCCGCGCCCGTGTCCGTGTAGGAGAACGTGCGGCCGTAGACGGCCTGGCTGAAGGCATTCAGAGCTGTCGTCACGTCATACTTGACTGCTCCGCCAGCAGCGCCCTGCCCGCCCCCAATCGGGGTTCCGTCTTTGGTGACCGTGCCCTGGGCAGCTCCCCCGGCGGCTGCGCCACCAGATGAAGATGCGGTCCCGCCGGTGGCCTTTATTGCCACGCCGAACTTGCTGAAGTGTTCGACGCTCGCGGTGACCGTCTTGGCCGAAGAATCGACCGTGCTGGGCACGTCTTCCCAGGCGGTGGAATCGGGGTTGAAGTAGACGATCGTAAGGTCGTTGTCGTCCACGCTGCCCAGGGGCACGCCGCCGTAGCGGATCACAATGTCCACGGGCTTGTCGAAGCGCCGCACCTCGGCGCCCTTGCGGTCGTGAGCAATGAAGTCAAACGCCAGGAGCGCCTTCCGGCCCGCCGAATCGGCGAGGTCGTTGTTGGGGGTGGCATCGAACTTCAGCGAATCGCGGAACGCCTTGTCGGCCGCACTGAAGGTCACCAGCTCGTCGGAGTCTGCGTTGCTCGTCGAAGCGGAGTCACCCCCCTTGCCCGGGCTGTCGACGTCGTCGCCGCAGGCGACGAGCCCAGGACCAATTGCGGCCAGCGCTGCGCAGACCAGGATCCAGCGGTTTACAAGCATGTGTATCAATTCCTCCTCTGGGTGACTTATCGGCCTCGTTGCAGCCTGGTTAACCCGTTGCACGACGTTTTTCCGAATTCTGTTCGTTTTCGAGGGTAATTCCCTATCCCCGGCTGCCCGGGGGAGAATAGGTTCGCGCCGGTCGATATCGGCCCCGATACAGGAGTTGTGGACCTGGGACCAGTCCATGGATCTTGTGTAAACGGGGCGGGGGCCGGGCAGTGATCGAGCAGGTCCAGAGTCACACTGAATGCCGCACGGTTCATGGCAGCGGCAGAACGGTCAGCCTATACTGAGTCCATGTGGCGAAGGCGCCGTCTTGCTCTCGTTCTACTCGCCGCAAACGCTTCGTTCATCGGTGCTCTCGGGTGTGGCACCGGCGAATCTGCCCCCCCTTCGGCCACCACCCCCGTCGCAACTCAGGACGCAGTCCCGCAGTCCCAACGGGGGTCCGCCACCACGCTCCTGCGGAAGCAAGATGCCATTCCCGCGCCCACCGCTGCCAACCAGGTGGAGATTCGGTTCGGCGCCGAAGTGGAGCCGGAAGTCCGGGAGATGGTCCGGGATGGAGCAGCGATGGCAGCAGAGTATTTCCGGGCCAACCTGCACATCGAACTCCCTCCTGTATCGATGTTCGTTTTTCGCGACGCGCAGGCGTGGGTGCGTCACGTTGCGCCCGAGGGGAGTTCGGACTGCGCCTACGCGCTCGCACTACTCAAGGCCAAGGCGGCGAGTTTCAAGGCCGCCAAGACCGACGGCCGGTGGAACGGGAGGGATGCCAGCGTCTACCTGGCGCCGCGCAATGGACCGCTGGCGCAATGGGAAGTGAACCTCGTGGTGGTGCATGAGCTCTTCCACGTTGCCCAGTGGAGTGCCCGGGGCAGCCCGGCGGCAGGGGGAGCGTCAACGGTCAACTGGCTCGATGAGGGAGCAGCTGAGCTGGCTGCAGCACTGGTAAACGATGGCTACCACCTCGTCGCCCTCGATATCTCGACATCCACACGAGTCAACACCGCGCGGAGCAGCGCGGCCACGTTGGCCGCAACTGAGTCAGGAGGCGCCAGCGTCGGGGGCGTAGACAGGTACTTCCTGGGCTATCTCGCGTTGGTGCTTCAGGGCGAACCGGTAGAACAGCTGAGGCGCGCACTTGAGACCCAGCGCCAAATGGTCGCCATAACAGATGCTGCCCTGGCGTTCGAAGCGGCCTTTGGCGTTGACCTATCCGTCTTCCGTGCTGCCTTCGAAGCGCGGCGCGCGAGCGGCTTCCCGGTTGGGTCTGGAAATCTGCGAGGGACTGTTCACAATGCAGACGGCCTTCCCGAGCAAGGGGTGCTACTCGCTGCCTGCCACCCGGACGGGAACGGCTGTACCTACACCACTCCCGGCGCCGGTGGAGCATTCGCCCTCGACGTCGCTCCGGGTTCCAGTTCGGTACTCCAGGTGTCACTGCTGGACGCTGGAGCTACCTCACTCGGCTTCTGGTCGTCCGCCGGCCTCGTGCGTACGGTCGGGGAAGCGGACCAGATCGACCCGGCAGTCGAAACGTTCGTTAAGCTCACTCTGCCAATCCCGCGTTCGAACCTCATTCAGACAGAACCACTCGGGACAGACAACTGCAGCTTTCCGGTCCCGCCGCCGGGTGTGTTTGAGAAGCCCGGCACGTTCGCTCTGGGCCTCGACGCCCCGGCGGGCACAACCGAGCTGATATTCACTGATAGCGACATGGATGGAAGCCAACGCGCGGTCCGGATCAATCCCGGGGGACTCAATGAGGAGACGATCGGCGCCCCCGGCCTCTTGTACTTCAGGGGGTACGGCCGGCTCGGGAAACTGACCCTCGCCTCACCGCTCCAATTCGATCACAAGGCCGGCGAGCGCATAGAGTCCGTCAAGTAGAGCCAGAGGATTCCTGCACCGGCCGGCGCCACATGACCCATTCGTTGTTCTGACTGGCCCGTTTTCGCCAGAGCTGTCGCAGCACGAAGGAATCCTCGTCTGGCGAAATCGCATTGGTGGTGCCGGCGGCTCAACAGCCCTTGAGAGCCCGCATTACCCCCGCCGTGGTACCCTTCTTTGACGCTACATCCCTCCCACAGGAGTCCACATGGCCCGCAAGAAAGTCACGATTATCGGCGCAGGCATGACGGGCGGAGCAATGGCTCAGCGCCTGATCGAACGCGATATCTGCGACGTGGTCCTGCAAGATGACCCGCAGTTCGCCGGAACCATGCACTTCGGCAAGGCGCTCGATGAATCCCAGGCGGCGGCATGGGAGGGCTTCAGCCATCGCATCTCTGCCACCGACGGGTGGGAGGAGACGCGCAACTCCGACGTGGTCATCTGCACTGCCGGGGCGCCGCGGAAGCCCGGCATGAGCCGCGAAGAGCTCCTCAACAACAACGCCGCCATCGTCAGGGCTAAGGTCGGTGAGGCGGCGAGGCACTCGCCCGGGGCGGCGATCATCATCTTCGCGAACCCGATGGACGCGATGTGCCACGTGGCCCTCAAGGCCAGCGGCTTCCCGCGTGAACGGATTATCGGCCAGGGCGGAATGCTCGATAGCGCCCGCTACCGGCACTTCGTGGCGGACGCGCTCGGCGTCTCGCCTGTGGATGTACACGGGTATGTGATCGGCGGGCACACCGACACGACGATGGTCCCCGTGGTGAGCCAGACGCGCGTTGGCGGCGTTCCGCTCACCGACCTGCTGCCGCCCGATCGCGTACAGGAGATCGTGGCGCGCGCCATGCGCGGCGGCGCCGAGATCACGGAACTCTACAAGACGGGCAGCGCCTACTACGCGCCCTCCGCCGCCACCGTGGCCATGGCTGAGGCGATCCTGCTTGACCAGCGCCGGCTGATGCCCTGCTCGGTCCTCCACCAGGGCGAATACGGCATCCGCGATGTCTCTTCGGGCACCGTCTGCCAGCTTGGCGAGGGAGGCATTCAGCGCACCTTTGAGCTGCCCCTCACCGATGACGAGCGCGCAAGGGTGGTGGCGGCCGCAGAAGCGACGAGGGAGCTCGTGAAACTACTGACCTGAGGCCGTCGGATGTGAGTTCGATTTCGCCCGTACCACGCAACGGCCTCATTCGGGGGTTGCGCCACTTCGGGTTCGCCGGACCGTACTCAGGAGGCCAGCACCAGTTCATGGTCAAAGACACATTGCGAGTGAGGCTGCCAGGGCTCATGGTTCGGACGTAAGCGTTTACCTGCTGGCCCGGATTCTTGCCCAGGCCGGGATCTCTCGCGACCAATGGATCACGCGGTAAGGCCGGGCATGAGGTGGACGCGCAGTGCGGCCGGGCTCCCCACCCCGGGCGCGTGATCAGGTCCAGATACCTGCGAGACAGTCGCGAAGCGGCTGGCAAGCAGGAAGGGGAGCAGGCATAGGAGGGGCGGGTAATTGTATAGACAATTGCCGACGGGATTGCACCCCTCCATGTTCGAATGGGCGATACCGTGCGGGGATGTGGGGAAAGGGGAGTCTCCCAGTAGGATCGGGGTGGCACTCAACCCACTCCGCCAAGCAAGGAGACCTCCCATGCCCGAGTCTAGCAGCCCCCACGCTGTCTCTGCCTGCCCGGAGGGCGCGATGCGCATCGTAAGCGGTGTCACCGGGCCCATGCTCAAGCTCGCAAGGAAGGAGCTGGTACAGCTCTCCCCGAAGGCGAGGCAACGGCTGAAGTGGATAGAGTGGCACCTGGAGCATGACCAGAATGTGTGCCTGACCGCCCGGCACTTCGCCATCAGCCGGGAGACTTTCTACCGCTGGTGGCGCCGGTACGACCCCAGGAACCTGGCCACACTGGAGGACCGGCCGAGCAGGCCCAGGCGCCGGCGCCGGCCGACCTGGACCACCGCCCAGGTGCTCGCAGTGAAGGCGTTGCGGGAACGGTTCCCGCGCTGGGGGAAGCTGAAGCTGGCGGTGCTCCTCCTGCGCCAGGGGTTCGCCCTCTCCGCCTCGATGGTGGGCCGCATCCTGCGTTACCTCAAAGCGCACGGCCAGCTCAAGGAACCGCCGCTCAACCGTACCCCGGCCCAGCGGCGGCGCTGGCAGCGCCCCTATGCCACCCGCAAGCCGAAGGAGTACCTCGCCCTCCACCCGGGGGACCTGGTACAAGTCGACACCCTCGACCTGCGTGATGGCCGCCGGGTCCTCAAGCAGTTCACCGCCATCGATGTCGCCAGCCGCTGCGCGGTGGTCACCGTCGCCTCCAACGCCACCGCCTCCCTCGCCGTACGCCTCCTCGATGCCCTCGACCGGCTCCCCTTCGCTGTCAGGGCTATCCAGGTCGATGGAGGCTCGGAGTTCATGGCCGCCTTCGAGGCTGCCTGCCAGGCTCGCGGCATACTCCTCTTCGTCCTTCCGCCCCACAGCCCCAAGCTCAATGGCCGCGTCGAACGCCTCAATCGCACCGCCCGCGAGGAGTGTTACGACCTCACCCTCGAAGACTTCACCGTCTCCGCCCTCTCCCGCGCTGCCCGCCGCTGGGAACACACCTACAACCACATCCGCCCTCACCAGGCCCTCGGCATGCTCACCCCAGCCCAGTTCCTGGCCCAATCCCACAAGGAGCAACTGTCACGGACGTCTTGAACCAGTACAGCGCGTTGGACACCAGCCGGGCGGCTGCTACGATTCGCTCCGGTGAGCACCACTCGAGCAACACAACGGGGACGGCCCGGAGTTGCCAGTTCTCTGCTGGTGTTCCTGTCGCTGGCCGCGGTGGTCTGCGGCATGACGTTGCTCTTCCTGGCGATGCGTAGCGTCATGGAAATCGGCGGATCCTGTGGGAGCGACGGAGTTCACGTTGGTGTCCGGCCATGCCCGGACGGTGTTCCGCTGGCGCTGTTTGGCGGGGTCTTTGGCGGGGTGATTGCCCTTTTCGTGTACCTGGGCGCGGTGAGCAAGTACGGGGCCACAAGCTGGGTTTGGCTTGCCTGGCCGGCCCTGTTCCTCGCCCTGGGATGGAACTTCCTCGAATTCGGGCTGGACCCGCCGGGAGACCACGGGCCCGCCTGGGGCTGGCTCGTGTGCGCGGTTGTTTTCGGAGCCATGGGGGGCGCGCCGCTCGTTGCCTTCGCGAAGCCCCTCGCGCGGGCAATCCTCCCGCTGCCAAACCGGCCGGAGTACCCCTACCCCGGCTACGAGCGCCCGCGCAAAGAGCCAGTGGTGCTGGTCGAGCCCACCTATGACCCCCCTCCGCCCGCGCGCGAACACGGCGCCTCCAGTCGCTCCGCGGTGGTTGCCTCTCTCGAAAGGCTGTCCGCTCTGCACGGCTCAGGCGCACTTACCGACGAGGAGTTTCGCGCGGCCAAGGAACGGGTGCTGGAGGAAGGCGTGTGAGCACCGGGACAAGGTGGTACTGGTTCCTGCTCCAGATTGCGGCCGTAGGCGCTGGCATCGTCGGCGGGACGAAGATCTTCGACGCGATCGTCTGAACGCCGCCCGGTCAGAGGGCGGAGCGAAGCTGCCCGGCTGCGATTCGCACCTGCCGGGGAGCGGTTCCGCCGGGAAGGTCCCTCGCCGCCAGGGCGGCATCGACATCGAGGGCAAGGATATCGGGCTCGAAAAGGTCGCAGGCGGCCCGGTAGACCGCGAGCGGGAGCTGGTTCAGTTCGCAGCCCCGCGCCTCGCACTCCCGCACCAGTTGCCCGACCACCCCGTGGGCCTCGCGGAAGGGCATCCCCTTCCTCACCAGGTAATCGGCGATGTCGGTGGCCAACGAGAACGACTTCCCCGCAGCTTCGCGCATGTGGGCAAGCTGGAACTCGAGGGAAGGGACCATCGCCGCGAATATCACCAGCGTCGGCTCGACGACCGCAGCCGCAGCAAGCACGGCGGCCTTGTCCTCCTGGAGGTCGCGGTTGTACGCCAGCGGCTGGCCCTTGAGGTTCACGAGCATGTTCATCAGCTCACCGTAAACGCGCCCTGTGCGCCCGCGGGCCAGCTCGGCGACATCGGCGTTCTTCTTCTGGGGCATCATGCTCGAACCGGTGGCAAAAGCATCGGGAAGCCGCACGAAACCGAATTCGGCGCTCGCCCAGAGCACGATCTCCTCGGCGAGCCGCGAGAGGTGCATCTGGGTAATGGCGCACGCCGCCAGGAACTCGGCCATGAAGTCGCGATCGGCGGTGGCATCGAGGCTGTTGCGCGAGACCCCGTCGAAGCCCAGCTCCCTGGCCACCATCTCCCGGTCCAGCGGATAGGGCGAACCGGCCAGGGCCCCGGACCCCAGGGGCAGCACGTTTGCGCGCCGCCGGCAGTCACGGAAGCGGTCACGGTCGCGGAGGAGCATCTCACCATAGGCGAGCAGGTGGTGCCCGAGCGTGACCGGCTGAGCGCGCTGGACATGCGTGTAGCCGGGCATCGGGTCGGCGGCGTGCCTCTCGGCGAGGTCGCACAGCGCCGCAATAAGGCCCTCGCAGCCCTTTGCCAGCCGGTCGCAACGTTCCCGGACCAGCAGCCGGTTGAGCAAGGCTACCTGGTCGTTGCGGGAGCGGGCGGTGTGCAGGCGCCCGGCGGCCTCACCTATCTTCTCCCGGAGAAGGACTTCCACGTGGGTGTGGATATCCTCGAGCTCGGGACGCCACGTGACCCGGCCACCGCGGAAGTCCCCAAGTACCTGGCCGAGGCCGTCTACGATCGCCTCCGCATGGGCGAGGGGGATGATCCCCTGGCGCCCCAGCATGCGCGCGTGAGCGATGGAGCCCGCGATGTCGTGCTCGTAGAGGTCGCGGTCGCTCCCGGCCGTGTAGTCGCGCGTGAGCGCGTCCATATCGCCATCGAAGCGGCCTCCCCAGGTGCGCTCCCCGCCGGCCATCAGCGTTTCTCCGCAAGGATCGGCAGGTCTAGAAGCTCGGCCAGCTGATCGAAGACGAAGTCCGGGCTCACGCCCTCGGCGTCCGGGGCGGAGCGGCGCCAGGCGGCCGCCATGCCCAGCTGTTGAGCGCCGGCCACGTCCTCGGCCAGTGAGTTCCCGACCATGAGCGCCTGGGCGGGGGAGATACCGAGGCGGTCGAGGGCGAATCGGAAGATGGCCGGGTGCGGCTTCAGGTAGCCCACCTCAACGGATACGGCTTCGGCGTCCCAGCCGATGTCGAGGCCTGCGTCGCGGAGGTCGGCGCGGAAGCGATCGCCTCCGAAAGCGCGGTTGGTCACGGTGGCCAGCTGGAAACCGCGGCGGCGGAGCTCGGTGAGGGTGCCGAGGGCATCGGCGAACGGCGCCTTGCCGCCCTCTATCCCGGAGATGTAGGTGGATTCCAGGAGGCTGGCGGCCTGGTCGCGCGAGAGGTGCAGCCCGATCTGCACAAGCGCCAACTGCGACACCAGGCCATAGTCCGGTTCCGCGAAATCCGTGGCGCGCGCAGCCCGCATCGCCTCCTCCATCGCCACCCAGGCGGTGCGGGCGACGAGCGAGGGATCCGCATGGTGAAGGCCGAACTCCCGCAGCGCGGCCGCGGCCCGGCCAGCGGCCAGGCGGCGGAACTCCTCCGGCGGCGGCGCGGCGCGCGAATGCCACAGCGTGTCGCCGATGTCGAAGAGGACGGCGCGGATGAGAAGCGGCTCGCGGGACATGGTTGGGAGCTCCATCGGGCGCAACGCAGTGTGCCCCGGGGCGTGAATGATCGCACGCACCGGGTGTGCGGACAATGCGCGACAGGGAATCCGGCCACGCGATGGGGCCTAGCGGCTTGCCCGTTACAATGGCCCCATGCCCGTCCGCGCCCTGCGAACCTTTCGATTAGAGCCCGTCTTGCCGCCCGAACTGGAGCCGCTGCGCGCGCTGGCAGGGAACCTCTACTGGACGTGGAACACAGGGGCCGCAGCGTTGTTCCAGAGAATCGACCGCGAGCGATGGCAGGCGAGCGGCCACAACCCGGTGCGCCTGCTCCAGACGGTCCCCGCCGGGACGCTGGCGCAGCTGGCCCGGGACGATGGTTTCCTGCTGGAGCTGCGCGAGGTGGCAGAGGCCTTTCGCGAATACATGTCTGGCGCTCCCCGCGCCAGTGTGCCCGGGACGGACGAGGCGGAGGTCATTGCCTACTTCTCACTTGAGTTCGCCCTTACGGAGACCCTCCCCAACTACTCGGGTGGGCTTGGGGTGCTTGCCGGGGACCACCTCAAGTCGGCCAGTGACCTTGGCCTGCCACTGGTGGGAGTGGGCCTCCTCTACCAGCAGGGGTACTTTCAGCAGGTGCTTGGCCCCGATGGATGGCAGCGCGAGGAGTACGACGACATCGATGTCGCAAGCCAGCCCGTGCGCCGTGTGCGCGATGGCCGTGGCGAGCCGCTGACGGTGCAGGTGCCCTTTGACTCGCGCGATGTGCAGGCCAGCGTCTGGCGCCTGGACGTGGGACGCACGCCGCTCTTTCTGCTGGATAGCAACCTCGAATCGAACCACGCCGACGACAGGGCGATTTCGGGCCGGCTCTACGGCGGGGACCTGGAGACGCGCATTCAGCAGGAGATGCTCCTCGGCATCGGCGGCATCAGGGCCCTGAGGGCGATGGGCCTGCGCCCCGCCGTCTGCCACATGAACGAGGGCCACTCGGCGCTCCTCGGCGTAGACCGCATCCGTACGCTCATGGAGGAGACCGGCGCCAGCTTCGATGAGGCGCGCCTGCCCGTTTCCGCTGCAACGGTCTTCACAACGCACACCGCGGTCGCCGCGGGCATCGACCTGTTCCCACCCGACCTGGTGCGAAAGCACCTCGGCCACTACTACACGAGCATGGGCCTCGATGACCACACGTTCATCGGGCTCGGGCGCACACACCCTGGCGACGACAACGAGCCGTTCTCGATGGCCCAGCTGGGCCTTCGCCTGAGCGGCTACAGGAATGGGGTTTCGAGAGTCCACCGCACAGTTTCGCGCAGGCTCTGGGCCTCCACGTGGCCAGACCTGCCGATCGAACAGGTGCCCATCGATTCCATCACCAATGGCGTGCACCTGCCCACGTGGGTCTCGCACGAGATGGGGAATCTCTACGACCGCTACATAGGCGCAGGGTGGAGGAGCGACCCGGCCCGGCCGGAGATCTGGGGCGGTCTCAGCGAAGTGCCCGCCCAGGAGCTCTGGGAGGTGCATGAACGCCAGCGCGAACGGCTGATCAATCGAGCCCGCCTGCAGCATCGCGATAGCTCCATCCGGCTCGGGCTGGCGGGCACTTCCGAGTCCTGGGGCCAGGTTCTTGACCCGGGAGCACTCACCATCGGCTTCGCGCGGCGATTCGCGGGTTACAAGCGGGCGACGCTGCTCTTCCGCAACCCGAAGCGGCTTGCCCGGCTGCTTAACCACCCGGAACGGCCAATCCAGTTCGTCTTCGCCGGCAAGGCCCATCCCAGGGACGAGCCCGCAAAGCAACTCATCCGCGAAGTGGTGGAGATGAGCAGGCGGCCCGAGTTCCGCGACCGGCTGGTGCTGCTGGAGCGGTACGACATTGAGCTTGCGCGTGCGCTGGTCCAGGGCACCGACGTCTGGATGAACACCCCCCTCCGGCCCCTGGAGGCGAGCGGCACCAGCGGCATGAAGGCCGCGGCAAACGGCGTGCTCAACTTCAGCGTCATGGATGGCTGGTGGTCGGAAGCGTACAGGCCGGGACTCGGCTGGGCGATTGGCCGGGACCGCGCCGACGACGACCCGGAGGTCCAGGACACAATCGACGCTGAATCGATCTACGACCTCCTTGAGCAGGAGGTGGCGCCGGCCTTCTACGAACGCGACGTGGATGGCGTTCCGGTACGGTGGGTCGAGTGGATGAAGCGATCGATCATGACGCTTGCGCCGCAATTCAACACCAACCGCATGGTGAGCGAATACGCCCGGGGTGCGTATGCCCCCGCGGCCGCGTCGTGGCACCGGCTGCGGGAGGACGGGCTGCGTCCTGCCCGGGCGCTTTCGGCCTGGCTGACCCGGATGGCAGCGGGCTGGCAGGCGATCAAGGTCCTCTCGGTTGAAGATGACCTGGGGGAAGCGCCCTCTTCGAATGCGCCCGTGACCGTGACTGTGCAGGCACATTTCGGTGCGCTCCAGCACACCGACGTGCGCCTCGACGTGGCCTTCGGGCCCGCTCTGCGAAGCGGGGAGATCGAGATCGCCGGCATGGCGCCGCTGGCGTTCCAGGAGATGCGCGAAGACGGGACCTGCCGGTTCGCGGGCACGTTCGTGGCAGGAACCGGCGGGCGAATGGGCTACGCCATCCGCCTCACCCCCGCCCACCCGGACCTGCGCGACCCGTTCCTGCCGGGACTTGCCCGCTGGGCGTGAAGGAGGGCTGCATGAGCCGCGGATACGCCACCTTTGTCCTGCACACACACCTGCCCTACTGCCGGCTCGCCGGCCGCTGGCCGCACGGGGAGGAGTGGCTGCACGAGGCGATGCTCGAATGCTACCTGCCACTCGTACGCGCGCTTCGCCGGGCCGGCCACGACTGCGGCGGCTCGCTGGGCGTGACGATCAACGTCACCCCGATCCTTGCCGAGCAATTGCGCGACGCGCTGGTCCAGGAGAATTTCCGCGCCTACCTGCGCGAGCGCATTGCCGGCGCCCGGTCCGACGTCGAGCGCTTCAGCGCTACACCGGGGCTGCGGGGCGTGACCGCGGCCTTCCACCGCGAGCGATACCAGGCCACACAATCCTTCTTCGAAGACGAGATCGCCGGGGATGTGGTCGGCGCGCTCGCAGAGCTTGAAGGCACGGGCCACATTGAGGTCGCTACCTCGGCGGCAACCCACGGTTACCTGCCCCTGCTGCAGGACGACGATGCCGTGCGCTTTCAGATTGAGACCGGCATCGCATCCCACGTTCGGAACTTCGGCCGCGCGCCGCGCTCTTTCTGGCTGCCGGAATGCGCGTACCGTCCCGGGCTGGAGCGATTCCTTGAGGACGCCGGCCTGCGGGTCTTCTTTTCCGAGACGCACCTGGTGACCGGCGGCCTCGCCCGCGGTAAGGCCCGCGGAGGGATGGCCGGGCCCTACCCGGAATCACGTTACGTTCCGCAGCGCCTGGCCGAGGGCCCGGCCCGGAACGGGACAACCTTCCGCCCCTACTCCGTAGGGCAGTCGCACGTCTCCGTGATCGGGCGCAATGAGCGCACCGGTATGCAGGTCTGGTCCGCCGCCCACGGCTACCCGGGTGACCCCGCCTACCGGGAGTTCCACAAGAAGGACAGCGCGACCGGGCTCCATTACTGGCGAGTCACTGGCGCGGGGGTCGACCTCGGAGAGAAGGCCGAATACGACAGCGCGATCGCGCGTGAGGTTGCGCTCGCGCACGCGCGCCACTTCGCGGGCGTGGTACAGGCCGAAATCGATGCCTACGCCGAGGGCGCGGGCGAGCGGGGCATCGTCCTTAGCGCCTACGACACCGAGCTCTTCGGCCACTGGTGGCTCGAAGGCGTGGACTGGCTTGAGGCCGCCATCCGCAACCTGGCCGCGAGCCCCCGGGTTGAGCTTGTGGCAGCGGGCGACTTCGTTGCATCTCACCCGCCGCAGGAGGCGATCGAGCTTCCCGAAGGCTCATGGGGCGCCGGCGGCGATCATGGGACGTGGCTCAACAGCGAGACCGCCTGGACATGGCCGGAGATCCGCCTCCGGCAGGCACGCGCTCGAGGCCTCCTCGGGGTTTCGACGCCCGCCACCCGCCAGCTGGCGCGCGAGCTCCTGCTGCTTCAGTCATCGGACTGGCAGTTCCTGATGACCACCGGCCAGGCGCACGACTACGCGGTCGAACGGTTCCACAGCCACATGGAGCGCTTCGATCAGCTCGCAGATGCGATCGAGGGTGGCGACGCGGCCGCGGGCCGCCTCGCGGCCGAGATAGGAGAGCTCGATAACCCGTTTCCGGCGATCGACCCATGTCGTTTCGCCCCCGGTCAGCCGACACCAGTGGTGAGAGGATGAATCAACCCGGACGCCGCCGCCGATGACCTACTGGGCTCAGCTCCTCCACTTCTACCAGCCGCCGACGCAGACCCACGAGGTGCTGCGCCGCGTCGCTGACGAGTCGTACCGCCCGCTCCTCGCAGTGCTCAAGGAGCACCCCGGGGCGAAGCTGGCGATAAACATCAATGGCGTGCTCACCGAGCTGCTCCTGGAGCATGGGATGGGCGACATCGTCGCCGGGTTGCGGGAGCTGGGAGAACGTGGCCAGGTGGAGTTCGTGGGCAGCGGCAAGTACCACCCAATCCTGCCGCTCATTCCGCAGGGCGAGCGCGTGCGTTCAATCGCCGAAAACGCGCGCACGAATCGTCGAGCGCTCGGCGATGGCTGGAAGCCGCGCGGGTTCTTCCCGCCCGAGATGTGCTACAGCAGCGACATCATGCTCGCCATCGCAGCCGCCGGGCACGACTGGGTGATCCTGAGCGGGGTGGCGAGCCCGGGTGAGTGGCCCCTCAACGTGGTTTGCAGGGCCCCGGCGAATGGGCGGACGATGCATGTGCTCTTTCGCGACGATGTGCGCAGCAACCGCATCTCCTTCCGTGAGACCGATGCTGTGCGCTTCATCGACGAGCTGGCTCGCTCCGGCGCGGGCGAGGACTCCTACATCGTCACGGCAATGGATGCGGAGACGTACGGGCACCACATCCGCGGCTGGGAGCGCGAGTTCCTCGCAGCCGCCTACGAAGGGATTGCGGCGCACCAGAAGGCCCCGGCCACGGTGGAGCGCGGGCGCACCACGCGTGTGGCGATGGTGATGCCGAGCGAGCTGCCGTCGCTCTTCCCGGATGGACCGGTGATAGAGCCGCTCGCATCTTCATGGAGCACCACCCGGGATGACATTGCGGCCAGGAACCCGTACCCCCTCTGGCATTCGCCGGGCAACCACCTGCACGACCGGCAGTGGGAGTACGTCGGCCACTGTCTTGAGCTCCTGGCCATTGCGCGGCGGTATTCAGAGCATGATCCCGCCCAGAAGTACCTGAGCATTGCCGAGAATCGCCTGCAGCCAGCGCTCCATAGCTGCCAGTTCTGGTGGGCAAGCCGCCGCCCGATGTGGGACGTAACGATGGTGCACCGCGGCTTCCTGCTCCTGAACGAAGTCGCCCTCAATGCGATGAAGGCTGTCGCCCTCGGCACGGCGTCTGAGCGGGTAAAGCGCGAGGCCACATGGCGCATGGCCGCCGCCAACGAGGCCCGCTGGCAGATAGAGCGCGAGCTGTTCATGGACGGGACCGCGTGAGGGTCCTCTTCGTCTCGGCCGAGGTCGAACCGTTTGCGAAGGTGGGCGGGCTGGCCGACGTGGCCGCCGCCCTCCCCGCCGCGCTGGCCGCGCTTGGCCACGACGTCCGCGTCATCACTCCCTGTCACCGGAGCGCGATGGAAGCCTTCCGTTCGGCGGACCACCAGATGATTCTCGTCCGGGACGGCGGCGAGGTGAGGTCCGCCGAGCTGGCGACTGTACCCGGTCGCGGCGGCGTGCCCGTGACTCTCGTCCACGAGCCACGCTACTTCGACAGGGAGAACGTGTACGGCGAGGCAGACGACCTGCTGCGTTACCTGTTCTTCTGCCGGGCGGTGGCGGCGGTCATGCAGGAGGACTCCTGGAAGCCCGATGTCCTCCACCTGAACGACTGGCACACGGCTTCGCTTGCCTTTGCGCTGCGTAACCTCGCCTGGAGCGACCCGGCGCTGCGCGGTATCGCGCCGGTGCTGACCATTCACAATCTTCGCTACCGCGGTCCCGACGAATTCAACGACTACCTGGCCCAGGGGATCTACTACAGCGACTGCGTGACCACCGTGAGCCCCACCTACGCGCAGGAGATACTCGACCCTCGCTTTGGAGAGGGGCTCGACGCCCTGTTGCGGCTCCGGGGCGACCGCCTCGTGGGGATAGTGAACGGGCTGAGCCACAGCACGTATGACCCGGCACACGACCCGAACATCGCCGCGCAGTTCGACGCACAGTCAATGGCAGTTCGCGCCACTAACACACGCGCGCTGCGGGAAGCAGCCGGCCTTGCCCCCTCAAGCGGGCCCTTGCTGGGGATGGTGACGCGCCTCACCGAGCAGAAGGGGGTCGACCTGGCAGTCGAGGCAGCGCCCGCCCTGCTTGTCCGTGGTGCACAGCTCGTGGTCCTGGGCCAGGGCGATCACTCCCTGGTCGCGGCCCTCCGCGAGCTCGAGTCCGGACACCCCGGCAAGGTGCGTCTCATGGAGAGCTTCGACGAAGGCATGGCCCGCCGCGTCTATGCCGGCTCCGACATGTTCCTGATGCCATCGCGCTTCGAGCCCTGCGGGCTCGGCCAGCTTATCGCGATGCGGTATGGGAGCGTGCCCGTTGCACGCCGCACGGGCGGGCTGGCTGATACCATCACCGACCCGCTTCAGAACCCGGAGCAGGCCACTGGCTTTCTCTTCGATGAGTTCTCAGCAGACGCACTGGTAGGGGCCTTCGAGCGCGCCCTGGCGTTCTTCGGAGACGAGGGCGGCTGGCGCCACATGCAGGCCAACGGCATGGCAGCGGATACCTCCTGGGGGCCTTCCGCCAGGCGTTACATCGAAACGTACGAGCGCGCCCTGCAGGTGCGCGGGGCGTAGGGGATCGCTCGCGCCTATACTCGCTCAATGACGATTCACATCGCCGGGCTTGGGCCCGGGCCTGCCGCCCTCCTCACGGTCGAGGTGCAAACCCTCTTGCGGAGCGGCCTGCCCGTCGTTCTGCGCACTCGCCATCACCAATGCGTGGCCGAAATCGACCCCCGGGGTGAGTTCCAGGATTGCGACGACATCTATCGTGAGTGCGCCTCCTTCGAGGATGTGTATTCGGCCATAGCGCGGCGGGTAATCGAGGCTGCCTCCCCGGGCGGCGTCGTGTACGCCGTGCCGGGGCACCCGCTCATGGCGGAGCGCAGCGTCGCCGGGTTGCTGGAGCAGGCCAGCGAAGAGGGCCTGGCGGTCGCCCTTCATCCCGGTATCAGTTATGTCGATTTAGTTGCCATCGCGCTCGGCACCGACCTGGGAGGCATCCAGCTCTGCGATGCCCTTGACCTGCGCATCGACGCGCAGCGCCCCGCCCTGGTCAGCCAGGTATACAGCCGCGAGGTGGCGACCACGCTCAAGCTCGCCCTGCTCGATGTCTATCCCGCTGACCATCCGGTGACGGTCCTGTCATCGCTGGGCGCCAGCGATGAGACCGTTCGCACCGGCCCTCTCTCGGAGCTCGATCACCGTCCGCTCGGTTACCTGGATACCGTCTTCGTGCCCGCCCTTGAGCCGATCGCGGACGTACGCCGCTTCGACGGACTGGTCGCCATCGTCGAGCGCCTGAACGCACCCGATGGCTGCCCGTGGGACCGGGAGCAGACCCACGAGTCCCTGCGCCCCCACCTGCTCGAAGAGAGCTACGAGGCTCTGGATGCCATCACCTCCGGGGACTCCGCAGCGCTGGCGGAAGAACTTGGTGACCTCCTCTTGCAGGTGCTAATGCACGCCGCCGTGGCGGTGCGCCTGGACGAATTCACTCTTGCCGACGTCGCTGAGCACATCTCGCGCAAGCTCATTCGCCGCCACCCCCACGTGTTCGGTCAGGCTACGGCAAGCACCGCCGAAGAGGTCGCCGTCTCGTGGGAAGTCCTCAAGAAAGCCGAGAAGCCCCGCTCCTCAATCCTTGACGGGGTCCCGGCAACGCTGCCGGCACTTGCGGCCTCACAATCCATCCAGGGACGGGCACGGCGCGCCGGCTTCGACTGGCCCGATGTCGAAGGGCCGCTGGAGAAGCTCGTCGAAGAGATCCAGGAGTTCGCCCGCGCCGTGGGCAGCAGCGACCGGGAGGACGAGTTCGGTGACATCCTCTTCGTCCTGGCGAACATCGCCGCGCGGCTTGGGGTCGATGCCGAGCAGGCGCTGCGCGGAGCGAACGAGAAGTTTCGAAGGCGCTTCGGCGCGGTTGAGGCGCTGGCCGCCGATCGCGGGCTGGACCTGAAGGACCTCGACCTTGCCGGCCTTGACGCGCTCTGGGACGAGGCCAAGGCGGCCATGGGAAGCCGCGCTCCAGTTGTGAGCGAAGGGCCCGGGAGCGTAGGCTGAACCCACGACAGACATGTTTCGAAGGAGGGGCACATGGCCCAGGCAACCGGCTCCGTCATCACCGTTGAGCGCTTTGCGAAGGGGAAGACGTTCCAGGAGTACATCGACAGCGGCATCCGCAACCGCGAGCTGTTTGAGCGCAACTACCGAGATACGGCAGTCACGGCGGCGCAGCAGGCGGCCCTCAAGGCGCTGGCAGCGAGGCCCCGTGGCCCGCACCACGTGGCCGTCATCGGCGAGGACTGGTGCCCCGACGTCTATCGGGGGCTGGGGGTGGCCCAGCGCATCGCAGAAGCAATGGGCGCCGAACTCCGCATGTTTGAGCGCGACCAGAACAAGGACATGATGGCGGAGTACCTCAAGGACGGTGAGTTCGAGTCGATCCCGGTGGTCATCTTCTATGACCGGGACCATCGAGAGCTCGGCCACTTCATCGAGCGCCCCGCCCTTGCCAACGAACAGATCCACCAAACCCGCGATGTGCTGGGGGATACCTCGCCCGAAGGGATAGCGCGGCAGCTCGGGCATGAACCCAGCGAGGACGAGATAAAGGCGGCTCGGGCAGCCGCGCGAGACCGCTATCTTGAGTGGCAGAAAGGCGAGACCTGGGCTGGCTGGCGCGTCGCCACGATCGATGAGGTAGCTGCGCTGCTGGAGCAGGCCACCGTCTGACCGGCAGGCCCTTGCAGGGCATCCGCGCGCCCGCTTAGAGTCCCGCAAGCATGGTGAGAATGCGCAGGCGGGCGAAGCCTCCGGGCGTGCAGCTGGGCGTCGCGCTGCTGGGGCTTGTCGCCCTGTCGGCGGGCTACCTGGCGCTGATGCGCGCCACCCTGGACTACTCCAGGCTCGAAGAGGGCACGACCGCCAGCGACCGCGACGAGATCTACCTTGTGCTCCACACGGGGATGCTCGTCCTGGCGCTGATCACCGGGTTTGCGGCGGGCAAATGGCTGAACGGGATGGGTGCTGCCTATGCCACCCTCTTCGCGGTGTTCCTTGCCGTTTTCATGGTTACCGCCCAGGTCGGAAGCTACGAGCTGGCCTGCGGTGGCCAGAACGACCTGATTCGCCACTGGGCTTGCTGACGGGGCGCTTACTTGAACGCAATCGCGTTGGGTGGCGAGCCCACGCCACCCAGCTTGTTGAGCGGCGCCGAGGTGAAGAAGAACTCGTAGCGGCCGTCGCTCGCGCAGTCTGCGGCGAGAGCTTCGAGATACCAGAGCTCACCAATCGCCATGCCGAAGAGCCCAATCAGGTACCAGTGGAGAAATCCCCCCGCTTCTGGAAGGGGCGGCCACGCTTCCAGGGCCGGGTTATCGCTGCAGGCTGCCACCACGTGCAGGTCCCAGAGGTAGCGCGCCATGGTTTCGCCCGAAGCCAGGCCGGGGGCCTTGAGGTTCGCGGGCACCGTGATCGCCCTGCGCGTAGCGGCGTCCTGCTGCAGGTACCATGGTATCCAGCCGGTGCGAATTATGAGGACGTCGCCGGGATGGATTTCGACGCCCTGGGCGGCCCGGCAGGCTTCGAGGTCATCCACCGTTATTGCGATGCGTTCGCCCGCATCAATGGGGCGGCCAGCCTGTTCAAGGAAGCGCGCCGCATCGAGGAGCACTCCGCGCCCCGCAATGCCACGGCGCGCCCAGTGTTCGATGCCGCCCCGCGTGCCGGGTTGGCCGGTCACATCCTCGGGCGCGATGCCGTTGTAGAAGCCGTGCTGTGGGTGGCCGACATGGACCAGGCTGTCCCACTGCGAGCTTGCCTGGGGGAAGAAGTTGTCGAGTACGTCATCGTGGCCGTTCGGGTTGCGGAAGATGGTCTGCCGGACCGCCCCGCGGCCGTAGAGCGGCGGCGCGGGCAGCTCCATCTCCCAGTTCAGAGGAAACATCGTGCCCCGGGTCACGAGCCTTGCGGCAGCGGCGATCCGCTCCGGCGTCTGCAGGTTGAACAGCCCCACCTGGTCGTCTTTGCCAAAGAGCCACCAGCCCGACTGAGGCGGTGCGCCATCGGCAACCGGGAGCTGGTCGAACGCCGGGAGGGGGTCGGGAATTGTCAGGGTGAGCCTCCAGTCGCCGGGGCAGGGAAAGGCATTCTTCGCAAAGGGAACCACGGCGGTCAAGTCTGGACTGGACCGCGGGAGAATCATCGCGGCAAGATCGTTGCAGAGGTTACCGGATTGAACACTGGCATCTCTCCGTTTGTGGTGGCCGGGCGCATCCTTGCCGTAATCGGCATGGGCCTGACGGCCGCGGTGGCCATACTTCTCGCCCTGGTGCCAGAGTGGCTCTGGGCCGGCCTGGCAGTGCTCGCCTTTCTGCCGTTCCTGGGCCTGATCGTGCTTGTGGAACGCTACTCCGTCCGGCATGGATTGATCGGTGTCGACTCCTCTCCCAGCCGCGACTAGACCGGCGTTGCTGGCCGTTGCACTGGCCCTGGTGGCTGCCTGCGGGAGCGGGGAAGGCGCGGGTGCTGGCCTTGGCGCCGACAGCACCTGCACCGCCGAGGACCTGGGAGCGGAGTACCACCTGCTCACGGCCGGCGAGGTCTCGGTGCGAAACCTCGCCGGCCTCTCCGATGACGCCCGGGCGCGCCAGCAACAATTGCAGGAGGCAGGTCTGCGGGGAGGCAGGTTCAGCTACTGGGAGGAGCAGGTGGGCCGTCCACCGTTCGCTCCCCCCATGCAGGTTCTCTGCCAGGCGCTGGAGTTCGAGAGCGCTGAGGCCGCCGGCCGGTTTCTCCGGGAACTGACTGACGACCCTGACGAGCTGGCGATGACAGCCATGAAGTGGCTTCCTCGCGAGAGGCGCGCCGCGGAGGAGGTCACGGCGGACGCGGGCAAGTCACTTCCGGCAGGCGCTCGTTCTTTTCGCATCACGGCATCTGGCGCGGGGGTGGACGTCGAGATATACGCCGTGATCACGCCCAACGGGGCCTACACGCAGGGAGTCTACGTCAGCGGCGCCGGCGGGCTGGAGGAGGCCCTTGCCGTCACGGAGCGGTTCCGAAGCCGAACGCAGATGCTAGCCGCTCCCCGCGAGGAACCCGGCCCGCTACTTCGGTGACTCGGTGATCGTGACGGAGCGCATGACATCGCCTTTCACGAGCTTGTCGGCCACGTCCATGCCACTGGTGACTTCAGCGAAGGGGTAGAACTTGTCGCCACCCTTGTTATCGAAGTCAAGGCTCACATTGTTCTTCAGGTTGATGAAGAACTGGCTTCCAAACTGGCCCGATCCCGAAACCTTCGCCATCGACAGGGTGCCACGGGTGTTCTTGATCTCGTTGGGCTCGTCCTTGGTCGTGTAGCCCGGGCCCCCGGTGCCGTTGGCCTTCGGGTCACCGCCCTGGACGACGAAGTTGGGCTCAACCCGGTGGAAGGTGAGGCCATCGAAGTAGCCCTTCTGCGCGAGAAAGACGAAGTTGTTCACGGTGTTGGGGGCAGATTCGGCGAATAGCTTGAGAACGATGTCGCCCTTATCTGTCTTGATCGTTGCCGTGTATTGTTTGGTGGCGGCGTCGATTACCTGTTCTGCCTGGGTGAAGACGCGAGGGTCCGCGGTCGGCGAAGCTCCCGGTGTCTCGCTCGCGGCCGGCGACGCGCTGGGGTCGACGGTGGGGGTGGCGGTTGCTTCGGGTACCGAAGGCGACGGGCTCGACGATTGGGCGACGGCAGCAATCAGCACGCCCCCGATCATGATCGCGGCGCCGATGATGTAGAAGACCTTGACGTTCGCAAGCAGGTTCATCGGGAAGCCGGGGCGGTACTTGTCCGCGGGGGCGCTTCCGCCGGAGGTATAGGTGCGGCGGCGCACCGCCGCCTGGCGCAGGTGCTGCTGCTCCCGTTTCTTTCGCTTGGGCACTGTGTAGAAACCTCTTATCCGGGGAGGGCGCGGCAGTGGTGGACACGCCTCGCGCTGCTGTCCGAAGTATACGAACGCGCTCCGCTAGCGGCCAAACCAGCGGGGAAGCGGCCAGTTAAGGCTGCGACGCCTGTGACCCCTGTGCATGCAGGACGTAGACTGCCGTCATCAAGTTCGGAGGGGCCTGGCGAATGGATATCAAAGGTGGCGCCGCCATCGTTACCGGGTCGGCCACGGGTGTGGGTGCAGCCTGCGCGAAGATGCTGGCAGCGCGGGGCTGCAATGTCGTCATCAACTACACGCGGAGCGAAGCTGAGGCTCGGGAAACCGAGGCCGCCTGCCGGGCGCTGGGCGTGGATACGCTGCTCTGCCGCGCTGACGTGGCGAACGACGCGGACTGCCAGCGTCTTGCCTCCGAAACCATGGCGAGGTGGGGCCGCATCGATGCCCTCATCAACAATGCCGGGACCACCTCATTTGTCGACCACGCGAACCTGGACGGACTTTCGGCCGAGGACTTCCAGCGCATCTACGCAGTAAATGTGATTGGCCCCTTCCAGATGACCCGGGCAGTCGCCCCCCACATGAAGGCCGCAGGACGGGGAGCAATCGTGAACATCTCCTCCATTGCCGGGGTGATGGGCGTGGGGAGCTCCATCGCCTACACGGCATCGAAGGGCGCCCTCAATACCATGACGCTCTCGCTTGCCCGCGTCCTGGGGCCAGAGATTCGCGTGAACACCGTCTGCCCCGGCTTCATCCAGGGACGCTGGCTCCGCGGCGGCCTCGGTGACGCGGTGTACGAGGCCGCACTCGCGGCACAGGAGCGCACAACGCCGTTGCGTAAGGCCGGTACGCCCGAAGACATGGCCCAGGCGGCCGTCTGGTTCGTCGAAGGGGCAGACCTGGTGACCGGTGAGTTCCTGATTGTGGACGCCGGCTCTCACCTCTCGGGCGCGCCGCTCATCGCAAGGTGACCTGCGAGTAATCTGCGCGCGGGCATGATGTACGCGCGCAGAGGAAGCTGCTAGTATCCCGCCCGCAATGGGGCGGACCTGGTTGCCTCTGCTGCTCGTCCCCATGGGGCTGGGGCTTTTTGCGCTGGCGGCTGTGCCACGCGGCGTGAACGCGACGCAGCTGCTTTCCAATCCCGGCTTCGAGAGCTGGGACGGCAGTGCACCAACCGGTTGGCAGGTGTCCGGCGCCGCGACGGGCGAAGCGAGCGGCAATGCAGTGTCCGGCCAGGCCGTGCGCGTGACCGGCGCGGACATCATCGCTGTCAGGCAGCGGGTCCCTGCTGCAGCGGGCGCCCTCTACGAGGCCTCGGTCCAGGTTGCCGGGGACCCGGGCACGCGAGCCAGCCTGCAGCTGTTGTTTGAGGACGACGGCTTCTCCGAAATCGGCCTGCCCTACACGTCCTACGACACACCCGTGGGGAGCACGTTTGCCGTCCGCCAGGTCTCCGGGATAGCACCCCCGGGGACGGCGCGCGTGGTCTTCACCATCCGGTTCTCGCCCGGTGGCGGGCAACAGGTAGAAGGATTCGTCGACGAGGCCTCGCTCACGATGGCCGCGCCGCCTGAGCCAACTTCGACCCCCGAGGCAACGAACACGCCGACCGTGCTTGCCACGAGCCCGACAGACCCCGCAACGGCGTCTGCCACCAGCACGGCCACCTCGGGCGGGGGCAGCAGCGGCCAGGGACCTACACCGACGCCCAGCGTCCCGGCCACAATCAAGGCCACGGCAAGTCGCACCGGGGCTCCTCCCGCAGGAGGTGGTGGCGGGGGCTATGCCGGAACGCCGACGAAGGTTCCGACCCTGCCGCCAACTTCCACGCCGACGCGCCCCGCCGGGCCGGGTTCCGGACAGAGCGAATGGGAGCTGGTCAACGGTGGGTTCGAGCTTGCCAGCGAGGGCAAGCCCCACTACTGGAACAAGTACGGGGGCACCATCGGACTGGAAGGAGCAGCGTTCGAGGGCCACCATGCGGCGACGCTCACCTCGGAGACGGACTCGACGAAGTGGATCTACCAGGCAGTGCGCGTGAATCCCGGCACCTGGTACGAGGCGGCCGCTATGGGGCGTGTTTCCATCGGCTCCGGCGAGGTGTTCATCCGCCTTTCGTGGTACGAAAGCGAGGACGGAACTGGCACCGCCATCGAAAACGCCGACAGCGAGTCGACGGCAAGCCGAAGCTGGCAACGCCTCACAGTGAGGGCGCAAGCGCCCGGCGCCGCCAATTCGGTGCGCGTTCGCCTGGTGCTGAGGCCGGGCGGCCACTGCATGGGGGCATTTGATGCAGTGACCTTTGCAGCGACGTCGGCCCCGGCGCAGGCCGCGGAGCCCACGGCCACTGCCCCGGCTACTGCGGCGGCCGGGACCACCCCGGGCGTCGCGACGAAGACAGCCACCACCGCCGGGGGTGGCAGCCCGGTCGCTGAAGCAAGGGTGGCCGGCGTGCCTGTCGATGGTCCCGAGGGGTCGCCGGTCAGGATCTCCGAGGTGCTCAGCGACCCGGAGGAAGCAGGCCGCGATAGCGCCTTCGAATGGGTGGAGCTTGTGAACACGGGCCTCACAACCGTTGATCTTGGAGGCTGGCAGATAGGCGACGCCAGGGGCCTCGATGCCCTGCCCTCACATCCGCTCGCGCCCGGCGCCTATGTCGTTGTGGCCGGGAAGTCAGCCCGGCTTCCCGCAAACATCGCCGTGCTGCATGTCGTTGACGGAGAGATCGGTAGCGGCCTGAACAACGCGGGCGACACTGTCCGCCTGCTCACTCCCGGCGGGGCAGAGGCGGACGCGGTGTCGTTCGGCGACGACACATCCGTCTTCGAGCCGCCCCCGCCTGCGCCGGCGTCCGGGACATCGATCGGCGTGTACGACCCGGCCGCAACGCGCTCCGGCTCGAACTGGGCGCTGACTGACCGCCCATCCCCCGGGGAGGCCAACTCCTTCGCAACGCGGCCCGCGCCGGCTTCCATCCCTGGAGGGACCCCTCCCGCCACCGGCGCTGCACTGGCGCCTCTGGCCGCGCCCGCATCTGTTGAGCGCGGTAACCCCTCAAGCGCGGTACCGTGGATACTGCTGGGAGGAGCGGCAGGGGCGGGGCTGCTCGGGCTCGGAAGCCTGGCCCGCCGGGCCGCTCCCGCCATGCTGGACAGGTGGAAACGGTGACGATCGAACGGCTCCAGAAGATCCTTTCGAACGCGGGCGTTGCTTCCCGGCGCGTGGCCGAGGAGATGATCCTCGCCGGCCGCGTGGCCGTGAACGGCACGGTGCGCGATACCCTCGGCGCCCGCGCTGACCCCGAGCTCGATGAAGTCACCCTGGACGGTGTGCCTGTTCTTCGAGGCAGGTACCGGTACTTCATGCTCAACAAGCCCGCTGGCTTCGTCACTACCGCCCGCGACGAACGAGGCCGGGAGACGGCGCTTGACCTTGTGCCGATCGGCGACGTGCAACTCCACCCGGTGGGCAGACTCGACCGCGACAGCGAAGGGCTCTTGCTGATCACCAACGACGGGCACCTCACTGACCTGCTCACGCACCCACGCTATGAGGTCGAAAAGGAGTACCTGGTGGCGATTGACGCCCCGCTGGCCGAACGCGACCTGCAGCGCCTTGTGCGCGGCATTGAGGAGGGCGGAGAGCGGCTGAGGGCAGCTTCCGCCCGCCGTGCCGGGCGCCCCGAGCCCGGCCCCGGCGAGGAAGCAGCCGAAGCAGGCGAGTGGCTGCTGCTGGTCCTTCGCCAGGGGCGAAATCGAGAGGTCAGGCGCATGCTCGAAGCGCTGGGGCGCCGCGTGCTGCACCTGCGCCGGGTCCGGGTTGGGCCCGTGCACCTGGGAACGCTCGGGTCGGGGGCATTCCGGGAACTGGCGCCCGAAGAGGTGGAAGCCCTCTACGCAGCGGCCAAACTGGCTGAGGCGCACCCCGGGGACTCACCGACGGCCTGATCCGTTGGCCCGCGATCGCATACGATCCACCCGACATGGCCCTCCGTGCGAACCTGCCGGCACCAATCGCCATCGACGGACCAGCGGCCTCTGGCAAGTCAACCATCGGGCACGCTCTGGCGGAGGAGTTCGGCTACGCATTCCTCGACACTGGCCTGATGTACCGCGCCTTCACGCTCGCTGCACTCCGCGCCGGCATCTCCGCCGATGACGTGCCCGCTTGCACCCGGCTGGCGGACGAGATCAACATGCGCGTCGATGCGCACGAGACGACCAGTATCTTCCTGGGCCATGAAGACGTGACGGAATGGCTCCGTTCGCCAGAGGTCGAAGCCAACGTGAGCGCCTATAGCGCCATCCCGGAGGTACGGAGCGCGCTGGTCCGCCAGCAACGCGCGATCGCCCGGGAAGGCCCGGCCGTGCTGGCGGGGAGGGACATCGGCACGGTGGTGCTGCCCGGAGCGCCCCTCAAGTTCTACCTCGATGCATCCGAAGAGGCCCGGGCGCAAAGACGGGCGGCCCAGGCTGGCGGCTGGGGAGCGCCCCAAAGATCCCGCGACGCGCGGCGCGACATCGTGGGCAGGGATGTCGTCGACAGCTCCCGTGCTGCAAGCCCGCTGCGCGCCGCGCCAGATGCGATCGTGCTGGACACGACGGAGTTGACCCTCGAAGAAGTCGTTGCATTCGTCCTGGATAAGGTGCGATGCGCCGCTTCCTGAAGCTTTCGACTTATGTTCCAGTCTTCTACTGGTGGGCGACGTACTCGTTGCGGGCGATTCTCACCATCGTGGCACGCTGGAAGGTGGTGGGCCGGGACAACGTGCCCCGGTCGGGCGCGCTGCTCATTGTCTCAAACCACCTGAACAACGCCGACCCGCCAATCCTTGGCGCAGGAATCGCCCGGCGGCGTATTCGCTACATGGCGAAGATCGAGCTCTTCAAGTGGCCGTTTGGCCTCTTCCCACGGCTCTACGGGGCGTTCCCCGTGCGCCGGTTTGATGCCGACGTGGCGGCCATGCTGAACGCAGAACGCATCCTGCGGAGAGGCGAAGCGCTGGGCATGTTTCCAGAAGGCACCCGCAGCCGGACGGGGGTCGTTGGCAAACCCCACCCGGGAACGGCGCTCATTGCCCTTCGCACAGGGGCGACCGTTCTTCCCTGCGCCATCACCGGGACCGAGGCGCTGGGGAACCCCCTGAACGCCCTCCGCCGCCCGCGGTTCACGATCGTGATCGGCAACCCCATGGCAGTTCCGCTGGTAAAGCGCCCGGGCGAGGCGCAGGTAAACGAGCTCACGGACCGCCTGTTTGCGGAGATTTGCAAGCTGTTACCGGCGAAATACCTGGGAGCCTATACTGGATTGGGAGACAGCTCCCGCGCAGACGATGGTACAGATCCTCCGGGCAAGTGAGATGGGCTTTTGCATGGGCGTGCGCCGCGCCGTGCAGATCATGGAATCCGAGGCAACCCCCGGCGCCCCGGTCTACAGCGTGGGCGAGATCGTCCACAACCCTTTCGTGGTGGAGCGGCTCGAACGCGCCGGCGTCCTGCAGCTCCCGGGACCAGACGAGGTGGAGGGAGACATCGGCGCCGAGACGGCACGCAGGGTGCAGCAGGGCAGGGTCGCAATCACCGCCCACGGGGTGGGCGAACGCGTGGTGCGCCAGCTGCGCGAGAGCGGCCTTGAGATAGTGGACACCACCTGCCCCATCGTCACGCGCGCTCAGCGATACGGGCAGAAGTTCGTGCGCGAAGGCTGGCACGTGGTCATCTTTGGCGACCCGGGCCACAAGGAAGTTCGCGGCATCATGGGCTGGACGCACGATCGGAGCGGCGTTTCGCACGCTTCCATCGCCGAGAGTGCCGAACTGGAGTACCTCCGGCGTTTCGTCGCCGACTTCCCGGGCGGCTTTCCCGGCAAGGTCGGCGTGATGGCCCAGACAACGCACAAGATGGAGGACTTTGCTCGCTTCGTGGCGAACCTGATGCTGCTCCAGCGGGACGGCAATTTCGAGCTCCACGTGGTGAACACCCTCTGCCACGCCACCACTGGCCAGCAGGAGGCCGCGGCCATGCTGGCGCGCCAGGTTGACGTCATGGTGGTGGTGGGCGGTCGAAAGAGCGCCAACACACGCCATCTGCGCGAGGTCTGCGAGGAGCAGGGCACGCGGGCGTATCACATCGAGAGCGCCGGTGAGCTTGAAGCGTCCTGGTTTGCAGGAGTCGAGCGCATTGGGCTCACGGCCGGCGCCTCCACACCGGATGATTCCGTTGACCGTGTGGAGGCGCGCATCCGGGAGCTGGCGCCGGGATGAAGCGCGCCCCGGCCGCCGGGCTCGTCTCCGGCGTGCGGCCCGGTTCACTCGCGGACGAAGCAGGGATTGTCCCCGGCGATGCCATTGTTGAGGTTGCCGGGCGCCGGCCGCGCGACATTGTCGACGTGCAGTTCTACGCCGCCGAACCTGAGGTCGAGGTGCGGATTCGCAAGGCCGACGGCGCCGAGGATCTTGTCATCTTCGAAAAGGCTCCGGACGAAGACCTTGGCCTCGAGTTCGAGCACGCCACCTGGGACGGCGTCATTGTCTGCAACAACAACTGCTTCTTCTGCTTCCTGAAGGGGCTCCCCGGGGGCATGCGCAAGACCCTCTACGTCAAAGACGATGACTACCGCCTGAGCTTCCTGCACGGCAATTTTGTGACCCTGACCAACCTCGATGACGATGACTGGGCAAGGCTTGAGGAGCAGCGCTTGAGCCCGCTCCACGTATCGGTCCATGCGACCGGCCTGGCTCTGCGCCGGAAGATGCTGGGGAACCCGCGCGCCCCCGATGTGCTCGATCAGCTCCGCAGGCTCGGCTCGCTCGGGCTCGTCGCCCACACCCAGATCGTTCTCTGCCCGGGCGTGAACGACGGGGAGCACCTTGTGCGGTCCATCCGTGAGCTTGCGGACCTTCATCCGATCGCGCAGACCGTCTCCGTGGTGCCCGTTGGAGCGAGCCCAAAGCTGGAAGAACGGGCTATGAGCCGCCAAGGCATCGACCTGCAGCGTCCGTCGCCGGCCTATGCGCGGGAGATTGTGACGCTGGTCCGGCCGCTGCAGCGGGAGTTCCGCGCGCGATTCGGGCGGACCATTCTGCAGTGCAGCGACGAGTTCTACCTCGCCGCTGGCGAGCGGGTGCCAGGGGCGGCCGCATACGACGGGTATCCCCAGTATGAGAATGGCATCGGCATGGTGCGCTCGATGCTAGAAGACTGGTACAGGGTGCGGAGCAGGCTCCGGCGTGCCACCGGGAACGCGTTGGTACGCCGGCGCGCGGTTATCGGATGCGGAACCATGATCGCCCCGGTGATGGCCGCAATCGCGTCGGAACTCAACGCGCTGGCTGGCACGGATGTCCGGGTGGAGGCCGTCACCAACACCGTCTTCGGGGAGCGTGTGAATGTGAGTGGGCTGCTCTGCGGGCGCGATTTCGTCGAACAGCTGCGTGGGCGCGACGCGGAAGTCTACATCCTGCCGCGGGCGAGCCTGGACTACTTTGGGCGACAGTTCCTCGATAGCATGCCAGCGCAGGCGGCAGCCTCCGAACTGGGGCGCCCCGTAGGCTTTGCCAGCGAGTGGAGTAAGGTGCTCGCCATCCTCCGCGACGGTCCGCAATCCCCGCACAGGAACGAGGCGCCGAACGGCGCCTTCTGGAGCGAACCGGGGCGCAGGGGTCCGCGCTCCCGGCTCAGGAACCCGGGCGAGGGTATGTGATAGGATTCACCCATGCCCCGCATCCGGGTCGAACCCCTTGGCATCGAGGTCCAGGCGCCTCGCGGCGAGACTGTGCTCGATGCAGTGTGCGCTGATGGGTACTTCTGGCCAGTCGGCTGCGCCAGGACGGGGGAATGCACCAACTGCGCAATGGAAGTCATTTCCGGGGTGGGCCGTCTCAGCGCCATGGGCCGGTACGAGCGCCAGAACCTGGTTCGCCAGCGGGGCCCCCGGGCAACCGCCGATCCGCGCCTGAGGCTCGCCTGCCAGGCGCGCGTTGAGGGCGATGTGGTTGTCTACAAGCGGGGCGTTGAGCCGGCCTGACGGGGGGATCGATTGCCGTACGTAATCGCTGAGCCGTGCATCGACGTGAAGGACGCCTCGTGCGTCGATGTCTGCCCGGTGGACTGCATCCACACCAAGGGCGAGGCGCCGCAGTACTACATCAACCCGGACCAGTGCATCGACTGTGCTGCCTGCGAATCGGCCTGCCCCGTTTCGGCCATCTACTTCGACGCGGACCTGCCGGATGAATGGCGGCATTACGTCCAGTTGAACAGGGACTACTTCAGCGATTGACCGGCCGCCGGTGGCGGTGGCCGTGGAGGAACACGTGGAACTTGCCCAGCTAGAGGCATTCTTGCAGGTGGCGCATCACCGTTCGTTCAGCCGCGCCGCCGAGGCGCTCTTTCTTACACAGCCGTCGGTGACGGCGCGCATCCAATCGCTCGAACGCGAAATCGGCGAGCGGCTCTTCGAGCGGACTGGCCGCAGCGTGACCCTGACCGATGCCGGCCATGCCTTCCTTCCCCATGCGCGGCGCGCCCTGACGGCGGTCCAGGAGGGTACCGACGCCATCGAGGCCGTTCGCCATGGCGACGTCGGTAACGTGCGGATTGGCGCCAGCTCCAGCATTGCAACCTATGTCCTGCCGGGGATCCTGAAGAAGTTCCGCGAGCAGCGCCCGCGCATTCATATCAACCTGCAGGCCGACACCAGCGAGGACGTCATCGAGGGCCTCCTTGCCGGTGACATGCACATCGCGATCACGCGTCTCACCCAGCACCCGGAAATTGAGTCGGTTCACCTGTACAACGACGACCTGACACTGGTGGTGCCACCGGAGCACCCGTTCGCCGCCAGGGGGCGTGTGACGGTCGCGGAGGCCGGCCGCGAACCGTTCCTCTTCTTCGAGCGCAGCTCCAGCTATCACAGCCTCATCTACAGCATGTTCCTTCGCGTGGGCGTGGTTCCCGAATCGGCGATGGAGCTCGATTCGATGGAGACCACCAAGCACATGGTTGAAGCTGGCCTGGGCATCGCCATCCTGCCCGTCATCTCAGTTGAACGCGAGCTGGCGAGCGGGACGCTCAGGCGAGTGGAAATCCGCGACATGGAGCAGCCTGCAAGACGCGAAGTGGGGGTCCACGTTCTGCGAGACAGGCTGTTCGCCCCGCCGGTGCGGGACTTCCTCAACCTGCTCGCAGGTGAGTTCGGCATCGCTCATACATTTGCCGCTGTTCGCACACCGCCCGACGCCGGACGCACCGGCAATGAGCGCAGCTAAGCAGGTGCCGAAATCCGATGGCATCTCGGCCGAGTCAGGGGCCCTTGAGAGGTCCTCGCCAGGGGAGGGATGCCCATGACCGCGATCACACTGCGAGGGGGAATGGCCTGGGACGGGCTCGCGGACGGGCTCGTCGACGCCCCGCTGGTGGTCGATGAGGGGCGAATCGCCGCGGTCGGAACGGACACAGGGGCCGGCGCCAGTCTCGATGTCTCCGGGTGCACGGTCATGCCCGGGCTCATCGAAGGCCATGCCCACCTGTGCTTCAATGCCGGCAATGACTGGCGAGCTGTTTTCGACAACGACAGCCCGGGGAGAATGCTCCTCCGCATGGCCGCGCACGGGCGGGCGATGCTCGAAGCCGGGATCACCACCGTCCGGGACCTCGGGGCGCCGGCCGGGCTGGCAATCGAGATGCGGGACGCCTTCGCCAGCGGCCTCGCACCCGGGCCGGACCTGCTCGTTTCCGGGGCCCCGATCACGACTACCGGCGGCCACTGCTGGTTCATGGGGGGCGAAGCCGACGGCGAACTCGAACTCCGGAAGGCAGTTCGGGCGCGCGTGAAGGCGGGCGTCGATTGGATCAAGGTCATGGCAACGGGCGGTCAGATGACCCGGGGGACGAACACGCTCGCCGCTCAGTACAGCGTCGACGAGCTCCGCGCGGTTGTCGAGGAGGCGCACCGGCTCGGTCGGCGGGTCGCCGCCCATTGCCACGGTACTGCCGGCATTCGCGCCGCCGTCGAGGCGGGAGTGGACTCCCTTGAGCACTGCTCCTTCATGGGAAGGGCCGGCATGGACCGCGACGATGCACTCATCGATCGCATGGCCGCCAATGGAACTGTAGTGTCGCCGACGATTTCGATTGGGTATCGGCGCTGGCGGGACGAGGGGCAACGTAAACAGCGCGCCGAACTCACGAGGCGACTCCTCTCCGCCGGGTGCAGGGTAATCGCGAGCACCGACTGCGGGATCCCGAGCGTGCCTCATAGCGCTCTGGGAGCGGGACTCGAAGTCCTGGCCGAATTGGGCGGGCTAACGCCGGTCCAGGCCCTCAGGCTCGCCACGTCGACATCGGCCGAGCTCCTGGGGCTTCCCGACCGCGGTGTGCTTGAACCCGGGCGCCGGGCCGACCTCCTTGTGGTTTCCGGCGACCCCACGCGTGACCTGGCTGCGCTCTCGCGCGTGCGTTACGTCGTCAAAGGCGGGGAGGTCGTGTTCGCGGCCCCGTGAGCGGCATTCGCCCTTCGTGGCGGTCCTTCTCGCCCGCAGTTGGCGGCGGCGATAGACTCGGACGACAAGAGGATACCGAGAGATGATTTCGAGCATTATCCTGGCGGCGGGCTCGTCGGACCGCATGGGCAGCCCCAAGGCGCTACTGGACTGGGGTGGCGAGCCCCTTATCTGCTGGGAGATCCGCCAGCTTCATGAGGCCGGGGTCGACGAGGTCATCGTTGTCCTGGGGCACCGGAGCGACGACGTGCGCCGCAGCCTTGCACGTGCGGATTGCCGCGTGATGAACAACCCTCACTTCCACTCGGGGCGCGCCGAATCGTTGCGCGTTGGCGCGAAGGCGGTGCAGCGCGACGCTGAAGCAATCGTGGTCGTCAACGTAGACCAGCCCCGGCCGGCCGCGTTCATCCGCGCCCTGCTGGACGCCCACCTGGGCGCCAACGGCGTGCACGTGACGAGGCCTGCGGTGGCCGGGCGCCATGGTCACCCTGTGGTGGTCGCCGGGGCGCTCCGGGAGGAGATGATGGCCGCGAGCGACGCGACCCGGGGCCTGCGCGGGGTACTGGCCGCGCATGCGCCTATGACGGCCGACGTTGCCTCGGATGACCTTTGCGAGATCGATATCAACACGCCCGATGATTACCGCGCCGCCCTCCACCGCTTTGGGCTCGCGGTATAGGCGAGCGTCCCGCTAGGCGGCCTCGGATGGCTCCACGAGCTGATGGCAGCCCGGGCAGAACGTCTGGCGGCGGCCAGAGAGAAACCGTAGCTCGCAGGCGGGGCATACCACAATTCGCCGAGTCATCCTGTCACTCCTGAAGTGGTCACACCCCGATTGTCGTCGGGACGCGGGTGGGGCGTTAGGGGAATCTCCCTATATCGGGCGAGTCCCTTCATAGCCTGTGTCTATATATCCCTAATTGTCACCGATGTCTCACTCGATTGCCTGTGTGATGCTACACTCGCGCCAAACCACAGGAGAGAGCGCCATGTCCCTCACGGTCACAACCACTGGAAGCATCGAAGGCCGAACCATCGAAAGCTACCTTGGGGTAGCCGCGGGAGAGACCATCCTGGGCGTGAACGTGTTCAAGGATATCGCCGCCGGGTTCCGCAACATCGTCGGTGGCCGCTCCGGGAAGTACGAAGAAGAGCTGCGCAAAGGGCGTGACACCGCAATCGAGGAGATGGCCGAACGCGCCCGCGAGATGGGGGCCGACGCGGTGGTGGGGGTGAAGGTGGATTACGAGACGGTGGGCGGGCAGATGCTCATGATCACCGCCTGTGGCACGGCCGTTAAGCTGAGGTAGTCCGGTAGCCCGGTTTAGGGGAACTCGCTAGTCTTGAGCCAGAAATCCCAGCATTGGCTGGCGGGGGCATGTCTGTGACGACAAAGGTGGGCATCAACGGTTTCGGCCGCATCGGCCGGCAGGTCCTGAAGGCGATCTCGGAGCGCCATGGCGGGGCGCTGGAAGTGGTGGCCATTAACGACCTGGTACCCAGCGAGACCAACGCCAACCTGTTGAAGTACGACAGCAACTACGGCCGCTGGGAACGGGATATCCGCGCCGTCGATGGCAGCCTCTCGATTGATGGGCGGGTGGTCAAGGTCTTCAGCGAGCGCGACCCTGGAGCTATCCCCTGGGGTTCGGTAGGGGCCGAAATCGTGATCGAGTCCACGGGCCTCTTCACCGATGCCACGAAGGCAGCAGCCCACCGCCGCGACACCGTGAAGAAGGTGGTCATCAGCGCCCCGGCCAAGAACGAGGACTTCACAATCGTCCTCGGTGTCAATGGCGATGGCTATGACCCGGCCAGGCATCACGTCATCTCAAACGCCAGCTGCACAACGAACGGGCTCGCGCCGGTGGTCAAGGTGATCGTCGACAACCTGGGCCTCGTGAAGGGCCAGATGACGACGGTTCACAGCTACACCAACTCCCAGCAGATCCTCGACCGGGCGGCGGGCAGCGATATGCGCGAGATGCGCGCCGGCGCGCTCAACATTGTCCCCACGTCCACTGGCGCCGCGAAGGCACTTCGCCTGGTGATCCCGGAGGTCGAAGGCAAGCTCGACGGCCTTGCCTACCGCGTGCCTACGCCAACGGTCTCCATCGTCGAGATCGTGGCCCTGACCGAAAAAGACACGACGAAGGAAGGCCTGAACGCGATCATCTCCGAAACGGCCGCCGAGAAGATGAAGGGCATCCTCGGCCTGACGATGGAACCGGTGGTGTCGATGGATCTGAAGGGCGATGAGCGGTCGAGCATCGTTGACGGGCTTTCAACGAACGTCGTTGGGGGCAACCTCGTCAAGGTGGCCGCCTGGTACGACAACGAGTGGGGGTACTCGTGCCGGATCAGCGACCTCTGCGCTTTCCTCGTGCAGAAGGGGCTGTAGCGCCCGCGCCTGACCCGGGAAGCCGCCGAAGGAGCGGATTCGTTGCGGTCCGCTGTATCCTGCGCGAAGGCGTGAACGTGGCAGGCGAATCACGGCAGGCGGGCGCGGCGGAGACGAGCATTGCTGGGCTCCGCTAGACGGGCCACGCGAGTGGCCGCGGGCCGCATCGCGCCGCGCCTGCTGCGCTGGCCCCTGGCGTTTGTCCTCATCCTTCTGCTCGGCATTGCCCTGCGCTTCCACGGGCTGGGCTGGGACACGCCTCCCGGCGCCAGCAGCCCCCTGCAGATGCACCCCGACGAGCGCGCTCTCTCCTTCGTCGCCGACCGCACGGACTGGCCAGACAGCGTTGGGGGCTACTTCGACACCGCACGCAGCCCGCTGAACCCGTACAACACGCCCGATACGCACTCCTACGTGTACGGAACGTTCCCGCTGTTTCTTGTGAAGGGCATCGCCACCCTTGCCGGCGACGACCCGGCCGGCCCGGGAAATTCATACGACACCACGGTGCAGTGGGGAAGGGCTGTCACCGCCGCCCTGGATGTGGGGACCATCGCCCTGGTCATCGCCCTTGGGGCTTACCTTTTCGGCGTGCGCACGGGTTTGCTGGGGGGGCTCTTCTATGCGCTTGCTGTCCTCCCCACCCAGCTCGCCCATTTCTGGACGATGGACCCATACGTCACGTTCTTCGGAGTAGCCACGCTCCTGCTCGCCGCAATGAGCGTGACCGCGGAACGCTGGTGGGCGCGTGGCGGGCTGACAGTACTGCTCGGCCTCGCCATCGGCCTTGGCCTGGCCAGCAAGGTGACCGCCTGGCCGCTCGCCCTGGGGCCCGTGCTCGCCACGGGCGCGCGTATCGGCCTGCGCGACTTTCCCCGGCTGGCACTCCGCTGGCGCGGCCAGTCACGCGAACCGGGCGGCTACTGGACCACCGACCTCGCGCTGCTGTGTATTGCCGCCGTGGCCGCAATGCTGGTCTTCCGCGTTGCACAGCCGTATGCCTTCCAGGGTCCCGGCTTCCTGGACATGGCCATCAACCCTCAATGGCGCGCCGATATCGAGGGCGAAATCGACCGCCAGAACGGGAATGCCAACTTCCCACCATTCGTGCAGTTTGCCGGGCGCACGGCCGTGCTCTGGCCGCTCCAGAACATGGTCCTGTTCGGACTGGGACCGGCCCTGGGGCTAGCGGGCTGGGCCTCGCTCGCAGGCGCGGCGGTGCTCGTCTTCAAGCGGAGAGAGCTCGCGTTCCTGCTTCCCCTGGGGCTGGCAGTGGCCGTGTTCGCCTTCCAGGGTCCGCGGTTTGTGGCCTGGATGCGCTACTTCGCGCCCATGTACCCGGTACTCTGCCTGCTTGCAGGCTGGGGGCTGCTTGCCCTCCGGCGCTGGTCTGTCGGCAAGACGGATGGGATACGCCTGTGGCGAAATCGCGGCCAGGTCTCCGGGCGCCACCTTGCCCGCGGCGCCACTGCCGCGCTGCTGCTGACGCTCGCGGGGACTGCTTTCTGGGCCGGCGCCTTCCAGAACGTGTACCGAAGCGAACACCCCCGCATCCAGGCCAGCCGCTTCATCTTCGAACACATCCCCGCCGGGGCGGCCATCACCACCGAGGTCTGGGATGACACCCTCCCCTACCCGGTCCCGGGCTACACCTGGGGCAACTACCGCATCGTCGAGCTCGATCTCTACGAGACTGATTCGGTGGCCAAGGTCGAGAAGCTCGTGCGAGGTGTACCCGGCACGAACCGTGTGGGGCTGGATGGCGCCGACTACGTTTCTATCAGCTCCAACCGCGTACGGGACTCGGTGCCGCGGCTGGAACGCAAGTACCCGGCCACGATCCGCTACTACGAGCTGCTCGACTCGGGTGAGCTTGGGTTCGACCTGGTCGCAACCTTCCAGGTGTGGCCCTCGCTTTTCGGATGGAGTATCGACGACTCGGGTGCAGAGGAGTCGTTCACCGTCTACGACCACCCGGAGGTTCGCATCTACAGGAAGAGCGACCGCTGGGACCCGGACCGGGCCATAGCGCTGCTGGGTGAAGCCCACCCCGAGCGCGCCGTCGACCTGCTGCCCAGGCAGGGACGCACCAATGGACTTCGGCTCAGCCCGGAACAGGCCCGGGTCCAGCAATCGGGCGGAACCTTCAGCGAGGTCTTCGACCCCAATGGCCGGACATCTTCCATCCCCTGGCTCTGGTGGTTGCTCTGGCTGGAGATGGTGGCATTCGCGGCGCTTCCCTGGGTCTCGTGGCTCCTGCGAGCGCTGCCAGACCGCGGCTACGGTCTTTCGAAGCTCCTTGGGTTCGCCGCGGTCGCACTGTCCACGTGGCTGCTGGTGGCCTGGGATGCTGCGCGCTTCTCCGGCGAGCTCGTCTGGGCCGTGTACGCGGGAGTATTGGCAGCCGGCCTGGCGCTCGCCGTGCTGCGGCGGCAAACGCTCCTCGCCGAGGCACGGCGGCAATGGCCCACCTGGCTGGCGATGGAGGCCCTGTTCCTGCTCGCCTTCTTCGGGTTCCTGGCCCTGCGGTGCTGGAACCCGGACCTCTGGCACCACCCCCAGGGGGGCGAGAAGCCCATGGAGCTCGCCTACCTGACCGCGGTGGCCCGCTCCACGGAGATGCCGCCCTACGACCCATGGTTCGCCGGCGGGACGATGAACTACTACTACATGGGCTGGTTCTTCCTGGCGACGCCCATGCGGGCCCTGCGAATCGTCCCCGAGGTAGCGTTCAACCTCGGCCTGCCAACTTTCGCGGCCATGGCGGCCTCGGTGACGGCTTCGACCGTCTACAACCTCGCGGCCCTCACCCGAAACAGGGCCCGGGCGGCCCGTGGCCACGGCCGCACAGGCGCCATCGCCGCCGGCTTCCTCGGAGCGGTACTGCTTGTGGCCATTGGCAACCTCGACGGCGCTCACCAGCTCATCGAACGGTTGCAGGGCGTCAACAGGTGGACCGCCTTCGAAGGCACCCCCGTTCTGGGCGGCGCGACAGGGCTCATTGGGGGCGCCTGGGAGTCACTGGTGCACGGGACGGAGCTGGCGCCCTTCGACTGGTGGCGCAGCTCTCGTGTGCACATCGGCTCCATCGACATCACCGAGTTCCCGTTCTGGTCATTCCTATTCGCCGACCTCCACCCTCACCTCATGGGGCTACCATTTCTTGGCCTGGTGCTCGCTCTCGGTGTGGCCTATGTCGCTACGTCCGTCGCCGGATTGGAGTCCCGGGCATGGGCGCTTGCTGCGGCGCTCGGGCTGGCTCTTGGGCTCGTTCGTACTGTCCACACATGGGACTTCCCAACCGCCACACTCATAGCGGCAGCGTCGATTGCGGCGGGACAGCTCCTGTCACAGGGCAGGTGGGACCTGCGCTGGTGGCGAGCCGTCGGCCAACTGGCGCTGATGGCAGCCGTGCTCCTTGTCGCATTTTCCCCCTTCACCCGCCACTTCGAGGTATTCAACAGCGGCCTCGAACTCTCGCCTGAGACGACGAAGGCCAACCAGTACCTCGCCCATTTCGGGCTCTTCGTCGTCACAGCTCTTGCCTTCCTGGCCGTTCGCTACCACGAAGAGCTCGCGGCTCGAAAAGGCCATCCGGGCCGCAACCCTGTGCTTGCGATGGCCGCCGGCCCGCTCGAGCTGGGCGCGCTGGCGCTCTTCGTTGCCGGGCTCACCGTCTTCACGTGGCGGTTCGGGGTCACGGTCATTGCGCTGAGCGCCCTGCTCGCCCTCTTCCTGGGGAACCTGCTCTGGCTGGAATGGCGTGCCCGCGAACGGGACCTGCCGCGCCTCCTGGCGACGGGGCTGTTCGGGCTCGCCTTCGCCATCGCCGCAGGGGTCGACGTGGTGACCGTGAAGAACGACATCGAGCGGATGAACACGGTCTTCAAGTTCTCCCTGCAGGCATGGCAGCTGTTGGCGGTGGCAGGGGCATACGGGGCCTGGTACGTGACCGGGTACCTCTGGGAAGCGCGGGGCTGGCGCGCAAGACCCCGGCCGGGCCGGGCGGCGGCCGCGATCCTGGCAGCGTGCGCGGGGGTGGTACTGCTGCTGGCGGCGTCGGTCTTCGTGATCGAAGGAACCCCCGCGCGCCAGCGTGCCCGCTTCGCAGACCTGCCGCGCGGGCTCGACGGGCTGGCGTACATGGATGCGGGCATCTTCGTAGAGGACCGGGGCACCCCCAACCAGGCGGACGATGTGACCATCCGGCTGGCGGACGACGAACCGCTCATCCGCTGGCTGCGAGAGAACGTGGAAGGCTCACCGGTGATCGTCGAGGCAGTGGGGCCGCTCTACCACTGGACGGGACGCATTTCGGTGAACACCGGCCTTCCCACCGTCATCGGCTGGGACTGGCACCAGGTTCAACAGCGGTGGGACTACTCGGGCCTGGTGAACGAGCGGCGGGTCGAGACCCAGCGCTTCTTCACAGATGCCGATGCGGCCTCAGCGGAGCGCTTCCTGCGCAAGTACGCCGTGGAGTACGTCGTCGTGGGCACCGAAGAGCGCGCCTTCGGGAGCGAAGCCGGCCTGGCCAGGTTCGGCCAGATGCCCGCCCTGGAGGAGGTCTTTCGCTCCGGGGAAAACGTTATCTACCGTGTCGACCAGGCGAGGCTCGGGACGCAGTAGCGGTATCCGCGCCTTCAACGAACGAGTAGTATCCGGGCGGACGGTGATCGCCGTGAGCAGACAACCCCGGCAGCGTTCCTTGCTTGTCTCCGACCGTAGTCACTGGTCGCCGGGGGGCAGTTCCGGGGTTCACAGGTCAACCGAGGGCGCACGGGGCGGCGGCGCCCATGAACCGGTTGGGCGAATGCAGGCGCTGCAGCGGGCCCTGGGCAACGCCACGGTGTCGCGCATGGTGGTCCAGCGCGACCCGGTTCCCGCTGCAACCACCTACGAACCGGCCAGGGACACCTCCAGCTACGTCGAACTCGTCCGTGCACTCGAAGCCCGCTTCCCCGGCCAGGCGCCCCGGCAGGTGCTGGCGATGCTCCGCCAGGTCTACTACGGGATGCCATGGAGCGTTGACCCAACAGAGCAGTGGCAGGAGGTGCTGCCCGCCAGCCCGGCCCCGGGCGACCCAAGGCGCCGGGCGGGTTCTGGTCGCGGCTCGCTATTCGACGCGCTCCGCCGAAGCCAGGAATCGATCCCCGGGCTGGACATCGCCCACGTCTTCGCCGGCCTGGAGGCGCTGCTGAATCCGACTTCGACCGTCGAAATCGAGGTGCCCGGGCCCAACGTGGTCGTGCAGATGCCAAACACCGAGTTCGCGACCTGGGGCGGCGACCTGGGGTCGGCGGCTGGCCAGGCCCTGGCCGACCCGGACATCGGCGCCACCCAACGAAGCGACCGCGAGTACTTCCAGGACAAGGCCTCGCCAGACGACCTCGAAGGCAACATCGATGCTTTCGGCATCATCCGGGGCGCGGGAGGGCGCCAGGGCCTCAGGAGGTCCCTTGGAATGGACCGGACCCCGCCGGGGTCCGCGACGCCCGTGTCGCAGATCCTGGCGCAGTACTACGGCGAGGGCCCTTCCCGGCTCGCTTCGGCGCGAACAACGCGCTACCGGGACTTCGTTTCCGTGCTCGGCGGCCGGGTGGAGGGAAACCTGATCGCCAACCGGGAAGAGCTCGTCCTGGCGATTGCGCCCCGGGTGGGCTCGTTCGCACGGATCTGGTACTGGAAAGAGTACAAGCGTGTGCATGGCGCCGCCCAGACGGCGGCCGCCTTTGCGCTCAACGACCCCACGATCACCGTCCGGGCCACGTTGCGGTCCCAGGTCATGGTCCGCTTCTTCCTCCAGTGGGTGGAGCAGCGCATGGCGAGCGGCGGATAGCCCCACACGGCCGGGGGCCAGTAGACTCTGGGTATGTTCGAGTCACTGACCGACAAGCTCCAGGGCGCCTTTAAGCGCTTCGGGAGCCGGGGCGTCGTTACCGAGGAAGACCTTGACCAGGCCCTGCGCGAAGTGCGCATGGCGATGCTTGAAGCGGACGTGAACTTCAAGGTCGTGCGCGAGTTCACGGCGCGGGTGAAGGAGAAGGCCCTCGGCGCACAGGTGCTGCGAAGCCTCACCCCGGCCCAGCAGGTTATCGGCATCGTCCACGACGAGCTCGTGGAGCTCCTGGGCGGCGAGGCACCACGCCTGGAGTCGGCGGCGAAACCACCGACGGTGGTGATGGTGGTGGGCCTTCAGGGGTCGGGGAAGACGACCAGCATCGCCAAGCTCGCCAACCTGCTGAAGAAAGAGGGGCAGCGTCCGCTCGTCGTTGCCTGCGACATCTACCGTCCCGCGGCCGTCGACCAACTTGTCACGCTGGCGAGGCAGCTCGGCATCCCCTGCCACGAAGAGGGAACGAGCGTGAAGCCCGCCCAGATCGCCGCCAACGGCCTGGACAAGGCGCGCCGCATGAACTGCACCCACCTGCTGGTCGACACGGCCGGCCGCCTGCACATCGACGAAGAGATGATGTCCGAAGTCGCCGGGCTGCGCCAGCAGCTGGGCCCGCAGGAGGTGCTCTTCGTCGCCGATGCCATGGCCGGGCAGGATGCGGTGACGGCGGCGAAGGAGTTCCACGAGAAGGTCGGAATCACCGGCCTCGTGCTCACGAAAATGGACGGCGACGCCCGCGGCGGCGCGGCCCTGAGCATCCGCCAGGTGACCGGGGTACCGGTGAAGTTCATCGGCGTGGGGGAAAAAGCCGAAGCCCTGGAATCGTTCCACCCCGACCGCATGGCCGGGCGCATCCTGGGGATGGGCGACATGATGACGCTCATCGAGCGCGCCCGCCTCGAGATGGGGGATGAGGACACCGACAGGTTCGGCGAGAAGTTCAAGAAGGGCACGTTTGACCTGCAGGATTTCCTGGAACAGCTGCGGAAGGTGCGGCGCATGGGCCCCCTGGGGCAGCTCGTGCAGATGCTGCCCGGCTTCAACCGCATTAAGGCGCAGCTCAACGTGGACGACATCGACGACCGCTTCTTCAAGCAGGCCGAGGCCATCGTCCTTTCGATGACGCCCTGGGAGCGGCGCCACCCCGACAAGATCGACGGCAAGCGCCGCAAGCGCATCGCGCGCGGGAGCGGGACCGACCCCTCCCAGGTGAACCAGGTGCTGAAGCAATTCTTCGAGGCCCGGAAGATCGCCAGGACGATCGCCATGGGGAAGTTCCCCGCGCTGCCGGGAATGAGGTAGGCGCGCGAAACCGGCGCGTATCGAGGTAATGCGCTAGCATTGCAGCAATACAGTGATTGAAATGCCCGCCACCCGGGCTTCAAGGGAGTGCAGATGATTCGGATTCGACTGCGGCGCGTAGGCAAGAAGCGGCAACCGTACTACCGCCTGGTGGTGGCCCAGAAGGAAGCCAAGCGCGACGGCGCCTTCCTCGAGACCCTCGGTTCTTACGACCCGCACGCCAACCCGCCGGCGATTCAGCTCGATGAGGCGAAGGCGCGCGAGTGGCTGACACGGGGAGCCCAGCCGTCGGAGGCCGCGGAGAAGATCCTCCGCAAGGCAGGGATCGTTCCCCTGGCCCCGGCCGCCGCGAAGGAAGCCTGACCGTGGCATCGATGATGGCCGGCGTGGTTGAGTACGTCGCGAAGGGCCTCGTCGACAACACGGATGCAGTCAGCGTGACCGAGCGGGATGACGGCGGGCGCGTGGTGGTCCGGCTCGATGTGGCCGAAGACGACTGGGGCAAGGTCATTGGCAAGGGCGGCCGTATTGCTGCGGCGATGCGCTCACTGCTGAAAGTGGCCGCCGTCCAGGAAGACGTGCGCGCCTCGCTGGAGATCGGCGACTGACAGGGGACGAGAACCCCGCACCGGGTGACGCAGGAAATGGAGCGCCCCGAAGGCGCTCGCGGGCGCCCCGTCGTCCAAAGCAGGTTTTCGCGGAACCCAGGGAGGGATTCACTGCCCTCGGCGCGGTAGCCCGCGCGCACGGCATTGCCGGCGAGGTCCGCGCCACGGCCTTCAACCCGGGTGCGCCGAACATGCAGCGCGGCCGCCGGGTCTACATCAACGGTCAGCGCTACACGATCCTCCGCGCACGGCCCGACCAGGACTCATGGCTCCTCCAGCTCGCGGGGGTCGAGAACCGCAACCTCGCCGATGAGCTTGCCGGCGCCCTGATTGAAGCGGCAGATGCCGACGTGCGCCGCGATGACTCCGACTCCTATTTCCTCCACGAACTCGTCGGACTGCGCGTTGTCACCGATGATGGCCGCGACGCCGGGACAATCGTGGAAGTGCTTCAGACCGGGGCCAACGACGTCTACGTTGCCGCTGGCCCCCTTGGCGAGGTGCTCATCCCGGCGATTGGCGATGTGGTCGAAGAGATCGACATCAGCGCCGGCGTCATGCGCATTACACCTTTGGCGGGCATGCTGGACGAATCGCAATAATCCATTGAAACCCTCTATAGGTCCGACTACACTGGCCGCGGTGCCGGTGGCGGGATGGGGAACGAGGGGAGCCCAAGGCCGGCAGCCGGACAAAACCTGGTCGAGAGGGGTTCCTACATGTCCAAGGCCGAAGCGCTACAGGTGGTGGGGGAATGCGTCCACCACTGGATTCTTGAATCGCCGAGAGGCGAGCTGACGCCAGGACGATGTAAGAAATGCGGGAAGGAAAAGGAGTTCACAGGGGAGACCAGCTACCGGATTGGCCGGGGCTCTGCACACCGGAGCTAACACCGGCGCCAAAGCAGCAACATTGACTCTCGTTCGGGCCGCTCCATACGATGGAAGCGGCCCGAATCGTTTGTGGGGACATAGCTCAGTTGGGAGAGCGCAGCGTTCGCACTGCTGAGGTCGGGGGTTCGAATCCCCCTGTCTCCACCAGACCACCATCCGGGCTGCCAGCAGACCTCCTCATCGCCTCCACCGAAGCCCTCTGCGCTTCGGGAAGGCTTGACCGATCGGACGGGCCCATCTCCGCAGCCCTGTTTCCGCCCTCCTGTCCCGTGTAGCATGGTCCGCGCGGCGCCTCCCGGTAGGGTGCTTGGCCCAATTCTCCGGGAGCGGCCCCGCGAGACGATTGCATGACATCACCCCGGCCGGTCGATTCGCTCCTCCGTGAGCTGCCCGGAGCCAGCCTGGTCTCTGGCAGCCCCGCCACTCCCATCAGCAGCATCGAGCACGACTCCCGGCGGGTGCAGCCGGGTTCGCTCTTCGTTGCCATACCGGGTTTCAATGTCGATGGTCACACCTTCCTGCCGTCAGTCGTGGCAGCCGGGGCAAGCGCCATCGTCGTGCAACGCGACCGGGCGGCTGCCTGGCAGACCCTCCCCCCCGGACCGGCGGTAATCGCTGTGGATAACACGCGAGCGGCCCTCGCGGCCGCCGCCGCATGGTTCCATGGCCACCCCGGACGTGAACTGACCGTCATTGGCATCACCGGTACCGACGGCAAGACCACCACGTCGCACCTACTCTCGAGCGTGCTCGAGGCCACAGGAGCCCGGGTGGGCCGCCTGGGAACGGTCGACGTTCGCATCGCCGGTGAGGAGGACAGCGCCACCGAGCGCATGACGACCCCGGAAGCGACCGAAGTCCAACGGCTCCTTCGGAGGATGGCCGGCGCCGGCTGCCGGTACGCAATCGTGGAATCGACCAGTCACGGCCTTGCCCTCCATCGGCTCGACCACGTGGAGTACGACGTGGCCGTGTTCACCAACATCACCGGTGACCATCTGGACTTCCATGAGACCTTTGAGGCCTACCGGGAGGCCAAGGGCCGCCTCTTTGCAGCGCTCGATATTGCCGCCCCGAAAAAGGCGCCGAGGGCGGCCGTGGTCAATGCCGACGACCCCTCTGCCAACTTCATGCTCGAGCGCACCCATGCGCGACCCATCCGGTATGGTCTGGAATCGCGCGAAGCGGAGGTCCGGGCGACAGACCTGCACCTCCGTGCTGACGGGAGCAATTTCGAGCTCGTCACGTCTTCCGGCTCGGCCCGCACGAGCATCAGGCTGCCGGCGGTCTTCAACGTCTCGAATGCGCTGGCGGCGGCAGCAGCGGGTTACGCCCTGGGTATGGAAACGGCCGCGATCGCGCGTGGCCTGGCTTCCTGCCCCGGCGTGCCCGGTCGCATGGAGCGCATCGAGGCAGGGCAGCCCTTCGACGTCGTTGTCGACTACGCCCACACCGGTGATGCGGTGCGCAAGGTTCTCGCGGTTCTGCGCGCCGTTGCCAGGGGGAGGGTGATCATCGTGATCGGCGCCGCCGGCGAGCGCGATCCTGGCAGGCGATTCGGAGTCGGCCGGGCCGCAGCAGAGGGGGCCGATTTCGCCGTATTCACCAACGAGGACCCCCGCAGCGAAGACCCGGCCGCCATCGTGCGCGAGATCGGGCGTCACGCCGAAGGCGCCGGGCGCGTGCGCGGGCGCGACTTCATCGAAGTGGAAGACCGGCGCGACGCTATCGCCGAGGCGTTCCGGCGCGCACAGGGCAATGACCTGGTGCTCGTCGCGGGCAAGGGCCACGAGAAATCGATTGTCTACGCCGGGGGGCCCCTGCCGTGGGACGACCGGGACGTAGCCCGCGAAGAGCTGGCTCGCCTGGGCTACCAGGCTGGCGCCGCAACCTCCTGAGCTGCGCCATGGTAGACTCCGGCCCGCAATGAACACTCACCACATCAAGGGCTGGGACACCAAACTCCACGAGCTGGCCGATGGCGTGTTCGCCTACACGCAGGCCACCGGGGCTTTCTGCATCGCCAACGCTGGCTTCGTCGCCGGCGACGGCGAAGGCGTGGCAATCGATGCCCTCTTCGCTCCTCGCATGACTGAGGCATTTCAGAAGGCCATCGGCAGGGTCTCGCGAGTGAAGGTGCGGCGGCTCATCAACACCCACCACCACGTGGACCACACCCTGGGCAACTTCCTGTTTCCAAAGGCGACGATCATCGCCCAGGAGCAGGCGCGCGAGGTCATCATCCGCACCGGCTTCCCGAAGGAGACTCTGCTGGCGATGGCGCCGTGGTTCAAGAAGGACCTCAAGGGGAAGATCAAGGTCCGGCCCCCGGACGTCACCTTCAAAGATAAGCTCACCCTCTACACCGGCGGCCGGCGGCTCGACCTGACGCATGTTGGCCCGGCGCACACCGTAGGGGACACACTGGTGCATCTCGCTGCCGACAGGGTGCTTTTCGCGGGAGACGTCTGCTTCTTCTACGTGACGCCACTCGCCTTCGAAGGCAACATCGCCGGCTGGATACGCGCCCTCCAGGCCATTGAGGATATGGACAACGTCGAGACGATCGTCCCGGGCCATGGGCCCCTGGGCACCAAGGAGCAGGTCCGTGAAGTGCGAACCTACTTCGAGATCATCACGCGCGAGGCGCACCGGCGTTTCGAAGCCGGGATGACCGAGGACGCGGCCGCTCGTGACATCGCCATTGGCGAGTACGCCCGCTGGGGCGAAGCGGAACGCCTGTTGCCGAACGTCTACCGTCTCTTTGCCCAGTTCCGGGGGGACCCGAATGGACCGATCGACGTCGTCCGGGCATTCGCGGGAATGGCAAACCTGGCCATCAGGCAGTAGCCGGCCGCGCCCCTGGGCGCAGCGGCGGGCGGCAGCGTCCTTGCCCGGGCCCGGCGCCTGCTTCTGCTAAGCTCCAGAGCATGACGAGCACGGTTGACTTCCGCGCCGCCGAAGAGCTGCTGTCAACGGCGGAGTTCGAGGAGCTTCAGCCCGTCTGGCACTCATCGAACTACGTGTACCTGGCGAGCCTGCGCGGACCCGCGGGCGAAACGCTGGCCGCCATCTACAAACCACAACGCGGCGAACGTCCGCTCTGGGACTTCCCCGAAGGGACGCTGCACCTGCGCGAGGTTGCGGCCTACCGGCTTTCACTGGTGCTCGGCTGGCCCTTCATCCCCCCGACAGTGCTGCGTGATGGGCCGGGCGGCGAAGGGTCGCTGCAGCTCTTCGTTGAACACGACCCGAATCGGCACTTCTTCGAACAGCGAGAGGAGCCGGCCCTGGTCCCCCAGCTCCAGCGCATCGCGCTCTTCGATTATGTCGCTAACAATGCCGACCGGAAAGGTGGGCACTGTCTCCTGGATGCGGATGGCCGCATCTGGGCGATCGACCATGGCCTGTGCTTCCATGCCCAGTACAAGCTCCGGAGCGTCATCTGGGACTGGGCGGGTGAGCCCGTTCCCGAACCCCTGCTGGCGGACCTGGCGGCTGCCGCGGAGGCGCTCACGCCGCCTACCGGGGGCGCTGGCATTCTGCCGGCGCTGCTCGATGATGAAGAGGTTCGCGCACTGCTCGACCGGATAGACTCCCGCCTGGCGTCAGGGAAGTTCCCGGAACCGGGGCCACACCGGAGCTACCCATGGCCGCTCGTGTGAGCCCCGCCGGGGCGTCAGGCGCCAGGGGCGGACGGCCCGGCGGCGGCCCGTGTGCGGGCACGCATGTCGCGGGCGAGGAGCGCTTCGCCACAGGCGGAGCATGTGGTCATCGGGGTGGTCTCGTTCCCGCAGGGCTGGTGGAGGAGGGTTACCGGCGGGCCATCCTCGCCCACTGTCCAGCGGTCGCCCCAGCGCATCATGGCGACGAGCACGGGGTACAGGTCGAGGCCCTTTTCGGTCAGGCGGTACTCGAATCGCTCTGGGCGTTCCTGGTAGCGCCGGCGTTCGAGAATGCCGTGGTCCACCAGCGACTGGAGGCGGGTGGCAAGGACATTGCGGGCGATGCCAAGCCGCTGCTGCATGCTGTCAAAGCGGCGCACTCCGAAGAACGCCTCGCGGACAATCAGCATAGTCCACCATTCGCCCACAACTTCGAGCGTGCGGGCAACGGAGCAATTCATACTTGCAAAACTGGTACGCCGCATGACATCAGCCTAACATGGCCCGCGCTGGTTTTTGAACAGGCCAGCGAAAAGGTGACTGCCCGGTCCGGCTGACCGGGCAGTGGCGAGCGTAGAATGCGGTCCCGGAGGTAGCTGAGTTGAATAAGACGAGAATCGGAAACGTGGAGGTCACCGCGCTTCTCGATACGCCCCTGTTGATGAACCCTCACATGTTCATGCCGCAGGTGGCGGAGCAGATGATCGCCGAATACGCACACCTCCTGGACGAGCGCCAGCTCATGACCATGAGCATTACCACCTACCTGCTGCGCTCGGCGGGGAAGAACATCCTCATCGACACCGGGCTCGGCGCACGGAAACGGCCCTACTTCCCGCAGGGCAGGCTCGATGAGTCGCTGCGCGAGGCGGGACTGACTCCTGCGGATATCGACATCGTCGTTCATACGCATCTGCACATCGACCACGTCGGCTGGAACACGATCGATGCGGAAGACGGGAGCAAGCGCATCTTCTTCCCAAACGCCCGCTTCGTTGTGCAGCAGCGCGAGTGGGACTACTGGATGCAACCCGCCCACCTGGAGGACCCCGCCAACGCCTACCTCGTGGACTGCGTGGCGCCGCTCGAAAACAGCGGGCGGCTGCAACTCATCGACGGCGAGCAGGCGCTCGATGAGCACCTTACGTTCATCGCCACGCCCGGGCACACACCTGGTCATGTCGCGATAGGCGTGTACTCGGCAGGCGAGCGTGCGGTGGTGATTGGCGATGCCAGTCACCACCCGGCGCAGCTCGATCACCCCGACTGGTCGCCGTCCGCGGACGTCGACCCGGTCCTTTCTGCCCGGACGCGAGAACTGCTCTTCGAGGCCGCGATCGGCGATGGGCGGGCGTGGATCGCCGGGCACTGGCAGTACCCCGGGTTCGGCCGGATTGTGCGCCTCAACGGCAAGCGTGTCTTCCAGGCGCTCTGAGCGTTCTTGCCGCCGCAGACGGGCGGCGCTAGGTTGAGCGCAGTCATGGGCAGGTTCGTGCTCACCGGTATGCTGTTGTCCCTGGCGTTCGCCACGGCGCTCGGCGTCGAGCGCGGGCCCGTGACCTCCCAACCTGGTCTGGCGGCGGTGCCGCCGGGCGTCGTCGTCACCAGCCCGGGCGATGCAGCCGGCGCGGTCTGCCCCGACGACTCCAAATGCACGCTGCGCAAGGCCATTGAGCTGGTCAACGCCAATGAGGCAACGTGGGAGTACGTCATTGCCTTCTCGGAAACAGTGTTCCCCGCGAACTCATCCACGGCGATTACGGTGCTCGATGACCCCCTGCCGGCGATCACGCGCGAGAACGTGCTCCTCGATGCCCGCGAACGTGGTGTCAGGCTGGATGGAAGCGAGCTCCCGGCGGCGGGGAACCACGATGGCATCGTCGTTGAGGGCGCCGAGTCCCGGGTCACCGGGTTAAGCATCCACGGCTTCGGGGGCAGGTGCCTTGTGCTCTCGGGCACGTCTTCACTGGCCGGCGGGCCGCTGCCTGGTGACGGCAACCGGGCAAGCCAATGCGCCACGGGAATAGTCCTGGCAGGGCCGGGTTCGAAGGCGGAAGGAAACAGGATCGGCTTCGCAGCCGGGAGCAGTGGCGAGGCGGCCGTGGGCGTGGGCATCCTAGTAACCGCAGGCGGGACCACCGTAGGCGGGCCGACAGCCGCCCACGGCAACCTGATCGGGCATGCCGGCGTGGGCGTGAAGGTAGGATCCGGCACCGGCGCCGCATTCGAGAACACAACAGTGGCGCACAACATCATCGGTAACGACCCCGTTGGAGGCGCTGCCCCGGTGGGGACCGGGGTCGAGCTGCGGCAGCCGGGTTCGCGAACAAGGGTCGCCGACAACCTGGTGGCGCACGCCGGAACCGGGATACTCATCGCCCCCACGGACGGCGGCGTCGACGTGACTGGCAACACGATGTCGAGCAACCAGTTCGCAGAGCTGGAGGGGCTGGCAATCGACCTCAACGGCGATGGCCAGCGCAACCCCAACGATGAGGGCGACGGCGATACCGGGGCGAACAACCTGGTCAACCATCCCGTCATCACAAAGGCCACCCAGGCGCAGGTGAGCGGGTCCGCCGGCACTACCTGTAACGGCTGCGAGGTGGCGCTCTATGTGGCCGCGCACACGCCGGGCGGCGCCGGAGACTACGGCGCCACGCCGGTCGCGGGCGGGACGGCGGCGGCCAGCGCTACAGGCGACTTCCAGTTCCAGGGCCTGCCGCTCACGCCCGGTCAGTGGGTCATAGCGCTGGTAACCGATGGTGATGGCAACACCAGTGAATTCGGGCCCGCCGCTCGCGTGGGGACCGGGGTTGTGCAATGCGCCAACCCGGCCTTGAACCCCGGCTGGAACCACGCGGGCTACTTCGGCTCTGGCGCCTTCGCGCTGGGAGATGCCTACCCGGTGAACGGTGGCCAGGTGGCCTCCATCCACCACCTCACCGATGGAACGGCGGACTTCACGAGCTGGTACGCAAGCACCACCGCCGGACGGACCCTCTACACCCTGAGCCCGGGGGAGGCCTACTGGTTCTTCGCCACGGCAGCAGCCAGCGGCAGCGGAGGCTTCACCCTGACGGTGCCGGTGCCGGTGAACCTGAAGGCTGGCTGGAACGAGCTCGTCTACATCGGCGCCAGTGCCGATGTGCGCGACGCCCTTGCGAGCGTGGCCGGCAAGTACTCCGCCGTCTACCGGTTCCTCAACGACGGACAGGGACCACGCTGGCAGGCCTGGGGCGACGCCACCACGCCGGACTACGCGCGCGCCTTCACGGACATGGAAGCCTGCGGTGTCTACTCTGTGCATGTCTCCGAGGACGCCACGCTCATCCCGCCGCACCCCTGACTAACAGCCGCCCGGAAGCTATACTCGTTCCTTCGCGCGTGCCGCCGGGCCGCCAGAGGGGGAGAAACCGATGTCAGTTGAGATCCGCTCCTGCCGTGACCGCGAGGAGCTTGCCGACTACGGGAAGATCGTCTCGTACGTCTTTGCCAGCACCGAGGGCATGGATGAGGAACTTGAGACTACCCAGCCCGAATGGACGACTTGCGCATTCGTGGATGGCCGGATGGCCACAACCCTGGGAGCATTCCCCTTCACGGTCAGGTTGAACGGTGCGCCAGTACCCATGGGTGGCGTCACAGCCGTCGGGACGCTGCCGGAGTTCCGCAGGCGCGGGCTGCTGCGCCAGGTGATGCGGCAGGCGTTCGCCACCATGCACGAGCGCGGGCAGGACTACGCCATCCTTCTTGCCAGCATGGCCGCAATCTATCAACGGTTTGGGTACGGGCTTGCCTGCAGCTACATCCGCTACGAGTTCGACCCGCGCGTCGCCGCGTTCGAAACGAGTACCCTCACAACCGGCAGCGTGACGATGATGACGCCCGAAGAGGCGTTTCCCATCATCAAGCAGATCTACATTCGCTGGGCGACGCCCCGGAACCTCGCCATCCACCGCTCAACCCCGCTCTGGCAGACGGGGAGGCTGCGGCCGAGAAAGAAGGGCGAGCCGGTCTACGTGGCGATCTACCGTGATGCGGACGGCGAGCCGCAGGGGCACATGGTCTACAACACCCACGAGGAAAACAGCGACGCGCCAGGTCCCAACCAGGTGCTCACGGTCCGCGATTTCATCACACTGAACACAGAAGCCTACCGGGCCCTGTGGGAGTACGCACGATCCCACGACCTCGCCGGCCGCGTGCGCATGCCGGGATGCGTGGGTGACGATGACCCCGCCCCCGATCTACTGCTTGAACCCCGGATGCTGAACAGGTTTGTGGGCGACCACATTTGGATGCGCGTTGTCGATGTCGAACGAGGGCTCGCCCGAAGGCCCTACGGCGCCCGGGGTGAGCTCAGCTTTGACATACCCGGGGACGATCTCTGTCCGTGGAACAGGGGGACTTACCTGCTGGAAACAGACGGCCCCACGGCATCGGTAACGCGAACCACGCGGGAGCCGGAGCTGGTGATTCCCCTGAACACGCTGGCATCCCTGGCTGCAGGCTACCGGACGGCAACCCACCTCGCCCGGGTTGGCCGTCTGGAGGCCCGGGACGCATCGGCCCTGGCCCGCGCCGATGCGCTGTTCAGGACCGAGTACGCGCCCCACTGCCCCGATTCGTTCTAGGCTTCCTGTACTGCCTGGCGCACTTCGCGCAGCCGGGCAATGGAACCAGGAACCTCCGCCTGGTCGTCCGTCAAGTGCCGGACGATGACATCGGTGTAGCCCATGGCAGCGTATTCCCGGAAGGCGGCCGCCACCTCCTCCACATCACCGAAGACGCAGGCGGTGGGGTCGAAGCCGCGGTAGCCGGCGCCCACGATCGGCTCCGCCACCGCCCTTGCATGGCCCGCCGAATCGCCGACGAAGATATCGCGCCTGATCGCAACCGCCGAAGGCGCCCGGCCGTGCAGCGCGCAGCGCTCGCGGTAGAAGCGCAGCCAATCGCGAGCCTGGCCGGGGGTTAGCTCGGGGCCCGCGAGCCAGGCATCGCCGAGCCGGGCGGCCCGGTCTATGGAGGCTTCCGCGCTGCCTCCAATCCACACCTCCACCGGTTCAGGCGGCAGAGGGGCGATTCGCACTGCACCCACCCGGTACCGGCCCGAGCCCGTCACGGCCTCGCCTGCGAGCAGGCGGCGAACGATGCCGAGTCCTTCTTCGAACATTGATGGCCGGTTCCGGATGCTAATCCCCATGGCCTCGAACTGCGCCCGGCCATCGCCGAGCGCGCACTGCATGATGAATCGTCCGCGCGCGATGGAGGCCAGGGTGCCCACCTGCTCGGCCACCAGGACCGGGTTCCAGAGCGGCAGCAGGAAGAGGCAGCCAGCCGGTTTCTCGCCCCACTCCGCCAGCAGCCGCCCCATGACAGGCGTGTTCTGGAAGTACGGGGCAGGCATGGCGTGGTGGTCGCCCACAAAGAGCGAATCAAGCCCCGCCTCGCGAGCGGCGGCTGCGCGTTCCACCATCCAGTGCGCAGCCTGCCGGACGTCACGGGTCTCGTGGAAGCTGGTGAGCGAAATCCCGATCCTCATTGCACTCCTCAGAAGCGACGGTGGTGATCCCATCCCGGGGCCGGCCATCCCTGTGGCAGGCTACGCCCCAGCAAGCGCGCGCAGGCGGCTGACTATCCCCGGGAGTGTGCTGAGCAGCCGGTCGATTTCGGCATCGGTGGTGTCCTTTCCCACCGTGAGACGGAGGGATGCATGCGCCAGGTCGGGGTCGATGCCCATGGCGGTGAGGACGTGCGATGGCTCCATAGAGCCCGTGGTACAGGCACTGCCAGAGCTGGCCGCGATGTCGGCAAGATCAAGGCCGAGCAACACGCTTTCGCCTTCGACATTGCGAAAGCAACAGCTGAAGTTGTTCGGCAACCGGCGGTCCGGGTCCGACGGGCCCGTGATGACCGTGCCTGGTATGCGTTCTGGAAGCTCATACAGGAGGCGGTTCCGAAGCTGCCCGGTGTGCTCGATGCGCGCGGGCATCTCGTCCCAGGCGAGCTTCATGGCCGCAGCCAGCCCGGCCGCACCGGCCACGTTCTCCGTCCCTGCACGCCGTTCTTTCTCCTGCCCACCCCCGAACATGATCGCCTGGAAAGGCGTGCGCGACCGGACGTAGAGGAGGCCCACGCCCCTGGGGCCGTGGAGCTTGTGAGCGGAGATGCTCAACAGGTCAACACCAAGGGCGTCCGGCGCGATGTCCATCGCCCCGGCTGCCTGGACAGCATCCGTATGCACGACAACCTGCGGATTCCTCGCCCGGGCGATCCGGGCGGCCTCGGCGACAGGCTGGAGAGTTCCGACCTCGTTGTTGGCCGCCATGATGCTGACCAGGGCCGTATCGGGCCCGGTCGCCTCTTCAAGGGCGCCCAGGTCAACCACCCCATCACGGTCCACGGGGAGGAACGTTGCGGTGAAGCCCTCGCCCTGGAGCTGCTCCACCGTGTGCAGCACGGCGTGATGCTCGACCCGCGTGGTGATGATGTGGGTGCCGCGCCCACGGGCGCGCTGGGCAAGCGCCACGCCGCGAATAGCTGCATTGTCCGATTCTGTCCCGCCGCTGGTGAAGACTATCTCGCGCGGCAGCGCCCCCAGGAGACGGGCACACATTGCCCGGGCCTCGTCGAGCACGTGGCGCGCTTCCTGCCCTTCGAGATAGATGCTTGAAGGATTGCCCCAGTGCCGGGTGTAGACCTCCCACATAGCGGCAAGGATGCGCGGGTCGGGAGGCGTGGTCGCGGCGTGGTCGAGGTAGACGCGGGACATGTCCCTGCAAGCGTAGCTTCCGCCGGTCGGGGACGTCACCCCGGGGGCAGCCCGGTTAAGAAGCGTGGACGGGCGCGGCGCGCTGAGGCTATACTTTCAATAGTGTTGGCGCCGGGATGGGCGCGACGCATTCATTCAGCCCATGGAGGCAGCATGACTCTCGAATCTCAGGCCCCGGTCGCACTGGTCAACATCACCGAACGCGCCGCCGAAAAGGCAAAGGCGCTGCTTGAAGCGCGTGAAGTTCCCGAGGGCGCACTGCGCGTTTTCGTCGCCGGTGGCGGCTGCTCGGGGTACCAGTACGGAATGGCTATCGCCCGCGCAAGCGAGGCCGGCGACATCGTGCTGGAGCAGTTCGGCGTTCGCCTTGTAGTCGACCCCGAGAGCGCCCAGTATCTCGAAGGCGCCGAAATTGACTATGTCGATGACATCATGAAGAGCGGCTTCAGCATCTTCAACCCGAACGCCACGAAGAGTTGCGCCTGCGGCTCCAGCTTCCAGACCGAGGATGGTTCGGGCCAGCCGCGTTCCTGCTGCTAACAGCCCGGCGCCCGGCAATGGACTAACAGGGGGCGGTCAGTCTGACCGCCCCCTGTTTCTGTGCCTTCCAACCGATGGCGCCGGGCCGGGCCTACCCCGGCCGTTAGAGCAGGTTCCGGCTGAGGTCGACGTGGCTCGTGAGGAACACCATGGTTTCCCGGGTGGCCTTGCGCAGCCGGGCGAAATCGGCGTCCTGGACCGCCATCTCATCGAACTTCTCAAGCTCCGCCAGGCTATCGAACTCGGCGACGATCGAGACGCCCGAAGTCTGGCCCGTTAGCGACGACCAGACGCTGGTGGTGGCGTCGATACCACGCTGCTTCTGGTAATCCAGGGCAGTGGAGATCGACATCACGAACTCCCGGTGTTTTCCGGGCAGGTGCTCACCGCGGAGCGTGCGCATGTACTTGCGAGGGGCGGTGGCCTCTTCGCTGGAGATGAGCCCTTCCGAATGATAGGAGAGGCGGTGAATGGAGACCTGGGAGGCATCGTAGATCATCTGCAGGCGCACGGCCTTGCGGACGACAGCGAAGCTGGCATCCTGGCTCGCCAGGTCGGTGAAACGCTCCAGGTCGTAGAGCGTGTTGAAGTCGCTGACGATGATGACCGAGTTCGTCTGACCCGTCATAGAACCCCAGACCGTGGTGCGCGCGCGGATGCCGCGTTCGTCCTGGTGCTGGATCGATTCACGCATGGCTTCGAGGAAAGCGGATGTCTTGCCGCGCTCCACGATGCCGGTAAAGTGTCGTCGGTACATCGGCGCTCCCGGGAAGGTTGAATTCGGCACGCCCGCCGCGTGGAACCGTAGTCTAGCAGACTGCCGGCCCTGCGAACGGCCCGGTCGCCTCCCGGGCTATACTCCCCCCATGCAGCTATACGTGGCCTACCTCAAGTTCAAACCCGGCGTCAATCCCCTCATGGGCCTCGCCGCCTTTGAGAGGCGCAAGACCTTCGAGCATCCGCGGAATGCGCACGTCCTTGGCGAATACTGGGTGAACGCCCCGGCGGAGATGCCGCAGGTTGTACTCGTTTGGGAGGCTGCGGACGAGGGACCCGGCGACTACTACGAAGCCGCCTGGGGTGATGTGTTCGACATCACGATCGCGCAGGCGACACGGCCCGTCACGGAGATCCCGGAGGAGCTGCCCGCCAACCTCAAGGAGTTGGCCGGGCAGTAGGTCCGGTGGCCGTTGGCAGAGCCTGCGCAGGCGGGCCGCCGATGGCAACCGTCGGCCGCCTGCGCCTTTCTCGTGTCAGCGGCCCTTGAACTGGGGCTCCCGGCGCTCGGCAAAGGCAGCGAGGCCCTCCTTGAAATCCTGGCTCTGGAAGAGTGGCAGGAGCTGCAGGAAGATGTGGTCGACCGCTGTCTCGAACGTCTCATCCATGCCCAGGCGCATCATGCGCTTGGTCGACTGCACACTGAGCGGGGCGTTGTTGGCGATCTGCGTCGCCATCTTCATGGTCTCGGCCATCAGGTCTTCGTGCTTCACGACGCGGTTGACGAGACCCACTTCCAGCGACTTCTGCGCATCGAGCACATCGCCGAGGAACGCCACCTCGGCGGCCTTGGCCCAGCCGAGCAGCCGGGGGAGATACCAGCAACCACCCGACTCGGGGAGGACCCCCCGGCGGGCGAAGACAGCGCCCATCTTGGCGTTCTCGCTGGCGATTCGGATGTCGCAGCCCAGGGCAAGGTCCATGCCGTAGCCGGCGGCCGCCCCATTGAGCGCACAGATGATGGGCTTATCCATCCGGTTGATAACGATCGGGGGCGAATTGTGGAGGTCGAAGAGCTGGTATCCGCGCAGTGCGCTCCCCACACCATCGCCCGACGTCTCGGCCTTCAGGTCAAGGCCGGCACAGAACCCGCGCCCGGCGCCGGTGAGGACCACTACCCTGACCTGGGGGTCGATATTCGCCTGTTGCAGGGTCTTCGCCAGTGCATTGAGCATGGGCCCGCTGATCGCGTTCATGCGGTCGGGGCGGTTGAGGGTAACGGTGAGGATGTTCCCATCGAGCCCGGCGAGGAGCTCATCGGTGCCGGTGTCGTACACGGTTTGTGGTTTCCTTCCAGTCAGATTCTTGAGCAGGTTGAGTGTGTCATCGCGCGCGCTGCGCTGCAACGGCGGCCTTCAGCGCTGAAGGAGGAACTCGTGCAGGGTGAGGCCGCTGTTGTGCACCTTCCCGGCGACTTCCACCCCCACGTAGCGGATGTGCCACGGCTCGTATGCGTATCCCGTCACCGCTTCCTTGCCTTCCGGGTAGCTCAGGACGAAGCCGGATTTCCAGGCGTTCGCCGCCAACCACTCGGCCTCGGAGGTCCCGGTGAACCCTTCGAGGAAGTGCCCCGGGAAGCCAACATCGGCCGTCGTGCCAAGCTGGTGCTCGCTGTGACCCGCGCGAGCGCTGGTCCGCTCCGCATATGCCTGGCCGTTCACGCGAACCCAGTAGTCGAAGAGCTCCTGCTGGGTGGCGTAGCTGCGGTATGAGCTATTGACATAGAGGTGGAAGCCTTCAACCGCCGCGGCATCGAACAGCTTCTTGATGGCAGCAGCCGCCGCCTGCCGGAGGTACTGGCTTCCTTCGGCCGAGATCGATGGCGGCAGGGCCTGGAGGTCCCCCGGCTCGCAGTCGGAAGCAAGCCGATGGTCCTTGTCGATCGGCACAAGGATGTCGCCACAGGGGAGGATCTCCGCGAAGCCCGTGGGGGCAGCCGTGGCGGCCGGGGTTGGTTCCCCTGGCGCCAGGGTGGCGGTAGCGGTCGCCGTCTCGGTGGGGGTCACAGCGACGGAAGCCGGGTCGGCATCGGCAAACCGGCTGACGAGCACCATGATCAGTACGACGACGCTCGCTCCGGCCGCGAGCAACGAGCCGACGAACGCCGGGTACCATGACCCTCTCTCGGGCTTCTTGCGGGCTCCTGTTACGCCACGCCCCTTCTGAGCGCGCGTCCGAGGTCGCGGGGGTTTGCGCGCTACGTCGGCCACAGGGGCTACTGTACCGCGAGGTCCGCTAGCGGTCGCCCGCCGAAGCCTGCCCGGGGGTTGCCGATCGCGGGTCCCTGTTCACGTCGTCGACGAAGGCACGCAGGAGGGCGTTGGTCACCAGCGGTTGCTCGAGCTCAAAGAAATGCCCTGCGCCTGCGACCGGCTCCTGGCGCACGAACATGGTGATGTCGCGCAGGTGTCCGGGGTCTCCAAGTGGGGTGCCCGCCCAGATCGCCATCAGCGGCTTCCTGTCAGCGTCTTTGAGAAGGTCATCGAGCCGGTTCACAAATACTTCCCCGTTGGCCAACATCCCGGCAGCTACATCTGCAGGGCAGGAAAGCATGGTGTCGCGGGCATGGCTGCGGATGTCGTGGGGAGTGTCCTCCACGAAGAAGCTCTCAATCATGTTCCGCATTGGCTCCATGGACCCCGCTGCGGCGACGGCCTCGGATGCGCCCTGGAGGCCGCCCCCGCGCGCTGCCGAAAGCGGCGAATCGCCAAGGACGATGCCCCGGACAAGTGCCGGGTGCCGGTCGTTCAGCATCAGCGCCACAAGCCCGCCGAGGCTGTGCCCGGCGATGATGGAGGGGCCGACCCCGCGCGCCTTCATGATGGCGGCGACATCATCGGCAGCAGTGGTGGTGTCGTAGGGCGGGACTGCGCTGGACCCGCCGCGCCCGCGGAGACTGATGGCAAGGCAGCGGTGGCTGCCTTTGAGGCCATCAACCTGCGGCTGCCAGAACGTGTGGTCACAGCACCAGCCGTGGATGAAGACAAACGAGGGCTCACCGTGGCCCTCATCTACACAGGCGAAGGTGGCGCCGCGGACTTCGACGTGAATCATCGTCGCGACCGCCGTGAACCGGTGCGCGCGCTCGAGGCGAGCGAGACCAGGCGGGGAGCGAGGGCAAGCGCCAGTTGCAGGCCGGCCCAGCTCACCGAGGTCCCCCTGCGAGCGGCACGCCGGCTGCGTCTTCGGAGCTTCTGGCGGTCGACACGCTGGAGCGTCCCGGCGGCTGTGCCCTCGGCAGCCCGGGCACGTTCACCGAGCGCATGAAGGACATCGAGGGCGGCCTCTCGCGCCCTTTCCAGCTCGACTTCCCGGACTGCACCACGTGCCTGCGCGACGCCCCTTCTCCCGGCTCCGGCAAGCTCCCGCGAAAGGTCCAGGGCACGGCGCCGCGCCTGCTCAATATCGGCCCGCTGGACCCCCCCGGAGCGTGGCAGCCGCCGCGCGCGCCCTTCTTCGGCCACTGGCCGGGTAGCCTCGCCCGCGCGGCCCCGGGAGCGGCGGTTGATGGCGTAGGCGATACCGCCTGCGGCGAGGGCAGCGCCAAGGCCCGCCACGACGAGAAGCATGAAGCTGGAGCGGCGGCGGCGCGACAGGCGCGTCTCAACGAGCACGTCGAGCGGCGGCGCTTCCTGTACAGGCGGTGGCATCCGCCCGACCAGCAGGTCGTCGATGAACTCCACGACGGCGGCCGTGAAGCCGTCCGGGTTGTCCCCCGGCACACTGTGCCCGGCGCCGGGCACCACCACCAGGCGAGCGCTCCGCATCTCCCGCGCCGCACGTTCGGCAACTTCCTGCGAAAGGACGTCGCTTTCTGCTCCACGGACGAGCAGAACGGGCACGGGAACACCCCGGTAGATCTGCCACATCTCATCGTTGGAGAGCGGGCTGCCGATGGTCAGACCGGAGTCGGGCTGGCGGAAGCGGCGATCGAACTTCCAGGTCCACTTGCCTTCACCGGTGGGCTTGAGGCGATGGCGCATGCGCTCGCGGATATTCTCGATGCTGCGACGGGGATTGAAGCGGTGGGCCATCTCGACGAACTCCTCGAAATCGAGCTCGTCGGGGCCGCGAGTGAAGCGGACGATGTTGTCGACCCCCTCCTTCGCCGACTCGGGGCCAACGTCGACCAGGACCAGCGCTCGCACGCGCCCGGGATGCTGGACCGTGTAGGCGACGGAATTGAGCCCGCCCATGCTGTGTCCCACAAGGAAGAACTGCTCCAGGCCGAGCGCTTCGCCGAAGCCATCGAGATCCGCCACGAATGCGTCGCGCGAATAGTCGCCTTCCTGTGACCAGTCGCTATCGCCGTGGCCACGCTGGTCGAGGGCAATCAGGTGGTATCGGTCCTGCATGCGCTCGGCGAACTCGTCGAACATGTGACCGGAAACACCAAAGCCATGAAGCATGAGGATTGTGGGGGCCGCCGGGTTTCCCCACTCCTGGTAATGGAGCTTCAGGCCTCCGACCACGGCATCGCGCTCAACGTATCCGGTTGTGACCACCGGCCCACCTCCGTAGCTCGCCTTTGCCCGGGCGGCCCACTGGCTGCCGGGACTTCGATGATAGCACCGGCGAGCGCCGTTGCGGCCCCCGGGGCGCGTGGGCCTTCAGATCTCAGGAGAGCCGGGGAAGTCCCTGGCCGGCAAGCAGGGCATTGTAGTGGCGCACCACGCTGTCGCCCTGGTAGGCCCAGCCCCCGCCCGGGTTGAACGAGTAGTTGTACGCGGCCCGCACTGCGAATTCGCCGCTGTAGCCGGCCCGTTCGCCGGCATGCCACGCTTCGGCAAGGCCGCGAGTCGCGCGTTCGGCGTTGACTTCCGGGTCAAAGCGCGCGTCGCCCATGCCGGCGCCATATCCCTGGTCGTGGAGCTGGAACAGGCCCACGGAGTGACCGCTGTCGCCGATGGCGTCTGCACGCCCGCCGCTCTCAGAGAGCATGACCGCCTTGAGAAAAAGCGGGGGAACGTTGTACTGGCGCCCCAGCCGGTTCAGCATCGCGTCCCACTGTCCCGGGTCTGCCGGGCCTCCCGCCGATTGAACGGGGGTGTGCGGGTCAGCGCCGGGCGCGCCCCTGCGCGATGCGATCGGGCGGCGCTCCGCCGCTGTCCTGCCCGGCGCAGCCGCCGGCCGGGCGAGCTCCGAGGGTGCTCCGCCCGCCTGGGGGCCCTCCACGCGCAGGCCGCGCGCGATCTGCCCCGCTTCGTGGAGCGAGACATGCGGACCATTGACTGGCGAGGGTCCGATGGTTCCCATGGCCATCCGGATGTGACACTAGTACGTTAGATCACGTCCCGGCATTCGCGGGCGCCCCGATTCCGCCGTGCGGCCTCCCGCATTTCGAGGTAGACAGGTGACCGATAAGCGCATCCCCGACCCGACCCTCATGGCCCGGCTGCAGTTGAGCGCCAGGGGCGTGGACTGGGCAGCTTCCCTGACCGCGCACCGCCAGCATGAGCAGCCACAGGGGCAGTGGTCGACTGCCAGCACGTGTTCCACCTGCTGGCAGTCGAGCGGGCCGTCCACCGTCCCAGGGCCGAGAGAATGGTGAAGGAGGACCTGCCATCCTTTGCGGACTGGGACCAGGAAGCCCACATGCGCGATGGCTACTCGAAGGAGATGGATGTCGCGGAGCTGGCAGAGGAGTTCAGGCGCGAACGGGAACGCACCTTCGAGTTCTTCAAGGGGCTTGAACCCGCCCAGTGGGCGCGCCGGGGGATCTGGCCCGAGATCGGGCCGGTCGACGTCGCCTGGGTGGCGGAGCGGGCGGTGGCGCACGCGCTCGACCACTTCAGGGCGCTCTTGTGGGTGCACGAAGACCTGGAGCGCTTTCACGCTGTCCAGTGGGGCTGGGAGGAAGGCTCGTGAGGGCCCGCACCCGGCCCGGTATCAGTCCCTCAGATGAACGGCTTCGTAGCTGCCTGATTTCAGGGCGGCAACCAGCGAAGCATCATCGGTGACCGGCATGGCGAAGCGCGTGGCGGCGCGCCCCACCTCGGCCGGTGTGTGGGCATCTGAGCCCCCGATCCCGGGCAGGCGAAACCCGTGCGCAAGGCCGGTCGCCGCCAGGTTCTGAAGGCGCGAGTCGGAGCCGTTGACGGCCTCCACCGACTCGAAATACTCGACTGTCTCTCGGTTCACGCGCAGCAGGCCGTCGCGAGCGGGGTGGGCGAGGAAGAGCAGCCCCCCGCACGACCGTGCCGCCGCAAACGCGGAAGCGGCATCGGCAAGCGCCGATGTGCCGGAACCGAGGCCGTAGGCGAGGACGTGGCCCATATTCGTGGTGAGCTCCACTCCCCCCAGCACGAGGAAACCGGTGCGGCGGGCGAGTTCGGCCCGCTCCTCGTCATCCCAGAAAGCGTCGTGCTCGGTGAGGCAGATGCCGTCGAGCCCTCGTTCGCGCGCGAGGTCAACGAGTTCCTCGGCTCGCAGTGAGCTGCACTGCGAAAGGGGGAGCGTGTGGCAGTGGAGGTCGATGAGCATCTAACGGGGCAGCTTGACCCCGTAGATCTCGCCGAGGAGGTCCAGGAAGGCGGCCATGGGGCCGGACTGGGGCTTGTTACGCCTGTACATCACGGCGATCTCGCGCTCTACGGGTTCGGCGGCCTCGATGTGGACCTTCTTCAGCGTCCCCAGCTTGATTTCGCGGTCCACGGACACCTCGGGCAGAAGGGCGATGCCCAGGTTCATCTCCACCATCTTCTTGGTGGCCTCGATGCTGTCCAGCTGCATCTGCTGGTGCGGGACCACACCAAGCTCACGGAAGAGGCCGAGGATCATCCCGTAATAGCCCGAGTCACGGTCGAAGAGGATGAGCGACTCCTCGGCAAGGTCATCAACCTTCACGCTCCCACGCTTGGCGTAGCGATGGCTCGAGGAAACGACGAGAACCAGCTCGTCGTGGTAGAGGACGAAGGTGCGAACATCGGGATGATTGATGGGACGGCCAATGCCCACCTGCACATCGTCATCGAGAACCATCTGCAGGACTTCGTCAGAGTGTCCGGTCCGCACCATGACGTCGACGCCCTCGTGGTTGTCGCAGAACACCTTCAGGAGCCGCGGCAGGACGTAGGTGCCGACCGCGGGGGCGGTGCCGATTGTGAGCCGGCCGGCGGTGCCCTCGCGCGTGCCCTCAAGCACCATCAGGCCGTCGTGGAGGGTCCGCAGCACTCGCTGGGCGTAGGGCAGGAAGGCACGGCCAGCATCGGTGAGTTTGACGCCGCGGCCCATGCGCTCGAAGAGTGGCTGGCCCACCTCCCGTTCGAGCGACTGGATGCGGTTGCTCAGGGACGGTTGGGCAACGTTGAGGAGCTCAGCGGCGCGGCTGAAGCTGCCACTGTCGGCGGCAGCGAGGAAGGCATCGAGCTGGGCAAGTTCCACGGATAGCTCACCAGATAGCCATAGTGAAGGACTATGGGTGGGACGATACCCTATCCCGCTGCCATAGGCTAGGCCTAGGCATCTATCCGGCTACGCTGGGTGAACTCCAGGTCAGTCGAAGTAACGCATCATCAGCCACTGCAGGACATCGCGGCCGGTGACGAGTGCGACGAGGCGGCCATCGTGAACCAGCGGGATGTGCCGGAACCCGCCAAGGCCCATCTTGTTGACGGCGATGGCCATCGTATCGGAATCGCGAAGGATGACGGGGTCGGGCGTCATGTAGTCTCTGACCGGTGCCATGAGCAGTTCGGGATGGCCGGCTATCTTCTTGAGGAAATCGCGCTCCGTGAAGATGCCGGCGACCTCGCCGTTCTGGACAACCACAACCGCGCCGCTCGCCTCCTGGCGGAGCGCATCAACCGCCTCGCGCACGGTGATCTCGGGCGGCACGACCTTGATGCGTGAGAGCCGGATTTCCGTCAGGGGCAAGAGCGGCTCGCTTCCATCGTCGCGGATAGCCGTCAGCGCGGCCATGCAGTTCTCGCAGCCATCCGTACCGGCGATGTTCTGGTGCCCGCAGCTCGGGCAAACGAGGTAACCGGTCTGCGTGCCAGTCATGCGATTCCCCCCTGGTGCGCCCTGGCGCCAATGGCGGCAGGGTGGAGCGTCTGTTCGCGGCTTGCGAGCTAGAGGATCTCCCAGGTCTCGCCGCTGTGGAGGAGATCTTCGAAGTTAGCGGCCTCCCGGGCCATGGCGTCCGCCACCTGCTTCTCCACGAGGTCGTTGTAGGTGGGTGCTTCCACATCGCGGAAGACGCCGATCGGCACCGGAAAGTCAGGATACTCCATCTCCCCGAGGATGCTGGCAAGCACCGGGTTCGCGTCCCTGGCATTGTGAACGAGAAGGCCGCCATCATCGGCGGCGTTGCGGACTACCTCGGGGACGTATCCGTTCATGCGGATGCCGTGCTCGCGGCCCCGGCCGAAGCGGAGCGGCTGGCCGTGCTCCAGGTAGACCATGCGCTCCTGCCGCACCTCCTTGTCGGCAAAGGAGTCAAAGGCACCGTCGTTAAAGATGACGCAGTTCTGGTAGACCTCAACGAACGAGGTGCCCCGGTGCGTGGCAGCGCGGTAGAGGGTCTCTTCCAGGTGCTTCGTGTCGCGGTCGATGGAGCGGGCAACAAAGGTGGCGCCCGCGGCCAGCGCCACGCGCAGCGGATGGAGCGGCTGCTCCACCGTGCCATAGGGGGAGGACTTGGTGATCTTGCCCATCTCGGAGGTAGGCGAGTACTGGCCTTTGGTGAGCCCGTAGATGCGATTGTTGAAGAGCACAACCGTTATGTCGATATTGCGGCGCATTGCGTGCAGCAGGTGGTTGCCGCCAATGCTCAGGCCATCGCCATCGCCGGTGATGACGAAGACCGCGAGCTCGGGCCGGGCGGTCTTCAGCCCCGTCGCGAGGGTGAGGGCGCGGCCATGGATGCTGTGGAAGCCGTAGGTCTCCATGTAGTACGGGAACCGGCTCGAGCAGCCGATCCCGCTGATGAAGACAATGTTCTCATGCGGAATACGCAGCTCGGGGAGCATCTTCTGCATCTGCGCCAGGATCGCGTAATCGCCGCAACCGGGGCACCAGCGCACCTCCTGGTCGGAGACGAAGTCCTTCCTCGTCAGAACGGGGATGACCTCATCGGCGCCCGTGGGCGAGCCTGTAGTGGCAGTGGTCACCGCTAACCTCCTCCCAGCACGGAAGCCGGGCCGAATTGGAACTCGTAGGGCCCGCTGAGGCCAAGGAGCTCATCGATCTTGCCTTCGATTTCGGCGATCTTGAATGGCTGCCCCGCAATCTTGTTGAACGGAACAGCGTCGACCAGGTACTTGCCGCGGATGATGAGCGACAGCTGGCCCGTGTTCATCTCGGGGATCAGCACCTTGCCGTAGTTGCGCAGCACCTCGCCCAGGTTGGCGGGGAGAGGGTTGAGGTAACGGAGGTGGGCCGAGGCGACCCTCTTGCCGGACTTGCGCGCCCGGGCACAGCCGCTCGTGATGGCGCCGTAGGTGCTGCCCCAGCCGAGCACGAGGAGGTCGCCTTCAGGCGGCCCCTGTACTTCCAGCGCGGGGATATCCTGCACCATCCGTTCGACCTTGCCCAGGCGAGCGAGGGTCATGCGATGGTGGTTGCCGGCATCGTAGGCGATGTCACCCGTTTCGCCGGACTTCTCAATCCCGCCAATCCGGTGCATCAGCCCCTTCTGGCCGGGAACGGCCCACGGCCGGGCAAGCGTTGCCGGGTCGCGTTCGTACGGGTTGAACTCGCGCGAACCGTCGACCGGTTTGGCGTAGTGGTACTCAATGACGGGCAGGTCATCGACGACAGGGACCTTCCATGGCTCGGAGCCGTTGCCCAGGTAGCCATCGCTCAGCAGGATCACGGGAACCATGTACTTGAGGGCGAGCCGGAAGGCCTCAATCGCCATGGTGAAGCAATCAGATGGTGTGGCCGGGGCCACGACCGCAACCGGCGAATCGCCGTTGCGCCCAAACAGGGCCTGGAGAAGGTCGGACTGCTCCGTCTTGGTGGGCATGCCGGTGCTTGGTCCCGCGCGCTGCACGTTAATGACGACGAGCGGAAGCTCGGTCATGACTGCCAGGTTGAGGGCTTCACTCTTGAGGGCAAGGCCGGGGCCGCTTGTACCCGTGAGGGCCAGTTGACCTCCATAGGCGATGCCGACCGTCATGCCCATGGCCGCAATCTCGTCTTCGGCCTGGATAGTCTTCACACCAAACGCTTTGAACTTGGAAAGTTCGTGGAGGACGTCCGAAGCGGGCGTGATCGGGTAGCTGCTGTAGACCAGGGGCAGGCCCGAACGGATGGATGCGGCCAGGCACCCCAGTGCTGTCGCTTCATTCCCGCTGATGTGGCGGTATGTGCCGGGCTGAACCTCAGCGGCGGGCACCTCGAAGCGGTGGTGGAAGAGCTCCGTGGTCTCGCCGAAATGGTAGCCGGCGCGCAGGGCGCGCAGGTTGGCATCGAGCACATCCGGGTTGCGGCGAAAGCGGTCGGTCGCCCACTTCACCGTCGTTTCCATGGAGCGGCCATAGAGCCAGAGCACCAGGCCGAGGGCGTAGAAGTTCCGGCTCTGGAACTTCTGCTTTGCCGGGAGCGGAAGGCCGTCGAGGGCCAGTTCGTTCTGGCGCGTGATGTTGATGCGAACCACCTGCCACTTCGAAAGCGTGCCGTCTTCCAGCGGGTTCGAGATGTAGGCCGCCTTCTTCAGGTTGGATTCGGTGAATTCATCCTCATCGACGATGACGAGGCCGCCGGGGCGAAGGTCACCGATGTTCGTCTTCAGCGCGGCTGGATTCATGGCGATGAGGGCGTCTGGCTGGTCCCCCGGGGTGAGGATATCCGTGCTCGCGAAGGAGAGCTGGAAGCCCGAGACGCCGGGCAACGACCCGGTGGGGGCGCGTATTTCTGCCGGGAAGTCGGGCAGTGTGGCAATGTCGTTGCCGAAGACGGCGGAGGTGCGCGTGAACTGCGTGCCGGTCAGCTGCATGCCATCGCCGGAGTCACCGGCGAAGCGAATCGTGACGCGGTCGAGCTTTTCGACGGCGCGCTCCCGTTGAACTTCGGATTCTGTGGTCATGAACCTCTGCTATCCACCTTCTCGTTTCTCCATGACCTGGTGGGGCCGTGGAGGCAAATTCAGTACATCCTCGGGAAACGCCTCGGCAAGCTGCGTGAGCAGGCCCCCGAGACGGACGAGCCCGATCACGCGGCCATCGTCGACCACCGGCAGAGTCCTGTAGTTGAACTGCTGCATGGCCGCAATGGCCTCGGCCACCGTCTGGCGCGCCGAGATCGTGCGCGGCTCACGCGTCAGCACGGCCGCATCGAGAGGCTGCTCCCAATCGAAATCATCGGCTGTGCACTTCAGAAGTAGATCCCGTTCGGTGAAAATGCCCGTCAGCTTCGACTCATCGCCTGCGAGCACGCACGGCTGGGAGCCCTCCTGCATGAGGGCAACCGCCTTTCTCACGGAGGTGCCGGGAGAAACGAAAACGGGGGCTTCGAGCGGCAATTCAGAAAGCCGCTGATTGATGAAGCGCTTGAGCCGCGAGCGATCCATGCCTACCCGCTGTGTGGTACTCAATGCGGCAGGCCAACTAACGCCTCCGCCCTGAACGGAAACGAAACGCCCTACCTCCGATAGTGTACGTCTTTCGGCGCCGGCGTGCAGCGAGTTGCTTCGGGCAACGCGGCAATGCCGGCACGAATCACCGCGGCCCAATTGCCCCGGCGGCCTTCAGGGCTTCGATATCATGCCAGCTGAACCCGGCCTCAAGGAGCACCTGCTCGGTGTGCTCACCATATTCCGGCGCCGGCCGGCGAATGGACCCCGGGCTGCCTTCAAGCTGCACGGCGGGCCCCACCATGCGCACCGGTCCGCCGCGCGGGTGGTCGAAGGAGGCCACGTAGCCGTTTGCAATCACCTGCGGGTCCTCGACCACCTGTCCGTAGTCCTGCACCGGGGCAACCGGGAGGCCGCGCTCGCAGAGGTGGCTCACCCAGTCCCACTGGTCGCGACTGCTGAAGATCTCATCAAATACCCGGACAAGCTCCTGGCGGTTCTGCAGCCGCTCCGTAAAGCCGCAGAAGCGCGGGTCATCGCGAACATCCGGCCGGCCGGTGGCCTCGCAGAACAACGCCCACCAGCGGTCGCCCGGGATCATGCTGACGGCGATCCAGCGGCCATCCCTGCAGCGGTAGACGTTCCACATCGGGTCCGCCTCTTCGCGCGAACGGCGCGCGGGTACCTGCCCGGTGAACAGGGTGCCCGTGATATTGAACGACTGCAGCATGACCTGGCCGCCAAGGAGCGATGCTTCCACCTGCTGGCCCTCTCCCGTGCGGGCACGGTGCCAGAGGGCCAGCAGAATCCCATACGAAAGGGCCATTGCCCCCACGTGGTCGGCCATTCCAGCGAAGGCGGGAAATGGAGGCCCCTCCGGCGGCCCCTGCATCATCATGGTGCCACCGCGCGCCTGGCCAAGGATGTCCATTGCCGGCCACTTCCGGTGTGGCCCCTTCGAGCCATACCCGCTGGCGGTCGCATAGATGATCCCGGGGTTGCGCGCCTTCAGGTCTTCGTAGCCGAGGCATAGCTTCTCCATCACGCCCTGGCGCATGTTCTGCACGAAGACGTCGGCAGTCTCGATGAGGCGCAGGAGGGCTTCGCGCCCTTCGGGATGCTTGAGGTCGAGCACGATGCTGCGCTTATTCCGGTTGTGGCTTTCGAAGTAATGATTGAGCGGGCCGCCGGCAACTGTGACCCCACGGCCCGGGTCGGGCGAATCTGGGCCCTCAACCTTGATGACATCGGCGCCGAAGTCGGCCAGCATCGCCGAGGCGTAGGTGCCCTGCTGCCAGATGGTGCAGTCGATAACCTTGAGGCCAGAGAGCGGTAGGCCGGTGTGGGGGACTTCGGGGAACATTGGGCACCTCGCTGCACGGGGTCTTCGGGGCGAATCATGGGGAGGGCAGAAGCGGCTGGCAAGCTCATGGCGACGCCACGACACCCCCTGACGCACCGATCGCCTAAGATTCGCAGCGATGGACCTGTCAGTCGTGCGCGGGCGCCTCGAAGCGGCGGAGGAGCGGCTCAGCCCCTTTGCTGCGCGCAGCAAAGCCAGCCACGGGCGGGCCGTTCCGGAAGAGCCTTCGCCGCTGCGGACGGCCTTCCAGCGGGACCGGGATCGCATTCTCCACACCCGCGCGTTTCGCCGCCTGAAGCACAAGACCCAGGTGTACATAGCCCCTGCCGGGGACCACTTCGTCACGCGCCTCACGCATACGCTGGAGGTCGCCCAGGTGGCGCGAACCATCACGCGGGCGCTCAACCTGAACGAGGACCTGGCCGAGGCAGCGGCGCTCGGGCACGACATCGGCCACGGCCCGTTCGGGCACGCCGGGGAAGAGGCTCTCGCCGAGTGCCTCCCCGAAGGGTTCCGGCACAACTACCAGTCGGTGCGGGTGCTCGAACACCTGGAAAACGGGGGGCGCGGGCTGAACCTGACTTTCGAGGTGCTCGATGCCATCGGCAAGTCGAGCAAGACGCGCGACGACATCCTTTCGGAAGGCTGGGGCATCCCGGCCACTCTCGAAGGGCAGGCGGTCAAGGTCGCCGACGCCATCGCCTACCTGAACCACGACATCCTCGACGCCGTACGTGCGGGCGTGATCGAAGAGCGCGACCTCCCCCTCTCGACCCGCCAGGAGCTTGGCGATTCGCATGGCGCGCGCATCAACACGCTGGTGAGCGACATCGTCGAGGCGAGCTGGGACGCAACCGGCGAGCAGACCGGCGCAGGCGCCGCGCCCGCAATCCGCTTCAGTCCCCGCATTCACGACGTGGCAAACGAGCTGCGGGAGTTCATGTTCCAACGTGTCTACCACTATGAACAGACGCTTCGCGACGCGGAGCGGGGAAAGAGCGTCGTCCACTTCCTCTTCCGGCACTTCGTGACCAACCCCGGGGGCATCTCGCCGGACTACTCCCGCCCGGACGATTCCGTCGAGCGGCGCGCGGCTGACTACGTGAGCGGCATGACCGACCGGTTCGCCATCCGGCTTGCCCGGGAGCTGGGCTGCGACGACGCCATCGGCTGGGAGCAGGGGTGAAGCAGCGCTCTCCGCGCTGCATTGCGAGTACAGGAGGTCGCCGGGATAATCGAGCGGGGGCCCACCGCACGCTTAATGAGTGATCGCTACGGATCGCAGCCACCCGACGACGAACCCGTGATCGGCGCACCCGGCCCGCCGCGCACCGCGCCTCCCCCTCCCCCTCGCCCGCCCGTGATAGGCGGCTACCGCGAAGAACCCGAAGAGACCTGGGAGTACGACGACGAGCCGTACGACGACGACGACGGCTATGGCGACGACGACGATTACTACTGGGACGACTTCTACGACTCAACCCCGGCCCGGCAGCCAATGTTCTACGTCTTCATCGCGCTGGCCGCCATTGTCGGAGGGATCTTCATCTTCCTCCTCTACTCCCTGGTGGCCGGTGACGGCGACAGCAATGACAGGAAGGCGGCCGACTTCAAAGTCCTCATCGACCAGCCCGTAGCCAATGAGAGAATTGAGGCCGGCAAAGATTTCACCATCGCCGTGCGTGCAACCGCCACGGAGGCGATCACGCTCCTGGAGCTGCAGGTGAACGGCCAACCGGTCGACCAGTACGTTCCCCAGTCGCCCGCCCCCTCGGACCTGGTCTACACCGCCACCTTCAACTGGCGTTTTGCCGCCAAGGGCGAATACAAGATCACGGTCAAGGTCACCTCGGAATCGGGGGCCACGAAGCTCTCCGACCAGGTCTCGGTGACTGCATATGAAGGAATCGGCGATAGGCCCGTGAGCATCGCTGGCAAGGTGCTGGCTTCGGTGAGCATGCGCATGGGCCCGGGCGAGAACTTCGAGGCGGTCGGACGCCTGAACCCGGGGCAGGAAGTGAAGGTGATCGGAAAAACGCGCGATTCAGAGTGGCTGCTCCTTGAGGAAGGGGGCCAGCGCTGGGTGCCGCGAACTGCTATCGAGCTGGGCGAATCCCTGGCGCTGGTGCCGATTAAGGAGCCCACGCCCGTGCCTGCGACCCCTTCGCCCACCTCGGCAGCCTCCCCCTCGCCGTCGCCGAGCCCGTCTCCCACAACCAGCCCGAACGCGCCCGACTTCGCACCGACCAACGCCGTGCTGATCAATGGCGGCGCCAGGCTCCGCGTGACGGTCGCCAACCTGAGCAGCAACCCATTCAACGGCTCCCTGGTGGTTTCCGTGGCCGGGGTAGCGCCGGGTACCCTTACCCAGGCATTTGGCGTGCAGATCCCGGCGAACGGGAACGGCTCGGTGGAGTTCGAGATCGATCCGCCCGCGACCACCCAGAAGACGGCCCAGGTGAAGGTGGACCCCGACAACGCTATCAAGGAAGGGAACGAGGACAACAACGCCGCCTCGTTCGGCCTCCAGCCGCCCCTGGAGCAACCTGAAATCGTAATCTCCGGCGCCCAGGTCACTGCGGCCGGGATTACCGTCACCATCAAGAACAACGGTGGCGCGCTGGCCGCGTCCACCGTCGTCGTCCGCATCAAGCTTGGAGGCGCCGAGACTGCGAAGTCTCAGCAGCTCGCGCTCGCCAAGGGCCAGAGCGTTACCTTCCCCGACATCGCCAAACCCGGCAGCGGCCCCGCGACCATTGAAGTGTCGGTCAACGGCCAGGTGATGGCGTCCGGTCCAATCACAATCCCTTAGCGGCGACTCCACCGGGAGCGCGGTGACGTAACCGCGGGCCAACGTTCAGGAGCGGTGCCGCGCGCCATCAGGTGGCGCCGGAGCGGTTAGGATCAGCGTGTGGACGTAGTTGAGGAGATAAAGCGCAAGCTCGACCTGGCCGAGTACATCGGGCGCACGGTGCCGCTGCATAAGAGCGGGCGCAGCCTTCGCGGCCTCTGCCCGTTCCATTCTGAAAAGACGCCCTCGTTCTACGTGTTCCCCGACCGGGGCACATGGCGTTGTTTCGGCAGCTGCGGGGAAGGCGGTGACCTCTTCACCTTCGTGCAGAAGCGCGACAACCTGGATTTCCGGGGCGCCATTCGCCAGCTCGCCGCTGAGGCGGGCGTTCAGCTTTCGGCCGAGGCCGCGCAACGGCGCAGCAAGATCGAGCGGCTTGGAGGAGTTGTCTCGGCGGCAGTGGACTACTATCAGCGGCGGCTGAGAGATCCTTCCGCGAGCGAGGCACGCGACTATGTGCGTGAACGACGGGGGCTCACCCAGGAGACGGTCGAGGCCTTTCGCATCGGCTGGGCGCCCGACGAATGGCACGCCCTGCACGATTACCTCTCTGGCCGCGGATACGACGAGGAAGAGGCGCTGGCAGCCGGGCTGCTGGTTAGGCCGGAGAGCGGCGGGCGCCCGCACGATCGCTTCCGGGGGCGGATGATCATCCCCATCGCCGACGAGCGCGGCCAGTTCATCGGCCTTGGGGGCCGGTCGCTCCGTGGTGAAGAGCCAAAGTACCTCAATTCGCCCCAGTCAGACCTGTTCGACAAGGGGCGCACCCTGTTTGGGCTCGACCTCGCTGGCGACGCCATCCGCGCGACGGGCACCGCCGTGGTGGTCGAAGGCTACATGGACGTCATCGGCCCCTGGCAGGCCGGCTACCGGAACGTTGTGGCAACCATGGGAACCTCCCTCACCGAACACCACGCGGCCCTGCTGCGCCGCTATGCGAAGCGCATAGTGCTCGCCATGGACCCCGATGCCGCCGGCCTGGCCGCTGCCGAACGCGCCGGGGGACTCTTCCTTTCTCTTGCCTCACCCGAACTGATGGCACGTTCCGCCCGCTCGGCCGAACAGCTAACGCGGGGCGCCGAACTGGAGCTCCGCGTGGCGCCGCTCCCACCGGGCAAGGACCCCGACGAAGTGGCCCGTGACAGCCCGGCGGCATGGGAGAAGGCAATCGCCGGTGCGCTCCCCTTTGCGGAGTTCCTCCTCAACCGACTGATGGAGGCGGAGCAGCCCGAGTCCCCCCTCCAGGCGCGGCAGGTGGTCGACCGGCTGCGGCCCGTGCTGCTGGCGGTCGCCGACCCGGTTGAGCGGGCGATGTACGTGCAGCGGATTGCGCGCCGGCTGGGCGTCACGGAGCAGGCCGTGCTCGAAAGGGTGAAGCAGGGCGCCCACGTTCCCCGCGGCCCCCGGGCGGCGCCCTCCCGGGCTGAGGCTCCTTCACCAGAACAAACGCTGCTGGCCATCCTCGTGCAGAACCCCCTCCTGCGGGCAGAGGTGCGCCCGCTCCCGCCCGACCTGTTCGCCTCGGCGCTCGACCGGGAGGCGTTCTTGCGCTGGCTGCATGCCGAAAACGGGGGCGACGCCCAGCCCGATGACCCGGTGGCGGACCATCTTGGAGATCTCTCCCGGCGGCGCCTGCCACCGTTTTCGCCCGATGACGCCCGGCGAGCGGTGCGCGAGAAGATTCGCGAGATCGGGCGCGATCGCCTCATCCAGCGGCAGATGGCAGTGACAGAAGAACTGGCGACGGCGGAGCGCACCCTCGGCGCCAACCGCGTGGCCGAAGTCTCAAACGAAGTCTGGCGCGGAGCGCTGCCCCCGGATGAGAGCATGGCCCTGGCCGAAACGGTAATCGAGGAGCTTGAGCTCGGGCTCAGTATTCACCGGCGGGAAGAGAGCACCAGCCGGCGGTAGTACGGGCAGGAAGCAGCCCGATTACTCCGAATCCTCGCGCATTACGCTGCGTGGAACCCCTTCCCCAAGGCGCGAACTTAACCTTAGCGCCTGCAAAAATTACATTTACCATCTTGACACCATACGTCCACCAGGAGTATTACATACCGCACGGTCGGCAAAACGGCCGGAAGAAGCGGGAGGTGCCTTTCCCTATGCGCAGTGTCAACTGGTAATAAGGGTCGCACCCAAAGTAGAAGGCGGGCTCACGAGGCCCGCCTTCGCATTTCCAGGCGTTATTGCCCGGGTCAGGGGTCCGGCTCGCCGCGCCGGTTGCCGGGTGGGGGCGTCTAAGCCGCCTTCTGTCCGGGCTGCTCACCATGCCGCGGCGAAACACGGCCAACCACGCGCAACAGCTCGTCGCGTGATGCGCTCACCGGGTCAACGGTGCGCCACTTGTGGGGTTCGGTAAGGACCGTGAGGGTCCCGGCGAATCGCATCCAGAAGACGCCATACCTGTAGGCCGGCATCAGGGGAATCGTCCACCAGCCTCGCCAGAGACGCTGCGACGATGGGAAGACGACAAGCAGGGCGCTCGTGGTCCAGGTAGCCGCTTCGATGAGCATGTATGCCAGGTACAGGATGGCCGTCGCGACCAGGATCGTCGTCCAGTGATAGCCCATGAAGGCGAGCGCAGGCATGAGGAACGTCCATGCCACGCGTGGAAAAGCAAGCGTATGGTCGACCATCAGGGTTCTCACGGGCGAGAAGCCGCGATGAAAGATACCCCGGTTGGCGAGCCGCGGATGGGCGGCCATCACCTCTATCTCGCCGCGCTGCCAGCGAACCCGCTGGGAGTAGAGGGCGCGAAGGCCGGGAATGGGCTCCGTGTAGCAGACCGCGCTCGTGACCACCGAAACCTTCTTGCCGGGAAAGGCCTCCTGGATGTCGAAGGTCATGAAGGTGTCTTCGCCGACGGTGGACGTGTCGTAGAGGTGGGTTGCGAAGATGATATCGCGCCGGAATGCGCTGAAGGCCCCTGCAAGTGTGAACAGCGAACGCGACTCCGATTGGAAGCGTCGCCCGACATTGAACGCGAAGTAGTACTCCTGGAACTCGCACTCGTGCACCAGCCGCATGAGACCATGGCTCGGCTCGTTGGTCCGTATCTCCACCGAGCCTGTTGCAGCCACAAGTTCAGGATCATGTTCGAAGGCCGCGACCATATTCGCGATCGCGTCGGGATGCAGCGTAACGTCCGAGTCCAGGTTGATGATGTATTCGCCAAGTGCGTGATGGATGCCGACGTTCAGCGCCCATGGCTTGCCCTGGTGGAAAGTCGAGAGCCAGTGGATTGAGCCGGCATAGCCGGTCTGCTGCTGCTCGCAGAAAACGGCGAAGGAACGGTCCCGGCTGCCGTTGTCAATGGCGAGTATCTCCACCAGGCCGGCCGGGTAGCTCTGCGCCTTGATCGACTCGATGCAGGCGGCGAGATCATTGGCGCTGTTGTAGACCGGCACCAACACCGTGACGCGTGGCCACTTGCCGTTCGGCGCCTTTGTGACGGGCCGGATTGGGAGACGGCGCTGCTTGCCCAGCACAACCGCGGTCAGGTACGCAAAGGCAACCGAGCCATCGATGAGGATGGGAACCAGCAGAAACACCCCCCAGAACCCAACCTGCAGATACCATTCGCCAATCATCCGAAGGCTCCACCACGCAGGCGCGCGCCCACCGTCCGGATTGTGGGACGGGTGATGGCGTACCAGTAGATGCCAATCGCCATCACGAAGAACAGCGCACGGCCGAGGAAGGTGTGCACGAAGTCGAGCGTGCCCTGCCCGAAGTGTGCGACGAAGGCAACGATGACAAGCACGCGGACGATGTTCGCGGCGAAGGTGGCCAGCAGCGCGACCGCCAGGATCTTGCTGCGGTCAAGCGCGCCACCGCGTGGGAAGAACGCAATCAGCCCTGCCAGGGCAGCTATCTCCAGCAGGCCCGACGATTCGAGCCCGACGTTCAGGTGGGTCCACTCCTGGTGGTGAGGCACTCCCACGACGACAATTGCGCCCGGGTCGGACCAGGTCACGCTCGTGTGGATTCCAACCAGGCTGGCGAGGAAATCGACACCCCGCGCGGTGGAGGCCCGCAAGGCGAGCTCCAACGGAAGGAACTCGCGGGCAACGACCACCAGCAGGACAGCCGCCCCGGCGGAGCCGGCGACGTAGTAGGGGAGCCACGCCCCCGCCCGCCAGAAGAACAGCGTCAGACCGGCCCAGAGCACGAAAGCAACACCGAAGAGCGCGATTTCCATCACGCCCTCTTCCGGTTGATGGCCCAGGCGGCCGCGACCGCGCCTGCGAAGGCAACCCCCAGGAGCGGCCAGCCCATCGCGGTCGCACCGGAGCACTTGTACGTCGCCGTCACCTTCTCACCTGGCTGCGGCGGACTCGTGAATGGAGCGGTGGCGAATGCTGCCGTGTTCGTCACCATGCACTTCTTGCCGTCCTCCACGGTGTACCGCTGCGTTACCTCCATGTACTGCCCGGAGCCGGTGGAGTAGAACTTGCCGTAGTCGCCGGAGGTGATACCGCCACAGGCCGCGCCTCCGAATCCCTTGCACGTCTCGGCATCCCAGTCCCAGACGAGCATGTCCATATCGAACGATGGCCTCAGCCGCCACGTCACCACGCCGGAGTCTTCGGAGACGAACTCCTTGATGAGCTTCGGCCTGGCGCACGCCTTCGAGGACGCATCGGCAGTTGCGGAGATGGGCTTTGAGTTGGGGCCCGCGAGGGTCCACTCCAGCGCTTTCCCATCGAACTCCACTGCAAATGCGGAGTCCGGGAACGCAGGTGAGCGGCCGGGCTCGAAACGCGACGGCGGCGTCACGCCCGGCACACCCGGGTTGAGCCTGTTTCGCTCACCGGGTTCGATCGTCACGGCCCCCTTGTTGCCGTTCTCGTACCCGAAGTAGGCCGTGAAGGTCCCACCGCCGTGGTCGAAGACGCACTCTACGAAGGGCCTCACGGTCCTGTACTTCACGGGTGGATCGGCCTTGTGGTCGCCCGGACCAGGCGTGGCCGGTTCAGGTTCTGAACGGTCCACCTTGTTGTAGGCACAGAGGTGGATGGTGCCGTCTCCCTTTTCCGCGAAATCGTTGGGAGTGAGGGCAACCGACTGGCTGCCCCCGGCGGGTTCATCGGGGCATGCCGAGCCCCCGCCCGCGCTCTTGAAGAAGTCGACCAGCTTGAAGGCCGGGTGCGCGGGCTGGTCCGCCTTTTCGATGACCTTGTAGGAGCCCGCGGCGAGGGGCGTGTTGTCACCATCGGCCGGTTCGGCCACGACCGTCCCACTGTTGTCGAACACCTGGAACGTCCACGAATGGGCCGGCGTGGCAGGCTGCCACTTCTGCGACCCGGGCTGCCAGGTGCGCTTGTGGATGATGAGCTTGCGCTGCTCGAACTCGTCCGTCGTGCGAGTAGCAGTCACCGTGCGTGACGAATCCGGCGATGAGGTCGCGGTTGGTGTCGCCGGGGCGGCCGTTGCGGTGGCTGAGGCGGAGGGGTTTGGCGTGCGCGTGGCTTCTGCGTCTTTGCCGGCCACGTAGAGGATGCAGAAGACCTGCTCCCCCGGCGAGAGCGAGGACTTGTTCCAGCCGAAGCCGTCGGCGTTGTCGTTGTTTACCCCATCCTTATGGCACTGAAGGTCCAGCACAGGCAGTGGTGCCCTGCTCGACACGTTTACCGGGAACTCGGAAACCGCAACCCGCCTGGCCCCCTCCTTGTTTCCGTCAATGAAGAAGGTTCCGCCGTTAGCGAGGAGCGTGGCGCTCCCGTCATAGCCGTTGGACGAAGAGCTGATAGCGGCCGGGTCGCTCAGGGTCTCATCTCTGAAGACCGATCTGGCCGTCGAACCCCCAAGAAGAAAGAGGTGGTAGCTCGCTGACGCTTGTGAGCAGCCGTAAGCGCCGATGTCAGCGGGCACGGCGGTCCCGCTTCCATTGTCAGCAGCGCGGGGGTCCTGGCCGGCAGAGACCCTGGAATGCATGGAGCTTTCCGCAGGGCACTCCGCAACCAGGAAGGTCATCGTCGCCGCGCGCGAAGGCGCCGCCTGCACCTCGGCGGCGAGGAGCGTCGACCAGAAGAGGATGAACGCGGCGCAGCACGCGAAGATGGCCAGCCGCATCACCCGGCCTCCTGACGGCTCACACGAACGTAGCTGGTGGGGTTTTCCCAGAGGGTCACCGTCACCAGCTGCGGGCCACCCGGCAGCGTTTCGTCGAGCGCCGCGGCAAGGTTGCGGAAAATGACGGCGGCGAGGTTCTCGCCGGTGGCCTGGATGCGGGTGAAGGGCTCGATGTCGTTCAGGAAACGGCCCGAGTATCTCCTGGCCTCCGCATCAAGGAGGTTGGAGACCTCGCGAAAGCCGATCACCATGCCGTTCGCATCAACGGAATCTGTCAGGAACGACGCCTGCACACGGAAGGAGTGCGTGTGGCGCTCGCCCGCCGGGCGCATGGCATGCGATGCGCCAAAGAAGGAATCGATACCGAGTTCGTACCGCATTCCGGTGGCAATTGCCCGCTGGAGCATGCGTCCGTCGGGCGCGCTGGCAGCTCCACGCGCGTCTCCATCCGCAGGGGCGGCCTGGGATTGATCGGTTCCCCTGGAAACGAGGCGGCTCAACACCACGCCTTCACCAGCCTTTCGAAGGTTGTCTTTCTGGTGTATCGGCAAGTTCAAACGCAACTTCAGCCGCTAACAAACCGGAATCTGCGAGATTGCCGGCAAGGGGCCCCCAATTCAGGAACCCGGCGCGAGGAGGCGCAAAGGCTCTCATGGCAGAGTGATGGCTGCCGACAACTTAACGTATGAACCCCGGCGCACAGTCCCCGCTGCCCCCACAGGGACCGCCCTCACAGGACATCTCCCAGTGGGAGTGTGGTTACCGTGTCGCTATCGCCGATGCCCTGGCGGTAGTTGATGCGGTGGGCGGAACGAGCTTCCAGAACCTGAGCGGCCCGGTGCTGCGCCGGCTGCGAGCACGGCTTGCCGAAATAGAGCGAGGACGGGCGTCGCGCGCTGCCTGATGCTGCGGCGGCGCATACAGACGGACAGCCAGGGCGCTCACAGCCAAAAGCGAGCGGATTCGCCAACTGGTTCGCGGTTTGCGGGTGCCTTCAGATTCGGGGATACTTCTTGAACAGGAAGCGCCTCGTGCTATACTCCCGCCCAGCCCAGACGGGCCGCTAGCTCAATTGGCAGAGCAAGTGACTCTTAATCACTAGGTTGAAGGTTCGAGTCCTTCGCGGCTCACCAGGCCATTCCTGTTCCGAAGCCTGTGGTCCGCCCCCGTTGGCGGGCCACGGCCGCACTTGTGGGGAAGTGTCGGAACTGGCAGACGAGCATGACTTAGGATCATGTGCCGCAAGGCGTAGGAGTTCGAGTCTCCTCTTCCCCACGCACTCGAGAGACCTGGCAGATCTCGAAGGCCCGGCGACCCGGGCAAACAGAAGGAGGAGGGATGGCGCTTCTCGAGGTCAAAGACCTTCGGACCTACTTCTACACGCAGGAGGGAACCGTCAAAGCCGTCGACGGGACTTCCTACAGCGTGGAAGAGGGCGAAACGCTTGGACTGGTTGGCGAATCAGGCTGCGGCAAGAGCGTCTCGGCCCTCTCCATCCTCCGATTGATCCCCCAGCCCCCGGGAAAGATCGTCTCAGGCGAGATTCTTTTCCAGGGGCGGGACATCCTCAAGCTCGACGAAGACGCGGTCCGCAAGATCCGCGGCAACGATATCGCGATGATCTTCCAGGAGCCGATGACCTCGCTCAACCCGGTGCTGACCATCGGCCGCCAGATGACCGAGGCGCTGGAGCTCCACATGGACCTCCACGGTAAGGCAGCGCGCGATCGAGCGGCAGAGCTCCTCGAAATGGTGGGCATCCCAATGGCGCGCAACCGCCTTGACGACTACCCCCACCAGTTCTCGGGAGGCATGCGCCAGCGCGTGATGATCGCCATGGCGATGAGCTGCAATCCCAAGCTGCTCCTCGCCGACGAGCCGACGACGGCGCTCGACGTCACGATCCAGGCGCAAATCCTTGAGGTCATGAGCAGGCTCAGCCGCGAGTTCGGCACGGCCGTGATCATCATCACCCACAACCTGGGGGTGGTAGCGCGGTACGCCGACAGGGTGAACGTGATGTACGCCGGGCGCGTCATCGAAACGGCCGCCGCGACCGAGCTCTATGCGAATCCGAAACACCCCTACACCGTTGGGCTCCTGAATTCCGTTCCGCGCCTCGATGAGACACGGAAAGAGAAGCTGGTGCCAATCGAGGGGCTGCCGCCCGACCTTGCCCACCTGCCACCGGGCTGCTCGTTCTATCCACGTTGCTCCTGGCGGGTGGACCGCTGCAAGGAAGAGTACCCGCCGTTCAAGCTGGTCGCGGAAAGCCACTACTCGGCATGCTGGGAATCGGACCGCGTTCGCAGGGAGGTCGCAGTTGGCGCAGCAGACTAGTCCCTCCATTCGTCAGAAGACAGGCACGCTGGGTGAGCCGCTCGTAGAGGTCAAAGACCTCCAGATCTACTTCCCCGTTTCGGCGGGCATCATCTTCCAGCGCAAAGTAGCCGATGTGAAGGCCGTCGACGGGGTCTCGTTCACCGTCAAGCGGGGCGAAACGCTCGGGCTGGTGGGTGAGTCGGGTTGCGGCAAGAGCACGACCGGCAAGGCCATCCTTCAGCTTATCCGGCCAACCGCGGGAACGGTGGACTTCGAAGGCACCGATCTGACCCGCATCAAGGGCCGCGAACTGCGCCGGTTCAGGCGCAGGATGCAGATGATCTTCCAGGACCCGTATGCGAGCCTGAACCCCCGCATGTCGGTTGGCAGCATCATCGGTGAGCCCATCACCATTCATAAGCTCGCCAGCGGGAAGGCCAAGAAGGAACGCGTCCAGAGCCTGCTCCAGACGGTTGGCCTGAACCCCTACTTCGCCAACCGCTTCCCGCACGAGTTCTCCGGCGGGCAGCGTCAGCGCATTGGCATTGCGCGCGCACTCGCGGTCGAGCCCGACTTCATTGTCTGCGACGAGCCGGTCTCCGCTCTCGACGTTTCGATCCAGGCGCAGATCATCAACCTCCTGCAAGACCTGCAGAGCCAGTTCAACCTGACCTACCTGTTTATCGCGCACGACCTTTCGGTTGTGCGTCACATCAGTGACCGCGTGGCGGTCATGTATCTCGGCCACGTCATGGAGCTGACCGACCGGGACTCGATCTTCGAGAATCCGTTGCATCCCTACACCAAGGCGCTGATGTCGGCCGTGCCTATCCCCGACCCCGCGATCGAGCGCAAGCGCGACCGGATCATCCTGCTCGGCGATGTGCCAAGCCCGCTCATGCCACCCACCGGCTGCGTGTTCCACACGCGCTGCCCCATCGCAATCGATGAGTGCCGCGCCCGGCGCCCGGACTGGCGCAACGTGGGCACGGCCGACCGGGAGCACTGGGTCTGGTGCCACCGGGTCTAGCACGGCCCTCGCCCTCTCCATTCCAAGCGAAGGGGCGCCGGGAACGGCGCCCCTTTCCTGCGTCTACGGCGACGGGCTGGCTGAAGGAGAAGGGGAAGGCGATGGTACTGGCGAGACCGTCGGCGAAGGCGTTGAAGTACGGGTAGCCGTCGGTGACGGGGTCGCGCTGCGCGTCGCCGTCGGAGAAGTCGTGCCCGTGCGAGCCGGTGAGGGTGAAGGTGAAGGTGTCCGCGTTGCGGTCGGAGTCCGGGTCGCGGTCGGGGTCGGCTGTGGCCGGGTAGCCGTTGCCGGGGCGGTCGTTGGCGTAGGGGAAGGGGCCCCGCTTTCGTCGTCTCGGGCAAGCAGGAAGACACCCAGAGCCGCAGCTACCGCGCCCAGAACGATGACCGCGACCGATACCCACATGGCGAGATTGCTTGATCGCTGCGCCGCGGGGTAAGCACCCGTGGCAGCACGCGGCCGGATTGGAGCGGTGTCACGGCGTCGCCCGTGGCCCTTGCGCGAGGAAGCCGGGCCCGGAGCGCGGCCCGGGGGGGCGGGCACCGGCGCCCGCGTGCCCGCGCCGGCCCGGGACTCGGCGCGCCGCAACGCGGCGCCGAATTCGGCAGCGGATTCGTAGCGGTCGTGGGGGATGAGAGCGAGGGCACGGGCAAGGACCGACTCCAGTTCGGAGGAGGCGCTGATCGCGATTGCACGCAGAGGCGGCGCCTGCATGGCGAGCCGTTGCCCTGCCGTGGCCGCCGGCGTCGCAGCCGCGAAGGGAAGCCGGCCCGCGACCATCTCGAACACGGTCAGGGCCAGCGAGTAGACATCCGAGCGGGGGTCGGCGGGAAACCCCTGTATGACCTCGGGAGCCAGGTAGGCGATGGTCCCCAGGATGGCACGCGCAGCTTCCGGGGCGAGCGTCCGCGTGACTGTATCGGCCACGCCGAAGTCGGCCACCTTGGCGACGCCATTCTCGTTGATGAGGATGTTCTCGGGCTTCACGTCGCAGTGGACGATGCCCTGTTCGTGGGCGTACTGGAGGGCGCTGGCGACCTGGCTGCCATAGCGGATAGCCTCGGCCTCGCTGAGGCGGCCCTGGGTTTCGAGCAGCTGGCGCACGGAGAAGCCGTGGACGTATTCCATGACCAGGAAATGGTGGCCCTGGTGCTTTCCCGCATCGTGGACAGCAACGACGTTCGGGTGTTGCAGGCGGGCGATGACGCGGGCCTCCCGCTCGATACTGTCGACAAGCTCGCCGGCGCCCGCGCCAGCCACGGAATCGCGGAGGATCTTCACCGCGACCCAGCGTGAGAGCCGCTGGTCCTCGGCAAGCCACACTTCGGACATCCCCCCCGTGCCCAGCAGCCGCTCAAGGCGGTATCGTCCGTCTATGAGATCGGAAACCTTCAAGGCGAAATGACGCTCCGGCCGGCCGGCAGGGCAATCGCTTCACGCGAGCGCAACACCGAGCTCGCGCTGGTGCTGGCCAGCGGCGCCTTCGCCGCCGTTGCGTGGCGCTCGCTGGCTGTCGCTGAGTTTGCGATGCCTGCCAATTCTGGTCGCATCCTAACGCAATTCCTCATTTCCGGGTTCGTTGGCCACGCTGGCCTGCGCATCGTTGCACCCCGCGCTGGACCGCACCTTTACGCAGCCGCGCTCCTGCTGGCGGCAGTTGGACTTGCCTTCGTGGTGCGCCTTGCGCCCGGCCAGGGGCAGGAGCAGGCGAACTGGATCACTGTGGGCACAGGGCTCATGGTTTTCGCCGCCTGGGGCAGCAGCCGCCACTATCGGAAACTGCGCCAGTTCACGTATACGGCGGCCCTGGCGGCTATCGCCCTGCTGGTCATCACCGGGGTGTTCGGAACGACGGTCAACGGCGCCCGGCTCTGGCTCTCGCTCGGAGGGCACACGGTGCAGTCCACCGAGCTCATCAAGCTCTTCATGCTGGTCTTCCTGGCGGGTTTCCTCGCCGATGAGGCGGCCGTGCTCTCGGCAGGCCGCCTGCGGTTTGGCGGCCGCACCTACAGCGCCCTCCCCTACGTCGCCCCACTCCTGCTCACCTGGCTTATGACGATGGCAGCCCTCGCCATGCTCAAAGACCTCGGCTCGATCGCCCTGCTGGTCCTCCTGGCAATGAGCGCGCTCTACGTTGCCACCGGGCGCGTGCGGTTTGTGCTCGCAGGGGCAGCCCTGCTCGCCCTGACAGCGGTGGCCGGCTACGCCATGTTCGACCACGCGCGGGCGCGGATCGACGTCTGGCGCAACCCGTTCGCCGACGAGCAGGCCGCCGGCTACCAGACGGTGCAGAGCCTCTACGCCATAGAGGCCGGTGGCATTACAGGCGAAGGACTCGGTTTGGGGGAACCCCAGGGCATCCCCGCCGCCGAGACCGACTACGTGTTCAGCGCAATCGGCGAGGAACTGGGACTGGCGGGCGCGGCTGGCGTGATCATGGTCTACCTGGTGCTCCTGTTCGCAGGGTTGCGAGTTGCCATGCGCTGCCCGGAAGCCTATGGACGGCTGCTGGCCGCGTCGGCATCGCTCCTGATCGCAATCCAGGCGGCGATCATCATCGCCGGCAACCTGCGGCTCATCCCGACCACTGGCATCACGCTGCCGTTCGTGAGCTATGGCGGGTCGAGCCTGCTGGTCAACTTCGTCATCGTGGGGCTGCTGGCAGGGATCTCCAGCGCTTCCGCCCCACCCGGTCAGAGATGAAGCCGCAGCGATACCGCGCCGAAGGTCAACAGCTCACCGCCCCGCAGCAGCGCACCGCGCCGGTCGATAGCAACCCCGTCGACGAGCGTCCCGTTGGTGCTGCCTGAATCGGTGAGCTTCCATCCCCCGCCGGACTGCTGGATGGTGGCGTGATGACCCGAGACCGAGGGGTCAGGGAGCAGAATGCCGCTGGAAGCGTCGCGGCCAATGCTCATCGTGGCCGCGAGCGCGAAGCTGTCGCCGGGCCGCATGCCCGTGCGGGCAACGCCTTCCAGCACCAGGCGTGGCCCGGTGGAGCGCCTTCCCGGGGAGGGGACATTCCGCGGCACAGCAGCGCGCCGGAGACCCGTCAGCATGCTCAGGCTCGCTGCAAGCACAAATGCGAAGATGATCGCCAGGAGCGCCAGGCGTAGGGCGAGGAGCTCGGTGTCTCCGTTCAAGCGCCTGTCTCCAGCTCCAGGCTGAATTCCCCGATGGTCACCGCCGTGCCCGCCGACATGAGCACCTCGCCATGCCGGGCGTCACCAACGAGGAGCCCGTTCCGGCTGCCAAGGTCACGGAGGAGGTACCCGCGCGGCGAGCGCACCAGCTCGGCGTGCCGCCGCGAAACCGAAAGCCCGGGTAGTAGCAGGTCGTTGCCCGCGCCCCGGCCAATGGAGAACGGGGTGTGGGTCACCGCGACGCGCGTCCCGTCGCCGAGAACGAGCTCCAGGCCGGTTTCGGGCAGATAACGGCCCGTCGCACCCGCTGGGGGGGGCGTACCGGGCCGCTGATTTGTGTCTATGAAACGTGCGCTCACCGACACGGTGCCAGCAGGGACAGCATCCGAACGTGTGAAGGCGACGACCCTCTCACCGATACGCCTGAGGGAGCGTGCTTCTTCGATGCTCGCCAACAGCGCCGCAATCCTTTCACGGAGGACGTCGAGCCCCGCGCGGTAGTCGTCGAAGTCCCCGGGGTGGAACGCCACTGCAATGGAGTTTGGCGCAACATCGCCGGAGACGGCGGCATCGAAGGCCGTCCGCACATGTTCGAGCACCTCCAGGGGGTGCAGCGGCCCGGCAAGGCCGCGGGCGGCCTGCTCCAGCAGACGTTCGAACGGGTTTCCGCGCGAATGGCTCATCGCTGGACCGCCGCGCGCAAGACGCTCCCCGCAATCGGCGACGCAACCACGCCGCCCTGGCCGCCGTCCTCAACCACCACGGCCACTGCCACCGTGGGCGCCCCGGCAGGGGCGAAGGCGATGAACCACGCGTGCGACGTCCCGTGGCCGCTTTCGGCGGTGCCGGTCTTTCCCGCGACCGTCACACCGGGAATGGATACCCCGTTTGCCTGCCCATTCGCGACAACCGCGACCATCAGGTCGCGCATCGTGGCCGCCACCTCCGGCGAGAGGATGCGAGTCGTTCCCTTCGTCCCCAGGTCGCGAACAGGTTCGCCATCGCGCAGGGCATCAAGGCCAAGGTGTGGCGCCGCCAGCTCGCCGCCGTTCGAGATCGTGGCCGCGACAACGGCCATTTGCAGCGGCGTCGCCTGGAGCTCCCCCTGCCCGAAGGCAGTGCTGGCGAGGAGAACCTTCGTGAGGCTGGAACCGGGAGCGTATGCCTGCGACGGCGCGGTCTCGATGGTGAAGTCGAGGGCAGTTCCGAAGCCAAAGCGCCGCGCGGTGTCGAGGAGCCACTTCCACCCGACCTCAACCCCCAGCTGGCCGAAAATGGCGTTCACCGAGTACGCGAAGGCATCCCGGAATGGGTAGGTCCCGACCCCCTGCGGGACGTTGTGGCAGGAAATGGGGAAGCCATCCACGACGATTTCGCCCGGACAGGTAACGGGTGTGCCGGGCGTGATGACCCCGTGTTCCAGGGCCGAGGCAGCCGTCACTGTCTTGAACGTGGAGCCCGGCGGATACCTGCCCTGCGTGGCGCGGTTCAACAGCGGCGCTGCGGGGTCGGTGAACAAGGCCTCTCCGTTGCGGCCAAGCGCACCGGGGTCGAAGGTGGGGACGCTCACCATGGCGAGGACTTCGCCGTTGCGCGGGTCAAGGGCCACCACGGCCCCCCTGCGCGAACCCAGGGCCTGCGCCGCGGCCGCCTGCACCGCCGGGTCGATTGTGAGCCGCAGATCGAGCCCGCTCACTGACGCGCGCCGGAACTCCGCATCGAAGGCGGCGCCCCACGAGCCTCCACCGGCCCCACCGCTGAGCAAATCGTTGAAGGCGAGCTCCACCCCGTGCATTCCAAAGCGGGAATCGATGTAGCCAACAACGTGAGCGACTGACGCATCCGGGTAGTAGCGTTCCCCACCCGGCAACGTTTCGGCGAGGATGTTGCCCTCGCGATCGAGGATTCGTCCCCGGCCGGGGTCAGAGTAGGCAGCCAGGACGCGTGGGTTTCCGGTTCGAACCGACAGGTCGGTGCGGAAGATCTGCCAGTAGGCCAGTGCCGCAAACATCACGCTCGCAGCGATGAGCGACAGCGCCGCCACGGACGCGAGACGCCGCTCGAACTCCCCGGGAACCAACACGGATCCGATTGTAGTGCAGCCGCCTCGCCGGGGCTGCTCTATATGATCCCGGCGCCGCGGAGGGCCGCGAGCTCCTCGCCGCTGATTTCGAGGATGGAGGTAAAGACCTCCGCATTGTGCTCGCCGAGGGCCGGGGCCGGGCGGCGGTTCACAAGTGGCGATGCAGGCAGCTTCGCGAACGCTCCCGGGACACGGACAGGGTGTCCATCGGCCGGGGAAGGCGCCTCCCAGAAGTACTCCCGCGCCCGGTACTGCTCGCTGTGGAGCAGGTCATCGGCAGTGGCACATGGCGCCAGGAGCACCTCCCGGCGGCGGGCCTCTTCGAACAGCTCGGCCTTGGTGAACGAGGCTGTAAACTGGGCCACGCACTGCTTGACGCGCTCATACTCTGAGATGGGCTCCTGCCCGGTCACCAGGAGAACCGTGTAGCCGTACCAGTCCTTGTCGCGCGTGGCCTCGTCGATGAAGCCTGCCTCGTGGACCCAGTGCATCAGGCGGCTCGTAAACAGGCCGGCAACGGAGCCAAAGAGCAGGGTGATCGAGACGTACCCGTCCTTCGCGGGGAACACAAAGCGGATATCGATGCCGCCGAAGTAGACCCCCCCGGCGGCGCGCATCGTAGGTACGTCGCCAACGCCGGAGGCAAGGATCGACGACTGGGTAGCCTGCATGCTGGAGGTCCGCCCGGAGACGCTCACCAACTGTCCCAGGCCCGAGGTCTCGCGCTCGGCCAGCGCCATCAAGACGCCCACCGCGGCATCAGCCCCGGCATGGAGCCACGCCTGCGGCAGTGTGCCACGAAGGGGCGGGCGGTCACGGTCGCCGCTCATGCGCAGGGCGCCGCTGGAGGCAAGGATGGTGATGTCGGTCCCCGCATAGCCTGACTTCGGCCCGTCCATGCCGAAGGGTGTGACGCAAGCGACCACCAGCCGCGGGAAACGCGCTGCCAGAGCTTCGTACCCGCCGAGGGCCGCGAGGCTCTCGACGCCGGACAGGAGGAGCGCGTCAGAGCGGGCAAGGAGCTCATCGAGCAGCGCGCTGCCATCGGGGGTGGACCAGTCGAGCGTGGCGGAGCGCTTGTTGCGCGCATAGGCGTGCCAGTAGAGCGACCGCTCGACGCCGGGGTCGTCGCCAGCGAATGGGGGCAGCCGCCGGGCAGGCGAACCTCCCGGCGGTTCGAGCGCTATCACATCGGCGCCCATGTCGGCCAGCATCTGGCCAGCGATGATCCCCCGCTCGTCGCAGCAGTCGATGACCCTGATCCCGTCGTACATGGCGCGGATTCTGTCAGGCGGGCACGGGGAAGGCAATGCCTTCAACACAGAGCCCTGGATAGCGGTAAGGGGGAGTGGTCAGACCACTCCCCCCTTGCGAATCCGGGCGGACGGGACTCAGTCGCGCGGCAGGCCGAGCCGCGATGATGTTTCGCTGGATCTCGTTCGAGCCCGAGTAGATGGAGGATGGAACGGCCATGATGTAGGACTCGGGCAGCTCGCCGAAGAGGGGCGCGCGCGGCTCCTCGGGGCGGAACTGGCCGGCCAGGCCGAGCATGTTCACGCCGAAGTTGTAGATTCGCTGCCCCAGCTCGGACTGGTAGATCTTCACCACGGAAGCTTCGTAGTTCGGAACCCGGCCCGCGGCCTGCATAGAGCCGATGCGGTAGCCCAGGTAGCGGCCCACGTTGTTGGCAATCACGAAGTCAGCCAACTTGATACGGTTTCGCTCGCGCAAAATCGTGGGAGCAGCCTTCAGCGTGGCGGTGAGCTTTTCCAGCGTGCGCTTCTGACCGGCAGTGACGCCAATGCCGGAGCGCTCAAAGTCGAGCAGGGTCATGGCCACGTACCAGCCGCGATTCTCTTCACCGACGATGTTGCGCGCGGGGACGCGCACGTCTTCGAAGAACACCTCATTGAAATGGTGGCGGCCCGCCATATTTACGAGCGGCCGGATGGTCAGGCCGGGGGTGTTCTTGATATCGTCGATGAGGAGGAAGCTGATCCCCCGGTGCTTGGGTGCATCGGGGTCGGTGCGCACCAGGCAGAACATCTGGTTCGCGCGGTGGCCCCCGGAAGTCCAGATCTTCTGGCCGTTGATGACGTAGTCATCCCCATCGCGAACGGCGCGGGTCTGGAGGCTGGCGAGGTCGGATCCCGCGCCCGGTTCGCTGTAGCCCTGGCACCAGATATGTTCGCCACTGGTGATCTTTGGCAGATAGTTAGCTTTCTGTTCGGGCGAGCCGTGGATGATGAGGGTGGGCCCGATCATGCCGACACCGAAGCCGCGGGTACCAGTATCGGGTGCGCCGTAGTAGCCAAACTCCTCGTTGAAGACCATCTGCTCTTTGACATCAGCCGCGAGGCCGCCGTATTCCTTTGGCCAGGCGGGGGCTATCCAGCCGCGCGTTGCCAGTTCACGATTGAAATTGAGGGCGAACTCAAACTCGTCTTCGTTGCGTGAACCAAGCTGTGCGCCGCCGGTGTCCCGGTTCTCGAGCTGCTTCTTGAGGAAGGTGCGAACTTCCTGGCGGAGCTTTTCTTCTTTTTCCCCGAAGCGGAGGTCCATTCGTCTCCTTTGCTGGCCCCACCGGTGCAGTGTGGGGCCGTGGACAGATCACAGGATGAGCCATTCTGGACCACAGACGGGCCTACCTACAACAACCGCCAGGTGAAGGTATAGAACATTTGTTTCTCCTGGTGTATAGTCCTGCCAACGGGCCTTTGTGGGGCTCCCTCCCCGGCCCGGAACCGCTTCGCTGGCAGGTGACTCATGGCTGACAACGATCGCGCCCGGGCGCTCGAAATGGCGCTCCAGCAGCTCGACAAGCAATTTGGCAAGAACACGGTGATGCGCCTTGGTGACAAGCAGGACAGCATGTCGGTCCAGGCCATCTCAACCGGCTCGCTGGCGATCGACATCGCCCTCGGAGTGGGGGGCATCCCTCGTGGCCGGATCACCGAGATCTTCGGCCCCGAATCGGCAGGCAAGAGCACGCTCGCCCAGCATGTGATGGCCGAGGCACAAAAGGCCGGCGGAACGGCCGCCTACATCGACGTCGAGCACGCCCTTGACCCGGGCTATGCGCGCGACCTCGGCATCCGCATCGAGGACCTCCTGGTGAGCCAGCCCGACACGGGCGAACAGGCGCTCGAGATCTGCGAGGCGCTCGTACGTTCGAACGCGGTTGACGCCATTGTCGTGGATTCGGTGGCCGCCCTTGTACCGCGAGCGGAGATCGAAGGCGAAATGGGTGACGCACACGTCGGCCTGCAGGCCCGTCTCATGTCGCAGGCGCTTCGCAAGCTAACGCCGGCAATCTCGAGCTCGTCGACCGCGGTGATCTTCATCAACCAGCTGCGCGAGAAGGTCGGCATCGTCTTCGGCAACCCCGAGGTCACGCCGGGCGGTCGCGCGCTCAAGTTCTACTCCTCGGTGCGGATCGAGGTGCGGCGGGTGGAATCGGTGAAGAGCGGCTCCGAGGCAATCGGCAACCGGGTGAAGGCGAAGATCGTCAAGAACAAGGTGGCGGCCCCCTTCAAGGTGGCCGAGTTTGAGATTATGTTCAGTTCGCCGCGTGGGATCAGCCGCGAAAGCGACATCGTCGACCTTGGCGCCGAGCTGGGGGTCCTGACCAAGAGCGGCGCCTTCTACAGCTATGGCGAAATGCGCATCGGCCAGGGGCGCGAGAATGCCAAGCAGTTCCTGCGCGACAACCCGGATGTCGCAGCCGAGATCGAAACCGACATCCGCCGCGAGGCAGGTCTGCCCGTCCGCCAGAACTCATCGTCGCCTGTCCTGGCCGCAGCCACGGCAGGATAGGAGCCACAGCCATGGAACGTACCCCGGGCCCGGCGCGCATTGTGGCTGTGCGCAGGCTGCGCGGGGGGCGCGCCAGCCTGGTCCTTGACGATGGCCGCAACCTTCTCATCTCCGAGGGGGCACGCCTGGCAAGTGGGCTGGAACCGGGGGCCGAGCTGAACGGCTCTATCCTCGCGGGCCTGGGTACCACCGAGACGGGGGACGCTGCCCACGAGGAGGCGCTGCGCATGCTCGCCCGCCGCGCGCGAAGCGCCGCCGAGGTGAGCCGCCAGCTCTCCCAAAAGGGGTTCACGAGCGGCGTGATCGATGCCGAGATCGAGCGGCTGCGCCAGGTGGGCCTCCTTGATGATGATGCTTTCGCCCGCGCCTGGGTGGCTGAACGAGGCCGGCTCGCGCCTCGCAGCAGGCGGATGCTGAGATCCGAGCTACGGCAACGGGGAATCGGCACGGAACAGGCCGAATCAGCGGTCGCGGGCATCGACGACCGCGAAGTCGCGACCGCGCTCGCCCGCCGCCGGGCAGAGCGTGTAGAGGCAGGGGACTATCGCAGCTTCGCCGCCAGGATCGGGGGCTACCTGCTGCGCCGCGGCTTCGACCACGAGACGGCCGAGGCAGCTGTCCGGGCAGCCTGGAACCAGCCGGGGATGGACGAAGCAGACTGAGGGAAGAGGAACGGACGAGCTGCGCTACCGCGCACTCGTGAAGCGCGATACAATCGCGCGGCATTCCCGACCCACAAGGTGCCTGTCCCCGCATGAGCAATACCGACGCCGTCAAGGCGCTCATCGCCGCCATCAACTTCGATCAGTTCTCCCGCATAGAGGCCCTCCACGACCCGGACGTGACCTTCTGGCCGTTCGCGGGCCCGGCCGTGCTGGGAAGCGTTTCCGTGCAGGACTGGTACCGGGAATTCCTGCGCGACTACGCCGACTGCACCTACACGGACGAGGAGTACATAGAAGACGGCGACGTGGTCGCCGTGCGGGCGACGCTGGAAGCCAAAGGTTACGACTGGCGGCCATCCACGCAGCGCGTGCTGGACATCTGCGAGATGCGGGACGGAAGGGTCGCTTCTCGCCGGCTCTACGCCATGCTCCCGAACCTTGAACCCGGCAAGGAGGCCACAGCCGCCCTGACCAGCGCCAGGGGCTACCGCGGTGGCAGCGTCTCCGACACCCGGAAGGCCGCCGAAGCACTCATGGCGGCAGTGCTTGCCGGGGACACTGATTCGGCCACGGCGCACATCGCCGAGAAAAGCGTGCTTCTCGACAACCTCTTCGGCAGCGCCACCGGCGCCGGGGCGATAGCCTCCGATTGGACCACCCGCGCGAATCCTGGCCTGGGGTCGTGGCAGGTGACCGGGACCTACTGTGGAGCGAAGGATGCCGTGGTTGAGACCGCGGTCAACACTGCCCGGCCGCGCCGCGCCGACTGGCTGCGCATCGTCGACGGCAAGGTCACTGTGATCGAGACGTACTGGATGCTCCGGGAGATAGGTGTTGGTCCGGAGGCCCGGACCCGGCATCTGCGCCGCGTCATCCATCCGATGTAGGCAGTCCGGCGCCCGGCCGGCTCTGCCTCAACTTCGACCTCAAGGAGGATTCGCCATGGCAACCATGTATTACGACCAGGATGCCGACCTCTCGCTGCTCAACGGACGTAAGATCGCGATTGTCGGGTTTGGGTCGCAGGGCCACGCTCATGCCCTCAACCTGAAGGAAAGTGGCTGCGACGTCATCGTTGCCCTTTACCCGGGCTCGAAGTCGTGGGCCCAGGCCGAGGCGGCCGGGCTGCGCGTCGCAACGGTTGAGCAGGCCTCCCGCGAGGCCGACATCATCATGATCCTCGCGCCCGACCAGGTGCAGAAGCAGATCTACCAGCACGGCATCGAGGCCAACCTGAGCGAAGGCAAGATGCTGATGTTCGCCCATGGCTTCAACATCCACTTCCAGCAGATCCAGCCGCCGCCCTTCGTGGACGTGACCATGGTGGCTCCGAAGGGGCCGGGGCACCTGGTGCGCCGGGTCTACACTGAAGGCGGCGGCGTCCCCTGCCTGGTGGCGGTACACCAGGATGCGAGCGAGGTAGCCAAACAGGTGGCGCTTGCCTATGCCAAGGGCATCGGCGGCACCCGCGCTGGCGTGCTCGACACCACCTTCCGGGAAGAGACCGAGACCGACCTGTTCGGCGAGCAGGTAATCCTCTGCGGTGGCCTCTCCTCGCTCATCAAGGCGGCATTCGAGACGCTTGTCGAGGCAGGCTACCAGCCCGAGAGCGCTTTCTTCGAGACTATGCACGAGCTGAAGCTGATCGTGGACCTGATCTACGAAGGTGGCCTTTCGCGCATGCGCTACTCCATCAGCGACACCGCCGAATACGGTGACTACACGCGCGGACCGCGGATCATCACCCCCGAGACTAAGGCGGAGATGAAGAAGATCCTGGGCGAGATCCAGCGCGGCGAGTTCGCAAAGGAGTTCATCCTGGAGAACATGTCGGGGCGCGCCCGCTTCCTCGCCACCCGGCGCCTCGATGCAGAGCACCAGGTGGAGACGGTTGGCGCCGAGATGCGCGCCATGATGCCCTGGCTGGCAGCAAAGAAGTAGCTACCCCTGCACGGCGGTGCGACCGGGTCAGGCGTGGCCCTCGCCCTCAATGGCGGCCGGGCGGGCTCTCCCCCACCTCGCGAGGTAGAGCAGGGGTAGCAGGCCAGCGCTGTTCACCACGGCCAGTACCGGGACCCACTTCCATTGCCGGTTCCTGACCGCGCGCCGGATGGCGACGGCCTTCCAGGCCGTGTCCCACAAGGCGACGACAATCCCCACGCGCTTCGCATGCTCTCTCACAGACGGTCATTCTACGCGAAGCCCCTGGCGCAGGCAGGGGAGCTCCCGGACGGGAGTGAACTCCTATTGACGGTAATCGGCGCGAACGGGAAAGTTCGAACAATGCTGATGGCTGCCATCGCTACCACCTGCATCCTGGCCACCGCGGCGGCGGCGGCGGCGCGCGCGCGCGGGTAGGCTGGCGGTCGACGGCAGAGTCAGTGTCGAGAAATACCAGGGACCGCCAGCAGGCGGTCCTTTTTCAGGGCTGCCTGGCGGGGTGGAGAGGAGCAAGCCATGACAGCCCCAGGGAACGATGCCTCCCGTTTCGTTTCGCGCCGCCTCAAGTCGGTTCCGGCGAGCGGGATCCGCAAGTTCTTCGACCTTCTGAGCACGATCGATGACGTCATCTCACTCGGCGTGGGCGAGCCTGACTACGTCACCCCGGAGCCGATCAGGCGCGCTGCGGTGGAGAGCATCCAGCGGGGCGATACGCATTACACCTCCAACTACGGCCTCCTGGAGCTGCGTGAGCGGCTCGCCGCTCACATCGAGCGCCTCTACGGTGTGCGCTACGACCCGGCGACAGAGATTGTCATCACCAGCGGGTCCAGCGAAGCGCTCGACGTATGCCTGCGCGCCATCATCGACCCCGGCGACGAAGTGCTCTGTGCCGACCCGTCGTACGTGGCCTACCTGCCGGCAACGGTGATGGCGGGCGGGGAGTTCGTCCCCGTCCCTACCTACGCCGCGAACGACTTCCGGTTGCTGGCCGCCGACGTGGAGGCAGCGATGACGGGACGGTCGAGGGCGCTGCTCCTGGGCTACCCCGCCAATCCAACCGGCGCAACGATGGCGCGCGAAGACCTGCTCGCAATCGCAACCGTCGCCGAACGCCATGACCTCCCTGTCGTCAGCGACGAACTGTACGACCGCATGACCTACGCCGGCGAGCACACGTGCTTCGCCGCTCTGCCGGGGATGCGCGAAAGGACGGTCATCATCGGCGGGTTCAGCAAGGCCTACGCGATGACCGGCTGGCGGCTGGGCTGGGTGTGCGCCCCCGCGCGGCTGGCAGAGGCAGTCATGAAGGTGCACCAGTACGTGATGATGTCGGCTCCCACGGCGGCACAGTACGCCGGCATCGCCGCCCTGGACCACGGTGAGGCATTCGTCGCAGAGATGGTGAGCGAGTACGACCGGCGGCGGCGCCTGATTGTGGATGGCTTCCGGGCGATCGGCCTGCCGACGTTCGAGCCCCGGGGCGCCTTCTACGCGTTCCCCAGCATCGTCGGAACGGGACTCGATAGCACAACGTTTAGCGAGGCGCTGCTTGCCGAAGAGCGGGTGGCTGTGGTTCCCGGGAGCGCCTTTGGAGCGTGCGGAGAAGGCCACGTACGAGCGTGCTACGCGAGCGGCTACGAGCAGATAGAGCGCGCCCTCGAACGCATTGGCCGCTTCGTTCAGCGCCGGCGCTGAGCAGCCGCGGGAACTGTTCATTCACCGGAGTTCCTCCAGGCAGTCCCTCGGCCACCTGCCCGGGCAGCACGATCCGATCAGTAGCGAGGTGCGGAGATGGCATCGGATAGCTTCAGGCGGGAGCGCAGCGGCGCGGCATGGCCGGCGGAGGAGGATGGCAAGGGAATCGACCCGGCAGCTTCATCCACCTGCGGCCGGGGGCCCGGATTGCTCATCCTTTCGCAGACCGCCCGTCAGGCGCTGGAACCCGGTCCACTCTGCGCGCCGGAGTTCCAGCACGGCTTTGCCCTCGCGGGAGGGTCTGTACGTGGTTCCGTTTCCGTCTCGCCCGCGGGGGAGGAAGGCCTGTCAAAGATCGTCGTCGCCCTGCAGCGGGGAACTGCAGGCACGGGCGAGGTGATCAGGCTTGAGGCCGTCGTCCGCCGATCGTGGCTCCAGGACGTGGTGGAGGGCGCCGACGGGCGCGCCGTGCCAGCGGTCGCCATCGCAAGGGCAATTGCACAGATTGCGACCCTGGCAGGTCAGCGTGCGGTGAGCGTTACGGTGGCGGGCGAAACTGCAGGACCGGGACCGGACCTGGCAGCCAGCCTCGATCGGTTCTTTGGCGGCCAGGCAGGCCCGATAGCCGGCCTCGCTCAATCGGCAGCGTGATTCGCCGGGCGGGCGCTTGCCCGCCACTCCCCGGCATCCGAAACTCCGGCCATGGCCCGTACTCTTCCTCCGACCCCACGGTTGCTGATGCCCATCGCAGCGCTCTTCACGGGGGCGCTAATCGTCTCGAACATCATCGCGGTCAAGATAGCCAGCTTCAGTGCCGTATCGGGACCGGTGGACGACTACTTCCTCCCGGCGGCGGTCGTTGTGTTCCCCGTCTCGTACATCCTCGGAGACGTGCTCACCGAGGTTTACGGATACGCGGCGGCGCGACGCGTGATCTGGTCGGCCTTCTTCGCGAACGCGCTTGCCGTGGTTGCCATCGTCGCGGCCCAGGAGTTGCCGCCTGCGCCATTCTGGGAAGGCAACCAGGCGGCCTATGAGACTATCCTCGGGCAGACGTGGCGGATTGTGGGGGCGAGCTTCGCCGCTTTCGTGGTCGGCGAGTTTGCCAACTCCATGGTCCTGTCGCGGATGAAGGTCGCCACCCGGGGCCGCTTCCTCTGGGCCCGCACCATTGGGTCGACGTTGGTGGGGCAGGGCCTCGATTCGGCGATATTCATCACCATCGCCTTCGCCGGTCAGGAAGGCGTGACGCTCTGGCCGCTCATCTGGAAGCAGTGGCTCTTCAAGGTGGGATTCGAAGCGGCCGCCACTCCCATCACCTACGCCGCCGTCGCAGCGCTCAAGCGCTACGAAGGGATTGATGTGTATGACCGGGGCGTGGCCCTCAACCCGGTCGCGGTCTGGGAGTAGGGAGCTTGCACCAGCAGGGGCGATTGGCTCACGCTTGACCCATGCCAGATAACACGTTCAGGACTGATGGCACGATCGACCACTTCGAGAACCGGTTCCCGGGGCGCGAGTACGAAATTGAGTTCCAGGCGCCCGAGTTCACCAGCGTCTGCCCCATGACCGGTCAGCCCGACTTCGGGACCCTCACGATCACCTACGTCCCTGGCGCCCGCTGCATCGAGTTGAGGAGCTTCAAGTTCTACCTTCAGACGTTCAGGAACCGCGGCATCTTCTACGAGGATGTAGTGAACACCGTGCTCGACGATATCGTCGCCGCGATCGCCCCCCGCTGGGCCATGGTCACGGGGGAGTTCAACACGCGCGGTGGGATTTCGGCGCGCATAACGGCGACCTTCCCCACAGAGTAGGCCTCGCCGTTGCCTCGTGACGGCAATGCTGCCCCGGCCTAGACTTCAGATCCGCGCAGCTGCTCCCGAACATGCAGGAAGGCCGCGGCCGTCGAGGTGGCAAGCATGACCGTGAAGGCAGACCCGGGTGGATTCCCCCAGCGCCGCATGGCCGAAGTCCCTTCCGTCTCGGTTGCCCAGATGCGAGAGATCCAGCGCATCGCCCAGGAGGATTTTGGCTTCGATATCCTCCAGATCACGGAGGGAGCCGGGCGTTCGATCGCCGGGCTTGCCCTTTCCATGCTCGGGGGCAGGGGCCGCGGCCAGCGCGTGATCGTGCTTGCCGGCGGCGGCAACAAGGGTGGCGCCGGCCTCTGCGCCGTTCGCCACCTGGTGAACTGGAGCGTCGATGCGCGTCCCGTATTCGGTGAGCTGGAGACCGAGATGACGTTCACCACCAGGCGCCAGATTGCGACCCTGCGCGAGGCCGGGGTGGTGGAACGCGAACAGCAGATGAGCGAAATCGACCTTGAAGACGAGCTCGCCCGCGCGGACCTCGTGATCGACGCCCTGGTTGGGTACGGGCGGGAAGGGCCCCCGTTCGGCCTGGCGGCAGCGTTGACTGACCTTGCGGTAGTGTCGCGCAGGCCCATCCTGGCGGTTGATATGCCAACCGGGGTCAATGCCACAACCGGCGAGGTGCACACACCTGCGATCCGGGCCGCAACGACCCTCATACTCGACCTGCCCAAGGAAGGTATCCTGGCGCCACGCTGCCGCGCCTGCACAGGCGAGCTCTACCTGGCCGATCTTGGCATCCCACGGGCCATCCATGAGCGCATGGGGATCAGCACGCGCGGCCTCTTCGACGAAGGCCCGATTGTGCGCCTCCGGCGCTGAACCAGGCGTAGAATGCCTCCAGGTCTCACTGGAGGTACACCATGGCCCGAACGCGTTATGTGCAGTCCCTTGCCGGGGTCAGCGCGCTGCAGGAAGTGCTTGCCGCCCCGGCTTTCCTGGACATCCGCACCCTTTCCATTGCCTTCGAGACAGACCCCGCGGTTGTGGCCGAACTGCTGCCGCCCCCGCTTGCACCCGCGGCGGCGCCGCGGACTACGGTATCGGTCAGCGAAATCCGGCGGTCGAACTGTGTGGGTCCGTTCAATGGGGCAGCCATCAACCTGGCCTGCACCTACAAGGGCGAGGAGGGGCTCTACTGCCTGACAATGCCGATGGACACGGGCCTGGCGGTGACCTTCGGCCGGGAGCTCTTCGCCGAACCAAAGAAGCTGGCCGAGATAAGCCTGGATGTGGCCGGGGGCAACGCCCGCGGCAGGGTCTCGCGCCACGGCATCACCTACATCGAGCTGACCGGCCGCTTCGAAGGCCAACCGGCCGAGCCGGCCTTGCACTACGTCGTGCCGCACTACTACTTCCGCTTCCTGCCGGCCGCTAACGGACGGGGGCTCGCGTTCGACCCCGAGCTCATCCGCGTGACCCACCGGGGGACCGTCCACCGGGCAGTCCGCGGCGAAGGGACGATCACCTTCCGCGAGTCGCGGCACGACCCGGTCATCGACCTGCCGGTGCTTTCGGTAACCGGGGCAACGTTGAGCGAGGGCGAGACACACACGTCCGCCGAGGTGGTGACAACCGTAGCGGCAGAGGCCTTCTTGCCGTACGCCTACGGGAAGCTCGACGACCTCCTGGAGTGGGCAGACACCCCCGTGACCGCCTGACGCCCTCCGCTCAGTAGCCCCGGCTGTCCCACTGGATGTCGCCAATGCCGGCGAGGTGGGCCTGGTGGCGCGCAGCCACGAAGAGGAGGTCGCTGAGACGGTTCAGGTAGGGTAGGACCAGCGCGCCGATGGATTCCTGGCGCGAGAGGGCGAGCACTATCCGCTCTGCGCGGCGGCAGACGGTGCGGGCAACGTGCAGGTGGGCCGCGGCAAGGTCACCGCCCGGGAGAATGAAACTCTTGAGAGGCTCCAGCGTCTCGTTCCAGCCGTCTATCCACGCCTCAAGCTGTTCAACGTGACGAACCTCGACAGTGGGCACCGGCCAGCGCTTCTTGTCTTCTTCGAGCATGCAGAGGTCCGAGCCCAGGTTGAAAAGCACCTGCTGGATGACGAAGAACGCGGGCCTCATCGTCTCATGGAGCCCGGCCGCGACGGCCACGCCAATCGTGCTGTTCAGCTCATCAACGGTGCCGTAGGCCTCGATTCGCAGGCTATCCTTGGGAACGCGCTGGCCACCGCCAAGGCCGGTGGTGCCATCATCGCCAGTACGGGTGTAGACGCGGTTGATGCGGACCACGGTTACAGCATGCCGCTTTCGCGCCGAGGAATCCAACGCCAGAATAGGTCCGAGACCAGGCCGGCGGTCGTGAACCGCCCCTGCAGGAGTGCCTATGCCAGCGAAAGCCATTACCCGCTGCATCCGATGCTACGTGCCCATTGCCGGCGAGCCCGTGCTGATGGCCGCACGCCCCTACTGCTGCCAGAGCTGCGCAGTGGGCTCAGTTTGCGAGCACCAGGGGATACACCGCCCCGCGCCGATGCGGCGCTTCGATTCGATGTTCGCGCCTTTTAGCAGCGTTGCCCGCCACGGGAGCCCGTACGCGTTCGACCGCCCGGGCGGAGGGAGCACACCCCATGCTTAGGTTCGCCGCTCTCAGGCCAGGCCAGGAGCTTCCCGAGCACACCGTTCGCGCGCGGAATTTCGCCACCGCATCCGAGAACAAGATCCACGAGGACAGCGTGGCGAAGCAGTACGGGTTCGCCGGTGGGCTTGTTCCCGGCGTGACGGTGTATGCCTATATGACGAGGCCAGTAGTCGAGGTGCTCGGAAGGGACTGGCTGGCCTACGGCACTGCTACGGCCCGGTTCCTGAAGCCCTTCTACGAAGGCGAGATGGTGCGGGTCCGGACGCGCGCGGCCGATGCCGGCAGCGACCTGGCGCGGCTCGAGCTTGAGGCCTACAACGGCGATGGCCAGCTTTGCGCCGTCGCCTCGGCCGCCCTTCCGGCCACTCTCACGGCGCCGCCAGCCGTCACAGGCTACCCTGCAGCCACGCTGCCGGCGCAGCGACCGCCCGTCTCCGAGGAGGCCCTGCGCGCCATAGGCGCCCTCGGCACCGTGGAAGCCACCTACGATGCCCGGGTGAAGGCAGCCCGGTTCTGTGACGAGATCGGCGACGACTGGGGTGGCTACTTCGGCCCCGGGGCAGTGGGCCACCCGGGTGTCCTCATCCGGTACGCCAATTCGGCCCTGGCGCTCAACGTGCTTCTCAACCCGTGGATCCACGTTTCCAGCGACATCACCCACTTCAGCCTGGTCCGCGACGGAGATGTGGTCTCGACGCGAGGCCGCGTGGCCAGCCTGTTCGAGCGCAAGGGCCACAAATTCGTCGACCTGGATCTGCTGATGGTGGCCAACGGCGAGCGGCCAATCATGCATGTGCGTCACACGGCGATCTATGACGTTCGCAAGGTGGGCGAATAGGGCCGGCGCAGAGAGGTTGACTGCCAGCCTGCGAACAGGAGACGATCGGGCACATGGCACTTTACGAGTACTACTGTGAGGGCTGTGGCGCACGCACCGAGCGCCGCATGCCCATGTCCGACGTCCTGCAATTCGTGCCCTGCCCGAAGTGTGGAAAGCAGGCGAAGAAGATCGTTGGCAACTTCGCCATTGTGGGCCGTGCCGAGGCCGGCATCGGCGATGGGCCCGCACCCTGGGATGATGGCGGCGCGGACCTGGGCGACGGCGGCGGCCATGGCCATTCACACGACTTCGGGGGGCACGGCCATTCGCACGGCCCCGGGGGGCACGGCCATTCGCACGGCCCCGGGGGCCACACGCACTGAGATAGGGAAGGGGGTGGCCCAGTGGGCCACCCCCCTTGTTCATTGTGCTGGGGCTTTCGCCTGCCCCGTTACTCGCCGGCGAAGAGGTTGGCCTTCTGGCAGTCCTTGTTCTTGGCTGCGAGCTTGCCCAACCGCTCTTCCGCCCCGGCCGGCATGTCACCCATGGGGATGTCCCCAAATGCCTCCAGGGCGTCCAGCGATTCGAGGTCCTTGGCGTCCTTCATCGCCTTCACCTGCGCACTGAGCGCCGAGACCGTGGCCACGTGCCAGTCCTTCAGGTCGGCCGGCGGCTTCATCTTCGAAAGGGCCTTCGTGAGGTCCTCGGTGGGCTCGACGAGCCCCTTCATGATCTTGTCGATGTCGGGCTCCTCGGACCCTCCGATGCTAAGCATCACTTTGGTGAGGTCTTCGGCGTAGGAACTGAACGCCTTGCACATGTCGCCAACGTAGTCTTCATCCGAGCCCGTCTTGATGTTGGCGGAGGACCCTTCCGAGTCTGAGCCGCCGTCGTCATCGTCATCGCCGCCACAGGCAGCGAACAGGACGGTGAAGGCGAGCGGCAGAGCCACGGCGAGCATGAGGATTCGTGATTTCAAAGGACCAACCTCCAGAGTTTCAGATGGGTTGCGGTGCAGCTTGCCGATGCGAGCGGGCACCAACCACCGGGGAACGATAGCACGCCCGGCCGCTTTGCTCCGCTTCAGGGGAGAACCGCTGCTACTCTCCGAACAGTGTGAGCCCCCGGCACGCCGGGCTCTCGCGGGCTGCCGCCTCTATCCGGGTTCGTATCCCGGAAGGCGGGTCGGGCAGGGGGCTGTCGCCGAGCACATCGAGCGATGAGGATCGCTGAGTCCTGGTAAGGCTGTCGGCGGCACCGCGGATGGTCTTGACCGCGTCCCTGTTCCACGCGGCCATGTCCTGGGGCGGAGATGCACCGGCAAGCGCATCCGCCAGGTCGTCGAGGATTTCCGAAACGCGCTTGGCCATCTGCTCGAAATCCATCGCCGTGGCTTCTTTCTCAAGCTTCACGAGATCAGCATTGGTCTCATTCATCGCTTCGCAGAGCTCGGCGGTAAAGCTGGCATCGGTGCCAGCCGCGTCCTCGTCTCCGCGGCAGGCGGCCGCCGGCAGCAGCAGTGCCAGTCCTGCGAGCACGACTCGGACCATGGTTGATGAAGCCAAACCGCGCCTCCTCCGGATATCCCGGGGGGTACGCGGTGAATATCGGCACGATCCGGACGGGACCATAGCATGGGCCGCAGGTCGTGGCCGAGCGGATGTGGAAAGGGGGCGGCCCTGGTGGGCCACCCCCGTGGACTTGAGGCAAAGCTCGCGCCCTAGATCTCCAGCATCTGGGCGACGCGCTCGCGGTGGTAGTCGCCATCGCCCCAGAAGAGCTCGGCGCGCTTCTGGCGGCGGAAGAACAGCTGGATGACGTAGTCCTTGGTGAAGCCGATGCCGCCGTGGATCTGCTGGCCATGGGCGACCACGCGGCGGCTCGCGTCGCTGCACCAGGCCTTTGCCATTGCCGTGTCGATGTTCTGCGAGTCTTCGTTTTCGCTGGTCGCCCAGGCAGCCTTGTACATGATGAAGCGCATGCCGTCGACATCGGTGACCATGTCGGCGGCCTTGTGCTGGATGGCCTGGAACGAGCCGATGGGGCGGCCGAACTGGACGCGCTCCTTGGCGTAGTTGACCGAGATTTCGAAGTCCTTCTGGGCGAGGCCCACGAGGTAGGCGCATTCGAGGTTCGTGGCCATGTTGCGAAGGCGCGAGGCCGTGGTGTCGTCCATATCGATGACATCCGCTGCGGCCACCTTCACGTCCTTGAAGACGACCTCAGCCTGCTTGTCGCTGGCGATGGTCTTCAGAACGGTGACGGAGATGCCCGGCTGGTCGCGCGGCACGATGAAGGTGCTGAGCCGGCCATCGGGCTTCCAGGCGACAACGTGCAGGTAGTCGGCGACGGCCGCGTCGGGAACGAAGAGCTTGGTGCCGTTGAGGACGAAGTCGCTGCCGCTGGCGGCGGCCTTCATCTCGATGCCGGCGCGGTCCCAGCGGCCGCTGGGCTCGGTGATGGCGTAGGTGTGGATGGCGCTACCGTCGGCGATCTTCGGCAGGTACTTCTGCTTCTGAGCGTCGGACCCGGCCAGGATGAGCTCGGCGGCGCAGACGGCGTTGGGGATGAAGGGCCCGGGCACGAGAGCGCGGCCGAATTCCTCGACAAGGACGCAGAGGTCGAGGAAGGAGAAGCCGGCGCCGCCCTGTGCCTCGGGGATCATGAGCCCCTGCCAGCCAAGGTCGGCCATCTTCTTCCAGAGAGCGGGGCTGTAGCCCTTCTCGTCCTCTTCCATCGCCCGGACGTGCTCTTCCGGACACTCCTTTTCCAGGAACTCCCGGGCGGAGTTCTTGAGCAGTTCTTGTTCTTCGCTAAGGCCGAGGTCCATTAAGAGCTAGTCCCTTTCCACTGTGTGCGGGCTTGGAGCGTGGCGAACTGGCCACGGACGTACCCGGGTCGTGGGCGGGATTCTAACACGATGTTTCGCCGCAAGCGAACAAGCGCGGTCGCCGGTCCGGGACGGGAAAAGAAGTTGACGCGGCAAATATCATTGGTGAAGGCCGGTCAAGGGGCGAGGCCCCCCCCCCGCCGACGACGGAGTCTGGAGGGATTCAATGGACACAGAGAGCCACGACGGCTTCGCCTGGGAGCGCATCACCTTTTCTCGAGCGAAGGTGCTTCGAGAGATTGCCGACGGCCGCACCGAGAGGGAGGTGGCGGTTGGATTGCAGGTGGCATACAGCACCGTCCGCAGCCATATCGCGGAGCTGAAGGGGCTGACCGGGTGCCACGACGTGCGAGAAATGGGGCGCTGGTGGCGGAACAACCGGGAAGACTGGCTGGACTGGTGCAAGCGCGAGGCGGGATGCTCCCCGGAAAGAGAGGCCGGGCCGCAGGGTGAAAACGGTACTGGCGGTATCTGGTAACCAGCGGCGGCCTGGTTCTACCTTTACCGGACGACAGGTGGGAATCCTGCTGCCACGGGAGGGGGATCCGAATGACTGTCCAGGACCAGCGCGGTTCGGTGGAGCGCCGGGACGTCACCCCACTGGACAGTCGTGCCATGGCAAGGCGGTGGCACCGGCCATCGCTGGAAGCGGCCTCGCCGCATTCTGCGAACACCCCGGACATGACCGTGCCCCCCGAGATGAAGATGTCGCGACCAGGAGGCCTGGCATGCGGTTGTTAGGGCGCCTTCACCCAATGCCCACGGCAGGCCCTGCCCTGGCAGCAATCGCAGCCTCGGTGCTGTTGCTGGGATTCCTGAGCACGAACCAGCTGGCGTCGGCGTACACCTACACCACGCCGGGCTACTACCTGTCCGAGTACGATGGAGACAACGAGGCCTACAGCTACCACACGGTGCAGTACGGTAACTGGGATTGCCTGGGGAGTCTCTGTTCCATCCCCGTTTTCGGGATGCTCCAGTACGTCAATGTTTGGTACACGACGGAGTCATTCTCGTGCTGGTATCAGGAAGTCTTCACGTTCTACGTGTACAATTGGAGGGCAGCAAACAGGACGATCGACTACTACTCCACGCCGTTTTATAACTTGCAGTATACGTGGGGGTATGCCGACAGCTTTAGTGGAGATCAGTCCCAGATTGTCTCCATCGGAGATGAATCCACGGAGTGCTATCTGTTTGGAGCGGGTGGAGGTCTCCACTTCGTGAGTGGCATCGTCCGCAATTCATCCAGCGCCTACACGGGCTCTTACGGGTGGTGACATGATGACGCAGCGGCTCTCGCCGATGGCCCGGTCCCGATTGTGGAGACCTGCTGTTGTGTGGACAGTGGTCGTGGTGGCAGCCCTCGCACTCGGCATTGCAGGCGCTCTCGTGTTCAACCAATCGTCGCCGCCGCCGCCTGCGGCGCCCTTCAACGAGATCGAGCAGTCCGCCTCGGCCACCGGGCAGGGAGTGACCATCGAAGCGCTCGGTGCATCGTTCTCGGGCACCGAAACGATCCTGCGGCTTCGCCTCACGGTCGAGGATGAGAAGGCGATCCTGGACCAGATCGGCGCTGACGGCCCCGTCCGGCGCGTGCTGCTGTCGGGCACCGGCTACTCTGGCCCTTTCGATGGGAGTCCAATGACCTCGGCCGCGAGCCGGACCGGTGAGGTGCTGGTCCACCTGCCGCCCCTTCGGACGAACGGAACCTACGACGGAACAGTGGAACTGCGCATCTCCGAACTGAGCGTTCAGCTTGGCCACGGGCCTGGCGTCTTGCACGGGGAGTGGACGCTCGCATTGAAGGGGCCTGCCGTCGCCGACGCAGCGCAGCAGCTACGCGTGGAGTCCCTTGCATCGCCGGACCTGGTCGTTGCCGGTGGCAGGGCGACCATCACCGGCGTGCGCTCGCGATCCGAGACCCGCATTTCGATTTCGCTCCCGGCGGGGACACTGATGCTCTCCCAGCCACTGCTCGAGGTAGACGGGGACCGGCTCGCGCCCCGGTCGTTCAACGCCGAGAAGGGGCAGGCGGTCGCGTCGTTTCCCGCAACTGGCTTCGGCCGGCCGATCGTCCTGCGCCTCGGCGCAATTGCGGTGGCCGGCGAAGGGGAGACGACGGCATTCGTCCTGAACATCGAGGAGTTGCTGTGGCGCGTGGGCGAGGCCGGGGAGTTCGAGATACCGGCTGGCGTGGTTCTCGACGGACAGCAGGACCTGCTCCTTGGGGGCGAGCAAGGCAAGTATGGCGATCGCCCATGGGTTGGCCTGGCCGTTCGAGGCAACTGGCACCCCGCCAATGGTCAGCCGATGATCACCGATGCGAGCGGCTCCGCTGTCGAATTGGCGCACGTCCAGGTGGGCTACCAGAAGGATGCGAACGGAAACATCCTCGAGGGCACCACGGCGATCGGCTTCTTCGTGGACGGAGATGTCGGCCTGAGCCGGCTGACGATCGTGCTGGGGCCACGATCGGCGATCGACCCGGCGTCGCATTCGGCAACCCTGATCCCCATGCCCGGCCAGGCAGGGGACTGAGAGGCGGCTCTCCCCTGCCGATTCGCAAGACTGGATCCTGGTCGCGGGATTGTTGCTGGCTGCACTCGGCTCGCTCGCTTTCCTCGGCGTCTTCCTGGCCGCGCAGCAGTCACGCCGGGCCGGGAGGTCGCGTGTCCGCTCTGCAGCCGGCACCTGACGAGGCGGCCTGGTTTCGTCGCAGTCAAACGCAGGCGATGTCTCAGGGAGTCTGCCGCCGCGCGATGCGCCCACCCCAGCGGAACCATTCGATATCGCCGCCGGGGCCCCGGAGAAACTCCCCGCGGTCACCCTCATAGGGGAAGTCGAGGGCCACCACGCGCCCGGGCGCCGTGAACCCCAGCCTCACGGGCGGAACGGGCAGCGGCCTGAGCGCCTGGTCGCCAACGGCGCGGTCGGCCGAGCGGAGTTCTTCCAGGACGAGGCCGCCGTTGGCCGTGATCTCAAGGTCGCTCAGGACGGCCGAGTACTTGCCGGCGTACTCGGACAGCGATCCCTCTTCACACGTCAGAAGAGCGGGAGGGGGCTCGCGCAGGCCAAGAAGCTGGTCGAGCGTCGCTGCCGTGACCGCACGGTGGAGCTGCCGGCCGCGGTCGGCATTGGTGAGCACGCCGACCGCGAAATCGTGCGAGGGAACGAGGATGAGCGACGCCTGCTGCCCATTGGTGGAACCACCGTGCTGGACCGTGCGAACGCCCGCAATATCGCGCAGTTGCCAGGCGATGCCCGTTGCATCGGCGAAACACCCGGCCTCTGTCGTCGGTGACTGCATCGCTGCGAGAGACGCGGCAGCGAGAATGCGCGTGCCGTCCTCCGCCCTCCCATCGCCAAGGTGGAAGCGGGCGTAGCGGAGCAGGTCGGCCATGCATGTGACGACGCCCCCGGCGGGGGAGGTGCTCCGAAACGTCGCCCAGGGACGCGCTACCTTCGGGCCATCCTCGGTGACGATATGCCCCGAGGCGACGCGGTAGGTGATGAGGTCATCGTTGTGGAAGTAAGTGCGATTCATGCCGAGCGGCCTGAAGACCGTGTCCCGGACGACAGTTTCAAATGGCTGGCCGGTCACGATCTCCATCACCCGGCCGGCGACGTAGAAGCCGGCGTTGTTGTAGGACCAGGTAGCGCCCAGGGGAGTGAGTTGTGGCGATCTGGCCATCTTCGCCACTATTCGCTCGATCGCGTCGTCGCCCTTTCCGGTGTCGCGGAAGTAGTCGCCAACCCAACCGCCGGTGTGGTTCAAGCAGTTGAGGAGAGTCGCGCGCTCCGCGGCATCCTCATCCTGGAGGCGAAACTCCGGAAGGTACGTCCGGACCCGCTCCTCAAGGGCGAGCTTCCCCTGCTCGACGAGTTGCATCACGGCGGTGGCGGCGAAAGTCTTCGAAATCGACCCGGCGTGGAAGAGGGTGGTCTCATCGACCGGGAGGGGGTGGTCGGCATTGGTGATGCCGAAGGCGGCGGTTGAGGCCTGGTTGCGGTGCCAGACGCCGAGGGCGGCACCCGGCACCTGGAGCCGGGCCATACTGTCCCGGACCAGTGCCGAGAGGCGTGTCATTTCATGATCAGTGTCCACAGGCAGGGAGCATACACGCGTTGCCGCGGTAGCTGGAACTACGCCCGCGGCAGTCCAAGGCCGCGCGTGGCAATGATGTTGCGATTCACCTCGCTGGTGCCGCCCGCGATGGTGTAGCTGGGAGCGGCGAGGGCCCACCTTTCCAGGCGGCCCCTGAGCGGCGCGTATGGCGAACCCGGCTCGACCTGGCCCGCAATGCCCGCGATGCGAATGCCCATGATCCCCATCTGGCGTTGCAGCTCGGTGCCGAACACCTTGGAGATTGAAGCCTCGTAGTTCGGCATGAAGTCGCCCGCATCGGCGGCGGCAGCCGCTGCTGCCATCCTCGCGGCGGCGATGGCATCGCTCCGCACTCAGGGTAGGCCGCCGGGGCAGACGCCTCCATCGAGCCCGGCGACAGTGCCCGCCGGCGGCACTCAGGCGGCAACGTTCGAAGGTGTACCTGCGGGCGTGGACCTCAGAGGGCGCCGGATTCGACAACTGGCTTCGAAGTGAGTCGCGAAGGGCTGAGGACAGCGCCGGCGACTCATTGACCCCCCGATGAGAAACCACCGGCAGGTCGTGCGATCCCCTCGGCCCGGCAGTTTGAACCATCTGGCATGCTGCCTTCATCACGGTCGGACACTACATTTGGGCTCCTGGAGTGGGCAGGCAGTCGTTACAGCCTTCTCCATGGCAAGTCGATTGGCCCGGCCCCGGCGGCCGGGGGAGTGGAGAACGATGGCCACCAACAGGGGTGACCGAATCATCCTGCGCCGACCGCTGCGGACCTTCGTGCGCCGGGGTTTGCTGGCAACGGAGACAGACGTGCGGGATGGATGGCTCGGTGTTTCCACACGTCACACAGTCTCCGAGGAATCGAGGCAGTAAGTCCGGGACGCGGGGCCTGTGAGGCGTTCGTCCTGGTCTCAAGCGAGGACTTGCATGGGTGCGTTGCGTGGGATTCGAGTATTGGAGCTGGGTAGCGGGAAGGCCCTTGCATATGCAGGCAAGCTCCTGCGCGACCTCGGCGCGGACGTGGTCAAGATCGAACCCGTATCCGGCGACCCTCTGAGGTCCGTTGCAGCGCGAGCCAGGGCCGGCGAAACCGAGCCCCAGGGCGGCCTTTTTGCCTACCTTAATGCCGGAAAGCGAGGGTTCTGTGCGGACCTGGCCAGCGACGGATTCGGGTCCATCACGGAGTTGCTCCAGGGAGCGGACGTGCTTCTCCATTCGTTCACCCCGGGGGAAGCCGCAAGATGCCGCCTGGACCCGCACGAGACGGTGTCGACGTATCCAGGCATGGTTGTGACTGCAGTCACAACGTTCGGGTGGGAAGGTCCCTACGCGAATTGGCGAGGATACGCGATCCAGGCTCAGGCCGGGTCGGGAGTAGCCATCCGAACAGGCCGCCCCGGCCTGCCACCGCTCGTTTCGCCCATGGACCAGGTTGAGCTTCAACATGGTGCAGTCCACGCTGCGGCTGCAACAATATTGGCAATCCTCCACCGCAACCAGACAGGTCGCGGCCAATTCGTCGATATCTCCACCCTGGAGAGCGTCACATTGGCGGTCTCCGGATTGACGTTTCCGAACGTCCTGTACGGGGGCATGCCTCCCCCCGGTCGCACTGGGCGTCATTTTGGGCCCGCGCAATGGGGGATCTTCGAGACGCGAGACGGCTTCTTCGATGTTCTCACTCTCGTTGACAGGCAGTGGCGCGACTTCGTGCGCCTTATGGGCGAACCATCATGGGCCAATGTACATCCATACAACACCGTTGCTCGTTCCCTGTATGGTGTCCTCTCCGAAGAGGAGATAGAAACCTGGCGACATGGGCTGGCCGACTGGTTCGCTTCTCGAACGAATGCCGAGATCTGGGAAGCGACGCGAGCCGCCAAGATCCCCTTTCAGCCTGTCCAGACCATGGGGGATGTTGTTGACTCAGAGCATGCTCGAGAACGAGGCCTGATAGTCAGCCTGAAAGGAGTTGTCCCGGAACTACGAGTTCCCAGGTCGCCATTCATCATGTCTCAGACACCAGTCGAGCAACCGGGACCGCCGCCGTTGCCGTCCGTAGCACAGCCGGCCTGGATGCCTGTGGCAGACCAGGACAATGCACTTCCAAGTCCACCGCTACATCTGCCTGGCGATCAACTTCCTCTGCATGGCCTTCGCATCATAGACCTGACCCAGGTTTGGGCCGGGCCCCTGCTGGTCCGTTACCTTGCTGACTTTGGCGCCGAAGCAATCCTGGTGGAGACAGAAAAGCGACCGAGGACGATCTCGATCGCCGGCCAGGACAGCGAGTCTCTTGCGAACTGCGAGTCGATCTATCGCAACAGGAAGTCCCTTCTTCTTGACTTGACGAAGCCCGAAGCCAAAGACCTGTTCAAGCGCCTCCTGGCTACTGCCGACGTCCTGGTCGATAACTTCGCGCCGCGCGTTATGCCGGGCCTGGGTTTGGCGTACGAAGACCTGGCTGCCGAGAACCCCGGATTGGTGATTGTGGCGCTATCAGCAACGGGACGCACCGGACCATGGTCCGACCTGTTGACGTACGGGCCCACGCTCACAGCGCTCTACGGCGTCAAGCACCTGACAGGGTACCCCCCGGACGACCTGGTTGAGGATGTCGCCGACCTTGACCCGGTGTCCGCTGGATACGGCGCGCTGGCCGTCCTTGCCGCCCTGCATCATCGCGCTCGAACGGGACAGGGCCAGATCATCGAGATTGCACAGGGCGAACTTGCGCTCGCCGGGCTTGCTGAAGCGGTGATCGAATGGACCTGGAATCACCGGGATGCCGGCCCGCAGGGGAACGGCCATCGCTTCCTTGCGCCGCACGGGGTGTACCCGTGCAGCGGCACCGACCAGTGGATTGCCATCGCTTGCGGGGATCAGTCCGAGTGGCAAGCTCTCGCGTCAGTCGCCCAACACCAGGAGTGGCTGACCGACAGGCGGTTTGCTTCGAGGGAGCACCGGCTTGAGAACGCTGCAGTGTTGGACTCGCTCATCGCGGAATGGACCTGCCAGCATGATCGCTACGAGCTGACGAAGGTGTTGCAGGAAGCCGCGGTCGCGGCGCTCCCGGTGATGGACATCCTGGACATCGTTTCTGACGAGCACCACGGTGCACGCCGCCGCCACTTCCGAACAGATGATAGTCATCCGGGAGCGGAGATTTTTGACACGCATCCATGGCACCTGTCTGCTGCATCACCAGCTCTACGCCGCCCTGTCCCTCAACCAGGGGCAGACTCTGACCACATTCTCAAGGAGATCCTTGGCCTGACAGATGAAGAGATACACGCGTATCGCCAGAAGGGGGTCCTGGAATAGAGTGGCTGATAATGTTTCGTCGTGTGGGTGGGTATGATGCGAATACTTATCTGCGCGAAAGACGTCCTTGATCCAGATGCAGTCAATGCTTACACGGTTGCCGGGCGGTTGACACTCTCTGACGATGGCAGGGAGATCGCTGAAACAGCCATTCCTCGTCTCATGAACGCATACGATGAACAGGCGATCGAGGCTGCGCTCCGTCTGAGAGATGGCGGCCACACCGTAGCGATTACGGTTGTGACTGTCGAACCCAGGACTCGTGAGCACCTGAAGCGTGCGGTCGCGCTTGGCGCCGACGAGACTGTGCTTGTCCGTGTCGACCGGCCGCTGGACACAGTTGGCGTTGGCAGGGTCCTGGCGGGCTATGCCGAAGCCTTCGGTCCCTTCGATCTGGTGCTCTGCGGGAGGCAGGCATCTGACGACGATCAGGGCGTTGTCCCGGCTGCATTGGCGGAATTCCTCCACCTGCCCATGGTTGAGATGGCCAGGGCAATCACCATCGACGGGCAGGAACTCCGTGTCGTCTGCGCAAACGCCGAAGGCGACGAAGTTGTCGCGTGCGATCTCCCGGCAGTCGTAACAATCACAAGTGAACTGGGTGCGGCGAGATACCCCAATGCCGCTGGCGTGTTGAGGGCACGCCGGTCGGCTCCCTCCGAAGTCACGATGGAGCAGCTTGGGATTGACGAGAAGGAACTCTCACCGCGAACCGAACTGCTCTCCCTGGCACTGCCGCAGTTCGATAGCCACTGTGAGTTTCTTTCTGCTGAAGATCCGGAGTCAGTGGCGCGCGAGCTCCTGGCCCGCCTGCGCTCAATTGGGATTCTCCCGTAAGCGCCCAAGGACAATGAGTGATGCGACATGAATAAGCCCATCGTCGTCTGTACATCCGAAAGCGACCACACTTCCATGGATGCTACACATGCCGCACTGGCGCTTGGCCGGCAGCTCTCGCAAGAAAGCAACGCGAAGCTTGCCTGGCTAATCATGGGAGAGCTGCCCGCCGGGGCAAGTGCTGTCGGCTCAATCCATGGCGTCCACGAAATCGCCCATGCGGGCGCGGTGCCGCTGACAACATCAACGTCAGATGCGGTCATACCCATGCTTGCGGAGTATTGCAAGAGAACAGAGCCGCAGATCGTTATCGCTGCGCAGACCGCAAGGATGCGAACGGTTCTCCCTCGCCTTGCAGCTCGTCTCGGTAGCGGGATTGTCGCTAACTGTATGAAGGCCTCTGCCAACGGGGGCAATCTCGAAGTGGTTGCCGCTACTCACGGCGGCAACCTGCGCTCGACGCTCCGATTCACGGGACCCCCGCCTCACTTCATTCTGCTGATGCCTGGTGCGACGGAAACACCCACAGGTAATGACGCGACACCGATGCCGGAGTTGAGCACGCTGGACCCCATTCCGTGGACAGAAGAGCGGGTGCGCGTGCTCGAAGCAGCCAGGCCCACCGGCCCCAGGCTTGAAGATGCACAGGTCGTGGTCTCAGGGGGGCGCGGACTGGGAGACAGGCGGAACTTCGACTACATCACCACACTCGCTCATGCCCTGGGTGGCATGGCAGCTGCGTCGCGGCCACTTGTGGATGCCGGTTGGGTAGACCCAACTCGCCAGGTCGGCCTTACGGGCCGGGTAACGAAGCCCCGGCTCTACATCGCAGTGGGAATCTCAGGCGCCAGTCAGCATATGGCAGGCTGTTCTGCCGCCAGGGTTATTGTTGCAATTAACCGCGACAGGCATGCGCCAATTTTTCGCCACTCGCAGTATGGCATCGTTGCAGATTGTGCCGAAATCCTGCCGGCGCTAATCAAAGTAGCACAGGAACCAGTGTAATCCCCGGAACTTGGGAACTCGAGCCGTCATGGCAGTCCCGGCCTGCACGATGAGGACGAAAGCCCGGATCCGGCAGAGTCCGGGAGCACCCAACAACTGGCCGTCTCGCAAGAAGTCTTCCTGTAATCCCCTAAGCCCTGGCGGTCGGTGAGCTATCGCCGCTCTGTATCAGCATGAACTTTGGCAAACATAATCCGTCTACCACAACTTCGAAGTATAGTTGAACCGACATGCCGATGTGCAATGTATCTAAATCACCCATTGCTATGGATGAGAAAAGCCTCGGTCCTTCGGACAACTGAATGCACGCGATTGCATATGGTCCATTATCGGCAAATTCGGGAAATCGCTGATGTATGATAACGTAACTGAACAGCCATCCACTACCCGACGCCGGTACCCAACGCAGCTCTTCGGCCAGGCACTCTGTGCAAAACATTGCATCTGGCAGCAGGAACGCGTCACATGAATCGCAGTGTTTTAGCAACAACGTACCCTGTTGTGCTAACTGGTGGAAAGTCGCCTCTTCGTCGCCTGTATCAAGCATAGCTTTGTCCACGGATCGCAAATCGATGGCATCTTGCCCTCATCTGAGGGCGCGATGCGGACTCAGAATCAGGGTGGCGTGGTAGTCGAGAATCCCACCCTGGCAACTCACAAGGACTACATCGTGCTTATCAACCTGGCGCTCACCGCCTTCACCTCGTGCCTGGATTATGCCCTCGGAGAGAGGCGTCATCCCCCACATGTAGTAGCTGGAGAGCTGACCGCCGCCGGTGTTGGTTGGAAGGGTTCCGCCGGGCCCGAGCTTCCCGTCTTCAACAAACGGTCCGCCCTCGCCCTTCTTGCAGAAGCCGTAGTCCTCAAGCGTGACCAGGGTCGTGTAGGTGTAGCAGTCGTAGAGCTCACAGATGTCAACGTCCTTGACTGTAATCCCGGCCATGCGGAACGCCGTGGTCCCGGCCATCCGGGCCCCCGTCATCACCTCGTTTTCGCTGCTGTCACGCCGTGGGTTGCCGGGATGCCCCTGTCCCATTCCAAGGACATAGACCGGCGCAGGTGTGATGTCGGGCGCACGCGCGGCGGACGTCAGGATCACCGCGATAGCGCCATTATTGACAAGTGAGCAATCGAACAGGTGAAAGGGCTCACAGACCCATCGCGAGTTATGGTAATCCTCTAGCGTGATCGTTTGGCGCATGATTGCGCGGGGATTGAGTGAAGCCCACCTGCGCGTGGAGACGGCTATGGCCCCGAATTGGTCATTGGTCGTGCCGTAAAGCGCCATGTGGCGGCGTGCAGCCAGGGCATACTGGGCTGTTGCACCCAGCAGTCCATATGCTGCTCCGGACGTGATCCGGTTGAGCCCCGACATCTGCCGCCAGCCGCTGTATGCTCCACCAGCAGACTGCCCTGCCTGGAGCGGCGTATCGACGAACACGCAGGCCACGGTTGTCGCCAACCCCGCATCTATCGCCAGGGCCGCGAACTGAACCATCTGTGCGGCAGTCGACCCCTCGGCATTCATGTGATTGACGAGTTTCAGATTGCGCAAACCCATGGCCACCTGGAGTCCCAGCGGATACCAGGTGTTACCGGTGGCGCCGGTGTTGATAAGCAGGCCATCCAGGTCGTCCTTCGACAGTCCTCCGTCGGCAAGGGCAAGACGAATGGCCCTGGCCGCCAGGGTCTGGTTGTCCCCAATAGGGGAGCGCGACATTTCTGTCATTCCCAGGCCCACGATTGCCGCACGGGCACTCATGGCATACCTCCGGGGTGCAGCGACACCGTGCCTCCCATCAGTCTGCCACGGGACCAGCAAACATCAGCCATTGAGCCTGTCAGCACGGGCGCCTTCAGTCTCCAGGAGACAGGTTCGCGCCGATCCTCTCAAAGCTCTCGATGGCCTCTTCGACCAGCTGGTAAACCACCTCGCTCGTCGGGCGAATGGAGTGAATACCAACGACACTCTGCCCGGCTGGCGTGGTCATCCAGTCCTCCATGCGGGACTCTGCAATACCCTCCATCATGTCGCGAACGAGCACGGATTGAAGCGGCATCCCCAGCGGTTCAGGTGCACCGGCTGTCTTCCAGGCATCTCCGAACTTCGAAGGAAGCTGCCGGATCGGTTTTCCGGTCATCGCGCTTGACTGGTACACGTCCTCGGCTCGTGCCTCCACCAGTCGCTGCTTGAGGAAGGTCTCGGTCTCGGATTCGTGCGTAGCCAGCCAGATCGTGCCGGTCCAAACACCATCTGCGCCCATGGCGATCGCGGCCGCGACCTGACGGCCATTGTTCACGCCGCCCGCAGCGAGCACCAGCGACTCTGTGCCCTCCGCAAGGCGCACGACCTCGGGCACCAGCGTGAAGGTCCCTATGGTTCCGCTGTGGCCGCCCGAGTCGTATCCCTGTGCAACTATCAGGTCGACGCCCGCCTCCAATTGCCGCGCAGCCTGCCGCGGGAGGCCTACCATTCCCCACACCCTGACCCCCCGGCTGTGTGCCTCTTCCAGAATGAATGCGGGACTGCCAAGCCCTGACACGAAGATCGGGACACGTTCTTCCAGGATGACATCGAGCAAGTCCCTGGCGTTGCCGAGAGCGCGCTCCAGTTCGATGCCGGTCGAGAGCGGGTGAGTACCCGTCGGGTGAGGGATGCCGTTGTCGCGCATCAGCTGAGCCACGAACTCGCGGTGCCCGTCCGGGATCTGCGCGTCAAGGTCCTCGTAGTTGCCCGGAACGAAGGATGCCGGGAGGAGCAGGTCAACTCCCCAGGGCCTATCGCCAACCCGCTCACGTATCCAGCTGATATTGAAGCGAAGCTCCTCGGCGGTGAGTGGCGATGCTCCGAATACGCCAATGCCCCCCGCGTTGGTGACAGCCGCAACGACGTCGCGAGTATGGGCAAAGGCAACGATGGGCACATCGCAGCCGTATTGGGTGCAAAGCCTGGTACGAAGCGGGTCCGGCATCGTTCTTTCCCCCGGCGCCTGCGGTCCCTGACGCAGAATTCTCAAGACGCGCACTCTGACACCGGAGTGCCTGCGACGGCACGTTATCGGCGCCACCGGGCGATGGGCCCGCAGTGCTGCGCGCTGGATCATCCGCCATTCACCGGCACGCGGCGAGATCCACAAGGCTCAACCGCGACGAGCCCATGGTCTCATGATCCAGGAAGGTGTCGCGGTTCAAGACGTCCGTGGCTGCTCCTCCGTGCGGAAGTGGGGACATGAACCGGGCTGGGGGAACCAGGCCGGTGGCCTGGCGAGGGCGGCCCTGATTGCAGGTGTGTTCGCAGCTGCCAGCGGAGCGAGGAGGGCGGAGACGGTGAAGTCTTCGAGGGTGAGGCCGGTGCGCTCTTCGCGGGCAGTGCCAACGAGGTCAGACACCAAGCCGTCGCCACGACCGGGGCGGATCTTACGTCGACCTTGTTGTCGTACCATTCGGGCACCAGGACCCTCCACAAGCACTGCGCGACCAGGGCCGTCTCACCATTGGTGAGCACCATGAGCGGCCGGCGGTAGGTGGTTTCCCGGAGAGTTATGTCGACTTACTCCCGCTGTTGAGCGATTCCTTGAGGGCGAGCCAGGACGCGTCGGCCCTGGCCTTCGCCGCGTTGACGATGGTGGCGGGTTCGCCGCGGGCCTGGGCCTCGGCGGCGATGTCTCGCCACATCACGAACATGCCATAACGCCTGCTCACTGCCAGCGCCTCGATGTCGTCGCGGCGCGTGGGCGCGAGCTCACGTGGCCGCAGACGATGGACGTCCCTTCGAACTGCTCGATAGCCACGTCGGCCGCGGTCCGGCCGCCGTGGGGCAGGCCGTCGGCGTCCGGGTCGCTGCCGTCGCCCAGGCAGCCGGCGAGCCAGCCGTGCCAGGGGGCTCTTCCGGGCCGGTAACACAGCGCTAACGGTGAACCGCGACAATAGGTGTCGAGTTCGTGCCCTCCTACTGCTGGAGCGCAGCGTTGCATACAGAATCCCAGCCATGCAGTGAAAGGGTGGACCATGGGCGAACTTGAAGATGCTCTCGCCAGGACGGAAAGGGACGCGGAATTGGCGGCAGGCACGGCTGCAAGGCTCCTGCGGCTGTTGAAGCGTGCCCAAAGCGCGGCCTCTTCTGGCGACCTGGGCACAATGGAAAGGGCCTTCAGCGATGCGGACCAGGCGCTGGCGGAGGCCCGGGAGAGACTGCGTGAAGGCGCCGGGCTCGATAACGTCCGAGTCGCCGAAGAAGTCCGGGCGGTCGGGCGTGCTGAAGACGGCGACGTACGCCTCGAACGTCCCGGTGGGCTCGCCTTCACCCAGGACCTTGAAGTCAGCCGGGCAGCGCGCAACGCCCAGGCGTTCGGACTTCCACTCGATCCGCACCGGTTGCCCCTTCCCCGGCCAAACAAATCGGGCCGGAACTTTCGCTCCGGCCCGCGAGGGGCTCCGGCGTAGGCGCGCGGGGCGCTCTTCCTTTATACCTACTGCCTACGGTTTCGCCTGTCCAGCACCCAGCGTTCCGGGCCTCGCGGTACGCTCAGCCCCTCGCTGACCCCGAAACACCGCCAACCGTCGCGGCTTGTGGGGGCCTAATCCCCGTCCTATCGGTCGCTCGCAAGCAGAGGTAAGCGCGATCGGTATCTGAACCGCGCGTCGACCGCCTTCTGTAACACGGAAGCCATCGCGTAGTAAGCCGGCTTGGGCTGCAAATCGTCATCAAATGGAGTTGGATCGTTATCCGGGAAGACGCTCGGGAGGCTACCGACCGCCGTCTCCCACATCGATAGATTATCACCAATAGTTTCCAGTAAGAAATCTCGGCAGACGCCCGAATCCAACGCTGCTTGCAGAACCGTTGCGTAGATGTCTGCCTGCTTGCTATATCTGCTCTCCTGCGTTCCTGATAGTGAATGGATCGGCACTGCGAACTCGGTGATAACGATAGGAACACCGTACGACTGAAATCCCGAAACCAACGCTCCGTACTCAATCGGGTTAGCCGCCCAGTACGCAGGATTCTCGATGCCGACAAGATCGACGAGATGATCGGAGCGCAGCTCGTCTATGACTCGCTTCGTGAGGCGATACCTTGGATTGTAGATGTCGTCAGAAGCATTTTGATAGTCGGTGTAGCAGAGCAAAATGGAAGGGTCAGCCTTGCGTGCAGCCGCGAAAATGATCTCTATGTATTCGGGGCCAATCAGAGACTGAAATATGTCACCTTGCGGCGGCTGCGATTCACACAGAACGTTCCAGGCGTAGACTCGCCCCTTCGCGTACTTCAACGTGTCAGTTACTAGGCTCGTAAGGCTGGTAATTAGGTCCGCTCGCGAAGTGACATCCTGGACCCACGCTGGCAACCCGCCGCCTAACGAAGGGTTTATCAAGTTGTAGCCAAAGGTGCTGAGTCCCTTCACCTTGGCCTCCGCCAGCTGATAATCCAACCACCGGAAGTCCCTCATGCCACGGCTAGGCTCTATGAAGTTCCAGGACGTCCACTCCGAGCCGACGTTGAACTCTCGCTTCTGAATAGCGCGCAACCGCTCGCGATACCGCTCGTAGTCCGCCCCGCCTGGGTTCGTGATGCAGCCGATTCGGAATCCCAGGCGGTCCGCCAGCACCCGAAGCGGCGGCGTTTCCCCGAGAGCCCCGGGTGCCGGAGACAGAAAGTTCGCCGCGACGCCTGCAGACGCGACCAGGGCTCCCTTGAGAAGCGTTCTTCTGCTTAGGCTCACGGTGCGAGTCCTCCGCTAGTTGTACTTCCCACTGACGTTGTTCACAGGCGGGAGGCCGGTGGGCGGTTGCCGATGGCAGTGTGTGGTCTGGCGAAATTATAGTCACGGAGGAAGGGCTGGAGTGCGGCGAGCCGTTCCTGGTTGCTGCCATAGGGGCAGCGGTAGGCCCACTCGCGCTGGAGGGTTTTGTTGAAGGCCTCGGCCTTGCCGTTGGTCTGGGGACGGTAGGGGCGGGTATAGCGGCGGCCGATGCCTAACTCGCTGGCGGCTGCCTGGAAGGCGAAGGAACGGTAGTTCCCGCCGTTGTCCGTGAGGACACGCTGGATGGTGATGCCGACGCTTGCAAAGGCGAGGACGGCACGGGCCAGGAAGCCAGCGGTGGTGTCGCCCTTCTCGTCCGGGAGGGCTTCGGCGTAGGCGTAGCGGCTGTGGTCGTCGACGGCCACGTGGACGAAGTCGTGTCCGCGCTTGCGGCCAGGACGCTTCCGGCCAGCCCCGTTTTCGGCGAAGCCCTCGTCGAAGCGCTTCCCACCGCCCTCGGGGATGCGCCCGAACTTCTTCACGTCCAGGTGCACCAGCTCGCCCGGGTGCGCCCGCTCGTAGCGGATGACGCTGCGGGTGGTGCGGTCGAGCTGGCGAAGGACGGAGACCCCATGGCGCCTGAGGACGCCGTAGACCGTGGAGGCGGCAAGGCCGAGCTCGTGGGCGATGCGGTGTGGGCCCGCCCCAAGCCGGCGGCGGAGGCTGAGAATCGCCTCCACCACCTCGGCACCGAGGGCCGCTGGAGACCGTCTCGGGGCGCTGCTCGCCTCCTGGAGCCCCTCCAGCCCCTGCTCCCGGTAGCGGTGCATCCACTTCGCGACTGTGGAGCGGGACACCCCCTGGGCCTCGGCGACCTGGGCCTGGGTCCAGCCCTGCTCGAGGCGCTGGACGATGAGGAGGCGACCTGCGGGGGTGAGCTTCGCGTTACGATGAGGCATAGAGGGTCTCCTGTCGGCTGGTGTTTTTGGATAACCCAACCCAACAGGCAGACCCTCTTCTTCGTCAAGCTAACTGCTTAAGCTGATGACTACTTCCTGTGCACAACCTGCGTGCGAACTACACCTAGTCCGAATCCGCGGGCCATGGGGAACGGTCGGCCGCGGTATGGTAGCGTGTTGAGCCACCTGGCCGACACTCTGACTCAGCCGCTTGCACCGAGGGCATCGGAACACCACGGTGCCGTCGGCCTCGCAGATGAGTTTGCCGCACGACTGGCAGCGGATAGGTCGCAGCCCCTCCGTCGTCATCGCTCTTCCTCCGTGGCCTTCGCTGCCTGGAGCCGGGCGAGCCGCTCCTCCATCGCCACCGCGCCTTCGCCGATCGGCATCATGTTCAGCGGCATCCAGAGCATGTCGGCTCGTGGGTCGTCGACGCGGTCCCGGTTCTCCAGCGCGCGCTTCTCGTTGGGCGTCAGGAAGTCGGCGGCCTTCAGCGCTTCGAAGCGCTCCTTGGGGTTCCCCTTCAGGACCTCGTTCAGATCGAACTCGACGTACTGGCCGGCCATTAGCGGCTCGGGGTCGATGAGCTGCGTCTGCAGCGTCTCCTCGATCATCGTGAGCCACGGCCCGAAAGTGTCCTGGTAGAGCATGATGTGCTGCTCGGTGATGTTGCTGAACGTCGCCCGGTCGAGGATGCCGACCACCGGCGGCGGGACGTCGTAGGCGGCTGCGCACTCCTCGCGGGTCAGCCGGCGCGTTTCCACCACTTGAGCGTCCACGAGCGAGTGCGACATCGGCTTCCAGTCGAGGCCGCCCTCGAGAACGGCCAGCTTGAAGGCGTTGTCCACGCCGCCGTGGAGCGAGGCCGTCTGCTCCTGGAGCCGCTTCGCGGTGTCCGGCTTGAGCTGCTGGTCTGTGACGAGCGCGCCGGACGGTCGTGCGCCGTTGTCGTAGGAGGCGGCCGTCAGCCGCTGGGCGGCGTCCTCGATCATGAGCGTCCGCCGCAGCGGCTCCATGGGCGAGAACGCGACCAGGTCGTTCCCGGTCCCCCACCACTTGAAGTGCAGCACGTCCTCGGGCGCGAAGGTGAGCCGATGTCCCGCGGCGCCGTGGAAGACATACGCCTCGACGGGAGCCATCTTCCCGGGGACAACCTCCCAGAAGCGGAAGGACGATGTCCAGAGCTCCGTCGGCGGCTTCCCCGGCCCCGGGCGCACCTTCACGACGACGGCGTTTCCGTAGACGCAGATGTTCCCGACGATCGCCTGCTTCCAGGCGAACGGCGGCTTGCCAGGCATGGGGCGCGCCAGGGAATCAGCCAGCCAGCCGTCACGCTGCCGGAGCCGTTCGCCGTCGGCGCCGAGGGCATAGGTCTTCAATGGGAGGCGACCGATGCCACGCGCGAGCTTGTTGATGACGACGTTCAGCCAGAGCTGCCCGCGGTACATCTGCTCGTACGACTGAGAGACCCCGCCGACGAGCGGCAACGTGCCGAGGCCGGGACGCAGGCCCGAGGTCGCGGTCTGGCCGAAAGGGAGTCCCTTCCAGCCGATGCTGGCTGCTGCGCTCTTCGGGAGCGTCACTCACCGCATTCCAGGCCTTGTGCCATGAATGCGAGTGCGGCGCCGGCAATGATGATCGCGGCCGGCGGGTGGACCCGGTGGCGTCCGGCCGAGACTAAGGCGACTCCTGGCAGTTCAAGAAGCGTACCTCGAGCCCGCTTGCAGATCCGGTGCAGCCGCACCATCCCGGCACCACACCATGGCCGCAACCGGACATGCAGGTTCGGCGGCTCTGTTATCACCTGGTGGGTCGCCGCGAGTTCCGAAGACAGCTGGCGCAACATCCAAACAACGTCCGCTTCGAGGAGCTGCAACGGCCGTTGGCCTCTCACAGGTGGACGTTGGACCAATCACGTGGCAGCCACTTTGGCTTGCGCCGCGGCACCGACAGGACCTTGCTTCCCTTCCAACGGCCGCACGTGCTTGCTTTCTACGTGCGCATCGTGCTTGAGCGCACCGGGGAGGACGACGAATGACGGGCGACGCGCTCGAAGTCAAGGTGCCGGCCATCAGCCGTCATCCCTATCACCGTGTGATCACCGGCGAGCCGGTCGAGGGAAATCTGGGCGAGGTCCTGGAGCTGCCGGGGTGTCTGACGGCGGGCAAGACGGCGGAGGAGGCGCTCAGGAATCGCGATGAGGCCATGGCGGTTTGGGTGGAGTCCGCCCTTGCCCATGGGGATCCCATCACAGGGCACGCGACGGGGCTGGTACGCCTGAGCGCCTAACCCAGAATCCGCGCTTCTGCCGCCGCCCGCGATTGCCATGAATAGCGCCGCGCGGCCCCTCTGTCCCACAAGCGGTCTGTAGCCCGATGGCCTGGCGCTCGCCGAGCCCCAGCAGCCTTCCCGCCCCGGGAACCCCCAGGAACCCTGACCTTATCCGGATCAGTACCCCGGTCCACCGTTCGTCTTTCGGTCTCAAGTTCAGTCCGCCTTCTTTCACCAGCGGACATATTCACCCGGCAGTTAGCCCGATCGTTTTCTCCCGACGCAACCATTCACAAGTACACGGATTGACCGGTTGACGGTCACGCCCTATGCTCTTTCCGCCTCAGGGACCGGGTAGTGACATGACCGACAGACGCGCGCTATGGCTACAAAACATAGCAACGGATGAGTTCAGCGCTTCACCAGAGTACTGCCGTTTATTGAGAATCCCTATCGATGCGTCTTGCCAGGACGGCATGCTCAATGTTGACAAGAAGTTTTTGCCACGGCCTCATCCAGGTGATGCGCATCGCTTCAACGAAGCAACGCTGCGGACTCTTCGTGGCACTTACGTGAAGCCCTTCGAGGGACGGTTAATTTGCCATGACAACACCGAACAGAACGTAATAGTCGTTGCGACACGCATCATGTTGGGGACTGATGCTGTCGTGGGCGTCAGAGGCTGGCTGGCGCCGACCCCGCAGAGCTCCCGGCTGCAACATGTGGGCATTGTCGCGCATGATCCAGGCGCCCGCCTGGGCCTGTCCTTGCTCCTGAACCAGATGCCGCTTGTAGGGTGTATCGCAGAATGCGCCCCGGGAGGGCCAGTATTCAGGTGCGGCAGCCACGGCGCAATCCCGTGGGAGCTGCTCGACGTGGTGGTCATTGACTCCTTTGGACAACCAGATGCCTGTGTGGCACTGCTGCAATCGATTCGGGCCAGGGTTCCTGGTTGCCGCATCGTCTTGCTCGCAGACCCGAATGACGGCGAAACCGCACGCAAGCTATTGCTGAGCCGGCCTGACTCCCTGGTCCATCCGGGCGACATCGCCCATAGTCTGCCAAACGCCATTGAAGACCTGATGCAGAACGTCCGTCATTTCGCAGGCAATCACCTGGCCGATGCAGCTGAACGGACATCGCAACTCACAGAGTCAGAACGCGAAGTGCTGGCCGCAATCGCCACCGGTATGAGCAATAAAGAGATTTCTACTACATTCTATATGAGCCTGCCTACGGTGAAGCGGCACATCCAACGCATCTACGACAAGCTTGGCGCAAGAGACAGGGCTCATGCCACTGCTATCGCCTTCCGCATGGGTTTGATCTGAGCAGACGTCCCGCGTCGGCACGCCGTGGCGTACCCCGACGATTGTCGCAGCTACAGGCCTGAGCCAGGCGACCACCCAGCGCATCAGGCGGGACCAGAGTGGGATGCCGCTCGCGCCAGACGAGAACCCGGCCCCCTGGCGCGCGGGCTCTGACCGCAGGCGTGCCGGCCCATTAGCGGCACGCCCAGCCCGGTTCAAGGGGAGCCACGGGGGATACGAGATGCCGGGCTGGCCTCTGGCAGGGACGCCTTCCCGGTGGAGTACACTTATCTGCGAGACGGAGTGAGAGAGTGGTGGTGCGGGGACCCCGCTGCAGACAATGGACCGTCTCGGGACCGAACAGCCTGGAGTAGTAGCGTGCGCGACAGGGAAATGGGTGAGGCGATATTTCGCCAAGCTTTCGACCTTTGGATTAATCCCGAAATAGAGCGCCGGCGAGAGGCCGAGCGCATCGACAAACCCCTGGAACTCCGGGCCGCGCAGATCGTGATCGAGCCCGATGGTTCGGGCCCAGCTGTTAGGCTAAACGACGAGGTCCGAGGGGTTTTCGTAGCGTCTTCAACTCGACCCATCGACACCGGCGAAGTCGTTTCCGAGTCAGACACCGGGGAGAGCAGCGAGTTGTGCCTGCCCGAAGCGGACGGCAACGCCGGTCACATCACGTTACTTCGGCACGGCGACTCATGGTCCGTTGTCTTCGACTTCCGATACAACGGCAAGAGGATCACGGCCACGCTTGCGGCAGCAGAGGAGTTCCTCGTCACCGCGAAAGCGGCGCTGGAGGATGGTCGGCTTCGCGTGGCGATCGACACGCTCTTCAGCGCGACAGAGCTGTGCGCCAGGGCGATGCTCCTGCCGCTGCCAGACGAGCGACTTCTCAGATCCAAGAAGCACGGATTCATCGCCTCCGAGTTCAACAAGCGCGGCCGCTGGTCCCAGGACGTAGCCGCCTTCACCGGGCTGCTCAATCGACTCACCGAGTTGCGGCCGAGAGCCCGCTACACGGACGCGGACCCGGGGATCGGAGCCCCGGAGGTGGCCGACCTGTTGGCGTTGGCCGAATCGCTCTATCGGCAAGCTCAACGAGAGGCAGAGCGTTAGTTTCCCGGCGCTCATCACGCCTTGCCAGTCCCTGATTCTCGCGGTAGGTGAGCGGTAGAGCGCCACTCGCACCCCACGCACCCGCCTCACGCGGGCCGGAGCCAGCTGCTCCGGCCCTTGTTGGTTGGCCGAGCCCGGCTCCCGATGCCTCGTTCGCAGCGGTTGCGCCCGCATGTGATGTAAGTCACATTCTCTTTGTGAGTCTGGTATAGTTTTCAGGAAATTGTTTTCATGGTATGTACCGTACCGTGAGACCCTGACCCCTCTCCTGGAGGCCAATGGTGGCTGAAGGTTCGGATTTCCAACGCCGGTCATTCCTCAAGCTTGCCGCCGGTCTCGGCGCAGGGGCCTTCGCCGCCAGCACCCCGGCGCTCCTCGGCCCCAGGCGTCTTGAGGCCACGGAACCAGAGGTCATCACCGACCCCTTCAAGGTCTTCCCCGACCGCGGCTGGGAGAAGACGTATCGCGACCTCTACTCCGTCGATAGCACGTTCACCTTCACCTGCGCGCCCAACGACACGCACGATTGCATCCTCCAGGCGAGCGTCAAGAACGGCGTGATCGTCAACATCAACCCCACCTATGGCTATGGCGAAGCCGAAGATCTGCACGGCAGCAGGGCCTCTCACCGCTGGGACCCGCGCTGCTGCCAGAAGGGCCTCGCCCTCGCCCGCCGCTTCTACGGCGATCGCCGCGTGAAGGGCGCCATGGTGCGCAAGGGCTTCAAGGAATGGGCCGACGCTGGCTTCCCGCGCCACCCCGAGACGGGCGCCGCCCTCATGGATACCAGCAAGCGCGGCGAGGACGCCTGGCTCAAGGTCGCCTGGGACGAAGCGTTCGACCTGGCGGCGAAGGCCTACATGAACATCTCGAAGAACTACTCCGGCCCCGCCGGCTCGGAGATGCTCCGCAAGCAGGGCTACGACCCGGACATGGTCAGGACCGTGGAGGAAGCGGGCACGCGCACCATCAAGATCCGGGGCGGCATGCCCCTGCTCGGCATCAGCCGCATCTTCGGCTTCTACCGGTTCGCGAACATGCTGGCGCTCCTCGATGCCTACAACCGGGGCGTCGGCGCCGACAAGGCGAAGGGTTCGCGCGCCTGGGACAACTACGCCTGGCACACCGACCTGCCCCCCGGCCATCCGATGGTTACCGGCCAGCAGACCATCGACCATGACCTCTTCGCGGCCGAATACGCCGACCTCGTCGTGATGTTCGGGATGAACTGGATTTCCACGAAGATGCCCGACGGGCACTGGCTCTCCGAAGCCCGGGCGAAGGGCACCAGGGTCATCACCGTCAGCACCGACTACCAGTCGAGCTCGAACAAGGCCGACGAGGTCATCCTCATCCGCCCGGGCACCGATGCCGCCCTCGCCTACGGCTGTGTCCAGTACATCTTCGAAAACAGGCTCGCCGACGAGGAGCACCTCAAGAAGTTCACCGACCTGCCGCTGCTGGTCCGCATGGACAACCACAGGCTCCTCTCGGCGAAGGACATCGTGGCGAACTACTCGCCGAAGCCCCTCTCCAACTACGTCGAGCTGCTTGCCGAAGGGCAGGCGCTGCCCATCCCGGCGAAGCAGGCCGTGCAGTACATCCCCGCTGCCCTGCGCGCAGAATGGGGCGACTTCGTGGTCTGGGATACCTCCAGCCGCGGCCCCCGGGTGGTGAGCCGGGATGAAGTCGGCGACCGCTACGCCGCGCTCGGGGCGAATGCCGCCCTCACTGGCGCCTTCACGGTCCGGACGGTCGATGGCGCCGAAGTCACCGTCCGCCCCGTGTACGACCTGCTCAAGAAGTACCTGGATGACAACTTCGACCTCCAGACGACGTCCGAGATCACGTGGGCGCCGAAGGAGGCCATCGTCAGCCTGGCGAAGCAGGTTGCGGCAGCCCGCGGCAAGACCCTGCTTGCCCACGGCATGGGTCCGAACCAGTTCTTCAACGCCGACCTCAAGGACCGTGCCCTGCTCCTTCTCGGCGCCGTGACCGACAACATCGGCCACATGGGCGGCAGCACGGGCTCATTCGCCGGCAACTACCGCGGCTCGGTCTTCAACGGCATCCCCCAGTGGGTGCTCGAAAACCCCTTCGACCAGGAGATGAACCCCGAGAACCCCACCCGGACGCGGCTCTTCTACAAGGCCGAGTCGGCCCACTACTTCAACTACGGCGACCGCCCCCTGCGAATTGGCAACAAGCAGTTCACGGGCGCCACGCACATGCCCACGCCCACCAAGCTCATGCACTTTGGCAACTCCAACTCGTTGCTCGGGAACGCCAAGTGGCACCACGACGTGGTCCACAACACCCTCCCGAAGATCGAGGCCATCTTCTGCAACGAGTGGTGGTGGACGGCGAGCTGCGAATACGCCGACATCGTCTTCGGCGTCGATAGCTGGGCCGAGTTCAGGCTTCCCGATATCTCCGGTTCCTGCACCAACCCGTTCCTTCACGTCTTCCCGCAGAGCCCGCTCGAACGCATCCACGACACGCGCGGCGATGCCCAGGTGCTGGCCGGGATTGCCACGCGCATCGGTGCTCTCACCGGCGATGCCCGTTTCGCCGCCCACTGGAAGTGGGTCACCGAAGGGAAGATGGAGGTCTATCTCCAGCGCATCCTCAATGCCAGCACCTCGACAAAGGGCTACAGGTTCGAAGACCTGCACGAAAAGGCGAAGAAGGGCATCCCCGCCCTCATGAACTACCGTACCTACCCGCGCCAGGGCGGCTGGGAACAGCGGCAGGAGAGCAAGCCCTGGTACAACCGCACCGGGCGCCTGGAGTTCTATCGCGACGAAAAGGAGTTCATCGAGCACGGCGAGAACCTGCCCGTCTGGCGCGAGCCCGTCGACTCCACCTTCTACGAACCGAACGCCATCATGGCCAGGCCGCACCCCTCAATCGTCCCGGCCGGCCCGGAGACGTACGGCCTCAGCCGCAGCGACCAGTCGGTCGAGACGCGCCAGGTGCGCAACGTGGTCATGCCCTGGGCCGAGCTCAAGCTGACCCGGCACCCGCTTCTCGCCAGCAACCCGGACTACCGCTACATCTTCCTCACCCCCAAGTACCGCCACGGCGCCCATACCACCCCTACCGATATCGACTGGATGGGCTACCTGTTCGGCCCCTTTGGCGACCTCCACCGGTACGACAAACGCCAGCCGGCCGCCGGCGAGGGCTACGTCGAGATTCACCCGAAGGATGCCAGGGAGCTCGGCGTCGAGGACGGCGACTACATCTACTTCGACGCGGACCCCACCGACCGGCCCTATCGCGGCTGGAAGCCCACCGACCCCTACTACGAGGTGGCCCGCGGTCTGGCGAGGGCGCGATTCAATTCGGCCATGCAGCCCGGCGTGCTGCGCATGTGGTTCAACATGTTCGTCGCCACCAAGGGCTCCGTGCGGGGGATGAAGGCGCGGGCGGACGGCCTGGCCAAGAACCCGGAAACAAACTACCAGTCGTTCTTCCGTAGCGGGAGCCACCAGAGCGGCACGCGCGCCTGGCTGCGGCCCACGCTCATGACCGACAGCCTCACGCGCAAGCCTTACTTCGGCCAGACCATCGGCAAGGGCTTCGAAGGTGACGTTCACGGCGTCGTGGGCGCCCCCCGCGAGTCGCTCGTCCGGGTTGTCAGGGCCGAGCCGGGCGGCTACGGCGGCCAGCGGCTCTGGCGTCCTGCCGCCCTTGGCCTGCGGCCGGGCTATGAATCGGACGCATTGAAGCGATATGTCCAGGGCGGCTTCATGCAGACCTGACCCGCGGCGCTCCGCAAGTCCCATTCCAGGAGAGGCAGCATGGCTAACGTTTTCAACTGGCAACTCGGCCGCGACATGCACTACCAGTACGGCGCCGATCGCCCCGCGAGGCAGGTGGCGTGGGTCTTCGATACCAATAAGTGCATCGCCTGCCAGACATGCACCATCGCCTGCAAGCAAACCTGGACGTGGGGACGCGGGCAGGAATACATGCTCTGGAACAACGTGGAAACGAAGCCCTACGGCTTCTTCCCCACCGGCTGGGACGTGAAGCTGCTTGAGATGCTGGGCCCCGCCTCATGGCGCGACGGCGTCTTCCAGGGAGAGACCGTCTTCGAAAAGGCGCCCGAAGGCGAGCGCGTGCTCGGCTGGCAGCCGGAAGCCGAGGACTGGTCCCACCCCAACGTGGGCGAAGACGAACCAGCCGGCGAAACGGGCCGCGGCACCTACGTCGGCTCAATCCCCCACGACGTCTGGTTCTACTACCTGGCCCGCATCTGCAACCACTGCACCTACCCGGCCTGCCTTGCCGCCTGCCCGCGAAACGCCATCTACAAGCGCCCCGAGGACGGCATCGTCCTCGTCGATCAGTCGCGGTGCCGCGGATACCAGGAATGCGTCACCGCCTGCCCCTACAAGAAGGTGATGTTCAACCCGGTCAGCGGAACGAGCGAGAAGTGCATCGCCTGTTTCCCGAAGATAGAGCAGGGGCTCCAGACCCAGTGCGTCACATCGTGCATCGGGCGCATCCGCTTCGCGGGCTTCATCAGCCCCCCGGGCGAGGTGAACGAGAGCAACCCTATCGACTTCCTCGTCAAGGTCCGCAAGGTCGCGCTCCCGCTCTACCCGCAATCGGGCACCGAGCCAAACGTCTACTACGTCCCACCCATGCACGCCCCGAAGCCCTTCCTCAGGCAGATGTTCGGCCCGGGGGTGGACGAGGCCCTCGAAACCTACACGAAGGCGCGGGAGGACAGGGACCTCCTCGGCCTGATGATGCTGATGGGGGCCACGCCGTACATCATCCACGCCTTCAAGGTCGAAGGTGAGGTCGCGAAGGGCTTCGACGCTTCGGGCAAGGAGCTTGTTTCCGTTCCCCTGCGCGAACCGACGTTCACCCGCAAGTACTTCGACGAGGTCCGCGATGTCTATCTCCACAACATCACCTAGCCGCGTCACGCGCCGGGGCCGCCAGGAGGCAAGACATGAGTAACGAAACGATGCCCGGGGCGCCGGGCGCCGCCGGGAGCGAGCCCAGGCGTTCGCCAATGAACCGCCGCACCTTCACCGAGGCGGCCATCGGGGTCGCCGCCGTGGGCATCGCGGCCAGCCTGACCGGGTGGTCCGCGGCCAGGCACGCCGATGAGGGCGAGCGCGAAGAGAGCCACTTCAGCCGCCGCATCGTCGCACCGCGAATCAGCGGCGCCGTGCCGAGAGACCCCGGGGACCCGGCCTGGGCAAAGGCCACACCCATACGGGTCACGCTCCTCCAACAGACCATGGTTGAGCCGAATCTCAAGCTCGAAGGGATGATCCCGGCCATCGAACTGAAGGCGCTCCACAACGGCAGCGAGCTCGGGTTCCTCGTGAGCTGGGAAGACCCCAATAGCAGCGATGTCGAGGCCGCAAGCCGGTTCCGCGACTCGGTAGCCGTCCAGCTTCCAGTCAACAAGGAAGGGCCTGTCGGCGTCGTCATGGGCCAGCCCGGCCGCCCCGTGCACCTGCTCCACTGGCGCGCCAGCTGGCAGCGGGCCATCGCCAGCGGCACAGGCACCGTGCGGGACGCGTTCCCGAATGCGGTCAGCGACGTTAGCCCCGAGGACGTCATGAACCAAGACCAGGCGCGGACCTTCTACCCCGCGCAGGTTGCCGGAAACGCCATGGCGCTTCGCAAGCGAACATCGCCTGTCGAAGAGCTGGTCGCCGAAGGCCTCGGCTCCATCACCAGCCAGGGCGAACAGCGCGCCGAAGGCATGGGCGCCTTCTCCGGGGCGAGGTGGGATGTCGCAATCGTGGTCCCCATGCAGGGCCGCGAAAACCAGGCTTCGCTCAGGCCGGGCGACCGGACCGCCGTGGCGGCCGCAGTCTGGAACGGCGGCAAGGGCGACCGTGGCGCGCGAAAGCAGTTCGCCGACTGGTCCGGACTGGAGCTTGAAGCATGAGCGCCAGCAAGACGTCCGCCCCGCAACGGGACCTCGACCAGGCAGCCGTGTGGCGCAGCGCCATGTTCCGGGCGCTCGCGCTTAGCTTCAGCTATCCCGAACCCGAAGTGGCAGAGCAACTCGCTGTCGACCTCGGGGCGCTCGCCAGCCACGAACTCACCCTCGGCGGCGCCTTCCAGCCCGCGGTCGATGCGCTTCGAGAGGCACTCACCCTCACCCCGCGCGAAGAGCTCGCGGCCACGCACAACGCTCTGTTCGCCGGGGAAGTGCCGTGTTCGCCATACGAGACCGAATACGAGTTCGACGCCTTCGCGAAGGCGCGCCAGCTCGCCGATATCGCCGGCTTCTACCGGGCCTTCGGCCTGAAGGTGGCAACGGGCGACGCCGCCCCCGCCGACTTCATCGCTACCGAGCTCGACTTCCTCTCCCATCTCGCCCTCAAAGAGGTGTACGCCGGGTTGCATGGCTGGGACGACCGCCTCGCCGTCACCAGGGAGGCGCAGCGCTCCTTCCTCCAGGACCACATCGGCAACTGGGCGCCCCTGTTCTGCCGAACGCTCGTCTCGCTCGACGACGTCGACTCCTTCTACGGCGCCGCCGCCTGCCTGGCCGACGCCATGGTCAATGCAGAGATAGAGCGTCATGGCATTAGCCCGCGGCCCGCTCTCACACGCCGCCTCGCGGCAGGCCAGGATGACACGCTGACCTGCCCGATGGCGGCCCCCGCACACGACGAAGAGGAGGTCCCGGGATGAACAGCTCCATCGGCGACGAAGGTCCTGAGTACCAGCCACTTTCCGCTGACAACGTCTTCGATGCCGCCTGGGAGGCGCGCGCGCGCAAGGCGCTCGACGTTTCGGGCTGGGATTCCGGGCTGGCCATTGCCGCCGCCCGCGATGCCCTTGCTGTCGTCGCCGGCGACCTGAGCGAGGACGAATTCCAGGCCCGGCACCACGGCGCCTATCTGCGCGAGTTTGGCGTGGACCTGCGCCCCGGGGGCGAAGGCCTCTCCACACCGGCCGCCGATGCGCCAGCGGGACCGGCGCCGCTTGACCCCCCGGCTGCTGCCATCACAGGCGAAGACGCCGCCGCCGGGTCCACCGCGCCCGGACGAAGGGACCACGCGGCAGTTTCACGCCGTACCGCCCTGGGGCTGGCCGGGGGCGGCATCGCCACCGTCCTGGTCGGGGACCTCATCGGCTTTGGCGCCCCCGGGCAGGCAATCAGCGTGGACGATCCCACACCCGCGCAGGACCAGGGCCATGCCCCGGCCGGCGAGCACACCAGCAGCCACCGGAAGGTCCGCATGGGCATGGTCATGGACCTCGAGAAGTGCGACGGCTGCCTGATGTGCGTCGGCGCCTGCAAGCAGGCCTACTCGCTCCCCGATGGCGTCTTCTGGATCTACGTCCTTTCCTTCAAGGAGCCCGACCGGCCAGACGACGTGAACCTGCTCGTTCGCACCTGTCAGCACTGCGTCAACGCTCCCTGCGTGAAGGTCTGCCCGACCGGCGCACGCCACCGGCGCGATGACGGCCTCGTCCTTACCGATTACGACGTGTGCTTTGGCTGCCGCTACTGCCAGGTCGCCTGCCCGTACGGGGTGAACTACTTCGGCTGGGATGCGCCGAAGAAGGGCGCCGGGTTCATCGGCGAGCGGAAGGACGAGCGTGGCAAGAGCGTCATTGGTGCGCCACCGCGCGGCGTGATGGGCAAGTGCATCTTCGACCCCCAGCGCCAGGATTCGCCCAAGCACCACGGCTCCACGCACTGCCAGATGGCCTGCCCCATGGGAGTCATCCATTTCGGCGACCTGAACGACCCGGAAAGCGAACCGAACCGGTACCTCCGCCAGCGAATCGCCGATAGCGGCGGGAAGCTCTCAACCTTCCACCTGCTCGACGACCTCGGCACGAAGCCGAACGTCATCTACATAGGTCACCAGCCCTCCCGGCACGCCAGGCCCACCGACCCGCCCACCCGCTACGAGGACTGGGGCATGGTCGATGAGCGGCGGACCGTCCTGGAAGGGCCCGAGCCCTGGTTCAAGCGGGTCTTCTCGAGGTGAAAGCCATGACATCCGAACAGCGAACCGAAGCCATCCTCAGGCCACTGGCGCATCGGCCCTCGCGCCGCTACTACATCGTGCTGGCGCTCGCCCTTCTCGGGCTCCTCTGGTACGCCCAGGCCTGGGCCTTCCAGCTCGAGCACGGCATGGTTGTCCTCGGCATCGGCGACTGGGGCAGCGGCGGCGGCATTCCCTGGGGCCTCTACGTCGGATCGTTCATCTGGTGGGTGGGCATAGCCCACGGCGGCATCATCGTTTCGGCGGCCGTACGGCTCTTCAACCTCTCCACCTACAAGCCCGTGGCCCGCATCGCCGAGCTGCTCACCCTGATCGCCCTTTCAGTGGCCGCCCTCTACATCGTCATCCACCTTGGCCGCCCGGACCGCGTGGTAACGAGCATGCTGCCCGCGTGGCCGACGACCATCCGGACTTCGCCCCTCGCCTGGGACGTGACCGTCATCACCCTCTACTTCGTGCTCACGGCCACTTACCTTGCCCTCACCATCCGCGCCGATATCAGTGCGGTCCGCAGCCGGTTGCCCAGGCAGCTCGGCCCGCTCTATAGCCTCCTGCTCATCGGATACACCCCGGAAGAGCACGAGAAGGTGGAGCGCATGGCCTGGTGGCTCGCCCTTGCCGTCATCATCCTTGCACCGCTGTTCCTGCATGGTGGCGTCATCCCCTGGCTGTTCGCCCTGCTCCCTGGACAGCCGGCGTGGTTCGGCGCCGCCCAGGGACCGCAGTTCCTGACCATCGCCCTCAGTTCGGCGCTCGGCTCGGTGATCATCGTTGCCTACATCTTCCGGCGCGTGTACGGCTGGGAGGATCTGCTGCCCGATAACGTCTTCTCGGGGCTCTCGCGCTGGCTCGCCCTGTTCGCGCTCCTCTTCCTCTGGCTCCAGCTCCAGAAGATCATCACCGGCATCAGCATCGCGCCCGAATCCATCTACGGCGCCACCAAGTCCACCATCGAGGAGCCGCTCTACTGGCTTGCCGTCGGCATGGTTGCCGCTGCCCTCGCCTGGTTCGGATTGCAGATGCTGAACCCGTCACTCTTCACCGTTGAGCGCACCGTAGCCGCGGCCACATTGCCCGTCATCGCCACCCTGATCGAGAAGTTCCTGTTCGTCATCGAAGGTCTCATGCACCCGGTCTTCTCGCTCTACCGTGGAGTGCCGGGGTACTACACCCCATCGTGGATAGAGCTTTCGTCGGTCATCGGCGCCTTCTCGCTCGTCACCCTGTTCTTCCTCGTGGTGAGCAGGGTGATCCCCCTCATCGAAGTCGAGGTGTCCCATCATGAGCCCTGAACCCGGTTACTTCCTCATCTTTGGCGTGGTGCTCGTCCCGGTTTACCTCATGCTCTTCGGGTGGTTCGCGGGTGAGCCACGGCAGCTGAAGATGCCACTCCTGGGCGTTGGCATCCTCGCCTCCGTGACGGTCGGCCTCTGGGGAGGGCTGGCCGCCTTCGCCGCCGTCCTCGGGCTCCTCTTCTTCTGACGCCCGGCCGCGGGCCCAATCCCTGGTACCGGGGGAGGGATTCGAACCCTCATGCCTTGCGGCCGCGGAGTTTAAGTCCGCTGCGTCTGCCGTTCCGCCACCCCGGCCCGAACCTGAAGTTAGCGCACGCTGTCGCCGGTGGCCATCCCTCTGGCGCGGAAGCAGCGGCCCGGGGAGCGCGCGCCTCGCTGTGCCAGGCGGGCAGGGGCGCGAGGCGCCGCTGCTCTCTCCTGCTATCGTAGGCTCTCAAACAGCCATTCCCGGAGCTGCCCGCCCAATGACCTCGAACCAGGACCCCAGCAACGTGCCGGTTCTCCCGGCGAATGCCGTCGTCATCATGCTCGACAGCCTGAACAGGCATATGCTGGGCGCCTTTGGGGGCCGGGATTTCGCAACCCCCAACCTCGACCGCTTTGCCGCGCGCGCGCTCCGCTTCAACAGCCACTATACGGGCTCCCTTCCCTGCATCCCCGCACGCCACGACATCCTCTGCGGGGCGCTCGACTTCCTCTGGAAGCCCTGGGGTTCGATCGAGCTGTGGGAAGATGCCATCACGGTTCTCCTGCGCGAAGCGGGCATCACCTCCATGCTCATCTCGGACCATCCGCACCTCTTCGAAGTGGGCGGCGAGAACTACCACACCGATTTCACCGCCTGGGAATACGAACGCGGGCACGAAAGCGATCCCTGGAAGACGCGCCCCGACCCGAGCTGGGCGGGCGCGCCGCTCTTCGGCCGGGTGCACATGAACTACGACAACTCCCGGGGGTATTTCCGCGACGAGGCCGACTTCCCCGGTCCCCGCACGATGTCGGCCTCGGCGCGCTGGCTCGATGAGCACGCGCCGCATCACGACCGCTTCCTGCTGTTCGTCGATGAGTTCGACCCCCATGAGCCCTTCGATACGCCCGAGCAGTACGCGCGGCTGTACGACGACACCTGGGAAGGGCCGCACCTCATCTGGCCCCCCTATCACACGGCCGCCATTCGCAAGGGGGTACTCACGGAACGCCAGGCCCACCAGGTGCGAGCCTGCTACGGCGGCAAGCTGACGATGATCGACCACTGGTTCGGGAGGGTGCTCGATGCCCTCGACCGGAACAGCCTCTGGCAGAACACGGCCGTTTTCGTCTTCGCCGACCATGGCCACTACCTGGGCGAGAAGGACATCTGGGGCAAGCCCGGCGTGCCCGTGTACCAGCCGCTTGGTCACATCCCGCTCATGGTGGCATGGCCGGGCCAGGCGCCCCGCGACGTCGATGCCCTCACGACCTCGGTCGATATCTTCGCCACGCTGGCCGCCATCTTTGGCGTGCGGGCGCGACAACGGACCCACGGCGTGTCGCTCGTGCCACTCATCGAAGGTACGGCGGCTTCTGTGCGCGACACTGCGCTCACGGGGGTGTGGGGGCGCGAGGTCCACCTCATCGATGGCCGCCTCAAGTACGCCCGCGCGCCCGAGGGGCCGAACGCCCCCATCTCCCTCTGGTCGAACCGCTGGTCGACGATGCCCGCCGGGGTGCACCACCTGCGCCTTCCCCCGCCGGACGACCGGGCCTACCTTGACCGGATGCCCGGGAGCTCCATCCCGGTGATCCGCCAGCCGTTCCAGGAAGGTGACATGCTGCCGTACTGGGCCGCCGTGAAGTTCACCGGCAACCACGTCTTCGACCTGCGTGAGGACCCCGCCGAGGAGGAAAACCTGGCCGGGAGCAGGATTGAGAACGACCTGGCGGACCTCCTGCGGCAGGAGCTCCTGAAGGTCGAGGCGCCGGGCGACCAGCTCGAACGCCTGGGACTGGCCTGAGATGCGGGCTCGCCGGGAAGGCGACGGCGTCGGGGTGACCGGGTCACGTGTGCTGCTCTTCCAGGTGGTCGACAAGGCGTTCGAGGACTTCGCGGAGCTTCGCCACCTCGCCGGCGCCAAGTGACTCGGCCCAGCGGCGCTCCGTTTCAGCGAACGATTCCATGGCGATGCGGTCCTGCTCCAGGCCACGTTCAGTCCAGCGCACGAGCTTGGCGCGGCGGTCGGTCGGGTCGGGTACGCGCTCGACGTAGCCCCGCGCCTCCAGGAGGTCAACGAGGTAGCCAACGGCCTGCTTGGTGAGGTCGGCCCTCTCTGCGATCTCGGTGAGGCGGGTGCCGCCCGGGCGCAGGTGAGGGAAGATGTGCCGGCTGGCGACGTCGAGGTCGCCCACGCCGCGCTCGGCCAGGCGGCGGAAGACCTCGCGGTTCATGGCCGTGTGCGCTGTGCGAAGCAGGAAGCTCAGGGTCGTCTCGTGGATGTCGCGGGGACGGTTCATTTTCGTACCAGATTTTGATAGTCCAACGTCTTGACTAGATAGTACAACACCTGTACTATCCCGTCCAGGTTGAGCGCTCACCTGGATGGAGGATAGCCGATGGCAGCCTTTCGCGACCGTTGCCGGCCCTGAGACCCGGGTTGGCGCAGCGTTCCTGCGCTTCGCCGGGTCCGTGATTTCCTGGAAGGAGTTGAACATGCCGTTTCACACGCCAGATGCCGCATCGCACGAGCTCTTGCTTCGCCTGGAGGCGGAGCGGCGAGATCGCCGTTTGCAGATGCGTGTTCGTCTTGAGGGTGGCCTGGCGCCACGCTCGCAGACCCACCCGCTGCTGGCGGGGCTTGCCCGGCGCCTGCACAGGGCGCGCACCACACCGGTCATCCGGGGCGAACGCCCCCTGACGCCACCAGTAATTCACACAGGAGGAACACAACTTTGACAGGCCACGTCCAGGCCCCAGCCCGCGCCGGCAGAGAACGAACACCGGCATCTGCCCACGAGGCGCCCCCCGGAGCCGCACGCGCGCTGCCCATGATCGCCGTGCTTGTCCTCTGCGCCGCAGCCATGGCCTTCGGCGAATGGGGCGCCGAGCTCGGGCTTTCCGAACTGAGTGTCTACAAGGTGCTACGCCTTGTGCACATCGTCGTCGCGGTCATCGCCTTTGGCTCAACGTTCGGCATTCCAGTGCTCATGCCGCTGGCGGGCAGGGGTGGGGTGGCCACCCTGCGGGTTGCCCTCCACTTCGCCGAACAGCTGGAAGAGAAGATCGTCGTGCCGGGCTCACTGCTGGTGGCGGCGACCGGGGGCGGGCTCATCCTGAGCGATCTCAGTGGCTACCAGGATGACCTGCCCGCGTGGATCATCGTCGCCATCGCCCTCTGGGTGATCGCGGCGGTGGTGGCATTCGCGGTGCAGAACCCGGCCGTGAAGCGGGCACTTGCGGTTCTTGAGGACGCCGATGACACCGGCCCTGTTCCCCAGGCCCTGGGGCCGATCGCGGGCCAGCTCGACAGGGTGGGGAAGGTGCTCGCCCTGCTGGCGATTCTCAGCCTCTTCCTCATGACCTGGCGCCCCGGTCTCTGGTAGGAAGCCGGCGAAAGCGAGTGACCGTGCCGGGGGAATTGCATGGATTTCCCCGGCACGCTGCCCCCGGTCCCACCTTCCGGTTGAACTCCTGGCAGGCTATCGTGGCGGCGTGGAACAGGACCGGGGCAGCCAGCGATTCATCGCGTTCGGGCTCCTCATCCTGGCCGCCGGCCTGGCGGCGAATTCGCTGCTCGGGCCGCTGGCATTCGAAGTCATCGACTACCACTTCTCCGATTCGCTGAAGAACCAGGGCATCGGCCTCGATGCCGTCTCGCTGCTGCTGATTGCGCCGGTCAGCGCCGCCGCCGCGGTGCTGGCGCTGCGGGGGCACCCGGCCGCACCGGCGCTCGCGCTGGGGCCATCCTTCTTTGTGACCTACATGCTGGTGCAGTACGTAGTCGGCCCGGAGTACCTCACTTACCCGGGCAACAACCAGCGCTTCTTCGCGCTCCACGCGGGTCTGTTCGTGCTGGGCGCGGCGCTGGGGCTCGTCTGCTGGGGGGCGCTGGATGGCGATCGCCTGCCCATGCCCGGGCGGCGAACGGCCCATGGCATCGCCTGGCTCCTGTTCTGTTCCGCAGCGTTCCTCGTCTTCGGCCTGCACCTGCGGGGGCTTGCCGACGCAATGCGGGACGTGCCCCGCGAGTCCGCCTACCTGGAGGCCCCCACGGCCTTCTGGGTGGTGAAGTTCATGGACCTGGCCATTGTGGCGCCAGTCGCCGTGGCAACGGGGGTGGGGATGCTCTCGGGCGCGCGCTGGGCGCAGAAGGCCCGGTATGCCGTCACCGGCTGGCTAACGCTGATGGCGGCCGCGGTGACGGCGATGTCGATCACCATGCAGGCCCGGGGCGACCCCGACGCTTCGTCCATCCTGACAGTGGCGTTTGGGCTGATCACGGCCGGGCTGGGGTGGGCAACCGCGCGGGTGTACTGGCCGCTGTTCGCCGCACGCCCCGGCGGGGGAACGGCAGTCGAAGGGGCCTGAGCGGGGCCTTCCCCGAACAGCAGCATGGCTTAGCATGGCGGCATGGCCATTGTCACCACGAGGGGCCTCAGCAAGCGGTACCCCGGTGCGACGGCGCTCGACGCGCTGGACCTCGAAATCGAGCCGGGCATCGTCGGCCTGGTGGGCGCCAACGGCGCGGGCAAGAGCACGCTGCTGAAGATCCTCCTCGGGCTCCTGGAGCCCACGAGTGGTTCGGCCAGCGTCCTCGGCTTCGATGCGCTGCATGAGCGCGCCGCGCTGCACCAGTTCGTGGGCTACATGCCCGAGCACGACTGCCTGCCGCTGGACATGACCGCCACCGAGTTCGTGGCCCACATGGCCCAGGTTAGCGGCCTCCCCCGCGGCGCCGCGCGCGAACGGACGGCCGAGACGCTCCGGCACGTCGGGCTCTTCGAGGAACGCTACAGGGAGATGCGCGGCTACTCCACGGGCATGAAGCAGCGCGTGAAGCTCGCCCAGGCCCTGGTCCACGACCCGAAGATCATGCTGCTGGACGAGCCCACCAATGGCCTCGACCCGGCGGGGCGAGACGACATGCTCGACCTTGTGCGGCGCATCGGCGCCGATTTCGGCATCTCGATCATCATGTCGTCCCACCTGCTGAGCGAGATAGAGCGCGTCTGCGACCACCTGGTGCTGATCGATGCGGGGCGGCTGGTGCAGTCAGCGCCGGTGGCGACTTTTACCGGGGAGACCGGGGTACTGGTGGTTGAGGTCGATGACGGGGTCGACGAGTTCGAGCGGCGGCTGACCGGGAACGGGCTGCGGGCTGCGCGCCAGGGGCAGCTCGTGATGGTGGCGCTTGATGGCGCCGGCGCCTACGACCTGATTCGTGACACGGCAGCGGACCTGGAGGTAGGGCTCGTGAAGGTGGAGCAGCGCCGCCAGAGCCTGGAGGACCTCTTCCGTCAGAATGAGAACGGCCATGCCACCCGGAACTGAACACGCCGGGAGCATCTACGACCTCGGGTACCGGCCGTACGATGGCCCCCGGCTGGGGCGCAGGCACGCCGTGAGGACCGTCTACGTGGAGAGCCTGCGGGCCGCCTACGGGCTCGGGAGGCGCGGCGCCAGCAAGGTCATCCCCATCACCCTGCTGGTGATTGGCCTGCTCCCGGCAGCGGTGCACCTTGGCATTGCAGCGGCAAGCCGCCAGGACGTCGACATCGTGAAGCCTGAAGACTACTCGTCGTTCATCGAGATGATCATCGCCCTCTTTGTGGCCGCCCAGGCGCCCGAGCTGGCAGGGCGCGACCAGCGCAACCGGACGCTCTCGCTCTACTTCTCCCGGGCCATCGAACGGCGCGACTACGCGCTCGCGAAGCTTGGCGCCCTGGTCTCGGCGATGCTCGTGCTCACCCTTGTGCCGCAGACCGTGCTCTTTGTGGGCAACGCCTTCACCACCACCAGCGCGCTCGACTACCTGCGCGACGAGGCTCCCGACATCCCGCGCGTGCTTGCCAGCTCGCTCCTCATCTCGGGCTTCTGCGCTTCGGTTGCCCTGGCGATTGCCTCGCGCACCTCGCGCCGGGCCTATGCCACGGGGGGAATCATCGCCCTCTTTGTGATGAGCGCGGCCATCGGCGGCATCCTCGATGCGACCGTCGGGAGATACGGGATCATGCTAAGCCTCTTCGACCTCATGACGGGCGCGACCTACTGGATCTTCTCGGCCGGGCACGAATACGAAGTGCCAACCGGGCTCATGTTCGCGGCGGTGGTGGCTATAACCGCAGTCTCGGTTGCCCTCGTACTCCGGCGCTACGAGCGGATCCCGGCATGAGCGCCCGGCCTCCAGTAACGCCCGCGGGACCCGCTCCCGTCCGCATCGACGTGGACCATGTCTCGCGCTGGTTTGGCAACGTGGTGGCGGTGAACGACGTTTCCTTCACGGTCGGGCCGGGCATCACCGGCCTGCTGGGGCCGAACGGGGCCGGGAAATCGACACTGCTGCACGTTATGTCAGGCTTCCTGAAGCCGTCCGCAGGGGCCGTGCGCATCGGCGACGAGCCCGCGTGGCTGAACCCCGGGATGTTCCGCCGGGTTGGCCTCGTCCCCGAACGGGAGGCGACCTACGGCTTCCTCACGGGCCGGGAATTCGTGCGGCTGGCGGCGAAGCTACAGCAGCTGCCCGACCCCGAAGCGGCGGCCGCGCGCGCCATTGCGACCGTGGAGATGGGCGAGGCCCAGGACCGGGCCACCGGCGGCTACTCCAAGGGAATGAAGCAGCGCATCAAGGTGGCCGCCGCCATCGTCCACGACCCGCAGGTCCTCGTCCTGGACGAGCCATTCAACGGGATGGACCCCCGCCAGCGTCTGCACCTGATGGACCTGCTCCGTGAAATGGCCGCGGCCGGGCGGACGATCCTGTTCTCATCGCACATCCTGGAGGAGGTGGAACGGCTGGCCGATAGCGTGCTCGTGATAGTGGCGGGCAGGCTGGCAGCTTCGGGCAACTTCCGCGAAATCCGCCGCCTGATGACCGACCGCCCCCACACCTTCCGCATCCGCTCCAGCAACAACCGCGAACTCGGAGCAGCGATGCTGGCACAACCGTCGGTGAGCGGAATTGAGCTGGACGACGGCGCCATGAGCGTCCGCGTGGCGGACTTCCGTGGTTTCACGCGGGCGCTGCCAAAGGTGGCGCGCGACCGGCAGGTCACGCTGCTGGAGGTCGCGCCTTCGGATGAGTCCCTGGAAAGCGTATTTTCCTACCTGGTGCGGCGATGAACGCGGACATCGTGAAGCTGACCCTGAGGCAACTGGCAGGGAGGCGGCGCACCGCCTTCATGGTTCTGGTCGCGCTCCTGCCAGCGGCGCTCGCGGTTGCCTTCAGGGCCGGCGGCGAGGCCGGCCCCGCCGAGTGGACCTCGACGCGGCTGCTCGGCGGCATGGTCGTGACAATGCTCCTTCCCCTGGCGAGCCTTGTCTTTGGGACAGCCATCCTGGGCTCAGAGGTTGAGGATGGAACGGCCGTCTACCTGCTCGCGCGGCCCATCCCCCGGCGGGAGATCCTGCTTTCGAAGCTCGGCGTGGCCTGGCTGCTGACAGCGGCCTACGTGGTCCCGAGCGCCGCCATTGGGGGGGCGATCGCCTTCCAGGGCGCTGAAGGCTGGGGGCCCATGCTGGCCGGGTTTGTCGTCGCCATCCTGGCAGGGTCACTGGCGTACTGCACTGTCTTCGCCTTTCTGAGCCTGCTGACGGGGAGGGCGTTCATCGCCGGGCTGCTCTACGTGTTCATCTGGGAAGGGCTGGTGACCGGGCTCTTCGCGGGAACACGCCTGCTGAGCATCCGCCACGCCGCCCTTGGCCTCGCAGGGTTCGTTGGAGATGCGAGCCCGGACGTCTTCGACCCCGATCTGGGCGGCCCCACGGCCGTGTTCATCCTTGCCCTTGCGACGGCCGTCGCGGGCTGGCTGGCCGTGCGGAAGCTGCAGCGGTTCGAGATTGGAGAGTCGGGCTAGGCCGGCGAAGGCGGCGGTCAGCGGGCGCGGCGCAGCGGGGCCGGCTCGGCGCGGGTACGCTTGCGGTCGAGGCTGCGCTCGACGTTTCGCACGCCACGGATGATTTCGATGCGCGAGAGCAGGCGCGAAAGCTGCTCGATGCCAGTCGTTTCGAGCGTCGCCTCCACGGTCACCGACCCGTCGCCGTTCTCGATCGTACGCACGCCGACCATGTTCACCTTGTCTTCGGTGACCACGAGGGTGATGTCGCGCAGGAGGCCGACCCTGTCCCAGGCCTCGATGCGGATGGTGGCAGGGTAGAGCTTCGTGGCCGTGCCCCATTCCACCTCAACGATGCGGTCGCGCTCCTCGTGGCCATCGAGGTTGAGGACGTTCTGGCAATCGGCGCGGTGAACGGTGACGCCGCGAGCGCGCGTTATGTAGCCTACAATCTGATCGCCGGGCACGGGCTTGCAGCAGCGCGCCATGGTGGTGAGCAGGTTCCCGATGCCGAGCACGCGCAGGCCGGGGCCGCCCAGCGTGGCCGGGGCCTGCCTGGGCATGTCGGCGGGCTGAGGTTCGGGGACAGCCTCTTCTTCCTGGATGAGCGTCGCCAGCCGCCGCGCGATCGAGTTGGTGCTGACGCCGCCATAGCCGAGGGCGGCGAGGAAGTCCTCCCAGTTCGAGTAGTTGAACATGGCCAGGATCTCGTCGTGACGATCGGAGAGGTCGATAGCGAGGCGCCGCATCTCCTTCTCGAGCAACTGGCGCCCGCGTTCGATGTTCTCGTCGCGTTCCTGGCGGCGAAACCACTGGCGGATCTTCGCCTTGGAGTGGGCAGTCCTGACGTACCCCAGGTGCGGGTTCAGCCAGTCGCGCGAAGGGCCCTTGCTGGTGCGGCTGCGAAGGATCTCAACGACGTCGCCCGTCTTGATGCTGGAGTTGAGCGAGACCATCCTGCCGTTGACCTTGGCGCCCACTGTCTGGTGACCGAGGTCGGTGTGGATGCGATAGGCGAAGTCGAGCGGGGTGGCGCCGGCCGGGAGGTCGAGCACCGCGCCCTTGGGGGTGTAGACGAAGACCTGGTCGTGGAAGACGTCGGTCTTGACGCTGTCCACGAACTCCTCGGCGCCGGCCAGGTCGCGCTGCCAGTCGAGCAGCTGCCGTAGCCAGGCGATGCGCTCCTCGTCCTTTCCCTGCTGGCGGGTGCCTTCCTTGTAGCGCCAGTGCGCGGCCACCCCGTATTCGGCGACGCGGTGCATCTCGTGGGTGCGGATCTGCACCTCAAGCGCCCTGCCGCCAACAGCCACCACGGTGGTGTGGAGCGACTGGTACATGCTGTCCTTGGGGTTGGCGATGTAGTCGTCGAACTGGCCGGGAAGGGGACGCCAGAGGGCGTGGATGACACCCAGGGCGTGGTAGCAGTCGGCCACGGTTTCCACGAAGACACGCAGCGCAAGCAGGTCGTAGATCTGGTCGAAGGACTTCGACTGCTGCGAGTAGCGTTCCATCTTCTGATGGATGCTGTAGATGTGCTTGGCGCGCCCCGTGACCTCGGCCGCAATTCCGGCCCGTTCCAGCTGCTCGCGAACGGTGACGGCGGCCTCTTCGATGTATCGCTCGCGGACATCGCGCTTGGCGGCGACGAGCTCGGCGATCTCCTTGTAGCGGACCGGGTCCAGGTAGCGGAAGGCGAGGTCTTCCAGCTCCCACTTGATCTGCCAGACGCCGAGGCGGTTGGCCAGGGGAGCGAAAATCTCAATCGTCTCGAGGGCGATGCGGCGCTGCTTGGCAGCATCAAAGGCCCAGAGCGTGCGCATGTTGTGGAGCCTGTCGCAGAGCTTGATGAGGACAACGCGGATGTCCTCGGCCATGGCCAGGAACATCTTGCGAAGGTTCTGGGCCTGCACCCCATCGCGCGAAACGTCGTCGCCCACGATGTGGATGGGGAGCTTTTCGAGCTTGGTGAGGCCATCGACCAGGTGGGCGACTTCGGCGCCGAAGCGCGTCCTGATGACGCTGTTGGGAATGCCGCAATCTTCCTGCACGTCGTGGAGCAGGGCCGCGGCGAGGGCGAGATGGTCGAGTTCGAGCCCCGCGACCAGTTGCGTGACCGCCAGCGGGTGCGTGATGTAGGGGTCGCCCGTGCGGCGCTTCTGCCCCTCGTGGCAGGCGGCGGCGTATTCGTACGCCTCGCGGACCACGCCGAGCCTCTCCTGGGGGACATATTCGGCGGCGCGCGCGAGCACAGTTTCGATGGTGATGCTGGATGACTGCGCATCCTGGGTGCGCGGTGGCAGCGTCTGCATTTCTTTGCCGGGGGGGTGCTCCTGCCCTATCCTAGCATGCATTCAGACCCCCGGACGAACTCACAGGCAACCATGAGCTCCCGTTTCCAGGCGCCGCGCGGCACGCAGGATGTGCTGCCCGCGATGCAGCCCTACTGGTCGGCAATCAACGACGCCATCCTCGCGGTGACGCGCCTCTACGGCTACCGGCGCATCGACACGCCGATCTTTGAGGCGGCTGCGCTCTTCGAAAAGGGCAGCGGCGACACCACCGACATCGTCGAAAAAGAAATGTATGTGTTCACCGACCGCGGCGGGGAAGCGCTCGCGCTCACCCCCGAGGCAACGCCCGCGATCTGCCGCGCGTACCTGGAACACGGCATGGGCAGCTGGCCGCAGCCCGTGCGGCTCTACACCACGCATCCCATGTTCCGCTACGACCGGCCGCAGAAGGGCCGCTACCGCCAGCACACCCAGTTCGACTGCGAGGTGCTGGGCTCGGGCGACCCCCTCGTCGACGCCGAGCTTATCGGCCTGCTGTGGGACCTCTACCGGCGCCTGGGCCTCAAGGGGCTGCAGGTGCGCCTCTCGTCGATCGACGACCCCGGGCCCCGGCGCGCTTATGTCGACCGGCTGAAGGAGTACTACCGGCCCTTCCTCGGCGACCTCTCCGAAGACAGCCGGCGGCGCTTTGAGCGCAACCCGCTCCGGCTGCTCGACAGCAAGGATGACCGTGATGCGCCTTACAAGAGCGATGCCCCCAAGCTGGTGGACCATCTCAGCCCACCGGCCGCCGCCCACCACGAGGCCGTGACGGCGGCGCTGGCTGCGCTGGACATCCCGTTCGTTATCGACCCCCTGCTTGTGCGCGGGCTGGACTACTACAACCGCACCGTTTTCGAGATAGTGCCCGTGGAGGACGAGCGCGCGCAGAGCACGATTGGCGGGGGAGGGCGCTACGACGGGCTGATGGAGATCCTCGGCGGGCCGCCCACACCCGGCATCGGCTTTGGCTGCGGGTTCGAGCGCGTCATCCTGGAGATGCAGAAGAACGGCGTAGAGCCTGCCGAAGGCCCCCAGGCGAGCGTCTTCGTGGTGCATCGCGGAGCGGCGACGGCCGCGGCCGCCCTCCGGGCCGTGGCAGCGCTGCGCGCGGCGGGCCTGCCGGCGCTGCCCGGCGAAGGCGAGCGCTCGTTCAAGTCGCAGATGCGAAGCGCCGATGCTTCGGGGGCGCGTGTGGCCATCATCCTGGGCGAAGACGAGGTTGCGCGGGGTACGGCCATCGTCAAGGACCTGCGCGGCGAAGGCGGGCAGCGCGAGGTACCGCTTGGCGAGGTGGCAGCGGCCGCCGAATCGCTGCTGGCGAGTTTCGGGTAAGAGCACAGGCCACTTATAGTCGCTCCACACACCCCTAATTGGAGCAATCGTTCATGACCCGGATGCCTGCCCTGGCCCTCACTGCCGTCCCCGGACGCCGCCGCTGGACCGTCGATATCGCGCGCGAGATAGAGCGCCGCGGCTTCCAGGGGATCTACTGTGCGAGCTTCGGCGACAGCCTCGGCCTCTGCCTCTCCATTGCCCACGCGACCAGCGAGATAAGGTTCGGCACCGCCATTGTCCCCATCTACATGCGCAGCGCCTTCGACATGGGGCAAAGCGCGGCCTACATCCACGAGATCAGCGGCGGGCGGTTCTACCTCGGGATCGGGGTGAGCCACGCCCCCACCCATGCCCGGCTGGGGGTGACCGCCGGCAAGCCGCTGGCCGACACGCGCGCCTACGTTGAGGCGATGCGCGCGGGCACGCAGCAGTACGGCGAGCTCCCTCCCATCGTGCTCGCCACCCTGCGCAAGAAGATGGTGCAGCTATCGGTCGAGATTGCCCAGGGCGCCACGTGGGCCAACGCCTCACGTTCGCACATGGCCGCTTCGCTCAGCCACATCCCGGAGGAGATGCGCGACGGCGACTTCTTCATCGGCGACATGATCCCCACGTGCATCGACGACAACGACCGCAACGCCGCCATGAACGTGGCGAAACGGACTCTCACCGGCTACGTGATGCTCCCCAACTACCGCAACTACTGGAAGGAAGCGGGCTACGTGGAGGAGATGGAGGCAGTCGAGGCCGCCCTCGCCGCGGGCGACCGCGACCGCCTTCCGGGGCTGATGTCCGAGCGCTGGCTGGCGGACTCGTGCCTCTTCGGGAGCACGAAGGAGGTGCGCGAGGGCCTGGAGGCGTGGTTCGCGGCCGGGGTCAAGACACCGATGCTGGTGCCGTCTTCGACGAGCGGCGGCCAGGTGAAGGCCATCGAGGAGCTGTTCGCGGCCTTCTCATAGGCGGGCGCCTTGCCCCCCCGGCGGGCGGTGCGCGAAAGTGGAAGCATGTTCGAAGCAGAGCTGGAAGCCGCCATCGCCGCTGCCCGGGAGGCTGGCGACGAAGTCGTGCAACTACGCCGGAACGGATTGCGCTACGGACACAAGGCCGGCCGCGAGCTCGTCTCCGAGGCAGACCTGCACGCCGCCGAGCTGCTGTATGAGCGGCTCGCGAAGCGCTTCCCCGGCGTCGGCTGGCTCAGCGAAGAGCACCGCGACACGGCCGACCGCCTGCGCTGCGACCGCGTCTGGGTGGTGGACCCGATCGACGGCACGCGCGAATACCTGATGGGCCTGCCCGAATACGCGATCTCGGTCGCACTGGTGGTGGAGGGCGAGCCCGCGCTGGGCGTGGTCTACAACCCGGCAACGGGCGAACTGAGGGCGGCAGGGTGCTGGGACGCCCAGGAGCGTCCGCCCGGGGAGGCCCGCGACGGGTTTGAGGTGCTGGTGGGCCGGGGGGAACATGGCTACGACGACCTCCCACCCCTGCCGCGGGACGCGCGTTCGCGCGGCATCGGCAGTGTCGCCTACCGGATGTCGCTCCTGGCAGCGGGCACGGGCGACGCGGTGCTCACGGGCTACGGCCGGGCCGAATGGGACGTGGCGGCCGGCGCCGCGCTCTGCCGCGCCGCAGGCCTGCGCGTGACCGATGCGCCCGGGGCCCGGCTTCGCTTCAACCAGGAGGACCCGTACGTTCGCGGCCTGCTGGTGGCCGAGCCTGGCCTCCACCAGCGCATCCGCCACTACTGGGACCTGGTGACATAGGCCGGCGCCGCAGGCGCCAGCCTGGTTGCGACCACGTAGAGGGCTGTTTCGGGAGGCGCCGAGCCGCGGAGCGCTGGCGGCCCCCCGAGCAGCGCCAGCACCCCCGATGAATCGGCAAGAGCGAGCGCCTTTTCCCGTTGCCAGCGCGGCACGCGCTCGGCCAGCAGAACATCGGAGAGTTTGCGCAGGGCGCCGTGATAGCTGATGTGGTCGCCGGGCTGGAGTGGGCGAACCCGGAGGGGGCCCTTCAGGGCCGCGAGGTCCACTGTGGCGATGGATGCGCCGGGTTGTGACGGTGGCCCGCTGGTCATCGCCTGGATGCGCCAGGCATCGACGAGGGTGACCCCGGGGATTTCGAGCATGACCGGCCCTGCCAGCGCTGCGGGCGCCATCGCCGGACCAATGCGCACGAGCCCGGTCGAGACCTCAGCCACCAGCTGACCGAAAGCGACCACTCCCGCCCCTTTCTTGAGCACAGAGGCCAGGTTCCGCACCCGCGTGCGGTTTATCTCGGCGCTGAACCCATGGAAGGCGGCCTCGCGCTCGATGACCATCGTCGCTGCTTCAGACGGGAGGGCTGCGAATGCCGCCAGCGGGAAGATGGAACCGTCGGGCCCTCGCTCCTGCGGCCTTGCGGAAAGCGCCGCGTTCTCGATGGGCGCAAAGGCCTCGCGGGCGCTCTCTGCAAGGCCCACGAGAGCGCTGTCGATTGACGGGTTGATCTGCCGGAGCGCACCAAGCACTTCGTGCCGGATGCGGTTGCGCCCGATCGCCGTATCCAGGTTTGAAGGATCGTGCCGGGGCTCGATGCCGGCCTCGGCGCAGACTGCCATGGTCTCGGCCCGGCGGAGGACAAGCAGGGGCCGCACCAGCCGTTGTGCGGGGGCGCCGGGAACGTCGCTGGCCGGCAACATGCCCCGCAACCCGCGCACACCCGTGCCGCGCACAATCCGCTGCAGCACTGTCTCGGCCTGGTCATCGGCGGTATGGCCGGTAGCGATGCAATCGGCTGCTTCCTTGCCCGCCGCGAAGGCGAGGAACTGGTAACGCATGCGCCGGGCCGCCTCTTCGGTGCCCATGCCTCGCTCGGCAGCAAGGGCGCGAACGTCGCCCTCGCCAGTAAGACAGCGGACATCGAGCCGGGCGCAGAGCGTGCGGGCAAACTCCAGGTCGTCCCCCGAATCCTGCCGCAGGCGGTGGTCGAAGTGGGCAGCCACGACTTCGAACCCGGCCTCCTCGCGCAGACGCAGGAGGAGCAGCAGGCAGGCTACCGAATCGGGACCCCCGGAGACCGCAACGAGCACCCTGCGCACGCCGCGGAAGAGCTTCTCCCGGCGGGCAAAGGCGGCTACAGACCGGGCGGCGCGGCCGGTGGCAGGGGCGTCAGCGGGGGAAGAGGCGTTGCCACCATTCGCCCGCGGGCCGCGACCCTTCGTCGAGCGGCGGGCTGATGACGACGAAGGGGACTTCTCCATCTCGCACGTATCCGAGCTGGCGGCGGGCTTCCTGTTCGACGTAGGCATCGGAAGCCACGTAGTCGCGCACCGCTTCGAGGTACTTCTTCTTCTCCTCAAGCACGGTGACTTCGCGTTCCGCCTGCTTCCGGTCATCACCGAGCTGGTGGGCCCGCAGTGCGCCGAGGGCAGCGGTGTAGAGGAAATAACCCGCAATCACCAGGCAAGCAAGAAAGACGAGGCGACTACGACTCAAGAAGGACCTTCCAACCCAGCCAGGTCACACGCTACGCCCATGTCGATCAAGGTTCAAGGCGCCAAGATGACACGTGTCATTCAGCCCCCTGACCACCACCCGCTTCCCGTCCACGGCGAACGAGGAGATGGAGGCGACATCGACGGTCACGGAGCGGAAGGCAGCGGCATCGAGCCCCATGAGGCGGCAGGCGAGCACGCGCAGGACGAAGTTGTGCGAAACCACGGCCACATCGCCCGCCGCCGGGTCGAGCAGCTCCGGGATGAGCGGTAGCAGACGCCGTTCCAGGTCGCGGATGCTCTCGCCCCCGGGCATCACTGCCTCGTGGCCCTCCGGGCCCATCCATTGCTCAAGGAAGGGGCCGAAACGGGCGCGCAGCTCCGGGAAGGTAAGGCCCTCGGCCTCGCCGGCGTCCAGCTCGATGAGCCCGCTGCGAATGGCCGGCTCCAGGGCGTGGCGCCGGCCAATTGCCGCGGCCGTTTCGCGGGCGCGCTGGAGGGGGCTGGTGTAGACACGGGCGAGCGGCGCGGAAGCGAGGGCTTCTCCCGCCGCGGCGGCCTGTTGCTCACCGAGAGGGGTGAGGGCAACATCCTCGCGGCCGAGGGAAACGCCGTCGCGATTATGGGCGGTCTGCCCGTGGCGAACCAGGTAGAGGTTCACTCGCGGTCGCGGCCGTCGCCCGCGCTAAGCGGCGCCCAGAGCCGCTGGATGAAGGGCGTGAAGCCCATTGCCTTCCAGAACTGCTCGGCGCCCGTGTCCAGGGCAAGGACGGGCATTTCGAAGTGCGCCACGCCCTCGTACGACGCGGCCCAGCGGGTGAAGGCGCCGAACAGGTCGCGCCCCGCCCCCTGGCGGCGGCACGAAGGCTCTACGTAGAGGTAGCCGATGGTGGCGTGCCGTTCGGGCAGCCGGTCGGGCTGGCTTGCTTCGATTCCCCCGCTGATGAACCCCGCCAGGCGGCCATCGACCTCCGCCACGAAGGTCGCCGAGGCGCGGCGCTGGAACACCTCGGTCAATCCTTCGAAGAACTCCTGCTCGGAGACGGGCGCCGGGATGATGCGCCGATCGATGGAGGAGTTGTGGGCGCGGAGGTTGGACCAGGCGGCGAAGAGCGCCGGGCCATCGGAAGGCTGCGCGGGCCGGACACGTACGGTCATTCGTATCTCCCCCGCCGCCGCCAGGCATCGCGGGCGGGCGACGGCTCATCGAGGTGGAGTGCGACCCTGGCAATCATCCCCGGCTCGTGGCCGGGAAACAATGCCGCGACCACGACCTCGGGCCGGATGGTGAGGTCCTGGTGGGCGCGCAGGCGCATCGTCAGCCGCGTGCCACCATCGAGCGGCCCGGCGGCAAGCTCAGATACGCCATCGCGCAGGTCGATGGTGCGGGCCTTCTCGCGGCGGTCATCTACCCATTCCATCGCGTCACGGGCGAGAAAGGCCTCGATGGCGGCCCCGGCATCGGCGGGGTCAAGCGCGGGGACGTCGACGCGGTAGTCGGCCCAGGCAAGGCACGACTGCGGCGCCGGGGCGCCGGCAGGCACCTCGGCTACGTTCGTGAGAATGAGGTCATCGGACGCCTGGGCGGCGACGCGCGCCCGGAAGCTCTCCAGGGTGACGCGCTCATCCAGTGTCACATCCATGATCTCCGCCTCACCGATGAAGCCAAGCGGCAGGGGAGAGGCAAATGCGAGCCGGGGGTGGGGCGTGAAACCCTGCGAATAGGCGAGAGGGAGGCCAGCGCGGCGGATGGCGCGCTCCCAGAAGCGGAGCACGTCGAGGTGAGAGATATAGCGAATCCTTTCGCCCTTGCGGAACCAGACGCGGATACGCTGCGCGCTCATCGAACCCATGCTAGCACCGGGAGAGGGGGCTTTCAGGCGCGGAGACGCGCGGCGAGAGATTCGGCGGCGCTGTGGGGATCGAGCCGGCGCGCCGCGACCTGCTGAACCAGGCTCTCCAGCTCTTCTTCGGGAGTGGCCTGGCGAATGCGCTCCAGCAGGATTGCGCGGGCAATCGAAAGCACCTGGTGGCGGGAGTCGATGGCGCGCTGCCGTTCGAGCTCGCCCGATGACTCCAGGTAGGCGCGATGCTCATCGATCGCATCGGCCAGTGCGTCCAGCCCTTCGCCCCTGGTCGCGGTGGTCTTCAGTACCGGGGGCCTCCGGCTGCCGGCGGGGGACAGGGTCAGCAGGGCCTGCAGCTGGCTCACGAGGACATCGGCGCCGGGGTGGTCGGCCTTGTTGACGACGAGCACGTCGGCGATTTCGAGGATACCGGCCTTCATCGCCTGGATGTCGTCGCCCGTGCCGGGATTGTTGACGAGCACCGTGGTCAGGGCCGTCCCGGCAATCTCCACCTCGTCCTGGCCGGCGCCGACGGTCTCGATGATGACGTAGTCGAACCCGAAGGCGTCCATCACCGCCACAACGTCGTCGATGGTGGGGGCAAGCCCGCCAAGGGCGCCACGCGAAGCCATGCTGCGCACGTAGACACCGGGGTCGAGCGTCAGGTCCTGCATGCGAATACGGTCGCCCAGAATGGCGCCGTGGGTGAAGGGGCTGGAGGGGTCAACGGCCACAATGCCGACGGTGTGCCCCCGGCGCCGGAACGCTGCCGCGAGAGCGCCCGTGAGCGTGCTCTTGCCCGACCCGGCGCCCCCGGTGACGCCGATCGAATGGGCGCGGCCGGAGCGCGGGTATAGGGCGCGCAGACACTCGCGCCCCTCGGCGGTCTCGTTCTCAACGCGGCTAATGACGCGGGCGAGGGCGCGCCTGTCACCCTCAAGGAAGCGTTCGATGAGGCTGTCCACCAGCTACTTCTTCACGTGCTCAAAGACGAACTTGACGATGTCCTGCGTGTTGGTGCCGGGCCGGAAGATCGCCTGGAAGCCGAGGCCGGAGAGCGCGGCGGTGTCCTCTTCGGGAATGATCCCGCCGCAGAAGAGCAGGACGTCATCGAGGCCGCGCTTCTTCATCTCGTCAACGATGCGGGGGAAGAGCTCGAGATGGGCGCCGGAGAGAATGCTCAGCCCAACGACGTCGACATCCTCCTGCAGGGCTGCCTCCGCGATCATTTCGGGGGTCTGGCGGATGCCCGTGTAGATGACCTCGCAGCCACCATCGCGGAGGGCGCGAGCGACGACCTTGGCGCCCCGGTCGTGGCCATCGAGGCCGGGCTTGGCGATGAGCACGCGTATCTTGGTTGCTGTTGAGGGAGCGGTCATGGAAGTTGTTTCTCTCCGGAGATGGCGGGGCAGCGCCCCTGCTGGACGGTTATCAAGAACGCTGAACGAGCTGTAAGTTTACGCCGTGCGTCGACTTCATCGAAACAAAGGCGATGCCGTTGTTTGGGTCTCCCACGCGCGCACCGAGGCCGCGGAGGTGGCTCACCGCCGCCTCGATGTCATCGACCGCCAGGGAAAGCATGAAAATGCCTTCGCCGCGTTCGGCAGCGAACCTGCCCACGGGCCCTTCGGCGCCCAGGGGCTCAATGAACTCCAGGTCGCTTTCGCCAACGGGCACGAAGGCGTTGCGAATGCCCAGGGCGGGCACTTCGCCACCCTTCGAGGGGTCCGGCTGGAAGCCAAAGTTCTTTTCGAAGGTTGCGACGCCCTCTGCCAGGCTCTTCACAACAATGCCGACGTGGTCGATCTTCTTCAGCTTCATTGAACCTACTCCTTGACGGGCAGCGCGTTGTACTGGATGAGAGCGAATGGGACGCCGTGAGTACCGCCCTTGACGGCTGAGATGACGGCCCCGGGCTGAACGGCGGGGCGGGGGTCCGAAGTCTCGTAGCCCGCAGCGCGAAGCGACCCAACAGCGTGCTGCATGTCGGGCACTGCCAGCACAAAGCCCCAGAGATTCGCCTTCACTTCGGCGCCCGGGACAGGCTGCGGCGGCCCACCGAACTCGAGCACAACCTCGCCGAGCTTCGCGAACTCCAGGTGTGCGCCAGTGCCGGGCCGCGACATCTTTCGCCGGATTTCGAAGCCGAGGTTCCGCGCAAACAGCGAGGCCGTCGCCGCGCTGTCGTTGGACGAGATGACGATATGGTCGATGTGGGTAGCGCCAACACCCATCGCCGGCTAGTGCCCCCCGGGGAGCGGCGTGGCGAATTCGACCAGGACACCGTGGTTCGACTTCGGGTGGAGGAAGCAGATCATCCCCGCCAGCCCGGGCCTGGGCTTCTCATCGATGAGCTGGATGCCTTTGGCGCGGGCCGCTTCGAGTTCCCGGTCCACATCGTCGGATTCGAAGCAGATGTGGTGCATCCCTTCGCCCCGGGAGGCAAGGAACCTGGCCACGCCAGTGTCGTCGCGCGTGGGCTCGAGGAGCTCAATTTCTGATTGACCGATTTGCAGGAGGATGCCACGCACTCCCTGGTCCTCGATCACCCGGTCAGCAGTCACGGCAAGGCCGAGAGCATCGCGATAGAACTTGAGCGCCTCATCGGCGCTTTTCACGACAATCCCAACGTGGTGGACTTTGGTGAGCATCGGCCTTCTTGCGAACCTCTCAGTTGGTGGATGCGGCTTCTTCGGGAACGGAGGCGGGGCCTGTGTGGCGAGCGCCCGCCATGCCCGCCAGCCGGGCGGCGATCTCGTGCCAGTGGTCGCGATCGTGGTCGAGGACGGAGTGGACAAGGCGGCGGTAGGTGGAACCTTCCGACGCGAGGTCCTCGTCGCTAAGAGCTTCCAGCTCTTCGACAAGGCGCGCCCGCCCCCCGCGAAGCTGTTCGAGGATGCTCCAGAAGTTCAGGTCGCGCTTCCGCTCAACGTGGTCCTGGTTCCAGCGGTCGATCTGCGCCTGTTCGAAGTCGAACAGGGTGGGGCGTTGCCCCTCGCGAAGTTCCCGGATGGCAGTCACAACTTCGGCCTCCCAGGTGGCCACGTGACCAACGATGTCCTTCAACGACCACTCACCGATGAAGGGGCGTTCGATGTCGCGGATGCGGCAGGTCTCGACATTGCGGATGAGCTGGTTGCGCTCGACATCGAGCTGGTGGAGGAGCTGGCGGCGTTCGTCGGCGAGGGCGCCGGCGTCGTTGTTGGCCACCTAGATCACCACCGTTTCGCGCTGCTCTCCCCAGATCTGGCGCAGCGCGTGGCTAATCTCCCCGAGGGTGACCCGGCTCTCGACGCAATCGACCATGATGGGGAGCAGGTTCTCGCTGCCGCGGGCAGCGTTGCCAAGGCGCTCAAGGCCAGCACGGGCGGCCCGTTCGTCGCGGTTGGCGCGAAGGGCGCGCAACCGTTCGGCCTGGCGCTGGCCAATTGAAGGGTCCACGCGCATGAGGTCCGGCGCGCTGTCGCCCGTCGAGATGAAGTCGTTCACGCCGACAATGACACGCTCCCTGGATTCGACGTCTTTCTGGTAGCGGTAGGCGGCGTCCTGGATCTCCTTCTGCTGGAAGCCGCGCTCAATGCCAGCGAGGGCGCCGCCAAGGTCATCGATAGTCTTGATGTACTCGGAGGCCTCGGCTTCGAGGCGGTTGGTCATGTCCTCGATGAAGTAGGAGCCGCCGAGAGGGTCCGCCACATCACCGACGCCACTCTCGTAGGCGATGACCTGCTGCGTGCGCAGGGCAATCTGCACGGCCTTCTCGGAAGGGAGGGCGAGCGCCTCGTCCATCGAGTTCGTGTGGAGCGACTGGGTGCCGCCAAGGACGGCGGCGAGCGCCTGGAGGGTGGTGCGGACGATGTTGTTCTCGGGCTGTTGCGCTGTGAGTGTGGCGCCACCCGTCTGGGTATGGAAGCGGAGCATCTGGGAGCGGGAGCTGCGGGCCTCAAAGCGTTCACGCATGATCTTCGCCCACAGCCGGCGGGCGGCACGGAACTTCGCTATCTCTTCGAGGAAGTTGTTGTGGCAGGCGAAGAAGAAGCTCAGGCGGCCGGCGAAGTCATCGATGTCGAGCCCGGCGGCAAGGGCCGCCTCCACGTAAGCGATGCCATCGGCGAGCGTGAACGCGATCTCCTGGGCGGCGGTGCAACCGGCCTCGCGCATGTGGTAGCCGGAGATCGAGATCGTGTTCCACTGGGGCACGGTGTCGCGGCAGTAGGCGAACACGTCGGTGATGAGCCGCATGCTGGGCTTGGGGGGGAAAATGTAGGTGCCCCGGGCCACATATTCCTTGAGGATGTCGTTCTGTATGGTGCCGCCGAGCTTGCCGGGCGCCACCCCCTGCTGGCGGCCCACGGCCACGTACATGGCGAGCAGGATCGAGGCGGTGGCGTTGATGGTCATCGATGTGGTGACCCTGTCGAGCGGGATGCCGTCGAAGAGAACGAGCATGTCCTCAATGGAGTCGATGGCAACGCCGACCTTGCCGACCTCGCCGGTGGCCATGGGGTCGTCGGAGTCGTAGCCGATCTGGGTGGGGAGGTCGAAAGCCACGGAGAGGCCGGTTTGGCCCTGGCCGAGGAGGTAGCGGTAACGCTGATTCGATTCCTCGGCCGTGCCAAAGCCAGCGTACTGGCGCATGGTCCAGAATCGTCCGCGGTACATAGTGGGCTGGATTCCCCGCGCGAATGGGAACTCGCCGGGGAATCCCAGGTCGTGGGAGGGGTCGAAACCATTGAGGTCATCGGCCGTGTAGACAGGGTCGAGGGGCATCCGGCCAGTGGTCTGGAATTCTTGCGCGCGCTCAGGCGCCTTCTTGATAGCACTGGCGTATGGACCCTGCAGCCATTCGCGCTTGGAGGAACTTGGCATCAGGTGGAGGCTCCGGGGGAGAAAAACGGGCCTCGCGGCCCGCGGTCAGCTTTGCTCGAAGTATAGGCTTGACAGGCTGAGGGCGGCAAACGCGGGTTTGGGCGTTGCTCTAACGCAGGGCGCCCGGCCCCTGTGTCGCGGCAGCGGGCCGCGGCCCCGCCCATAGCTCCTACGACTCTTCCCGATTTATTCCTGCAGACACGCAACGTCCCCTGTAGCCCTTCTCGAAAGCGGTCGATATTCCCGGTGACCGCCGAATTGCGAGAAGAGGCCGATGGCAGCGAACGCCCAGATTCAGACGGTGAAGGCAGAATTCCTCGACCCGTCCCTTTATGACGATACGGGACTGGCCGCTTTACCGCGCCTGAGCCGCGGGACCGTGCTGACAGCCCTGAGCCGCGCCTTCGACCTTGCCGAGGGGCGCCGGCCGGGGCACTCCCAGCGCGTGGCCTACATCGGCACCTTCCTGGCCACCGAGCTGGGCATGGAGCTGCCGCAGGTGGAGGAGGTCTTCTACGGATGTCTCCTGCACGATGTCGGCATGGCGGCATCGGCGCCACCTGCACAGCCACCCGCCGGCAGGGGCTCCAGGACTGGAAAAGACCCCGCCAGCGTGGTCCCGGCCGCCGATTCGGGGCACTGGGCCGCCGTCATTGAGACACTCAAGGCGCACTGCGAGCACGGCTCCCGCATCGGCCGCAAGCTCGGCCTGGGCGAAACCGTTGCCCGGGCCATCGCCAGCCACCACGACTGCTGGGACGGCTCGGGGCTTTCCGATTCGCCCGCCGGCGAGAAGACCCCGATGGTTGCCCGCGTCGTGGCCCTGGCCGACCGGGTCGAGTCCCTGATCGACGCGGAAGCATCCCCGCTTGCGGTGCGGCGGCGCGGGCCGCAACTGATCCGCGAGATGGCCGGAAGCGAGCTTGACCCCGCCCTGGCGGAGAAGATGGCCACTATCGCCGAGCGCGACACCTTCTGGCTGGGCCTCTACGACAACGACCTTGCGGCAACCCTGATGGGGCTGGGCCACGGCCCGCTCATGTCGCGCGAGGACCTCTTCGACTTCCTGGGCGTGTTCGCGGACGTGGTCGACGGGCGGAACGGCCGCGAAAGCGGGCGCTCGCGGCGGGTGGCCGACATGGCCAGGCGGGTCGCCCTCACCTGCGACATGACCGAGAGGCGCGCCGACCTCGTGAAGGTGGCAGCCCTCCTGCAGGACATCGGCACCCTGGGCGTGCCTGCTCAATTCCTGAGCAAGCCCGACATCCTGACCATCGATGAGATGTCGGTGGTGCAACTCCACCCCGTGTATGCGCGCGACATTGTGAGCGAGATCCCGGGGCTGGGGGCCGCGGCGTGGTGGGTTGGCTGCCACCACGAGCGCATCGACGGGAAGGGCTACCCGGGAATGCTGGAAGGGGACGAAGTCCCCACCGAAGCCCAGATCATTGGCATGTGCGAAGCATTCGACGCGCTCACAAGCGACCGGCCCTACCGGCGTGCAATGAGCCGCGAGGATGCCACCGAGGTGATGCGCGGCCTTGCCGGCACGCGCTTCGACCCATATCTCCTGGCGCGCTTCGAAAGCGTGGCCGGGGCGCTCCCGGCTTAACGAGGCCAGCCCACAGGCTGCCTCTGCAGGCACCTCCGCTTCAGGTTGGGGCCCCCGGCAACGGGGGCTTCTTCCTTTTTCGGCAAGTTCCCGCCGGGTCTCGCCAACCGGGCGCGGCTTTCGGCTATGATCCAGCCGAAACGGCCCCAAGGAGGCTGCACGTGAATACTCGCGTTATCACGATCTCCCGGCAGGTGGGCTCGGCAGGCGAAGAGGTGGCCCAGAAGGTCGCCGCGGACCTGGGCTTCCGCTTCATCGACTACCAGGTCATCCAGGGTGCGGCACGTGAGGCCGGGGTTTCGCCTGAAACGGTCAGTGAGGCGGAACATTCGCCATCGCTGCTGACACGCATCCTGGAGTCGCTTGCTCGCAACCCGAGCATGCCAGTGGCCGCCTGGGCCGACCCGGTGCCGCTCACCACCAGCCCCCTCTTCACCTCGGCCGATTACCGGCGCTTCATTGAATCGGTCATTCGCGACCTGGCGGCCGAGGGCAACTGCGTGATGGTGGGGCACGCCGCGCAGGTGATCCTTCGGGATAGGCTCGATACGCTGCGAGTGCTCGTTGCCGGGACCGTCGAACCGCGCGTTCGCCGCGTGATGGCGGGCATGAACGTGGATGAGAAGACCGCGCTCAAGACGGTCGAGCGCACCGACGCAGAACGGCTCGACTACTTCAAGCGCTTCTACGACACAGGATGGCTGACTGCGTGCACCTACGACCTCTGCATCAACACCGACCGCATCGCACCGGCACAGGCCGCGGGCGTAATCGTGCAGGCCGCCTCGTTGCGGTAACCGCGCTGCTTGTCACCCTGGCGGCGGCAGCCTGCGGGGGAGATGCCGAAGAATCGCAGAAGCCCACGGCGGCGGCAGGGGGCACGGTGACGGCAGGCCCGCTCACCGCCACGGGGCTCGTCCCGAAACTCGACGACCTCGGCTACCAGCTCACCCAGCAGGGCAAAGAACCAGCCATCCTGGGCGACGTCGACTCGGCCCTCGCCCTCTATCAGAAGCAGGGGTCGGCGAAGTCAGTACAGGTGCGGGTGTACGTGTTCCCGAATGCGGGGAGCGCGGAGAAGCAGTGGGCTGCGTACGCGGAGGCGTTCCGCAACCCGCCACCCGACGTGCTTGGCGCCAGCGCGAAGAACGTTGACACGGAATCGCCCCAGGTTGCCCAGCTGCGGAAGTCGTACGTGACGGCAAAGCCCGATGGTTCGGGCAACAACGTCTGGACGGATATCTACCGGCAGGACCGGGTGGTGGCGCTGGTGCAGGTACTCGACAGTGCAGGCGGCGACGGCATGGCGGTACGCCGGCCGGTGGCCGAGCGCATCTTCGCCCCGGTCCCCTGACGGCGCCGGGTCAGGCGAAGGGGCGGGCAAGGGCCATGGCCCGGGCGGTCTCGCGGTCGCGTGGGCCATCCCGCTCGGCAAGCTGCCGGGCGATCGACGCGCGCCTGGCCCGCGGCAGGTTCTGGCCCAGCTTGAACCGGGCAGTGACTTCTTCCATTGGGATGGCGACCACCGCGGTGTTTCGGAGCTGCTTCCGATAACGCGGGTTGGCCTCGCTGACGGGGAGATGGCCGCCCTCGGGTTGCAGCTTCTCCATCAGCGCCTGGAGCGCCGAGGCCTTTTCGGCGAGGTCTTCGACGATGCGCGCGCGGCCGCGGATGACGACCGCACGATGGAACTGCGAGGCCGGGCAGGCGAGGTCACCCCCGGAGAAGTGGGACGGGATGAGAGAAAGGGCGTCTGCCACCATGATGGCAACGGTGGGCCGCGAAGCGAGCGCCGTCATCTTCTCTCCTTCGGGCGAGCCGTGGAAGTAGACGGTCGTGCCAAGCCGCACGAAGTTCACGGCCACGATCCCGGGCGAAAGGTCGGGGCGCACGAATGCCAGGTAACCGTGACCCATCGAATCCAGGAATGCGTCAATCACCTTCTGGTCGCGCTGCTGGAACTCAGTTCTCCTCAAGTTAGCGCCTCGCTGCCGGGGGGTGTCTGCACCGAGCTTAGTCCCCGAGTGGCCCCTTCACACCGGCCAATTCGCGTTGTTAGAGTGGAGCCACTCTGGAACTCGTAATCGATATCGACCGCGACCCTGCCCTGCCGGTGTACCGGCGCCTCGCCGAGGCGATCCGCGAGGGCATTCTTAGCGGCCGCTTCCGGCCGGGGGACCGCATGCCCCCGTCGCGCACGCTTGCCGCAACGCTGAGGCTGGCGAGGAACACCGTGCTCGAGGCCTACGAGCAGCTCGTGGCAGAGGGATACCTGGCTTCGCGGCACGGTTCGGGGACATTTGTGGCGCCCCAACTCCCGGAGGCTGCGTTCCAGCCTGACCACCCGGCGGGACAGCCCGGCGACACGGCCCCGGAACCGCGGGCCCGCAAGCTCTCTGCGTTCGCGGAGCGGGTCATCGGCGGGGAAGCGCCCACGTACGTCCAGCAGCCCGGTGACCGCGCGGTCTTCGAGTTCCGCTACGGCACGCCTTCGCTGGACGAGTTCCCCGTCGATGCGTGGCGCACGCTCACCAGGCGCGTGCTGGACTATCCGCCACGGGAACTGCTGGGCTATGGGCCAACCGAAGGGCTGCCGCAACTGCGGGAGGCGCTTTCCCGGTACCTGCAGCGGTCGAGGGGCGTTCGTTGCGCTGCGGATGACCTGGTGATTGTTAATGGTTCGCAACAGGCGCTCGACCTGGCGGCGCGGATTCTCATCGACCCGGGCGACACGGTGGTTATCGAGGAGCCCTGCTACCAGGGTGCCCGCGCGGTGTTTGCGGCGAACGGCGCCGCCCTGGCGCCCGTGCGGTGCGACAACCAGGGGCTGCTTGTCGAAGCGCTCCCCACCGAGGCCCGTGTCGCCTACGTTACCCCGTCTCACCAGTTCCCGACGGGCGCCGTGATGTCGGCGAGCCGGCGCCTGGACCTCCTGCAGTGGGCAGGCAGGGTGGGGGCCGTGATCGTTGAGGACGACTACGACAGCGAGTTCCGGTATGAGGGCCGTCCCCTGACGGCGCTGCAGGGGCTCGACCGCAGCGGCGCCGTGCTCTACACCGGCACTCTTTCGAAAGTGCTCCTTCCCGCGCTTCGGCTCGGCTACATGGTTGCCCCGCCGGGTTTCCAGGCAGCCGTGCGGGGCGCGAAGTGGCTGACCGACCGGCACGTGGCGCTGCTCGACCAGGCGGTGCTCGCGCTGTTCATCGAAGAGGGGCACTTCGAACGCCACCTGCGCCGCATGCGCAAGGTTTATCAGCGGCGGCGCAGCGCACTTCTGCAGGCCCTGCGCGACAGCTTCGGCAGCCGCGCGATTGTGATGGGCGCCGAGTGCGGGATGCACGTACTGGTAGAGATTGCGGGCATTGACGACGCCGAGGGGTTCATTGCGGCGGCGCGGGGCCGCGGCGTTGGCCTCTATTCGGCGCGAGGCTATTACACGCTGGCGCCACCGCAGGGCGCGACCTTCCTGATGGGCTACTCAAGTGTCAGCGAAGAGGGGATTGTTGAGGGCGTGCGGCGGATGGCGGAAGTGGCCAGCGGCCGGCACTAGCTCCGCTCGAAGGCGAAGATGGCGGCAGCAAGCAGCACGCACTGGAGCATCCCCCCGGAGGCGAGCATCCAGAGCCCGGCCGCTCTTTCCCGCGCGTGCAGAAGAACGCCCAGGAGGGAATTCACGGCGAGCACCCCGAGCCCGAGGTAGACGATGCGGAGAAGCTCGCTCTTGTCTCCGACGCGTACGATTCCCCCCAGGGCGGGGAAGTTCAACTGGATGACGTCGGGAAGACCGGGGTACCGGGAGTAGACGTAGCCAAAGAGCACCGCGCCCGCCAGCGCGGAAAGGGCGGCGGTGGTAGTCGCCACGCGGTCGCGCCAGAAAGGGAGGGCGGCGATGCCGGTCGCCGAGGAACGCTGGGGGTGCGGCTCCTCTGCAGTGGCAACGCGCGCCCGCGCCTGGATCTCCTCGGCGAAGGCAGCCTGGTCGAGCACGGTGATGGCGTAGGACTCCTCGCTGGTGACCACGTAGAGGGTCTCTTCGGGCGCGCGGTGCGTCGAGTAGAAGAGCGTGTAGCCGATGCGTTTCACATCGGCGCTGCCGATGTGGCAGCCCCACCAGTTCAGCCCGCGGATGCGGGGCTCATCGAGCGTGCGCCCGGGGACCATGCGCTGAATGGCATCGATGGGAACGGTCACGCGCCGGAACCCCCAGCGAATGGTGAGGGCGTTGTTATCGATTATGTAATCCAGTGTGACCAGGGAATAGGTCCAGTTCGCAAACGCAAGGGCGGCCAGGGCAAGGACGGCGGCCACCGCCCAGGCGAGGAAGGACTTTGTCTCGACGCTTGAGGTGAGAGCGATATCCGCGGCGAGGGCCGCCACCCCGGCTGCCCAGACAGCAAACGCACCCCCGGTGAGGATGCCGAGGGCGCGGGGCGGCCTGAAGGTAACGGCCTCTACTGCGCGACGGGGACGCGGGCGGGCGTGCACCAATGCCGGTACTTCTCGTTCTTGCCGCGGATGCAATCGAAAAAGAGCTGGCTGAGCCTGCTCGTAATCGGGCCGGGGCGGCCGCTGCCCACCACGCGCCGGTCGACCTCGGTGACGGGTGTGAGGTGCGCGGCGGTGCCGGTCATGAAGATCTCATCCGCGATGTAGAGCTCGGTACGATCGATCTGCCGCTGGACGGTCTCGACGCCGAGTTCGCTGGCGGCAAGCTCCACAACGCTCTGGGCGGTGATGCCTTCGAGGATGTTGTCGGCAGGGGTGGGGGTTATGAGCTTGCCGTGGCGGACCATGAAGATGTTCTCGCCGCTCCCCTCGGAAACATGGCCATCGGCATTGAGCATGATCGCCTCATCGAAGCCGTTGAGATTCGCCTCCGTCTTGGCAAGGGCGCTGTTGACGTAGATGCCGGTGACCTTCGCCCGTGGCGGGATGCCGGTGTCGTCGACCCGCCGCCAGGTGCTCGTGTGGCAGCGCGCCACTTCGGGGAGATAGGCGGGGAAGGGCGTGAGGAAGATGAGCGTATCGCTCTGGAGGTTGTGGAGGCGGACCCCCAGCTGCTCGGAGGCAAGGTACACCATGGGACGCAGGTAGACGTCTTCGCTGAAGCCGCTGCGCTCGACGATCTCCACGGCGAGCTCGCAGAGCCTGTCGACAGAGTCCCGCACCTCCATGGTGAGGATCTTCGCGCTCCGGGTGAGCCGTTCCATGTGCTCGCGAAGACGGAAGAGGTGGACGGTCTGATCATCGGGGTTCCAGTTGCCACGGATACCTTCAAACACCGCGGTGCCATAGTTGAAGGCGTGGGTCATCACGCCGATCTTCGCCTGCTCCAGGGGGACGACGTTGCCCTGGAAGTACGCGTAACTGGTTGGCATCGGTGAGGCACTCCTTCGTACCGGGCGCACCGGGGGTCATGCAAGTATACCTTCCGCCCCTGTGCGGGATAGGACAAGCGAGCTTACCGGCCCGGTCACTCGACCACGAAGTAGTGGGCCTTGGTGCATTCGGAAACGGTGGCTTCCTTTGCGGCGAGCCGCTCGCGGACCTTCTCCGGGGGCTGCGGCCGCTTCCGGGTGACGAGCGACGTCGGGTCGGAGACGGACTCCTCCAGGTACCTGATCAGCGCCTGGTGAAAGGAGTCCAGGTCGGCAGGTGGCGTCGTTGCCTTCAGAGAGGCGATGAAGTCGGTGATGCTCTTCGCGATCCCCTCGGCGGTTGTCTGGCTGATGAGGGCATCGGAGAAGCCCTTCGTGCCGGCGCAGATGACCTTCAGGTACTCCTCGTCGCTGGCGGGCGCCGAGGCCGGAGCGCTGGGAGTGGCCTGCTCGTCCTTGCTTTCGCCGCCACAGGCGAGGCCGCCGAGAGCCATCAGCACGGGAAGAACGAAGAGGAGTATGAACGCTCTGGGCATGGGCTTGAATGCTACACCGGCGAAGGGCAAGGCGCCGTGAGGGAAACCCCGCCCCTGGCCGCCGCCTATAGCAGGAGCTTCGAAGACGCCGAGCCTGGCCGCCTTCGCCAGTTGTGAACAAGGTAGCGCTTGATGCCCTCGCGTTCGACCGCCTCCATGGTGCAGCGGCCGTCCCGGGCGGCGGCTGCGGCGCTTTGGCGCGCCATGTCCTCAAGTGCGGCAGGAGTCGTTACCCCGAACACTTCGGCGTGTTCCACGAGCGTGTGCGCCTGGGCGACATGGAGTTGGAGCAGCCAGCCCAGGCAGAGTTCGGCCAGGCCAAGGTGGAAGTCCCGGTCGCCGAAGGTGATGGCCACGCGCCCGGGGGTCGATTCGCTGCCGGCGAGCATGAGGGTGGCGCCGAAGTGGGGCATGGAGAGGTCCATCACCATGCGATACAGCGGACCAAGTATGGGGTGGGCGGCGAGCACCTCGGCGGCGCGGAAAGCATGGAGCCTGTACTCGGTGGCGTGCTCCTCCGGCGCGAGGGCAATGCCTCCCTGCTCAAGCCACATGAGCCATTCGGCTGCGCCCTGGCGGAGCAGGTAGATCTGGGCCGCCTGGAAGTCGGTGGCGGAGCGGATGAGAGTGACGGCAGCCGCGTAATTGCCCCCCTCGAGGGCGTGGAGCGCTTCGAGCCGGCAGAGCCACGCCCTGGACCAGAGGCCGAGCGCCGAGGCAAGCTGCTGGGTTCGCAGCCTGGCGCCAGTCGCGGCCTGAGCGACGGCCCCTTCGAGCGTCAGGCCCTCCACGACGAGTTCGGCGTCGGCCCCCAGGACGAACGACGTCTGGCGGTGCGCGTCAGCCGGCCCCCCGGTGGGCGGTTTGGGAGCGTGCCCGGCCACCGGGAAGACGCGGGGTGGTGCGACCCTGGGTATGGCCACGCTAGTTGTCCTCCTCGTCTTCAAAATCGTCTTCGTTAGCATCGGCAGCGCCCGGGAGGAGGCTCTCGCGAACGGATTCAAAAAGCCGCTGCTGGCGAAGCTGGCGGCCGGGGTCGCTGGCGTAGTCGGCGTAGAGGACCCAGTTGAGCACCATCGGGTCGCGGCCCAGCTCGGGAACGGCATCGATGACGTCCAGGGCGTGCCCCTCGATGTGGCCGGACCACATGCCGAGCGCCCCGGCCAGGGAAAGGCCATGGCTGAAGGGCTCGTTCACCTGTTCCGGGGTGAAGGACTCCATCATGTTGAGCAGGGCATCGCGGGTGGCGCCAAGGGATTCGAGCAGGGCGGGCAGCCGGGCCCGGGCGAAGGCGGGCGCGGCAATCTCGTTCTGCCCCATGGGGTCGAAGCCACCGGGGAAGGGCGGCTCGCCGGCCAGCACGTTGGCCAGCGCCGCGGCGTACCGGGCCTGCGCATCGCCGAGGTGCCCAATGAGCTGGCGGACTGTCCATCCTCCGGGGATCTTCCGTTCGAGCCCACCCTTCGGAAGGTTGGCTGCCATGTAGCGGACCATGGCAACGTCGTAGATCAGCTTGTCGGCGAGAGCGCGAACCTGTGGCAGCACGGGGCCAGTCTAGTCCTCCTCTTAGTGGCGCGTGCGCGGGGGCCGGCGGCGATCGGCGCGCGGACGTGGGCGGGCGGCCTCTTCGCGCACCGGCTTCGGCCCCAGCTGGCGAATGCACGACCATCCGGCGTAGTGCGCTTCACCCCCGAGCGCCGCTTCGATGTCGAGGAGACGGTTGTACTTGGCGGTGCGCTCGCTGCGTGCGGGAGCGCCGGTCTTTATCTGGCCGGCGCCGGTGGCCACCGCCAGGTCGGCGATGAAATCATCCTCAGTTTCGCCCGAGCGGTGGCTGATAACGGCGGTCCAGCCGGCGCGCTGCGCGCTCTCGATGGCTTCGAGCGTCTCGGTGAGGGTGCCAATCTGGTTGAGCTTGATGAGCACGCTGTTCGCGGCGCGGAGATCGATGGCGCGGCGGATGCGCCCGGTGTTGGTGACCAGCAGGTCATCGCCGACGAGCTGGGCGCTGCCGCCGACGCGTTCGGTGAGCGCAACCCAGCCGTCCCAGTCGTCCTCGGCGAGCCCATCTTCAATTGAACGAATGGGGTACTTTTCGACCCAGGTGGCCCAGTGGTCGACCAACTGCTCGCTCGTGAGGGCGCGGCCTTCCTTTGGCAGCACATACTTGCCGCCCTTGTACAGCTCGGTTGAGGCAGGGTCGAGCGCGATTACGGCGTCTTCGCCCGGGCGGTAGCCGGCCCGCTGAATGGCTTCGAGGACCACCTGGACGGCCTCTTCGTTCCCCGCCAGCGAAGGCGCAAAGCCGCCTTCATCGCCGACCGAGGTGACAAAGCCGCGTTCGTGCAGCAGGGCGCCGAGGGCGTGGTAGATCTCGACCCCCATGCGGAGACCTTCGCGGTAGGTCTCGGCGCCCACCGGCATTACCATGAACTCCTGGAAGTCGGTCGAATCGGCGGCGTGCTTGCCCCCGTTGAGGATGTTGAACATCGGCACGGGCAGGCGTGAGGCGTTGACGCCGCCCAGGTAGCGGAAGAGCGGTTCGCCGCGGGATGCGGCTGCGGCACGGGCGGCCGCGAGCGAAACGCCCAGGATGGCGTTGGCGCCAAGGCGGCTCTTGTTCGGGGTTCCATCGATCTCGCAGAGAGTGCGGTCGAGCAGGCGTTGCCCGGAGAGCGGGAAGCCTTCCAGGCTGCTGGCGATCTCTTCGTTGACGTTGCGGACGGCCTTGAGAACGCCCTTGCCGCCGTAGCGCCGGGGGTCGCCATCACGAAGCTCGACGGCTTCGTGCGCCCCGGTCGAGGCGCCGGAGGGCACACAGGCGGTGCCCGCAGACCCGTCATCGAGGAAGACAGAGACCTGCACGGTGGGATTGCCGCGCGAATCAAGGATTTCCCGCGCGATGATATCGGTGATGAGCATGGCTACTCCCTTGCGGCGGCGCTGGCGCGTTCGCAGTAGTCGATTGCCTCGCGGGCGTTGCGGCAGCGGGCAAGGGGCGCCTCCTGGCCCGACGGAAGGGCCAGCGTCCAGGTGCCGATGCCGGCCACAGGCTTCCCGGAGAGGAACGCGAAGGCGATCTCGGAGAGGGTACCGTAGCGCCCCCCTATGGCCACGAGAGCATCAGCAGTCCGGGCGATGATGGTGTTGCGGGCATAACCCATTCCGGTGACGATCGGGAACTCAACGAACTCGTTCATGCCGGAACGGTCGTCGCCCGGGAGGATACCGATCGTGTGGCCGCCGGCTTCACGGGCGCCGCGACAGGCCTCGCGCATGACCCCCTGGCGTCCGCCGCATACGAGCACGTGCCCCCGGCGGGCGATCTCAAGGCCGGTCTCGTAGGCGGCGGTTTCCTCGTCGTGAGAACTGGACTCGCCGCCGATGACAGCGATGATCACGGCCTAACCCTGCACCTCCGGGGCATCGTTGAGCGGGACCAGCGCCTCGGGGCCGGGGAGGTAGTCGATGTAGAGGATACCGTTGATGTGGTCGATCTCGTGTTCAAGCGCCTCGGCCATCAGGTCGTCCTCGGCCTTGATGCGCACTTCTTTGCCCGTGTAGGGGTCAATCCCTTTGGCGAGCACCTTCACCGAGCGGATGATCTCGCCGCGGAACCCCGGAACGGAGAGGCACCCCTCGTCGACCCTGCGTTCGCCCGAACGCTTCACGATCTCCGGGTTCAGGAGGGCGACGCGGTCGTGGCCGGGGACGTCGATGACGATGACGCGCAGGCCGACGCCGATCTGCGGGGCCGCCAGCCCTACGCCCGGGGCGTCATACATCGTGTCCCACATGTCCTCGATGAGCCGGTGGATCGAGCTATCAACCGGGAGGCGAACGCGTTTCGCCTTCTCGCGCAGAACGGGATCGCCGGCACGGCGTATGGGCAGGATGGCCACAAGTTCGCTCCGATGGTGGTGTTCGGGTCGGCGGTGCGCCGCCGTGCAGTTTAGCGCGCGCGCTGCACAGGCGCTGACAGGACTGGCCGGGCACTTCGTGTAGCAACTACACTAAGCCCCGTGCAGAGCCCCCGGAGCCACTCACCTTGAAGCAGGACTTCCGGCTGATCGTGATCGGCAGCGGTATCTCGGGGCTCTTCGTGGCGCTCGAAGCCCAGAAGCTCGGGCCCGTGCTGGTGCTCACCAAGGGCAGCATCGAGGACTGCAACACCCGCTGGGCCCAGGGGGGCATCGCCGCCGCCGTCGGTCCACTGGATAGCCCGGAACAGCACCTTGCCGACACGATCGCTGCCGGGGCCGGGCTGGTAGACGCGGAGGCGGCACGCATCCTCTGCTCCGAAGCGCCCGCCCGAATCCGCGACCTGGTGGACTACGGCGTGGCGTTCGATTCGCTGGGGGGCGAAGTCGCCCTTGGCCGCGAAGCCGCGCACAGCCGGGCACGCGTGCTCCACGCCGGGGGGGACCGCACCGGCGCCGCCATCGAGACGACGCTCGCCTCGGCCGCTTCGGGCCCGGGGATAACAATCCTCGATCACACCATTGCCACGAGGCTGCTCGGCGAACGCGGGGCGGTCACTGGCGTCGAGGCGATCGATCTTGCTTCGGGCACGAGCATTTCCTTCGAAGCGCCGGCGGTGGTGATCGCAACTGGCGGCGCGGGCCGGCTCTATTCGCACACCACCAACCCCGATGTGGCCACCGGCGATGGCATCGCTCTCGCCTTCGATGCAGGCGCAGAGGTTGCGGACCTGGAGTTCTACCAGTTTCATCCGACGGCTTACCGCAGCAACAGTGCGCCGCCGTTCCTGATCTCCGAGGCGGTTCGCGGCGAAGGTGCGGTGCTTCGCAATGCCGCCGGCGAGGCGTTCATGGGCCGCTATCACGAGCTGGGTGACCTTGCCCCGCGCGACGTTGTGGCGCGCGCAATAGTGGCGGAGATGAAAGCGACCGCGAGCGAGAACGTGTTCCTCGATTGCACGGTGATTCGCGGGGTCGACCTGGCGGCGCGATTCCCGGCGATCTTTGCCTTCTGCCGCGGCCAGGGCATCGATATCGGCCGGGAGCCCATCCCGGTTGCCCCGGCAGCCCACTATCTGATGGGGGGCGTGAGGACGGACACGTTCGGGCGGACAACCGTGCCGGGGCTGTTTGCCGTGGGAGAAGCCGCCTGCACCGGCGTTCACGGCGCCAACCGGCTCGCCAGCAACTCACTCATGGAGACCGTGGTGTTTGGCAAGCGAATGGTGGAGTGTCTCAACGAGGCCCCCCGGGGCGCGGAACCGGACCCGGGCGCTATCGAATGCGATGACGCGGGCGGCGCCTCGCCGGGCCACTGGGCCCTGCAGACGCTGATGTGGGATTGCGCCGGTATCGAACGCAGCGGCGAGGGGATCGAGAGGGCGCTGGCGGCCGCCAACGGCTGGGCGCACTCCCCGGCGGAGCCAACCCGCGAGTGGCACGAACGCCGCGAGATGGCCCGGCTTGCGCGCCTGATGCTACAGGCGGCGCTCCGCCGGACGGAGAGCCGGGGCGCGCACTACCGGAGCGACTTCCCCGAACGGGACGACGAGCGATGGTTGCGGAAGCAGGTGTTTCGCCGTGGCCATTGAGCCGCCACCGTCCGACGAAATCACCCGCGCCGTCGCGCTCGCGCTGGCCGAGGACCGCGCGCAGGACGACATCACCACCCTGAACACCGTCCCCGCTACGCTCCATGGCCAGGGCGTGTTCGTCGCCCGCAAGGGCGGGGTGCTGGCCGGGCTGCTGCTGGCTGAGGCGACGTTCCGCCAGCTCGACCCGGGCGTCCGGTTCACGGCCCGGGCAGAGGACGGGGACCTCGTCGGCGAAGGCCAGGTGATTGCGGTCGCCCGGGGCGCTGTGCGCGCGCTCCTGCAGGGGGAGCGGGTTGCCCTGAACTTCCTGCAGCGGCTTTCGGGCACCGCCACGCTCACCCGGCAGTTCGCCGATGCCGTGGCGGCGACGGGCGCAATGGTCCTCGACACGCGCAAGACAACGCCGGGGCTACGGGACCTGGAGAAGTTCGCTGTCCGTTGCGGCGGCGGCGTCAACCACCGGCGCGACCTTGCCGCCATGGCGATGATCAAGGACAACCACCGCGAGGCGCTGGCGCGCGAGGGCCGCACCCTGGCCGAGGCAGTAGCGTCGATCAGGCTGAGGGCGCCAGGCAAGTCCGTGGAGATCGAGATCGACGCCCTCGGCCAGCTTGAGGACGCCCTTGCGGCAGGGCCAGAATGGATCCTGCTCGATAACATGGACCTTGCGGAGCTGCGGAAAGCGGTGGAGCTCACCGCCGGGCGGGCGAAGCTCGAGGCAAGCGGCGGGGTGACGCTGGCCACTGTTGCCGCGATTGCGGCCACGGGAGTGGACGCCATCTCGGTGGGGGCGTTGACGCACAGCGCGCCGGCGCTCGACATCAGCCTCGACCTTTCGTTTTAGCTTCCCCGGCCGGCGTGCCGGTCAGTTCATGCGGATGCCGCCATCCACATTCAGCGCCTGCCCGGTGATGTTCCGCGCCTGCTCGGAGACAAGGAAGGCCACGGCGTGGCCGATGTCCTCCGGGAACTGCTCCCGCCGCAGGGGGCAATTGGACCTCAGATACGTTTCGAAGAAGCGGCGCTGCTCCACCGCTTCGGGCGCGGCATCGCCCCCGACGGCGGCTTCCAGGCCGCGCCACATATCCGTCCACAGCAGCCCCGGGCAGACCGCGTTCACGTTGATGTTCGAAGGGCCCAGTTCGGCGGCGAGAGACTGTGTGACGCTGATCGCGCCGGCCTTGGAAGCACCGTAGTGAGCCAGCCCCACGCCGCCCACGCGCCCCGCGATGGAGGAGATGTTGACAATCTTGCCTCCCCCATTGGCCTTGAAGTGGGGAATCAGAGCACTGGACATGGTCCAGATCGCCCTCAGGTTCACCCGGTAGCATGCGTCCCAGTCGTCGAGCGTGAGTTTCGAGGCGGCGACGTTGGCGCCCGCCACACCGGCGTTGTTGACGAGGATGTCGACCCTGCCCAGCGCTTCGATGGCGGCTGCCACACCGCTTTCCGCCGAAGAGGGGTCAGAGACGTCGGTGCGGACAACGATGGCCCGGCGGCCAAGGCCGCCGATCTCGGCGGCGGTGCGATTGGCATTCTCGAGATCGAGGTCGAGGATGGCGATATCCGCGCCCTCCCCGGCGAGAACAAGCGAAATGCCGCGGCCGATTCCGCGGCCACCTCCGGTGACGATTGCGGCCTTGCCTTCGAGCCTGCCCATGGGTTCCTCCAGCCAGTGAGTGATTGCGCGCAGGATAGCAGCGCCGGGCCGGCCCGGTGCGGCGGCGCAATACCGCAAGGGAACGGAAACATCACGGCCCGTCCACTTCAGCCTTCGCCGGAACACACGATGATCCCGGTGATGAACATCACCGGCAGACCTGTGGCCGCGTCAGTCCCGGCCGACCCGTACGCCAGCGTCCTTTCTGCCTCGCGGTTTCTGATTGCGAAGAAGGCGCTGGAGATCCAGGCGTCAACGGGCGTGGCGATTGTCCAGCAACTGCTCGACCCATCGGTTGGGCGGAGCGTGGACTTCCGCGCCTGACGCTGGCGCCGTGCCAGTCCCGGGCTGGCCCGGAGTGCGGCAGGGCTGGCTTCGCGGTACCCTCTGAGCATCCGGGGCGCGGCGCGCGCCGCGCTTCACCCGCCAGGGAACCGCCAATGAGAGAGATCCCCGCACCGGCCATCGCCGATGCCATCGCGAAGCTCGCCGTTGAAGCCACGCATTTCCTCCCCGAGGACGTTGAGGGCGCCATCCGTAGCGCGCGCGCCGGCGAGAAGTCGCCGCTCGCCATCCAGGTGATCGACGAGATCCTGGAGAACGCCGCCGTCGCACGTGAACGGATGCTTCCGCTCTGCCAGGACACGGGCACAGCCGTGGTCCACGTCGAGCTTGGCCAGGATGTGCACGTAGCAGGTGGCTATGTGGTGGACGCCATCAACGAGGGGATCAGGCGGGGCTACGCCGAAGGATACCTGCGCAAGTCCATCGCGGCGCGGCCTTTCAGCGCGCGTACCAACACGGGCGACAACACGCCGGGGGTCATCCACTTCGAGATCGTTCCCGGCGATGAGCTGAAGCTGATGTTCATGCCAAAGGGCGGCGGCTGCGAGAACATGTCGCGCTACCAGAACTTCCTCCCCGGCATGGGCCGGAAGGCGGTAGTCGATTTCGTCTGCGAGACGGTGGATCTCGCCGGGGGCAATCCCTGCCCGCCTCTCATCATCGGTGTGGGCATCGGCGGAACGGCCGAGAAGGCGATGACCATCGCCAAGCACGCGCTCTTCCGCAAGGTCGGGTCGCGCAACGCCGACCCCGAGGTCGCGGAGCTGGAGGACGAGCTCATTGAGGCGGTGAACGCACTGGGCGTGGGCCCGCAGGCCGTGGGCGGGACCACGACAGCGCTGGACGTCTTCGTCGAGACACATCCGACGCACATCACCTCGTTGCCAGTCGCAGTGAGCATGCAGTGCCACAGCGCGCGCACCCGCCAGTTGGTCCTGTAGCTTGCCATGACCGGCACGGGGACTGTGACCAGGATCAGGGTGGCCACGGCCGCCGATGCGGGCGACATCGCCAGGCTGGTGGTGCTCGCCTATCGCGTGGAGGACTTCTTCGTCTATGGCGACCGCACGGACGAAGCTGAGGTGACGGCGTTGCTGGCCAGCGATCGCTTCCTGGTGGCCGAAGATGAGAATGGCGCGATCACGGGCTGCGTACACCTGTCCGAGAAGAACGGCCGCGGTTACTTCGGCATGCTCTCGGTCCACCCGGGGGTCCAGACGCGGGGCCTTGGCAGGGAGCTGGTTGCCCGGGCCGAGGCAGAATTCGCGGCGCGCGGGCTCCCCGGCATCGACATCCTGGTGGTGAACCTGCGCGAGGAGCTGCCGGCGTGGTACGGGCGGCTCGGGTACAGGCAAACGGGCACCCGGCCGTATCACCCGCCATCGAGAATCCCCTGCCACTTCCTTGTGCTGAGCAAGGAGCTGGCGCAGTCGACACAGCAGGACGCGGAGGTCACACCGTGAACGACTCCATCGCCATAACCACACCTCTAACAGACGACGTGATCGGCCGGTTGAAACCCGGCGACCACGTGAGCATCAGCGGGGTCATCTACACCGCGCGAGATGCGGCCCACAAGCGGCTCATCGAGATGGCCGACCGCGGAGAAGCGCTCCCCCTGGAACTGCGCGGCCAGATCGTCTACTACGTCGGGCCGACACCGCCGCGTCCCGGCATGGTCATTGGATCGGCGGGGCCGACGACGGCGATGCGGCTCGACCCGTACACGCCGCGGATGCTGGAGCTGGGCCTGAAGGGGATCATCGGCAAGGGCGGGCGCGGCCCGGCGGTGCGCCAGGCAATCGTGGCCCATCATGCGGTCTACTTCATCGCCGTGGGCGGGACCGGGGCGCTCCTCAATCGCCACATCAAGAAGGCCGAGGTGATCGCCTTCGAGGACCTTGGCACCGAGGCGATCCGGCGGCTCGAGGTGGAAGGATTCCCGGCGATCGTGGTGAACGACTGCCGGGGCGGCGACCTCCTGGAGGAGGGGCGGAGGCAGTACCGCACCAGTGCCCGCCCGGTGCCCGCAGGGCAGGCAGCAGGCGGTTGATGCCGGCGGTATTCCCTTCCCGGGATAAACGTGACAAACTAAATCAACTTTATGGCTTTTTCGGCCGCGCTCCCGGAAATCCCGTTACAGGCGTGTTGCTGGAGCACCGTCTCGCTCCCGCACGCCCGCGTCGCTGAGATCGGCCGGCTGGCCACGGCCCATACGAACGCGGCCCTGGTTGTGAGTTGCCAGAGGCTCGAAGCATATAGCCCGGAGCCCTGCGATTGCCCGGCGTCGGGACGGCTGGAAGGGACCGCGGCGCTGTTCCACCTCGCAGAGGTCGCCGCGGGGCTGCATTCCGTGGTGCTGGGCGAACGGGAGATCCTGGGGCAGGTGCGCCGGGCCCTTGCAAAGGGGCCCGTCCCCGTCCGCGGCCTCGGCGACATCGCCGTGAGCGCCGCGCGCGACCTGCGCCGCGAGACCCGGTTCGAAAGCCACGCCGGGCACCTCCTCGACCGGGCCCTGAAGGTCGGCGGCGTTCCCGCAGCAGGGAGGATCCTGGTCCTGGGAACGGGACAGCTGGGACGGCTCGTGGCCGGCCGTGCCACAGAACTTGGCTTCTCCGAGGTGGTGGTGGCCGGGCGCGCAGCACCAGCCTCGCCCCTGCGGAGTGCGGTCTTCGTGCAGCTGCCCGGCCTGGGCGGGCTCGAACCATTCGATGTGATCGTGGGCTGCCTCGGTTCGAATGCGCCGGAAGTGCCCGTCGAAGCGCTGCCCCCGGCGCGGCGGTTGCTGCTCGACCTTGGCACGCCGCGCAACTTCGCCGGGCTGCCGCAGGCGCCATCGCTGATGCTGGCCGACCTGCTCGCTGAGGAGCAGTGCGAACGTCCCCATGCCACCCGCCGGCGGGGCGCGCTCCGCGCTCGCGTTCGCACGCTTGTCGAGCAGCGGCTGGAGCGCTTCGCCGCGACCGGCGCTGCGGTGACGGAGTTGCGCATGGAGGCGGAGCGCATCCGCCAGGCCGAATTGGCGAGGATCCGCCGCCTGCACCCCGGTATCCCGGCCGATGCGGCCGAGTCGATCACCCGCTCGCTCGTGAACCAGTTGCTCCACCGCCCGACCGGGCGTCTGCGTGCCAGCGGCGACGCGTGGCTGGCACGGTCGGTGGCCGGGCTCTTTTCAGAACGCCCCTGATACACGGCGCGTCACCGGGGGTCGCCCGGCTGGCAGCGGGGGCACCACGTGGTGCGACGCGGGTCGAGCCCCTGTGGGGCGCTCCGCAGGCGGGTGTTGCAGCGGCGGCACGGCATCCCGGTGCGGCCGTAGACGTACATGGTGGGCCGGGCCGCGGGCATGCCGGGCAGGGGCCTTCGGGTGCTCGCCCGGAGCAACTCCTGCGCTTTGAGGATGAGCGCCATCAATGTGGTGTCGTCGAGCTCACCGACACGGCGCCAGGGATGTACGCGGCAGCGAAAGAGCGTCTCGTGTTTCCAGATGTTCCCCACCCCGGCCAGGGCGCGCTGGTCCATGATCGCGTCGCCGACGGTCAGCCCGGCCCTTGACGGGTCGCGGAGCCGGCGGAGGGCCTCTTCCGCGTCAAACGAATCGTCGAGGAGGTCGGGCCCGAGCGCGGCGAGGGGGCGGTGGACGGCGAGGGCGCGTTCTTCGATGAGCTCGATCTCGGGCGCGTTGAAGTTCACCACCACGGCCCCGGGCACTTCTATCGCCAGACGCATGGACCTTTCCGGGAGCTGCCACGGCTCGCCCGGCGCGTACACATGCCAGGCGCCATACATGCGCAGATGCCCCCGCAGGGCAAGGCCGTTGTCGAAGCTGATGACCAGGTTCTTCCCTCGCGAGCGGACGCCCGTACAGGTCGCGCCGACGATGCGCTCGACCCGTGGCGACGGGCCCGGGCCGTGGCTGCGGGCGGCGAGCACGGGCCGGCCTTCCAGCGCGCCCCGCAGGAGGGCAGCGAACCGGTAGACGCTATCCCCTTCTGGCACTGGAAACAGGCCCTTCCCGCCTGGGGCGGAAGACCATGCCCCGGTAGCCAGGAACGAATCCGGCTCCGAGCAGCGCGGCGGCGTGGGGGGAGCCCGCGGCAGGCTCACCGTCGATGCGCTCGATGGTGAATGACCGGCCATTCAAGATTGCGGGGTCCTGCAGGAGGGCCGATATCGCAAGCGCGAGCCGCCCGGGGTCATCGGCCGCGGGAAGAGTGAGCAAGCCCTTCCCGCTCCGTTCCAGGTAGAGAATGGGTTCGCCGGAAACGAGAACGACGCGCGCGCCCGCCGCCCTCTGGGGTGTGTTGCGGCTGCTGGCCTCCTTCTGAGGCCAGCCGAGGGTGGCGCCGTACGGATTCGCCGGGTCGGTAGCGGCAAGCACCAGGGCGGACTCATCGCGGGGCGCATCGCGTCCCGCGCGAAGGCGGTCGACCGCCCCCGGGAGGGCAAACTGCGCGCCGCCCAGGCCCTCGATGAAGTAGCCGCGCCGGACGCGGCCGCTCTCCTCCATCGCCTTGAGCACCGGATAGACGGCGGAGAACCCGCCCGGCAATCCCTCCGTCGCAGCCGTTTCGCGGGTGACGACCCCGTAGCGCTCGAGAAGGGCGCCCGCGAGCGCGTGCGCCCGCTCCGTTGAGGTCGCCGCCGGGGCGGCTACAAGCGACCACCTCCCCGCAGCCTCGGGCGGGACCAGTGCCCCGCGCCCACGGGATGGCGCGCTCCCACCCTTGCGCGGCCACGCGAGGGCGCGCACAGGCCCGAACGTGTCGTTGGTGACGAACCCGGCCCAGACAAGGTCCCAGAGGGCGTCAAGCACCTCGCGCAGCGGCGCCCGCGCAGCCCCCACGAGGTCGCTGAAGAAGAGCGCGCCACTGCCACGCAGGGCGCCAAGAATGGCCGCATGGACCTCGCCCCCGGGTAGCCCGGCGGCCGCGGGCGCAAGCAGAGGCAGCCGCTCACGCCTGAAGAAGGCGACCCGGCCGTCGTCGCGGCCGAGCGGCCCCCGGCCGGCCCAGGCGAACTCGCCAGCCGCACAGAGCTCGTCGAGCATCCGTGGCTGGTAGTCCCTGACCCGTGAGGCCAGGATCTCGCGCTCAAGCACCGAGGCGGGCAGCGGGAGCCCCTCAAGCTGGGCCAGCACCTCGCGCAGGCGTTCGAGACCGGGCGTATCGCTGCCGATGCCGTGCCAGCCGATGAGGAACCGGGCGGCCGCAGCGCCGTCCACGGGCTCGACTTCGCGCCGAAGCCGGGCGAGGGAGCGCCTCCGCAGCGTCCGCAGCACCCCGGGGTCGCACCATTCGCGCCCCGCGCCACCGGGCCGGAAGTCGCCATGGAGGACCGCACCGGCATCCTCGAGTGCCCGGAGGTCGGCGAGGACGAGCGCTTCGGGGAGGGCCCAGCGCCCCGCGGGACCGGCGGCAACAAACGGTCCGTGGGTGCGTGCGTAACGGCCAAGCAGGCCCTGCAGGGCAGCTGCCGCTGGCTTCAGGAAGGCCTCGGGAACACCCAACGGCGGGTTTGCCCCCAGCGCGTCGCGGTAGCGGCCTGCGTCCTCGATGGCGATCCAGCGCTCCTCGCCCGCAATGCGAATGGGGCACGCGCGACGGCCGTGTTCGAGCGCCGCGAGCCAGCCCTGCACCTCCCCTGGTGAAGCGGCGCGCGCTTTGATCTCGTGCAGTGCCAGGTCGCCAACCTGCCGAAGGAGGTCGTGCAGCTGGTCGGGGTTTCGCGCGCGACGGCTCCCGGCAAGGCATTGCAGGAGCTCCTCCGTTTCATCGATGGCGTCCGGGTCGAGGAGTTCCCGCAGATCGCCGTCGCCAAGGAGGTCACGCAGGAGGGCACGGTCGAGGGTGAGCGCCTGGGCGCGCCTCTCCGCGAGCGGGGCGTCGCCTTCGTACATGTAGGCGGCCACCCAGTCGAAGAGCAGGGAGCGGGCGAAGGGCGAGGCCTGGCCAGTCTGGGCGTGGGCGACGCGGGTGGTGCGGTTGCGAACGGCGGTCAGCACCTCGACAAGCCCGGGCAGGTCGAAGACGTCCCGCAGGCATTCGCGATAGGTTTCGAGCACGATGGGGAAGGAGCCGTAGCGGCTGGCCACCGCCAGCAGGTTGGCGGAGCGGAGCCGCTGCGCCCAGAGCGGGGTGCGGCTGCCGGGGCGGTGGCGCGGGAGGAGCAGTGCGCGGGCGGCGTTCTCGCGGAAGTGCGAGGCGAAGAGGGCCGAACTCGCGAGCTGTTCAACAACCAGGTCCTCCACCTCTTCGGGGCCCGGGAAGAGGCAGGAGTCCGGCGGCAGCTCGTCGCCTTCTGCGAAGCGGACGGCGATGCCGTCGTCGCTCCAGATAGTCTGGATATCGAAGCCCGAGCGCCGGGCGAGCAGGGCCTCGATGGCGAGCGCCCACGGGGCGTGGACACGCCCGCCGAAGGGGGTGAGGATTACGACTCGCCAGTCTCCCAGCTCATCCAGGAAGCGCTCGACGACGATTGTGCGGTCGGTGGGAAGCGCGCCGGTGGCCTCCTTCTGCTCGGCGAGGTAAGCGAGCAGGTTGCGGGCCGCGAGATCGTCGAGGCCATGGTCCGCAGCCAGCCGGGCCGAGGCCTCGCTTTCGGGCAGGCCGCCCAGCTCGCGCGTGAAGGCGCCGATGGCGCGGCCGAATTCCAGCGGGCGGCCAACACCGTCGCCCTTCCAGAAGGGGAGCTTGCCGGGCTGGCCCGGCGCCGGCGAAACGATGACGCGGTCGCGGCCGATGTGGTCGATGCGCCAGCTGCTTGCGCCGAGGATGAACACCTCGCCGGGGCGCGATTCGTAGACCATCTCCTCGTCGAGCTCGCCAACACGCGGCCCTTGCTCGCCCAGGAAGACGCCGTAGAGGCCGCGGTCGGGGATAGTCCCCGCGTTCACGATGGCGACCGGCTTCGCGTCGCGACGGCCAGAGAGCAGGTTGGTTTCGCGGTCCCAGGTGATGCGTGGGCGGAGGTCGGCGAACTCATCGGAGGGGTACTGGCCCGCGAGCATGCCCAGGACTCCTTCGAGAGCTTCGCGCCCCAGGCCCGAAAAGCTGTAGGCGCGGCGAACCACGCGTTCCAGCTCTTCGAGCTGCCAGTCCTCCATGGCGCACATGGCGACAACCTGCTGGGCGAGCACGTCGAGGGGGTTGCGCGGGACTACGGTGGATTCGATGAGGCCATCGCGCATGCGTTGCGTGAGCACGGCGCACTCGAGGAGGTCGCCCCGGAACTTGGGGAAAATACGCCCTGTGCTGGGCAGATCGATGCGGTGGCCGGCGCGGCCCACGCGCTGGAGGCCCCGCGAGACTGACTTCGGCGATTCGACCTGGATGACAAGGTCGACCGCGCCCATGTCGATGCCGAGCTCCAGCGAGCTGGTGCAAACCAGGCCGGGGAGCGTGCCTTCCTTCAGTCGCTCCTCGACCAGGGTGCGTTGGTCGCGCGACATGGACCCGTGGTGGGTGAGCACCAGCTCCTCGCCGGCAAGGTCGTTCAGGCGGGCGGCCAGCCTCTCGGCGAGGCGGCGGTTGTTCACGAAGATGAGCGATGATCGATGCGCCCGGACCAGCTCCAGGAGCCGCGGGTAGATGGCTGGCCAGACCGACGAGCGGGCCTCGATGTCGCGGCCATCGGCGGAGGGACCGTGGATGATCTCATTCTCCGCGGGACGGGACATGTCCTCGACGGGAACGATTACGGCGAGGTCGAGCTCACGCGAGGCGCCGGCGTCAACGATGCGCACCGGGCGGTCGCCGCCCAGGTACTTCGCTACTTCATCGAGCGGGCGCTGGGTTGCAGAGAGGCCGATACGCTGGAACGGCCGTCCGGCCAGGTGTTCGAGTCTTTCCAGCGAAAGGGCGAGGTGAGCGCCGCGCTTTGTGCCCGCCATGGTGTGGATCTCATCCACGATCACGGTCTCGACGGTGCGCAGGATCTCCCGGGCGCGCGAGGTGAGCATCAGGTAGAGCGACTCGGGAGTGGTGATGAGGATGTCCGGGGGGTTGCGGCGGATATCCTCACGTTCGCGGGAAGGGGTGTCGCCCGTGCGGATGGCGATGTTGATCCCGGGAGCAGGCAGGCCCTCGCGGGCAGCAGCGATGCGAAGCCCGGCGAGAGGCGCGCGCAGGTTGCGCTCGATGTCGTACGAAAGTGCCTTGAGGGGGGAGACGTACAGTACGGATACGCCCCGGGTTGACGGCGGCGCCGGCCGGGTTGCGAGCCGGTCCAGGCACCAGAGGAAGGCGGCCAGGGTCTTGCCCGAACCGGTGGGGGCCAGCAGCAGGGTGTGCTCGCCACTGGCGATGGCGTTCCAGCCAGTCTCCTGGGCGCGTGTGGGCCGGGCGAAGGTGGCGTTGAACCATTCGCGCGCGACGGGTGAGAAGAACGACAGGGCCGGGGGGCGATCGCTCGCGACCATGGCCCTCATTGTGGCAGAACCAGCGTGCTTAGAACAGGTGTTCGCCGGGAGTTGGCCTACTTCCGGGCCGCCCCGCCGGAACGGGCGGCGGGTGGAGCGTGGGGAGCTTCGGGCGGGGCTGACGGCGTCGACCGGCGCTTCCGCGGGGCCTTCGCCGGCGTGGTAATGAAACCAAGCCGCCCCGGGTGGAGGTCCGATGACGGGTGTACCTCGACGCGGAAGATCGTCTGGTAGGGGACGAAGACCTGGACGGCGTGGTCATGTTCGGGTTCCGCCGTGTGCAGGGCCACCCACGTATCCGTAAGCCCGGAGATGCCGTTCACGTAATGGGTCGTGCCATCGACGGTGAGGACTTCCACGATCGGGCCTTCGCAGCCGGTCTGCTCGCAGAAGGCCGAGACAGCGCCCGGTAGTACCTGCTCGAAGAAGGCCCGGTCGAAGGGGACGGTTGACTGGGGAACCTGTGCAGCAACAGGGGCTACCCCGGGGGGGAGGTAGATGACGTTCGCAGCCTGAACCACAACCACAGCGTAGGCCTGCGGAGCACGGGGCACAACAGCGTAATGCCGGTTCGTAGCCGTATTTGTACACTGTGATGACCGCCGGAGGCCCGCTATGCCAGACCGAGAATCCAGCCAGCCATCCCTCTTTTCACCGGAGGCGCTCGCCCGGCTCTCGCGGGCGACGCACGCCTGGGAAGAAGGTCCGCTCGCCGCGACGCTGGGCAAGTCGCCCGAGCGTGAGTCATCGTTTGCAGCGAGCTCGGCCGGGGTGGAACGGCTCTACACACCGCTCGACGTGGCGGCGCTGGACTACGAGCGCGACCTGGGCTTTCCGGGCCAGTTCCCGTTCACGCGCGGCGTACAGACGACGATGTACCGCGGCCGGCACTGGACCATGCGCCAGTACGCGGGCTTCGGGACGGCGGAGGAATCGAACCAGAAGTTCCGCTACCTGCTGGGGCAGGGGCAAACGGGAATCTCGGTGGCTTTCGACCTCCCCAGCCAGCTCGGCTACGACTCCGACGATCCGATGGCGATTGCCGAGGTCGGACAGGTGGGCGTGGCGATCGATTCGCTCTACGACATGGAGACGCTCTTCGAGGGCATCCCCATGGACCGCGTCTCCACGAGCATGACCATCAACGCGCCCGCGGCCGTGATGCTGGCGATGTATGTGGCAGCCGCGGAGAAGCAGGGCGTGGCGCCCGCCAGGTTGAACGGGACCGTTCAGAACGATGTCTTGAAGGAGTACGTCGCGCGCGGCACCTACATCTTCCCACCGGGACCGAGCGTGCGCCTGGCGGCGGACATCATGGAGTACTGCGCGAAGAACGTGCCCCAGTGGAACACCATCAGCGTGAGCGGCTACCACATGCGCGATGCGGGGTGCACTGCAGCACAGGAGATCGGCTTCACCTTCGCCAACGCCTGCGCTTACATGGACGCCGCCATCGAACGGGGGCTCGCAATCGACGAGTTCGCGCCCCGCATCAGCTGGATCTTCAACACGCACAACAACTTCTTCGAAGAGATAGCGAAGTACCGGGCGCTGCGACGGCTCTGGGCGCGGCTGCTGAAGGAGAAGTACGGCGCGAAGGACCCGCGTTCGATGATGCTCCGTACGCACACGCAGACGGGCGGGAGCACGCTGGTGGCGCAGCAACCGGAGAACAACATCGTCCGGGCGGGGATCCAGTCGCTGGCGGCCGTCCTTGGCGGAGTGCAGAGCATCGCCCTGAGCTGCTTCGATGAGGCGCTGGCGCTGCCGACCGACGAAGCGCAGCGCATGGCCCTTCGGACTCAGCAGATCATCGCCCACGAGACCGGCGTGACCGATACCATCGACCCCCTGGCCGGGAGCTACTTCGTGGAGAGCCTGACGAACGCACTCGAGCAGCAGGCGCGGGACTACATGCGGCAGGTCGACGAGATGGGCGGGGCAGTGAAGGCGATCGAAACGGGATGGGTGCAGTCGCAGATCGCTGAGGCGAGCTGGCAGACCCAGCAGCGCATCGATGAGAAGCGCGAGCTGGTGGTGGGCGTCAATGCATTCACCGAAGGGAACGCGGAGCGCCCGGCCATCTTCTCGGTCGACCGGCGGCTGGTGGACCACCAGCTGAAGCGGCTGGAGCACCATCGGCGGGAACGCAACCCGGCTGAGGTGAACGCGTCACTGGCGGCGCTGAAGGGCGCCTGCCCGGGCACGGCGAACCTCATGCCCCCCATCCTCGACGCCGTCCGGGCCTACGCCACCCTGGGCGAAATCTGCGGCGCAATGCGGGAAGTCTTTGGGGAGTACCGGCCGCCGACGGTGATCTGAGGGCGGGGTCAGCCTTCGCCGTCGTTCCCTGCGTCCGCTGCGGCGCGGGCTGCGAAGACGAACACGAGCGTCGTGGTTGAGCTGACGATGACGGCCCCGGCCACAGCGGGGACCAGGGCATCGAAGACGAGCCCGGCAATGATGATGGCGCCGGCGGTGAGGTCGCCGCCGATGAGCAGCGCCCAGGTCCAGGGGGCGATTCTGCTTATCAACGGACTCCCGCCCGGCGAGGAACGGCAGCAGGGCGCACCATCAGGGGCAGGCTCCAACTAAAGTGGTAGAGGCGAGCATACGGCGCCGTGGGCCGGTGATTGTGGTGGTGGGCCCGCCGGGATTCGAACCCAGGACCAACCGGTTATGAGCCGGCCGCTCTCACCGCTGAGCTACGGGCCCCCAAACAGGCAGAGTATACCAGCGTGCAAGGGGAGGGCCGGGGACAAGTCCCCGGCCCTCCTTGTTGTGGAACTACCAGCGGCGCGGGCCACGCCCGCCGCCACCGCCACCGCCACCGCCGCCACGGCCACCACCGTAGCCGCCGCCACCACCACCATACCCACCGCCGCCACCGCCACCACCCCGGCCCTGGGGCTGGAAGCAGTCGCTGCAGTAGACGGGGCGATCGCCGCGCGGCTGGAAGGGCACTTTCGCGTCCTTGCCGCACGACGAGCAGGTCACGGTGAAGAGCTCGCGGTCTCCGCCACCACCGTAGCCCCCGCCACCACCACCGCCGCGGGGCGAATCGCCCTTGCGCGCGCGCCGGCAGTTGGGACAACGGCGGGGCTCGTTGGTGAAGCCCTTGGACTGATGAAATTCCTGTTCACCCGCCGTGAAGGTGAACTCGGCTCCGCAATCGGAGCAGACAAGCGTTTTGTCGGTGTAAGGCACCCGACGACCTCCTTGAGTTTCCTGGTCCCTAACGGTCATCGAGCGCCAAGTAATGCGAACAGCCTCACCGTGAGGCCGATGTAACGTGGGTACCGTGGCAAGAATAGCAGGATTCGATCGCGCGTGTCATCAGAATCCGGCAACACATACCCGGGGAGCACAGGCAGGGACATTGGGGGACGCGGCCGGAACGGGTCCAATCAGACCGGTTTCGCACCGGTGAGCGCCACCAGGTCGGTGACCGCCAGGCTCACATCGACGCCCCGCTGGCCTGCGCTGACCAGTATGTGGGTCTCCTCGAGCGCGCGCCGGTCGATCAGCACCGGGAAGCCCTTGCCTGCCAGGGCGAGGGCGCTGATCCCGCCCACCTGCAGGCCGGTCTGGCGTTCGGCGTCGCGGTGGGTCGCCATGCGGAGCTTCTTCGCCCCAACCTGCGCGGCAAGCCGCTTGAGGTCGATCTCCGCATCCGCCGGCATCATCACAAGGTAGGGCCTGCCCCGGGGCGGATCGTGCTCGACCACGAGGGTCTTGTAGACCCGGGCCGGGGGCATGCCGGTTTCGCGAGCGACTTCGGCGGCCGAGCGGATGGCGGCGTCGAAGGAGAAGACTTCGTGCGGCACCTTACGTTGCTCAAGCATGCGAATCGCGAGCGGCTTGCTGGCCATGGCGTTAGAGGTGCGTCATCACGCCGCCGTCAACGTGGATGACCTGGCCGTTGATGTAGCCGGCGGCATCGGAGGCGAGCAGCACAGCGAGCGCCCCGAGTTCTTCGGCGCCACCAAAGCGGCGCATGGGAATGAACCGCAGGAGGAGGTTCTGCCCGATCTCATCTGGTCCGCGCCCGGGCGTGTGGTTCATCCACCCTGTCGAGATGCAGTTGGCCGTAATGCCCCTTCCCCCGAGCTCCTGGCTGAGGGCAAGAGCAAGGCCCTGCACGCCCGCCTTCGCCATGGCATACGGAGCCAGGTTTTCAACGCCGCGCTCTCCGAAGATGGAGGTAACGAAGATGAGGCGGGCGGAGGACTCGTCGCCCAGCTCGTGGACGAACGAACGGGCGGCGTAGAAGGCGCCGCTCTGGTTCACGGCCTGCACGTGGGCGAATTCGGCATCGGTCACCTTTGTGACCGGCCTGGCGAAGGGGAGGTCGGCGTTGTAGGCCAGGATCCCCGGGCGGCCGAACTCCTTCACGAGCTGCCTCATGCCGACCTGGACGTTGCGGGGCAGGGTGACGTCCCAGCCCTGGCTGAAAGAATCACGGCCAAGGGCGGCGATATCCCGGGCAACCCGCTTCGCCTCCATCACCTCGTCGCCATCGAGCGTTGCGGAAGCCGCGGCCACCGAAGCGCCCGCTTCCGCCAGGGCCAGTGCGATGGCGCGGCCCGCCGGGTTGGAGAAGCCAACCACCAGGGCTTTCTTGCCACTGAGGTCGAATCCGGGCTTCCGGTTCCATTCAGGCATGGGCGCCCACCCCTTCGAACGCGGGGGCAAAGCCCGTGGGAGCGATCCCGCCCGCCAGGCCACCGCCGTCGATGGCGATTGATTCGCCCGTCATGTAGCTGGATGCGTCTGAGCAGAGGTAGACGGCCAGCGGGCCAAGCTCCCAGGCCTCGCCGAGGCGCCGGGCGGTGTTGAAACGGCCGCGCGCCTGCAGGGCCGCAACCTCCTCGTCATCCCGTGGGGCCCGCTGGGCGACGAAGCCGGGAACGATGCAGTTCACGCGCACATTCTCGCCCACGAGCATCACGGCCATGCTCTTCGTGAGAGCGATGACGCCGGCCTTGGCCGCGGCGTAGGCGAACGAGTTCGGGGTTCCGCGCAGCGCTGTCCCGCTGGCGACATTGAGAATGACACCACCGCCGCCCTGCTCGATGAACTGCCGCGCCGCCCTGCGCGTGCAGTAGAAGGTGCTGAACAGATTCACCTCCATGGTGTCGAGCCAGTCAGCATCGGAAAGGTCCCAGACGCGGGAGCCGGCGCCGCGGGCGTCGCCGATCCCGGCGTTGTTCACCATTATGTCCAGGCGCCCAAAATGCTGGACCGTCTTCGCAACGAGGTCGTCGCATTCGGAGCTTCGCTGAACGTTGGTAGGGACGATCAGAGGCTTGCGCCCACTGGCTGCTTCGATCTCGGCGGCGGCGGATTCAAGCTGGGCTACGGTGCGGCTGGCAATGCAGACGTCAGCGCCTGCCTCGGCAAGCGATATCGCCATCGCCTTGCCGAGCCCGCGGCTTCCGCCCGTGACGATGGCGACCCGGCGCGGGGGGCCATCGAGCCTGAGCTTCTCAAGGACCATTGGAGACTCCTGGTGAAGGTAGGTAGTGCGATGATACGAGGCTTTGCGGCCTGGCGGCGCCGCTGTCAGGCGACGCGCAGCGCGCCAATTGCCAGTGCCACCGCCGCCACTGCGAACCGGTAGACGACGAAGGGGACCAGGGTCCGCGTGCGCAGTACGCGAAGGAGGAGGTGTATGGCGGCGAGTCCGACGGCCGCGGAGCAGCTGAAGCCGAGCAGCAGCTCCAGGAGCTGTCCATCAGCATCGGCCAGGTCAGCGGACTTGAGGAGGGCTGCGCCCGCGAAAGCCGGGGTGCCGAGCAGGAACGCGAAGCGCGCAGCGTCGGCGCGGGCAAGGCCGCGCGCCAGCCCGGCCGTGATGGTAGCGCCCGATCGGGAGACGCCCGGGACAAGGGCGCATGCCTGCGCGAGGCCGATCAACACGGCATCAAACACGCGGATATCGGCGACGGTGCGTTCGAGCCGGGCTCGACGGTCCGCTAACAGCATGAGGAGACCGACCCCGGCAAGCATCAACGCCACGAGCCAGGGCTGGCGCACGTTCTCCTCGATCCAGCCCTCAAAGATGAGCCCGGCAACGCCGGCCGGCACGGTGCCAAGGGCGATGAGCCAGAGCAGGTGGCTCTCCCGCCGGTACGAGCGCCACCTTACGCCGTGCCGGGCGAGGTCGGCCAGGGTGGCGTGGCCCATGCCCCACCAGTCCCGCCAGAAGTAGACCAGCAGGGCTGTGAGCGTCCCAAGATGCAGGCCAACGTCGAAGGTGAGCCCCTGGTCCGGCCAGTCGAGGAGGGCAGGGACCAGGATGAGATGGCCAGACGAGGAGACCGGGAGAAATTCGGTCAGGCCCTGGACGATGCCCAGGACGGCGGCGCGAACGAGGTCCATCACCCGTGAGGGTGGCGTTGGCAGGAAGTACGGGCAAACGCTTCGGCTCCGCCGATAAACCGGCTGCGGGGCGGGCCAGGACCCGGGTCAGCTGGGAGGCAGTCAGGCTTCGACGATGCGCACGCGCGACCGTGGCGATGCGCGGCCGCATGTGTCGCAGTGATACACGAGGCTCAGCCCATGCCCGCACTCTTTGTCGACGAGGGTCAGGTCATGCTCGGTGTAACGCTCGCCCCACGAGGCGAGGGCGCCGACCACCATGCCCAGGGCGTGTCCCTTGGCGGTCAGGAGGTACTCGGCGCGAGGGGGGTGCTGGCTGTAGAAGCTCCGTTCGAGGATGCCTTCGCGTTCGAGCAGCTTGAGACGGTCCGAGAGGAGACTGGTGGTGACGCCTTCGACCGACCTTCGCAGCTGGGAGTAGCGGGAATGGCCGCGCAGGATGTCGCGAATGATCAGCAGGGTCCAGCGGTCGCCCACAACGTCGAGGGTGGCCGCGACAGGGCATCTCACCGTGCGCCGGCTCATCGGCACCTCCTTCGGGCGGATTATACACGTTGCAGGGGCCAAGTAACTTGGGTTATAAGAGCTACACTGATTGCTGAGAGCTGGTTTGCATGGCCAGTCTCCGGAGGGCACCGATGGATTCACGCACCAGCGCCACACTGCGCGCCGCCCTGGATGGGCGTTTGCCCTCCCCCCTGGAGGCGGTCGCGCTGGCCGGGGAGGTGGACCTGGCGCCGCTGCTGCTGGTCGCAGGCGAGCTGCGAGACCGCGGTCACGGGAACGCGGTCTCGTATTCGCGCAAGGTGTTCATCCCCCTCACGCACCTCTGCCGCGACGTGTGCCACTACTGCACCTTCGCCCGGCCGCCGCGCCCCGGCGAACGGGCCTACATGACTCCGGACGAGATCCTCGCGATCGCGCGGGCCGGGCAGGAGGCGGGCTGCAAGGAAGCGCTCTTCACACTCGGCGACAAGCCCGAGCTGCGTTACAGGGCAGCCCGGCGTGAGCTCGATGCGATGGGCTACGCGAGCACCATCGCCTACCTCACCGCCATGGCAGAACTCGTGCTGAAGGAAACGGGGCTGCTGCCCCACGCCAACCCTGGCGTTATGACCCGCGACGAGATAGCAGCGCTCCGCCGTGTCTCCATCTCGCAGGGCATCATGCTGGAGAGCGCTTCCGAGCGGCTGGCACAAAAGGGCGGACCGCACTACGGCTCGCCCGACAAGCGCCCCGCCGTGCGGTTGGAGACCATCCGCCGGGCGGGTGAACTACAGGTGCCGTTTACCTCGGGTATCCTCATCGGCATTGGTGAGACGCGCCGCGAGCGCATCGAGGCGCTGCTTGCTCTCCGCGAAGCGCACCACGAGTACGGGCACATCCAGGAGATCATCGTCCAGAACTTCCGCGCCAAGCCCGGGACCAGGATGGCCAACGCTCCAGAGCCGGACCTGGAGGACCTGCTCTGGACGATCGCGGTGGCGCGGGTTGTCTTTGGCGCTGAGATGAACATCCAGGCGCCGCCCAACCTGAGCCCGGGCACCTACCAGCGCCTGGTCGCCGCGGGGTTGAACGACTGGGGCGGCGTCTCGCCGGTGACCCCCGACCACGTGAACCCGGAAGCTCCCTGGCCGCACCTCGAGGAGCTCGAACGCTGCACGGCCGAATCGGGCAAGGTGCTGGTGGAGCGCCTGGCGGTTTACCCGGCATACGCGCGCGAGATGGACCGCTGGCAGGACAGGACGATAGCGACCCACGTCCTGCGTGCCATCGATGGTGGCGGGTTCGCGCGGGTGGACCCGTGGTCACCGGGTGATGCCCACACCGCGCCCCCCACACGCGACGTCCCGCACCGCCTGCCACCGGGCCGGCCCGGCAACACGGCTTCCCCTGAGGTCGCGGACATCATCGAGCGAGCAGCGGCGGGCGAGGAGCTTCCCGAAGACGGCATCGTGCGGCTGTTCGACGCGCGCGGTGATGACTACCACCTTGTGTGTGCCGCCGCCAATGACCTGAGAAAGCGCGTCAACGGAGACGTTGTCACCTACGTGGTGAACCGGAACATCAACTACACGAACGTTTGCTACTTCAAGTGCCAGTTCTGCGCCTTCTCCAAGGGCAGGCTGAGCGAGAGCCTGCGGGGCGCGCCCTACAACCTTGAGATGGAGGAGATCGCCCGGCGCACCGCCGAGGCGTGGGAGCGCGGCGCGACGGAGGTGTGCCTGCAGGGCGGCATCCATCCCGAATACACCGGGGACACGTATCTGAGCATCCTTGAGACTGTGCGGAAAGCGGCTCCCGGAATCCACGCGCACGCCTTCTCCCCGCTCGAAGTGTGGCAGGGCGCGCGGACGCTGGGCATCGGCCTGCGCGACTTCCTCGCCCGGCTGCGGGAGGCGGGCCTGGGAACACTCCCGGGAACAGCCGCCGAAATCCTCGACGATGAGGTGCGGGCCACCCTCTGCCCCGACAAGCTGACCGCGGCGCAGTGGATGGAGGTTGTCGAGGAGGCGCACCGGGCCGGCCTGCGCACGACTTCGACCATCATGTACGGGCATATCGAGGAGCCGAAGCACTGGGCGCGCCACCTGCTGCGCCTGCGCGAAGTGCAGAAGCGCACGGGCGGGATCACCGAGTTCGTGCCCCTGCCGTTCGTGCACATGGAGGCGCCGATCTACCTGAAGGGGAAGGCTCGCAGCGGCCCAACCTTCCGAGAAGCGGTGCTCATGCACGCGGTCGCGCGGCTCGCGCTCCACCCGCTCATCACCAACATCCAGGTTTCGTGGGTGAAGATGGGCGAGGCGGGCGTCCGGGCCTGCCTGGAAGCGGGCGTGAACGACCTTGGGGGCACCCTGATGAACGAGAGCATCTCCCGCGCGGCCGGGGCCGAGTTCGGGCAGGAGCTGCCGCCGGCCGAGATGGAGCGCATCATTCGCGAGGCCGGGCGCGTTCCCCGCCAGCGGACGACGACCTACGGGACGCCTGCCGAAGGCCAGCAGATCGCGTCGTTCGCAGCGGGCGCGCTGGCGCCAATCGTGCTCACCCCGGCAAGAGAGTACGCCCGGCGAGAAAAGGCGGCCGTGGCCGGCCAGTAGAGGGGCGCGGCGTCAGGCGAAGACTTCCCGTAGCCTCCCTGTGCTTATGTCGTAGATGAAGCCGCGCACGGGGATGTCCTGCCGCACGATCGCCGAGGCCCGGTAGACGCCAAGGTCCTCGCGCACCGACTCCTCGAGTCCGGAAAAGGCCAGGAAGTCGGACCCGGTGGCGTCGGCGCCAAGCTCTTCATGCAGCCGGCGGCGGAGGTCGTCGTTGGTGAAAGTCGCCATGCCGCAGTCCGTGTGGTGAACGAGGGCGACCTCGCGGGTTCCCATCACCTGCTGGCTTATGGCGATGCTGCGAAGAGCTTCAGCCATGCGTCCCCCGGCGTTGCGGATGATGTGAGCCGTTCCTGGCGGCAGGCCGAGAACGCGGATGGGGTCGATTCGAGCATCCATGCAGAGGACGATCGCGCCACGGTAGCTGGCCTGGCCCGGCAGCTCGCGCGCGGCCTCGCTCGCGGCGAACCGCGCGTTGGCGCGCAGGATATCGTCGACAAATGACGGATGGGATGAGGAGTGCGGCCCCTGTGTGGTCACTTTGGGTTCGCGTTCCATTCTCCACGAAACGGCAGCGGCGAGCATCTCGAGGAGCGGTCACGGACCCCGGGTCCACGCCAGCAATCGTCTTGATCCGGAATGTAACCGGGGCGGGGCGGCCATACGCCAGGGGCCAACGATTGCTGTGGTATGCTTGAAGTCACTACCAGAGAGAGTACCGCATGCCCCTTCGCAAGACGGCCATCGCCATTCCCGAAGATCTGCTCGCAGCAGTCGACCGCGCGGCCAGCACGCGGAACGAATCGCGCAACCGGTTCGTCACCAGGGTCCTGGTCGAGGCTGTCCGGGCGCAGTCTGACGCCGAAGTGACGCGCAGGCTAAACGAGCTGTTTGCGTCGGAGGAGGCCGCTGAGGAGCAGGTCCGCGAGGCGGCCGAGCTTGATCACCTGGGTTCTGACTGGCCGGACGAGCGCTGGTGATCCACCAGGGAGAGGTCTACTGGCTCCACTTCGGACCGCCAGAGGGGTCGGAACCGGCCGGACGCAGGCCGGCGCTGATCGTCCAGCACGACCGCTTCAATCGCAGCGCCATCTCAACGACCGTGGTCGCGGCCATCACTTCGAACATGCGCCTCGCGGGCATGCCCGGCAATGTCCGCCTCGACAGAGGGGAAGCCGGGCTGCCGCTGCCCTGCGTCATCAACGTCTCGCAGCTGCGCACCATCGACCGGAGCCGGCTTGGCGAGCGGTCGGGCGCCCTCGGACGCGAGAAGCTCGCCGAAGTCCTGGATGGCCTTGCGCTGCTGCTCGGCACTGGCGACGCGCCTCCCCGGGGCTGACCGCCGTATGGCGCCAAACAGGCGTCTCACCTGCCCGCTCGGTCTCGATGCACCTACCGTGGCGCCCAGGTGACCAGTCCCAGCGGCACATCCACCGGGTGGAGGGATCCCCCGGCGGCGCGCTGCTGTTCGAGCTCCGCCAGGAGGCGGTCATCCGCGGGCGTCCCGGGCTCTGCCCGCAGGTGACGCCGGAGAAACCGGAGGTCTGCCTGCGGGTCACTCCGCGGCTGCTCGTAGCGGGGGAGCAGTCTCACCTCGAAGAGCCTCCCGCGCGCCAGCAGCACGCGGAGGAACTCCGGCAGGGCCGGGAGCGAAGGCCGCCCGACCCCATGGACCGGGAGCCAGTACCGGTCCGCGGCGGAAGAGGGCGCGCGGGCGAGCATCAACGCCACGCACAGGCGCTGCGCCGCCGCCTCCATGGCATCAAGGAACGGGCCGATCTTCTCCGTGCCGTAGCCGACATGGGCGATCAGGGCCACGTCGGCGGTGGGGGGATGGGCCATGGGCCACTCCTGCTCTATCAGTCGCACTCCCGCAACGGCATGCTGTTGGGCTCCCCCGCGGAGTGCGTTTGCCATCGCCGAAGATGGCTCGATGGCCACGACGGATGCGCCCGCGAGCGCGAGAGGCAGCGCATAGCGGCCGGCGCCCGCCCCAATGTCGAGCCAGGTCTCGCCCGGCTCGACGAGCTTCAGCAGGGCGTCCAGGGCCGGCTCGTCGCGGCGGCGCGGGTCGGCGGTGAAGGATTCGACGGCCGAGGCCCACGTTTCCTCGCTGCCGCGCTCCAGGCCGGCGCGTGCGGCCGCGTCCCGGTGGGCGCGGACGCGAATTCGCCACGCCTCATAGCAGGCCGCGGCGGTGGGAGCGAGGGCGCCGCCCGTGGCCATTAGCCCGGGCGCCAGGTGACCAGGGCGATGGGGATAGGCTGGCCCCAGGACATGGTGAAACGGCCGTCATCGCCCCGCCGCACAGTCTCGGCGAGCAGCTTCCGCAGGCGAAGGTCTTTCTCGCCGCCCTCGCGGATCCAGAGCTGCTGGCGAAGAAACGGCAGCGCGTCCTCCGGGTTTTCGAACGACATGGGCCGCCTCGGAAAGAGGCGGACTTCGAAGAGCTTCCCCCGCGCCAGGAGCAGCGAGAGGAACTCGGGCACGGAGGGTAGTGGCTCACGCTCTTCGCCGTGAATGAGCGGCCACAGCGGCCACGCGTAGGAGGCCGGGGGGCGCGCCAGGTTGATCATCACGCAGAGGCGCCGTGCCGACGCTTCCATGGCATCGAGGAACGGACCTATCTGCTCGATGTCGTTGCCCACGTTGGCGATGAGAGCGGCATCAGCCTGCGGGGCGTCCTCCATGGGCCAGCGCGAGCGGATTGTGCGCACGTTCGGAACGCCATACTCCGCCATCGCTTCGTGGAGGATGCCGAGCATTGCCTCGGAGGCGTCGACGGCGACAACCTCCTTCGCCAGCAGGGCAATCGGGAGCGCAAACCGGCCACCCCCGGCGCCGATATCGAGCCACGTCTCGCCGGGTTCGACCAGGCCGCGGAGCGCATCGAGGACGGGGTCGTCCTGGCGCCTGGGGTCGGCCTTGAAGGCAGCGGCAACGGGGGCGTAGAAGTCGGGGCGCTCGGGTTCTTCCCGGAAGCGGTCAACCTGTTGGCGGTCGGCCCGGACACGGCGGGACCATTCAGCGCAGGCGTCGGCGGCAGAGGGGCGAAGCGGATCGGACATGCGTTCAGTTTACGGGTGGCCCAGCGTGGGGGCATTCATTCGACCGGAAGCCTGTGCTAGCCTATTCTCTAGTAACTCAATCAACAATCCGGAGAGAAGTCTTTGGCAACGAAGAATCCCCAGGAGCCTTTTGGGCGCGTGACCGTCGCCGAAGCGAAGGAGATGCTGAACGCGGGCAAGGCTGTGATGGTTGACGTGCGGGAGCCGCACGAATACGTGGAGGTTCACGCGACCGGTGTCCGGCTGGTGCCGGTGAACACGGTAATCAACGAAGTGGCGCAAATCAGGGAGTTCGCGGGGGGCAAGGAGGTGCTCTTCATCTGCCGCTCGGGCCAGCGAAGTGCGCTTGCAGCCGAGTACGCCACTGCCGCCGGGCTCACCGAACTTCCCTTCTACAACGTGGAGGGAGGAACGCTGGCGTGGGTGGAGGCTGGATTCCCCACCGGCGACTGACGGGCTCGGCGCCAGGGGCAGTGCCCGCACGCCCTGAGCGGTGCTAACCTGCGCGCGTGGATGTCGATGCCGCCGACCTGGTAGCAATCCTGGACCGCGCCGGCATCGTTGCCTTTGCCATCTCCGGGGTTGAGGTCGGGGCGAGACGGCGTCTCGACGTGTTCGGGCTGCTCGTGATGGGGGTCGTAACAGCTACGGGTGGCGGCCTGATGCGCGACCTTGTGCTCGTGCGTCTCCCCTTCGTGATCGACCATGCGGACTACCTGCTCTGGGCGGGAGGGTCGGCAGCGCTGGCAATTGCCGTGGTTGCGCTGAACCGGCGGATCTCGCGGACCGTCCTCGCCGTGGCCGACGCGGCCGGGCTGGGCGCCTTCGCCGTCGCTGGCGCGCTCGCCGGCATCGAGGCGAGGCTGGATGTGCCGGCGATTGTGCTGCTGGCCATCCTCACCGGGACGGGGGGCGGGGTTCTGCGCGACCTGATGGCGGACCGCGTACCGCTCGTGCTCCGCTCAGAGATCAATGCCACCGCGGCGGCCATCGGCGGGCTCACGGTCTGGGCGATTGAGCCGGTGTCAGTGGGGCTCGCAGCCCTGGCAGGGGCAACGGTGGCGGCAATGGTGCGCGTGGGTGGGATCGCCTTCGACATCAATCTGCCAGTCCCGGGGTTGCGCCGGGGGGCGAAACAGCGGCGCCTGCTCTGACCAGCGGCACCCGGACGCTGCGCGTGCGGGGCGGGGCATGTAACCTGTGGGAAGTCCGGGGTGTAGCTCAGCCTGGCAGAGCGCCTGGTTTGGGGCCAGGAGGTCCCGCGTTCAAATCGCGGCACCCCGACCATTTCCTCCCAGTTCACGAGCGCGTGGCGGCACGAGCGCGCAACAGCCTCACATTTCGCTTTCAAACAGGGATTGTCATCCTTCCGAGCGCCCGCTAGGATGCTGCACGTCGCGGGAATTCCTGCGTCGCCCTTCCGTTAGTCCGCGGCCAGGGGCCACGCCTCCTTCCCGCGGGGCCAAGGGGATTACCGGTGTCGCTGCGCCGAATGCTCACGGGTTTCGCCCTTTTCGCCCTGCTGCTGGCCGCCCTGTCGCAGGTGACCAGCGGGCGCTCCGAAGCCGCGAGCGGTCTTCAGCGAAGGGCAGTGGTGCCCATGATCGCTGCCGATAGCGCCACCGGCAGCGAGCCAACGGCGACGCCCGGGACAATGCAGGGAAGGTGGACGGGGACGTTCGAGAACACCACGCCGCTCGCGGGTAATGGAACGTTCACACTGGACCTTCAGCAGTCGGGGCAGCAGTTCTGGGGGACGATGAGCGTCACCAATTCGCCGTGCCTGTCCAGCGCCACCATCTCGGGCACGCTGGTGGGCAACAGCATCGACTTCGGGGTCGTTTCTGGGAACGTAACCGTGAATTACACGGGGACGGTGTCGGGGTCCAGCGCCGCGGGTTCGTACGTGGCCTCGGAAGCCTGCATGTTCGCCACGGGCACCTGGAGCGCCGAGAAGGATTAGCCGCCAGTCCCGGGCGCCTCGCCTACTCCCAGGCGACGCCAAAGATCCGATGGAGGCCCTGTAGCCCTTTCAGCTCGACGCGGCGTTCTTCGCCGAAATGGAAGTCGCCCGCACTCTCGGTCAGAGCCTTCACGAGGGAGGACACCAGGATCTCGCCTCCTCGCGCCAGGTCGGCGATGCGCGCGGCGAGGATGACGTTCTTACCGAAGAAGTCATCGGCCTCTCTGATTGCCTCCCCCGTGTGGAGCCCGATGCAGATTCGGATGGCGACCTCCGGGTGGCAGGCATTGCGCCGCGCGAAGGCGCGCTGCATCTCAATTGCGCAGAGGAGCGCCCGCCTTGCGCTCCCGAAGGCAAGCATGAAGCCATCGCCCTGTGCCTTGACCTCATAGCCGCCGTGCTCGCGGTTCAGCTCGCGAATGATCTCGTTGTGTTCTCGGAGCACCTCCACCCAGACCCTGTCGCCCAGCCTTTCGGTGGCCACGGTGGAATCCTCGATATCGGTAAAGAGGATGGTGACGGTGCCATCGGGCGAAGTGTGCTGCATCAGGTCAGGGCGCTCGCGGCGGACCGCATCGGCCATCGCCTCGAGCAGCGTAGGGAAGGACTCGCCCTCGGCCTGGCCAGTCGCCGGGCAGGAGAGGTGGGCCTGCATGATGCGCCATTCGCCATCTTCTTCAGCGACCACGGCGGTGAGGCGCACGGGCACATCGAGTTCTTCACCCCCAACGCGGGCGAACATCGAGCCTTCCGCCATCACCCATCCCACCGAGGGCGTGGCCGAGGCTCGCACCCATTCAAACCGGAAGAGCAGGACTTCCGACTGCTCGATGTTCCTTTCGAACTGGTAGCGAAGCTGCTCCCGGCCCACGCGCAGCTCGTCGGCGCCGGTGCCGATCCACGTCACCTCGGCGATGTTGGCGAAGAGCGATAGCAGCGCCTCGATGTCGCGGCGCGCGTAGGCCTCGGCAAGCTTGTAGGGGACGGCCATAGCGGCCGCCTCGGCGACGGCGCTGCCAGCCGGGTCGCGAGATACGGGGTCTTCGGTGCCGGGCATGGGTGTGGCATGAATCATCACACGCCGGGGCCATCCTGCATACGCCCGGGGCGTCGCGCCGGCTGCGGGGACGTCCGCTGCGGGGCGCTACCGCTCCAGGTAGATGGTCCTCACCGAACGGAAGATGCGCTGCCGCAGCACGGGGTTGTTGCTCACGTCAACCGTTGCCCGCTCGATGAGATTGACCTCGCGACCAAAGAGGCTGCAGATCTCGCCCTGGAGGCGGGCGAAGTCATCGAGTACCCACTGTCCTGCTCGCCAGAAGCCAACCATCGCCTCGACCGGGGCCGAAGGGTCTCCACCGAGCTGGACGGCTGTGCCGAAGATGGCGAGGTCCCTGATCTTCCAGCGGCGGCAGAAGGCGGTGAGGTCGGCGGCTGGCGGGAGGACAACAGAGAGCCACCCCGGGAGCGGCTCCGGGTATGGGCCGAAGGGCCCCGGACCGTCGTTTGGCGTTTGCCTGTGGCCTGTCATTTCAGTGCGAAGCATTCTCGGCCCGCCGGGGGGCGCGGTCGCGATGGTGCCTGTTTTCCGTACAACCATGTCAGGTGACGTGCCGCCCGGTGTCAATCAGGTCCCTGCCCCATTCAGCCACAATCCGCAGCTCATCAACCAGGCGGGCCACGTACTTCGCACGCGAAGTGTCGAGCTCGTGAAAGGCCGCGTGGAGCTCAACGCCATCGTCGCGGTAGCTGGCTGTCACCAGCCGGCAGGGCAGGGTCACGCCGCCGCCATCGCGGTCACCGGGCATCAGCACCAGGATCTCCCGGTTCTCTGGTTCTGCCGGGACGGAGATGTGCAGGCCACACTGGGAGACTGCGGTGGCAATGCCCCGCTCAAGGTAGTTTCCGCCGGGAGAAGTCACCGTGACGCGGATGCCTGTGCGGTAGCGGTTGCCCGCGTTGTTGTCGTGGCGGTACCAGGCAACCGTCTTGCGGAAATAGGCAACGCCGTCTGCCTGGCTCACGAAGCTGGCGTCGACCGCCCAGGGGATTGCATCGCTGTAGTCGACGAGCGTGACCTTCTCGCCGAAGGTGTAGCCCGGACTCCCGGCCAGACGGATGCCGATGGATGAATCGGCGGCCGCACACGAGACGATTCCCTGCGTCTCGGTGGGAGTGCCCCTTCGTCGCCGGAGCACTCCCACCGGGCTCCCCGCCCTGAGTTCCCGGTGCCCGCCCGTGTCCATGTCTCAGTTATAGCAGACGGAATGAGGGTCGAGACCGATCAACCAGGTGGCAATCTGGTGTAGCTCCCGGAGGGGTCGCAGGACCTTCTCGCGGCGAGGGTGGCTTGCTGCCGCTGCGAAAGGGACGGGCGCCCCGGGAATCGTGGGGCCGCGCTGCGCGAGCGAAGTTCGCGCAGACGGGTAGAATGGCGGAGCGTTTTGCGCGGCATGGGGCCCTGCCCTACCATCAACGCAGGCCCATGACCTCTTCCCCCGGGCATGCTCAATGACTGATGATTTCGGCGTGGACCTCGATGAGGTCTACGCACTGCTCGACCGGGCGGACGTGCTCGTCGTCCGCTTTCACATGATCCCCAAACGGCTCCTGGCCGACTTCCGGACACGCCCGGGCGTGGCGCCACTGGTCCAGGTGGTGCCGCCGGCCGAGTCCATCGAGGACCGGTTCAAGTCGATCAGGCGGCTGCGGCCAGAGTTCCCCGCGCCCGAGAAGGTGATGTCGTTCAACTGGCCGCGCTCAATGGAGGTGCTGCTCACCAGCGGCGTCTGGCAGCGGCTCGTGGACCGTGTCAGCGCCCTGGGCGGAGATGAAGCGCGGGACGAGTGCGGGCGCGCCATGGAAGCGCTCCTCGCCGAAGAGCGCCTGGAGGTGATGGGCGCCATCCGCGGCGCTAACCACTACCGCACGCTCTGGGAGCGCCAGCGCGCATGACCCGGGTCATCGACCTCCGCAGCGATACCGTGAGCAAGCCGACGGAGGCCATGCGCCGCGCGATCGCCGCCGCCGAGGTCGGAGACGATGTCTTCGGCGACGACCCAACTGTCAACCGCCTGGAGGAGATGGCCGCCGGCCTTTCCGGCAAGGAGGCCGCCCTCTTCGTCGCCAGCGGCACAATGGCGAACCTGGTGGCGGTGATGACCCACGTCCGGCCGGGGGAGGAGATCCTCCTCGGTGACCAGAGCCACATCTTCAATTACGAGGTGGCGGGAGCGGCCCGCATTGCCCTCGCCCAGCCCCACGCCCTGCGCAACCTGCCCGGCGGCGGCCTCGACGTGGCAGAGGTAGAAGCGGCGATCCGCCCGCCCAACCTGCATACGCCCCGGACCACGCTCCTCTGCGTTGAGAACACGCACAACCGCTGTGGTGGCGCTGCCATCCCCGTTTCGCACATGGATGAGCTGACCGCACTGGCGCACAGGAACGGCCTCCGCGTCCACCTGGATGGAGCGAGGGTGTTCAACGCCGGGGTGGCGCTCGGGGTTCCCGTGGCACGCATCGCCCGGGATTGCGACACGGTTTCGTTCTGCTTTTCCAAGGGGCTGGGCTGCCCGGTAGGGTCGATCCTGTGCGGGCCGGCCGGCTTCATTGCCGAGGCGCGCCGCCACCGGAAGCTCCTCGGCGGCGGGATGCGGCAGGCGGGCTTCCTGGCGGCTGCAGCCATCCACGCTCTCGAACACAACATCGAGCGGCTTGCTGGCGACCACGCCAATGCCCGCCGTCTCGCCGAGGGGCTGCGCGCGCTGGGCCCTTTCGCGCCAAACACGCCCGAGACCAACATCGTCGTGGCCGACGTTCTCGAAGGCTCTCTCGAAGGCTGGCTGAAGTCCTTCCGCGAGGCCGGGGTGCTGGCCGTGGCCTTCGGTCCACAGCGCCTGCGCATGGTCACGCACATCAACATCACGGCCGGCGACGTAGAGGAGGCGCTGCGGCGTATCGAGCGCGTGGCCGCAGCGATCCCGGCTTGACGGTCGCGGGACGTCTCCTCGCGCTATGCGCCCCTCTCGGCCTGCTGGCCGCGCTTGCCGCCGCCTGTGCGCAGGATATCGATGCGCCGCCAGAGCGCGTCTTTGGGGCCGCACCATGGAATGCAGACGAGAAGATGACCTACGACCTGGTCGAGCGCGGGGGCCAGGTCTACGGCCGATGTGAAGTGGCGACTGACATCGCCCACGAGCCGGGCACGACGAAGCTCAGCTTCCTCTGTGGCGACGACCAGGGAAACCGCGACGACCGAATCGCGCACGTGGATTCTTCCACCCTGGAGCCGCACTCGGCCTCACGCACCATCGTGAAGGCTGATGGCAAGTCAACCGTGTTCCAGAGCGACTACGCTCCCCCGGTCGTGCGGCTGACCGCCACCGAAGGCGAGAAGAAGCGAACAACCGAGCGCGACCTCCCCGTTGCCACGAAGGAGAACCCCGAACCCGGCTGGTACGACGATGAATCGCTGCTATGGCTGGTGCGAGGTGTGCCCCTTCAGAATGGCTTTCAGGGCGCGTTCCGGGACGTCAATGCCAGCACAGGGCAGGTGTTCACGGTGGAGGTCACGGTGGAAGAGCAGGAGACGCTACAGGTCCCCGCCGGCGAGTTCACGGCGTGGAAGGTGCGAGTTCGCACGTCAAGCGTCACCCACCATTTCTGGGTCGATGCGGCCCCGCCACACCGCATTGTCCGGGCGCGCGTGGAGCACCTTTCGTACGAATTGACGGGATTCGAATAGCTCCCTGCCATCACATGGCGTAATCGCGTCTGACCCGGGGCGAAGGCGCCGGTTGGGCGCGAGGCTAAGTGAAGCGGCAATCGCGCCCGGCGCGCGACACTGCCGTTTCCTGTGCAATCACGACCGCTGCGGCTTCCGGGAACCGCTGTCCAAACGGCCCGCCACGTGCCACTTCGACACGGCAGTGCCGTTCGGGTCTCCGCCTCCGCGTGCGTCCGCCGCTGTGCAAATTCGCGCCGAATTGCGTTCGGAACGAGCTGCCGCTCCCTCCCCGCAGCGGCCCCGCTCCCGCCGGCGAGCCCGGGACGCACCGCCGCTCGCAGCCTTCGAGGGGCAAACGATAGACGCCACCAGAAGTTCACATGCTTATGTCGGAAGCGGCCCGGATTTCGCTTGACACGGCGGTGCCGCGTCCGGAAGATGCTCGAACGCGCCCTCGTAGAGCAAGAGAAACAGAGAGAGAATGGCATCTGTCTTCGTAATCAGCCGTGAACCCCGAATGCGCTCGGCAGTGACAGAGTACCTGCGAGAGAGGGGCTACGACACCGCAACCGCACCCAACTACGACGAGGCGATGGAAGCCCTCCCCGCTCTACGACCCGACGCGATCGTGGTCGATGTCCAGGGCGTTCCCAGGGGAGAGGATGGGGCCAATTTCAGCCAGTTCAACCTCTGGCTGCCGGGTCACCACAAGGACATCCGGCCGCCAGTTGTCTACCTCCTGCACAAGGGCGCGCGGCGCCCGCACTTCCGCATCGCGGGCGCGGTCATCAAGAAGCCGTTTCCCATCGAGGCCCTTGGCGAAATCCTGCGTGAGCAGCTCGGCCATCCCCGCCGCGACGGATCAGGCCCGGGCATGGACCTCGACCTTGCAAGCAACACCCTGCGCAGCGGCGAGAAAGAGGTGCACCTCACCACGATCGAGGCAACCCTGCTCGCCTATTTCATGGAGCACCCGGGGGAGATCCACCATCCCCGGCGGCTGCTCGTAGATGTCTGGCAGTACCACGATTCGGCCGGCGCGAGCACACTGGTCCGCGCCCACGTCAGCAACCTGCGCCGCAAGCTCAACCTGGCGACGGGCACGGCAACCCAGATCCAGACCATCCGGGGCAAGGGCTACCGGTTCGTCGCGTAGCACTTCGCCATTGACTGACCGGGGCCGGCAGCACGCCTGCCACGCGTGAGCGCCGCTACACCACTGACGCCATCCCACCATCGATGTTGAGCGCCACCCCGCTGATGTAGGACGCCCGCGCGCTACAGAGGAAGGCGATGACGTCGCCCGCTTCCGCCGACTCGCCCACGCGCCCGAGAGGGAGCGTTTCTCCCATCCGCGCGTAGGCCTGGTCGAGCGGCACATCCGGGAATCGCGCCCGTGCCGCCCGCTCGATCTGCTCGCTCTTGATGAGCCCGATACAGACGGTGTTGACGAGGATGCGGTCGGCCGCCAGCTCCTTGCTCAGGATTTTCGTGAGGGCGATTCCCGCCGCCCGGGAGACGGCCGTCGGGGAGGAGCCCGGCCCCGGCTGCTTCCCCTGGATGGCGGTGACGTTCACGATCCGGCCGCCGCCCGCTTCGCGCATCGCGGGGACGCAGAGCCGCGCCATCCGCAGCGCACCGAAGAACTTCAGCTCGAGGTCGGACAGCCAGGCATCGTCGTCCTGCGCGAGCGCCGGGCCGGAAGCCGCCCGCCCGGCGTTGTTCACGAGGATGTCGAGCCCGCCCAGCGCCGCGAGCGCCTGTCCGGCTGCGGCCTGCGTGCCCTCGGCGGTGGCCACATCGCCCGCGATAGTGAGCACCTCGCCCCCCGGGGCAGCGGCGAGAATGGCCAGGCGGGCCTCTTCAAGCGCATCGGGCCGCCGGGCGACAATCGCAACGCGCGCGCCTTCCTGAGCCAGCCGCGTGGCGGTCGCCAGCCCGATGCCGCGGCTGCCGCCCGTGACGAGCGCACGCTTGCCCGCAAGCCCGAGGTCCATCAGGCGGGCTCGAAGAGGGGAAGCGAGATGCTGCTCTCCTGGTCCTCCCACTTCACCCGGACACGCATGCCTATCTTCACATCCATCAGGGGATCGGCGACGCCGATGACGTTCGAGAGGATGCGAAACCCCTCGTCGAGGTCGATGTAGGCCACGGCGTAAGCGCCGAGGTCGCGGAAGGCGGGATGGCGGTTCAGACGCACGACGCTGTAGGTGTAGACCGTGCCCTCGCCCTTCGAAGTACGCCACTCCGTCTCCACCGAGCCGCAGTGGTTGCAGTGCCGCCGGGGGAAGAAGACGACCTTCGAACAGGCCGTGCAGACCTGGTACTTCAGCTCGTGGTTCTTCGTCGCCTCCCAGAAGGGCTGCGTATCGGGTTCGGGGAAGCGCGGTTGCGGTCGTGGCATGTCAGTCCCTCGCCAGGATGATGGTGCCGCCGGTGTGAGTGCCACCGAGCTGGCCACCGTTGCCGTGGGCGACGGCGAGCTTCGCGCCTTCGACCTGGGAGGTCGACTGGCCGCGCAGCTGCCGCGCCGCTTCGATGAGGAGGAAGATGCCGCGCATCCCGGGGTGGTTCGAGCTCAGCCCGCCGCCATCGGTGTTGATATGCGGCTTCAGCTTCGACTGGAAGTGCAGGCGGTCTTCGGAGACGAACTGGCCGCCTTCGCCCTTCTTGCAGAAGCCCAGGTCTTCGAGCAGGCACATGACGGTGATCGAAAACGAGTCGTAGATCATGCCGATGTCGATTTCGTCGGGGCGGACGCCGGCCTCACCGAAAGCCGGCGGCGCCGACTGCACGGCGGCGGAGACGGTGATGTCGCCGCCATTCTCGACGTACTTCGTCGCTTCGCCCGTGCCGATGATCCAGACCGGCTTCTGTCTGCAATCGCGGGCAACTTCGGGCGAGGCGATGACGACCGCGCCGCCGCCATCTGAGACCATGCAGCATTCGAGCAGGTGGAGCGGGTCGGCCACCATGCGCGAATTCAAGACGTCGTCGACGGTGATCTCGCGGATGTTCTCGAAGAGGAGGTCGGTCATCGCCTTCACCGCTTCGGGGTTGCGCATGGCGTGGGCGCGGGTGGCGACGGAGATGCGCGCGAGCTGCTCGCTGGTGGTTCCGTACTGGTGCATGTGGCGGTGGGCCACCATCGCGTAGTTGGCGATGAGGGTGACGCCCCAGGGGTCGGTCATGTTCCCCTGCGGGCTGGGCGCGCCGCCCCCTTCGCGGCCGCCGGTGCCAATGTGCACCATGCCGCTAGCGGCGGTGGAACCATAGGTGAGGAGCGCCACCCTGCACTTTCCGGCGGCGATGGCGCGGCGGGCATGGGCGGCCTGGAACTCGTAGGAGCTGCCGCCGACGGCGGTGGTGTCGATGACGTTGGGCTTGAAGCCGAAGTACTCGGAAAGGCTAAGGCCGGACATCCCGGCGCCGTCCTGGGCGTCGTAGAGGCCGTCGACGTCCTTCCACGAGAGGCCGGCATCGGCGAGGGCGCGCGCGGCCGATTCGGCCTTTATCTGGAGGGGCGTGACCCCCGGCGCTTTGCGCAGGGGATATTCGTGGATGCCGACGATGGCGGCATCGCGGCGTTGAGAGACCATGCGGCGAACTCCTGCAGTGGGGTGCCCTTGCGGCTGGCTTGTGCCCGGAATCTACGTACGGCGGCGGCGGGAGTCAAACCAGTGGGGCGGAGCACAGGGAACTCGCCCGGCGGACAACTTCACTCAATGCGACTGGCCAACCCGTGGATAGAGGGCCTCGGTCGCGGCTGACCAGTCCCCCAATGCAGCCTTCTCCCCCGGTTCCCCGGGGGCGATGGCAGTGTGCAAGCTAAGAGAAGTGCGTTGGCGACTCTAGCCAACGCCGGCGAGCGCAGCCACCGGAGAACTCTCGCCCTATTAGCCTCGACCGGACAAGCACGTGGCCCACGCACTATCGAGTGTGTTAAAGACACTTTGGCAGCCATTTCGTCCCTTCTCTTCCATGACACCATAAGGAGGAGACCTATCTGAGCGCTGCTATTAGCGTACCATCAAAACAGATGTTTTTGTTTGACCATTATCCTGGCGCACTGTAAAAGTGTACGTATAGATGCATTCATGCGTATCCTGGATCATATAGGATAGCGTCCACACATCCTTATATATGCCTGAGTGAACACTTTGCGATACCACATGTAGCCCAAAAGTTTGCGAATATTCATGGTCTGTATGCAGCACCACATCTACCGCTTCGATAGGACTATCGCCCCACCCCTGGACAGTTACCTGTTGCGATTGGCCCACTGCACCATCAAAATTGTTGATGTCAATTCGAACAATTTTGGGAAACTCGTCAGAGGTGCCGAAATAGATCACAGATTCAGGAAGCGGTGATGACGCACAAGCGACGACTGTTGGAGTGGGTGTAGGCATGGACGTCGGAGTAAAGTCCGGAGTAGCAGTGGGCATCGGTGTGCTTATCACGGTCGGCGTCATGGTCAGTGTCGCAGTCGTAGGAATGGGTGTTATCGGCGTACTTGTTGGATTATCCGTCATAGTCGCTGTCGGAGTTACTGATATCGAAGTTGGCATTGTTGGTGGTATTGGCGTCTTATTGGTAGTTTGACTTCCACCTTGAATAGTTGCTGAAGTCGCAGTGTGACTTCCAAATCGAGTAGGTGTCCGGGTCGGCGTCGAGGTACTCGTCACAGTCGGAGTGTTGGTTACAGTATTCGTCGTTGTCAGAATGGCTGTCACTGACGAAATTCCGGCCGCTGAATCTGCTGCCACCATTGGTAGCGTAAGTGCATATGACCAAACCGGTCCTGCTCCTGTTGCTGGGCCCGAATTTAGCAAAGCAACAGAAAACAGCAAGCATCCCATAAGTGCTATAAGAAATGGCACAAGCACTTTCGTCAACACTATTTCCTTTCGTTCCTGTTCTAACAGAACTCGTAAGTCAATTTACAAATGGTAAGAGCGATTAACCGCATTGGATTAGCTTTTGCTTATGAAAGCAACGAGTAATCTGCCTCTAGAGTATGGGCTCGTCCCAGGATGCCGGCGAGAGTAACAGTGCCCGATATGGCCGTCAACGGGTGAGAATGGGGTCTGCCCGCTCAACCAACGATTGCCCGCCATCCCCTCGCGGGCACAAGATGACGCGCGCAACCATGGAGGGCCAATTGCAGGAAGGGCGCCGCTTCTATTCCACGCTCTTCCCCGTCTTTGCGCCGGGCTTCATGGCCGGGGGCTGGCTGGTGGCGTTCACGGAGGTGGGCGCAGGGCTCATCTTCCTGGGGTCAGCGATGGCGGTGCTCGGCATCGTTTTCCGCCCGAGGCTGAAGCGGGGGCTGCTCGCGGTGGCCGAGCTCGCCGCGGGCTGGTTGCTGGTACCCGGCGTCCTCTCCCTGTTGTGATGCCGCCCGGCTATCCAACCGTTCGACGACTCTGATACCGTCCCACGCTGTGACGCTTGTGGCCTGGGCGCTGGCGTGGCTTGCGGGCATTGCCGCTGTGGCGCTCTGGGGCGCCCCGTGGTGGATTGGGGGCGCGTGGCTGGCGGCCGCCTTACCGGCCGTACTCGCCTGGCTGGGTCGCCGGGCTGCGCTCGTCGCCGCGGTGGCCATCCTCTTCGCCCTCGGCGGCGGGTGGCGCTTCGAACACTGGGAGAGCCGCCCGGTCCCTGACCTCGCCCGCTACCTTGGCCGCACCGTGACCATCGAGGGCGTGGTCGACGCCGAAGCTGACCCCGGGCAGACCACCGCCGCCTTCCGCATCCGCATCGACCGCATCCGCACAAACGATGGCTGGCGCGATACGGGTGGCCGTGTGCGCGCCTCCCTCAACCAGTACGCGGATTACCTGCCGGGCACGCGCCTCCGCCTGGAGGGCAGGCTCGATGACCCGCCGGTGTTCGACGAATTCGACTACCGTGCCTACCTGGCGCGGCAGGACGTGGTCGCAACCATGCTGCGCCCGAAGGTCGAGGTTGTCGCCAGGCCGGGCAAGTGGGAGCCGGCCACCGCCCCGGCCCGCCTGCGCCTGGCGCTCGACCGCGGTATCCAGCGGTCGCTGCCGGAGCCCGAGGCCTCGCTGGGGGCCGGGATCGCTTTCGGCCGCGACGCGACGCTGCCGGACGCCGTGTACGGCGACTTCCGTGATGCCGGGCTGGCCCACCTGGTTGCCGTTTCGGGCTCGAACGTTTCGTTCGTCGCTGCGCTGGCGTTTGTCGTGGCCGTGCCAGTCATCGGGCGAAAATGGTCGCTGCTCCCGGCGGCAGGACTGATCGCCTTCTACGTGGTTGCCGCAGGGATGAGAGCGAGCGTGGTGCGGGCGGCGATCATGGCCGCGGTCTTCCTGTTCGGAGCGTCGCTTGGCCGGCAACAGAGCTCGCTCCCGGCCCTGGGCGTGGCGGTTGTAGCGATGACCGCGTGGTCGCCATCTGCGGCGGCCGAGGCCGGGTTCCAGCTTAGCGTGGCGGCCACAGCGGGGCTCATCGTGTTTGGTTCGTGGCTGCATTATGCCCTTCGCATGGCGGTTCGCCGCGTGGGCCTCGCCGCGTTTGTGCCCGACCTGGCGCTGGCCGCCGGGGCACTCTCGCTGGCGGCGACGGTAGCCACGCTTCCGCTCGTCTGGGTCACTTTCGGGCGGGTTTCGCTCGTGGGCCCGCTTGCGAACGTCGTCGCGGAGCCCCTGTTCGTCGTCGCATTCACGCTGAGCGCGCTGACGGCGGCGGCTGGCGCGGCCTGGCCCGGCGCCGGGTGGGCCGTGGGCCTCGTAGCCTACTTCCCGCTGGCCTTCCTCACCTGGTTGGCACGAACGCTTGCCGCCGTACCGGGCGCCTCAACTGGCGTCCCGGCGACGAATGGTACGGCGGCAGCTGCCGCGTATGTGGTCATGGGGGCGGTTGCCTGGCCGGCCTACCGCTACCTGGCGCCAGTAGTGCCCGCCGGCCACCGCCTGCGCCGCGCAAGGGTAGCGGGCTATTCCGCTATTGGAGCCGGCGCCGGGTGCGCGGCCGTGGCCGTGTGGTTCATGAGCGCCGCCCCGGTGGGTGGGCCCGGCGAGCTCGAGGTCACGGCGCTGGACGTGGGACAGGGCGACTCAATCCTGGTGACGACGCCGCACGGGAGGCGGTATCTCGTGGACGGCGGCCCGAGCGGGATCGAGCTGGCGCGCGAGCTGGGAGCGGCCCTGCCCCACTGGGAGCGCCGCATCGATGGCGTGTTCCTGACCCACCCGCAGGAGGACCACGCCGGGGGCCTGCCGGCCATCTTCGCCCGTTACCGGGTGGCAGCCGCGTTCGAAACTGGCGCTGTGAACCCCACCGAGACCCTTCGCGCCTTCGCCGCACGGTCGCCCGAGCGCCGCCTGCTCGGCCAGGGCGATTCGTTTGAAGCCGACGGCGTGCGATTCGAGGTGCTCTGGCCGGCGCGCGGCCTGGCGAGCGGCGACCTCAACGACACCTCGATGGTGCTGCGGGTCACGTATGGGGAGACCACGTTCCTGCTGGCGGGCGACATCGAGCGGGAGGGGCAACAGGCCCTTCTTACCGCATCGCAGGTGGTGGCCGACGTCCTGAAGGTGCCACACCACGGCTCGAAGACGACCTCGGCGGCGTTCCTGTCTGCCGTCGAGCCTTCGGTGGCGGTGATCTCAGTGGGGGCGGGCAACCCCTACGGGCACCCGGCGCAGGAGACGCTCGCCGCTCTTGACGGCGCCCTCGTGCTCCGCACGGACGAGCAGGGCCGCGTGACTGTGGCGAGCGATGGCAAGCGCATCACCGTACGCACCGAGCGATAACGCCGGGGCACACGGGCAGGGCGTCTTTGCGCCAGTTCGCGCGTGCCCTTACGTTGGGTTGAACACCGTTTCCAGGAGTCCCACCCCTCGTGACAGTACGCATCGATGGCCGGGCGCCGGCCCAGCTTCGGCCGGTCAGGATCACACCCGGCATTCTCGACTTCGCCGAGGGAAGCTGCATCGTTGAGTTCGGGCGCACGCGCGTGCTGTGTGCGGCGAGCGTGGAGGAGCGCCAGCCCGGCTTCCTCCGCAACACCTCCAGCGGCTGGGTCACGGCCGAGTATTCGATGCTGCCCCGGGCAACGCACACCCGCAGCCAGCGCGAGGTCGAGCGCGGTCGCCCGGGCGGCCGGACGCAGGAGATCCAGCGCCTGATCGGGCGTTCTCTGCGCGGCGTGGTCAACCTGGAGCTGCTCGGGCCGCGAACCATCACCGTCGACTGCGATGTGCTCCAGGCGGATGGGGGCACGCGAACCGCTTCTGTCACGGGCGGCTTCGTCGCACTTCAACTGGCGGTGGCGCGCCTCGCGAAAGCGGGCACGGCCTCCGAATCGGTCATCCAGTCGCAGGTCGCGGCGGTGTCGGTGGGGCTGGTGAAGGGCGTTGCGATGCTGGACCTCTGCTACGAAGAGGACTCGACCGCCGAGGTGGACTTCAACATCGTCATGACCGGCGAGGATGACTTCGTCGAGGTACAGGGGACGGCGGAGGGCAAGCCGTTCAGCCGCGCGGGGATGGACAGGCTCATCGACATGGGCCGCGACGGGATTGTGGCGCTATTCGCCCACCAGCGCGCCGCCGTCGCCGCGGTTCAGGCGTAAGGGCCGAGGTGAGTGCCGCCGACAATGTGGACGTGGCCGTGCTCCTGGCTCTGCATGGCGTCGTAGCCGAAGTTGGAGAGGAGCCTGTAGCCGCCGGGGCAGTAGCGGGCGCCCACTTCGGCCGCCACCCGGGCGACTTCGCCGATGTCCTGCCAGAGCTCCATCTGCGTGCGGTGCTCCTTGGTCATGGCCAGGAGCATGACCGGCGCCCAGCGGAGGATATTCTGGAAAACGATCACCCGATCGTCCTCATAGATGACGTTCGCGGGCTCGCGGCCCGCTACAATGCTGCAGAAGACGCAGTAGCGGTGGGCGCGAAGCCCACGTCCGGCGGATTCGATTTCCAGGGCGTCAGCACCGTCAAAGGTGCGATCAGGGCGCATGGGGGTTCAACGATTCTAGTTTCCGGCAGTGGCTGGTTCAAACTCCCCGGGCACGGGGGCGGGCGCTGATGCCCCAGTTCATGCCCTTCAGGGGGCTCCGCTATACGGCCGCGGCCGGCCCGGTGAGCGAGCTGCTGGCTCCCCCATACGACGTCATTTCACCAGCCCAGCAGGCCGCCCTCGCCGCTCGAAACGCGCGCAACGCGGTGCGCCTCGAACTGGCCGAGGGTGGCGAGGAACGGTACGCGCAGGTGGGCGCGCTCCTCGAGCACTGGCTCGTGGCCGGCTTCGTGGAGCGAGACCCGGCCGGCATGTTTTATGTCTATGAGCAGTCATTTGTCGAAGAAGGCCAGCGCTACACTCGCCGGGCCGTGATTGCGGCCGTGGAGGCGCAGCCCTGGGAAGCCGGTGCGGTTAAGCCGCACGAGTTCACCATGTCGGGCCCCAAGGATGATCGCCTGAAGCTGCTGGAAGCGGCGCGCACGCAGTTCAGCCCGGTCTTCATGATCGCGCGCGACCGGGCGGGCCAGTTGCGGCAGTTCATCGAGGACACCATCAGCAGCCGCGGGCCGGATGCCGAAGGGGCGACGATCGACGGCGACGAGCACCGGCTGTGGGTCGTCGAAGGCGGGCGCTACGAGATGAGGCGCCTGGCGCCACTGCTGGCCGAGAGCTTCTACATTGCCGATGGACACCACCGTTACGAGACTGCCGTCTCCTACTGGCAGCAGCAGGCCAAACGCGGGGTTGACATCCCCCGCGACCACCCCGCGCGCTTTGCCATGACGGCCATCGTCGCCGCCGACGACCCCGGTCTCGTCATCCGGCCGATCCACCGCATCGTCCCGCGCCCGGCCCCGGTGAACTGGGCGGACACCCTCGGCGACGCCTTCGACATTGCGGGCGCCGGATCGATAGAGGACCTTGCCTCCCGGCCCGCCGGGATCGAGCCCCTGCTGGCGGAAGGCCCCGGGACCATCATCGCCCTGAACGCCGAACCCGGCCGCGCGCATTGCCTGCGGCTTCGCAGCCCCGAAGCGATGGCATCGAGGCTGCCCCCGGGGCGGAGCGAGCGCTGGGCGGCGATCGCTCCCAACGTGCTGCGCTACGGCGTGCTCGAACCGCTCTGGGGCATTGGCGACGACGACCTGAAGGCGGGAGCGGTGGAGTATACCCACGACACCGCCGAGGCATTCGCCGCGATCGCGTCCCGGCCGGCAACTACCGCCTTTCTGATCAACCACGTAGGCATTGGGGAAGTGATGGCGCTGGCAGACCAGGGCGAGCGCATGCCGCAAAAGTCCACGTTCTTCCACCCCAAGCTTGGCACGGGGCTGGTGTTCTACCCTCTCTACTCGTAGGGCGGGGCCACTACCTAGTAGAAGCGCACCAGCCGCACGTTGTAGATTCCGTCGATTGCCTCGACCGCCTGCACCTGCTCCGCCGTCGGGCATTCGTCGACAGCGATTATCATGAGGGCGCGGCCCCGGCGGCTGCGGCGGCCCACCTGCATGGAGCGGATGTTGATATCGGCATTGCCCAGGAGCGTGCCGACCTTTCCAATCATCCCCGGCCGGTCTTCGTTGTCGCAGGCGAGGAGGCAGATACCGGGCTCGGGCACAAGGTCCACGTCCATGCCGTTGAGGATGACGATGTCGGGCTGGCCGTGCTCTACGGTGCCGCCGACGCTCACCTCGGAATCGCTGGTGCCCACCTTGAGGTGGATGAGGTTGTGGTAGACCTCGTGAGATGAGCGAAGCCGCTCATCGATGTTCCAGCCTCGCGACTGGGCGATGAGCGAGGCGTTCACGATGTTCACGTTCTCCTCGCTGATCGGCCTCAGCAGCCCGCGGATGACGGCGGCGCGCAGGGGAGCGATGTCGTGGTCGGCGATCTCGCCGTAGTAGTCGATCTCGATAGTGGTCAGTGTCCCGGTGACGAGCTGGGTAGCGATGAGGCCAACCTGCTCGGCAGCGGCCATATAGGGAGCCAGCACCTGCAGGGTCTCGGCGCCGAGCAGGGGTGCGTTCACAGCGTAGCGGGCCGGCTTGCCCTGGAGGATCTCCACGATCTGCTCCGCCACGTCGAGGGCCACGCGCTCCTGCGCCTCGGCCGTCGACGCGCCCAGGTGGGGCGTGACGATGATGCGCGGGTCGCCAAGCAGGGGATTGTCCGGAGCTGGCGGCTCCTGCGTGAACACGTCGATGGCCGCCCCGGCGACCTTGCCGGACTTCACGGCGTCAGCGAGCGCGGCCTCGCTGATGATGCCGCCGCGGGCAACGTTGATGAGGCGCACGCCGTCCTTCATCATGGCCAGCTCTTCGCGGTCGATCATGCCAGCGGTGCTCGCCGTGAGCGGGGGGTGGACGGTGATGAAGTCCGACTCCTTGATCACCTGTTCCAGCGGCGCCGCCTCCACGCCGATCGCGCGCAGGCGGTCTTCAGGGACAAAGGGGTCGTGCCCGAGGACGCGCATCTCCATGGCGACCGCCCTTCGCGCCACTTCGGAGCCGATCTTGCCAAGGCCGACGATGCCGAGGGTCTTGCCGCGCACCTCGGTGCCGAGGAGCGCCTTGCGGTCCCACTTGCCCTCGCGCATGGAAGCGTCCGCACGGGGCAGATGGCGGGCGAGGGCGAGGAGCAGCGCCACGGTGTGCTCGGCGGCGGCCACGGTGTTGCCCTGTGGAGCGTTCACGACAACTACGCCCCGCTCGGTTGCCGCATCGAGGTCGATGTTGTCCACACCCACGCCAGCGCGGCCAATGACGGACAGGCGGCGCCCCGCTTCGATGACGGGCCGGGTCACCTTTGTCTCGCTGCGCACAACGAGAGCGTCGTAATCGCCAATCGCCGCGATGATCTCGCCGGGCTTGAGGCCGGTGCGAACGTCAACGCGGCCGACGGTGCGAAGCAGGTCGATGCCCTCCTGGGCCACCGGGTCGGCGATAAGAATGCGGGGGCGGTTGTCGGTCATGGGTTAGACGGCCGCCTTCGCGTCCTGGAGCAGGCGTTCGAGGACGTCGAGCGCAGCGACGATGTCCTCCCTGGTAAACCAGCCAAGGTGCCCGACGCGGAAGATCCTGCCATCGAGCTTGCCCTGTCCACCGCCCAGAACCACGCCGAACTCCTCGCGCGCCCGCTTGCTGATGGACTTGCCATCGACACCTTCGGGCCACCAGACGGCGGTGACGGTGTTGGAAGCGAAGCCCTCATCGGTGGGGACCAGCTTCAGGCCCCACGACTTGACACGCTCGCGCGTGTAGCCGGCGACCGCCTCGTGGCGGGTGAAGATGCCTTCGAGGCCCTCGGCACGCATGAGCTCGAAGGCGCGATCCATGCCGTAGTAGATCGACATGGCCGGGGTCCACGGGTTCTGGAGCTTCGCGAGGGAGTCGCGCGCCTTGGCGGCGTCGAAGTAGAAACGGGGCATCTTCGCCCGGGCGTTAGCGGCCCAGGCGCGTTCGCTCATGTACACGAAGACGAGACCTGGAGGAACCATCCAGCCCTTCTGCGAGCCGCTGACCACCACGTCGAGCCCCCAGCGCTCCACCGGGCAGGGGACCGAGCTCATGCTGCTGACGGCGTCGACGATGATTAGCCGGTCGCGGGCACGCACTTCCGTCGCGATCGCTTCCAGGGGGTTGGTGACGCCGGTCGAGGTTTCGTTGTGGGTTACGAGCACGGCCTTGATGGACGGGTCCTCGTCGAGGCGCCGCGCGATCTCGGCCGGGTCGGCGGCTTCGCCCCACTCGGTGGCGTAGCTGACGACGTCGGCGCCGTAGGTGCTGGCGATGGTGCGCAGGCGGTCGCCAAACGAGCCGATGGAGACGGCGAGGACCCGGTCGCCCGGGCTGAGCGTGTTCACGACCGCGGCTTCGAGACCGCCGGTGCCCGATGCGGTCATGGAGAGAACATCGGAGGAGGCGCCGAAGACCCAGTTCAGGCCGTCGGTGACGCGGCGCAGGATCTGGGCGAACTCTGGGCCGCGGTGGTTCATCATCTGCCGCGCGCCCGCGTGCAGAACCTCCTCCGGGCAGGGGGTTGGTCCGGGGATGCGCAGGTTCAAGGGAAAGACTCCGGGTAGGGGTCATTTCATGGTCGGCCGGAATGCGTAAGCGGTCAACCTTCGCGGTCGCCGCTGCCCCGCGAGGGTGGTGGGCCCTGGCGCCTTCCAGGGCGCCCGCGGCGGCGCCTGCGCCCGGCCTCGAACACCCAGTCGGAGACGGGGGCGAGTTCGAGCAGGACGATGACCGCGCCCGTGAAGAGCACGGCCACGAGCCAGAGGTCGAGCGCGGCCATCAGGCCAATGCCTGCCAGGACCCAGACGCTCGCAGCGGTAGTGACGCCCTGGAAGCCGGTCCCCTGCTGGAAAATAAGGCCGGCGCCGATGAAGCCGATGCCCTGCACCACGGCAGCGGCTATGCGGGCATCATCGGTGAACTGCAGGCTGATGGCGCCGAAGGTCGCCGCTCCCGAGCAGACCAGGGCGCTCGTGCGGATGCCGGCCTCGTGTCCGCGGTACTCTCGCTGCAGGCCAACAAGACCACCGAGGAGAAGAGCAGCCAGCAGGCGGGCAAGGAGTTCCAGCTGCTCGCCCGAATCCATCACGTCCCCCGGTAGTGAGCGATGACCAGGGTTTCGAAGTTGCGCTCCCGCGAGCACTCCCGGCAGGTAAGGTACCAGAGGAGGAGGCTATCCGGGCGCCGGCCGTAGCGCGCGATGGCCGCTTCTCTCGTCTCTTCGACGACGCGCCGCATTTCACCCCAGGGCGCCTCGACAAGGCGGCTGTAGGCCACCCCGCCCGGGGAGTGGATGCCCTTTGCCCTGCGATCGGCTCCCTCCACCTCGACCAGCATTGGCCTGCGGAAGCGTCCGCTCCCCAGCAGGAACATCGCATCGGGCGGGATCGTGGCGCCGGCTGCCCGGGCCTTCTTTTCGAGCGCTGCCCGCGCGCCCGCGTATCCGACCGGTACCCCGAGCAGTGCGCTGACGGCGCCCTTCACGAAGGCAATATCGCTCCAGTCGCTCTCAACGTCGTGCCAGTCGGCGGGGTCCAGCCGGGGGCAGGCGCACTCCGAGGGGGCGGCCGGGGGTTCTTGCTCACCTTCGCCGGCGGAAATCGGCAGATGCTCCGCTTTTCGCCCCTTGTCGCCGGAGACGGGCACGCGCCTCATCCTGCTCATGGGCGCGAGCATACCATCGGTGGTGGCGGCCAACGATGGGCGGGCCTCATCCGTGGCCAACCACGAGGGCTTCAAGCGGCCCGAGGGTGATATCCCGGCCCACTCTCTCGCCTTCGCGCGCCGTCCTTGAGGAGAGGAGCACCAGGCCCGGGGAATCGAGGGCCGCGTTGCGTTCGTGGACTGCCGTGTTGACCAGCACCGTGGCCGATGGCTCGCCCTCCATCCGGCGTTCGAAGGCGAACACGTCACCGGGCGACGGGATGATGCGCAGCGACCCCTGCCGCAGGGCGCGTGCCTGGCGGCGCAGGCGTAGGGCACGCCGGTAGAGCGCGAGCAAGGAGTCCGGGGCATGCAGCTGAGCGGCGACGTTCACTGCCGCCGGGCCGTAGGGCAGCCAGGGCTCGGCGGCCGAGAAGCCGCGCGTGGGCGAACCGTCCCACTGCATGGGCGTGCGCTCGGGGTCGCGCCCGGGGGTATGGAAGCGGGCGGGGTCCTGCAGCCGCGCCTCGGGGATGTCTACGTCGGCCATCCCGATCTCTTCGCCGTAATAGATAAAGGGTACGCCCCGGAGCGTGAGGAGCAGAATGGCGGCGGCGCGGGCCCGTTCAAGGCCCCGGCCATCGTGATCGTTCCGCGAGATGAATCGCGAGCGGTCGTGGTTCCCGAAGGCCCAGCAGGGAAGGGCGCTGCCCGGCGTCGCATCTTCGGCGTTGGCAACGATGCGCTGAATGGCCTCGGCAGTCCAGGGCGTGAACACGTGGCCCGTTTCGTGAATGAACTGGAAGTTGAAGGCGAGGTGGAGGCCATCGAGCGTGCCGGGAGGGCCGTAGTAGCGCGCGATCTCCTCGGCGGTGCCAAAGACCTCGCCAACCGCCATGCTGCCGGGGAACTCGTCGAGCACGGCGCGGATGCCGCGCACGGCCTCGTAGACATCGGGATAGTTGCGGTTCGACGTCCAGAGGTACTTCTGCTCCGATGACCCCGGCGTCCAGCGTGGGTTGAGCGGGTTGTCGGCCAGGTCAGGGTGCTTAAGGATCATGCCCATCACGTCGATGCGAAAGCCATCGATGCCCTTTCGCAGCCAGAAGCGCAGCGTCTCGTGCATTGCCTCAACGACTTCGGGGTTGCGCCAGTTGAGGTCGGGCTGCTCCTTGAGGAACGAATGCAGGTAGTACTGGCCCGATGCCTCGTCGAAGGTCCAGGCGGGGCCGCCGAAGACTGAGCGCCAGTTGTTCGGCAGCGTCCCGTCGGGCCGGGCATCGCGCCAGATGTACCAGTCGCGGCGGGGGTTGGAGCGCGAGCTGCGCGACTCAAGGAACCACGCGTGCTGGTCGCTGGTGTGGTTGGGCACCCAGTCAAGCAGGACGCGCAGCCCCCGGCGGTGGCACTCCGCCACGAGACGGTCCATGGCCGCCATGTCGCCGAAATCGGGATGCACGCCGCGGTAGTCGGAGACGTCGTAGCCGAAGTCCTTCATCGGCGAGGGGAAGGTGGGCGAGAGCCAGATCGCATCCACACCGAGGGAGTCGTCGTGCCCCGCCAGGTAGTCGAGCCGGCTGATGATCCCCTGGAGGTCGCCGATGCCGTCGTTGTTCGAATCCTGGAAGCTGCGCGGATAGAGCTGGTAGAAGACGGCGCGGCGCCACCAGTCGTTGCCATCGAGCGCGGGGGGCATGGTCACTCCCCGGGGGTCGCGATCTTGAGCGTTTCAGCCGAGGCGCTCAGCAGCTGCACACGCGCCTGCACGCGGGTCTGCAGACCCCAGATGTTGATGAAGCCCACCGCGGCCGACTGGTCGTAGGTATCGCCGCGGTCGTAGGTGGCGAGGCCACGATCATAGAGGGAGCGGGGCGCCTTTCGCCCGACCACCGTGGCCTGCCCGCGGTGGAGCCTGAGCCTGATGGTTCCAGAAACGTGCCGCTGGGTGCTGGCCACATAGGCGGCCACGTCCTGGTGGTGGGCGCTGAACCAGAGCCCGTTGTAGATGAGCTCGGCGTACTCGGTAGCGATGAGCTTCTTCAGCCGGAGCTGCTGTTTCGAAAGCGTCATCGCTTCGAGGGCCCGGTGTGCGGCGTTCAGGGACACGGCCGCCGGGGCTTCGTAGATCTCGCGGCTCTTGATCCCGACGAGGCGGTCTTCGATGTGGTCGATGCGCCCCACGCCGTGGAGACCGGCGAGGTCATTCAGCCGCTCGACAAGGGCGACGGGATCCAGCTCCTCGCCGTCGAGGGCGACGGGCAGCCCGTGGTCGAAGGTTACTTCCACGTATGCGGGAGCGGCGGGCGCCTCTTCGGCGGAGCGGGTCCATTCGTAGGCGGCTGGAGGCGGCTCCTGCCAGGGGTCTTCGAGCACGCCCGCTTCGGCGCTGCGGCCCCAGATGTTCTCATCGATGCTGAAGGGGCCTTTGTCGCCCCAGGGGATGTCGATGCCGTGCTTCTTCAGGTAATCGATCTGGGTCTCACGGGCCATGGCGTTCTCACGCGTGGGAGCGACGATTTGCAGGGCGGGGTCGAGCGTCTGGATGCCAACGTCGAAGCGGACCTGGTCGTTGCCCTTGCCGGTGCAGCCATGGGCGACAGCGGCGGCTCCCTCTTCGCGGGCGACATCGACGAGGAGCTTCGCCATGAGCGGTCGGGCGAGCGCAGTGGCGAGCGGATAGGCGTCCTGGTAGATGGCCCCCGCCGCCAGGGCAGGGAAGGCGAAGTAGCGGATGAAGTCGTCCTTCGCATCGATGACCCGGACCTTGAGCGCCCCGGCGGCCATCCCACGTGATTCGACCACGGGCTGTTCGCGACTGCGGCCCACGTCGATGTTGAGGGCGATTACATCGTAGCCCTGCTCAACGGCGAGCCACTTGATGGCGGTGGTGGTATCGAGACCGCCGGAATAGGCGAGGACAAGCTTGGGCACGGTAGTTATTCCACAGAGGTGTTGGCCCCAAGGGTATCGCCTTCCCGGGCGAGGGGCGAAACGCGTTGCTGACCCCGCAACACGCAACACTCCCGGGGCCGCAGTTTCCCCGGGGACGGGGTTGGCGGTACGCTGTCCACTCTATGGCCGATGCCAGGACAATCCGCAGCCACCTGGAGGGGCTTGTCGCCGCCGCCGTGCGCGAAGCCGTTGCCGCCGGGGAACTCCCCGACGTGGCGGTGCCGGCGGCTTCGGTCGAGCGGCCGAAGGACCCGGCGAACGGCGACTTCGCGAGCACCCTGCCGCTGCGCATGGCGCGAGCGGCCATGCGGCCGCCCCTGGAGCTGGCCCAGGCCATCGCGAAGCACTTCCCCGCGGACCCGGCGGTGGAGCGGCCCGAAGTGGCCGCCCCGGGGTTCATTAACTTCCGGCTGACGAGCAGCTTCCTGCAGGCCCAGGTGGAACATACCATTGCTCTTGGGCCGGGCTTCGCCAGCCTGGCGCTTGGTGCGGGAAAGAAAGCCCAGGTGGAGTTCGTTTCCGCAAACCCCACGGGGCCTCTGCACGTCGGCAACGGGCGTGGCGCCGCCATCGGCGATGCCCTGGCCTCGGTCCTGGAGGCGGCAGGGTATGAGATAGAGCGGGAGTATTACGTCAACGACGCCGGGACGCAGACCGACACCTTTGGCGACACCCTCTATGCGCGCTACCAGCAGCTCGCCGGGCGCGCGGCCGCCATCCCCGCTGATGGCTACCCGGGCGAGTACATGATCGCCCTCGCGCGCACGGTCCGCGAACGTGAAGGGGATCGGTTCCTGAGGGAACCAGGGGAGGGACCCCCTGCGGAGCTGAACGCGCTGGGAATCGAGCTCATGGTCGCGCAGATCCGGGAGACTCTCGCCAGGTTCGGCGTCCAATTCGAGCGGTGGTTCAGCGAGAAGGCCCTCTACGGCGCCGGGGGCGTCTACGACGAGGCGATGGCGGTGCTCCGCGCCGGCGGTCACCTTGCCCGGCGAGAGGGCGCCCTCTGGTTCACGTCCAGCGAGATGGGCGAAGAGAAGGATAACGTGGTTGTCCGCTCCGATGGCCGGCCAACCTACTACGCGAGCGACATCGCCTATCACTACGACAAGTTCATCCGGCGGGGCTTCTCGCTCGTCATAGACGTGTGGGGCGCCGACCACCACGGGCACGTATCGCGCCTGAAGACGGCCACCAGGGCCATCGGCGCCGACGCCAATGCGCTCCACATCCTGCTCTACCAGCTGGTGACGCTGAAGCGCGGGGGCGAGGTCGTGCGGCTCTCCAAGCGTGGGGGCGAGATCATCACCCTCGATGAGCTGATTGAAGAGGTAGGAGCCGATGCGGCGCGGTTCTTCTTCCTCACGCGATCGCCGGGCGCGCAGATGGACTTCGACCTTGACCTGGCAGTGAAGCAATCGAACGAGAACCCGGTCTACTACGTGCAGTACGCCCATGCCCGGCTGGCGAGCATCCTGCAACGGGCCGCCGAACAGGGGCTCGGCCCCGATGGCGGCGATGTCGCCCTCCTGACGCAACCGCACGAGCTGGCGCTGGTGCGCGAGATGATGCGCCTGGTAGACATCATCGAAACGGTGGCGACGACCTTCGAGCCCCAGCACCTGCCCCACTACGCGATGGAGCTGGCGACGGCCTTCCATGCCTTCAACGACGCTTTCAAGCAGGCGGGAGACCCCGGCCTGAAGGTGATCACGCCCGACGTCGAACTATCGCGGGCACGGCTGCGGCTGGTGCTGGCAGCGAAGATCGCGCTGGCCCGGGTGCTGGGCCTGATGGGCATGTCCGCCCCCGAACGCATGTAGGGCCGCTCGTTTCGCGAAAGTGTGTGGCACCATGGTCTCACACACCCCGCCCCTGGAGGTTCGAACGTGGCGGAGATCCTCGAAGCCCTGGCCCTGCGGCGCGCCCGCCGCGCATATGACCTGCGACCGGTGGAAGCAGACGTGGAAGAGGCGCTCTGGGAGGCGGTCTCGGTCGCACCAAGCCACGGGAACAGTCAGCCGACCCGCGTTGTGGTTGCGCGTTCGGCCGCGCGCCGGGGCGCCCTCGTCCACGCGCTGAACGAAGGCAACCAGCAGTGGGCCGTGGCCGCCCCCCTGCTGGCGGCGATCCTGGCGGTACCCGCGCACGACTTCCCGCAGACGAACAGCGACGGGACGGTGCGCGACATGTGGGCCTTCAACGCCGGTATCGCCACCGGAAACCTGCTTGCCCAGGCCACGGCCATGGGACTGCTGGCACACCCGATGGCGGGCTTCGATGAGCCCGCGGTCAGGGTGGCCCTGGACATTCCCGGCGACGTGCGCGTGCTGGTGGTGGCCGCGATAGGCTACCCGGGCCGGGCCGATTCGCTGCCCGATGACCTTCGCAAGAAGGAAGACATCCCCCAGGAGCGGGTCCCCCGCACCGCCCTGGTGGCCGACGACAGCTGGCACGAGTCACAGGCGATTGGCTGGCGCGAGTGGCGGAAACGCCTCGCCGAAGGACACTGACCCGGAACGGAAGGCCCGCTGAGAGTACGCTCCGGGGGTGGATGCAGCCGGAATAGCGCCCCTCTCCTCGTCAGGCCGCGATGCGCTGGCCGTTGCCCGCGAGTGCGCGTCTGAGGCACAGGCGATCATGCGCGCGGGGTTCGGCCGGACAGGCGTTTCGGCGACGAAGGGGCGCGGCAACGTGCTCACCGAGACCGACCTTGCCGTGGAGAGGGCGGCCACGGCCATTCTCGCCCGCGAATACCCGGGCGTGCCGATCCTGAGCGAAGAGACCGCCGCCGATACCCGGTCGGACAGCTGGCTCTGGGTTATCGACCCCCTGGACGGGACGAAGAACTTCTCCCGGGGGATTCCGCACTTCTGCTTCACGATTGCCCTGTGCCATGGGAACGGCCCCGTGGTGGGGCTCACGCTGCAACCGCTCCTGGGGGAGGAATTCGCGGCGGTGCGCGGCCGGGGCGCAACGCTGAACGGGCAGGCCATCCAGGTTTCCAGCACGGCAAGCGTGCGGGAGAGCATCCTTGCCGTGGACATGGGGTACGACGATGGGCGGGGCCGAAGGCAGCTGGAGCTGGCGCTCGCCCTCTGGCCGGGAATGCAGTCGCTCCGCATCCCGGGGTCGGCGGCGCTGGGGATTGCTTACGTTGCGGCCGGGCGGTGGGACATCTTCCTGCATTCCGACCTTCAGCCGTGGGACCTCGCCGCCGGGCTGCTCCTGGTGCGCGAAGCGGGGGGCGTGGTCACCGGCCGCGAAGGCGAAGCGGCGACCATCTTCAGCAAGGGGCTCATCGCCGCCACGCCCGCGGTCCACGCCGACTTCCTGCGGGTGGCCGGACGCCTGCCCTGGCAGGCGTAGCGGCAAGCCACTGGACATCCGCTCATCGCCTGCTCCACAATCCTTCGCCATGACAACGAGCGATGCGGTACAGGCGAAGGTAGCCCGTGCCAGCGACGGCGCCTTGCTCCATTACGAGGTGGCCGGCGACGGTCCGCCCGTTGTCTTCCTGCACGGCGCCTACGCCTCGCGGTTCGCCTTTCGCTTCCAACGTGACTCCCTGGCCGCCGACTTCCGGGTCATCGTCCGCGACCTGCGCGGCCACGATGGCGCCCCGTCGGTGGCCCCGGAAGGGTTCGGATTTCAGACCACCGAAGTGGATGACCTGGACGCCGTCCTGGAGGCTGAGGGGCTCGACAGGGTACACCTCGTGGGGCACTCCACCGGTGGCACGATCGCGTTCTCGTTCGCCCTGCATCACCCGGATCGCGTGGGAAAGGTGGTGCTGCTCGAGCCCACGCTGCTCCCCTTCGTCCCATTGGATTTCTGGGCGACGCCCTCCTGGACCGGGGCCCTGGAGCGCGGCCGCACCGATGGCGGGCGGTCGCTCGTCGATGGGGCGATGACCGAATTCATTGGAGCGGACTGGCGAACACGCATGTCGCCGCGCTGGGTCGCGCGCTTGGAGGCGCAGGCTGCGATTGCGCTCGCCCACATGGAAGCGTGGTTCGAATTCGACATCACGGACGACGATCTCGCGGCGCTCCAGCCGCCGACGCTCGTCCTGTACGGCGAGAATGGCCTGGAGACACAACCCTTCATGCGGGCGCGGATGGCCGCGGTGCGGCCCGGCATCGAGTGGCGCGCCATCGCCGGCGCCGGGCACAACCTCCACCTCGACCAGCCCGAAGCCGTGTCAGCGGCGATCAGGGCGTTCCTGACCGCCCGGTAGGCCACCAAACAGACCGTGGCAGCAGCCCGGCGCGACCCGTAGACTTGCCCCCGTGAAAGCGGAAATCATCGCCATCGGCACCGAGATCCTGCTCGGGGAGATCATCGATACCAACAGCGCCCACATTGCCCAGCAGCTCCCGGAGCTCGGCATCGACCTCTTCTACAAGACCGTGGTCGGCGACAACCTGGGGCGCATCACGGAGACCTTCGAGCGCGCCTGGAACAGGTCGGACCTGGTCATCACGACAGGCGGCCTGGGGCCGACCGAGGACGACATGACACGCGAAGGGGTCGCCTCGCTCCTCCACGAAGAGCCGCGCGTCGACCCCGGGCTCGAACGGCGCCTGCGGGCATGGTTCGAAGGCCGCGGCTTCCCGATGCCGGAAACGAATCTGAAGCAGGCCTGGCTCATCCCCAGCGCGCGGGCGATCGACAACCCCCGCGGCACGGCCCCTGGCTGGTGGGTAGAGCGCGACGGTCGCGTGATCGTGTGCATGCCGGGCGTTCCACCCGAAATGGAGCGGATGTGGGCGAACGAGGTGCGGCCGGAGCTGGAGCGCCGCTCCGACGGCCAGGTGCTGGTGACGCGCACCATCAAGACCGTGGGAATCGGTGAGGGGACGGTCGATGAGATGGCGCGGCGGCTCTATGGCACGCCCGGGATCGGCATCGGCACCTACGCCCGTGCCGACGGCGTCCACCTGCGCATCGGCGCGAAGGCCGCCAGCCGCGAAGACGCCTGGGCGCGCATCGAGCCCGTGGAGCGGGAGATGGAGAGCATCTTCGGCACGGCGATCTGGGGCAGGGACGACGATACCTTCGAGGGGATGCTGCGCGATGAGTTCGTGAGCCGCCGCCTGACCCTGGGCGTGATGGAGTCGGTCACCGGCGGCCTCATGGCGAGCACGCTCACCGACGTGCCGGGGGCGGCCGACTACTTCAAAGGCGGGCTGGTCACCTACTGGACGGACCAGAAGATCGAGGCGGGCGTCGACGCGGCCATCATCGCGGAGTACGGCGTGATCTCGCCCGAGACCGCGGCCGAAATGGCCCGCGCGGTGCGGCTGAGGCTGGGCACCGATTACGGCATCGGCATCACGGGCGTGGGCGGGCCGGACCCGATGGAGGGGAAAGCGCCGGGAACGGTGCACGTCGCCGTCGCCGACCCCGAAGGCGGGACTTCGACGCTCTCGATGTCGATGAACCAGGGCCGGGCCGCGGTGAAGCGCCGGGCAGTGCTGACAGCGATGATCCTCCTGCGGAGGTCGTTGCTGGGGGAGCGCCGGTGAGCAGGGGAGCGGGGGCGGCTCGGACACCGTTATAAGGGCGACCACCCCGCTCTCGTTCAAGGTCGAGGTCTCGAGAGCGACCTGGGACGTCATCGTCGGTCTCAAGCATCCGTCGATGGCGGGAAACGAGAGGGAGGTGGAATCCACCCTGACCGCTCCGGATGAGGTCAGGCAGAGCCGCACCAATCCACACGTGATGCTGTTCTACCGGCTCCGGGAAGCACGGACCTTCGTATGCGCCGTAGCGCGCAGGCAGGGGAGCGACGGAATTCTGGTCACGGCGTACATTGCTGACAGGGTCAAGGAGGGCGTGCGGATATGGCCGACGTGAAGGTGATCTACGACAGGGCCGGAGAGACTCTCGTCGTATGGTTTGGCAACCCGGGCGATGAACATATCTGCGAGGAGACCGGCGATGAGGTTATCCTCATCAAGGACCGGGAGGGCCGCGTCATCGGCTTCGAGAAACTGAACTTCCGGCTGGCAGACCACGCCGGACAAACCCTGGCGGTGGAAGCGGCAACCGCATGACCCCCGGCGAGGTCGTTACAGCCTTCCTTCGCGAGTTCGACGTGCCGGACCCCGACCCGGCGCGCCTCGCCGCCTACTTCACCGGGGACGCCTTCTACCACAACATCCCCATGCAGCCGATGACGGGCCGGGAAACTATCGCGGCCTTCCTGGCGAACATGGGGCCCTTCAAGCCGGCGGGCTTCGAGGTCAGGCACCAGCTGGTGAGCGGGAACCTGGTCATGAACGAGCGTATCGACCGCTTCACGGCAGGCGCCCGGACAATTGAGCTGCCGGTGATGGGGGTCTTCGAGCTCCGCGACGGCCTGATTGCGGCCTGGCGCGACTACTTCGACCTGGCGATGTTCCAGACGGCGCTTTCGGGCGGGTAGCGGCCCTTCACACCAGCCTTGCGCAGGCCCAGCGGAAGAGCTCCGAGGCCGTGGGGTACGGGTGGATGGTGCTCGCCACCTGGCGCGCGGTCATCCCGTGCTGAATGGCGAGGCAGGCTTCGCCGACGAGCGTGCTTCCCCGCGCGCAGAGGAAGTGCGCCCCCAGGAGAACGCCGCTATCGCCATCGGCGATGACCTTGGCGAAGCCGTCCAACTGCGACGTGGTGCGGAACCAGTCGAACTCCTCGGCGCGAAGGATGGCGACGCGAACGTTCGCATGCGCCGCGCGGGCCTGTTCCTCTGTCATGCCGGCGTGCCCGATCTCCGGCTCGGTGAAGATGGCCCACGGCACGAGGGTCTCGGGTATGGGGTCGCACTTCTCGTCCAGGATGTGCCTGGCGATGTGGTGAGCCTGGTAGCTGGCATAGTGGGTGAACTGGAACTTGCCGGTCACGTCGCCCGCGGCCCAGAGGCCATCCAGGCTGGTTCGCCCACAATCGGCGACGGTGATGAAGCCACGCCGATCGCGCTCCAGGCCCAGCTCAACGAGCCCGTCGGGTACCTGAGGGCGGCGTCCCGCGGCGACCAGGACATCATCGAAACGGAATTCGCCGCGCTGCGTTGTGATCGTGACCACGCCGCCCGCCCGGTCGACACGTTCGATGGTGGCGCCGGTCTCGATGCGAATCCCGTCGCGTTCGAGAAGCTTCGTCAGTTCGAGTGAAATCTCGGCGTCCTCGGTGTAGGCGATGCGATCGAGCGCCTCGAAGATGGTGACCTCGGTCCCGAGGCGGTTGAACGCCTGCCCGAGTTCCAACCCGATTGGGCCGCCACCAATGACGGCCAGGCTCGCGGGCTGCGACGGCAGGGTGAAGATGGTGCGGTTCGTCTGGGGCCGCGCCTCGGCAAGGCCGGGAATGGGGGGCAGGCCAGGCTCTGTGCCCGTGGCCACAACTGCATCCTTGGCAGTCAGTACCCGCCCGTCGACCGCTACCGTGGTGGGCGCGGTGAAGCGCGGGTTCCCCCAGACAAGCTCGATGCCGTCGCCACGCATGCCGCCGTTGGGGTCGCTTCCCCGGACGAGGAGCTGCACGGCGTGGATGCGGGCCACGACCTCGCTCCAGGTCAGGCCCTCGTCCCCCGCCCGCTTCGAGATGTCAATCAGCGCCTTGCTTGGGATGCAGCCATCGTTCAGGCATTCGCCGCCGAGGTGCTCGCGCTCAATGACCGCGACCCTGAGGTCGCGCCTGCCGAGGGTACGAGCGATGTTGTCGCCCGCCGAACCGTTGCCGATGACGATGAGGTCGAATTGCTCCATGCGTCACAGCATGCTTGTTGGCCCGCGGCTTTGCCAGCCGCCTCCCTAGCGGGGCAGGCCGAGCCCGCGGGTGGCGATGATGTTGCGCTGGATTTCGCTCGTGCCGCCGGCGATGGTGCGGCAGACGGTGGTCAGGTAGGTGAGGGCGAATTGCGCCTGGAGGCGTTCGTACGGCGATCCGGGCATCAGTCCGCCATAGAGGCCCAGCACGGCCAGCCCGGTGGCGGCGATACGCTGGTCCAGCTCGCTCAGGAAGAGCTTGAGGAGGCTCGCTTCCTGGTTGGGCACTCCCCCGGCGGCGATGATGCTGGCCACCCGGTAGCTGAGCATGGTCGCCACCCGCACCTCGATGGCGTGCTCGGCGAGCCGCGCACGCTGCGGGGCAGCTGCCTTCACGCCGGGTTCGCGGAGGAACGCGCAAAGGTCATCGATCGTCCGGCGGGCCGCGCCGGCATTGGCGATGTTGGAGCGTTCAAGGTCGAGCGTGGTGGTGGCCATGTACCAGCCGCGGTTCGCTTCCCCGATGAGCGCTCCCTGGGGCATCCGGACGTTGTCGAAGAAGAACTGGCCGAAGCCCTTGCGGCCCGCCATGTTGAGGAGCGGCTGGAAGGTTACCCCCGGTGACCTCAGATCGAGCAGGAAGTAGCTGATGCCGCGATGCTTTGGCGCTTCCGGGTCCGTGCGGGCGAGCAGGTACATCCAGTCGGCATAGTGGCCGTGGCTGGTCCAGATCTTCGAGCCATTGAGCACCCAGTCGTCGCCGTCGCGCACGGCAGATGTCTGCAGGCTGGCGAGGTCCGAGCCTGAGCCTGGCTCGCTGAAGCCCTGGGCCCAGACCACGTCCCAGTTCGTGATACCGGGCAGGTGGCGATGCTTCTGCTCCTCCGTTCCGTACATCATGATGGTCGGCCCCGCGTAGCCGACGGCCGGCCCGCGGGCGCCGTTCGGGGCGCGGGCGTACGACATCTCTTCGCCGAAAACGAGCTGTTCGATTGCGCCGAGGCCCATACCCCCATGCTCAACCGGCCAGGCGGGTGCTATCCATCCCTTCGCGGCGAGCCTGCGATTGAAGGCGCGCAGGCGTTCGGGCTCCTCCTCTTCGGCGTAGGGGAAGCCCTGGGCGTCCGGGGGCACATTCTCGCGCAGCCAGGCACGCACGTCGTCGCGGAGGGCCACCTGGGCGGCGGTCAGCCTGAATTCCACGGGCGCGAGTATACGGGGTGGAGGGGACGAGGGGAGGAGGGAGGAGGGAGGAGTTCCCGGGATTCAGCGGCCGTGGCGGCCTGCCAGGTCTTCCAGGACGGGCAAGGCCTGGGCGATGGTACGGATGCGGTGGATTCGGTCACCCTCAAGCCAGCGGTTGCGGGGCCAGTCGACTAGGAAGACGGCCGGGAGTATCTCCGCCAGCCACCCGGCGGTGTGGGGGTCGTCTTCGAAGTGTGCGAGGGGCCGTAGCTCCTGTAGCCGGCGCACCTTGAACTGTGCCGAGGTCTCGCGCCAGTGGGGGCGCAGGTGCAACGGTGGCACATGGTCGAAGCGCTTCCGAAGCCACCTCTCGGTCAGGGCGCGGGCATGCTCGCTCCGGGCAGAGACCACCTGGCACTCGAAGCGCTCCATGGCGGCCGCCAGCCCCTCGCGCGCGCCGTGCATGGGACCCCGGAAGGCGTAGCGCCACCTTTCGGTCAGCCACAGGAGGTTCCTTGTCCCCGGGGCGTCGCGGCGCTTGCCCTGGCCGCGTCCGGGGTTGATGCCAAACGGAGGACGGCATAGTACCCCATCGAGATCGAAGGTGATGAGCGGCCGCTCGGGTGACATGGCGCCCATCGTACTGGCGGGGAACGCCACGCGCTGCCGTTCCCCGGCCAATCATGGCCGGGCTATACTCCGCTGACACCACGCGAGGTGAGTCCGATGTTCCCGGTCCCGGCGCGGCTTCTTGCCATTGTGGCCGTGGTAGCGGCAGTCATCCTTGGCGGCATGGCCGTGCAGCCACCGTCCGGCACCCAGGCAGCGGCGCCCAATGTAACGACCGAGGTCGACCAGTCACCCCCGGCGGGCAGCGCCGTTGCGCCGGGGACCGTCGTGACCTATACGGTCACGGTGACCCTGGCCACCGGGCAAACGGACGCACTCACGATCCAGATGACCGGCGATTCTGACATCTCCGACCGTGCCCTGGTCTGCACGAGTTCGAGCAATGGCGGGGCCGACGCCGTTGGCCCGGGCGGCGGCCCGAGCTGCATGTGGAACGGGCCCCTGGTCACCGGGACATTCACCTTCACCTTTTCCGGGAAAGCCAACGGGCCCATCGGCAGTCTCCTCGCCGGGAGCGTCGTGTGCACGGACATGAACTCCTCGAACACCTGCAACGATGAAGCAGCCGGTGACCGCGTGGCGCTCACCGACTCCGATGGCGATGTTGGGTCCATCGCCACGATCGACCCCCCATCTGCGATGTCGCAAGTGGACCAGGCGCCGGCGGGGCCGGACACGGTAGCCCACGGGACAGCGGTGACCTACACCGTGACAGTGGGCATCGGCGGGACGATGGCCGCGCCGCTGACGATCCAGTTGAAGGGCGACCCCGACCTGACAAACAGGACCCTGACATGCACCAGCACAACCAACGGGCCCGCGGACGTAGTTGGGTCCGGCGGAGCTCCGTCCTGCATGTGGAACGCCCCGGTGATGGCGGGCCTCTTCACATTCGTGCTTTCGGGCGAGGCCACGGGCGCCATCGATGACGCTGTGCCCGCCGCCGACAGCGTGGCCTGCTCCGATATGAACGCGAGCAACTCCTGCGACGATGAAGTGGCGGGCAACCGGGTGGCGCTTGCCGATACCGACGGTGACGTTGGCCCGCTGAACATCGCCCCTCCCCCGGACCTGACCTCCGAAGTCGAACAGGCGCCTCCCGGTGGGACGGTCATCGCAAACGGAGTGCACGTGGTCTACACGGTGACTGTGACGCTGGCGACGGCCCAGAGCGAGGCCCTGACAATCCAGCTGCGGGGCGATGGCAACCTCGCCAACAGGACCCTGACCTGCACGAGCACGACCAATGGGGCAGCAGACGTCACCGGCACGGGGGGCGCGCCGACGTGCATGTGGGACGGTCCGCTGGCCACGGGAGTCTTTACCATGGTGTTTGAGGGCGATGCAACCGGCTCGGTTGGGGATGCCATCCCGAGCAACCTGAGCGTGGTGTGCACGGATATCAACGCGTCGAATAGCTGCACGGATGAGACCCCGTTCTACTCAGTGCCTCTGACCGACGCCGATGGCGATGTTGGGCCGCTGAACTTCCAATCGGTGTTCAGGGTGGTGTTGCCCATGGTGACAAAGGGCTGACCGGCCGGTGGCGATTCACGCTCGCCGCCGGTGACCGGGGGTCTTGAGCAGCGATGGACCCATATGAGGCGGCCGGCCTTGCCGTAGCGGCGTTCGCTGGCGGGGCGATCAACGCGGTCGCGGGCGGTGGCTCGCTGGTGAGCTTCCCGGCGCTGCTGGCGGCCGGCTACCCATCGAAGGCCGCAAACGTGACCAACTCGGTAGCCCTCTGGCCGGGCTACGCCGCAGGTTCGTTCGGATACCGGGACGAGCTCCGGACACAGGGTAAACGCGTGCGTGCCCTGGCCGCGCCGAGCGTGATGGGCGCCATCGCCGGGTCGGCAATCCTTCTCTCTACTCCCCAGTCGGCCTTCGATGTGGTGGTCCCGTTTCTCATCCTCTTCGCCTGCGGGTTGATGGCGGCACAGGACAGGCTCGCGCGCCTTTCGACTACGAAGCGGCTGGCCGCGCGCCACGGCGAGCACGTACCGGCCTTCGCGCACCTGTCGATCTTCGTCCTTGCAATCTACGGTGCGTATTTCGGCGCCGGGCTTGGGATTCTCACCCTGGCGGTCCTTGGCCTGTTGCTCCCGGACGATATCCAGCGGTCCAACGCTCTCAAGGGAGTGCTTTCGCTCATCATCAACGGCGCGGGGGCGGTGTACTTCGTGGCCTTCGGGCCGGTCGAGTGGGCCCCCGCGGCGGTCATGGCCGTGGGGTCGGTGGCAGGCGGCTACCTCGGTGTCGGCGTTGCGCGGCGCCTTGGCCGGAGGTGGCTGCGCCGGGCAGTGATCAGCTACGGCCTCGTGGTCGCGGCAGTGCTTCTCTGGAAGCTTGCCTGGTCTGCGCCCTCATCCTGACAGGTGCGGCGGAAGGCAACCATGCGAACGGAGCGGGCGAGTGAGGCGGTGGCCTCAGGAGAGCCATCGAACGGCACGCCGAGCCAGCGGCCGATCGTGCGGGCCGCGGACGGATGCTCCCGAGCGTAGCTTTCGAGCTCGGCCAGCCGTTCATCGAAATCAAGGAACCGCTGCCGCGGACGGAAGCGTTCCCTGCCCGTCTGAACTTCGACAGCCGGCTGCCGTTCGATATTCCGGAACCAGTCAGCGGTCTCGCCCCAGGCCGAGACAACGATGTACTCGCACCTCTCCCGGTCGAATCGAACCACTTCGAGCACCGTCTGGCGGAGCTTCCCCGTCTTGCGCCCCCGGTGCCGGACGAGGATGAACCGCCCACCGAGGAGGCGCCCGAGGCGGAGCCGGTAGGCGAGCACGGGCAGCCGCGCCACCAGGCGCACCACGCCCCGGGGACGAGGCCTCTTCACCGTTCCGTCGCCGGGGCTGGCTGTCTCCATCCTGCTGCATTCTACCGCCGCCCACGGGGGCACTACGCTGGCCCCGGGTGGCCGGCGGAAGTACGCTTGCCACCAGTGGCAGAATACGACGCCGCCCTGGAGCGAATGCGAAGCGCCGGCGCCTGGTTCGATGGCGCCATAGCCATCTCGGCCACGGGCGTCGGCATCGAGCTCGGGCTCTTCGAGGCTCTGCGGGAAGAGGGCGCAGCGACCCCGGATGCGCTCGCTGCCATGCTGGGCCTGGACCCCCACGCGGTGCAGGTGTGGGCGATGACGCTCGTCCACCACGGGCTGCTCGACCCCGCGGGGGTGGGCGAGGTTGCCCTGGCGGCCGGCGTTGAGCTGCTCGTCTGTGACACTCGGACGCCCCTGTACATGGCTCCCCTGTTCGAGTTCCATTCCAGGTTCCTTGGCCGCGACTTCGCGGAGCTGCCGCGCTTTTTCCGGGAGGGCGAGCCACGGCCCCCGGCCAGGCATGGCCTGCCGCTGGTACGCAACGTTGCCGCCCAGACAGCCGCCATGCAGGAGGCGTTCGTCGCGGCGATGTCCTCCGAACTACCGGAAGCCGGCGAGGCGCTTGCGGCCGGCGGGCTCCTGCTCGATGCGGGGTGCGGGGCCGGCGGACTGGGCATCCGCCTCTGCCAGCAGCTGCCCGCCGCCCGCTACCTGGGGGTGGACCTCGACGAGCTTGCGGTGGCGGAGGCGAAGGAACGGATCGCAGCGGCGGGCGTTGCGGAGCGCGCCAGGGTGGAAGCGATGGCGCTGGAGGCGGTCCCGCACGGGAGCGCCGATGCGGCCATCTTCTTCCTTTCCCTGCACGAGTTCCCGCCTGGGACACGTCTCCCGTCGCTGGTGGCGGTGCGCCAGGCGTTGCGGCCCGGGGCCCGGCTCCTGGTGCTCGAGGAGCTCTACCCCGCAACGCCCCTCGAGGCGCTGGCGGAGCGTTCCCGGGCCGCCATCCAGTTCCAGTACGAAGAGCTACTCTGGGGGAGTCACCTGCTCACGCGTGCCGGGCTCGACAGCCTGCTGCGGGAAGCGGGCTTCACCGAAATCGTGAATCGCCCGATGCTTGGGGGAAACGTGGACCTGGTGCTTGCGAGGGTTTCGTGACGGGAACTGGCGGAAAGAAGCTTGAAGGGGCGCTGTTCGACGAATGCGCCGGCTGGATCTGGGAGCAGTTGCAGGAGGAGGGGGTCTACATCTCCGGCGAGGTGGTCGATCTCATCCTTGCCACCGAGCGGGAGCTCGGCGTGCATGACCGCGAACCGGGCGAAATCGCCCGCGTCCTCGAAGAGGAGTTCCGCATGCGCGGCATCGTCGCGAACCCGTTCGCCCTCGATGCGCCCCTCATCAACAGGGTCCTGGACTGGGAGGACGACTTCCTCGGCTTTGCTGGCATTTCACGCGCGGGGAGTTGAGCGAAGATTGACGCGCACGCGGGCGCTGCTCCAGACTGGCTCGGAGCGTTGAAGGAGGCCGCCGCCGAAAAAACCAGAACAGCGCACGCGGGAAAGCGCAGAAATGGAAAAAGCGCCAGGTCCGTCCGCAGTGACGGATGACGAGGTGGGGGCAGAATCGAACCACTCGGCGGGTGGCCCCCCGGCAGGCACAGCCGAAAGGCAGCACACAAACCAGCGCGGGCAACCGGCTGACAAAGATGCGCCACGTGCCAGGGACTCGCAATCCCTCCTCGCTTTCCTCCCACGGCAGCCAGCAATCGCCAGGCCGGGCTCGCACCGCGCCGGCCGCGGTAGGCTGCCACCGCGTGCTCTCGCACTGCCCGGCGACGGGCCCAGGCGCAAACAGGAGTTCGCATAGTGTGTGGAATCGTAGGGTATGCCGGCGCCCGGCCGGCCACACCAATCCTCGTCAGGGCCCTGCGCGACCTCGAATACCGCGGTTATGACTCGGCGGGCATCGCCGTCCTCGGCTCGGCCGACGGCGAGGGCCTGGTAATCACAAAGCGCGTCGGCAAGATCGTCAACCTGGAATCGGCCCTCGATTCCTCGCCGGGGAACGAGGCGACGGTTGGCATCGGGCACACCCGCTGGGCCACGCATGGCCGCCCCAGCGACCTGAACGCCCACCCGCACACGAGCTGCGGCGGCGAGGTGGTTGTCATCCACAACGGAATCGTGGAGAACTACGCCGCGCTGCGAAGCGCGCTCACCGCACGCGGTCACACCTTCGCCAGCGAGACCGACACCGAGACGATTGCCCACCTTATGGAAGAGCGCACACGGTCGGGGCTTCCGCTCCTGGAAGCGCTGCGGCTCACGATAGGCGAACTGGAAGGCTCCCATGCGATCGTCGCGATGAGCCCATCGGAGCCCGGGGCAATAGTCGCCGCCCGGGTCGGCAATGCGGGCGGTGTCGTGGTGGGGTATGGGGAAGGGGAGATGCTGGTCGCGAGCGACCTCGCCGCGATCCTGCCTCACACGCAGCAGGTAGCGTTCCTTGCCAGTCACCAGCTGGCGCGGGTTGACCGGGGCGGCGCAGCCTACATCAACGGCGATGGGTCGCCGGCGACGGTCGAGCCGCACCGGGTGCCCATCGACCCCGTTAGCGCGCTCAAGGGGCAGTACGAGCACTTCATGCTCAAGGAGATCATGGAGCAGCCCGAGGCGCTTTCCGACACGATCCGCAGCCTGGTGACGATCGAGCCGGCCGGCATCCACCTGCCCGACCTGGGGGCAATGTCGGACCGCCTGAGCGAGGTGCGGCGGGTGATCCTCATTGGCATGGGGACAAGCCTCCACGCCGCGATGGTGGGCCGGGCCTTCATAGAGCGGCTTTCCGGGGTTCCCGCCGAAACCGACAACGCCAGTGAGTTTCGCTACCGCGACCCCGTGCTCGGGCCGGGGACGCTCGTAGTGTCGGTCAGCCAGTCGGGCGAAACGGTGGACGTGCTCGAGGCGATGGCGGTCGCCCGCGCAAAGCAGGCCATGCAGATAACCATCTGCAACACCGAAGGCGCCCAGACCACGCGCGTCGCCGGCGGGACAGTCTACACGCGGGCAGGGCTGGAGCGCGGGGTGGCGAGCACCAAGTGCTTCACGACCGCCCTGGTGGCGCTCTATGCGCTGGCGCTGCGCATGGGCGAAGCGAACGGCTACCTCGCCCGGGAACGGATAGCAGGACACATCCAGGACCTTGCCCGGCTCCCCGATGCCGTGGCGCGGGTGTTGCAGGACCACACGCCCTACAGGGCGCTGGCGAACCACTTCTACGATGCGCGGCACTTCCTCTTCCTGGGGCGGGGCCTCGCATTCCCGGTGGCAATGGAAGGCGCCCTGAAGCTGAAGGAGATCAGCTACATTCACGCCGAAGGCTACGCCGCCGGCGAGATGAAGCACGGGCCAATCGCGCTCGTGGACCGGAGCTTTCCGACCGTGGCGGTTGCCCCGGCCCACGCTCTGCGCTCGAAGCTGGTCTCGAACATCGAGCAGATCCAGGCCAGGGGCGGGGAAGTCATCGTGGTTGCCAGCGAGGGGGATGATGAGCTTGCCGCCCTGGCCGACCATGCCATCTTCATGCCGGCGGTGCCGGAGTTCGTGGAGCCATTCGTCGCGACGGTGCCGCTCCAGTGCCTCTCGTACTACATTGCCCTGCGGCGCGGGTGCGATGTCGATCAGCCCCGTAATCTCGCCAAGACGGTGACCGTGGAGTGAAAGACAGCATCGGCGCAGCGAATGGCAAGCATCTACGCGGTTGCGTTTGGGACGCGGTCCCGGTGCGGTATAATCTCCCGGTCGAGCTATCGGCGGTCGCTATGACGGGACCCCGGAGGTATTGATGGTAAGCATGACCAGGTCGGTCGTTTGGTTCTCCGAGGTTGGGCGGGAAGACCTCGGGCTTGTCGGCGGAAAGGGTGCGAACCTCGGCGAATTGACGCGAGCCTCGATCCCCGTGCCGCCGGGCTTCGTGGTCACAGCCGATACCTACTTTCACTTCATCCGCCAGAACGCTCTCGAGCCAATCATCAAGAAAGAGCTGTTCGGGCTGAACGTTCACGATTCGAAGGTGCTCCAGGAGCGAGCGTTGCGCATCCGTGAGCGCATCATCGCGGCCCCCATGCCGCCGCACATCGCCGAAGAGATTCGACAGGCCTACCACGAGCTCGGCGAAGGCCCGGTGGCCGTGCGCAGCTCGGCCACGGCCGAAGACCTGCCCGAGGCCAGCTTTGCGGGCCAGCAGAGCACGTTCCTCAATGTTGTTGGCGCCAGCAACGTGGTGCGGGCGGTCCAGGCCTGCTGGGCATCGCTCTACGAGGCGCGGGCGATCTTCTACCGCGAAGAGGCGGGCTATGACCACCTGAAGGTGGGACTGGCCGTGCCCGTTCAACGGATGGTCCAGTCCGAAAAGTCGGGCGTCATGTTCACGGTCGAACCGGTGACTTCGGACGGCACCAAGATCACAATCGAGGCCGTTTACGGCCTGGGCGAGGGCATCGTTTCGGGAGAGATTTCGCCCGACCTGTACATCGTCAACAAGGAATCGCTCCAGATAGCGAGCAAGCATTCGATTTCGCAGGAGCGGATGATCGCGCGGCGGCCGGGCTCCGATGGCGCGCACGAAGAGGCAAACACCTGGCTGCCCGTGCCGCCTGAGCTCGTAGACAGGCCGAAGCTCACCGATGAGGAGATCCGGGAGATCGCACGCATCGGCCGGGACGTTGAGGAGCACTACGGCCACCACCAGGACATCGAGTGGGCGTACGAGGGGGGCAAGTTCTACCTGACCCAGGCGCGCCCCGTCACAACCATGCGCGAGCAGCACGACGACGAAGGAGAGGAAGAGACCGCGCCGGTCATCCTCTCCGGGCAGCCGGCGAGCCCTGGCGTTGGCATCGGGGCCGTACGCATCGTGCACACCCCGGACGAGATCGACATCGTCCAGCGCGGCGATGTGCTCGTGGCCGAGATGACAACGCCGGACTTTGTGCCCGCCATGAAGCGCGCCTCGGCCATCGTCACGGAACGCGGCGGGCGCACCTGCCACGCCGCCATCGTCAGCCGCGAGCTGGGGATCCCGTGCGTGGTTGGGGCCACAGGCGCCCTCCAGCAACTCGCCGTCGGCCGCGAGGTAACGGTCGATGGTTCGCGGGGCAACATCCACGACGGGCGCGCGGAAGCGCGCCTGGCCTGGGCCGAACAACAGAAGGAACGTTATGCGAAGTCCGCTTCGCTCAAGACCACAACCAGGCTTTATGTGAATCTTGCTGAACCCGAGCTCGCCGGCGCCATCGCCCAGCGCAACGTCGATGGCGTGGGGCTGCTGAGGGCCGAGTTCATCGTCGCGCAGATAGGCACCCACCCGCGGACGTTCATCGAAGAGGGGCGGCCTGAGGAGTACACGCGCCAGCTCGCCGAGGGCATCAAGCAGTTCTGCAGGGCGTTCGCGCCCCGCCCGGTGGTCTACCGGCTAACCGACTTCAAGACGAATGAGTACGCGAACCTCCGTGGCGGCGCCAGGTTCGAACTGAACGAAGAGAACCCGATGATCGGCTACCGCGGGGCGGGCCGGTACATCAAGGAACCCGACATCTTCGCGCTCGAGGTGAACGCCCTCAAGGAAGTGCGGCGCGAGAACAGCAACCTTTACGTGATGGTGCCGTTCGTGCGCACCCCGGCCGAGCTAAAGGGCGTGAAGCAGCTCCTCGCCGAGCACGGGCTCGTGCGCGGCGACGACTTCAAGCTGTGGATGATGGTCGAGGTCCCTTCGAACGTCATCATCCTGGACAAGTTCATCGACGTGGGGATCGACGGCATCTCGATTGGATCGAACGACCTCACGCAGCTTGTGCTGGGGTGCGACCGCGACAGCGAGATGCTCGCCGACACCTTTGACGAGCGCGACGACGCCGTGATGGCGGCGATCCAGACGGCGGTGGCGGTAGCGCGGCGGCGCGGCATCACCGTCGGAATCTGCGGGCAGGCGCCGAGCGTCTACCCGGAGATCACGGAGAAGCTCGTGGAATGGGGTGCGACCAGCGTCAGCGTCAGCCCCGACATGATCGACCGGACGCGGGAGATCATCGCCAACGCAGAAGCGAAGCTGGGCCGGGCGCCAGCGTAGAAGAGACGTGGGCCGGGGGCCGCTCCTTGACAGCCCCCGGCCCGCTTGCCGATCATGCCCACCAGCACACATCCGATGGGAGGTACGCCATGGCCGTGCGCGGCTATGTCCTTATCGAGACGGACGTCGGCAAGGCGAAAGTCGTCGGCGCGGCCATAACCGAGTTCAACTACCCGGGCGCGCGCGTGGCGGCGGTCGACACCGTCACCGGCCCATACGATGTGATCGTGCAGCTCGAAGCCGATGACCTGGACCGCCTGGGCAACGCCATCACCGATGCAATCCAGAAGGTAGCGGGGGTTCAGCGAACCACCACCTGCCTGGCGGTGCGCCTCGCCTGAGTTGCTGGCGGGCCACCGCACACTCTCCTGCCGCAACGGGTGAGCAGGCCGTGACTGCATCGGCGTCGTCCATGATCAGCGTCGATGAAGCGCGCGACCGTATCCTCGCGTTCTTCGGCCGGCTGCCCGCGGAACGCCGCCCGGTGCTGGATGCGCTCGGGCAGGTGCTCGCGGAAGACATCGTGGCACCCTTCGACATCCCGCCCCTCAATAACACGGCCATGGACGGCTACGCCGTGCGCGCTGCCGACACAGCCGGGGCCTCGGCTGCCTCCCCCGTCGAGCTGACCGTGGTGGCCGACCTTGCGGCGGGCTACGTGCTCGAGACCGCGGTCGGCGCGGGCCAGGCGGTGCGGATCATGACGGGCGCGCCGATCCCCCCCGGCGCCGATGCCGTGGTCCCTTTCGAAGAGACCGATGAGCCGCCGCGGGGAGTGGGCGAAGCCCCCGCCCGGGGCTCGAAAGTGCGCGTGTTCAAGGCCGCGGAACCATCGGCGAATGTCCGCTTCCGCGGCGAAGACGTCGCGCAGGGCCAGGTGGTGATCCCCGCCGGGCGCGTGGTGCGACCCTCGGAAGTGGGGGTGTTGGCCAGCCTGGGGGTCGTCGAGGCGCCGGTCTACCGGCGGCCCGTGGTCGCTATCCTCTCAACGGGCGACGAGATCACAGTGCCCGGCGAGCCGCTGCTACCGGGGCGCATCTACGACTCCAACGCCTACAGCGTCGGCGCCCAGGTACGGAAGCTCGGCGGTATCCCCCGCCTGCTCGGGATCGCGCGCGACACGGTCGAAGACCTGACGGCGAAGATCCGGGAGGGGCTGGACGCCGACATGCTGGTCACCAGCGCAGGCGTCTCCCGGGGTGACTTCGATGTCGTGAAGGACGTGCTTGCCCGCGAAGGAGCGATCGACTTCTGGTCCGTGCGTATGAGGCCGGGCAAGCCGCTCGCCTTCGGGGCCTTCGAAGCGCCGGGGGGACGGAAGGTGCCGCACCTCGGCCTGCCGGGCAACCCTGTCAGTTCCATGGTTTCGTTCGAGCTCTTCGGGCGTCCGGCCATCTTCAAGATGCTCGGGCGAAGCGATTGGGAGCGGCCGATGGTTCGCGCGATCACCCGGGATCGGGTCAGGAATTCCGATGGGCGCAGGTTCTTCGCCCGCTGCATCGTCACCCGGGGCGACGATGGGCGCTGGTACGCGAGCCTCACCGGCCCCCAGGGGAGCGGAATGCTGACCAGCATGAGCGCCGCGAACGGGCTCGCGGTCATCCCCGAGGACACGCCCGAGGCGCTGCCCGGAGACGAGATCGGCGTGATCATGCTCGACTGGGAACACGCCCCCTGACTACGAGCCCGGCTCCGCGCGATCGCGCATGAACATCTCGATCAGGTCCACCGGCACGGGGAAGACAATCGTGCTGTTGTTCTCGGCGGCGACCTCGGTGAGCGTCTGCAGGTAGCGGAGCTGCACGGTGATCGGCTCCTCGGCCATCACCACGGCGGCCTCCTTGAGACGTTCGCTGGCCTGGTACTCGCCATCGGCGGCGATGACCTTCGCCCGGCGCTCGCGCTCGGCCTCGGCCTGGCGCGCCATGGCACGCTGCATGGAGGCGGGAAGCTCGACGTCCTTCACCTCCACCGTCGACACCTTGATACCCCAGGGCTCGGTCTGCTCGTCGATGATCTGCTGGAGCCTCTGGTTGATCTGTTCGCGCTGGCCCAGGAGCTCATCGAGGTCCGATTGGCCGAGCACCGAGCGGAGGGTCGTCTGGGCGATCTGGGAGGTCGCGCGGATGTAGTCCATGATGCGCACGACCGCAGCGGTCGGCTCCACGACGCGGAAGTAGATGACCGCGTTCACCTTCACGGTGACGTTGTCGCGGGTGATGGCCTCCTGCGCGGGGACGTCGAGGGTGATGGTGCGGAGGTCGACCTTCACCATGCGGTCCACGAAGGGGAGCATGATGAAGAGCCCCGGGCCCTTCGCTCCTACCAGGCGGCCGATCCGGAAGATGACGCCCCGTTCGTACTCCTTGACGATGCGCACGGAAAACGGCAGCAGGGGGATCACCAGCACCGTGCCCAGGCCGAGAAGCAGAGCCCTGACAATGGTGGAGCCGGCGCCGGTTGGATACTCCCCCGGCGGCAGTCCTTGCGTGCCCGGCGATTGCTCAGTCATTGAGTCCTCTCCTTCTGCACCCTGAGGCGGAGCCCTTCGGCGCCGACTATACGCAGGCGTTCGCCCGGTTGCGCGACGCCATCTTCGAGCGAGGCCTGCCACCGCTCGCCCTGGACAAAAACGAACCCATCGGGCGAAAGCGGCGTGCGGGCGATGGCAACTTCGCCCACGAGAGCGGCCGTGCCGACCTCGCCCGCCATCTTGCGCACGCGCGCCACGCCCACTGCGAGCGAAACGAACATGCCCACGATGAAGAACGCCAGGACCCCCAGGAGGAGCCTGGAGGGCTGGAACTCCGAGGGGGTGTCGCGGAAGGCGATAATGCCCCCGAGAATGAGGGCGACCACACCCCCGGCGCCAAGGATTCCCCCGGAAGGCACGAAGAGCTCGAGTGCGAAAAGGATCAGCGCCAGGGCGATGAGCACCAGCCCGGCAGTGTCAACGGGCATGACGCCAAATCCGATGAAGCCGAGGACCATCGCGATCACTCCCGCCACACCGGGGAAGATCATCCCCGGGTTGGCGAGCTCGAAGATCAGCCCCATGAAGCCCAGGGTGATGAGCAGCGAGGCAAGGGTGGGGTTGGCGAGGAAGTCGAGGAAGCGTTCCCAGCCGGTCATGTCGGTGCGGACGATCGGCGCTTCCGCGAGGCCGCGGATCTCGATGCGCGTTCCGGGCCTCAGCTCAATGTCCTGGCCATCGACTCGCGACAGGAGCTCGTCGAGGTCAACGGCGACGAAGTCGACCACATCAAGCTCGACGGCGCGGCTCGCGCTTGCCGCTACTGCCTCGCGCACGGCCTCCTCGGCCCAGGCGGCGTTCCTCCCGCGCAATTCGGCGATGCCGCGGATGAAGGCGACAGCGTCGTTCTCGACCTTCTTTCCAAGCGTGCCCTCGATATCGCTGCCATCGGCATTCACTGCCGAAGCCGCGCCGATGGAGGTGTTGGGCGCCATGACGGCGAAGTGACCCGCCATGGTGATGAATGTCCCGGCGCTGGCGGCGCGCCCGCCAGCAGGAGAAACGTAGACGGCCACGGGCACGCTCGATCGCTCGATGCGCTGGACGATCTCGCGCATGGAGGAATCGAGCCCGCCGGGCGTGTCTATCTGGATCACCACGAGCTTCGCCTGGTTGCTCTCGGCGCGATCGATTCCCCGGTCGAGGTAGCGCGCCATAATGGGGCCAACGGTGCCCTTTGCAGTGAGCACGTGGACGGCCTCGTCCTCAGTGCTGGCGCCGCAGGCCGCGACGAGGCCGGCGAGCAGCAGCGCCAGGATGACCATTCTGCGCGGCAGCTTCATCGAATTGTCCAGGGAACGAGTATAGCGGTCGCCAACGGGCGCCGGGCGGCAGCCGGTGCGGCAATGGGAGCATCCTTCGCCGGTTAGGCGGGCCCGGCTTATCATGTCCTGTACACCATCATGTCCTCTCTCCAGGTAGCGCCACCCCAACGCTGTCGCGGCATGCGCGACCTCCTGCCCGCGGATATGCGCGCTTTCCGGCGCGTTGAAGATGCCTTCCGGGCGGCCACGTCCCGCTGGGGCTATGAAGAGGTCCGTACCCCTACGATCGAGAACTACAGCCTCTTCACGGTGGCGGGGGCGCTCACACCGCAGATGCTCTCCCGGGTCTACACGTTCCTCGATTGGGACGGCTGGAGCGGCGAGCGCGTGGTCCTGCGCCCGGATTCGACCATCCCCGTGGCACGGGCCGCGGCCCAGGGCGGCATCGAGTTCCCGGCACGGCTCTTCTACGTGCAAAACGTATTTCGCTTCAGCGACAGCGACGACCGGGAGGACTGGCAACTGGGCATCGAGTACCTTGGCGCGCCTGCGCCTGTAGGTGACATCGAGGTGGCGGCGATCGCCTGTGAGACTCTCGACGGGCTTGGCCTGGAGCCCGAGGTGCGCGTCGCGCACATCGGCATCGCGCGCGCTCTGATCGATGCGCTGAGCACAGGCGAGAGTGCTTCGGCCGAGCTCTCGGCACGCGTGGCATCGCAGGGGCTGGCCGCACTCGGCCCGGCGGCGGGGATGCACAACGGCGCCTCCGCATTCCTCGACATCGCCCTGCGCCCGGGGGGAGTGCCCCTGCTCGACAACATGGAGGCGCTCGCGGCTCCACTGCCGGGTGCGGTAGCGGCCCTCCGCGAGCTTCGCAGCATCGCCGCCGCGCTTTCGGGGGCGGGACGCAAGGTCGTGATCGACCTGGGCCTGCCGCACGACTTCGAGTACTACACGGGCGTCGTCTTCGAATTCGCCGGCGGCGGGCATTCGTGGGGGCGTGGCGGACGCTACCGCCCGGCGGGCCCGGGCACGCCGGAAAGCGCCTGTGGCATCGGCCTCGATGCGGCCCAGCTGGCAGCGCACCTTACTTCCACCACGCGCCCGCCCATGGTGGTCAGCATTGTCCCGGCGTCTGAGAGCGACCTGGCTCGCGCCGTCTCGGTAGCGCGGGCGCTGCACCGCAGCGGGATAGCGGCCGCCCTCTCCGCGGAAGGCGAGCCGGCGCCCATGGCAGTGCGCGTCTCCGCCGACGGCCTCATCGCCCGCACGCCTGACGGCGAGCGCAGGATGGCCGCCCTCGACGACGTCGTTGGGCTGCTGCTGCAATTCAAATGAGCATCAGGCTGGCCCTGCCAACCGGGGACCCGCGCCCGGCGGTTGGGACGCTCCTCCAGGAGGCGGGGATCGCGGCCGAATGCTACGAGCCTGGCTCGCGCGTCCTGCGCTCGGTAGTCGAGCAGGAGCGGCTGACGCTGCGCATCTTCCGGGAGAAGGACATCCCCATCCAGGTGGCGCTGGGCAACTACGACCTGGGCATCTGCAGCGACGTCTGGGTCTCCGAGCTGCAGGTCCGTTTCCCGCTCCAGCGCGTTGTGCGAGTGGGGTCGCTCCCCGGCGCAAGAATGAGGGTCTGGCTTTGCGCCTCACCGCACTCCGGGGTGGCGGCGGGCCGGGTTCCATCGGCAGAAGCCCTTGCAGGGGCGCGTGTAGCTTCGGAACTCACCAACCTGGCGGACCTGGTGGGCGTCCACCTCCGAATCCCCGGATACCGGCTCCTGCCGCTCTATGGGTCGGCGGATGCGTACCCGCCTGAAGACGCCGAGCTGGTTGTGATGCCAGCGGAAGGACCCGAGGCGATCCGGGACCTTGGACTCGTGCCCCTGCACTGCCTCTACGAAGGCGGCCTCACCCTGATCGCGAACGCCGACTCGCTGGCCAGCAAGGACCTCTCTCCCCTGCTCGGGAAGCTCCGCCCGTTCCTTGGCGGCGATAAGGGGACAATCGACCTCCCCCGCGCTGGCGGCGACGCCCCGTTCCGCACATTCGAGCGGGACTACTCGGTCGTGCGCCTTGCCCTTCCCGATGGGCATGCCCAGCGGCACACGTGGGCGGCCCTGGCCGATGCCGGCCTCACATTCGAAGGGTACGAAGAGAAGAAGTTCGTGCGCAGGCCCGGTTCGGGCATCGATGGGCTCGAAATCAAGGTACTGCGTCCCCAGGATATGCCCGCGCTGGTGGCCACGGGCGCCTTCGACATCGGCGTGACGGGCATTGACTGGCTGACCGACCACCTGTGCCGGTTCCCGTCCTCGCCGGTGCGGATGGCCGTTGACCTTGGCCGCAGCCGCTACAAGATCGGCCCGGTGGTGGATCATGACTTCCCGGCCGAGACCACCGTGGAAGCAGTACGCGCGTGGAATGCGCTTGGCCGGCCCGTGCGCATCGCCAGCGAGTTCCCGGCGCTCGCGGAGGCGTTCGCGCGGGACCAGCATCTCGCCTCTTCGCAGATCATCCCTATCAGCGGTGCGAGCGAAGGATTCGTCCCCGAGGACGCGGACATCCTCATCGAAGGCTCCGAGACAGGGACCAGTATCCGCGCCAACGGGCTGAAGATGCTGGACCCCTTCATGGAGTCCACCAACTGTGTCATTGTTCGCAACGAGGCCGTAACGGCGAGGACAGACCTGCTTGCCAACCTGCTTGCGCGTCTTCAGAAGGCGGCCCACGCCCCGGCGGTGAGTTGATGCCCCCCATCACCCTGCACATGGTCCTCGCCCGCCGGATTGCGGGTGAACTGGCGTCCGGGGATCTTGCCGGGTGCCCGGGGTCGTATCTGCTCGGCGCCACCACGCCCGATATCCGCCTGCTCACCCGGCAGGACCGTTTCAGCACGCACTTTTTTGACCTTGGGGGACCGGACCACCAGGACTCCGTCGGCGCCTTCCTCGCGCAGCATGGGCGCTTCCTCGACCCCGGCAGCCTGAACGCGGAGACGCGCGCCTTCGTGGCGGGCTACATCAGCCACCTGGTGATGGACGAGCAGTACATCACCGGCATCTACCGGCGCTACTTCGCGAAGCACGAGTCGCTCGGGGGGGCGATTCGCGCCAACGTGATGGACAGGCTGCTCCAGTTCGACCTCGAACGCTCGTACAGCAACGACCCGGCACTGAAGAACGAGATCTGCGGTGCGCTCGCCTGCACGGTCGAGAATATCGAAGCCGGGTTCGTGGAGCCTGAGACGCTGGAGAGGTGGCGCTCGCTGACGATCGAGGTGATGCAGCGGAACATGGACTGGGACCGGATGCGGGGAATGATCTCGAACCACCTCCGCTACAGCGGCCTCGAAGAAGGCGAGACGCTCGGCTCGTTCCTCGACTCGCTCCCGGAGCTGCTCGACGAGACGGTGACCCACATCACGAGTGCGGAGATCGAGGCATTTGTGCAACGATCGACGGAAGCCGCTGGCGCGGCGGTAGAGAGGTACCTTGCATGCGGATAATCCGCAACGCCGAGGAGGGCCGCCGGCTCCTTCTCTCGCGCAGACCGCTTGAAACCGAAGAGCTGCCCATGGATGTCCGGGAGACCATCTTCCGCACCTTCGGGCAGGAGCTTTCCCCCGACGAAGTTGTCCGGCGGGTGATCCGCGACGTCCGCGAAGACGGCGACAACGCTGTGCGCTACTACAATACGAAGTTCGACAGCGCCCACACGGGGGAGCTGCGCGTCTCGGAGGCCGAGGTCCGCGCCGCCTACGACGAAGTCGACATCGAAATCGTCGAGGCGCTGCGGTTCGCCGCCGAAAGGGTGCGCCGCTACCACGAGCAGCAGGCCCGCGGGGCTTTCTTCGACTTCAACCAGGGCGGGCTGGGACAGCTCACGCGGGCCATAGAGCGGGTGGCCGTTTATGTGCCCGGGACGCGGGCGCCGCTGCCAAGCACGGTGCTGATGTGCGCAATCCCGGCCCGGGTTGCGGGCGTGGATGAACTCTACATGACCAGCCCCGTGCTTCCGGATGGATCGGTGCCGGCAGTCAAGCTCGTCGCTGCCGACATCGCGGGCGTGGACGGCATCTTCCGGGCCGGTGGCGCCCAGGGGGTGGCGGCCCTCGCCTACGGCACCGCCACGATCCCGCGCGTCGACAAGATCGTTGGCCCCGGGGGCCTGTTCGTCACCATCGCCAAGAAGCAGGTATTCGGCGATGTGGGCATCGATTCCATCTACGGCCCAACGGAGACCGTGGTGATCGCTGACGAGAGCGCCGACCCCGAGATGGTGGCCTCTGACCTGCTTGCCCAGGCCGAGCACGACGCCCTCGCCAGCCCCATCCTGTTGACACCCTCGCACCACCTGGCCGAGCGGGTGGCGGTGGCAATCGAGCGGCAGCTTCGCGACCTCGAACGGGGCAGGGTCGCCCGGGCATCGCTTGAGAACCACGGCGGCTGCATCCTTGTGAACGACATCGACCACGCTATTGAGCTGGCCAACCACTACGCCCCCGAGCACCTCTGCCTGCTGGTGGAGGACCCCATGGCCTACGCCTCCAAAGTGCGCAACGCCGGGGGGCTCTTCCTGGGCGAGTCATCGCCCGAGGCAATCGGCGATTACACGGCGGGGCCGAGCCACACCATGCCCACCGGCGGAAGTGCGCGTTGGAGCTCCCCGCTGGGCGTCCACGATTTCATCAAGACCACGAGTGTGGTGAACATCCCCGATGAGGTGACCGAGGAGCTGGCGCGCGCCGCCAGCGTCATCGCCCGGGCAGAGGGGTTAACGGCCCACGCTCGCGCTGTCGAGCGGCGCATACAGGGCCGCTGATGAGCGAGGCCGACCCCCTTCGATTCGTCCGCAGCGACTTCCGGGAGCTCGAAGAGTACGTCCCTGTGAAGCCCCTCGATGTGCTTGCGCAGGAGATCGGCATGCCCGCCGGGCAGCTGGTGAAGCTCGATGCGAATGAGAACCTGTACGGCGTCATCCCCGAAGTGCGGGAAGCCATCGCCGCTGCGCCGCTGCACATCTATCCCGACCCCGGGCAGGGCGCATTGCGCGAGGCCATCGCCGGCTACGCTGGCGTGGGGCCCGGCCAGGTCGTTGCCGGGGCGGGCGCCGACGACCTGATCGACGTGGTCATCCGCCTAGTTGGGCCCGAAGCGGTTGTGATCGCGACGCCCACGTTCGGGATGTACGGCTTCCTGGCGAAGATCACGCGATCCCGGGTGGTGGAATCGCCCCGGGGGCCAGGCTTTGCGCCGGACCTCGACGACATTGAACGGGCCGTGGGCGCAGGCGCCCGAATTGTCTTCCTCGCATCGCCGAACAACCCGACGGGCAATCTCCTGAGCCACGGCGAGATAGGGCGGCTCTGCGCGATGGACGCGCTCATCGTCGTCGACGAGGCTTACATCGAGTTCTCCGGGCATTCGGCCACGCCGCTGCTTGCGAAGCACGGAAACCTGGTCATCCTGCGCACATTCAGCAAGTGGGCCGGGCTGGCCGGGCTCCGCGTGGGCTACTCTCTCAGCCACCCCGGCCTGGCCTCGCGCATGATGGCGATCAAGCAGCCCTACAACGTGAACGTGGCCGCAGACGTGGCTGCCCGCGCGGCCCTGGAGCATCGCGGGCGGATCTTCGAGACGGTGCGCTGCATCGTTGAGGAGAGGGAGCGCATGGCCCGGCTGGTAGGGGAGCTGGGCTGGCTGACTCCCCTGCCTTCGAGCGCGAACTTCGTGCTCTTCGAGGTGAAGGGCCGCAGTGCCGCCGGCGTTTCTGCGGCCCTCCGGCGCAGGGGCGTGCTGGTGCGCTACTATGACCGGCCAGACCTGCAGAACTACATCCGCATCAGTGCAGGGCGGCCCGAAGATACCGGCCGGCTGCTCGCAGCGCTGCGCGCCGTGGAGGCTCAATGACTCGCAAGGCAACGATCGAGCGCAAGACGGCCGAGACCGAGATCAGGCTAACGCTCGATATCGATGGATCGGGGCGGTTCACCATTGAGACGGGGCTCGGCTTCGTCGACCACATGCTCAGCCACATCGCCAAGCACGGCGTGTTCGACCTGGACATCAAGGCCACCGGCGACCTGCACGTCGACCCCCACCACACGGTGGAGGATTGCGCCCTTGCCCTGGGCGAGGCTTTCGCGCAGGCGCTTGGCAACAAGGCGGGCATCGTCCGGTCCGGATCGGCCTACATGCCGCTCGATGAGGCGCTCGCCTTCGCCGCCGTCGACCTGAGCGGCCGGCCTTACGCCGTGCTGGACCTGAGGCTGCTGGGGCGCGAGGTGGGCGGGCTGGCGCCGAGCCTTTTCAACCATTTCTTTGAGTCATTTGCGGCGGCGGCGCGAGCCAACATCCACCTGCGAACGATGGCCGGCGTCGACGACCATCACAAGGCAGAAGCGTGTTTCAAGGCTTTCGCACGCGCGCTCGATGCGGCAACGCGCATTGATCCCCGCCGCGGGGGCGATATCCCTAGCACGAAGGGCACCATCTGAGCGGCTGATCGCCCGCGGCGGCCATGCTGCGATGGGCGAGTATGTTCGCTGTCATTGACAGCCGGGGCGGCGGTCAACAGGATACTGGTTCGTGGAAGCTGAACTAGCGCAATACCTGACATCGAAGATCCCCGGTTCGTCCGGAATGGCGATTTCGAATGTGTTCCGCATTCCCGGGGGCGCATCGCGGGAAACGTGGATGTTCGACGCCGCCTGGGAGGCGGACGGACATTCACACACCGGGGCCTTCGTCCTGAGGAAGGACCCGCCCGCCAGCCTGCTGACCACTGAGCGGGAGCTTGAGTACTCCTTCTACAGGGCGTTCGAGGATTCGCCGGTGCCGGTGCCACGAATGCGCTGGCTCGAGAACGGCTCCACCGCGCTGGGGGCGCCGTTCTTCATCATGGATCGCATCCTGGGGTGCGATTCCAACGCCAACCGCATCCAGGAAGCCGAGTACACCCCGGTTCGCGATGCCCTTGCCCGGCGAATGTACGAGATACTGACCGAGATCCACGCTTTCGACTGGCGCGGCACGGAGATCGAGCGGGTGATCGACCCACCCGCGCCCGGGGAATGCTGGAAGCGTGAGCTCGACCACTGGGAACGGGTGATCAACGAGAACGAGCTGAGTCCCCAGCCGATCGCGCGGGCCGCGATCCGGTGGCTGAGGGCAAACCCGCCGCCACCGCCGCAGCGCGTCACCGTGGTCCACGCCGACTACCGGGTGGGGAACTTCCTCTACACGCCCGATGGCATCCATGGGATCGTCGACTGGGAGATGGCCCACCTTGGGGATCCCCTGGAAGACCTGGCCTGGTCATTCATGGAAGCCTGGGAATGGACCCGGGACGGGCGCAAGGGCGGGATTATCTGGGCCGAAGACGCCATCCGGGTCTACGAGGAAGCATCGGGGACGAAGGTCGACCGCGAAGCGCTGCACTGGTGGGACGTGTTTGGGAGCGTCAAGGGCCAGGCGATCTGGCTGACGGGTGCACGGTCGTTCCAGGACGGGAAGACAGCCGAACTGATGATGCCTTTCACGTCGTACTGGCTGATCAACTTCCAGGATGAGATTATGTTGCGTGCCATGGGGAGGGGAGCATGAGGCCCGACACGCCGAAGGTCCTGTTCGGAATCGCTGGCCAGCTGCTTGTGCAGATCATGCCCGAGGTGCGGACGCCCATCGCGGGCCAGACGCTCACACTTTCGGCCGCGCTGCTTTCAATGGTGGCGCAGGAGTTCGACCGGGCCGCCTCCCGGCTGGTCGAGGAGAACCGCGCCGTGCGCACTCTGCTGGCCGATGCCCGGGGAGTCGTCGGTGAACCTTCCCTCCGCTCACGCATCGACGCCGAGACCGCGGACCTGCAGGAGCACGACTTCCGCGTTTCGGCACTGCAGGCAGTGAACGACCGGCTGCGGACGCTGTTGACTGATGTCCACGCCGAAATCGAAGCCACTCCCGGCGACGTAGCGGCCAACCTGAACGAGCGCATCTGGGATGAGCTCAAGGAGTCCACGCGCCGGAGACACCTGGCGAGCGGGCTTGCATGAGGGATGCGCTTCGCGCGGCGCTTTCGGCCTACGAGCCGCAGCCGATCGAGGCGGAGCCGGGCATGCCCCTGGCCGCGGTCCTTGTGCTCTGTTACGAGCACCAGGAGCGCGTGAACGTCATCTTCCAGAAGCGCACTCAACGCGTGGAAACGCACAAGGGCCAGGTCAGCTTCCCGGGCGGCATGGCCGACCCCGGCGACAGCAGCCTCAGGCACACTGCACTCCGCGAGACCCATGAGGAGATTGGCGTCGTCCCGGCCGATGTGGAGCTGCTCGGGCAGCTCGACGACATACTCACTCTTGCCAGGTTCCGGGTGACGCCGTTTGTGGGCTGGCTGCAGCGATACCCGTACGAATGGCGTTTCAGCCACGATGAAGTCGACTACCTGCTGGAAGTCGGGCTCGATCACCTCCGTCAGCCCGAGACGCTTGTTCCCGATCGGAGGGTCATCAATGGCAGGGAGATCATCCTTCCTTCGTACCAGTACCGCGACGATCTGATCTGGGGGGCTACGGCGCGCATGCTCACGAATTTCCTCGATATCGTGGCGGCAGCGGAGCGGTAGGGCTCCACCCGTCGCCGGACCGGTGCTAAGGTCTCTGCATGGATGTCTGCGTCCTGTCGGGAGACCTGATGTTCTTCACGGCCGTGGAAGGCATCGCCGGGGCGATGGGGCACCGGGCGCGCCAGGCAGAGTCGCTCGGCGAAGTCGGGCAGCCCGCCCTCCTGATCGCGGACTTCGCCTCGATGACGACGGACATCGCCGGCCTGGCAGCGGCGTTCGACCCCCTCCGTACAATCGTCTTTGCACCGCATGTGCAGGTAGAGGCCTTCACCGGGGCGCGTGCACACGGGATTGCCGGGGTATTCCGGCGGGGCGCCCTCGCCACCGAGCTGCCGCGGTTACTGGCGGAATACACGGCCTGAGGGCCCTTCGGCGCGTCAGGCACGGGCTGCTTTCGTAGTCTCCAAGCGCGGCCGATGCTAGGATGCTGGCACCGCGAGCTTGCTTACCCGGCCCCCCGCAGGCGGCCGGGTTCTTTTCGCCGCGACAACCCGCCCCGCGCAGGACGCGAGGCACCGAGGTACCCGCCATGACCGAACAGCTCACCGCTCAGCAGAAGCTCGACCAGCTCCTGGAGATGAAGACCACCTTCGCACAGGGGGGTGGCCCAAAGCGCATTGAAGCGCAACATGCACGCGGCAAGCTCACCGCGCGCGAGCGGATAGACCTGCTGCTGGACCCCGGCTCTTTCGATGAAATCGACGCCCTTGTGCGCCCGCGCGGGTCTGCCGCCGGGACAGTGGGCCCCGAAGCGGTTGTGACGGGCTGGGGCAAGGTCGAAGGACGCCCTGTCTACGTCTTCTCCTACGATTTCACGGTCCTTGGTGGCTCCCTGAGCGAAGCCGTGGCAGAGAAGATCCTGAAGATGATGGACCTGGCGATGATGACCGGTGCGCCGATCGTGGGCATCCAGGATTCCGGCGGAGCGCGGATCCAGGACGGTCCGGAGAGCCTCCGGGGCTTCGGCGAGATCTTCGCGATGAACACCCTGGCCAGCGGCGTTGTGCCCCAGATCAGCGTCATCCTGGGGCCCTGCGCCGGGGGTGCTGTCTACAGCCCGGCGATCACCGACTTCGTGTTCATGACCGAGGGCACGAGCCAGATGTTCATCACCGGGCCCGATGTGGTGCGCTCGGTGACCGGCGAGGAAGTCACCCAGGAGGAGCTGGGCGGGGCCGACGTCCACGCCGTCAAGTCGGGCGTGGCCCACTTCGCCCTCGCAGGCGAGGAAGAGACCCTGGCCGAGGTCCGGCGCCTGCTTTCGTTCCTGCCATCGAACAACGCCGACGACCCGCCCTACCGCTCTGCCGGCGATGACCCCGCCCGGGCGGAAGAAGACCTGCTCACCATTGTCCCCGCCGAGCCCAACCGCCCCTACGACGTGCGCGAGGTGGTCTACCGCATCGTCGACGACGGCGACTTCCTGGAGGTGCACGACCGCTACGCGCCCAACATCGTGGTGGGCCTCGGCCGCATGGGTGGCCGGACGGTTGGGTTCGTGTGCAATCAGCCAATGCACCTCGCGGGCGCGCTCGATATCAACGCCAGCCGCAAGGCCGCGCGCTTCGTTCGCTTCTGCGACTGCTTCAATATCCCGCTGGTGACGCTGGTCGATGTGCCGGGCTACCTGCCGGGCACATCGCAGGAATACAACGGCATCATCACGCACGGCGCCAAGCTCCTGTTCGCCTACAGCGAGGCGACCGTGCCGAAGATCGCCGTCGTGCTGCGCAAGGCCTACGGCGGCGCCTACCTCGTGATGTCGTCCAAGCACCTGCGGGGCGATATGAACTACGCCTGGCCCACGGCGGAGGTGGCCGTGATGGGCCCCGACGGCGCGGCGAACATCGTCTACCGCGAGGAGATCGCGCAGGCAGAGAACCCGGAGGCGCGCCGCAAGGAGCTCATCGACGAATACCGGGAGAAGTTCGCAAACCCCTACATCCCGGCAGGGCGCGGTTTCCTTGACGACGTGATCGACCCGCGGGAGACGCGGGCGAAGATCGTCGCTGCTCTTGAGATGCTCCAGAACAAGGCTGACCGCAACCCGCCGAAGAAGCACGGCAACATCCCCCTGTAAGCGGGGCTGTCTCAGGGTTCGCAGGGACCAGGCTAGGGCGAATCCCTATCGCCCCGGGTGACAATGGCGCCCAACATGGTGTCCAGGATCGCCGCCAAGGACGCCGAGATGCCTCGACCTGCGCACGAACACGGTTCCGCACTCGCCCGGGACAGAATCCTGAGCACAATCACCGCCCTGCCGCCACTGCCGGCGGTGGCGCTGCGCGTAATGCAGGTCGCCCAGGACCCCAGGTCCTCGGCCGCGCAGCTTGCGCTTGTTGTCTCTGCTGACCCGGCCCTGAGTGCGCGGATGCTGCGCGTGGCCAACTCGGCTGCCTACCGCCGTTCGCGCGAAGTAACCTCCGTGCAGGAGGCGCTGGTTGTGCTGGGCTTTGTGCAGGCGCGCAACATCGCCATCAGCACGGCCATTACGGGCGCCTACCCGGCCGATTCGCTCCACGCGCTCTTTCGCATCGACGCCTTCTGGCGCCACTCGCTGGCCGTGGCCTTCCGGGCGAGCGACCTTGCCGGCCAGGCGAAGCGCCTCGACGTGCCGAGCGCCTTTACCGCGGGCGTGCTCCACAACATCGGCCGGATGGCGATGTTCCACGCCGACCCGGCGGGGCTCGACCAGGCGATTGCGGAAGCGATCCGGAGCGAACGCAGCATCGAAGAGGTCGAACGCGAGCTGCTGGGCTACGACCATGCGGAGCTTGGCGGGCTCCTGGCAGAACAATGGAACCTGCCGGCGGACATTGCGGCCGCCATCAGCCAGCACCATCAGCAGGCAGAAGATGGCCAGGTAACGCTCGCCTCGGTTGTGGCCGAAGCCGACCGGTTCTGCGTTTCGCACGGGATTCTGCCCGGCTACGTGGTGCCCGGCGCGCCCGGTACGCTGGATGCTCCGGATGGGACTGTGACCCGCGTGCTGAAGCAGGTCGATACGCTCATGGCGCTCATCACCCAGGAGCCGGCCGGCGTCCACCTGGTGGCCTGAGAGCCCTCCCGGGTAGCCTCTGGCGATAGTCAACTTCGAACATTTGTTCTATCATGGCAGGTCCAATGAACGTGGCCTGCCTGGTCATACCCGGGTTCCCCGTCGCGCTGGTCCGGCGCGATACGCCCCGGCTGCGCGGACGGCCAGTGATCATCGGCAGCTCCCCGGGCGAGCAGGCGCAGGTGACGGCCTGCTCGCAGGAGGCGGTGAAAGCGGGCGTGTCCATCGGCATGACGCTCCCGCGGGCGCTTTCGCTCTGCCCGGGGGCCGTTTTCCTGCCGCTGCAGGAATCCACCATTGCGGCCGAGGCAGAGGCGATCCTTGATGTGCTGGGGCGGCACAGCCCGGTGGTCGAAGCGATTGACCACGGTCACGCGCATATCGACATTCGCGGGCTGGAGCGGCTGGCCGGGCTCACTGCCGAAGCGTACCTTCGCGACCTGCACGAGGCGGTTACGCTGACCTGCCGGTTACCCGCGCAGCTGGCCGCCGCCGGGGCCGTGTTCATCGCCCATGCGGGGGCGGTAGCGGTGGCCGGGCCCACCACCGGGGCCATCCTAGTATCGAGAGAGAACGCCCGGGGTTTCCTGGCGCCGCTTCCCGTTGAGGTACTGCCCGTGCCGGCAGCCATGCACCAGCGGTTGAGGCTCCTTGGGCTGGAGCGGCTGGGCCAGGTGGCGGAGCTGCCGTTTTCGGCCATGCAGGCGCAGTTCGGCCGCACCGGGGCACGCGCATGGGAGCTGGCGAACGGCCGCGATGACAGCGTGGTGGTTCCGAAGCCATTGGAGGTGCGGGTGGCCGAGGAGGTGGAGCTCCCGGCGCCGAGCGCCCTTTCGGAGCCGCTCGTGGTGGCCACACGCGCACTCTTGCTGCGCGCACTCGAAAGGCCCGAGGTGCGCGGGCATTCGCTGCGGCGGCTCGACTGGCGGCTGGGGCTGGAGAACGGCGAGACAGTGGCCCGCCGGTTCGTTTTCCGCGAGCCCACCGCCGATGCAGCGCGGATGCTCTTCGTGGCGAAAGGGAAGATCGAGCGCCTGCAGCTGGCGGCGGCGGCTGTTTCCGTGGGCGTTACCCTTTCGGGGCTGTGCAGCGAATACGGGCACCAGGCGAACCTGTGGCCCATCGGGCCCCGCAGGCAGAAGGAGCTGACCGAGGCGATTGAGCAGCTCAACACACGCGCCGGTGAGCCGCAGGTCTACCGCATTGTGGAGGTGCAACCATGGTCAAGGATTCCCGAACGGCAGCAGGCGCTCGTGGCCTACCGGCCGTAGGCCGAGAGCCCGGGGAGAAGAATGAGCGCCTCCGTCCCCTGAACCAGCCGGGCCCCGTGGCCGTGGAGGCGAATGGCCGCGGCGAGCCCAAAGCAGTGCTCTGGAAGGGCGTGTTCAGGCCCGTTGTGGCAATCCACGACACCTGGCGCATCGACGACGAGTGGTGGCGGGACGAGATCGCGCGCCGGTACTTTGTGGCCGAACTGGAAGGGGGCCGGCGCCTGACGCTCTACCACGACCTGGTGGCGAAGGATGCATGGTACGCGCAGACCTACGAGGGGCCACGGGCAACAGGGGCCGGGCGGCCTCATTCGGCGTAGAAGAAACGTGAAAGGGCATCTCCGTCGACATAGCAGGACGCCTGCCTGAGGATCGCGCGACAGGTTCCGATATCGAGTTCGTCATGGAGCGGCACGGCAGGGGTCTCGCGCACTCCCCTGTCGTTGACGCGACGAAGCTTCGCGTGGCTTCCACGCTGCGAAACCACCTCGAATCCAAAATGCCCCAGGATCGCCAGGACTTCCGGGCCGGAAAGACGCCTGAATCTAGGCAACCGCCGGTTCCAACTCGAATGTCACAACAATGACCGGCGCGGAAGCAAATCCCAGGGCTGCCAGATCCTCGCCCTCCAGGGCCAGGGCGACTACCTCCCGCAGGTTCGCTGCAACCTCATCGAGGGTCTCCCCCTGGGTGACCGCATTCAGCGCGGGACACTCGGCCACATAGCCCGGCTCATCCCCTGCCCGGACGACAGTCCGGACGGTTCGCTGCATGAGGCAATGATACCCCATCCGGGACCGCGGCTCTGCGCACCTTCGCGCCATATCCTGGCGCATGCTTGCAGCATGCCCTGGCTCGCCAGCCACCTCGGCCACGCGTATGCCGGAGCATTCGTCAACCAGGAAGCGCACTCAGCTGGCTTCGGCCATGGGCATGAATGTGATGCTCTCGACCAGGTTTTTTGCGAAGTGCAGGCACGCCCGCACATCGGCCTCAGTGATCCCCGGGTGGTCTTCGCGATTTCCCGGGGAGTGGCGCCGTGGGCGAGTTCGTTCAGGACATGTTCCACCGAAAGGCGTGTGCCGTGAATCACCGGCTTTCTGCCGAGCACACGCGGGTGGGACACGATACGTTCGAGGGCATCGTCGTCGCTCATGCGCTCATCATTGCGGTCTCTCCCCGGGGGCGGACCAGGGTCGCGTGATCTGCGAACATTTGTTCTATAATGGGCAGGCTATGGTCTCTCCTCCATACGCCGAGCTCCATGCCCATTCCTGCTGGTCGCTGCGCGAAGGCGCGAGCTCGCCGGACGAGATGATCGGCCGGGCGGTGGAGCTCGGCTACGCCGCTATGGCGATCACCGACCACGACAACCTCTACGGGGCCATGGAGTACGCGAAAGCCGCCCACGAGCGCGGCCTGAAGCCGATCACCGGTTGCGAGATCACCCTGGCTTCCCCCTCCCTTTCGTCCCCCTCCCACCTGACCGTGCTGTGCGCGACCGTGGAGGGCTACCGCAACCTCTGCCGGCTGCTCAGCCGGGCCTACCGGGCGCACGGGAAGGATTCGCCGCTCATCGAGAAGGAGTGGCTCTTCGCACAGAGTGAGGGGCTAATCGTCCTCTCGGGCTGCCCCCGGGGGGAGATCCCGTGGCTGACCGGGGGAGGAGGGAGGAGGGAGGAGGGAGGAGCGGTCATTCCTCCCGAGAGCATTGCCGGGGAGTTCCGCGATGTGTTCGGCGCGGAGCGGTTCTTCATCGAGTTGCAGCACCACGATGTCTATGGCGACACGCAGCGGGTGGAGTCGCTGGCGGCGCTGGCGAAGCGCACGGGCTTGCAGGTGGTGGCGACAGGTAACGCTCACTACCACGTGCGGGAGCGGCACCGGCTGAACGATGTGCTCGTGGCGGTTCACCACCGGCTGACGCTCGACAGCTCACACCGGGAGCGGCGCCCGAACTCCGAGTTCTTCCTGAAACACCCCGAAGCCATGGCGCAGCGGTTCGAACGCTACCCGAGAGCGATTGCGAACACGGCCGCAATCGCGGAGCAGTGCACATTCGACCTCACGCGTGACCTGCCCTACCGGCTGCCCGGCTACCCGGTCCCCGAGGGGGCTACGCTCGATAGCTTCCTGCGTGGCGTTTGCGAGCGGGCCTTTCGGCGGAAGTACGATTCGCTGGCGCCACGGATTCGCGACGACGCGCGCGACCGGCTGGAGCGCGAGCTGGCGCTCATCGAGAAGCACGGCCTGGCGGGCTTCTTCCTGGTGTACTGGGACATCCTCCAGCTGGTGAGCGAAATCGCGCACGAGCGACGGGGCCGCGACCCGAAGCTGGCGCCCGATGAGCGCCCCGTGGGGCGCGGGCGCGGCTCCTCCGTGAGCTCTATTGTCTGCTACCTCATCGGGCTGTCGCACATCGACCCCGTGCAGAACAACCTCTACCTCGAACGCTTCCTGAACGATGAGCTCCACTCGCTGCCGGATATCGACCTGGACTTCCCGCGCGATATTCGCGATGAGCTGCTGCAGCGCATCTACGACCGCTACGGGCCGGAGCACGCGGCGCTGGTGGCGGCCTTCCCCACCTATCGCTTCCGCAACGCCGTGCTCGATATCGGCAAGGCGCTGGGGTTGCCCGTGCCGGTGCTGGCGAAGCTGAACAGGCTGGTGGGGCACTTCGCCAACGCCGACGCAGTGGCAGAGATGATTCGCCGGGTTCCCGAGATGCGTCCGCTATTGAGCACTCCTGCCTGGCGCGACCTTGTGGAGCTGGCGAAGCAGGCTTCGGGCTTTCCCCGGCACATCGGCCAGCATGTGGGCGGCGTAGTCATCTCGGCCGAGCCCCTGTCGTCGGTCGTGCCGGTTGAACCGGCGCGCATGGACGGCCGTTATGTGTGCCAGTGGGATAAGGATTCGGTCGACGATGCACGGTTTGTGAAGATCGACTTCCTGGCGCTGGGCATGCTTTCGGCGGTGGATGACTGCCTGGACATCATTGAAGAGGTGCATGGCAGGCGCGTGGACCTGGGGCGGGTACCGCACGACAGCCCCGAGATCTTCGAATCGATCACCGCGGGCGACACGATGGGCGTGTTCCAGATCGAGAGCCGGGCGCAGATCCAGACGCTGCCGCGAACCCAGCCGCGAAACATCGACGACCTGGCCGTGCAGGTGGCGATCATCCGCCCGGGGCCAATCGTGGCCGGGGCGTTCCGGCCCTACATGGAGTACCGCGAGCGGCTATCGCGGGGGGAGCCGATTGAGGTCGACTACGGCCACCCGGAGCTGGGGCCGCTGCTGGAGCACTGCCTGGGGGAAACGCTCGGGCACGTGCTCTACCAGGACCAGGTGCTGCAGATCGCCTGTGCGGTGGCGGGCTTCACGCCGGGCCAGGGTGACCGGCTGCGCCGGGCGATGAGCCGCAAACGCTCAGCCGAGGCCATGCGGGCGCTCGCGGCCGAGTTCCTCGAAGGGGCGAAGCGCCAGGGCGTGAGCGCCGAAGCGGCCGCAGTGGCCTTCGAGAAGATGGCCGCCTTCGCCGCCTTCGGCTTCCCCAAGAGCCACGCCGTGGCCTTCGCCCTGCTCGCCTACGAATCGTGCTGGCTGCGCTACCACTACCCGGCGGCCTACTTCTGTGCGCTCTTCAACAGCCAGCCGATGGGGTTCTATTCGGTGGAGGTGCTCACCGGCGACGCGCGCCGCCACGGGATCGAAGTCCTCACCCCGGATGTGAACCGCAGCCGCGCCGGGGCGTGGCCCGAAGGGGGAGATTTGCGGCTGGGGTTGCAGCAGGTGAAGGGAATCGGCGGGGGCTGGCAGGAGACGCGCGGAGCGCCCGGCGATTTCGTCACCACGGCGGGCAGGATCGTACGGGAGCGGGAGACGAGCGGGCCCTACCGGTCGCTCTACGACCTGGCGACGCGCGCCCGCCTGGATCGGGCCGAAGCGGAGGCGCTCATCCGCGCCGATGCGCTGCGGAGCTTCGGCCTCAGCCGCCGGGATCTGCTCTGGCAGCTGGGGCTGCTCATCCCCTCGCAGGGTAAGGAAGGCACGGGCCGGAAGGCCGTCGCGGTACAACCGGCGTTGCCGCTCCCGGTCGAACACGACATGGTGGCTCTGCCGGCGCTGTCGCCGTGGCAGGGCCTGGCATGGGACTACGATCGGCTTGGGGTCACGGGCGGCTCCCACCCGATGGCGCTGGTACGCCCGCTCCTGCACGAGGGCGTGATTACGTCTCTGCACCTGGGCGGTCCGCGCAACCCTAACCGGCTGCCGCAGGGAATGACCGTGGAGATGGCGGGGATGGTGGTCACCCGGCAGCGGCCCCAGACCGCCAGCGGGGTGATGTTCCTGCTGCTTGAGGATGAGTTCGGCCTGGCGAACCTGGTGGTCTACCCGGCGCTGCAGGACCGCCAGCGCGAGCTGGTAAGAGCGACACCGTTCGTCCTTGTGCGAGGGAAGATAGACAACGAGAAGAGCGGCTTTCCCAACATCATTGCCGAATCGTTCCGGCCCTGTCCGCTTCCGGGGCTAATCGAAGCACCAGGTTCGCACGACTTCAGCTGACGTAAGACGTGGTATCCTACCGGCGTGGACAGGGTGTTCTCGACAAGGTTGCCCGAGGAGATCATCCGCGAACTCGACGATGCTTCGCGGCGGCTGGGCATCACCAGGAAGCAGTTCCTCTCTGAGGCGATTATGCTGCGTGCCGCTTGCACATCCCATCAGCGCGCCCGGGAGATCCTCGCCAGGGCCGCAGGATCATGGCAGCGCCAGGAGCACCCCGCCGAAACCGTCGCCAGGGCAAAGGACCCGTTTCGGGAGGCATGGCGCCGTCACGAAGGCGCCATGCCCCAATCGTAACGTTGCGAACGTACTTCGATGCAGACGTCGTAATCTGGCTCCTGCGTGGGCATGAGGCTGCCATCGCACAGTTCGACAGGCTCATTGGCGAGCCCGATATCGAAATGTGGATGAGCGCGGTTCAAAGAGCCGAAATAGTGATGTACATGAAGGCCAGCGAGGAGAAGTCCACCCTCGAACTTCTCTCCCTCTTCCACACCGAGCCAGTAACCGAGGAAGTGGTCGACCTCGCCGCCACGTTCTATCGCCAATGGCGTTCATCGCACGGGATCGATGTCAACGACGCGATCCTCGCCGCAACGGCAGTTCTCACTGGCGGCAGGATCATCACACTCAACACAAAGCACTTCCCGATGCCGGGAGTCTCTGCGGAGCGTGGCTGGGAGGAAGGCCCCGGCGCGGAATCTGGCCCCGGGCTTAGCTCTCCGTGATCGAAACCGACTGAATAGCCACGGGCTCGATCGGGCGGTCGCCGGGGCCCCTGGGTGCGGAGGCGATTGCGTCGACCACCTCTTCGCCGGCCGTGAGCTTGCCGAAGACGGTGTACTGGGGCGGCAGCGGATAGTCGGCGTGCATGATGAAGAACTGGCTGCCGTTGGTGTTCGGGCCGCGATTCGCCATGGCGATTGTGCCGCGCGAATAGGGGCGCTTCACCGGCTCGTCGGCAAAGTCGTAGCCGGGGCCGCCCCGGCCCGTGCCGGTGGGGTCGCCCCCCTGGATCATGAAGCCGCTGATCACGCGGTGGAAGATGACCTCGTCGTAGTAGCCATCGCGGGCAAGGAAGACGAAGTTGTTGACCGTGTTCGGGGCGTCGCCGGGGAAGAGCTCGGCGGTCATGGTCCCGGCGCTGGTGACGATTGTGGCGGTGTATTTCTTCGCCGGGTCGATGCTCATCGGCGGCGCGGCCTGGTACTGCTTCACGTTGTCTCCCGTGGTTTGGTTAATCCAGCGTAGCGCACAGGCGCGCTGCATTCGCCCCCGGGTCCGGAGCACTCGCCACCCAGTTACACAGCGTACCCGTGACGGAATTGACCCCCCTTGCGAAGAAGGCACAACCTGCGGCATCACTCGCCAGGAGGGTTGACTCCAATGGCCCTGAAGAAGGCTCCTCAAATCCTGAAGGCCCCGGCGAAGTCGGCGGGCAAGGCGGCGCCCGAGGTGAAGGCGCCGCCGCCAAAGGCCGATTCAGAACCGGACCCGGATAGGACGTTCACCCACCTGGGTCCCGGCTCGGGCAAGGCCGGCGCGGCCGACCCAAAGTCGAGCGCCGCTACCCTTGGCCACGGCAAGGGCGCTGCACCGGCAACCGAGCCGAAATCAGCGCCCCCGGCCGGCGAGTCGAAGGCAGCGGCAGCAACTGCCGAGACCAGGGCAGCGCCCGTGGAGACCGCCGGCGAAGCCCTGCGCGCCCGCGTTGTCGAGGAGAACCTCAAACTGGGCGCCAGCGACGACGACGATGCGGGGGCGCTCCCCGGGCCGCGGATGCCGGGCTCACAGTCGGGCGACAGCGGGACCGCCAACACCGGCGCCGGGGGCGGTGGCGTCGCCAGCTCTTCCGGCACAGGCGGGGGCTCGGGTTCGGGCGCGGGTTCGAGCGACAGCGCAAGTTCGGGCACGGCGACCTCCGAAGGCGGGCGCGACCCCTTCGGCGGGAACCTCACGGGCCGGCTGGATGCAGACACTGCCAATGCGCTGTCTCAACTCGGCGCCGGCCGCCCGGACCTGCGCGACGGCCTCGACGTCTTCCAGGCGGCACCAGGGTCCACGGCTGCGACGCCAGGTTCGGGACGGCAGGAGCAGGTCGACACAGGATCCGCCCGCCCCAATTCGGGCAGCGATCCTGAGGCGGAGCACGCGGCCGATGTGGCAGGGCAGGTCACTGGCGGACGCGGCTCCACGGGCAGCATGTTCGGCGATCGCCTGGCCGACGCCAAGGGCGACCTGGATATCATGAATGGCCTTCTTGGCGACGCGGCCGCAAAGGAGTCGAGCCCGAGCGTGGCCTCGAATGACGGGAACTGGGCCCGGGAGTGGGATAACTTCGTCAATACCCACATTATTTTCGATACCCCTTCGGACATTAACGTTGCGGTCCGAGAGACTATCATTGAAGCCCAGGCAACGCCCGCCGGTCTGCGCACCGGTTTCCAGAATTTCATCGTCGACACATTCGGGTCCGGCGAGGAACCCGCGTCAGACGACGGGATGCCGCCCATTCCTCCCCTTGACCCCGAGGCGGTAAAGAACGCCGTACCCGAGGAGCCAGACGCCGAGGGGACCGCCGGTGGCGGCGTCGGCGACCCGGGCGACCCTGACAATCTCGAAGGCGGCAAGCCTACCTCTGCGCAGATGGCCTTCCGCAAGTCACTGCGTGACGCGCTGGGCGGGGCACAGACGGGGAGCGGCGACATCGACCCGGCAGACAACGGCGGCGTGCCCGCGGGCGGGAGCCACTTCGCGGGCGGGAGCCTCTTCGCGGGCGCCGCGAACAACGCCGTTGGTCTGGTGGGCCAGCCCGCAGGACCAACGACGGGCGCAAGCGGAACGATGCACGGCCCCACCACGGGGACGGACGTCGACCCCGTCGAAGGCAGTGCCTACTCCGGTCCTGCGCTCGGGGGGAACCCGGAGGACCTGGAGTTCGGCTCAACCACTCTCGGCCTCGACTCTGCGCGCCGCTCCTCAAGTGACGACGCTGAGGACAGCGACGAAGACGATGAGGACGAAGACGACTAGCGCCTGAACCCGCCTGAGAACCCACTGGCCAGCACGAGGTGTAAATGCCCCGGGCAGGCCCTGATAGCCCACAGGTCCTGCCCGGGTTGCCGCCAGCCATGCCGCACCGCGACAATTAGCTCCCGTGACCATCAGCGGAGATCTCTTCCGTGGCCAATGATCAGCCCCCGCTGCTCCTGCGCGGTGGGGCCGTCTTCGATGCCGAATCGCGCGCCTTCCGTCCCGGCGTGGATGTACTCTGCAGCGGCGGCCGGATCGCGGCCGTTCGAGCAGGCGCTGCCGCCCCTGGCGGCGCAACGGAGTGGGACTGCACCGGGAGGTGGCTCATCCCGGGGCTCATTGACTGCCACGTCCACATCACCAGTGCGGGCGACCCGAACGAGATGACCAACGCCCGGGGCGAACCGCTCCCGGTGCGTGCATGGAAGGCGGCCGAGTATGCCCGCCGAACGCTCCAGGCGGGAATCACGGCCGTTCGCGACCTCGGCGCGGCCGAGCACCTGAACATCCAGCTCGCAGGAGCCGTGGAAAGCGGCCTGGTTGAGGGTCCGCGCATCCTGGCAGCCGGCCTGGGCGTGACGATGACAGGCGGCCACGGGCACGGATTCATCGCCCGCGAGGCAGATGGTCCGGACGAGGTCCGCAAGGGCGTGAGGGAGCAGCTCCGGGCAGGGGCGAAGGCCATCAAGCTGTTCGCGAGCGGCGGCGTCATGACCCCGGGCGTGGACCCGCGGTCGCCGTCGTTTACGGAAGACGAGATGCGCGCCGGCGTGGAGGAAGCGCACAAGGCCTTCCGCGTGGTGGCGGCCCACGCCCAGGCAACGGAGGGGATCAAGAACGCCATCCGCGCTGGCGTTGATTCGATCGAGCACGGCGTGTGGCTGGACGACGAGGCGATCGGGCTGATGTGCGAGCGGCGAACGTACCTTGTGCCCACCCTGACCGCGCCGCACCACATCTACCATGGCGGCCTTGCGGCGGGCATACCGCCCTTCATGGTCGAAAAGGCCCGCCAGGTACTGGAAGACCACATCGCCAGCTACCGCGCCGCTCTCAAGGCGGGCGTTCGGGTTGCCATGGGCACCGACCAGGGCACTCCTCTCAACCGCCCGGGCGACAACGCCCAGGAGATAGTGAGAATGGCCGAGCACGGCCTGAGCCCGGCCGCGGCGCTCCTTGCCGCTACGGCGTGGGCCGCGGACCTGCTTCGCCTGCAGGGTGAGTGCGGCCGCATCCAGGAGGGCCTGGCCGCGGACCTGCTCGTGCTGCGCGCCGACCCAATCGAAGACGTTGCCAGCCTCAACCGGCCTGAGAACATAGATGCCGTGGTCAAAGCCGGGCGTATTGTCGCCGGGCAGGCCGCGAAACGGAGGACAAATGAGCCAGCTTAAGAAGATGATTGCCCGGTTGGGCAGGCCCCAGAACAGCGGAATCGGGTTTGGCCCTGTAAACCGTGAAAAGCCAAAGGCGCTTCTGCTGGCGGCCCTGGCCCCCGATACGGGCGCTGCCCGGGGGCTCCTCGACGCGGGGGCCGACGTGGCTATCGCCTGTGCCACCGACTCACAGGGGGTGCGGAGCGTAATCGAGGGCCTCTCTGGCGGCAAGGCCACCGCCGGCGCCTGGGTCTCGGCGATCGATGCCGCCGGGGCGGAGGCGCTGCGCAGCGCAGGCTGCGACTTCGTCATCAGCACGATCGAAGGCACGGCGGCGGCTGCTGTTGACCCGGACAGGATGGGAGTCGTGGTCGCCGTCGAAGGCGGGCTCGATGACTCCACGCTGCGCGCGATGGCCCCGCTCGGGCTCGATGGCCTCTTCGTCGAGCGTTCGCCGGGCAACATGAACCTCGCCGCCCAGCTCGAGCTCGTCCGGCTCGCCACGCTTTCGGGAACGCCCCTGCTGGTGACCGCCAGCGCCGCCATCACAGTCGATGAGCTGCGGGTGCTGCGCGATTCCGGTGTCGCCGCGATCGTGTTGCCAGAGAATGTCACCCCGGCCGATATCACGGCAGTGACCGAACGGCTCCGCGCCGTGCCCGCCCGCAAGCCGAAGCGTGAAGGCCAGGAGATCGCCCTCGTGCCTTCGGTGGCGGCAGGCATTGAAGATCACGAGCACGAAGAAGACGGAGACGACGAATAGTGCAGCAGCCCGCGCCCCACGCCGCTACGGCAGGATGAGCATGGCGTCGCCAAAACTGTAGAAGCGGTACCCCTCGTCGACGGCGAGGCGGTAGGCGTCGAGCACGCGCTCCGTCCCGGCGAAGGCGCACACCAGCATCAGCAGGGTCGATCGCGGCAGGTGGAAGTTCGTGATCAGCCCGTCGACCACCCGGAACTCATCGCCGGGCAGGATGCGGAGGCTGGTCCAGCCCTGGAATGGCACAACTTCGCCACACTCCCGGGCCACGTGCTCGAGTGTGCGCACGACGGTGGTCCCGACCGCGATGATGCGCCGTCCTGCGGCCTTCGCTTGCGTGATTGCCCTCGCCGTCGAAGCGGGAACGGTGACGTGCTCCGGGTGCAGGTGGTGCTCACGCGGGTCGTCGACGGTGACGGGCCGGAACGTGCCCGGGCCCACCTCCAGCGTCACCGCCGCACGGTGGACGCCCTGAGTTTCCAGTTCAGCAAGCAGCCCGGGGGTGAAGTGCAGCCCTGCCGTAGGGGCGGCCGCGCTACGGGGATCACGGCTGTACACCGTTTGATACCGCTCCGGGTCGCCCCGGTAGCCGCTGATGTACGGGGGGAGCGGGACCTCGCCCGCCGTCGCGGGGTCAAACGGCCGTTCGAATGCTAGTACGGCGACGCCCTCCTTTCGGCTCTCAACCACCGCCGCGAGGTCGCCATCGGAGGCGGTGAAGCAGAATCGCCGCCCGGGGACGGCCTGGCGCGCGGGCCGGAAGAGCACCTCCCAGCGCAGGTCTGTAAGGGGGCGGACCAGCAGCGCTTCGACGGCGCCGCCCGTTTCGTCCCGGCGGCCGAAGAGCCGCGCCGCCATCACGCGGGTGTCATTGACGACGAGCAGGTCGCCCGCGCGCAGGAGCGCGGGCAGGTCATGGAAGCGATGATGCTCAAACCCCGGGGCGTGGCGGCGCAGAACCATGAGACGTGATGCGTCGCGGGGGCTGGCGGGCTGCTGCGCTATCAGCCCGGGCGGGAGGTCGAAGTCGAAGTCTGAGGTGCGCATTGCTACCCCGAGGATTGCGCTTTCTGGGGGCCCGGTCTACGTTGGAAGCTCTTCGGGGAGGGAGTACCTCGTGAACGGAAACGGCTCCTCTGCATCAAAGCTGGCGGGTGACCGCGTCGATTCACTGGCAGCCACACACGTGACCATCGACAGGAGCGCGGTGCGGAGCGTAGAGGCCGGCCAGGCGCAGCTGGAGCGAGCCGCCGTGCAGCGTCTGCGCGCATCCCAGGCCTCGGTAGACCACAGCGCGGTGGCGATTGCATCCTTCGACCAGGGCACCATTCGCCAGAGCAACGTGGGCGCCGTGGTGGCGAAGTCGGTTGCCTGCGACGAGGTGCGGACGTTCGTGCTGGCCTCGCCCGTCGTGCGGGGCGAGGTGCACACCTGGCTGGACCTGCGCGCCGCCGTGGCTATCGGCCTCGGGATGGCGCTGGGGAAGGTGCTCCTGACGGCGATTCGGGCCCTCGGGCGGAAGGCGCTTTCCTGACGGCGGCTGCTGCGGCAGTGCGAAGCTGCCCGCAGGCGGCCGCAATCTCGGCCCCACGTTCAACACGGACAGTGCAGTTCACCCCGGCCGCGCGTAACGCGCGCTCGAAGGTGAGCACCCGTTCGCGTGATGGGCGTCGAAACGGCCCGGCGGTGGGATTCAGCGGAATCAGGTTCACGTGCGCCCCGGTGTCCCGCAGGACCCGTCCCAGTTCGCCCGCCAGCTCTGGCATGTCGTTCACGCCCTCGATGAGGGCGTATTCGAAGGTCACCCGCCGTCCCGTCTTGCGGAAGTAGCGCCGGGCAGCAGAAACGAGGTCGCGCACGGAATGCGGGGCTGCCGTCGGGATTAGCTTCTGCCGCAGGGCATCGTTGGGGGCGTGGAGAGAGATGGCGAGGCCGGCCTGGAGCCCCTCTTCCGCCAGCCTGTCTATCCCCCGAATGACGCCGACCGTTGAGATGGTGACACTCCGCTGGGCGAGGCCAAACGCGCGCTGATCGGTGAGGAGGCGCACCGCGCGGATCGTCTCGGAGTAGTTCGCCAGCGGTTCTCCCATGCCCATGAACACGACATTCGTCACGTGCTCGCCCCGCTCGCGAAGCAACCGGGCGAAGTGGATCACCTGCGCCACGATCTCCTCAGCCTGCAGGTTGCGCTCGAACCCCATCTGACCGGTGGCACAGAACACGCAACCCATGGCACAGCCCGCCTGGGTCGACACGCAAACGGTGGAGCGAGGGTGGCTTCCCCCGGCGCCCGGGTACTGCATGAGGACCGACTCGACAAGCGTGCCGCCGGCCAGCCGCAAAAGGAGCTTCGTGGTGAGGCCATCATCGCTTCGCGAACAGGCTGCCTCTTCTGCGACGTCGACGAGGTAGCCATCGGCATCGAGCCTGGCCCGCAGGGCGGCCGGAAGCCCGCTGATGTCATCGACCTTCGTCGCGAAGCCCCGGTAGAGTCCATGCAGTATCTGGTCGGCGCGGTAACGGGGCTCACCGAGCCGGGCTACCACCAGCTCTTCCATCTCTGCGGGGAGGAGGCGCAAGAGGCTCCTCTGCGGTGCGGGCGCTTGCTGCTGGCCATCGGGTGCGGGCTCGGTGGTCATGCCAGCGTCACTCCCGGTTCGAGCCTGCCGCGCTCACCGTTCAGGAAGTCGCGGCCGCTCTGCCGGCGGGCGCCCGGCCGCTGCACCTCATCGAGCAGGAGCAGCCCGTCCCCGAAGGCGACCGCCGGGACTCCTCCGCTGATCGTGAGCGTGCCCACGGGGATTTCTTCGTCAATGGGCCGCGGCCCTACATGCCCCTTCCAGATGCCGAGCCGTTCGCCGCGGTAGAGGACGAACGCCCCGGGCCATGGGTCGTAGGCGCGTACGGCGCGCCCGGCCGCTGCTGCCGTCATCTCCCGCCGCAACTGGCCATCTTCTTTCCTGAGGAGCGGGCAGTAGGTCGCGAGGGACTCCTCCTGGGAAACGGCGGCGAGCGCCCCCCCGTACCAGCCCGGTAGTGACTCGACCAGCAGCCGCGCGCCAAGCACCGACAGGCGCTCGCTGAGCGAGCCGGCCGTGTCGGTCGCCAGTACCGGCGTCGAAGCCCTGGCGATTATGGGGCCCGCGTCCATTGCTGGCGCCATCTCCATGATGGATACACCCGTCTCAGCGTCGCCGGCGAGGATGGCCGCGACGACCGGTGACGGACCACGCCAGCGGGGCAGGAGGGACGCATGAACGTTCACGCACCCCCGCCGCGGGAGGGCGAGTAGGCGCCGCGAGAGGATCTTGCCGTAGGCGGCGACAACGATGAGGTCTGGGAGGAGCCCGGCGATCTCTTCCCGGGCGGCATCGGCCTTCAGAGTCTCGAACTGAAGTACGGGAATTCCCGCCTCGAGCGCGGCCTGCTTAACATCGGGCAGCGCGAGCCGCGCACCGCGGCCGGCCGGGCGGTCGGGCTGGGTGACCGCTGCCACCACCCGGTAGCCCGCCCCAACCAGCGCCATGAGCGAAGGCACCGCAAATGCCGGCGATCCCATGAACACAACCCGGGTCTCTGCCGGCTTCAACGGGCGTGCACCACGACCGGGTCGCCGCGCCTGGCGCCCAGGAGCGCAGCCGCACTGCCCTGGTTCACCGCAATCGCAACGAAGCCAGAGCTGTCGGCGTGGCAGAACAGCGCCCCCGGCGGGGCTTCCGCGAAGGTGCGCACGTGCACATCGATCTCCCTGCCACCGGCGTCGATGGCAAACCGCGGAAAGAGCTGCGATGCGCGAATGGTGGTGATGAGGTTGCCGTAGCGATCGATGTGAATAACGCGGCCAAGCAGCCGGCCGAAGCCATTGGGCTCACCTCTGCAAGGTGGCAGGAGGACCGGGTCGGAAACGGGTGGCCCCAGGCGCTGGTGGTCGAGGCCCGTCGCAAGGTAAGCGCCAGCAGGGGCGAAGATGTCGCGCCCATGGAAGGTGTTGCAGGCGGTCGCGCGCCGGAACTGCGGCGCGGTTATCTCGCGAACGTCACATTCGCCTTCGTCGTCAGCGCGCGTGCCACGCAGAATGGGAGTGAGGACGCCGTTATCGGGACCAACGAAGTGGCGGCCCTCGCGACAGACGACGAGCGCGCGGCGCGATGTGCCGACCCCCGGGTCGACGACGGCGATGACAACCGCCCGTTCTGGCAGCACCGGTAGGGTGATCTCCAGCATCCAGGCGGCTTCGTCAACGGCGTACGGCTCAATGCCGTGCGAGAGGTCAATCACCGGCGCCAGCGGGGCGATCGCGGCGATGACCGCTTTCATGTGCCCGGCGTAGTGGTCGCGTTCGCCGAAGTCGGTGAGCAGGAATATCGGAGGCGCTAGTACGTCCAACGGTGGATATCGGCGAAGCGTGCCGCTGCCGAGAACAGCACGCCCGGCTTCAGCCCCTTCAACGCAGATGGATAGGCGTAAGTGTAGCGCGGATAGGCAATCACGATGCTGGGCGAGAGTTCCTGCCAGACCTCCTGGAACTGGCGGTAACTGTCGCGCCGCACTTCGATATCCGAGTCGGTGCGGCCCTTGGCGATCAGGCTGTCGGCCACAACGTCGGCGAAGTTGGCCAGGTTGAGCCCTGCGGTGCCCATCTGCGAACTGTGCCAGCCGAAGTACGGGTCCGGGTCGGGCCCCTGGTCCCAGCCGGCGATAGCAGCGTCGTACTTCCGCTCCTGCAGGAAGTCGCGCCTCAGGACGGAGAAGGTCGTGCTGGCGACGGTGGCCCTTATCCCGATCTGCTGCAGCTGCCGGGCGACCTCATTCGCGACCGCGACCCGCAGCGAGTCGTTGTCGGTGCGGATAGTGATGCGGAATTCGGAGCCCTCGCGGATGAGGATGCCGGTGGTGGCGTGCGGGTTCCACCCCACCTCTTCGAGCAGCCGCCTGGCCTCATCGAGCCGGGGCTCGACCAGGTCGTACTTATCTGCGTAGGCCCACGTTCCCGGCGCTACAGCGGAGCTTGAAGGCGTTGCCACGCCGCTGTACACCCGGGCCACGATCTGCTCGCGGTCGAGGGCCAGCGAGATGGCGCGGCGCACGCGCTCGTCCTGGAAATAGGCGGCCTGGTCGTTGTTGAGGTAGAGGATCAGGTAGGCGCCGCGCTGCGGGTACGCGAGGTCCACGCCCTTGACCGCCTTGAGGTCGGCGAGCTGCGCATCGGTGATGCCTTCGCGAAACATCACGCCCGCGACCTCGCCCTGCTGCAGGGCGCGCAGGGTGGAGGGGTAGTCGCTGAAGAAGCGCAGCCTGAGACGCGCGACCTGGGGCCTCCCAAGGTGGTACTCCGGGTACGGCTCAAGGACGGCCTCGGTCGAATCCAGGGACTTGAGCATGTATGGGCCGGCGCCCACCGGCGCTGCGTTGAAGGGCGCCTCCAGCAGCCCAGCGCCCGAGAGGTCGCCAAGCAGGTGCTCTGGGAGAATCCCGAGGGTGGCGTGGCGGGCAAGGAACGGTGCGTAGGCCTGGCTCAGCCTGAACACCACCGTGAGTTCGTCGGGGGTTTCAACCTCGATCGCAAGCCACGGGTCGGCCAGGGACGGTTCGCCCTTGAAGCCGGGCGAGGTCAGGGCCGCGATGGTGAAGGCGACGTCTGCCGAGGTCAGGGGCTGGCCATCGTGCCAGCGCAGGCCCCTGCGAAGGCGGAAGGTGTAGGTCTTGCCGTCATCGCTCACGGCGGGCAGCGCAGCGAGGTCGGGCATCACCTCGCCGGTGGGACCGAGGCGCACGAGGCCGGCGAACACCAGCTGGACAAGGTCCTGGTCGACTTCATTGGTGGTGGCGAAGAGGGGATTGACGCGCTTCCATGTGCCCGCGACGCCCTCCACGTAGGCGCCATCTTCGGGAGCGGGTCTCGTTGCCGGGTCGTTGAGCCCGAGGAAGAGGGCCGCCGCCGCGCCGGCGAGCGCGATCACAAGAGCCGCTCCCACCAGGAGCTTGCGGCGCGAACCCGGGGGCCGGCGGCTCATAGGCAGATTACTGCGAAGCGACGCTCAGAAACGAGACCATGATGAACACGATCGCAAGCATGATCGTGGCCTGGAACAGGGTGCGCTCGAGTCCGCGCTTGGTGCGGAAGACGGAGCCGCCCGACATTCCCCCGAGGGCGGCTCCGAACCCGGAGCCCTTCACCTGGAGAAGCACCACAACAATGAGCGTTACCGAAACGGCGATCTGGAGGATATTCAGCATTTGCTACCGCGTAGTGAGGAGTGCCTCGTCGGCGCGCTGGCGGGCGGCGTTTGAAGGCACCGAATCACGCTCATAGTACAGGCGCAGGATGGTAGCGGCGAGCTTGGCGGGATCGTGCCGGTAGCGGTTCTCCTCTGCCACCACATCGGCCTCCACAAGACGCACGCCAGCGAGGGCGCCCGTGCCATTGCGCGCCAGCTCCACTGGCGCAGAGTGCCACGCTTCGGGCAGGGAAGGCGCGACATTGCTGTTGGCGACGATGGCATCGATCAGCCCGTGCCCCAGGTGACGTTCGACCGCCTCCAGGTGATCGGCCACGGTGAAGCCATCGGTCTCGCCGTGCTGCGTTGCCACATTTGAAACGAAGACCTTCAGCGCCCCGGAAGCGATGAGCGCCTTGCGAATGCCCTCCACGAGAAGGTTTGGCATGACGCTCGTGAACAGGCTCCCGGGCCCGACGACGATGACGTCTGCATCGAGGATTGCCCGCACCGCATCGGGGTGGGCCTCGGCGGATGGCGGATTGAGGAAGACCTCGTGAATTGCGGCGCCACGCTCGGTGATGTTGTGCTCGCCATGGACAACCTCATCGTCAGCAGTCCGGGCACTCAGGGTCACATCCTCGAGGGTCGATGGGAATATGTTCCCACGGACGTTGAGGACCCGGCCGGTTTCGTGGACTGCAGCTTCGAAGTTCCCCGTGACCTCTGACATGGCAACGATGAAGAGATTGCCGAAGGAGTGCCCTTCGAGCCCGCTTCCCTCGGTGAAGCGATACTGGAAGAGCTTCGTCATAAGGGGTTCGGCCTCAGCTAGGGCGGCGATGCATTGCCTTATGTCGCCCGGGGCCACCACCCCGAACTCCTGGCGGAGCCTGCCCGTGCTGCCTCCGTCGTCGGCAACCGTGACGATGGCAGTGAGGTTGCTGGTATAGCTCTTGAGCCCGCGCAGCACCTGGGAGAGGCCCGTACCGCCGCCGATGGCGACGATCTTCGGCCCGCGGCCAAGGATGCGCTTGTTGTAGATGGATTCGGAGAGGCTCTTCTCGCGGTCGGGGCGTACGAAGGCGAAAAGGAGGGACTCGTTCAACTTCCAGATGGAGACACCGATGGCGGATAGCGAAAGCGCCATGAACAGCGCTCCTCGGCCCAGGCGGGGGATGAACTGGAGGGTGAGATAGTAGAAGACGCCGGGGAAGGTGTAGGAGAGGTAGGCCTCGCGCAGGAGGTAGGCAATGCCGAGGCCCATGAGCGATACGCCGAAGGCAAGCAGCACCAGCCAGCGCTTGATGTGCATGCCCGGGTAGAGCCACTTGATGGCGCTATGATCGCGGAGACGTTCGAGCGTCATCGTGATGGATTATACCATTGAGGTCTGCTATCGCTAGGCAGACTGAGCATTTTCATCCCAGCTCCCGGGCGATGAGGTCCTGGACTGCCTGCGCATTGGCGCGCCCGCGCGTCTCACGCATGACCTGGCCCACAAGGAACTTCGCTGCGGCATCTTTGCCAGCACGATAGTCAGCAACAGCCTTCTCGTTGGCTGCCAGCACTTTCGCGACCACCCCGGCGAGTTCATCGCTCCCACTGATCTGCGCGAGGCCGGCGGTCTCCACGATTTCGGCGGCGCTCTTGCCAGTGGCCGCCATCTGGTCGAACACCTCCTTGGCGACGTTAGCGGTGATGGCGCCCGATTCCACCATCGCAATGAGGTCCGCGAGGGCGGCGGGTGTGATCGGGAGCGCCTCGATCGGCAGACCGGTGGCGTTGGTCCAGCGTCCTGCCTCTCCGAGCACCCAGTTGGCGGCGAGCTTCGCGGCCCGGCCCGGGTCCGCCGGGATGGCAGCCATCACCCGCTCAAAGTAGGTGGCACGTTCGCGAGCGTCAGTGAGCGTTGCGGCCTCGTGGTCGCTGAGGCCGAGGGCGAGGAAACGCCGCCGGCGAGCCTCGGGGAGCTCGGGCAGGGCAGCACGCAGGGCCGCTACCCGCTCCGGACTGAACGCCAGCGGGGGCAGGTCGGGTTCGGGGAAGTAGCGGTAGTCGTGCGCGAACTCTTTGGACCGCTGGCCAACCGTCTCGCCCCGCTCATCGACCCAGCCACGGGTCTCCTGGGGGATCTGGCCTCCCGCACGCAATATGGCAGCCTGGCGCTTTTCCTCGAAGGCGAGCGCATCATGCACGGCGCGGAAGCTGTTCATGTTCTTTACTTCGACCTTGCTGCCGAAAGCCTCCGTCCCCACCGGACGAAGGCTGATGTTGGCGTCGCAGCGAAAGTCGCCTTCCTCCATGTTGGCGTCGCTCACGCCGATGTAGCGCAGGATCTGCCGGAGGCGGACCAGGTACTCGCGCGCCTCTTCAGGGGTGCGCATGTCGGGCTCGCTCACGATCTCCATCAGGGGCGAGCCGGCGCGATTGATGTCGATGAGGCTGTAGGCCTCGCCGGTGGCGGAGTCCACGCGATGGACGAGGCGGGCCGTGTCTTCTTCCATGTGGACGCGCGTAATACCGATGCGGCGGGCTGGTCCACCGGCTTCAATCTCGAGCCAGCCGCCCTTGCAGACGGGCAGGTCGTACTGGGAGATCTGATACCCCTTCATCAGGTCGGGGTAGTGGTAGTTCTTGCGGTCGAACTTGCTGGATGCGGGGATGGAGCAATTGAGAGCAAGCCCGGTAAGGACGATGTACTCGATTGCCTTTTCGTTGATCACGGGCAGCGTCCCGGGCATTCCCATGCAGACCGGGCAAACGTGCGTGTTCGGCTCGGCGCCAGAGTAGCTGGCGCTGCAGCCACAGAACATCTTGCTGCGGGTCTTGAGCTGGCAGTGGACTTCGAGGCCAATGACGGTCTCGAAGCCGGTGGCGACGGACGTCAAACTCACTCCTCTCCCACCAGGGCGCCTCACGAGTATAGGAACGGGTTCTGGCTGGGACAATCCGGCCGCACCCTATGTCAAGTAAGACGTTTCACACCGAACTCCTGTTCCGGGCCGCGCTGACGGTTATCCCCGGTGGCCCTTCCACTACGCGGCCGATGCGCCAGAGGGGCTCGCCATCGCGGGCAAAGGCTGCTTCGAGCGCCGGGGCGCGCCGGCGTGGACACCCCAGCAGGAGTCCACCGGAGGTCTGAGGGTCGTAAAGAAGCGCCAGGGTGCGTTGGTCGACAATGCCCTCGATAGTCACGCGCCGGGTGAGCCAGTCCCTGTTGCGCTCTTCGCCGCCCGTGTGCGCGCCAAGCTCAATGGCTGCGACCGCGCCGGGCAGCAGCGGCACAGAGGCGATTTCGACCTCGGCGGCGACCCCGGAGCGTTCGGACATCTCCCAGAGGTGGCCGAGGAGGCCGAATCCGGTGACATCGGTGGCAGCGGCGAGCCGGGCCTGGCGGGCAAGGTGCGAAGAGTGGCGGTTGAGGCGGAGCATGCTCTCAATCGCTGCCTCAACCAATGGCCGGGCAGCTTCGTGCTTGCGGCCCGCGGTGAGAATGGCGCCCGTGCCCAGCGGCTTGGTGAGGTAAAGGTGGTCCCCGGGCTTCAGGCCGGCCTTTGAAAGGAGCCTGCGAGGGTTCACGAGCCCGAGCACGCTCAGGCCGTATTTCGGCTCCTCATCCCAGATCGTGTGGCCGCCCGCGATGACGCCGCCGGCCTCGGCGACCTTTTCGGCTCCCCCGCGGAGGATGGCGGTGACGGTCTCGGGTGGCATCTGGCGGGGGAAGGCGGCGATGTTCAGGGCCAGGGCCACCTCGCCGCCCATGGCATAGACGTCCGACATGGCGTTGGCGGCAGCGATGGCGCCGTAGGTGTACGGGTCGTCGACCAGGGGCGCGAAGAAGTCAAGCGTAGCCACCACCGCCGTGCGCGCGTTCACGCGAAACACGGCCGCGTCATCGGCTATGCCCAGCCCGACCAGGAGGCCGGGCTGGCTTTCGCCTGTGAACAGGCCATCAAGCGGCGACAGCACCTGCGCCAGGGCCTCTGGCCCCACCTTGGATGCTCAGCCGCCGCAGCCTGTCAGGTCCGTAAGCCGGATCTCCCTTCGCGTCATGGTGCCATCGTAGCTGGCGGCGCCTCTGGCCGCCCGCAAGGGGCCGCCCGTAGAATCGACGGCGTGGCGCGCTTTGACGCGATCGTGGTGGGCGCAGGCCCGGCTGGTAGCACGGCGGCCCGCGACCTCGCCGCCGCGGGAGCGCGCGTACTCATCCTCGACCGGGAGCGGTTCCCCCGCTACAAGGCCTGCGCGGGCGGCATCCCGCGGCGGACCCGCTCCCTGATTCCGTTTCCCATCGATTCGGTCGTGGAGGAGACCATCCACCTGTTCGATATCTCCATTCGCGACAGCGTGCGCTTCGTTTCCGATTCCGGGCGGCCATTCCTCGACATGGTGATGCGCGACCGGTTTGACGCCCTGCTCCTCGATGAGGCGCAGAAGGCCGGCGCCGAGTTCCGGCCCGCGACGCAGGTGCGTTCGGTGGAAGAATCCGGCCCCGCCGTTCGCGTGCGCGGCGAGGGCTTCGAAGCCGGGGGCTCGTTTCTCGTGGGAGCCGATGGGGCCAATTCGGTCGCCGCCCGGGCGGTGGGGCTCGGCGCCGGGCTCGGCTCATGCGCCGCCTGGGAGGTTGAGCTCCGGCTGCCGCCGCTGCGGCGCGCGACGTTCGACCACACCGTGCTCGTGGAGCTGGATTACCGGCCCTGGGGATACTCCTGGGTCTTTCCGAAAGATGGCGCCCTGTCGGTGGGGATCGTGCTGCCCGAAGGGCAGGGATGGGCTCTGAAAGGGCGCCTGGCAGAATACCTCTCGCGGCTCGGTCTCTCGGGAGCCACAGTCGTCAGCGCCCGCGGTCACAACATCCGCTTCCGCCGCGAAGGCGAAGCGATCGCCTCGGCCCGCACCGCACTTGCTGGCGACGCCGCCGGACTTGCAGACGAGTTCACCCAGGAAGGGATCGTGTACGCCATTCAGTCCGGGCAGTTGGCCGCGGCCGAGATCCTGCGGGCATCAGGAGCGGATGGCGACCTGCGCTCGTACGAACGCGCGGTTGACCGCGAGATCGCCCCGGAGCTACACGCCGCACGAATCCTGGGCTACATCAGCTACGGGATCCTGCGGCGGCTGCGCGGTCCCTGGCTGGGCGTCGCGCCCCACATTGGTCCTCTCTGGAACGCCTTTTTTGCGGTGCACCGGGGCGAGTCGAGTTACTTGCGCGAGATGCAGCGGATACCGCTGCTCCCCACCCTTGCCGCCCGCCGGCTGGGCCTGCGATGACGCTCTCCCCGCTGGCCGTGATGGAGAAGCTGGCGCCCCTCTACGGTTGGCCCGAACAGGTGAGCCACGGCGACGCCGTCACCGAGCTTGTGCTCACCATCCTTTCGCAGAACACATCGGATACGAACAGCGGGCGGGCATTCACGCAGCTGCTGCGCCGGTTCCCATCCTGGCGGGCGATCGCCCATGCGCCCCCGGCGGAAGTGGTGGCGGCCATCTCTACGGGAGGGCTGGCGGAGCAGAAGGCGCCGCGTATCCAGGCGGCACTGATCGCCGTTGGTGAGCGCTCACCGGACTGGAACCTGGACTTCCTCCGCGAAATGGAGACCGGGGAAGCCCGCGCCTGGTTGCGGGCGTTGCCCGGGGTGGGCCCAAAGACAGCGGCCTGCGTTCTCCTCTTTGCACTGGGCAAGCCCGCGTTGCCCGTTGACACCCACGTGGAGCGCGTGGCCCGGCGCCTGGGGCTCATCCCGCCGGGCGGCAGCGCGGAAAAGGCGCACCAGCTCCTGGAAGCGGCGGTCGACCCCTCCAGCTACTACCCGTTCCACATGCTGCTGATAAAGCACGGCCGGCGTACCTGCGCGGCGCGGGCGCCGGCGTGTGACCGCTGCCCGCTGGAACCAGACTGCCCGGCGAGCAGGCTGCGGCCAGACCGCGACCCTGGCCTGCCCTAAGCGGGCGCGCCCGGCTCCCAATCCTCGACGCTGGCAGGCTCGTCAGCCGGTTCGCTGGTGGCGTCCGTATCCGCCGGCGAGCCGGTGAGCCGCACGAGCATGCCCGCAAGCGGTGACAGACCGGAGGCCAGCAGCCCGGCGACCAGGACGACCAGGTAGTCCCTTATCGGTACGCCGAGGAGCGATCTGACGATGTCGCGGAGGTCGGTCACGAACGGGTCATTGCCACCGAACAGGCCGGCGCCGAACCACGCCAGGCCGGAGAGCATCAGCCCAAAGCCGGTCCCCGCCACCACCGCGAGTCCCAGCTTGCGAAAACCGCTGTGCCCCTCCGCCAGCAGCAGCACACCCACGGCCGCGCCAGCAAAGACGAGCCCGGCCACCAGCGCGATCACCCCGGCCTGCGAGTGGCGCGTGCTGGTCAGGTTCCCGAGGACGAGGTCCATCTGGCCCTGGAGCGAAAGGAAGCTGACCTGCTGGTTGCCTGTGCGGTCGAACGCCTTCAGCCCCTGGTCGTAGACCGCGTGAGCCGAGCGGCGAAGGAGGAGCTCCCGCACCGCTGCCTGGTCGAGCTTCAATAGCTCCTCACCGGTCAGGAAGACTTCAACCGGGTAGCCAGGCAGCGCGTAGGCCTCCTCGCCCGGGTGCTTTCGCGCCTGCTCCCGGAGGGCAGGAAGCTGTTGGGCCAGCAGCAGGTCGACCTCCGTGGTGGCCGCAACCCCATCTTCGATGACGCCGATTGCGCTGCCGGGTGCTGTTGCCTGGCGAACGCTGACGGCGGCCACCAGCACAAACACGGCCAGGGCGGCGACAAAGAGCAGCGCGCTTTCGCGCCCGGCGGCGGAGTGGTCGCGCTCGAACCTCTGCCTCTCCTGTGCGGGTTCCTGGCGCCGGCGCCTGCTGGAATCCATTGTCATGCAGGGGGTACCTGGTCCTAGTCCACGTGGACGACGATCGTCCCGGCAACGCGATCGTGGAGCGTCCGGCGGTGGGAATCAAAGACCGCCATCACCAGCCCAAGGGCAACGAGAAGGAAAGTCACGCCCACAATCGCTGCCGCCCGGCCTGCCGAGTCGCGTACGGTGTAAGCAGCGATCACGCCAACACCGGCGACGAGGACGTAGGCGCCAAGGCCAATTACGCGCGCCATCGCGCCGATCACACCCAGCGGCCGGCCGTCAGAGCGGATGACCATGATCTGCATGACGGCGTGGCCGACGGTCTGCCCCTTCCAGGCCAGCGCCAGGAAGAAGTACAGGACATAGGCAATGGGAATGGCGCCAACGCAGCCCCAGAAGATATTGATGGCGGTGGCAGAGGGGTCGACCTTCTCGAAGTCGGATGAGATGAGGATGACGATCGACCCCGCCGTGACGAGGAGGGAGGCGATGATGAAGAGGACCAGCAGGTCAAGCACGCCTGCCGCCACGCGCGATTCGAACGAAGCGTAGTGGAGGCGAACGGGCGGCCGGGCACCCCGGCCGGTTTCGCGTGCAGCGGCGCGGCTCACAGTCATACCTGCTAACGCATTCTAGCTGGCAGGGGGTAATGCGATAGACAACCGGCTGGCTCCGCGTGAGGTGCGCCAACGGCCCATTCAGGCGGCCGATGTTATACTCGATTCAGGCCCCGCAAACGTGTACGCGGTCCGCAGAAGGCGGGCCGCTTTCTTGAGCAGCAATGGACGAAGCGATACTCACCCGGTTGCGCCGCATTCGCGAGCGTTATGACGAGCTCACTGCAGAGATGGGGCGCCCCGGCGTGGCCGCGGACTTCGAACAGCTCAACCAGCTCGCCAGGGAGCGGGCCGATATCCAGCCCATCGTGACGCTCCTCGACGAGTTCGAGGATGCGACCGCCGCCGCCGAGGATGCTCGCGCCCTCCTGGGTGAAGAGGACCCGGAGATGCGCGCCCTGGCCGAGGCCGAGATGGCCGCTGCCGAAACGCGGCTCGCGCTGCTCGATTCGCAAATCATGCGGGCGCTGCTGCCCAGGGACCCGCGCGACGCACGGAATGTCATCATGGAGATAAGGGCCGGGGCAGGAGGCGAAGAGGCCGCCATCTTCGCCGGCGACCTCCACCGAATGTACGTCCGCTACGCCGAGCGGCGCGGCTGGAAGACCGAGATCCTGAGCGCATCCGAATCGGAGAAGAACGGGTTCAAGGAGGTCGTCTTCGAGGTCCGGGGCGACGGCGCCTATTCGCGCCTGAAGTACGAGAGCGGCGTCCATCGTGTGCAGCGCGTACCCGAGACGGAAGCGCAGGGACGCATCCATACCTCAACCGCCACCGTCGCCGTGCTGCCCGAGGCGGAAGAAGTAGACATCGCCATCGACGAGAAGGACCTCCGCGTTGACATCTTCCATTCGTCGGGGGCCGGCGGCCAGAACGTAAACAAGGTGGCGACCGCCGTGCGCATCACGCACCTGCCGACGAACATCGTGGTCGTGTGCCAGGACGAGCGTTCACAGCTCAAGAACCGCATCAAGGCGATGACGGTTCTCCGCTCGCGGCTCCTGGACATGGAGCAGATGAAGCAGGATGCGGAGCTGAGCGCGACGCGCCGCTCCCAGGTCGGCTCGGGCGACCGCAGCGAGAAGATCCGCACCTACAACTACCCCCAGGACCGCATAACCGACCACCGCGTGGGGCTCACCGTTCACAACATCCCCGACCGGACGGATGGGAACATCGACGACATCATCGACGCCGTCGCCACTGCTGACGAAGCGGAACGGCTGCAGGCGAGCGTGGCATGAGCCTGCGGGCCGCGGCAAAGGATGCGGCCAAACGGCTGGGTGCAGCCGGGATCCCGGACGCGGATTTCGAGGCCGAGCTGCTGGCGCGGAAGGCCGCGGGGGTCTCCCGCTCACATTTCTTTGCGGGTGCGGCTGCCAGCCGTGGTGAGCTGGCACGGCTCCACGAGCTCATCGAGCGCCGTCTTGAGCGTGAACCGGCCGCGTACATCACCGGCAGCCGCGAGTTCTACGGCCGCCAGTTCGCGGTGGGCCCGGGCGTGCTCATCCCGCGGCCCGAAACGGAGCTCCTGGTGGAGGTTGCCCTGGCAGAGATCACCAGGTCGCCGGGGGTAGTCGTCGCCGATGCCGGCACGGGGAGCGGCGCCATCGCCGTTTCCATCGCCGCGGAGGCGCCTGCCACCAGGGTGGTGGGGATTGATGTGAGCGCGGACGCGCTCGCCATCGCCGCCCGGAACGTGGCCGCGCACGCCCCGGGCACACAGCTCGTCAGGGGTGACCTGCTGGCCCCGCTTGATAGCGCCGGCATCGTTCTCGCGAACCTGCCGTATATACCAACCTGGGAGATCGATGCGCTGGAGCCCGAGGTCAGCCGCTGGGAGCCGCGGGTGGCGCTCGATGGTGGCGCCGACGGGTTCGCGCTGATCCGGCGGCTGATTGATGACTGCGACCGCAGGATCCGTCCTCGCCTGCTCGCGCTCGAGGTGGGCTACGGGCAGGCGGATGCGGCGGTGGCGGAACTGCGAGCCAGGGGGCGCGAAACCCGGGTTGTGAAGGACCTGGCGGGAATCGACCGGGTGGTGTGCGCGCGGTGGGAGTGAAGCTGGTCGCACTCGACATCGACGGGACCATCATCCCGCCCAATGCCGCTGGCGACGGCACGCAGATGCCCGGCCCACGAACCCGGGCGGCGGTGATGCGGTTGCGCGCAAACGGCGTCGCCGTGGTGCTGGCCTCGGGCCGGATGTTCCCGGGAGCGGCATCCGTAGCACGCTACCTCGGCCTTGAGACGCCGATCATCTGCCAGCAGGGGTGCTCGGTGCACCGCATCGATGGGCAGATGCTCCACTCGTTCCCGATCGCGCGCCGCGCCGCCATGGAGGTCATCGGCTACGCGCGCGAAATCGACCGCGTTTACGAGTGGTTCGACCCGCTGCGCTATGTGGCCTCGCGTCCGAACCCCTCCTCGGACGAGTACGGGCGCGTCTCCGGGATCCTGCCGGAGTACCGGCCCGACCCCGAGAACTCTGGCTTCGAGCCGACCGGCGTGGGGATCATCAGTTCGGAGTCAGAGGCGAATGCAATCCATCGAACCCTGGCCGGGCGCCACGGCGAATCGCTTCACATCCTCGACTTCCCGGCCGTCACCGTGGCCGTGGCGCCTGAAGCGAACAAGGGGCACGCGCTCTCCCTGGTCTGCGCGGACCTCGGCATTGGCCGCCACGAGACGATCGCGGTAGGGGATAGCGTGAACGACGCGGCGATGCTTGCATGGGCAGGGCGAGGGTTCGCGATGGCCCACTCCGACCGCTACGCGCTCGACGCGGCCGACGAGGTACTTGGCGGCGACTCCGCGGATCCGCTGGCCGACCTGTTGGACGCGCTCTAGCGCATCTGCCCGGGCAGGAGCGCGGGTCTGCAGGCGCGGACCCCTGGCTGCTGCCGGAGAGCTTCTACGAACCCGACTGGGCGAACTGGTAGATCTTGCCCTCGGTCTTGATGGCCGGGGCGATGACCATCTCGGCCTGCTGGAACTCGCGCACGTTGTGGGCGCCGCACATACCCATGGCGGTCTTGAGAGCGCCGACCAGGTTCTCCGTGCCATCGGTGCGGCTGGTAGGGCCATAGAGCAGCTTCTGGACCGTGGTGTTGACGCCAACGGCCACCCGCGTGCCGCGAGGGAGGTTGGCATGAGGGGTTGCCATGCCCCAGTGGTAGCCACGGCCCGGCGCTTCAGTGGTCTGCGCGAAGGGCGAGCCCATCATGACCGCGTCGGCGCCACTGACGATGCACTTGCAGACATCGCCGCCGGTGCGGATTCCCCCGTCGGTGATGATGGGGACGTAGCGGCCGGTCTCGCGGAAGTGGTGGTCGCGCGCGGCGGCACAGTCGATGGTAGCCGTCACCTGGGGGACGCCAATGCCGAGCACCTCGCGGCTGGTGCAGGCCGCTCCCGGGCCCACGCCAACAAGAACGCCGGCGACGCCGGTTCGCATTACTTCGAGGGTGGCGTTGAAGCCAACCGTGTTTCCCACCACGACGGGGATGTGGATGTCTTTGAAGAGCTTCTCGAATCGCAGCCCTTCAAGGCTGGTCGACTCATGCCGGGCGGTGGTGACGGTGCTCTGGACCACGAGGATGTCGGCGCCCGAATCCTGGACCAGGCCCGCCATCTTCTTGGTGTTCATGGGTGTGGTCGAAACAGCGGCCACAGCGCCGCCGGCCTTTATCTCCTTGATGCGGCGGGCGATGAGGTCATCGCGGATGGGAGCCTGGTAGGCGTTCTGCAGGATGGCTGTTGCCTCGTCGCGGCTGGCGGCGGCCACTTCCTGGAGGATGGTCCCCGGGTCGTCATAGCGCGTCCAGACACCCTCAAGGTTAAGGACGGCGAGCCCTCCGGCGCGGTGCATTTCAATCGCGAAATTGGGGTCGACAACCGCATCCATGGCCGAAGCGACGAACGGGATGGCAAAACGATGGGGCCCGATTTCGAGCCCCAGTTCGACAAGCTCCGGGTTGATGGTGACGTCGCCAGGAACGATGGCGACCTCATCGAAGCCGTACGCCCGGCGGAGTTGCTTGAACTGGGGACCGGTCACGGGAGCCTCCTCTGGAATCGACGGCGCAGGGCCGCCCTCTGGCATGGCAGAGGCGGCGGAAGAAGGGTATGCGGGGGCACTCAAGTCTGCGTTATCCGGGGGAAAGGGATGGCGCCCGGGCGTGTCGTCCGGGATGTGCTTTAGAGTGTAGGCGGGGCCCCGAAGCGGGGTCAACACAGATCCGGGTCTGCCGTTCAGTTATGTGCAATACAGCAGGATGTTGCCCTCGATGACCGGACCTGCACCCGGTCTCTACGTGGTTGCGACGCCGATAGGCAATCTCGAAGACCTTTCGCCACGGGCCCTGCGCATCCTCGGTGCGGCCCTGGTCGTGGCAGCCGAAGATACCCGCACCACCGGGAAGCTCCTGAAGATGGCGGGAAGCGGCGCGCGAATGGTGAGCCTCACCGAGCACAACGTTCTCGCCCGTGCGCCCGGGCTGGTGGAAGCATCGCGGATCGGCGTGGTGGCCCTTGTCAGCGACGCCGGCACGCCGCTTGTCGCGGACCCCGGCGCCCGCCTGGTCGAAGCGGCGCACGATGCCGGGGTGAACGTGGTCGCCGTCCCGGGCCCGTCCGCACTTGCCGCTGCCATCTCCGTGTCCGGGTTCGAAGCGAGCTCGCTCCACTTCCTGGGGTTTCTCCCGCGGCCGGCGGGCGAACGGCTGAAGCTCCTGCGCGCTGCCGCCTCCACGGCCACGGTACTGGTGTTCTTCGAAAGCCCGGCGCGGCTTGGCGCCACGCTCCAGGAGCTGGCTACGGAGTTGCGCGACCCCGAGGTGGTGGTCTGCCGCGAGCTCACGAAGGTACACGAGGAGGCCATCCGCGGGCGCGCCTCAGAGCTCGCACCGCGGTTTCGCGAGACCCGGGGCGAGGTCACGGTCGTCGTTCGCATCGAAGCCGGGAAGGAGACCGGTGACGCGGAAGCCCGGCTGTACATCGGCGAGATGAAGCGCGCGGGAGCGCGACGACCTTCGGCAGCAGTGGAGGCGGCGCGGCGGTTCGGCCTGCCGCGGCAGGCCACCTACGACATGTGGGACGAGGTGTAGCGTGCCCGGCCGCGCTGGTCGAGGGCCGGCCGCCGGGCACGCCGTTCGCAACCCGGCCCTGTGGTAGACTTGCGGCAGCCCCTCTCCAGAGGTTGCTCCACTGTGCCCGACCGGATCCTTGTCTGCGTGGCCTGGCCCTACGCCAACTACCTCCTGCACGTGGGGCAGGCGGCAGGAGCTTACCTGCCGGCCGATATCTTTGCGCGCTACCAGCGGCTGGCGGGCAACGAAGTGGCCATGGTATCGGGCTCGGACTGCCACGGCACGCCCATAACGGTAGCAGCCGACAAGGAGGGCGTTGAGCCTCGCGTCATCGTCGACCGTTACCACGCGAAAATCGTGGAAGTATGGGAGCGGCTGGGCATCACTTTCGACCTCTACACCACCACCCTGACCGCGAACCACTACGAAACCACCCAGGACATCTTCCTGCGGCTCCTCGAACGCGGGCTTCTCTACAAGCATTCGCAGGACCAGCTTTTCGACCCGCAGGCAGGCCGGTTTCTGCCCGACCGCTACGTGGAGGGCACCTGCCCCCTCTGCGGGTACAGGGAAGCGCGCGGCGACCAGTGCGACAGCTGCGGCAAAATGCTCGACGCGATTGATCTCATCGAGCCACGCAGCCGCATGACCGGCGCCCGGCCCGAGGTGAGGCAGTCAGAGCACTTCTTCCTGAAGCTCACCGCCCTTGAAGCCCAGCTGCGCGAGTGGGCCAGTAAGCAGGCACACTGGAGGCGAAACGTCCTCAACTTTACCCTTGGCATGCTGGACGAGGGGCTACAGGACCGTGCCATCACGCGCGACATCAGCTGGGGCGTGCCTGTCCCCGTCGCAGGCTACGAAGACAAGCGCATCTACGTCTGGTTCGACGCTGTGATCGGCTATCTTTCGGCGACGAAGGAATGGGCCGCCTCCAAAGGCGACCCCGAGGCCTGGAAGCCCTTCTGGCTGGACCCCGCGACGCGCTCCTACTACTTCATTGGCAAGGACAACATCGCCTTCCACACCGTTATCTGGCCGGCCATGCTCGCCGGATACGGGGACCTGAACCTGCCCTATGACGTCCCGGCCAACCAGTACGTCAACTATTCGGCCGGGCAGAAACAGAGCAAGTCGAAGGGCACCGGTACCTGGATGCTCGACCTGCTCGATGCCTACAGCCCCGATACGGTGCGTTTCTACCTGACGACGATCATGCCCGAGACGAGCGATTCGGAGTTCCGCGAGGACGAGCTTATCCGCACCAACAATGACGTGCTCATCGCCACCTGGGGAAACCTGGCGAACCGCGTGATCGCCATGGTGCACAGGAACTTCGAAGGTTCCGTACCGGCGCCGGCGGCCCTTTCGCCCGAGAGCACGGCCCTCGTCGATGAGGCCCGGCGCGCCTTCGACACCGTTGGCGCGGAGTACGGCGCCTGCCGGTTCCGGAATGCCCTGAACGAGGCGCTCAAGCTCGCCCAGGCGGCCAACAAGTACCTGGATGACCGGGCGCCGTGGAAGGCCGTGAAGACAGACCGGGAGCACGCCGGGGAGACGCTCGCCGTGGCGCTCAACGTCATCAACGCGCTCAAAGTGCTGCTCCATCCGGTGGTCCCGTTCTCGACGGCGCAGCTGCACGCAGACCTCGCCCAGGGCGGCACCGTGCTCGACCAGGGCTGGCAGTACCGGCCGGTCGCTCCCGGGACACAGCTACCGCCGCCGCGGCCGCTCTACACCAAGATTGAATCCCTCCCGGCAGAGGTGGCCGGATGATGCGCCTCTTCGATTCGCACAGCCACATCCAGGAGAAGCCGTTCGCGGGCGACATCGGCGATGTGCTCGCGCGCGCCACGCGGGCAGGCGTGGAAGGGATCGCCGTCTGCGGATTCGACGCTGAAAGCAACCAGGCGGCGATTGCGCTGGCCGCGACATCGCCCATCCTCGTCCCAACGGTTGGCTTTCACCCCCACGACGCCGGGGAGGTGACGAGCGCCATGCTGGCGGAGCTGGAATCACTCGCGCGGCTGCCCGAGGTTGTGGCCGTAGGAGAGATCGGCCTTGACTTCTACCGCGATCTCTCCCCCCGCGAGGATCAGCGCCACGCGCTCGATGAACAGCTCGCCATCGCCGTGCGCGTGGCGAAGCCCGTCTGCGTGCACTCCCGCGCGGCGGAAGAGGAGATCTATCCGCACCTGGCCGCCTACGCCTCATCGTCGCCGCTACCGGGAGCAGGTAGGCCCGTGGGCGTGATGCACTGCTTCGGCGGCACGCTCGAACAGGCGCAACGCTACGCCGGGCTCGGCTTCCTGGTGTCGATACCCTGCACCATCACCTACCCGAACAACGCCGAAGCGCGGCGAATCGCCGCCGGCCTGCCGCTATCGGCGCTGGTCGTCGAAACCGACAGCCCCTACCTTCCCCCGCAGGAACTGCGCGGCAGGCGCAACGAGCCGGCCAACGTGCGTTCCGCCGTGGCGGGTATTGCCACCGCGCGCGGGATGACGGCCGAAGCAGTGGCCGATGCGACCACCGCCAACGCCTGCCGGCTGTTCGGCGTCAGGGTTCCCGAGGAGGCGGCTTCGCTGTGACGCAGGCTCTCCCGCTGGCGACGCTCTACGGTCCCGTCGCCGAGGACATGATCCTCGTCGAGGACCTGCTCGAATCGACCAAGAAGGTGGAGATCTCGGCGCTGAAGCGGATGCTCGACCACGCCCTGGAGTCGAGAGGAAAGCGGCTTCGCCCGGCGCTTGTCCTGCTCGCGGGAACCTTCGGCGACTACAACCTGAACCGGCTTGTGCCGCTGGGCGCGGCGATCGAGCTCCTGCATACGGCCAGCCTCGTGCACGACGATGTGGTGGACGGCGCCGCCAGCCGGCGCGGCCGGCCGACGATGAACTCCCTCTTCGACAACGCGATAACCGTGCTCCTGGGCGACTACCTGTTTGCCAACGCGGCCGAGATGGTGACTCGCACCGGCAGCATCCACGTGACAAGGCTCTTCGCTCTCGCGCTGATGAAGATGACGAGCGGCGAGCTGGACCAGGACGCCGCCGCCTTCGACGTGGGACGGGACATCCAGCACTACCTCTGGCGGATAGGGGGCAAGACCGCGGCCCTCTTTGCCAACGCAACTGAAGGCGGCGCTTCGCTTGCCGGGTGCGACCGTGACTCCGTGGAGGCTCTGCGCTCCTACGGTTACAGCGTGGGCATGGCGTTCCAGATCGTGGACGATATCCTCGACTTCAACGGCGACGAGGCGGAGATGGGCAAGCCCGTCGGGGGCGACCTGCGCGAAGGTACGGTGACCCTCCCGGCGCTCCTCTACCTTGAACGGTTCCCGAAGGACAACCCCATCAAGCGCTTCTTCACCGCACGGCGGAACCGCGAGGAGCACCTGCAGGAGGCCCTGGCAGGCATCCGCACGGCCGGGGTGCTTGAGGATTCCATGGAGATGGCGCGCGAGTACGTGCGCAGGGGGAACGAAGCCCTCAGCGCCCTGCCATCGACCCCGGCGCGCCAGAGCCTGGTCGAAATCGGCGCTTACGTGCTCGCCAGGCGCAGCTGAGGCGAACGGGCGGGCGCCGCCCTACGTGCGCGGGGTGCCCTTCTTGAGCACGCGGCCCTGCTCGGCCATGGATGCCACCTCGGATGGCTTGACGCGGTTGCCGGAGAGGTCGGTGAGCGCACCCTTCCTTGCCTCGGCCTGCATGTCCCTGATTTCCGAGATCTCGCCCTTTAGCTTCTTCCGCGGGGGCTCGGGCTTGTTCACCTCGGGGTGCTCGTTGGGCCGGCCCGAGCTGACAAGCTTCGAGACCTTCTGGCCGAGGTGGTAGTACTTGCCATCGTCTGGTATGCGGCGCGGGTAACCCTCGCGGAACGTGAAGGCGGCGAAGGACGTGGGCATTATCCGGCTGGCGTCCTTGAAGCATTCAGGGCAGGGCACGGGTTCGCTGGACTCGCGCATGGGGCGGAGCTCTTCGAAGATCCCGTTGCATGGTTCGCAGAAGTACTCGTAAAGGGGCATATCACCGTTCCTCAAGGACCTTGCTCTGATTCTACGATCCCGGGCGCCAACGCGTTTTCGCGGCCCGGGAGCGCCGCCACGATCTCCAGGAACCGCCGCGCGCGGGGTTCACGTTCGAGGAAGTGGCTGATAACTTCCGCCATGGCCCCCTCGAGCTCCTTCGCAAGAGCCTGGTCGAGCCGCACCTCGCCAAAGGCGCCGATGTCAACGTTCCGGGCATAGCGCAGAACCTTCATGGCCCGCACGCCGAGCAACCTGCCCGCCCCCGCCTTTGCCCGGCAGCGCTCGCAGACAAGCCCGCCAGCGTTCGCCGAGAGGAGGGTCTCAACCGGCTCGAGCCGCCCCCGGCAGGCAGCGCAGGCATCGAGCTGCAACTCGTAGCCCATGAGCGACAGCAGGTGAAGCTCGAAGTACCTTGCCACCGCGCCCGGCGGCGAGCCCCCGTCGAGCGCTTCGAGCGCTGCCAGGAGCAGTTCGTAGAGCCCGGGGTTCTCCGCGTGCTCGATGGTGAACCGGTCCGCCAGCTCGGCGCAGTAGATGGCGGTGGCGCTTCGCTCCAGGTCGTCGCGGATGGCGCGATAGGGCGCAACGGTCTCGGCCTGGGTGAAAACATCGAGCGACCGCCCGCGGGCGAGCAGCAGCCGGCTTCGGGTGAGGGGTTCGAGGTGGCCCCGCATACGGCTGCGAGTCTTTCGCACACCTTTTGCGATGGCGTCGAACTTCCCTTCGTGCGCGCTCAGGACCGTGAAGATGCTGTCGGCCTCGCCGAGGTTGCGCCGCCTCAGGATGATCCCCTCGGTCTTGTAGACGCGCGGGCGTTCGGCCATCGCTAGATCTCCTGCCGGCCCTCCAGGGCCCGCGCCAGCGTGACATCGTCGGCGTATTCGAGATCGGCTCCGCTGGGAAGGCCCCGCGCCAGGCGGGTGACGCGCACCCCGGCGGGCCCAAGGAGCCTCTGCACGTACATGGCGGTGGCTTCGCCTTCCAGGCTCGGGTTTGTCGCCATGATGATCTCCACGACTTCGCCGCCGCGCACGCGCTCAACGAGCTCCCTGAGGTGCAGGTCTTCGGGACCGATGCCATCCATCGGGTTCAGGAGGCCATGGAGGACATGGTATGCGCCCCGGTAGCTCCCCGCCCGCTCGATGGCAAGGATGTCGAGCGGCTGTTCGACGACGCAGACCATGGTCCGGTCGCGGCGCGGGTCCTGGCAGAGCAGGCAGGGGTCAGCTTCGGTGATATTGAGGCAGGTGGAACACAAAACGATGCGGCGCTTCACATCGCCGATCGCCTCCGCCAGGGCGAGCGCTTCCCGTTCGGGAACGCGAAGGATGTGATAGGCAAGGCGCTGGGCAGACTTCGGCCCGATCCCGGGGAGCCTGTGGAACTCCTCAATGAGCCGCGCGATGGGCTCCGGAGTGCTCCCCGCGACATCGGCCATCAGACGCTAGCCGATCCCGAGCCCGGGCAGGTTGAGGCCGCCGGTGATGGCGCCGAACGACTGCGCCTGGAGCTCGTTGACCTTCCCGGCCGCATCCGCGATGGCGGCCATTATGAGGTCCTGCAGCATCTCGACATCGTCCGGGTCGACCACATCGGGCGCGATGGTGATGCCCGTGATCTTCTGTTCGCCCGACATCTGCACCTTCACAGCGCCACCGCCGGCGGAGCCCTCAACGGCGGCGGCAGCAAGCTCTTGCTGCGCCTTCGCGATCATCTCCTGGGCGGCTGCGAGCGGGTTGGCGCCACCACCTCCCATTCCTGGCAGGCCTGCGCCGCCCCCGCGCCTGAGATACCTGTTCCGGCCGCTGCTCTTCGCCATCAATCGCCATCCTTCGCTACGGGAGTCGCGCCAAGGGCCCGTGCCGCCTCGACCAGGTGTCCGCCCTTCGGCGCCCGCCGGGAGGCGGGTGACCCGCGCTCCACCTGCCGCACCTTCAGCCTCACCGCCCGGCCAAGCATCAGCTCGGCCTGTTGTTCGACGAGGGTCCGGCAATCCTTGTCTACCTTTTGCATGTGGAGCGGGTGATAGAAGCCAAGCTCCAGGTCTTCCTGGCCGATGGCGATCACCTCGCACGAGCCGTTGAGCCAGGCGCCGAGGACCGTGTTGGCCGTGCGGCAGCGCTCATACAGCTCGCGCATGAACGCCTCCTCAGCAGAAAGAGCGGCGTCGGCCGGGCCAGCAGCGGCAGGCTGCCCCGGGCCCGGCCTGGCCCTTTGGACCGCGCGCGGAGCGCTGCCCGCCGAGGGGGCCGCCGGCGCCGCGGACGTCCCCGGACCGAGGATGGCCGTCGCGCAGGCGATTTCAAGCGGCACGGGATTCGCCGGATCGAGCCGGAAATCGGCCTTCGCCAGGTCGGCGATGCTCGCGGCAAGGCGTGGCGCGCTGGCGCCGCGCTCCAGCGCGAGCGAGGCAACGCGCGCGGCCGCATCGTGCTGCGGGCTTTCGGGGCGCGGGGCGCCCAGCACCTTGAGGAGCGTGTCTCGCAGGACGTCTATCGTCTCGCGCGTGAAGCGGGCGATGTCGACGCCATCATCGGCGACCTGCCGGGCAATCGCGAGCGCGGCGCCGAGATCCTCTTCCACCAGGGCGACGGCCAGGGCCTCGCTGCGTTCGTCGTGGACCATCCCGAGGGCAGCGAGGACATCATCGGTCGACGGCGCCATGCCATACCTGGCCACCACCTGTTCGAGGAGCGTGATCGCGTCGCGCATGCCGCCCCGGGCCTGGATAGCGATCGCAAGCAGGCCCTCGGCAGGGACCGAAAAGCCCTCCTCGCCGGCGATGAAGCGCAGGCGCTCAACGATGGCCGAGTTGGGGACACGGTGGAAGTCGTACCGCTGGCAGCGAGAGACGATTGTGGCCGGCACTTTGTGCAGCTCAGTGGTGGCGAGGATGAAGAAGGCGTGCGGCGGCGGCTCCTCCAGTGTCTTCAGAAGCGCGTTGAAGGCGCCATCGGTGAGCATGTGAACCTCATCGAGGAGGTAAACCTTGCGCTGAAGGTCGCTCGGCGCAAAGGCGATCTTCTCGCGGAGGTCGCGGATGTCGTCGATGCCGCGATTGCTGGCCGCATCCATCTCGATGAGGTCGAGGGCAGAGCCCTTGAGGATGGCCACACAGGGAGCGCACCGGTTGCACGGTTCGCCGTTGCGCAGGTCCAGGCAGTTGAGGGCGCGCGCCACGATGCGGGCGGTGGTGGTCTTGCCGGTGCCCCGTGGACCGCTGAACAGGTAGGCGTGCGCGACCTGGCCCGTTGCGAGCGCGTTTCGAAGCGTGGTCACAATGTGTTCCTGCCCGACCACCTCATCGAAGCCGCGCGGGCGCCATTTCCCGTAAAGCACCGGTCCCTCAATCGCCTGGAGTAGCCCGATTATAGAACAGATGTGCAGCAGTCACGAATTGCCGGGCGTGGGCCTCAGTGGCTGTGCGCCAGCCCCAGGTCGCCAAGGTAGTGCTCCTCGCGGGCCCGCATGTTCGCCTCGTCTTCCACACTGTCAACGTGGTCGTATCCACACAGGTGAAGGATCCCGTGCACCAGCAGGTGGGCGAGCTCTGCCGCCAGCGGGTGCCCGGCAGCCCGGGCCTGCCTTTCCGCCGTGGGGAGCGCAATGGCGATGTCCCCCAGCAGCGGCTCGTCGGCGACTCCCTGCACGAAATCATTGGCCTCATCGGGAAACGAAAGGACGTCGGTCGGCTCGTCGATGCCGAGGAACTCGCGATTCATGCGCCGCATCTCTTCATCGTCCGTGATGATTACGGCAAGCGCGGTGCCGGCGGCGACGTTTTCGCCCGACATGACCTTTTCGGAGAGCGCCCGGAGCTCTCTTATGTCGATGGCGTTCGTTTCGACCGCGACCTCGATTGAGATGTCGTAGGCGCCCATGGCGTCCTAGTAGACCAGCGCCAGCGTCTCGGCGGCATCGTGGGCGGCCGAAAGCACCGGCCCCGGGATGAGGCCGAGGGCGAGCACGCCCGCTGCCGCCACGCCCAGCGAGATGCTGAGCGTGAGCGGCGGCCGGAAAGTGGCCTCTTCCGCCGGCTGGGCCACGAACATCGTCTTCGCTATCCCAAGGTAGTAGTAGGCGGAAACCAGGCTGTTGAGGACGCCGATGATGACGAGCCACGCCATGTCGGCGCGGATGGCGGAGTTGAAGACATACAGCTTGGCCCAGAAGCCGGCTGTGGGCGGGATCCCGGTCAGGGAGACCAGGCAGAGCGCCAGCACCCCGGCAAGGGCCGGGGAGCGCTTCCACATGCCGGCGTAATCGGCGATGCGGTCGCTGCCTATCCGTTGCGAAATGGCGATCACCGCGATGAAGGCGCCAAGGTTGGTGAAAGCGTAGGCCGCGACGAAGAAGATGACTCCGCTCGCGCCGAGGACGAACTCCTCGCCGGCCACGGAGATGGCCGCCAGGCCGACCATGATGTTCCCCGCCTGGGCGATGGACGAATACCCGAGCAAGCGTTTGATATCGGTCTGGGCGATCGCCATCACGTTGCCGAACGTCATAGAGACGGCGGCCACAACAGCGAAGATCATCGACCAGTCGTCGCTGGCTACGCCGGGGCCAAGGCCTTCGAAGAAGAGCCGCGTAACGACGGCGAAGGCCGCTCCCTTTGACCCCACGGAAAGATAGGCGGCAACGGGCGTGGGAGCCCCCTGGTAGACGTCGGGAACCCACATCTGGAAGGGCACGACGGCCATCTTGAAGCCGAACCCGGCGATCACGAGCGCGACGGCGAGGATGAGCAGCGATCTGTTCGCATCGCCACCGGCAGCAACGGCGTCGGCGATCCCGCCCAGTTCGGTGGTTCGGGTGAAGCCGTAGAGCAGGGCCATGCCGTAAAGGAGCACCGCCGAAGCGATGGCCCCGAGCAGGAGGTACTTGAGGCCGGCTTCGCTGGAGCGTTCGTCCTTGCCCCAGCCGGCAAGGATGTACTGGGGGATAGAAGAGAGCTCGAGTGCAATGAAGATGCTGATCAGGTCGCGCGACGACGCCAGGAACATGAACCCGGCCGTGCTCGCCAGCACGAGGGCGTAGTACTCCGCCTGGCCGCGGCCCGCGCGCTCTACCCACTCGATGGAGGCGAGCACCACGGCAGCGGCGATGCCAGCAAAGACGAAGTAGAAGAAGACGGCGTACCGGTCGAGAACCAGCGTCCCGCCGAAAGCGGTCTGGTAGTCGTCGCGCGCCACCCAGGAGATAGACCAGGCCACGGAAAGGGCAAGGCCAGCGAGGGCGACGAACGGTATCAGGCGCCGCTGCCGGGGAAGGACAGCATCGACGACGAGCGCCAGGCCGGCGGCGATGAGAACGGCGAACTGCGGTCCTACGAGGTCGATGCCGTTCACGCGCCCACCCTCAGTACGATGGAGTCGATTGCCGGGTTGATGACGTCGGTGAGAAGCGGCGGGTAAAGGCCCAGCAGGATGATGAGCGCCGCGAGCATGAGCACCACGGAATGCTCCCACCAGTGGCGCTGGTCGGTGAGGCCGTTCCATTCCGGCCGAACCGGCCCAAAGACGACCCGTTGCAGCATCCAGAGCATGTAGCCGGCGGAAAGGACCGCACCGGAAATGGCCATGAGCGCCGCCCACTCGAACTCCTCGAAGGAGCCGATGAAGACCATCACCTCGGCGATGAAGCCGGCCAGGGCGGGCAGCCCGAGGCTGCCGAAGGCGGCGAATACGAGCCCGGTCGCTATCAGCGGCATCTGGCGGGCCAGGCCCCCGAGGCGAGCGATCTCGCGCGTGTGCGTGCGCTCGTACATGAGCCCCACGCACACGAAGAGGAGCCCGGTGATGAGGCCATGCGCGACCATCTGGTAGGTGGCGCCAACCATTCCGGTATTGCCCAGGGCAGCCACGCCGAGCAGCACAAGCCCCATGTGGCTCACCGAAGAGTAGGCGATGAGTCGTTTCACATCGGTCTGTCTCAGGGTTACGAAGGCGCCGTAAAGGACGCTGACAGCCCCTGCGCCCGCCATCCAGGCGCTCAGGTCACCGGCTTCGCCGGGGAGGATAGTCACGCACATGCGGATGATGCCGTAGCCACCCATCTTGAGGAGCACGCCTGCGAGCATCACGGATACGGCGGTGGGCGCGTCGCTGTGCGCATCGGGAAGCCACGTATGCACCGGCACCATTGGCAGCTTGACCGCGAAGCCAATGAAGAGGAACAGGAAGACCCAGCTCAGCGGCAGCACGGTGTCCTGGAAGGAGGACTGGCCAAGCACCTGGATATCGAACGTGCTCGCGCTGAATGCGAGCGTGAGGATGCCCACGAGCATGAACGCCGAGCCGGCGATGGTGTATAGCACGAACTTTGTGGCCGAGTATTCCTTCCTCCCCGACCCCCAGATCGAAATGAGGAGGTACATCGGGAAGAGCTCAAGCTCCCAGAAGAGGAAGAAGAGCATGAAGTCGAGCGCCGTGAAGACACCCAGCACCGAGGTGGCCAGCACCAGGAGGAGCGCGTAGTAGAGGCGCTGCCTGTGGGTAACGCTGAACGAGACGAGCACCGAGGCGGTGGTCAGGAAGGTGGTGAGCACCACCAGCGGCATCGAGAGCCCGTCGACCCCGAGGAAGTACTGCAGGTTGAAGGCGCCGAGATCGACCCACTCCCGCCGCTCGGTGAACTGGTATCCGCCCTGGTCCACATCAAAGCTGAAGAAGAGCCACAGCGAAAGGGCCAGGGCCGCCACCGAACCAGCCAGCGCAACGTACTTCGCCAGGTGTTCCTGCCGGGCAGGGAGGAGGAGAACGAGGATCGCGGCCGCCGCAGGGAGGAAGACGAGAGCGGTCAGTTCCAAAGGCCGCCTCCTACAGCGGATTCGCCGCGAACACGGCGAGCACGAAGATGATGACGCCTGCGGCGAAGCCGAGGCCGTAGGTCTGCAGGAGACCGTTCTGGATGGGGCGCAGGCCGTTGCTAACTCCCCGCACGAGCCTGCCGCTGCCATTCACCACGCCTTCGATGACGTAGCGGTCGTTCAATTCGAGAAGCCGGTTCCAGCCACGGTGGAAGATGCCGCGAACGAAGATATCCTCGTAGATGTCGTCGAGGAAGTACTTGCGCTCAAAGACGCCCGCGAGCGGCAGGAAGACCTCGCGCAGCGATGCCGACGCGACCCACCGTTTGTAGTAGATGGCCCAGGCGAGCCCGATCCCGGCCAGCGCAAGGCCGAGCGAGCTTAGCGCGATACCCCATTCGAAGGTGCTTTCGTCGTGGTGCGGGAGCTCCGGGAGGGCGTGGTTGATGAAGTCACCGAAGTCGTGGTTGACGTTGAAGAGCCCGGCGAGGACGGCCGGGACAGCGAGGATGAGCAGCGGCGCGCGCATCGGCCAGGGCGACTCGTGCGGGTGCGCGGGGTCGCCGTGGAAGTGGTTGTCCGGGTCGTGGTGGTCGACCGGCTCGCCCCCTTTGTACTCGCCAAAGAAGGTGAGGAAGATGGCGCGGAACATGTAGAACGCGGTCATGAAGGCGACGGTGGCGGCCATGAACCAGAGCGCGCGGTCGTAGCGCCATGCATCGAGCAGGATCTCGTCCTTCGACCAGAACCCGGCCAGGGGGAAGATGCCGGCCAGGCTGAGCGAGCCAATGACAAACGTCCAGAAGGTCACCGGCATCTTCTTGCGCAGGCCGCCCATCTTGCGCATGTCGAAGGTATTCGTTCCGTGGTTCACCGAACCGCTGCCAAGGAAGAGGAGCGCCTTGAAGAAGGCGTGCGTGAAGAGGTGGAAGATGGCGGCCACGTACCCAAGGGCGCCAAGGGCGAGCATCATGTAGCCAAGCTGGCTCACGGTGGAGTAGGCGAGCACCCGCTTCAGGTCCGTTTGCACGAGCGCGATGGTGGCGGCGATGAGCGCCGTGGCGGCGCCGATCCAGGCCACAACCTCGCTTGCATCGGCCGACACTTCGAAGACGGGGAAGAAGCGCGCCACCAGGTAAACGCCGGCGGCCACCATGGTGGCGGCATGGATGAGGGCAGAGACAGGCGTCGGGCCTTCCATCGCATCGGGGAGCCAGACATGGAGCGGGAACTGGGCGCTCTTGCCTGCGGCGCCGGCGAAGATGCCGAGCGCGAAGAGCGTCACGATCTTGTCCGAGGCCTCGCCGCTGGCCGCCCAGTGGTGGATGCCGGCGATGTCGAACGTCCCCGCGCGAGACCAGATGAGCAGCAGGGCGGCAAGCAGCCCGAGGTCGCCAATGCGCGTGACTATGAAGGCCTTTTTCGCGGCAGCAGCCGCGCTCGGCTTGTGGAACCAGAACCCGATGAGCAGGTAGCTGCTCAGGCCCACCAGCTCCCAGAAGATGAAGAGCATGAAGAGGTTGTCGGCGAGCACCAGGCCAAGCATCGAGGTGGTGAAGAGGCACATGTGGGCGAAGTAGCGGCCGTAACCCGCATCGCCGGCCATGTAGCCCGTCGAGTAGACCTGGACAAGGAGCGAGACGCTCGTGACCACAACGAGCATCACGGCGGTCAGCCCATCGACGCGAACGCCGAGGTTGACCACGACATCGCCAGCGGTGAACCACTCGTGCGTGTGCTGGGCGATGGCGCCGTCGGCGTCGATCACATTGAAGAGCGTCACGAAGCTGATGACACAGGAGATGCCGATGCCGGCAATGGCGAGATAGCCCGCCACCGCGGGGAGCCTGCGGAAGTACAGCGCAATCAGGCCCCACGCCGTCAACGGGCTTGCGAGGATCGCCCACAGGAGCCACTCGTCGATGGTGGGCGATTTCGCTGCGGCGGCTTCGAGGAACGGCATCGGCTAGATCTTCCTCATGATTTCTTCGGCGACGTGGGACTTGCCGGTGGGCACGTAGAGCGTGCGCTCGTCAAGCATCGAGGCGGACTCGCCGCGCCCGATGGGCGGGATGATGCGCAGCGCGAGCCCCTCGGCCGCGAAGAGCTCGCGCCAGGTTTCGGCGGCGTATCCGTTCTTCACCTTCATTAGCTCCACCCACATGCGGCTACGACCTCAGCAGGTTCATCTTGTCGACGTCGATCGTGTCGCGGTTGCGGTACACGGAGACGGCAAGAGCGAGGGCGACCGCAGCTTCCGCGGCCGCCACTGTGATGATGAAGACGACGAAGGCCTGGCCGGTGACGGGGCCGTGGCCCACACCAAAGCGCGCAAAGGAGAGGAGCGTCAGGTTGACGGCGTTGAGCATTATCTCGATGCCCATCAGCACGCCGATGGCGTTCCGCTTGCTCAGGGCGATGGTGAGCCCGAGGCAGAAGAGGATTGCGCCGACGGTGAGGAAGTGTTCGAGCCCGGGAGTCATCAGACTGCGTCCTCCGCTTCTTCCTCGCGCGAGCGGACGAGCATGATCGAGCCCACGAGGGCAACGGTGAGCAGCACCGAAGCGAGCTCGAAGGGGAGCACCCAGCGGGAGAGAAGGGCCTCCCCCAGGTCTGCCGCCGTCACGGAGGGCGACTCATCGGCCACGGCCCAGTTCGTGTCGGTGATGACAAACAGGATGATGGCGAGGAGCGTGCCGCAGAGAAGGAGCGCGGGGAGGAACATCCGCGTCTCACCGTTGTTGCGTCCCGCTCGCGGCGTGAGCAGCACCGCGAAGAGCACCAGCACGGCGATCGCGCCCACGTAGATGATCACCTGCGCCATGGCCAGGAAGTCAGCCGACAGCAGGACGAAGTACCCGGCCATGCCAACGAACAGGAGGATGAGGAAGAGGACAGCGTGAAGGAGGTTGCGCGAAGCGAGTACGCCCAGCGCGGCCACCAGCGTGACACCGGTCAGGATCCAGAATGCGAGACTGACACCAAAGCCTTCCATACTATGTCGCGCCCTCTCCGCCCGATTCCAGGGGAACGAAGCCCCCTGCCTCGCTCACCAGGCGCGGCCGCAGGGGAGTCTCCTCGGGCCGGTATCCCAGCGCGCGCGACCAGCCGTAGACGGCCGCCGCTGCGGCAATGATGTTGATGATCGCGAAGGCATAGACGATTGAGTCGTCCGCCTCCTGCTCAATCCAGAACATCCGCTCCGTTGCCACCAGGGCAAGGTTGAGCAGGGCGATGGGAAGCATGAACTTCCACGCGAAGGTCATGAGCTGGTCGATGCGGAGCCGCGGGAGCGTGCCCCGCGTCCAGATGAAGAGGAAGTAGAAGAGGTGCGTCTTGCCGATGAAGATGATCCAGGGGGGCACCCACTTTTCGAGACCGAAGAGCGTCCACCCGCCGAGGAAGACAGTGACCCCGAACGCCGCGGCGGCAATGGCATAGCCGATGTCCATGCCGTAGAAGAGGCCCCACTTCATCCCCGAGTACTCGGTGAGGTAGCCGGCCACGATCTCGGACTCGGCCTCGGCGATGTCGGTGGGAGTGCGGTTCAGCTCGGCACTGGCGCTGATGAAGAAGATCGCGAAGGCAATCGGCTGGAGGAATACCAGCCAGATGTCCAGCTCCTTCTGCCAGAGCACGGTGCCCTGCAGCGCCAGCGTGCCGGTGAACAGCACCACGCCCAGCATCCCCAGGACCAGCGGCAGCTCATAGCTGATCGTCATGGCGACGACGCGCATGGCCCCGAAGAGGCTGTACTTGTTGTTGTGGCTCCAGCCGGCCATGAAGGTCGTCAGGACGGGGATGGAAGAGACAGCCAGGAAGTAGAGGATGGCCACCGGGATATCGGCGAACACCATGTTCGGCCCGAACGGGATCACGGCGAAAAGCAGCACGCAGGGGGCCACGAAGACAATCGGCGCCAGGTACATGAGGGCGCGGTCGGCCGTCTTCGGCGTGAGCGCCTCCTTCTGCATGAGCTTGATGGCATCGGCGACGGGCTGAAGCAACCCGAACGGGCCGACGCGGTTGGGGCCGTAGCGCGACTGGATGCGCCCGATGAGCTTGCGCTCGCCGTAGACCCCGACAATCAGCTGAGATGGCAGCACGAAGATGAGGAAGCTGGCGGCAAAGCCGATGAGTGCGGCAAGGACGTACACGAGGCCGAAGGGAAGCGCATCGTCGAGCAGCTCCAGCAACCTGCCAGAGAGGTTCCCGAGGTCGCGCAGGTCGTACCAGTTATCGGTGATGAGGAACGGGTGCATCAGCGGTCAATCTCCCCCACCACGATGTCGATGGAGCCCAGCACGACGATGGCGTCGGCCACCGTGCCCCCGACGGTCATCTCTTTCAGGGCGCTGAGATTGATGAACGAAGGCGGGCGGATGTGGAAGCGGTAGGGCGAAGGGCCCTCGTCGCTGACCACGTAGTAGCCCAGCTCGCCGCGGGGGCCCTCCACACGGGCGTACGCCTCGCCGGCCGGGGGACGGAGGGCGAGGGGCACCTGCGTGCTGTGGGGCCCGCCGGGGAGCGCATCGAGCGCCTGCTGCACTATCTTCACGCTCTGGCGCATCTCTTCGAGCCGCACGATGAAGCGGTCGAAGGCGTCGCCCTGGTAGCCGATGGGGATCTGGAAGTCGTACTTTTCGTAGCCGCAGTAGGGGTCGGCCTTGCGGATGTCCCAGGCGATGCCGCTTCCGCGGAGCATCGGCCCACTCAGGCTGAAGTTGGTGGCAGTCTCGGCGCTGAGCGCACCTACGCCGCGGGTGCGCGCCAGGAAGATCTCGTTGCCCACCAGCAGGCCTTCAATCTCATCGATGAAGCCGGGGAGGTCGGCCAGCAGCCTGCGCGTTGCAGGCTCGAATTCCTTCGGCAGGTCGAAGGCGACTCCGCCGATGCGCATGTAGTTGCAGGTGAGCCGCGCGCCGCTGGTCATCTCGAACAGGTCGAGGACGCGCTCGCGTTCGCGGAAGCACCACATCACCGGGGTTTGCCAGGCGCCTGTGTCATTGGTGAACGCCCCGACAGCCATGCAGTGGCTCGCTATGCGCTGGAGTTCGGCCATGATCACGCGGATGGCGTTCCCCCGTTCGGGGACGTTGATCCCGGCCAGCTTTTCGACCGCGAGCACATAGCCCAGGTTGTTGGACATGCTCGCGAGGTAGTCCGTGCGGTCGGTGAAGGGGATGTTCTGGGTGTATGTGCGCTCTTCGGCGAGTTTCTCCATCGCCCGGTGGAGGTAGCCCATCACCATCTCGGCATCGACGATGCGCTCGCCGTCAACCTTCACCTTGATTCGGAAGACGCCGTGGGTCGACGGATGCTGCGGCCCGATGTTGAGCGTGAACGGCTCGGACTTGATGAGGCCGCTCATTCGACCACCTTCACCGGCGGGGGCAGGCGCCGCTTCGTCCCCGAGAACTCATCGAGCCCGGGTTGCAGCCCACCGGGCATGGAGAGGAAGTCCTTGCGCAGCGGCCAGCCGGGGTAGCCGTCCCAGAGCAGGATGCGGTGCAGGTTCGGGTGACCTTCAAAGCGAATGCCGAAGAGGTCATACGTCTCGCACTCCTGCATCCATGCGCCCCGCCACACCGGGCAAACGCTGGGCAGGGCGGGCCGTTCGCGGTCGAGCACATCGGCCTTGATGCAGGCAATCGCGTTCTGAACGAACGACTGAACGTGATAGACAACCTCGAAGTGGTCCCAGAAATCGACGCCACAGAGGTTGGTGAGGTGAACGAAGTCCGTCTCGCCGGCCGCCTGAAGGGCGCCCATTGCCTCCACGAGCTTCTCGGGCCTGAGATAGCAGGCCACCGGGGTCGAGCGGTCGACCGAACCCGGGACGAGCCGTTCCGCAATCGCGGCCACTTCGGGCCCGGTCCACTGCCGCGTCATCAGCGCCACTCCAGGGCGCGCTTGCGCCAGGCGTAGAGGATGCCCAGGCAGAGGATGCCAATGAAGCCGAGGCCCTCCAGGTAGCCAACCCAGCCGATCTTCTCGAAGACGAGCGCCCACGGGAACAGGAAGACGAGCTCGACATCGAAGATCACGAAGAGGAGGGCGATGTAGTAGAAGCGGAAGTTGAACTGGACGAGGCTGGGGCCCTCCGTGCGAACCCCGCATTCATACGTGTCATCGCGGACGACGTCGGGCTTGCTGGCGGGCCGGATGTTGACGAACTGGAGCGCCCACGAAGTGACCAGCGCCCCGACCGGGAAGATCAGCGCGACGATGACGAGGATGCCGATGTGGCCGTATTCGTAGAGCACGCGCCCGCCGATTGTGAAATCTGTCCCTAAAGGACGTGGCGACTATAGCACGGGCTCGGAGACCGGACAAAGTTGGGCGGCGGAGCCCCGTCCGGCGAAAAAGACGTGGCCGCTAACGGAAGATGACACTGGCGCCCCCGGTGAATTTCTTCCGTTAGCGGCCAGGGCACGTCCCTTGCGGGGTGGCGGGATGAAGTTATCCGTGCCCTTGCGCCACTATGACCGGCGCCAGCGGGCCATTCGCCAACCGGCGGCAACCCCAACGTAAAATGCCCGCAAAATCCCACCCTGCGAGCACACATTGCCAGACCCCGTCGTCGGACTGATCGGATGCGGCTTCATTGGCCGTTTTCATTCCCGCAACCTCCGCGGAGCCATACGCACCGAGCTCACGCCCGCGCGCTACATTGCCGTTTGCGACCGGGAGCTGCAGCGCGCGCACGATTTCGCGGCCATCACTGCCGCCGAGGTCGTGACCAACCGGGCGGAAGACGTTCTCGGCGCCCCCGGCCTGAATGCCGTTTACATCTGCACGGAGACCTCCGAGCACCCGGCCCTCGTGAAGCACGCCGCTGCCCGGGGCCTGGCGGTGTTCTGCGAAAAGCCCCTGGCAACCTCGCTCAGCGAAGTCGAGGAGATGGTGCAGGGGGTGGAGGCGGCCGGGGTCATCAACCAGGTCGGGCTGGTCCTGCGCTATTCGCCCGTATTCACCGTTCTAAAGGAGTTGATGGCGAACCCGGGCCTCGGGCCGCTCCTGACGGCGCACCTCCGCGACGACCAGTTCTTCCCCATCCGCGGCCACTATGCAAGTGCCTGGCGCGGCGACGTTCAGAAAGCCGGGGGCGGGACGCTCATCGAGCACTCAATCCACGATATCGACCTCTTTCACTGGCTCTTTGGTGACATCGAAAGGGTCCGTTGCCATACACGCTTCACCTCGGGGCACGAAGGGGTGGAGGATGTGGCGCTCGTGACCTTCCAGCATGCGGGCGGAGTGCAGACCACCCTCAGCTCAATCTGGCACGCCATCGACGAGAGGCCATCGACCCGCAGGCTCGAAATCTTCTATGAAGGCGGCTGGTTCGCCACGGAGCACGATTTCATCGGCCCCATCCGTTACCAGCTGCGCTCCGGCCCGGAGGTGGAGATCTCCGCGGACGAGGTGATTGACAGGTACCGGGAGATAGCGGGGCTCGATGACGTGGAACTCCAGCTGGCGACGCGCGGAATGCTGGAGGACTACCGGTTCCTGCAGTGTGTGCAGATAGGCCAGGCCGCCTTCCCCGGCTTCCGAACGGCGCTCGCCGCCCACCGCGTGGTCGATGCCTGCTACCGGAGCGCGCGCGATGGGCGTGAGGTGGCCCTGGCCTGACAGACCCATAGATGAGCCCTATGGCTGGCGGTCCACCTCGATTTACCAGCCCATAGGGCCGGGGTACAATCGCCCGCGACGTGATCCCTGTCGCCCTGCGAAGGGATGCGCTTATGTCGCACCTGAGGAGCTCAATGACAACGGACACCGTTAAGAACCTCTACCCCCTGGGCGAGGCGCCCCCGCTCGGGCACATCCCGGCGCGCATGCACGCCCAGGTCATCCGCCAGTCGCGCTTTGGTGAGCCGCGTTCGGCGTTCCAGCCCGAGGTGATCGAGACTCCATCGATCGGCCCCGACGAGGCGCTCGTCTATGTGATGGCGGCGGGAGTGAACTACAACAACGTCTGGGCCGGGCGGGGGGTTCCCGTCGATGTCATCGCCGCGCGCCAGAAGGGTGGCGAGGTGGAGGACTTCCACGTCGGCGGCTCCGACGCATCGGGGATTGTCTACGCCGTTGGCGAGAACGTGAAGAACTGGAAGGTGGGCGACGAGGTCGTGGTCCACTGCGGCATGTGGGACATCCATGCCCCGGAGGTCCTGGCGGGCGAGGACCCGATGTTCAGCCCTTCGTTCCGCATCTGGGGATACGAGTCGAACTACGGCTCGTTCGCGCAGTTCACGCGCGTACAGGCGCACCAGCTCGCCCGGAAACCATCGCACCTCACCTGGGAGGCCGCCGCCGCCTACATGCTCGTTGGGGCGACCGCCTATCGCATGCTGACCGGGTGGCCGCCGCACTCGGTGCGCGAAGGCGACGTGGTGCTTGTCTGGGGCGGCGCCGGCGGCCTTGGCTCAATGGCCATTCAGATCGCCGCCAACCTCGGCGCGAAGCCCATCGCCGTGGTCTCGAATGAATCGAAATTCGATTTCTGCAAGAAGCTGGGAGCGGCCGGCTGCATTAACCGCAAGCACTTCGACCACTGGGGGCGGCTGCCGCACTGGGAAAGCACCGCCGAGATGAACGGGTTCACAGCCGGGGCGCGCGCCTTTGGCAAGGCCATCTGGGACATCCTCGGCGAACGGAAGAGCCCGCGCATTGTCTTCGAACACCCGGGGCAGGACACAGTCCCAACCTCGGTGTTCGTCTGCGATTCGGGCGGCATGGTCGTTATCTGCGCGGGCACCACCGGCTACAACGCCGACGTGGACCTGCGTTACCTGTGGATGCGTCAGAAGCGGCTCCAGGGCTCGCACTTCGCCAACGACGAACAGGCCTACGCGTTCAACGACCTTGTGCTGGCGGGGAAGATCGACCCCTGCCTCTCGCGCGTGTTCCCGTTCGACCAGACGGGCGAGTGCCACCAGCTCATGCACGAGAACCGCCACCCCGATGGCAACATGGCCATCCTGGTGGGGGCCCCGCGCGAAGGCCTGAAGTCCATTCCCTGAGCCTGGTACCGGCCGCCGCTGCCTCGACGGCGGGCGTGGCCGCTGGCGCCCGCGGTCACCGATAATGAGCGGCGCAACCTCCTCCAGACCACGCAGAAAGGTGCTGGCCCGCCATGGCCCGTGATTTCGCCGCCGACATCCTTGACCCCATTGCCGGGGAGATCGTCACCAACGTGGGCCGCTGGGTGGACCGCGAGGTGAAGCCCCAGGCAAGCGAGTTCGAGCACGCCGACGTCTACCCCGACCCCCTCGTCAAGGGAATGTCGGAGATGGGGCTCTTCGGCATCAAGATCCCCGAACGGTACGGCGGCCTCGACCTCTCCTTCGAATGCTACGCGGGCGTGTGCATGGAGCTGGCGCGGGGCTGGATGAGCCTGGCGGGCATCATCAACACCCATGTCCTCGTCGGCTACACCATCAGCGAGTACGGCACCGAAGAGCAGCGGCAGAAGTTCCTGCCCCGCCTCGTGGAGCCGGAAATCCGCTGTGCGCTGACCATCACCGAGCCCGATGCCGGTTCCGACGCCCAGGCGATCAAGACGACCGCCCGCCGCGACGGCGACGACTACGTAATCAACGGCCAGAAGATGTGGGTGACGAACGGACAGCGCGCAGGCGTCTACCTGGCGCTGACCAAGACCGACCCCACCGCAGAGCCGCGGCACCGGGGCATGAGCGCCTTCCTGGTCGAGCCCGGAATCGCCGGGTTCAGCGTTGGGAAGAAGTTCGACAAGCTCGGCTACAAGGGCGTGGAGACGACGGAGCTTTCTTTCGACGACGCTCGCGTGCCCGCGAGCGCCCTCCTCGGCGGCAAGGAGGGGTCTGGTTTCCAGCACGTGATGAGCGGCCTCGAAGTCGGGCGCATCAATGTCGCGGGACGCGGCGTGGGACTGGCCCAGGCGGCCTTCGACGATGCGATCCGCTACGCGCAGGTTCGGGTGGCCTTCGGCAGGCCCATCATCGAGCACCAGGCGCAACAGATCCGCCTGGCCGAGATGGCCACGAAGATCCGGGCTGCCAGGCTGCTCACATTCGATGCCGCCCGCAAGAAGGACTCGGGCGTGCGGAGCGACCTCGACGCCGGCATGGCAAAGCTCTTCGCCACGGAGATGTGCCAGGAGGTGGTGCTCGACGCGATGCGCATCCACGGCGGCGTCTCCTACAGCAAGGAGCTGCCGCTCGAACGGTACTACCGCGATGCCCCCCTGATGGTCATCGCCGAAGGCACGAGCGACATCCAGAAGATCGTTATCGCACGGGCGCTCCAGCGGGAGTACCCGGTCTAGGCAGCGAGGTTCGCCTCCCAGTCCCCTGAGATACGAGGAGAAGAGATGACAGTCCACGACGGGCGCGACAAGTTCGGCCGCTACTACGAGGAGTTCGAAATCGGCGACGTCTACCGGCACTGGCCGAGCAAGACGATCACCGAGGCAGAGGACCACCTCTTCTGCGACATGACCATGAACCACCACCCGCTCCATTCCGACCGCTGGTACGCCGAGGAGGAGACGCAGTTCAAGCAGAACGTGGTGGTAGGCAACTTCGTCTACTCGCTGGTGCTGGGCATGAGCGTGGCCGATGTCTCGGGGAAGGCAATCGCCAACCTGGAGATCGAGAGCCTCAGGCACATGAAGCCGACCTTCCACGGCGACACCATCCGGGCCGAGACCACGGTGCTCGAAAAGAAGGAGACATCGAGCGGCGACCGCGGCATCGTCACGGTCGAGACGCGCGGCTTCAATCAGCGCGGCGAAGAGGTGTGCTACTTCCGGCGCAAGGTAATGGTGCCGAAGAGGCCCTGAGGGGGCGGGTTTCAGGGAGCAGGCGTAGCCCTCGGCACGGTCGCGCCCCCTACCGGGAAGGCCAGGTCTACCTTTTCGGCCTCGAAACGGCGTTTGAGGCGTCGCCGGAGCTCTACCTCCACCTCCCAGCGGTCCTGGGGGCGCACCTCGGCGACTACGGTCATGCAGACATCCGCATCCGTCGCCATGCGCTGGAGGGCGATGCGCGGGGGGGCCGCGAGCGAGTCACCCATGTCACGGGACAGCCCTGCCCCAACATCGGCCACGAGCGCCCGGGCCGTTTCGCTTTCCCGGAAAGGGACTTCGATATCGAATCGGAGGCGCGAGAGAGACGGCGTAAGGTTCACCGCGACCGTGATGGCGCTGTTCGGGATGCTGTGGAGGTTGCCTTCGGCATCGCGAACCACGGTGCGCCGGGGGTTGATCTCGATGACCTCGCCGGTAGCGCCGCCCACCGTCACGGTATCCCCGACGGCGTACTGGCCTTCCACCAGAATGAAGAAGCCGTTGATCACGTCCTTGATCAGGGTCTGGGTGCCGAGGCCGATGGCAACGCCCGCGACGCCGACGCCGGCAATGAGCGCCGAGACCTGGATGTCGAACTGGTCGAGCACAAGGGCAAGGCCAACAAAGAGCAGGAAGAGCGTGAAGAGCCAGTCGAGCGTCGAAAGGAGCGTATCGGCGCGCTTCTGCACGGCCTCCGGGTCCTCGCGCCGTGCCCTGGCGGCCCTGCTCGCAGCCTCGCGCAGGAACCGCCCGAACACGCCGCGAAAGACGAGCCGGATGACAATGAGGCCAATGACTATGCCGGCGATGTCCGGGCCGTGGGCGGCGAGCCAGTCGCGCCATTCATCCCACGAGCCGGGCACGAGGAAGAGAGGGTGGATGCTCATGCGCGCTCCAGGGGGGCAAAGCTCTGCAGCAGGCGGCGTACGCCCGCGGATTCGAAAGCCACCACAATCTCGATATCGCCGCTGCGGGGCTGCGTGCTGACCACCGTCCCCGTGCCAAACTTCGCGTGGGCCACACGGTCGCCGGCCTGCCACGCGGCAGCAGCGGGCCGGAACTCCTCGCGGGTCCCGGCAGGGGGAGTCCGCACCGGGCCATCCGCCACCGCTGAGTAGGGGCGGCTGAGCTCCCGCGGGATATCGGCCAGGAAGCGCGAGGGTGGGTTCGACCCCTGGCCGCCCATGATGAAGCGGCGGTAGGCGCGGGTGAGGTAGACCTGGTCCTTCGCCCGGGTGATGCCCACGTAGGCCAGCCGCCGCTCTTCCTCCATCTGGCGCGGGTCATCGTACGAGCGGATATGGGGCAAGAGGCCCTCCTCCATGCCGGCAATGAACACCACCGGGAATTCGAGCCCCTTGGCGGCGTGCAGAGTGATGAGGGTGACCGCGTCGACCCCCTCGTCGAGCTCGTCGACATCAGCGACAAGGGAGACGTCCTGCAGGAAGGTCGCCAGGTCGGGAATCGCGGCGGCAGTCTGTTCGTACTGGCTCATCAGCGCCCTCAACTGTTCGACGTTCTCAATCCTCTCGGGGGCTTCGCCGGCGCCGTCGCGGAGGTAGGCGACATACCCTGTCGCCTCCAGCACCTCGCCCAGCACACGCGGGAGCGGCTCGTCACGCAGGCTGCGCAGCCGCTCCATCATGGTCACGAACTCCCGCACGGCTGCAGCGGGACGGCCAGACACGCCGGGAACGGCAACGCCCTTCGCCACCGCCTCGCAGGCATCCCACAGGGCCATCCGTTCGCGGGCGGCGTGCTCGCGCAGCCGGCCCACGGTGGTTTCGCCGACGCCGCGCCCGGGGACATTGATCACCCGCAGCAGGCTCGCCTCGTCGCGGCGGTTGTGCAGCAGGCGCAGGTAGGCGAGAAGGTCCTTTATCTCGCGGCGCTGGTAGAAGCGCACGCCCCCGATGAGCCGGTAGGGGAGGGAGTTCCGCACCATCGCCTCTTCAATTGACCGGGACTGCGCGTTCGTCCGGTACATCACGGCGAAGTCGCCGGGGCGCCGGCCGCGGTCAATCAGCCGCGCTATCTCGCGGGCGATGAATTCGGCCTCGCCCTCGTCGCTCGACGCTTCGTGAAAGATCAGGTGGTCGCCGCCCGTGCGCTCGGTCCAGAGCCGTCGCTGTTTGCGGTCCGGGTTCCTGCCGATGACGGCATCGGCAGCGGAGAGAATGGGCTGGGTGGAACGGTAGTTCTGCTCCAGCATGAACACCGTGCACCCCGCGAAGTCGCGCTCGAAGTTGAGGATGTTGCGGATATCGGCCGCTCTCCACGAATAGATGCTCTGGTCGGGGTCGCCGACCACGCAGATGTTCCCGTGGCGCGAGGCAAGCTGGCGGGCAAGGGCGTATTGCACCGGGTTGGTGTCCTGGAACTCGTCGATGAGGACGTGCTGGTAGCGCCCCGCGTACTTCTCGAGAGCGGCAGGAGATTGCCGGAAGAGCCGGACAGCTTCGAGGAGCAGGTCGTCGAAGTCCAGGGCCGAAGCTCCCTGGAGCGCCTCCTGGTAGCGCGTGTAGGCGCGCGCCACCACCTCACCGAAGTAGTCGTGCGCGCGCCGCGCGTATTCCTCGGGAACAACCATCTCGCTCTTCGCGTTGGAGATGGCAGAAAGGATGGACCGGGGGCTGAACCGGCGGGGGTCGATCTCCAGCGCTTCGAGGACCCGCTTCATGAGGCCAACCTGGTCGGCGTCGTCGTAGATCACGAAGTCGGGGCTGATGCCGATGCTCCTGCCATCGGCGCGGAGCCAGCGTGCGCACATCGAATGGAAGGTGCCCATATGCAGTTCGCTGCTCTCGACGCCGAGCAGGCGGCTCGCCCGCTCCCGCATCTCGCGCGCGGCCTTGTTGGTGAAGGTGACGGCGAGGATGCGCCACGGAGGCACGCCCCTTTCCGTCACAAGCCAGGCGATGCGGTGAGCGATGACCCGCGTCTTGCCGCTGCCAGGCCCGGCAAGGATGAGGAGGGGCCCATCGCCGTGGGTCACGGCCGCCCGCTGGGGCTCGTTGAGGCCATCGAGGATCGATGCTGCGCCGCCCGTGGGAGTCACCGGCAGAGTCTAACATCTGCTAAGGCTCTTCAACCATTTGCCCGGGCCACAGATGGGCCCGATGCTATACTGCGAACGGGCTCGTTCGCAGTTCAGGAGTAGTTGATGCCATTCGATAGCTGGCCGGGAGGCTCGTGGGAGGCCACGCTCAAGCTCAGCCTCACCATCCTGGCGCTTTATCTCGGCACGCTCTGGCTGACCCTGGTCTACTGGACCTACCGCGACATCCGCCAGCGTTCCCGCGACCCGATCGTGCAGATGGCGGCCGTGCTGGTAGTGCTGGTGTTCTTCCTCCCCGGGCACTGGGTGTACCTCATCCTGCGGCCGCGCCACACGCTGGCGGAGCTCTATGAGCGCTCGCTCGAGGAAGAGGCGCTCCTGCAGGAGCTGGAAGACCAGAAGGCTTGCCCTACCTGCAAGCGGCGCGTGCATGATGATTTCCTCATCTGCCCATCGTGCCGGACACGCCTCAAAGAACCCTGCCGGTCATGCGCGAAGCCGCTCAGCTATGCGTGGGTCGCCTGCCCGTACTGCGGCCTCGAAAAGGCCCCGCGTGAGGGAATGGGTGCGCGGCCGGCGCGCCCGCCCGGTGGACCGCGCCCGGTGCAGGGCCAGGTGGCAACTGCTGGCCGGCCCGCGCCACCACCGCCGCCGCCAGCGCGGTCCGTGGCCGCGAGCGACCCCTTCGCGCCGGCCCGGGCCTTCCCCGCTGCTCACGATGGCGACGACGCCCCCGTTATCGGCAGCTGACCCGGGCCCCGAATGGCCCGGTCCCCGGGCTACAATGCCAGCGCGCTGAAGAGAGCCGAACCTTCGAGCAGCGCGGCCATGCTGTCGAGCTTGCGCTCGCCCTGGAACCGCGAGGTTTCGTGAATGGCTTCGAGCGCGGCGACGGTCTCGACCGTCCCCCCCGGCGCAAGCAGGACCGCCGCTCCGGACGCGGAAGCCGCGTCGAGCGCGTTGCTCGATGGCCGCTGCCCGCCCGTCAACACCAGGCAGGGCGTGTCGCCGCGAAGCGCGGCGAGGTGCTGGTCGGTGCGATCAAAGCGGACGACGACGGCCTTTGCGGGGAAGCGCCTGAAATGCGGCTGGCCCGCGTCCGCGGCGATGGGCGAGATCACCAGGTGGTCACAGGTGCCATCGGGGCAATCGCCCTCGATGAGCGTCTCTGAGCCGGTGAGCGCCTGCACCTCGGCAACGCTGAACCCGGCGAGGGTCCGGTCTTCGGCGAGAGCGATCACGGGTACGTCGCCGGCGCTCGCTTCGGCCATTGCCGGGGCGCGCGTCACAACCACCGCTGAGGGCGAGAGCCCCGCCGGGGCAGACGCAGGTGCGGCTCCTTTCGCCACCACTACTACCTTCGCGGCGGCGATTGCCGCGGCCGCTTCGGGACCGGCTTCGACCACCAGCAGAGCGTCGCCCCCGGGGTCAGCGATGGACGAAGCGGCAACGGGCGCCGCCTTGTTGCCAGGGGCGAATTCGAGGGAGGCGTAGTAGCGCGCGTCTTCTTCGGCGTGGCCGTCTTCGGCTTCAACACGGGCGAGCGCCACGGCGCGCCCAAGGTAGGCGTAGTGGCGGGCGATAGCGGCAGCAACGCCGGTCTTGCCCTCGCCGGGCTGGATCGAGGTCACAACGACAACTGGCAAGAGAACGGCTCCGTGGCGCTGGCCGCGCACGCCGATTGTGCCGAAATGCACGAATCCCGACAAGCGCCAGGGCGGACCGGGCGCGGGGGATGGCCTAAGATCGGGCCATGCAGGGAGCATTCCGCGTTTCGATCGATGGCAGCCGTCTCCGTTTTGCTGCCGCCCACATGGCCACCTTCGACGGCCGCTGCGAGCCCTTGCACGGGCACAACTACGCGGTCTCGATTGAGGCCGAGGGTGACCTCACCGCCGACGGCTGGGTGTGGGATTTCGGCGACCTGAGGCGAATCGCGGCGGGCATCCTCGATGAGCTCGACCACCGCTTCCTGCTGCAGGAGCGTTCCAGCCTCCTCCGTGCCACCATCGTGGGCGGCAACTATGAGCTTCACGCCGGCGGCCAGACCTATGTGCTGCCATGCTCCGACGTTGTCGCGCTGCCGATCGACAATACGACCGCCGAACGCCTGGCGGAATGGATAGCGGGCCGCCTGCTTGCGGCGCTCCGCGCGAATGGAGCCTCAAACATCAGGCGCCTTGCGGTGGGCGTGGAAGAAATGCCCGGGCAGAGCGGCTGGTATACTCTTGGTTAGCGGTCCAGGCCGCTTCACGAACACGGGGAACAGCCATGCAGCTTGACTGGGACAAGGCGATCAACGAGATCCTCTCGGGCACCATGTCGTGCCAGGCCTGCGGCGCACTCGGCGACGAGATGGTGGTGGGCTACACGCGCAGCACCGATGCGGCCCAGTTCGCCCAGCGCTGCCGCGACTGCGTGGACAAGAGCGACTGCGACGCTCGCAAGCTTGTGGTTGTCTGCGAACCCTGCGCCCGCATCTACCGTGTGAACGGCCAGCGCATGGGCGAAGCGGGAATGATGGCGGTGATGCTCGATGAATGCCGCCGGAACCTCGAAGAGTCGCTCGATTACCTTTCGACCTACTGGAAGGAAGACAACGAGGTCGACTTCGATGAGATGCAGCAGCGGCTGGACGAAGTGGACCCAGAGATCTTCAAGGAAGAGGACAGCTGGCGGATGCGCCTCGAAGAGGAGTACCTGCAGCTGCACCGCTGGTTCCGAGAGCACGGCGTGCCCGTCCCCGACCCCGGCTGGCGAAGCCAGTACGTGGAGGACGTGGTCGCGCTGGGCTACACGACGCTGCTGGGCGACTGAGCAGCCGTAGCGCGCCTTGGCCCGAAGGGGCCCCATGCTATAATCGCGTTTGCGGGCGGAAGTAGCTCAGTGGCAGAGCGCCTCCTTGCCAAGGAGGAGGTCGCGAGTTCGACCCTCGTCTTCCGCTCCAGTTCGCCCAACCGAAAGGCTCGCTCACAGGCGGGCCTTTTTCGTTCGCATCGCGCGGCCGAAAGCTGGTGCCGAAGGTGGGATTCGAACCCACACGGGCTTTGGGCCCAACGGTTTTTGAGACCGCCGCGTCTGCCATTCCGCCACTTCGGCCTGCCACGGACATTATAGGGACAGCGCCGGCTACCGGACGGGATGTCTCGACTCCGGCCGGGGTGCGCCTGTACTCTCGGAGCACGGGGCGAGCATCGTCCGCCCACCCCTGCCGAGTGGTGTAACGGTAGCACACGGGTCTTTGGAGCCTTTGGTCGGGGTTCGAATCCCTGCTCGGCAACCACGCAGCAGCACGATGAGAGCGCGGAAACGCCCGCGCCACCTGTCGCCCGGCCATGAGTTCGTGGGCCGGAAGGCCAGTGTCGCTTGTTCACCGCCCCACGCCTGCCAGCGGGACTCGGGGCCGATGTGGAACATCGCTCACGCGACTTCGGGCTCTGTGCTGCCAATGATCTTGGGTGCCGGTTCCGCCGTTCTATCTTCCGGGAGGATCCCCGCAACCTCGTGAACGTTCACCTCCATGGATCCTGGGTAGCCCCCGGGTATCCGCTCGCGGGATTCCCTGCATTCAGACCACGATTGGCCCGTGTTGCGCTTCCTGCACCCGGCCGCGACATGCTACGCTTCATCGGCGCGATAGAACGCGACAATGGCTTCCCCGCCCGAGGTGTGATGTGGGAGTACTTGCCGCCAGCCAGGATTACCTTCCCCCTCGTGAACGAAGCGCTGCCACGGGGCGGCGAGCAGTAATGCCTGTGGCGAACGCCGAGGTCGTGGAATTCCTCCGGGACTGCCCGCTCGTTTTCGGCCTCGATGACGCAGGGCTCGAAGAGGTCGCAAGCCTGTGCACCATGGTCACCTTCGATGCGCGGGAGCAACTGTTTGCCGAGGGCGAAATCGACAACGTCCTGTGGATTCTCATGACCGGGCGCGTGCGCCTCTACCACTCGGACCCGGAAGGACGCCAGCTGGTCGTCGGCTTCCCTGCCCCGCACATCCCCCTCGACCTTGCCGCGCTCGATGGGCGCCCGCACACGGTGGGCGCCACGGCGCTGGAGTTCTGCCGGGTTCTCCTGATTTCACAGGCGGCCCGCGTGATCATCGCCCGGCGGTTCCCGGCAACGGTCGTCAACACGATGCGCCAGCTCTCGCGCGATCTCCGGCAGCGGGATATCTCGCACACCGTGCTCTCGTTTCGAAGCGCGCGCGGGCGGATCTGCTGCACGCTTGTACAGCTCGCCGAGCAGTATGGCGTGCGCCAGAGCACGGGCGTGAAGATCAACTTCCGCCTCACCCGGCAGGACCTCGCCGACCGCTCGGGCGTCACCCTGGAAACGTCCATCCGGGTGGTTTCGGACCTCCAGCGGCGGGGCGTTATCGCCACGAAGTCGCGCGTTATCGAAATCATCGACAGCGGCGAGCTTGAGGAATGGAGCGGTTGCAGGGAATGCGAGCTGGACTGCACGGTGTTTGCCAAGCCGACTGTGGCCGATGCCCCGTTCCCGGCCCCGGCGCCTCTCGCGAGAGCTCCGCAGAGGCTGGCCTCTCCCGTCCGCTGAGGGCTCGTTACGGCCCAATGCCGAGGGCCTGCCCACTCAGCGCCTCACAGGCCCGGCCCGGTTCCCACCAGACCAGCGCGGCGCGCATCCAATCGGGCCAGCGGTAGCCTTCTCCCGTCCTGACCAGGCGGCGCTCCAGCGTCTCCATGATGACGCCATCGAAACGGCCGTCAGCCAGGCGCAGGTGGCGGCGAGCACGAGCTGCGGCCTCGCCCATTGTCCGGTCCGTCCAGTATCGCGCGGCAGCGGGTTCGACGAAGACGTTGGGCGTGAGCCCCGCTTCGAGCAGGGCGTTGTAGCCGACGACGAAGTTCGGGCTGTCGTGCCATTCGCCGTGGATGGTCTCGGATAGCTCACCGATGACTCCGCCGGGGGCGGGAATGCGCATGGCCATGCCACAGAGCCGGCGGGAGCAGGCCTCCATCTTGCGCGCGAATGCCGCCAGGCCGGGCGAGGTGTACATCGAGTAGGCCGCGACCGCCACGTCGTGGGCAGGAACGTCAGCGTCGCTCCATGGCTCCGACACGATCGTGACATTCTCCATCTGCCGGCTCACGAGCCGGTCCTGGAGCGCGCGCCACATTCCCTCCACGGGCTCGATTGCGGTCACCGCACGGGCACGCTGGGCGAGCGGGATAGTCCAGCGGCCAACACCGGCGCCGATGTCGAGGACGGTGGTCCCCGCGTCGAGCCGGTCGAGCACGAATTCGAGCACCGGGTCCGGGCGTTGCTCGCCGGGGTCATCGAGCCTCCGGGCCAGCCCTGCCCAGCGCTCGACCATGCGGCTCTCCCCGGCCTCGCCGGTCATCAGATCTTGCGAAGCCAGCTTTCGCCAGAGATCGGACCATTCGGTTCGCATGCCTGGGCTCCCGGACCGCGCCGCGCCTGGCCGGCGCGGGGGTGGCGTTATCGTGATTCAATCTGAGCGGCTCTGTCGAGCGGGAGCGGCGGCCGGCCGTTCTGGTCTGCGCAGCCTGCGCGGTTTATCGTCGGCAGGTAGCTTTCCAGGAAAGGGTAACCCGATGGAAGATCTCCTCTGGGGACTCTGGAACGGCATAACCGCGTGGCCGCTCCTCATCATCCACATCTTCGACTGGTGGGAACGGTACCCCGTGTACAACACGGGCCGCGATGGCGGATGGTACCAGCTCGGCTTCCTCTTCGGGGCCGGGTCGCCTTTCATGGGCCTGGTGGGGGGCCGATGCAGGGGCCGCGACCGCGACTGAACCATGGCGCCGGCCCCCGCCACCTATTGACCTGAGCAGCAGGTGCGCGACGATGTGGGTGATGAGTGGGAATCGCCTGGTCTCGTGGGCGCTTGCGGCGGGTGCGGGGGCGCTCGTCTACAAGTACTGCCTGCGCCCGCGCTACATGCGCTGGGGCGCGACCGACCAGGAGGTGTCCCGCGACCTGCCGGGCGACGAGCTCACCTCGAACTGGGCCTGGCAGGCCACGCGGGCGGTCACCATCAATGCGCCGGTGGATGCTGTCTGGCCGTGGCTCATGCAGGTGGGGCAGGATCGCGGCGGTTCGCATAGCTATGCATGGCTCGACAACCTCCCTGGCGGCGGGAGTCACGCCGCCGGGGCCATCGTCCCCGGGTGGCACGACCGCAGGGTTGGCGACTCCGTCTGGCTCGCCCGCCCCGACCGCCTGGGCGGGGCGGCACGGCAGGTGGTGGCGGCGATCGAGCCATGCCACTACATGGCGCTCGTCTCACCCGCCAAGGCGGAGAGGCTGACCACCGGCGACCCCGGTGGCGAGGGCGCAAGGGTGTTCGTGCTGGAGCCCTTTGGTGAAGGCGCAACCCGGCTGCTCATCCGCACGAGAGCGGGCGAGAACACCGGCCTGCTCAGGTGGCTCTACACCTTCTTTGTGTTCGACCCGGCCCACTTCGTAATGGAGCGGAAGATGATGCTGGGGATCAAGGAACGCGCCGAGGCGCTTGCCCGGCACGCCTGAGAGGCGCCGCCTCCTCCTCGTGACAATTCCGGGCTATCCCTGAACCATCACTTTTCCTGTCCCGCATACCATGTCTGCAACGAGGGATTCCTCGGCAGGAGCGCTCATGGCAGTGCAGGCGCCGGCCATGCGAACCGCCTTCCAGGGGTTCGCCCTGCGCGACCGACTGGCCACGGCATGGGCGCGGCACCCGCGGCGCGTCGACGCCGCCATCGCCGGGGCAGTGGCGCTGGTGGTCTTCGCGGTCTACAACGCCACCCTCACCCCCAGCCTCTCCTACGTTTCGCCCGATGGAAACGAGCTGGCGACCACCTCCTACACCCTGGGGCTGGCCCATCCAACGGGCTATCCCCTCTACACATGGCTCGGCAAGGCCTTCACCTTCCTGCCCGTTGGCGACGTCGCGCACCGGGTGAACCTGCTTTCGGCCGTGGGCGCAGCCGGAGCGTGCGCGCTCCTCTTTGCGATCTGCCGCGAACTGGCTCTTCCGCGAGCCGTGGCTGCCTTCGCCGCCCTGTTCTTCGGCTTTTCGACGAGCATCTGGTCACAGGCCACCATCTCCGAGGTCTACGCCCCGAACCTGTTCTTCGTGGCCCTTACCCTCTACCTGGTCCTTCTCTGGGGGCGGCGCCAGCGCGACCCGGAAGTCGCGCTTCACGGCGACATGCGTTCGACAATGCTGTTCGGCGCCTGGGCGTTCACCCTTGCCGCGAGCACGGGGACGCATATGTCGAACCTGGGCTTCCTGCCCGGTTACGGCGTCTACATCCTGATGGTGAACTGGCGTGTCCTGAAGCAGCCCCTGGTGCTCGTGCCCGGGCTGGCCCTCTTCGGGCTCGGGCTTATGCAGTTCCTCTGGCTGCCCATCCGAACCGTCATGGGCGAGCCCACGCCCGACCCCATCGACCCCGCTACCTTCGAAGGCTTCCTCAACTACACCATCAACGCGTTCCCGCAATTCAAATGGGCGTTCCCGCTTGAGATGCTCCCCGACCGGTTCATCCTTTACGCGACGCTTGTCCGATGGAACTTCGGCCTTCCGGGAATCGCCGCGGGGATTGCCGGTGCGGCCGCGCTCGCTCTGCGGCGCCCGCGCACTTTCATCCTTCTCGCCCTTATGTGGGGGGTGCACACCATCTTCTTCATGGAGTACCGGGCGATGGATATCGACGTGTTCTTTATCCCCGCCCACTTCCTGTTCGCGATTGCCATTGCGAGCGGGGTCTGGCTCATCATCAAGGGCGCCATGCGGCCGCTGGCCCGGGTCCCGGCAGGGGGGCTGATCGGCGGCGGGCTGGCCTTCCTGGTTCTTCTTCTGCCGGTACGGGCGCAGCTCCGCTACAACTACGCCAGCCACGACCAGTCGGAACACACCGAAATCAACGACTTCTACGAAAACGTCTACACGATGCTGCCAGTAGGGGCAGTACTCCTCGGGAGCGCCGGGGTATTTGGCTACGACATGTTCTACTACCAGTACGTCTACGACGTGCGACCCGACGTCACGATCCCGAGCGCGGGGCTGGCCTTCGGGCAGCGCGCGAGCTGGCCCAGCGATGGCCGGCCACGCTATTCGGTGGACCCCAGCGGAGCCTGGCCGAACAGGTTCCGGCCCTCGACCGTCCCGAGCGAATGGAGCATCCCCGTCCTTGTCACGCCGGCACACGACCGGAAGCTCTGGCTGCGCCGCGACCTGGTGCTGTACCGCCTCAGTTCAACTCCCCCGGAACTCATCGACGACGTCTCAGCGCCGGCAATCCCGCTCAGTCTGCTGCTGAACGGGGCGACCCTGACCGGCGCCGACCTGGGCTCCACCACGGTGAAGGCCGGCGAGACGATCCGTGTGCGCCTTTACTGGAAGTTCGATCGCACCACCCAGGCCGGCGTCATCATTCAGCTGGGAGATGGCGACGACGCTCCCATTGCTCGGCGCCAGCCCGGTGGGGGGCTGGTTGACCGGTACGACCGCGAGGTGGCCCGGGTGAGCGGGCATACGGTGGTGGAGGAGTTTGAGCTGGTCATCCTGGGCAGCACACCTGCCGGCAGCCATCCGCTCACCATCCGCTCGGCCGAACCGGGGTCAGCGGCCATCACCATCGCCAATTTGAATGTGGAGTAGCGCAATGCAGGAGACCGCGGTTGCAGGAGGAAGTGCGGCTGGCTACACGCCGCGGCAGCGATGGGCGATCATCGCAGCCGTCTCGCTCCTGGTGACGATCATGGTTGGGGCGGCGTTTTCGGCCGGCGTCTACATCGGCAACAACCGTGAGCTTGCACCGGGGACGTTTGCCGGCGCCGGCGCCCCTCCCAGGCAGGGCCAACCGGGCGCGCCGCAACCGAATGGCCCCGCCCCCGGGGGGCCGAACCAGCCCCTCCAGGGCGCCATCTTCGATGCCGTGGGCGTCCTGCAGGGCGTTTCAAACACATCGCTGGTAGTTGGCGGCGCAGAAGGACCGCGAACCGTCGCCTACGACGCCGCGACGCAGTTCGTTCGCAACGATGGCTCGATGTTGAAGGTCACCGAATTACGCCCGGGCGCCACGCTCGGACTCAGGCTGCGGCCGGGTGTGAGCCCCCCCACTGCCGACACCGTGACGGTGCTGCCGCCGGCAGGCGCGGGCCAACCGGCTGCGCAGTAGGCCAGCCATCCGTCAGCGGCCGGGCCCGCGAGGACCAACGAAGCAGGGACGCGGCTCCTCAGAACGGCGAAAGAGCCCGCGGGGCCTGCACCTTGCCGTGATGGACCGCACCGGTTGTTCGAAGACCTGGAGCTACGATACGGGCTTCGACATGGTCGCCGCGATTCGGCGCATCGAGCGACCGGGCCCGGAGGAGGCGCAACGCCGCGGGCACGGTGCCAGAGAAGACGTTCTGTGGTGGCTCCCCGGCAGGGATTCGAACCCCGAACCTATCGGTTAACAGCCGAACGCTCTACCGTTGAGCTACCGGGGAAGGCATCCTCAGTTTCCACTCCGTGTCTTGAAGAATCAAGGTACGGCTCGTGAGCGCCGGCCCGTCACTGACCAGGTTGGGTAGGATTGAGCACATGGAAAACGCCACCGCCCGAGACCCGCTGACCCCGCCACGCACGCGCGTAGCCTTCACGCGCTGGGATGCGCTGTTCGTTTCGGCTGCGGCGCTCATTGTCGCAGCCGACCAGTTCACCAAGTGGCTGGTGCGCGAAGGCCTCGCGCGCGGCGAGAGCTGGCCGGCCGGCTGGCCGGTGAAGCTGGTACACGTCACCAACTCGGGCGCCGCCTTTGGGATCCTGCAGGGCGCAGGGCCCCTGCTGGTGGTCACGTCGCTGGTGGGGATGGCTGCCATCATCATCTACCTGTTCAACCCGGAATTCGCACACCCGCTCATGCGCGCCGGGCTGGCGCTGATGTTCGCCGGTGCGGTGGGCAACCTGATAGACCGCCTCTGGAAAGGCGAGGTGGTGGATTTCGTGAAGGTACCTCACTGGCCCGCATTCAACGTGGCCGATTCGGCAATCTCCATCGGCGTACTCTTGCTGATATGGGCGATGCTCTTCCAGGGCGCCTCGGAATCGACAGACGCGAACTCATAGCCCCGGCAGCCGGCCGGTTGGACGCGGTGCTTGCCGCGGCGTGTCCCGACCTGAGCAGGGCGCGCCTGCAGCGCCTTATTGCCGGCGGCCACGTCAGCGTGAACGGCGTGGCCGCGTTGAAGTCCTTCCGCGTCTCGGCCGGGGACCGGTTGTGCGTTGAGGTCCCCGAAACTACGCACCCGGCGCCGCCTGCCGTGGTCGACCTGCCCGTCATCTACGAGGATGACGACGTCGTCGCCATCGATAAGCCACCGGGCCTGGCCGTACACGGCGCGCCCGGGGACACCGGCCCCAGCGTGGCCGCCTGGTTCATGGCGCGCTACCCCGCCGAGGCGCGCGCTTTCGACGCCGAGAGGCCGGGCATCGTGCACCGGCTGGACAAGGACACAAGCGGCGTGCTCCTCCTGGCGAAGACGCCGCAGGCACAGGCTGCCATAAGCCGCGCATTCGAAGCGCGCCACACGGCAAAGAGCTACCTCGCCATCTGCGAAGGGACCCCGGAGCATGAGCGCGCCGTTGTGGACGCCGCGATCTCTCGCCACCCGGGCGACCGCACGAGGATGGCCATCGCCCGGCAGGGCCGCCCGGCAAGGACCGGGTACCAGGCGCTGGCATCGGACGGGGAACGCTCGTTGCTGCTCGTGACGCCCGAATCGGGACGGACGCACCAGATCCGGGTGCACCTCGCCGCGGTGGGCATCCCCGTGGCGAACGACCGCGTCTATGGCCGTGCTGGCGAAGGTCGTCAGCTCTTGCACGCATGGCAGCTCACCATCCCCCATCCCGCGGGCGGCGAGCTCACCATCACCGCGCCCCTGCCAGCGGACTTCCTTGCGGCGGTTCGCTCGATGGGGGCCGAAACGGTAGCCTTGCCCTACTCCACCCCAACGCCACCGCTCCGCACGGAGGAATCTTCGTGACCGTTCGCACGCGCTATGCGCCGAGCCCCACCGGCGACCCGCACATCGGCAACATCCGCTCGGCCCTCTTCAGCTGGGCGCTGGCACGCGCCAACAGCGGAGTCTTCATCCTTCGCATCGAAGACACCGACCGGAACCGGCTGGTCGAAAGCTCCGTGGACGCGATCATGGAGAGCCTGCGCTGGCTCGGCATCGACTGGGACGAAGGGCCTGGAGCCGGCGGCATCCACGGGCCGTACTTCCAGTCGCAACGGTTGCCGCTGTATCAGAAGGCCGCGCTCACGCTCATCGAGAGCGGGAGGGCGTACCGGTGTTTCTGCACCCCTGAACGCCTCGACCAGATGCGCGCCGCCCAGGTCGCGGCGAAGCGACCGCCCGGGTACGACGGGCTCTGCCGCGCGATCTCGCCCGCGGAATCAGAGGCCCGTGCGGGTTCCGAGAGGTTCGTCGTCCGCTTTGCAATGCGCCGCGAAGGGACGACCGTTCTGGACGACCTCATCCGCGGCTCCATCGTCTTCGAGAACGCCCTGCAGGATGACTTCGTGATGCTCAAGTCCGATGGCTTCCCCACCTATCACCTGGGGGTCGTGGTTGATGACACGGAGATGGAGATCACGCACGCCATCCGCGGCGACGAGTGGATCTCGAGCGCCCCGAAGCACATCCAGCTCTACGAAGCCCTGGGGTGGAAGCCACCGCTATGGGCACACCTGCCCCTCATCCTGGGGCCCGACCACAAGAAGCTGAGCAAACGCACGGGCGACACCTCAGTCCTTGACTACCGCCGAAACGGCTATCTGCCCGAGGCGATGGTGAACTTCCTTGCCTTCCTCGGCTGGTCGCTCGACGACCATACCTCGCTCATCACGCTCGAAGACCTGAAGGAGCACTTCTCGCTGGAGCGGGTTGTGGCGAACCCCGCCGTCTTCGACATCGATCGGCTGGACCACCTGAACGGCCACTACATCCGCGAGATGCCCCCGGAGAGGTGGCGCCAGGTGATCGCCGAATGGTGCGAGAAGGACCTTCCCGCATCTATCCCCCGGCCGATCCACCCGGAGCTGGTGGCAGCGGTCGCCCCGCTCCTGCGCGAACGTGTGGGGGTGCTGTCGGAGATTGCACCCCTCACCGGGTTCCTCTTCGGCTTCGAGGCTCCCGAATACGACCCCGCGCTGCTGGTGGAGCGCACCGGTGGCGATGCCGGTCTCGCCCTCAGGATCATAGACTCGGCCCTGCTGGCACTCGATCGCGTTGCCGGAGAGCAGTGGGGGCGTGAACCGGTCGAGGCTGCCATCCGGGGGATGGAAGACGGCCTCGGCATGAAACTGCGGAAGTTCGTACCCGTGCTCTATGTGGCCGCGATGGGGCGCCCACAGGGGATCCCCCTTTTCGATTCCCTCGCCCTGCTCGGCCGTGAACGTTCGCTCCAGCGGTTGCGGACAGCGCGGGCGCACCTCGAGCACCGCCTCTGATCTGGAGCGTGGATAGCGGGCCGTGTTAGTCTGGAAGCACGCTGGGGACTCGTCTAATGGTAGGACAGCAGATTCTGGATCTGTACGTGGGGGTTCGACTCCTCCGTCCCCAGCCACATCGCTTCACTTCCCGGCGCCTGTTGCCTCCAGGCGGCTGAGCAGGTCATCCAGCTCCCTTGCCGTCTCGACATTGCGCATCAGGCGAAGGAACTGGCCAACGTCCCGGGTCAGCTCCCAGACGCGTTCGATCTTCGGTCCAATCGGGTTCGATGAGGCCGGTCCGTCGGCGTAGGTGCCGTAGAACGCAAAGAACGCCTGGTTGATCTTGCGAATGTAGATACCGTTCTCGGCAAAGAACAGGCGCCGCTCCTCCATTGTCCTCTCGGCCTCCTCCACCCTGCCGCCGGCCAGCAGGGCATCGACTTCCAGACGGAGCCGGCGCATCTCCTCGTTGTAGTCGATCGTCGCTGGCGGCGCAGCAGGGGCGCGGCCGTCTGCGTCCGCGGGCAGGGGTTCCGGGTGGGCGCCACGCACCAGGTTTGCCAGCTCCCTTCCTGCCACGCTGGCGGTGGTCTCGTTTAGCGTCTCGGAGTCGCCGCCATCCCCCCACTTCTGGCCGAGCGGGTGGAAGGCCAGGTAATGGTGCACCCATTCGTGGGCCGACGTGTCGAGCAGGGCATCGTAGGACCGATCGTCACGGACGATCGCCGGGTAGGCAGCGAGCCCTCCGATGGAGACGACCAGGCTGACCGTGGTATCGCTGGTGGTCTCGCGCTCGATCTCTTCGATCTGGCGGAGCGTGAGGTCGTTCTTGAGCAGGGTGTCGCCCTTTCGCTCGATGCGGTCGCGTGGAGACCGGACGAGCAATCGCGGCGGGCTGGTCAGTTCGATGTCGACCGGCGGCCACGTCACCTTCACCTGGCCGAACAGCGGCAATGGCTCCTGGAGCCCGGCCTGCTGGATGGCATCACCGATCCGGTGCTCGATGAGCCTCTCCACATCGTTCTCATAGGCGGCACGTTCGCTGATGAGCGTGTCGATGAGGGTGCGGTCAGGTTCTGGCAGCTCGAGCTCGGCGCGGACCCGGCTCGTGAGCGCGAAGTAGCGCTGGAGTGCCTCCGGCTGCCCCTCGCCGGCGCCATCCGGGCCGATGCCAATGCGGGTGAACAGGTTGCTGGTGAGGGTTTCGGCCTCCCAGCGCCAGAGGTGGTATCGGTAGCCGGGGCCGGAGAACGCAAAGAGGCTGAGGAGCAGCCCGAGAAGCACCCCGGCAACACCCGCGGTGATGGCCACCAGTGCCCACGGGTTGGGGCTCCAGGCGTGCAACAGGACGGGTTCATGACCGCGATGGCTGGAGGATTGCACGGTGGTGCAAGCATAGCTGGCGAACGGCAAAGCGGGCGTTAGCGCCGCTTTCACCAGTGCCGCACCCAGCAGTTGAACCCGGCCTGTGGTGGGCCTAGACTGACAGTTCCGGGGCGGTTAGCTCAGCCGGTTAGAGCGCGTCGTTCACACCGACGAGGTCGAGAGTTCGAGTCTCCCACCGCCCACCATTCCCACCCGCGTTCGACCCTCGCATCAGGAAGATGGACCGTTGACCCGCTACGACGTCCGGCGCGCCGAACCGGGCGGTGTGGCAGCGATAGCAGCCGTCCTCGCCCGTTCATTCGAAGGCCTCGGCCACCTGCTCCACCCCGGCCTTGATTCCGCCGAGGGCGTTGCCGCCGCGCTCCAGACGGGGAGCGAGATGCTGGTCGCCGAACGCCCCGGGGGAACCGTTGCCGGGGCTGTCAGGTTCGCCAGCAACGATGGCGTGCAGTGGTTCGATTCCCTTGGCTCGGTGGCGCCTGGGGCAGGACGGGAGCTCGTGCGCGAGGTCGAACGCCTTGGACAGGAACGCGGGCTGCGCCAGTCTCGAACGCGCCTCCCATCGGCGGAGCGCGTCCGCTGGGCCTTCCAGCGCTGGGGATACGTGCCCGTAGCGCGCGAAGGCGGAAGGGGCGAACCGGAAGTGTACGTCGTGGAGCGGCGACTGCCCCTGCTCACGGTGCGGGAACAGAGACGCGCTGATGCCTCCGCCATCGCCATACTGACGGGTGAGGACCCCTGGCAGTTCGAGCAGGGCGCCCGCGCGGGCTGGTTTGTCCTTGCCGATGGGGAACGGGTCGCCGGGGTTGTCTCCGTGCGCGACAACCGGGACGGCGTGGCGCGCGTCTCACTACCGGTCCTGGCGGAGCGGTACCGGGGCCGCGGCCTGGAGTTATGGATGATAGATGTGGCCATTCGTTACGCCAGCACGAGCGGCTTCCACACGGCCACGCTCCCCGCTGCCGCGGGGGCCGGGCGGCTTCATCGCGACCTGGAAGACAGGCGCTGGCAGTGCGAGGGGAAGCCTGGCGCAGGCTCATACACGCTCGCTCTCGACCAGGTTCCCGAACCCGGCGAGTGATGCACCGCGGTGCGGCACTTCGGGTGTGAACGCGCCGCAGGTCCGGGAGTCGACTCACGGTCCTATGGTCCTCTGTTTTTCGGACGTTCGTCCGTTTTGCCAGGTTGCCGCGGCTCCGAATACTGCACCACGTGGGAATCGAACCCCCTGGAAGCCTGTGCAAATCGCGACAGTGCGATTGTGACTTCTATCACATTAGACACGCAGGTTCGGATAGAATGTTGACGGAAGACGGTCGCGGCCCAGCCCGGCCTCACCGTCGCGTGGGCCAGGCGGTGCTATCGCGAGTGGCGCCGTTGTGGCCGTATGGATAATATAACAAGTAAACTGCGGAGGAATTGGTTTAAGTGAAAGGCTCATTTTTCGTTCGAGTCCTGGTGGTGGTGGCGGCCGTTGGCCTCCTGGCGAGCCTTGCCGGGGCCTGTGGCGGCGGCGACTCGGATGACGGCATCAAGATCAAGGGCACCGAGACCGCGAACGGTAGCGACGACAAGAAGGATGACGACGGCAAGGACGGCGGCGATTCGAGCGCCGGCTCGACGGAACTCACGATCACGATGCAGGACAACTTCTTCGAGCCCAAGGACGTGACGGTGCCGGTCAACAAGACGGTCAAGATAACCCTCCCCAACAAGGGTTCGGCCATCCACAACATGCATATCCTCAGCAAGCCCACGGAAGGCAAGGACTTCACCGGCAAGACCACGGTCAACGGTGGCGAAACCGACCGCATGGAGGTCAAGTTCACGAAAAAGGGCGTGGTGAAGTTCCAGTGTGACTACCACGTTCCCGACATGGTGGGGACCATCACGGTCAAGTAGACCGGCAGCACCCTCCAGCAACACGCGAAACGCCCGCGCGTGCGATTCCCCGGCCGGGCACCGCCCAGAAACATGTCAAGACAGTCTCGAATTGGGAATCATGAGACTAGGAGAGGAGTTCCTTCGTGGCAGTTACCAGGCGTGAGTTGATCCAGGGGGCGGCAGCGGGGGCAGCCGGCCTCGTCGTCGGTGGCGTGGTTGGCAATGCCGTCGGCGGCGACGGCGAAGGCGGCGGCGGTGGCTCCAGCGGCCTCAGCGGCCGCGCTGCTGACATCGCAAAGGAGCGCGGCCTTTCCCCGGACGATGTCGCCCGCGCCGTCAAGACCTACGTTCCCGGCGGCAAGAAGGATGAGTTCGTCATTCTCAGCTCCGGCGGGCATTCCGGTCAGATGCTGGCTATCGGCGTCCCATCGATGCGCATCCTCAAGGTAATTGGCGTGTTCACGCCCGAGCCGTGGCAGGGCCATGGTTTCGGCGCCGACTCGTCGGACAGCGTGATCAGCGCGGGCACGGACTTCACAAACAAGGTGGCTTCGAAGGCGCGCGGACCCCTCACCTGGGCCGACACCCATCACCCGGGCATCAGCGAGACGAACGGCGAGTACGACGGGCGCTGGGTCTACATCAACGACCGCGCCAACGGCCGCATCGCCATGGTGGACCTGCGCGACTTCAAGACCAAGCAGATCCTCGACGTACCCAACCTCGACTCGTCGCATGGCGGCGTCTTCGTCACGCCTAACACCGATTATGTTCACATCTCCACCAAGATCCCGACGCTCGTCGACCGCGTGAACATCGAGAAGTCCCTGGACAACGTGGCCCAGGCGTACCGGGGCTATTCGACCTGGCTCAAGGTCGACCCGAAGACGGGCCGCATGGACGTGTCGCAGAGCTTCCAGATCGAAATCCCGCCGTACTGGCAGGACCTGGCAGACTGCGGCAAGCTCGTCTCCGACGGCTGGGGCTTCGTGAACTCGTACAACACCGAGCGCGCGGTGGGTGGCAACCTCGAAGGCAAGCCTTCGCTCGAAGTGGGCGCCTCCCAGAACGACTTCGACTTCCTTCACATCATCAACTGGAAGAAGGGCGCCGAGGTAGCCAAGACCAAGAGCAAGGTTATCAACGGCATTCGCGTTATCCCCATGGACGTGGCCGTGTCCGAAGGGCTGCTCTACCTGGCCCCCGAGCCGAAGAGCCCCCATGGCGTCGACGTCGCCCCCAACGGCGAGTACATCTCGGTCGGCGGGAAGCTCGACCCGCACGTGACCATCTACGCCTGGAGCAAGATCCAGAAGGCGATCGACGACAAGAACTTCGAGAAGAAGGACGACTACGGCGTCCCGGTCCTCAAGTTCGATGCCATCGTCGCGGGCCAGGTGGAAGTGGGCGCCGGGCCGCTTCACACCCAGTACGACGAGAAGGGCCACGGCTACATCTCGCTCTTCATCGAGAGCGCGGTAGCGAAGTTCACCCTCGGTGAGCCGTACTTCAGCGGCGACAAGGCCTTCAAGCTCGTCGACAAGGTGAGCATCAACTACAACATCGGCCACCTCTGCACCATGGAAGGCGACACGGTGAAGCCTGCCGGCAAGTACCTGGTCGCGCTCAACAAGTGGTCAATCGACCGCTTCCTCACCGTGGGGACGCTCAAGCCGCAGAACTTCCAGCTCGTCGACCTGACAACCGAGAAGATGGAGGTGCTCTCCGACATGCCGATCGGCGTCGGCGAGCCCCACTATGTGCAGGCCATCCGCGCCGACCGCCTGAAGGCCTGGGAGGTCTACCCGGTTGGCACCGACCCGCTCACCTTCGAGAAGAGCCCCACGGCCGCCGAGAAGGACAAGGAGAAGATCGAGCGGAAGGGCAACACGGTGGAGATCTGGACCACGGTCACCCGTTCGCGCTTCAAGCCCGATACGGTGAAGGTGAAAGAGGGCGACAAGATCATCTGGCACCTCACCAACATCGAGACGACGCCGGACGCGACCCATGGCTTCTCGATCCCGCGTTACAACGTCAACATCAGCCTCGACCCCGGTGAGTCGGTGACCACCGAGTTCGTGGCCGACGCCAAGGGCGCATTCGCGTACTACTGCACGGAATTCTGTTCGGCGCTGCACCTCGAAATGCAGGGCTGGCTGCTCGTCTCATAGCGATTTCCGCAGGCCGGGGGGCGGCAACAATACCGCTCCCCGGCTTCACGCCGGGAATCACACGTATTGGGAGAGGTGATGATGGCGACCCGGAGACAGTTCCTGGCATTTGCAGCGATCGCGGGCGTGGTGGTGGCCGGGGGAGCGGGGGGAGCGCTGCTGCTGCCCGGGGACGATAGTCCGGGCGGGCTCCCGAAGATCCGGTTCGGTAAGGAGAAGTGCGCCCGCTGTGGAATGCTCATCGGCGACCGGCGCTTCGCCGCCGCCTGGCGCACAGCCAGTGGCGACGAGAAGCACTTTGACGATGCGGGCTGCATGGTCCTGCAGGCCAGCGAGGCGCCGCCCGGCGACGGGGCGCTCTACTGGGTGAGCAGCTACAGCGATGAATCGCTCCTCGAGGCGGCGAGTGCGACATATGTCATATCGCCGGAGATTCGAAGTCCGATGTCATATGGAGTAGCAGCGGCGGCCGGGCCCGCAGAAGCGGAGTCCCTGGCCGGACGCGTAAACGGCCAGGTCGCCTCGTGGCAGGACCTGCCAGCAATCCTGAAAGAGAGGGCATAGACTGACTTGACTGCGGCCATTCAAACCGAAGGACGAGCGGAAACGGCGCCCACGGCTGCGCAAACGCCGGTGGCAGGCACCCGCGGGGAAGTCGACCGGCTCTTTGCTGCATGCTCCATCGTTGCTGCGGGATTGCTCGTGATCGCGTTCTTTCTCCCCCTCTGGGTGATGGACATGAGCGCGCCCCAGTACCCGCAGGGGCTCCAGCTCGTGGCCTACGGAACGAAGCTCACCGGCGACCTCCAGGAGATCAACTCCCTGAACCACTACGTTGGCGTAAAGGAGATCGAGCCCGATAGCGTCGCCGAGCTGAAGCTCTTCCCGTTCGCCCTCTTTGCCCTGGTGGCAGTCCTGGTGGTGACCCCCTTCATTGTGCGCTGGCGATACTGGCGCGCAGTGCTGGCCGCGCTGGTCTTCGCGGTCCCCATTGGCATGTTGATCGACGTCCAGTGGTGGCTTTACAAGTACGGCCACGATCGCAGTGAGGATGCGATCTACGACATCTCGGACTTCACCACGAAGGTCCTCGGCGGAACGCAGGTTATCAACTTCCACACCGACACCATGGTTGGCATTGGCTGGTGGATAATGGTGGCGGCGGGCGTGATCATCGCCGCGGGACCATCGTTGATCCGCTTCCTGGCAACAAGCTGGGCCAACACCGGCGCCACGCCGCCAGCAGCGGGGCTCTAAGCCCCACGCGCCGTGCTACACGGCCGGTCACAGTGCCTGTACGGCCCTGGACGGCTGAGATTGAAAGCGATGCCATTACCTTCTTTCGCCATCCGGGCAGCCCTGCTCGCCAGTGCAGTGACAGTAAGCACAGTGTTTAACGCTGCAGGCGCGGATGCCCTCCCGCACCCGGACGCGACCACCTTCTCAATCGCAGAAGCCATTGCCGCAGCGGAGCCCGGGGCAACCATCGAGATCCCGCCGGGCGTGTACGAAGAGCAACTCGTGGTTGATAAGGCCCTCACGCTCGTGGGCACCGGCATGCCCGTGATAGACGGCGGGGGAAAGGGTGACGTAATCGTCGTGAACGCGGAGGGCGTCACCATCCGCGGCATTGCCATTCGCCATTCGGGCCGGGTTGTGAGCGATGAGCCGGCCGGAATTCGTCTGCTTGCAGATTCGGCTGTCATCGAGGGCAACCGCCTTGAGGACGTGATGTACGGCATCACGGTCTGGGACAGCGGTGGCCACACCATCCGCGGCAACACGATCTCGAGCATCAGTGAGTACCCGGTCGAACGCCGGGGACATGCTATATATCTCTACAACTCCTGGGACAATGAGGTCCTGGAGAACACGATCTCGGTTGTCCGGGACGGCTTCTTCATCGGATTCACGAAGGATACGCACATCGAGCGCAACCGCGTCTCCGAAGCGCGCTACGGAATCCATTACATGTACTCGCAGGACAACTCGTTCACCCTCAATACCTTCCGCGACAGCATCGCAGGCGCCGCACTGATGTTCTCAGAGCGGCTCACGCTGGAGCGCAACGAGTTCAGCCACAACTCGTCCGCAGCCTCGGGCTATGGCCTGCTTTTCAAGGATGTGGACGACATCACGATGGTTGACAACTGGATCTACGGCAACCGCATCGGCCTCACGCTGGAGGGAACCCCCCAAACGCCGGGTGGCTTCGTCAACATCCGCCACAATTTCATCAGCTTCAACCAGGCGGCGGTGGAGATGACTTCTACCACAGCGGTAACCTTCACCGAGAACACGTTCATCGGCAATCTCCGCCTGGTGGAATCGCGCGGCGACATCGTCTCCAGCAAGAACCGCTGGTCGGCCGATGGCAGGGGGAACTTCTGGGACGGCTACCGCGGCTACGATGCCAACGGCGACGGTGTGGGCGATATCGAGTACCGCTACGAAGGAGCCTACGACGACCTGGTAGAGGAGAACGAGGCGTTGCGCGCCTTCTCGTACACACCCGCGCGAACGGCGCTCGACATGGCGGCCGAGTGGTTTCCCGTCTACAGGCCGGAGCCGCGAGTGGTCGACAGCCACCCCCTCATGTCGCCGCCAATGAAGCTGGCCGCGTCACAATCTACCCGGGACCGGGTCGTCGTTGGCGTTTCGATGGCGGCGCTGGTCGCTATCCCCCTCTTCATATTCCGGGCCGCGGCCACCACCGGCACACGGAGGTGGCGCGCATGCTAGCCGTCAGGAGCGTCACCAAGCGCTACGGCAGCCGGGTCACGGCCCTCGACAACGTCTCCTTTGAGGTCGATGCCGGGCAGGTCATGGCGGTGATTGGGGCGAACGGGGCTGGCAAGACAACGCTGATTAAGTGCATCGTCGGGCTCGTCCGGTTCGAGGGCGAAGTCGTGGTGGGCGGGATCGGCGTCTCCCGCGATGGCCGCGGCGTGCGGCGCCTGATCGGATACATGCCCCAGGACCCTGCTTTCCATTCGGACCTCTCCGTCCGGGAGACGGCGCTGTTCTACGCGGACCTCAAGTCGGCGCCGCCCCAGCGCGCCCGCGAGCTGGTCGAGACTGTGGGACTGGCCGCACACGAGGAGAAGAAGGTTGGTGAGCTTTCGGGCGGCATGCGCCAGCGTCTCGCGCTGGCGGTCACCCTGCTCGCCAACCCGCCCCTGCTCGTGCTCGACGAGCCGGCCTCGGGCCTCGACATCTCGGCCCGGCTCGAACTCAGGCAGCTCGTGCAGGACCAGCGGAAGGAGGGCAAGTCAATCCTTCTCTCAACGCACTGGCTCGAAGACGTGCCCCACGTTGCCGACAGCGCCCTGGTCCTGAACGAAGGAAAGACCGTCTTCCTGGGGCCGGCGACGGAGCTTGCCGGGGCGGCGGCGCCGAGTTCGCGGCTGTTCCTCCGCCTCAACGGCAAGGGCCCGGAGGCCGCACCCATCATCGAATCGCTGGCGAACGGCGCCGTGGAGGACACCGGGGACTGGCTCGTCGTCTCGTGCCCGGCATCACGCAAGGCCCAGATCGTTGAGGCGCTGGTGGGCGCAGGCATCGGCATCCTCGACTTCCGCGTGGAGGAGGCCCCCGTCGACTCGGCGATTCTCCAGCTTCAGAAGAGCAAGGGGGGCCGGCCATGAGGGCCACCTACGCCATCCTGCGCAAGGAGCTGCGCGATGCCGTCCAGAGCCGGTGGCTGCTCGCCTTCTCGGTGACCTTCGCTCTTGTAGCGCTCGCCCTCTCGATGGTCCAGGGGCGCGCCGGCGACCTGAGCGAACAGGGGTTCAACCGCACCACGGCGGGGCTCATCAACCTCTGCCTGCTGCTCGTGCCCCTGCTCGGCCTCGTCCTCGGCGCCAGCACAATTGCCGGCGAGCGCGACCGGGGCACCCTGCTGACGCTCCATTCACAGCCGATTTCCAGCTCGCAGCTGCTCATCGGCAAGTACCTTGGCCTTGTGGTGGCGGTCTGGATGGCCATCGTCCTTGGGTTTGGCGTCGCCGGGCTGCTGATGGCCTTTGTGAACCCGCTCACCGACATCTGGCACTACGCCCTCTTCATCGTGCTTTCTGCGGCGCTGGCCACTTCCATGCTGAGCCTCGGCATGCTCATCTCGGTGGTTTCCGATGGACGCCTCAAGGCGATGGCGCTGGCCGTTCTCGCCTGGTTCGTGCTGGTGCTGCTCTATGACCTTGGCGCCATCGGCGTGGCGCTCTCCGTCTCATCCTCAGGGCGAAGCCTCACGCTGGCGGTGCTTGGCAACCCGGTGGAAAGCGTCCGCATCCTCGCGGTGATGAGCCTTGAGCCCGACCTGCAGATCCTGGGGCCGCTCGGGGCCTATCTCACCGAGGAGCTCGGCAAGCTCACCAGCGTAATCCTGCTTTCTAGCGCGCTCGTGGCCTGGGCAGCCCTTCCCCTGGTGGCAGCAGAACGGCTCTTCCGCCGCCAGGACCTGTAGCGGCGCCCGAACACCAGGCAGGCGGGCCGGCAATCAGCCGGCGCCGGCGCGAACCGCATCGAGCACCGCATCCACCACGGCCCGTTCGCGCTCGCGCAGGAATCGAAGCCGGTCACGGTCAATGGGCTCGGCGATGCTGTCTTCCTCCGCCACCAGGTCGTCGAGGCGAATGAGCGCGGCCGCGCGGCGTGCGCCCAGCGCCTTCGCCACCGCGAAAGTGGCGGCCGTTTCCATATCCACGCCAAGGTAGCCGTGGCGGCTCCAGTCGGCGATGACCTCGCGCGATTCGGCGAGGATGGCCGGGGTCGAGTAGATGGCGTGCTCGTGAACTGCAACTCCGCGGTTGCGAAGCTCCGCCGCGATGGCGCTCGATAGCCCGGGGGTTGAGTCGGCGAGGATCCCCTTGGGGAGGTACCAGTCGCTGACGCCGTCCTGGCGCTCAGCATGGCGAGGGACGACCACGTCGCCGCGGGCGATGCCGTGCTGGAGCGCCCCGAACCAGCCAAGCTGCACGATTGTCTGCACGCCGGCGCCACACCAGGTGTGCGCGTGGAGGGCCGCCATCGGGCCCCCAAAGCAGGCCGCCACCGCCACCTTGAGCCCGTGGTAACCGCAGAGGTAGGCGGGGTAGTTATTCAGCGGAACCGGGTCTTCGAGGTAGGCCGCGAACCGCCCCGCTCCGCGTTCGATGGCGAACAAGCCGACGAGCAGCACCACATCGGGCGCCTGCCCGGCATCGATCCCCAGGATGCGCCGATGGTCCTCAGCGGTCAGCTCCCGGTACACGGGCCCTACGTGAGCCCAAAGAGGGCGTCGAGGCCCACCACCAGGTGGTCCAGCTCCATCACTGCCCGCGTTGCCGCCACAACCCCCGGCATGAACGAATCCCTCCCCGTGGTGTCGTGGCGGATTGTCAGTGTCTGGCCCAGCCCGCCGAAGATGACCTCCTGGTGGGCCACGAGACCGGGCAGCCGCACCGAATGGATGGCAATCCCGCCGAGCTCCGCGCCACGCGCCCCGGGGATGGTCTCCTTTTCAGTGGATGGATGCACAAACGGCGCTTTCCGGGCTGCGCGCATCATCTCCGCCGTCGCCTTCGCGGTGCCGCTGGGGGAATCGACCTTCTGGTCGTGGTGGAGCTCGATGATCTCGGCGTTGTCGAAGAAGCGCGCCGCCTGGCGGGCGAAGTGCATCATCAGCACGGCGCCGATAGCGAAGTTGGCCGCAACGACCGTGCCCGTCCTGCGCACCGAGCACTCGTTATCGAGCCAGGACATGAACTCGCCCGAAAGGCCGGTTGTTCCAACAACCAGCCGCACGCCCCGGGGGAGGGCCGCCTCAGCGAGGAGCGGGGTCCAGGCGGCATTGGTGAAGTCAATCACAGCATCCGCCCGCACCTCGTCGAGGCACCGCGCGGCGTCCTTGAACACCGGCAGGCCGTCGATGGCGGAGCCTTCCGCCAGCGCGTCGACGAACGCGACCGGCTCCAGGTCGCCGGCAGCTGCAACCGCCTGGTGCACCTGGCGCCCCATCCTTCCTGACCCGGAGACCACTACACGTATCAATGTGCCAGGCAGACCCGGTGATGAACTTGCCCCCGGCACGACGCACCGGAAGGGACAGGAGCTGATTCTACAGCGATCCGTCGCTGCCCTGCGCGCCGGGCAGATGGGGTCGGGCGGCAGGCCCGCCGTCCGGGCGACCACCCGGTTGGGCCGGTCGCCGATAGGCTGGTATGCTTGCTGTTACAGAGCGCCCGTCTGCGGCCGGGCAGACCCAGGAACCGTTCTCTCAATGGGCCGAATCAACATCACCGCCATACGTCGCCGTCAGATCACCGACGCGACAATCGCCGTCATGGCACGGAATGGCTGGAACGAGACCTCCATCGACGAGATAACTCGCGAGGCTGGCGTCAGCCGCGGGCTTGTCTCCTACCACTTCCGCGACAAGTCGGAACTGCTTTCGGGTGTGCTGGCGCGCTGCCAGGAGTCGTTCGACGAAGCCGTCGCCAGGGGTGTCGCCGAGGGGCAGGACGTGCTTGAACGGCTGCGGATCATCATCCGCGTGGCGATCGAGCTGGTGAAAACAGACCCCGTGAACTACGAGGTCTTCCTGCACTTCACGGCCAGCGCCCGCTCAGACCCCGAGCTTGGCGACCAGATACGGAAGCTCTGGGCGGGTTACCGCGCGGCGACCGCATCTGCGATTCGCTACGGGCAGCTGAAAGGCCTGATTCGCCCGGACATCGACCCGGATGCAACGGCAGCGATGGAGATCAGCACGCTCATCGGCCTCGCCCTGCAATGGCTGCTGGACCCCGACGCCTACCCTCTCGAGGAGGCGGCCCGGGAAACCGAAGAGATGTTCATGTCCTTCATCACGGCGGGCGTGGAAGGGGCCAGGAACGGCGCCGCTGCGAGCGCGGCCGCTGCGCCTTCGCCCTCCTGACCCAAGGCTACTCACCCGTCATCGAGCGCGCGTCGAGCAGGCGGTCCAGCTCACCGGCCGGCAGTCCCGCACGCTCGCGGGCGACATCGCGAATGGTGCGGCCGGTTCGGAAGGCTTCGTTTGCGATCTCGGCTGCCTTCTCATAGCCGATCACATTGGCCAGCGGCGTGCCGATGCTCAACCCCTGCTCGACAAGCCGGGGCCCGTTCCCGGTTGCGCTGAGCCCCTCAACGCACTTCTCGGAGAGCACCGAGGCAGCGCTGGCCAGCAGCTCGATAGACTGCAGCAGGTTGTGCGCCGCTACGGGCATCATCGTGTTTAGCTCAAAGAAGCCCCACTGCCCGGCAACCGTGATGGCTGCATCGTTGCCGATGACCTGGGCCGCTACCTGGGCGACCGCCTCGGGAATCACCGGGTTCACCTTGCCCGGCATGATCGAGCTCCCGGGCTGGAGCGCGGGCAGCGAAAGCTCGTTGAGCCCGGCGCGCGGGCCGCTCCCCATGAGGCGGATGTCGTTCGCAATCTTCAGAAGTGAGATGGCCACCACGCGGAGCTGCCCGCTCATTTCGACGACTGCGTCGATGGAAGCCTGGGCCTGGAAGTGGTTGCCCGTCTCGCGCAGCTGCACGCGTTCGAGCTCCGAGACGTAGGCCAGCGCCCTGGCGGCAAACTCAGGGTGGGTGTTTACTCCCGTCCCGACCGCCGTCCCCCCGAGAGCGACTTCCCGCAGGGCTTCGCAGGCCAGTGTGACCCGGCGGCGGGCGCGCTCCATCTGCCCGGCGTAGCCCCGGAACTCCTGCCCGAGCCGGATTGGGGTGGCGTCCATCAGATGGGTGCGCCCGGTTTTCACGACGGAGTCGAACTCGTTCGCCTTGCCGTTCAGGTTCGCTTCGAGCCGGTAGAGCGCCGGCAGCAGCCTCTGCTGGACGCTGACGATGGCGGCCAGGTGGATGGCGGTGGGGATGACATCGTTCGACGACTGGCCGCGATTGACGTGGTCATTCGGGTGCACGGGCGAGTAGGCGCCCTTCGGGCCGCGACCGAGGATCTCGTTTGCCCGGTTGGCGATGACCTCGTTGGCATTCATGTTCGTCGAGGTGCCCGAACCGGTCTGGAAGACGTCAACGATGAACTCGGCATCCCAGCGGCCGCCGGCCACCTCTTCGGCAGCGGTGACAATCGCGGCGGCGAGCGCTGGATCCAGGAGCCCCAGGTCGCGATTGGCGAGCGCCGCTCCACGCTTGATGACGCCAAGCGCGCGAATGAAGCTGCGGGGCAGGCGGAGGCCGCTGATCGGGAAGTTCGCGTTCGCCCGGGCGGTGTCGATGCCGTAGTAGGCGTCCGCCGGAACCTGGTAGCCGCCCAGGGCGTCGTGTTCTTCACGGGAGTGCGGGTCTTCGCTCATCTCACCTGGCGCCTGTTCAGGGTTTCCGCCCACCAGCTTACGCCGGTGAGGTGCCGGGCCGCTCGGGGCAGGCCTTGCAGCGTGCATACCAGGCGGCGGGCTCGCGGCATGACACCCCCGCCGCTTCGAGCAGGCGGGCCAGGTTCCATAGCGGCAGCCCCACAACAGCGCAGTAGCAGCCTTCGAGCCCCGCAACCGTTGGCACATCCTCATCCTGGATTGCGTAGGCGCCAGCCTTGTCCAGGGGGCGGCCGCTGGCTACGTAGGCATCGATCTGCTCAACGGTGAGGGCGGCGAGGCGCACTTGCGACACGCTCAGGCCGGCCAGTTCGAGGCCCCCGGCCACGACCGCGAGGCCTGTGTAGACCGAGTGCTCCCGGCCTCTCAGCGCGCGAAGCATCCTGGCTGCTTCGCCAGCATCCGCCGGCTTACCATACGAGCGCTGGCCATCGTGCACGATCGTGTCGGCGCCAACGACAACCGCGCCACACGCCAGGGCCGCAACCGCCCTGGCCTTGGCAAGCGCCAGCCGGCGAGCGTCGCCTGCCGGGTCGCCGGTGGCTTCCTCGGGAACATGCGAAGGAATCACCTCGAAGTCAGAGAGCAGGGCGCCAAGCAGCTCGCGCCGCCGGGGCGACGCCGAGGCGAGAATGACCCGCATCAGCGGGGGGCCCCGGGGTCGGCGAGGGTGAGCCTGGAAACGCACTCGACATGCCCCGTCTGGGGGAACATGTCGAGCGGGGTGACGTGGTCCAGCGCGTATCCCCCATCGACGAGCGCGCGCAGATCGCGGGCGAGCGTGGCGGGATTGCACGACACGTAGACCACGACCGACGGCCGGAAGCGGATGATTGCCTCGATCACAGGCGCAGCGCACCCGGGGCGGGGTGGATCGAGCAGTACGACGTCGGGCGCAACTCCAATCAGGGGCAGTGAATCCTCCACCTTTCCCACGCGAATGGAGACGTTGGGCATCTCCGCGGCATTGGTGCGCGCATCACGGGCCGCGCTGTTCGATTCCTCGATGGCGATGACGCTGCGGAAGCGGTGGGCAAAGATGACGGCAAAGGTGCCAACGCCCGCGAAGGCGTCGACCAGGATCTCTCCCTGCTCGGGAAGCGATTCGCCCACGAGGCGCACCATCTCTTCGGCCTGGGCGCTGTTCACCTGGAAGAAGGCGGAGGCGCTGACAGCAAAGCGGTGGCCGCCGAGCACTTCGAGATAGCTCGTCTGCCCGCTGGGGACTTCCAGGCCGCGGATCTCGGGATTGATGAGGAAGCTTCCAGTCGCCGCGTTGTGGCGAACCTGGACCTGGTGCAGGCCGGCGCCCTTTCCCTGTAGCGAGGGAAGGAGGCCGTTGACCCACGGGTCGGCGATGGGGCAGCTTTCGACCTTGAGCAGGCCACGTCCACGGCGGCTGATGAAGCCCACATCGCCCCACTTCTTGCCTGTGGAGAAGCGAAGGTGGTTGCGATAGCCCCACGGTTCGGCAGCTCCCACGATTGGCCGCACACACCCATCGTCGAGCCGGCCAATGCGGCGCAGCTGTTCGCGAACGATGCCCTCCTTGGCGCGAAGCTGGGCGGGGTAGGACATGTGCTGCAACTGGCAGCCGCCGCATTCGCCGAAGAGCGGGCAGCGCGGTTCGATCCGGCCGGGTGATGGCTCCAGGATGCGCGTGGCAGCGGCCTCGGTGTAGTCGGCATGGGAACGTTCAACCGTGGCCTCAACCAGCTCACCCGGGATAGAGCCGGCGACGAAGACCACACGACCGCCTTCGAGGTGGGCCAGGCCAGCACCACCGAAAACAAGGGCCTCTATCCGGAGGGTAAGGACATCGCCGGGGAGCGGCGCGCCCTCGGGGGCACGGTTGCGGTTTCGGGCCATTGAACCAGAGTAGAGAAGGGCGGCCCTTGCCGCGAATTGGCCCCGGCCCGGAGTTGACTGTCGCCCGGTTCGTGCGAGAGTGGGTTCGCGCCCCATTCCGGGGCAATCAACGATCGCCCTGGATGGAGTGATGTTATGCCAGAACCTTCCGACGCCACCCTGGGACAGCTGAGGGGAAAGCAGGTGGTGGTTCGGCTGCGCACGGCAGACCCGGACCGGACCTGGGACCTCAATGCCGAGCTCGCCTCGAACGACCATACCTGGCTCCAGCTTCGCAATCCGCGGGCCGGGCAGCGAACGTTCGCGGTACGGCGCGACATGGTCGTGGACATCGAGCCGGGCAAGAGCGCCGCGGGTGCGGTGGCCGGCTGAGCGAAACGCTCCCGGAAAGGCCCGGTAACGCCCGCATGCTCCCCCGGGCACGCGAAGCCGTACGATGGAGGCGTGCTTAGCCCCGGCAACGTCCGTGCGCGGGCGCGGACTACAATGGTCTGGTGCGCGCTGCTCTTCATCATGCTGGGGGTGGCTGTGTCCTCGTGTAGCAGCGGCGGAGCCCGGCGTGGCGATGCACCCGGCGGCAGTGCAACGACCCCTGAGCGGTCGTGGGCAGGCACGGAGCCGGCGCCCGGATTCCCTGCGGGGCTCACCTGGCTCAATGTCGCCACTCCACCCACCCGGGAGAGCCTGCGCGGCCGGGTGGTGCTCCTGGACTTCTGGACGCTGGGGTGCATCAACTGCCAGCACATCGTCCCCGACCTGAAGCGGCTGGAGGCGGAGTTCGGAGACGCCCTTACCGTGATCGGCGTTCATTCCGGGAAATACACAGCCGAGCAGGACGACGAGGGAATCCGCGCCGCGGCGCGGCGGCTCGGGCTCGAACACCCCGTGGTGAACGACCCGGACTTTGCCTTCTGGCAGGCCTACGGCGTCAACGCCTGGCCCACGCTGGTGCTCATTGACCCCGCCGGGAACATCGCGGGATTCCACGCCGGTGAGGGCGTCTACGGGCTCTTCCAGCCCATCATCTCCTCCCTTGTTCAGGAGTTCGAGGCGAAAGGAGATCTCACCCGGGACCCTCTGCCGGTGAACGCCGATGCGCAGGCGGCATCGACGGTGCTTTCGTATCCGGGAGAGGTGCTCGCTGACGCGCTTTCGGGCCGGCTCTTCATCGCCGATTCAGGGCACAACCGCATCCTTGTCGCCTCCCTCAATGGGGAGCTGCAGATGGCCATCGGGTCGGGCAAGGAGGGGTTCGCCGATGGCGGCCCCCGGGAGGCCGCCTTCCGCCAGCCGCAGGGACTTGCGCTTTCCGCCGATGGCGAAACGCTCTACGTCGCCGACACGCGCAACCACGCCATCCGCGCGATAGCCCTCGCGACCGGCGAGGTCACGACGATCGCGGGCACGGGGCGCCAGCTCGAACGGCTCCCCGCCAACGGCGCGCCTGCGGCGACGACGGCAATGGCCTCACCGTGGGACGTCTTTGTGGAGGGGGCGCGTCTCTTCATCGCCATGGCAGGGGTGCACCAGGTATGGGTCATGGACCTCGAGGCGGCAAGCCTTTCCGTCTTCGCCGGCACCAGCCGCGAGGGAATCGAGGACGGGCCCCGGCGGACGATCGCGACGCTCGCGCAGCCAGGCGGCCTCACATCTGACGGGCGTTACCTCTACTGGGTCGACCCCGAGTCGAGTGCCGTCAGGCGCACCGCCATCGCCGGTGACGGCGATGTGGAGACGCTGGTGGGGACGGGCCTCTTCGACTGGGGGGATGAGGACGGTGTCGGGCGCGCCGCGCGCCTGCAGCATCCCCAGGGGATCACGATGGCAGCGGGGCTGCTCTACGTGGCCGACACCTACAACCACCGCATCCGCAGCCTGGACCCGGCAACGCGAGCCGTGACCACCGTGGCCGGGCTGGGCGAACGTGGCTTCGCCGATGGCCCGGCCGCGCTGGCGCTGTTGAACGAACCGGGCGGCATCTCCGCCGCCGGCGGGCACCTCTACGTGGCCGACACAAACAACCACGTGGTTCGTGTGCTCGACCCCGCAGCGGGGCGCATCACAACTCTTTCGCTGGCCAATCTCGCGGTGGCTGGCCCCCCGGCCGGCCGTGTAGTGCGCGTTGTGCTCGACCCAATCGTAGCGGCGGCCGGGGGGAGCATGCTGCGCATAGAGGTTACGGCCCCGGAAGGCCACCGGCTCAACAGCCTGGGTCCGTCATCGATCACGCTCACGAGCGGCAACCCATCGGTGGCCGCCCTCGGTGAGTCGAAGCTCACCTGGAGCAGCGACCTCCCGGCGGTAACCCTCCCCGTGCCGGCCACCCTCAGCCCCGGCACTACCGGGATAACGGCGACAGCCACGGTCTACTTCTGCCGCACGGGGGAGGACAAGCTCTGCCTGATCCAGCAAATCGAGGTTGTGCAGCCAATCGAGGTTGTGGCCGGGCCCGCTGCGGGCGAAGTGCCTATGCGAATCGACCTCACTCCAGCCCCGTAGAGCGCCCTGGCAACGAGATCCGGCGCCTGCGGATGCTGTAGGCTCGAACAGATGGGCAGGTCAGGGCACCGGCTTTTTGCAGCAGCGCTGGATTTTTCATCGCGGCACACGAGCCGCGGGGAGCAGGCAACGCGGAGGACCGTTGTCTCGGGAGTGCGCGGACGGGCCCTGGAGGTCGGCGTTGGCGTGGGGGCGAACTGGGCCTACCTTCCGCAGGGTATCTCGTATGCCGGCATTGACCCCGACCCGTTCATGATTGAGCGAGCACGAAGGCACGCGGCTGAACGCGGCCTGGAAATAGAGCTGGTGCAGGCCGGGGCAGAGCGCCTGCCCTTCGCCGATGCTTCGTTCGACACTGTCTTCACGACGCTGACGCTCTGCACGATCGCCGGTGTCCCGCAGGCCCTGGCCGAGGTGCAGCGCGTGCTTCGCCCCGGCGGTGAGTTCCGCTTCTGGGAACACGTCCGTCCCGGGCGGGGCCTGAAGGGACGCGCACTCGACGCCATCACGCCCGCCTGGAAGTTCGCCGGCGCGGGGTGCTGCCCCAATCGGCGCACGGCGGAGGCAATCGCAGCGGCGGGGTTCGCCATCCGCGAGCTCACGCCCGGCCGCATCGGCCCTCTGCCCACAATCCGCGGCGTCGCCGTGGTCGAAGGCGGCAATTGACCGCTGCTACACTGGCCAGCAAAGGGGGAACTGCAGCAATGCGAATTGGCGCTCACGTGAGCAGCGCGGGCGGTCCAGCGGGCGTCTTCGCGCGCGCGGCCGAGATCGGCGCGGAGGCGGTGCAGCTCTTCATCTCAGCGCCCCAGCAGTGGCGTCCCCCGGCAATTAGCGACGACCAGGTTGCCGCCTTCCGGGCAGCGCGGCAGGCGGCGGATGTGCCCGTCTTCTTCCACGGTGTGTACCTGGTGAACCTCGCGAGCGACGACGGCGCGCTCCTCGGGCGCTCCGTGGGGTCGTTGAAGCAGTACCTCAAGTGGGGCGACACGCTGGGAACCGTTGGAACCATCTTCCACGTTGGCAGCCACAAGGGCGCCGGCTTCGAGACCGTGCTGCCGCAGGTGTGCGCGAAGATCGGGGAGGTGCTCGAATACGCGGCCGGTGAGCAGTTGCTGATCATCGAGAACAATGCCGGCCAGGGCGGTGGGGTGGGCATCACCTTCGCCGAGATCGGCGCCATCATCCGCGGCGCCGGCGGGCACCCCCGTCTGCGGGTGTGCCTCGACACGTGCCATGCCTATGCCATGGGCTACGACCTCGCCACGCCCGAAGGCTGCGCGCTGGCGATGGAGGAATTCGAGCGCGAGATCGGGTTTGATCGCCTTGTGGCCGTGCACGCCAACGACAGCAAGACGCCGCTTGGCGGAATGCGCGACCGTCACGAAAACATCGGCGACGGCCACATCGGCTACGACGGCTTCCGGGCCATCATGCGACACCCGGCGTTCCGGGATGTGCCTTTCCTGCTCGAAGTGCCCGGGATCGAGGGCGGCGGACCCGATGCCGAGAACCTCAACAGGCTGAAGGCGATCCGTGCCGAACTCGGCATCCCCGCGCCTGGTCCGGCCACCCCCGCCCCCGCCTGATTGCCCTATTCGTCGGTGCAGTCGAGGTCAACATCGACATTGAAGGGATCGAGCGCATCGCTGGCGGCCTGCGCTTCGGCCCGGCGCGTTCTCTCTTCGTCGCGCGCCATGGTGCGGATAAACCGGCCGTAGCGGGTGCGGCACATCTCCTCATCGAAGGGCAGCGTGACAGTGCCGTTGTAGGTTTCGAAGGCGGCGACGTGCTGGTCTTCGTGCGGAGACAGGGTGTCGCGGATGGCAGCGCGTACGCGCTCGCGCTGACAGGCGGTGAGCCCGCGGGGGACACGCGGCAGCGTGACGCGCGTCGTGACGGTGAAGGTGATTACCAGGTTCCCGGTCACATGCACGCAGGGGTTCCTTCGCCCGCAGCCATCACATGAGGTCCCCGGCTCCACCCGCTCGTTCTCGACCCGGAACGAGGACCGGAACGATGCGCGGGTGCGCCCGGTGAGGCTGACCGAGCCCCGTCCGACTGCGGGGAAGGGGCCGCCCTCGTCCTCGATGGCCGGGAGAGGGGGTTGCTCGGCCTGCTTGCTGCCCTCGGCGGGGACTTCGCCGGGCGATGGTTCACTCGCCGCGGGCGCGGCTACCAGGGCCGCCTCGGCGTCACGCGCGGCCTCCTGCTCCTGTTCCTTCGCCTGCTCGGCCTCGCGCGCTTCTACCTGCGCCACCGACTGCGTCTGTTCCTGCTCAGCGGCGGCCTGGTCGGCCGCAGCGGCCTCGCGTGCCGCATTCACGGCGGCAGCCCCGGCAGTGCCTGGCGCCTCCGCTGAGCCCGGGATCTGGGCCGCCTCGGCCTCGCCGCCACCGGCAGCGGCCTGGGCCTGGGCCGCCCGCTGGGCCTCTTCCTTCTCCCTCAGGAGTTCTTCGTCTTCCGCCGCGCGCTGGAGGAGGAGGTTGGCCGCCCCGGGGTGGCCCAGCACCATGAGCGTCCGGCCCGCGCCAGCGTTGCCGAGCGTCCGCTGGAGTGCCAGCACGGCCGCCTGGCCAATCCTGCCGGCGGGCGCGGTCGCGGGCCCGGGAGGCTGGCGGCGAGTGCGCGCCTCGTCTTCATTCGCCCGGTATCGCCCCGGGAACCGGGGCCGTGCCCGCGCCGGGGCACGAACGCGGCCATGCATCTGTCAGACTCCTCGCGGGCGTTCCATTGCACCGCGATGGCCAGATCATACTCCCCCGGGGGCAGGGGCGCGGATGGCGGCCGGCCCCGGTTCGATTCAGCAGCATCGACGTGCCTATAATCGAGCCTCACCCCGGCAGGAGTCACCCGCATGCTCTTTTCCGTCCGCCTTGTTTCGCGCCAGCCCCATGACCTGGCCCCGGAGGCCTGGCAGGCCGTCGTTGCCGACCAGTTGAAGGCCGTGAAGTCGCAGTACGACCAGGGCAAGATAAAGGCCATCTATCGCGAAGCAGGGCTCGGCGTGCTCGCCATCTACGACGCCGCCGATGCGCGCGAGATGGACCAGCTGCTCGCCGCGCTCCCCATGTACCGCTACTTCGTGGACACGTCCGTCCATCCCCTGTGGGACATGGCCCCCACCCTGCAGTAGCGTGCCGGCGGCCGCTTTCACAATGGCCGCCGCGACCCTGCTATAGTCCCGCCATGGAGACGATAACGAGAGCCGGGGCCGAACGATGGCAGTGAAGGTCATCATCGAACGCCGGGTGCTCCCCGGGCACGAGAAGCGCGCCCTTGAGCAACTGCGCGAGCTCCGCGCAAGGTGCCTGGACCAGCCCGGGTATATCAGCGGCGAAACGCTGCGCGACAGCGAGGACCCGCACACCCTCATTGTCATCAGCGCATGGTTCGGGCTGGGCGATTGGAGGCGCTGGCACGCATCTCCTGAGCGCCGCGCCCTGGAGAGCCAGCTTCGCGCTTCGCTCTCGGGGCCGGAGCGGGTACGGGTGCTGCTGGAGGGTCTTAGCGAGGTTCACTCCGGCGCCTGACCGCGACGGCGCTGCCGATTGACCGCGCACCCCTTCACCCACAGAATGCCGCTCAACAACGGGGGCAGACATGCAGGGACTCACGTTGACCCCCCGCGCTCTCCGCGCCGGGATGGTCATTGGGGCGCTGTTCCTGGTTACCTGGGCCGCCTACATGGCTCGCGGCGCGCTCTTCCCCTTCGCGCTCGGGGCGATCGTCGCTTATGTCATTGCCCCGCTCGTCGAACGCCTTTCGGTAGCGCAACCCTGGTACGCGACCCGGCCCGAGACAGCGCGGGGCATCTCCGTGCTCACCATCTACGGGGGCACCCTCGCGGCGCTCGTGGTCGCAGGCATCTTCGTCGTGCCCGACATCGTCCACGAGGCCGACCAACTCATCGATGACGTGCCCCGGCTGGTCGACGATGCGCAGGCGCAGGTCGACGAGTGGGTCGCACGCTACGAGCAGCAGGTGCCTGAAAGCGTGCGCGAGCGCATCAACGAGGCGATCAACAGCGCCAGCGATGATGCGGGCGCCCTGGCGGAAGCGGCAGCGCGACGCAGCCTTGGCCTGGTCTTCTCAACCGTCTCCGCCCTGCTGGGCTACATCGCGATTCCCTTCTTCGTCTTCTACGCCCTGAAGGACCGCGACCGGGCGCTGGGGCGCTTCTACGAGTTCTTTCCCGAGTCGATCCGGCCAGACGTGCGTGAGTGCGTGCGCATCGCCAACCAGGTGCTGGGCGCTTACGTGCGCGCCCAGCTCACGCTGGCCGTCATTATCTTCGCCATGACGCTCGTGGGCTTGCGCCTCATGGGGGTCGAGTTCTCCCTTGCCCTGGCAGTGTTCGCGGGCTTGACGGAGATGATCCCGATCATCGGGCCGATCATCGGTTTCGTCCCGGCATTCATCGTGGTGCTGGCCACTGACCCCGAGCGCTGGTGGTGGGTGATCCTCTTCTACCTTGGCGTGCAGGCGGCCGAGAACTACCTGCTCGTGCCGCGCATCCACGGCGAATCGGTGCACATGCACCCGGCGCTCGTGCTCATCCTGATCGCTATCGGCGCGGCGCTCTTCGGGCTGTGGGGAGTGCTCCTGATTGTGCCCCTGGCGGCAGCGGCGAGGGACGTCTTCGCCTACATCTTCCGCCGCCTTGGCGAGGAGGACGAGCGCCGGAAACTCGCCCGGGCTGAATGACCCGCCGGCCATTGGTGGGCGGCACAGCGCCGCCTATTGCACGACCGGCGGCTCTGCTATCCTCAGGCATGGGCCCGCGCCGGCAAGGCCGCGCCGGGGAGGGAGGCGCACTCGAACATGGACCAGGAAGTCAGGCCCTGGCGGCGTCTGGCACTAGTTTTCCCGGGCCAGGGGTCGCACAGCGTCGGCATGGGCCAGAAGCTGGCAAGCGTTTCCCGGGCAGCGCGCGACGTCTTCCGCCGCGCCGACGACGTTCTCGACACGCATCTTTCGCGGCTGTGCTTTGAAGGCCCCCTCGAAGAGCTCGAACAGACCATCAACCAGCAGCCCGCAACGTTTGTAACATCCATCGCCTGGCTCGAAGCGCTGAAAGAGCGCTGGCTGAACCGGGGCACGGTCCTCGCGCCCTTCGTTTATGCCGGGCATTCCATGGGCGAATTCACGGCAGCCGTGGCAGCGGGCTCGATCGGCTTCGACGAAGGGCTGCTGCTGGTGAAGGAGCGCGGCATCCTCATGGAAGAGGCCGGCGCCGAGAATCCAGGGGGAATGGCCTCTATCCTCGGGCTCTCCGAAGAGAAGGTCGCTGAGATCTGCGCTGAAGCCGCAACGGACGGCTACGTCGGCCTTGCCACCGCAAACTGTGAAGGGCAGAACGTCATCTCCGGCGCCCTGGGGCCGCTCAAGCGCGCCATGGAGCTTGCTGAGAAGGCCGGCGCCCGCAAGGTCGTCCGGCTGCCCATCACCATCGCCTCGCACTCGCCGCTCATGGCCCGCGCGAGCGAAGGGATGAACCGGCTGCTGAAGAAGCTTCCCATCCGCGACCCCGGGCAGCCGGTGGTGGGCAATGTGAACGCCGAGCTCATCGAAACCGGGAACGGGATCTATGCCGAACTGCGCGACCAGCTCCTGAAAGGCGTCTACTGGCAGAAGTGCGTCGAGGTGATCAAATCCCGCGGAGCCGACATGTTCATGGAGTGTGGCCCCGGCACCGTGCTCACCCGGCTGGTGCGCCGGATCGACTACGACCTGAATAGCCTTTCGCTCAGCGACGAATACGAGGGACTGCTGGGCGAACGCTGGCAACTGGTGGAGGCTGCGGCACAGTGACTCGGAGAGTTGTTGTCACCGGCCTGGGCGCCGTAACGGCCGCCGGGCACACCGCCGAGGAGACCTGGCAGGCGATGCTCGCCGGGCGCAGCGGCATCGGCCCGATCACGCTCTTCGACCCCGAACCCTACCCGGTCCGCATCCAGGCCGAAGTCAAGAACTTCGAGCTGGGGGACCGGGTCGACGCCAAGCAGCAGCGCTACATGAACCGCGGCGTCACCTTCGGTGTGGCCGCCGCCCTGGAGGCGCTGGCCGATAGCGGGCTCGTCATCGACGAAGGGAACGCGGAGGAGGTAGGGGTCGTGTTCAGTTCCGGGGCGGGCGGGACCGACATGATCATCGAGCACCAGAGAATCCTGGAAGAGAAGGGGCCGCGCCGCATCACCCCGTTTCTTGTTGCGAACACAATCCCCGACGCGGCCAGCGGGCACATCGCCATCACCACTGGCGCCCGCGGCCCGAACGTCGCCGTGGTGGCCGCCTGCGCGACGGGCGGCGCCACGCTCGGTGAAGCATTCGAGACGGTGCGCCGTGGCGACGCCGTGGCGGTCATCGCCGGGAGCTCGGAGGCCGTGCTGCTGCCCATCTACCACGCCACCTGGTGCTCCATGCGCGCGCTGGCCGGCGACAACGAGCACCCGGAAAAGGCCCTCAAACCCTTCGACCTGAACCGCGACGGCTTCATCGCCGGCGAAGGCGGCTGCTCCATGATCATCGAGGACTACGAGCACGCGAAGGCACGGGGCGCGCGGGTCTACTGCGAGATCATCGGCTACGGAACCTCCAACGATGCCTTTGACATGATCGCCCTGCACGAGACTGGCCGGGGGCTCAAGCGGGCCGTCAATGCGGCCATCCGCAAGGCGGGGATAGACCCCGCAGAGATTGACTACATCAACCCCCATGGCAGCGGTACCCCCCTTAACGACCGCGTGGAGACGCTGGTGTTCAAGGAGGTGATGGGCGAAGCAGCCTACCGCACAACCGTCAGCTCGGTGAAGCCCATCACGGGCCACTGCATGGGCGCCTCGGGATCGGTGGAAGCGCTGGCCTGCGTCATGGCGATCCGCGACCAGAAGGTGCCGCCGACGATCAACTACACTACGCCCGACCCGGAGTGCGACCTTGACTACGTGCCCAATGTGGCCCGCCAGCGCCGCGTGAAGGTGTCGCTGACAACCTCCGTCGGGCTGGGTGGACACAACTCCTGCCTCATCTTCCGAGAGGCGGAATAACCTGCGGAGAACCGAGTGACCCGAGCAGTAGTGACCGGACTGGGCGCCATCACGCCCATCGGCCTGACAGCGCATGACTTCTGGACCAACCTGGCAGCGGGCGTTTCGGGCGTGACCCGGATCACGCGCTTCGATACGTCGGACATGCCGGTGAAGATCGCCTCAGAGGTGAAGGACTTCGTTCCCGGCAACTACATGGATTCGAAAGAGGCGCGGCGGATGTCGCGCTTCGCCCAGTTCGCCGTCGCCGCCGCCCGCCTGGCAGCGGACGACGCGAAGCTGGAGATTGGCGATAGCGAACGTGGCCGGGCGGCTGCCTGCATCGCCACCGGCTCCGGGGGCGCCATCGACACCATGGAGGAGATGAAGGTGCTCACGGAGCGGGGACCATCACGGGTGAGCCCCTTCTACATCCCGGTCATGGCGCCGAACATGGGCGCCTGCCAGGTTGCCATCCAGCTGGGCCTGCGTGGACCCGCGCTGGCCAGCGTGGCCGCCTGCGCCAGCGGCCTCTATTCCTACATCGAAGCGAAACAGCTCATCGACAGCGGGCGCGCTGACATCGTGTTCGCAGGGGGCACCGAAGCGGCGCTGCACCCCCTGCCTATCGCCGCGCTCGCCAACATGAAGGCCCTCAGCCGCCGCAACGACGAACCGGAGCGCGCCTGCCGGCCTTTCGATGCTGACCGCGATGGCTTCGTCTTCGGCGAAGGCGCCGTGGTCTTCGTGATCGAGTCCGAAGCGCACGCCAGGGCGCGGGGTGCGCGGGTGTATGCCGAATTGATGGGTGGCGGCCTCAGCTGCGATGCCTACCACATCACCGCCCCGCGAGAGGACGGCACCGGCGCCGCCGAGGCAATGACGGAGGCGCTCCGGGCCGCGGGCATGCAGCCGGCTGAGATCGACTACATCGCCGCTCACGGCACGGGCACGCCCCTCAACGACGCATCGGAGACCGTCGCCATCAAGCTTGCCTTCGCGGACGAGGCCGCCCGGCTGGCGATCAGCTCGCCGAAGTCGATGGTGGGGCACCTGCTGGGGGCGGCCGGCGCTGTGGGCGCGCTGGCGGCAACCCTGGCCGTACATCACGACGTGGTGCCCCCGACGATCAACCTCGAGACCCCGGACCCCACCTGCGACCTGGACTACACACCGCTCAAGGCGAGGCGCCAGGTGGTCCGGGCCGCAGCGGCGAACGGGTTCGGCTTCGGGGGCCAGAACGGGTCGGTGATCTTCCGCAAATACGCGCCGTGACGTAGCATCCGTCAGGTTCACAGTCTGCCAACAACCCTGCCCGTGAGGCGCGAGCCCGGGCGGAGATCCAAGGAGAGCCCATGGCCACCGTTTTCGAGCGCGTCCGCGACGTTGTCGTTTCCCAGCTCAAGGTCAGCCCGGAGGAGGTGAGGCCGGAGGCGAGCCTCATCGATGACTTGCGGGCCGACTCACTCGATATCGTGGACCTCACCATCGCCATCGAAGAGGCCTTTTCCGACGATGCGGAATTCGAGATCCGCGACGAAGACGCCGAGAACATCCGCGTGGTGCAGGACATCCTCGACTTCCTGGCGACAAAGGGAATCAGCTAGCCAGGCGGGGCCTGGCTGAGATAGCCGGCGCCCGGGCGCGGCCCCGGCGGCGCGCCGGTCACTCGTAGAAGGGGATCTCTTCGGCGGTTTCCCAGTAGTTCTCGAGCCTGCCTTCGGCGAGGCCGCGGCCCGGCCAGAAGCGGCCCCTGTGCATCTGCTCGGTCATGTGCTCGGGGCCTTCGAGGTGCTCTTCGAACACCGCCGTGAAGTAGCCGATTCCCTGCGTGGAATGGGCATCTGAGCCCCCTGTGCCTGGCTTGCCGAGGACTTTCGCCACCTGCAGGGCGAAGTAGTTCTCGCGCGGCGTGTTGCAGCCGTTGAGCACCTCAATCCCGTGGACCAGCTGGAACACCGGCAGCTTTGCCGCCTGCTCGGGCGTCAGGCTGAAGGGCTCCTTGCCTTCGCGCTTGAAGTGAACCGGGTCAAAGAAGTGCCGGAACGGATGTGCCACCACGAGAAAGGCGCCCTGCTCGTCGGCTACCTCCCGCAACTTCTCGAGCCTGCGGATTCCCGGCGAGTAGCCTTTGAGCCCGATGGCGAGGATGTGGCCCATGTCGGTCGAGACTTCCATGCCATTGGAGATGAAGACTTGTTCGTGCTTCTTCCGGAACGGGCCCAGGTCCCACGACTCCCACATGCGATCGTGCTCGGTTATGTTGACCCCTGTGAGGCCGACACGCACGGCTTCGACAATGAGGTCGTCGGGGTTGAGCATCGAGTCCGAGGCGCCTTTGGTGGTGTGCAGGTGCATATCGATGATTGTGCCCGGCACGCCGCGCCTCCACGTTGATTCAGGGTTACACGAGGGAATTTGAGTATATCACCGGGCTGCCAGTAGGGGCATCAGCCAGCCGAAGAGGCCGGCGAAGGAAGCGGCAAGGCCCACCCAGACCCACCAGAAGCGCGGCCCCAGGAGCAGCAACGGGACCAGCGGGAAGAGAGCGACGATCACCATCGCCAGGGTGAAGGGGAAGCTCGGGCTGCCAAGGCCATCCGGTTGTGAATCGAGGTTGCCCACCCTGTAGACGGAGCCGATGACGATGCCGGCAAGGGTCCAGCCGAGCATCGCGCCGATCGAGACCGGGACGGCCAGCAGTGCACCCGGCACTTCGCCGGCGACCCAGCGCTGCAGGAGCGGCGCCTCTCGCACCTGCATCACGAGGTAGGTGAGGGCGATGGTGGTCACCAGCGCCATGGCGTAGCCAGCTACCCACCCGGCGATTATCTCCATTGCGGCCCCACGGTCTCCGTGGCGATGACCGTGCAATCCATGCCGCGAGCGGCCGAGGCCACCCCGGCGGCCTGTGCGGTGGGGCCGATCCAGAATAGCGTGGGGCCGGCCCCGGCCAGCCGCACCGGCTCGCCAATGGCCGCTTCGAGCCCGGCCTGCAATCCCGCGAGCCCCGGGAATACGTCGAATGCGACCCGCTCGAAGCTGTTGACGACCTGGCCCGCGGTGACGCGCCCCGGGGGGTGGCGCGTGAATTCACCGGCGGCGCAGGCGTGCTCGAAGGGGAGGCGGCCCAGCGCCGCGAACATCGATGCCGTTTTCCGCTCGATCGTCCCCGGCGGCACAAAGAGGACAACACCGTGCGGCGGGAGCCCGGGCAGGGGCGTCACGCGCTCGCCACGGCCCGTCGCCCTCGCGGTTCCGCCCAGCAGGAAGAACGCCTCGTCGCTGCCGATGGAACTTGCCGCTTCGAGGAGCGCCGCCTGTGGCAGGCCACCCCACTCCGCTTCCAGGAGGCGCAGGACCGTGGCCGCATCGGAGGCCCCTCCTCCCAGCCCGCCAGCTGCCGGTATTTGCTTATCAAGGTGGATTCCCAGGCTGCCGGGCGGTCTGCCCACGATGCCGCCCAGCGCAACAGCGGCGCGCCAGGCGAGGTTCGTCTCATCGGCGGGAACGCCCCCGGCAAACGGTCCGGTCACGCTCACGCCCGGCGGTCCCCCGGGGCGCAGAGTCACTCCGTCCGCGAGCGCAAGCGTCTGCAGGATGGTGTCGATCTCGTGGTAACCGTCGGCGCGCCGGCCCACAACTTCCAGGACCAGGTTCACCTTGGCGGGCGCCAGGCCCACCCGCGCCCGGTCAGGGGCGGACAAGGTAGTCCTCGCAGGCGTCGAGCAGGGCGAGCCACTCCTCCATGGTGAGGGTCTCTGCGCGGCGTACGGGGTCGATTCCCACGTCCGCGAGCGCCCGGTCGGTTAGTTCCCGGGGCAACGCAACTGCCTGCATCAGGGTGTTGTGGATCTGCTTGCGGGGGTTGCGAAATGTGCGCGAGACGAGTGCAAAGAAGGCCTCCCGCCGCTGGGGCGGCACCAGCGGCTGCGGCCTCAGCGTGATGCGGACGACCGACGACCAGACGTTCGGGGGTGGGTCGAACGCCTCCGGCGCGACATCGAACAGGTGCTCGGTGGTCGCGTAGACGAGGACGGAGATGGTGAGCAGCGAGTACCCGCCCGCGGGAGCAACCAGCTCGCGCGCTACCTCGCGCTGGACCATGACCACGAGCCCGGCAGGCTTCGGTTCGCCTTCGAGCAGGTGGCGGATGATGGGGTTGGCGGCAAAGTAGGGCAGGTTTCCCGCCACGGCAAACGGCGTTCCGGCAGGGATGCAGGCAGCGAGGTCGATGTCCCGGGCGTCGCCGTGAACCAGGCGCAGGCGCCCTTCGCCGGGGAAGCGCCGGCCCAGGTGGCGAATCATGCGCTCCTCCACCTCGATGGCTACGACCCGGTGGCCGAGGTCGAGGAGGGCGGCTGTGAGCTGGCCGGTTCCCGGGCCAATCTCGACCACGACCCCACCCGGCGGCACGCGGACGGCCGAGGCGATATCGGCGAGCACGCCCGAGTCTCGCAGGAAGTGCTGGCCAAGGGCCTTTCGTGGGCGCGGGCCGGGCAAACGGGCACGGGGCACGTACCTGATGGTAGGTGCGACGGCAGCCTCAGTCGATGATGTAGATATCGACCGTGCGCCTGCCCCATCCCGGGTCACCGTCTTCTTCCGGGAAGCCCAGGTCTATCTTGTTGCCCGTAATTGCGCCGCCCGTGTCGGCGGCCACGCAGAAGCCGTAGCCGGGGACGAAGAAGCGGGTGTGGAAGGGGATCACGGCCGGGTCAACGGCGCAGAGCCCGCGCGCGAGCGGGATGCCCGTCGCCGTGAGCCCGTACGCCGGGTCGCCCGGGGCGCGGCCGCCGTGCGAGGCGTTGTACCAGGTGGCCACAACGGTCATCGTCCCCGTGTAAGGGCCCTTGTAGTCGGGAGTATCGAGAGTGCCCGAAGCCGGCCTGGCGGAGCTTGCCGGAGGCCCGCTGATGTGGCGGGTCGGCACGGGGGCCTGCCGCACCTCGGATGCCACCTGCGCTCGGCCGGTCTCCACGCCGTTCTTCAGAGTCACGCTGAAGCGGGTCACCCGCACGCCTTCACGGCCGGGGATGACCTTCACCTGGCCGGGCGGCAGGGAACCGTCAGTTTCGTAGTAGGTCGCCGGGCTGATTGTGGTTGCCACTTCTTCTTCCACGACGCGGGTGGTGCCCACTACCAGCGACATCCCGTTGGTGACGGCCGTGTCGCGCGGAAGGGAGAGGATGTCGTCCGGCCCCACTTCAACCCCAAGCACGCCGAGAACCTCATCGACGGTCTGCGCGAGGGTGTAAAGCGACTGTTCTTTGCCATCGAGCACGATGTTGATGGTTCGCGCCTTGGCCAGCCGCACGGTCACGCCAGCGTCAATCGGGGTATCGAGCGCGGGGCGAACGAGATCGCCTTCGCGGACGATCATCCCGAGGTCCGCCAGCAGCTCACCAACGGTAGCAGCGGCCGACGAAGTCTCGACGCGGAGGGTATCGACCATGACGGTGACAGGCCGGGCGCGGAGAACGGAGAGGTGCACGGGCTCATCGGGCGCGCGGAAGCCGGTGCGGGCGGTGAGGGCGGCGCTGGCGAGAGGCGCACGCGCCGTGGTGAGTCTCCCTTCGAGGAAGACCTGGTCGCCGGGCCGTATCTCGATGCCGGCGGAGGCAAGGGCGCCACCGACGGTGGAGGCCTGGGTGCGAACGGCCACCGTGTGGCCATCAATGGCAATGGAAACCGGGCTCGCGCGGTCGACGGCCACGCTGGCGTGTCTTCCGCCGGTGGCAAGCACAACCCTGTCGCCCTGCTGGAGTTGGAGCGACGCAGCCGCAAGGCCTTCCGACCCGGGGTCGAAGGTTGCGCTGACCTGGTAGGCCTGGCCGTTGCTGATAACCGTCACTTCGCTGGCAGGGAAGACCCGGAAGCCGACGACGGCAAGCAGAACCACCACAAGGATGGTTGCCGCATGATGCCGACCTCGGAAGTGGCGGGGGTGCGGAAAGAGGTCGGACCGGGTGATGTGCCGTCCTTCGGCTACCTGGCCTCCGCGAAGGCGCGGCGACCGGATTGCCTGGGCCAAAGTCACTCCTCGGTTCAGACTTACGGGCCACCCGCTGGCTGCGGGCGAGCTCGCAGAGCTCGGGTCAGGCCGTGCACCTGCCTTCGATCTGGTCTCCAGGCTTGCTCTTCGCCAGCCAGCTCGGACCCGGTTGACCTGCGGCACCCGAAGCAAACCACTTATGGCTGCTCCCTTCCGGGCCTGACCAGGTTCGCAGCGCCTCGCCGCGCAGGACCAGATCGTCAACGCCGCTTGACAAGGGCAGTCCCCAAAGAACCAGCCCTCCGGCAGGGATTCAACCCCGCTGTAGCGGATTGCGGGTTCAGGGCACCGCTAGCTCCCCGTCTAGCACGGCCGAGGCCTACCGTACGCGAACAAACGAGCGGGGGTCAATAGATATTCGCCCCTCTATGACGGGTTGTCTCGTCCCCGCAGCGATACGAGAAGGTCCCCCGCCTTCACCCTCTGCCCGGGCGATACGGGGACAGCTTCCACGATCCCCGGGCCCGGCGCCCGAAGCTCGTTGTTCATCTTCATCGACTCGATGACGAGCAGCACCTGGCCCTGTTCAACGGCATCCCCGGGGTGGCAGCGCGTCTCCACGATCGCCCCCGTCATCGGGGCTGTGATTCGCCTCACGGCGTTGGCCGCGGGCGTGGCCAGCGAAACCGCCTTTGATACCGGCCGCCACGGCGCCACGTCGTAGTCGAAGATGTGTCTGCCGATGGTCACGACCGCGCCCCCGCGCCGGCGCTCGAGGTAGAGCTCAACGGGGCGGCTGTCGACCATGAGCACGTACAGGTCTGAGTCGCCGATGCGCTCGAGCTGCACTTCGCGCCATGCTTCCGATCCCTGGCGGCGGGCGAGCACGCTGTTCTCGCGCCGCTCGATCTCCACCACGGTCTCGCCGTCTTCATCCCGGATCAGATACTTCTCGGCCATCGCCCCATCCCCTGTCCCGCACTGACTGCGCCCATGCGCTGCCGCCATTGCGACGCCGGCTGGCGCGAGTGGCCGTTCGAGCCAGCGAGGCCGTTTCGCTCGCTTCCTTCCCCGCCCAGCACGAGCAGCAGCGCGGCCAGCTCGGCCGCTTCCTGCTGCTGGGCCAGGGGCTCCTCGGGGGCCACCTGGTGGCGGTCGAGGAAGCCGGTGTCGATGCTCCCGGCGATGAAGTCGGGGAGATCGAGCACCTGCTGGAGGTAGGGGATGTTCGTTGCCACGCCCACCACCCGGAACTCCTCCAGGGCGCGCTTCATGCGCGTCCGGGCGCCCTCGCGGTTGCGCCCCCAGGCGGTCACCTTGGCGAGGAGCGAATCGTAGTAAGGGGTCACCTCAACGCCATCGTAGAGCGCGGACTCGACCCGGATCCCCGGCCCCGCGGGTTCGCGGGCGAGCACGATGCGCCCCACCGAGGGGAGGAAATCGTTGAAAGGGTCCTCCGCGACGATGCGGCATTCGATTGCCCAGCCCCGGTTGAGCAACTCCACCTCGTCATAGGCAAGCTCTTCGCCTGCTGCCACCAGGATCTGGTCCTTCACGAGATCGACGCCGCTCGTCATCTCCGTCACCGGGTGCTCAACCTGGAGGCGGGTGTTCATTTCGAGGAAGTAGTACTCGTTGTCGCCCGTGAGCAGGAACTCGACGGTGCCGAGGTTGTGGTAGTCGGCGGCCCGCGCCACGCGAACGGCCGCCCGCCCGAGGGTGCGCCGCAGATCGGGGGTGACCACAGCGCTCGGGCATTCCTCGATGAGCTTCTGGTGGCGGCGCTGAATCGAACATTCGCGCTCGCCAATGGGGACGATGTTCCCGAAGCGGTCGCCGATGATCTGTACCTCGATGTGACGCACCTGCTGGAGGTTCTTCTCGACGTAGAGCGCGGGGTTTCCGAACGCGGCCTGGGCTTCGTACATGGCCCGCGCCGCCGCGTCGTGGAACTCGGCCTCCGAGTCGATGCGGCGGATGCCCCTGCCTCCGCCACCAGCAGCGGCCTTGACCATCACCGGGAATCCGATGCGCCGCGCCCACGCCATCGCTTCGTCGATCGTGGAGACCTCGGGGCTTCCCGGCAGAACGGGGATGCCGACGCTTTCGGCGAGCGCTCGCGCTGCAATCTTGTCGCCCAGCATGCGGACTGATTCCGGCGAAGGGCCAATGAACGTGAGGCCGGCAGCTGTGCAGGCATCGGCGAAGTCGGCGTTTTCGGCCAGGAAGCCGTAGCCGGGGTGGATGGCTTCAGCCCCGCATTGCTTCGCGACCGCGATGATGCGCTCCTGGTTCAGGTAGCTTTCGCGGGCGTCGGCAGGGCCGATGGAGTGCGCCTCATCGGCGTACCGGACGTGTTGCGAAACGCGGTCGACATCGGAGTAGACGGCAACCGATCGGATGCCAAGGTCGCGGAGAGCACGGACGATACGCAGGGCGATTTCGCCGCGATTGGCGACGAGCACTTTGGTGAACACTGATACTTCTCTAGGCTGACTCGATAGGTGCTAAGCATACGGGGCAATCGCGCGGCGGGCCAACCCGCCGCGCCCGTCCAACCGCGATGCTGGTATCGCTGCCTGCCGGGGCCTAACCTTGGGATTGCATGGACGACCACACGCTCCGCGTCCTCGAATTCCACAGGGTGCTGGCCCTGCTCGCCAACGAGACCGTCTTCAGCGTTGGCCGCGAGCTCGCCCTGGAGCTGCGCCCCGCGACGACCTTCATCGGGACGCTTTCGCTGCAACGCCGAACGGCGGAGATGCGCCTGCTCGACCAGATGGGAATCGACATCCCCTTCAACGCCGCCCGCGACATTCGGCCCACCATCCATGCGGCCGAGATCGCCCAGGGACTCGATGCCAGCGAGCTGCTGGCCGCCGCACAGATGCTCAAGACGGCGATGCAGGCCCGCCGGGTGGTCGAGCGCGTGGCCGAGCGCGTCCCCGAGCTGGCGGTCATTGCCAGCGACATCGCCGACTTCCGGCGGTTCACCATCGCGGTGGAGGAGGCGATCACCGACCGGGGCGAGGTGGCCGACCGGGCGAGCGAACAGCTCTTCGCCACGCGGCGCGAACTGCGGCTCGCCCAGGAGCGGCTTGACCAGCGCGCCCAGGCCGCGCTCGCCGACGCCGTGCGCCGGGGAATCGCCCAGGAGGGGCTGCTGACGGAACGAAACGGCCGCAAGGTCATCCCTATCAAGGCCGACTACCGTGGCCAGCTCACCGGCATTGTCCATGACGTTTCATCGAGCGGGGCCACGGTCTTCGTCGAACCGATGGGAGTCGTGGAGGCCGGCAACCAGGTGAGGGAGCTGCAGCTGGCCGAGGAGCGCGAGGTCCGCAGGATTCTCCTGCGCATCGCCAGCGTGCTCGGCGGAATGGCCGGGGAAGCGCAGCGCGCGGTGCTGGCGATGGCGCACTTCGATGTGCTCACGGCGGCGGTGCGGCTCGGCAAGCGGCTGAAGGCCCAGCTCCCGCCGCCGGGGGACGCCACAAGCTGGCTCGCCGCAGAAGGCCCGGCCGTGCTCGTCAGGGCCCGTCACCCACTGCTCCGCGGCGAGGCCGTTCCCATCGGCCTTGAGGTGGGGGGTTCTGTCCGGGGCCTGGTGGTCACCGGCCCCAACACGGGCGGCAAGACGGTGGCGCTCAAGACCCTCGGGCTGCTCACCCTCATGGCGCAGGCGGGCCTGCCCGTTCCCTGTGACGAGGGCAGCCGCTTCGTGGTCTTCAGCCAGGTCTACGCCGACATCGGTGACGAGCAGTCCATCGAGCAGTCGCTCTCCACGTTCTCGTCCCACATGCGCAACATCACGGCCATCCTGGAAAAGGCGCGGCCGGGGACGCTCGTGCTGCTTGACGAGCTCGGCGCCGGTACCGACCCGACCGAGGGAGCGGCCCTGGCGCGGGCCATCCTCGAGACTCTGATGGACCGTGGTTGCACGATCATGGCCACCACCCATCACGGCGAGCTGAAGGCCTACGCGCACAACGAGCCGCGGCTGCGCAACGCCTCCGTCGAATTCGATGTCGAAACGCTTAGCCCAACCTATCACCTGACCATCGGGCTGCCGGGGCAGTCGAACGCGATCGCCATCGCGCAGCGGCTCGGGCTGGACGAAGACGTGCTGGAGAAGGCCAGGGAGCAGCTTTCCCCCGAGCACTTCGAATTCGAGCAACTGCTCGCCGAGATCCGCGAGGAGCGAATCGGGGCCGCCGAAGCGCGCCATCGCGAGGAGCTGGCGCGGCGCGAGAGCGAAGAGCTGCGCCTCGCCCTCGCCGAGCGCCGTGACCGGATCGAGCAGGAGCGCGCCGACATCCTCGCAGCCGCCCATCGCGAAGCCGAGGATGCGGTGGCATCGGCGCAGAGGGCGCTTGCCGAGATAAAGCGCCAGGCCGCCCGCAGGGACTTCGATACGCAGGCGGCCGAGGAGACGTTGAAGCAGCTCGACACCGGCATGGAGCGGCTCCGCGCCAGAGCGCGCCCGGAGCGCGAGAAGCTGGCGCCCGTGACGGCGGCGGTGCGCGACATCGCGCCCGGAGACCTCATCCATGTGCGCGACATCCCCCAGGAAGGGGAAGCACTCAGCGGCATTGGCGACGACGGAAAGGTGGAAGCGCAGTTCGGCTCCATTCGCATGAAGGTGTCGGTCGACCGCATCGACCGCGTGCAGCCGGGCCGGGCGGGCGAAAAGGTGGTGCTCCCCGCCGGGCCACAGGTGCCAATCGAACTTGACCTTCGCGGCAAGCGCGCGGAGGAGGCGCTGACCGACTTCGAGACCTACGTTGACGATGCCTTCCGGGCCGGGCTTCCGTTCATCAGGATCATCCATGGCAAGGGCACGGGGGCGCTGCGAGCGGCAATCAGAGACGCCCTGCGGGGCCACCCGCTCGTGCGCCGCTACGAGGCCGCGGCGCCCAACGAAGGCGGCGAAGGCGTCACCATCGCCGTGCTGGCGGGCTGAGATGACGACCCCACGGTCATCGGGATTCCAGCCATCGCTCGAACTGGGCGAAGAGGCCGTCATGCCCGACGCGCCCCTGGCGGCACGCATGCGCCCGCGCAGCCTGGCGGAGTTCACCGGTCAGCGCGAGGCGATTGGGCCCGGCACGATGCTGCGTGGCGCGGCCGAACGCGGCCACCTGCCTTCAGTCATCCTCTGGGGGCCGCCTGGCTGCGGCAAAACGACCCTTGCGCGGCTCCTCGCCCGCCAGACGAAGGCCGCCTTCATCGCTATCTCGGCTGTCGCATCGGGCGTGGCCGAGCTTCGCCGCATCATCGCCGAGGCCGAGGCGCGGCGCTCCGCCGGGCAGCGGACGCTGGTCTTCATCGACGAGATCCACCGCTTCAACAAGGCCCAGCAGGATGTGGTCCTCCCCTACGTGGAGGAGGGAGCGATCACGCTTATCGGCGCAACCACCGAGAACCCGTCCTTCGAAGTGGTGGCGCCGCTCCTCAGCCGCGTGCGCGTGGTGAGGCTCCTGCCGCTTGGGGACAGCGACATCGGCGAGATCATCGCCCGGGCGTTGGACGATCCCGAACGTGGCCTTGGCCGCGAAGCGCTGAGCCTCGATCCCGAAGCGGAAAGGCTCCTCATCGAAGGGTCGAACGGCGACGCCCGCGCCGCCCTCACGGCGCTGGAGATCGCCGCCGCCGCCGCCGGCAGCGCGGGCAGACGCACCGTGACGGGGGGCGATGTGCAGGCCGCCCTCGCCGACCGCAGGCCGTATCACGACAGGCAGGGCGACTTCCACTACGACACAGTCTCGGCGTTCATCAAGTCGCTTCGCGCATCGGACGCCGACGCCTCGCTCTACTGGCTTGCGCGCATGATCGAGGCCGGGGAAGACCCGCTGTTCATCGTGCGGCGGATGGTGATCCTTGCGGCCGAGGATGTCGGGCTGGCCGACCCGCAGGCCCTGGTCGTGGCAGTAGCCTGTCAGCAGGCAGTGCACTTCGTGGGCATGCCCGAAGGCTACCTGCCGATGGCCGAGTGCGCGCTCTACCTCGCCATGGCGCCCAAGAGCAACAGCGCCTACGCGGGCTTTCTGCGGGCACGTGAAGACGCTGTGCGCACCGCACACCTGCCGGTACCCATGCACCTGCGCAACGCCGCCACCGGGCTGATGCGCAGTCTCGGCTACGGCCAGGGTTACCGGTACGCGCACGACGAGGCAGAGCACTTCGCGCCCGGCATGGTCTGCTTGCCCGATTCGCTGGCCGGGCAACAGTATTACCTGCCCGGGCAGCTCGGTTTCGAGGCACAGGCCGCCGAACGGCTGGCGCGGCTTCGAAGCAGGGCCAGCGCCGGCCAATCCGAGAACGCAGGACATCGAGGGCCAGATGAAGATTGAATACCAGTACTCCCGGGCGACCGGGCGCCAGCCGCAGGTGGAGGAGGCCCTGATGCTCGCCATTGAGGCAGCAGGGGCCGAAGCCGAGGTCGTCTACACCGAAGTCCAGGATTCAGAGGACGCCAAGCAGAGGCGCTGCCTCGGCTCGCCCACCATCCGCGTCGAAGGGATCGACGTGGAATACGGGGAGCGCGAGCCCGAGGAGTTCACCAGCGGCACGCGCTACTACAACACCCCCGAAGGCTGGAAGCCGTATCCCCACGCGCGCCTCATCGCCAACACCATCGTTGAGGTGATGCACCGCCAGGAGAAAGCCGCCAGGGGCTGAACCGCCAGGCCGGCTATCCGCCGTCGTTCTCACTCAGCAGGTCCCCCAGGTGGCAGGTGTCGTTCACCCGCTGGAGCACCACCCGCCCTGAGCGGTCACGCGCGAACTCGGTGACCGAGCAGTTGGCCACACGGAACATCCCCGGGCGACCATAATCGAGCCCAAGGGCGGCGTAACAGAGCGCGCCCACCACACCCCCGTGCGCGACCGCCACCACCGTTTCATCCGCGTCGCGGTGGTCCCGGAGCAGTGCCGAGACCCGCAGGAGGAACTCCTCGCGGCCCTCTTCGCCGGGGAAGCGCGGACGTTCGCCGCGCTGGTAGGCAGCCACGATCCCGGGAAAGCGTTCCCGAACCTGGCGCCCGGTCAGGCCGCTGATGGCGCCGATGTCGTACTCCAGGAGCTCGTCCCGGGCCTCGGCCACGAGTCCAAGCGCACCGGCGATGACGGTGGCCGTGTCCCAGGCGCGGCGGAGCGGGCTGGCAATGACCCGATCGACCCGCTCACGGGCGAGCCTGGCGGCCGTGGCCTCTGCCTGCCGCCAGCCAAGGTCGCTGAGGCCGAAATCAAGGCGCCCCTGGATTACTCCGTTGGCGTTCCCTTCCGATTGCCCGTGGCGGACGACGATGATGCGCAAGCGACCCCTCAGGCTGGCGAACACGGCCAGCCGGAGGATGTACACCCCGCGAAGGCGGGAACCACCAGGGGCCTCAACCGGCGACTAGCCCGAGGGGCTTCAGGTCAACCTCAACCGGGACCTCGATACCCTCGGACCGCTTCATGCGTGTACGAAGGCCGGAGATCTCGATTCCCTCCATCCGGCCCGTGCTGGTGTTCTTTCGCAGGAGAGTCCCGGGGCAGAGCTCGATCATGACCTGCGCGTTGGAGGGCGGCTCGACATCCAGGTAGAGGATGTCGCCAACCTCATCGTATTCAACCGTTAGCCTTGTTCCCATGTCACCACCCCGCCCGGGAGTCCGGCCGCAATGGAGGCCGTGACGACCCGGTGCCGGGGCGGGTTTGCATCCGTTGGGGGCACGTCTGTCACGACCACAACCACAATGTGCCGCCCCTCCCCGGTCATCGTCAACTTCCCGGACGAACAGGGTTTCGTTCGTGCGCCAGGGGCGCCGAATGATGAGCCCCGGGCTGGCCAGGGCCTCCGCCAGATGGGACTCCAGGACGTTGGCGTGGCGCCGGCGAATGTGCCGGGCACGCTCGTCCGTCAGCTCCACCGGGATACCGAGGACCGGGCACGGAAACCAGGTCATTCGGTGACGGTCTATTCCGTCAGGCGGCGGTAGAGCGTGGGCAGGCGGCTGGGCAGGGCCTCGATGTCGGCGACAACCTCGTAGCCCATGTCGGCGCACATGGTCTTGAGGTAGTCGTGGCCGGCGCGGTCGACTGTCAGCGCAAAGGGGGTGATGCCTTCGCGCTTCGCTTCGTTCAACGCCTGCTTGGTGTCGTGGATGGCGTATTCCTTCTCGGTGCGGTCCCGCCCATAGCCGTGATCCTGCGGCCGGCCGTCACTCAGCAGGAAGAGGATGCGCACCTTGGCGTCGGTCTTCATGAGCTTGTAGGTGGCGTGGCGGATCGCCGGGCCCATGCGGGTTGAGCGGATGGGCGTGATCTTGTCGAGCCGCTTTTTCACCTTGTCGTCGAGGTGCTCGTCGAAGTCCTTGATGACGAAGAACTCGACGTTGTCGCGCCCGTAGCCGCTGAAGCCGTAGATGCCGTACTGGTCGCCGATGGCTTCCAGGGCCGTCATGAGCAGGACTGCCGATTCCTTCTCCAGGTCGATGATCCGCTTCGGGGGCGCGCTGAGCTCCTGCTTCCGCCGCGAGACCCACCAGCTCAGGTACTTGCGGGGGTCGTCGTTGTAGTCGTCGTCGTCCATCTTCTTGTCCTTCTTGTTTATCTCCTCGTCGGTGGAGGCGGACATGTCGATGAGAAAGGCGACGGCGACATCGCGATCGATCTTGTTGCGGCGCCAGTAGATCTTCTCCTGGGGGCTGGCGCCCGCGCGCCGCTCGACCATCCACTCGATGGCAGCGTCCAGGTCGAAATCCTCGCCTTCGGGAAGGCGCTTTATCTTGCGGAATAGCTCGGGCTTCATCAGCTCGAACTGCTTGCGCGTCTGCGCCACCAGGCCGGCGTGCTCGCGAATGGCGTTCTCGTAGAAATCTTCCTCGCCGCTTTCGAGCTTGGATTCCTTCACGGCGCACCAGCGCGGTTTGTAGTCCTGGGCACGGAAGTCCCACTCGTCGTAGTAGTAGATGGTGACGATGGGGATGAGCGGCTCGTCGCCCTCCTCGGTGCCGGTGCTGTTGTCCGCCGTGGGGTCGCCGTCGTTGCCGTCCTGGTCCGAACTGGGCGTCCCTGCCTCGCGCATGAGGTTCTCCATGAACATGCCCGTGGTGGCGTCGAGGTCGCCTTCCATGAGCTGGTCAAGGTCGATCTCGGCGCTCTTTTCGAGCAGCTCCTGGAGCTGCTCGGGCGTAAGCGGGGTCGGGGACTGGTCCCCCGCTTCGCCACCCTGGGCGTCCTCGCGCATTTTCATGAGCAGCTGAACAAGCTCCGGCTTGAAGTCGCCCCGGAAGCCGACCTCGTCGGGACTCTTGTAGTCCTGCTCATCGCCGCCCGCGGAGACGTCGCCCATCTCCATCTGCATGCCTTCGCCGCCCGATTCGCCGCCTTCCCCGGGCATCATCTCGCCGGGCTGGCCGGGCTCCACCGGACCCCAGCTGGAGCTGGGCATGTCCTCGAGGATGTTCGGGATCGTGATCGCCACCTGGTAGAGCCGCAGGGTTGCCTCGGCAGCGTCCTCCACAAGGGCGCCGGGCTCGGCGAGCAGGTTGAGGATGCCCAGCGCGCTCGACATCTCCTCGGCGCGGCTGCGCGGCCAGAGGACCGCGTCGAGGCCCTCCAGGCTGGCGCGAACGAGGTTCTCCACGAATGCCTGCCGCAGCGGCAGCGCCTGGATCTGCGGGCGGTTTCCCAGCTCGCGCCGCTGCATGCGGATGAGCGGCTTGCGGATGCCGCCATATTCGCGCTTGATGGCGCCATCGATGCGGCAGTCCTCGGCAATCGTAAACAGGTCCGAAGCCAGACGGCGGTCGGGGAAGAGGTCGAAGAAGCGCTCCATGTGGGTGGTGGCGTTTCCGGCCGCGGGCAGGCTGGCGCGCCGGTTCCCGAAGTGGGCGCCAGGCCGCTCGAAGTCGAATTCGAAGCTGCCGAACTCAAGATGCGCCGACTGGTGGGTCGAAAATACCTTGTAGGCGGCGAAATTGTCTGTCTTGTCGTGGAACGTCTCCATGACTTCCGGGAGGAAGATGGTGGTCCCTTCGGTGCTGGCGTGGTTTTCGTTGACCCAGCCGATGCCCTTGTCGGCCAGGGCCGAGGACGACTGCACGGCCACATTCCGGCCAGTCAGCGCCTTGCAGTAGAGGCGCAGGATCTCGCCCACCCGCGAAAGCTCGACGCGGGATGAGAGCGTTTCGATTATGTCTTCACTCCGCGAGGACTGCAGGCGGAAATAGGCTTCACCCCCGTCGTGGCTGACCTGCAGGATACGCAGCCCGGCTTCCTGCCAGCCGCGGAGTTCATCGATGCGGATGCGCGTCAGCACCTGCGGCACGGCGGTTATGAAATCCATCGCCGCGTAGGGGGAGTACGGGGCCAGCTGCTCCGCCAGCTCGAGGACGGAGAAGTGCTCATCGGGTTCGAGCTCGCCGAGGGCGACAGCGCTTTCTTCCAGGTACTGGAAGGCGGAGCGGCTCTGCCCGCGGGCCGCCTGGGCCGTGAGCAGCAAGAAGCGCTCACGCAGGGGGGCATGAACCTTGTGGAGGAGGTGCGCGCCCCGCTCGAAGTAGAGCCTGGTGTCGGCCCAGCTCGACTGCGCCAGCTCGATGGCGAAGCCGAGGAAGGGGGAGCGGTCATCGTCTTCGAGGCGGCCCAGGACTTCGGGCGCCGAGGCCAGGCAGGCTGCTGCCAGCTCGTAGCTGTGGCGGGAAAGCTCATCGACGAAAACGATCAGCCGCGACGCCTGGCCCGGGCGGAGCACCGCATAGAGCCCGGGGCTGATCTCGAAGAACTGCCCCGCCAGGGCCGAGCTCTTCCAGTTGCCCTTGTAGAGCTTCCGGCCCATATCGGCCCACTGGCGCACGTGGCTGGAACCGATCGTCTCCATCGTCTGCGGCGCCGAACGAAGGAAGGAGACGGCGAGCGGCGCCGATTCGGCGGCCATCGTCATGGCCTCGTGTCCGAGCGTCTCGATGGCCTCCCACGAAGCGCCGTCCGGGATGAGCGGGGCGGCGCGGAAGTACTCGAGTGCCGCCTCCCACGAGCGCAGGCTGAGGCCCGTAAGGTCTACGCCGGTCTCCGCCCACGTCTGGAGTTGCGAAGGGGTCAGCACCGGGGCAAGGGCGCGCAGGCCAGCCTCGAAGTGTTGTTCGAGGGGGGCGGGAAACCCCGACAGGCGCTCGTGGTGGCGGGCGAGGAGTTCTCCAACGATGGTCATGGCAAGAGTATGTGCTCCCTTATTCCGGGTGACGTATGAGCTGGCGCAGGCGCCTGGCGCAACTGGAAACCAACCTCATCGCCCCTGGGATGGGTGAAGCTCGCCGGAGCGGGCCGCGAAATTGCGCGTGGGGTCGTCGTAATCGTAGAAGGTCACCTCGCCGGTTGTCGTCTCCCACGTGGCGCAGGAGAGGCGAAAGCCGTTGCGATGGTCGCGCGGGTCCCCGGCCGAACCGGGGTTGATAACAAGCGTGGAGCCATAGCGCTGCGCCATCTGGAAGTGGGTATGGCCCACGATGAGTGTGTCGCACTCCAGCTCTGCTGCCCGCGACCAGACCATCTCGTGCGGGTAGTGGTAGTCGCGATACGGCTCCCAGGGCGAGCTGTGGATTACCAGCAGGCGCTTCCCGCCAACCTCGGCCTCGATGCGGTAGGGGCGTTCCCCAAGCCACTGCAGCAGGTCCTCCCTCACTTTCGGAGAGCTTCGCACGCGCTCACCCTCGCGCCCGAAGACCGTCTCTTCGTGATTACCAAGAATGACGCGGGCGCCCCTTTCGCGCAGAAGGCCGACCACTTCATTCGACCAGCGGAACTGGAAGATGGAATCGCCGGCGCAGATCAGCTCATCAAAGGGCGACATCAGCTCGAGGGCGTGGCGAAGGCCCTCGATGTTGCAGTGGACATCGGAGACGATTGCTACCTTCACCGCGGCCGGCCCCCGGGCCGGACCAGTGAGGCCGGAGCGCCCGGACCAGCATACGAGGCGCTCAACCCCCGGCGCCCCTATTCGAAAATGGAGGTGACGACCTCTTCGATGCTCCGCTGGACTTCGAGATCGTCGGTGAGCGCCCACGTGACCGCGACCTGGCAGGCGCGGCGGGGCGGGATTCCCTTCGCCATGAGGCGGCCGGCGTAGATGAGCAGGCGGGTGCTCACCCCCTCGCCGAGGCCGTGCTCCTTCAGGTTGCGCACCTTCTCGCCGAGCTTGGAAAGGTCGGTCGCGGCCTGGCTCGAGCACCCTGCCTCGTGCGCGATGATGGCCGCTTCCTGGTCGCGGGGCGGGTAGTTGAACTCGATGGCGATGAAGCGCTGGCGGGTCGAATGCTTGAGATCCTTCAGCGCGCTCTGGTAGCCGGGGTTGTAGGAGATGACCAGCAGGAAGCCGTCCGCCGCCTCAACGACCTGGCCAAGCTTCTCGATTGGCAGGAGCCGCCGGTAGTCCGTCAGCGGATGGATGAGCACCGTCGTGTCCTTGCGCGCTTCCACCACCTCATCGAGATAGCAGATGGCGCCAACCTTGACGGCGCGGGTGAGCGGCCCATCGACCCAGCGCGTGCCATCCGTGTCCAGCAGGTAGCGCCCAACCAGGTCGCTGGCGGTGAGGTCTTCGTGGCAGGCAACGGTCACGAGGGGCATGCGGTGGTCGGCAGCCTCGCCATCCCCGCGCGAAACGCGCGTGACAGTACGGCCGAGCTTGTAGGCCATGTATTCAACGAAGCGCGTCTTGCCGCAGCCTGTGGGGCCTTTGAAGAGAACAGGGATACGCTGTTCGTAAGCGGTCTGAAAGAGCTCGACCTCATCGCCGATGGGCAGGTAGTAGGGCTCTTCGTGTACGGCGTACTCCTCCACCGCCCAGACCGTGGAGCCCTTTGCAGCTGTCTCAGCCAATGCCATTACCTCCCGGCTGCCAGTCGCAGCCGCTCCTGTAGATTGTCCCACGCCTCGCGGACCGTCCGATCAAGGTCTTCGAGGGTGCTGTTGTTTTCAATGACGACGTTCGCCCGGGCAGTCCGCTCCGCGTTGGAGAGCTGCGAGGCAAGGCGCGCGCGGGCGGCCGTTTCGTCGAGGCCGTTCCTTTCGGCCAGGCGGCGCACGGCGAGGCCGGGCTCAACCACCACCACCCAGGTCTCATCGACGAGGTCATCCCAGCCAGCCTCGAAGAGCACCGCCGCTTCGAGAACGCAGAGGCCGTGGCCGTCCGCACTGAGGCGCGCGAATTCCTCCAGCGCCAGGGCCCTGATACCGGGCCAGACGATATCGGTCAGGCGCTTCAGCTCGTCGGGACGCCCGAAGACCCTGCCGCCGAGGACCTTCCGGTCGATGGTGCCATCGGGCGCGACCAGGTCATCCCCGAAGGCGGCCACGACCGCGCGGAAGGTGCCCGTCCCGGGCTCATAGGTGCGGTGGCCGAGCAGGTCGGCATCGACAACAGGGATATCCCGGTCACGAAAGAAGCGTGCGACGGTGGACTTGCCGCTGGCAATGCCACCGGTGAGGCCGATTACGCGCAAGAACGGACTCCGGCGGTCGCTGGGGACGTTTGTCGAACCAGTGTAGCCCCCTTTCGCGGGCCTGAGAAATGATCGGCGTCGTATCGCGTATGCGAAGCCTGTGCTAGCGGCAAGGCCGCGCCCGGCCAGGTCTCAGGCCACCACACCGCCGCGCCGGAAGCGCTCGATGGCATCCTCGTCGAACCCGATCTCCAGCAGGATCTCGCTGGTGTGCTCGCCCAGTGCGGGCGATGCACGCCGGATGGAGGTAGGCGTCGCACTCATGCGGACGATTGGCGCCGGCCCGCGGAGGGGCCCGAGGAGCGAGTGCTCATACTCCTCGAAGTAGCGATTGGCCACCGCCTGGGGGTCGTCCCAGAGCTCATCGACAAACCGGACGGGCCCACAGGCGATGTCGTGCGCATCCAGGTGGCGGAGCCACTCCTCGTTGGTGCGCCCCAGGAAGAGCGCCTGGCAGAGCGCCACCAGCTCTTCGCCAACGCGCTTGAGGGCCGCGGGGGAGCGGTCGAACCCTTCGTCGTAACGCGGGTCGTGGATGCCGAGAGCGGCACGGAACCTCTCCCTGGGGCCGGGCCCGAGGCACCCGACGGCAATGTAGCCGTCCCGGGTCTGGTAGCAGCGATAGTAGATGTTGCCGGCCAGCTCGGGGGAGAGGGCACGCCGCTCCGCGTAGATCTCTTCAATGCCCGCGCCGCGCGCCCGCGCCGACCTGAGTGCGGCCAGCCGCTGCTCGCGCGATTCGGTGTCGAGGGCCACGATCTCGCGGGCGCCCGCCTGCAGGAAGAGCGAGGACAGAAGCAGGCTGGTGTCGATCGCCTGCCCCTCGCCAGTGCGCTCGCGGTGATAGAGCGCGGCGCTGATGGCCCACGCCATGGAGACAGCAGTCACCACATCGGCCGGCGCGAACTGCACCCAGATCGGCAGGCCGTTCTGGATGTTCGGGTTAGAGGTGGCGAGCCCGCTCATCGCCTGGGCGATTATGTCGTAGCCGCGCCGGTTGGCGTCGGGCCCCTCGCGCCCAAAGGCGGTGTTCTCGCAGTAGATGATATCGGGCCGCACGCGCCGGGCGGACTCATAGTCCACGCCGAGGGCGGCCGCCACCCCCGGGCGGTAGTTGGTCACCAGCACATCGGCCCAGCGGAAGAGCGCGTTGCGGATGTACTCCGAATGCTCGTTCTTGAAATTGAGGGCGAGGCTGCGCTTGCCGCGATTCTGGGAAAGGAAGCCGCGGCTCTCGCCGGGGATGATCTCGGCCTGCAATCGCCAGGGTTCACCCTGGAGCGGTTCGACCTTCACGACATCGGCGCCCATCTCGGAAAGCAGCGCCCCCGCAAGGGGGCCCGCGATGATCTGCGTGCAGTCGAGAACCTTGATTCCTTCGAGAGCGCCCGCCATCGAAAACCCTCCGCAGTTGTTCGTCAGTCGCTGCCCGCGCGGACCTCGCAGCGGGATAATACGGGCTCGCGAGGGCCCCGTGGAGCAGGCCTGCCGCCGCGCACCTTTACCTGCGGGCCGGTCAGCGGACAGGTGAGCCCCGGGTCGGTTATGATTCAGGTCATATGCCGCCAACGGCGGCGCAGGGACTAGAAGGACGGCCTGATGGGACCGGTACCGGACCCGACCATGGTCCTTGGGAAGACTGCGCTCTTCAGCGGACTATCCCCGGAAGAGCTGGTCGACCTGGCGAGCTACGCGCGCATGCAGGGATTCCCCGCGCAGAAGGACATCTTCACCGAGGGCCAGGATTGCGACGGGCTCTGGGTGCTCCATTCGGGGAGGGTGAGGCTCTACCACACCTCCATCGAAGGCCGCCAGCAGGTGGTGGGTTTCCGCTCCGCGGGAGCGGCGCTTGAGCTCGGGCCGGCCCTCGATGGGCGCCCCTACACCGTGAGCGGCACATCAGCCGATGGCGCCATCCTGGCCTTCCTGCCCCGGCCGGCCCTGCACGAAGTCTCACGCATGCCCACCGTGGTGCGCGGCATCATCGACCAGCTCTGCGTCGAGCTCCGCCAGCTCGATATCGCCACCGCCGTGGCCACGTTGAAGGACGCCCGGAAGCGCGTCTACTGCGCCCTTCTGCGGCTTGCCCAACAGTTTGGCCACAACACGAGCGAGGGTGCGGTGCGCATCGAGTACCGGCTCACACGCCGCGACATCGCCGACATCTCCGGCGTGACGCTAGAGACGGCCATCCGCGTGCTCTCGGACCTCCAGCGCCACGGCATTGTCCGCACCGAGTCCCAGGTGATCGAGATCCTCGATGTCGCCGGCCTTGAGAACCCGAGCGAGTGCGCTGACTGCCAGCTGAGCTGCGGGGTGTCACAGCGGGATTGGGACCACTGGGACGACCCGGTACCGATGATGCGGCCGGGACTGGCGGCGGCAGCAAATGGCCACGGCGCCCTGCCCGCCGCGTACCGGGCGGTCAGCCCCCGTACTGCACTCCGCACTCATCGAGCGTGAGCGGCTTCGTCTGTTCCCTGACTCCTGCTTCCACCACGCGGCCCACAACGAGGGCGTGATCGCCCCCCTCCACGACTGACTGAACTTCGCATTCGAACCACGCCGGCGCGCCACAGAGGATGGGAGCGCCCGTGGCGTGCGTCTCGTACGCGTGCCCCGAAAAAGCCCCATCCACCGGCTCAACGTGCTTGAAGAACGAGAAGGCGAGGTCTTTCTGGCCCGTGCCAAGGACGCTCATGGCAAACTTCTGCGTCTCGCGGATTAGCTGGAATGTGCCGCTATCGGCCTTCACGCCAACAGCGACCAGCGGCGGCGCGAACGACGCCTGGGTGACCCAGTTCACGGTCGATACCGTCGCGCGCTGCCCTTCGCCCGCGCCAAGAACGAAAAGCCCGTATGGGATCATCCGCAGAGCCGTCTTCTTCGCCTGTTCGTCCATCTGCGCTTCAACTCCTGCAAGTGGTGGTGCCAACACGTGTGACGTGAGGATCGTAATGCCTCGGTGAACGCGATGGCTACCGCGGCTCCAGTCAGCGGGGCGGGGCGCTGCCCGCCGAGATGCGGGCCAGGTTCCGAACAATGACGTCCACCTGGGATTCGCTCAGGTGCTCATCCAGCAGGGTGAGATAGACGGCATCCTCGGCTTCGAGATGGGTCCTGATCGTGGCGTAGAGCCCGTGCAGCAGGGGCAGAAGGAAGTGCGCGTAGGGGGCGACATTGCCGCTGCTGGTGGCAGCATCCACCACCTTCTCCAGGTCGCTCACCATCGCCCCGATGCTGCCGTGCTGGATCGCCATCACGTCCGCCGCACCAGAACTGCCGAGCACGCCATCGACGGCGGGATAGAGGGTGAACTCCTCGGCGCGTGCGTGCGGCATGAACTCCCCGGCGAGGTATTCGAGCGCCAGCGCCAGGGCATCGGCGCTTTCGGGTGAGCCGGCCCGGACGGCCTCGGCTGCACGCTGCAGCCGCCGCAGACCATCGAAAAGCGGCTCACGGGCGATTCGCAATGGACCGATAACGCGATCAGCCACCTGGTGGCCTACCCCTTCCTGTAGCGCCGCTCACGCCGTCCGGGCTGGGGATGGCGGAAAGCCTGCGCGGGTGTACACTCCCGGCCGCATTGGGCCGAGAACTGCTGCGCGAAGCTTACCCGACCCGGAGCGGGTCACGACAGGTCCTGCATCCCCGGACACGGTCCCGGAGGTGAGCGCCCGCGACTTCCTGCGCAACGGCCCCCTCTGGCGCGTGATCACCGCCGAGGGCGTCTCCGTAGCGGGCGACTGGGTCCTCATCACCGCCGCCTCCATCCACGTGTACCGGGAGACGTCGTCGACTTTCGCGGTCAGCGCCCTTCTTGCCCTGGCTGCGGCGCCCACCATCCTGCTCGCCCCCCTGGGCGGCGCCCTGGCCGACCGCCACGACCGGGCGCGGCTGATGGCGTTCTCCGACGCGGCCATCGCGGCGGTGCTGCTCGCGGGCACGGCCGTGGCCAGCGGAGCGCTGTCGCTGGCAGCGGCCTACGTGGCTGTTTTCGCGGCCGCCGCCAGCGCCGCCTTCCACCGTCCCGCGAGCGAGGCCCTCCTTCCCTCTCTCACCTCCGCGGGCGAGCTTAGCCGCGCGAACAGCGTGCTGCGGCTGGCTTCGCGCATCGCCATGATTGGCGGGCCAGCGCTCGCCGGTTTCCTGATGAGCGGCAACGGCTTTGCCGTCGTGCTCGCCTTCGATGCCGGCTCGTTCCTGGTCTCGGCCGGCCTGATGGTCACGCTTATCGGCAGGCACCGGTCGCCAGCGGGAGAGCTGAGGGAATCGGCGCTGCGCGCCGCCCTGGCCGGCTGGGACTACGCGAGAGGGCGGCGCGATATCGCTATCGTCATCCTCGCCGTCGGTGTGACCATGGTGATGGGAGCGGTCATCAGCGCGGGGACACTCGCCTTCGTATCGGAGGAGCTCGGCCTGCCCGAGAGCCGCTATGGCGCGCTGCTGGCGATTGAAGGCGCGGGGGCGGTGGCGCTGGCCCTCGCCTTCATCTTCCTGGGGCCGCGCCTGAACCTCCTCATGACCGGCACGGCCGCGCTGGTCGCCACGGGGGCGTCCTGCGCCCTCCTCGGCCTCGCTCCCTCGTTCGCCTGGGCCGTGGCGGTCATGGCTGTCATGGGCATGGGCGAAGTGGGACTGCAGGTCGCCTTTTCGAGCTACCTTCAGCAGCAATCCGAAGATGCCTTCCGCGGCAGGGTCATGAGCCTGATCGCCACGGTAGCCGCGCTCGGACGCATGGCGGGACTCGCCATCGCGGGCCCCGCGGTCGACTTCGCGGGCGCGCCCGCCGCATTCGCGGCAGCCGGGCTCGTGATCATCCTCAGCGCGTTGCCCGTGGCCGGCGTGGCCTTGAAATCAGGCCGGCGCCTGGTCGCGCAAGCCTGACGCAAGGGCGGACGTGCGGTAGATTGGCCGCCATGCCTAACGCTAACGCCCTGCCAGGAGCTCTCGATGGCCTGACCGTCCTCGATCTGACGGCGCACATCGCCGGGCCATACGCCACCAAGGTCCTCGCTGACCTCGGGGCGAAGGTGATAAAGGTCGAGCGCCCGGGCGGAGACCCTGCCCGCAGCCTGGGGCCCTTCCTCAACGATGAGCCCGGGCCCGACCGCAGCGCCACCTTCCAGTTCCTGAACACGAACAAGCAATCGATCGTCATCGACCTGGAGAATCCCGCTGGCCGCGACGTCCTCAGGCAGCTCATGCGCGGGGCCGGGCTCGTCGTCTCATCGTTTTCACCGGCCGTGGCCGAACGGCTGGGAGTGACGCCGCCAGAGCTGGACCGCGAGGGCAACCTGCCCTTCGTCTGGCTTACCAGCTTCGGGCGCACGGGGCCCTACCGCGACTACCGGCTCTCTGAGACAACCCTCTTCGCCATGGGCGGGGAGATGTTCAGCCACGGGCTCGCCGACCGCGAGCCCCTCAAGTACGGCGGGACAGCGGCCCTCATGCAGTGCGGCGCCATGGCCGCCATCGCTGCCCTCGGCGCGGTCCATGCAAAGGAGCTGCATGGTATCGGCCAGGTTGTCGATGTGCCCCTCTTCGACGTGCAGATCAACAGCGTTGACCGCCGCAGCTCCGCCATTCTCGCCTACCGCTTCTCGGGGCGCGTGCAGGTGCGTGCAACCGGCTCCACGATCGGCGTCGCCGGCGGCATCTACCCCGTTGCCGATGGGTTCGTCGAGGCCACAGCCTCGTTCGGCGACTACTGGCAGCGCTTTGTGGAGATGATTGGCGACGACCGGCTCCGCGAGCCCAGGTGGCTCCAGCCCGCCACCCAGGCCGACCCCGCCGCCAAGGAAGAGGCCGACGGCATCATCTATCCGTGGATGCTGAGTCACACCCGCCAGGAGATCTGGGCGAGGGCGCGCCACGCCCGGGCGATGGTGGCCCCGCTATTCACGGCCAGGGACCTCTTCGAAGACCCCGTCTTGAGGGAGCGCGGCCTCTGGGCCGAGATCGAACACGCCACCCTCGGCCGCCTGCCCATGCTGGGGCGTCCCTACGTGCTGGAGAAAACCCCCTGGCGCATCCGCCAGGCAGCGCCGATGTTGGGCGAGCACACGGACGCGATCCTTGCCGGCGCCGGCTTCGAAGCGCCCGCGATTGCCGCTCTGCGCGGCCACGGAGTTGTGCAATGAACGATTACCTCCCGCTGAAAGGCGTGCGCATCTGCGACTTCTCCGCCGTGTGGGCCGGGCAGACGGCGACCATGTACCTGGCCGACATGGGCGCGGAATGCATCAAGGTCGAAAACCCGTTTGTCTGGAATCCGATGACCCGCGCCGCCTCGCCCCGCATGGACGCGTTCATGTCGGCCATGTTGCCCCCGTGGGCCGGCGGCCACCCCAACAGCGACCCGGGCCCGCGCCCCTGGAACAACAGCCCCGCGTTCATCCACGTCATGCGCAACAAGAAGTCGTTCACTGTGGACAGCCGCCGGCCGGAGGGCCTGGCCGTCGTGAAGGCACTCATCCGCACGAGCGACCTGCTCGCCGAGAACCTCGCCATTGGCACCCTGGAGAAGCTCGGCCTTGACGATGACGCAATCCGCGCCGAAAGGCCCGGCATCATCATCCTGCACATGCCCGCCTTCGGTAAGCAGGGCGAGTACACCCTCGGCCGCGGTTATGGCGCGCACATCGACTCCGTGGCGGGCTCGACAATCCTGCGCGGCTACCGGGAGGATGCCCCCTATTCCAACGTGCAGGTCTTTGCCGGGGACTTCTTCGCCGGCATGCACGGCGCCATCGCCGCGCTCGCTGCCCTGCGCCACCAGCGGCGAACCGGCGAAGGCCAGGTGATTGAGGCCGCGCAGGTGGAATGCTCGGCGCAGATGTTCCCGCAGGCGGCAATGGACTACGCGTGGAACGGGCGTGTCGCCGGCACCATCGGCAATCGCAGCATTGAAGGCTTCGTGCCCAACGGCGTCTTTCCAACAATGGGAGACGACCGGTGGATCACGATCAGCTGCCGTTCGGATGAGGAGTGGGCCAGCCTGGCACGCTTCATGGGCTCACCCGCCTGGGCCGTTGCGCCCGGCCTTCAGACCGCCGCCGGGCGGGCAACCATGGAAGAGATGATCGAGGAGCGCCTGGCGGAATTCACGGCAACGAAAGACCGCGACGAGCTCTTCCACGTGCTCCAGCACGCGGGAGTGACGGCAGGCCCGGTTCTCAGCGCAAGAGACGCGGTCGAAGACGCTCATCTCGACGCATCCGGGGCATGGAAGGATCTGCCCGCCACCGCCGACTACCCGGCCACAAGGTTCGCCGTCCCGCCCTACCACTTCTCGAAGTCGAACATCACCATCCGGACGGAACCGGCCCTCTTCGGCCAGCACAACGACTACGTCTACCGCGAGGTCCTTGGCCTCAACGACGAAGAGATCGAGTCCCTGCGCGCCGCGGGGCACATCACCGATACGTACGATGCGCAGCTCCTTGCGGGCGGATAGCGGCAGTCAGAATGAGGCTTGAGGGGAAGCTGGCAATTGTGACGGGCGCTGCCTCGGGAATCGGGGCCGCCACCGCTGCCCTGTTCGCGGAGGAGGGGGCGCGCGTGCTGGCCGTGGACCTGCCCGGCACGCGGCTGGCACGCGCTCACCGGTCACGCCCTGGCGTCGAGACGCTGGAAGCGGACATCGCGGCCGACGGAGCGGGCGCCCGGGTTGTGGGCGAGGCGGTGAGCCGGTTCGGCGGGCTCGACATCCTCATGAACAGCGCCGGTGTGGGCTCCAACGCACCCGCCGAGGACATGCCCATTGAGGAGTGGGACCGCGTCTTCTCCGTCAACGTGCGAGGCATGTTCCTGCTCTGCCAGGCGGCGATACCTGCCATGAAGCAGCGAAAAGGCGGCCGCATCGTCAACGTGGCCTCGGTCATGGCCCGGCGCACCGATTACGGCCTCTCGGCCTACACCGCCGCCAAGCACGCCGTCGCCGGGCTGACGAAGACGCTCGCCCTCGAGCTGGGCCGCAGCGGGATCACGGCCAACTACATCGAACCGGGCGCAATCTACACCGGGATGACGAAAACGAACTTCGATCAGCCGCACATCCGCGAGGTCTGGGAGAAGAAATCCCCCTTGCGCCGCCTCGGGCAGCCGATCGACATCGCGCGCGGGGCGCTCTACCTCGCCTCCGATGAGGCCTCATTCGTGACCGGGCACGGGCTCGTGATCGATGGCGGCCTCACCCTGCGGGCGTAAGGCGCCGGTGGCGGCCGCGTCCCGCCGCCTGGCGGCGTGGCCTTTCTCAATGCGCACGGCGCACACCTTGTATTCGGGGATGCGCGACTGCGGGTCGTAGGCGTTGTTGGTGAGGAAGTTGGCGGCGCTTTCGTTCAGCTTCACGAACGGCACGAACACGCTTCCCGGGCGCACCGCGTCCGTCACCACCGCAGCACCGCGCAGGCGGCCGCGCCGCGAGTACACGGTCACGTCGTCGCCGCCCGAGATCGCGGCAGGCGCGGCATCATCGGGGTGGATAGCGACGGGCACCGTGTCCACCCGTGCGAGCAGTCCCCGCACGCGGCGCGTGAGCGTCCCGCCGTGCCAGTGGTAGAGAACCCGGCCCGTGTTGAGGATGAGCGCGTAGTCAGCGTCGGGGGTCTCGTCGGCGAAGCTGCCCTGCCGCACCGGAACGAAGAGGCCCCGGCCGCGGGGGAAGCTCTCGGCGTAGAGCACCGGGCTGCCGGGATGTCCGGGTGTGGGACAGGGCCACTGCAGCCCGCCTTCGCGGTCCAGCCGCTCGTGGCTCAGCCCGCGCAGGAAGGGGGTGAGCCGCGCCAGCTCGTCGAAGACCCCGGCCGCGGAGGCGTACTCGAACTGGCCTCGGGCGACCCCGGCCCCGGGCGCCATTCGGCGGGCAAGGTCGCAGATGATCTCCCAGTCGGGGCGCGACTCGCCAACCGCCGCAATGGCCGGCCGCACGCGCTGCACCCGCCGCTCGGAGTTCGTGAAGGTGCCGTCTTTCTCGGCGAAGGAACAGGCGGGCAACACCACATCGGCGAGCGCGGCCGTCTCGTGAAGGAAGATGTCCTGGACGACGAGGAAGTCGAGCGCCTGGATGGCCATGGTGGCGTGGTGGAGGTTGGGCTCACTGAGGAGGGGGTTCTCGCCCACGATATACATGGCCCGGATGTCGCCCGCCAGGATGCGTTCGATCATGTCGGTCGCCTTGAGGCCCGGTTGCGCGGGGGGAGAGGCGCCCCAGGCGCCCTCGAACGAGGCCAGGTTCCCTTCATCGAGGCGCTGGTAGCCGGGCAGCGAGTCGGGAATGCAGCCTGAGTCGCCGCAGCCCTGGACGTTGTTCTGCCCGCGGAGCGGGGAGATTCCCGCCCCGGGATGGCCGAGGTGGCCGGTCAGGAGCGCGAGATTGATGAGGGCGTGGGCATTAGCCGTCCCCTGCGTGTGCTGGGTGATGCCCATTCCCCAGAGCAGGCACGTCCCCGGCCGCCCGGCGGGCGGATGTCCCACCGGCGCCGGCGGTCGCGCGATGAGGAGGGCTGCCTCGCGGAGAAGGCCCGCATCGACCGCTGCCAGCGCGGCGTGCTGCTCCACCGTCAGCTCCAGCACGGCCGCTTCCCAGGCGGCGTACCCTTCCGTCCGGGAGGCGATAAAGTCCCGGTCCTCGACCCCCGCATCGAGGATGGCCCGCGCCATGCCGTTGAAGAGGGCGACATCGGCGCCGGGCTCGGGCTGGAGGAAGACCTGGGCCCGGTCGCAGAGGTCGATGCGCCGGGGATTGACCACCACCAGGCGCACACCGCGGTCATCGATGGCTCGCCGCAGGCGGGATGCGATCACCGGGTGGTTTGAGCCGGGGTCGCAGCCGATGACCACCACGCAGCCGGCCGCCTCGAAATCCGCGTAGGAATTGCTGGTGGCGCCACTGCCCAGCTGCTGCAACATCGCCTCCACGCTCGGCGAGTGGCAGAGGCGCGTGCAGTGGTCGATGTTGTTCGTTCCCATCACGAGGCGCACGAACTTCTGCTGCACGAAGGCGTCCTCGTTGGTCGCCTTGGCGCTGGCGAAGCTCCCGAAACGCCCGCGGTATTCCGGCAGCCGCCGCGCCACCAGGTCCAGCGCCTCGTCCCACGTGGCCGGCTGGAGCACGCCATCGCGGCGGACAAGCGGTGTGGTGAGCCTGTCGGGGTGGTTCACAAAGGTGGCGCCGAATCGCCCCTTCACGCACAGCATCCCCACGCTCGAAAGGTTGGCCGGGTCGTCGTCCACCCACGCGATCCGCCCCGAATCGTCGACGTTGAGGACGATGCCGCAGCCCACGCCGCAGTACGGGCACGTGGTTGGCACGCGGCGCGTCATGGGGCGAATGCTTCCCTGGGGCTCAGCGCCGGGGTAGGGCAGGCGGCCACGCACGAACCGCACGATGTGCAGATTGAGTCCGCAAAGGTGGCGTCCGCACCGGGCGTGACGCGCGTCGCGCCGCCCCTTCCCGCCATGCCGATTGCGCCGATGTGCTGCAGCTCCTGGCAGGCGGCCACGCACCGCCCGCAGAGGATGCAGGCCTCCTCGTGGAACGAGAAGAAGGTGTTCGTGGCATCGCTCCGGGTGCGCGTCCGGTGAGGATACCGGTCCAGGCGCGCGGAATGCGAGGCGAGGGCCGCGGCCAGTTCGCCGGCGTGCGGCCCGCCCGGCCGGTCCAGGCTCCCCGGGCTGACCATGGCCGCCGTCAGTTCCAGTACGCCTCGCCGGATGCGCTCCACCACCGCACCTCGGGTCGCCACCTGGTGGAATTGCGATGCAGGCGCGGAGCAGGCCGCCACGATGCGCCCGTCCGCTTCGACCAGGCAGGTGCGGCAGGCGCCAATGGCGGCCAGGTTGTCGTCGGTGCACAGGTGCGGGAGGCCGATCCCGGCGGCCAGCACCGCGTCGAGCAGGGTCCCTTCTGCCGGCGCCTCGATGCCATCGACCGTGAGGCTCACGCGAACAGCTCCGGCCAGAAGTGCAGCGCCGACCGGATGGGCCCGGGGGCCATTTGCCCCAGGCCGCAGAGCGAAGCCACCGCCATCACCTCCAGCAGGTCCTCCAGCCCCGCTTTGTTGCCACTGGCCAGCATCTCGTGGGCGCGGGGCGCACCTTCCCGGCAGGGCGTGCATTTCCCGCACGACTCGGCGGCGTTGAATTCGGCGAGGTAGAGGGCGGTCTTGCGCACGGCCGCGGGGGAATCGAGAAACAGCAATCCGCCCGCGCCCAATGCCGCGCCGGTCGCATGCAACTGCCCCGGGAGCAGGGGCGTGCCGAACGTGGATTCGGGCAGGAATCCGCCCGACGGCCCCCCCGCAAGCGCCGCGACGATGGGGCGGGCCGCGGGGCCGCCGGCCATCTCAAGCACCCGCGCAATCGTCACGCCCATCTCCACTTCGTAGACGCCGGGCCGCGCCACAGCGCCGCTCACGCTCAGGAGGCGCGTCCCCGGCGCCGCCGCGGTTCCCCGGGCGCGAAAGGCAGCAGCGCCCTCCCGGAAGATGACCGCGAGGCTGGCGATTGTCTCGACGTTGTTGACCACTGTAGGCATGCCCCAGAGGCCGGACTCCACCGGGAACGGGGGCCTCACGCGGGGCACGGGCTTCCGGCCTTCGATGGCGTTGAGCATGGTCGTCTCTTCGCCGAGGACGTACCCGCCCCCGCCCCGTACCACCCGGGGCGCCGCGGGAAGGATGTCCCCGTGGCTTTCGAGCGCGGACCGCATGCTCTCCATGGCGCCCTGCGCCCGGCCATTGAGGAAGATAACCGTGACCGCCGGCGCCAGCGCCTCGATGGCGATCGCCAGGCCCTCGACAAAGCGGCGCGGACGGCGGCAGAGGAGGGCCCTGTCTTTGTAGACCCCCGGCTCGCCTTCCTCGGCGTTGACGACCAGGGCGAGGGGACGCTCCCGGGCGAGCGCGGCGGACCACTTGGAAGCGACGGGGAAGTACGCCCCTCCGCGTCCGCGGAGGCCGGAGCGTTCCAGCCCGGCGAGAACGCCATCGCGCCCGGACGCTCGGGCGGCATCGAGCCCCCGCCAGTCAGTGTCTTCCGGCGCGAGCAGGGGCCCGGCCAGGCGAATGGCGCTTTCCGGGAAGGGCGCATCCTCGCCCGCTGCGGGCGCTTCAAAACAGCGGTGCTGGCACTCCACGGCCACCTGCCCGGGGCCAGCGATGGCGCCAGCGGCGAGGCAGGCAGGCCCAACGCAGACCGGCTCCGCACCGCGCGCGGTCTCGCGTTCGAAATCGGGAAAGGAGCTGGCCGCCTCCCAGGCGAGTGCGGCGGGCATTCGCAACCCTGCGGCGATGCGCCCGGCCTCGCTCGCATCGATCGCTCCACACCTCGTGTGCGCTTCGACCAGGGCGGGCAGCAGGCCGCTCCGTGCCGCGGAAGGCAGATCCATGTTGCGATGGTAGCGAAACCGGGGACCGCTCGCCTGCTACCTCCGCGCGGCGAAGGACGAGCTCGCCAGGGCATGCATGGGAACGGTTGTGCGCCGGGCGGGCAGGCAGGGCTCTTCGCAGGCCTTGACGAAGGCGGCATCTACCACCTCGAGCAGCCCGCGCAGGCGGGCGGCGGAGCGCACGGCGGCAACGGTCGCGGAAACTGTGGCCTCAAAGCCGGGCCAATCGTCGCAGCGCAGGACGCGAAGGTGCCGCGACGATTCGTTCCACTCCACCACGAGGCGCGCGTGGGAGCCGGGGCCGGCCGAGTAGCGCGTGTAACCGCCCAGGTACTCCTTGCACATGTGCAGGCCGCGCTGTGTGGGGTCAATCCCGGCGCGGCAGAGGCCCTCCCACAGTTCGCCAAGCGAGATAAGCAGCCTGAATGCCACATCGGTAGTGTCAGCGCGCACGGTCACGACTCCAGCAAGAGACCTGATGGTCCGGGCGGCAAACACCGTCTCCCGGCAAGCGCGAATTCTACGCCAACTGGTGTGGGTACATGCAACTGTTTCCTATCGGAGCTATAGACGCGGCTGCGGCGATTACCGCGCCCTGCCCGCCAGATTGCCCCGGGAATCCATCCAGCCCGTCACCCGGCGGCCTGCGTCCGCCATGTTTCGTAAGACAACGGTAAGCCGGTGGTCCAGATTTTCACGTGAGCACTTCGGTTATCTGGCAGGAGCCTGCTATTCTTGGCGGCGCCCCCGAGGGGAGGAGAGCGACTTGAGCATGGATTGCGTCATCTGTCACAACATGGGCGGCGAGGGCGGAGGTTCGATCAACCTGGTTGGCATTGAGACCAGCAACGAGAATGTCGTTGCGGGCGCCGCCCGGCGGCTGGGCAGTGTCGGCGAAAGCCGCGCACACGTGCTGGCGCGAGTCTGTTCGCAGCACGTGGTTGAGATCTACCGGGGGAGAGTGCCCGGGGTGACGATGGCATGGCGCGCGACCGCGCCTGCCTGAGGCGGCGCCGACACCGCTTCGTTGACACCCTCTCGCGGCCGTTCCTACGATCCGGGTGTGCCAACCGGGGTTGATGCGGCCGCGCTCACCGGCCGGCCGGGGCTGCGATTGACTGGCCCCCGGCGGGCCGTCCTCGAAGCCGTTGCAGCCGCGGCCACGCCCTTCACCGCCGAAGAGCTGGCCCAGTCGCTCCCCGGCGTGGGGCGGGCCACCGTGTTTCGCACAATCCGTCTCCTGCAGGACCTGGACATCCTCTGCAGGGTGCCGCTCGAAGACGGCTCAATCCGCTACCAGCTATCGCGCGGGGACCACCACCACCACCTTGTTTGCAGCCAGTGCGGCGCCGTCGGCGAGTTCGATGACCCCGAGCTCGACCGCCTCATTCAGCGCAACGCGCGGCGGGCCGGGTTCACGCTGGCAAGCCACAGCCTGGAGCTCTACGGGAGTTGCCGGGCCTGCTCGCCGGGCCGCGGATGAGGCCTACGGGTCCAGGTCGCGGAGCAGCGTTCGCATCCCGGGCTTGAAGACCACCTTGCCGTTAATCACGGCGATCTCGTTGTTCAGGTAGAGCTGCAGCGCCCGGCTGAGGACATGGCCCTCAAGCGCCCGCCCCTTAGCGCGTACGTCCTCGAACGTATCGACCCCGACATCTATCTGGAAAACGTCCTGGAGGATGATGGGCCCGGCATCGAGCTCCTCGGTGACGAAGTGGGCGGTGCAACCGGAAACGCGGACACCATCCTCCCAGGCGCGGCGGTAGGGGTTCGCGCCCGGGAAGTAGGGCAGCAGCGAGGGATGGATGTTGATTATCCGGCCGGCGAAGGGGCTGACCACGGCTGGCGTGAGAACCTGCATGTAACGCGCCAGAACGGCCACATCGGCGGCAGCCGCCTCCATTTCCCGGACAAGGAAGGCCTCATGCGCTGGCTTGTCGTCGCTGGGAAACCACTTGAAGGGCAGCCCGGCTGCCTCGGCCACGGGGCGAAGCGCCTCGTGGTTGCCGAGCACGATGACAAGGTCGCCGTTCAGATTCCCGGCCTTCTGGTCGGCGACCAGCTGCTCCAGGCAGTGGGCCTCCTTGCTGACCAGCACCGCCACCCGCTTGCGGCCGCGTTCGCTCTGCAGGTTGACGCGGATCTCCATGCCAATCTCTTCGCCGATCGCCAGCAGGCCCGTGACCAGCTCGTCGAGGGAAACCGCGGCATCGGTGATGTCGACCAGCATGTCCATGAGGAAGTGGCCGCGGACGACGCGCTGTTCGATGTCTTCGATGTTTATGTCGCGCTCAGCCAGGTAGGTGCTGATGCGGGCGACAACGCCCTTCTGGTCGCGCCCCTGGACACCGACGATTGCGAGAACCTTTGCCATGAGAGCCCTAGTGTAAGTCAGGTCACCTTGCAGGCGCCCCCCCGGCAAGAATAGTCCGGGGCCGGGCAGGGGTCGACTGTTGGCATAGGCGCGGTCTATGTGTATATTCCGCCCGCTGCTAGCAGGGCGCCCCGCCAAGGCAGCGCACGCGGTTCGCGAAAAAGATCCGGGTGTGTCACGAGGGGCGTAACACATATAGAAGTGCCAGGCAGGGGGCCCATGGCGAATTCTTCCGGCCAAGGCGATCGCCCGGCGCACAGCGCCGCCCGGCCGGTCCGGCGTCACCAGCCGCCACGAGCGGCCTTCACGTACCTGCCCCACGCGGCTTTGCCCGGTTCTGGGCCGGAACGTCCCAGGCAGGAGGTGTAACGAGCAGCAGGCCATGCCCGCCGTTTGGCCAGCCTGGCAAATGAAGGATTGTTGACATTAAGCGCTCCGGCGCGCACCTTACCGTGCGGTTAATCGATCGAGGAGGGAACCAACACGATGACCAAATCCAGGTGGAAGTTGCTGCTCAGCATCTTCGCAATCTTTGCCGTCCTGTCGGTGGCCGTCGCCTGTGGCGACGACGACGATGACGGTGACGATGACGGCGATACCACCCCCGCCGCAACGACGGCGGCCGGGAGCCCGACCACTGCCGCATCGCCCACGGTGGCCAAGCCAACCGGGACGATCACCATTGCAGGCACGCAGTTTGAGACGTGGGACCCCCACTTCTCGGACTTCGCCCAGGACATCGCCCACTTCTTCATGGTGTGGCGCGGCGCCTATGAGCTGGACCTCGACAACAAGCCGGTCCCGAGCATGGCCGCCGGTGCACCCACCGTCTCGGCCGATGGCAAGACCTACACGGTCAAGCTGCAGTCGGGCCTGAAGTGGTCGGATGGCTCGCCGATGGTGGCAGCCGACTTCGTTGCCGGCATCCAGCGTACCTGCAACCCCGACAACGCTGGCCACTACCAGTACATCCTCACCGCGATCGTTGGCTGCGATGACTACTATGCCGCCACCGAGGCGACGCCAGAGAAGAAGGCCGAACTGCTGAAGGCGCTTGGCGTGCGTGCGGTCGACGACCTCACGGTCGAATACAAGCTGACCGACCCGCAGGTTACCTTCCCCATCCTCCTGGCCCTCTGGCCCACCTTCCCGGTGCCTTCGAAGAAGGTCGCGACCCCGGATGCGAAGTGGCCTGGCCCGCTGGAGAACCTCTACAACGGCCCCTTCATGCCCAAGGCCTACACCGAAAAGGCGAGCATCGAGCTCGTCCCGAACCCGAACTGGGCCGGGAAGACGAAGGTCAAGGTCGAGAAGATCGTCATCCGCTACATCGATGACGCTGCCGTCGCGAACAACGCCTACCGCGCGGGCGAGCTCGACGCCACCGTCGCGAACTCCTCCGAGCTCGACAAACTGAAGACGGAGTTCCCGAAGGAGCTCAACCTCTACCCCGCCACCCGGACCATCGGCCTTGAGTTCAACCTCAAGGATTCGCTGGTCGGGAAGCCGGAAGTACGCCTGGCCCTTTCGCAGGCCACCGACCGCGCCACCCTCAACAAGGTCGTCTTCAAGGACGGCAACACCCCGACGACGAGCTGGGTGCCCCCGGTCCGCAACGGCCTGAAGGGCGGCGAGTACGATTCCATCCTCGGCTTCAACGCCGCCAAGGCGAAGGAGAACCTGGCCAAGGCTGGCTACGCCGACGGCAAGGGCTTCCCCAAGCTCACGATGCTGCTCGTTGATTCGGCCACCAACAAGGCCCTGGGCCAGTTCCTCCAGGCCGAGTGGGAGAAGCACCTCGGGATCAAGCTCGAGCTCGAGTTCACCGACTCCAAGACCCGCTCATCGCGCTTCAACAAGGGCGAGTTCCAGGTTGTCACCGGTGGCTGGCAGGAAGACTACCCTGACCCGGAGAACTGGTTCCTCGGCCTCTGGGAGACGGGCGGCTCGATCAACAAGACCTCGACGAGCATCAAGGCTCTCGACGAACTGATCGGCAAGGCAAAGTTCAACCAGAAGGACGAAGAGCGCCGCCAGCAGTACCGCGACGCCGAGAAGCTCCTCCTGACCGAGGCCACTGGCATCGCGCCCCTGTGGCACACCCAGGCCAAGACCCTCATCAAGCCCCACATCAAGGGAATGGTTGAGAGCAAGCGCCCTGGCGATACGTTCGTCTCGGGCGACTGGAACCCTGAGAACTGGAGTACCACCAAGAAGTAGCGGCCCCCTGGGCCACGCCTTCCTGGGATACCCCCAGCAGACCCGCACCGGGGCCCTTCGACCGAAGGGCCCCGGTAGCACATCCTGGAACCGGCCACAATGCTCGTCTACACAATCCGCCGTGTGCTCGCCATGATTCCGCTCCTGGTCGCGGTCGCCACGGTCACCTTCTTCCTCATGCACACGGTCGAAGGCGGGCCATTCGACGCCGATAAACCACTCAGCGAAGCCACGCGCAAGAACCTCGAAGCCAAGTACGGCCTCGATGATTCGCTTCCCGTCCAGTACGTGAACTACATCAAGAATCTCGCCCGGCTGGACCTCGGCATCTCCTTTGCCAACGACCGGGAAGTGCGCGACATCATCGGCGAGCGCATGCAGGTCTCCTTGCAGCTGGGCCTGGCCGCTTTCGCCTTCGCGACGGTCTTTGGCCTCGCCCTGGGGATGTTCTCATCGCTCAACCAGAACGGGATGTTTGACTACCTTGGCGTATTCCTGGCGACGGCCGGGGCGGCCCTCCCGAGCTTCGTTCTCGCCCCGCTGCTCACCATCGCCTTCGCCGTGAAGTTTGGCTGGTTCAACGTTCTCAGCAGCGACTACGACCTCTGGCAATGGTTCAGACTCGACTTCTCGAACTGGCGCCAGATGGTGCTGCCCACCGTTGCCCTGGGCTTCCTGCCCATGGCCTACGTGGCCCGCATCACGCGCGCCTCGATGCTCGAGGTGCTCCGGCAGGACTACATCCGCACCGCGCGCGCCAAGGGGCTGCGCGAGCGGAGGGTAGTTTTCCGCCACGCCATGAAGAACGCCATGATCCCGGTGCTGACCGTCCTCGGCCCCATCTTCGCAGGCCTCATCACTGGCTCCTTTATCATCGAAACGGCCTTCGTAATCCCCGGCCTTGGGCGCGAGTTCGTGCGCGCCGTGCTCATCCGCGACTATGGACTGCTGATGGGCGTCATGGTCTTCTACGCCGGCGTCATCGCCATGATGAACCTTGTGGTCGACCTCGCCTACGCCGTTGCCGACCCCCGGATCCGGTACTAGGAGACCCCGTTGGCCGCGAACTCGACCGTTGCCCAGCCGTTTGACTTCCTGCGGGAAGACCTCCAGACAAAGCAGCGCGGCCTCTGGGAACAGGCCTTCCGGCGGCTGGTCCGGAACAGGCTCGCCATTGTCTCCCTCTGCGTCCTGCTCCTGATAACGGTCACGGCGCTCCTGGCCGACTTCATTCCCGCGGTCGCCCACCACCCGGCCGACGCCCAGGACTACGGTTCGCTGGAGAAGTCCCCGAGCGCCGATTTCTGGCTCGGCACCGACGGGCTGGGGCGAGACCTCTGGGCGCGCCTGCTCGAAGGCACCCTCTTTTCGCTCAAGATTGGCATTCTCGCCCAGGTCGTGATCCTTTCCATCGGCATCACGGTGGGCATGCTGGCGGCCCTGGGCGGACGCTGGAGCGACACGCTCCTCATGTGGTTTACCGACCTCGCCTACGCGTTCCCCGACCTGCTCGCGATCATCCTCTTCCGGCAGATCCTGCTCGGGCGGGAATGGCCCGTGATCGGCGACGGCAACCCCCAGATCCCGGGATTCCCGGGCGTTCTGCTCGTGACCATCCTCGCCATCTCTTTCGTGAGCTGGGTAACTGTTTCGCGCCTTGTTCGCGGGCAGATGCTCTCCATCAAGGAGACGGACTACGTCACCGCCGCGCGCGCCATTGGCGCCAGCCCGCTGCGCGTGGTGGCGGTCCACATGCTGCCCAACACCCTCGGGGCCATCATCGTAGCCGTGACCTTTGGCATCCCGCTGGCCATCTTCGCCGAGGCCGCCCTGGGCTTCATCGGCCTGGGCGTGCCCCCACCGGCGGCGAGCCTTGGCACGCTCATCAGCGACGGCCTCGACCACATCCAGACGAACCCGATCGAGATCCTCTGGCCCTCAATCACGGTGGCCACGCTCATGCTCTGCTTCACCTTCCTCGGCGACGGCCTGCGCGACGCGCTCGACCCACGCACGCGGAAGTAGGTTTGAAGCTGGCCCAGAGCGCTGTTACGATCAGGGAGTTCACACGGGGCTGTAGCTCAATCGGGAGAGCGCAACACTGGCAGTGTTGAGGTAAGGGGTTCGAATCCCCTCAGCTCCACCACCCCCAACCACCCCGGCACTGGTCTTACTGCGGCAACTGCCCCCTCAGCGCCTCACGCGAGCGCAATCGCGTCTGCCACGGCGCCGCGCAGCGCCCACGGGCCGGCGTGCTCGATGCGGACATCGGCCATGGCGCCGGTGCGGGCGGGGGTATCGAGGTGCACCAGCACGCCGGTGCGCGTGCGGCCGAAGGGCTGCTCGCCGCGGACACCCTCCACCAGCACCTCCTGCACCGTGCCCACGTACCGGTCGTGGATCTCCTGCGAGATGCGCGCTTCGATCGCCTCGACACGGTGGAGGCGCGCCGCCTTCACATCGGGTGGCACATCGTCCGGCAGCTTGCGCCAGGCGATCGTGCCCGGCCGGGGGGAATACGCCGCAACGTGGACCTTGTGGAACCGCACCTCCTCCAGGAGGTCGCAGGTGGCTTCGAAATCAGAAACGGTTTCGCCGGGGTAGCCCACGATCACATCCGTGGTGATGCCGGCCCCCGGCATCAGCGCCCGCAGCTCCGCGATCTTCGCCAGGTACTCGGCGCGCGTGTAGCCCCGGCGCATGGATTCGAGCACCGCGTCGCTACCCGACTGCACAGGCAGCGAGAAGCACTCCATCACCTTCGGCAGCTCTGCCACCGCCGCGAGGATGCGGTGAGTCATGTCGCGCGGATACGAAGTGAGGAAGCGGATGCGCTGGAGCCGGTCGAGCGCCGAGAGCTCACGCATCAGGTCGCCGAGGTCGGGCTGCCCGGGGAGGTCGTGCCCGTACGCCTCCACCGTCTGGCCAAGGAGGGTGACTTCGCGCACACCATGGTCCGAAAGGTAGGCCGCTTCGCGCACGATCTCGTCGAGGGGACGGCTCTTCTCGCGCCCCCGCCGGTAGGGGACGATGCAGTAGGTGCAGAACTTGTTGCACCCGTGCACCACGGGCACGAACGCCGCGGGGCCTTCCGGTATTGCGTAGGTAGTGGGCCAGAATTCGCCGCCGAGGTCTTCGTGCGGGCCCTGTACAAGTTCGAGGATGGGCTCGAACTCCTGGGGCCGGGCGAAGACGTCGACCTGCGGGAAGCGTTTGCGAAGGTCGTCCGTCTTCAGGCCAACCATGCAGCCCATGAGGACGACCTTCAGGCCCGGGCGTTCCTGCTTCAGCTGGCGGATGCGTCCCAGCTTCGAATAGGCGCGGTCCTCGGCGTGCTGGCGCACGCTGCAGGTGTTGAGCACGACTACGTCGGCCCGATCCATGCGATCGGCCGCGCGCAGGCCGAGACGGTCAAAGCCGGCGGCGAGCTTCTCGCTATCGGCTTTGTTCATCTGGCAGCCGGCAGTCCAGAGGTAATACCGGGTAGTCATGGATGCGCTTGTCCGGGGGTGGCGGAGGGGGAGGGATTCGAACCCTCGACTGACGTTACCGCCAGTAAGCGCTTAGCAGGCGCCCGCACTCGGCCACTATGCGACCCCTCCGCACGGAGGTTCATTGTACGGCCCGGGCGGATCTTCGGTCACGCCACGGCGGGTATCGCCGGGGGTGGCGCCGGGCGGGCGTCAGACTTCCTTGATGGCAATGTCGATGTTGAAATCGCCGAAGCTGGTGACGAGTGGCACCACAAGCCGGGTCAGGTTCAGCGTCGCGATGGTGCTGCCGTGGCCAATGAGGAGCACGGGAGGGGACATGTCGTTGGGAAAGCCGCTCTGTTCGAGGGCAATGCCGGCCTGGCCGGTGATCATGTTGGCGAGCTCGCCAATGGCGCTCTGGGCCAGCGGGTCGAGCTCCGGCACCGGTTCGCCGATCATCTTCGAGGCCAGGCCAAGGGCGACCTTGAAGGGCATGGAGTAGATGACGAGCCCGGCCACCCCGCCCGTGATCGCGATCAGGGCGCTTACGTCGCTCGATGTCTGGGGAGAACGGACGCGGTGGAGCTGCCCCCGGGAGACGACCTCGGAACAGGCCCTGGCGAGCACGCGCGCCGAGGCGTCCATGAAAGGTGCGATGAGCTCGACGCGAGCTTTTTCCGGGGCCTCCGAGGCGGCCCTTGCAGCCTCGGCGACGGTCACTTTGGCGATCATTGTGGTCAGCTCCCCAAAACGCCCTGGGTCCGGTAGACCGCTCCAAGGCAGACTCCCGGAATCGGCCCGGCTCCAGGAGCGCGGGCGATCCGCGGCCGGTTATCCCACCGCGAGAGACCTGGCGAGGTCCATCGCGTAGGCGCCGTAGTCATCGAGGTCGCTCGCGGTGATGGTGACGGTGGCGGGCATGACACCCGAAGCGTCCAACCGTTGCGCGATCTCCCAGCGCGCCCAGGTCTTGAGCAACGAGGCGCGGTCCATCCGCTGCACTCGAGCGCGCTGCATCTGGGCGGTGAGCTTGCGGCACGCGTCTTGCGAGATGAGTACGGTGGTGCTGAACATGCCGGTACGGCCCCCATCGACTTTGAAAACGAGCCGATGGAACCCGGTTCCGCCTTCCTTGATTTCGGCAGCCATGAGGACAGCGCGGACCGGCACGACGTTGCTCATGTGGCTGTTCCCTCGAAAGGTCTCACCCAACCATCATCGTCAACCTCGCCAGTCACCTGAAGCGCCATCCGCTTACCTTTTGTCCCCGGTGCACCGGCGAAGCGTTCGCAGTTGCCAATCATGATGCGGAGGGCGTCCCCCGCTTCCTGGTCGAGCACGATCACATCCCCGGGCTGGAGGTTCGCGAGGTCGGTCGCCGGCACTCGCGCGCTCCCCAGGAAAGCCTTGATGCCCACCGACATGGGCTTCAGGTGGCTTTCCTGCACCCGCGTGTCCCTGTCGGCGCCGCGTGTCGGCCGGTTGTCGAAGATGCTCTGGCCGCTGAGGCGGGGAAGGACCTGTTCGAGGATCGTGAGGGGGAAGCAGAGCGAGATGCCGCCCGTCTGTTCGGCGAAGCGCACTTCGTACCAGGCCGTGATCACGAACTCGGATGGAGGCACCACGTGGAGCACCTGCGCTCCCAGGGCCAGCTCCGTGACATCCGGTGTCAGCTCCGTCACGCGCTGCCACGGGTCGATGAGCGACCGGGCGATGTCCATGCCGATGTGGCGCACAAGGGCGAGCTCGATATCGGTCAGCTCGCGATTGAGGGCTTTGGCGTTGCGCTTGCCGCGCCCTCCGAGCAGGCGGTCGATGATGCCGAAAGCGACATCGACCCCAAAAGCGGCGACAGCGTACCCCTGGAGCGGGGACATGTCGATGGTCACCACGATCGAGGCGGTGCCGACCTGGGCGACGTACTCCTCGTAGATCCCGCGCTCCAGGGCGCTCAGGCGCGCCTCGACCGGGGCCCGCAACCGGCCCGAGAAAGAGGCAGCGAGCGCGCCCGCCACACCCTGCTGGATGATCTGGAGCCCGCGTATCTGTTCCTTGGAGAGCTTTTCCGGGTGGCGGAAGTCGTAGGGCTTTATCTTGCGGCCGGGGGCCAGGTCACGCCTGGGGCCGTCGGCCGTGGTGGCGTGATGCTCCGGTTCGGCCGCGCTGAGCTCGGCGTTGAGAAGAGCATCGATTTCGCGCTGACTGAGGACAGCCTTGTCCGCGGCCACATTCGACCTCCAGTGCTGCACCCACTCTTACATCACGATCATCGGCGCGGTATGGGAGCCTTCCCTAGGTCTGTTTTCGCCCGGTCCCTACATTGCTACCCATTCGACGCCTGCATAGGGGGTCCGCCGAGGCTCATCTCGGGGAGCACCCGATAACAGCAGCATCCGCACGGAACTTAGGCTAGGCAAACACCCGGTGGCGCCCCGCGCCCCGGGATAGAGACTGGAGAGGAGGGCCTGCCATGGCCACCAAGACTGCCGAACCCGGTTCGGACACCGAGACCCATTCCAGCAACGAGGAGCACGTGGTCATCTTCCGGCTGGGCAAGGAGTACTACGCCCTCGATATCCAGGCGGTGCAGGAGATCGTGCGCATGCAGGCGATCACTGCCATCCCGGGCACGGATTCCTGGGTGGAAGGCATCACCAACCTTCGTGGACGCGTGGTGCCCGTCATCGACCTCCGAAAGCGCTGCAATGTCGACCTCTCCGAATACACGCCCGAGACGCGCATCGTGGTCGTGAGCAGCGCGACGGGCATGGTCGGGCTGATCGTCGATGCCGTCACGGAGGTGATGCGAATCCCTTCGGACCAGGTGGAAGTGCCGGGCTCCGTGGTGAACGTCTCCGAGAACACCTACCTGCGGGCGATCGCCAAGCTCGACGACAGGCTCGTTTCGCTCATGGACCTGGGCGGCGTGCTCCCGTCCGAAAGCGCCCTTACCGGCCTTGGCGATGAGCAGGCGGAAGTGGCCGCTGCCTAGAACCGCGCGGCCGCCATGGGCGGCAGACCACTGCATTCCCTAATCCACGAGGGGGTCCATGGCAATGGCCAAAGGACAGCCACTGCACTTCGAACTGGATGCTGACGACCTGAAGCTCTTCAGCGAGGAAGCCGCCGAGCAGCTTGAGCTGCTCGATAGCGCGCTGGTGCAGCTCGAAGGCGAACCCGAACCCGACCTGCTCCAGCAGATCTTCCGCGCCGCTCACACCCTGAAGGGGTCTTCCGCGACCATCGGCCACAAGCGCATGGCGAGCCTGACCCATTCCATGGAGACCGTGCTCGACCAGGTGAGGCAGGGCAAGAAGAGCCCGACATCGGAGATGGTCGATGCCCTGCTTGCGGGCCTCGATGCGCTTCGCGTATTGACCGATGAGGTGCGCACCCGGGTGGAATCGGGCGTCGATATCGCGCCGCTGATCGCTGACCTCGACGCTGTGCTCAGCGTCTCCGATGCGCCCGCGGCGGCCGCTCTGGCGCCCGCGGCGGGGGAGCTCCTGCTACCCGGCGAGATCGCGGCCGCGCTCGCCGTTGCCATTGAACAGGGCAAGAGCCCGTTCCTGGTCGAGGTTGCCATTGCCGCTGCCTGCCAGCTGCCCTCGATCCGCTGCTACCAGCTTCTGCAGGAGCTCGACGCCCTCGCCGAGGTCGGCTTTACGCGCCCCGACCGGGCAACGATCGAGTCGGGCGGCGCGGAATTCGAGCTGATCGCGGTTGTGGCCTCGACAGAGAACGACGAGCAGCTCACCGCCGCCATTTCGAGCATCTCGGATGTGGAGACCGCCCGGATCCGGCACCTGCAGGGCGAGCTCCCGGGTCCCATCGCTCTTTCATCACCTGCAGCGGCGGCGGCGCCGGCGGCCAGCAAGGGCCCACGGCTCGCGCTCGTCGAAGATGAGTCCCCCTCTTCGCCGGCGGCGGCAGCGGCGGCGGCAGCGCCAGCGCGCAAGACGACCCAGTCGGTACGTATCGATGTTGAGCGGCTGGACGGCCTCATGAACCTGGTGGGTGAGCTGGTCATCGACCGGACCCGGCTCCAGCAGATCCGCGAGCAGCTTTCGAGCGTCCTTAAGGACGCGAACCTCAACGAACTCACCGAGAACTTCGAGGAGACCACCTCCCACCTCGCCCGCGTGACGGATGAGCTCCAGGACCAGATCATGCGCAGCCGCATGCTGCCGGTGCGGTCGGTGCTCACGCGCCTGCCGCGGCTCGTGCGCGACGTGGCGGCAAAGTGCGGCAAGAAAGTCGAGCTCATCACCGCCGGCGAGGAGACCGAGCTCGACCGCTCGGTCATCGAGGAGATCTCCGACCCCCTCGTGCACATCCTGCGCAACGCCGTCGACCACGGCATCGAGTCGCCGGAAGAGCGGCGCGCGGCCGGCAAGCCCGAGACCGGGATCGTCTCCGTGACGGCCTGGAACCAGGAGACCTACATCTACCTTTCCGTCAAGGACGACGGCAAGGGAATCGATACGAAAGCACTGCGGCGCAAGGCGGTGGAGCGCGGACTCGTCAGTGCCGAGGCCGCGGAAGCAGCCAGCGACGAGGCGGCGTTGCAGTACATCTTCATCCCGGGCCTTTCCACCGCGAAGGCGATCTCCGACGTTTCGGGGCGCGGCGTGGGCATGGATATCGTGCGCACCAACATCGAGCGGCTCAACGGCCAGGTGCGCATCAAGAGCACCTACGGCCAGGGCAGCGAGGTCACCATCCAGCTCCCGCTGACGCTGGCGACCACCAAGGCCCTGATGGTCACCGCCAACGACACCGTCTATGCGCTGCCGCTGGTGTCCGTGACCGAGGCGCTCACCGAAAGCGAAGCCGATATGCACCTGGTGGGCGGCCGGCGCACGCTGCGCCTCCGCGAAAAGCTTCTGCCCGTAATCGACCTGGCAAACGCCCTCGGCGACAGGCGTCCGCGGCAGCTGAACAGGGAAAGGTTCGTGGTCGCCGCTCGCCACAGTGACCGGCAGGTCGCCTTCCTGGTAGACCGTTTGCTGGGCGAGCAGGACGTGGTCGTGAAGTCGCTCGGCGACCTCATCGGCAACCGCAAGGGGCTTACGGGGGCCACCATCCTGGGCGACGGGAGCCTGGGCCTGATCATCGACAGTGCGAGCCTGGTCGCCGAGCAGGCGCCAGCAGCAGCCAGCGCCTGAGCGGGCGCCAGCACCAGCAGAACGGGGGACCGTATGAACGGGATAGAAGAGAAGCTCGTGGCATCCCTTTCCGGGGTTGCGCGCGAAGGCGCCCTGCGCGCCGGGCGGGGGCTCAGCGGCCTGATGGGCGAGGAGATAACCATCCACGTCCCTTCGGTGCGCTTTGGCACCCGGGCCGACGCATGTGACGCCGTCGGTGGCGCCGAGGTCATCGTGCTCGGCGCCTACCTCACGATCACGGGCGATATCACCGGGCACGTGATGCTGCTCTTCCCGGTCGAGAAGGCTCTCCAGTGCGTGGACCTGATGTGCGGGCAGGCGCCCGGCACCACCACCGAGCCCGACGAGCTGGCCGAATCGGCCGTCGGCGAGCTGGGCAATATCGTTGGGAGCGCCTTTGTGAACGCGCTCGCCGACCACCTGAACCTCATCCTGCACCCGAGCCCGCCGACCGTGGTCAACGACATGGCGATCGCTCTCGTTCAGGCAGTGCACGCCGAAGTCATGGCCCAGGGAGGCGAAGTGGTGATGATCGACACGGTCTTTGAGGACAAGGGTGGCCACGCCTCGGGCCTCCTGGTGGTTGCCCCCGATCCCATGGCGCTCCCGCGCCTCCGGGAGATTGCCGCGTGACAGCCCCAGCTGCCGACCTGCGAAGGATCTCGGTTGGCATCGGACAGCTCGCGGTCTCCAAAGACAGCCGCGAGGTGCTAATCGCCTACGGCCTTGGCTCCTGCATCGGGGTCTCGGCCCATGACCCGGGAACGGGGGTGTGCGCCATGGTCCACATCCTCCTCCCCGCATCCGAAGGGAAGGTCCCCCAGCCAAACGAGCCGGCGCGCTTCGCCGATTCCGGCGTCGATGCCCTGCTCAAGCAGATGATCGCCGCTGGCGCCTCGCGGAGCAGGCTGGTGCTCAAGCTCGCCGGGGGCGCGGCCGTGCTCGGCCCCGGAAACGCCGAAAAATTCAAGATCGGCGAGCGCAATGCCGATGCAATCAAAGAGCGGCTGAAGCTCCATGGCCTTCGCGCGGCCCGCGAGGACCTGGGAGGGACGAGGGGGCGCACGCTGGAGCTCCAGGTTGCCAGCGGCAAGACCTTTGTCCGCACCGCGGCTTCGCCGGCAATCGAACTGTAGGGAGGTGACCGTGGCTACCATCCTTGTTGTCGACGACGCGGCGTTCATGCGGATGCGGATGTCGAAGATACTCTCCGAAGCAGGGTACGAGGTGATCCAGGCCGAAAATGGGCTGGACGCAATCGACAAGTACCGCGCCTCAAAGCCCGATGCCGTCCTCATGGACATCACCATGCCCGAGATGGACGGCCTCACCGCGCTGAAGGAGATCCGGGCGATCGACCCGGCGGCCCGAATCGCCATGGTCACGGCCCTCGGGCAGCAGCAGATCGTGCTCGAGGCCGTCAAGAGCGGCGCCAAAGACTTCCTGGTCAAACCCGCCGAGCCCGACCGGGTGCTGGCGGCCGTCACCAAGCTCTGCGCTTAGGGGGTTAGCCATGGCCCTCCCGGCATTCCAGCCGGCGCTTTCGGCCCGGGTGCTGGTCGTCGATGATTCGGCCTTCATGCGCCACGCCATCGAGCGGCTGCTGGCGAAGGTCCCGGGCATCGAAGTGGTGGGCGCTGCAGCCGATGGCGTTGAGGCGGTGCAGAAGGTCCTTGAGCTCCGGCCCGACGTAATCACCATGGACGTGGAGATGCCCCGCATGGACGGCGTCACCGCCGTCGGCGAGATCATGAAGACCGTCCCCACGCCAATCGTGATGGTCAGCACCATGACGACCGCCGGCGCCGAGACCACCATGCGTGCCCTCGAAGCCGGCGCCGTCGACTTCATCGCCAAGCCCAGCCACCTGAGCGCCCAGATCACGAACGTCGCCGAAGAACTGACGGCCGCCATCCACCGCGCCCGCAACGCTCGCGTCTCCCGGCGGCGGCCACAGCCCCAGGCGGCCTTCGTCAAGACAGGGAGCGCCACCTCCGCCATCTCCTCCGCGGCGATCGCGGTCATCGGCTGCTCCACGGGTGGGCCGCCCGCACTAACAGAGGTTGTTCCGCACCTCCCGGCCGACATGCCCGCGGGGGTGGTGGTGGTGCAGCACATGCCCGCCGGGTTCACCGGGGCGCTGGCACGGCGGCTCGACCAGCTCTCCCCGCTCCACGTGAAGGAGGCAGCGGAAGGCGACGTCGTCGCGGCCGGGCAGGTCCTGATCGCGCCGGGCGACTACCACACCGTCATCGGCCGCGACCGGCGCATCCGCCTGAACCAGGCCCCGCAGGTCCACGGCGTGCGCCCAAGCGTCGACGTGACCCTCGAATCGGTCGCGGAGGTGTACGGGAGCCGCGCCACCGTCGCCATCCTGACGGGAATGGGGCGCGATGGCGCCGACGGCTGCGTCCGCGTGGAAGGGGCCGGCGGCCGGATCATCGTGCAGGACGAAGCGACGAGCGTTGTCTACGGCATGCCGCGCGTTGCCCGCGAAAAGACCCGCCACGCCCTCCAGCTTCCCATCGGCAGCATTGCCGGGGCGGTGGCGGAAGGCGCGCGCGCTGCCGCAGGGAGAGGAAGATGAGCCAGCCACCCGAAGACCGCGAATGGTTGTCCTTCCGGCAGGCGCTCGAAAAGGCGATAGGCGTGCCCCTTGGCCCGTACAAGGAGCCCCAGATGAAGCGGCGCCTGGCGAGCATCATGACGCGCCGCGCCCTCGGCAACTGGAAGGAGTTCACCGCCGCCATCGCCGCCGACATGCAGCTGCTGATAGATGTGCGCGACACCCTCACCATCAACGTCAGCGAGTTCTTTCGCCAGCCCGAGCGCTTTGCCGACCTGGAGCGGGTGCAGTTCCCGCGCCTCTTGAGCGAAAACCCACGACTGAAGATCTGGAGCGCCGGCTGCTCCATCGGCTGCGAACCCTACACGCTGGCGATGATCCTCAACGAAATCAACCCTTCCGGTAGCCACACGATCATCGCTACGGACGTGGACATGCCCATTCTCAACCGGGCTCGAGAAGGCAAGGGCTACCACCCCGGCGAGGTCCGTGCCACGCCTGCGCACTACCTCAAGAAGTACTTCGTGAACGAAGGCTCAACCTACGCTGTACGCGACGAGATCCGGCGCAAGGTCACCTTCCGGCGCCACGACCTGCTCTCGGACCCCTACCCCCAGGACCTCGACCTTATCCTCTGCCGCAACGTCGTCATCTACTTCACCGACCAGGCGAAGGCGCAGATCTATTCGGGCTTCGGCAAGGCGCTGCGGCCGGGTGGCCTGCTCTTTGTGGGAGGCAGCGAGATGATCATGCGTTCCCACGACATGGGGTTCAGGGCCGCGGGAACGAGCCTCTATCAGCGGGCAGCCTAGGCCCGCCCCTCGGCTCAGGCAGGGGTGCGCGCGCCCGGCTCGCTGTTGGCGCCGAGGTTTTCGGTCGGGACAGGAATGAGCCGCGTCGAAGCGATGTGGCACACGAGGGCGCAGGCCATGCCAACGAGCAGGTCGAGCGCATAGTGCTCGGCCAGGTACATCAGCGAAAAGCCCATCGCGGCGCTGTAGAAGAGCAGGGGAATGGCAACGCGCGGGTAGTGGACGCGCGCCCAGAGGTACATGGCGAAGGTGACGCCCATGTGGATTGAGGGCATGGCAGCCACCGAGTTCGGCTCGCCCAGGGACTCATAGAACGTCCGGTAGGTCTCCACATCGACCTGGCCGCCCACGAAGTCCATCACCCGGTACGCGCCCGGGAGCACGCCCATACGCCCCGCAAACCACGGCGGCGCGGTGGGGAACAGGAAGAAGAGCACCAGGCCAAGGTAGAGCGTGCCCAGCATAAGCACCGTATAGCGGGCGAAGAACTCGCGGCGCCAGATGAAGATCGCCACGGCGGCGGCGTGCGGCGCCACGAAGAACGACCAGTGGGTCATGACCGCCAGCCAGTCGAGGGCGTCGATGTGCCCGGGCGTGAAATAGCGGGTCTGCAGCCACGAAACCGGAGCGGTTCCGAAGAAGAGCGCGCGGTCGGCGTCGATCGGGTACATCACGCGGACAGGGATGCCCGTTTCGTCGGCGTAGGAGCGCAGCAGCGCATAGAAGAAAGTCCCGGCCACGTAGGCGAACCACCAGCGGCGGGCGCGGGGCCGCCACATTTCGGGAAGCCACACGGCGGCGGTGACGGCGATAAGGACGAACCCGACCCAGATGTGGTCCTGCCACACCTTCGTGACAATCGTGCCGGTCAGGGCGAGCAAGAGCAGGGTTTGCACGGACAGGAGGAGGTGGCCGCGGGTCAGCCCACGCCGTATTTCCGCGGTCCGTTCGGCGGCCCCGGGGCGCTCGGCCGCCGGCCCCTCAACGTGGAGCGCGCTCATCAGCCACAGATTAGCCCACCGGAACGCCTGACGGAAGCCATGAATTGTGGCATCTTTGCGTGAAGATCCGGCGGTAGAATCCGTTCCCGGAGGTTGGACAGCTTGCGGCGATTCGCCCTCGGGCTCGCCATCACCGCCATCTCTGCCGTCGTCCTCGTGCTCGCGGTCGACTGGTCGAAGGTCTCCGAAGTCCTTCGTTCAGCCAACCCCGCCTACGTGGCGCTGGGGGTGGCTTTTCTCCTTTCATCCACCACGGCCAAGACGGTGCGCTGGCGGATGCTCCTGCCCGCCTCGGCTGAAGTGCCCACGGCGCGGCTCTTCCGGATTCTCCACATCAGCTACCTGCTCAACAACGTGTTCCCCGCCCGGCTGGGCGATGTCGCGCGCGTCTCCATGGCATCGCACCTGCGCGGCGCGCGCGTTGGGCACGTCCTCTCCTCTCTCATCACCGAAAGGGTGACCGACATCGTCAGCCTGCTCGTGTGTTTCGTGGTGGTGAGCCCGTTCCTGCCTCTCCCCGACCGTTACCTGCGCTGGGTGCATGCCGCCTGGTGGGTGCTGGGGATTCTTGCCGCCGTTGTGCTCATCACGGCGCTCGTGCGCCGGCCCATCGCGCGCTCTTCGTGGCTGGCGTCGCTGGCGAAGCGGGTTCCCCTGCGCGGCTGGTTACGAGAGGAGGCGGCTTCCTTCCGCGACGGCTGGCGCCAGCTCTTCGCGCGCACGCACGTCTTTCGCATCTGGGGCTGGTCCTTCGTGGCGTGGGTCGGCGCCTTCTGCATCAACTACTCGCTGATGAAGGCGCTCGAAATCGATGCGCCGCTGACGGTGGCAGTCCTCATCACCTGCACCACGAACCTGGCGATGCTGGTTCCCTCTTCGCCGAGCTACGTCGGGGTCTTCCACGCCGCCGCCACGCTTTCGCTGCTGCCTTTCGGCGTGGGCGCGAGCCGGGCGCTCTCCTTCGCCATCCTCGCCCACCTGGTGAACGTAGTGCCGGTGAGCGTCCTTGGCGCGGCCTTCCTCCTCTCCGGGCGCGACCGCATCTCCTTCAACATGGAGGCCCTCCGGCGCGGAAAGCCAGGGGAGGCGGTGGAGGCCAGGGACGAATCCGTGGCCGAAGCCGTCACCACCACGTAGCCTTCCGCCCCGGGGGGCGGCGCCGCTTAGATGCCGAGCTCGCCCCAGAGCTCGCGCGCCTGGGCGCGAAGCTCGCCGCGAAAGTCCGGATGGGCGATGCTGATGAGCTCTTCGGCGCGCTGGCGGTGGTTCTTGTCGAGCAGCCTCGCCACGCCGTATTCGGTCACGATCGTGTCAGCCAGGTAGCGCGGGATCGTCACCAGGGTCCCCGCCTCGTGCCGGGCCACGATCTTCGAGATCGTCCCTTCGAGCGCGGTCGAACGCAGCACGGTGATAGCCCGGCCACCCTTGCTCAGCGCCGCCGAGATGTGGGTGTCGGGCTGGCCGCCGGTGCCATTCACCATGTGCCCGCCAAAGCGGCACTCGCTCGCTATCTGCCCGAGCAGGTCAACGGCGATGGCACTGTTGATCGAAGTCATGTTGTGGTTCTGCGACATGAGCGCCGGGTGGAGCAGGTAGTCCGGGTCGAACAGGTTGAAGTAGGGGTTGTCGCGGATGATGCGCATGTCCTCGCCGTCGCAGCCGCTCCAGGCAACGGCGACGGCGTGGTCCTTGTGAATCGTCTTCCGCGAACCATCGGCGATCCCGCGGTACCAGAGCTTCCCGAGCCCCGGCGCGCCCAGCTCGGTGTGGATGCCGAGGTGCTTGCGCTCGTCAAAGGCGCCCGCCCGGACCATGAGCTGGCTGGGCTGGCCAACGCCAATCTGGATGGTATCGCCATCGCGGATCAGGCCGCGCAGGTTGTCGGCAATGCCCTGCGCCTCGGGGTCGACCTCGCCAATGCCGAACGCCTGCTCCAGGATGCCCGGCGCCATCGTCGGGAAGACATCCTGCACGATTGCGACCTGCTCGGGGAGCACCAGGCTGAAGATGCGGCGCATGCGCTCGCGGTTCTCGGGGGGAGTCTCGGTTTCTATCCGCCGCGCCATCACCTCCATGTCGACGCTGGGGATGGCGCCCTCCACGAAGGCCGTGATCTCGGAGACATGCACCCAGACGTCGCCGTGCACCGGCATCATTTCCGGGTCCACCACGGCGACCGACTTCTTGCAGCGGCGGATGTAGGCGCGGCGGGTCCACTGGTGCGGCCCGAAATGCACGTACCCCTTCTCGTTGGGTGGGCTGCACGGCGTCAGGTAGACATCGGGCATGCGCGCTTCTTCGCGGCCGGCATCGAAGGCCTTCATGCCAAGCATGAACGTGTTGGGCAGGTAGGTTGCGGTCTTCGTATCGTGGGCGGGGCGCACGGAGTCGCCGATGAAAAGCTCGATCTCCTTTTCGCCCTTCGGACCATCGGGGCCGAAGAGGACGACCTCGCGCGGGGCCAGGGTGCGCAGGTCCACCCTGCCGAGCGATGCGGCGCGCTTCTGCAGGCCGCTGGTCAGGGCGCCGGGGGCGAGTATCGAAAGGCAAACGAGATCGCCCTCCTGGATGAGCTCCATGGCCTCGTCGATGCTCTTGAGCTTCGACTTGTAGATGTCTTGCCAATCGCTGTAAATGGACAACTGGGACCCCTCCATCGATGTTCCTCGCGCACCCTCGAAGCGCGAGACGCGCGACGCGCGTGAGGAATCCTGTACTGCCGGCCAGGATTGCGCAACGCTCCCCGCCCGTCCCGCGGTAAACCATAATGGGCGGCACGGGCACGCCGCAGCCCCCGGATCGGCTCCCCGGGATGCGCGGGACCGCCGTGGCTGGTATCGTGCCGCGACATGGCGGGCGGGCCCCAGGGCCGCACGCGCCCGCGAAACAGATCGATCCGGGAGGCGCCAGGTTGCAGGCCTTAGACAACGTCGTCGTCCTCGACCTCACACACCACATCGCCGGGCCTTACGCCACAAAGCTGATGGCCGACTTCGGCGCAGACGTCATCAAGATCGAGCGGCCGGGCGGCGACATCGCCCGCACGCTTGGCCCCTTCAAGGACAACACGCCCGACCCGGAACGCTGCGGCCTCTTCTTCTACCTCAACACCAACAAGCGCTCGGCGGTGCTCAATCTAAAGGCTGCCGCCGGGCGCGATGCCCTGGCCGCGCTGGCGCGCCGGGCCGACATCGTCATCGAAAGCTTCTCGCCGGGCACGCTCGAACGGCTCGGGGTGGGCTGGCAGTGGCTGCAGCAGGTCAATCCGAAGGCGCCGCTCATCTCCGTAACCAACTTCGGGCAGACAGGCCCCTACCGGGACTACAAAGCGAGCGACCTGGTCCTCTACGGCTTCGCCGGCGAGATGTACTCGATGGGCGAAACCGACCGCGAACCGGTGAAGATGGCCGGCACGGCGGCGCTCTTCGAATCGGGGTCGGCCATTGTTGTGGCGCTCATGGGCGCCCTCTTCGCGGCAAAGCGGCACGGGATCGCTCAGCACGTCGACATCTCCCTGGCGGAGACGCACGCCGGCGGCGTTGATCGCCGCCACGCCACCACCATTGCCTACCAGTTCAGCGGCCGCAAGACGATTCGCGTGGCCAGCCAGGCGAGCGGCATGCCCACCGGCATCTACCCCTGCGCCGATGGCTACGTCGACTTCACCAATGCGACGCTCTATCCCGACCGGGTCGATGACATGCTCCAGCACCCGGATTGGAACCAGGACCCGCGCTACGCCGACCCTGTTCAGCGCATGAACCCGGTGCTGGTGGAGGAATGGAACAGCCACTTCCTGGTCTGGTGCCTGGAGCGCACAAAGCGCGAGATCTGGGCGGAAGCGCGGCGCGCGCGCATCCTCTGCGGCCCCCTGTTCACGGTGGAGGATATGTTCGAGGACGAGCACTTCCGCGGCCGCGGTTTCTGGACCTCGGCGAGCCACCCGGCCCTCGGCGAGGTCACCTTCCCCGGCCGCCCGTTCATCATGGGCCGCGATGGCTGGGAGTTTCGGCGGCCCGCGCCGCTGCTGGGCCAACACACCGCCGAAGTGCTCCGTGAGGCAGGGCTCGCCGGGCCCGCCATCGAAACCGTGATCCGCGAAGGAGGCGCAGCATGAGCCCGAAGCCGCTCGAAGGTATCCGCGTCATCGACTTCTGCGTGGTGTGGGCGGGGCCTTTCGCGACCATGCTCCTGGGGGACCTTGGCGCCGAGATCATCAAGCCCGAAAACCCGAACGTTTTCCAGCCACTCACCCGCGGACCAATGGCGCGCCCGCCGGCCGCCTATCTAGCCAACACCATCGCCTGGGCCGGCGGCATGCCGCGCAACGAGCCCGGCACCCGCCCGTGGGACTACTCGCCCACCTTCGTCAGCCTCTACCGCAACAAGAAGAGCTTCTCCGTCGATACCCGCGCCCCGGAAGGGATGGAGGCCCTCCGCCGCCTGGTGGCGGTCTCCGACGTCTTCTACGAGAACAACGCCGTTGGCACCATGGAGAAGCTGGGCATCACCTATGAGTGGCTGAAGAGCATCAACCCGCGAATCATCATGGTGCGGGTCCCGGCCTACGGCAGCACGGGCCCCTACGCGCACGGGGCGCGCGCCCTCGGCGTGCACCTGGAGGCGGTCATGGGCCACACCCTGCTCCGTGGCTACGACGATACCGACCCATCGTCGAACTCGGCCATCTACTCCGGGGACTACCTGGCGGGCGCCCAGGGAGCCTTTGCCGTGATGACGGCGCTCTGGGAACGCGAGCGCACCGGCGAGGGCCAGCTCATCGAGATCGCCCAGGCCGAGAACGCCGCCGCCATGTTCACCCAGGCGATCATGGACTACAGCCTGAACGGCAACATCCAGGGCGCCATTGGCAACCGCGACGTGCATGGCCGCTTCCCCTGCGGCGTCTACCCGGCGAAGTCCCCGGGCGGGCCCGATACCAGCGACGATCACTGGATCGCCATCTCCGTGGAGGACGACGCACAGTGGCAGGCCCTGGCCGGGGCAATGGGCAGCCCCGAATGGGCGCGCGATTCCCGCTTCGCCACCAACGCCGGACGTGCCGAAAACTTCCGCGAGATCGACAGGAAGATCGCCGAATACACTTCCGCCTTCGAGGACTACGACCTGATGGCGCGGCTGCAGGCCGCGGGCGTGCCCGCGGCGCCCGTGCTCGAAGCCTCGCGCCTCTACGACGACCCGCACATGCGCGCCCGCGGCTTCTTCCGCAAGCAGCATCAGTTGTCCTCGGGAGAGTACGAGTACATGGGCCCCATGTGGCAGTTCCCCGAAACCCCGGTGGAGTTCTACCAGGCCCCCATCATGTTCGGCGAACACAACGACTACGTGTACCGTGAGCTGCTGAAGTACAGCGAGGCCGAAATTGAACAGCTCCGCGCCGCGGGGCACATCACCACCGAGTACGCGCCGAACGTGCCGTAGTGGCCCGGCGAGGAGGCCGGCAGCCAATGGATGAAGCGCTCCCCCGTCTCTACAGGGAGTTCGCCCCCTGGTTCCACCTCCTCACCGCGCCCGCGGACTACGCGGATGAGGCTGAGCTCTACCGGAGGCTCGCCGCTGAGGCCTGCGCCGTTCCGCCGCGCACGCTGCTCGAACTCGGCTCCGGCGGCGGCAACAACGCCTCGCACTACCGGGCGCACTTCCAGGCGACGCTCGCCGACCTCTCCCCGGCGATGCTCGCCATCAGCCGCGAGCTGAACCCGGAATGCGAGCACATCGAGGGCGACATGCGCTCCCTGCGGCTCGGGCGCCTGTTCGACGTGGTGCTCGTCCACGATGCGGTGATGTACCTGCTCACCGGCGACGACCTGCGCGCCTGCATGGCCACCGCCTTCGCGCACTGCCGCCCCGGCGGCGTGGCCATCTTCGCGCCCGACTGCACCCGCGAGACGTTCACGCCCGGCACCTCCCACGGCGGCCACGACGGCGATGGCCGGGCCCTGCGCTACCTCGAATGGACCTGGGACCCCGACCCCTCGGATACGCAGTACACGGTCGATTTCGCCTACCTCCTTCGCGAAGGCGAGAGCGTGCGCGTGGAACAGGATCGCCACATCTTCGGGCTCTTCAGCAGGGATGAGTGGCTGGCGTGGCTCCGTGAGGCCGGCTTCGCCGAAGCCCGCGTCACGCCTGGCGTCGAGGAGGGCCTGGAGGTCTTTGTCGCCTGCAGGGCAGCGCACTGAGGCAAGGCCCCCCGAACACGCAAAGCTGTGCGCTCATGCGCGCGCCTCTGTACGCTGGAAACGTGGCTGAGATCCCGCTTCCCGACCACGTCACCAGCCGCCGCCGCGACGGGCTGCGTGAGGTGCTCCTACACCGCAGCGTGGCCGTGATCGGCGACGACAGGGTCGAGATAAGGGCGGCGCGAAGCACCATCGTGCTGCCCCTGGCCGGCCTCGCGCTCTCCGCCGCCGCCGGCTACCTGATGGTGGCCCGGATGGGCGAACTCCCCTTCTGGGCGCTCGTTCTCATGCTCCTTGCCATGATCTTCCTTGTTCCGCTCTCAGGAATGAGCCTGGTGAACTCGATTGTCGGCGCCCACGTCGTTGTGGACCGGGCGAAGAACTCCGTCACCTGGCAGCAGGGATACCTGGGCATGGGTGTCGGCACGAAGGAGGTGGCGCCCTTTGAGAAAGTGGACCACCTTGAGGTGACCGTCGAGGGCGGCGAGCCCGACCGCTGGCAGGACCTCAGCGACGACCTCCGCCAGTTCGAGCTTTCGCTGGTCAAGGCCAGCGGCAAGCGCCTGCGCATCGCCCGCGTCCCCGTCCCGGCCTTCGGAGAGACCGATGGCATGGACCGCACGCTGGCGGTTGGGCAGGCCATCTCGGCCATCACGGGCGCCCCCATCCGGCTCCCCGAAGGCTGGGAGATGGTGGAGATCGATACCACCACCGGCGAGATCGTGACCCCCGGCCATGGCGGCAAACCGCCGGCCGGCACCGAAAAGGAGACCCATGGACGAGGCAGTTAGAGCTCTTCTGAAGGCGAAGACAGTTGCGGTGGTCGGGCTCGACACCCGCGAGGAACGCGCCGCCTACAGGGTGGCACGCTACCTGAAGGAACACGGGTACCAGGTGGCCCCGGTGCCTTTTCAGCAGCCCGCGGACGAAGTGCTCGGCGCGCCCGCCTACCCCGGCCTGCGCGCCATCCCCTTCCCGGTCGACGTTGTCGATGTGTTCGTCCGCCCCGAACAAACGGACCCCATCATCGATGACGCGATCGCCATCGGGGCGAAAGTGCTCTGGCTCCAGCAGGGAATCGCCAATGATGCGGGGCTGGAGCGGGCGCGCCGGGCCGGCCTCGTCGTCACGCAGGACCGCTGCGCGATGGTGGAACACAGGCGCGCCGCCGGCGGCATGACCTCCGCGGCGAAGTAGCGCCTCAGATCCAGCGGTTCAACCAGTACTTCTCGAAGGCCACCTTGCCCAGGTGCCAGGAACGCCCTGGCCGGTACATCGAGACCTTCGGCACGGGCGAGGCGTAGAAGTCGCCCCGCGCAAGTCCCGCCCTGCCGCCGCCCGTTTCCAGGAAGCACATGCCGTGGCCTTCGAATGGCCTTTCGCGCAGGTCGCCGCGCACCCGCCGGGCGATGTTCGCCGCCACCACCACGGCCTCGCCGTGGGCAAAGACGCCAGCCTTCGGCAGGGGCATGCCGTTCTCCAGAGGAATGGCCGTTATGTCCCCTATCGCGTAGACGTTGGCGTGCCGGGTGCGGAGCGTCGCCCGGTCGACCGGCACCCAGCCGTTCGGCCCCGCCAGGGGGCTCGCTGCCACCACCGCGGCCGGCCGGTGCGGCGGGATGACGATGGCGAGGTCGAATTCGGCCACCGTCCCGCCCCCGAACACCAGTCTGCCCTCCTCGACCCGTTCGAGCTGGACCTTCGGGTGGAAGGGGATGTCGTGGCGGGCGAGCTCGGCCGCCACCCGGTGGCCGATGTAAGGACCGGTGACTGGCATGGGAAGCGGCTCGGGCGTGAACATCGTCACGCTCGATCGGTCGCGCAGGCCGCGGCGGCGGAGGTAGCCATCGATGAGCAGCGCGGTCTCGTAGGGCGCAGCGGGGCAGCGGTAGGGGAGCGAGGCGATGGCCACGGCGACGCGCCCCCCGCCGAAGCCGGCCAGGGCATCGCGCAGCCGTTCCGCGTGCTCCAGGTCGTAGGGGTGGTGGGCGTGCTCCTCCATACCCGGCATACCCTCCGGCGCAGGGACCGCGCCCAGCGAGACCACCAGGTAATCGAAGGCGATGGGGCCCTCGGACGTTTCGACGCGGCTGTTCTCCGGGTCGATGCCCGTGACCTCACAGTGCCGCACCTCGATGCCACGCCGGGCGAGCTTCGCGTAGCCCCGCGTTATTGCCCCCGGGCGCCGGTCTCCGGTCATTACCCAGGGGAGAGAGGGCGCGAAGACGAACTCCGCAGCGCGCTCGACGAGGATCACGCGGCCTGTGCGCCCCAGCCCCCGGGCGAGCTCCGTTGCCGCCACCTGCCCGCCAATGCCGCCCCCGAGCACCACCACCGTCGTCCGGGAATCCTTCGCTGTCACGTCAACCTCCTCAGAAGACGAGCACGCGGCCGCTTTCCACGACCCAGGCGGCGAGGTCGGCCATGGTCGCCATGATCGCCTCGGGAATAAGGTCACCACGGCCCATGCCGCAGCGGTTGATGCAGGTGGTGCAGATCTTGAGGCGAGCACCGCGGGGGAGCAGGCCGCGCAGCATCGCCTGCAGGTCGAACTCCGCCCCCCCGGGCGCGCTGCCCTGGCGGACCAGGTCGATGGCATCGTTCATCACGAAGAGGCGCACGGGGGCCCCGCGTTCGATCAATGACCCGGCCAGCCGCAGGGCATTCCAGGTGACATCGCCCTCGTAGGGCGCATTGCTGAGGATGATGAGCACCGCGGGCGGCGGTGCGGCAGGGCGCACGGCCCGCTTCGCGCGGCTGGCAACGGGCGACAGGAAGGGAACGGGCATTCGGACCCTCTCAGGCGTTGGTTTCAACGGGCAGGCCGGCGGCGCGCCACTCGGGCAAACCGTCTTCCAGGCGGGAAGCGGCAAGGCCGCGTGCGCGCAGCATCCGCACGGCGTCGACGGCGAGGAAGCAGTACGGCCCCCTGCAGTAGGCGACCACCTGGCGGCCAGGTGGCAGCGCGGCCATGCGCGCGGCGAGCTCATCGAGCGGGATCGAAACGGCGCCGGCGATGTGGCCCGCCCGGTATTCGGCTCCGGGACGGACGTCGAGGACGACCACATCGCCGGCGGCCATCCTCTCCAGGAGCTCGGCCCGGGAGATGGCGGCCAGGCCCGGGTCGCCCGCCAGGTAGGCGGCCACCGCGCGGTCGACTTCGGCCAGGCGGTCGCGGGCGAGGTCGCGAAGCGCGAACCAGAAGCGGCCGACGGCATCATCGGCGAGACGGTAGAACACCTGACGCGCCGCGCGGCGAGAGGAAACGAGGCGCGCCCCGGCCAGCACCCTGAGGTGGTGCGAGGCGTTGGCGACGGTGAGCCCCGATGCCTCGGCCAGCGTCTCCACGTTCTGCTCGCCCTGGCAGAGGCGGTCGAGGAGCTTCAGGCGGCCCGGCGCCGCCAGCGCGGCGGTGACCCGGGCGAACTGGGCGAAGAGCTCTTCGCTGACGGAATCGCTGCCTGGCTGCATTACGAAGCATTCAAACAAGTGTTTGAATATAAATCAAGGACAGGGCCGGGCCCGCGTCCCCCGGGGTACGGCCGCTTTGACCGTTCGCGGCCGGTTAACGAAGATCGCTCGCATCCCTGCGAGAGGTTGCGCCATGACCACTGCTACCCTTCCCACCACGCCTGCCGAAACGACCCCCGAGTGGCTCACCGGCGCGCTCCGCGGCACGGGCGCCATCGGCCCGGGCACGCGCATAACGGCCATCACCTCTGAGCTGGTGGGCGAAGGCGCGGGCTTCATTGGCCTCGTTGCCCGCAGGGTTGACGTACGAAGGCGACACGGCAGGCGCACCGGGGACCCTTATCGCCAAGTTCCCCGCGCCCGACCCGGGTTCGCGGCAGGTGGGCAACCTCTATGGCCTCTACGAGCGCGAGGTGCGCTTCTACAACGGCCTCGCCGGCGATTGCGGCCTGGAGGTGCCACGCTGCTACTTCGCCGCCTACGACGCGGACGCCGGCCAGTCTCTCGTCCTCATCGAGGACCTCGACGGCCTCGGCCGCTTCGGCGACCAGGTGACGGGATGCACACCCGATGAGGCCCGGCTGGCGGTGCACTCCCTGGCGAGGTTCCAGGCGCGCTGGTGGCAGCACCCTCGCCTGGAGACCTTCCCCTGGATGCCGACAGCCGATGCTCTCGTGCGAAACGCCATGCTCACGGCCTACGAGCAGTGCTGGGGCCTCCATGCCGAGCGCTACGGCCACCTGCTCACCCCCGGCTTTAGGGCCGCAGGCCCCACCCTCCACCGGCGCATCCTCGCCCACCTCGATCGCTTTGCATCGAACCCGCTGACCATCTGCCACGGCGACTTTCGCCCGGACAACATGTTCTTCGGCAACGCCACGAGCGGACGCCCGCTCATCGTCTTCGACTGGCAGAGCCCGAACCGCGGCTGGGGAGCCTACGACCTCGCCTACTTCATTGCCGGTTCCCTCGAAACGGATTTGCGGCGCAGGCACGAAGACGACCTCCTGGCCGAGTACCACGGCCTGTTGATGGAAGGCGGCGTCACCGGGTATCCGCTGGAACAGCTCAGGAACGACTACCGCGCCTGCATGGCCGTCATGACCGGCATCAGCATCATCAACGGCGCCACCCTGCCCATGACGAACCAGCGTGCGCTCGACCTCTTCGCTCAGATGTTTGAACGCTTCGTCGCGGCGATAGAAGATCAGGATGTGCTGTCTGTCCTCGCCACCGGGTGAGAGCGGCGCGAACCACAGGGCAGCCGCGGGCTGAGTGAGGGCAGGAATGCGCGTACCGGCTGAAACACGGGTGAAGGTGAACGGCGTTGAGCTGGCGCTCTTCGAGTGGCCGGGCGAAGGGCGCCCCATCTTCCTCGCCCACGCGACCGGGTTCCACGCCCGCTGCTGGGACCAGGTGGCCGCGCGCCTCCCCGGTCGCCACCTCTACGCCGTCGACATGCGCGGCCACGGCCGCAGCGAGAAACCGGCGCCGCCATACCTCTGGCTCAACTTCGCCCAGGATGTGGCCGCGCTCGCCCGCTCCCTGGGCCTGCGCGACGCCCTCGGCGTGGGGCATTCCAAGGGCGGTTACGCCGTCGCCCGCGCCGCGGCCATGGAGCCGGGCGCCTTCGCGAAGCTGCTGCTCATCGACCCGGTGATCATGCCCCGCCCCGTCTACGCAGCCTTTCCACTCACCGAGCACTTCGCCTCCCGCAGGCGGAACGAATGGTCCTCCCCGGAAGAGATGTTCGAGCGCTTCCGGTCGCGCGCTCCATTCGACCGCTGGGACCCGGCGGTGCTCCGCGACTACTGCGCCCACGGCCTGCTCCCGGCGCCTTCGGGCGATGGCTTTGTCCTCGCCTGCCCTCCTGCGATCGAGGCGGCCACCTACCTTGGCAGCGCAGGCGGCGACCCGTACGACGACCTTGAGTCGCTCACCATCCCCGTCCGGGTCCTGCGCGCCCGCGCCCGCGCCGAAGGCGCCCCCATGGACATGAGCGGTTCGCCCACCAACCCGCGCCTGGTGGAGCACCTCGAATTCGGCGAGGATGTCTACCTGCCCGAATACAGCCACTTCATCCCCATGGAAGCGCCGGGGCTGGTGGCCCGTCACATCGAAGAGATGGCCTGAAGGCACACGACGCCTTTACCGCGAGCGGAACCCGCACCCCTCCGCGGGCGTAGGAACCGGTACCCGGAGTGGTGGAGGACACGTTGAGATTGCTGAAAATCGCAGGCCTCGCGCTGCTGCTCGCCGGCGCCGTGAGCGCCTGCAGCGACCGGGAGCCCGCGGGCCAAGGCGGCGACGAGCCGATCTCGGCCACTCCCGCGCCGCCTTCGGTGAGCGACCGCTCGCTGCTCCACGAGGCACGCCTCGACGCCGCAAGCGCCCGGCGCCTCAACGTGGACCCCCTGAAGGTCGAGCTCGTGAGCCTTCGCCACGCCGGCTGGGACGGCTGCCTGGGGGTCGCATCGCCCGGCACGCCCTGCCGCGAGATCTTCGTTGCGGGGTACATCGCCGTCTTTCGCGCGGGCGACCGGGAAGTGCGCTACCACATTGGCCTGGGCAGGTTCATCGGGCCGGTGGACCCCGCGAAGGCGACGGTCAGCGATGGCTCCCCCGTTCCGCCCGAGATGCAGACCGACTTCAACGCGGTGCTGGCCCTCTACGCGCGCTACGACTTCACCCTCCGCACGAAGCAGAGCATCTCATCGAACGTCACGCAGGCGATCCTGCCGGTGGCGTTCCCGGACGCCTGCCTGGGATGGGAGCGGCCCGGGGCGATGTGCGCCCTGGTGGTGACGCCCGGCGCCATCGTGCTGCTGCGCACCCCGGGCGACAAGACCTACCGCTACCACGTCAGCGCCAGCGGCATCATTGCCACCGACTTCACGCCCGGGGCCGCCAGCGTGGAGCCCCCCGCGGCGCTGCTTGACCTTCAGCGGCGCCTGCGCGAGGACGTTGCCGCCCGCACCGGCGTCGCCACCGAGAAGGTATCGCTCTACTCGTTCCGGGAGGTGACCTGGCCGAATGGCTGCCTCGGCGTCGAGCTCCCGGGAGCGGTCTGCACCCAGGCCCTGGTCGATGGGTTCCTGGCGACGCTCTCCGACGGCACCGGCGCCGAGTACCGCTACCACGGCGCCGGCGACCACTTCATCGCCGCCAGCTTCGAGCAGGGCGCCCGCCTGGCGGACCCGCTGCCCCGCGAGCCATGAGCAGGGCGGGCTAGCGGTTGCCGGGGTCGCCGGGGCGGATGGGGTCGGTGAAGGTCCTGCCCGCATCCGAAAGGTCGCCAAGCACGTCATCGCCGCCCGGGCGGGTCCCGGCCGTCACCCAGAGCGTGAGGTCGTTCCAGGCGCGCGTCAGCTCCTGTTCGCTGAACTCGCAGTGGCCGCCATCGCGGATGATGCGCTGCACGAGGAGATCGCCGCGCCCGGCCGCATCGGCCCTGCGCCGGTAGCTCTGCTCCTGGGTGATGGGCACGAACACGTCGCCGGTGTTGTGGAGCGTGAGCAGGGGGGCGCTGATGCGGCCCGAGGTGGGCGCCTTGTCGGGGTAGGCGGTCGCATTCCTGATGGCCGGGTCGGCCGCGAGCCGGCGCACGCCGCTGTTCAGCTCCGCATCGGTGAAGCCGAGGCCGGCATCGATGTGGTAGGTGTGCCCCTCGTTCGTCGCCGCGCGGGCCGTGAGCGAGGCGCGGTCGGGGTCGGAGACAACCAGGCCGAAGTTGACGAGGAACTGCTCGCGATACCCCTCGCTGAAGAAGGGCCGCGGCCCGCCGGTGAGGTGGAGCATGACGTTCGCGAACGCCCTGCCCTTTGCGGTGGGCGCCTCGGCCGGTCCCAGGGCGGGCCCGATGCCGGTAAGGAGTGCCGCCGTCACCAGCGCCTGCCCCTGGCCGATGGGAATCCTGGTCCCGGCGATGAACTCGGCCACCATCGCCCACGAGATCAGGTAGTCGATCATCTCCTCGCCGCCAAGAGCGCCGCACACGGCCAGCCCGCCATCGTATTCGGCGGGGAAATGCTCAAGGGAAAGGGCGACCACGTTCCCGCCCATTGAAGCGCCGGTGATGTAGGTCCGCCCCGGCTTGCCGAACTGTTCGGCGAAGTACTTCTTCAGGGCGAGCGTATCGTCGGCGCCGATGCCGGGCGCGTAGCCATTCTCGCTGTAGGAGCTCGCAGCCCACGCGAACCCCTGGCTGATGAGCAGCTTTCGCATCGACCCTCGCGGGCTCTCCACCGTCAGCTCGGGGCCGAAGCCGCGGAAGCCGTGCGCCCAGAGCACCAGGTCGCCGTTCCAGGCTTCGGGCACCTCGATGCGATAGGCGGCGGCGCCGAGCCTGCCGAAGTAGGCCTTCGCCCCCGGGAGCGCCGTGAAGGAAGGGTCGGCAGCGGTATGGGGTGCGCCGGTTGGAGCGCCAAGGGTTCGCGCCGCTGCGGGCGTGGCCACGGCGGTGGGCGTGGCCGTGGCGGCGGCCGCCGAGGGCGTGGCCTTCTCCCCGGTGGCGGCTGCGGTGGTCCCCGGGCGGGCCGGGGCGCGTCGCCGCAGGCGCCCAGCGCCAGGAACAGCATCGCCGTGAAGCAGGAACAGCCATGCGCGCGTCCGCATGACCACCAGTCTAGCGCAAGGGGCGGCTACCACCGCGGACCCGCGCCGGGCGCTAACGCGCTGCGCCGGTAGAATGAGACCTCACAGCAATTCGAACGGCGTGAACAGCAGGAGGGTGCCTTGGCCTATATCGACCGTGACGGGGTGAAGATCTACTACGAAGACCACGGCCAGGGCCCTGCCATCCTGCTCACCCACGGGTTTGCCGACACCTCGATCTTCTGGCGGGGGCAGGTCGCCGCCTTCAGCGACCGGTACCGGGTCATCACCTGGGACATGCGCGGCCACGGCCAATCCGACAGCCCGGACGACCCGGCACTCTACAGCGAAGACCACACCGTCGGCGATATGGCGGCCATCCTCGACACCTGCGGCGTTGAGCGGGCGGTGCTCGGGGGCCTCTCCCTTGGGGGCTTCATGTCACTCGCCTTCAACCTGCGTCACCCCGGCCGGGTACGCGCCCTCATGCTCTTCGACACCGGCCCCGGCTATCGCAGCGCCGAAGGCCGCGCCGGGTGGAACCAAACGGCCCTCGCCCGCGCCGCCGGCTTCGAAGAGCGCGGGCTCGATGCGGCAAACCGGCGCCAGCGCCTGGAGCACCGCTCTCCCGAGGGGCTGGCGAAGGCGGCCCGGGGCATGCTCGCCCAGTTCGATGGCCGGGTGATTGAATCGTTGCCGGGAATCGCCGTCCCCACCCTGGTGCTGGTGGGCGCCAACGACCAGCCCTTCATGGCGGCCGCGGACTACATGGCCGCGAAGATCCCGGGGGCGCGTAAGGGCGTCATCGCCGGGGCCGGGCACACCATCAATCTCGACCAGCCCGAGGCCTTCAACGCCGCCGTCGAGGAGTTCCTGGCCAGCCTGGCCTAGCCGGCCGGGCCCGGGGCCTCTCCGCCGGGGCGCGCGCCGGGCAGTGCGGGCAGCATGCCCAGGGCCGCGTAGATAGGCGCCGGCCTTTCGTCGCGCAGGCGCCCCGGGAGCGCCCAGAGCAGCGTGGCGCAGGCAGCGAAGAGCGCCACCATGCCGGCGATGCTGAGGATGTCGAGGGCGGCCGAATCGGGGCCGGCCATGCTGAAGAACCGGTCGCCGCCGAGCGCGTAGGTGAGGAAGTTCCACGACCCGTGGACCAGCACGCCGAGCGGGTAGCCCACCAGGTACCGGGCATCCCGGCGCAGGAGGGCATAGAAGCCGAGCGCGGAAAGCCCCGAGGCAAGGGCGTGGATGGCCCCCGTGCCCGTGCGCGCGATGGCGAAGAGCCACCACTGGTTGCCCATCGTCTGGTCGGCCAGCTGTTCGGGGGAGACCAGGGCGATGCTGTTGTCGAAGGTTTCGAGCAGGTTGAAACCCGCCCCGGCGAGCGTGCCCCAGAGGAAGCAGCGCGCCGCGCCGCCCCGGCGATAGAAGAAGAGGGCCACGAGCGCCCCTTTCCAGAACTCCTCGTTCAGGGGCGCGACCACGGAAAGGACGGTCAGGTCGAAGAAGAGCCCCCAGCCCCGGGGGAGCGTCTGCAGGTTGTCGCTGATATCGAAGGCATCGCCCTGGCCGAAGCGGTCGATCAGGAAAGCGCCCATGAAGACCAGGTAGAGGGTGTTGATGAGCGCCCCCATGGTGGTGGCGCCGACCGCGCCGTAGATGAAGCCGCTCGACCATTCGCGCCAGCTTACGGGCCAGGAGAGGGGGTTGCTCCGCGCGTAGCGGACCGCCACCACGCCCGCGATCACGATCGAGGGCACGCTTACCACCGCCAGGTTCGCCAACGGGAAGAGCCAGGGCAGGCGTTCCGGGTGATTCACCAGCCACTGGCCCAGCCACACCGCCGCCGGGAGCAGCGGCGCCAGCAGCCACGGGCGCCGCAGGCGAAAGGCCGACGAGCCGGTGCCCCCGAGCGCCGATGCCGCCTGGAAGACGAGCACTCCGCCCAGCGCCATGTAGACGGCAGCCGTGCCTATCACGAAGTTGATGAGGAAGAGCTCGTACTCGGGGTCATCGTCGGCCCAGGGGAGCGCCACCAGGACGCCCAGCCCAAGCAGAAAGCCGAATGAGCCGGTGACAACCGCGAAGCCGGCGACAGTGTTGCGTCGCCGGATGGCCTTACTCCCCTTCGAACCGGGTGAGCGCGCCGGCGGAGACGATGAAGCGGCCCGAAGCGCGCGTCATCACCTCGCGGACACGGTCGGGCTCGGCCGTGGTGACAATCGTCTGCTGGAAGTTGTCGAAGAATTCGAGCACGCCCTTGCGGCGGCGCGCGTCGAGCTCGCTGAGCACGTCATCGAGGAGGACGACGGGGTCATCGCCGAGCACGTTGCGGAGGTAGCTCGCTTCGGCCAGGCGGAGCGAGAGGGCCGCGATGCGCTGTTGCGCGCGGGAGGCGTAGGAGTCCGCGGGCATGCCGTCGATCTCGATCGTGACGTCGTCGCGGTGGGGCCCGACGATCGTTGCGCCGGCGCCGATTTCGCGCCCGCGGAGCGCGCTCAAAGCCCTGAGCATGCGCGCTATCCACTCCGTCTCGTCGATCGGCAGGCTGGAGTCATCGAGCCCGCCCAGGGAAGGGCGGTAGGTGAGCTGCAGGCTCTCCTGTCCGTCGCTCAGGCGTTCCATCTGGTGGGCCGCTTCGGGGACGAGTGAGCCGAGGGCATCGGCCCGCGCCTTCATGATGATGCCCCCCGAATGGGCCAGCTCCTGGTCCCAGAAGTTGAGCTCGCCGGCCGAAGCCTCCCGGGCCTGGATGCGCTTGAGCAGGCTGTTGCGCTGCTGCAGCACCTTCGCGTAGCGCTGCATGGCGCGCAGGTAGCCCCGGTCGACCTGGGAGATCATCATGTCGAGGTAGCGGCGGCGAAGGAGAGGCGGGCCGGCCACTATCTCGATATCGAGCGTGCTGAACAGCACCGCGCAGAGCTGCCCGACGGCATCGGAGGCGCGCCGGGCGACGCCGTTCACGCGCACGCGCTTGCCCGCGCGGTGGTTGGCATCGGTGGTGCGGCCCACGATCGCCACTTCCAGGTGGAGGTTCCCGGCCGAGCGATCGACCTGGCATTCCAGCCGCGCAATCGGGAATTCGCTGCTGATAATGTCGCGGCGCACGAGGTCCGCATCGGAGCTGGCCCGGCTCGAACGGAGGGTCGAGAGCAGGTAGATGGCTTCCAGGAGGTTGCTCTTGCCCTGGGCGTTGTCACCGACGAAGAGGTTCAGTCCCCGGTCGAGCCTGATCGAGGCCCGAACGTAGTTCCGGTAGTTGGTGATCTGGAGCTCAGAGATAAACACGACTCGCACCCAGTATAGACGACTGGCGCGACAGGGAACGTCAGGCCCGGGGAAACTCCCTTCAGGAGTTCGCGGCCAGGAGGGCAATTGTTGAGCCGCCTAAGCAGTCGCCTTGTCTCGCGGCCGCATTCGACCGTATAATCCGTCGAATCGCTTAGGCGGGTGAACCAGTGAAAGTCCAGGTGCTCCAGGAAAACCTGCATCGTGGCCTCAGCATCGTCGGCCGCGCTGTGGCGACGCGAACCACACTCCCGATCACGGCCAACGTGCTCCTTGCGACCGAACGCGGGCTGTTGAAGCTTGCGGCCACGGACCTCGAAATCACGATCAGGACGTGGATCGGCGCCAGGATCGACGAGCCCGGCGCGACGACCGTCCCTGCACGCCTCATCACCGACTTCATCTCCTCGCTGCCGCCGGCCACGGTGGTCCTCGAAGTCCCCGAACGCGGGCGCCAGGTGAAGCTCGAATGCGCCCGCAACGAATCGACGATCAACTCCATGGACGCCGAGGACTTCCCGCACCTGGCCACCATCGATGAAGGCGCGAGCATCGCCCTGGACCCGAAAGCCCTGAAGAGGGCCATCGAGCGCGTGGAGTTCGCCGCCGCTTCCGACGAATCGCGCCCCGTGCTCACCGGAATTGAAGTGAAGACAGAGGGCACGCGCCTCACCTTCGCCGCGGCCGATGGGTTCCGGCTGGCCGTCTCCGACATCACGCTCCCCGAGCCGCCCGCCGAGGCGCTGGCCGCCATCGTGCCCGCGCGGGCGATGCGCGAAGTGGCCCGCCTGGTTGGCGAAAGCACCGAACCCGTCACCATGCGCCTCAATCCCGGTCGCACGCAGGTGATGTTCACGATGGGCGACCCAGAGATCCAGCTCGTCACCCAGCTCATCCAGGGGACGTTCCCCAACTACACGCAGCTCATCCCCGGCGAATGGAACACACGCTGCGTGGTGAGCGTCGACGAGTTCAAGCGCGAGGTGCGGATCGCGGCCATCTTCGCGCGCGACGGCAGCGGCATTGTGCGCCTGCAGATCCAGCCGGGCGCGGGTATGCCGGGCAAGCTCACCATCAACGCCAGGGCCGACGAGATCGGCGAGAACCAGGGCGAAATCGACGCCCGGGTTGAAGGTGACGCAGGCCGGATTGCCTTCAACAGCCGCTACCTGCAGGACGTGCTCAACGTCCTTTCGGGCGATGTCGCGCTGGAGATGACGACCCCTTCGAACCAGGGCGTCCTCCGCCCCGTGAGCGAAAGCGACTACGTGCACGTCGTGATGCCGATGTTTGTACAGTGGTGATAAAAACCGGGCTCTGACCGGGGCCGGGAGCGCCTGTCAGGCCGGACCGGGGGACGTGGCGGATATGGCGCTGGCAGGGCCTGTAGGAATTCCATTAGCAAGAATCCCGTGCGGCTGATTCGAGGTGGCCGAACCTCAAGGTCAAGCAACCGCAGTGAACTCGACGTGCCTTGGGTCTGTCACTCGGCGCGAGGCATCCAGAATCTCGAAACCTACGACGTCGCCCTCGACGTCGAAGTCCAGGATGACTCCCGGCTTGTCCTCGTCGCTCTCCGCCACGGCGGTGTCCTTGAGGACCACGGTCAGCGTGTCGGTATCGGGGTCGTAGGTGATCTTCACGGCTGGCTCCAGTACTTCCCAATCTTACTCGATCTGTAGGCCGTCACGACCACGCGCGGAGAGCGGTCGATGTCGACGAAGACACGTAGCACGTACGCGCGGACTCCCGGCCTTCCTTCACGGAGTGTGGTGAGGACGATCCGTCCTGGCCGGACTTCGGCCTGGCGACCCGGATGTTCCAGAACGGCCTTCACCTCTGCATCGGCGATTCCGCGGCGAGCGAACTCGACGCGAGCGTGCTGGCTGAGGATGGCAGTGCCGTAGGACGGGTTGTCGACCATGCCGCGATTCTCGCCGTCGCGGCCGTTCTGGTCACCGGCGCCGGCGCCCGGGCAACGCGACCTTCACCCGGAAAGGCCAGCCGTCCCCGTTTTTCGTACAAGTGAACGGTGAGCCGATGTTCGTACAATGGAGCTAGAAATCGGGCTCTGACTGCGGTCCGGAGCGCCTGTCAGATCTTGGAGCGGGACGGCCATCAGTGCGTTGCATGCGGCGCCGGGGGCGTTAGGTTCGAAGTCGATCACATCGTGCCGCTAGCGGCTGGCGGTTCAAACGAGCTTGCCAACCTGCGGACGCTCTGCGTGCCGTGCCATCGAAGGCGGGCGGCGAGACCGGCCGAACGCCCATAGCGTAGAAGCTATTGCCGCCCGGGCACCTCCAGGCTACCATCAGGCTGTGGCATGGCTGACGCGGACATTCACGACCGACGCCGGCCGAAAGCCAGTCGAGGAGTGGATCGCCTCGCTTGACCCGGCGGCGAGGGCCGAGGTGCTCCTGTTGATCGACTTGCTGGAGGAGCACGGCACCGCCCTCCGGGAGCCGTTCGCCAAGCACGTCGAGGACGGCATCTGGGAGCTGCGGGCGAGAGGGCCGGACGGCATCTACCGCGTGCTGTACTTCCACTGGTTCGGCCACACCTTCGGCTTGCTCCACGGCTTCACGAAGAAGACCCAGAAGACGCCGCGAGCCGAGATTGATACGGCCCAGCGTCGCCGCGCGGTATGGCTGGCGCGCCCGGGCTCACCCAGGTAGAAGGAGGATGGCAGTGGACCAGGAAGAGAAGGACAACTGGACGGAGTTCCGCCGGGAGTTGCTCGAAGACCCGGCTACCCGGGCGGCGTACGAAGCGCGCAAGCCGGCGTTCGAGTTCGCCGTCCAACTCGCCGAGCTGCGACGTCAGAAGGGACTGTCGCAGGCCGCGCTCGCAAAGCTGGCCGGCATGACGCAGCCAGAGGTGGCGCGGCTCGAAGCGGCCGAGGCCTCTCCGACGTTCGACACGATGGCGCGCCTCCTGGCTGCCGCGGGCGCCGACCTGGACATCAAGTTCCGGGACGTGCACGGCAAAGTGGTGCGCCTGCCCATGGTCCTCAAAGGGGCCGAGCTGGCGCCGCGGTCCAAGCGCCGCCCTCTCCGGCAGGCCAACGCCTGACGCCGGTTGAACCGCCCTGGCAACGGACGCGCGTACCTGTGGCGCAGTGGGGCAATCATCTGTTAGTTGGGTGCTGAATCAGAGGCCGTTGGTTCGAGGCCTGCCACGCCGTGCCGCTGGCGAGCGGCGGCTCGAACGAGCCCGCTACCCTGGGAACGCTGTGCATCCCGTGCCACCGAAAGCGACTCATCTCCAGGGTGCCATACGCAGACGCCTGTCTCCACCTCGAACCCACCGGGACCACCACAAATGGTTGTGACGGTCCGCCTCAGCAGGTAGGCTCTGCGAAACCCATTGCCTCGCGCGGAGGTCGTCGCCTGGAAGCAATCTCACGTGGCTTCCGGATCCACTACGTGGACGAGGGAACCGGGCCTGCGCTAGTTCTTCTTCCCGGCCTGCTCATGTCGGCCGCTCGTTGGCGTGCCATTGGTTACATCGACCAGTTCGCCCGCGACTTCCGCGTTCTCGCGATTGATCCCCTCGGGCATGGATTGAGCGAGAAGCCCCACAATCCCGGCGCTTACCGGATGGAGGACTGCGCCGCGGACGTGCGCGCCGTGTTGGACCACGCGACCGTGGACCGGGCCCACGTTTGGGGCTATTCGCGGGGAACCAGCATCGCGGTTGCGTTGGCAGCATCAACGCCCGAACGCGTGATATCGCTTGTCATAGGTGGGGGCTCTCTTTACTTGCGACCGCAGCCGAGGTCCCCGCTCCCCGCCCGTAGTCTCGAAATGGTGGCTGCGTTGAATGCCGGTGACTGGGGCCGATTCTGGACTGCTATGGGCATCGATGATCGCGAGACTCAAACGATTCTTGAGGTGGGACAGGATCCTTTGGCCATCGCAGCGTCGATCGAGGGCCTTGCCTTGTCATCGTTCTTCAACATCGCCTTCGACCCGGCGGTGCTTCTACGGCCTCCGCTCGTGTACTCCGGTTCTTTCGAATCGTCCATTTCCGACGACCGATCTGATGCGGCAGCTGCCGGCGCCGAATTCCACGAGATACCCGGTCGCGGACACGCCGGGGCGTTCCAGGATATCGTGGCCGTCGCCCCCATTGTGAGCGAATACCTCTCCCGCAAGACACCACGCGATGCTTGATGGACGCACCCACGCGATTGGGCGCGTGGGAAGTGGGCGACCTCTCGCCGCCGCATGACGGACCGGTGCTCCATAGACTGGCGTCCGCCGCGCGCTGGCGGTTAGGTTATGGAGGAGGTTACCGACGGGAGGGGCGGGTGAAATCTCTACCAGGACTGGCCGCGGAACCGTCGACCCTCCCCGTTTCTCGCGCGCGCAAGATGACGCGAAAAGTTGAGGAGCCGGTCGTGGAGGCCGTTCCGCTCGGCCGCCTCCACCCGGCCCCGTGGAATCCGCGCACCATCAAGGACGAGCGCTTTCAGAACCTCGTCCGCAGTATCGAGGCCGACCCGGACTTCCTCTGGCGCCGGCCCATCCTCGCGACGGCCGACGGCACCATCTACGCCGGCAACATGCGCTACCGCGCGGCCCAGCACCTGGGCATGCCGACCGTTCCCGCCATCGTCGAGGACATCACCCAACGGCTCGCGAAGGAGCGGGCGCTGCGCGACAACCACCAGTGGGGCGACTGGCAGGACGACCATCTCGGGGAGCTCGTGTACGGGCTCCGCGCAGACGGCGCAGACCTGGAGTTGCACGGCTTCACCGACAAGGAGCTGGCGAAGCTGCTGGACGAGGTCGGCGTGGGCGTTGGCGACGCGGAGGACGAGTTCGCCTACCACGAGCAGTTCGGGGTGACGGTCATCTGCAAGGACGCCGCCGAGCAGGAGCGCGTATACGACGAGCTGCGCGGCCGGGACTATGAGTGCCGCGTGGTGGTGGTCTGATGCTCGTCCAGGTCCGCAACCGCTGCTCTGACTTCGACTCCTACCGCGCCGCCCGGGTGAGGTCGGTGTTGAACACCGGCGTGCGCAGTAAGGGCTCCAGGTCCAGCCAGCCGTCACGACCGGCTAATGATCACCTCGAAGACGTTGTCCGGGGGACGTGCCACTTGCAGGCGGATGGGAGCGTCAGGGGCCGCGGAGCGGACCGTTGTCTGGAGGTCGGCATTGGAGGCAATATCTCGCCCCTCGGCCGCCATGATCCGATCGCCCTCGCGCAGGCCGGCGGCGCTGGCCGGGCTGCCCCTGCGAGGCATACGTACCTCGATGCCCGCGATGGCAGTAGAGCCGGCCGTCTCCTCCAGTCGCCTAACGACTGTCTCCTCGCCGTGGCGTGCGCAGAGGCATATGCCCAGACCGCAGGACGGGCAGACACACCTGCACTCGTGTCCGTCGCGTTCGAGTTCCGCCACGGCGGCATGGGAGACGAGTCGGATGGCGTTGCCCGCAGCAGCCAGGCATTCCCGCATGTGCGTCTCGGCCAGGTCGGCCGTGTTTCCTTCGCCGGCGCTGTCGAAGGCGCGGTGGGCGCGGGCGTGAAGGACCGCGTAAGCAAAGGCGGCATGGTGCAACGATGCGTAGAGCCCGGCAAGGCTGGCAGTCAGGGTCTCCTTAGCAGTCAGGGTGTTGAAAAGCTCGCCCGCGCATATGGCATAGGCAGATGATCAGTTACCCTCCGGGGAGCGGACGGAGGGTGACCATGCGCGGACGGACTGACGCACAGGCGAAGATGCTCTTCGGAGTGACGACGACGGCCGGACACCCGCCACGGTACGGCTGATTCGGAGCGGCCGACCATAGAGGCGCAGCCTAGGCGACCGCGTGAACTCGACGTGCCTTGGGTCTGTCACTCGGCGCGACGCGTCCAGAATCTCGAAACCTACGACGTCGCCCTCGGCGTCGAAGTCCAGGATGACTCCCGGCTTGTCCTCGTCGCTCTCCGCCACGGCGGTGTCCTTGAGGACCACGGTCAGCGTGTCGGTATCGGGGTCATAGGTGATCTTCACGGCTGGCTCCAGTACTTCCCAATCTTACTCGATCGGTAGACCGTCACGACCACGGGCGGCGAGCGATCGATGTCTACGAAGACTCTCAGGACGTATGCGCGCCCGCACCTGGATCGGACTCATGGAGCGTGGTGAGGACGACTCGCCCTGGCCGGACCTCCGCTTGGCGACCCGGGCTCTTCAGAACGGCCCGCACCTCAGCCTCCGTGATGCCACGGCGGGCGAGCTCGACGCGAGCGTGCGGGCTGAGGATGGCGCAGTGCCGTAGGACGGGCCGTCGACCATCTCGCACTTCTCGCCGTCGCTGCCGGTCTGGTCACCGGCGCCGGCGCCCGGGAAGGGCAACGGAAAGGCGGAAGGGGAAGCCCTCCCCATTCTTGGTACAAGTGAACGGTGATGTCGTTGTTCGTCCAGTGGTGAATATGTCATTCTGACATACTGAATCTGGAGAGCCCTGTAGAGCCGGGATCGAGCCCGTGATCTGAGCCCGATCGGGCGCCGCCGTTACTGTGACGTCGAGGGCCTGGAGCATCAGGCGGGATGCACTTCCCATTTCGCTTTGGCCCGGATGGACCCACGGCCACGGACCGGGTGTCCGTTAGTGGCGCCGCTCACCCACGAGCAACATGGGCGGAACGGCTGGTTTGTGGACAGCCGGGAAGGATGCTGGAATGCTCGCTACTCCTCGTAGTTCACTTCAGGACCCACAGGTACGGGTCGCTCTTGTGACTGCCGTTGTACTCCTCGTGCAGGCAGTGCTCGCCAAGAACGTCCTTGATATCGAACTGGACTTCCTCAGTCAGAATGCGCCTCTCCTTGTGTTCGTCGCGTTCTTGCTGGGCGGCTCCAGGTCGCGCAGTGCCGAGGTTGCATTCGATGTCGTGATCGTCGCAGTATCAGTTGCGCTGCTTCTTCTCTACTCCCTCTGACTGCCACACGGGCCAAATGACCGCCCCCGTCTGACATCGAACTCGAACTCCCGTGTCCCGGTCTGTCGCGTGATGAAGCGCGCGGGCTGCGCGGCTGGCGTGATGCTTCGGTAGACGTGGTCATCCACGCCTCGCGGCAGGACGAGCCTGGCTTCCCGGGCGTTCCCGGCAGACCCTTGTACTTGTTGCAGTCCTCCGGAGGCCGTGTCAGTTGGTCGCGACGTCCGTCGGAAGGAGGGTCTGCCGGCAATGCGCACAGGCTGGTTCGGCACGTGGCGCATGGCCGCGCCGGTGCATCCACCGCGCATGTGAGCCGGCCTCGACAGCCATCCACTTGCCACCCCAGACCAGCAATGCCACCACTGCCGGATAGAGGTCTGGGCCCTTCACGGTCAGGAGGTGTTCGTGACGCATTGGGCGATCCTGGTAGGGCCGAAGCTCCAGCACTCCGATGTCTATCGAGCATTGGAGTCCGGCCGCACAGGTTCCGAGCCATGTGCGACCCGCGGCCTGCCACATCGTGCCGCTCGCAGGTGGTGGCTCGAACGAGCCCGCCAACCTGCGGACCCTGTGCGTGACGTGCCACCGAAAGCGACGAGGAGGGGGGGTCGTCTATCAGCAGGCAGGCAGACCACGGCCGGCGTTAGGGGTCGCAGCCGCGAAGACGCCGATGCACCTCCGGCAGAAACACGGTCTTGGACCCGTCAAGACGGGCGTCGCCGTGCACTCCTTCGTGGCCTTCGCGAACGCGCCACGGACGAGCAGGAGCGCTCCAACGGCATCCAACCTCCAAAGTCCAAGGAGCGCGGTAACGATGAGTCCGGCCAGCACGGCCCGATGGCAACAGGATCGGCATGTGACCGGCGCGCCGCCGAGCTCCTCGCCTCGGAGCCGGCCAGCCGGCCGTCCGGTCCAGAAGGGGCTCGCATCCCGATGCGGACGGACGGGGCCCGTGGTCGCGGCCAAGCGGCCGCTGCCTCGCGCGCCCTCCACGGCGTATCCTTGATCGGCCGGAAGGGGCTCGGTCGGCGAGGACGGGCCGCACTGGCGGTCAGTATGCGGACATGCAGAGGAGGTAATCGTGGACATCGTTTTGAAAGCGTATGACCGGCTCATGCAACTGGAGTGGAGTGAGCTGCAGGAACTTATGGTCGAGTGTGGGCAGGCGCATGCCGCGATGTGTGCGACGGCTGGTGAGGACGTGGACCCGCACGCGGACCGCGAGAGCATGCGGGCGAGGGTCGCAGCCATGAGCAAAGAAACCCTGGCTGGCGCGCTGGCGCCGTTCGCCGCGCTCGGCGAAGTTGCGCACGAGCACCACCCTGAGCACGGGACCCACTAACGCCGCTGCCGTTCGGATGGCTGGTGGGGGTACCGCTCTCCTCCGGCTGCTCCCGTGAACCTGGCACTCGCTCTCGCGTTCGCGGTCCTCGGGAGCGTGGGTTCCGTGCTTGCGGCCGGGGCGCTATTGCTATTCTGCAGCCGCACAGGCAGGGCGATGCGTCTGCTCGTGAGCTATGCGACGGGGACGCTCCTCGGCGCAAGTCTAGTCGCCATGCTCCCAGCGGCCCTCGATCGACGCGGAGACCAGCAGGTCTTTGCTGCCGTGCTTGCAGGCCTCATGGGGTTCTTCGCCCTCGAACGCTTGATGCTTTGGCGCCACGCCCACGGGGGACGGCACGAACAGCGAGACGCCTCCCGTGAACTGATCCTCGTTGGCGACGCGGTCCACAACCTGATGGACGGATTTGTAATCGGGGCCGCGTTCGCGGAAGGCGGAGCGCTCGGCATCAGCACGGCGCTGGCGGTCGTCGCTCACGAGATCGCGCAGGAGGTAGGCGACCTGGCGATCCTGCTGGAGGGAGGGCTCAGTGGCCGCCGAGCGCTCACCTACAACATCGTTTCGTCCGCTACGACGATCCCCGCCGCTGCGATCGCATTCGCGGCCGCGTCGCTGGCGGATGCTTTGACACCGTTCGTACTTGCCGTAGGCGCCGCCAGCTTCCTCTATATCGCGCTAGCGGACCTCGTCCCGAGGCATCATGAGCGGCGGACTGTCCGCTCCTTGCCGGTGGAGTTGGCCCTCATCGTCACGGGCGTGGCGACGATCGCTGTACTCCACGCGACCGCCTAGTGTCCTGAGGCAAGATTCACACCAGGAATCGACGGGGGGCAGCGTGCACAACGGAACGTTGCACAATGGTTCTCGAGACAACCTCTGGCTCCCTTGGTCCTGAGCGAAGCGGAGCGCGGTGACTTGGACGACCACGGCCCATGGTCGAAGCAGCCGCAGATGTTAGGTTCGCCCTCAAGAGTGCTTGGGGAGGGGGCGGGTGAGATCTCTTCCAGGACAGGCGCCGGAACCGTCGACCCTCCCCGCTTTCCACATGCGCGAATGAGTGCGCAGGCGTGGCGACCCGACGGCAAGTCCGCCGCGGCGCGCTGGTGATACGCCGCGGGCGCCGCTACTATCCGTGCCATTGGGTTGCACGGCGATTTGCCGCGGGGTCTGGTGATGGCTGAACTTGCGAAACGCCTCGAATCGCTGCCGGGGACCTTTGCCGAAGCGGCGGAACGGTACCGGGTCCCCGGCGCTTCCCTCGCCGTTGCCCTTGGTGACGAGCAGTTCGAGCTTGCGACCGGGGTGCTCAATGCGAACACCGGCGTCGAGGCCACCACCGATTCTGTGTTCCAGATCGGCTCCATCACCAAGCTCTTCACGGCCACGCTCGTCATGCAGCTCGTCGAAGAGGGGCGCGTCGCGCTCGACGAACCGGTGCGCACCTACCTGCCCGGGCTCGCCTTTGCCGACCCGGTGGCGACGGAGTGCGTCACGCTTCGCCACATCCTGACCCACACCAGCGGCATCGACGGCGACTTCTTCCTCGATACGGGCCGGGGCGACGACTGCGTCGAACGCTACATCCTGGCCCTCGGTGCGCTGCCGCAGCTGCACCCGGTGGGGGAGATGTTCTCGTACTGCAACGCCGGCTTCGTGGTTGCCGGGCGGGTCATCGAACGCCTCACGGGAACAACGTGGGACACGGCGCTCCGGCAGCGGCTGCTCGACCCCATCGGCGCAACAACGATGGGCACACTGCCCGAGGAGGCGCTGCTCTTGCGCGCCGCGGCGGGCCACGTCGCCGGGCCCGGCGGCGCGCCCCGGCTCGCGCCGGCCTGGTCGCTGCCCCGCTCGAACGGGCCGGCGGGCGCCACCCCGTTTGCGGCCGCCCGGGACCTGCTTGCCTTCGCGCGCATGATCATGGCGGGCGGGACGGGCGCCGGCGGTCGCGTGCTTTCGGAGGAATCGGTGCGCGCCATGCTGGCGCCGGAGATTGAGCTCGACCCCCAGGGCGACCCCACCCACCGGGGCCTCGGCTGGATGCTGTTCGACTGGGGCGGCAGGCGCGTGGTTGGTCACGATGGCGCGACCATCGGGCAGTCGTCGTATCTGCGGATTCTGCCCGGCGAGGGCCTGGCGGTTTCGCTGCTGACGAACGGGGGGAACGCGCCGGCGCTCTACCGGCGGGTGTTTGGGGAGGTGTTTGGCGCACTGGCGGGGATTGGCCTGCCGCCGCTGCCGGAACCCACGGAGGGCTTCGAACTGGACCCCGCCCCCTACGTTGGTTCGTACGAGAAGCTCAGCGCGCGCATCGAAGTTGAGCTGGCCGGAGGCGAGCTCCGCGCGACCATCCACCCCCTCAAGGTGATCGTTCCCGATGCGCCCCTCCAGGTGCTGGCGCTGCGCCCCATCGACCGGGCGCGGTTTGTGGCGAAGCCTGCCGAAGGGGGCATCCGCCAGGTGATGACCTTCTCCGGCTTCGGGCCGGAGGGCCGCCCCGGCTACCTGCTGGCAGGCCGCCTCCACCGCCGGGTGCGGTGAGGCGCGGGTGGGCGTCTGGGGCTCAAGCAGTCGAACGCTGAAGATTCCATGCCGGCCGAAGGCTCGTGATCAGCACCCTCTCCAGTTCGCGCGGGCCCGGAGTCTGTTTGAGCAGCAAGGTAATCCAGATCCCGGCCATCGCGGCCCTGCAGAGCAAGGAGTTGACTCTGCAGGTCGTCCTTGGCCCGCCTTCGAAACAGTTTCGGGGGGAGATCCTGCCGTACTCCTGGTTCAATCGGTGGCGACGGTTGGCTGAGATGCCTGCGTACACAAGGACTTCGTCGACAACGAAGGCGTAGACACCGGCGCTCGCCGGAGCGGAGGGAACCTTGAACCGGCAGAACGGGCCGAAGCCGTATGGGGGCCGCTGCGTCGATTCGGCGTTGGCGAACCCCGTCCCCGGGTCCTCGACAACCGGCCGGCCATCGGGCGTCGAGAGGAGTTCCAGGGCAGCCGGCTCGAACCCGCATTCTACGAGCAGACCGCGCGGATCGCCGTTCACTGGCTGATCATCCACAGCGCGGCTGGCTGCCGCTATGGCGCCCCGCCCCTCTCACCCCACCCGCTCCCGCGGCACGGCGTGGAGCGAGGGGAACGGTCTCTCCGGCGGGCGGCGGGGGATGGCGGGGCGGCTTCACAGTGGGGCGGGTGATTTCTATTCACGCTATCGAGACCCGGGCTTTGATCGTGGGTACGCGGCGGGCGATGATTGGGCCCTGTCATATGGAGGCTCGCGCCTGCAACCCGCAGCTGCGCGCTGCGGAGGAATCGGATGAGTGAACCTGTCGTATATGAGGGCGCGGGGGTCGCGCCGGGAATGGCGCCCCTGGCCGGGAGCGAGGACCTCGAAGCTATCTACCACGCGGTGGTGCGCCGGAACCCGGCCGAGCTGGAGTTTCACCAGGCCACGCGTGAGGTGCTGGAATCGCTGAGCATTGTGGTCGCCAAGCGGCCCGACCTGGCGCAGCGGAAGATCATCGAGCGGATCTGCGAGCCGGAGCGGCAGGTCATCTTCCGGGTGGTCTGGCAGGACGATGCGGGCGAGGTGCAGGTGAACCGGGGCTTCCGGGTGCAGTTCAACAGCGCCCTGGGCCCGTACAAGGGCGGGCTTCGCTTTCACCCTTCGGTTTCACTGGGGACGATCAAGTTCCTGGGCTTTGAGCAGACGTTCAAGAATGCGCTCACGGGGATGCCGATTGGCGGCGGTAAGGGTGGCGCGGACTTCGACCCGAAGGGCCGCAGCGACGATGAGGTGATGCGGTTCTGCCAGAGCTTCATGACGGAGCTGTACCGGCACCTCGGCGAGTACCGCGATGTGCCCGCGGGCGATATCGGTGTCGGTGCGAGGGAGATCGGGTACCTGTTCGGCCAATACAAGCGCATCGCGAACCAGTACGAATCGGGGGTGTTGACGGGGAAGGGCCTCGGCTGGGGGGGTTCGCTGGTGCGCAAGGAGGCGACCGGATACGGGGCGGTGTTCTTCCTGAATGAGATGCTCCGCGCGCGCGGGCTCTCGCTCGAAGGGCGCCGCTGCATCGTCTCGGGCTCTGGCAACGTGGCTGTCTACACGGTCGAAAAGCTGCACCAGCTGGGGGCGAAGGTGGTGGCGTGCTCCGATTCTTCGGGCTATGTGTACGACGAGGCGGGGATTGAGCTCGACCTGCTGAAGCAGGTGAAGGAGGTCGAGCGGTTGCGCATCTCGGCCTACGCGGAGCGCCGGGCGGGGACGCGGTTCGTCCCGGGCGGAAACGTCTGGGAGGTGCCGTGCGAAATCGCGATGCCTTCGGCGACGCAGAACGAGCTGAACGGGCGCGATGCGCGGATGCTGGTGAGCAACGGCTGCATCGCCGTGGCCGAGGGGGCGAACATGCCCACGACGCCCGAGGGGGTACGGGTCTTCCAGGAGGCGGGCGTCGCCTTTGGCGTGGGGAAGGCGGCAAACGCGGGCGGGGTGGCGACTTCGGCGCTTGAGATGCAGCAGAACGCGAGCCGGGATTCGTGGAACTTCGAGTACACCGAACAACGGCTCGCGCAGATCATGAAGGACATCCACCGGACCGTGTACGAGACGGCGGAGGAGTACGGGGCGCCGGGCAACTACGTGCTGGGCGCCAACATCGCCGGGTTCCTGAGGGTAGCCGAGGCGATGGAGGCGTTCGGGCTGATCTGACCCGCAGAGGGCCTGGGGGGGAGCGGCCGGCCCCCGGACGATGCCGGGAGCCGGTGACGGCTATTCCCCGCGGGTCACGAGTCGCGCAGGAAGGCTGTGATGAGGCTGCCGGTTTCCTCCGGCGCTTCGAGGAAGGGGAAGTGCCCGATCCCGGGGAGGAAGGCAAACCTGCCGCGAGGGAGGCGGTCCGCCAGGTCCCGGGCGGCCTCTACAGGCGCCATGTCGTGGTCGCCGGAGATGACGAGCACGGGCACGCCAATGCGGGAGACTTCGTCGCCCAGGTAGACCTCTGGCCGGAGCCCTTCGAGGGTGCCAAGGCGGGGCAGGATTGTCGCCCAGGTGCCCTGTTCGGAGGGAAGGCGGAGGCCGGCGATGCGGGTCTCAAAGTAGAGGTCAGGCACGGTGTCCGGGTCGATGTGGAACATATCGCGATACTGGCTGCGCTGGGCCTCCATGGAGGCGCGGCTGGCCATGAAGGCCTCGGGTGCGCCGGGCGTGCCGCAGAGCTGGGCGAGGCCGCCGATCTCCCGGGTCGTGCCAGCAGCGTAGCCGGCAAGCACGAGCCGGCGGATGCGCGCCGGGCGGTCGAGGGCGGCAGACAGGGCAAAGAAGCCCCCCATGGAGCCGCCCACGACGGTGGCCGCTGAAAGCCCAAGAGCAGCGAGGAGCGAGTCCACGAATTCGGCGGCGTGGGCGCGCAGGTCAACCTGCCGGTAGTCGAAGGCATCGCTGAGGCCGAACCCGGGCCTGTCCACGGCGTAGATGTGCGCGTGGTGCTGGAGCACGGCCATCAGCGGGGCCCAGTTGACGGCTTCGCCGTCGCCGCCATGGAGGAAAATGAGGGGCTCGCCCTCGCCGGCTTCGAGGTAGTGGGCCCGCATGGCTGGCCGGGCGAGGTCCACGAAGCGTGAAGTCGCCCGGACCCCGTAGTGGTCAAGGAGCCGGGACTGGAGGGTCACGAAGCGTTCGACCGCCGTATCGGCGGGGGCGTCGCGCCCGGGGGAGGGGCTGGTTGCCTGGTGGGTGGTCATCTCTGGTTCTCCTGGGGCCACCGTTGGATCTTGGGCCGGTGGCCCATGCCCTCATCGTCCGGCGGGGGGAGCGCGCCCACCATCGACACCACCGCCACACTTCCCCTACAGTGCAGCACACGAGGAGGCACGGCGTAGCAGGGGGACCGGGATGGAGGAAACGTTCGGTCAGCAGCTGCGGCGGCTGCGCACCGCGGCCGGCCTTTCGCAGGAGGAGCTGGCGGAGCGGGCCGGCCTTGCGAGCTCTGCGATTGGGGCGCTTGAGCGGGGGGAGCGCCGCCAGCCTTACCCGCACACGGTGCTCGCCCTATCGACCGCGCTTGGACTGACTGCCGAAGAGCGGAGCGCACTCATACGTGCGGTCCCGCCGCGGGGAAGCACAGCCGCGCGAACGCCGGGCATGGCCCCGGCGGACAACGAGCCGGCCCGGCCGCACGTCCCGGTCCCGCTGACGCCTCTGATCGGCCGCAGCGAGGAGCTGGCCCGCCTGCGGGAGCTGCTCTCGCGCCCCGCGGTGCGCCTGGTGACGGTGACGGGGCCGGGGGGAGTGGGCAAGTCGCGCCTGGCGCAGGAGTTGGCCCGGGACCCGGGCGGCAACTACACCTCCGGGGCCGCCTGGGTGGACCTGGGCGGGCTCGTGGACGCGGCACAGATAGCGCCGGCAATGGCGCAGGCACTTGGCATCAGCGGCCGAGGGGGAGCGAGCGATGTGGCGGGCATCACCGCCTACCTGCGCAACCGCCGCCTCCTGCTCTTCCTGGACAATGTCGAGCACATGCTGAAGGCTGCCCCGGCGATCGCGGAGCTGTTGCGGGCCTGCCCGGGCGTCGACGCGGTCGCTACGGGCCGCTCGCCGCTTTCCATTCGAGGCGAACATGAGCTCCCGCTCGGGCCTCTGCCGCTGCCCGCCGCCGGCGAGCGGGAGCCCGAGGCTGTCGCGGCGGCGGACGCCGTCCGGTTGCTGCTGGAGAGGGTGGTCGCCGTCAGGCCTGGTTTCGAGCTCACCGCTGCGAATGCGTCCGACGTGGCCGCACTGTGCGCACGCCTGGACGGGATCGCGCTTGCCATCGAGCTCGCGGCGAGCCACCTGAAGTACGCCACGCCCGGGGCCCTTCTCAAACAGCTTGAGACGGGGAGCGCCAGCCTTTCCGGAGGGCGAGACCTTCCCGCGCGGCAGCGAAGCCTGGATGCGACGCTCGACTGGAGCTACCGGCTGCTCAATGAGGAGCAACAGGCGATGTTCCGTGCCGTTTCGGTGTTCACAGGCGGGTTCTCGGTGGAGGCAGCGGCGAGCATCGCCGGGGGGCGGCCCGGGGCCGCTGGCGAAGCGCTCAGGGCGCTGAGGTCGCTTGCCGAGGCGAGCCTGGTGCGGGTGGATACGGCAGGGGAGCGGCGATTCACGATGCTGCAGACCGTGCGGGACGCCGGCATCCGGCGGCTGGAGGAACGGGGCGAGCTGGCCATTACGCGGTGGCGGCACGCCGGCTACTTCGCCGAACTCGCTGCGGCCGCCGGGGCAGGGCTGCCCGGGCCAGTACGCGATGGCGCGTGGCACGAGCTGGACATGGAATCGGGCAATCTCGATGCCGCGTTCGCCTGGTCGATGGCAGAAGGTGACCGCTCGCATGCAGTGAAGCTGGCGGCATCGCTTGGCTGGTTCTGGTTATCGCGCGGGCGCGTGACGCTGCTCCGCCGCTGGTCCGGGCGCCTGGAGGCGAAGCCGTGGCCACCATGCCCGCCCGGGCAGGTGGCAGGGGCACTCTACGCGCTTGCTGCTGCCGCCTGGAAGCAGGACGCTCTCGCTGATGCATTGAGGATCTCAGAAGAGGCAGTGGCCCTGCTGCGGAACGAGACCGAACCGCGGGCGCTTGCCTTCGCGCTTGCCCTGCGCGGGCTCATCCTTGCTTCCCGCGGAGATGCCGCGACGGCAATCTCCCTGCACCGCGAGTCGCTGGCGATGTTCCGCTCGCTCGGGGATGGCTGGGGGACCGCCTACGCTCTTGCGAACCTGGGCGACGCCCTGTTCCTGGCCGGGGACCCAGCCAATGCGGGGGAGCACTACACGGAGGCCCTGGAGCGATTCACCGCCGAGCGTGACCGGTGGGGGCGCGCCATCGTGCTGCACACGCTTGGGAACGTGGCGCTCGCAAGAGAGGACTTCGCGGGCGCGAAGTCGAACTACTTCACCAGCGCCGCGCTCAGCAGCGAGCTGCGCAACCCGATCGAGGCGGCACGGAGCCTTGTCGGGCTCGCCGCCGCCTGCCTCGCCCTCAGCGACCCCGCGGCGGCCGAGGCGCACCTCCAGGCGAGCATGGAGGGCTGGCTCGACGCGGAGAACGAGCAGGGGGTGGCGCTGTGCCTGGCAGGGCTGGCAGCCGTGGAGGCGGTCCGCGGGAACCAGCCGGCAGCAGGTGACCTGCTCTCACAGGCGCGGGCGATGGTAGCGGGAGCGCCATCGGTGTACGCGGTGGACCCGGCGATCTTCGACCGGTACCTCGGAGGCATCGCGGCAGAGCCCGGCCGCTGAACCGGAGCGGCCGCCCGGGGGCGCCGCGTACCCGTCGCGCGTGCAGACTCAAGCTGCAATCGGCTACGCTGCGGGCGAGTTTGGACTGAATGGCAGGTACCGTTGTGGACTTCGAGACGATCCTCTATGAGAAGCGGGCGCCAGTCGCGTTTGTCACCCTGAACCGGCCGGAGAAGCTCAATGCGCTCTCCCAGCAGCTGCAGGCGGAAGTGCGGGCGGCGTTCGAGGACGCGGGCTGGGCCGACAATACGATCCGGGTCATCGTGCTCAAGGCGAATGGGCGGGCGTTCAGCGCGGGCTTCGACATCAGCGGCGGAGGTGGCGAAGGAGGAGGGCCCCCGGATGCGCACACGATCCGTCGGAACTTCATGCACGGCAAAGGGTTCAGCGCTTCGGGCTGGTGGGATGTGTTCTGGGGCAATCCAAAGCCGATCATCGCCCAGGTCCACGGCTTCTGCATCGCCGGGGGGTGTGCGACGGCTTCATTCTGCGACCTTCGCGTGGCCTCCGAGGACACCCTCTTCGGGGCGCCGGAGATCCGCACAGGCGGGCCGTACATTCCTGCGGTCTGGCCCTGGCTGATCGGGTCGGCGAAGGCGCGCGAACTGCTCTACACCGGCAACCTGATCGGCGCCGAGGAGGCCCACCGGCTCGGCCTGGTGAACTACGTTGTGCCGAAGGAGAAGCTGGACGAGACGGTCGAGAAGCTCGCCCTGACGATCGCGAAGGTGCCCGCGCCGACGGTGGAGTACAACAAGAAGCTCGTGAACATGGCCTACGAACAGATGGGCATCCGGCAGGTGATCGAGCGGTCCCTGGAGCTCGAGGCGGCGGCGATGGCAAGCCCGGGCTCTTCGGCGGAGATCGCCGAGTTCAACCGGATCCGTGGCGAGCAGGGGCTGAACGCGGCGCTGAGCTGGAATGCAGCCCGCTTCGCCGAAGAGGACGCCTGGTTCCGGGAGACGCGAAAGCGGACGTAGTCGCCCGTCCTCAAGCGGGCGAGCGCAGCGGCCCGGGGCGAACCGCGAGCAACGACGGCCGCCAGGCGAAGGCGCCGGCCGAAAGGACGAGGGCGGCGAAACCAAGCGCGGGCACCATGAAGGCGAGGCCGGTTTGCTGGCCGGCAAGGCCGATCGGCGCGGTACAGAGGTTGGCCACCCCGAGCATGAACGGGAACAGGCCCATCACGCGGCCGCGCACGGCATCGGCAACGGTGTGCTGGACGATGGTGGCCGAGACCAGGGACGTTGCCGTGAACCCAAAGCCGAAGAAGAAATCGAAGAACGCGGTGACCGGGATTAGCCGCGAAAGCCCGAATCCGACGACGCCCACGCCGAAGATCACGGTGGCGGCGCCGAGGGCATCGCCACGGAGGGTGAGAGAGCGGAAGCGGGCAAGGAAGAACGAGGCGGAGAGGGCGCCCAATCCCCAGGTCATGCCCATGAACCCCACTTCGGCGCTGCTGAAATCGAGCACTTCGATCATGAAAACGGGGCCGAGCGGGGTGGCGACCGGCATACCCACGAGTTGGACCACCACAACGACGGCGAGCACCCCGGAGATGGTGGCACTGGCACGCGCGTAGCGGATGCCTTCGCGCACGTTGGCCACCATCCCCCGGGTGCGGTCGCCACCGCCGGTGCTCTGGAAGCGAAGGGCGGCAATCATGGGGATGATGCCGGCCCAGGCGAGGAGGGAACCGGCGTAGACCTGACCGGGCTCGAACAGGCTGTTGAGGACGCCGACCAGCGAGAGCGAGAGGGGCATTGTCACCTGGCTGATGACCTGCGCGAGTGTCATGGCGCTGGCCAGGTTCTGCATGCCGACAATGGAAGGCATGCTTGCGCTGCGGGCAGGCCCGTCAATCGACATCACCCCGGCCGAGGCGAAGGTGCAGACGATGACGGCGGCCACGGTAGCCTCACCAAGCGGGCTGGCGATCATGAGGGCGGCGATGGCGGCGTTCACGGCGAGTGAGGCCGTTTCGGTGGCGAGGAGGATGCGGCGGCGCTCCATCCGGTCAGCAATGGCGCCCCCGACCAGGCTGAACATCACCATTCCAAGCCCCCGGCTGGCGGCGATTAGCGATGTGTAGAAGACCGCCCGGGCAGGGTACTCGGCCTGGGTCCAGAAGACCTGGGTGAGGAACTGGAAGGGCGCCGCCAGGTTCACCAGGGCAAGGCCCCCCAGCAAGAGGCGGTAGTCGCGAAAGGCAAGCGGACGCAGGGCGGGGCGCTCTTCGAAAAACCGGGAGGGCATCACGGCACTATCGCGGCCGGCCTTCCCCGGCGGTGATGACGCGCGTCATAGGGACGGCGCGGGCGGGTCAGGTGAGGGCGCCGGCGATCGCGAGCTCCACCACTTCGTCTTCGGAGTAGCCGAGGATGCCGGTCATCACCTCGTGCGTGTGCTGGCCAAGGACCGGGGCCGCCTGCAGCTGACCCGGTGTGGCGGAAAAGCGCGTGACCAGCCCTTCGTAGGGCGTAGGCCCCATCTCGAGGTGGTCAAGGGTGACGAAGAAGCCCCGGTGGGTGAGCTGCGCATCGTGGAAGAGTTCGGAGGGCCAGGCGACGGCCGCGGCCGGGACGCCGCACTGCCTGAGGTGCGCGGCTGCCCCGGTAGCCGGGCGGGACTGGCACCAGGCCGCGATCGCGGATTCGATCCGGCCCTCTACGGCGCGCCGGGACTCACGTTCGTCGAACGCCGGGGAGGAGAACTCATCGAGAGCGAGGGCGGCAACCAGGCGCTGCCACTGGGCCGGCGTCTCTATGGAGATGGCAACGTACCGCCGGTCGGCGCAGGCGAAGACCCCGGATGGGGTGGCATAGATCGAGCGAGCGCCGAGGGGGCGCGCCGCCCTGCCGTTAACGGTGTAATCGAGCACCTCGGGTTCGAGGAAGCGGATGCCGCCCTCTGACTGGGAAAGGTCGAGGTAGTCCCCCTGCCCGGAACGCTCGCGCCGGCGGATCGCGGCGCCCAGGGCGGCAATGCCAAGACGCGGGTTGATGAAGTCGGTATAGGCGCCCCAGGGGCCGGAGGGTGGCCGGTCGGGCCAGCCAGTGACGGAGTGGATGCCGGCGAGGGCAGCGCCCTGGCTGCCGAAGCCGGTGTACTTCGCCTCCGGGCCGGTCTGGCCGCGCAGGCAGGTGCTGAGCATGATCAGGCCGGGCCGGTCTTTCGAGAGGGTGGCGTAGTCGAACCCCCACTTCGCCATTGTGCCGGGGACGAAGCTCTCGACGACGATATCGGCCCAGTCAACGAGGCGGCGGGCGACCGCCCTGGCCTCGGGGGAACTCATGTCGAGGGCGAGGCCAAGCTTTGAAGTGTTGACGTAGGCCCAGAACTGCGAGCGGTTGAGGCCCGGGACGGAGTCCTTGTACGGGCCTACCAGCCGGAGGACATCGGGGTGGGTCTCGGATTCGATCCGCACGACGGTTGCGCCGTGGTCGGCAAGGGCCTTGGTGATCATCGGGCCGACGCCAACCCAGGAGAAGTCGGCGACCTTGAGCCCGGAGAACGCGCGCTCGCGAGGCGCAGCGCTGCGTGCGGCGGCGGGCGCGGTGGCCCGGCGCGGCTCTTCGAGCAGAGCCTGGTGCTCGCCAGGGCGCGGGGCACGTTCGAACGGCCCCACCAGCCCCGAGAGCGTGCGCACGAAGGCGCCGGGGTGAAGGCGGCCATCGACGCGGCGGAAGTAGTCGCGGGCCTGGTGCTGGGGGTCGGCGACGATGTCTTCGATGGTGTAGACGGGGCCGATGATGGTGCCGGTTTCGAGCGAAAAGTCCTGGACCTGGCGCTTGGTCTTCCCCATGAGGAATGCCTGGACGGCCTGGACGAGCGCGCCAACGTCGTCCGGAGACGTTCTGCCGGCAACGACGTCCTCGATCCACTTCGTCCAGTCGCGGCCGCTGAGCGCGGGGGCGAGCGCGGCTTCATTCTCCATCCACTTCGCCAGCGAATCGAGCGTTCGCCCGCCGACGATGGGCAGCGCCACGTTGATCCCGATGCAGCCATCGGCGCAGTCCATGAGGGTGGGGAGAACGAGGCCGGGGAAGACCTGGAGCGGGGTCTCGCGGTTTTCGCAGGTGCCCGGGGCGTTTGTACCGGTGTTCGGGGGGTAGCCGTTTGCGTTCATCAGCGTCCAGGCGACGGCCGCCTGGGTGGAGACATCGAGGCGCTGGCCGAGGCCGGAACGGGTCCGCTCATGGAGGGCGATGATGGCGTCGGCGGCGGCCTGGGCGCCGGCGTGGAAGTAGGCCTGTGGCGCTCCGCCCACGGGGATGGGTGGGCGGTCGGGGTCACCCTGGAGAGCGACGAGGCCACCGGCGGCCTGCAGGGTGAGGTCCGTAGCGGGGCCCAGGGCATCGGGGCCGTCCGCTCCGTAGGGCGTGATGGAGACGTAGACGAGCGAGGGATGGCTGGCCGAAAGGGCAGCGTAGCCGAGCCCGCGTCCGTCCAGGAACCCGGGGTCGAAGGATTCGACGAACACGTCGGCACTGGAGATAAGCTCCAGGAGCCGGTCCCGGTCCCCGGGGGAATCGATGTCGAGCACGACGCTCTTCGTCCCGAGGGAGACCGTGAGCCAGAAGAGCGACAGGCCGGGTTCCGCATCGTTGGCGCCAGCGAAGGGCGGGCAGTTGCGTATCTCCGAGCCGCCAGGGGGTTCAATGCGAATCACCTCGGCACCAAGGTCGGCGAGCACGCGGCCACACATGGCGCCACGGGGGCCGGTCAGATCGACCACGCGAATTCCGGCCAGTCCTGGCGCCCTGTCTGTTGCTTCAGCCATCTCCTGCACTCCCTTGTTCGTTGACCGGCCCCGGTGGTCCAAACGGCCTGGAGAGCCCGGGGCGTGGCGGCGTCAGGGCCTTACTCTAAGGCCTTTCGGGGTTATCGATGTATCCGGTGGGTCGGGGGCAGGCCAGGCGTGCGGGCTCCCGCCCTCCGGCGCCCCGGCCGGAGGGAAGTTCCCTGCCCCCGAGGGCCACTGGCCTGGTGATGTCGCGCATGCGGCTCGTGGGCCGGGGTCCGGCGCCGCAGCGCAATGGGGGCGTGGCGGCCAGGGGCCACGGCCGGGCGGGACTCAGACAATGGCGGAGATACCGGTGAGCCGCCGCCCGACGACGAGCTTCTGGATCTCGGTGGTGCCGTCGGGGATGGTGAGCGAGCGGGCATCGCGGAAGTAGCGTTCGATCGGGTAGTCCTCCATCAGGCCGAGGGCCCCGTGGAGCTCGATGGCCTTTGAGGTGACGCGGACGGCCATTTCGGTGGCGAACCCCTTGGCCATGGCGGCTTCGGCGGTTGAGTCGCGCCCTTTGTCCTGGAGGTCCATGGCGCGGTAGGCGAGGAAGCGGGCGGAGTCGGTCTCGACGACCATCTCGTATAGCATCTCCTGCACGAGCTGGAAGCTGCCAATCGGCCGGCCGAACTGGTGACGCTCCCTGACGTAGCGGATGGAGGCGTCAATTGCGGCCTGGGCAATGCCCACGGCCATTACGGCGAGCAGGGTGCGCGGTTGCTGGAAGTCCCAGACGCGGGCGGCAGTCGCCTGGTCGGACTCATCGCGCATCGCGCGCATGTTGACGCGCGGGACGCGCACGCCATCGAAGCGCAGCTCGCCGTTCGGCCAGGCGCGCAGACCGAGGAGGTTGTTGTGGCGCACGACCTCCCACGGCGAGGTGTCCTTGCGGACGTGCAGGCGGCGCACGCTGTCGCGGCCGGCGCCCGGGTCAATGGTCACCATGAGGTCGATGTGGTCGGCGATGGGGCCACAGGAGATCCAGGTCTTGGTACCGGTCACCACCCAGTGGTCGCCATCGGCGACGGCATGCGTCCTGAGGTAGGAAGCGCCAGAGCCGACCTCGGGCTCGCTGATACCGCCGCAGGCGATGCTCTCGCCGGCGCGCATCCGGGCCCTGTACTCGGACCTTTCGGCATCGCTGTGAACTGCCGGCGGCGCGCCGGCAATCCAGATCATGCCGCAAAGGCCCGGCCAGACGCGGGAGAGCTCTTCGTTGATGATGCCATAGGTCTTCCTATCGAGATTCGAGCCGCCCCAGTCCTCATCGAGACGGCCGTTGTAGAAGCCGAAGGGCATGAGCTGCTTGATGAAGGCGATCGCTTCCTCGCGGGTGAGGGGGCCTTTGCGTTCGTAGTCGTTGACCTGTGGTGCGATCTCCTTTTCGACGTATTCCCGGACCGTTGACTTGAGCAGCTGTTGCTCTTCGGTGAGGTCGAAATCCATCGGGGCGCGAACTCCTTTGCCCGGGTGGTGGCGGTCCCGGCCAGGCCGGAGCGCGCCACGGTCATGTTGGTGCTCATCTTGGTGGTACGGGCGAGGCTCTGCAAACGCGCTGAACCGGCGCCGGGGTCTTCCCGGCCGGTGCCGGCCCACCTGGCGGGCTCTTCGTGTGCCACCCATTGCGCCGCGGGAAGGCCATTGCGACGCTTCAGTGCCAAACGGGGCGCGGCAGGGGCGCGTAGAATGGCGGAAAACGGTCCCCCGGGACCGCCCGGGAGACGAGGTATGCTCAGCACTGAATTCACCAGGCGCTTTGGCGTCCAGCATCCGTTGATCCAGGCGGGGATGGCAGAAGCGGGGCCCGACATTGTGCTCGCTGTCTGCGGGGCGGGGGCCCTTGGCAGCCTGGGCACAATTGGAAAGACCCCCGACCAGGTGGCGGGGGAGATCGCTGCCGTTCGTACGGGGACATCGGGGCCTTTCGCAGTGAACGTGGTTACATTCGACTGGGCGCCATTCGCCTCCAGGTTGCTCGACGTCGCGCTCGAGGCGGGGGCGCCGGTGGTGACGCTGTCGTTTGGCGACCCGCTGCCCGGCCTGGCGCGGTGCCGGGCGGCGGGCGTGCAGACGATCGTGCAGGCGCAGGACTCGGAGACGGCACTGGCTGCGATCGCCGGGGGCGCCGATCTCGTCATCGCGCAGGGGAACGAGGCGGGCGGGCACACGGGCCGGCGCGGGACGCTCAACTTCGCTGCGGAGGTCATTGAAGCGGCCGGGGAGACACCGGTTGGGGTGGCGGGCGGGATTGCGACCGGCCGGGCGATGGCGGGAGTGCTGGCGATGGGGGCAGCAGCGGCGGTGGTTGGCACGCGGTTCAAGGCGACGGTGGAGTTCCCGGCGCCGCAGAGCCAGAAAGAGGAGATAGTGGCGGCGGGCGGCGCCGACACGCTTTACGACACGATCAACGACGAGGCGTACAGCATGGTCTGGCCCCGGGGCATCACAGGCCGGGTGATTCGGAACAGCTTCACGGAGAAGTGGGAAGGCCGGCACGCCGAACTGCAGGAAGCGGTGGCGGCGGCCGGGCAACCGTACGGGTTTGTGCGCCAGCTCTTCCAGGCCGGCACCACCGTGAACTGGGGGGGAGAATCGGCCAGTCTCGTGAAGGCGGTGCAGCCGGCGGCGGAGGTGGTCGCGGAGATCGTGCGCGAGGCGGAAGGCCACCTGCGCGCTGCGGCGGCGCTGCTGGCGCTGCCTTCCGGGGCCCGGTAGCGCGCCCGGGCGGCCGCCCGGCCGGGACGGCATCGGCGGTAGTCCACGGGACATCGGCGCCGGTGGCTTAGTCACGCCGGGCGGAAGGCGCAATCAGGGGGCGGGGCGCACCGGGGGCGGAGTGATGCCGCGCAATTCGCAGGTGTGCTCCGATTCGATGCGGAAGGCACAGTTGAAGCGCGCGCGATAGTTCTCCATGGCGATTGTGCCCACCAGCTCGACCATTTCGCCTTCGTTGTACCACCGGCGCGCTTCCGCAAACGTCTCGTCGGTAACGTCGACGGGAGTGGCGGTCATCTCTTCGGCGAGCACCAGGGCTGCCTTTTCGGCAGCGGTGTAGAGGCTGCTGGTGCGGAAATCGAAGATGGCGGCGAGCTTCTCATCGGAGGCGCCGTTCATACTGCTCCCGGCAGTATTGGTGTCCATTCAGAACGGGCAGCCCACCATCTGGGCGGCCCTGAGGCAGACGAGGGTGCGGATAAGCGGTGGGAGGAGGCCGCTCTTCGCGGGTGCGGCGCCGAGGGCGCGGCTGGCCTTCATGATCTCGGGGGCGTAGGCCTGGATACCGGCGCCGGGGACGGGCTTTCCGAGCCACTTCTCCCCGGCCTCGAGGGCGTCTCGCACCTCGCCTTCGGGCACCTCGTCCCGTGTCAGCGGTCGCATTCGCGGCATCTATGTCTCCTCGGTTCCAGGGTCATGGGGTGGCGCGTAGCTCGCGCGCAGTGCAGCGGCGGTGTCCTTCAGGGGCGCGACCAGGTCGCGGTAGAGGCCGCTGGCGAAGGTGACCCGCCGGACGCCGATCCCGGCGAGCTGCGCGAGCGAGAGCGGGTGGCGCCAGGCGAGGATGTTGACGGGGGCATCGACCGCCCGCATGACGGCGCGGGTCACCTGTTCATCGTAGAAGCCGAAAGGGTAGATGCAGTCGGCGCCGGCCTCGCTGTAGACCTTCGCGCGCAGCGCGACCTCAGCGATCTGCTCTTCGGGGGTGCCCACACGGTGGAACAGCGAGTCGACACGGGCATTGATGACCAGGGCGACCCCCGCCCTGTGGCTGGCTTCCTTGAGGGCGGCGATGCGCTCGGCCTGCAGGTGCGCGGGGACCAACACGTCCGGACCGTGGTGGTCGGTGTCTTCGTAGTTGAAGCCTGCGGCGCCAATGGCGATGGCGCGCTCGACGACGGCTTCGGGCGCGAGCTGGTAGCCAGCCTCGAGGTCGACGGAGACGGGGATGTTGACGGCGGCGATGACCCGGGCTGCGGCGGCGAACATCTCATCCGGGGGCGCCCCTTCGTGGTCCTCGTAGCCGAGGGTCGCGGCGATTGCGTTGCTGCTGGTGGCGATTGCGGGGAAGCCGGCCGCTTCGAAGGTGCGCGCGCTGGCCGCATCCCAGGCGTTGGGGAGGACAAGCATCTGCGGCCGGTGGTGGAGCTGACGCAGAGCATCCGCCTTCCCGGCAAGAAGCCTGCGGGAGTCCTGCGCCTGGGCCATGCACCCAGTCTACGAGCTTGTGGCCGCGGTCACCACCGAACCTCCTGGCGCCCGGGATGATCGCCCGTTGCTGTAGGCTTAGAGCGGAGAGACGCCAATGGATGGAGGAACCCCGGCCCGGGACTCGACGGGCGCCGAGCGCGTGGACGAGCGCATTGCCGCGCTTGACGACTGGCGCGGAGGGACGTTGCGCCGGATACGCGCGCTGGTCAGGGAAGCGGTCCCGGGGGTCACCGAGGAGGTGAAGTGGGCGAGGAAGGCGAGCCCGGGCGTGCCAACGTGGTCGCACAACGGGCTCATCTGCACGGGCGAGGCATACACGTCCGTGGTGAAGGTGACCTTTGCCAGGGGCGCAGCGCTGGAGGACCCGGCGGGGCTGTTCAACGCCAGCCTCGACGGGAACGCCCGGCGCGCAATCGACATCCGCGAGGGGGAGGAAGTCGCCGCGGAACCTTTCCGGGCGCTCGTTCGTGCGGCCGTGGCCCTCAACAGCGCTGGCGCGAAGGCCACACCAGCGCGCGGACGGCAGGGCGGGGTGGCCACCGCTCCCGGGGAGCCAGGCGCATCGGCGCCAGCCCTGGTCACGGGCGGCAATCCGCAGGTGGCAAAGGGCGAAGGCGACGCCCCGGTGAAGGCGTACATCGCGGCCATGCCGGGCTGGAAGCGCGAGACCGGGGAACGGCTCGATGCGCTCATCACGCGCGGGGCGCCGGGCGTGCGCAAGGCGGTGAAGTGGAACTCGCCGTTCTACGGCATCGAGGGGCAGGGCTGGATCATCTCCTTCCACGTGTTCACGCGGTATGTGAAGGTGACCTTTTTCCACGGCGCCGGGCTGCAGCCAAACCCACCCGGGAAGGGGAAGGACCAGGACGGGCGCTGGCTCGACATCTACGAGGGCGGCTTCGACGAGGCCCAGATGGCGGACTGGGTCCGCCAGGCGGCAGCGCTGCCGGGCTGGGGAAGGGTATGAGGCGTGGGCCGCCGCGGCCCCCGGGCGGTGGTCACCCGCAGACGCGGCCGGCGAAGGCACCAACGCCGTTTGGCCGGTTGGGTTCACCCGGCAGATAATGTGCCGGGCCAGGTTGCGGCGAGGGAACCGGTTGAGACCAGCCGGGCGAGCCGCCGACCCGGCGGTCAAGGTGATAGAAGCGGGATGGGAGTGAAACTATGAGCACCTACAGCGAGCGATTCACCTGGGACTCGGTCCACTGGGGCACCCACTGCGTCGACTGCTACCCGGGCGGTTGCCCGATGCGGGTCTTCGTCAAAGATGGTGCGGTGGTTCGTGAGGAGCCCTCGGGAACCTTGCCGGTGATTGACCCGGCCGTTCCCGACTACAACCCGATGGGGTGCATGCAGGGCGCGAGCTGGAGCCGGTCGCTGGATGGACCCGACCGGGTGCAGTATCCGATGAAGCGGGCGGGCAAGCGCGGCGAGGGCAGGTGGGATCGCATCTCCTGGGACCAGGCCCTGCGCGAGATCGGCGATGCCCTGGTCGACGCGATTGAGGAGCATGGGCCGCGCTCGATCGTGCGGGAGGGGACCCCGGAGGCGGTTGTAGGCGGCCCCACGGCCAGGTTCTTCGCCCTGGTGGGTGGCCAGACGATGGACCTCAACGCCGTAATCAGCGACTTCAACAGCGGCGTCTACGCCAGCTTCGGGAAGAGCCATGTCGAGGGTTCGGCCGACGATTGGTTTCATTCGGAGCTCCTGGTCATCTGGAACAGCAACCCGGTCTACACGCGGATTCCCTTCTACCACTTCTTCAGCGAGGCCCGGTACAACGGGGCGGAGATAATCAACGTCTCGCCCGACGTGAACGCCTCGCACACGCACGCCGACTACCAGGTGAACATCGAAGGGGCGACGGATGCTGCCTTTGGGCTCTCGCTGGTGCAGGTGATGTTCGCTGAGGACATCGCCGCCTGGGACTTCATGCGCGAGCAGACGGATATGCCGCTCCTTGTTCGCACCGATAACCGCCGGTACCTCCGGCAGACCGATGTGGAGGGGCAGGGCAGGGAGGACCAGCTCTATCACTGGCTCCCGGGCAAGGGCCTGGTGGCGGCCGACCGCGGCAACCTGAAGCTGAATGGCGCCCCTGTCGCGCTCGAAGGGCAATTCGAAGTCCAGCTTCACAACGGCCGCACGGTGACGGTGGAGCCCGTCTGCGCTCTATTGCGGCGAAAGCTCGACGAGAGCTACACGCCCGAAAAGCAGGCGGCAATCACGGGGGTGCATCCGGAGACGCTCCGCATGGTGGCGCGGAAGATAGCCACACGGAGGACGAACATCTTCCTTGGCATGAACGCCTGCAAGATGTATCACGGGGACCTCATCGAACGGACGATGTGCCTGGTGCTGGCGGCAAGCGGCAACTGGGGCCGCAGGGGGACTGGCCTGCGGACGTGGGCAGCGGGACTGCACGACGGCGCCCAGATCGCCATGAGCAAGCGCGCCCCCGGGGCGCAGGCGGCGGCCACCGCGATCGCGGGACGGGACGCCGCCCTCGCGAAGCTGAAGCAGGTCGACCCCTCGCTGGTGAACGACGAGCTGGCGATGTGGGAGCTGACCAAGGGCCGGCGGGGCATCCTGGGCATGCTGGACGAGCGGACGGGCGACGACGTCCCGGCCGAAGCGAACACGCCGCCGGTGTTCTGGTGGTACAACCAGATGGACTACCGCGAGCGCTGGAACAACCCCGAATGGAGCGATAGCTCCATGGTCCGCAGCTTCGACGAGTACATGGAGGCGGCGCTGAAGGAGGGCTGGTGGGACGGGCTGGACCACCCTCGCAAGGAGGAAACGCCGCAGGTGTACATCGAATGCGGCGGCAATACCATCCGGCGGACGCGCGGGGGCAAGAAAGCGGCGGCAACGCTCTGGTCGAAGCTGAAGACGGTGATCGCGATCGACTTCAAGCTCAACATCACGGCCCAAAACGCCGACTACTTCCTGCCCGCGGCCCAGCACTACGAGAAGATCGCCTTCTCCATCCCCGGGCCGTTCGTAGCGAACCTGACGCTGGCGGACCAGGTCGTGGCCCCGGCGGGCGAATCGCGCAACGAATGGGAGATCTTCCTGGCAATCCTTGCCAGCGTGGAGCAGCGGGCGAAGGAACGTGGGCTTGAGTCATTCGCAATGCCGGACGGGACGCAGGTGCGCTACGACCAGCTCGTGGCCGCCTACACCATGGGCGGCTACTACAAGGACCAGGAGGTGGTGGCCGACGAGCAGATCCGCGACTCGGTGCTGGCAGGGACCCTGCCGGAAGGGACCACGCTGGAGGAAGTGCGGAAGACGGGTTTCAAGCGCTTCACCAGCATGGGCATGAGCCCGGCCATGCTCGGGCAGACCACGGACCTGAGGCCAGACGACGTGATCACGCCCTTCACGGGCCACGTCGAGCGCGGCGATCCCTTCCCCACGTACTGCCGCCGGGCCCAGTTCTACATCGACCACGAATGGTTCCTGGAGGCGGGCGAGGAGTTCCCGACTCACAAGCCCAACCCCACCATGGGGGGCGCCGCGTACCCGCTCGGGATGTCGTCGGGGCACAACAGGTGGTCGGTGCATTCCATGAACCACTTCAACGAGGTGGTGCTGGGGACTCACCGCGGATCGCCGAGCGTGATGGTCAACAGCCGTGACGCGGCCGCGCGCGGAGTGAAGGACGATGACCTGGTGCGGATCTTCAACGACGTGAGCGAGTTCCACGCGCGGGTGAAGGTGGCGCCCAACGTGAAGCCCGGGCAGATCATCTCGTACAACGGCTGGGAGCCGCTGCAGTACGCAAACTGGTCGGGTGCGAACGAGATTGAGCCGGGGATGGTCAAATGGCTCGCCCTTTCGGGGGGCTACGGCCATCTGAAGTACAACAGCCTGAACTGGCAGCCGGCGCCCGCCGACCGCTGGGTGCGCTGCGACTTCGAGCGCGCGGAGGGCTGAGCGCGGGGGCGCCCGGTGGCGGGCTTCATCGCCGCCGTGGGTATCTGCGCGCCAACGGCCGCGTTAGCGGGCGGCGGTGTATGCTTGGCGGGCAAGGGGAGTAACCGAGCGCCCACCCCCGGGCGCGGTAGCTGTCGTCAGTACGCCCGCGAGGGCCGGCACTACAAGCGAGGCATCCCTCGCCCGGTGAGACCTGGCTAACCACACATGGTGCGGCCGGGTCTCCTTTTTTCGTCCGCCCCGGCTGCCCGGAAGGGATGTCAATTGCTGGACGAGATCTTCGAGATGTTCGAGCGCGACCGGGACAGCCGGGACGGGCGCGAACCGGAACGGCGCGGCATACGCGGGTTCCTCAGCCGCCTGTTCGGTGACGACGACGACGACGACCGAGGTTTGAACCGGCCGCGCCGCAGCGATGCCGGCGAAGGGACAGCGGACCCGGGGCGGCCACGTCGCGAACTCGACCGGGCTGACCTCTTGGACGATTGACCTCTCAGTAGAGTCGCCTGAGGTGGTGGCCCGCGTGGTTCGCGCGGGCCATCTTCCGTGATTGTGCGCAGACGGCCGAGGAGGAGCACATGGATGAACTGAACGCAGACCTGGTCTTCGCAGCCCGGATGGCGCTGGCAGCGGCGCTCGCTTTTGTGATCGGCTGGGAGAGGGAGAGCCAGGGCAGCGCCGCCGGGGACCGGACGCACGCGATGGTGGCGCTGGGAGCCGCCGCCTTCACAAGCATCGGCGTGGAGTCGTTCCCGGCCACGGCCGAGAAGCTGATCGCGGGGGTTGTCACGGGCGTGGGGTTCCTGGGCGCGGGGATGATAATGCGCGACGGCACGAACGTGCGCGGTCTGACCACGGCAGCTGGGATCTGGGCGGTGTCAGCAGTGGGAGTGGTGGTTGGCGCGGGCGAGTACGTCCTTGGCGTGATCCTGGCGTCCCTGATACTGCTCATCCTGAGCTGGGAGCGGCTGCCGTTCCTGTCGCGCGTGGGCCGCGTGAAGCGGCACCTGGAGGCCTCGGAAGAGCGCCGGGAGGAGCGCAGGCAGCCGGGCAAGTAGACGCTGGCCGGCCCACTCCTGCCCGGGCGCCGTCGCCCCTACACCAGCAGGAGCGCTGGCTCGGAGAGCAGCTCGGCGAAGCGGGCAGCGAAGCGGGCGGCAGGGGCGCCATCCACAACACGATGGTCATAGGTGAGGCTGTAGGGCATCACCGGGCGGATCACCACCTGGCCGTCGATGGCGACGGGCCGATCGGTGACGGGGCCGATGGCGACGATCGCGGACTGGGGCTGGTTGATGATGGGCGTGCCCACGAACCAGCCGCCGCCCACGGTGGCCAGGTTGGTGACGGTAAAGGTGCCCCCGGAGACGTCGTCGGGAAGCAGTTGCCCGGCGCGGGCCTTCTCGACGAGGGCGGCCAGCTCCTTCGATACCTGGCGGAGCGGCTTCCGGTCGACGTTCCGGACGACGGGCACGATGAGCCCGCCCTCGATGCCCTGGTCGAGCGCGACGGCCACGCCGATGTTGACGTCGTCCCAGACCCTGATCTCTTCGCCCACGATGCTGGAGTTGAGGATGGGCACATCGCGGAGGGCGCGCGCCGCCGCCATCACGATGATGTCGGTATAGGTGGCGCGGAAGCCGAGCGATGCCTCCTGGGCGATCAGCTTCCGGCGCAGGGCGACGGTACCGGACATATCGGCCTCGCCGATGTAGGTGAGCTGGGCGGCAACCTGGAGGCTGCGGTGCATGTGCTCGGCAATGGCGCGGCGCATTCCCTTGATGGGGATAGTCGCTGCAACGCGCTTCCCATCGACGATCCCGGCACTGGCGGACGCGGACGCCGGCGCCGGGGCGGCCACTGGTGCGGGCGCTGCCTGCCTCGCCGCGATGGCGCGCTCCACGTCCTCGCGGACGATGCGGCCGTCGGGCCCGGTGGGAGTGATGGCCGAGAGGTCGATGCCGTGTTCTTCGGCGATCTTCTTCGCCACGGGGGAGGCGCGGGTAGCGCCCTGGCGCCCGGGGACGGCCGGCGCTTCTCCGGCGGGAGGGGGCGCAGCGCCGGGGCCGGGTTCGTCGGCGGGCTCCGGGGCGGTGGTCATGATGACGGGCGCGCCCTTCGCCTGGAGAGTGGCAAGCTCGGCCTCGGTCTCCGCCAGCAGGCCGATGACACGGCCGACGGGCACGGTCTCGTCTTCGGGCACGAGGAGGTGGAGCCAGCCTGAGTCCTGGGCTTCAACATCCCAGTTCGTCTTTTCGGTTTCGATGGTGACGACGACCTCACCGCGGTTGACGTGGCCGCCTTCGGGCACCTGCCACTTCACGACGGTGGCCTCGATCATGGCCATGCCGAGCTTGGGGATGGCGACGTAGCCTGCCATTCCTATGCCTTGAGGGTGCGGCCCGTAACCGCTTCGATGGCGGCCAGAATGCTGGCCGGCTGGGGCAGCACGCTGGCCTCGATGAACCCGCCGGGGATAGGCAGGTTGGCGGCGCAGACCCGCTTCGGTGGTGCGTCCAGCGAGTCGAAAGCGCGTTCGATGACCTGGGTGATGATCTCGGCGCCCACGCCGCAGCGCTCGGTGTCTTCGTCGGCGACGACAAGGCGGCCCGTCTTCTCCACGGAGCGGACGATTGAATCGATATCGAGCGGCTCCAGGGTCCGCGGGTCTATCACCTCGACGCTCACGCGATCCTTGACTTCGTCGGCGACGCGGAGGGCGTGCTGGACCTGGAGGGCAGTGGCGACAACGGTGACATCGGTGCCTTCGCGCTTCACATCGGCGACGCCGAAGGGGACCGTGTACTCCTCCTCGGGCACGTCGCCGCGCAGGCCGAGCAGGCGCTTGTGGTAGAAGAAGACGACCGGGTTGTTGTCGCGGATGGCTGACTTCAGGAGGCCCTTGGCGTCGTAGGGCGTCGAAGGAACGGCGAGCTTCAGCCCGGGGGTGTGCATGATGAGGGACTCGGGCGACATGGAGTGTTCGGGGCCGTTGCGGGCGCCGCCACCCATGGCAGCGAGGAAGACGAGGGGCAGGCTCACCTTGCCGCCGTGAGCGAAGCGCCACTTGGCGGCGTTCACCAGCACCTCGTTGCCGGCGATGTAGATGAAGTCGGCGAACATGAAGTCGGCCACGGGGCGGTAGCCTGCCATGGCCGCGCCGAGGGCGGTGCCCGCCACCGCGGTCTCGCTGAGGGGGGTGTCGATGACGCGTGCGGGGCCGAAGCGCTGCACGAGCGTGGAGGTGACGCCGAAGGTACCCGCCTGGACATCTTCGCCGACGACGAACACTTTCTCATCGCGCGCCATCTCTTCGGCGAGCGCTTCCTGCATGGCGATGCGATAGGGGATGTCTCTCATGTCTGACTCCTCTGGTTAGCGGGCGTAAAGCAGTTCGCTGAGGATGGAGGCGTCCGGAGGGGGGCTCTCCATGGCGAAACGCTCAGCTTCGTCGGCCTCCGCGGCGGCTTCGGCGTCGATGCCGTCGAGCTCGCTTGCCGTGGCGACCTCCTCGCCGAGGAGCCTTTCGCGAAAGAGGAGGATGGGGTCGCGCCTCTTCCATTCTTCAACCTCTTCCGGTGGGCGGAGCTCGAAGTGGGCGACATCGGGAGCGCCTTCGGAGTGAGCGCGGAAGCGGTAGGTCTTGCACTCGACGAGCGAAGGGCCTTCGCCGGCGCGGGCGCGCTCGACCGCCCACTGGACGGCCTCGTGGACGGCGACCACGTCCTGGCCGTCGACCGTCTGTGAAGGCATGCCGTAGGGGATTGCGAGGTTGGCGATGTCCTCGCTGGCGAAGGCGTCGCGGAGCGGCATGAACTGGGCGTAGAGGTTGTTTTCGCAGACCCAGGCGATGGGGAGCTTCATGACGGAGGCCATGTTCATGGCCTCGTGCAGTGTGCCGCGATTGGAGGCGCCATCGCCAAAGAAGCAGACCACGGCCTGGCCGCGGTTGTTCATTTTCGCGGCTACGCCCCAGCCGAGGGTGACGGGGAAGGCCGAGCCGATGGTACCGGAGAAGCCGAGCATGCCATGTTCGGGGTCGACGAAGTGGAAGCCGGCGACGCCGTTGCAGGCGCCGGTCGCCTTGCCGAAGTGCTCGGCCACGAACTCTCGCGGCGAGCCGCCCTTGGCGATGATATGGCCGATCCCGTGCCCGCGGTGGTGATACCAGACGAAGTCATCGGGCCGGAGGAAGGCGCAGCCGCCGACGCCAACGGCTTCTTCGCCGAGGCCGCTGTGGAAGAAGGAGACGGTCTTGCCATCGGCGATGCCCTGCACGATCTTCTCATCGAAACGGCGGGCACGGACCATGTTCGCGTAGAGCGTCTTCAGCTGTTCGTTGGAAAGGGGCATGCGACGACCTCCAGGGGCGACCTTGAGGCGCGGGGGACTGCCCGGCCCGGTGCGCCGTAGAAGGTTCTCTTACGCTACGCACGCGCACCTGACAAGTGGGAGGGCGGCGCGGGCCGAGCGGTGCAACTCCGCCATCACGCCGGCGAGGCGAACACAGGCGCGGCGGGCGCGGCCGGTTTGCTGGCGGGTCAGACGGCCGCGGGTTGGTGGGGCGAGCGGGCGGGCCGCTAAAGGGATTTCAGGGGGAGGGATAGAGGGATTGCCCACGGGGACCCTTAGTTTTCACTGATTCCGCCGCTCAATGAGCGCCCAGATTATCAGGAGTGAGCCGGCAACCATCCAGCACCGCGTCCGCGGAGGTAATCAGATGTCGAAGCTTGCCGGTAAGGCCAACGGGCTTCTCTCACGCTGCAATTTCTGGCTCAAGATCGCGATTGTGGTCACGCCGCTGACGCTGGTGGCGCTGTACCTGTCGGCTGCGCGCATCCAGGAGCAGCGGGCGACGCTTTCCGAGCTCAGTGACATGGAAGCGCTTTCGTCGCTGGCGGTGAAGGCAAGCGCTTTCGTCCATGAATCGCAAAAGGAACGGGGCGTGACCGGGGTCTACGTGGGCAGCGGGGGAAAGCAATACGGACCGGAGCTCAAGGCCCAGCGGGCGATCACCGACAAGACTATCGCCGACCTGGACGCGGCCCTGGGAAAGGTCAGGCCGGAGGCGTTCGGGGTGGAGTTCGTTTCGAACCTGCAGGCGGCGCAGAAATTCGTGGATGAGCTGGCGGCGCACCGAAGCAAGGTGGACACGCTGGCTGCCAGGGGCACCGAGGGCATCGATTACTACTCGAATCAGAACGGCGCCTGGCTGAACGTCATCGCCCACATTGGCAAGGTGAGCCCCGATGCGGAACTCGCCAAGATGCTTTCGGCCTATGTGAACTTCATGCAGGCGAAGGAGCGCATGGGGCGGGAACGCGCCTTGATGAGCAACGCATTCGCGCGCGGGCACTTCAACGAGGGCGAATTCGCGCGCTTTGCCGGGTTCGTTAGCGCCCAGGATGCGTACACGGAGGCCTTCCGGGCCTCGGCCACGCCGGAGCTGGTGGCGTTCTTTGAGCAGACGGTGAAAGGAAAGCCTGTCGAGGCGATCGCGACAATGCGGAAGGTGGCCTACGAGCACGCGGCCAGCGACGACCTTGGGGGAGTGGACGGGGGCGAGTGGTATACGGCCCAGACGGAGAAGATCGACCTCGCGAAGGTAGTTGAGGACCGGATCGCCTCTGACCTGCAGGGCCTGGCCGGCGCCCTCCAGGGCGACGCGCGGACGGCGCTCACCCTGACCATCACGGTCAGCCTGCTCGCGCTGGCCATCTCGGCGGGGGCGGCCTACGTGGTAGCGAGCGGCATCCGCTCGAGCGTGAACGCGATCATCTCGCGGCTGGATTCGATGAAGGGGAACGAGATCGCGTCGCTTGAGAGCGCTATCGGAGCGGCCAGCAAGGGTGACCTGACGGTCGAGGCGCGCACCGTGACGGCCAGGATCGAGGAGTACGGCACGGATGAGATGGGGAAGGCGGCAGCGACCATCAACGCGATGCTGGAACAGCTGCTGGCGACGATTGCCGGCTACAACGGCATGCGCGCCGCACTGGGCGAGCTGATTACGGGTGTCCGGGACGAAGCGGCATCGGTGATGTCGCTCTCCGATCAGCTCCGCGAGGCCTCGGACCAGATGGCGGGGGCCACGGGCCAGATTGCCCAGGCAACGAACGAAGTCACCAACTCGGCAGTTTCGCTGAGCGCCCTCGCGGGACAGAGCTCGAGCACGCTGGAGCGGGTGTCGGCAGGCGCGCACGAGATGTCGGCCGCCGCCGAGGGGAACTCGGCTTCGGCGGAGCAGTCGCGCAGTGAAGCGGAGCTGATGGGCAAGCGCATCGCACTCGTGGCAGCGGGTTCGGACGAGGCGACGAAGGTGGCGGAGGCTTCGCTGAGCGCCGCCCAGCAGGGCCAGGTGGCAGTGCAGCAGGCTGTGGCGTCAATGGTCTCGATCTGCTCGGCGGTTGAGCATGCCCAGGCGACGGTGAACCAGCTGGGCGAATACGGCCAGCAGATCGGCGACATCGTCAAGGTCATCGATGAGATTGCGGCGCAGACCAACCTCCTGGCGCTCAATGCGGCGATAGAGGCGGCCCGCGCGGGCGAGCAGGGCCGTGGTTTCGCCGTTGTGGCCGACAACGTCCGCGGCCTGGCAGAGCGGTCGAGCACGTCGACCAAGGAGATCGCCGCTCTGATCGCGCGGGTGCAGGAGGGGACGCGGGAGGCGGTGACGGCGATGGCCACGGGAGTGCGCGATGTCGAAGCGGGACGAGAGGTGACGGCCTCGGCGGGAGAGGCGCTGGAGTCGATCATCGCGACGGTGGAGCAGTCGGCGGCGCAGATGCAGCAGATAGCCCGCGACACCCAGGCGCTGGCGGCGGGCGCGGAACGAATCGTGCGGTCGGCCGGGGAGATCGCAGAGATGGCGACGCGGTCGGCTCAAAGCGCGGGCGAGATGGCGCAGGGAACGAGCCGCGTCACCGAGGCGATCCTCCAGGTGAGCGCGACAAGCGAGCAGACCTCGGCCTCGGCGGAGGAGGTTTCGGCCTCGACGCAGGAGCTATCGGCGCAGTCCGAGGAGCTCGTGGCGACCGCGAATGCGATGCGCGAGATGGCGGCGCGCCTGCAGAGCGCAGTCGCTCAATTCCGCCTCACGGCTTCGTAGCGGACCGAGGAGGCCGGCAGCGCGGGGCGGGCCGATCTGCGTGGATCACGCCGGCCGGAAGCGCGGAAGGGTGATCTCGTCATCGATGTCGTCCCAGTCGACCATGACGAGCATGCCCGGGCGGATCTCTTCGTTGGGGATGCCCACCAGGTTGCTGGTGATCATCGCGCCGCCGCAGTCGTGGAGGCGGACCACGACGGTGTTGTAGGGGACGGCATCGGCCACGGCCGGGTGGAATGGACGGTGGGTGATGGTCCATGTGTAGACTTCGCCGATGCCTTCCGAGACGACCCATTCGTATTCGCGGCTGTGGCAGGCGTGGCAAATGGGCGCGGGCGCGAAGCGGAACCGGCCGCAGGCGGCACACCGCTGGACCTGGAGGCGATGCTGGCGGCAGGCCTCCCAGAACTCACGCGTATCGGGGCCAGGGGCGGGTACGGGCATGGTGGGGCCGAAGAGGGGCATGGGGCAGGCTCCTGGCGGTTATGGTGAGTCGAGACTACTGCGGAAGCGGGCGCCGGCACGGGCTATCGTCTCAGGACCAGGGCGCTTGAAGGCATGGCTGAAGGCCCGGAGGTGACCAGGCATGTGTTTGCGCCTTCCACCTGGCAGGTGGATGCGCCGCGCAACTGGCGAACGCCTTCGATGAGATTGTTGAATCCATGGATGTAGGCCTCGGCAAGGCCGCCGCCGGCGGTGTTGATGGGTATTGAACCGCCGGGCCAGGCGATGGCGCCGCTTTCGACGAATGGGCCACCTTCACCCCGCTTGCAGAAGCCGAAATCCTCAAGCGCCATGACGACCTGCCCGGTGAACGTTTCGAACACCTGGGCGACGCCGATCTCGGCGGGGCCGATACCGGCGCGGGCGTAGAGATCGCGCGCCACTTCCTCCATGCCAGCGGTATTGAAACGCCCCTGGTGGCGCAGCTGGTTGTAGAGCTGGTCGGGAGGCCCGCTCCCTTCGGCGGCGGCAAGGAGGTAGACGGGGAGCTGGCGCAGGGAGCGGGCCCGCTCCGCGCTGACCACAACCACGGCCCCGGCGCCGTCGGCCTCCTGGGTACAGTCGTGGAGGCGGTAGGGGTCGGCAATGAGGGGGCCGCGCTGGTGGTCATCGATGGTGATGGGACGGCCGTAGTGGATAGCGTTGGGGTTACGCTGGGCGTTGGCGTTCTGGGCGACTGCGATCGCGCCGAACTGGCGGCTGGTTGTCCCGAAGTCGATCATGTGGCGCCGGGCCTGCATGGCGTAGAACTGGCTGGGGACGAAGGCGCCAAAGGGCTGGAGGAAATCCCAGCGGAAGGCATCGTTGCCGCCGACGGGCTCGGCGCGGGTGATGGCTTTGCCGGCGTTGGTGGGGATGAGCCTGCCGCTGAGCGACCGGTAGGAGACGACAACTTCGGCCGCGCCGGAGGCGATCGCCATGGCGGCATGGTGAATGGTGCCGGCCAGCGATTCGCCGCCGCCCGGGTAGCGGTCCATGAAGCGCGTCTGCCGGACGCCGAGGGTCTGGGCGAGCGTGTAGGGGTCAGTGGGCTCGATGCCGTAGGTGACAAAGCCGTCGATCTCGATGGGACTGACGCCGGCGTCCTCACAGGCGTTGAGAATCGCCTCCAGGGCGAGGGAGAGAGCCGAACGGCCGCTGGCGCCGGGGCGCGAATAGCGCGTGTGCCCAATGCCGGCGATGGCAACCCGGTCCCTGAGGTTCCATGTCATCCGAATCGATCCTTACGCGGGGCGAATGGGGGTTCCCCGGGAGCTCCCGTCCCCCTCAGGTGACCGGGAGCGGAATGGTCCCTTTGCCTGGGTCGCGGGCGCACCCCCGCGGGAACGGGCGCGGGGATGAGCCATTGCCGGGCCGGGCGCGCTCCCGGTACGGCTGGATGGCGGTCATCGAACAACGCGGTCTCCCCTGTTCGCAAAGACCCACGCTGACATGAGCGCGAAGCGGATCACGGTCGCGACGCCGCCCGAGCCAACGGCGAGGAGGGTCTCCACGAATTGCCGGGGCTCGTGGACGAGGCTGAGGGCGGTGTGGAGCGTGAGGGTGGAGGCGCCCAGGCCCAGCAGGTAGGCGGCGCCGTAGCGGGCGCCCTGGATGGCGAGGGCGTCCCCGGTGTCCTTGAAGGTGTAGCGCCGGTTTGCGCCGAAGTTGAAGGCCATGGTGAGGGTGAGCGCCACGACGTTGGCGACCAGGGGGTCCAGGTAGACCCTTCCCAGGGCGTAGAGGCCCACGAAGGCGACCGTACAGACGGCGCCGATCAGGGCGAAGGAGAGGAAGGTGCGGGCGCTGCCCGGGGACGGAATCGCGAGCCAGAAAGGCGCCCGGGGTCGACGCGGCCGTCCGCCGGCCTGGTCGCGGATCACGTGGTGGGCCTCACGGGCGGATTGTATCGGCGGAGGCGGTTGCCTTCCACGAACAGCGGCGAGTGCAGGTGGGCCGCCCGGTCTGGCCCGTGACCGGCGCGCCCCGTAATGTTGGGCTCCCGGACGGGTGCGGCGGGAGCGGCGGGCCGGGCACAACGGGGCGAGGAGGGTCTGTTGCAATTGCCGCGCTTCGACGACCGGTGGGCGGCTCTTGCGCTTATCGCTGCACTGGCCCTTTCCCTGGTGGTGTACTGGCCCGGACTCACCTCGCCCTTTCATGGCGATGACTATCGCTACCTGCTGGCCTCGCGCGACATGTCGGGGGGCGCGTTCCTTCGCGACGCGTTCTACCCGTGGGCAGACACGGCCGGGTCGGAGATAGCCGCGGACCACTGGCGACCGCTTTCGTGGACCTGGTTCCGGGTGCAGTATGTGGTCTTTGGCGAGGACCCGCTCGGCTATCACCTCACGAGTCTTGCCGCCCACCTGGCGGGGGTGTGGGTGGTATGGCTGCTGGCGCGGCGGCTTTCGTTCCATCCGCTCGGGGTGGCGGCTGCGACGCTTGCCTTCGCGGTTCACCCGGCTGGATTTGAATCGGTCACCTGGATTGCTGCACTCAGCCTTGTGGGCTTTCCGCTTGCTCTCGGCGGGCTGCTGGCCTTCATGGCAGCAGCCGAGTTGCCGGGCGGGCGGAAACGCTGCCTGTACCATGCGTTGGCGCTGTTCCTAATCACGGCCGGGCTGCTGAACCGCGAGACGGCGGTCGCTGTGTTCCCGGCGCTGGGCTGTTGGTATCTGCTGGTGGGGCGGCGCGCGAGCCTCCGCGAGCGGCGCGCCTATTTTCCACTCGTGCCGTACGTGGCCCTGGTGGCCGTCTATGCCCTGGCGAGCACGTGGTTCTTCACGGTGCGAAGCGATCAGAAGTTGAGTGCCGACGTCGGCGCCCTGGAGAACGGGTGGTTCTACGTTCAACAGGCGCTCGTGCCGACGACAATGGAAGGGAACAGCCTGGTAACGGGAACGCAGCAGGCACTGGGGGTGGCCGTGCTGTGCATCCCGCTGGTTGCGCTGGCCGCGCGCCGGCGGGTTTTGCTCGCACTGAGCCTGGGGTTCCTGGGCGCGATTGTGCCGTATGCGATGTTCAATGTTGGCCGGGGGCCGCGCTACTTCTATTTCCCGGGAGCCTTCCTGGCCCTTGTCGCCGGGTCGGCGGTGACGGAGCTCGTACCGGTGCTGGCGGGTGCGGCAAAGGGCCGGATGGCCGCGGTGGCGGCCAGGGTGGGATTGGTGGCGATAGCCAGTGTGGTGGGGGTTGTTGGGAATCGGCGCGTGGCGAACTACGTCGAGACGGTGCCGGAAGTCCAGCAGCGGTGGGTGAATGACCTCAAGAGGATCTACCCGGAGCTCCCCGACGGCGGCACGCTCTACGTGACGAACGTGCCCTTCCGGATGGGGCTCCTGAACGGGTTTGTGCTACAGCCCACCGTGGACTACCTCTACCCGGAAGGAACCCACCCTGTGAAGATGTTCTACCGGGTCAACCTTGAGGACGTGCGGCCCTGGCTGGAGCCGGACGACAGGCTCTTCGTCTTCGGCGAGCAGTAGGCCGGCCCGGCGCAGTGCGTTTCTGCAAAAAGAGGGCCTCGAATTGCGACCGCGGGCCTGGCCGCGTAGCCTTCTGTGATTCCAGTCCGGCGAGGGGCCGGCAGGGGCAGGCACCCATGCGAGTCTTTCGAACGCCCGCCGAGCGCTTCGCGGGATTGCCCGGGTACGCGTTCGCGCCACGCTACTGCGATGTCGCTGTCGAAGATGAAACGTTCCAGATGCACTACGTGGACGAGGGGAGCGGCGAACGGGGGGTTGCGCTCCTTGTCCACGGGATGCCCACATGGGCCTATCTCTACCGGCGAATGATCCCGCCCCTGGCGGCGGCGGGGTTTCGCTGCATAGCGCCCGACCACATCGGCTTCGGCCGGAGCGACAAGGTGCTGGACGACAGCTGGTACACGATAGAGCACCACAGCCTCGCCCTGCGGTCGCTTGTCGAAAGGCTGGACCTGGAGCGAGTGACGCTGGTCTGCCAGGACTGGGGCGGGCCAATCGGGCTGCGCCAGGCAGCTGATATGCCCGGCCGCTTCGAGCGGCTGGTGATCATGAACACATGGCTCCACCACGAGGGTTTCGAATACACAGAAGCGGCGCGGCGCTGGCAGTCACTGTGGCAGGCAGGGGGGCCGATGGTTGAGCTGCAGGGGTGCGGGCTGGTGATGCAGACGTACCTTGCCAGCTTCCCGCGGGGGAGGGCCGAGCCCCTCACAGCGAACGAGGCCCTCCTCGCCTATGAGGCGCCCTTCCCTGACAGGGAGGCAAAGGCTGGCCCGCGCCGGTTCCCGCTCTCCATCCCAATCGACGGGCAGAACCCCGGGGTGGCGAGCGAGGGCCAGCGCTGCTGGGAGGCGCTGCTGGGCTGGCGGAAGCCAGTGCACTTCATCTGGGGTTCGGCCGACCAGATCTTCAGCGAGGCATGGGGGCGGCAGTGGGCTGCGCACTTCCCGCAATCGACCTTTGACGCGCTCGAAGCGGGCCATTTCCTGCAGGAGACGCACGGAGAGGAGATCGTGGCAATCCTGCTTGAGCGGATTGCCGGGGAAAGGACACCGGTGACGGGGAGATGAGCGAGCGCTTCGAGATCGTGTTCCTGGGCACGGGCAGCCCTCTGCCCAACGCCGACCGCTGCGGGGCTGGCAACGTGGTCGTGGCGGGGGACACACACGTGCTCGTCGATTGCGGTTGGGGCGCGGCCCGGCGACTGGTCCCGGCGGGGGTACGGCCGGCCTCGATTGATGTGGCGATCTTCACGCACATGCACACAGACCACATGACGGATGTGCCGGACTTCCTCTTCCAGCGCTGGACCGGGGGTGCGAGCACGCCGCTGCGGGTGTTCGGGCCCGAAGGAACGCAGGAGATGATCGATGGTTTCCTGCTGGCGCTGCGGCGCGACATCGGGTTCCGCAAGGCGCACCACGGCGACAAGCTCCACCCGGACGGCATCACTGTGCAGGTGACGGAGGTGCCCGCCACGGGCGAGCCGCTGCCATTCCTGGCGGCCGGCGGGCTATCGTTCGAGAGCTTCGAGGTCGACCACTTTCCAGTCGTGCCGGCCTTCGGCTACCGGGTGAGGTTCGACGGGCGTTCGGCGGTGCTATCGGGGGATACGTCATTCTGCGAGACGCTGGCGACGGCCGCCGAAGGGGCCGACATGCTGGTCTGCGAAGCAATGAACGCCGCGATGCTGCAGCAGGTGATCGGCCTGCTCAGGTTTGCGGGGCGCAGCCGCGAGGCAGGGCTCCTCGAAGACGTGCCGTCGTATCACATGCCCACCGAAGACGTGGCCCGCCTGGCCGCACAGGCGGGCGTGGGCGAAGTGGTGCTCTCCCATCTCATTCCGCCCATCCCGAACGACACGGAGCGCGAGACGGACTTCATGGCGGGGATGAACGCCACCTACGGTGGCCGCGTGCGGGTAGCGCGCGACATGCAGCGCATAGAGGTGAGCAGGCGCCAGGCGTGATTGCGGCGAGGCCGGCCGCCGCCGCATGGGGTATAGTCGCGACGCGACAAGCGCAACAGGTGGAGGTAAGCCGTGGCAGGTACGCAGGTTCTGCTCGACGGTCTGACGTTCCCGGAGGGCCCGCGCTGGCACGAGGGGCGGCTCTGGTTCTCCGACTTCTACTCACACCGGGTGGTTGCCGTCGACATGAACGGCGACGCTGAGACGATCGTCGAGATTCCGGGACAGCCGTCCGGGCTGGGCTGGCTTCCCGACGGTCGCCTGCTGGCCGTGTCGATGACGGACCGGAAGCTGCTGCGCCTCGAACACGGCGGACTGGTCGAGCATGCCGATCTCTCCGCAATTGCCACCTTCCACTGCAACGACATGGTCGTGGACAGCGAGGGAAGGGCGTACGTGGGGAACTTCGGGTCGGACTATTCGACAGGCGAGCCGTTGCAGGCGGCGAAGCTGGCGCGAGTGGACCCCGATGGCGGCGTATCGGTCGCGGCAGAGGGCCTGATGTTCCCGAACGGCGCGGTCATCACCCCCGATGGGGGCACGCTCATCATCGGAGAGACGTTTGCGCGCTGCCTGACGGCGTTCGACCACGCCGCCGACGGGAGTCTCTCGAACCGGCGGGTGTGGGCGAACATCGAACCGCACTTCCCCGATGGCATCTGCCTGGACGCGGAGGGGGCGGTATGGGTGGCCGACCCGCGGGGCAACTGCGTGGTGCGGGTGGCGGAAGGCGGGGCGGTTCTCCAGGAGATCTCGACCGGAGACCGTGGGGCGTTCGCCTGCATGCTCGGCGGCGAAGACCGGCGCACGCTGTTCATCTGCACGGCGGCGGGGTCGGGCGAGGTGGCGGCGGCGAAACGTTCAGGGCAGATCGAATTCGTCCGGGTCGACGACCCGCACGCGGGGTGGCCGTAGGGCGCCCACACTGCCGGCTGGCAGCAGCGTCCGGGGACGTAATAGACTTCGACAATGGCATACAGTGGCGAGGCCGATGGCACGGCGCTGTCGCTGGCCGGGCTGGCGGCGCTGTTCGACCGGATGGCGGATGGGGTCTACGCCGTCGATTCCGGGCAGCATGTTGTCTACTGGAACCCTGCCGCCGAGCGCATCACGGGCGTGACGGGCGAGGAGGCGGTGGGCCGGCAGTGCTACGACGTCATGGCAGGGACCGATATCGCGGGCCGGTGCTATTGCCGGGTCGATTGCGACACCATTGTCTGCGCGCGTCGCGGAGAGGGAGTGGAAAGCTACGACGTGCTGGCCAGGCCCGGTGAAAGGCGTCTGTGGGTGAATATGAGCATCCTGCCCGTGCGCACGGCCGGTTTCGACCAGCCACTTGCCGTTCACATCTTTCGCGACATCACCAGGCCCCGGATGGCGGAGGTTCTCGCCGAAGAGGCGGTCGCAGTGGTGGCGCGCTACGCGGAGGCCATCCAGACGGCGCAACCGGGTGAACCGGTGGCCGACCACCTGACGCCGCGCGAGCTGGAAGTGCTCCGGCTGCTGGCGGCCGGGGCAACGGTCCGGGCCATCGCCCTTGAGCTGGTGATCACCCCGGCGACGGTGCGGGCGCACATCGAGCACCTGATGAACAAGCTGGGCGCGCACACAAGGCTGCAGGCCGTGGTGGTGGCGGCGCGCAGGGACCTTCTCTAACAGCTCCTGGAACAGCCCCCCGGCCCCGAGACTAGTGCATTTGCCCGATGCGAGCGGGCAACGCTCGTTCCTACCGTCGCAGTAGCGTCAGCCTGGCCGCCTTGAGCGGCGAGCGTTGCTGGCGCGCGAGCAAAGGAAGGAGCCAGGGATGGTCACAACCACGGAAGTTCTGCAGAAGGGCCTGGAGCGGGGATGGAGCTCGGTGATGGTGCAGCGCGCCCTCGCCGTCGGGGTCACGCCGGATGCCATAGACCGCGCCATGGAGATGGGCCTTTCGCTGCGGCAGGCGGAGCAGCTCATAGCGCGGGCCGAGGCGATGCAAAAGGGCGAGTTCTACACCCCGGACCAGCAGGAGTATATCGACCGGGTGAAGCAGGGCCGCTACCACCTGGAATGGCTGACGGACAAGCGTCCAACATGGGGTGTCCGGGGAGAGCGGCGCGACCCGAATCGCGGCCTTACGCTGATGGACATCAACCGGGAGTTCGCCGGCGACGCGGAAGATGCGCCGGAAGGCCGGAGCATGGCCGCCCGCGGCTCAACGCTCGACCCCGACACGACCTACCCCGACATGGGCTACATCTACAACCAGAAGTACCAGGTGTGGGCCGACAACGTGGTGCCCCTGTATGAGGAGGCTGTGCAGCGCCAGTGGAGCGCGACGCGAGACATCCCCTGGGACACGTTGCAGCCGCTGCCCGACGACCTGGAGCGCGCCCAGTGCCAGATCTCCACGTTCCTCACAGAGGTGGAGATGGTGGCCAGCGACTTCCCGGCGAAGTGGCTGTGGCGCATGAACCAGCACTTCCATGAAGTGAAGATGTTCCTCTGCACGCAGGCGATGGACGAAGCCCGCCACCTCGAGGTGTTCCGCAAGCGGGCACTCGCCAATGGCGGCGGCCTGCTCCGCTGCCGCGCCGATACTGAGATGGGGCTGGCGAGCATCCTCCTGGCGCCGACCTACATCCAGGGCTCGTTCCTGATGCACGTTGGGGGCGAAGGGCTCGTGCTCGACATCTTCCGGGCGGGCGAGTTCCTGGCCCAGAACAAGTGCGAAAAGGAGATCTACCGGCTCTGCATGCAGGACGAGGCGCGCCATGTCTCCTACGGCACGATGCACCTCAAGTACTTCCTCGAACATCACCCCGACCGGGCTGAGGCGGAAGAAGAGCTCCACGTCGTGGCCGATGCCTTCGAGCGCGGCTTCGCGACCTTCCTGGTGAACCCCTGGATCATCGAGCCCCTGGCAGTGCTGGCGGGCGGCGGGATTGCCCACATCGACCGGGGAATGGAGGCAGTGAAGATCGTGTGGCGCCGGATTGTGGATGAATACCTGAACCGCTGCGAACTGGCGGGCTTCGACAGGCGTTCGAAGATCAAGCTGCCCGCGGCGCCGCCGTATTGAGCCGCCACGCCGTCTCCAGGATCAGTCCACAGGAAAGCAAGGTGATGCTATGACCACAGCGACCACGTGCCCATTCCCTTCGACAAGCTGGTTCGAGGCGGTCGGAGAGGCCGCCAGAAAGGATGAGGAGACCTTCCGCAAACTCGGCTTCATCGACACCACGCTCGGAATAGAGGTGGTGGCGGGGGAGGGAGCGGCCCGGGACCGGACGTTCGTGCTGCGTTTCGGCGCCTATTCTCTCGATGAAGCCCGCGAGGTGGCTGCAGCGGAGGGGGTTGACTTCACACTGCGCGCTTCGTCGGCAGCATGGGAGGAGATGATCCGTAATATCCGCGAAAACGGCGGCGCCGACCTGCGGCATACGCTGAACTACCTGCACTTCGGCGTGATTGACCTCCGCGCGGAAGACCAGTTGAAGGCCGACCTGTTCTTCCGCGTCAACGGCAGCCTGCAGGCGTTCTTCGACGCATCGGCGAACATCGCGACCGAATTCCCCGGGTGACGGGCGTGGAGGAGAAGGAGGGGCGCACTTTCGATAGCGAAGGCTCCACCACATACGTCGTCAGCTCGGACTGCATGAATTGCGGGGTCTGCGAGTTCATGTGCCACACGGGGGCGATTGTCCAGGCGCCGAACCAGTTCATCATCAAGAAGCACCTCTGCGATGGGTGCGCAGCGTGCGTCCCCTTCTGTCCCGCCGAGGCCATCGTCCGGCGGGACAGGCTGGCGCTGCGCCAGGAAGACACCGTCAGGGCGCGCCTCCGGCAGGTGCTCGGGGGAAGCCAGGGGCCGTAGCGGAGTTGCTGGCCGGCACGGGGGTAGTGCGACCCGCTTTCAGGTCCCGGGACGGTCGAGGACGGCGCGCAGTGCGGGCTCGAGGTGGGCGTGTTCGAACTGGAACCCGCTCGCCCGCAGGCGCGCGGGGACGACGCGCTGGCTGGAGAGGAGCAGCTCATTCGCGGAGGGGCCCAGGAGCAGGCGCAGGGCAAACGCGGGCATGGGGAGAATGGCGGGACGGTGCAGCACCCTGGCGAGCGTGCTGGTGAAATCGCGGTTGGTCACCGGCGCAGGGGAGGCGACGTTGTAGACCCCGGCCTGGCGCTTCTCGAGCACATGCGTGATTGCGGAAACGGCATCGTCGAGAGTGACCCACGACATCCACTGGCGGCCATTGCCCAGCCTGCCCCCGGCGCCAAGCCGGAACGGAAGGAGCATCCGCGGGAGCGCGCCGCCCTTCCTGGAGAGGACGATGCCAAACCTCAGCAGTGTCACCGGCGTACCGGAGGCGCCAGCGCCAGCGGCTTCGTTCTCCCACGCTTCAGTGAGGCCGGCAAGGAAGCCCTCGCCTCTCGCGGCGGTCTCGTCGAGCAGCTCGTCGCCGCGGTTGCCGTAATAGCCAATGGCGGAGGCGCTGACGAGGGCGGGGGGCCGCGCGAGCGAAGCGAACTGCGAGACAAGGAGCCGCGTGGTTTCGGTACGGCTGCCCAGGAGCTCCCTGCGCCGGGTTTCGCTCCAGCGGCCAGAACCGATGGACTCGCCGGCGAGGTGGACGACAGCGTCGACACCTTCGAGCGCGCCGGGCCTGAACCAGCTCGCGGCGGGGCTCCAGGTGGCAGAAGGGGAACCCGGGTCGCCGCGAAGCACGGGGAGAACCGTGTGTCCTGCCGCTTCCAGCCGGCGTCGAAGTTCGGAGCCGATGAGGCCTGAGCTGCCTGTGATGGCTATGTACATAGGAGCGGTACCTCCGGCGGGGAGCATGGGGGCATCCGGCTTCGCCTTGCGCCCACTGCCAGCACCCGCTGCAAACAAGGGTAGCGAACGGAGGCAGAGCCGTGGGCCCGCCAGGGAATGCGCCGGGCGGGCGGGGTTGCCTCCATGCAACAGGGGCCTTCATCGCTTCTTTCGGCGGGCGCCCTTACGCTGAGCGAATGGAGGGCGCTCGTGCTGCTGGGTGTTGACCTGGAAACCCTGATCGAGACCGTTGGCTATGCAGGGCTGTTCGCGATCGTGTTCGCGGAGACGGGGCTGCTGGTGGGGTTCTTTCTCCCTGGCGACACGTTGCTGATTACGACCGGGCTGGTGGCGCAACGGGGAGTGCTCGATATCCGCATCCTCATTCCGCTGCTGATCATTGCGGCGATCACGGGCGATGCCACGGGGTACCAGATCGGGAAGCACACGGGCCCGCGGATCTTCAATCGCGAGGACTCGCGGCTCTTCCACCGCAAGCACATTGAGCGGGCGAAGGTGTTCTACGAGAAGCACGGCGGCAAGACGATCGTCCTGGCGCGCTTCCTCGCCATTGTGCGAACCTTCGCACCGACGGTAGCGGGGGCGGCGCAGATGCCGTATCTGCGCTTCGCGATGTTCAACATTGCGGGCGGGGTGGCGTGGATCACGTCGATGCTGCTCATTGGTTACTTCGTGGGCGAGGCAGTGCCGAACCTGGAGGTCTTCTTCCTCTTCGTGGTTGGCTTCTTCTTCGTCGTCTCTATCCTGCCCGGGGCGTGGCACGTGTGGCGCGAGAGGCGGAAGGCGGGCGAAGCCCAGGCGTAGCCCCCGGGCACGGCGGGGGGCCAGTCAGCGGGGGTGGCGCTCCATGAGATCGCGCACTTCCTGGAGGCGGTCTTCGACCTGCCAGGTGGCGGCCCAGCGTTCGATGTAGGCCCAATCGAGGTTGGGGAGCTCGGCGAGATTCAGCAGATCCTTGTTGTCGACTGACCGGTTGGCGATGAGCTTGAGCACCACCACGTCTTCCGGCGTTGCCACCGCAATGCCGTCATCGCTCGTGACGACGGCACGGCGGATGATCTCCTCCTGGTATTCGGTCTTTGCTACCTGAAGGTCTACTCCCCAGCCCAACTCGCGGTTGTACATCTGGACAAAATCCGGCCCAGAGCCCTCACCAGAATCCTGACGGCGAACGTGGATGAAGCCGTTGTTGAGCAGCGCTTGCTCCACCGCCTGGATGGCATCGCGACGCGCGAGAACAACAAAGCCGACATCGTTGGTTGCGCGCGGCCGCACCCAGGCATTGACTGCGAGACCACCGATCAGAGCGTAGGGGAGCTGCGCCTCCTTGAAGATCGCGGCGAGTTCCGCAAGCGGGTATTCGTGTCTCCAGTCAGCGGTAGAGGCCAAGTCGCCGCGCTCGTTCATAGATTTGAGAGTGCGAACCTGCCTCCGAATCCCGCGTTATTACCCGAGCGAACTGACGGGCGAACCTCCAGCTCCGGCGCAGGCGCTCGTCCACGCTGAGGGCCAGGTGTTCTCGCAGGGCGAGCTCGTGGTTCTCGCGCTCCCACTCGCCGAGGCGGCGGAAGTGTTCGCGGTCCTTCTCGCTGACGATCGGGTGCCGGTCGTCCATATGCGTATTGTAGCCCGCCGCGGCCGGGGGCGGATGGACGCATGTGACCCGTGTGGCCCAGGGCGCGGCCGGTTCGCGCTTCGAAGCGAAGCGTTAGGATTGGGGGCAGCGACCCGGCCACGAGCCGGGCCCAGACCAAGCGTGGAGAAGAAAATGCCGAATCGCGTCGCCGTGGTGACCGGCGCCAGCCGTGGCATAGGCAAGCAGCTTTGCATTGACCTGGCAGAGGCGGGGTACGACATCGTCGTCGCTGCCCGTTCGTCGGCGGACAGCCCGGGCAAGCTGCCCGGGTCGATAGAAGAGACGGCGGAGCTGGTTCGCGCCCACGGCCGGCAGGCGATGACCGTTGTGCTCGATGTCAGGGACGAGGAGGCGGTCGCCGCGCTGGCCGAGCGTGTTTATCGCGAATGGGGCCGATGCGACCTGCTGGTGAACAACGCGGCAATCGCCGTGCCGGGGGCGACGCTTGAACAACCAACGAAGCGCTGGCGGCTGGCGGTGGATGTGAACCTCAACGGTGCCTTCTACATGATGTACTACTTCTGCCCTCGCATGGCTGCAGCCGGGGGAGGGCGCGTGGTGAACATCTCCTCGATTGCGGCCGTCACGCCGGAGTTCGGGAGGGTGAGCTACACGGTGACAAAGCGCGCCCTGGAGGCCCTCACCGAGGCGATGGCGAGCGAGCTCACGGGGCGGGTGGCAGTCAACTGCATCCGCCTGGAGCTGGCTGTCTGGAGCGAGGGGTTCACCTCGACCCTGCCCGGCGAGGACTTCAGCGATTTTGAGGACCCCGTGGTGATGTCGGACGCGACGCTCTGGCTTGCGCAGCAGCCGCTCGAATACACGGGGCACATACTGACGGTGGGAGAGCTGCGCGAGCGGGGCCTGGTGCGCGGTGTGACGCGATTCGGTGACAGGACGGGGTAGGGGGAGACTGCTCAGGCCAGCCGCTTCAGAATGCCAGTGCCGTCGACCGAGTAGAGGAATGGCGCCGGGGTAGTTGCGAAGACCCGCTCCATGGCCGGGAGCGCTCGCACAAGCAGGGCGATGTACTCCTGGCGGGTGGGGTCTCTCTTCTGCGTCAGGACGAAGCAGCGCGCCCCGCTCTCCACAAGAGCCCTCCGTTCGGCGGGACGCGTGCGTATCTTCTTGTCACGCGTGATCACCATCCACCCCTGGCGTCCGGCCTCGGCAAGCCACACGCGATCGGGTGTCGACCGCGGGAAGCGATCGTCGAGGTAGACGAGATCCTGGCGATAGTGGCGCAGTCCTTCGGCAACAGCACGAGGAATGCTGCGGTCGACGAAGATCACGCTGCGGCGAGGCAGGCCTCGAACTGGAGGGCCCGCTCTACTTCCGTGCGCGACAGGTTGAAGTCGCTGGCGATTTCATCGACCAGGTCGCCGGCACGGAAGCGCTCCAGGAGAATCTCCGTCCGAACTCCCGTGCTCGCGACAACAGCAAGGCCGAAGCCGAGCGTGGGGTCGACGACTACGCCGGCTGTTCGCCCCCGGGGCCACCACGCGCGGATGTAGCCCTCGCCATAGTCCAGGGCGTCGATGAAGCTGATGCCGGGGTGCAGCGGAGGGAGGGAACGGGCGCCAGGAGTCAGCAGTGCATGGCGACAGCCAAACAACTGGTCAAGGTTCCTCGCCGTAGCTACAAGCGCGGCTGGTGAGAGGCGAACCCTGCCAGCGAGCGCCCTCAGCAGCGCCAACTCCACCAGCTCCAGGAAAGAGAGGGACCGGCCGGTGGACTCGGGGAAACGTGCGGCAGCCCATCGGCGCAGGGTGGCGGGACTGGCACCGGCAAGGCGTGCTGCCTCGGCGATGGTATAGCGAGGCTCGCTCAGGATGGGATCTGTGGCCCAATGCATACAGAATTGTCCGAACGGGGATATCGTATCACGGCCAGGGGCGGTGTCCGCTTCGGGATGAGGTGGACTAGAATGCGGCGATGCCCTTCGCGACCGTCAACGGGATAGAGCTCTACTACGAGGTCCACGGGCCGGAGAACCCGGCCGGGGAACCGATCGTGTTCGCCCATGGAGCGGGGGGAAACCACCTTTCGTGGTGGCAGCAGGTTCCCTATTTCGCGCGGACGCACCTCTGTGTGACCTTCGACCACCGCGGCTACGGGCAATCGGCCGACGCACCGGGTGGGCCGGGCGGAGCGGCTTATGTGGAGGACCTGCGGGGGTTGTTGGACCACCTGGGGATTGAACGGGCAAACCTTGTCGCCCAGTCGATGGGGGGCTGGACGTGCCTTGGGTTTGCCCTGCGCTACCCGGAGCGCGTGCGGCGGCTTGTGATGGCGGATACGCACGGGGGCCTGCAGTCGCCGGAGATAGGGGCGGCCTTTGCCGCGGCCATGGCAGAGCGGCAGGCGCCGCCAGCGGGGGTGCACCCGGCAGCGGGCGAGCGAATGGCCAGTGAACAGCCGGCCCTGGCTTTTCTCTACAGCCAGATAGACGGGCTCAACCGGCCGCGCACCCAGGCGGAGCTGCTGGCGCTGCTGGCGAACGCGGGAGCGCCGACGGTCGCCGAGGTATCGCGGCTCGCGGTCCCGGTGCTGTTCATCGTGGGGGCGGAGGACGGCGTGATTCCACCGGAAGTGATCGAGGTGGCCAGCGGACACGTGCCGGGAGCGCGGCTGGAACGGGTGCCGGCGGCGGGACACTCGGTCTACTTCGAGCGCCCCGCGCGCTTCAACGAGCTGGTTGCGGAGTTCCTGGCGTAGCGGCTGCTACTGGTCGTCGCGGGAGACGGCGGGGGCCACCGCGCAGCCAATGGAGGTCATGCAGCGCATGGGCCTGGGCGCCTGGGTGGGCTGGGCCGTTGCCGTGGGGGTAGGGGTGGGCGCCTGCGGCGAGCAGCTCTCGGGGCCAGAGTTCGAGTACTGCGGCGCCTGGACCACGCCTTTGAGCAGCGGGTCGTAGTAGTCCTGGTATTTCATCGAGCCGCCCTGGGTGATCTTCACCTTGAACGATGTCTCCCCCGGGGCGATATCGCCGGTATCGAAGAGCGGAGGTGACTCCACGCCGACATCGGGTATGATGACGCGCCTGACTGCTGCGCCAACGTTCTTCCACATCACATCGTCGTCGCGGCTCACAAGGCAAAGGGGCGGGTTGAAGCCGGCCTCGCTGATTTCGATCACGTAAGGCGGGTCGGTTGCTGACGCAGGCTGGGAGTTGCCGAGAACGAGAGAAAGAAACCCCGCTGCGGCTACGGCGACCGAAACCGCCATGAGCAGCAGACGGTACTGCTGACGAGACATGCCATCCCCGATTCCTCACCCCGCCACGGGCAGGATCAAGTTACAGCGACGGCGGCTTGGGGCCAACCTGCGGGTCGCAGCAAGCGTGGATGCTCAATGGAAGAAGATGCCGGCATCGACGATGAGCGTCTGTCCGGTGACGCTATCGGCGCGGCAGAAGGTGACGGTCTGCTCGGCGATGTCCTCGGCGCTGGAGGCGCGGCGGAGGACGGCGCGATCGCGGGCGCCCTGGGCAACCTCGGGTGGGAGGCGAAGGGCCATGCGCGTGTTCTCGACAAGGCCGGGGGCGACGCAATTCACGGTTATGTCTGGCGCCAGGGCGACGGCGAGGCAGCGGGTGAGGTGGATGAGGGCCGCCTTGGAAGTCGCGTAGGCTATTGAGCTGCCCCCGGGGCTCAGCCCGGCGACCGATGCGATGTTGACGATGCGGCCCCCACCCACAGCACGCATGTGGCGAGCAGCGGCCCGGGAGAGCTGGAACGGGCCGCGCACGTTGGTGTCGTACACGCGGTCCCAGATGTCGGTGGTGAGGGCGTCAAGCTGGGGAACGGGATGCCGATGTTCCAGGCGGCGTTGTTGACCAGGATGTCGAGGCGGCCGAAGTGGGCGGCGACGGCGTCGACCGCGGGGTCGATGGCTTCGACGCTGGCCTGGTCGCACTGGATTGGGAACGCGCGGCGCCCGGCCGCCTCAACGTCGCGCACGCAGGCCGAGGCGCCTTCGACGTTACCGACGTAGCCGACGGCGATGTCCACGCCCGCGGTAGCCAGGGCGCGCGCGATTGCACCCCCGATGTCGCCCGACGCGCCCGTAACAAGCGCGGCCTTGCCAGCCAGGTCCATCAATTGCCTCCCCGGTGTGTTGCGGGCGATTCTACAGGGTACGGGCGGCGGCAGCAGGATCAATCGTGGCTGGCAAAGCGCTCGTCGGGCTTGAGGGCGCCAGGGGTGACCTGGCGAACCATTCCATGCTGGGTTTCGGCCCAGGCCTCAAAGCGGGGCTGCCATGCCTGGACGGTGATCATCTCCCTGCCATCGAACCAGCGGCCGGCAAGTTCGACGAGCCAGCGGAGGGGGGCAATCTCCTCCTCGGAGCCGTAGCCCCATGCGCGAGGGTCGTCGGTGAGGCGGGCCCAGACAGAGAACTCGTGCTCCGCGGCCCAGTCCTGGGCGAAGTAGTTGCGTGACACCGCGGCGAGGAGCGTGGCGAGGGTGCTCCGCACCGCGGCTTCGGCATCACCGGCGGCGGCGTTGAGGGCGGCGAGCAGGGCCTGGGCCGCGGGGTTGCCGTCCGAAGCTGCCTGTTGAGCCTGCTCGCGCAGGTGCGCGCCTTCAAGCGACGACATGAGCCGGCCTCCCGGGCCCGGTTCTTGGGCCACCCGGGGCAGTCTCTCGCGGCCCGGGCCGGTTCGCCATGACAGGCATCACCCTGCTACTCGCCCGTGAAGGGCTTGAGGAACGTCGCCGGGTCGATGATGATTCCCTGCCCGCTGGGGAGGAGAGCGATCTGGACGTTGTCTGAAAGCTTCTGGACGGCCTGGAACTGGATGAGCTGAGGGGTGATGGACTCGGTGAGGAGCTTGTTGGCATCGGCCTGGCCGCGGGCCTCTTCGCGGAGGGCATCGGCCTTGCCAATGGCGACGGCCTTGGCCTGCTGGGCTTCGGCCTCGCGCTGCTTGACGCGCTCCTGTTCGCGGAGGGCGTCCTGGGTGGCAATCTGCTTCTGCTCGATGGCGGACTTAAAGGCGGCGGAGAATTCGATGCTTGTGATTAGCAGGTCCTGGACGTTGACCGAGTAGGGTGCGAGCTCGGCGGCGAGGCGTTCGAGGACGGCTTTGCGGATGCGCTCCCGGTTGGGAGCGACATCCACGGCCTCGTACTTGACCGTCTCTTCCTTGAAGAAGTTCTGGACGCGCGCTTCGACGAGGCGGTCGAACCAGCGAGCGCCGACGGTGCGGTAGAGGGTCTGCACTGCCTTTTCGGAGACCGAGTAGTTGACGGCAGCGGCGATAAAGACGTCCTGGGTTTCGGCGCTGAAGCACTCGATGTTCTCGAAGTGGGCGCGCTGGACCTGGACGCTCGCGACCCGCATCGACTGCCAGGGGGCAATGAGCTGGAGCCCCTCATCCTTCTGGCCGACGATGGAGCCGAACTGGTAGACAACGCCAACGTGGCCGGCTTCTATCTGGCGGATTGAGGCGGCGGCGGTGTGAAGCCCGGCCCAGAGAACGAAGAGCACCGCGGCGGCCAGCATAATGACGAGGCCACGGCTGGATGACGGGGTCCCGGCCTTCGCGCTTGCGTGGGTGATGCGGCCCACGGCAAACACCATTCCGCAGACGATGACGGCGATGACCATGCTGACGATCCATGCCATGGGGGCTTTCCTCGCGGAGGGTTGGGGGAACTATAAGGGACGAGGACTGAGGACTGAGGGATGAGGGATGAGGGATGAGGGATGATCACTGCTTCATCGCGACGAGGACGATGTCGCGAGCGATGGGGCCGGCTTCGATGGAGCCGGACTCACCTTCGTCGAGGACCACGGCTGTGAGGGCGCGGGGCTGGCCGGCGGGCGCGTAGGCGACGAAGAGGACGTGTTGCTGCGCGCCCACGTCTTCGGCGGTGCCGGACTTGCCCGCAAAGCCGGTGTAGCCAGCATTCCAGAAGGCTGCTGAGGCAGTGCCATACTGCCCGGCGACGAGCTCGAGGCCGCGGCGCAGGTGGGCAGCCTGGGCCTCGGTGAGAGGGAGGGCGCCACGGTTGACGGCCGTCTCAGAAGCGAGGAGCACGGGCGTCCGCAGGGCGCCGGCGATGATGGCGCTGTAGGCGTTTGCCAGCTGGGTCGGGGTGACGAGCAGGTCTCCCTGGCCGATTCCCATGTTTACCTCGTCGCCGGGATACCAGGGTTCATTCCGGGTACGGCGCTTCCAGGCGGCGTCGGGGACGAGGCCGTCTTCTTCGGTGAGGCCGATGGCGCCCGTCGCTTCCCCGAGGCCAAAGGCGCGGGCCATGCTTGAGAGAGCGTTATCGGTGTCGTTGTAGAGCTTGAGCGCGATCTCGTAGAAGACCGGGTTGCAGGAGCGCATGAGACCCTCGGCGATGGTGAGCGCGCCCTGGGCGCCTTCCCAGTTCTTGCGGGGGGGATCGACGCCGTGCCAGGTGGCTCCGCACTCGATGCGGCCGGCCGGGGAAAAGCCGCCGTACGCCAGCCCGGCGGCGCCGGTGATGAGTTTGAAGGTGGAGCCGGGGGAGTAAAGGCCCGTGGTGGCGCGGTTCGCCAGGGGCGAGCCCGGCCCGCTGGTGATGGCCTCGAGGGCTGCGCGGTCGTTGCGCTCGAAGGCGTCGGGGTCGAAAGACGGGGAGCTGTTGAGGGCGAGGATGGCGTTTGTGCGGGGGTCCAGCGTGACGGCGGCGCCCGCTCGCTGGCCAAGGCGGGCCTGGGCAGTGACCAGCGTGGCAGAGTCAAGGGTGGTGGTGACATCCTGGGCGGGCACGTACGCCGTGGAGCGGACTACCTCGATGGTCTCGCCGTTGGGCCCGGCCAGGCGAAGCTCTGCGCCGATGCGGCCTGCCAGCTTCTCTTCCAGGAAGGACTCGAGCCCCACGGCGCCAATGCGGTCGCCGATACGGTAGCCCTGGCCACGGCGCGCCGTGAGCTCTTCGGCGGTCAGCTCGCGGGTATAGCCGACGACATGGGCGGCGGAAGGGCCAAGCGGGTGGACTCGCCGGGTTTCGAAGTAGAGGAGGACACCGGGAATGCGCGCCAGCTGAGTGGCATCTTCAAGCCTTTCATCGGGAACCATGCCGACGGCGACACGCTGGTTGCTGCCTGCGCTGCTATCGAAGGCGGCGTTCACCTGGTCCGCCGTGAAGCCGAACTCGATCAGCCGGTTAGCGAGGTAGCCCCGGTCGGCGACGACGGAGCGGTTGAGCCCGAGCATCCTGACTTCGCGGGTGATGGCCAGGGGCTGGCCGTTGCGGTCGAGGATTGCGCCCCGCCGGGGACGCTGGATTTCGCTCTTGAAGCGGACATCGGCGGTGAGGCGGGGGTGGATGGCCGACGGTTCCCAGGCAGCGAGGAATCCGCTGCCTGACTTGACGAGTGGAAGGGAGACCTCGTAGTCGAACTCGCCGAAATAGCCCGTAGCGAGATGGACGGCGAAACTCGCACTAATCTCCTGAGCGGAGCGGACAGACGCGGCCAGTTGCGAGAGCGTGATCTCGACAGCGAAGGAATCGTACTCTGCTTTGAAGATTTCGAATGGGAAGGCTTGCTGCGCGGCGGGGGTGAGGAGCTCCCAGAGGGCGCGCGTGTCGCCCAGTGTCCAGGCACTGGCCCAGGCATCGGCGGTGGCCTGCGGAGAACCGGCCTCGGGGGTCGAGCCTGCCGATGGCGCGCCGCCCGCCTCTCGCGTGGCTACGCGATACCCGGCGATGACGCCACCGGCAACAAGGCCGGCGATCACCGCGGCAAGAAAGGCCACGCGCATGCGCACTCCCGGCCGAACCCGGCTACCCCGCGCCCTGATTGTAGCAGCGGCTGCGCTGCTGGGGTTGGCCGCGGTCGCCTGCGGCGACGGGGGCAAGGGTGGGGACGGCAGTGGGAAGGAGCCGGGCCACCTGGGGCCGACCGTGGTCCGCCCCGACGCGACCGGTGAGCCCCGTGGCGTCCGCCTTGGCTTCAGTGCGCTGCCGCCCGAAAAGACGGCCGAGTCCTACATCGGAGCATTCGCGACCGCGGCCCAGTATGCCGACCTCATCCTGGTGCAGCGCGCTCCGCCATGGGAGGACTTCATGGCGGGCGGACAGATCTCCGCGACAACAGAAGAGACGACGCTGACCGAGCTGAAGCTGCTTGAGCAGTACGACGGCCTTGACCTCTTCTTCGCAATCGACCCGACTGATGGGGTGGTGCAGCGGAGCCGGATCGCGAATCTTCCCCCGGGCATCGATGCGCAGGTGGGTTTTGAGGACCAGGCGTTGCGGAATGCCTTCGTTGCTTACGCAGCCTACGTGGCGAAGAACTACTCGCCGAAGTACCTGGCGCTTGGGGTGGAGATCAACATGCTCTACGCGCGGACGCCGAAGCAGTTCGAGGCTTTCGTATCGCTCTACCACGAGGCGTACCGGGTGGCGAAGGCGGCCAGCCCGGAAACGAAGATCTTCCCGACGTTCCAGCTCGAAGACCTGGAAGGGAGATTCGGCGATGTGCACCCGCCCCAGTGGGAGGTGCTGGACCCGTTTCGCAGCCAGATGGACGCGCTCGCCATCAGCACCTATCCGTACCTGGGCGATTACCGCAGCGCGGCCGACATTCGCCCCGACTACTACGCTCAGCTGAAGACACACTGGGATGGCGAGGTCCTGGTCTCCGAAGCTGGCTATGCCTCCGGGCCGGTGGAAGGGGAGGCAAACGTGGGCACAGAAGAAGACCAGCTCGCTTTCCTGCAGAGGCTGCTGGGCGATGCTGAGGCGAACGGCTTCAGCGCGGTTGTCTGGTTTGCGGCGCTTGACCCTGCTTTCGCTGCCGAGGGGGCGGCGGCGGTCTTCAAGGACATCGGCCTGCGCAAGAGCGACGGGGCCAACAAGCTGGCGTGGGGGACCTGGGAGGAATGGGCCCGCCGTCCCCTGAAGTGAGGATGCGGTGATGGCGAGGGCCGAACGGCCGCTGCTGGCGTGGTCGGGCGTGTTCGGTGCAGGCGCGCTTGCGCTCACAGTCCTGGTGCTGGCCCGGGGGACGCCCCTTGCGGGAGACGTTCGGCTGACACGGGCGGTCCAGTCGCGCGAGAGTTTCGACGGGGTCGCTGCCCTGGTGAACGCAGCCGGGACGTGGAACTGGATCCCATTCCTGGTGGCTGGCGGTGTCCTGCTCTTTCACGGGCGGTTGCGGCGGCTGCGGTGGACCGCGGAGCACCGGCACCGCGAGGCGCTCTACACGTTCATCGCCGCACTGGGGCTGCGCTTCGTGGACCAGGGGCTGAAGGTGATCGTGGAGGCGCCCCGGCCCACGGAAGCGTTCGGGGTGCAGGTCGACAGGCTGCGCGCGACGTACGGATTCCCGAGCGGCCACGTCTACGGGAACGTGCTCTTCCTGGGCGTCATGGCGATATTCGCCAGCTCGTACCTGCCGCCGCGGATGGTGCGGCCCACGCAGACGGTGCTGTGCGCGGTGATTCTGCTGGGCGGCCCGGCACGGGTATTCGTGGGAGCGCACTGGCCGAGCGATGTCGCGGGCGGGTACCTCTGGGGGGCGGCGGCGCTCTGCCTCGCCGCCGGCTACGGGCGGTGGGCCTCGCGCGTCGCTTAGAGGAGTAGATTGCGCCAGCAGGTGCGCTGGACAGGCGGCGCGCGGCGTGTCATACAGACACCGCCGATGCGCGACGCAAGGGGAGATGCGGCCAGACAGAGGCCCGCGGGGCTTCGGCGCAACACAGGAGGGAGGCGAACAGCATGACAGCGGTGCAACGGATGCCGTACGAAGGGATGATCGCGGAGACGGTGACGTACCCGGGGATGGATGGCGACCGCGTCGACGCCTACCTGGCGCGGCCGCTGGGCCCGGGGCCGTTCCCGGGGGTGATCGTGATACCGGAGGTATTCGGGCTTGTCACGCACATCAAGGAGGTGACGCGGCGGATTGCGGCCCGGGGCTATGCTGCGATCGCGCCGGAGCTGTACACGCGCGTGGGGCCACCCGACCCAACGGACATGACCTCGGTGGGCCCAAAGATGATGGCGCTGCCGGACGCGCAGGCGGTTGCCGACCTGGAAGGCGCGAGCGCCTTCCTCAGAGACCTGCCGCAGTCGAACGGGAAGGCCGGGGTCATCGGCTTCTGTTCGGGTGGGAGGCATGCGCTGCTGTTTGCCTGCCGCAGCACCAGCATCGATGCGGCGGTCAATTGCTGGGGCGGGCGCACAGTGGAAGGTGAGGTCAATGAGCTGCGCCCGGCGCTGCCGATCGACCTGGTTGAGCACCTCTGCTGCCCGCTGCTGGGCATCTTCGGTGAAGAGGACACGAACCCGACGGTCGAACACGTGGAGCGGCTGCGCGCGAGGCTCTCGGAGCACCGGAAGGAGTTCGAGTTCAAGATCTACCCGAACGCGGGTCACGCCTTTTTCGCGGACTACCGGCCCAGCTACCAGCAGGAGGCGGCGGTCGACGCATGGACCCGGGTCTTTGACTTCTTCGGCAAGCACCTGGCAACGCACGCGGGATGAGCGCCGTCGAAACGAAGGGAGACGTGCCGGCGACCCTCCGCAGCGGCCGGCTGCCACCCGGGCAGAAGCTGGAGTCGCGGCTGCCCGTGCGCACCTTCGGGCGTACCCCGGAGCTGGACCCGGGGAGCTGGCGGCTGGGTGTGTTCGGGCTCGTTGAGGAGCCGGTGGCCCTGGACTGGGAGCGGTTTTCGGCGCTGCCACGGGCAGCGGTGACCAGCGACCTGCACTGCGTGACGCAATGGAGCCGCCTCGACAACGCATGGGAGGGGGTCCGGTTTCGCGACCTCGCTGCGCTGGCGAGGCCGCTGGCGGGTGCGCGCTTTGCGACGGTTCACTGCTACGGCGGGTTCACGGCGTCGATGGACGTGGAGGCGCTGATGGCCGATGACGTGCTCCTGGCGACGCGGCTCGATGGCCGTGACCTTTCGCCCGACCACGGCTGGCCGGTGCGGTTGGTGGTCCCGTCGCGGTACGCGTGGAAGAGCGCCAAGTGGGTGATGGGATTCGAGCTGACCGCGGAGGAGACGCCGGGCTTCTATGAGCGGCGGGGGTATCACCGGCGGGGCGACCCCTGGACGGAGGAACGCTTCTGGCCCGAGCTTGACCCGGCCTTCTACCTGACAATCGCGGTCTGCAGCGACAGTCTGTAGGGGTCAGGGAGCGGGCGGAAGAGGCGCCACCTGGACCCGGATTCCCCGGTCGATTGGCACGGGCTGCCACTGGACGGGCCAGTAGCGGAGATGCCCGTATCCCCCGGCGAAGTGCAGCCATTTGACCATGCCGGGCTCAAGGTCCATGGGACCGCGCCAGCCGGGGAACTGGTAGGGGTCCCAGCCGTTGTAGACGATGACCTGGCCCGGCCTGGCCGACGGTGAGACCTTGGCGTGGACGCGGAACTCGCCGACATCGTTCCACACGCGCACCTCGGCGTCGTCGGCAATCCCAAGGCGAGCGGCGTCGGCGCTGTTGATTACGGCGTGCGGGCGCCCGCGGTGGGTTTCGAGCATGAGCTCGTTGGTGATGTTCATGGAGTGAATGCTCCAGCGGCTGTGCCCGCTGGTGAGCTCGAAAGGGTAGTCCCCGCCCATCTTCGGGCTTTCCTTGTGGCAGGGGAGAGCCTCGCCGGCTTCCATGAACCACTCCTGGTCGATGTAGAACTGGGCACGGCCGGTGAGGGTCGGGTAGGGGATCTTCTTCTCGGTGTGCCAGCGCAGGGAGACGAAGGCGGTTCCGTGTTCGATATCCGAGGCCTGGTTGAGGGCGTGGGGCATGGTTTCGCCGATGTGGTCGATGCGGGCGAAGCCCTTTTCGCGGAGGCCCGCAAGGCCGATGCCGGGCTCAAGAGAGCCCGTGAGGGCGGTGTCGCGCATCCATTCCTCGACGAGTTGCTCTTCGGTCTGGAGGCCGTGGCTATAGCGTTGGCCGAGGTTTTCGAGCGACACCGGGAGGCCGTTGGCATCGTTGTAGCCGGAGAGGCCACGGGCGGCTGCGCGCTCCTCAATGACACGGGCAAGGAGGCCGAAGATCTCCCACTCGGGCTTTGACTCGCCGGCCGGGGGCGCGGCCCGATCAGAGAAAGTGAGGGCCTGGAGGTCGACGCTGGGCATGTGGAAGGTGAGCTTCTCGTAGTGCTGGGCGGCGGGCAGCACGTAGTCGGAGAGCATGGCAGTGGTGCTCAGGCGCCAGTCGACGGTGACGATGGTGCGGAGCTTCGGCCAGAGGTGCTCCAGGAGCTGGTTCTGGCCGCCGCGCTGGCGGCGAAGGAGATTGCCGCCAGCTTCGATGAGGACGCGAGGGGTGGCTTCGGGCCCAGGACGGGCAACCCCCTGCCACCAGCCACGGTCCACTGCCTCGTCAACGTAGGCGGAGAAGGGTCGCGTCATGGCGGGGTCGTTCCAGGCGGGGTTGTTCCAGTTCTCGCGGTAGCCGCAGTGGTAGTACCAGAAGAAGGCGGGGGGCACCATGCGCATCGCGCCCGCGCTGCTGAGCCGGGCGGCCATCTCGATGGCTGCTGCCTCATCGGTCATTGCCGGGTCCTCGGCGCGAAGGGCGGCGCGGATGCCGGCGACCATCTGCTCGCGCCCGGCGAGGGCACGTTCGGCGGCTTCGATTCCAGGGCCCTGCTTGGCGCTCATGATGTTGGGGCCATCGAAGTTGGCGAGGGACCAACTCCACATGCCGGCGCCGGTACGCCCCCAATTCCCGGTGAGGGCGAGGAGGAGGAGCATGGAACGCTCCATCAGGTCGCCGTGGTAGTGCTTCACAAGGCTCATGCCGCGTTCCACGAAGGTGCGCCGCGAGGCAACCTTTCGGGCAAGCATGCGGATGACATCGGGGTGGACGCCGCAGGCTTCCGAGGCGGCTCCGGGGGCGTAGCCAGAGAGGCGGTCGCGGAGGAGGTCGAAGACTGTCCCGGCCTCGACGGTGACGCCATCCCTGGTCTCGATGAGCGCGGACCCGCTGAGAAGGGGGGAGGCGCTGGCCGAAGCGAGGCTGTCGCGGGGGGCTGGCTGCACGGTTCCATCGCCGGCGAGCCAGTAGAACTGGTTGTCGCGGCCGCCTTCGCGGCAGTCGCTTTCGCGGAGGAAGCGCCCGGTGTCGCGCCTGACGAGGAGCGGCAGATCGGTCTGTTCGCGCACGAAGATGGGATCGAAGAGGCCCTCATCGAGGATGACGCGGCACATGGAGAGGACGAGGGCGGCGTCGGAACCGATCTTCACGGGGACGAAATAATCGGCGTGGGAGTGGGAGGGACTGCAGTCGGGGGCGATGAGGACGACCTCGGCGCCGCGGTAACGCGCTTCCGAGATGAAGTGATACAGGGGGATGCCGGTGTAGGCGGGATTGGAGTACCAGAAGAGGATGAGCTCTGACTGGAACTTGGATTCGGGGCTGATGGCGTTGTGGAACTTCCCCCAGGTGATGAACTGCCCGTGGGAGAAGTCGTTGATGTCGCCGTTTATATCGGTGGAGTTGATGCCAAGGAGTTCGCTGAAGAGCCTGGAGGCGGACCAGCCGGCGGTGATGCCGCCTTCGGCGGCGCTTGTCAGGCGGAGGATCGAGTCAGGGCCTTCGGTCTCGATGGTGTCGAGTATCGAATCGGCGATCTCACCGAGGGCGGTATCCCAGGAGACGCGCTGCCAGCGGCCCTCGCCCCGCTCCCCGGCTCGCTTCAGGGGAAAAAGGACGCGCTCGTCACCGGTCAGGGTCCTCGACCAGCCGGCGCCCTTCTGGCAGCCCATGGGGTTGCGGTCGGGGACCCCGGGGACGAGGACAGGCAAGGTGCCGGACGTTTCTTCCCGTTGAACCTTGCCGTCGCGGACGTAGACGCGATAGAGGCAGTTGCCGGGGTAGCAATCGACGCAGTGGGTGCCCCAGGCGAAGGAGTCCCATTGCCAGCGGTCGCGGTAGCCGGGGCCGGTGGAGGGGGTGGGGGCGATGGACGGAGCATTGCGGGTCATGCGGGGGCCTCCTGGGCGGGCACAGGTTAGCATCGCATGCCGCCCGTGGGCACTCGTGGCCCGGGCATCGGGCAAGGCATCCGGGAGACGGCGACGGAAGCGGGCCCGGGGAGCGCCTTCGAGTGGCGTTCACGGGCAAAACACGGTATGAATTGGCCTCGTAGAGGGGGTGGGAATGGAAGTCCTGCGTTCACGCCTCGACACGAGGTCGGAAGGGTACCAGTCCAACCGGGTGGCGATGCTGGAGAAGCTCGCCTATATCGAGACGCAGCTCGAGCTTGCGCGCGCGGGCGGTGGCGAACGCGCGATCGCGCGGCTCCGCTCGCGGGGGAAGATGCTCATTCGCGAACGGATAGAGATGCTGCTCGATCGGGACACGCCGTTCCTGGAATTGAGCCCGCTGGCAGGATGGGGTTCGGAGTTCAATGTGGGCGGTGGCCTGACGATGGGGGTCGGGACGATCTCCGGGGTCGAGTGCATGATCCAGGGCAACGACCCGACGGTGGCAGGCGGCGCGATGACGACCTACGCCGCCAAGAAGATCATGCGGGCGCTGGAAGTGGCGCGGCAGAACAGGCTCCCTTACGTCCAGATGGTGGAGTCGGCGGGAGCGGACCTGCGCCGGTCCACGGATTCGGCCGAGGCGGAGATGGCGCGGCAGACGACGCACTTCGCCGAGAGTGGGCGTTTCTTCTACGACATCACGGAGCTTTCGGCGATGCGAACGCCGACGATGTCGATTGTGTTTGGCAGTTCGACGGCGGGCGGGGCGTACCAGCCGGGGATGTCGGACTACAACATCTTCATCCGCGGGAAGTCGAAGGTGTTCCTGGGTGGCCCGCCACTGGTGAAGATGGCGACGGGGGAGGAATCGAACGACGAGGACCTTGGCGGGGGCGAGCTGCACGCCACGAAGTCGGGCCTGGCTGACTATCTTGTCGATGATGAGCTGGCGGCAATCCGGAAAGCGCGCCAGGTAATCGCGCACTACAACTGGCGGAAGCTAGGGCCCGGGCCGACGATGCCGCCAGACCCGCCGCTCTACGATGCAGAGGAACTGCTGGGAGTGGCTTCGCCCGACCTGCGCGTTCCGTTCGATATCCGGGAGGTGATTGCCCGGATTGTCGATGGCTCGCGGTTTGAGGAGTTCAAGCCGCTGTACGGGACCACGCTGGTGACCGGCTGGGCCTCCATTCACGGCTATCCGGTGGGGATCATCGGGAACAACGGGGTGCTTTTCTCGGACTCTTCGGAGAAGGCGACGCAGTTCATCCAGCTCTGCAACCAGGTCGACGTGCCCATCATCTTCCTGCAGAACATCACGGGATACATGGTGGGGCGGATCTACGAAGAGGGCGGGATCGTGAAGAACGGCGCGAAGATGATCAACGCCGTCTCCAATTCGAACGTGCCGCACATTACGATCATCGTTGGGGCGAGCTACGGGGCGGGTAACTACGGGATGAGCGGCCGGGCATACAACACCCGGTTCGTCTTCTGCTGGCCGATTGCGAAGATCGCCGTCATGGGCCCGCAGCAGCTCGCGGGCGTGATGTCCATCGTGCGCCGTGGGCAGGCGGCCGGGGCGGGCGTGCCTTTCGACGAAGAGGAAGACGCGAAGATCCGGGCGGCGGTGGAAGACCGGAGCGAGAAGGAATCGCTGGCGCTTTTCGCCACGGGGCGCGTGGCTGATGACGGGATCATCGACCCGCGCGACACGCGCACGGTGCTTGGGCTGACGCTCTCAGCCGTCCACAACAACGAAGTTCGCGGTACCACAGGGTACGGCGTCTACCGGATGTGACCCGATGAAGCGAATAAGCAGGCTGCTCGTCGCGAACCGCGGCGAAATCACCCGGCGCATCATGCGCACTGCCCGTGAGATGGGGATCGAGACGGTTGCCATCTACGCAGACCCCGATTCGCACGCCCCGTTCGTGCACGAAGCGGATGAAGCTATCGCCCTGGGCGGCTCGACGGCGGCGGAGACATACCTGGACGTGGCGAGGGTGATCGATGCCGCGCGGAGGTCTGGCGCGGACGCCATCCACCCGGGATACGGGTTCCTTTCGGAGAATGCGGGATTCGCGCGCGCGGTTGTGGAAGCGGGCCTCACCTGGGTTGGGCCATCGCCGGAGGCGATCGCTGCCATGGGCGACAAGCTGGCGGCAAAGCGGCTGATGATGGCCGCGGGCGTGCCAACGCTGCCAAGCACAGAAGTTCCCGCGGACGGGAGGGCCGATCTCCAGGCCATCGCGGCGCCGATCGGGCTGCCAGTGCTGGTGAAGGCGGCCGCGGGCGGCGGCGGCAAGGGAATGCGGATTGTCCGCAGCACAGCAGAACTGGCGGAGGCGGTGGCCGGGGCGCAGCGCGAGGCCCTGGGCGCATTCGGCAACGGGACCGTGTTCCTGGAGAGGTACCTGGAGGCGCCGCGGCACGTGGAGATCCAGGTGCTGGGGGATTCGCACGGGAACCTGATCCACTGTTTCGAGCGGGAATGTTCCATCCAGAGGCGGCACCAGAAGATCATCGAGGAGGCGCCTTCGCCGGCGATGACGCCAGAGCTGCGGGAGCAGATGGGTCTCGCGGCGGTGACGGCGGCGCAGGCAATCGGATACACCTCGGCGGGAACGGTGGAGTTCCTGCTCGACACGAACGGTCAGTTCTACTTCCTGGAGGTGAACACGCGCCTGCAGGTGGAGCACCCGGTGACGGAGGCGATCACGGGGCTGGACCTGGTGCGCGAGCAGATCAGGATCGCGCAGGGCGAACGGCTGGATGTGCACCAGGGGGACCTGGCGATCAGGGGCCACGCCATTGAGGCGCGGCTCTACGCGGAGGACCCGGCAAACGGCTTTCTGCCGGCGACGGGGACCGTACTGGCGTGGGAAGAGCCAAAGGATTCGCCCGCGCGCTTCGACTCGGGCGTCGAGACGGGTTCCGATGTGTCGCTGCATTTCGACCCGATGCTGGCCAAGGTGATCGTGCATGCGCCGAATCGAACGGAGGCGGCTCTACGGCTGGCGCGAGTCCTGGAGCGAACGCGAATCCACGGGGTGACCACGAACCGCGACTTCCTGGTGGCCACGCTGCGCCACCCGGCCTTCCTGGCGGGAGACACGACAACAGCGTTCATCGAGAAGCACGATCCTGCGCGGGTGCGCAGGCCCGCGGAGAACGAGGTGCGGGCGGCGGCGCTGGCGGTTGCCCTGAAGTCCCAGGACGAGCGGCGGCGGGGTGCTTCTCTCATGCGCACGCTGCCATCGGGGTGGCGCAACAACCCGAGCCAGATGCAGCAGACGGTCTTCACGCACCAGGGCGAAGAAGTGAAGACGGGCTACCTGGCGCAACGCGACGGGAGCTTCGATTACGAGGTGGCGGGCGTGCGCGGTTCGGCGCGGCTCCACCGGGCGGATGGCGACCTGGTGGATGTTGAAATCGACGGTTCGCGGCGGGTGCTGGCAGTCGCGCAGCGGGGGAGCCAGTTCTGGGTCCAGGGAGCATCGGGGGAGGTGCAGCTGACCGAGCTCCCACGATTCCCGGACAGCGAGCAGGAGGAAGTGGCCGGAGGCTACGCCGCGCCAATGCCGGGGAAGATCGTGTCGATCCACGTCGAACCGGGCGATGCGGTTACCCGCGGGCAGCTGCTGATGGTGATGGAAGCGATGAAGATGGAGCACCGGATCACGTGCGTGGAGGAGTCGGCGAAGGTGACCGAGGTGCGCGTCGCGAAGGGTGACCAGGTGGAGGCCGGGCAGATGCTGGTGGTGGTCGAGGGCAGCGGCTGAGGAGCAGGCGGCCGGGGCGCCACGCCCACGCCGGGGTGAGGCTGGTTGCCGCTTCCATGCGCCCTGCCGTTCGAACCCGCACTGCAGGGCGGCGGGCCGCGGGCGACGAGGCCTCAGGGGAGCCCCGAGCCCGGTGGATTGGTGCTAAGACATTGTCAGGCCGCCGGAAACGCTAATCGCCTGGCCGGTGACGAAGCTGGCCGCGGGCGAGGCGAGGAAGGCGACCATGGCAGCAACCTCGGCGGGGCGGGCGGGGCGGCGCGATGGGATGAGGCGCATGAACGACGCCCAACCTTCGGGGGAAAGCCCGGGAGGCGGGTCCGGCGATTCGCGCATGGGGCCAAGGCAGACGGTGTTGACGGTAATGCCATCGCGGGCGACTTCGCGGGCGAGCGACTTCGAGAAGGCGATGACGGCGGCCTTGGTGCCGGACTGAACGGTCTCCATGGTCGCGCCTATCTTCCCGGAGTCGGAAACCAGGCTGATGATCCGCCCATAGCGGGCGGGGATCATGTGGGCCAGCGTGGCGCGCGTGGTGTAGAGCACGCCCTTGAAGTTGACGGCAATCATGCGGTCCCAGGCGTCCTCGCTGTCTTCCGTGAAGCGGCGCAGGTGATCATGGGAGAAGCAGTTGACGAGCACGTCGATGCGGCCAAGCTGACCGGCAGCATCTTGAACCGCGCGTTCGACCAGGGGGCGGCCGGTGACATCAGCGGGAAAAAAGTGGGCTGTTGCGCCGCTTTCGCGGAGGCGGCGGGCAAGGGCTTCGCCCTCGGGGGCGCGGCGGGCGCTGATGGCGAGGCTGGCGCCCCGGGCAGCAAGCTCTTCGCAGATGGCGACCCCGGCGGTTCCGAGGGCGCCGAACACGAGCGCGTTCTGTCCTCTCAAGTCCATGCCAGCCACCCGGGCGGTCAGGCCTGGCCGGCCGTACTGCCGGCTTCGCCGAAGACAGCATTGGCCACGCCGAGGCCCTCGATAGCGGCGGGGAACCCGGCATAGACAGAGACCTGGAAGATGGCCTCGCAGATCTCAGCACGAGTCAGGCCCAGGTTCAGCCCGGCAACGATGTAGGCGCGGAGTTGGCCGAGCCGGGAGAGAGCCGTGAGCGTGGCGATGGAGATCAGCGCGCGCTGCTTGAGTTCGAGGCCGGGCCGTCCCCAGACATCGCCGAGGACGGTGGAGACGGAGAAGGCGCTCCAGTCAGCGGCGATCTCGGCGGGGTACTCGAAGCGGGGCGCCGTGGCGGCAGCCCCGGGAGGGAACATCTGCGCGGCGACCTGCATGCCGCGTGCGAGGCGTGGGTCAGGCTGGGCTGTCATGGGCAAGTGCCTCCTGTGGCGGGGTGGATGGCCGCGAGCAATGACGCGGGCGCGGGCCGGGCGCGACCCCGCCTCACCAGCGGCAGTCTACGCAGGGGAAAGAATGAAGACGCTGAACTCGCGATCGCTGTACTTCTGGAAATGGCCCCAGAGGGGGAAGTGTTCGGTGAGGTTGGGCCAGAGCCTCGCCCTCTCTTCGCCAGTGACCTTGCGAGCGTTTACTGCCCAGCGGCGGTCGTGGAGTTGCAGCCAGCCGCGAGGGGTCTTGTCGAGGTTGAGGGCCCAGTGGGGGTGCATGCTGAGGCCAGCAAGGGAGCCAACGACGATGATGTCGTCGCCGCGGGCAAGGTAGTTGATGGCGGTGGTCACTTCCCTGCCCGACTTGCGGCCGATGGTGGTGAGGACGATGGTGGGGCCGCCCTGGGTGGCGTCCTCGCCCTGGCCACCGCTCTCGCGGTAGCGGCGGGCGTGATCAAGCCCGGCGGCGCGGATGATGCCGTGGTCGCGTGCCGCAAGCAGGGCCTGCCAGGCCTCGTCGGTCATGAAGTCGGGCTTAGGGATTTCCTGTGTGCCTGCCATTGCTGGTTCCTCCTTTGGCTGTGGCGTGTTGAGCAGTGGGGGCGGTCAGAGCCGCATTGGGCGGAATTCAGAAGTGGCGATTGCCTTCAGTTCGAAAAGACGGTCGACCTCGGCTTCGGTGTAGCCAAGGCCGGCGAGCACTTCACGGTTGTGCTCACCGACCCACTGGGCCAGGGCCGGGGGCCGTGATGGGGTGGCCGAGAACCGGAAGAAGTCGCCGACGGCAGTGAGGGCGCCGAAGCTGGCGTGTTCAATCCCTTCGATGAGAGCACCGGCGGCCCGGAACCATTCGTTGGAGATGCGGTCCTCGCGTACGATGACTGCGGGCGCACAGGGGATACCCCGTGCAGCCAGCTGCTCGAAGACCTGGCGGCGTGAGAGTGGCGCGAGGAAAGTGGCGAGGGCATCTGCGAGGGCGCCCTCGGCGGGCTGGGCAGCGGCAACGTCGAAGCTCGGCCAGGGTGCGAGGCCGCCTGGATGCGCGGCGCGCAGTCGCTCCCAGGCGCCGGGATCGCGGACGTCAAGGAGCGCCCAGCCGTCGGCCACGGGGTAGAGGCGTTCGAGCGCGGAGCGGCCAATGGCGTTGGCGGACAGGCGGGGGCCGGGCCTGCCCGGGTAGTCAACGAAGTCCTCCATGCGGGCGGCCATGGAGGCGCCGACCTGGTTCAGCTCAATGGAGCGCCCCTGGCGGTCCTTTTCGCGCAGGTAGAGGGCGAGAACGATGGCATGGACGGACAGCATCCCGCCGGAGAGGTCGGCCATCGGGATGCTGCTGTAGATAGGCTGCTCCTCAGAGCCGAGGGCGAACATCTGGCCGGTGAGGGCCTGGAGCAGAAGGTCGAACGATGGGCGCGCGCGCCACTGGCCGGCGACGCCGAAGCCCCTGATCCAGCAGTGGATGATGCCCGGGCGGAGCGCCTCAACGGATGAGTAGTCGAGACCAAGGCGCTCGGGGGCGCCGGGCAGCAGCGCATGCATGACAACGTCAGCGGAGCGAACGAGGCGGTCGCGGACCTCGCGGCCTTCGGGACGGGCCTGGTCGATGGCGACGCCCTTCTTGCCGAGGTTGACTCCCACGCACGAGAGGCCGCCGATGCGGAAACCTTCGCCTTCGGGCGGTTCGACCTTGATGACCTCGGCGCCGAGCTCGGCGAGGATGCGGCCGGCGGTAGGGCCAGCCAGGAAGCCGGTGAAGTCGAGGACGCGAATCCCGGCGAGCGGATGGGCGGGGAGAGGGCCGCTGCCAGCAGACGAGGGCGGGCGCTGGGGTGTGGGGCCCGAGGCGCCAGGCCCGGGCGGAAGCGCCGGGGGCGCTAAATCGCACCCGGAAATCGAGTAGGGAACCGCGACCTGTTGCACGGCATTGGACCCGGGGCCGGCGGCCGTCACAGCGAGCCGATTCTCGCGGACCAGGTCGCTGGCGAGGAACTGCTCGCGCGTGAGCAGGGTGGAGGCTGGCACGCCATGCTCTTCGAAGACGCGGACCCATTCGGCGCGTGAACGGGCGGCGAAGGCTTCACCAATCAACCGCTGCAATTCATCGCGGTCGGCCGGATTGAAGACAAACGGTGCGGTCTGGAAGCGGGGGTCGCTGATGATCTCGGGCCTTTCGAGAGCGACGCAGAGCCGCTGGAAGAAGACGGGGTTGGCGCAGGCGACGCCCATCCAGCCATCGGCGGCGCGGTAGACGCGCCAGCCCACGCTAAGGCCATCGGGCGCGGCGCCGCCCCCGCTCGGCATGGTGGGGATGCGGTCGGACTCAGAGGCCTGGTAGCCGGAGAAGTAGGCGCCAAGCGCGGTCCAGGGCACGCCAACCTCCTGGCCAACGCCGGACTTCGCACGCACGAGCAGGGCGGCAATCGCCCCGGTGGCCATCATCAGGCCCGCGGAGTAGCTGAGGGTGGGGATGGTGTTGTAGGCGGGTCCGGGCCGGTAGGCTCCCGTTCCTCCAAGGATGCCGGCGAGGGCAGCGGCAAGCGCATCACTCTCAGGGAGAGAGGCGAGGGCAGCCAGGTCGCCGTAAGGTGGGGCGAAACAGACGACCTGGTGCGGTTGGCGCTTCCAGCCGTCGATGGAACGGGCGCCGCCGCCAATGACAACGACATCGGCCGAGGCCAACAGGGCAGCCTCGCCGCCATCGCCGGGAGCGGCGACAACGCTCTGCTTGCCCCGGTTCCACTGCTGGTTGCCGGGTTCGCAGCGGGAGGCGTCGCCGCCGGGTGGTTCGATCTTGATGACTTCGGCGCCGGCGTCGCGCAGGAAGAGGCCGGCGATGGCGGCGGCAACGCCCGCGTGGTACTCGACGACCCGGATACCGGACAGCGGTTCAGTCATGCGTTGCCTCTCCTTTCGTCACCTGCGGGTGGGGGCTAGTCGAAAGCCTCTTCGTGCACGGGCCAGAAGCGCGGCTTGCGCTTCTCAAAGAAGGCCTGCTGGGCTTCGCGCTGGTCGGCGCTGCCGAAGAAGCCGCGCCCCATGTGAGGCAGCACGCGGAACTGTTCGAGGTAAGCGCCAATCTGAACGAAGCTCTGCTTGATGAGGGAGACGCCCATCGGCACGAGGTCGAGCAGGTCGTCGGACCAGGCGAGGGTCTCGTCTTCGAGGCGGTGGAGGGGAACGACGCGGTTGATGAGCCCCCATTCGAGCGCCTGCTGGGCGGTGTGCTGGCGGCACATGGTCCACATTTCGCGGGCACGCTTGAGGCCGATGATCTCGGCCGACTGGGAAACGACGCGGTCAGCGGCGCCGCTGCCGACCCGCGGACCGTTCTGACCGAAGACAGCGGTGTGGGCAGCGATGGTGAGGTCGCAGTGGTAGGCGATGTGGTTGCTGCCGCCCACGCAGTAGCCCTTGATGGCGGCGATGGTGGGCTTGTACGAGCGCGTCAGGGCGCCATTGAAGTCGGGGATGTGGCTGGTGAGGCCGCCGGAGGCCTCCCATTCGACATCGCCGCCGGTGCCGAAGTGGTCGCCGACGGAAGAGACGATGATGACGCCGACATCGCGGTCGCGGTCGGCGTCATTGACTCCCCTGACGAACTCGCCGAGGCCCTTACCGGTGAAGGCGTTGAGGCGATGGGGGCGGTTGAAGGAGACGCGGGCGACGCCGCCCCCCTCCTTCCGGTAGGCCTTCTCGTACCGTACCTCCTCGAAGCCGAGGGAGGCGGTGAGGTCTTTCCATTCACTCCAGGTAGCCATCGCTAGAAACCTCCAATGACCTGCCGGGCTGAGCGAAGCTCGCCGAGCAGCTGCTCCATATCGGGGCGCGCCAGGCAGGCGGGCAGGGCGGCGCCGATGCCGAGCAGGTCCGTCCAGAGCGGGCAGGCGACGAGGCGGATGCCGGCGTCTGTGGCCTGCTGGATGAGCTTCTCGAGGTCGAGCCAGCGGCGGTCGAATTCGGCATTGAGGCTGAGGCCGGCGCCGGGTGCGCCGGCGGCGATGGCGACCTGTGCCGGCCGGCCGGCAAGGTGGCGCGGCCAGTGCCAGGTCTCGCCAGTGAAGGCGCAGAGGCTTTCGCCGGTGAAGAGAACGGCAACATCGTCGCCGCCGGCTCTGAGCTGCAGACCAAGGGCAAGATTGGTAATGAGCGAATCGGCGCGGGCGTCGCGGCAAATGAGGTAGACGGAGCTCATATCGACAGGTCACCAGAATGAGGGATTTGCATGGTCAGTTTCGCCTGAACTCAGGGAGGATCTTCTCGGCAAGGAAGCGGCGGTCGCCTCCCATGTAGACAGCATCGATGCCGAGGTCCTCGTAGCGCTTCAGCTCTTCGATGACCATGTCGAGCGTGCCGCAGAAGATGCTGTCGACGAAGCGGCGGTAGATGGGGTGGTCCTTTGAGAGGTTGTAAAGGTGGTTGCCTTGATCGTCCACGAGGTAGCCGTAGCCAAGGATGTGCTCATCATAGAAGGCATCAAGGAGGTACTGGCGCTGGGCCTCGGCTTCGGGGATGGTGGCGCCGATACACACGTCCTTGAAGGCGGCGACCTTGAGCTGGCTCTCGGGCCAGCCTGCTTCGCGGCCGATGCGGCGGTACTCCCCGGTCATCAGCTTCGTGCGTTCATAGGTGGAGTTGGCAATCCAGTAGGGGATGCCGGCCTTTCCCGCGCGCGTTGCCCCGGCGATTGAGGTGCCGCCACAGAACCAGATGGGGATGGGGCGCTGGACGGGCGTGGGCGAAAGGCGGGCGCGGTCGTAGCGGTAGTGCCTGCCCTCGTACGAGAACTCGTCACGCGAGGTCGCCAGGGAGATGACCTGGATGGCTTCGACGAGACGCGCGCCGCGGGTCTTCTTGCTGGTCGCGAGGCCATCGAATTCGAGGGGGCGGTAACCCATGCCAAGGCCCAGGCTGGCGCGGCCGTTGGAGATAACGTCCAGGGTGGCGGCGTATTCGGCGGCTTCGATTGGATCGTACAGGGGCTGGAGCATGGCGCCGGTCTGCAGCTTGATGCGGCTTGTAGCAGCCGCGGCCGCGGCCAGCGCCTGGAGCGGGATGGGCATGAAGCTGTCGTACATGAAGTGGTGCTCGGCGGCGCCGTAGGCATCGAAGCCAAGCGCCTCGGCCTCGACGGCGTCACGTACATAGGCGTCGTAGCCGCCGAGGAGGGACCCCGGCATCACCCGGGAACGGGAGGAGAGGCCTCCACCGGTCCAGAATTCCATGGCCTTGTCCTTTCTGCTTTCCCTGTTGCCGGCGGCCGTCAGGCCATGAGTAGGAGCTGAACTTCGGACTGGAACTGCGAGAGCTGGTCCCGCCTGCCGGTCTGAGCGGGGGTGCGGCGCCAGACGAGGTGCGAAACCCCCGCACGCACCCTCGCGGCCCGGAGGCGGACCACGAGGTCGCGGGTGGAACCACCGAGGATGAGCGAGTCTCCCGGGGCGCCGGGATGAATCCAGCGCTCGAGGACGGGCTCGACCTCGGCAGGGGAGCGCCCGGCGGCGGCCAGCCGCTGGCGATAGGTGGCGAGCAGGGCGAGGGCGCGCTCGTGGGGCACCTCGGCGGGGATGAAGGGGGAGATGCCATGGCGCGCTGCCCAGGCGAGGGTGCCCTCGCCGGTGATTTCAATGAAGACCGGGGGACGCGGGTTGAAGGGCTTGGGCGTGATGGCGAGGAAGTCGGGGGTAGCCGGGCCCCATTCCCATTGCGGGAGGTAGTCTTCGGCCGGTGGCGGCTCGCTGATGCCAGGCGGAGCTTCGGCAGGGGTGTGCGCCGGGAAGCGCAGGTGCTCGCCACGGTAGCGGAACTCGGCCAGGGACCAGGCGGCCTGGACGAATTCGATCGTCTCGTGCAGGTGGTCCTCCGGGACCCCCTGCCTGGCCGCGGCAGCGAAGGCGACCCCGGCCCGTCCGCGAGAGTAGAGGTCGAGGACGGCCACTTCTTCGGCAAGGCGGACGGGGTGGCAGTGGTTGACAGTACGCCCGGTGATACGGAGCAGCAGGTTGTTCGCGCGGCGAGCGGCAGCCGTCAGGAAGATCGCGGGCGCCGGGCAGGAGGCGGCGTCTCCGCGTGACTCGTGGACCCAGGCGCTGTCGTAGCCGAGGGCGTCAGCGGCCTCGATCTCGGCCATGACGGCAGCCCAGGCATCGGCCGGGGGTCGGGATTGGTCGAATTCCCAGCTCAGGCCAACTCTCAAGTCTGGTTCTCCTTCCGGGGGTTTCCCTGGGCGGCTGCTGTCCGGAACCCGTCAGGTGGCCGGATGCTGCCACTGGACTCAAACGGCAAGGGCGACCTTCATGCCGTGCTCGGTGGCCTCGTGGATTCCGCGGGGCACCCAGGCCGAGCCGATGAGATAGAGGGCCTGAACGCGGCCCCGCAGCTCGTCGTGGAGGGTGGTGTCGGGGGCCGAGCCGTAGACGAGGACGATGGAGTCGAACCCATCAACTGTCCTGCGTTCGCCCGTGAAAGCGGAAAGCAAGGAGAGGGAGTTCCCATCGATGCCGGCCAGGATCTGCCCGGTGTGGACCTTCACGCCGCCCTGTTCGAGCCGCCTCATGACCATGCCAATCGAGTAGCGGTCAATCTCGGCGCCGATGCCGAGCCAGCTGTGGAAGACCTCGACGTGGCACCCCCTGGAAGCGAGGAAATCGGCGACGTTGGGGGTCTCAAAATGGTCCTCCTGGGAGATGACAGCGACCCGGCCGCTGGCAACGGCGCGGCCTTCGAGAACATCCCAGCCCTGGACGACGTGGGGGCTGCCGATTCCAGGGGCGTTGGGGCGGATGGGGCGGGAACCGGTGGCACAGATGACCACGTCCGGACTCAGAGCAAGGACATCGTCGGCTGTCACGGGTGCGCCCAGGCGGACCTCGACACCAAGGGCGGCCATCTGGTTTTCCTGGAAGTAGAGGAAGTCTTCGAAGGAGTCGCGGCCGGGGGCCTTGCTGGCGATGCGAACCTGCCCTCCCAGCGACGGGCGCTGTTCGAGGAGGACTACATGATGGCCGCGCATGGCGGAGACACGGGCCGCTTCGAGGCCAGCAGCACCGCCGCCAACAACCACGACCCGGCGCTTCTCGGCGGCGGGCTGGAATTGGGTGGCCCAGAGGGCCTCGTTCCCGGCCACGGGGTTAACGGAGCAGGCCGGTTTGCGGGCGGGGGAGCGGCCGTGGACGGCTTCGCCGATACAGCGGTTGCAGCCGATGCAGCGGCGCATTTCGATCATGCGGCCGTCGCGGGCTTTGTTGGCGAACTCGGGGTCGGCGATACCGGCACGGGTCATGCCGACAAGATCGCAGAAGCCGCCGGCGAGGAGGTCTTCGGCGACGACAGGGTCGTTCACGCGGCCCGAAAACAGGACGGGGATGGGGGCGATGTCGACGCGGGCGCCCCTGGCTGCATCGCGGAACTGGGCGGGGTCGTTGTAGGAGGGCTGGACGTAGGAGGGGACGCCCCAGGAGTGGCCGACATCGAGGTCGAGGAAGTCCAGGAGCCCGGATTCGGCGATGTGGGAGACCATTTCGCGCATTTCCAGGACGTTGTAGCCGCCGGGGCGGGATTCCATGCCGTTCATGCGGATGCCAAGGGCAACTCCATCACCGATGCGCTTGCGGACGCGCTCCAGGACTTCGATGACGAAGCGGGTGCGACGTTGCGCATCGCCACCCCAGCGGTCAGTGCGCTGGTTGGTGGCCGGGGAGAGGAAGGTCTGGGGAAGGGTCTCGTGGGCGCAGTGGATTTCGATGCCGTCGGCGCCGCCCTCTTTGAAGCGGGCCGCGGCCTCGGCGTAGGTGTTGATGATGAAGTCTATCTCCTCGTCATCGAGGCGGTGGGGGATCCAGTCGTAGGCGCCGGCGACGTGGATGGAGGAGGCGGCCATGGTGAAGTTGAGGTGGGTGAGCTGGAAGACGGTGACGGCGCCGGCCTCGTGGGCGGCCTCGGTGAAGCGGCGAACGCGGTTGGGGAGGTCTGGGTGGAGGTAGAGCGGAAAGCGGGTGGAAGCGGCGCCAGGAAAGAACTCGTCGGCAGCTTCCTGGGGCATGGGCGAATTGAGGAGCCAGGTTTCGCCGCCCAGCCAGGCGGTGCCGCCGCGGGCCTTGCCGACGTGGTGGTCGATAAAGGCGTCGTCGGGGAGGCCATCGGCGCGGCCAGCACCAATGGAGTTGGTGGTTTCGCAGATGCGGTTCTGGACGAGCATGGGCCCGACCTGGATGGGCGAGAAGAGGCGTTCAAAGCGGCCGGCGGCGGTGCGAGGAGAGGAGGTCAAGTGGGGACTCCTGCCGAAGGCGACAAGTGGCCGGCGGGAAGCCGGGCGGGCATATGATGATCGCGAAACCGGCTGCGCTGTCAAATCGCTGGACGATCGGCAAGTAAGCGAGCCGGGCGTGCGTTCGTAGATCCCTGCGGGTTATGGCGGACGTATTGAATTCACGGCTCAGGACCGGTATAAGCAGCCAGTAGTTTGGCTACCGGGCCAAAGAGCCCGCCAACTTTGGAGGGAGACCACCATGCAAGAGGGTTACTGGAACAGGTACTGGCAGCGGCGACTCTCACGCCGCCATGTGATTGCGGGCGGCGCGACGCTGGCCGCGGGATCGGCTGCGATCCTGGCGGGGTGCGGGGATGATGATGACGATGGCGGAACCGATCCAACATCAGCGCCCGGCGAGCCGACCAAGGCGGGCGCCAGCCCCACTGCCGCGGCAGGCAAGAGGGGCGGAACGCTGCGACTCTCGAAGGCTTCGCCCGATACGGGGCTCGACCCGTACATCGTGGTCACGAACTTCATTCACCCGGCGAAGGCCTACAGTCAGATGTGGACATACCGTCCCTCGACGAAGGAGATCCTCTTCGACCTTGCCACCAAGTACGAGCAGATTGACCCGACGACGCTGGTGATCACCCTGCGCGAGGGGGTGAAGTTCCAGGCGGAGGTGGCGGGTGGCCGGGCTCTGACCGCTGAGGACGTGGCCTATTCGTTCAGCCGGCTGCCGGCCATGGTCGCGAAAGCCTCGCAGGTGAACGGCATCCAGTGGAGCTGGATGGAGAAGGTGGAGGCCGTAGACCCCAAGACGGTCCGCATCAAGCAGAAGAACCCCTTCGCATCGAACCTGCTGGCGCTGGGTTCGAGTGCGCTCTGCGTGGTGGCGAAGGAGGTGGTCGAGGCCAACGGCGGCGACCTGCAGAAGGTGATGAACGCCGGCAGCGGTCCCTACAAGATGACCAGGCGGGAACCCACCGGCACGCGCTATGAACGGAACGCCACGTACTACGCTCACGAAAACCCGTCGCCCACTTATGTGAAGGACGGCCCATACATCGACGTTTGGGAGGAGAGCATCATCGCCGATGCGGCGACGGTGAAGGCGAAGTTCATCGCCGGCGAAATCGACATCCTGAACACCCAGCAGGTGACGGTGGACAAGCTCGTGGCCGACGAGCTGGCAAAGACGTCGGGCGTGAAGGTCGCCAAGGGGCCGGCGAACGCGCACCTTATCATGCAGTTCGACAACTTCAAGTGGACGGACAAGCGATTGCGGCAGGCGGTCTGGATGGCGTTCGACCGCGACCAGTTCATCAAGAACATCTACCTGGGAGATGGCCTGTACGGCGGACCGGTGGCAGACGGGTTCGCCAAGGACGGTCTTGCACTGAGCCAGGACGAGCTGAAGAAGGCTCAGAAGTTCGACCCGGCAGAGGCGAAGAAGATCTGGGAGGCAGCGGGCGGGCCGCAGACGTTCCCAAGCATCAAGATGATCACCATGCAGGCGATCCCGCTATTCGCCACGTCAACCCAGTTCATTGCCGAGGCGCTGCGCAAGAACCTCGGTGTGGACGTGAAGGTCGAGCTGGTCGACCCGGCAACATACGTGGCAAAGGCGACCGGTGGTTACAGGGAGAAGGCGGCGAAGGAGTGGGATCTGTTTGTCGCATGGGAGACGTCGTTGCAGTCGATGCCGGATTACAACGCGCTCGTGCACTACATCCCCACCGGGTACGGCGCCATCTTCGGGAATCTGCGTCCGGATTCGCCGAAGCCGGAGACGGCGGCCTATGCGATGGAGATGCTCCAACTCTGGAACGCGCAGGCCCAGGAGCTGAATGCGGAGGCACGTAAGCCAAAGATGGCCGCCATGCAGAAGGCGATCCTGGAGAGCTACGGCCCGGCGATACCGCTGCCGGTCACAGCCACCGCTTATGCTCCCTACCGTGACAAGGTGAAGAACTTCCCCGTGAACGACTTCATGTTTGGCAACTCGGGGACGGGCTACTACCGGGTGCAAGACCTGTTCCTGGACGGATAGGCCCGCCGGGGACCGCCCTTTCCGTCCCTCTCTCCGGAAAGGGCGGTCCATTATGTGTCATCGGAAGGACCGGCCAGTCACCCGTCCCTGAGACGACCTGCAACTGCACGACGAAGAAGATGCGAACCTACATTATCCGAAGGCTCCTGCTGTTCCCGTTCATGCTGCTGGGCGTCTCCATTCTGACGTTCACGCTGGTGCGCGCGCTCCCGAGCGACGCGGCCACGATCCGTCTGGGCGCGGCGGGCTCGGCCTGCGACGAGTGCCGGGCGCTCGTCATCAAGGAGCTCGGCCTCGACAAGTCGAAGCCAGAGCAGTACCTGATCTGGCTCAAGGGAGCAGTCCAGGGGGACTTCGGAATATCGACGGCGACGCGGCGGGAGATCACCCCGGAGCTACGGGACAGGGCGTTCACAACGTTCCAGCTTGCCGTGTTGACGGTGGTGCTCACGCTGGCCATAGGCATTCCGGTTGGGGCGCTCTCGGCGATCAAGGCGGGAAGCGTGGTCGACTACACGGCGCGCTTCTTCTCCATTCTCGGGCTCTCCATCCCGGGATTCTGGCTGGCGACGCTCATTGTCGTGATGCCCTCCTACTGGTGGGGTTGGACTCCAGTGAAGCAGTGGGCGTCGCTGACCGGTGACCCGCTTTCGCACTTCGGCCTGCTGCTGCTCCCTTCTCTGACGCTGGCCATCGCATCGAGCGCCTACGTGGCGCGCATCCTGCGGTCGTCGATGCTGGAGGTGCTGTATTCGGACCGTGCGCACGGCCCGCGCGAAGGGCCTGCGTGAGCGGTCGGTGATCTTTTCCACGTGTTCCGGAATTCGCTGCTGACGTTGCTGACGGTGATCGGCCTGCAGTTCGGCCTCATCCTGGGTGGTTCGATTGTGATCGAGTCGGTGTTTGCCATCCCGGGGATGGGCTCGTGGGCGGCATCAGGCGTGGCCAATCGCGACTACCCGGCGGTCCAGGCCGTGACCGTGACAATCGCAGGCGCGTTCATGCTGGTGACGCTCCTCGTCGACATCGCCTACGCGTGGATCGACCCGCGCATCCGTTACTAGGGACTGGGCAGAGGAATGGCAACAAGCGTCATCGATGAGCAATTCTACCAGCGGCCGGCGCCGGCTCTTCCGCGGCGCTGGGCGCGGGGCGGGCTGCGCTTCGTGCGGCGGCAGCCGCTGGGGACCTTTGGCCTGCTGGTGATCGTGCTGTTCACGCTGGCAGCGGTGTTTGCCGACTATCTGCGCACATCAGACCCGAAGGCGTTTGGCGACGACATCCTGACCGGGCCTAACTGGACGCACTGGTTTGGCACCAACAGGGACGGCCAGGACCTGTGGTCGAGAGTGCTCTACGGAGCGCGGCCCTCGCTGAAGGTAGGCCTGGCAACGGTGGGGATAGCACTGGCAGGCGGCACCATTCTCGGGCTGCTGGCGGGCTACTTCGGCGGCCCAATCGACATGCTCATCTCCCGCGCGGCCGACATCATGGTGGCGTTTCCGGCGCTGCTGTTCGGCCTGGTGGTGGCGGCCTGGCTGGGGCCGGGGCTGCGCAGCGTGATCATCGCCATCTCGATTGTCTTCACGCCGATCATCATGCGCATCGTGCGGAGCGGCGTGTTGCAGGAGCGAAACCGGGCCTACGTTGAAGCCGCGCGCGTAGTGGGAGCATCGGAGGCGCGGGTGATGCTGCGTCACATTCTGCCCAACCTGCTGCCGCTGCTGATCGTGGTGGCCTCGACGACGCTGCCGGCCGCTATCCTGGCAGAGTCGGGCCTGACCTTCCTGGGGGCAGGGTTGCCGCTGGGCGAGCCTTCCTGGGGCAACGACCTGGGCCCGAAGGCGCGAACCTACTTCGACCTTGCACCATGGCTGGCGATCTTCCCCGGGCTGGCGCTTTCGCTCTCGGTGCTGGCATTCAACCTGCTCGGCGACTCACTGAGGGACGAGCTGGACCCCCGCCTGCGGGGGAGCGGCCTGCGGGAGTAGGGGAGTAGGGATTCAGTCGCGAGGCAGGCCGAGACCACGCTGGGCGATGACGTTGCGCTGGACTTCGCTGGTCCCGCCGCCAATGGTGATAGCAAGCGAGTAGAGGTACGTCTTGGCAATGCGGGCCTTGAGCGGGGCACGGCGGTCGCGGGAGCTAATCACCTGGCCGATCAGGCCAAGGGCCCGCATCCCGGTGCGAGCGATGCGCTGCTCGAGCTCAGATGAGAAGAGCTTGGTCATCGATGATTCGTAGTTGGGGATGAGACCCCGGGCCTGCATGGTGATGATGCGGTAGGACATGAGCCGCTGGGCGGCCGCCTCAATGTAGCGGTCGGCGATCTCGTGGCGCACGGCCGGGTTCCAGGCGAGGGTGGTGGCGCCGTCACCGGGGTGGTCCTGGATGTAGCGGACGAGCGTATCGAGGCGGTGGCGGTGACCCACAGCGGTGCTGATGGACGAGCGTTCGAAGTCGAGCGTGGTGGTTCCCACGTACCAGCCGCGATTCTCTTCCCCGACGCGGTTGCGCGCGGGGACGCGGACGTTGTCGAAGAACACCTCGTTGAAGTCGTGACGGCCCGCGAGGTTGTAGATGGGCCGCACGGTGATGCCGGGGCTCTTCATGTTCACGAGGAAGTAGCTGATGCCGCGATGCTTGGGGGCATCGGGGTCGGTGCGCGCGAGCATGAACATCCAGTTGGCGTACTGGGCCATGGAGGTCCAGATCTTCTGGCCGTTGATGACGTAGTCGTCACCGTCGCGGACGGCGCGGGACTGCAGGGCGGCGAGGTCGGAGCCGGCGCCGGGCTCGCTGAACCCCTGGCACCAGAAGCCCTCGCCGCTGAGGATGCGGGGGAGGTGTTCCTGCTTCTGGTCCTCGGTGCCGTGGGTGATGATGGTGGGGCCGGCCATGGAAACGCCAAGACCGCCCACGGAAGGGGCCTGCGCCTCGGCCATCTCTTCGTTAAGGATGAACTGCTGCATGACCGGCATGCCGCCACCGCCGTATTCCGGGGGCCAGGCGGGCGCCACCCAGCGCTGCTCAACGAGCTTCTTGCGCCACCCGGCGAGGCCACGGAAGCGCCCCGGGGGGCCGTCGTCGCCGGCCGGGTCGTCAGCAGGGAGGTTCTCGCGGATGAAGGCGCGGACTTCCGTGCGGAAGGCAGCTTCGGCGGGGGTATCACGGAAGTCCATTCGTTCTACCTCAAAGGGGGCCGGTCAGGCGGGCCCAAGGATGCCTCGCTCACGGAGGGAGGCGATATCGTCCCAGGAGTAACCGAGTTCGATGAGGAGTGACTCGCCGTGCGCCCCGTGGGGGGGCGCGGGCGGCGGCTCGCTGCCAGGGAGCGGGGCATCATCGCCCACCTCGAACGGAACCGAGACGATGGCGAGAGGGCGGCCGTCGTCGCCGGACCCGGCCAGGAGGTGGCCACCGGCGGCGACCTGGGGGTCGGTCACGATGTCGGCGGCGGAGTTGACGATGGCGACAGGAACACCATGCTCGCGAAAGAGGGGCGCCCATTCGGCGAGGGGCCGCGTGGCAATTGCCTCTGCAACGAGGACGCGGAGAGCGGGAGCATTCTTCAAACGCAGGCCAAAGCCCTGGAAGCGCTCGTCGGTCAGCCATTCGGGATGGCCTGTGGCGTGGGCGAAGCCGCGCCAGGCACGGTCGTGGGTGATCTGGAGATAGATGCGGCGTCCATCGGCTGCGGGATAGGCGGAGAGGAGCGGCAGCGAGCCACGCCTCCGTTCAGGCGCCTGGCCATAGAAGGCCGCACCGGCGATGTCGAGGGAGTTGAGCCACATGGCGGTATCGAGCAGCGAGGTGCGCACGGGCGTCGCGGCGCCGGTCCGCTCTCGCTGCAGAAGCGAGAGGACGATGCCGGCCACGAGGCTAAGGGCGGTGGCGTGGTCACCTATGCCAGGCCGGGGCTGCGCGAGGTCGCCCTCGGGGCTGGCCATCCCCTCGAGCAGGCCACCGCGAGCCCAGAAAGCGCCGAGGTCGAAGGACTCGGCGGCGGCCTCGTCGCCGCGGAAACCGTAGCCGTTGATACGGGCAACGATGAGCCCGGGAAACCGGTTGGCGATCTCCGTGGGGCCGAGGCCAATGCTCGCGAGCTGCGAATCGGAGAGGTTGGAGATGAGCACGTCGGAGCGTGCCAGGAGGGCGAAAACGACGGCCCGGGCATCGGGAGCGCGCAGATCGAGGGCGATGGACTCCTTGCCACGATTATCGACATGGAAGGCGAGCTCTTCGCCGCCTTCGCTGGCGCCGAAGCCCGACATGCCGAGGCGAAAGCCGCGGTAGGGGTCGCCATCGACTGGCTCAATGTGGATCACGCGGGCGCCAAGATCGGCAAGGATCGCGCCCGCGGCAGGGGCGGCGATGTAGTTCGCTACCTCGGTGACGGTGAAGCCGGCAAGGGGTCGGTTCACGTTTCTGCACCTCCGTCCCGGCGAATGGAACTGGGACCGAGCGGCCCGAAGACGGGCGCCAGGCGGTCCAGGTAATCCTCGTCGATCACGGCGCCTTTTTCGCGCCACGCGGCGAAGGGGTGAGGCCGGGGACCGCCACGGGTTGCACGGCGGGGCCTGTCGCCGATGATCCCCTGCTCTTCGAGGGCAGCGATCTCCGCTTCGGACATGCCGAGGAGGTTAGTGAAGACCTCGCGGTTGTGCTGGCCGAGGAGCGGCGGCGGAGTCCGGGGCTGCCCGGGGATAGCGGAGAAATGCGCGGGCACCTGGCGCGGATAGACCCGGCGACCGACGACGGGGTGTTCGATGACTTCCCAGTAGCCGCGCTCGGTCATCTGAGGGTCCAGGAGGATGTCGCGCGGGTCGAGAACCGGGGAAGCGGGCACGCCCGCCAGGAGTAGTGCGCGAGCAGCATCCTGGCTGTCGCGGAGCGAGGTCCAGGCCTCGATATGGGGGCGCATCTCGTCCTGGTGCTGCCAGCGCCCCATTGGGGTGGTGAAGCGCGGGTCAAGCGCCCAGGCAGGGTTTCCAAGGACCGTCACGAAGGCGTTCCAGTCGCGTTCATCGCGAACGGAGACGGCGACCCAGCGCTCGTCGCCGGCACAGCGGTAGCAGTCGTTGGGGGCGAAGGGGAACTGCCGGTTGCCGGCCGGCCCGGCCGCGCGCCCGTTCATCGAGTAGTCGAGGACGAGCTCGCCGAGGTGGGCAAGAACCGCTTCGCGCCCGGCCACATCAATGTACTGGCCTCGCCCGGTGCGGTTCCGGTGATAGAGGGCGATGAGCACGGCAGCGGCGCCGGCGGAGCCGAGCAGCCAGTCGCCGTAGCCGGTGGAGGAGTTGAGCAGCTCGCCGTCGGGGTATCCGGTGATCGATGTAAGGCCTGAAAGGCCCTCCATGGCGGGGAAGTAGGCGGCCCAGTGGCGCCAGGGCCCCGTGGCCCCAAACCCCGACATTGAGACCATGATGATGCGCGGGTTGATGGCGCACAGCGCCTCATAATCGAGGCCGAAGCGCTTCATGGTCTGGGGATTGTAGTTCTCAGCGACGACGTCGCAGTGGGGCACGAGCCGCTTGAAGAGATCGACGCCGAGGGGGTTTGTGAGGTCAATGGTTATGTCGCGTTTCCCGACATTGAGGCGGTGGAAGTAAGCAGCGCGTTCCCAGGGCGCTTCGCCGGGGTCATTCTCCGCGAAGTTGATCTCGCGGGTGGGGATATCGGGGCGGCTGGCGGCCTCGACCTTGATGACATCGGCGCCGAGGTCGGCCAGATATGCGGTAGCCGTGGTACCTGCATATGCCCGCGTAAGGTCGAGGACACGGATTCCATCAAGCGGCAAGCGGGGCATCAGATCGCCCCCTGTGCGCGCAGCAGTGCCAGCTCGGCGGGCGCGCGCCCCAGGTGGCCGCAGTAGATCTCGGAGTTGTGTTCGCCGAGGGTTGGGGCGCGGCCCACCAGGCCCGGAGTGAGCGAGAGCGCCGCTGCGGGGCCGGGCATCCTGTGGGTCCCGGCCCGGGCCTGTTCCACCGCAGGGAGGGCGTTGCGAGCGGCAATCTGGGGGTCTTCGAAAAGGTCGCCGATGCCGGCTGTGTAGCTAAAGGGCATGCCGAGGTCCTGGGCAAGGGCGACGATCTCGCGGCCATCGCGGACGGAGAACCAGGGGTCCATGAACTGGTCATCGAACTCGCTGGCGTGCTGCGCCCTTTCGGCGTGGTCTTCGAACCATGGGTGGCTGGCGAGGCCGGGGTCGCCGAGGAGAGTGGCGAGCTTCTTCATGCCGCCGACGCCGGGCATGACATCGACCCAGCCGTCGCGGCATGGGTAGCGACCAAGGCCGCCGCGGCCACGCACGGCGGGGCGGCGACGGGGTTGGTGCACAACTCCCTGGTAGGCGTAGGTGGCCGGGAGGGCGAGGTCGTTCACCGCCGCGGCCTCCATCTCCGAAAGGTCGACCCACTGGCCTTCGCCCGTGAGGTCGCGATGGAGGAGCGCGGCCATAGCCGAGATGAAGGCCACACGCCCGGCGATATAGAGGCCCTGGGAGCCACCCATCCTGACAGGTTCGCGCCCGGCAAGGACGCGGTCACTCATCGTGCCCGAAGCGGCGGCGAGGGTCAGGTCGGTGGCCGGATAGTCGCGGCAGGGGCCGGTCTGACCAAAGCTGGAAATGGAGAGGTAGACCAGCCGTGGGCTGGCATCGCGCAGGCCGGGGCCCAGTCCGTGGGACGCCAGCACACCGGGAGCGAAATCTTCTACGAAGAGGTCGGCTTCGCGGGCGAGGTCGCGCGCCAGGGCGGCGCCTGCGGCTGTCTCGATGGCGGCGGTGACGCTCTTCTTGCGCGCGTTGAGGTAAAGAAAGAGCCCGCTCGCTTCGGGGTCAGGGATGTCGCCCGGGAAGGGGCCTGCAGCGCGCGAGGGGTCGCCGGCGCCGGGGGCCTCGACCTTGATGACTTCGGCGCCGAACTCGGCGAACCAGCGGGTGCAGTAAGGGCCCGCAATGCCGCGCGTGAGGTCGAGCACGCGCAGGCCAGTGAACGCTTCCTCGGTCATGCGGGCCAGAGCGGGGCGCCCGGGCGGCTGCGTGTGGGCAACACGATCTCGGCCTCGCCCGAGGTAACACGCTGGCCAAGCTGGTTGTCGTTCCAGACCTCGACAGAAACGACGTGCGCGTCGCCATCGAGGCGCTTGTCGAAGACGCGGCCGTAGCACCAGGTGGTGTCACCCATGATGTTGAACGAGGGGAACTTGATGTTGAGCTTACGGAGGAAGCTCAGGTCTCCGGACCAGTTCGTAAGCATGTGGATGGTCCAGTTGATGCGCTGGTAGCCGGCATCGTAGGCGCCGGGGAGGCCAAGGTAGCGCTGGCAGCGCTCGTTGCTGTTGTGGATGACGAGCGGGATTTCGGGGATGCCCCACTCGTTCACGAACGGCAGCCCGGGGTGGCGCTCGAAAAGCTTGAAGGCGTTTGCGTGGGTGTGGGCCCAGTCGCCAGGGTCGCCACGGCTGAAGCCGATGCCGCCGCCACTTTCGCCGACGGCGCGCTGGAACTGGTTGGTTGGCCCCTTCACGACGAAGGGCAGCTCTTCGCCTGTGCGAACGTCCTCCCAGAAGCGCGGCTCAGCACCGCGACGGACCTCGCGAGCGTAGTCTTCGCGGATTCGCATGAGGTCTTCGGGGCTGTACCGGGCAAGGCCGCGCAGCTTCTGGTTCCTGGCGATGCCCTTGGAGGTCTCGCGCTCGGCGCGGTGCCAGGAAGTGAACATGCGGCCGACCACCTCGCGGCGCTGGTTGTAGCCGGTGTTCATGTATTCGTGGACGACGGCTTCACCGGAGGTCTGGCTCCTGACGCGGCGGACATCGGTGAGCACGCCCGTGGAGGTCAGGTAGTCGCCCAGCTTGATGGGGCGATCCCATTCGAGCGTGGTGCCGCGGAACCAGGCGTGGAGGCCGGGCATGCCGTCGCGAGCGGCGTTGGTCACCTCGATGCCGGTGATGACCCAGGGCGGGGCAATGAGGGTGCCGTAGGGCGACTTCCGGGCGTAATCCATGTCGGTGTAGAGGGGGTTGTAGTCGCCGGAAGCGAGGGCGATCCGGCGAAGCCGGCCGGCAGTGAAGCGGGAGTCGTCGAGCTCCCATTCGGCGAGGCCGCGCGTGCGCTCGACACCGATGCGGCTGGCAAGAGCGGCCACAGCCTCGTCGGTGATCTGGCCGTAGCCCTTCTTCTTGTCGGCGTAGCCGTAGCCTTTGGTGAGCTGCTCTTCGGCCTGGGTCATTACGTGTCTCCTTGTAGATGGGCGGGCGTTTCAGCTTCGGAGGGGAAGGGCGACCTCGGCGGTCCCGGTGGTCACCTGTTCGCCGAGCTGGTTCTCTTGCCAGATATCGAGCGTGATGATGCCACGCCCGTCCTGGCGGCGTTTGGCGGCGACGCGGCCGTAGCTGCGGGTGACATCGCCGACCATGTTGTGACGGTGGAACTCGAGGTCCATGCGGGAGATGAAGCCGTGGTCACCCGCCCAGTTAAGGAGGAGGTGAGAGACGTAGTGGATGCGTTCAACGTTGGAATCGAGGGCGCCGGGCACGCCTCCCCAGCGCTGGGCGCGATGGTGGCCCCAGTCGGTGGCTGCGATAGGCTCGGGGGCGTCGTTTTCGTTGGCGAAGAACAGCTCGGGGTGGGCGTCATGGGCTTCCCAGCCCTGAAGCTGACCCCAGTACCAGTTGGGCACCATGCGCCCGAGGTACTTCGGGCGGGTAGTGGGACCCTTGAGGACGTGGGCGAGCAGGTCTCCTTCGTTCGCATCTTCCCAGTGGAGGATAGCGGCGCCACGAGGCTGTTCGGCGGCGTACTCATCACGAAGGGCGTCGATCCCGGCCTTTGTCCACATGTACGGCTCTTCGCGCTGGCCAAAGAGCACGCCCTGGACGCGAGTGCCACGTTCGACGCAGCGCCAGCGGAGAGTGCAGCGGCCAACCGGTGCTCCATCGGCCGTGCTCACAGAGGTTGCGATGCTCATGGTCACGGCCCGGCCGTCATCGCTGCAGATGTCTTCGAGCGACTCGATTGTGCTCCGCGGAAGGAGGAAGTCGCCTACTCTGATGGGCTGGAACCATTCGAGCGAGGCTGATTCGAGGACGGCCTGACAGCCGGGGAGGCCGTCTATCTCCGGGTCGATCTGTTCGAAGCAGGCGAGCACGGAGGGCGGGGCGATGAGCGCCCCCCAGGGGCCGGTAGCGGCGTACTCGGCGTCGACGAAGATGGGACGCATGTCGCCAAGGACAACCGCCCAGTGGCGGACCTGGCTGCGGGAAACGCGGGCATCGTCGAACTCCCATTCCTGGTAGGTGCGTTCGCGGGGAACGCCGACAGTGGCGCGGAGGGCATCGAGGCTGTCGTTGCTGATGGTGGTTGAGATGGCGTTGCCGGTCACACGGGGCTCCTGAGGGCGCTATGCCGGGATAACTTGCATTAAAACTGGCCGGGCGTCCAGTGGGGCTGTTCAGGCCACCGGGTGTATCTTACTTGCCAACCGTCCAATAATGCGGCGGGCTCGCCAAATTTCTCGGAACCGGGCATGATGGCGCCCAACCGAACCATTTCAGGATAGAACGCATGACCACGATTGAAGCCCCCCGCACCCGGACTCCAGGCCTGCGAAGGCTTTCGCAAGCGCGCGAGGGAGCGCCGCATGGAGGCTACCGGTACCGGACCTGGGAGGACCTCTACCGGGACGAGTGGACCTGGGACCGGGTGGTGAAGGTCACGCACACGCGGGCGAACTGCAATTCGGGGTGCGCGTTCGATGCTTATGTGAAGGACGGGATCGTCTGGCGCGAGGAACAGAGCGCGCATTACGACCGCAGCAACCCTGATATTCCCGACTACAACCCGCGCGGCTGCACCTCGGGATGCGCCTACAGCCAGCAGATGTACGACCCGACGCGGCTGAAGTACCCGATGAAGCGGATTGGCCCACGCGGCTCGGGGAGGTGGCAGCGGCTGAGCTGGGACGAGGCGCTGACCGAGATCGCCGACAGGCTCATCGATGTGATTACGACGGACGGGCCGGACACCATCGTGGCGGAGGCGGGCACAACCAACGCAGACTTCGGAGTTGGTTCGCCGATGGAAGGCATGCTCCTGGTGCAGGGGCTGGGCGGGGCGATGATTGACGACCAGGCAGGCGTGGGCGACCTGCCCAACGGCCTCATCCAGTCGTGGGGCGTCTACATGATCGACGGGACGGCGGATGACTGGTTCATGTCGGACTACATCGTCGTGTGGGATGGCAACCCGGCCTATACGCGGCAGCCGGAAGTGCACTTCATGTTCGAGGCCCGGTACCGGGGGGCGAAGATGGTGAGCATCTCGCCGGATTTCAGCCCGACCACCATGCACGCCGACCGCTGGCTGAACGTGAAGCAGGGGACGGACGCCGCGCTTGCCCTGGCGATGGTGCACACAGTGCTCAGCGAAGACCTGTACAAGCGCGAGTACATCAAGGAGCAGACGGACCTGCCCTTCCTTGTGCGTTCCGACACGGGCCGGTACCTGAGGCAGAGCGACGTCGAGGAGGGCGGCTCGGAAGAGGTGTTCTACTTCTGGAACGCGGTGAACAACCGGAAGGCGGAAGCACCGGGGTCGTGGGGTACGGGCGGACGATCGATAGCTCTTGATGAGGACCTGGATCCGGTGCTCGAAGGCGCGCACAGGGTGCTGCTGAAGGACGGGCGCACGGTGACGGTGCGCACCGTATTCGACCTTCTGAAGCGGCGGGTCCGGAAGTGGTCCCCTGAGCGGGCGCAGGCAATCACGGGGGTGGCCGCGAGCAACATACGGCGGGTCGCGCGGGAGTTCGCGGCGGCACGATCGGCGATGATCTTCGCCTCCTATGGCTCATGCAAGCACTACCACTCTGACCTTGCCCAGCGGGGGATGGTGTACCTGTGCGCGTTGACGGGCAATTCGGGCGGCAAGCCAGGTTCGGGGATCAAGGCGGGGTCGCTGTGGACGCCGCCGAGCATGGTCCTGATGCAGGGCGGGGGAGGGCTGCCCACGGAACCTGCGGCCGAACTGCCCATCGAGCGCGTCCAGGCGATGGACGTAGCGAAGATGATGGTATCGACGGGGCGCAGCGGCCCCGTGATGCCGCTCATCCCGTGGCTCTACGCTCACGACAAGAAGTGGGCCGCGGCAGCAGCGAACCCGGGGCACAACGACCCGGACCTGCCGCGCCCGGTTGGCGAGTACATGAAGGACGTGTTTGCCAACAACTGGCAGCCGGTACGGCCCCAGCCACCGAAGAAGCCGCGGTTCTTCTACTTCTCGGGGACCAACCCCCTGCGGCGCTGGCCGAACAACAAGGTCATCCGCGACAGCCTCTGGGCGGACATCGAGACGATCGTCACGACCGACAACCGGATGTCGACCTCGGTGGAGTGGTGCGACTACGTGCTGCCGGCCTGCGGATGGTATGAGAAGCCGGGGATCAAGTACACGATGTCGTATGTGCCGTGGGTGGTCGTGGGAGACCGGGCGGTGCCGCCGCTCTGGGAATCGAAGCACGAGTGGGACATCATTCTCGGGCTGGCGCGAAAGATCCAGGAGCGGGCAATTGCGAGGGACGTCGCCGAATACACCGACACGTATGGGCGCACCCACGACCTGAAGCGAATCCATGATGAGATGACGGCGAACGGGGCGTACGGCGAGGGGCCGGAAGGCGAGGAGAAGGCGCTCGACTACATCATGAAGTACTCACCCCTGACGCGGCACAGCGGGCTGGGTGAGAACGCCTGGAACGAAGCGGTGACCGCCGGGGCGGTGAAGATAAAGAAGATCAAGCCCTCATCGCTGCTGGCGTTCATCTACAGCGACTACGAGGAGGACGAGCCGACCAACTCGTGCGGCTGGTTCGTGAACCTGAAGCACCCGTGGCCGACCCTCACCGGCAGGCAGCAGTTCTACATCGACCACCCGTGGTTCCTGGAGGTCGGCGAGGAGTTTGCCACCTACAAGCCACCGATCGCACAGGGAGGGCGCTACCCGCTCCGGCTGACGGGCGGGCATACGCGCTGGAGCATTCATTCTATCTTCCGTGCGAATGTGCAGCTGTTGCGCCTGCAGCGGGGAGAGCCCGTGGCGTACATCAACCCGGCCGATGCACGCAGGCGCCGGATTGCGGACCACGACCGGATGAGGATGTTCAACGACCTGGGGACAGTGGTGGTGAGGGCGAAGGTTTCGCCATCGGTGCAGCCGGGGTCGGTGATCATGTACCACGCCTGGGAGGGTTACCAGCTTGAGGGGCGGAAGACGCAGAACGACCTGGCGGCGACACCGATGAAGCCGAACAACATGATCGGCGACTACGGCCAGCTCAATTACCGGCAGGGCTTCTACACCATGAACCACCTCACCAAGGGGGTGGCGGTGGAGATCGAGAGGGTCCGCGAGGGTGCCTAGCGGACGGCTTACCGGGAAGGTGGCGGTCGTGACGGGCGGAGGGAGCGGGATCGGGCTGGCAATCGCGAAGCGCTTCGCAGAGGAGGGCGCGAGCGTGGTGATTGCGGGAAGGGACCGGGATCGCCTGGAGCGGGGCGTTGCCGAGATTGGCCACGCCGCACGCGGGGTAACCACGGACGTTTCCCGGGATGGTGATGTGGCTGCTCTCTTCGCGCCGTTGGAGCGGGTGGACATCCTGGCGACGTGCGCGGGGGGCGCCCACTTTGGCGCTATCGACGAGGTGGAGCCAGGGACGTGGCGCGAGCTGTTTGCGGGGCGCTTCTTCGGACAGATGAGCGCCTGTCACCAGGCAGTGCCGAAGATGCCCGGCGGAGGCGTGATTCTGCTTTGCTCGGGGGTCGCCGGCCAGGCGGGGCTGGCGAACTACAGCGGGGGTTCGGCCCTTTGCGGGGCGGTGAACGCACTGGGGCGGGCGCTGGCGGTGGAGCTCGGGCCCAGGGGGATCCGGGTGAACGTGCTGTCGCCCGGGCTGATCGCCGGGACAGCGATCAAGTCGAACCTGGCGCCGAACGAGCAGGCGTCCTTCCTTTCGCGGACGCTGGAGCGCATCCCCATGCACCGGCCGGGCAAGCCCGGGGACATTGCCGAGGCAGCCATGTTCCTGGTCACCTGCGAGTACGCCAACGGCATGGTGCTCGATATCGACGGCGGCTGGACCGCGGGGTAGGGGGCACCCATGTTCACAGCTGCCGAGTGGCTGAAGCTCGATGGGAAAGTGGCGATTGTGACCGGGGCGGGGCATGGAATCGGGAGTGCAATCGCCGGGATGCTGGCCGGCGCTGGCGCGCACGTCTACGCAACCGACCGGGACCACGAGACGGTAGCATCGGCGCCCATGGGGAAGAACCTGTCGCACGCCGCGCTCGATGTGGCCGATTCGAACGCGGTCGACACGTTCTTCCAGGCGGTGGTGTCGGAAAGGAAGCGGGTGGACATCCTGGTGAACAACGCGGGGGTGTACCGGGGGCTCGGCGGCCCGGTGGTGGAGATGTCTGACGCTGCGTGGCGGGCCCTGATGGCTGTGAACCTGGACGGCGTTTTCTACTGCTCGCGGGCTGCCTGCCGGGCGATGGTCACCTGCGGGAACGGCGGCCGGATCATCAACATCGCTTCGACGCAGGCGTTCACGCCAGGGGTGGGGGTGACCTACGACTCGTCGAAGGCGGCGGTGGTGCAGATGACGCGGACGCTTGCGCTGGAGATGGCCCGGCACGGTATCAACGTGAACGCCATCGCGCCGGGGGCGACCTGGGTTTACGACGGCCCGCCGCCGGCCGTTTCGCCAGAACCACCAGCGCCGATCACGGGCGAGCCGCTGGCGGACACTGTCGCCAACCGGATCTCGCGGATCCCGAAGGGGCGATGGGCATCGCCCGATGAGGTGGCACGGGTTGTGCTCTTCCTCGCTTCGGGGATGAGCGACTACGTCACCGGGGTCTGCCTGCCGGTGGACGGCGGCTGGCTGCTGCTGTAGCGCGCCAGCCGCGCGCCCTGCGGGTCAGTACCGCCAGCGGGGGAACGGCGGGTTGATCGAGTATTCGGCGCAGCCGTAGCCGCGTTCGCCAGTCTCCTCGACCTCGAAGTCGAAGAAAGACTCATAGCAGTCGAGGCGGCATTCGGCGTCGTTTTCGCCGCGCATGAGGCCGTTGACGGTATGGGCGTACTTCCGGCCTGAGCGCACGTGGATAGCTTCGCCGCCGGGAAGGGTGATCTCGTAACGGAAGCTCATGGCGGTGCGGCCGTCATCTTCAAGGCGGACCTGGCAGGAGGCGCCCTCAACGGGGCGGCTTCCATCCTTGGTCGACAGGAAGCCGCCGAAACGAGGGGCGTCCTTGACCGGCGGCTGGAACTCGGGATTCATCCAGCCGAAGGCGTTGAGGTGCATTGAGTCGGTCTGGATTGACGGCCAGAAGTGGCCGAGGCTCCATTGCCGGTCGACGGGCCGGTATTCCCAGGGGGACTCGCTGTTGAAGCGGTAGGTCCAGGAGTGGTCACGGTGGGCGTAGGAATCGATTCTTCTCAGGCCCGGGCGAGGCCCTCCGCGCACCTCGAAGTCGCCCGTGCAGTGGAGGCCCTGCTCGTAGTGGCCGCCGTAGTGGCCCGCTCCACCGAGGGGGTTTCCGCCGTGGCAGTCGCGGTAGTCGAAGACCGGGAACCGGCCGGTGTAAAGGAGGTCGAAGCCGTACTTCGGCCCATCGAAGGTGATGCGGATCTGCTCGGTGGGCCTCACGACCTGGTAGGTCATGTGGCCTTCGCTGAGGCGGTCGAACTGCTGGACGTTTTCGAGCGGGGCTTTGTTCGCCCATGGCTGGGGAACACCATCGATGACGAGCATGGTGCTGAAGCGGGCATAGCCCTTGTTGAGGCTGGCGTGGATGTGGTTGACGCCGAAGATGTCGGCCTCACGGTCGCAGATGGAGAACCAGTAGTTATCGCTGAAGAGCCCGTGGGCGGGGTCCGGTGCGAGGTGGAGGTACTCGTCGCTGGGGGTGATCAAGGTTACTGCATCCTTTCTGTTAGCGGCGTGACTGCCTGAGGCTCTCCATGAAGGCGCGTGTTGCCTCATTGAAGCCCAGGATTTCGACGACCGAGGCCCCGCCGGAAATGCAATCGAAGTAGGTGAAGTGGGTCCCTGTTTCGAAGTAGCCCTCGGCAAGGACGGGAAGCCCTTCGCCTTTGAGCGAGGCCACCGTGGCGGGGAAATCGGGAACGGCGAAAGCGATGTGATGGAGGCCGGGACCGCTGGCGGCGAGGAATTCCGAGTAGGGACTGTTGCCCCTCACCGGCTCGATGAGCTCAATCTGGGTGTCGCCCATGTAGCCGAGGGCAAGGCTCATGGAGAAGTCCGCGGGGGCGCCACGGAAGGTGCAGCCGGCGCCGACGGCGAGGTTTTCCATGCGCAAGAACGATCGCACGCCAAGAACGCGCTGGAACCACGTTTCGGAGGCAGGCAGGTCCCGGACCACGTAGGCAACCTGGAAGAAGCATGGGGCGAGCCTGTCCAGGGCGCCGCTCATGGCCTCACCACAACCTTGATGGCGCCGGTGGACTTGTCGGCTGCCAGGTGGAAGGCCTCGCTGATCTGGTCGAGGGGCAAAACGTGCGTGACCAGGTCCTGGGCGGGGATCTTGCGGGAAGCCATGAGCTCCAGAGTGAGCGCGTAGTCGGACTTCTTGCCCTGGAGACCGTAGGTGAGGCTGAAGATGACAGTGACGTCCTTGAGGACGGCTTTCCAGGAATCGACCGGTACCAGTTCATCCCAGAGTCCCAGGACAACGATGGTGCCGCCGGGCCGGACGAGTTCGAGGGCCTGCTCGAAGGTAGGAGCGTGGCCACCGACGGACTCGATGACTACGTCGGCGCCACCGTCGAGGGCGCTCCGGACGCTGGCGACGGCCTCGGGACCCGTAGAGCGTACAACGGCATCGGCGCCAAAGGCCGTGGCATGGGCGGCCTGCGATTCGTACCTGGCGGTGATAGCCACCTTCCCGGCGCCGAAGGACTTCGCGGCAGCGGCGGCACAAAGGCCGAGGACACCGGCGCCGAGAACCGCGACGCGCTCGCCGCCGGTGAGCCGCGCCCGGCGGACGCCGGCCACCGAGCAGGCGCATGGCTCGGCGACCGCAGCTACGTGGGTCTCGATCCCGGCCGGGATGGGATGGAGGCCCTTTTCCGAGAACTTGATGTACTCGACGTAGCCGGGAAGGGAGTACATGCGGCGGTTCTCGCAGTGGATGAAGAGGCCGGAGCCGCAGTAGGCACAGGCCCCGCAGCTGCCGCTTTCGAATTGGTCGATGGCAACACGGTCGCCAAAACGGACACGGGTCACCTGACTGCCTGCTTCGACGACTGTCCCGGCGAATTCATGGCCGCCCGCCCCGGGCATGGGGAACTGCATGAGGCCGGTGGCGGCGCCGCCGCCATTCCACCAGTGGAGGTTGCTGCCGCAGATTCCCAGGCCTTCCATCTTCACGATGACGGTGCGGTCATCAACTTCAGGCCGGGGGATCTCGTCGATTCGGAACTGGGAGGGAGCCACGAGGGTGGCGCAGCGCATGGTGGTCATGGGCGAGCCCCTTGCAGGGCCTGCGACCGGCCGGTCGTTTGTGGCGTCATTCGCTTCTTGCCTCCCGGTCGCGGGATGTGAGGGATGCGAAATCGGCGGCGCCGGTAGAGGCGCCGAGCTCACGGGCCATGCTGCGGACGAAGTAGCGCCGGAGCGCGGCGAGACGTTGCGGGGCGTCCGCGCCGGTGCTGGCACGGAGGTCATCGGCGAGGGCCTGGAGCCGCTCCTTGAGGGCGGAGTTCTCCCGGACGAGGTCATCGACGGTCGTGCTGGCAGCGGCCGGCCCTGGCCGTTGAATGCCAAGGAGGGCGGCCGCCTCGGCCGAATCTTCCTCGATGGCGCGGGCGGCGGCAGGGCTCACCACGCGCGGCAGGCGTTCCAGCAGCGTGGCGAGGTTTTCGGCCTGGATGCGGGCCATGGGGTCGGAGAGGTGGGGCAGGATCCACTCGCGCACCGTGCGAGCCATGCCCGCGGTGAGAGCATCGAGGGGAATAGTCTGCTCGATCATGCCGTGAGGCCAACCTGGGTGGCGAGAGCAAGGATGCCCTGGTGCGCGCCACGTCCAATTTGGACCAGGCGCAGGTCGGAAGTCCGGCCTTCAGCGAACGCCTTGAGCCCGGTGAGGCCGACGAGCGTAGCCTTCAGCTGTTCCAGGAGGATGTAGTAGGCAACCCGTTCCTCATCGACCGGGATGCCCGATCTGGCTTCGTAACGGCTCGTCATGTCCCCGGTGATGGAGCACCAGCCTCCGAGGCCCAGCCTGGTGAAGGCGATGTCTGCCATGGGGTCGCCAATGAAGGCGCGCTCCCAATCGAGGAAGGCGGCGATGCGGCCGTCGCGCCAGACGAAGTTACCCATACGGTAGTCGTCGTGGACAAGAGCCAGCTGCGGGCAGCGCGGCCGGCGCGCCCGGAGGTAGTGGATCACTTCGTGCAGGAGGGGGTAGGGGCGAAGGGCGATGCGCCGGAGCACCTCTTCGCAGCGGTCGAGCTCGAGGGCGGCGGGGTCGGCGCGGTTCGCGGGTAGGCCGAGGAAGGCGAGGCCGAGGGCTTCCCAGTCCACCGAGTGAAGGGCCGCCAGGGTATCGGTGAACTGGCCCTGGACGGCTTCCCGTTCGGCGGCGCCGGTCTCGCCGCTCCAGGGGAGGGGGACGTCGCCCTCAACGAACTCCATCAGGTAGAAGGGCGTGCCCAGCAGGTCTCCCGAGGGTTCGCACCAGTACGCCCGGGGGGCGGGGACCGGGGTGTGTTCGAGGGCCTGGAGGACGCGGAACTCGCGGGTGACATCATATGGTTCGAGGACACCGCCGCGAGGAGCCTTGCGAAGGATCAGCTGGCCGGGGCCACGCTTGCCGGCGATCTCCCAATCGCCCTCAACGCGCCAGGTCTCGTAGGAGAAGCCGCCGGGGATACGCTGCACGGCGCGGACGGAGGCGCCGTGGCCGGTGTGGTCGCCGATGAACCCGGCAAGCGCGTCTGCCATCGAGGTTCCTGGCATGGCGGGGGCTACCAGGCGAGCTTTCGCTCATCGAATGAGACGTACCGTTCGGGAGTGATGTGGCCGGTGACCCGGCCTTCGGTGTCCATGTGCCTGAACCACTGGACGCGCCGGTCGCCCTGGATGGACATGCGGTCGGCGAGAGCGGCAAGGAAACTGTGGCGCAGGGCCGGGTCGTCGCTTAGGGTCACGCGGCCGAGCACGGTGACAGAACCGATGCCGGGGACTGCGAAGGTGACCGAGGTGCGCGGGTCGCGGCGCCACGAAGCGGTCTTGCCGCGGTTCTCGGTGGTGGTCACGTAGAGCTCGCCATCGATGACGGCATGGCTGACCCAGACGCCCACTGGCTGGCCGTCACGCTTCGTGTAGCAGACAGTGCAGCCGGGGGCTTTGCGGATCACTTCGTTGATAGCGTCCTGGTCCATGCGAAAGGGATTCAGGTCTTCCCACACCTGGTCTGAGGCCATGGTCGAATCTCCTACACCAGCCAACGTGGAGATGGAGGGCCGAATGAGTACTCGGCGACGCCGTAGCCGCGTTCACCGGTCTCCTCAATCTCGAAATCGAAGAACGGTTCGTAGCAATCGAGGCGGTTCTCGAGGTCGTTCTCTCCGCGGTCCCAGAGCTTGACCTGGCCGTGCTTGCGGCCGGTGCGGACGTGGATGACCTCTCCGCCGGGCATGGTGAGCTCGTAACGGAAGGCGACGGCGGTGCGGTGGTCATCGGTGGTGAGGATCTCGGCGGAGGCGCCGAGAAGGGCATGCGACCCGGCAGCGGAGGACACAAAGCCACCTACGGGGCCGCCGGTGACGGGCCGGTCGCGCCGGGACATCAGGCCGAAGGCGTTGATATGCCGGTCTGCGAGCTGTATGGAGGGCCAGAAGTGCCCCGGATTGTTGGCATCGGACCACTCCCAGGGGGGTTCGACGGCGAAGCGGTCGGACCAGGAGTGGTCGCGGTGCGACCAGGAATCGATGCGGCGGGTTTCGCCAGCGGCGGGGCCGCCCCGGATCTCGAAGGCGCCGGTGCAGTGCATGCCCTGCTCGAAGTGGCCCCCGTAGTAGTTGGCATGGCTGAGGGGGTTGCCATTGACGCAATCGTTGTAGTCGAAGACGGGGAAGCGGCCGCGGAAGTTGAGGTCGAAGCCGTAACGGGGCCCATCGAAGGTGATGCGGATCTCTTCGAGCGGCCTGACAACGGAGTAGGTGAGCCTGCCATCGGACCAGGGGCCGCGGTCGGCCTCTACCGGGAGGGGGTGCTTGTTGCCATAGAGCTGGGGCACGCCATCGATGAGATAGAGGGCTTCGAAGCGGCCGTAGCCCTTATTCGTGAGGTGGATGTGGTTGATGCCGAAGATGTTCGCCTCGCGATCGACGACGCTCACCCAGAGGGTGTCGCCGAAGAGCAGGTGGCTAAACTCCGAGGGCGGGCTGTGGCGGAACTCGTCGTTGCTGGTGACCATTGAAACTCCTAGAGGACGGCGAAGAATCGCTCGGGATCGATGTACTCGTGGTAGCTGGCGAGGCGGCCTTCGTCGTCGAAGGTGAAGATGCTGACACCGTTGTTCTCGTAGTGCTTGCCGGTGCTGGCTTCCGCTTCGTCATCCCACTCGACAACGACGCGGCTGCCCTCGGCGACAACCGCCTTTATGTCAAAGGAGACCCCGTTGGGGAACGTCTCGGCGATGAAGTTCGGGCTGCGGACGTGCTTCGCCAGGCGTTCGGGCGTGAAGCCAAGAACCCACGTAGAGCCCCCGGGAGCCATGTGGGCCCGGAGAATGTCCCATTCGCCGCGGCTCAGCCCTTCAAGGATTGCGCGGGCGGTTTCGACGTTGCGGAGTTCGGTCTGTGACCGGGGAGTGGCGCCCTGGAAGTTTTCGAGGCCGGAGATCCCTTTCTTCACGGCATATCACCTCTCCTGGGGACTAAATGAGGAGGTAGCCGCCATCGACAACGACCGTCTCACCGGTGATGAAGGAAGCGGCAGGGCTGGCGAGGAAGACGGCTACGTCGCCGATATCCTGGGGCGTCCCCAGGCGGCCAATAGGGGTGTGCGCGCGCATCTGGGCGCCGCTGGCCTGGAGAATCATCTCCGTTCCCGGGGTGGCGATGACACCGGGGGCGATGGCGTTGACGCGAATCCCCATGGGAGCGAATTCGAGCGCGGCGGCCTTCGTGAGCATGATGACGGCGGCTTTGCTGGTGTCGTAGTGGGCAATGCCGGGCGCACCGGGGCGGAAACCCTGGACCGAGGCGAGATTGATGATCGAGCCTCCGCCGGACTCAGCCATGATCCGCCCGGCCTTCCGGGTGGCCAGGAACACGGTACGGACGTTGAGCTCGATGACGCTGTCCCACTGCTCCACGGGCATATCGAGGATGTTGGAGAAAGGGTAGATGCCGGCGTTGTTGACAAGGATGTCGAGCCGGCCGAGGTCGCGCTGCGCCTGGACGAGCATCGCATCGACCGCTGCCTCCTGGCGTGCGTCGCTCCCAATGGCGACGGCCCTGCGGCCCAGCGCCCGGACCTCGGCGGCGACGGCCTCGGCAGCGTCGAGCTTGATGTCCTGGACAGCGACATCGGCGCCGGCCTCGGCGAGGCAGAGGGCGATGCTGCGTCCGATGCCCATGCCGGCGCCGGTAACCAGGGCTGTCCTGCCATCGACTCTGAATCTTTCGGCCAGGGTTTGCGCCATATCTCTACCTCTCGTGGACGGACGGCCAGTTTCTTGTTTGGTCGGCCAATTCTGCTTGGCGGAGCGGTCGAAGGCAAGTGCGCCGCGTCGACGAGGACGTGCCTCAGGCATGCGGGGAGGGGCGGACTGTCCCCGAGCCGGTGGCAGCAGAGATGGCAGAGCGGCGGCGGCGGGAGGAGGGTGTGGGGGATTCGGCCTCACCGGGCCAGAGCCTGGCGGCGCTCAGCCTATGGGCAGCCGGGGCCGGGGGCATGATGGCGGCATGGGGAACTGTGCCTGTCCGGGCCGGGTTTGAGCGGACGGTCCGGTCCAGTCAGGGCAGGAGGGGGCGCCGGGGCTTCACCGGGGTCCGGCGAGCCGCCGAAATCGCAAAGCAGGGAGGGGCCCGGGCGAGGGACCCGGGCCCCGGGAGGGGGTGCGCGGCCGCCCCCGAGGGGTCAGCAGGCCAGCTCGCGCATCAGACGGCCGGCGATGGTGACGCGTTGCATTTCGGAGGTGCCTTCAAGGATGGTGAAGATGCGCACCATGCGGTAGATGCGTTCAATGCCCGTCTCGGCCAGGCAACCAATGCCGCCGTGGACCTGGATGGCTTCGTATGCGGCGCGATTCACCATCTCGGAGCAGTAGAGCTTGGTCATTGCGCCTTCCTTGCGGATGTCGAGACCCTGGTCGAGCATGGCGGCGGTGCGCTCAACCATCAGCTCGCCGGCAAAGAGCTCTGTCGCCATATCGGCGAGCTTGAGCTGGATGGCCTGGAAGCTGGCGATGGGCTGGCCGAACTGCTGGCGCCGGGCGGCGTAGGCCGCGCTGCGGGCAAGCGCGCGGCGGGCGACGCCAACGGTCATGGCCGCCGTGCGGACGCGGTTGCCGTTGATCCAGCCGAGGGCCATGGGGAAGCCGGCGCCGACCTGGCCAAGGACGTTCTCTTCACCCAGGCGGACGTTGTCGAAGGCGAGCTCTCCCTGGAAGCCGGTGAAGCCCATGCAGGTGTGGTCGCGGGCGCGCAGGTAGCCGGGGGTGCTGGCATCAACGAGGAAGGCGGTGACCCCCGAGGGCGACCCCTCCGGCCCCTGTACGACCGCGAAGACGGTGGCGAAATCGGCGTGGGGCCCGTTGCTGACGATGCTCTTGGAGCCGGTGAGCAGGAAGCCTGCGTCATCGACCACGGCGCGGGCCTGGAGGGCGCTGGCGTCGGAACCGGCGCCGGCCTCGGATAGGGCGAAACAGGTGGTGGTTTCGCCCGCCATGAGCGGTGCGAGCCAGCGCGCGCGCTGAGGTTCGTTTGCGTGGAGCATGATCGACGAAGGGCCACCGCCGCCGCCGAGCACGTCTTCGAAGAAGACCGTGTCGTGGGAGTGGAGCTCCATCTCGAGTACGCAACGGCCGAGGAAGGAGAGCCCGCTGCCGCCCACTTCCTGCGGCATGTCGGGGGCGTACAGCCCGAGCTCGCGGGCGCGCACGCGCACCTGGCGGCGCAGGCCGGCAGGGGGCACGACGTCCCAGGTGAGGTTGTTGTCACGTTCGAGGGGGATGACTTCGGTGGTGATGTAGTGGCGGACCGCCTCGCGGAGCGGCTTGAAGTTCGGGGTGGGCGCCTGTTCCATTGCTGTTCGTTTCGCCTCGCCGGTGCCGGTGGAGAGGCATTCCTCCTTGGATTCGTAAGATGAAGAGCCCGGACATGCCGCTGTGGCGGTCTGTCCGGGCTCTGGGTTCCTGACCTCGGGCCTCGATTCGCTATGCAGGTGTGCGAGAGGGACTACCCCGCGCTCGCCGCGTCTCGCTCGCCGATTCCCAGGGGATGCGATGCACCCGGCGACAGCGGCGGCAGAGGATCTCGACGCCCAGCGGCGTAGTGCGGGCAACGAGCGCCCCGCAGAGGCAGCGTTCGTCGGAGGCGCAGTCAGTCGTTTGTCGTGACCGTTCCACGGGGGACCTCGCGAAGGGATTCGATGTAGTGGCGGCCCCATTCCTCGACGCGGGGGCGATCGAGCTCGTCATCGAGGCCGAGCTGATGGACCAGGTCGAAGGTGGAGCCGATGGCCATGAAGTGCCAGGCGGCGATGCGCGGGGCAATATCGGCGCGGACCAGCCCGCGCTCCTGGCCGTCTTCGATGAGCCCGGTGATGACGTCGATCATCGCCCGGTAGCTGGTGGCCATGATTGCCTGCACCTCCGGGTCGGAGGCGTCGCCAAGGGCCTTGAACCAGAGGTGAGTGAAGGGCGAGCGGGTATGCACGTGGTCGTAGTACTGGAGGCCGATCTCCCAGATCGTTTCGAGGGGATCGCCCGCGCGCTCGGCGGCCCTGCGCCAGAGGGCGACCAGCCGGGGGCCGGCATCCCTGAGGGTGGCCAGGTAGAGGTCGCGCTTGCTGGGGAAGTAGCGGTAGATGGCCGAAGGGGCGACCCCGGCGCCCCGGGCCACTTCATCGGTCCCTGCGTTTGCATAGCCCGAAGCGGCGAAGACCGACTGAGCGCTTTCAAGGATGAGGCGCTTGCGTTCAGCCGCGGGGCGCTTGGGGGCACGTTGTTTCATGGCCGACTTTGTGAACAGTGTTTCACTATTCACATAGTAGGGACGCAGGGAAGGGGATGTCAATAGCGGAGATTGGCCGAAAACTGGCTCGTTTCAAGCGCCGTGGAGAGCGGTCGAAGTGGAGCTACCGGACCGGCGACTCCACGTTCACCGCGAGGGGTTGGAGGGCGCCGCGAGAGGCCGAGGCTGCTTCGAGGGCGAGGAAGAGGGCAGTCCCGGCCACGGCGACGAGTCCCAGTGTGGGCCGGGGGCCGGCAACCTCGGTGCCAAGGCCAGCGAGAAGGAGGGGCAGGACGCCCAGCATCTCGGCGAGGGTCGACTGTGAGGCGAATACGCGCGCCTGGCTCCCAAGGGGCGCGGTGGCGGAGAGCACGGCGCGGGCGGCGATCGGCGCAACAGACAGGGAGGCGCCGAAGAGGAGCGCGACGGGGAGGGCGAGGGCGAGGTCGATGTCGAAACCTGCTCCTTGGGTGGTGAGGTCCGCCGCATCGAGGGCGATGCCGGCAAGACCGAGCCCGCTTTCGAGGCCGGCCAGGGCAAAAAGCGAAACGATGACGCCGAGGAGGGTGGTCCTCATGACGCGCTCGGCTTCGGACAGGCGAAGCTGAGTGCCGGCCCAAAGGAGACCGAGGAGGGCGCCGAGAGCGGCCGGGGCCAGCGCGACGATGAGGCCGGTGCGCCCCGGGCCAGCGGTGGCGACCAGGTAAGCAGGCAGGGCGACCACCACGCACTTCACCACCAGGTCGACAAATGCGAGTGACCCGAAAGCATACGCGGCGCGATGGTCGTGGATGAGGAAGGCGGTCGCCTGCCGGAAGGAGAATGCCCGCCGGCCAGGGGCCCGGAATTCCGGCTCCCGTGCACGGACACGCAGTCCGAGGAAGACGGCCAGGGCGACGACGGGAACATAGATCGCCACCGCGACGACGAGCAGCGCGACTGTTCCCGCCGTGAGGAGAAGAAGTGGCGCGAGGGCAAGCACCGCAACCCCCTGGGCGGCGTACTGGAGCACTACGAGCAGAGCGTGGGCGCGGGCGGGTTGGGTGCGCCCAACCAGGGGAATCATGGCCATCTCGGCCGGAGAGAAGAGCTGTGAAACCGATGAGTAGGCCAGGGCGACCACCCAGGCGAGCTCGGGCCGCCCCAGGATGAGCAAGCCAGCACTTACAGCAGCGAGCCTCCCGGCGGCACCAAGGGCATAGGCGCGTCCAGGGCCCAGCCGGTCTGCCAGGCTCCCGGCAAGAAGGCCGAAGACAAGCGGCCCGGCCATGGTTGCAGCCATGACGCTGCTGAGGCCGAAGGCGAGGGACGAGCCGGAACCTGAGGTGATGAGGATGGCGACGAGGAAGAACGCCTGGCCCGCCTGGGAAAGAGCGCGAGCACCGAAGTAGGCGAACTCATCGAGCCGGGCATTTGCGCCAGTCCGCGCCACGTCCTCCTTCTGTCCTCCCGTTCCCCGGCGCCTGCGCGCGCCGCTGTGGCGCGCGTGCCCATCGGATCAAATGTCGGTTGCCTGCAACAGCGAGGCAATAAGGGGAGGGCCCGATCTGTGATGTTTCAATAGCGGGTGTGCGCGTCACCTATGGCCGGCGGTTCGCAGGGGCCCCGATTCCCGGAGGGCGGCCGGAGCAGCTTCGATAGGAATCGCAGCGCTTCGCGTCACCTGCTTCAGCGGGGATGCCGGCGAGCCTCCCTGGGAGGAGCGCTGGGCGGCAAGGGGGCCCCGGAGGCGGGCACTACTCCATCCGCTCGCGGTACTGGATGCTCTCGGCGAGGTGCTGGCTTTCGATTCCCTCACTGGAGTCCAGGTCGGCGATGGTGCGGGCGAGCTTCAGCACCCTGTGGAACGCGCGCGCGGAGAGGTTCAGCTGTTCGACTGCCAGCTTGAGGAGACCGCCGGCGTTTTCCGCGAGCTGGAGCTGGGCGAACTGGCGGACGAGGGTTGGGTTCATTTCGGAATTGAGCGCGGTCTCGGGGTGGGCCCGGAAGCGCTCGCGCTGGATAGCGCGGGCGCGCTCCACGCGTTCGCGGACGACCGCCGAGGCCTCGCTGCGAGTGGTGGAGGCGAGCTTGTCGTAGGCGACGCGGGGGACGTCGACGAAGAGGTCGATGCGATCGAGGAGGGGCCCGGAGATGCGCCGCTGGTAGCGCGAGACCAGCGGCGGCGCGCAGGTGCAGTCGCGCACGGGGTCACCGTAGTAGCCGCAGGGACAGGGATTCATAGCGGCGATGAGGGCGAAATTGGCGGGAAAGGTGACGGACATGCGCGCGCGGCTGATGGTGACGAGCCGGTCTTCGAGCGGCTGGCGCAGCACTTCGAGAACCTGCGGACCGAATTCGGGGAGCTCATCGAGGAAGAGAACGCCCCGGTGGCAGAGGGTGATCTCGCCGGGACGGGGGGTGGTACCGCCGCCCACGAGGCCGGCGTGGGAGATGGTGTGGTGGGGGGCACGGAATGGGCGTGAGCCAATCATGCCGGAGCCTGGCGAGAGCAACCCGGCGACGCTGTAGATGCGGGTCACCTCCAGGGCTTCGTCGACCGTCATGGCGGGCAGGATGGAGGGGACGGCGCGCGCGAGGAGCGTCTTACCGCTGCCCGGCGGGCCGCGCATGATGACGTTGTGCCCGCCGGCGGCTGCCACTTCGAGGGCGCGCTTCACATGCTCCTGCCCGACGATGTCGGCGAAATCGGTGCCCGGGAACACGGTCCCCGCGACCGAGGTAGCGCCCGGGGAGGCGGCCGCAATGGGCGCCGCGCCGAGCAGGTGGGCAGCGAGACTGGAAAGGCTCTCGACAGGGTGGACGGCGATCCCCGCCACGAGCGCTGCCTCGCCGGCGTTGGCAGACGGAACAAACGCACGCTGTTTGCCGCGCTTCTTCGCCAGCGCCACCATGGGCAGTGCGCCGTGAACGGGGCGGACCTCGCCATCGAGCGAGAGCTCCCCGACAAAGACCGCGTCATCGAGGTCAGCGACGACCTGCCCGCTTGCCGCCAGCACGCCAACCGCGATGGGCAGGTCGTAGGCGGGGCCTTCCTTGCGCAGGTCGGCCGGGGCGAGGTTCACGATGATGCGGGAATTGAAGGGCCAGGTCAGGCCGCTGTTGCGAACGGCCGCGCGGACGCGCTCTTTCGATTCCTGGACGGCGGCATCGGGGAGGCCGACAACAGCGGTGGTGGGGGTCTGAGCACGAGTGATATCGACCTCGACTTCAACGAGTTCGCCTTCGAGGCCGATGACAGCGCAACTGTAGACCTTCGCCAGCACGGGGCGGATTCTGACGAGGCAGGGCCGAGGACGTCAACGGCGACAGTAGTTGTCGCGGCTCCCATTCAGTGCTTCCGGCAAATGAGCTCGCCTTTGCCGATGGGGACAACCATTGCATCGACTCTTTCATCTGCGAGCGCGCGGTCGATCATTGGTTTGAGGGTCTCGTAGTGGTTGATGGCGTTATCGGCGATGAGCAGGCCACCGGGGACGAGCCGGGGGACAACCAGTTCGTAACAGGCGGCGTAGACCTCCTTCTCAGCGTCGAGGAAGCAGTAGCCAATTCCATCGAGTGCGGCGAGGTGCTCCCGGGCGTCACCCTCGACCAGCGTGATGATGTCGTCGACCCCGGCAAGCCTGAAGGTCTCGCGCGCGATGGCGGCCTTCGCGGGCAAGACCTCGAAGGTTGCCAGGCTTCTCCCTGTCTCGCGGCAGGCGAGGGCAAGCCACATGGCTGAGTAGCCGGCGCTTGTCCAGACCTCGATCACCATGCCCGGGGGCGCCGCGGCGGCCAGGAGCGCGATGAACCTCCCTGTTTCGGGCGGAACCTGGCGCAGCCGCTCGAGGCGAGGGGTTCCGTCGTCGCGGTCGCGAGCGTCTATCTCTTCGAGGTCACGCATGCGGCGAGCCATTCCCGGCGGGATGTTGTGAAACACTGACCACCTCCTGGGGTGCACTGGAGACCGGGCAGAGCAGAACAAATGTGTTGACAGACGTACGTTTGTTCTACTATCCTCACAGGAATTTCCGAACGGATGTGCTGCAGATGATAAACCCGGCCGCGACGATCGTGTTCGACCTTTTCCTCATTGGGGCAGCAGCGGCTGTCATCGGGAGCATGGTGAAGGAGTACCTCGACAGCCGCACGCTGCGGGTAGGGCGCGGGCGCCCGTGGGAAGGCACCGGGGTAGAAACGCATCCCCGGGCGGTCCGGGCGCCGCGCCAGCGCGTTGGGGCCGTGCGCGCGCCGCGCAGGCGGGCGGTCCCGCGCCCGGCTACGGGCCTTCCGCCCGCGGCTATCACCCGTTCGCGGGCAAAGCCGCGCGATATGGCGCAGGTCATATGAAGTGCGCGGGCCAGGGCTGAGCATGGGACAGTATGCTTCGGGACCGTCCCCTGACCGCCACCGAACGGGCCCAGTTCGAACGGCTCTTTGAGACTCACCCGTCGGGGACGGGAGGGCCTGCGGACCGGGTGCGGACGGTGAGCCAGGCCAATGACTGGCTCGAACACCTCGCCGACGTGCGCCGCTACATCTGGCCGAGCGTATGATCGGGCTATGGCGCTACGAGACCGGCCACTCACCGCGCAGGAGCGGGAGGCCCTTGAAGGGCTCTTCGCGACGTTGCCCGAGGCCGATCGCCGACGCTTGATGCGGCGTATTCGCACGCGGAGCGATGCGGAGGAGTGGCTGGAGCACATCGCCGACTCCAGGATTTTCACGGGCACTGGCATCCTGTGACTGGCCCCCATGGCGGTTCGCGCCGGGTGCGCTAGTGGTGCATACCCCTGACCAGGCTGCGTATTGCAAGCGCGTTGGCGGCAGCGACGGTGGCGACCCCGGCCAGGGAAACGGCGGCCACGACCGCGGCCACGCCCAGGATGGAACGCCCGGCTGACCCCGGGCTGTCGGTGAAGAGCACCGGGAGTACGCGCAAAGGCCACGCCACCATGAGCCCCACGAAGGAAGCCGTGAGGAGCGGTTCCCAGCGGACCCGGCCGGTTCCGAATCGAGCGAGCACGATGTGGGCCATGGCGGCCATTAGTGGAGCCATGAATCCCAGCAGGAAGATGTGACGGACTGCCCCGGACTGGTAGATGCTCAGGCTGGAATCGAAGTCAACGATAGAGGAGACGGCGAGTGCCACGGCGTAGGCCACAAGCCCCAGCCACGCCACGGGGACGAGCACCCGGTAGTTCGGCCCGCCGGCCGGGTTGCGGAGGGGGGTGAGGACGCCCATCCAGACGGTAAACAGGGCGAGACCGGCAGCGTAAGCGAGGTTGGCGACGGAACGCAGGGGGGCGCTGCCGGGGAGATCGAATGCGCCTGCGCCAGCGGACCAGGCGAGGAGGGCGCCGCTAATCGTGAGCATCACGATGGCCTGGCGCCGTACGGGCATGGGTTGGAGGCCGAGATGGCCGGGGAAGGCCCGCAACCCAACGCCAAGGATGGTGTTTAGGACGAACCCGCGCGCGAGCAATTCGGCCGCCAGGTGCGTGTCGCTGACGTAGGCGACCCCGGCGTCGGCGCGGAGCACGGCGAGGAGCGAGACGCCGCCCGCGAGAGCAAGCCAGCCCGCCCCAAGGCGAAAGAAGAACGGCTGGAGGTCGAGCCTGAACGGGTAGGCGGCGCGGACCCGCCAGATCATGATCGCGAATCCCACGGAGGCGGCGAGCGTGATTGCCGCACCAGGAATCCAGATGAAGCCGGCGGTATCGTTCCAGACCTGGCCCGCCGCTTCCAGGAGTGCCCCGGCGCCAAGCCCGCAGAGGACGAGCATGCGAGGCAGCACGGGCAGGGGACCGCGCTGATTGAGCCGCACGATGAACTCAAACGCGAGGGCGGCAACAAAGACGGCCGTCCAGCCAACGAGCTGGAGGCGGCCGTGGGCCTGCACGGCCTCGGTCCAGTTGCGCTCGCCGAAGCCGGTCTCTGTGGCTGCCAGCAAGCCAAGAACGAGGCCGCCGAGGACCGCGATTGCAGCCGAGGCTGCCATCGCGGCCGCAAAGAGCCAGGGGAGAGCGGGCGGTGCAGGACGGCGCGGCGCAGCAGGGCGCGCGGCCCGCACTTCGACCACTTCGAGTCTTATGTTTCCGGTAGGTAGTCCAGCCATTGGGCGATTCTCGCGGGTGGGGGCCGGGAGGCGATGCGACCATGGTCACACCGGGCAATGCCGGGGAAAGGCGCGGTGCTTAGTTTTGCGCTAATCTCCGGTCGCAGAGTGGAGTGTGTCCCGACGGCCCCGGCGGCCATGTTCGCCTGGCCGGGCCGGGTTATCTGCGACGCGGGAACTGGAGAGAAGTGATGAGTCTTGACTACGAACAGCTTGTCGATGACCTGGAGGCCGAGCAGGCGGCGATTGGCGCCGTCCTGGCGAAGATGCCAGGGAGCGCCTGGGACCTGCAGACCCACGCACCGGGCTGGCTGGTGCGGGACCAGGTCGCCCACCTGGCGTTCTTCGATGAGAAGGCGGCGCTGGCGATAAGCGACCCGGATGGCTTCCGGGATGAGGTTGCGCGGACGCTGGCGGGTGAGCTCGGGGACGTGGAGAAGGGGTATATCGCAAGAAGCCGGGCGATGACGCCCACTGAAGTGCTCGCCTGGTGGCGCAAGGCAAGCTCGGACCTCGTCCGTGTGGCGCGGCCGCTGGACGCGAAGAAGCGGATGCCCTGGTACGGACCCGACATGAGCGGCGCATCTTTCATCACCGCCCGGCTGATGGAGACCTGGTCGCACGGACTGGACGTGGTGGACGTGGTGGGCATCGCACGGCCGGACACGGACCGGCTGAAGCATGTGGCCACCCTGGGAGTGCGCACGCGGGGGTTTTCGTATCTCGCGCGCGGGATGACGCCTCCAACGGACCCGATCTTCGTGGTGCTGACGGCGCCATCGGGCGAGAAGTGGGAGTTCGGCGAACCGGATGCGTCGAATCGGATCTCCGGTACGGCAACGGACTTCTGCCGGCTCGTGACCCAGCGAAGGCACCTCGCGGACACGAACCTCGTGGTCGAAGGCGACGCCGCGCAGGAGTGGATGTCGATCGCACAGGCATTTGCCGGCCCGCCGGGGCAGGGCCGGCAACCGGGCGAATTCGGGAAGGAGAGCTGAGACATGTCCGGCGAACTCGTGCACCTGGAAGTGAGCGGCGGCGTGGCGACGATCACCCTCGATTCGCCGGAGAACCGCAATGCGCTGTCACGAAGGCTGATGTCTGATCTCAAGGGCCATCTCGATGCGGCACTGGCGGACGAACGGGCGCGGGTGGTGGTCCTCACGGGGACGGGGACGGTGTTTTGTGCGGGCGCGGACCTCAAGGAGCAGCGCTCCGCCAATGAGGCGCGTGAAGGCTCCACACTGAACGCGGCAAGCATGCCCGACATGCTCAACGACATCTGGGAGTCGCCGAAGCCGGTGCTGGCGCGAATCAATGGCCATGCGCGGGCAGGCGGGATCGGCTTGCTGGGCGCCTGCGACCTGGCTGTCGCGGTCGAGGAGGCAACGTTCTCGTTCAGCGAGGTGCGCATCGGCGTTGCCCCGGCGATCATTTCGGTGGTCTCTATCCCAAAGATCGGGATTACGAAGGCGATGGAGCTGTTCCTCACCGGCGACACGTTCTCTGCCCGGGAGGCAGCGGCGATGGGCCTGATCAACGCCGCCGTGCCTGCGGCCGACCTCGATGCCGCCGTGGGCCGGTATATCGAATCGCTGCTCAAGGGCGGGCCGAACGCGCTGGCAGCGTGCAAGAGGCTGGTGCGGGACGTACCGGGGAAGCCGGTGGCGGAGACGCTGCACGCGATGGCGGAACGTTCGGCGAGCCTCTTCGCCTCGGAAGAAGCACGCGAAGGGATGGTCGCCTTTGCCGAGAAGCGGCCTCCGCGGTGGCAGGAGGTGTCCGGGTGACGGCTGCCAGACAACCGGTCCGCATCGCCAACTGCTCGGGCTTCTACGGCGACCGCCTGGCCGCGGCGCGGGAGATGGTAGAGGGCGGCCCGATTGACTTCCTGACAGGCGACTACCTGGCCGAGCTGACGCTCCTCATCCTCTGGAAGGCGCAGCAGAAGGACTCGAACCTGGGGTACGCGACCACTTACCTTCGCCAGATGGAGGAGGTGCTGGGGACCTGCCTGGAGAGGGGCATCAAGGTTGTCACCAACGCGGGCGGGCTCAACCCGGCGGCGTGCGCGGCAAGGATGCGCGAAATCGCCGACAGGCTGGGGCTGCAGGCGAACATCGCCCACATCGAGGGTGACGACCTGCTCGCGCGCATTCCCGAGCTGCAACAGAAGGGCATCCCCCTGGCACATCTCGATAACGGCCGGTCCCTGGCCGAGGCAGGCGTGCAGCCCATTGCGGCGAATGCCTACCTGGGCGGCTGGGGGATTGTGGAGGCGCTGAACGGCGGTGCCGATGTCGTGATCTGTCCCCGGGTGACGGATGCCTCGCTGGTTGTGGGACCGGCGGCGTACTGGCACGGCTGGAAGCGCGACGACTGGGACCAGCTGGCGGGGGCGGTGGTTGCGGGGCACGTGATCGAGTGCGGAACGCAGGCAACGGGCGGCAACTACTCGTTCTTCAGGGAAGTGCCCGTCCTCCGCCACCCGGGCTTCCCAATCGCCGAAGTCGGGGCCGATGGCAGCTCGGTCATCACCAAGCACCCGGGGACGAACGGCGCCGTCACGATCGGCACCGTGACCGAGCAGCTTCTGTATGAGATTGGCAGCCCGCGATACCTGAACCCGGACGTGGTCGCGCGCTTCGACACCATCACGCTCGATCAGGAGGGGCCCGACCGCGTGCGCATCAGCGGCGTACGCGGTGAACCCGCTCCCGAAACGACGAAGGTCTGCATCAACTACGCGGGCGGCTTCCGCAACTCGATGACTTTCGTGCTCACCGGCCTGGACATCGAAGAAAAAGCCGCGCTGACGCTTGACTCCCTCTTCAACGAACTTGGCGGCCGGGACCAGTTTGACGAGGTGAAGGTCTCCCTGACGCGCTCGGACCGGGAGGACCCGGACTCGAATGAAGAGGCGAGCGCCTTCCTGCGGATAACGGTGAAGGACCGGGACCCGCGCAAGGTGGGGAGGGCGTTTTCGGGAAAAGCGGTGGAGATCGGCCTTGGCATCTACCCGGGCTTCCACATGACCTCGGTCCCGGGGTCGGAGGACGCATATGGCGTGTACTGGCCGGCACTGGTGCCGGCGGACGAGGTCCACGAAGTCGTGGTCGCAGCCGACGGACGGGAGACCCCGATTTCGCCCACGCGCCAGCGAACCGGCCCGGAAGTGGCGCTGCAGGAGCCGCCCCGGGCGCCGGTGCCAGCGGGGCCCACTGTGCGGGCGCCGCTGGGACGCCTCATCGGGGCGCGTTCGGGCGATAAGGGCGGGAACGCGAACGTGGGGCTCTGGGCGCGAACGGACGAGGCGTACGCCTGGTTGCGGGAGTACATGAGGGTTGAGCGGTTCAAGGAGCTAATCGCCGAAGCGCGCGACCTGGAGGTACGGCGCTACGAGCTGCCGCGGATGCGATCGATCAACTTCGTCGTGGTTGGCCTGCTGGGAGAGGGGGTGGCATCCTCGACCAGGGCCGACCCGCAGGCGAAGAGCCTTGGGGAGTACGTGCGGGCGAAGGTCGTCGACATGCCGGCGGCGCTGCTGGAAGGCAGCCCGGCGGAGGGCTGAGCGCCCGGACCAGGTAGGCACAAGCACTTTCCGGAAGGAGTAGACCAGTGGAATTCAACGAAGCGCACCACATGTTCCGAAAGACGGTCCGGGACTTCGTGGAAAAGGAGATCAACCCGCACGCAGACGAGTGGGAAAAGGCGGCCATCTTCCCGGGGCACGAGCTCTTCAAGAAGCTTGGCGACCTTGGCATGCTGGGGCTGGAGTACGAGCCCCAGTACAGCGGCGGCGGCGTGGACCACTCGTACACGATGATCTTCGCTGAGGAGCTGGGACGAGCGGACGTGGGCGGAATCCCCATGGCGATCACGGTGCAGACGGACATGGCTACGCCTGCACTGGCAAAGTGGGGCAGCCACGAATTGAAGATGGAGTACCTGGCTCCCGCCTGCCGGGGCGAGAAGATCTGCGGGATTGCGGTCACCGAGCCGGATGCCGGCTCCGATGTGGCGGGCCTGAAGACGACGGCACGCCGTGATGGGGACGACTACATCATCAACGGCCGCAAGATCTTCATTACCAACAGCATCCAGGCGGACTTCCTTGTGGTGTTGGCGCGCACGTCCGATGAGGGCGGCTACAAGGGGATGTCGCTCATCGTCGTGCCCACGGACCGCCCGGGCTTCCAGGTGATCCGCAAGCTGGACAAGATGGGCAACCACTGTTCGGATACGGGCGAGCTCGCTTTCGACGATGTGCGCGTGCCGGTGACAAACAGGATCGGGCCGGAGGGACGCGGCTTCCAGCTGCAGATGCAGCAGTTCCAGAAGGAGCGCATGATCGCGGTCTACACCGCCGTTGGGGCGATGACGCGGGCGATCGAGCGCACGGTGGCCTACCTCAAGCAGCGCCAGGCGTTCGGCCAGCCCCTCATCAACAACCAGTACATTCAGTACACGCTGGCGGAGCTTGTGACGGAGATCGAGGCGCTGCGCTACCTGGGGCATGCGTGCTGCGAGCAGATCGTGCGCGGCGAGGACGTCACACGGCTGGCGACGATGGCGAAGCTCAAGGCGGGGCGCATGGGGCGGCGGGTCGCGGACCAGTGCCTGCAGTTCCACGGCGGCGTGGGCTACATGGATGACATGTGGACGAGCCGCTACTTCCGCGATAGCCGCCTGGCGTCGATTGGCGGTGGCGCCGACGAAGTTATGCTTCGAATCCTCACCGGCATGGAGGGATTCCAGGCCTGAGGGCAGGCGCCTAGAGGTAGCGCTTGAACCACTCGGCAGCCTCGCGCGCTGAGCGTTCGAGCGGTTCGCCGCTGTAAATCTCGTAGTGGCGGATGCCTTCGATGATCGAGAGCTTCTTCGGCTCGCCCGCCTTCTCGTAGACGGAGCGGAACTCGTCGGCAGGGGTGGTGGCGTCGTTTTCGGCGGCGATCACGAGGAGGGCCCGCGGCGCGATGCGGGGGGCCATCTCCTCGGGGACGTACTCCTGGGTGGCCTCGATGAACTCGATGGGGATCTCGGTCTTGAGGCGCGGATGCGTCTTCATCGCCTCTCCAAAGAAGGCGACCGAATCGGGCTCGCTGAGGATGGTGAAGGGGTCGACCATGGTGTTTTCGCCGGTAAGCACGCGCTTCTGGCGCTCGGCGCTGATGATGGCGCGCATGGGTGCGGTTTGTTCCGGGGGCGCCTCGCGCTGGCGCCGGCCGCCATCGCCGAAGCCGACCTGGGCAACGACGCACTTCGCCCTGGGCTCGATGCCGGCCGTGTAGATGACGTTGGCCCCGCCGTAGCTTGTGCCCCAGAGGCCAATGCGGCCGGGGTCGACTTCGGGGACGGTCTCCATGAAGGTGATGCTGTTTCGGATGTCCTGCACCTGGTCGCGCCAGATGAGGCGGCCACGCGTTCCCTCGCTTTCGCCGAAGCCGCGGTAGTCGAAGGCGAGGGCGGCAATGCCGGCGGCGGCGAAGCGGCGCGCATAGTCTGGGAGGATGAGCTCCTTGATGGCGGTGAAGCCATGGCAGAGAACGACGCCGGGCAGGCGTTCGCCCGCCTTGAGGGTGTCGGGAAGGTAGAGGATGGCACGGATGCGCGTGCCTTCGGAGAAGTAGCTGACCGGCCGTTCCATGGTGTTGCCCTCCGGGATACGGCCCGATTCTGTCATGCCGGGGGGACGGCGGCCAATGAACGCGGCCCCCGGTACGCGCTACGGGGTTAGAGAATGACGCGGCCCTCGCGGAGGCGCGCGATTTCCTCCCAGCCGTAACCGAGGTCCAGGAGCACCTGCTCGGTGTGTTGCCCAAGCTCAGGGGCGGCGGAGCGGACGGGGGGCGGCCGGCCGCCAAGGGCGACGGGCGGGCCAACCTCGGTGAGCGTCCCCGCGCCGGGGACTTCCACATCGACCAGGTAGCCGTTTGCTCTCACCTGCGGGTCGGAGGCGAGGTCGGCATACGTGTTGGCGGGACCGCAGGGGATATCGTGCGCTTCCAGGGCGGCGAGCCATTCCGCCCGCGTTCCCCGGGCGAAGGCCTTCTCGAGGATAGCGGTGAGCGCGGCGCGATTTGCCTCGCGGGGGGCGCGCCCGTTAAAGCGGGAATCGCCGGCCAGCCCGGGCTGGCCGATCACCTGGCAGAGCAGCGGCCACTGGCGCTCATCGATGATCGCGATCCCGAACCAGCCATCGCTGGCGCGATAGAGGGTGAAGATGGGCGAGTTCGCGCCGGCACGGCCGCCCCGGACCTGCTCGCCGCCCAGGAAGAAACTGGCGATGTTCCAGGCCTGCATGGTCATCTGCGAGCCGAGGAGGGATACATCGACCTGCTGGCCTTCGCCGGTGCGCAGCCGGTGGACATAGGCGGCAAGGATGCCGTAGGCGAGCACGAGGGAGCCAGCCTGGTCGGCAATGGTGGGACCGGCAGGGTTGGGCTCTTCCGCGCCAGGGGGTGAATTGGCCCAGGCGAATCCGCCCGCCGCCTGGGCGACCATGTCCATCGCAGCCAGGTGTGCGCGGGGGCCCCTGGGACCGAACCCGGTCGCGGAGGCATAGACGATTGCCGGGTTGGTGGAGCGGATGGGCGCATAGTCGAGTTCGAGCCGTTCGATGACGCCCGGCTTCCAGCTCTGCACGAAGATCTCGGAGCGGGCGGCCAGGCGGAGGACGATCTCCTTCCCCTCGGGGCGGCGCAGGTTCACGGTGACGCTCTTCTTGCCGCGGTTGTGCGCCTGGAAGAAGGGCGAGACGCCGTTGGGCTGGAGGGCGACACCGCGACCGGGGTCGCCGCCGCGGGGCGACTCGATCTTGATGACCTCGGCGCCCATGTCGGCCAGCATCATGGTGGCGTGGGCGCCAAACTGGGCGATGGTGAGATCGCAAACGCGCACGCCTTCGAGCGGGAGCATCCTGGTTCAGCGCTCGGGGAAATGTGTGGGGGCGGCGGCGATGATCTGCGACTTGACCTCTTTGAGGGTCGCCAGCGGGGCCTCGGCGATCACGCGGGCAGCGGCTTTTGCCTCATCCAGCAGGCGATCGGCGGCGACCACCTGGCTGACGAGGCCGATGCGGTGGGCTTCGCTGGCGTCTATCCTGCGGCCAGAGAGGCAGAGATCGCGGGCGAGGCTGCCGCCGATGACAGCGGCGAGGGGACCATAGAGGGTGGAAGCGCCGAACTTGATCTCCGGGTGGCCGAAGGATGCGCCTTCTACGCAGATGCGGACATCGGCGAGCACGGCGATATCGAACCCGCCTCCCATCGCGGAGCCATTGATGGCGGCGATCAGGGGCTTCGCGAAGCGTTGGAGACGGTAGTGGTATCGGACAGCCGATTCGCCGTAGAACACCTCGGCAGGCGGGATGGTCGCGAACTCGCTCGTATCGAAGCCCGCGCAGAAGACGGGGCCGGCCCCGGTGATGATGGCGACGCTCACTGAGTCGTCCGCTTCGAGCTCTTCGAGGGCGGCGCGCACTTCATCGCGCAGGGCGGTGTTGAGCGCGTTCCGCTTATCGGGGCGGTTCAGGGTGAGGACAGCGACGTTGCCATCGCGCTCCAGGGTGACCAGCTGGTATGTCACGGTTCTGTTTCTCCCTCTCGATTTGGATTAGAGCCCGACCTGGCGGGCGATGGTATTGCGCTGGATGTGCGACGTGCCTTCGCCGATCTCCATGACCTTCACATCGCGGTAGAAGCGCTGCACGTCGGAATCGGCCATGTAGCCGGAGGCGCCGTGCAGGAGCACCGCCTGCCCGGTGATGCGCGCGCACATCTCGGTGGCATAGAGCTTCGCCATCGAGGCTTCCTTGATGTGGGGGAGCCCCTGGTCGGAGAGCCAGGCTGCCTGCCAGGCGAGCAGCCGGGCGCACTCCAGTTCGAGCGCCATATCGGCGAACTGCCACTGGATGCCCTGGAAGTCGCCAACGGCCTGGCCGAAGGCACGCCGTTCTTTCACGTGGCGGAGCGACTGATCGAAGGCGGCGCGCGCGGTCCCAAGGGCAAAGCCGGCGGAAACGATGCGGCCGGCTGTGAGCACGCGCATGGCGTTCATGAAGCCGACGTTTTCCGCTCCGAGGAGAGCATCGGCGGGGATGCGGCAGCCGGTGAAGGAGAGCTCGGCCGTATCGGAGGCGCGTACGCCGAGCTTGCGGAGGGTGCGGGCGACGGCAAACCCGGGCGTCTTCGTGTCGACAATGAAGAGGCTGAGACCCTTCATACCCTGGGCCGGGTCGGTGATGGCGGTGAGCACGACGAAGTCGGCGATGGAGCCGTTCGTTATGTACATCTTGGTGCCATCGATGACATAGTCGTCGCCGTCACGCACGGCGCGGGTCGTCATGGAGCCGGGATCGGAGCCTGCGTCGGGTTCGGCGAAGGCCCAGGCGCCGACCTTCTGGCCGGCGATCCCGGGGCGAAGGTAGTCGCGCAGCTGGCTCTCGCTGCCGAAGCGGGCGATGGCGTTGAGGGCGAGGAAGACGTGGACGTAGACGCCGAGGTAGATGCCGGCCGAGACGTACCCCATCTCCTCGGACATGAGGGCGGCCATGATGCTATCGCCGCCTGCGCCGCCGAGCTCTTCGGGGAAGGGCACGCCGAGGTAGCCGAGCTCGCCCATCCGCCGCAGCACCTGTACCGGGTACTCCTCGCGCTCATCGTACTCGCGGGCGATGGGAGCCACTTCGCGCCGGGCGAAGTCGCGGATGGCTTCCTGGAAGAGCTTCTGTTCGTCGGTTAGCGAAAAGCCAATCACGTGTTGTCCCTCAGCGCCCGTGGTAGACGGGGGCGCGCTTTTCCTTGAACGCGGTGGCGCCTTCGATGTGGTCGTCGGAGAGGAGGCACATGGTCTGCGCGTAGGTCTCGAAGTCGAACTCGGCGTCGCGGCCGAGGTCGAGGCTGGCGTTGAGGGCGCGCTTGGTCATCTTGAGGGCGAGGGGCGGCCCGGCGGCAAGCCGGCGCGCGAGGCCATCCACGGCCGCATCGAGCTCTTCGTGGGGGACAACGCGATTAACGAGGCCGATGCGCAGCGCTTCGGCGGCATCGATGACTTCGCCTGTCATCAGGAGCTCGGATGCCTTGCCGAAGCCCACCATGCGCGGGAGGTAGTAGCTCGAACCCATGTCGGCGCCGGAAAGGCCGACGCCGACGAACACGAAGCCGAAGCGCGCGCGGTCGGAGGCGATGCGGAAGTCGGCGGCGAGGGCCGTGCAGGCGCCACCCCCGGCGGCGACGCCGTTCACCTTCGCGATCACGGGGATGGAAAGCTCGCGGATGGCGCGGACGTAATCGAGGTAGATGGTGACTATGTGGTCGGTCTCGCCAGCGGGGCGCCTCACCATGTCGTTGATATCGGCGCCAGCGCAGAAGACGCGGTCGCCGGCGCCCGTGAACACGAGCACGCGGGCTTCCGAATCGCTGGCCACCTGCTGGAGGGCGTCCAGCAGCTCCGGGACGGTCTCCACGCTGATGGAATTCATCCGCTCCGGGCGATTGAAGACGATGGTGCGAATGGGGCCATCCTTCTGGAGGAGGATGTTCTTGTAGGGCATGGTCAGGGGCTCCTTTCGGGGTGCTGGCGGGCGGGCAGGTGGCGCTCGGGCGGGCCGGTGTACACGGTGCCCAGGGCGTCGGGGATGATGCGGAGGGGCACGCCGTCGCGTATCTCCTCGACGGCGTGGGCGATGAGAGCCCAGCCGTATTCGAGAGCGGATACACCCTCGGCGACAAGCGGGTCGAAGTCGAGGTCGCAATAGACAGCAGCGATCATGCCGGCAAGGTTGACAGTGACGGTCCGGCCGAGCGCCTGTTCGAGCTCCGCATGAACGGCTTCGAGGAGCTGGCAGTGGAGGCTCCACCCGCCCCTTGCGGTGACTGCCCTGCGCACCGCTTCAGCGCGCGGCTCGATGCCGCCCCGGTGGGTGGGGTGGCCGAGGCCGGGGATCAACTCCCGGCGCGCGCGGTATTCGGCGACGACGTTGCGCGCGGCCTCGGAGAGGCCCTCCATGCTGGCGGACACCCCCTCGGCGGCACTGTAGAGCATCTCCATGGCGGGCCGCGGGGAGCCGGTCACCACTCCGGTGGCGAGCATGCCAGCGGCTACCGCGCTCACCGGATTGCGGGAGGCGGAGGCGGCAAAACGGGTGGCGGACGCGGCGGAGCTGATGAGTTGTTGGTCCATTCCGCTGCGAAGGAGCACATCGAAGATCTCGGCCTGTGCGGGGGTGGGCAGCTCGCCCTGGAGCAGCAGCCAGTGGGCCTCGGTCGAGGTGAGGTGCTCGATGATTTCCTCGATGGGGTAGCCGCGCACGAGGATTTCGCCCGAGCTGGCGCGGCTGATGGCGGTGCGCCAGTAATCGCTCCAGTCGCCGCTTTCCATGTACTGGCCGATGTGGCGGGCTGGTGGACGGAGCTCGAATCGTGGCATTGACGTACTACCTGCCCGGCTCGATGACAACGCGCACGACCTCGCGGTCGGGGGCGCGGAGCATATCGAGCGCGCTGTTGACATCGCGCAGCGGCAGGACGGCCGAAACCGACTGCGAGAGGTCGAGCCGCCGGGAGGCAGCCATGGCGAGGATGCGCCTCAGCGTCCCCGCCGAGCTGCCGAAGGAGCCGATGAGGGCGTTTTCGCTCCAGGTGAAGGCGTTTGGTGGCGGCAGGGCGACGGGCTGGTCGCCCATGCCCACGACGACGGCGCGGCCGCCGCGCTTCAGGCTTCGGGCGGCCTCCCCGATGCTGTCGGGGTGGCCGACGCACTCGACGGCGAGGTCGGCCCCGCCCAGGGCCTTGCGGATGGCGCGCGAGGGCCGTTCCTCGCCGGCGTTGATGACGATATCGGCGCCGGCGCGCTGGGCGCGTTCGAGGGCGCGGGGCTGGACGTCGACGGCCACGACCGTCGCCGCGCCGGCGAGGCGCGCGAGCCTGATGGCGTGGATGCCAAGCCCGCCGCAGCCAAAGACGGCGACCGTCTCGCCGGGACGGAGCTGCCCGCGCTCGATGAGGGCGTGATAGGGGGTGGCGACGGCGTCGCTGGCGATTGCGGCCTGGGCGAAGGAGACGCCTTCGGGAATGGGGATGACATCCTGGGCGGGGACCACCACGAATTCCGCAAGCCCGCCATCGACGTGCATTCCCAGCACCTGCGAGCGTTCGCAGATGTTGTCGCGGCCGAGAGAGCAGGGCTCGCATTCGCCGCAGCGGGTGCCCGGGCGTACCGCGACGCGCTGCCCGGGGGCCGCGTTCTCGACGCCGGGCCCGGCCTGGTGGACCACACCCGCCGGCTCGTGACCGAGGGTGATGGGCGTGCGCGCAACGGGGGAGTGCCCGGCCACGAAGTGGACATCGGAACCGCACACGCCGCAGGCGTGAACCTTGACCAGCACCTGCCCGTAACCGGGTGAGGGGACGGGCACCTCGTCGAGCCTGAGCGGCTCACCGGGCTGGTGCATGCGGGCGGCAAGCATGGTTTCGGCCAATTCAGTCGCTCCGTCAGCGGGCGGCGACGCCGGCAAGCCCGGCGAGCACCGCATCGGCCTCGGCAACCATGGAGCGAACGACGTCGGCGGCGCCTTCGATGGAATGGATGACGCCGGAGACCTGGCCGGCGGGCATCATGCCGCGTTCGGTGTTTCCGCCCTCGACAGCTGCCTGGACGTTTTCCCAGTTCTTCTGGAGCTGGATGGGGAAGCGGTCGATTTCTGCTTCGCGGCCGGCCCACTGTTCGGTGTAGGGATTCTTGATCACGCGCGCGGTCTTGCCGGTGTAGACGCGGGTGACGATGGTGTCCTCTTCGCTCGCCCTGACGATGCCTTCCTTGTAGTTCTGGTGGCCCGCGGCTTCGCGCGTGGCGACGAAGCGGGTCCCCACCACGGCCGCGGATGCACCCAGGGCAAGGGCGGCGACAAGGCCGCGGCCATCGGCGATACCCCCGGCCGCGGCCACAGGAACGGGCTTGATGGCATCGACGACAGCGGGCACGAGGGGGAAGGTGGCGACGCGGCCCGTATGCCCGCCAGCCTCGGTGCCCTGGGCGACGACGATGTCGACCCCGGCCTCGGCACAGCGCACGGCCTGGCGAACGTTGCCGATCATGGCAAGAACCTTCATGCCCCGGCGGTGCATTTCCTCAACCAGGGGGCCCGGGCTTCCGAGCCCCGAGACGAAGATGGGGACTTTCTCGTCGAAGATGACCTGCATCAGCTCGTCGACGCCGGGAGCGCCTTCGGCGAGGAGGAGGTCAACGCCAAAGGGGCGGTCCGTCAGCGAGCGGACGCGCTGGATCTCATCACGGAGCTGGGCCGGGGGCCAGAAGGCGGCGCCCAGGATGCCAACACCCCCCGCGTTGGAGACGGCGGCCACGAGGTCCGATGAAGAGACGGTGCCCATCCCGGCAAGGATGATGGGGTGCTCGATTCCGAGCATTTCAGTTATTGCCGTGCGCATGTTGGCCTCCTACTGGCCGGTGAACTTTGGCTGGCGCTTTTCGATGAAGGCTGCGGCGGCCTCGCGGAGGTCGTCGCTGTCCATGGAGATGGCTTCAAGGAAGGTGGAGGCGTCGAGGGCCTGGTCGACCTGGGCGCGAAGGATGCGGTTCATGGAGTACTTGGTCCAGCGGACGGCCTTGGGGGCGGCGAGGGCGAGGCGATCGGCCCAGGCGAGGGCTGTCGGCAGGACCTGGTCCTGGGGTACGGCGCGATTGACGAGGCCAAGGCGTTCGCCTTCGGCGCCGGTGATCCAGTCGCCGAGAAGGAGGTATTCCTTGGCGCGCGCCCAGCCGACGAGCAGGGGCCAGATGATGACGCCGCCGTCGCCGGCGACGAGGCCCATCTTGGTGTGGGTGTCGGCGAAGCGCGCCTGCTCGCCGGCGATGATGATGTCGCAGCAGAGGGCGATGGTGGCGCCGAGGCCGGCGGCGTCGCCGTTGACGGCGGCGACGATGGGCTGCTCGACTTCGAGCAGGTTGTGCATGAGGGTGCGCACGGCACGGAACGGGGTGGTAGGCCCCTTCGGGAGGAAGGAGCCGTCGTCCATGGAGCGGGCATCGCCGCCGGCGCAGAAGGCGCGGCCGGCGCCGGTAAGCACGATGGCGCGGAACGATTCGTCGCTCCCGAGCTCGTGGAAGACCCGTTCGAGCTCGCTGTGCATGTCGTTGTCGATGGCGTTGCGGCGTTCGGGCCGGTTGAGAGTGACGAGGGCGACGTCGTTCTCGCGGCGCTCAACGGTGATGTAGCGGTAGTCGTTGTAGGTGGGCAATTGAGTTCCTTCCGTGTTGGTGCTGGCTGGTGTTAGAGGGAGCCGGCCCGTTCCCGTTCGATGAGGAGACGGCGCAGGATCTTACCGGATGGGTTGCGCGGGATGGCGTCGACGAAGACGAGCGCGCGCACGTGATGGATCGGGTTGACGCGTTCGTTGACGAAGGCGATGAACGCTTCGGTGTCGGCGGTCGCGCCTGGTGCGAGGACGACGCAAGCGAGGGGGATCTCGCCGGCCTCGATGTCGGCGCGAGGGATGACGGCGACGTCGGCGATGGCCGGGTGAGTGAGGAGGACGGCCTCGAGGTCGGAAGGGGCGACCTGGTGGCCCTTGTAGCGAATCATCTCCTTGAGGCGGTCTACCAGGGTGAGATAGCCGTCCTCGTCGAAGCGGCCGAGGTCGCCGGTACGAAGCCAGCCATCGGGCATGAGGCATTCGGCGGTCGCCTCGGGGCGGCGCCAGTAACCGCGCATTACCTGTGGGCCGCGCACCCAGACTTCGCCCTGGCCGCCAACGGGCACATCCTGTCCGGTTTCCATGTCGACGAGGCGTTGCTCTGTATCTGGGAGGGGCGGGCCAACGGTGCCGCGCTTGATGCGATGGAGGGGGTTGATGTTGGTGGCGGCCGTCCCTTCGGAGAGGCCGTAGGGCTGGCAGACGGGGATGCCGAAGACCGACTCAGCCTCGTCCCAGAGGTCGGGCGGGGTGGCCGCCGCCCCGGTGACGATGAGCTTTGTGTAGCCGGTGAGGGCGGGCGCGCCCGCCTTGCGCGCGGCAATGAGGCCACGCAGCGCCGGCGGCGGTGAGAAGAGCGTGTGGACCTGGTACTCGCCGGAGAGCTGCAGGATGAGGGCGGGGTCGAACCGCGGGATGATGACCTGCGGGAGCCCCATGGCGAAGGCCTGGCCCATGATGGCGGCAAAGCCGTAGACGTGGAAGAAGGGCATGTAGTTGAGGAGGCCGGAATAGGGCGGGCTCATGCCCGAGGCAAGCGTCTGGCGAAGGTTTGCGACGAGGTTGAAGTGCGAAAGCATGACGCCCTTGGGGGAGCCGGTGGTACCGCTGGAGAGGACGAGGGCGGCGATATCGTCGCGGGCGGAGATGGCAACGGGGTCAGCGCCGCCGGGGAGGGAGTCGAGGACGGACCAGAAGTCGTCGAGGACATGGACGGCGCGCAGGGAGGGGGTGTGCGCACGGAGCGCCTCGATCACGGGGCGAGTCTCGGAGGAGACGAAGGCCACCGTTGGCTCGGCATCCTGGAGGACAGGCTGAAGCTCGGCCGGGAGCAGGAGAGGGTTCACCGGCACAACGGTAGCGCCGGCCATCATCGCGCCGTAAAGGGCGACGGCGTAGGCGGTGGAGTTGGGGGCCAGGAAGACGACGCGATCGCCGTGGGCGACGTCGCTACGGAGCAGGCGAGAGGCGCGGCGGGCGGCCTCGTGGACCTGGGCGAAGGTGCGGGTTTCGCCGCCGGGCGAGATAAGCGAGGGTCGGCCGGGATGGCGGGCGGCGGCCTGTTCAAGGTAGTGGAAGAGGGGCACTTCAGGGTAAGGGTGGAGGGAGTACCAGGGGCTGGTTGTCATGGGTCTTCCCCGGAAAGTGATCGCTCACTAACATGTACGCTGACAGGAGCCGCCTGTCAATACCGCGGCGGGGCAATTTCGCGAAATGCGGCGTTGTGCTCACCGGGCGGGTGGCCAATAGTCTGAGAAGAGCCCTTCAAGGAGAAGCCGTGGCCACACCGGAAGGCAAGCCATCGCGGGCAAACGGCCGGGAGCGCGGGGGCGTGAGGCGGAAGAACATTCTCCTGGCGGCCGAGCGGCTGTTCGCTGAACGTGGATACGCCCGCACCTCGATGCGGGAGATTGCGGGCGCGGTGGGCGTCACCGATGCGGCGCTCTACAAGCACTTCGAATCGAAGCGTGAGATCCTGGAGGTGCTCTACGAGGAGCGCGGGTTCTTCCGCGCGATGGACGAGCTGGAGAGCCTGAGCGGGAAGCTCAACTTCGAAGAGCAGTTCCGGCGAAACACCAACGCGAGCACGAGCCTCTGGGAGGCGAATGCCGACTTCCTCCGCGTGATCTTCACGGAGGCGCTGATAGGCGATGCGATGGCGCTCGACGCTCACCTTGAGCTGATGAGCCGTTGGCGCCGCGGGATTGAGCGCCTGTTCCTGATCTACGCCGGGCGAGGAGATGCGGACCCGGCCGACGCGCCGGTCTTTGCGCGGCTGGTGGTCGATCTCTCGTTCGGCACGTACATGGACCGCCTGCTCCAGGTCCGGCACGAGCCCGAACCGGTGACGTTTGCCGACCCGGAGTTCCGGGAGCATCTCGCCAACGGGGTCGTGCGTCTCATCGGGTCGTTCAGGCGCCCGGCCGGCGGGTAGAGCAGATCAGGCGGTTGCCGCGTTGAGGGACTCGCTGACCACGCGCAGGAGCTCGTCGGGGCTGTAGGGCTTGGCGATGACGCCGCGGAAGCCGTAGCTGGCGAAGTCCGACATCAGGGGGTCGTTCGCATAGCCGCTGGAGACGATGGCGCGGACACCGGGGTCAATGGCAATGAGCCTCTCCATGGCGGCCTTCCCGCCAAGTCCCCCGGGCACGGTGAGGTCAAGAAGGACAAGGTCGAAGGGCTCGGCAGACTGCAGAGCCCGGGAGTAGAGGTCGACTGCCTCGGCGCCATCACGGGCGAGCGTCACATCGTGGCCGAAGCGGCGCAGGAGCTGACCAATGACGCGCCTGATTGACTCCTCATCGTCCATGAAAAGGATGCGTCCCGTGCCTGCCGGGGGCGTGGCCACGGGGACTTCCTCTGGCACGGCAGGCCCGTCTGCAGCGGGGAGGTAGACGTGGAAGTGGGCGCCTCGTCCGGGTTGGGACTCAACGGCGAGGTGGCCATCGTGGCTGCGAACGATGGAGTAGGCGGCCGCCAGGCCAAGGCCGCTGCCCTTCTGCTTGGTGGTGAAGTAGGGATCGAAGATCCTGCTGATGATGTCGGCGGGAATGCCAACGCCCTCATCACTGACCGTGACCCGGACGAAGCGCCCGGGGCCAGGGGGGAGGCCCGGGATCTCGCTTCCGCCCTCGATCTCGACATTCACGGCGGACACGCGAATAACGCCGCCCGCGGGCATGGCCTGCTGGGCGTTGATGGCGAGGTTGCTGATGACCTGCCCCAGCTGGCCCTCATCGGCGAAGGCGGGCCAGAGGCCCAGGGGAAAATCGAATTCGCAGGTCACGTTCGCGCCAGTGAGGGCGAACATCGCGGACTGGCGGACCGATTCGGCGACTGCCATGGGCCTGCGTATGGGCGCGCCGCCCCTGGCGAAGGTCAGCAGCTGCCGTGTGAGGCTGGTGGCGCGCAGGCAGGCCTGTTCGGCCTCGCGAAGCTGGCGGGCGGCCTCGCTATCTTCGGGGAAGGACATGCGGACGAGGCCGATGTGGGTGACCAGTGCGGCGAGCGAGTTGTTGAAGTCGTGGGCGATCCCTCCAGCGAGCACTCCCAGCGCTTCAAGCTTGCTGGCCTTCTGGAGCTCGTCTTCGAGGCGCTTTTCGGCGGTGACATCGCGAAACACGAGCACCACACCCTGGATGTCGCCATCGTTGCCGCGGATGGGGGCAGCGCTGTCGTTGAGGATGTACTCGGAACCATCGCGGCTGATGAGCACGGTGTGGTTGGCAAGCCCAACGGCACGGCCTGACTCGAGGGCCCTGTGCACCGGGTTTTCTGAAGGCTCGCGCGTGAATTCGTTGACGATCTGGAAGACGCCAGAGAGGGGCTGGCCGGCAGCCGAAGCCTGGTCCCAGCCGGTGAGGGCTTCGGCGACGGGATTGAGGCGCTCCACGATTCCCCGCGAGTCGGTGGTGATAACGCCATCACCGATGGAGCGCAGGGTAACCGCGAGGCGCTCGGAGGTCCGGGCCAGGTCGAACTCGGCGCGCTTGCGCCGCACGAGGGCGCCGAGGCCGGCAGCCGCGGTAGCGACTATGGACACCATCTCAGCGTCTTCCTCGCGGGCTTCGAGCAGGAAGAAGTCGAGGACGGCGAGGACTTCGCCGCGGTCGGTGATGGGCACACCAAAACCGGCCCGGATGCCGAGCTCAGCGGCGATTGCCGACCGGGGGAAGGTGTGGGCGGGAAGCGCGGATGTATCGCGATGCCATTCGGGAGCGCGGGTCGCCCAGACCCGGCCGGGAAGACCCTGGCCCTTCGCGAAGGTGTAGCCGGCGGTCCGTTCACGGAAGATATCGATGACCGGGCCCGAGCCGTACCACACCGGGATGGGGACGATGAGGTCGCCCTCGGCCGCGGGGACCCACGCCTCGCCGTAGTCCCAGCCGGTCAGCTGGCAGATCTCACGCAGGGTGAGGGCAAGGGCGGACTCGAAGTCGTCGGCTTCGGCGATGGCCTTCCCAAGGGTGAGGAGAAGCTGCACCTCGCGTTCCGCGCGGCGCTTCTCGGTGACATCGGTGGCGATGCTGATGTAGCAGGCAACCTCTCCCGAAGCGGTGCGGACGGGGGTGACGGTGTGCTCTTCGGTGTAAAGGCGGCCGTCCTTGCGGCGGTTTGTCACGTCGGCACGAAACGACTGGCCAGAAGTGATGGTGTTCCAGAACTGCTCGTAGAAGGCAGCGTCGTGCCTGCCCGACTTGAGAAGGCGGGGGTTCTGGCCGGCCACCTCATCGGCGCTGTAGCCGGTGAGCCGTTCGAAGGCCGGGTTGACGTAGAGGATGGCGCCACTGGGGGCCGTCACCATTACCGATTCCGCTGCCTGGTGGACGGCAACCGCGAGGATGGCGTGGAGGGGGTTTGGGGCTGGAGCCTCGCTGGAGTTCCTGGCCGTGTCGCCTGCCGGTTCGCCTGGAGCGTCTGAGGCGCCACCGGACATGGTGTTTTCAGTCATCGTTCACCCGCGCGCCACCAGGTGGCTCCCTAAGTCCGGAAGTATATGTCATCTATTGCCAAATTCCAACCGTCCGGAGGAGATCAGCTTGCCAGGATCGCACATTGTCGCCAGGTCTAACTACTTTCACGGAACCAGGAAGGGGCGAGCCGGCGAGCGCCCTTTGCGCTGGCCGGGCGTAGACTCCCGGTGAATCCCGAGACGCCCCGGACGGGCGAGGAGAGGCACGTTGGACCCGAACGGCTACACCGAGGCCGAGCTTCAGATTCAGCGCACCGTGCGCGAGTTCACGCGGCGGGAAGTGGCGCCGGGCGCAGCAGAGCGAGATGGCCTTTCGCAGTTCGACTATGGGCTCTACCGGCAGCTTGGCGAACTCGGGGTGCCGGGAATGCTATTCTCGGGCGAGCTGGGGGGCAGTGACGCCGGCCAGCTGGCGTTCTGCCTTGCGATCGAAGAGATCAGCCGCGCAGACGTGGCGCTTGCGCTGACGACGTGGGTGGGAATCCAGGGGGCGCAGGCGCTGGCGCGGCTCCGCGACGACCGGCCGGAGGGATGGACCGGGCGCTTTGTGCTGCCGACCGTCAGGGGCGAGATGGTGGGTGCGGGCGCGATCACAGAGCCCGACGCCGGGTCCGACACGGCGGCGCTTCGTACATCGGCGACGCTCGACGGGGACGAGTGGGTGTTGAATGGGGCGAAGATCTTCATCAGCAACGCCGGCCTGGAAAACTGCGGGTTCGTCACGCCGCTCTGCCGGACCGACGAGGGCTTTGGGCTCTTCCTGGTGCCCCAGGGCACGCGCGGCTTCCGTATGGGGCCGCCCCTGAAGAAGATGGGCCTTCGTTCATCGGATACGCGCGAGCTGTGGTTCGACGACTGCCGGGTACCGGCGACACACCTGCTCGGAGGCCGAGGATCGGGGCGGGCGGCGGTAGTGGGCGGGGGCTTCGCGCTCACCAGGGTCTACATCGCATCGAACGGGGTGGGGGCGGCGGCCGAATGCCTGGACCTTGCGCTTGCTCACGCGCGAGCGCGTGTCGCCTTCAAGCGCAGCATCTCGCGGTTCCAGCACGTGCAGGCGATGCTCGTGGAGACCGCCGTGGAACTCGAGGCAGGGCGAATGCTGCGCGACCGGGCGTGCCGGATGCACGAGGCGCACCTTCCCTACACGAAGGAGGCCGCCATGGCGAAGCTCTACTGCACCGAGATGGCAAAACGCGCCGCCGACCACGGGGTGCAGATCTTCGGCGGGCTGGGGTACATGGACGAGACGCCAGTTTCCCGCTACTACCGGGACGTTCGCGCGCTCACGATCGCCGAAGGCACGAGCGAGATTCAGAAGCACATCATCGCGCGGGAGATGGGGTGCTTTTCCCCGGCCTGAAGGTCAGGCAAGCCCGACGCCGGCAAGGAAGGCGCGTACGTTGCGAACGCCCTGCTCGGGTTCGTGCTGGTTGATCTCGAGCGTGTAGCGCGGCAGGTGGCCAAGGCCGGCAACGATGTACGGCCAGTCGACGTCGCCGTTCCCGGGGGCGCGGTGGTCGCCGATACCGGTGACGTCGTGGATGTGGGCGCCGATCACGCGCCGTGCATTGGCGGCGAACCAGGCGTGGCGGTCAACGAAGCCGAGGCGATGGAGAACCTCGGCGTGGCCGGTGTCGTGCCAGTAGCCGGCCTGTCCGGGAACGAGCCCATCAAGAATCTCGTCGTACTCGTGGGCGAGCGGGATCTCGTGGAAGTGGTAGCGGTTCTCGAGGCCGAGCGCGATTCCCCAGGGCTCCGCGGCGCGGACGAGGTCGAGGAGCGAGGCGCGGGCGGCCGCCAGGTGCGGCCCGGCATCCTGCTGCCGGGTGGCGATGGCCGCCTCGCGGAGCCCGGCCATCCGCGCCTCATTGGCGAGCCCGGAATCGATCAGGCGGCGGAGCTGGAGCTCTTCGGGGAGCATGCCGGGCAGGTCGGTGACCTGTCCCAGGTGGACGACGACGCTGGCGGCGCCAATGCGCCCCGCCCAGTCGATGCTGGCGCGCGCGTAGTCGACGGCGGCACGGCGCTCGTCCGGGTCTGTGGAGGCGAGGTTGCAGTGGGAGTTGCCGCGGCCGTCGTGGTGCCGCACCCAGGGGGCGGGTTGATGCACCGAGGTGACGGGGAGGGAGCGAGCTTCAAGGACCTGCCGGAGCTTTTCCTCGGGTGTGGAGTGGCTGATCTCGATGGCGTCGTACCCGGCATCGGCAGCGAACCGGGCGAAGTCGCCCCCGTGCGCAAAGCGGTCCTGCTGGGCGTACATGGTCGAAAGCGCGAGGGCCTTCATTTCGCGGTGTTCCCCTCCACGGGCGGATGGTGCATGGCCCTGAGGCTAAAGCGCCTGGCAGCGAGGAGGAGCGACGGCGCAACGACGGCCACGCCGAAGCTGAGCCAGATCCCTGTCGCGTCGTCACGGCCGAGGATGGGCACCGCGAGGCCACCGACCACGCCTGCGAACATCGCCAGGGGCAGGTTCGGCAATCCGGCGGCGCCACGGGTCCAGACAGAGAGTGCAAGCCAGGGGACAAGCCCGCAGAAGGCCCAGCCGGTCACGAACAGCGTGACAAAGATCGCATCGAAGAGCATTCGCTAGACAAGCCGCACGATATCGAAGTAGGTGACGATGAGCACGCCGAGGAGGAGCAGGGCGAAGCCGGTGAGGTGGACAAGGGCTTCCTTTTCGGGGGCGATGCGGCGGCCGCCACGGACGATCTCGACGACGACGAAGAAGATGCGTCCGCCATCGAGCATGGGAAGCGGCAGGGCATTGAAGATGGCGAGGTTCAGGCTGAGGAGGGCGCTGAACTCAATCAGTGGCCGCCAGCCCTGTTCCTTGATGAGGTTCCCCGTGGTGTCGGCGATGCCGACGGGACCGGTGAAGGCAGGCTGGTCATCGGCAGCGCCGCCGCCGCCGCCAACGCGGACTTGGATCTCGTTCTTGGTGAGGATAAGCGTCTCGGCGAGAGTGGTGACGGCCTTCGGGAAGGCCTCCCAGGGCATGGACCAGACGCTTTCGGTGAAGGGGTAGCGCAGCTGGCAGTTGATGGGATTGCCTTCGCTATCGATGTCTCCACAGATGACGGGGGCGCCGATGCGGATGCCGGTCGGTCCCTGGCCTTCCGGGGGGTGCCAGCGCGCGTACACGTGGGCGGTGAGGGTAGAGCCGGCGCGGTTGATGACCCATTCCTGGGTCTCGCCGATGTTGAGGCGGGTGGCGTAGACGAGCTCGCCGGTGTTGCGCACCTCACGGCCCTGCACTTCGAGAACCATGTCCCCGGGCTGGAGGCCCTGCTGCGGCTCGGTCCCTTCGCGCGTTGTCCCGGTGATGCGCGCTTCGGCGGCGGGCGAACCAGCGGCGACCTCTGTCACCTGGGCCATGCTCAGGTCACGCTCGCGGGAAATCATGAAGCCAATGGCAAGGAGTACGACGGCAAGCACCAGGTTCATGGCGACGCCGGCGAACATGACGGTGAGGCGCTTCCAGCGGGCGGCAGCGGCCAGGGAGCGGGGGTCGGTGGGGTCTTCTTCGCCGAGGAGGCGCACGAATCCACCGATGGGGAGCCAGTTGATGGTGTACTCGGTTTCGCCCCGCTTCCAGACGAGGGACTTGATGCGTGGCGGAAAGCCTATGCCGAACTCGAGAACCTTGATGCCAAACGCCTTGGCAGCGAAGAAGTGTCCCAGCTCGTGGATGATGACGAGGGGGACGAGGAGGAGGAGGAAGCTGCCGCCGCCACGAAAGATGCCGACCGGGTCGACCTGGAGGAAGAGCGGGATCATGCCATCACCGCCCGCGACGCCCCGGCGGCGGCCTTCCGGGCCCAGGTGTCGGCATCCAGCACTGCATCGAGGCCGGGGTTCGGAATCGAGTCGTGTAAGTCCATGACCCTTTCAATAACGGCAGGAATGTCGAGGAAGCTGATGCCACCGGCCAGGAAATGTGCCACGGCCACCTCATCGGCGGCGGCCATCACAGCGGGCATGGTCCCGCCACAGCGGCCTGCCGCCATGGCAAGCGACAGGCAGGGGAAGCGCTCCAGGTCGGGGGCGCCAAAGTTAAGCGTGCCAATGGCGGCAAGGTTGAGCGGTGGGGCAGGTGGAACGGGCATCCTCTCCGGGTAGGCAAGGGCAAGCTGGATGGGCAGGCGCATGTCCGGCAGCCCGAGCTGGGCCTTGATGCTGCCATCGCTGAACTCCACGAGCGAATGGATGATTGACTCCCGGTGCAGGACGACTTCGACCTTTGACATGGGGACATCGAAGAGCCACATCGCCTCAATCGTCTCCATGCCTTTGTTCATGAGGGTGGCGCTATCGACGGTGATCTTCGGACCCATCTTCCACGTTGGGTGGTTAAGCGCCTGTTCAGCGGTCACGGCAGCGAGCTGTTCGCGGCTGAAATCACGGAAGGCGCCGCCGCTGGCGGTGAGCATGATGCGGCGGATGTCGTGGCCCTGTTCGCCCCAGAGGCACTGCCAGATTGCGGAGTGCTCGCTATCGACCGGGCGCAGGTCTCCGCCCCCGGTGGCCATGGCTTCCCGCACGAGGTGACCGGCCATCACCAGGGCTTCTTTGTTGGCGATGGCGACCGGCCTGCCAGCTTCGAGCGCTCTCAGCGTCGGCAGGAGGCCGGCGGCGCCGGCGGTTGCGACGAGCACGAGGTCCACCCCGGGCGCCGTGGACATCTCGGCCATCGGCAGCCATTCGGCGCCGGTAACAGAAAGGGCATCGCGCAGGGGAATGGAATCCTGTTCCGACCAGGCGTAGGCCGGCGCGAACTCGATCACCTGGCGGCAGAGCTCGTCCACGTTCCGTCCCGCAGCGAGGGCGGTGACCTCGAAGCGGCCGGGGAGCTGGCGGATGACGTCGAGCGCCTGGCGCCCGATGGAGCCGGTGGAACCGAGGACGGCGATGCGCTTTGTTCCAGGGGTCACGCGATCATCGTATCCCCTCGCGCGCATCCACTGCAGGGGCAGCCGGGGCGCGTATCATGGGAGCGTGACAGCGGGCGGGACTGACGGCGAGTCAATCGAGGCTGCGATCCAGGAGCGGGGGCGGCAGCTGCTGGCCGCGGTTGAGCCAGAACGGCTCATCGTTCTGAGCCCGGCATGGTGGCAGGAACAGCTGATGGAGTGGGCGGGGAGTGACCCGGAGTTCCGCGTCAAGCTACTGCGTTTCGTTGACGTGCTTCCGGCCCTGCGCACGAGTGCGGCGGTGGCCGACCACGTCAGGCAGTACTTCCGCGGCGAATCACCTCTGCCGGTGCGGATTGGCTCTACGGTTGCGGCCGCGGGGCCCTTCCGCCCTGTGCTGTCGCGCGTGGTCCGGCAGGGGGTGTTCGCCATGTCGGGGCGGTTCATTGCCGGGGCATCACCGCGAGAGGCGCTCCCCCGGCTGCGCGAGCTGGTGCGGCACGGGACTGCCTACACCATCGACCTCCTGGGCGAGGCGACACTCTCGGAGGCCGAGGCCGCTGCGTACGAGGCGCGTTATCACGAGCTCATTGAGACGCTCGCTCGCGACACCCTCGACCCCGGGGCGCCGGAGGACATTCGCCGCCCGAATGTGTCGCTGAAGCTTTCGGCGCTTACTTCGCGATTCGAGCCCGCGGCGCCGCGGGCCACATCCGAGGCGGTCCGGGAGCGGCTGACGCCGCTGCTGCTGCGCGCCCGGGCGCTGGGCGTGTTCGTGAACATCGACATGGAGCAGTACCGCTTCATGGAACTCAGCCACACGATTGCCGGGGATGCGCTCGGCGCGGGCGAGCTGGTGGACTGGGATGGCGCGGGGATCGTTGTCCAGGCCTATCTGCGTTCGGCGCCGGACGATGTGGCACGGCTCCGGGCCCTGGCCGAGCGGCGGGGCGCGCCCCTCACCATCCGGCTGGTGAAGGGCGCCTACTGGGACGAGGAGGTGATCGTCGCACAGCAGGAAGGCCACCCCGTCCCGGTCCTGGAAGTGAAACCGGCCACCGATGCGAGCTATGAACGATGTACGAGCATGCTGGCGGCGGCATACCCGGCCTTGCGCCCGGCATTCGGGACGCACAACCCGCGCAGCATCGCGCAGGCGATGGTGCGGTGCGAAGCCGCGGGGATCCCCCGCGAGGAGGTGGAGTTCCAGTTCCTGTTCGGGATGGCCGAGGGACTGCGGAAGGCGGTGGCGAGGATGGGCTACCGGACACGCGTCTACATTCCCGCGGGGGAGATCATCCCCGGCATGGCCTACCTTGTGCGAAGGCTGCTGGAGAATACGTCGAACGAGTCGTGGTTCATGCACCGCTACGAGGAGGGTGACCCTGGCCTGGCGCTTTCCCCGCCCGCAGCGGAGGAGGCCGCTCCTGCAATGCGCACGCCGGCCTTTGCGAACGAGCCGCCGGCCGAGTTTCACCTGCCGGGCCCCCGTCACGAGATGGAACTCGCGCTTGCCGCCGCGCGGCGGCGCTTTGGGTCGTACCACCCACTCCTGATGGGCGGGGACGAGGTGCAGACCCCGAGCGAGGATGGGGTACGGCCCCCGGCCGAACCAGCCACGCTCATGGCGCTCGTCGCGCGGGCCGGGCCCGCCGAGGCCGATCGGTGCGTGGTGGCCGCGCGTGAGGCATACGCGGGCTGGCGCGACACGCCTGCATCCGAACGGGCGGCGCGCCTTCGGCGGGCCGCCGATGCGCTTGCCCGGCGCCGGTACGAATTCGCAGCGACGATGGTGTTCGAGAGCGCCAAGCCGTGGCGCGAGGCCGACGCCGATGTCTGCGAGGCAGTGGACTACCTGCGCTACTACGCCGGCGAGGCCGAGCGGCTGGAGCAAGGGCAGCCACTCAGCGAGCCCCCGGGCGAAACCAACCGCTATGTGTACGAAGGCCGCGGCGTGGCTGCCATCATCGCGCCGTGGAACTTCCCCCTGGCGATCATCACGGGAATGAGCGCGGCGGCGCTGGCGGCCGGCTGCGCGGCCATCCTGAAGCCAGCGGCGCAATCGCCGGTCATCGCGTCGATGCTCGTACGGGTGCTGCACGAAGCAGGGGTACCCGGGGGGGCCGTGCAGTACCTCCCGGGACCGGGGAGCGAGACGGGGCAGGCGCTGGTGGAGCACCCGGGAGTGGACGTGATCGCCTTCACGGGGAGCAACGCGGTGGGGCTACGGATTATGGAAGCGGCGGCGAAGGTTCGCCCGGGGCAACGCAATGTGAAGCGCGTCATCGCCGAAATGGGGGGAAAGAACGCGATCATCGTCGATGACGACGCTGACCTGGACCAGGCGGTCGCCGGGGTGGTCGCGTCGGCATTCGGCTACGCAGGGCAGAAGTGCAGCGCCTGCAGCCGCGTGGTGGTGGTTGGCGCGGCATACGCGGAGTTTCGAGCGAGGCTTGCGGCAGCAGTCGAGAGCCTGGTGGTAGGGCCACCCGAGGAGCCCCGGACTTTCATCCCGCCGGTAATCTCGGCAGAAGCCATGGCGAAGATAGAGAGCTACATCGAAACGGGCCTGGCCGAGGGTACGCTGGTAGCGCGCGGGGCCACCGGTACGGGCGGCTACTACGTGGCGCCCCACGTGTTCGAAGGCGTGCCCACGAGTTCGCGGCTGGCGCGGGACGAGGTCTTCGGGCCAGTGTTGACGCTGTTCCGGGCCGGGTCGTTCGAGGGTGCGCTGGCGCTGGCGCTGGACTCACCGTTCTCCCTGACCGGTGGGGTCTACTCGCGCAACCCCCGCCACATCGAGCTCGCGCGCCAGCACTTCCGCGTTGGAAACCTCTACATCAACCGTGGCATCACGGGGGCGATCGTAGGGAGGCAGCCGTTCGGCGGGTTCGCGATGTCGGGTGCGGGCGACAAGGCCGGCGGCCCGGACTACCTGCAGCAGTTCACGTTCGCGCGAGTGGTGACGGAGAACACCGTCAGGCGCGGGTTCGCGGGATAGTTGAGTCCAGGGTTCAGGCATTCCCGGCTGGCGATTCATCCATCTGCAGGTGTTTGCCCACGCGCACCGCTATGGCAGCGGCGAGCCCGAATGGGAGGCCGACGAGCGCGGATTGCAGAAGCACGGTGGCAAAGGCGGGGCGGCTATCGATCTGAACATCGAGGTAGCCCGATGGATGTACCGTGCAGACCAGGTCCTTGCTGTTGGCCGCGGCCTTGATCACGGCAACACCCCCGGGGGGGACCGTCCAGGCGCCCACCTTGTGATCGGCGACGTCATTGTTCCTGACGACGAGCTCCCGGTTGCGGCCGAGCGAAAGGGAGTTGGGTATGAAAGGGGCGGGCTCGCCGCGCGCAACAGCGGCGGCGGTACCGGCGGGGATGGAGAGCTCGGCCACCTCGGCGCTGGCAGCGGCGGGCTCGAGCAAGGCCCACCAGACGATGCTGAGAACGAATCCCAGCGCCAGCCCGGCGGCGAGCCAGCCGGCCCAGAAGCGCACTCCGGCGAGCGTTCGACCGGGGCCGGGGCTCTGGCTCACGGGAGTCTCTCCGGCCCTAGACCAGGTACAGCGTTGGATAGAAGAAGATCCAGACGATGTCGACAAAGTGCCAGTACATGATCGTGCCCGAGATGGGCCAGTGGTCCTTGCTGGAGAAGCGCCCGCGGCCAAGCTGGATGGCGACCAGCGCCAGCAGGCCCACACCGCTGAGGACGTGGGCAGCATGGACCCCTGTCATGGTGAAGAACACCGTGCCAAAAGCCTCGTGGCGGGTGAATTCGGCTGTTGCCCATTCATAGCCCACGCCAAAGGCGAATATGAACCCGAGGGCGATGGTGCCCAGGAGCCACCACATCGCGTCGCTACGCCGGTCGTGCTCGATTGCGGTCTCGGCCATGTAGGCCGTGACGGAGCTGGTAACAAGGATGGACGTGATACCCACGCCGAGGGCCTGGTCGAGGTGTTCGCGTTCGATTCCTTCGAGGAAGAAGCGCGCCGACATGAGCAGGCCAAAGAGGATGGTTTCGGAGAAGAAGAAGAGCCAGAGGCCGGCGCGCTTGATGCGGAGCGAGTCATGCGTGGCGTGGGCGGCGTGGGTTGCGGCTGCCATTAGTGAACCTCCCCCTGCCAGACGCGCGAGATGTGCATGAAGTAATAGGCGATGGGAATCGCCTCAGCGAGCGTGCCGATGGTGAGAAGCGAGAAGCGGAGCTGGTCGTGGTCGACCCACTGGGCAATGGAGAAATCAACGAAGATGAGGACGATCAGCCACACCGCCATGATCCAGCCGATCCTGTAGCTACCCATTGGAGGACCCTCCCTGCCGGGCACGGCCCGGCATGTGCGAAGTGATGCAGGTGGAAATCACTGGCCACCTCCCGCGCCTGCCGGGATGGTTGCCGCGCCCGGGAAGACAGCGTGCACGGACCCCGGCACGCCGTAGTCGTACGGGTGGCCCCTGACCACGGGCGGCTCAGGGAAGTTCTCCACCGGGGGCGGCGAAGAGACCTGCCACTCGATTGTGCGTGCCGCCCATGGGTTGGCCTCGGCGACGGGCCCGCGAATCCACGAGTAGATCATGTTGTAGATGAAGACGAGGAAGCTGGCTCCGAGCAGGAAAGCGGAGATGCTGACGAACAGGTTCACGTTTTCGAGCGACTCCGGGTAGTCGGCGATGCGCCGGTTCATGCCCTGGATGCCGGGCCAGTGCATCACGAAGAAGGTGACGTTGAAGCTGATGAACATCCACCAGAAGTGGAGCTGGGCCAGCTTTTCGTTGTACATGCGGCCGGTCATCTTGGGGAACCAGTAGTAGATGCCGGCGAAGAGGCCGAAGATCTCGCCGCCAACGATGGTGTAGTGGAAGTGGGCGACGACGAAGTAGGTGTCCTGCAGGTGGATGTCGGTGGGGACATCGGCGAGGAAGATGCCGGTCACGCCCCCGCAGGCGAAGTTGAAGATGACGGCGAGCCCGAAGAGCATGGGCGTTCGCAGCCAGAGCCGGCCCATCCAGATGGTGCCCAGGGCGGCGAGGAAGACCAGCCCGGTTGGTATGGAGATGGCCTCGGTGGCCACCAGGAAGGGGCCGTGGAGGTAGTTGGGCATGCCCGAGGTGAACATGTGGTGCGCCCACACCACGCCGCCAAGGCCAAGGATCCCGAGCAGGCCGCCAACGGCATAGCGGTAGGCGAAGAGCGGCTTGCGTGAGAAGTGGCTGATGACTTCGAGGGCGATGCCGAACCCGGGCAGCACCATGATGTAGACGGCCGGGTGGGAGTAGAACCAGAAGACGTGCTGGTAGAGGAGCGGGTCTCCACCCGCCTCGGCATTGAAGAAGCTCATGCCCGCTATGCGGTCGAGCAGCACCATGAGGAGCGCAACAGCGAAGCCCTGGGTGTAAAGGAGCGCCATCCAGGAGGTGACGAACATCGACCAGACGAAGATGGGGAGCCTGCCCCAGGTCATGCCGGGGGCACGCATGTAGATGATGGTGATGATGAAGTTGAGGCCGCCCAGGATGGAAGTGAGGCCGAAGGTGATGACGGCGAGCCCGAAGAGGATCTGGGAGCTATCGGTGACGACCGACAGGGGCGGGTACGCGGTCCAGCCATGCTCGATTCCGCCGAGGAATGGGGTGGCCAGGAGCATGGCAGCGACCGGCGGGACGAGCCAGTAGGTGAGGGCATTGAGGCGCGGGAAGGCCATGTCTTCGGCGCCAATCATGAGCGGAACGAAGTAGTTGCCGAGGCCGCCAATGACGGCCGCCACGGCCACGGCGACCATGAGGATGCCATGCAGGCTCATGACGGCGTTGTACTGGTCGTGGTTGAAGAGCTGCATGCCGCTTTCCATGAGCTCCCAGCGCATCAACATGGCCCCGAGCCCCGCGAGCAGGAAAACGACAATGAAGGTGACGAGGTACTGGATGCCGATCACCTTGTGGTCGGGACTGAAGGTGAAGTAGCGCTGCCAGCCGGGCGCCTTCCGCCAGTAGGTGCGCAGGCCAAACCACTCGCGGCCCCAGGCGCCCCACATGCCGATGCCCATGAGCCAGCCAATGAGGCCGCAGACGTAGCCGATGGTGATGCTGACCTGTTCGTCATAGGCGTCGTGACCGGTGATACCGCGCACAATGGCGACCAGGCCGAGGCCAAGATAGAAGCCTATGAGCCCGGTGCTGAGCCCGCCCGCGATGGAAAAGAGTGCGTACATCTGCTCCTCCTACTCGGCCGCCGCAGCAGGCTTCTGGCTTTGCAGCCATTGTTCGAACTCGGCGCGGGGCACGACGCGCACCGGGAAGGTCATGGTCGAATGGTCGAGCCCGCATAGCTCGGCGCACTGGACGCGGTAGGCATCGTCGTCTTCAAAGCGGCCGAGCACGGTTGGCTTCACGGTCATGTGGGTGGTGCGCCCGGGGATGGCATCGATCTTCATCCGGAAGGCGGGAATCCAGAAGGAGTGGACGACGTCGGTCGAGTCGATTTCGAACTTCACGTGGGTGTCGATGGGGAGCACCAGCTCCTTGCCCTGGGCGGTGCTGACGGTCACGCCGGCATCGACATATTCCATGGTCCACGACCAGCGGAAGCCGGCGACGCGCACCACGAGTTCGGCATTGGGTTCTCCCCAGCCATTGCCGTTCTTGTCGGGCTGGAGCTTGGCGAGCCCGGTTAGGCCCGGGAAGATCATGACGGTGAGGGCGAGCGACCCGGTGACTGCCAGCCAGACCTTTGGCCCAGGACCAGTACCGCGATAGGCGGGCCCATCGCCGGCGGGCATACCAAAGCTGCCGAAGCGGAGGACGCAATAGAAGAGCACCGCAATCACGAAGGTGAAAACGGGCATCCCCATGACGATGAGGATCCGGAAGATCCGATCGAAGTCGTCCGCCTCGGTCGAGCCAACGGTGGGGTAGAGATCGGCGAAGGCGAGGGCCTCTCCAATTGCGGTCAGGATCACCCAGAGCACGGCGGCCGAGATAACGTGGCGTCTCACGGCCGTGGACCTCGCGGGGCCCGGGTGGGCCTGCCGGCCTCGATTTGCTTCATTGTTCATCCCCCGGAAAAGAGCAGGCCGCGAACCACTCGCCAGCTGGTAACCATCCTGAATATGGACAATTGACCCAGCGTAAAGCGGTGACAGACTGACCTCGATGCGCATCATGAATCGGAACGCGGCCATTGTGCAAGCGACGGCCAGCTGGCGGCGGGGTACACTTGGCCCGGGGCGATTAGCTCAGCCGGTCAGAGCACCTCGTTTACACCGAGGGGGCCGGGGGTTCGAGTCCCTCATCGCCCACCACCTGCAAGACGCGGTCAGCTCTCGGACAGGGTCAGTCTGTGAAGACGGTGACATAGACCCAGAGGCGCCCGGCGGGCACGGCGGCGATCCCCACGCGTCCGAAGCCCTCTTCAAGGATGTTCGCGCGGTGGCCCGGGCTCGCCATCAGGCCATCGAACGCGGCCTGAACCGTGCGCGGACCCGGGTAGTTGTTGCGGGCAAGGTTCTCGCCGGCCAGGCGGTAGCGGCGGCCGCGGAGGGCGAGCTCCGAAAAGGCGCTTGAACCATCGGGCCCGTAGTGGTCGAAGTACCCATTCGCCACCAGGTCGCGCGCACGGACCAGGGCAATCTCATCCAGCTCGGGGTCGCGCATGAGCGGCTCCTGGCCGTTCTCGTCGCGCGCGGCGTTCATGCGAAGGAGGAGGGCGGCGCTCTTTTCTTCCGAAGGAGCAGGGCCGGAAACGGCGGCGAGCCCGGCAGCGAGGGGCCGCACATCGCCTGCCGGCTCGCTTGCACCGGGGGGAACGGCGGCAGAGGGGGTCGCCGGGGGCTCCACGGCGGGCGCAGGGGGATCAATGGCAGGCGAAGGGGCGACGGTCTGGGGCCGGGCAGGCACGGGTGTCACGTTGGTGACAGTTGTTGGAATCCGGTAGGAGAACGGCGGGTTAGCAGGCACATCTGCCGATGGTAGAGATGCGGGCTCTTCGGCCCGCACAGCGCCTGCAGGCAGCCAGGCACGGCCGGCGACGAGGGCGGAGCAGAACGCCCCGCAAAGGAGAAGTGCGCCGAAGGGTGTAAGAGCCCTCATGCCGTAGCTGTCGAACTGGTGCGCCAGGCAGCGCATTGGGGATTTGCCCGAATGCGCGGGGAGGATGGTTCATGGAGCGCGTCAAGACATCTACCGAGGGGCCGGGCCTGCCGCCGCTGGTGGGGGTACGCGCGGTGGTTGTGTCGGAGGGCCTGGAACGGGCCTACGACCGCGCCCGGGTGCTCGAAGAGATGGGCTACCGGGTAGCGGCTTGCGGCGATCCGGGCGGGGCGCCCGGGTTCGTGGCCGAACTGGAGCCCGATGCAGTGGTCGTTGACATCGGGCGAGAGGTGGGCTTCCCGGCGGAGGTGACCGCCCGGATACGAATGGTGAGCAATGCAGCGCTGCTCGTTGTCGGATGCACGGGGGCACTGGGAGAGATGCTCCGGTGTTTCGAGGCCGGCGCCGACACGTATGCGCGTCCCAATTGCCATACGGAGGAGATAGACCTCCGCCTGCGCGCGGCGTTCCGCCGCATGGACCGTCACCGGTGTGAGGAGCGCTCCGAGCGCCCGGCAGACGCCGCGGTCCTGCGGGTGGGGGAGATCGAGATCGACCCGGCAGGCCAGGTGGTGAGGAAGCGGGGCGCCGTCGTTGCGCTCTCGCCCACCGAGTTCCGGCTGCTGATGACGCTCGCGGAGCACCCGGGCGAAGTGGTGCCCTCCAAGGCGCTGATAGCCAGGGTGTGGGGAAACCAGTACGCCAGCGAGACGCATTACCTGCGGCTGTACGTCCGCTATCTGCGACAGAAGCTGGAAGACGACCCCAGCCATCCTGTGTACATCGTGAATCGCTGGGGTTCGGGGTACGCCCTGGAGACGCCACCGAGGGCGGCCTGAGGGCTACGGCGAACGGAGCCTCAGGATCGGGCGGCGCCTGGAACGGCGAACCGTCTCCTCGAAGCCGGCGGGGCGGAACATCGAAAGCACCCCCGTGCGGGCGGCGGCGTTGGTGACCCGGCGGCCGCTCTCGTCGACCGGATAGCCCTCGACGATGCTTGCCCGCCTGCCTTCACCGCGAGTTTGCAGGCAACCTGGCGCACCACGTGCACCGGGAGCCTCCGCATGCACCATTTGCGCCAACGGGCTGCACCAGGTCACGCCAGCGCCCGGGCGTGAGCACGTGGACCTCAAGGGCGCCTTCACCGGACATGGCGGTCTCTACAGAAGCGAATAGCAGGTCGGCGGAGGGTATTACGATCGCCGTCGGGGTGGACAGCAGATCCCCCGGGCGACCATGATCGGTGTGACAGGGAGGCGTCAATGACCCCGCACGAGATACTTCGGAACGGCCTGCGTGACGTTCACAAGATGCTTGACACCGTGGTCGAGGGCATGACCGCTGCGCAGTTGAACTTCCGGCCCAGCGAAGGTGGCGTGAGCGCGTTCTTCAGCCTCTGGCACTACGTGCGCACCGAGGACAACATCGTCAACTACGTAGCCCAGCGCAAGAACACGGTATGGCTGGCGGGCGGGTATGACGAGCGTTTCGGGCTGCCGCGCACGAGCCAGGGAACGGGCATGACCGCGGAAGAGGCGAACGCCGTCCGCATCGACGATGTGCGGGGCTGGCACGAGTACCAGTCGAAGGTGTGGGCTGCGACCGATGAGTTTCTGGGCAGCCTCTCGGCCGGCGAATTCGATGCGATGAAGGTAACGATCAAGCCGCTGGGCGAGATGTCGCTCTGGAATGGGCTCTTCGGGGTCTGTCTCACGCACGGATACCGCCATGTCGGGGAGATTGAGTACGTTCGGGGAGTGCAGGGCCTCGGCGGACTGACCATCTGAACCAGGCGGCGCCGCCGGGGGCCGCCACCACCAGCAGAAGCAGGAGCTGACAGGAAGTGATGAACGAGCCGAGCCCCGAATCGATGCGCAAGATGTGGAACTACGCCGAGAAGTACGCGGAGAAATCGGGGACTTATCTGCACCCCGACCGTTACATCACTGAAGGCGTGGTCCTGGGGCTCGCGGCGAACATCGACCAGCACGGGCGCCCGATCTGTCCGTGCAACTTCTACCCCTCGAAGGACGCTGACGGGACCTGGCCAGAGGGGCTCTATCTGCCAAAGGAAGAGGAGGCGAAGCGCCGCACGTGGATCTGCGCGTGCGATGAGATGCAGATCTACAAGTACTGCCACTGCCTGCTCTTCGTCACCGAGGAAGGGCTGCCGATCACAGAGTACCTGCCCGAGGACCACGAAGGGCGGGAGATATACGGCCTGGTGAAGGATCCCACGCCGGGGAAGGGCCGCGGACTCTGGCACGCGATGCAGAAGCAGCAGGGTAAGGAATAGCGAGCCCATACCCGGGGCGGGTCTCCACAGCTGCCAGCCCGCCAGCCTTCTTCAATCCGCTGGTTCGGCGCCTGGCTCAATGAGTGGCTACACGGGGCTCTACACGAACGGGTCGATCACCCGGATTCCTTCGAATTTCCGGAAATCGCGGTCGTGGGTGTAGATGGTGGATACGCCGTGCTGGCGCATGAGGCCTGCTATGTGGGCATCGGGAACGATGTTCCCCCGGAGCGGGACGCCCCGAACCGCGGCTCGGAACTCGTTCCAGAAGTTCGCCGCTTCCGCGCCTGTCCGAACGTAGGGAGAACCCAGCAGGGTCTCGACATCCGTCACGGCCTCCTCTGGAGTGAGCGGATTGGCAAATATCGCTGGACTCGTAGAGACACGGACGTATGCCATCAGCACAGGCCAGAACACATATACCAGCTCTGGGCCCTCGATCACGCGGCGTACGAGGTCTCGGGCCACGGCGTGCATTGACGAGGCTCTATCCGCGGCGAAGAGCAGAGTGTTGGCATCGATGGCGTACGTCATTCCTCACGGTCCAGAGCTGCCCAAACGGCCTCTCGGTCTTCGAGGTCAACCAGTGCCCCCATCTCTCGCGATGACCAGCGGAACTCCGGCGTGCATGCGGGTTCTCCCGCGCGTACGCCAGCGAGCGCCTCGGCAAGGAGCTCGGAGACGATCTCCCCTATCGCCTTGTGCCGCCGCGCAGCAAGAACCCGGATTTCCCCCATCACCGACGGGTCGATGTCCAGCGTGGTGCGTGCCATGCATCTGATGCTCCGCTGTGGCGCATCAGATGTCAACGGGGATCTCTGAGCAGACTACGCCGCTGTGTTCGCAGCCTCGACTGCTTTCCGGGCCGCGTCGGCGAGCTCGCGCGCGCGGATGACCTGCAGGCCCGATTCTTCGAGCAGCTTCTCGCCCTCGGCGAGGTTCGTACCCACCAGGCGCATGACCACGGGCACCTTCAGGTCAAGCTGCTTGCTGGCGTCGATAACCCCCTGGGCGATGATGTCGACGCGCGCCATGCCGCCGAAGATGTTCACGAGGATGGCCTTGACCGAGGGGTCTTCGATGATGACCTTGAGGGCGTTGACGACGCGCTGGGGGTCGTTGACGGTGCCGATATCGAGGAAGTTGGCGGGTTCGCCCCCGGCGAGCTTGATGGTGTCCATGGTCGCCATCGCCAGGCCCGCGCCATTGACCACGCAGCCGATGTTGCCATCGAGCTTGATGAAGTTGGCCACGCCCAGCTCACCTGCCATGACCTCAAGCGGGTCCTCTTCGTCCTTATCGCGGAGCGACGCCAGCTCCTTTTGCCGGAAGAGGGCGTTGTCGTCGACGTTCACCTTGGCATCGAGGGCGATAACGCGGCCATCGGTTGTGACTACAAGTGGGTTGACCTCGACCATGCTCGCATCGCTGGCTTCGAATGCCCTGTAGAGGGCCTCGACAAGCTTCCCAAACTGGGCCGCCTGGTCATCCTTGAAGCCGAGCTGGGCGGCAAGCCGCCTGCCAACGTACGGCTGAAGGCCGGCGCCGGGGTTCACATTGACGCGGACGATTGCATCGGGGTTGTTATGGGCAACGACCTCAATCTCCTGGCCGCCTTCGGAGGAGGCCATGATGAGGGGCGTGGCGGCCGCGCCATCGATGATGATGGCGAGGTAGTACTCCTTCGCGACATCGGTCTGTTCGGCGACGAGCACGTGCTTGACGAGTTTGCCTTCGGGTCCAGTCTGGATTGAAACCAGGTGTTTGCCGAGGATGGCGGCAGCGGCGGCCTCGGCTTCGGCCGGGGAATCGGCGAGGCGCACGCCGCCGATTCGGTCGCCTTTGACCTGTCCGGAGTTGTTGGCAGGGTCGGCGACGAGGCGCTGGAACATGGCGGCGGTGTCGTCCCGGGCAACGAGGCGGCCCTTGCCGCGGCCCCCGGCGTGGATCTGGGCTTTCACCACCACCCTGCCGCCGAGTTCGGCGGCGATAGCGCGGGCTTCGGCGGGGGTAGCAGCGACGCGTCCGCGGGGGACGGGCACGCCATGCTGCGCGAGCAGGTCGCGGGCCTGGTATTCGTGGATCTTCAAGCTGGTCTCCGGGAGGGAAGTGCGAGGCAAGACTACCAGCGGGGGCCGGTAGCCGGTAGAGGAGGCTGGTGGCGGAGAGGGTGGGATTCGAACCCACGGTGGGGATGAGCCACGGCCGTTTTCAAGACGGCTCCCTTAAGCCTCTCGGGCACCTCTCCGTATTTCATTATGGTACTGCGAAGGATGGCGCACTAATCGAGGGTAGGTCTTAGCACTCTTGACAGCCGAGTGCTAAGGTCGAGAGAATTTCTTGAGCGGGCAAGCTGCAGGCTGCCGGCGGAGCCAGCCAGCCACCGGTTCCAGGGGTTGAAGATGCCAACGTACGAATATCACTGCCCTGCCTGCGGGGCCAGCTACGACCTTCAGCAGAGCTTTTCCGCGGAGACGACCCACTCGTGCGAGAAGTGCGGAGAGGGCGTTGCGAAGCGCGTTCTGCATGCCCCCCGGGTGGTGTTCAAGGGAAGCGGGTTCTATGCCACGGACGGCAAGAGCCGCTCGACCTCCGTTTCTGACACGCCAGCGGCGGATACGGCGAAGAGCGAAAAACCGGCTGCGGATGCAGGCGCGGAAGCAGCAGCGGCATCGTAAGTTAGAATCGAATCATATTCGAGATTGAATGGGTGATTTGTGGCTTGAGCATAGGGCCACATCTGCCGTTATACTTCGCAACTGATGGCACAGCCCGCGCGAAACCGGGGGCGGATAGGAAGCGGCGCCACGACGCGCGCCCGCATCATTGGGGCTGCCACCGACCTGTTTGCACGCGATGGCTATGAAGGCACGACGGTTAGGGCGATAGCGGCGCGCTGCCACATCACCGACCCGGCGCTCTACTACCATTTTCGTTCCAAGCGCGAGATCCTCGACGCCATCTGGCGTAACGCGCCCGCCGAAGTTGTGCCGGTGGAGCACGAGAGCAGCCTTTCGAGGGAGGGGCTTGTCAACGACATCGAGGAGCGCTTCTATGCGTGGACACGCAGCGTCGCGCTGCTGCGAGTGCTGCTGGGGCAGGTGCTGAGGGGCGACGAGCGAGCCACGGACTTTCGCAGGGACCTGCTCGAGAGGTTCCGGGCAGGGAGACTCCCTTCGGCCCAGGAGATCTACGGTGCGCGCGGAGAGATCGTCCTCGAAACCGTTTTCCAGGCGGTTTCCGGAGTTCTTTATGACACCGTTTTCCAGCACGGGGATACGTTCCAGGAGGTTGTGAACCAGGATTCGTTCCGACGGCGGTTGCGCCGGATCATCGACCAGGCGCTGCCGTGCCCGCCTTTCGCCAACGAGCGATGAGCCCGGGTTCTGTTGCCAGTGAGGCGCCCGAAGGCCAGGGCGCGTGTGGGGTCCCGCAGAGGCGGGGCAGCGATGCCACCCGGGAACGGATCCTTGAGGCCGCGCACGAGCTGTTTTCGGCCAGGGGATTCGATGGCACGACGGTGAAGGAGATCGGCGCCCGGGCCGGCCTGACGGACGCGGCCCTCTACTACTACTTCCGCTCCAAGCGCGAGATCCTCGACGCGGTCTGGAGAATCCCCGAGGCCCAGACCCTGCGAGATGTTCCCCCTGGCGAGGTTATTAGCCCGGAGGTGCTGGACCGGCTGATCGATACGATGTTTGATGGCGCGATCGCCCAGGACGGCTTCCTACGCCTGGTTGGGCGGCAGGTGCTGGCGCGGGACCGGACGGCAACGGCCCTGCGCAACCAGACAATGGCGGCGTGGCGCGGGTACCTGCGGAGGCATTTCGAGACCGGGTTCGGCCCCGAAGAATCGGAAGAGATGGCCGATTCGCTTGCCATGCTCATACTGGGCGTCTATTTGAACACGCAGATAGACCACGGCGCGGCACTGGCAGATGTCTTCCGCGAGCAGGCGTTCCGCGACCGCGTGAAGTCGATGGCGCACACGATGTTTCCCCTGGGGACCCCGGGGGCTTCAGAGAGGCCGTGCGCGCAGTAGTACAGCGCGTTTCCCGCGCCAGGGTGACGGTTGCCGGCCGGCCAGTGGGAGAGATCGGCCGGGGCTTGCTGGTGCTGCTGGGTGTGGCGGAGACGGATGCGGCGCTTGATGCGGCCAGGCTGGCGGCAAAGATCGCAGGGCTGCGGGTGTTCGAAGACGCCGTGGGGAAGATGAACCTCTCGCTCGGCGAAAAGGGCGGGGCTGTGCTGATCATCAGCCAGTTCACGCTCTACGGGGATGTTCGGCGCGGGAAGCGCCCTTCGTTTGACCGCGCGGCGCCGCCCGCTCTGGCGCGCGAGTTGTACGAGGCCTTCTGCGCCGCGGTCGAAGCGGAAGGGGTCCGCTGCGAACGCGGGGAGTTCGGCGAACACATGGATGTGGAACTGGTCAACGATGGGCCGGTGACGCTGGTTATCGATACGGAGGAGCTTGACCGGCCGCGCCGGGCTTGACCGCAAAGGCGGCGCGGCTGCAACGTTCGAACCACACTACGGCACGAGGACTCCCATTCGATGCGGATGAGCAGGCTGCTCCTGAAGACGCTGCGCGAACCACCGGCCGACGCTGAGCTCGCCAGTCACCGGCTGCTGCTGCGGGCCGGGCTCGTGATGCCCCTGGCGGCGGGCTTGTATTGCTTCACACCGCTGGGCTGGCGCACCCTGCGCCGCATCGAGAACATCATTCGCGAGGAGATGGACCGCAGCGGCGCGCAGGAGATCCACCTGCCGGCGTTGCACCCGATAGAGCTCTGGGAGCAGAGTGGCCGGGCCGAGGCAATGGGCCAGACCCTCTTCCGGCTGGCCGACCGCAAGGAGAGGGGCTTTGCGCTTGGCCCCACGCACGAGGAGGCGGTGAGCTTTCTCGCGGCACGCTCCATTCAGAGCTACCGCGATCTCCCGGTAACGCTCTACCAGATCCAGACGAAGTTCCGGGACGAAGCGCGCCCGCGGGGCGGCCTCATCCGCCTGCGGGAGTTCATCATGAAGGACGCCTACAGCTTCGATGCGGGCTGGGATGCGTTGGACGAATCGTACCAGCTGGCTTTCGATGCGTACGTGCGCATCTTCGCCCGGGCGGGCGTGCCGGTAGTCCCGGTGGCGGCGGATTCGGGCGCAATCGGCGGGAAGGATAGCCAGGAGTTCGTGTTCCTGTCGGAGACGGGGGAGGACGAGGTGCTCCTCTGCCCCGGTTGCGGTTATGCGGCCAATGCAGAGAAGGCGGAATTCCGGGCCCCACCACCGCTGCCGGGTGACGCCGCTCCGATGGAGAAGGTGCCGACACCGGGTCAGAAGACCATTGCGGAGCTGGCGAACTTCCTCGGCCTCGAACGCAGGCAGACGTGCAAGGCGGTCTTCTACCGTGCTGACGGCCGGCCGGTGTTTGTGGCAATCCGCGGCGACCTGGAAGTGAATGAAACGAAACTCAAGAACGTGCTCAAGGCGCGGGAGGTCGAAGCGCTCGACGACGCGGCGGCGCGTGCCGCCGGGCTCATTCCCGGCTCGGCGGGGCCGGTGGGACTCACGGGAATCGAGGTCGTGGCGGATAGCAGCGTGACGGGTGCCGGTGGCCTCGTGGCGGGGGCGAATGAAGACGGCTACCACTATCTCAACGTCAGCTACGGGCGCGACTGGAATGCGGGGGTGGTGGCCGGCATCGCCCTCGCGCGGGCAGGGGATGCGTGTCTCCAATGTGGAGCGGAACTGGAGACGCGCCGGGGCATTGAGATGGGCCACGTATTCAAGCTAGGTACGGTGTACGCGGAGTCGATGGGGGTCACCTACCTTGACGAGAGCGGCCAACGGCAGCCGGTGGTAATGGGGTGTTACGGCATCGGCCTGGAGAGAATGCTGGCGGCGGCCATTGAAGCGAACCACGATGAGAACGGCATCATCTGGCCGCCCGAGGTGGCGCCCTACGACGTCCACATCGTCGCCCTCAACCTCGACCAGGCGCCAGTGGCCGAGGCGCTCGCCGCGCTCGAGGCGGCGCTCGCGGAGGCCGGGCTATCGGCCCTGATCGACGATCGCGACGAATCGGCCGGCATCAAGTTCAAGGATGCCGACCTGCTGGGCATGCCGGTTCGCGTGACAGTCAGCCCGCGGGCGCTGGAGAAGGGGGGCGTGGAGTTGCGCGCGCGGCGCACGGGCGAGACGACGATCGTGCGGATAGAGGAAATGCCAGGGGCTGCCCGGCAAGTCGCCACCCGCCCGAGGTGACGTCGTAGTTCGTGCCGGGAGCGTTGGCGCCCTGGAGGCCGGACGCATGGCTAAGCTCACCGCCGTCGACTTTCCCGTGGTGGACGCGCGGGCCGCTGAAGGCGCTGCAGGCGAAAGACGCCGGCCAGGGCCCCGGCAAGCAGAGTGAGCGAGCCCAGGAGAACGAGGGCCCAACCCACCGGCGTGAGCGGTGAGCCCGCGCTTCTTGATGCGAACCCGCTTCCCGTTGGGGGCGCATCAACTACCAGGGGGCTTAGCCGGGATGCGATCATCTCCATTGAGGCGCCTGTGTATCGTCGCTGGACGATTAGCGTGTACAGACCCGACGGCGCTCAACCCACTGAGCAACCCACTCGTTTGTCAGGCTAGCCACAATCCCGGGCCGCGGCAGGAAGAACGCTGCAGACACCTGCGAACCACCGGCCACGTTCACGGGGACCGGGAGGGGATGGCGCCTGCTAAGGCCGATCGTGACGACAGGGTCTCCGCTACCGGTTACGAAGGCGATGCTGACCTTGCGGCTGGCATCGTCGCGTTCCGCCGCCCGCCGGTGGAGACCGGGGGGAGTGGGAGCCAGCGTGTATAACGTCTCGGGCCCGCTTGCGGTGACCACGACCACGCATGGAGGGCCGAGGTTGTCCCCGCCGGGCCACACAGAATCTTCTATCCCATCGGCTATTGGCTTTGGGCAGTCCTGTTGCGCCTGCCCTGGGGTCACCGCTTGATGGAGCAGCAGGCCGACAACCATCAGTACGAGTAGGAATTTCCGGCTCACGTGCTTGCTCCCACTCCCACGAATTGGCCCGGCGCATCGCGCCGCCCACTAATCGACCGGGAATGTTTCCTGCCCGGCGAACTGAGCGATAACCGAAGCGCCGGAATTTCCGCAGCCGAACTCGACGGCCACGATTGCCCCCCCGGCTACCCGGAACAACGCTCCGGCTGGCACCGTAGGCTGGTCGATGACGACGGCGAAATCCCCCCGCGGAAGCCAATCGCCTCCATCATTCGGGCGCGGGGGCCGGGTGTCACGGTAGACGCCCAGTAGCGTGCGTTCTGCCGCGGCGTAAATGTCCAGCCGCGCCTCGACGAGTTCTTCTTCGCTCACGATCGAGCACACCACAGCCCTTCGCAGCGGGATCATGTCCCCGGGTTGGGTTCCTTGCGGGCAGCGGGGTGGCGACCCCACGCCGACGGGATTGGCCGCGCACGCGGTAGGAACGGGAGCCCAGAGCTGCAGTATCTCGGCGGCGGTACCGGCTGCTATGGTTCGGACTATCATCCGCAGAGCGGGAGTCGTGGTGGGTTCGCCATGCGGGCTTGCCGCGGGCGAAGGCCCGGGCGGCGTACCGATGGGCGTTGTGGGCACACTCGATGCGCTTGCTTGTGGGGAAGGTCCAGGTAGCGTGCTGGTTGCAGACGTAACCGGTTCGTCGCCCCCGCAAGAGACAAGCACAAGCGCGGCCCACCACGCCAACAGCAGATGGAGGCGCCAACGCATGGCCACGGACACGGCAACTGACGTTCGCTTCGCTATCTCCGCCACTCCTTCCGGCCGGAACCTTGGCCCGTGTCCAGAGCCGTGCGGGCCAAGGTTCGATCACGGCTAGTAGTAGATCGTTGTGTCGTTCGAGGTGACGTCGTAGTTCGTGCCGGAAGCGTTGGTGCTCTGGAGGCCGGACGCATGGATGAGATCACCGCCGTTCACCTTCCCGTGGTGAACGTGCGGGCCCGTAATGTAGCAGCCGTCGTCGGAATCCAGGAGCCAGCCGACGGTGAACGCCTCGCTGGCCTCGGGTGTGATGTTGGCGCTGCGGCCTGTGTCGTAGCCATACATGTGGACGTAGTGCACGTAGCCCCCTGTCACATAGTCGTACGGTGTGGTGTGTGTGTAGATCCGGTAGGTCTGTCCGTCGCAGCTTCCGCCATACTCGGAAACCTCGTAGTAGACCGTGTATGTTGCGCCAACATTGTTCAGTCGCCAGATGACGGATGCATCACTCTAATCTCGCCCTGCGTCCTTCACGAGATCCAGAGACTTCTCGCCAGATTGATGATTCCAGTCGCTGGTGATCACAGCAGGCGTGTCGAGCGGATTGAGGATGTGAAATGTATCGGCGGATACACCAAGAACGCTGGACAGCGCGAAAACGCCGGCAAACTACGTTGCCAAGAAGGTGTAGAGATTCACTGAGACACCTCGGAAATCATCCGCTCCACGGTAGCGAGCACATCAGCGTCGCTGGTCGACCAGTATGCCAGGACATGGTGGTAGACGCCGTTGACTTCAACGAAGACATCGCGCGGGCCAAGCCCGCCAACCACTGCCCTGGTCGGAAATTGGGTGAGTGCCGGGTGCCCGGAAATCGTCGTCTGCTTCGTCGCGGAGACCGGGCTAGCTGTCGGAACCCTCAACAGGAATGCTCCATTGGGGCTCCAACTCTCCAGAAAGAACACGGTTTCCTTGTCGGACTCATAGAGGACACTCGAGTAGAACTTGCCATCAGCACTTGTGACCAGGGCGGCGGATGAGGCCCTCAGTCCCAGGGTATCCGCCTCTGCGAGCCTCCCCGCGCGCGGCTCAGCCCCCTTCAACTCCTCCAGAGTGACGCTTTCGGCCGCCTTGCCGAACACAGGGACGGCGAGTTCGCTGTGCCGGCCAGGAATCGGGCCAGCGAAGTTAAAGGGGTTGGTGCTTTCCCCTGCCGCGATCGCATAGCCATCGACGGGCGCCGACGCCGCCTCGGAGTAGGAGCTTGCCGCGCCGCGGGCGACTCCCGCGGCGATTACCACGGCCGGGGTCCCAACGGCTGCCATCGACACAGCGAGCACTACCGATCGCAGCCTCGATCTCGTTGGCGATCTCATCGCGTTTCTTGCCTCCTTTCTGGAGAGCGTGTTCTGAACGGGAACGCGGGTCGCCTGTTTGGTGACGGGAACAGGCTACTCCTGCACCCTTTCGCCCTGGCAGGTGTCGCAGAACCCCTAATCACCCCACTTTCTAGCTCCTTCTTTCATCGCAAGTCCCGCCTGCTCGGCGCACCAGGCCAGCCAGAGCGGAGCGTTGGTCTCCCACCAGCGGCCCATCTCCCGCAAGTCCTGGCAGCCCGTTATCCCTTTCAGGGCATCGATCTGACTGCGGGCGCCGTGGTAGCTCATCTGAAGGCTCTCTGCCGCCTGGCGCACGGTCCGGCGGGCTTCGATCTCGCGGAGCACGCGGGCGCGCGCGAATGTGGTCCGGTCCCGATCGATGGGCTCGCGTTCTTGAACGCTCATTGCTGGCCTCCGAAGTCCGTCCGTCGGGGCAAGGGGCGCACCTGCCCTCATACCGGCCTGCACCCATGATAAGTGTGACGTCAACTAATCCCTTGTCGCTTCAGCGGGGCCACGTCGCCGCCGTTTCGGCAGCAGGTTCAGAGCACCGATCGCCACGCCCACGGCTCGTGCTATACTCCACAGGGAACGCATTCCTGTCAGGAGTGGGCCCTCGGGTCCACTTTTTTGTTGAGGGTATGAAGAACGAGTTTCTGCTTGCCATAGGCCAGCTGGCCGCCGAGAAGAACCTGCCGAAGGAGATCGTCTTCGAGGCGGTTGAAGCTGCGCTGACCTCCGCGTACAGGCGTGAAGGCGAGAACGCGCCCAACATCTACGCGAAGATCGACCCCGAATCGGGGGAGATACACGCCTACATGCAGAAAACGGTCGTCGACGATGTCGAAGAGCCCCACATCGAGATCTCCCTCGCCGACGCCCGCAAGTACAAGCCCAGTGCCACTCCCGGGGACGTGCTCGACTTCGAGATGAAGATCCCGGACCACGCCGGCCGGATCGCGGCGCAGACGGCGAAGCAGGTGGTGCTGCAGAGGCTGCGCGAGGCGGAGCGCGACGCTGTCTTCGACGAGTACGCGGGGCGCGAGAACGAGGTGGTTGTCGGCACTGTGCAGCGGATAGAGCCGCGCCAGATGGTACTTGAGCTGGGGCGCGGGACCGAGGCAGTGCTGCCGTTTAGCGAGCAGGTGAGGAACGAGCATCTCCGTTCGGGGCAGCGCGTGAAGGTGATCCTCCTTGAGGTACAGAAGGCCATCAAGGGCCCCCAGATCATCGTCAGCCGGACGCACCGCAACCTGTTGCGGAGGCTCTTCGAGATGGAAGTCCCGGAGATCGCCAGCGGCACGGTGGAGATAAAGTCGATCGCGCGCGAAGGCGGCTACCGGAGCAAGGTTGCCGTCCATTCGCGGGTGCCGAGCATCGACCCGATCGGGGCATGCGTGGGCATGCGCGGTTCGCGCATCCAGAACATCGTCAACGAGCTCGGTGGCGAACGCATCGACGTCATCAAGTGGGACCCCGACCCGGCGAACTTCGTATCCAATGCGCTCAGTCCGGCCCAGGTGGTGGACGCCGAGGTGGACCCGGAAGAGAGGCGGGCCACCCTGGTGGTGCCCGACCGCATGCTGTCGCTGGCGATCGGCAAGGAGGGGCAGAACGCGCGGCTGGCGGCGAAGCTCACTGGCTGGCGGATCGATATCCTCAGCCAGACGGCGGCGGAAGCGCGCGCACGGGGAGAAGAGGAGGCGCCGACCTCGTTCGAGCCATTCGCACCGGGCGAGACGCCAGATATCGACATCATCCCCGAGGTTGAGGAGCCAATCGCGGCGGTGGCCGAGGCGCCTGCACCGGTGACGCCCCCGGTGGCGCCGCTCATGCCGGCCGAGGCGGAGCCGGAAGAGGAAGTCACTTCGTTTGCCGATGCGCTGGCGGTGATGCCGATTCCGCGGGGCGAGGAGCGCGAGTCGGAAGACTATGGGGATGAGTACGAGGAGGAGGAAGAGGAGGAATACGAGGTCCCGGCCCTGGTGGCGCCAGAATCGCGGTCGACGACCATTCGCTTCGCCGAAGACGTCCTGCCGAAGGTAGCGGAAGAGACCCCGGACGCGAAGAAGGCATCGGCCAAGAAGGTCAAGCGCGCCGTTCGCTTCGAGGAAGAAGAGGAGATGGAGGACGTGGACTACTCGGGCCGCATTCACTAGGAGCGGGGATGATGAAGGCGGCAAAGGGGCCACGTCCCCGGCATGTCCCGCAGCGAACGTGCATCGGCTGCCGGGAGGAAGCGGGGAAGAGGGCGCTGATCCGGATTGTGCGGACAGCGGACGGGCGGCTGCTGATCGACCCCAGCGGAAAGGCGAACGGGAGGGGGGCCTACCTGCACCAGAGCCGCGCCTGCTGGGAGAAAGCGCTGAAACGCGGTACGATAGCTCACGCACTCAAGTTCACCCCGGCGAAAGAAGACGTCGAGGCGCTGCAAGCCTACGGCATGTCGTTGCCGGTTGAAGAAAGCGAATCCTGATGTCGGCACAAACGTCTTCGACTCGACCGGTGGCAATACCGGCGGCACTGACCGTGAAAGAGCTGGGCGACCTGCTCAAGGTGACGCCTGTAGAAGTGATCAAGCGGCTGATGACCAATGGGGTCATGGCCTCGATGAACCAGAGCATTGATTACGACACTGCGGCAGTGGTGGCGGTGGAGCTGGGATGGGACCCACAGGAGGAAGTGGCCGTAGAGGTAGCTCCTTCCCCTCCCGCGATCGAGGAGGAGGAGGCCGACGACCCGGCCACACTGAAGGAGCGGCCGCCTGTGGTGACGATCCTCGGACACGTGGACCACGGCAAGACGAGCCTGCTGGATGCCATCCGCAAGACGCGCGTGGCGGCGGGTGAGGCCGGGGGCATCACCCAGCACGTGGGCGCCTACCAGGTGGAGCGCGAGGGCAGGAAGATCACATTCATCGACACCCCGGGCCACGCCGCCTTCACTGCCATGCGGGCCCGCGGGGCGCAGGTGACGGACATCGCGGTACTGGTGGTGGCAGCGGACGACGGCGTGATGCCGCAGACGATTGAGGCCATCAGCCACGCACAGGCGGCGGGCGTCCCGATGATCGTGGCGATCAACAAGATGGACCTTCCCGGCGCGAACCCGGACCGCATCAAGCAGCAGCTGACCGAGCACAACGTGGTGGTTGAGGACTTCGGCGGGGACATCGTCACGGTGCCGGTTTCGGCAACCAAGGGGACGGGAATCGACGACCTGCTCGAATCGATCAACCTGGTGGCGGAGATTTCGGAGCTCAGGGCGAACCCGGACCGGCCTGCGGCCGCGGTCGTGGTGGAAGCGGAAATGGATTCGAGCCGCGGTCCGCTGGCCACGCTGCTGGTGAAGAACGGCACCCTCAGGCAGGGTGACGCAATCGTCGCCGGGGAGATCAGCGGGCGGGTGAAGGCGATGTTCGATGACCGGGGCGAGCGGATCCGGGAGGCGGGCCCATCGACCCCGGCGGTAGTGATGGGAATGGAAGAGGTTCCCGAGGCGGGCGAGCGGCTGCGGGTGGTGGCCGATGAGAAGACGGCTCGCCAGGTGGTGGAGGATCGCCGCCGGGCGCGGGAGGCATCGGAGCAGACGGCGCACGCCCACGTCAACCTGGACACACTCTTCAATGAGATCAGCGCGGGCAAGCTGAAAGAGCTGATCATCGTCCTCAAGGCGGATGTCCGGGGCAGCGCGGAAGCAATTCGCGCGGCGGTGGAGCGGCTGAGCACTGCCGAGGTGAAGGTGAAGGTGATTCACTCTTCCACGGGGACGGTGAACGATTCGGACGTGATGCTGGCGGAGGCTTCGAACGGCATCATCCTGGCGTTCAACACGAAGGTGGACCCTTCGGCGCGGAAGCGCTCGGACGCCACGGGGGTGGATATCCGCTCGTACGGCATCATCTACCAGCTGCTGGAAGACATCGAGAAGGCGCTCGCGGGCATGTATGAGCCGGTCTACAACATGGTTGTGGACGGCCATGCAGAGGTTCGGCAGGTGTTCAAGTCGAGCCGCGTGGGCGGGATTGCCGGGTGCTACGTGACGGACGGCACAATCCGCCGGGGCCTGAGCGTGCGCGTGCTGCGGGGTGGGGCTGAGCTCGCCAAGGGCCGTTGCGAGGGACTGAAGCGCTTCCAGGACGATGTGCGCGAGGTGCAGACGGGATACGAGTGCGGCGTTGTGGTGAGCGGTTTCGACAAGTTCGCCGAGGGGGATGTGCTCGAGTTCTTCCACGAAGAACGGGCCAACTAGCCCGGCGGCCCCGGGGGGAAGTGATGAGCAGGCGCACAGAACGCGTCAATGACCTCCTGCGCGAGCAATTGAGCGAGCTTATCCAGCGCGAAGTGAAGGACCCGCGGGTCACGCAGCGACTGGTGTCGATCACCGAGGTGCAGGTTTCCCCCGATCTGAGGCACGCGACTGTCTATGTTTCGCACCTGGGCGATGCGGGCGAAAGGGAGGAGGTGCTTCGCGGCCTGGGCGCAGCGGCTCACTTCCTCCACGCAGAGCTGATGCACCGCCTGAAGATGCGAAATGTGCCGGAGCTCCTGTTTCGCTTCGACCCTTCGATTGAGCGCGGGGCGCGGCTGGCTTCGCTGATCAGCGATGTGGCGGAGCACGACCACGGTGGTTAGGGCGTGGGGATTGACGGGATCCTGCTGATCGACAAGTGGAGCGGGTGGACCAGCCACGACGTGGTAGCCAGGGCGCGACGGCTCACGGGCCAGCGGAAGATTGGGCATACGGGAACGCTCGACCCGATGGCGACGGGGCTGCTCGTGCTCTGCCTGGGGAAAGCGACCAGGATGGTCGAGTACATGACGCGGCACGACAAGCGTTACGTGGGGACCATAGCGCTGGGCGCCACTACCACCACAGACGACGCGGAAGGGGAGGTGGTGGAGAAGCGGCCGGTTCCATGGATGGGCGATGGGGAGTTGCGTGAGCTCGAATGGCGGTTCACCGGTGAGCTGCGGCAACGGCCACCGGCGTTCAGCGCAGTGAAAGTCGCGGGGCAACGCTCGTACGCGGTTGCGCGGCGCGGAGGCACGCCGGTGCTCGAAGAGCGCCCGGTCCGCGTCGACGAGCTTGTGTTGAAGGTGGCCGGCCCCGGCGAGCTCGCGATTGAGGTGCAGTGCGGGCCCGGGACTTATGTTCGCAGCCTTGCCCGCGACATCGGCGAGGCGCTCGGGTGCGGCGCTCACCTTGCGGCATTGCGGCGGACGGTGTGTGGCGCCTTCACAATCGAGAACGCGGTCACCCTTGATGCGCTTGAAGGGCTTGTGGCTGCGGGCGAGTTGGAGGCCAGTTTGCTGGCGCCCGACGAGGGTCTGCGAGATGCGGGTGCAGCGGTCGTAACGGTCGAACGGGGGAAGCAGTTGCGACAAGGGATGATGCTGGCGCCCCTGGCAGCGGGCATGAGGCCGGCGGCAGTCGCGAGGGCGTACGATACCGGTGGGGCGTTCCTTGGGGTGGCGGCGGTGGATGCGGGCGGCCAGATCCGGCCGGTGAAGATGTTCCCGGGTTAGCCTGCTTCGCTTATGTCCTGTAATAAGTCTGCGAAAGGGGTTGACAGGCTCGGAAGCGGGTGTATTCTGCCTCTGGGCCCTCAGCGGATGCGCACCTGCGTAGACGCTAGATCAATTCTTTTCGGGTCCCCCGGGTTGAGCCGATGAGGCGGCAACCATAGGAGGAAGCAATGGAAGCGTACTGTCTGAAGTGCAGGACCAAGCGCGAGATGAAGAACCCGAAGCCGATCACCATGAAGAACGGCAAGCCAGCCACTGAAGGGACCTGCCCGACGTGTGGCACCAGGATGTTCAAGATAGGCAAGGCATAGGAGCGGACACGGCGCAGAGGGCAAGGGCGCGGCTGGCGGAGTCGCGCCCTTGCTTATTCCCCACCTGGTTGAGCTGATTCCTCCTGCAGGAACGCCAGGACCGTGGGGTGGAGCAGGCCGTTGGTGGCGACGGCGCTACTACCGGGCCTGGGGTCGCCGTCCCATGTTGTCAGCTGGCCGCCCGCCTCAGTGATGACCGGGAAGAGTGCCGCCACGTCCCAGATGTTCATCACCGGGTCGAGCATGACGTCGGCGCGGCCGGCGGCAACGGCGAGGTATCCGTAGCAGTCGCCCCAGGTTCGTAGCAGCCCGGCCCCGGCGATCAGCCGCCGGAAAGCGGCGGGGCGACTTTCCGGGAGATGTTGGAAGCTGGTCATGAGTACGGTGGCTTCGCCCAGGGCGGGGGTTGTGGAAACGCGCGCGGGGCTGCCGTTGATGAACGCGCCAAGTCCCCTTGCGGCGTAGGCAGTCTCACCCGCCGCGTGGCAGGCGATGACGCCAACGATGGGCTCGCCATCGACCTCCAGGGCGACGAGGGTGCCAAAGAGGGGCACATGGTGGATGAACGACTTCGTCCCATCGATGGGGTCGAGGATCCACCGGTGGCGGCCATCGCCGGTGGTCTCGCCGAACTCCTCGCCGAGGACGCCATGGCCGGGGCACTCGCGCTGCAGGAACTCCCGGATTGCCATCTCGGCGCGCCTGTCGGCCTCGGTGACAGGCGTGCGGTCGGCCTTCAACTCGACGGGAATGCCTGCGGTGTAGAGGGGCATGATCACTTCGCCGGCGATGGCGGCAGCACGTCGGGCGATTTCGAGCAGGATGGCAAGCTCGCTCATGGGCTACCGGTAACGAGCGGTGAGTTCGTCGAGGCGCGCCTTGAGCGGCGGGTCGAGCGGCTTCTCGACAGCGAGGAGCGTGTCGTCGAGCTGTTCGGGCCGGCTGGCGCCAATGATCGGCGCGGTGATGGCGGGATTGGCGAGCACCCACGAGACGGACATGGTGGTGAGGGACATGCCGGCTTCGGCGGCGAGGGGCCTGAGGGTTTCGACCGTATCGAACATCTCGTCGTGCCAGTAACGGTCCTGGTAGCGGCCGGCGGCGCTGCCAAGGGTGAAGCGCGTTCCCCCGGTAGGGCCGGTTTCGGCTCGATGCTTCCCGCTCAGCATGCCAGCGGCGATGGGGTTGTAGGGGATGACGCCGATGCCCTCTTCGGCGCAGAGGGGGAGCAGCTCGCGTTCGATATCGCGGTAGAGGAGGTTGTAGCGGGGCTGAACCGAATCGAAGCGCACGAGGCCAAGGGTTTCGCTGCGCCCGATGGCGCGCGCCACCTGGTAGGCCATGAAGTTGGAGCAGCCGACGTACCTGGCCTTGCCCGCGCGGACGATGTCCTCGAGTGCCCGCAGGGTTTCGTCCATGGGGGTGGCCGGGTCGAACTGGTGCAACTGGTAGAGGTCCACGTAGTCGCTCTGGAGGCGGCGAAGCGAGCCTTCGATGGCATCGAGGATGTGCTTGCGGGAGTTGCCCTGGTTCCAGCGGTCCGGCCCCATGCGTCCGAAACACTTGGTTGCGACAATGAAGCGCTCGCGGCGGCCGCGCAGCCAGCGGCCGACGATCTCCTCGGTGCGGCCGACCGTTTCGAGGGAGCCGCCGATGGGGTAGACGTCAGCGGTGTCGATGAACGTGACGCCGGCATTGGCAGCCCTATCGAGGATCGCGACGGAGGTCGGTTCGTCGCTCTGGAGCCCGAAGGTCATGGTGCCAAGGCAGAGCCGGGAAACGCTGAGGCCCGTGCGGCCAAGCCTGGTGTGTTGCATTGGACGATTGTACGTAACCGGCCGTAACCGCGCCCCCGGCGGCAGGGCGGCTTCGCGCTAACACCGGGAGAGGCAGGCGCGGTTGGGCTACTCGCTTTCCCAGAGGGCGGGCCGCCGCCCGTTATCCGGACGGTGAGGCAGCGAGATGATGAAGGTGGTGCCTTCGCCGGGGGCGCTCTGCACGGAGATGGCGCCGTGGTGGCTGGCTACAATCCCGCGCGCGACGGCGAGGCCGAGCCCGGTACCCTGGCCGGGGGGCTTGGTGGTAAAGAACGGCTGGAAGATGCGGTCCCGGGTTGCCTCATCCATGCCCTCGCCGGAATCGGCGACGGTGATGACAGCCTGCTGGCCCACGTTGTTGACCGCCAGCCGGACTTCGCCGCCGCCGGGCATGGCGTCGCGAGCGTTGAGCACCATGTTGAGGAGCGCCTGGATGAGCTGGCCGCGATCGCACTCGACGATCACGGGCTCGGGCGGCACGGAGGTGTGAACGGAGACGGTGCGCCGCAGCGACGGGAGGGCGAGATTGGACACCTCGGCGATGACCTCGCGGAGGTCGGCCTGGGAGAGGTTTGTTTCGCCACCGCGAGCGAAGGCGAGGACGCGGCCCGCGACATCGGCGCCCCGCCTGGCAGCGAGGTGGATGGTTTCGAGGTACTCCTGCTCATCGGGCCCCATCAGAGGCGACCGGCGCAGGACGCTGGCGGCGCTCAGGATTATCGTCAGCACGTTGTTGAAGTCGTGTGCGATGCCACTGGCAAGGATGCCAAGGCTCTCCATCTTCTGGGATTGCACGAGCGCCCGGCCCGCGGCATCGAGGTCGGTGACATCGGTGGCGACGGCGACGAATCCATCGAAGTCGCCATGGACGTTCTGCAGAGGACCGGTGCGGATGTCGAGGATGCGGCCGGCGAGCTGCACCCGTTCGACGACGGTGTCGCCTGACTGGGCGCGGCGATAGATCGAGCCGAGCGGGGTCGTGGCGATCTCGTCGGCGCCGATATGCCAGCCCACGAACTGCCCTGGTTCGAATCCGAGCGCGCGCAGTCCCTTGCCCTCGACGAGGACGATCTCCCCGTCGCGGTTGACCTGGACGAAGACCACCGGGGCATTCTCGGCAAGGGTGCGCAGGGTCTGCTCGCTGCGGGCAAGGGCTTCTTCGGATTCGTTGCGCTTCGACGTGTCCCGGAGCAGGAACCTTATCCGGTGGGGACTTCCTGACGCATCAAGGAGGTAGGAGCCCTGGATCTCGACGGGCAACCAGGCGCCGTCCTTGCGGCGGAGCTGTACCTCATAGAGCTCCTGTGTTGGGGAGTGCTCGTACCGCCTGCCGGCCCCCACGCTTGACGCCAGGTGGCGGGCACGAACTTCCACCACCATTCGCACGCCATCGTCATCGAGCAGGCTGAAGCCGTCGAGCCCGGCCTCGACATCGGCCTGTTCGAAGCCGAGGAGAATGCAGGCCATGCGGTTCATGTAGGTAATGCGGGCGGTCTGAACATCGGCTTCCAGCATCGCAGGCATGTACTGGAGGAAGTACTCGTACTCGCGCCTGACCGTTGCGAGCTCTTCCCTCAGGCAGGTCAGTTCGTCGTTGCCCTGCTCGCTCATGACCGGGTAGCCGTCTCGAAACGGCAGGGTGACGCGGGCCTGCCGGGGCCGGGGTGGGGATTCCACCCGCCTGGATTCACGCTCCATGGGCACAGGGAGCCGGGGGCCATCTGCCAGATGATCATGTCGATTGGCGCTGGTGAGAATAGGGAGAAACCCCGCTAACCAGACTCACGGTAGTTCTGTCAACAATCAAGGTTGCTGGCAGGCACGCCGTCCTTCAGGACGGGAGCGCGTTCTCGGACCGGAGGGCCTCGAGGGTCACCGTCCAGGCCTCGACGGAATGAACGAGGTCATCATCGGTGTGGACGGAGCTGGTCATGCCGCCATTCCCGAAGAGCTGGACGCCGCGCGTGAGCAGGGAGAGGTTCATCAGGCGCTCAGTCTCGCGCGGGGTGCCGCTGGCAAGGAGGTCCAGGGGGAGGTCGCGGGGGTCGTAGTCACGGGGCCCGGGGACGGTTTCGCCACCAAGGACGATGCGGAATTCGCTCGCCTGACCATATACAAGGCCCGGCAGGCCGAGACGGTGCAGTTCCGCGTTCATCCCGGTCCGCAGCCGTGCTGCAAGGGCGCGGGCGCGCGACTGGTGCCGGCCATCGGCGATCTCGCGGAGGCAGGCTGTGCCGGCGACGGAGGAGAGCGGATTAGCGTTGAAGGTCCCCGGGTGGCCCACCTTTTCTGTGCGCTCACCGGGGGCCGGGAAGGCGAGCTGGTCGAGGAGCTCGCGGCGGCCGGCGACGGCGCCTCCGGGGAAGCCCCCGGCGAGGATCTTGGCGAGGGTTGTGAGGTCGGGTGTGACGCCTTCTTCCTGCTGGATTCCGCCGGGAGTCCAGCGGAACCCGGTCACGACCTCGTCCATGATGAAGAGGAGGTCCCGCTGGCGGCAGAAGGCCTCAAGCTCGCGCAGGAACCCGTGGGGCAGGGGCAGCGTGCCGGAAGAAGCGCCCGCAGGTTCAACGATGATGGCGCCAATGTCATCGCGGCTGGCGATGGTCTCGCGCACAACGTGCATTTCGGGCGCAACGACGACAACGGTATCGAGAGTCGCGGCCGGCACCCCTGGCGGGGCAGCGGCGCCATAGCGGGAGCTGCCAACGACGTAGTCGTGCCAGCCGTGAAAGTGGCGATCGAACTTGAGGATGGCCGGCCTGCCCGAGTGGGCGCGGGCCAGGCGGAGGGCCATGAGCGTGGCCTCGGTGCCGGAACTGGTGAAGCGCACCGCTTCGGCCGAAGGGACGAGCCGCACGACCTCTTCGGCCCATTCGATCTCGGCTTCGTGGCTGGCGCCGTAGTGCGTTCCGCGCGAGAGCTGCCCGGCAGCGGGGCCGATGATGGCCGGGTGGTTGTGTCCCAGCAGCAGGGCCCCGTGGCCCATCACGTAATCGACGTACTCGTGTCCATCGACGTCCCACTTCCGGGAACCGGCGGCACGGGCGGCGTAGATGGGGAATGGCCGCAGGTAACGGCTGTCGTGGGTGACACCGCTGGGAACGACGCGGCGCGCCCTCTCATAGAGCGCCGCCGACCGGGGGTGTGACTCTACGTACGCCTGCTCGATGCCCATGAAGCCCTCCTGCCAGCGAATGATAGCGCCCGCCGCGCTGACGGCGGCGTCGCAGGCGTCGGCGAAGTTCCCCAACCCGGGCAGCAGCGGCTAGAGTGGCACTGAACATATGGCGGGGGGCGAGATGGGCCGGCAGTCCATTCTCAACATGGGCGATCTGCTGATGGTGCAGGAAAGAGAGCGGTTCATGTCGCGCCTGTTCCGCACCCACGGGATCGAGTCGCTGGAGGGCTTCCGCGCACTTGAGGCAGGGTGCTCGACGGGATACAACCTTCGCCTGCTGGTGCAATGGGGTGCCAGCCCCGGGGGCCTGGCAGGCATCGATATCGACCCGGCGGCGGCGAAGTACTCCGCCGAGCACTCGCCGGAAATCCGGATACACACAGGCAGCGCCGATCGCATCCCCGAGCCCGACCAGACCTTCGACCTGGCGATGGCGTTCACGCTCTTCAGCAGCGTGCCCGACGAGGACACTGCCCATGGAATCGCGCGCGAGCTGTTCCGTGTCACCAGGCCCGGGGGACTGATCGTGGTCTACGACATGCGGCGGCGGAGCCCGCGCAACCCGGGCGTGCACCCGATCGGGGAGGACGACATCCGCCGGTGGTTCCCGAAGTGCCCGTTGCGGACGCGGTCGATCACGCTGGCGCTGCCGCTGGCGCGTTTCGCCGGGCGTTACGCCGCGATGCTCTACGGCCCCCTTGCAGCGATTCCGCCCCTGCGGACGCACATGATGTACGTCCTCCGGCGGCCAGCGACACCGCCGTTTGGCATGGTCAACGCCGGCGGTGGCGGATGACCCAACCCGGCGTCAGCGGCGGCGGGGTGGTGGACCAGACGAGGGCGGTGGTTGAACATCTACCTAGAGTTTACAGCTATGGTAGTCTAGGAGTTGGCTATGGCAGTCTACGACATCGGGATAATCGGCGCTGGTCCGGGGGGCTACGTTGCGGCCATCCGCGGAGGGCAGCTCGGCCTGAAGGTGGCGCTCTTCGAGCGTGAGCGCGTGGGCGGACTCTGCCTGAACTGGGGCTGCATCCCCACCAAGGCCCTGCTGCGCAACGCCGATGTGGTGAACCTCGTCCGCGAGGCGGCGAAGTGGGGGATCACCACGGGCGAGACGCGCTTCGACCTGGGTGCAGCTATCGATCGCAGCAGGGGGGTTGTCGACAGGCTGGTCGGCGGGATCGAGGGATTGCTCCGGGACAACGGGGTTGACGTAATCGTGGGCGAGGCCAGCATCCCGAAGCCAGGAACGATCTCCTGCAGGGGCACGGTGTACGAGGCGCAGAACACGATCATCGCCACCGGGGCTTCGACGCGGATGCTGCCCGGGGTGCAGGCAGACGGCACGGTGGTGCTCACGAGCCGCGAGGCCCTGGAACTGCGCACGCCGCCGGCGAAAGCGGTGATCATTGGCGCCGGGCCGGTGGGTGTTGAGTTCGCGCACGCGTGGGCGAGCTACGGTTCGCAGGTGACGCTGGTGGAGATGCTCGACACGCTCGTCCCGCTGGAGGACCCGGACGTTGGCCGCCAGCTGAAGCGCTCCTTCGAGGCGCGGGGAGTGCAGTGCCTCGTAAGGACGAGGGTCGATTCGATCGCCGTGGCCGGCGGCGAGGCGACGGTCACGGTGTCGGGACCGGAAGGTGAGCAGGCGATAACGGCCGGTGTGGTGCTGGTAGCGATTGGTTTCGTTCCGCACACACAGGGGTTGAACCTGGAAGGAATAGGGGTGGCCACCCAGCGCGGGTTCATCACGATTGGCGATAGGATGGAAACGAACGTGCCCGGCGTCTACGCGATCGGGGATGTCACAGGCAAGTTGATGCTGGCACACGTGGCATCGCAGCAGGGCGTGATCGTCGCCGAGCACATCGCCGGCCGCAGGACGCCCGCGCTGGACTATGTGCAGATGCCGCGTGCGACATTCTGCCAGCCGCAGGTGGGATCGATCGGCTTCACTGAGCAGCAGGCGAAGGACGCTGGCTACGCGGTGAAGACGGGGCGGTTCCCGTTCACGGCGCTGGGCAAGGCGGTGACGGTTGATGAAACAGAGGGCTTTGTGAAGGTGATCGCGGATGAGCCAACGGGGCAGGTCCTGGGTATCCACATGATTGGCCACGACGTGAACGAGCTGCTCGGCGAGGCGACGATGGTCGCCCTGCTTGAAGCGACCACGGCCGAGCTGGGGTTTGCCGTACATGCGCATCCAACGCTGGCAGAAGCCGTGAAGGAAGCTGCACTGGCCGTTTCGGGCGAGGCCATCCACGTGGCGCATCGCAGGGCAGCGCGGCCCGCCGCTGGGGAAGGAGCGAAAGGCGGATGACAGTGGAGACTGCGGTGACGGGCGCCTCGGGCGGGCCGGTGCTGCCGGCCGGGCAACTTGAGCGCTTCCTCTACGAGATGGCGTTTATCCGCCGCTTTGAGGAGAAGGCGGGCGAGATGTACACACGCGGCAAGATCCGCGGCTTCCTGCACCTCTACACCGGGCAGGAAGCGTGCGCGGTGGGCGCCATCCATGCGCTTGAGGAGCGTGACAGAGTAATCGCCCACTACCGCGACCATGGCCACGCCATCGCGAAGGGAGTGGACCCGAAGAGGGTGATGGCGGAGCTGTACGGGCGCGTGGACGGGACGAGCGGCGGCCGTGGGGGCTCGATGCACATCTATGACACGAGCAAGGGGATGATGGGCGGCTACGCGATCGTGACCGCCCACCTGCCGGTCGCGGTCGGGCTGGGCCTGGCTTCGGCGATGAAGGGTGAGAACTTCATCACGCTCTGCATCTTCGGTGACGGGAGCGTCGGAGAGGGCGAGTTCCACGAGGCGCTCAATCTCGCCGTGCTCTGGAAGGTGCCGGTGATCTTCTTCTGCGAGAACAACCTCTATGGCATGGGGGTGAGCTTCGCGGAGTCGCTTTCGACGGAGATCCCGAAGCTCGCCGCCGCGTACAACATGCCCGCCGTGTCCATCGACGGGATGGATGTGCTGGAAGTTCATCTTGAGACGAAGAAGGCGGTGGAACACTGCCGGGCCGGCAAAGGGCCCTACTTCATTGAGGCGATGACCTACCGCTACCGTGGGCATTCGATGTCGGACCCGGAGCTGTACCGGCTGAAGGACGAGATTGAGGAGTACCGCCGCCGCGATGCGATTACATCACTTCGCCTCTACATGGAGGAGCGAGGGCTGATAGACCAGGGGCGCTGGCGGGAGCTTGAGGAACGGGTGGAGCGCGATGTGGAGGAGTGCATCGCCTTCGCGGAGGCGAGCCCTCAGCCGTCGATAGGGACGCTCTTCGATCATGTGACGAAGGAGTCCAACGGTGGCTGAGATGCGCATGCGCGATGCCCTGCGCGAGGCACTGCGCGAAGAGCTCCGGCGCGACCCAACGGTGTTTCTCATGGGCGAGGACATTGGCGCCTACGGCGGCTCGTACTCGGTGACAAAGGGGCTGCTGGAGGAATTCGGCCCCGAGCGTGTACGCGACACGCCGATCGCCGAGTCGGGGATCATCGGCGCGGGGATTGGAGCAGCGCTCGGGGGGCTGCGGCCGATGGTCGAGTTGATGACGATCAACTTCAGCCTGCTGGCGCTTGATCAAATTGTGAACACGGCAGCGAAGCTGCACTACATGACGAACGGGCAGATGCACGTGCCGATGGTGATCCGGATGGCGAGCGGCGGGGGGAGCCAGCTGGCGGCCACCCACAGTCACAGCCTCGAAGGGCTCTACGCGCACTTCCCGGGTCTCAAGGTGGTATGCCCTTCGAACCCGGCCGATGCGAAAGGGCTTCTTAAGCGCGCGTTCCGGGATGACAACACGGTGGTGTTCATCGAGCACACGGCGAACTACGGGTTCAAGGGCGAGGTGCCGGACGACCCGGACTTCCTGGTCGAATTCGGGCAGGCGAACGTGCTCCGCGAGGGCTCGGACGTGACGATCGTGGGTTATTCGGGGAGCGTTCACCAGGCGATGCGCGCGGCCGCCATGCTCGAAGAGCAGGATGAGATCAGCGCGGAGGTGGTGGACCTGCGCACGCTGCGGCCGCTGGACATGGACACCGTGGTCAGGTCAGTGAAGAAGACGAACCGGGCCGTGATCGTGGAGGACGCCTGGAAGTTCGGCGGGTTCGGCGGGGAGCTGAGCGCGCAGATAATGGAGCGGGCATTTGACTGGCTGGATGCGCCGGTAGCGCGCGTCTGCAGCAAGGACGTGCCCATGCCCTACAATCGCGACCTGGAGTTCGCCGCCCTGCCTTCGGAAGAGGACATTGTCGAAGCTGTCCTCGCCATGTTCTAGGAGCCGGATGTGAGCATCGAGATCACAATGCCCCAGATGGGCGCCGACATGACCGAGGGCATTCTCGTCCGTTGGGTGAAGTCGGAAGGTGACCAGGTCAGCCGTGGCGAGATCATTGCCGAGATCGAGACGGACAAGGCGACGGTAGAGCTTGAGGCCTTCGAAGAAGGGGTGCTCCTGCGGCTGGTAGCGAGCGAGGGAGAGACGGTGCCGGTGGGCAACGTGATCGCCGTTCTTGGCAGCCCCGGCGAGGCGGTAGTGTCCCCGCCCGAGCGCAAGGAGCAGGCCGCAGCACCTGGCAGAGGGACTGCGCAAGGGCCGGTTGCTGCCGCTGCGGGGGCACCTGTAGCCGCGCCTGCGCGGGCACCCGTTGCCGATGCTGGCAGCGGGCGGTTGCGGATTTCGCCGGTGGCCAGGCGCATAGCGTCGGAGGCGGGCATCGATGCTTCCTCACTGAGGGGGTCGGGCCCGGATGGCCGTGTTCTGCGGCGTGACGTGGAGGCTGCGATCGCCGGAACGCTGCAGGTATCGAATGAGCCACCAGCCCGCGAAGGGGCAACCGCACGGCCTGGCGGGGTTGAGCCGCTTTCGAAGATGCGCCAGGCGATCGCGCGGCGCATGTCACAGTCGAAACAGACGCAGCCGCACTATTACCTGACGCTTGATATCGACATGACGGCGGCACTGGCCTTCCGCGAGCAGTTCAACCAGGCCGCCGGGGAAGCTGAGCGGGTGACTATCAATGACCTGGTGGTGAAGGCCTGCACGCTCGCCCTCCAGCGCCACCCCAAGTTCAACGCCGAGTACAGCGAGGAAGGCCTTGTCTTTCACGGTTCTGTGAACATCGCCATCGGCATTGCGCTCGATGAGGGACTTATCGCCCCGGCGCTGCTGGACTGCGGGGCGAAGACGCTTGGGACGATCGCGCGGGAAGCAAAGGACCTGGTGGCGCGTGCCCGGGAGGGCCGCCTGCGGACGGATGAGTACGGCTCGGGGACGTTCACGATCACGAACCTCGGGGCGTACGGGGTTGAGACGCTGATCGGGATCATCAACCCGCCGCAGGCGGCGATCCTGGGCGTGGGGAGCGTGATGCCGCAGGCGGTGGTCCGTGATGGGGCGATAGTCGCCCGCCAGGTGATGAAGGTCGCCCTGAGCGCCGACCACCGGGTGACGGATGGCGCCGAGGGGGCGCGGTTCATCAGGGAGATCCAGGGGCTGCTGGAGAACCCGGCGAGCCTGGCGCTATAGGCCCCTGGCCTACATGCGGAAGACTCCCCACTTCGTGTCCTCGATTGGCGCGTTCATCGCCGCGGCGAGGCCGAGTGCAAGGACAGAACGCGTCTCCAGGGGGTCGATGATGCCATCATCCCAGAGGCGGGCGGTGCTGAAGTAAGGGGAGCCCTCGTGCTCATAGCGCTCGATGGTCGGAGCCTTGAAGCGGGCTCGCTCCTCTTCGGACAGCTGGTCGCCACGGTCCAGGCGGACCTGGAGCAGCACGTTCGCGGCCTGTTCGCCGCCCATGACGCTGATGCGTGCGTTGGGCCACATCCATAGCTGGCGGGGGCCGTAGGCGCGTCCGCACATGGCATAGTTCCCGGCGCCGAAGCTGCCACCGATAACGACGGTGAACCTGGGCACGTTCGCGCAGGCAACGGCCGTAACCATCTTGGCGCCATCCTTGGCGATACCGGCGTTCTCATACTGTCTGCCGACCATGAAACCCGTTATGTTCTGTAGGAAGATGAGCGGCGTCTTTCGTTGCGCGCAGAGCTCGATGAAATGGGTGCCCTTGAGGGCGCTTTCGCTGAAGAGGATGCCGTTGTTGGCGACGATTCCCACGGGGAAGCCGGCAAGGCGAGCGAAGCCACAGACGAGGGTGGTGCCATAGCGGGCCTTGAACTCGTGAAAGCGCGAGCCATCAACGAGGCGGGCGATGATCTCGCGGACGTCGTAGGAGTGCCGCATGTCGGCCGGGATGATGCCGTAGAGGTCTTCGGGGTCGTGGAGCGGCTGCTCGGGCGCGGCCAGGTCCCAGGGCGCGCCGCCCGGCCGGGGAATGCTGGACATGATGGAGCGGACGATGCGCAGGGCTTCTCCGTCGTCCTCGGCGAAGTGATCGGCAACGCCGCTGATGCGGGTGTGCACGTCGGCGCCGCCGAGCTCTTCGGCGGTGGACTCTTCGCCGGTCGCTGCCTTCACCAGCGGAGGGCCGCCGAGGAAGATGGTGCCCGTGCCGCGCACGATGACGGTTTCGTCGCTCATGGCAGGGACGTAGGCGCCCCCGGCGGTGCAGGAGCCCATCACGGCGGCGACCTGGTAGCACCCAAGCGCGCTCAGGGTGGCCTGGTTGTAGAAGATGCGGCCGAAGTGCTCGCGGTCGGGGAAGATGTCGTGCTGGAGGGGGAGGAAGGCGCCGCCGGAGTCGACGAGGTAGATGCAGGGCAACCTGTTCTGGGCAGCGATCTCCTGGGCGCGGAGATGCTTCTTGACCGTCAGGGGGTGGTAGGTGCCGCCCTTCACGGTGGCATCGTTGGCGACGATGACGCATTCGTGGCCGGCAACAACGCCAATGCCAGTTACGATCCCTGCGCCGGGAACGTCGTCTTCGTAGACCTCGTGCGCCGCGAGGGGGCTGAGCTCGAGGAATGCCGTGCCGGGGTCGAGGAGCAGCTCGACGCGTTCGCGCGCGAGGAGCTTGCCGCGGGCGTGATGGCGGTCGACGTACTCCTCGCCGCCACCGCGGACAACGTGTGCCAGCTTCTCGCGCAGATCAGAGACAAGCTGGAGGTTTTTCTGCCGGTTGGCGGCGAAGCGTTCGCCGTTCCGGTCGACTCGCGTTTCGAGAACGGGGATGTCGGACCAATCCATGTGGCGAAGGTTACCCGGAGTGTGGGAGGCGCGCACGGCTACCTGGCGAGCGCGGTCACGATGGCGAGAGCGGAGCTGCTAAACAGGACTGCGAAGACGGCCCTCCGGAAGAGCCCTTCGTCGATGCGCCGGTAGAGGGCGTTGCCGGTGAAGACGCCGGCGGCAAGGGCGGGGAGCCCAGCGCCGATCTGGCGGCCGGTGTCAGCATCGATGCGCCCGGCCGCTGCGAAGAGGATGGCGCCCACGAGCCCACCGGCGGTGAAGAACGCAGCGAGGGTGGCGCGAAACCGTTCAGAGGAGATGCCTCGCCCCTGGAGGTAGATCACCACCGGGGGTCCTGACATGCTGGTGCTCATTCGCAGGATGCCGCTGGTGAAGCCGGTAACGATATCGCCGAGCAGGCCTGCAGCATGGAGGCGCATGCCGCGCGCGAGCAGGACCGTGAAGACGATCACAGTGAGGGCAATGACCACCTGGAGCAGGCCGGGGTCGATCCAGACAAGGACGAGCAGGCCCACGGGCATTCCCACCAGGGTGCTGGCGAAGAGCGTTGCACCCGTGCGCCACTCGACGTGGCCGTGGCTGCGGAGCAGGAGCACGGCGCTGAGCACGGCGCCGAGCACGTTGGAGACGACGACTGCATCCTTCGCACCCACCACCATCACCAGCGGCGGGACAATCATCAGCCCGAATCCAAGGCCTGTGAGCGACTGCACGAGTGAGGCGCCTGCGGAAAGCAGGAAGATGGCAACGGCCTCGGCGAGGGTCACGCAACGGTTGTAGCGGCCCGGCGCCCTACGGGCGACCGCGATACGCCGCCCGGCTTGGCGGGGGCGTGCCATGCAGGAACCCCGGTATGACGCCGCGGGGCGGCTCGGGTATGGTGAGGGTATGGAAGTAGCGAACGAGATCATGGTCCGCGGTATCGTCGTTGGGGTGTTCCAGGAGAACTGCTGGATCGTCGGCAACCGGCGTACGGGCGAGGCGATCTGCATCGACCCCGGTGACCAGCCGGAGGAGATCCTCGCACTGGCGCGGGACATGGGCGTCACCATCAAGCTGATCGCGAACTCGCACGCGCACGTGGACCACATCCTCGGGGTGCATGGCGTGCACTCGGCCACAGGGGCGAAGTTCCTGCTCCACGAGGGCGACCTGGACCTTCTCCGCAATGGCTGGCGCGGGCTTGGCCAGCGCTTCGGGATCGACATCGAGCAGGGGCCGCCCGACCCCGACGCGTTTGTGGTCGACGGCGATGAGGTGGAGGTGGCCGGTCTGAAGCTGAAGGCGATCACCACCCCGGGGCACACGCCTGGTAGCGTCAGCTACTACACCGAGGGGATGCTCTTCAGCGGCGACACGCTATTCCGGGGCTCAATTGGGCGCACCGACTTGCCCGGCGGCTCCTTCGAGCAGGAGATGGACAGCATCTGCGACCGGCTCCTGACGCTGCCGGATGACACGGTGGTCCTGCCGGGGCACATGGACGAGACGAGCATCGCGTTCGAGAAGAAGCACAACCCGTTTGTGCTGGAGTGGAAGTTCCGGCGGGGAGAGATGGGGTAATCGCCCTGGCCACGATGACCCCGGCGCAGCGAGACGCCTTTCTACGCGAGACGCGCATCGCCACCCTGGTGACCCTGCACCGGGGCGGTGCGCCCACGGCCGTGCCCGTCTGGTTCGAATGGGACGGCGCAGCGGCCAGGCTCTTCACATCACGCAGCAGCGCAAAGGTGGCGCGGGTCCGCGCCGACGGGCGCGTCTGCCTCACCGTGGCGGAACCGGTGGGGGTGGCCGAGGCATGGGTCACGATCGAGGGAACGGCGACGGTTGAGGATGAGGGCGGGATGGACCTGGCGCGCCGGCTGGCCTCGCGGTATTACACACCCGACGGGGCTGTAGCCGCGCTTGCTTCGTGGGAGCGCATGGCAGACGAGTGGGTGGTGGTGCGCATAACACCCACGCGGATCGCTTCAGCGCGACCCGCCTGAGTCGCGGAAGTTGAGGTAGTACTTGCTCGGGGTCGGCCCAACCTGCCCCTGGTACTTGCTGCCGGCCTGCTTCGAGCCGTAGGGGTGCTCGGCGGGCTCGGTGAGCTGCAGGAAGGAGATCTGAGAGACCTTCATCCGATAGTAGAGGGTGATGGGCAGGTTCGCCACGTTTGAAAGCTCCAGCGTGAGGGCGCCGTCCCAGCCGGGGTCAACGTAGCCGGCGGTCGAATGGATGAGCAGCCCCAGGCGGCCAAGGGAGGATTTGCCTTCGAGGCGGCCAACAATGAAGTCCGGCAGCTTCACCCGCTCGTGGGTGACGGCGAGGGCGAACTCGCCGGGGTGGAGGATGAAGGGCTTCTGGTCGTCGATCTCGACCAGGTCGGTGAGGTCGGGGTACTCCTGCTTGACGTCGATGAAGGGGATGCGGGCGTTGCGGAAGACGCGGAACAGGTTGCCGAGGCGCAGGTCGACACTGGCAGGCTGGATAGCGTTCTCACCGAGCGGGTCGATGACGATGTTCCCGGCTTCAATCTCGCGGCGGATGGTGCGGTCGCTCAAGACCATGGCGTTGTCCCTTCGGATGAGTAACCGCAGCGTACGGTCTGAGGGCGTTTCACGGCACCCCGGCTGTGAAGTACGGTATGCCGCCGGGCGCGAAGCCCATTAGAATCGCAGCCGAAAGCAGTGGAGGAGGTATTCGCATGGCAGGACCGCTCGAAGGCATCAAGGTAGTTGAGATGGGGGTGTGGGTCGCCGGGCCTTCGTGCGCCGCAATCCTCGGTGACTGGGGGGCGCAGGTGATCAAGATCGAACCGCCCGATGGAGACCCATTCCGGGGCATCTTCGCGGGGCTCCTTAACCTGCCGGCGAACCCGCCGTTCGAGCTCGACAACCGCGGCAAGCGCAGTATCGCCCTCGATCTCGACAGGGAGGACGCGCGCAACATCGCCCGGGACCTGATCGACTCGGCCGATGTGTTCGTCAGCAACATGCGCCCGCGGGTGCTGGCGAAGTATGGGATCGATTACGACACCGTCTCGCGGACGAACCCTCGGCTGGTCTACTGCCAGGTCACGGGCTATGGGCCCGACGGGCCCGATGCGGACCGGGCGGCCTACGATATCGGCGCCTTCTGGAGCCGCTCGGGGATTGTGGCGAGTCTCACGGTGGAGGGCAAGGAACCACCGCAGCAACGCGGCGGGATGGGCGACCACATGACCGGCGCCAATGCCGCGGGGGCAGTCTCGGCGGCGCTCTTTGCGCGCGAGCGCACTGGTCGCGGACAGCGGGTGGCCGTGTCGCTCATCCGCGTTGGGGCCTACATGGCGGGCTGGGATACGAATACGAGCCTGCGATTCGGAACGCCGACGGTGCCTTACGACCGCTACCATGCGATGAACCCGATCATCAACAGCTTCCAGGACAGGGACGGGAAGTGGTTCTGGCTCCTGCTGCTGCAGGCGGACCGCCACTGGCCGGATCTGCTCCGGGCCCTCAGCGCAGAGCGCCTGAACAACGATGAGCGCTTCGCGAACATTCCGAACCGGATGGCGAACGCCGAGGCGCTGGTGCGCGAGCTCGATGCCATCCTGACAACCAGGACGCTGGCCGAATGGGAGCCGGTCTTCGACCGGGAGAACGTATGGTGGGCCCCGGTGCAGACGCAGCTCGACGTGATCGCGGACCCGGTGGCGAACAACGCGGGCGTGTTCGTCGAGGTAGAGAGCCCGGACGGCCCCATGAAGCAGGTGGCGACACCGGCTGACTTCTACGGAACCCCGGTCGAAGTGGGTGGCTGGGCGCCCGAGCTGGGCCAGCACACGGAGGAGATCCTGTTGGAGCTTGGCTACGACTGGGACCGGATCATTTCGCTCAAGGAGATGGGCGCGATCCCGTAGCAGCACTCCCGTGGCGGGAGCGCAGAGGATGTGCAAGTATCACCGTGCCCGGCGCCCGGGTGGAGGCGCCCCAAGAGGAGGTTCGCGATGGGCTTTGCCCTTTCGAAGATGCAGCTGAAAAGCGCCGCGTTCGAGCAGGGGGGACGAATCCCCGCGCGGCACACGGGTGAGGGCGACGACGTCTCACCGGCACTGGAGTGGAGCGACGCCCCGGATGGCACGCGGTCTTTCGCCATCGTCTGCCACGACCCGGATGCACCGCTTGTTTCGCGGGGGACGTACGGCTTCGTGCACTGGGTGCTGTACAACATCCCGGCTTCGGTGACGAAGCTGGCGGAAGGCGCGGGCGGGTTCACGAGCGGGAAGTCGGACTTTGGCCGGGAAGGGTATGGCGGCCCGATGCCTCCCAACGGGCACGGGACGCACCACTACTACTTCTGGGTCTTCGCGCTCAACCAGGCGCTCAACCTGGAACCGGGGCTGAGCCTGTGGCAGCTCCTGGAGAGAATCGAGCCGCACACGATCGGCATGAATCGCCTGGTAGGGACTTATTCGCGGCAGTAGCAGCCGGGAGCACGGGTGCGGGGGCGACGGTGCTAGAATCGGCGCCGGTAGGACGCGCGGCCGGTCCGGCCCGCGGCCTGGGCAGGAGGTATCCCGTGTCAACGACGCAGGTAGGCGTGGTTCGCCAGATATGGCGCTATCCCGTGAAGTCGATGCTGGGCGAGAGGCTGGAAGAGGCGACCGTTGGCCCGGGGGGTATTGAGGGCGATCGGGGGTGGGCGCTCCGCAGTGCGGAGACTGGCAATATCCTCTCGGCCAAGAAGTGGCCACGGCTGCTGGAATTCCGCAGCGGATACGCCGGGGCGCCGGGGGGAGAGGTGACCGTAGTGCTGCCCGGCGGCGAGAGTGTGCTGGCGAGCGATCCGGGCGCTTCGCGCGTGATCTCCGAAGCGCTGGGCACCGCTGTCGTGCTCGAACGGGCCGCAGAGGGCGTGAAGTCGAAGGCGGACATCGACCCGGCAACGATCTTCGGCGAGGTGCCCATCGAGAGCATCTTTCCGGGCCACACGCGGGAGACGCTGCCACCGGTCTTCAAGCTCCCACCGGGAACATTCTTCGATTCGGCGGCGCTGCACGTGTTGGCGAGCGGGACGCTCGACCATATGCGGGCCCTTTGCGGCGATGAGACGGTGATCGACACGCCCCGGTTCCGGCCGAACATCTACGTGGAGACGGCGCCGGGCCTCGCAGGGTTCGTTGAGGACGACTGGGCCGGGGGCACGCTGGCCGCCGGGGAGTGGGTGCGGATCGTGGAGATGCGGCCGGCGCTGCGCTGCGTGATGACGACCCTGCCGCAGGGGGGCCTTCCCCGCGACCCGGCGGTGTTGCGGGCGGCAGCCCGGCACCACGAGGTGAATGTGGGGACATTCGCGTCCGTCGGCGCACCCGGGCGCGTGCGGGTAGGAGACCCGGTCTATCTGGAACGCTGACCGGCAAGCCGGCGTCAGGCGATGGCCGCGACGGCCTCGATTTCGATCATCAGCCCTTCAGCGGCGAGCGAGGTGACGCCGATGAGCGTGCTGGCCGGGGGGTCTCCCTGGGGCAGGACCTCCGCACGGGCATCGCGGTAGGCGCGGTAGTCGGCTTGCGAGTAGTTCACGATGTAGATGTTCATCTTGACGATGTCATCGGGGGTGGCGCCGGCAGCGGCAAGGGCGGTGACGAGGTTGCGGAGGGCCTGCGTGGCCTGGGCCTTGAGGTCGCCCTGGCCGACGATGGCGCCCTGCTGGTCGATGCCCACCTGGCCGGAAACGAAGATGAGCCTGCGGGCGCCTTCGACGCTGACGGCATGGGTGTAGCCGCGGGGCTGCGCGAGGCCGGGCGCGTTGATGAGTTCCTTTTTCATGGTGCCTCCCGGGGACGGTGAATCGGGAACAATCTACGCCATCGAATGGCGGCGGTCTCGCTCACTGCAGGGGAGGTTGGGAGCAGAACCGAAGCGGATACTCCGTGTGGCTGTTCTGCTATTGTCCTGCGGCGCGTTTGGTGCGAACCATGACCAATCCTCTTCGGAAAGGCAAAGCACCGCGATGGCAGCAAAGCGCCTCCCCTCGCTTTCCAGAAAGACCGTACTGAAGCCGGCCCGTGACGACAGCGAAGTCAAGGAGGCTGGTAAGAGGGCCCTGGCCGAGGACCGAGAGCCGAACATGACCCACCAGGGGCCCGGCACGGGCAAGGCGGGCGCGGCCGACCCCAGGGCGAGCGCGGCTATCCTCAATTCAGGGAAGACGTCGACGGCCACGGCGGAGACGAAGGCCCCGGCGGCAAGCTCGAAGACCAGCGAGGTAGAATCGGCCGGCGAGACGATTCGCGACCGGCTGGTGGAGGAGAGGCTGAAGGCCGGGGCCAGCGGGGATGAGAGTACGGGGAAGCTCACCACGCCCCGCCTGCCGGGGGAGCAATCGGCCGACAGCGGCACGGCGGGTAGCGGGACCGCGCCGGGGGACGGCAAGGGGGCGACCTCCGGGGGTGGAGGAACGCGGTCGGGCAGCGGCAGTGGCACGGCCGGGAGTGAAAGCGGCGGTTCGGGGAGCGCGACCTCGGAAGGGGGGAGCGACCCCTTTGGCTTCAACACGGCGCTGGACCGCCTGGACGCTGCAACCGCGCAGGCCCAGTCGCAGCTAGATGCCGCACGGCCTGACCTGAAGGGCGGGCTGGATGTCTTCACGTCCACGCCAGGCGCCTCGGCGCCGGAGGGCGGCGCGGGCCCGGGACACGAAGATCAGCTCGCGGCAGCAGCAGCAGGGAGCAAGTTCGGCACAGCCCGGGAGGCGGACGACCCGGGCGCGGAGCACGCTGCCGAAGTGGCGGGGCAGGTGACCGGGGGACGGGGATCGACCGGGTCGATGTTCGGCGAACGGCTTGCCGATGCGAAGGCGGACCTTGCCCTGAGCGAGGCGCTGCTTGGCGACGCATCGACGAAGTCGAGCAGCCCGAGCGTGGCCGATGGGACGGTCGACAACGTAGTTGGCGCGGCGACGGGGTTTGCGGGGGTCGCGGGCTACGTCAGCGGAGGGGCCGCCGCGGCAGAAGCTGCACTCGCAGCGGGGGCAGTGACGGCAACTCCGGTGGTTGCCGGGGTGGTCGCGGTTGGAGGCGGTTCGTATCTCGCGACCAGAAAGCTCGATGAGGCAACGGGAGCAGGCGAAGCCGTGGTCGACGCTGTGGCGGGAATGACCGACTCCCATCATGTTGATGCGATGAAGACCGCCATCGCCGAGCGGAATCGCGTCGCGGCCCAGGCCGAGCGCGAAGCTGCCCAGAGCTCCGGCCAGTCCACGGAGCCGGCCGTGGATGGTCAATCGACCGAGCCCGATCCAAATGGCCAGTCGACGGAGCCCGACCCCAATGGCCAGTCGACGGAGCCCGGCGGCGGAGTTAGGGACCCGGGGAGCCCTGACGGACCGGAAGGGGGGAAGCCAACGCCGGCCCAGATGGCCTTCCGGGCATCGCTGCGCGAGGCCCTTGGGGCGCCCCGGACGGGCAGCGGCGATATTGACCCCGCGAACAGCGACGCCACCAACGCCCCCTCGGGGCTGGGCCCATTTGCGGGAGCGGCGAACAATAACCAGGGGCTCATCGGCGATCCGGCGGGACCGGAGTCCTGGGTTGGGGGAACGATGCATGCGCCCGTGACGGGGACCGACGTCGACCCTGTCGAAGGCAGCGCCTATACCGGGCCGGCCCTGGGTGGGAACCCGGAAGACGTCTCGTTTGGCTCATCCACCCTTCCACTCGACACGCTGCCGAAGTCATCGAGCAGTGACGACGACAGCGACAGCTCGGAGGACGACGAGGAGGAGGACGACGACGCCTGAGGCCTGAGCCCGCCATGGGGTGACCCGGGGCAAGCGGTGAGCGGGATGCAGCCTCGCGTGCCCACGCGCCAACCGCGCGGCATCGAAATCGGTTACGCTGCGTATCCACCAACCCCGGGGAACGGGGCCGTGGTGGAGGCGTCGTGTGACCGAATGGGCGGCATTGCTGAGGAAGGCGCGCCGGGATATCGGCCTGTCGCGCCCGGCGCTGGCCGAGAGTGCGGGCGTTTCGGCGCAGACGGTGAAGGCGTACGAGCTCGGGTTTCGCCGCCCCTCGCGTGCGCTGCTCGCATCGCTGCTGGACGTGCTGGAGGTGGACCGCCGGCTTCGCAACGAGATCCTGGTGGGGGCCGGGTTCGCCCCGGATGGGGAAAGGCTCGGCCCGCACAACCCGGACTACATGTACACGGTCGATGAGGCCCGGGCGCTGATTGCGGGCCTCCCGTGGCCGTCACACGTCACCAGCGAGCTGATGGAGGTGGTGGCCGCCAACCGCGTGGCGCAGCGACTCTGGGGCGTGGACCTTGAGCACGAACTGCTCGGGCCGGTGGAACGGAACCTGGCGACTTTTGCGACCAACCCTCGCTTCGCGGACCGGGTGACGAACTGGGATGCCCTGGTCGCCGTGGCCATTGGTGTGCTGAAAGGACACCACCGGGGCGCAGTTCCCCTGCCGGAAACGGCGACAGCCTACTTCGCCGCGGTGATAGAGCGCGTGTTCGATGGGAACCCGCGCTATGTGCGGCGGTTGCTTGACCTCTGGGATCGGGTTCCGCCCCGCACGGCGAAGATCCGCTGGTTCTACGATGTCCACTGGGCCGACCGGGTGGCTGGCGAGATGCGGTTCAGAGTCTCGGTAGCGGTGGCAGACGAGCCTGGTGGCCTGATGTTCCATGACTGGATCCCGGTCGATGCCGAAACGTTGACCCGGCTGGAAGCAGTGATGCGCGGCTGCGGGACTGAGGATGCGGCAGACGCCGGGCCAGCTCAGTAACCCGAGGCGGGAAGGTTCGCGCAGTTACCGCTCCCGGCGATGACGGCGTGGCTGGCGCTGGCGACTACAACGCACATCTGCTGGGCGCCCTGGGGCCGGTTGTCGGGCATGTAGCCAGCGAACGGGCTGGTCCCGGCGTAGTCCATCCCGGCCGCCGCCGGGGCGGTGTTGAAGTAGAAGTGCAGGTGCTGCCCCCCGAGCGACGGCGTGAAGCCGGAGACGGTGAAGGCGACCTGGTAATGGTTTGCAGAGAGTGTCACGCCCGTGATGGCGGCCGACGCCGGCGCTGTGGTGGCGGTCGGGGGAGGGGTGGTAGGGGTGTAGGCCGGCGTCACCGTGGGCGCCGGGGACCTGGTGGCGGTGGGACTTGTCGTGGGTGTGGCGGTTGCGGCCGCGGCACTGGCGGCAGCCGTGGTGGCGCTCGCCACTGCCGAGGGCGGGGACGTGGCCTCGGCGGTCGCCGTTGGGGTGTCGCTGGCGGCCTGGACGCGATCGCCGTTGTCGCCGCCATCGCCGCGAAGGAGGAGGACACCGAGGCCCGCGGCAATCGCGGCAGCGGCGGCGAATCCTGCGAGAGCCATCAGCAGCCGGCGCGGGGGAGGTCCGAACCCGCCGCTCAGACCGGCCGGCGCAGGGGCGGCAGATGGGGCTGTCAACGCCATAGCGGCAGCGGGTGCTGGAGTGGGGTCAGGCAGGCGCTCCCGTTGCCGGGCTTCCGGCAAGGGTGGCGGAGGGGCTGAGGCGGGCACACTCACCGGTGCGGCGCTCTTGCTTAGCTGATCGCGGCCGAAGATCGCGGCGCCAAGGGCGATGGCGTGCTTGGGATGGGCATCGATAGCGGTCGGGCGGCAGGTGGCCTCACGCACGAGGGCGCCCACCAGGGGAATGCGCGAGCTGCCGCCAACGAGCAGGATGCGGTCGACGTCTTCGAACTTGAGCCCGGCACTTCGCACGGCGCGCTCAAGGGCGGCGGTGGTCTCTCTGAGGCGGGGCCGCACGATCTCCTCGAACTCTTCGCGGGTGAGCCGCACTTCGGCCTGCAGAGAAGGGAGGAGGACAGGGATGACGCCCTCTGTATCGGAGGAAAGCGCTTCCTTGGTCTCGCGGCACTCTTCGCGGAGGCGGTTGGCGGCGGCGCGCGCGGCCGGGTCGGCGTGGTCGAGCCTGTCGAGGGCGCCGCCGGTGGCTGTGTTGACAAGGCCCAGCACGGCCTGGTCGAAGTCGATTCCGCCGAGCCGTTCGAGGCCTTCAGCTTCGCCAAGGAGCTCGAAGCCATCGGCGGTCTTGCGGAGCACAGCGGCATCGAAGGTGCCGCCGCCGAAATCGTAGACGGCAACGACAGCGCCCGGTTCGAGGCGCTCCTGGTCAGCGTAGTGGATGGCGGCAGCCTCGGGTTCGCTGAGCATGGCGACCCGTTCGATGCCTGCCTGCCGTACGGCCTGGCGGAGGAGGTCGAGCTTGTAGGGGCCGTAGCTGGCGGGATGAGTGACGACCACGAGGGTGGGCGGCTCGCCGCGTTGCTGGACGACCTGGTCGATGACGCTGCGAAGGAGGTGTGCGTAGAGCGCTTCGGCGCCGTAAGGGGTGCCGCCGAGGAGGAGCGGCACGGGGTCGCCGAGGCGGCGTTTGAACTCGCGGGCGGTGCGCGCGGGCTCGGTCTGCGCCCGCCGGTCGGCCGCCTCGCCTGTGAGCACCTCGCCATCAGCGCGGAGCACTACCACAGAGGGGATCGAGGCGGCGCGGGAACCGAGCTGGAAGATCTCCTTCCGGCCGTTCGCATCGACCGCAGCCGCGGTATAGGTGGTGCCCACGTCAACACCGATGACGTAGCTCACTGTTCCGCCTCCTCTCCAGCGGGCGAATTGTAACGCCTTGTGCTTCACAGAGGACGAGGCGATGGGGTACGCTCAGTGCCCCTATGGAGCCCCTGGAAGACAGCGGCGACGAAAGCGCAATCGAAGAAGCGGAGAGCTATGCAGATCTCGCCGCACAGGCGGCTGCGGCGATGGGCCGGGACGACCTGTCCCGGCGGATCGCGAATGCGAAGGTGCGGCTCAAGAACCCCGACGCCACGATCGCGGTGGTGGGGGAGTTCAAGCAGGGGAAGAGCTCGCTCATCAACGCGCTCCTGGGCGAGAGCATCTGCCCGGTAGATGACGACATCGCGACATCGACGCTCACCATCCTGCGGTACGCGGAGGAGCCACGGGTGGTGGCATGGGAGGTCGAAGATGGGGAGCGCAGGAAGCGCGAGTACGGCCTGGCGGACCTCCCCGGCCTGGTGACGGAGCAGTCCGGCCCGGCGAGTAGGCGCCTGGAGCTCGTGGAGGTTTACCTGCCCAACCCGCTGCTCGAACGCGGGGTGACGGTGGTTGACACACCGGGCGCCAACGGGATCCGTCCCGGCTACACGGCGATCGTGCTGGGCTACCTGCAGGCGGTCCACGGGGCGATCTTCGTGACGGACGCATCATCGCCTCTGACGCACGAGGAGCTGGCGTTTCTAAAGGGGGCGGCGGAGACAGCGCCGGCCACTGTGGTCGCGCTTTCGAAGACGGACATGTTCCCACACTGGCGCGAGGTCCATGCCGCGAACGGCGACCTCCTGGAGACGGCGGGGCTCGCCGTGGAGTGCGTGCCGGTCTCGTCGGCGCTGCGGGAGGCGGCCCTGGCGGGCAGGGACGCCGACCTGAACGGCGAGAGCGGGTTCCCTGCGCTCATCCAGTTCCTGGAGGAGAAGGTGGTCCGCCGGATGACGGCGATCGCCGTGGGAGGTGTTCTCGATGCGGCGGTGGTGAGCCTCGGGGAGATGCAGGTTGCCACGCGAACCGGGCTTGAGGCGCGCCTTTCGCCAGGGACGATGGAGGAGCGGCTACAGGCATCGCGTGAGGCGAAGGCGCGGCTGGACCGCCTGCGCCAGGGCAACGCCAGGTGGCCAACAGTGATGAACGACGGCCTGACCGAACTGGTGGCGCGGGTGGACCATCGATTCCGGCGGCGCATGCGCGACCTCCAGCGCCATGCCGACGATGAGATTGCTAAGGGCGACCCGAAGACGGCGTGGGCCGGGCTGACGGTGTACGTTCGCGAACAGGCAGCGGAAGGCGCGCGTGACGTGGTGCGCGAGATGGAGGCCGGCGCCGATGGCGTAGCGCAGCAGGTCACTTCGTTGCTGGCGGAGGAGGATTTCCTGATCGGGTCAGCAGTCGGGTCGCGGCCGGCCCTCGACCTGTCCAACTACTGGGCGCCGCGGCCGCTTTCCATGCCTTCGGTGGCGTCGACGGTGGGGATGGGCCTTTCGGGGCTGCGCGGCGCCCAGGGGGGACTGATTCTCCTGGGGGTGATGACGGGCCTGGCCGGGATTGCGCTTTCCACAGGGGTGCTGCTGGGAGTAGCGGCGGTCTTCGGCGGAAAACAGGTGCTGGATGAGCGCAAGAGGCAGGTTGCCGTGCGCCGGCAAGAGGCCCGGACGGCGATTCGCCAGTTCCTCGATGAGGCCGAGTTCGAGGTGAACAAGGCGCTGCGCGACCTTTCCCGCGAGCAGAACCGCCGACTGCGCGACCACTACAACGAGCGCATCTCGGAACGGATACGGACCTGTACGGAGACCGTGGCGACCCTGGAGCGCGCACTGCAGGAGAACGGGGCCGCGCGCGAGGCGCAGATAAAGGAGCTCAGGGAGCAGGACGCCCGGATCGCAACGGTGCTTGAACGGCTGCTGCAGCGGCGAAGCGAGATTGCTGGCCCGGCGGGGCCATCGTGACCTCGGCACTACTGGCGCGCGTGGACGCCGCCTGCACACGCGCAATGGACGAACTCGCCGGCAGCGACCTCGCAGAGGAGGTCCGGAGGATCCGGGAGGGGCTGCACGAGCCCCTGCGGGTGGCCATCGTAGGGCGGATAAAGGCAGGCAAGTCCACGCTCTTGAACGCACTGCTGGGGGAGCGGATAGCAGCCACCGATGCCGGCGAATGTACGCGGTATGTCTGCCATTACCGCCACGGTCTTTCGTACGACGTCGAGGCAGTCCTGGCAGGGGGTGCAAGGGTGAGGCTGCCCTTCCACCGCGGGGAGGAGGCGCTCGAAATCGGCCTGGATGAGGCTCGTGGAACCATCGACCGACTGGAGGTCGCCTGGCCGTCGAGCGCGCTGGCGAGGCTGACGATCATCGACACGCCCGGCATGGGGTCGACCAGCGAAGAAGTGCGGGTTCGCATCGCCTCGTTCCTGAAGGATGAGGATGAGCGGTTTGCGCCGGAGGCGGACGCGGTCGTATTCCTGATGCGGCATCTTCACCGGACCGACATCGAGGTGATGGACAGCCTGTACGACCAGTCCATCGTTTCGGCATCGCCGGTGAATGCGGTGGCGGTGCTTTCGCGGGCGGATGAGGTTTGCGCCGCGCGTCCCGACGCGATGGAATCAGCCGGCCGGATCGCTCGCCGCTACGCGGCCGATCCGCTGTTCAGGGGGGCGGTGGCGGACGTCGTGCCGATGTCCGGCCTTCTCGCCGAGACGGGGGCCACGCTGCGTGAGTCCGAAGTTGCCTGGCTGAGGCAGCTCGCGGGGGTGGGCGAGCCTGACCTGGCAGCCATGCTGCTTTCGGTGGACCGGTTTCGCCAGTCGGAAGCGAGTCCATTGACGGCGGAGGTGCGCGAGATCCTGCTGGGGCGGCTCGGACTATTCGGGCTACGGTTCGCTCTGGGCGAGATCGCCGAGAGGCGGAGCGAGTCGGCGGTTGCCCTGGCGCGGGCGCTCACGCAGGTCTCGGGGATTGGGCGTCTGCAGGCGCTCATCGACGAGTACTTCGCCTCACGCGCGGGGCATCTGAAGGCTCGTTCGGCGCTGCTTCAGCTTCGAACGGCCGCACGCTCGGCCGAGGAAGCGAGCCCCGGGGCGGCGCGATCGATTCGCCAGTCGATCGAGATGGTGGAGGCATCGGCCCACGAGCTGGCTGAACTAAGGCTGCTGCACCTCGCCCTCACGGGCTCTGCGGGGCTGACCGGGGACGAGGTGGCCGAGGTTCGCCGCCTGGTTTCGAGCAGCCCGGCCCGGGAGAGGCTGGGCCTGGCAGGGGACGCGCCAGGCAACGTGCAGGCCCGCGCGGCACTGGCACGGGTGGAGCACTGGCGGGAACGGGCCGCCAACCCGCTGGCATCGAGAGAGCTGACCACTGCCTGCGACATCGCGGCCCGCTCGTACGAGGGGATCTACGCGAGCACCATCGCCTGACGGATGCCGGGCCGGGTTCTCAGCCCGCGATGCAGACCCCGGGGACGAGCCGCACGACCCCCAGGGCGAGGAATGTCTGCCCGGTGACGCCCAGTACAGGGGCAAGGTCCGTGTAGGCCGCGGGCGCCTCTGCGGTGATGTCCCAATCGAGGGGGTTCGCGACGCGGACAGCGGGAGGGCAGGCTTATCAGCCTGCAACGGACCACGGCCAGGTTCCCGGCACAGCGTGGCGGCCCGGTGCACGGCCGGGTGCGGGCCCGCCCCGAAATGGTGAACTGGAGGCATGAGTGCGCTGCGGCTTGCTCACGGCGGATGGCAGGTCGGCAATTCACGGCCCGGACGGCGTGCCGGCCGCTGGAGCATCAGACGCCGGTTCATCGGGAATGGCGGGCGCCGGTGACGGGGGAGGATGCAGAGCTGCCGGCGAGCGTGAGGTGATAGGCGGTGATGGCGGCGCAGGCCTTCGCGGCCACCTGCGTTTGGCGAGATAGAAGGAGAAGAAGAAGAGGGTCGCCAGGATCACCCATTGCCACATGACAGACACAAACACGACGACGAAGGTGAGGCCGAGGAGCGTGGCGACGAGCACGATCACAAAGAGGCAGCCGAGTTCGACCGGGTGGAAGAGGAGTCCCCAGAGGATACCCAACAGGGCGCCGAGGCCATACCAGCCCCGGGAGGTAGTTGGAAGTGCCATCGGACTGGTGCATCGCCTCCTTTGGGGGCGTGATGGTGATCCGGGTGGGTTTCACCTCAGGCGAGGGATTAGCGCCCAACGGGGGGAGAGAATTCCCTTGCCGGACCTGCCGGTTGGCCGAGAGCGTGCTCGCCTGCCGCCCTCGCGTGGGGGGCGGGAGTGCCCTGCCTGAGACCCCCGCGGTGCTTGCGACGACGTCGAAAAGGTAGCTGATGAGCCAGTGGCAGCCCCCAGTCATGCTTCGCCCTCGCAGCCCTGGATGTCAGCATGGAACGAAGAGCGGCCGAGGCGCGTCCGTCTTTGTGCCCGGGACTGTGCTCCTGTGACATCCGCCCGTCAGTGTGAAGGGTGAAGGCGACGCCTGTTGTCGCGAAACGGGGCGCACCCGGGCGTTCATGCCGCTGCGAGGAGGCCTTTGTGGGCAGCTTGACCGCCTGACCGGGAGCTCCGGCTGCGACGGCGAGAGGAGCGGCGGCGGGTGGGAATCGGCGCGCTACCCGGGCTGACGCCGGCGCGAGGGAGCTTCAACATCCTCTCGGGCGGCGGACTTCTCGAGCGGCTCCCTGCCGACGAACCTCCCCGTCTCCGGGTCCATGTAGCGCGCCCGGAGGTATTGCAGGCCCGTGGGGTCGGTCTGCTGGGCGGCGAAGTCGAACTCGTTCGCCAGGGCGCCGGTGGCGGTGGGCTTGCCGTAGACGTCGTAGGTGTAGGACTTCTGGATGGCGCCGGTCGAGTCCACGATGGCCATCGTCGAGCCGAGGCCGTCGGCCAGGTAGTAGTAGGTGTTGGTGGCGGTCAGCATCGATTCGAGACCGGCGCCGTAGACGTACCGGTTGCCGTCGTCGAGCACCGCGGGCAGGCCGGCGTTGATGTCCCAGGTGAAGGTGGTGGTGGTCATACCGGTCGTGCGGCTGTCCCGCAGGCCGTCGCCGCGGTAGGTGAAGGTGCTGGTCACCGAGTTCACGGTGGCCGAGACCATCCGGTCTTCGTAGTCCCACGCGAACGTGTCGCTGCCGCGGGCGGTGAGGTTGCCGTTGTCGTCCCAGCTTTAGCCGATGGCGGCTGCGGGTGAGGGCAGCTGGACCGCAGGGTCATGCGCGAACGACTGGCCAGCGCCCGGGACAAGGTCCTCGACAAGCTGCGCAAGCAGACCGTCGAACCGGTCATCGGCCAGATCAAAGATGCCCGCGGCTTCCGCCGCTTCCTCTGCCGTGGTGAGGCTGCAGTAGACTCCCAATGGACCATGCCTGCACCGTCCACAACCTCCTCAAGCTCCACCGCGCCCACCAGGCCCTCGGCATGCTCACCCCAGCCCAGTTCCTGGCCCAATCCCACAAGGAGGAACTGTCACGGACGTCTTGAACCAGTACAAGGGATTGAGCTGGTATGCATCTCTATGGCAGAATGTCATCGGAGTTGCCGGCTTGACTGGCAGCGCCTCGCGCTACGGCGGGGCAACCGGAGGGAGCGAGAGATGCCCACACATGCCGTTGACGTCGCGTTCGAGCGTATCAATCTCAGACATGTTCGGCTCCTGGGGATGCTCGCGGACGGCCTAACAGAGGCTGAGGTCGCGGTTCGGCTGGACTTGTCTACATCTGCAGTCAAGAGCACCGTCGAGCGCCTCAAGACCATAGCCGACGTAGGTAGCACCCGCGAGCTGCGGAGTTGGTGGGTCAAGAACCGTGCTCGATTTCTCGACTACGCCGAAGAAGCTGCCGGGCTCCGCGCGTGATGACGCCCATCGCCCACGGCGTGTCGAAACTACCCCTCCCAGGTGCCGAAAGACCACTATAAAGTCCTTTCACCGGCCTCCGGCGCGCGTCAGACTAACGCGCGGGCCCTCCCGAGACAGGGGGGCCAAAGGAGGGAAGGCCAGGATGAAACAACGCGTTCGAACTATCAGGCCCTCGCTGCAACTCGCCTTTACCGTTTTGGGGCTTGCCTTCGTGATGTATTCGTCAGTGCGCATTGCCAGGGCTGACCACTATGGCTTTTGGGGTTCCTACTACAACTCATATGTCATTGGCTGGAACACAGAGACTGGCTTCAACTCAGGCCAAGTCTTCGCCGGTTGCGATGGCGCACACTGGCGGCACTTTGCAAGACTAAGTATATATGGGTACCAGTCGTACGACGACCCCTATATAAATTGGGTTCAACTTTATGATGGGACTACGATCAATTCGAACGTCTGGATCTACGGAACTAGTTACCTGATTAGCAACGAGGAAAGCATCGTTATCGATTCATGGTGGGATTCGTTCTACTCTAGCAACTATTACTTTGTCTTTGACACCATTCAAGGGGATGGTCATGTGGCCTTGTATGTCCCGAAGGGCAGTGACCCAGTTGGCATGTGTGCCACCGGGGGATACTTCCTTTACGAGCGGGTTGGCTAAATGCTGCCCACAAAGAAATGGACCCTGGCAATGAAGCTCTTCTCTGCAACATCATCAACACGGAATCTCATGTTGTCTGCCATCGTCTTAGCCGGGATGGCCGTCCTGGCGACGTTCGTCATCCGCTCGCCGGCACAGGCAGGACCGCGCGTCGAGGTCAACGGGACAGTCACGGCAACCTCGATGCGAACAGAGCTCGCGATCCAGGATGCGGCAGAGCGGCTAGGCTACCCTGTTCGACAGCCTGAAGTGCCGCCGGGGTGGAAGATAACGGTGATTCGCACTGAGGTCGGCCCAGCAGGGCCTGACCAGGATGGGAACATTAGAGATCTCGGCTGGGTGAAGCTTGCCACTCTGGTTCTGCGCAGCAGCGACGAGCGGTTCCTGGAATTGGGCCAGCTCCCTCCGGATAAGCCCATTCGGTTACCGGCGGGCGTCCAGCCACGGCGTGTGGAGGCCGGCGTAGCCGGGGTCGTCGCGAGCGTTGCGCAGACTCCGGGGAAGACGACGCTCGTATGGGATTCCGAGGAGGCGTCCTACTCCGCCTCGTACGTATACCCTGATGAGAGCTACGCGGCCGATGCGGAGGCGTTTTTGGTAGGGCTGCTCAAGTCGATGAAGTAGGTGCCCGTCCACCCCGGCGTAGTCTCCAAAGGCTCGCGTGAAATGAACCTCCCCGTCTCGGGGTCCATGTAGCGCGCGCGGAGGTATTGGAGGCCCGTGGGGTCGGTCTGCTGGGCGGCGAAGTCGTTCACGTTCGCCAGGGCGCCGGTGGCCGTCGGCTTGCCGTAGACGTCGTAGCTGTAGCTCTTCTGCACCGTGCCGGCGCTATCGACCATGGCCATCGTCGACCCAAGGCCGTCGGCAAGGTAGTAGTAGGTTGCGGTGGCGGTCAGCATGGATTCGAGACCGGCGCCGTAGAGGTAGCGGTTGCCGTCGTCGAGCACCACGGGGAGGCCGGCGTTGATGTTCCAGGTGAAGGTGGTCGTGCTCATACCGGTCGTGCGCGACTCCCGCAGGCCGTCGCCGCGGTAGCACCTGATTTGGCGACCACGAAGCTGGTCCTCGCTACAGGACGCAAACAAAGACTGTCACCCACCCCACAGCGCCAAGTGCGAGAAATAGCATGCCGGCTTGATTGCGAAGGCTCCCCCGGAGCAGGCGAAGCCCAGGGCGCTCGGTGGTGAGGAGCCAGCCGGCGCAGACGGTTGCCGTCGACGCCGGCCCGAACTCGCCAAGCATCGAGAGCACCAGCGCCGCGCCGAGAAAGAAAACGGCCAACACCAGTTGCGCGAACGGACCCGCGGGTCGCCCCAGTCGCGACTTGCCACCACGATGGTTGTCAGTGTCCATAGCGTCGCTTGTATGCCTCCCATGCCTGCGATGACAACCAGATTGTCGCGCCTGCACCGGGCTTGCCCTTGGCGAAAAGCGAGACCTCGGCAGAGTGGACTCTGTTCGTCTGGAATGCGGCATCGACCATGTCCCTACAGGCTTCGTCTTGCGAGCACAGGACAAGCCCGTTATGGACATACTCTCCCATTAGCATTCTGGTGGTTCTTATTACCACCTCGTCACGAATGTCCAGCAACGGACCCCAATTGAAATCCGGGAGAGCGTCAACAAGATCGTTGCAGAGGTACGCAATGCTGTCACTACCCTCCCTGGCAGCTTTGCACACCATGTCCACAAAGTGGCCCCAGTGAGGGTCATTGCTCCCGGCCCGCACCTGGCATGCGTCGTTGGCAAGTTCGCAACCGTCCGAGTCGATCGGCTGCAGGCCCGTCGGGTCCACCATCCGCGCCGGGTTCGCCCCTGCGTACCCAAAGGGGTTGCCCGTCCAGCCGGGAGTCGCCTCCAGCAGCTCGCGTGAAATGAACGTGCCCGTCTCGGGGTCCATGTAGCGTGCCCGGAGGTATTGCAGGCCCGTGGGGTCTGTCTGCTGGGCGGCGAAGTCGTACTCGTTGGGGAGCGCGCCGGTGACCGTGGGCTTGCCGTAGACGTCGTAGGTGTAGCTCTTCTCTATCGTGCCGGTACTATCGACCATCGCCATCGTCGAGCCGAGGCCGTCGGCCAGGTAGTAGTAGGTGGCGGTGGCGGTCAGCATCGCTTCGAGACCGGCGCCGTAGAGGTAGCGGTTGCCGTCGTCGAGCACCACGGGGAGGCCGGCGTTGATGTCCCAGGTGAACGTGGTGGTGGCTATGCCCGTCGTGCGGCTGTCGCGCAGGCCGTCGCCCCGGTAAGCGAAGGTGCTGGTCACCGAGTTCACGGTCGCGCTCACCATGCGGTCTTCGTAGTCCCACGCGAAGGTGTCGGCTCCCCGGTCCGTGAGGTTGCCGTTGCCGTCCCAGCTGTAGCCGACGGCGGGCGCCGGTGACGGGGGCTGGACCTCCGTCAGGCGGTCGGCGTCGTCGTAGGCGTAGGTGGTCGTGCCCGCGCTGTTCGTCATGCTCGTGCGGTTGCCGAACGGGTCGAAGGTGTAGCCGGTCGTGCTCGGGCCGGGGTAGGTGACGCTCGTCAGCCGGTAGAGGCCGTCGTACTGGTAGCTGTGCGTGCCCTGCTCGTCGACCCGCCCCGTGCGGTTCCCCACGGCGTCGAGGGTGTAGGCCACCGAGGCGAGTGTGGTCTGCCCGTCCTTGACGTGGGCGATGCCTGTCAACCGGCCCGCGTCGTCGTAGGCGTAGCTCGAGACGACGCCCGTGCCGGCGGGGAGCGTCTTCGCGGTCATCCTCCCCGCATCGTCGTACGCGTAGCTCACCGTGGCAAGGTTCCAATCGGTGACAGAAGTCAGCCGGTTCGCCGCGTCATAGCCGTACGTCACCTCGTCCGTCCCGCCCGGGTAGGTCAGCGACGTGCGCCGCCCGGCGTCGTCGTAGGCGTGGGTGCGCGGCTCAGACCGTGGCGGCCGGGTGGGAAGGCGGTCTGGTACAATGCTGGCTGTGCCGCCCAGCGGCCGACTGCGAGCGGGAGTAGCTCAGTGGTAGAGCGCCTGCCTTCCAAGCAGGATGTCGCGAGTTCGAGCCTCGTCTCCCGCTCCAGCCTTCCATGTCATGGGGTCCCTCGCGATCAGGCGAGGTCGAAGCGGTCGAGGTTCATGACCTTCGCCCACGCCGAGGCGAAATCGCGGACGAACTTCTCCTGGCCGTCGTTGGAGGCGTAGACCTCGGCGAGCGCCCGGAGCTGTGAATTCGAGCCGAAGACAAGGTCGACTCTCGTCCCGGTCCACTTCAGCTCTCCCGTTTGGCGATCTCGACCTTCGTACACACCCTCGTCGGTGGGTGACGCCTGCCACGCGGTGTTCATCTCGAGCAGGTTCACGAAGAAGTCGTTGGTAAGCGTTCCGGGCCGGCTGGTGAAGATGCCGTGGTTGGCCTGACCGGTGTTGGCGCCGAGTGCGCGCATTCCACCTACGAGCACGGTCATTTCGGGGGCGGTGAGCGAAAGCAGCGCCGCGCGCTCGAGGAGCAGTTCCTCGGCGGGCTTGCGGAGCCCGGCGCGCAGGAAGTTGCGGAAGCCATCGGCGAGGGGTTCGAGCACGGCAAATGACTCTGCGTCGGTCTGCTCCGGCGAGGCGTCGGTGCGGCCTGGAACGAAGGGCACGGTCACGTCGTAGCCCGCATCCCGGGCTGCCTTTTCGACTCCCGCGCAGCCGCCAAGGACGATGAGGTCGGCGAGTGAGACCCGCTTTCCACCGGACTGGGAGCGGTTGAAGTCCGCCTGGACCTGCTCCAGGGTGCGAAGGGCCTTTGCCAGTTCGGGTGGGTTGTTGACCTCCCAGTCTTTCTGGGGGGCGAGGCGGATGCGGGCTCCGTTGGCGCCGCCGCGCCGGTCAGTGGAACGGAAGGTTGCGGCCGCAGCCCAGGCAGTGGAGACGAGTTGCGAAACGGAGAGGCCCGAGGCGAGGAGCTTCGCCTTCAGGTTGGCGACATCGGATTCGTCGACGAGTTCGTGGTCGACGGGCGGAACGGGGTCCTGCCAGGTGAGCGTTTCGCCGGGGACAAGGGGGCCGAGATAGCGGGACCGCGGTCCCATATCGCGGTGGGTGAGCTTGAACCAGGCCCGCGCAAAGGCATCGGCGAATTCGGCGGGGTTTTCGTAGAAGCGGCGTGAGATGGGGCCGTAGATGGGGTCGAGGCGAAGGGCGAGGTCGGTGGTGAGCATCACGGGTGCGTGCGACTTTGCGGGGTCATGGGCGTCGGGCACGGTTGTCGCCGCGGCGGGGTCAGTGGGAATCCACTGGGACGCGCCGGCGGGGCTCTTGACCAGGTCCCAGTCGTAGCGATAGAGGGTTTCGAAGAAGCTGTTGTCCCATTTTGCGGGGGTGGGCGTCCAGGCGCCCTCCAGGCCGCTGGTGATGGTATCGGTCCCGTTGCCGCTGCCGTAGCTGCTCTTCCAGCCAAGCCCCTGCTCCTCCAGGCCGGCGGCTTCGGGCTCGGGGCCGACGTGGCTTGCGGGGGCGGCGCCGTGGGTCTTGCCGAAGGTATGGCCGCCGGCGATGAGGGCGACAGTCTCTTCGTCGTTCATGGCCATGCGATGGAACGTCTCGCGGATGTCCTTTGCGGCGGCGAGGGCGCTGGGCATGCCGTTTGGGCCTTCGGGGTTGACGTAGATGAGGCCCATCTGGACAGCGCCGAGTGGGTTGTCGAGCTGCCGGTCGCCGCTGTAGCGCTCGTCCCCGAGCCAGGTGCTTTCGGGGCCCCAGTCGATATCCTCTGGCGCCCAGACGTCTTCGCGCCCACCGGCGAAACCGAAGGTCTTGAATCCCATGGACTCCAGGGCGCAGTTGCCAGCGAGGATCATGAGGTCGGCCCACGAGATCTTGCGGCCGTACTTCTGCTTGATGGGCCAGAGCAGGCGGCGGGCCTTGTCGAGGTTGGCGTTGTCGGGCCAGCTATTGAGGGGGGCGAACCGTTGCGTCCCCCGCGAAGCGCCGCCGCGGCCATCGCTGATGCGGTAGGTTCCCGCGCTGTGCCAGGCCATGCGAATGAAGAGGGGCCCATAGTGGCCGTAGTCTGCCGGCCACCAGTCCTGGGAAGCCGTCATGAGCTCGTAGAGGTCTTTACGCAGGGCTTCGATGTCAAGGGTCTTGAACTCCTCGGCGTAGTTGAAGCCGTCTCCCATGGGATCGGCGGAGGAGCAGTCCTGGTCGAGGACTTTGAGGTTCAGCTGGTTTGGCCACCAGTCCCGGTTCGACACGGTCACTTTGGATTCTCCTTCTGGTGTGTGCTCTTGCGGCGCGACCTGGCGAGGGGCACGTTGGGAGGGGGCAGCAACCCGGGCGGGTATCTCTACTGCCTGGCTGCATCTCGGCGCCTCGCGGCAGCTATTGTCGCCCTATGTGGGGGCGCCGCAAGCGCGCAAAGCGGCGATGCAGCACCGTCGCCGACGTACACCGAAGCGCGACCGCTCCTTCTTAAAGAATGGCCTGCCTAATATTAGCATAGAGTCGCGACAAACCCGGGGCCTGGACGCGGACGAGCATTCCCGTGACGGAAAAGGCTCTGACAGGCCGGAGCTAGGCGGTGGCCACGGCTTCGGCGGCGCGCACGGTGTTGACGAGGAGCATGGCGCGCGTCATGGGGCCTACGCCGCCGGGCACAGGGGTGATCCACGAGGCCTTTGCGCTGAGGGCGGCGAAGTCGGCATCGCCAACGAGGCGCCAGCCGCGCTTGCGGGTGGCATCGTCGATGCGGTTCGTTCCGACATCGATGACCACCACACCCGGGCGCACCATTTCGGCAGTAAGCGTATTCACGTGGCCGGCGGCGGTGACAATGATATCGGCCTCGCGGGTGAACCGTGCGATATCGGGGGTGCCGGTGTGGCAGATGGTGACGGTGGCGTTTGCGCCCGGGGCCTTGTTGCTGAGCAGCACAGCAAGGGGGCGTCCAACGAGCGTGGAACGGCCGACAACAACCACGTGCTTGCCCGCGGGGTCGTTCCCGGTGTGGCGAAGGAGTTCCATGACGCCGTTGGGGGTACACGGCAGCGCGCCCCCGGTTTCGCCCCGCAGCAGACGGCCGAGGTTGACGGGGTGGAGACCGTCGGCGTCCTTTTCCGGGGCGATGGCGTCGATGGCCGTGCGTTCGTCGATCTGCGGCGGGAGGGGGAGCTGGGGGAGAATGGCGTGGAAACGCGCGTCGGCGTTGAGGCGAGCAATGAGGGCGAGCGCATCCTCCTGCGAGGTGTCCGCAGGCAGGTGAAACGTCTCGGCAAAGATGCCGGCCTGATCGCAGTCCTTCGCTTTCGCCGAAACGTAGCTGACGGAGGCGGGGTTGTCGCCGATGAGCACGGCGGCGAGGCCGGGGACAATGCCGTGCTGCCTGAGGGCCGCCACCCGCTCGGCGACTTCCGCGCGAATGCTCGCGGCAATTGCTTCGCCGTCGATGATCTGCGCTGTCATGGGGATAGAGTAGCGGGCAGCAGTAGCAACGCGCCAAGCAGGAGGGGTAGCACGGCGCAACGCGACAGGACCTGTCGCGCGAGTGCGGCAGCATCGATGCGGGAAGGACCCCGGACCCGCGGGTCTGCATGGCGGTGACAGGCGGCTACAGTGACTGGTACTGAGTGTTCGCACTCGAAGAGGCGCGGGAATTCCACGAGCGGCCGGGGGCTGCCGGCAAGAACCCGGAGCTGGACGCCCTCCTTAAGGCGGGCGGCCCTCGGACCCAGTACGTCTTCATCCACATCGAGGAGTGGGAATCGGGCCTCGAGTAGCCTGCCGGTCCGCCGGCAGAGCGCACAGCCAGCCGATTACGTACGATGGCCATTCATGGCGACGAAGTTTGCCGTAGGCATCGACATCATCGAAATCGAGCGCGTGGCCGACGTCATTGCCCGGCACGGCGACCGGTTTCTTGACCGGGTCTACACGGCCGATGAGATCGCGCACTGCCGTGGACGCGTGCACGAGCTGGCCGCACGATTCGCCGCGAAGGAAGCCGTGATGAAGGCCCTGGGCACGGGCGTGCGCGGCGTCGGCTGGCGCGATATCGAGATCCTGCCGAATCGCCGGGGGAAGCCGCTGGTGTTCCTGTACGGCCGGGGGGCTGACCGGGCGGAGCGCATCCAGCTTCGCGGGCTAGAGGTAAGCCTCACTCACTCGAAGGAATACGCCATCGCTTCGGTGGTGGGCGAGCGCGAGCTCTCGGAGACGGAAGACACACCGCGGCGGGGCGAGAATGCCCTGCGGCTGGTGCGCGAGAAGGGGCTGCGGTGAAGCTCGTGACAGTGGCGGAGATGCGCGCCCTGGAGGCGGCCGCAGTGGAGGCGGGGGTCTCGCTCGCGCAGCTCATGGAAGAGGCCGGGCTTGCGGTGGCGCAGGAAGCGTGGATGCTGCTGGGGACCCTGGAGGGGCGGCGCATCACGGTGCTGGCAGGGCCGGGCAACAACGGTGGGGACGGGCTCGTGGCCGCGCGCCACCTTGCCGACTGGGGGGCCGAGGTGGCGGTGGTGCTGCCCCTGGGGTCGAACGACGCGGCCCGGGTGCAGGAGCTCCGCGACCGCGAAGTGCCCATTGTCGAAGGCGCCGGCCAGGAGGAGCTGGATGCGCTTCTCCCGATGGCGGACCTGGTCATCGATGCCCTGCTCGGAATCGGCAGGGCACGCCCGCTCGCGCAGAGTGAGCCGATGGGTATGGCGCTGGAACGGCTGGCGGCGGCCCGGAGTGGCTTCACGCCACCGAAGGTGCTTGCTGTCGACGTGCCTTCGGGGATGGATGCCGATAGCGGGGCCGTGGACCCTCTGACGGTAGCCCCCGACCTCACAGTCACCTTCGGGCTGCCAAAGGTGGGGATGTATCAGTCGCCGGCCAGCGCCATCGTTGGCCGCGTTCAGGTGATCGACATCGGCATTCCGAAAGGCGCCATGGAGGGGGTAGCGCTCGAGTTGCTGACCTCGCGCTGGGCAAAGGGGTCGCTCCCCGAACGGCCAGAGGGCGCCAACAAGGGAACGTTTGGCCGGCTGCTGGTGGTTGGCGGCTGTGAACGGTACCCGGGCGCACCCCGCCTGGCAGCGACCGGTGCATATCGCGCCGGCGCGGGACTGGTCACGGTGGCGTGTCCGCGGCCGATCCAGGCGATGGTATCGGCCGGGCTCGCAGAGGCGACGTGGCTGCCCCTCCCGGGCGCCGAGGACGGCGGACTCCAGGACGAGGCGGCGATCGCCCTTCGCCCGGAGTGGCGGGCCTTCGAGGCCGCGGTTTTCGGGCCGGGCATGGGCAACACGCCGCACACGCAGGCGCTCACCTGGGCGGTGCTGCCCGACATGGCGGAGGACCTGGCGCGCGGCGCAGTAATAGACGCGGACGCCCTGAACGCCCTCGCGGTGATGCCCGGCGCCGCGGAGCGCATCCCGGCCAACGTGGTTCTGACCCCGCACCCCGGCGAGATGGCGCGGCTGATGGGGACGACCGTGGCTGAAATCCAGGCGCGCCGGCTGGATGCGGCACGCCAGGGCGCCGCCCGGTTCGGGTGCACGGTGGTGCTCAAGGGGGCGCACACGGTCGTAGCCGCCCCCGACGGAAGGGCGGCGCTGAGCCCGTTTGCGAACCCGCTGCTTGCCACAGCGGGGTGCGGCGACGTGCTGGCCGGGATGATCGGGGCCTACCTGGCGCAGGGGTTGGAGCCGTACGATGCCGCCCGCCTCGGTGTCTACCTGCATGCAGCGGCCGGAGAATCGCTGCGCGAGGAATACGGCGAAGCAGGGCTGCTTGCTGGTGAGGTTGCCACGCGGCTGCCGCGCGTGGTGCGAGAGATAGGAGCGTCCTGATGGTATTATCCGCCAGGACCCTGGCCATTCCCCGGGAGGTTTCGTGAGCAGGCGCATCGTCGTAACCGGCCTGGGGATGGTCACTGCGCTCGGGCACAACGCCTGCGAGACGTGGGACGGCCTGGTGAGCGGACGTTCGGGCACAGGGCGGATCAGCCTCTTCGACCCCGATGGCTTTGAATCGCAGGTGGCGGCCGAGGTCAAGGAATTCGACCCTTCGGCCTACATGGACCGGAAGGAAGCCCGGCGCGCGGATCGACTGACGCAGTTCACGTTTGTGGCGGCGAACGAGGCGCTGCGGCAGGGCAACTACGAGATTCCCGAAGGGAACGGACGCAACTTCGCCATCGTGATTGGGACGGCAATTGGGGGGATCACAACGTTGTCGGCCGAATTCGAGACGATGCGCGAAAGAGGACCTTCCCGGGTCAGCCCCTTCCTGATGCCGATGATGCTGGCCGACATGTCGAGCGGGCAATTGAGCATCAAGCTCGGCGCGCGTGGGGTGAATTACTGCCTCGTGAGTGCCTGCGCGAGCGGCGCCGACAGCATCGGCGAAGCTGCGAACATCATCCGGCGGGGGGACGCTGAGATCGCACTTGCGGGCGGCGCCGAGGCCCCGATCACGCCCATCTGCGTGGCCGGGTTTGGGGCTGCCAAGGCGCTCACAGCAAACAACGCCGAGCCGGCACGCGCCTCACGGCCATTCGACGCCACACGGGACGGTTTCGTGCTCGGCGAGGGAGCGGGGGTGCTGCTCCTGGAGTCGGAGGAGCACGCGCTGGCGCGGGGCGCCACCATCCTCGCGGAGCTGGCGGGATACGGCGCGACCAGCGATGCCTTTCATATCACCCAGCCAGACGAGAAGGGCGAAGGCGCAGCGCGGGCCATGGCTCGCGCCCTGGAACAGGCCGGGATTGCGCCGCACGAGGTCGGCTACCTGAACGCGCATGGAACCTCGACGCCGATGAACGACAAGCTGGAAACGCTGGCGATCAAGCGCGCGTTCGGGGGCCACGCAGAGCGGCTGGCGATCAGCTCAACGAAGTCGGCGCTGGGGCACCTGCTGGGGGCGGCGGGGGCAGTCGAGGCCGCGATTTCTATCATGGCGATGCAGCACGGCGTAATCCCGCCCACTATCAACTACGAAACACCCGATCCCGACTGCGACCTGGATTATGTACCCAATGCGCCCCGGAGGGCGGCCATCGACGCGGTGATGACGAATTCACTCGGGTTTGGCGGTCACAACGCCAGCCTCGTGCTCCGCCGTTACGGGCCCGCCTGAGCGTGGAAGCGACGGTGACACAGCGGCCTTCCTCGCGCTGGCGCCTGCGAGACCCGGCTGCGCACCTGAAGGGAATCGCGGGGTTCCCGGCGATAGTTGCCACGGTCCTCGCCGCGCGGGGCATCACGACCCGCGCGCAGGCCGACCTCTTCTACAAGCCCCATCTGATGCTCGACCACGACCCGATGCAGCTGCCGGGGATGCGCGAAGCGGTCGCGCGCACGCGCCAGGCGATCGCTGAACACGAGAAGATCGCCCTCTTCGGCGACTTCGACGTGGACGGCGTCACCTCGGTGGCGGTGCTCCACCAGGGGTTGCGCGGCCTTGGCGGCGTCACAACAAGCTACATCCCGGACCGCTTCAGCGAGGGCTATGGCCTGAACAAGAACGCCGTGCGCAAGCTCCGCGAAGGCGGGGCCGGGCTCCTGATCACGGCGGACTGCGGCATCAGCTCGGTGGAGGAGGTGGCGCTCGCCAACGAGCTGGGGCTCGATGTCATCATCCTTGACCACCACACGGTACCTTCGGAGCTGCCACCGGCGCTGGCCGCCGTGAACCCCAAGCGCCCGGATTCGCCCTATCCGTTCACGGAGCTTGCTGCCGTGGGGGTGTCGTTTCGCTTTCTGCAGGTGCTCTATGAGGAGATGGGGTGCGCCCTGCCGGAGGCGGACTACATCGACCTGGTAGCGCTGGGCACGGTGGTGGACGTTGCGCCACTGGCAGACGAGAACCGGCGGATCGTCACCGAGGGTCTAACGCAGATGCAGGGGGGGTTGCGCCCGGGGCTGGAGGCGCTGGCGCGGGTAGCGGGAACGCCGCCCGAGCGGTTCAACGCGCAGACGCTGGGCTTTGCGATTGGCCCGAGGATGAACGCGGCGGGGCGGATAGAGCATGCGAACATCGCCCTGGACCTGCTCCTGGCCCGCGACCCGATCAGCGCAAGGGGGATCGCCGAACGGCTGGACCAGCTTAATCGCCTGCGCCAGCAGCAGACGGAAGAGGCGTGCGCCATCGCGGAAGCTTCGCGTGGCGTTGCAGATGAGCCGCTAATCATGGTGGGCAGCGAGCAGATACATGCGGGGATTGTGGGGCTGGTGGCGTCGCGCCTGGCAGACCGCTACCACCGGCCGGCAATCGTCTATGAGCGGGGACCCGAAACGAGCCGTGCGAGCGCGCGGAGCATCCCGGCGTTCGACATCGTAGGCGCCATCCGCAAGGAGCAGGCCTTGCTGGTGCGACACGGTGGCCACAGGGCGGCAGCGGGCTTCACCGTGGCGAACGAGAACCTGGACCTACTGCGCGACCGGCTGGTCAACACTGCCGCCGAGTTGCTCGAAGGGCACCTGCTGCAGCCGGTGATAGACATCGATGCGGAGGCGCCCCTCTCGTCGCTCACGGGGCTGGATGTGAAGGGCCTGATGCGTTTCGAGCCATGCGGCCAGGGCAATCACCGGCCGGTGCTCTTGAGCCGCAACGTCCAGCTTGTGAATGCTCGCCCGGTTGGCTCCGACCAGTCGCACCTGAAGTTGATGGTTCGCGACGGCGCGACGAGCTGGCCGGGAATCGCCTTCCGGCAGGCGAATGCGCCGCTTGCCGACCGCATCGACATCGTCTACTCATTGAGCCGTGACCGGGGGAGTGAGCGGATCGAGCTGGAGGTGCTGGACATAGCACCGGCGGCAGGGAGACGTCCACTGGAGCTGGAGTGATGGAACAGCGGGTCGGGCTGACGCCGGATGCCCGGCAGGCGATGGCAGCAGGGGTGGAGTTGTGCCGCCGGGCAAACCTCGCGATCTTCACTCCCGAGCATCTGCTTGGCGGGGCGCTGGCCGTCCTCGCGGGGACGGGCAGGCCTGGCCTTCCATCCCTTGAAGCCATTGAGCCGGCCCTGGCGATGGTCCACGGTTCGAGCGATGAGGCGCCGCCCGACGAGGTTTCGTTTGCGCCCGGGACGCGGGTGGTGCTTGAAAGCCTGGCGGCGGCGATTGTGCGGGTTGGACGTGATTCCATGGGGGCACGCGACCTTGCCCTCGGGGTCATCGCCTCGGGGGAGGTGGTTCCCATGTTTTTCAGCGCTATGGGGGTCACCAGGGATGAACTGCTGGCCGCGATCCAGGGCGGCGGGCCGGCCTAGGCGCCGGCCCGGAAAGCGAGGGAGTCTCCGTAGGCAGCGCCACCGATTTACACCCGGCGCCGGCGAGGCCGAAGATCAGTGGTGGCGGGGGCTTTGAGGTTAGGGAGATGACTCGAAGCCAGAAGAACCATGCGCCCTGCCCGTTGTGCGGACGGGTGACGCGGGCGCACTCGCGCCTTGTGGTCGCCGATGTCGAAGGGGTTGGCAGCGCGCGGCCGAGCCGCTTTGCGACCGTGATCTGCCGCGACTGCGCCTTTGCGATGGTGGTGCGATCCCGGGCAGGCGCCATGCGCGCCTGAGCGAGAGGACCCCGGGCGGCGATTCGTTTTTCCGCTCCTATCCGCATTACGCGGTGCTTCGGCTTGCGTAGAATGTGCGGAAGACGGGACGGGAGTGGCCATGAACGATGTCCTGGCGCTGATTCTCGCCGGCGGGCAGGGCGACCGGCTTTCGGTGCTTTCGGAACAGCGAGCGAAGCCCGCGGTGGTGTTCGGCGGGCAGTACCGCATTATCGACTTCACGCTCAGCAACTGCGCCAACAGCTCGCTGACGAACGTTGGCGTGCTGACGCAGTACAGGCCCCGTTCGCTTGTGAACCACATTGGGTCGGGGCGGGCGTGGGGGTTCGACACACTGGATGGGGGAATCCAGGTGCTACAACCATACCGGGGCCGGGCCGACATGGACTGGTACCAGGGCACGGCCGACGCGGTGTACCAGAACCTGTACTTCATCGAGGAGTCCCGGGCGCGCGAGGTCCTGATCCTTGCCGGCGACCACATTTACCTGACGTCGTATCGCAACATGCTTGCTTACCACCGCAGCCGCGAGGCCGATGTCACGGTGGGCGTCTACCCGGTGCCGAGGGAGGAGGCGCACCGGTATGGCGTACTCGACCTGGATCGCGATGGGCGCATCATCGACTTCCAGGAGAAGCCCGCGGTGCCGCGCTCGCCCTGGGTTTCGATGGGTTTCTACCTGTTCAACAAGGACGTGCTCGTCGAGCAGTTGCAGGCCGATGCCGACCTCGACGGCGCCAGCTCGCATGACTTTGGCCGCGACATCATCCCGCGGATCTTCGAAACGCACCGGGTGTACGGCTACCAGTACCAGGGCTACTGGCGCGATGTGGGCACGGTCGAGTCGTACTGGGCGGCCAATATGGACTTCCTTTCGCCGGCGCCGCCGATCCCGTTCGACGACCCGGCGATGCGCATCCGGACGTCGGGGGCGCTGATGGCCCCGGCCTATGCAGGGCCCCGATCCACCATCCACAACGCCCTGGTCTCACCAGCTGCGCGCATCGACGGCACCGTGCTGCGCTCCGTGATCTCGCCGGGGGTGGTGATCGAGGAGGGCGCGGAGGTCCGTGATTCGGTCATCCAGCACCGCTGCGTTATCCGCGCGGGGGCGGTGGTCGACCGCTGCATCCTCGACAAGGAGGTCATCGTCGGCAAGGGGTGCGTTGTGGGCGAAGGGGACGAATCGGTCCCCAACCGCGAGCGGCCGGACATCGTCAATGCCGGGATCAGCGTGATAGGCAAGCGAGTCACGATTCCACCCGGCTTGCGCGTTGGCCGCAACGTGGTGATTGGTCCGGGCGTGGAGCGGGAACTCCACGACTCCGGGGGGCTGGCCGACGGCGCAACGGTCCATCCCACGCAGATCCCGCTCCACCTCTTCGTGTGATCTGTATGCGCCTTTACACGGTTGAGGAGGCCCGCGCACTTCTGCCGCAGGTGATTCCCGTGCTGGAGCAGATGCGGGATTCGTTTCTGCACCTGCGCGCCCTCCAGGCGGCCTCGGCGGCGGACGCGCGGGGCGCGATGGGCGATGGCCACCTGGTGCACAGCCCGCTGGTGACGGGTGGCGAAGACCGTGCCGAGAAGCACCGGCGCGCACTGAGCGAAGCGGCGAGCCAGCTCGAAGCGTGGGAGATCGAGGTAAAGGACCCGGAGAAAGGGCTGATCGACTTCCACCATCGGCGCGGCAGGGAGGTGGTGCTTCTCTGCTACATGCTGGGCGAGCCGGATATCAGGTACTGGCACACACGCGGCGGGGGTTTTGCCGGGCGCCAGCCGATTTGAATCGACATGAACATCGGCGCTGGAGCATCTACAATCCGGCAAACGGCACCGGAGTGTCCTGCCCATGTCATCCCCACCAGTGGTCGCCCGCGACCTGTTCGTTGAAGCAAACGGCCTGCGTCACCATCTCCTGGTGAGGGGGAAGCCCGGCGCGCCGCCGATCGTGATGATCCATGGTCTTACCGGGCAGGCGCATACCTTCGATGCTATCGCCACCCAGCTTGCGGCCAGGTACCACGTCTACTGCCTTGACGTACGCGGCCGCGGAGAGAGCGACTGGGGGCCACCCGACGGGTACCACGTATTCAATTACGTGGCGGACCTCGAAGCGATCCGGGAGGCGCTGGCGCTGGACCGCTTCACGCTCGTGGGCACATCAATGGGCGGCCTGATCGGCATGTACTACGCCTCGCAACACCCGGACCGCGTGCGCCGGGTGGTGCTGAACGACGTAGGGCCGGAGATCCCACCGGAAGGCCTGCAGCGGATCATGGCGTACGTCAGCCACGCGCCTGAAGCCTTCGCCGACCTGAAGGCAGTGGTGAGGTACTACCGCGAGAACTACGCACCGATGCTGGCGCACGTAACCGACGACCAGGTGACGGAATTCGCGCGCTGGCACGTGCGCAAGAACGACACCGGGCTGTTCGTGTGGAAGATGGACCCGGCGATCCGGCAATTCGCGGCGCCGCCCGCCGGACCGGACCCATGGCAGGCGTTCCGGGGGATGAAGTGCCCCGTGCTCGTTCTTCGCGGGGCGGTGAGCGATGTGTTGAGCGCAGATACGGCGGCGCGCATGTGCGAAGCTAACGCGGACTGCAGGCTGGTGGAGGTGCCCGGCGTGGGGCATGCCCCCGTCCTGGTGGAACCGGCGGCGAAGAAGGCGCTGGATGAGTTCCTGGAGCCCCTGGCTTCGAACGGATCCTGACGTGGATCATGGCCCCAGGGGCCCGGTTGTTCACGACTATCACACAGCGGCGCGGCGCAAGGCCGCCCGGCGCAAAGGAGAAGAGCCATGCCAGTTTCGAACACCTGCGTGAAGACCGGCCAGCACCAGGTTGCGATGACGCAGATCCCCTACCCGGATGAGCCAGGCCCAGGCCAGGCCCTCATCAAGACCACCCTGAGCACGATCTGCGGGAGCGACATCCACATTGTCGATGAGATGCCAGTCCCGCCGGGGATCCCCATGGGCCATGAGGCAACGGGCACGGTAGTAGCAGCCGGCGCCGGGGTGACCGCCTTCAAAGCCGGGGACCGTGTGGTAGCAAGTTGCCTGCAATCGTGCGGCTTCTGCGCACGTTGCATGGAAGGCCAACATCAGATCTGCATGACTTACAACTCGCCGGGGAACCTGGTGTTTGGCGCGCAGGGCGATTACTTCCTGGTCAACGGCGCCCAGACCACCCTCGCCCGGATCCCCGATAACCTGGAGGACGAACAGGTGCTGTTCGCCTCCGACATCATGTCGACGGGCTTTGCGGCGATCGAGCGGGCGGAGATCAAGCTGGGCGATAGCGTGGCGATCTTTGCGCAGGGACCGGTCGGGCTATGCGCGACGGCCGGGGCGCGGCTGCTCGGGGCGGGGCTCATCATCGCTGTGGAGGGAATCCCGGCCCGCCAGGAGATGGCAAAGCGCATGGGGGCCGACATCGTGCTCGACCCCGCCGATGCGGTAGCGAAGATCATGGAGATGACGGGCAATCGCGGTGTCGACATTGCGGTCGAGGCGCTGGGCAACCAGGCGACTTTCGAGAACTGCTGCGCAGTGGCACGCCTTGGGGGCACGGTGAGCTCGGTGGGTGTCTACGGGGCGTTTCCGACGCTGACGTTCCCCACCAGCGGGTCATTCATCCATCGCAAGATCGTCATGACGTTCTGCCCGGTGGGCACGGACCGCCTGGAGCGGCTGATGAGGGTTGTTTCGACGGGAAAGGTCGACCTGCGGCCGCTGATCTCGCATTCGTACCGGATCGCGGAGACGCCGGCGGCTTACGACCACTTCCGCAAGCGGGAGGGCGGGGTGCTCAAGATCGCGCTCCGGCCGTAGGGGCAGGAGAAGGCTGTGGTGGGGCGCCTTTCGCGGATGGCGAGAGGCGCTTCGCCATTGCGGGCGGTTCGTTGGAGCTGGGCGCTAGGGGTCGGCTTCGAGGGTGATCGTCGCGGTGGCGCGCTCGGGAGCGGGTGCTGGCAGCAGAGCAAAGACGACGATGGCAATGCAGACGATGGCGCCCATGACGCCCAGGGCCGGGCGTTCGCCGGCGGCGTCGGCGAAGACTCCGAGGGGGAGGGCGACCAGCTGGAAGCCCGCGAAGGCCATGAAGGTGAGGGACATCACCCGCCCGAGGAAGGCCGGCTCGGCGACGTGGGCGATGATGGCGCCGTTCAGGGTCTGGAAGGCGCCGCTGGTGATGCCGAGAAGGAGCATGACCATGATGAGGACGGCGAAGTTGGGCGAAACGGCGGCGAGCAGGAGTGAGACGCCGAATCCGAACCCGGCTGCCCGATAGACGGTGTTTGCGCGGGGCGAATCGGCCATGGCGGCGACGGCGAGGCTGGCGACGAGCCCGCCCAGGGCCGTGGCCCCATAGAGGATGGAGACGTCCTTGGAGCTGCGGCCAAGCTCGTTTTCGAGCATCCCGGGGAGGACGGTGACGTAGGGGAAGCCAATCATCATGACGATAAAGAACGAGAGCACGAGGACGCGCAGGGCGGGGTCGCGGGCGACATACTGAACGCCGCCGGCGATGTCGCCGAAGATGCTCCGGCGCTGGACGCTGGCGGCGGGCACCTCAGGCAGGAGGAGGGTGGTGGTGACGGCGAGGACGTAGATGACGGCCATGCCTGCATAGGCGCCGGTTGCCCCAAGAAAAGTGATGGCGAGGAACAGGCCGCCGAGCAGGGGCCCGAGGATGCGCCCGGAATTGAAGGCGACCTGGTTGAGGGCCATGGCGTTGCCGCGCTGCTGACCGCCCACGAGGTCGATGGCGAATGCCTGCCGCGAAGGGCCGAGGAACGAGAACGCTGAACCGATCGCGAAGGAGCCCACGGCCAGCAGGAGGATCGTGATCCGGTCGAGGCCGATGAGCACGGCGAGGAAGGTGAAGGCGGCGGTGATGAGGACCTGGCAGGAGAGAATCACCTTTCGCCGCGAGGCACGGTCTGCCATTGCGCCACCGAGGGGCCCGAGGAGCGTCTGTGCGACGCCCTGGGCGAACACAACCACCCCCACGGAGCTGTTATTGCCGGTCAGGTCGAAGGCGACAACGCTCTGCACGACCGTCGACATGAAGAAGGCGGCGAAGGCAAAGAGGCTGCCCACCCAGAGGAGGCGGAAGTTCCGAATGCGGAGGGCGGCGAAGGTGGTGGAGAACCAGCGAGCCATGTTTGGGAAGCGTAGACGAAAAAGGGGCGACCCGTGCGGGCCGCCCCTTCGGAATCCCGTGTTTCCGTTTCCTACTTTGTGAGGATGTTGATGGTGCAGGCCGAGCAGAGGCCAATGACGTGGGCGAGGCCGACTTTGGAGCCTTCGACCTGGCGTGCGCCGGCCTGGCCGCGCAGGTGCCATACGATCTCGGCGACGTTGGCGACGCCGGTGGCGCCAAGCGGGTGCCCCTTGGAAAGGAGCCCGCCGCTGGCGTTGACGACCGCCTTCGTCTTGGGCTGGTAGGTCTTGTCGGCGTAGGGGGCGACGTCCTCTTCGTACTTGGTCGGGATCTTGTTGCCAATCCACGGGGCGCCGCTGGCTACGTGCTTGCCGGCTTCGCCATCGCCACAGAGGCCGAGGTTCTCGTAGTGGAGAAGCTCGGCGGTGGCGAAGCAGTCGTGGAGTTCGACCTGGCTGAGATCCTCGGGCCCGACGCCGGCCTGTTCGTAGGCGATCCTGGCCGCGTTGCGGGTGAGGGTATTGATATCCGGGAGGGTGAGGCCGCGGTCGACGAACGGATCGCTGGTGAGGACGCTGGCGGCGAGCTTGATGGGCTGGGTGGTGAACTGGCGGGCCTTTTCCATGGAGCAGACCACGGCAGCGGCGGCGCCGTCACCGGTGGGGCAGCACATGAGCAGGGTGTTGGGATAGGCGATCATGCGAGCGTTCATGACCTCGTCCAGCGGCGATTCCTTCTGGTACTGGGCGAGTGGGTTCATGGTGCTGTGCCAGTGGTTCTTGACGCTCGCGAGGGCGAAGTGCTCGTTCTGGGTGCCGTACTCGCGGGCGTGCTCCATGCCGGCCATGCCGAAGACGGCGGGCATCATGTAGGAGCCGACGCGGCCTTCGAGGCTGGTGGCGGGGTCGCCGCGGGAGCCAAGGAGGCCCTGCTTGCCCATCTGCTCGCTGCCGACGGCCATGACGATGTCATAGGCGCCAGAGGCGACGGCGAAGAAGGCCTCGCGAAGGGCGGTTGAGCCGGTGGCACAGGCATTGGCGACGTTTACGACGGGGATGCCGGTCTGGCCCATCTGTTGCAGGATGCGCTGGCCGGAGCCGCTGGTGGTGTAGAGGTTGCCGCTGTAGAGCGCCTCGATGTCTTTCATCTGGGCGCCGGCATCCTTGAGGGCATCGAGGCCCGCCTGGGCGGCGAGCTGGGAGAAGTCGCGGTCGGGATAGCGGCCGAACTTGATCATGGAAACGCCGATGATGGCTACTTCGCGCATGGTTTCTCCTTTGCCGGGTGGCCGGCCCTAGGCGGGCTTGAAGCGATAGGCGACGTAGGAGTTGCCTTCGCGGTCTTCCGAGACCTTCTCGGTGAACATCTTCACCTTCATGCCGAACCTGACATTCTCGGGGAGCGGGTCGATGCCGACGATGTTCGTGTTGACGGAGCCGCCGCCCTTGAGGTCGACGATGGCGGCGATGTAGGGCGCCTGAACGTAGGGTGTGGCCTGGTGGATGATGGTGAAGACGTGGACTTCGCCTTCGCTGGCGAGACGCACGTTTTCGAACTGGCCGGGGGTGCTGCACTTGCCGCAGAAGAGCCTGGGGCCGACGTAGAGGGTGTTGCAGCTCTTGCAGCGGCTGCCGTTGAGGTAGTCCTGGTCGCGGGTCTCACCGAGGGTGAGGTGGGGGACGAGGGGGCGCGTTTCGGGCGCGGTTGCGGCCTTTTCAGCCAATCCGGTTCCTCCTTCTTTAACCTGGGAATCGTTCCACGGGCGCTGGCGGACGGCGTGCGCCGCCAGCCCCGCTCCCGGGCCAATGCGCAGTCATTGTGGTTCTGGGCCGGGGGCGCGTCAAGCGAACGGGGGGGGCAACGCGGGATTCACCGGCCGATTACGAGTTCGATCCCATCGAGGATGAGTTCGACCTTCCCGCTCGGGAGCCGGCCAACATGTTCATCGAGAGCGGCGCGGTCGAGCGCGACCACCTGGGACACGTTGGCCACCGAATCTCGCGGGAGCCCTGACGCCTCGGCGTCCAGGAGAACGTTTCCGGGTGCGCCCGCCCATTTCAGGTTAGAAGTCAGCGGGACGCAGACAACGGTCGCCAGCCGGCTCCGATTCAATGAGTCGCTCTGAACGATGACCACGGGCCGGCGAAAGCCAGGACCGGAACCGCTCGCCGGTGGGATTTCCGCCCACCAGACTTCCCCCTGGAGGATCACCACTCGGACCGCTCAAGGACCTGGCGCGCGGCGGCCCGACCGAAGCCGTTGGTTTCACCGCCCAGGTCCTTACACACGCGGTCCATCGCCGTTGTTATCGCGTCGGAGCCGTGGCGCGCGACGTACTCGCTCAGGGCGGCCGCGTAGAGCGCACTCCGGCTGCACCGTTCCTGCCGGGCAAGCTCATCGGCCTTTGCAAAGAGGTCGTCAGGGATTGAAACAGCCGTCTTCATACCTGGAGTATAACCAACGTTTCGGCCAAGATGCGACCCTGCAGGGCGCAGGCTTCCTGTTTCGGCTACTGGAGGCCCGGGAGCCCAGCGGGCCCATGCCCCCCTGGCTGGATCTTCCCTCCGCTGTCCGGCTCCCGGCAGGAGCGCGAGGGACGCATGCCGCCGATTTCGCTTGACACCCTGCCGGGGAGACTCCTAACCTTCACGCTTACAACTGAACATAGAGACGCAGATCGGGAAGAGTAACCGGTCAGGCGAGCCTCCAGAGAACCGGGGCAGGTGAGAGCCCGGTGGCGGCGCGGCCGGCGAATGGGCCCGGGAGTCCTGGCAGCGAACGGTTCGCCAACTAGCTGCCGGCGGAAGGGGCGCCGTTACCAACGCCCGGGCGATCGCCGCCAGCGCATGCGCGGGCCGGGCCGTCGCCAGTTCAAGTGCCCGGGGCAATGTCCCGGGAACAAAGGTGGCACCGCGAGCACCCCTCGTCCTTTGAGACGGAGGGGTGCTGTCATTTTCAGAACGAGGAGAGGCACAACACCATTATGGCAACCAAGAAGTTCTTCCTGCCAGAATCAGAGATCCCGACGCACTGGTACAACGTGGCGGCGGACCTGAAAACGCCGCCGCCGCCGCCGCTGCACCCGGCCACGCACGAGCCCATTGGTCCGGAGGCGCTTGCGCCCCTGTTCCCCATGGAGCTCATCAAGCAGGAAGTGAGCAGCGAGCGATACATCGAGATCCCGGAGGAGGTGCGGGAAATCTACCGCATCTGGCGTCCTTCGCCGCTCATCCGTGCGACGGCGCTGGAGAAGGCGCTCGATACGCCGGCGAAGATCTACTACAAGTACGAAGGCGTTTCGCCGGCCGGCTCGCACAAGCCGAACACGGCCGTGGCCCAGGCTTACTACAACAAGCAGGAGGGCGTGAAGCGCATCGCGACGGAGACCGGCGCGGGCCAGTGGGGCTCGTCGCTCGCTTTTGCCTGCAACCAGTTCGGGATTGAGTGCAAGGTCTACATGGTGCGCGTTTCGTACGGACAGAAGCCGTACCGGCGCTCGATGATGCAGGTCTGGGGCGCGTCGGTGGTTGCGAGCCCCAGCGGCGACACCAATTCGGGCCGCGCGATTCGCGAAGCCGACCCGGACAGCCAGGGTTCGCTGGGCATAGCCATCAGCGAGGCGGTTGAGGACGCCGCGATGCGCGAAGACACGAAGTATTCGCTGGGGAGCGTGCTCAACCACGTGCTGCTGCACCAGACGGTGATCGGGCAGGAGGCGATCAAGCAGATGGAGATGGCGGGCGACTACCCGGACGTGGTGGTGGGCTGCGCCGGGGGCGGCTCCAACGCCGCGGGGCTGATGTTCCCGTTCATGAAGGAACGCCTGGAAGGCAGGCGGAACACGCGCTTCCTGGCGGCTGAGCCCGCTTCGTGCCCCAGCCTGACGAAGGGCGAATACCGCTACGACTTCGGCGACGTGGCGGGGCTCACGCCGCTCATGAAGATGCGCACCCTGGGGCACACTTTCATGCCGCCGGGCATCCATGCCGGGGGGCTTCGTTACCACGCCATGGCGCCGCTGCTCTGCCACCTCTACGAATCGGGCGACATCGAAGCGGTGGCGTACAGGCAGAACGCCTGCTTCGAGGCAGCCACGCTCTTCGCCCGCACTGAGGGCATCGTGCCGGCCCCCGAGAGCTCGCACGCAATCCGCGCGGCAATTGACGAAGCGGTGGATGCGAAGGCGGAGGGGAAGAGCCGCGTCATCCTGTTCAACCTGAGCGGTCACGGCCTGCTCGATCTCGCCGCGTACGACGACTACCTCGCGGGGAAGCTCGTGGACGACGAGTACCCGGCGGAGAAGGTCCGTGAGGCGATGAGGTCGCTCCCGGAGATCGGGTGATGCCGGCTTCGGTGGTCCGGGTGCTGGAGACGCGTCTCAGGTCGGCGCTCGATGAGAACGCGATGCTGGGCCACCCCTTTTACGTGGCGCTGGCGAAGGGCGAACTGGAGCGCTCCCGGTTGCAGGAGTATGCGCGCCAGTTCTACCACTTTGAGGCCGCCTTCCCGCGGTTTCTGAGCGCGATCCACGCCCGGACCGAATCGCAGAAGGTGCGCCAGGTGCTGCTGGAGAACCTCTACGACGAAGAGCACGGCACCCGGAACCACGCCGCGCTCTGGGTCGAGTTCGCAGCGGCGCTGGGGTTGCGCGAAACGGAGGTGACGCGAGCGCCGCTCAACAGTGCAACGCGCGAGCTGGTCGAGCACTTCGGCCAGGTTGCTCACCGCGCACCCCTGGCGGAGGCTCTCGCGACGCTGTTCGCCTTTGAGGGGCAGGTGCCGGCGGTAGCGTGGACAACGATCAAGGCGCTGAATGACCACTTCGGGCTTGAGCCCGGCCAGTTCGAGTTTTTCTCGGTGCACCTGGTGGCCGATGTTGCCCATGCAAGCGCCGAGATGGAAGCGATCATCGACAGCAGTGAAGGGGAAGACGGGGCAGTGGCTGCCGCGCGGCGGGCGTGCGACCTGTTGCTTCGCTTTCTCGATGGCTGCCTGGGAATAACGGAAGACAACTGATGCCAGAGTTCGAATACCAGAACATCGAGGCCTGGAACACGGGGATCCGGCTTGCAACGGCGGTGGGGAGGCTCAAGGTAGGCTCCAACCTCAAGGCAGCGGCGGACGCTCACCAGCACGCCTTCGAGCAGGCGGGGTTGGCCTGCGCCTTGATTGCCGAGGGGAGCCAGCGCGAGGGGCCGGCGCAGACCGGGATGTACCGGGACGCGCGTGGGGCCCTGGCGCAGGCGCGGTCATGGCTTCACGTGCTTGCGGCCGTGATGAACGAGCCTGAGGCGGTCTTCAGTAACGAGCTGGACCTGGCGGAACAGGCTTCGCGCCAGCTCAATGCGATGCTCCGCAACATCGAACGGGGAACGCCCGGGCCTCGTCCGCCCATGCGCGGTGGTCCGGCGGGGGCGCCGCCACCCCGGCATGGGGGGCCGCCGAGGCCTCCACGAGGGACGCAATGACGGGGCGCAAGAGGATTCTCACGGGGATCCGGCCGACTGGAGCGCTCCACCTGGGGCACTATGCGGGGGCGCTGGAAAACTGGGTGAGGCTCCAGCACGAATACGAGTGCTACTTCCTCATCGCCGACTACCAGGTCTCGGATTACGCCGATGACATCGCCCGGGTGCGCGAATCGGTCTGGGAGGTGGCGCTCGACTGGCTCGCGGTGGGGCTGGACCCGGAGGGCTCGCACTATGTCATTGAGAGCCTTGTCCCCGAGAACGCTGAACTGACGGCGCTCTTGAGCTGGTTCCTTCCGCTGTCGATGCTCGAACGGAACCCGACTCTGAAGGCGGAGATGGAGGCCCTGGAAAACCCCGTGGACGGACAGGCCGAGCGCAAGCCCGTGCCGGTGGCGTTCTACAACTACCCGGTGATGCAGGTAGCGAACATCCTGCTGCCGCGGGCGCACCTGGTCCCGGTGGGCGACGACCAGCTGCCGCACATCGAGCTGACACGGGAGACGGCCCGCCGATTCAACCGGCGCTTCAAGGAGGTGTTCCCGGAGCCCGAGGCGCTTGTGGGACGGGTTCCGCGCCTGGTAGGCACAGACGGCGAGGCGAAGATGTCGAAGTCGCGCAACAACGCCATCTACCTGAAGGACGACGCCGGGACGGTCGCGAAGAAGGTGAAGCGGATGTTCGGGGGCCCACCGCGCGGGGCGAACGAGGCCGGGGTTGCCGCCGAGAACCCGATCATGCTCTACCTGGAAGCGTTCGACCCGGATCGCGAAGGGTTCGCCGGCCTTAAGGAGCAGTACGAAAGGAGCGGCATCGGCAACGCCGAGCTCAAGGAGCGGTTGACGGCGGTGCTCAACGGGCTGCTCGAACCGATCAGGGACCGGCGCCAGCGTTACGCGGCGAACATGCGGGCCGTTCGCGAGGCCCTTGAACATGGGTCCTGCCGGGCGCGAGAGACGGCACGCGAAACGATGGCGATGGTGCACGACGCGCTCGACATGAACTACCTGGAACGGTACTGATGCTGCGCCCAACGCTCGACGAAGTGCGGGAGATCGCGCGAAGGGGCGATGGCAACCTGGTGCCCATCTACCGGGAGGTTGCGGCCGACCTTGAGACGCCGGTCTCGGCATTCCTGAAGGTGCGGGAAGGGCCGTATTCGTTCCTGCTGGAGTCGGTTGAGGGTGGTGAGCGGCTGGCGCGCTATTCGTTCATCGGCACGCAGCCCTACCGGGTACTGAAGACGGGCGATGGGTTCGAGTACCAGGGCGACCCCCTTGTGCCGCTTGAGCAGGAGCTTGCGCGGTTCAGGTCCGTCCCAGTGCCGGGCGTGCCCGCCTTCACGGGCGGGGCCATCGGATACGTTGCCTATGACGCGGTGCGCCACTTCGAGCCGCGGGTGGCGCGGCCACAGGCCGACCCGCTGGGCCTTCCCGAGGCGATGTTCCTGTTCTGCGACTCGATGGTGGTGTTCGACCACATTCACCACACGATCAAGGTCATCTCGCACTGCCGCCTGGATGGCGACATCGATTCGGCGTACCGGCAGGCGGCATTCCGCATCGACGAGATCGCGGCGCGGCTGGCGAACCCAACGGTGCCGCTCCCGGTTGAGGAGACCGGCGCCATCCTCCGCTCGACGGGGCAGGCCGAATCAAACGTCGGCCGCGAGGGCTACGAGCTGATGGTTGAGCGCATCCGGGAACACGTGATTGCAGGCGATGTCATCCAGGCTGTGCCATCGCAGCGGCTGGCGAGGAAGACGGCCGTCCACCCCTTCAACATCTACCGGCAGCTGCGCGTGGTGAATCCGTCGCCGTATATGTTCTACCTGGACCTGGGGGACTTCCAGATTGCGGGGGCTTCACCGGAGTTGCTGGTACGGGTTGAGGACGGGGTGGTGACCAACCATCCCATCGCCGGTACTCGCCCGCGGGGCGGCACTGCCGAGGAGGACGAGCGCCTCGCGGAGGAGCTCCTCGCCGACGAGAAGGAACGTGCCGAGCACATCATGCTGGTGGACCTGGGTCGCAACGACGTGGGCCGAGTGGCGAAACCGGGAACGGTCAACGTTGATTCGCTAATGCACATCGAGCGGTATTCCCACGTCATGCACATCGTCTCCCATGTCTCGGGGCAGCTTCGCAGCGACCGCACGGCGTTCGATGCGTTCCGGTCGGTGTTCCCCGCGGGCACAGTTTCGGGAGCGCCGAAGGTGAGGGCGATGGAGATCATTTCGGAGCTGGAGCAGGAGCGGCGCGGGGTCTATGCGGGGGCCGTAGGCTATGCGAGCTTCGCCGGGAGCCTGGACACGTGCATCGCCATCCGCACGATGGTGATCAAGGGCGGAACTGCCTATCTGCAGGCCGGTGGGGGGATTGTGTACGACTCGGTACCGGCCACCGAGTACCAGGAGAGCATGAATAAGATGCGCGCCCTGATGAGGGCGATCGACCAGGCGGAGCTCGCCTCAGCGGAGCTGAGGAAGGGGAGCATCGGATATGGCTAGGAGCTGCGCAACCTGGCGGGCCGGGCCATGTCGCTGAGGGCAAAGAGGGGGCCTGAGAGCGTGTCGCTCCTCCTGTGGGATGGCGAGCGCGTGCTGCTTGTGAAGCGCGGGCAGGGAGGGCTGTTTCCTCACACGTGGACGCTTCCCGGGGGAGAGCTCGAACCCGGGGAGACGCCCGAAGTGGGGGCGATGCGACTGGCGAGCGAAAGCGCGGGCGTCAAGACCGGCCACGTGCGCCGGCTGCGTTCGCTGGCGCAGCCATCGCATTTCCGCGATGCGCGTGGTCCCGACACCCTCTTCCAGCTAATTACGTGGGCGGGTGACCCGCTTGCGGGGCCGCTCCCCGCGGCGTGGCATACGCCGGCTGCGCTGGATGGCCTCAGCATCTTCCGGGAGGCCCGCGACCTTATCCGTGAGACATGCGCCAGCATCGCGGCCGGGTCCATGCCCGCAGCGACGGGGGCAGCGTGATGAGTTCGCGAATCCACCTGGCGGCAATCATCGTGCGCGAAGGGAGGCTGCTGCTTCACCGCGAGTCCGAATCGGTGAGCTGGGAGCTGCCGGGCGGGCCACTGCTGCCCGAACACGAGGACGTCGATGCGGCGATGGATGCGATTCTCGAAACGATGGGCGTTCACGCTCCGGCGGTGGAAGAGGACTTTGTCGAGACGATTCATCTTGCCCGCGAGGGGGGGTTGCTCGTTTACAACATCTACGCGCCTACCGAGTGGACCGGGGAGCCCACAGCGCGGGGGCTGCTGGCTGGCTGGTTTGAGCTGCAAGAACTGGCAGCCCTGCCGATGGAAGAGCGCGTGAGGAGCGCCGTCCTCGCTGCGTTTGGCCTCGGCGAACGGCGTGATGACGCGGCCGAGGTCCTTGCGGCCCTCGGCCAGGCTGTTCCAGGCGCCGGGGATCCCGATACCCGGCTCGACGCGCGGTGCAGGAGCATCGTGGCCGTGGGCGTGATTGCGGCACTCGGACGTCCGGCCGCTCTTCGGAAGCAGGTTTCGGCGGCGCTCGACACCGGTGCTTCGCCGGGGCAACTGGCCGAGGCCCTGGGGGTCGTTTCCACGTATGCAGGGCAGGCTGCCGCCGAAGAGGCATGGCCGGTGATGGAGGCAGTCTTCGCCGAGCGGGGAGTGGCTATGCCCGGGGCAACACCGTGAGCGCCACCACCCGCATCGAGAAGTACGTTGCACACCTGGGCGTGCGCTTCTACCGGGTGGCGGGAGTGGAACTGGTGCTGGTGCCACTCGTGGCGGAGGCAGCGGCGTTCACGCGTTCGGCCGGCGACGGGTTCTTCCTGGTCGCGCTGATTGGCGACCCGAATGCGGCCTATCCGCTGGACCTGTCGTCTGCGGCTACCTACGAACCGGAGTACCTGGCGAAGAAGTTCCGGCTGGACCGGCGCGGCTTCGGCTACACGCCCGAGGAGCTTGCAGCGGCGCTTGCGGAAGTGGCGGCTGATCTTCGCAGCGAAGAGGCGATGGACGCATGACCGTTCTGCTTATCGACAACTACGACAGCTTCACCTACAACCTCTACCAGTACCTGGCGGAGCTGGGCGCCGACGTGGTTGTACGGCGTAACGACCAGGTAACCATGGAGGAATGCCGCGCACTGAACCCGAGCCACATCGTCATCTCTCCCGGCCCGGGCGACCCCGATGAGGCCGGGATTTCGCGAGATGTTATCCGCGCCTTCGCTGGGAAGGTCCCTGTCCTTGGCGTGTGCCTGGGGCACCAGTGCATCTACGACGTGTACGGCGGGCGAGTGGAAGGCGCGGGCGAGATAAAGCACGGCAAGACCTCGGCTATTCACCACGATGGCAAGGGGGTCTTCAGGGGATTGCCGAACGATTTCAGGGCGGTGCGCTACCACTCGCTCGCCGGGACGCCGGCCACGCTCCCGGCCGAACTCGAGGTCACGGCAGAATCAGAAAGCGGCGTCATCATGGGCGTGCGGCACCGGAAGCTGAAGGTGGAGGGAGTTCAGTTCCATCCCGAATCGATCGCCACAGAGCACGGCAAGGAGCTGCTGAAGAACTTCCTGGCGGAGGAGGGCGGGGAATGGTAATGCAGGAGGCCATCCGGGCGCTGGTGGATGGCCCTGGGCTTTCACCCGCGCTTGCCAGTGGCGCCATGGAGGAGATCATGGCGGGGGCGGCAACGCCCGCACAGACGGGCGCGTTCCTGGCGGCGCTTCGCGTACGCGGCGAGACACCAGAGGTCGTCGCGGCGTGCGCGGCCGTGATGCAGGCCCACGCCGAGCCGATCCCGGTGGCAGACGTGATCGATATTTGCGGCACGGGCGGCGACGGGATCGACACCTTCAATGTCTCCACGGCCGCGGGGTTCGTGGTTGCCGGGGCAGGCGGGCGGGTGGCCAAGCACGGAAACCGCGCGATGTCATCGAAGTGCGGCAGCGCCGATGTGCTGGAGGCGCTCGGCGCGCGGACGGACCTCGGCGGAGAGCAGGTGGCACGGGTCGTGGAAGGGTGCGGCTTCGGCTTTCTGTTCGCACAGCGCTTCCACCCGGCGATGAAGCACGTGGCCGGGCCGCGGCGCGAGCTTGGCGTACGCACAGTGTTCAACCTGCTGGGACCGCTCACCAACCCGGCGCGCCCGCGGGGTCAGCTTGCCGGTGTCGGAGCGAAGGAGCTTGCACCCATCATGGCGGAGGCGTTCGCCCTGCGCGGGATGGAGCGGGCCATGGTGGTGCACTCTGCCGATGGCCTGGACGAGATAAGCCCCGCGGCGGTCACCTTCGCGTGGATCGTGGAGGGCGGTGCGGTGAGCGAGCGGACGCTGACACCGGCCGACTTCGGGCTCCCGGCCCACCCGCTGGAGACTGTGCTCGGTGGCGACCCCAGCCACAACGCGGGGCTACTGCTGGCCGTCCTCGACGGTGCAGAGGGGGCCGTGACGGACTTCGTGGTGATGAACGCGGGGGCGGCCTGCTTCGTCGCCGGGCTGGCGCCGGACTTTGCCACGGGAGCGGACATTGCCCGCGAGGCGATTACCAGCGGCCGGGCGAGAGAGGTGCTCGACCATTTCGTTGCGCTCACCAACGAGGTGGCGGATGGCTAGCGCCACGATCCTTGAGGAAATCGTGGCGCAGCGGCGTAAGGACGTCGCGGCGGCGAAGAAGGCCCTCCCCGAGGCCGCGCTGCGTGAACGGGTGGCCTGTTCGGCGCCGCGGACGGGGTTCGCTGCACGGCTGCGGCAGGCGGCACCGGTCGCCGTCATAGCCGAGGTGAAGCGCGCTTCGCCCAGCAAGGGAGACATCGCTCCGGGAATGGACGCGGCCGCACAGGCGCTGCGCTACGCCCGGGGCGGCGCGGCCGCCATTTCGGTGCTGACGGAGCCAACCTGGTTCAAGGGAACACTCGACGACATGCTGAGCGTGCGCCGCGTGGTCGACCCGCTCGGCACCGGGCGTCCGGGCATCCTCCGCAAGGACTTCATCATCGACCCCTACCAGGCGCTCGAGGCGGCGGCCTGGGGTGCTGACGCCGTCCTGCTGATCGTGGCCTGCCTGGGAGACGATGAACTGCGGGCGCTCATGGGCGAGTGCGCGGCAATGGGCCTGGAGGCCCTTGTGGAGGTGAACAACGCCGCCGAGGCGGAAGGCGCAATTGCGGCAGGGGCGACGCTAATCGGGATCAACAACCGCGACCTCCGCAGCTTCAACGTGGACCTTTCCACCACCGAACGGCTCGCGGGGGTGTTCCCGGCAAACGTCATGGTTGCGGCCCTGAGCGGCATCAGCAGCCGGGCCGATGTCGAGCGCTTCCAGGCCGCGGGGGCCTCGGCAGTACTCGTCGGAGAGGCGCTGATGGTGGCGCCCGACCCGGCCGCGAAGATCGCGGAGTTGCTGGGGCAATGATGCTCGTCCAGATGCACGGCGAGCCGGGGAGCGGCAAGACGACCCTCGCGAGGGCCCTGGCGCCGCAGATCCCGGCAATCCACGTGGACAAGGACGTGGTGATGACGGCCATCATGAAGGCGCGCTTCCCGCGCGAGGTGGCAGGCCCTGCCTCCTATGAGACGATCTGGGACCTGGCCCGGAGCCTGCTCGCCCAGGGGCATTCGGTCATTGTGGATAGCCCGGCCTACTGGCCGATCATCGAGGAGCGGGGCCAGGGCCTCGCGCGCGAGCTCGGTATCCAGTACTTCCTCATCGAGACGTGCTGCGCTGACGCTGCGGAAGTGGAGCGGCGCCTGAGCACGCGCGACGCATTGCCCACCAATCCCCGGCTGCGGCAGGACTGGCTGGCGGCGCCGGGCACGCGCGAACCATCGCGCCAGCGGCTCACGCTCGACACGCTCCAACCCATCGACGCACTTGTGGAACGGGCCCTCGACTACATCCGGGCGGGGGCGAGGGTATGACACGCGTCAAGGTTTGCGGGGTTCGGGACTCAGAGACGGCCCTGGCCGCGGTACGCGCGGGGGCCGACATGATCGGCCTGGTGTTCGCGGAATCCAGGAGGCGAGTCAGCCCGGACGAATGCCACGAAGTGGTGGAGGCGATCCGCGCGGAACGGCGCGTGCTGACACCGCACTTCGATGGACCGCACCAGGGCGAGGTCTCGGGCCGCACGTGGTTCTCCGCCTGGAACGAGGCAATCGACGATGCGATTTTCCACTGCCGTCCGCTCATCGTGGGCGTCTTCGCGGACATGACTGCCCACGACGTGAACGACATCGCCGATGCTGCCGGTCTCGATATCGTCCAGCTTTCGGGCGGTGAAAGCGACAGTTTTTGTCGCGAGATCCGGCTGCCGGTTCTGCGCACCATCCACGTCGGTGAGTACACGACAGCGGACGACGTGTTCGACCGCGCGGTGCCAGGCGTTTCGGCCGCCATCCTGCTCGACACCGCATCCGCCGGGGCGAGGGGCGGTACGGGAGAGGCGTTCGACCGGGCGATCGCGGCGGAGGTTGCCTTGCGCCTGCCGATCGTCCTGGCCGGCGGCCTGACGCCGGAGAACGTGGCGGGCGCAGTGGCGGAGGTGCAACCGTGGGCGGTGGATGTATCGAGCGGCGTGGAGACCGGTGGGCGGAAGGACAACGAGAAGATCCGGGCCTTCATTGGCGCGGCGAAGGGAGCCCGCATTGAGCGCTGATACCACACTTTCGCCCCGTTTCGGGGAGTTCGGGGGGCGTTACGTTCCCGAGACCCTGGTGGGAGCCCACGAGGAGCTGGAAGAAGCGTACTCCGCCGCTCGCAGCGACCCGGCTTTTGGGGACGAACTCGAAGGCCTGTTGAAGCACTACGTGGGGCGGCCGACACCGCTCTACCTGGCAGAACGGTTGACGCGGGAGTGCGGCGGCGCGCGCATCTGGCTGAAGCGCGAGGACCTCGCCCATACGGGGGCGCACAAGATCAACAACGCGATCGGGCAGGCTTTGCTGGCGAAGCGGCTGGGGAAGCCGCGCATCATCGCCGAGACGGGGGCGGGACAGCACGGGGTGGCCACGGCGACCGTGTGCGCGATGCTTGGCCTGGAGTGCGCCGTCTACATGGGCAGCGAGGATATCCGCCGCCAGTCGCTCAACGTGTTTCGCATGAAGATGCTGGGCGCGACGGTGATTCCCGTTGAGTCGGGGAGCCGCACGCTAAAGGATGCGATCAATGAAGCGATGCGCGACTGGGTGACGAACGTGCGCACCACGCACTATCTGATCGGGTCGGCGATCGGCCCTCACCCGTTTCCCACGATCGTGCGGGACTTCCAGTCGGTCATCGGGAGGGAAGCGCGCCAGCAGATGCTGGAGCAGGCGGGGAAGCTGCCGGACGTTGCCATCGCCTGCGTGGGCGGCGGGAGCAACGCAATTGGCCTTTTTCACCCCTTTGTCGACGACCCGGTGAGACTGATCGGGGTCGAGGCGGCGGGCGAGGGTGTGGGGACCGGCCGGCACTCAGCCACGCTCGTGGCGGGGCGGCCCGGTGTACTCCACGGGACGCGCACCTACCTGCTGCAGGATGCGAACGGGCAGATCCTGGAGACGCACAGCATCTCGGCGGGGCTTGATTACCCGGGCGTGGGGCCTGAGCACTCGTGGCTGAAAACGAGCGAACGCGCCGAGTACGTGGCAGTGGACGATGTCCAGGCACTCGAAGGGTTCAAGGCACTGACCCGCGCCGAAGGCATCATCCCGGCGCTCGAACCCTCGCACGCCGTTTACCACGCGCTGAAGGTGGCGCGGTCGCTGGACCCGGGAGAGGACCTCCTCATTGGCCTCAGCGGGCGCGGTGACAAGGACATGCACACAGTTGCGGCGGCCCTTGGTGTGACCCTCTGAGCGCGACGGGGACGGTGCGCACCGCGCGGCCCACCTACCCCTGGGGGCCGAAGGCGGCATTGACCGGGGTGGCGATGTTCATCGTCGTCTTTGTCTTTGCCACGGGCGCGGTGACCACATACCAGGTGGTCAAGGACACGCGCGCATCGGACATTGGGGACATCTTTGAGCGGGCGGCGCGCACCGCAGAGTACGCCGACCAGCGGCTGGCAGCTGCGACGATGGGCGATGAGCTGCCCGACCCGCCCGGCCTGCAGGCTGATCAGCGGACCCTCCAGCTTGTGCTGGCGATGACGCTCGTCACCCAGGCGCTGACGCTGGGCATTGTCGGCATCTCAACCCGCCTTACGTTCACCGAGCTGAGGCGGGAGCTGGGCCTGGGCCGATACAACATTGCGGGCGCGTGGCGCCCGGCGGCAGCGGTCTTCTGCGCCTACACGATGGTTGTGGCGTATTCGATCGTGGCCGACGCGATCGGGATAGACCTGCTGAAGCCGGAGAGCACAGTACCGTTCGAGATCGCGCGTGACGACCTGACGCTATCAATCGCGGCAGCAGTAACGCTGGTGGGGGCGCCGTTCTCGGAGGAGCTCCTGTTCCGCGGGCTGATCTTCGGCGGGTTTCTGAAGTGGGGGTTCTGGCCGGCGGCGGTGCTCTCGTCGTTCATGTTCACCCTCGTGCACCTGGACCCGGGGAGCTTCATCCCCTTTGCGCTGGTCGGCATGGTCATCGCCTGGCTCTTCTGGTCGAGGGGCAGCCTGTGGGACAGCGTAATCTTCCACTTCCTGTTCAACGCCACGAGTTTTGCATTCCTGGTATGGGGGACCTGAGATGTCGGAAAGGCTACGCGCGATGTTCGAACGCTGCCGGGCGGCCGGCAGGCCGGCCTTCATGCCGTACATCACGGCCGGGTACCCGGGCGCGGCGGAGACAGTCCCGCTGTTGCTGGCGCTGGAAGCGGGAGGGGCCGACGCGATTGAGCTGGGCGTCCCGTTCAGCGATCCGATGGCCGACGGCGCAACCATTCAGCACGCCAACTACGTCGCAGTGGAGCAGGGCGTGTCCTTCGCCGACTGCCTTGGCTTCGTGCGCACTGCCCGGGAGCGAGGGCTGGAGGCGCCGGTGATCCTGATGGGCTACTACAACCCGCTCCTCGCGTATGGCGAGGAGCGGGCCCCAGGCGACGCCGCCGCGGCCGGGGCCGATGGCTTCATTGTGGTGGACCTCCCCCCCGAAGAGGCGGGCCGGTTCCTTGTGGCGTGCCGGGGTGCGGATATGAGCTTTGTACCGCTGGTGGCGCCGACCACGGCGGACACGAGGATAGCGAAGATCGCGGGCGCTGCCGACGCCTTTCTCTACTGTGTGAGCGTGCTGGGGACGACGGGGCAGCGCGCCGCCCTCCCCGAGGAGCTCCCGGGGTTCATTGGGCGCGTCCGGGGCCTGACCGGGCTGCCACTGGCGGTGGGATTCGGGATCGGCACGCGCGAGCACGTGGAGGAGGTGGGGCGAATAGCGGATGCGGCTGTGATTGGCTCTGCTATAATCGCGACAATCGACGCCGCGGACGAAGCGCACCGCGCGCAGCGCGTCAGGGAGTTTGTGGAGAGTGTTACCGGCCACAAGCAGGCAGGTGGAGACGGCCCCTAGGGGGCGGGAGCGCCGATGGGCGTGGTCCCGGCCCCGCGCGGGCCGCACCTATGGGCGCCTGCTGGCCGGGGCATTTGCCGCTGGGGCTCGCTGATCGCGACCTGACCCCCCTGTCCGTTCAAGAACCCGAGGAGGACCTGCGCGTCATGCCGGTTCGTGGCATCCGTGGCGCTACCACCGTAAGCAAGAACAGCCGCGACGAGATCGTCGAAGCGGCGAAAGAGCTGCTTGCCGCGATGATCGAGGCGAACGAGGTCCTGCCAGAGGATGTCGCCTCCGCCATTTTCACGACCACGCCCGACCTGAACGCTGAGTTCCCGGCTGTCGGCGCCCGCCAGATGGGCTGGACATTCGTGCCGCTGTTGTGCGGACACGAGATGTCGGTACCGGGCAGCCTGCCGCTCTGCCTGCGCATCCTCCTGCATGTGAACACCGAAAAGGGAGCGCATGACGTCCACCACATTTACATCCGCGGCGCCCGTGCGTTGCGCCCGGATCTCGAAAGCAGTACCCACTCGACCGCCCGGTAGCGGAGGAGATCCCGTGATTATCGTTGTTTCCCCGGAGGCCACTCCGGAAGACCTTGACCACATCATCGCTCGTATCGAGGAGACTGGCCGGCAAGCTCACATCTCCGCGGGCACGGAGCGAACGATCATTGGCGTGATCGGCCCTGATGCACCCGAACTGCAGGACATGTTCGAGACCATGCCGCACGTTGAATCGGTACACCGGGTCACCAAGCCATACAAGCTGGTGAGCCGCGACTTCCACCCGTCGGATTCGGTCATCGACGTAGGCCTGGGCGTTGCGGTGGGTGGCCGGGAGCTGGCGGTGATGGCCGGACCATGCTCGATCGAGAACGAGAAACACATCGTCGAGACGGCGAAGGCGGTGAAGGCGGCGGGCGCGAACATCCTGCGCGGCGGGGCGTTCAAGCCACGGAGCTCGCCCTATGCGTTTCGCGGGCTGGGGGAGGAGGCGCTGCGCTACCTTGCCGTGGCCAGTCAAGAGACGGGCATGCCGGTGATCACGGAGTTGATGAGCGTACGCGACATCGAGGCAGTGTGCCGGCACGCGCACATCATCCAGATTGGCGCGCGGAACATGCAGAACTTCATGCTGCTCGATGAAGTGGGCAAGGTGAAGAAGCCGGTGATGCTGAAGCGGGCGCTGAGCGGGCAGATTGAGGAGTGGCTGCTGGCGGCGGAGTACATAATGGCGCAGGGGAACCCGCACGTGATCCTGTGCGAGCGGGGCATCCGCACCTTCGAGACGGCGTACCGGAACACCTTCGATATCAACGCCATTCCGCTGACCAGGGAACTGAGCCACCTGCCGGTAATCGCCGACCCGAGCCATGGCACGGGCAAGTGGGGGCTGGTGAAGCCGGTGGCGATGGCATCGGTGGCGGCGGGGGCCGATGGCCTGATGATCGAGGTGCACCCCAGCCCCGATCACGCTCTCAGCGACGGCGCCCAATCGTTGACATATGAGCTTTTCGCGGACATGATGCGTTCGGTCGCCGGTATCGCCGCCGCCGTCGAGCGGTCGCTTCCTGGAGTGAAAGCGGCTGCAGCGGCACGATAACGGTAACGGTCGAAGGACCAGGGCAGGCACGCTTCTGCGGGGTGGCGAAGGCCTGTCAGGAGTCATGCCCGAAATCCACCTGCCCGTTTTCGAAGGGCCGCTAGATTTACTGCTGCACCTTATCGAGCGAGACGACCTGGACATCACGGCCGTCTCGCTCGTTGCTGTCACGGACCAGTACCTGGGAGCGATCCGCAGCGAGGGCGCCGTGGACCCGCACGCGCTGGCGGAGTTCGTGGCCATCGGCGCGAAGCTCATCTACCTCAAGTCCCGGGCGCTGTTGCCACGGGCGGGCGATGAGTACGCGGGGATCGAGGATGATGATGTTGGGCGTGAGCTGGTGGACCTGCTGCGTGAATACGCGCGGTTTGGTTCGGTGGTGCAGATCCTTGCGGAGCGCCAGGACGCGGGGCTGAGGCTCTACACGCGCATGGCGCCCCCGCCGGAGTTGCCCGAAGGGCCGGGCCTGGACGGCGTCACGGTGGAATCGCTCTTCAGCATCATGCTTGAGGTACTGTCCCGGAAGCCTGCGGAACCGCGGGCGGTTCTTCCCCGTGACACGACTATGACGCTGGCGGAGCGGGTCGCGGACTTCCGCGAACGGCTGCGACGGAACGGCAAGTTCTCGTTTCGCCGCATGATCAGCGCCTGCCGGACGCGGGTTGAGGTCATCGTTTCGTTCATGGCGGTGCTGGAGCTGTTGCGGGTGGGGGAGTGCGACGCCCGCCAGGCGGCGGCATGGGGAGACATCGAGGTCGTCGCCCTTGCGCCGGTAGCGGCCGGCTAGGAGCCGCCCCCGGGGGACTGCGGAGCATCGACGAACTGGGTCTGGGTGACCTGGGCGAGGAGGCGGCCGTCGGGTGAGGTGACGTTGGTCTGCCACACCTGGGTGCGCCGGCCGCGATGGACCGGCCTGCACTCGGCGGTGATGGTGGTGCCCTCAACTCCCGGGCCGAAGAAGTTCGTCTTGGATTCGATCGTCGTGGTCCGGGCGCCCTCGGGGATGTTGAGGGCTGTGCCGATGGCGCCGAGAGTATCGGCGAGGGACATCACTGCGCCGCCGTGGAGCACCCCGGGCACGGTGCACAGGGCAGCGCGGGCGGTGAGCTCGGCGACCACGCGGCCGGGTTCCACGGAGACGAACCGGATACCCAGGGTGCCGGGGAAGAACCCCTTCATGCGCTCCTGCATCTCGCTGGCGAAATCCATCGAAAGACCTCCTGGAGGCAGTCTCCCCGGCCACCGGGGCAGGGCCAGATCCATTTCAGCGCTAGCGCGGCGGACCACCTGTCAAGCGAGCGGCGCCTATGGCTGCCCGGAGCATATGCCATGCAAGCAACCCCAGTCCCGCACCGAGCGCATCCATTGCCCAGTCAAGGTAGCTGGCATCGCGACCGGGGACGAAGGACTGGTGAAGCTCATCGCTGGCGCCAAAGGCCATGCAACAGAGCCAGAGAACGATGGCGAGTCGAACCTGGCGAGCCCGTGGGAAGGCGGGAGTGGCCCAGCGTGCGGCAAGGAAGGCGAGGAGCGCGTATTCGGCGCCGTGGGCAAGGTAGGCTGTCCACTCCTGCTGCTGCGGGCCGGGCGGGTTGGAGAAGCTGGAGAGGGCGGCGATGGCGCCGGCCCAGATGAGCAGGGGAACCAGGCGGATGGAGAGCACATGGTGAGTCTAAGGCCCGGGAAATTGACGGTCGCCGGGCCGCTGCTACGCTGAGAACCACCTCACCATGCCGATTCCGTCGTTCACACGCACGCAGCTCGTCGCCGGGGCGCCCGGTCCTGCGACGGCGCTCACGATTGGCGTGCTCGACGGCGTTCACCTGGGCCACCAGCACCTGCTGCAGCGGCTCAGGGAGGAGGCGCGGAAACGGGCACTCAGCCCGGGGGTGGTTACGCTCCACCCCCATCCCGTGACGGTGCTCCGGCCCGAGCTGGCGCCAAGCTACCTGACATCGCTTGAGGATCGCATGGAGCTGATGCGCGCCTCGGGGGCCGACTGGGTGATCCCTCTCACGTTCACATCCGAGGTGTCGGAGGTGTCGACCGAGGACCTTGCGCGGGCGTTCTACGACCACCTGCGCATGCGCCTGATGGTGCTCGGCCCCGATGCGGCGTTCGGCCGTGGCGCCCCGCGGGACACGGTGGCGAGGATGCGCGTCCTGGGCAGGGAGCTGGGTTTTGAGGTGGTTCAGATCGAGCCGATGATGCACGACCACGAGCGTTACAGCTCCACGGCCGTGCGCCGCGCCCTTGCCGATGGTGCGATGGAGCGGGTGACGGCGCTCCTGGGACGGCACTACCGCCTGGGCGGGCCGGTGGTGAAGGGGTTTGAGCGCGGCCAATCGATCGGCTACCCGACGGCGAACATCTCCGTGGCCGCCGACCGTGCCCTGCCGGCGCTGGGTGTCTACGCCACGCGGGCGAGCGTGCGAGAGTGCCGGCTGAACGGCGCGACGAACATTGGGCGGCGGCCGACGTTTGACGCCGGCCACGTTTCCATTGAGACGTACCTGCTCGACTTCGAGGGCGACATCTACGGAGAGCGAATGGAGCTGGAGATCGTGCACCACGTTCGGCCGGAACAGTCGTTTGGCGGAGTGAGGGAGCTTTCGGAACAGATTGCGAAGGACATCGCCGCCGTTCGCGAGGCGCTTTCGTGACCACTGCGAAGGCAGGCCGCTCGATGGCGCCGGTGGAAGAGCAGATCGCGGTGCTCATGAGCGGGGTCGACTACGGCGATGCCCTTCTGCGCCGCCAGATGGAGGGAGAGCTGCGCGGGCTACTGGAAGAAGACCGGCCTCTCCGCGTCTATCTTGGCGTGGACCCGACGGCGACTTCGTTGACGCTCGGGCACACGGTTCCCCTGCGCAAGCTGCGCCAGTTCCAGGAGCTCGGACACCACGCGATCTTCCTGATCGGCGACTACACGGCGCTGATTGGCGACCCGAGCGACAAGAACAAGCTGCGCCCCATGCTCAGCCCCGAGGACATCGCGGCCAACGAAGCGACGTATTTCGAGCAGGCAGCGCGCATTCTCGACCCGGGGAGGACCGAACTGCGCCACAACTCCGAGTGGCTGGGCAGGCTCCAGTTCCCGGACGTGATCGCGCTGATGGCGAAGTTCACCGCGGCCGAGATGCTGCGCCGGGACAACTTCCGCAAGCGTTTTGACGATGGTGATGCAATCTACCTGCACGAGTTTCTCTACGCGCTGATGCAGGGTTACGACGCCTATGCGCTCCAGTGTGACGCCCAGGTCGGCGGCACGGAACAGCTCTTCAACCTGATGGCGGGGCGGAAGATCCAGCAGGACGCGGGGCAGCGCCCACATGTGCCCATCACGCTGCCAATCCTTGTGGGGCTCGATGGGAAAGAGCGGATGTCGAAGTCAAAGGGCAACCACATCGGCGTCGATGACCCGCCATCGGAGCAGTATGGCAAGGCGATGTCGCTGCCCGATGGCGTGCTCATGGACTTCTTCGTGCTGGCAACGAACGTGCCCCGAGGCGAGCTGCCCGAAATCGAGCACGAGATTGAGCGCCACCCGATGGAGGCGAAGAAGCGGCTCGCGCGCACGATCGTGACCGAGTTCCACGGCGAGGCGGCGGCACTTGGCGCCCAGGATGCGTTTGAGCGCACGGTTCAGCGCAGAGAAGCACCACGGGAGATGCCGGTGTACAGGGCGGCTGCCGGGCAGACGCTGCTTGACGTGCTGGTAGCAGCGGGAGCAGCCGCTTCGAAGCGTGAGGCGAGGCGCCTCTTCGAACAGCGGGCCGTGCTGGTGGACGGGGAGGTAGCAGCCGTCGATGCGCCGGCCGAGGCAGGCAGTACGGTGCAGGTGGGCAAGCGGCGCTGGCTGCGGCTCGCCTGACGCCGGCGCCAGCGGCTATCCTGCGCCTACCAGGGGGAAGCAAGATGGAACCATCGACTGCACGTGAAGCGGCGGAACGCAACGCCGAGGCCGTGAGGACCGGGAACCTTGCCCAGATCATGGCGGACATCACCCCGGGCGCCCTCGCGCAGATGATGTCGATGGGCGCGCAGGGTGGGCTGTCTCCCACGTCGATGCCGAGTATCACTGGCTTCGAGATCGGCGACGAGGTCCAGGTCAGCGATGGGACACGGTTCCAGGTGACCTTCGAGTCATCGATGGGTCGGGCTACCATGGCGACGACCTGGAAGCAGGTGATGGGCCAGTGGAAGATAACGGCGATTGAGCTCGTCTCCGCCGAGCCCGCGGCCGGGGGATGAGATGCGCCTCTGCCTGGTCCGCCACGCCATAGCGGTCGAGCGCGGGCTTCCGGGCTTCGCCGACGATGCAAGCCGCCCGCTGACGCAGGAGGGTAGGGAGCGCATGGAGGCGGCCGCGGCAGGCCTGCGCCTGCTCATGACCGCGAACGCCCTGCTGACGAGCCCACTCCTGCGGGCCCGGCAAACGGCGGAAATCCTGCAGAATGCCTTTGGTGTTGAGGATTCCCGCGTCTCGGAAGCGCTGGCAAGCGGCGCGCATGGGGCCCTGTTTGACGACGCCAACGCCACCGGCGGGGAGACGGTCCTCGCGGTAGGGCACGAGCCGTTTCTCTCTGAGGCGCTGGCCTACGCGTTGACGGGCGACAGCGCCGGGATGTCCGCGCAGTTCAAGAAGGGCGCGGCCGCGCTGGTGGAATTCCACGGGCCAGCAGTGCCCGGCGGAGGTGTGCTCGAATGGTTAATGCAGCCTGCGGCCCTGCGTGCAGTCGCGGGTGAACGCCCTGCCGGGGCGTAGGGCAGTCATGCCGGCAGGAGGTGGACCTGGAGGGTGACTCCAAGGGCGGTCTCCAGGCGCTTCTGCTGACGTTCGAGCGCCAGCACTTCGGCATCGAGCGCGCCGTCACCACGCAGGAGGATCTGCAGGCCATCATCGCGCAGAACGGGTGCGAATGAGCGCAGGGGGGTGGGGGTGCGCCTGTGGGCGGCCTGGGCGACGCCCAGCAGCGCGGCGAGCACGGTCGCGCGGCGTCCGTCTTCGGGCGCCAGCACCGCCCGGTAGGGCGACAGGTCAGGGACGCCGTCCGGGGCCCAGCGAAGGAGGGCAGCAAGGAGCACGACCTCGCGGTGGGTGAAGCCGTGGAGGGCACCGCTGTGCACCAGGTACTCGGCGTGGCGGTCGCGGTTGTAGTAGTCGATGTGCATGCCAGCCCCCTTGAGCCGCGCGGCGGCGAGCAGGATTTCCCGGTCATCGTTCCCGAGGGAGTGCAGGGCGCGGGTGGCATCGAACAGCCGGGCGGCGGCCGCCACAACATCGGCGGCGCCGGGCGCATCGACGCCGTTTGCGCGGGCAAGGCCCTCGATAGAAGCAGCGCGCACGTCGGGAAGAACGGGCTGGCCAGGCCGGAGTTCCATCCAGGCGAGGCCCTCGCGAAGGCCCTGCCCGGAGACCTCGATCGCGCCAGCGCCGGCAAGGTCCATCACTTCGTCGATGGCGATGGCGGCGGCGTGGATGATGTCGGCCCGGGCGGTATTGATGGACGAGATCTTGCGGCGCTGTTCGGCGGTCATGGCGACGAGCATGGCTGCAATCCGATGGAATTCGCGCCGCTGGATGACCATGCCGTGAAGGCGGCGAAGGGGGTACCGGGACTTTGAGCGATGCAGCCGGGCCAGGCTCCGGGCGGCGCCACCCACACCAACCAGCACGGGCAGGCGGCCCTGCACCGCGAGTTGCTGGCGGACGGCCTTGCGGAGGGCGCGCACCTCTTTGCCGGTGGGGGGGTCGGAATGCAGGAAGCGCTCGGTGGCATAGATCGCACCCAGGGGCACTGACTGCGCGGAGACCAGGTGACGGCGCTCGACACGCATGAATTCGAGAGAGCCGCCACCGACGTCAACGATGTGCCCATCACGCAGGCTGGTGCTGTTCACGGTCCCGAGGAAGCTAGCCTGGGCCTCTTCGGCGGCGGTGAGGACGCGCACTTCGACGCCGGTCTCACGAAAGACGGCCTCAAGGAACTGGTCCCGATTCGGAGCACGGCGGAGCGCCTCGGTGCCCACGGCGATGAGAGCGGAAGGCTGATAGGACTGCGCCACCTGCGTCACGACGCGCAGCGCCCTCAGCCCGCGTTCAATGCCCGCAGGGGTGAGGTTGCCACTGTCCTGCCCTTGCCCAAGGCGGGCATCGAACTTCTCCTCGTCGAGAACTTCGAAAGCACCGGTGGTGAGGCGGCGCACGACGAGGAGCCGGACTGAGTTGGAGCCCGTATCGACTACGGCGATGGGGCGTTTCGCTGTCATTGCGCACGCATCCGGGGGCAGGAACAGCGGGCGCGGGGCGAGTGCCCGGTGGCAAGTCCCTGTCTGAGTCGCGCGACGCACATCGTGGCGCTATTCGCGAGTGGTTTCGGTGTTGATGAGATCGCCGACGCGCACGAAGGCTTTCTGTGACTCATCCCATCGCTGGATGAACATGACTTCGATTGGTCTCCGATCATCACTGGTAACGATGGTTGGCGCATAGCAGACGGTACACTGCCAGTCGCCCGGGAAGGCGAGGTTTTCGAGGGCGTAAAGGATGGATGTCCGGTTCAAATTCCGTCCCGTGGCTGCCAGGAGGCGCTCGAGGTGTTCGGCCGCCATCCAGCCGTAGATGTGGTTGGTCGTTGGTTGGGCCACGCCATGGGCGCGGAGGAAGTCGACGACGCGCTGGACGCCAGGGTTGGTCGCGGCTTCGGTGGGGTCGGGCACGTAACCGGCGGTGAAGACCCCGTCCATTGCGCCATCGGCCAGGCGGGCGGTTGTGCTCTGGGCGGAAATAGACGAAGCGAAGAAGGTGACGCTCCTTCCCTGCGCCCTGACGTTCTTCAACATACCGGCAAGCTGGGTCGCCATCGCGTAGACGCCGATGACATCGGCGCCCGAGTTGATGAGCTTCATTGCCTGGCTGGTTATGTCGGCTGAACCGGCCTCGTAGCTCTCTTCGCCGACGAGGGCCAGGTTCGAACCGACGGCAGCCTTGATGCCATCGCGCCCGCTTTTCCCCATATCGTCGTTCTGAAAGATGATGCCGTACTTGCTTCCCCCGTGGTGGCGCGCGATGAATTCACCGAGGGCCTTGCCTTCGGAGACGAAGTCGGGCTGCAGGCCGAGGAAGCCGGGTCCGGCTGTAGTCCAGCGGGTAGCCCCGGAGGCGATGAAGAGACTGGGGACGCCCTGCTGCTCCAGGTAGCCGAGGGTGGCGAGACTCGTCGGCGTCCCAAGTCCGTTGAAGAGCATGAAGACCTGGTCCTGCTCGACGAGCTTCTTGACGACCGACGCCGTGAGGGAGGGGTTGTAGGCATCGTCCTCGACCAGGAAGCGCACTTTGCGGCCGGCGATGCCGCCCTTGCGGTTCACCTCGTCGAAGTAGAGAGTCCAGCCCTTCTCGATGTGGTCGTGGATGGCGGATGGCCCGGTCTTCGGGTAGTAGGAGCCGATCTTGATTTCGGTGGCGGTGACGCCGGTGGCGTCGCCCCTGATTGAGGCGACCACGCTGGCAGGGTCATCAGGGCTGGCGGATGTTGAAGCGCTGGCCGTGGCCGTGGGCACGGGATCATCCCCATCCCCGGTGCAGGCGAGGAGAAGGAGGGCGCACACAGACGCGATCCAGAGTTCAACAACCTGGCTACGAACGCGCATTAGGACCGATTTCCCGGATTGAAGCATCGCCCGCCGGGCGCAGGTGGATGTTAGCCCGCCGGGCGAAGCGTTCGAGCACGGCGGAGGACCGCGCGCTTGCGGTGGTGACCGGCGCTACACGAGCTCAACCGCTTCGTTCGCGTGCCCCGGGGCGCCTCTTCGCGATTGAATGAGCAGGCCGAGCTTCGCCTGGCAGTCGGCGACGGGCAGGTCCTGCATGCCGCAGACGTTGCATTCGCCGTGGTGGCAGTCGGCGATTGTCTTCCCGGTGAGGGTCGCCTTCCACTGGCCGCGGAGGTAGGCCTTCGTCACGCCGGGATCGATATGGTCCCAGGGCAGGGGCTCGGCGGTATCCCACTCGCGATGCGCGTACCGGGCGGCATCGATGCCAGCGGCGCTGAAGGCATCGGCCCAGCGCGCGGCGTTGAAGTATTCGCCCCAGGCGTCGAACTTCGCGCCGCGCCGCCAGGCTTCGTACACGCCTTCGGCCACACGCCGGTCGCCACGGCTGAGCACGGCTTCGACGAAGCTATCGCGGGGGTCGTTCCAGCTGAACTCGAGCCCGGCGGCGCGGCAGGCGTCGCGCAGGTGCCGGTGCTTCGGTTCGAGCTCGGCAGCGGTCTCCTGGTAGGCCCACTGAAAAGGCGTGTGCGGCTTGGGCACCAGGTTGCTGGTGCTCACGCGCACGCGTGCGCGGTTGCCGATGTGCTTGCGGCCAATGGCGCGGACCTTCTGGCCCATTTCCGCAATCCCGGTCACGTCGTCCATGGTTTCGGTGGGGAGACCGACCATGAAGTACATCTTGATGCCGGTCCAGCCGCGGGCGAAGGCGTTTTCGGCGGCGCCGAGGAGGTCGGCCTCGGTGACACGCTTGTTGATCGCATCGCGCATGCGCTGGCTGCCCGCTTCGGGCGCCAGGGTGAGGGTGTGTTTCTTGCCCCTGGCCACAACCTCGGCCACGTCCACCGAGAACGAATCGACGCGGGTGCTGGGCAGGCCCACCTTCAGGTTCTCGAAGGCCGACGTGAGCCGATCGACCATGGGCACTATCTCGCTGTGGTCTGTAGTGCTCAGGGAGAGGAGCGAGAGCTCATCGTAGCCGGTATTGGCCATGAGCTGCCGGGTGGCTTCTACGACCTCGGCAGGCGAGCGCTCGCGCGCGGGGCGGTAGATCATGCCGGCCTGGCAGAAGCGGCAGCCCTGGGTGCAGCCGCGCTGGATCTCGACGACGGCGCGGTCGTGAATGGTCTGCAGGAAGGGGACGATGGGCCTCACCAGCGGCGGAGGCAGCGTTTCGAGGATACGCCTGCGAATGACGGCCGGGGCTTCGGCGACGAGCGGTTCCAGCGACAAGAAGCGCCCTTCGCCGTCGTACCGGGGCCGGTAGAAGGAGGGAACGTAGAGCCCCGGCACCTGCAACAGGTCGCGGAGGCGCCGGGCGCGCGGAGTGCCTTCGCGCTTCCATGCGCGGACGAGGCCGGCGAGCTCGATCACGGCCTCTTCGCCTTCGCCGATAAGGAAGGCATCGATGAAGGGGGCCATAGGCTCGGGATTGAAGCAGCCGCTGCCCCCGGCGATGACGAGCGGGTGCTCATCGCCGCGCCCGGCAGCCCGCACAGGAATGCCGCCAAGGTCGAGCATGTTGAGGACGTTCGTGTAGGTCATCTCGTACTGGAAGGTGAAGCCGACGAGGTCGAAGTCGCGAAGGGGCCGGCGGTTCTCGAGGCTCCAGAGGAGGACGCCCTCGCGGCGCATTTCGGCCTCCATGTCCTCCCAGGGCGCATAAGCGCGTTCGCAGGCGATGTCGTCGACGCGGTTGAGGATGTCGTAGAGGATGCCCAGGCCCATGTTGGACATGCCGATGTCGTAGCAGTCGGGGTAGCAGAGGGCGAGGTGAACGGCCGTGGATTGCCAGGGTTTGGTGACGCTGTTCCACTCGCCGCCCGAGTAGCGGGCGGGCTTGGTGACGCGGGCGAGGAGGTCGTCGATGGTGACGGTCATGGGCTTCCATGTTGCGCACGGAGGGGGGCGCGTGGTTGGTGTTCAGCGATCCATGTTAGCCGGAGCGCCGGGGGACCTGTCACCCGTCCCGGCAAGGCGGGGTTGTGGCATCCGCTTGCTATACAATCCGCGCATGGCGCGCGCAGTGGCCGTCCACAACCTCCGGAAGACCTACGGGGCGGTCGTGGCGGTGGCGGATGTCTCTTTCCACGTCGATGAAGGGGAGATCTTCGGCATCATCGGCCCCAATGGGTCGGGGAAGACAACGACGGTCGAATGCCTCCAGGGGCTCCGCACGCGCAGCGGGGGCGAGGTTGAGGTGCTGGGGCTGGACCCCGGCAGCCACGGTACTCAGCTGCGGCGGATGATCGGCAGCCAGCTGCAGGAGTCCAATCTGCCCGACCGCATCAAGGTGTGGGAGGCGCTGGACCTGTTCGCCTACGGCTCAGGCGCGGGGGCCGACTGGCGGGAACTGGCCGAGCGGTGGGGGCTGACTGGAAAGCTCAATGCCGTGTTTGCCAGCCTCTCGGGCGGGTTGCAGCAGCGCCTTTTCGTCGCCCTGGCGCTGGTGAACGCGCCCCGGCTCGTGTTCCTGGATGAGATGACGACGGGACTCGACCCCTCCGCGCGGCGGCTGGCGTGGGAACTGATAGCAGCGGTGCGGGAGCATGGCGCAACCGTGGTGCTCGTCACCCATTTCATGGACGAGGCGGAGGCTCTCTGCGACCGGATTGCCGTCTTCCACCGTGGGCGGGTAGTGGCGCTCGACACCCCGGGAGGCCTCGTAGCCGTCCACGGGGGCGAGAGCCGTGTGATTTTCAGCGCCGCGGAGGGGGACTTCTCCTGGCTAGGCTCGGTCCCCTGCGTGGACGGCGTGTCCCGCCGAGGCGCGCGGGTCGAAGTGGGCGGGCGCGGCGCGGTCCTTGCCCACACGGCGGCGGCGCTGGGCGCGCGGGGCATCTATCCGGCAGACCTCCACGTGGAGCGCTCCACGCTCGAAGATGCCTTCCTGAAGATCGTGGGCGCGCACGGCGAGCAGTGAGAGCGGCGCCGAAACTCACATGGATTGAGCTGAAGCTCTTCTTCCGGGAGCCGATGGCCCTCATCTTCTCGTTCGCGTTCCCGTTCTTCGTGATGTTCATCCTTGCGGGCGTCTTCGGGAACGATATCGATGCGAACGACCCTGAGTCGTTGAGGGTCTGGCGAGGCGTGGGTCCGACGGACTACTACGTCCCCGCCTACGTGGGGATCGTGATGGCCTCAATGGGGCTCATCAGCCTTCCGCTGAGGCTCGCCGGCTACAGAGAGAGGGGGGTGCTGCGGCGCTTTCGGGCAGCGGGCTTCCCGGCGGGGGCCATTATCGTTTCGCAGGTGGCCGTTGCGCTTGGGATCGCGGCCGTGGGAGCGGTGGCAATCACTGTCTCTTCGGCCGTGATCTACGGCACACAGTTCCCGGAGATGCCGCTTGCCACCCTCGGCGCATGGCTGCTGGGAGCGGGGACGTTCGCAGCGATCGGCATCTTCCTGGGGGCAATGTTGCCGACTGCGCGCAGCGCCCAGGGCGGGGGGCTCATCCTCTTCTTCATGATGATGTTCATCTCGGGCGGTGGCCCGCCGCGCGGCGCGCTCACCGATTCCATGCGCACGGTGAGCGACTTCTTACCCCTCACACACGTTGTCCTCATGCTCCAGGACACGTGGCTGGGCGAGGGATGGAATACCTCCGCGTCGGCCATCACGGCCGCATTCTGCGCCGTCACGGCGGCTGCAGGCACACTGCGCTTCCGCTGGGAATGAGCGGGCCGATACCGCGGTTGGCCATGCTCCGGTATGTTTTCGGCACAACGGAGGTCGCGCATGCGCATCGGTATCGGTTTCGGCGTGGTCGCGGGCGAGGACGGCAGCCTGCCCTCGCTGATCGCGCGCTGCGAGCGGGCGGAGCAGGATGGCTTTGCTTCGGCCTGGCTAACGCATATTTTCGGGAACGACGCCGTCATCGCCCTGGCACTGGCAGGGCGATCCACCACGCGGATAGAGCTTGGGACCTTTGTCGTACCGACGTACCCCAGGCACCCGGTGGCGCTTGCGCAGCAGGCGTTGACCGCTTCGGCGGCGACGGGCGGGCGTTTCACGCTGGGAATCGGGCTCAGCCACAAGGTGCTGATTGAGAACATCCTCGGGCTCGACTACTCGAAGCCCATACGGCACACACGCGAGTACCTCTCCGTGCTCATGCCGCTGATGGAAGGGCAGCCGGTGCAGTACCGGGGAAAGGAGTTCCGGGTCTCGGCGCGGCTTTCCGTGCCGGGCGCAGGGCGCCCGGATGTGATCGTGGCCGCGCTCGGGCCGCAGATGCTGGCGCTCGCAGGGCGGATGGCGGACGGCACGGGGACCTGGATGGGGGGCCCGAAGTACCTTGAGAGTGTGGCGGTGCCGGCCATCACGGCCGCGGCCCGCGAGGCCGGCCGCAAGGCTCCCCGAATCGTCTCGGGCTTCCCCATCGCCGTTACGGCGAAGGGCGATGCAGCGAAGGCTGCGGCAGCGAAGATCTTCGCTGGCTACGGCGCGATGCCCTCGTACCGGGCCGTCCTCGATCGCGAGGGGGCGGCGGACCCGTCGAGCATCGCCATCGTTGGAAACGAGACCGAGGTTCGCGCCCGGCTGCGTCACCTGGCGGGCATCGGCGTGACTGATTTCCTGGGGGCTATGTACCCGGTGGAGGCCGATCCCGGTGCACTGGAGCGCACCTACGCATTGCTGGCGAGTGCCGCTCAGAGCGGCCTCTGAGCGGCGCGCGCGGCCGGCCAGAGCACCATTTGGGGGCTACCGATAAGATTGGTGCAAATGCCAGATACGCAACTTTCGCCAGTCGACAGGCTCATCCGCCAGCTCCAGCTTGAGCAGCTGGACAGAGACCTCTTCCTCGGCGACCCGGGCCCGGGGACGGGCCGCCTGTTCGGGGGAATGGTGGCCGCACAGGCGGTGATGGCCGCGAGCAACACGGTGGAGCCAGAAAAGGGGAACCTCCATTCGCTCCATTCCTACTTCCTCCGGCCGGGAAGCCATACGGCGCCCATCCGCTACACGGTCTACCGCATCCGCGACGGGCGAACGTTCACTTCGCGCGATGTGGTGGCGTACCAGGGCGGCGAGGCTATCTTCAGCATCTCCACCAGCTTCGCGGTCCAGGAGGATGGCATGGACTACCAGGGCTCCATGCCCGGGGCGCCGGCACCGGAGGTCCTCCCGAACTGGGAAGACGTGATGCGCGAGGAGATGAAGGAGGAGGTGAAGCAGCTGGGGGATGCTCCCACCCGCTGGATGCGCCTCCACCCGATCGAGACCCGGCACGCCTATCCTCCGAAGGAGGGACCAACGCCCGGGGAACTCCCCTCCCGCAAGGTGTGGATCCGGCCAAAGAGTGAACTCCCGCCGGACCCGCGGATTCACACGGCCTTTCTTGTGTTTGCCAGCGACAGCGGGCTACTGGGCACAATCGCCTGGGGCGGAGGGGCAAGACCACCGGGGCCGCCGGGGAACCGGGGGCAGGCGATTGGGTATCAGCGTATGGCGGCGAGCCTGGATCACGCCGTATGGGTGCACCGAACGCCCAACTGGGACGACTGGCTGCTCTATCACAGCGAGAGCCCGGTCGGATTTGGGGCGCGCGGGCTCATTTTCGGGGGGATGTACCGGCAGGACGGCACGCGCGTGCTCTCAGTGGCGCAGGAAGGGCTGGTGCGGGACCCGCGTGGCCGCCCGGCGGCAAAGTAGGAAGCAGAGGGAGAACGGGGGCGCCTGTGCGGCGCCCCTGGCTGCTGCGTACGACGGTGGGCGCCTCAGGCGGGCGCCTGCGCGGGCTTCGGGCGCTCTGATTCGGGGATGGCCTGCCCAAAGGCCTGCGGGAAGCGTTCGAAGAGCACGCCGGTCTTCCACGGCTCGGTGCCCTGGAGCACCACCTGCGGGGCGATGTTGTTATAGAGCGTCACCCGGTAGCCTGAGACGCCGAAGCACTTGCCGGTGATCCAGCCACCTTCGTCGCTTGCCAGGTAGAGGCAGGTGGGGGCGATGTTCGCGGGGTCGCGCTCGGTTCCCTCGGCAGATTCGGCGCGGACGGGGGCGCCGCCAAGGCGGCGCTCGTCGGGCACGGTGTCGGTCATGCGGGTTGCTGCTCCGGGAGCAATGGAGTTGGCTGTGACGCCGTAGCGCCCGAGCGCACGGGCGCAGCTGAGGGTGAAGCCCCAGATGCCCATCTTGGCGGCGGCATAGTTGGGCTGGCCGGGCGCGCCGAAAAGGCCGGACCCCGAGGTGAAGTTGATAAGGCGGCCACCTTCGCGCCTCTGCCGCCAGTGGAGGGATGCAAACCGGGTCGTCGCGAAGGTGCCCTTCATGTGGACGCGCACGACGGCGTCCCAGTCCTCCTCGGTCATGTTGAACACCATGCGGTCGCGGAGAATGCCGGCGACGTTCACGAGGATGTCGAGCTGGCCCCACTCGTTCAGGGCCTGGCGGATGAGGTCTTCCGCCTGGTCCATGTCGGCGACGTCGGCGTAGTTGGCCATTGCGACCCCGCCAGCAGCCTTAATCTCGTTGACGACCTGCTGGGCGGGCGAGTTGTCCGCGCCTTCCCCGGCGACGGAGACGCCGAGGTCGTTGACGATGACGCGTGCGCCTTCGCTGGCGTAGAGGAGCGCAATGCCGCGGCCGATACCGCGACCGGCGCCGGTGATGATGGCGGTCTTGCCTTCCAGCTTTCCGGGCATGGTGATGGAGATGTACCTTTCCTGAAGTTGGTGTGCAGGCGCAGCTTACCCTAACGTGAACGCGAGCGTGAACCGCGCGCTCCACCACTTCCCAAGGAGTCCCCAGGCTTGGAACTTGACCCCCGAAGGGCGGGCTTCTCGCCCGAGCGCCTCGAACGCATCACAGCGCACCTTGAACGGAACTACGTAGAGCCCGGCAAGATCCCCGGCTGCCAGGTGCTGGTAGGGCGCCGTGGCATCCCTGCGTATTTCCGATCTTTCGGCCTGGCCGACCGGGAGCGAGGCAAGCCGGTTCAGGACGACACGATCTTCCGCATCTACTCGATGACCAAACCGATCACGTCGGTGGCGCTGATGACGCTCTATGAGCAGGGGCACTTCCAGCTGAACGACCCGGTGAGCAGGGTTATCCCGGAATGGAAGACCCACCGGGTCTACGTCTCGGGCGAAGGCGAGAGCATGGAGACGGTGGAGCCGAAGCAGCCGATGACGTTTCGCAACATCCTGGGCCACACGGCGGGCCTTTCGTACGGGGCGAGCAATCACCCTGCCGACAGCGTCTACCGGGCCCTTCACGTGGACCGCAGCGAGGGGGAGACGTTGCGAGGCTTCGTCGAGAAGCTCGCGAATGTGCCCCTGCGCTACCACCCGGGTGAGCGCTGGATGTACTCGCTGGCCACGGATGTCTGCGGCTACCTGGTGGAGGCGATCTCGGGTAGGCGCTTCGACCGCTACCTGCAGGAGGCGATCTTCGACCCGCTGGGCATGAAGGACACGTCCTTCCGGGTGGCGCCCGAGAAGGCGAGCCGCCTTGCCGCGAACTACCAGCGGCGGCCTGACAAATCGCTCGGACTGGTCGATGACCCGGAGCGCAGCACGTTTCTGCGGGAGCCGTCGTTCTTCTCGGGAGGGGGAGGTCTGACGAGCACCACTGCCGACTACTACCGCTTCTGCGAAATGCTGCGCCGCGGGGGGGAGCTCGATGGGCGCCGCATCCTCGGCTCCAGGACACTGCGGCTGATGACGCAGAACCACCTGGCCGGTGGCCGCGACCTCACGCAGATGGCAATCGGCGCATTCTCGGAGACGGCGTACGAAGGCGTGGGCTTCGGCCTCGGTTTCGCCACAACCCTGGGCGAAGTGGCCGCTGGGACCATGGGGGCGGGCGACTTCTACTGGGGTGGCGCAGCCTCAACGATCTTCTGGGTCGACCCCGTCGAAGACCTCGAGGTCATCTTCATGACCCAGCTCATGCCCTCAGCGACCTTCAACTTCAGGGGCCAGCTCAAGAGCATTGTGTACGGCGCAATCGAGGACTGACCGGCGGGAAGCTCCACCGGGGGCTAACATGACGGCAACCACACGCCCGGGTGCAGGGCCATCGTGCGCCGGGTAGCCGCTCCAGGAAGACACCGATGACTCTCTCCGCCCTCCTCATCGCCAATCGTGGCGAGGTCGCCATCCGCATTGCGCGGGCCGCCGCCGAACTCGGGATTCGGACGGTCGCTGTCTACGCGGAGGACGACCAGCGTTCGCTGCACACGCTCCGCGCCGGCGAGGCCCGGCCGCTGCGCGGCGTTGGCCCGAAGGCGTACCTCGACGGCGAGCAGATCATCGCGGCGGCACGGGAATCCGGCTGCGACGCCATCCACCCGGGTTACGGCTTTCTAAGCGAGAGCGCCGCGTTCGCCGCCCGCTGCGCGGCTGCCGGGATCACGTTTGTGGGGCCGAACGTCGCCGCCCTGGAGCTGCTGGGCGATAAGGGCCGGGCGCGCGCGCTGGCCGAGGCGACCGGGGTACCTGTTCTGCCGGGCACGGCGCACCCCACCTCCCTTGAGGAGACGCGAGCGTTCTTCGATTCGCTTGGCGCAGGGGCTGCGATGGTTATCAAGGCGATTGCCGGGGGCGGTGGGCGCGGGCTCCGCATCGTACGCCGGGCCGAAGAAATCGGCGAGGCCTACGAACGTTGCCAATCGGAAGCGCGGTCTGCGTTCGGGAACGGCGAGGTCTACGTCGAGAAGCAGGTTGTTCACGCCCGCCATATCGAGGTCCAGGCCGTTGGCGACCGCACGGGAGAGGTGACCCACACCTGGGAGCGTGACTGCACATTGCAGCGCCGCCACCAGAAGCTCGTGGAGGTCGCACCGGCGCCCGGGCTCGAGCCCGCGTTGCGCGACAGGATCCTGGACGCAGCCGTGCAGCTCGCGCGGGCGGCAGGCTGCGACAACCTGTGCACGTTCGAGTTCCTTGTGGACGCGGAAGCCAGCGGGGGCCCGGAGTTCGCCTTCATTGAGGCGAATCCGCGCCTCCAGGTCGAGCACACGGTCACCGAGGAGGTGACCGGGATCGACCTTGTCCGCACGCAGCTCCAGGTCGCGGGGGGCGCCACGCTCGGCGAGCTTGGGCTCACGCAGGAGCAGGTCCCGGCGCCACGGGGCTTTGCAATCCAGACTCGCGTGAACATGGAAACGATGGATGTCGACGGCACGCCGCTTCCCTCCGGCGGGGTGCTCGCAGCGTTTGAGCCACCCAGCGGTCCCGGGGTCCGGGTCGACACATACGGCTATTCAGGCTATGCGACGAGCCCACGCTATGACTCGCTGCTGGCCAAGGTCGTCACTCACTCTCCTTCCCCCCGGTATGAGGATGCGGTGGGCCGGGCCTACCGTGCCCTCTGCGAGCTTCGCATTGAGGGCGTGCCAACGAACACCGCCTTCCTCCAGCGGCTGCTGAGGCGCCCGGAAGTTGCGGCCGGGCCGGTCTACACGCGGTTCATCGAGGAGCACATTGCCGGGCTGGCAGGCGAGGGTGATGCCGGCGATGAGCACCCCCGCCTCTACTTCGAGTTCGCCCTTTCCGGAGCCGGGGAGACTCCCGGGCTCGCGGGCGCGCAGATAGACCGGTCCGACCCGCTGGCGGTGCTACATCACGGGAAGTCCGGCCCGGCGCTCGCAACGGTTGCCAGCGCAAGCCAGGAGGCGGCGGCTGATGGCATGGTGGCCGTCGCTGCCCCGCTGCAGGGCACGATCGTCTCGGTCGACATCGCCGAGGGTGAGCTCGTCCGGCAGGGCCAGCAGCTTCTCGTGATGGAAGCGATGAAGATGGAGCACGTCATCGCGGCGCCGGTGGGCGGCATGGTGCGGCGGCTTGCGGTAGCGGCCGGCGACGCGGTCTTTGCGGGGCGGACGCTGGCGGTGATCGAAGAGGCGGAGGTCGGCGTGGCGGAGAGCGGCGCAAAGGTGGAGATCGATCTTGACCGGATTCGTCCTGACCTTGAGGAGGTGCGGGCACGCCACGCTATCGGGCTCGATGCAGCGCGCCCTGACGCAGTCGAGCGGCGCCGCCGCACCGGCCAGCGCACGACCCGCGAGAATGTGGAGGATCTCTGTGACCCGGGGAGCTTCATAGAGTACGGGCCGGTGGTCATCGCCGCCCAGCGCCGGCGGCGGCCGGTGGAGGAGCTGATCGAACGCACGCCGGCGGACGGCATGGTGGCGGGCGTCGGCCGGGTCAACGGCGACCTTTTCGGAGACGAGCACTCGCGCTGCGTTGTGATGTCGTACGACTACACGGTGCTGGCGGGCACGCAGGGCACGCAGAACCATCGCAAGAAAGACCGGATGTTCGAGCTTGCGGAGAAGTGGCGGTTGCCGGTGGTGTTCTTCACGGAAGGAGGCGGCGGCCGGCCGGGCGACACCGATGGCGTGGGCGTGGCAGGTCTCGACTGCCTGGCATTCCACTACTTCGGCCGGTTGAGCGGGCTGGTGCCCATCGTGGGCATCAACTCGGGGCGCTGCTTCGCGGGGAACGCTGCCCTCCTTGGATGCTGCGACGTGGTGATTGCCACTGCCAATTCCAACATCGGCATGGGGGGACCGGCGATGATCGAGGGCGGCGGCCTGGGCGTGTTCCGGCCCGAAGAGGTCGGCCCCATGGACGTCCAGGCGCCCAACGGGGTGGTCGATATCGCCGTGAGCGATGAGGCAGAGGCCGTGGAGGTGGCGAAGAAGTACCTCTCATACTTCCAGGGAGCGGTGGCGGATTGGGAATGCGCCGACCAGCGGCTCCTTCGAAGCGCGATCCCGGAGAACCGTCTGCGTGTCTACGACGTGCGGAAGGTGATTGAGACCCTGGCCGACACGGGCTCGGTGCTGGAGCTGCGCCGTGAGTTTGGGCCGGGCATGGTGACTGCCTTCGTGCGCATCGAGGGCCGGCCGATGGGGCTGATCGCCAATAACCCCATGCATCTTGCCGGGGCAATCGACAGCGCGGGAGCGGACAAGGCGGCCCGGTTCATGCAGCTGTGCGACGCGTTCGACATCCCATTGCTTTTCCTTTGCGATACGCCAGGGATCATGGTCGGGCCGGAGGTGGAGAAGACGGCGCTGGTTCGCCACGCGGCGCGAATGTTCGTGACGGGCGCGAGCGTCTCGGTGCCGTACTTCACGATCGTGCTTCGCAAGTCGTACGGACTGGGAGCGCAGGCGATGGCAGGTGGAAGCTTCAAGGCGCCGTTCTTCGCCGTTTCCTGGCCCACGGGCGAGTTCGGGGGAATGGGGCTCGAGGGGGCAGTGAAGCTCGGCTACCGGAACGAGCTGGCCGCGATTGAAGACCCGGAGAAGCGCCGCGAGCTGTACGAGCAGATGGTTGAGCGGATGTACACCATCGGCAAGGCGGTGAACGTTGCCTCGCACTTCGAAATCGACGATGTAATCGACCCGATGGAGTCGCGCCGCTGGGTGACGACGGCGCTGCGCTCGGTCCCTCCGCCGGGGCCCCGGGCGGGGAAGAAGCGGCCCTGCATCGACACCTGGTAGCAGCCCTTCCACAGGCGGGCACCGGCCGTATGATCAGCGGCCATGGATCTGCTGGCCGGAGAACGTTTTGCCGTTGTGTCGCATAGCCCGGCGGCCGCCTACGCAGGCTGGTTGCTGCGACAGATGGGCGCGGAGGTGGACCACGTTACCGCCCTCGACCCGGAAGGGCTGGGCGGGTTCCTCGGTGATGGTGCGGGGTTCGCGGCCGCCCCACGGCTGGCAGCAGCAGCGGGCGCGGTTCTCATCACCGATGCACCGGTGACCCCGGCCAACAGGGCGGCAGTGGCGGACATCAAGAAGCGAGCCCGCGTGCTCTGGATAACCCCATGGGGGCTCGATGGAGCGTGGGCGGAGCGCCCGGCCAGCAGCCTCGCGCTTTACGCCGCCGGGGGGTGGATGACCCTTGTCGGGGACCCGGAGGGTGAGCCGCTCGCAGCGCCGGGGAGCCAGTCGCACTTCATCGCCGGGCTCTTCGCGGCGGTCGCTGCGCTGGCAGGCTATGCGAGCCCTGGCGCCGGGCGTGAGATGCCCGGACTGACCGGAGTCTCGATCCTGGAGTCGGTTGCAGCGACAACGATCTACGACGCGGTGGCGTTCCAGTACTTCGGGCAACTGCGGGGGCGGGTGGGGAACCGGTACAGCTTCAACCAACCGGTGATCATGACTCTCCCCTGCAGGGACGGGTACATCGGCATCCATGCCGCCCTGCATGGGCAGTGGGTGGCCCTCTGCCAGCTGATCGGACACCCCGAGCTCGTCGACGACCCTCGCTTTGAATCGCCCACGGAGCGGGGGCGGAACCTGGCGGCGCTCGATACTTACCTGCTGCCGTGGCTTGCAGAACGGACCCGCTTCGACCTCTACCACGAGCTTCAGCGGCGGCGCATCCCGGCATCGCCGCTGCCGGATATGGCGGAGGTGCTTGCCTCGCCCCAGCTTGCCGCGCGGGACTTCTGGAAGGAGGTCGTCACGCGATCGGGGCGGGCGCTGCGCGTGCCCGGGCCACCTGCCACGGTGCTCGCAACCAGTGGCCCGGGCCGGGGCCCCCGGGCAGGCGGACCCTGGCGCAAAGGGCGGCTCCGGGTGGTTGACGTGTCGATGGGCTGGGCGGGGCCGATGGTCTCGCACATCCTCTCAGCTTTCGGGGCGGACGTGATCAAGGTGGAGGGCCCAAACCGGTACGACTGGTGGCGGGGCTCGCGCCCGCCGGGCGACGACCCCTCGCTCGCCCTGCACGAGCGAAGCCACGTCTTCAACAGCGTCAACCGTGGCAAGCGGGGGATAACGCTCGACCTGGCCACGGAGAGCGGGCGCGAACTTGCCCGGGAACTCATCGCTGGAGCGGACGTGGTGGTTGAGAACTTCCGCACCGGCGTGATTGAGAAGCTGGGCCTCGCCTACGAGATACTCGCCGGGCAGAACCCGGGCCTCATCATGTTGCGTCAGCCGGGGTTCGGGTCGACAGGTCCGGAATCCGGGTACTTCGCCTTCGGCAACACGATCGAGGGGATGTCGGGGCTGACCTCGATAACCGGCTACGAGGATGGACCGCCAACCATGCTGAGCAACGCGCTGGGGGACCCGGTCAGTGGCCTCACGGGGACAGTGGCGGTGCTTTCCGCGCTGGCGGCAAGACGACGCGATGGGCGCGGGCGCCTCGTGGAGTGCCCGCAGGTGGAAGGCTTCCTGCCGCTCGTGAGCGAGGCTCTAATCGAATACCAGGTGAGCGGCGCAGTTCCGCCACGGCGAGGGAACGCCCGGCGGGGGCACATCCCATCGGGAGCGTTCCTCTGCGCGGATGGCGAGTGGGCGGTGGTGGAGGTCGAGACGGACGCGCAATGGGCGCTCCTGGCGGCGGCGATTGACGAGGAGTGGGCGCTTGACGCCGCTCTCGCGACCGTTGCCGGGCGCGCGGCCCGGCATGGCGAACTCATTTCGGAGTTTCGCACGTGGGCCGCTTCCCACACCCGCGACGAGGTTCTTGAGGCGTGCCTGTGGGCGTGGACGCCGGCGGCGCCGGTGCACACCGAGGCCGGCCTGCTAACGAGCGAGGCCCTGGCGGGCTTCTGGACAGGTGAGGAGCGCGCCGTGGTTGGCTTCCACCTCTACCCCTCGCTTCCGATTGTGACGGACGGGGAGCGGCCAATGCCCCCCGGCCCGGCGCCGATGCTGGGTCAGCACACGGGAGAAGTACTGGCCGCCCTCGGCATAGACGGGGAGAGAATGAGGTCGCTTGCGGCGGAGGGTGTGATTGCGCCACCTTCCGCGGACGTGTAGTCCCCCGGGAGCGGCCGCAACAAGGCCGCCGATGCATTATTGTTTCGCAGCAACGAACTCCGGCCCGCGCGAGGCGGGCCAACGAAAGGAATGTGACCGATGAAGGTTGGAACAGGCTTTGGCGGCGGTTGGCTCACGGGCGTAGCGAACCAGGCACAGCACGCCGAGGAGCTCGGGTACGACTTCGCCTCTACCCCGGAAACACAGCACGATTCGATGCTGGCAGCGGCGCTGGCAGCGGCGAGCACCGAGAAGCTTGAGATACAGACAGGCGTCACCATTGCCTTTCCGCGCAGCCCCATGGTGCTTGCCATGGAGGCCTGGGACATCCAGCACCTGAGCAACGGCCGCTTCACGCTGGGGCTGGGCAGCCAGGTGAAGGGCCACAACCAGCACCGCTTCAGCACGGAGTGGCCGGGCGCCCCGGCAACGCGGATGAAGGAGTACATCCGGATGCTCCACGCCGTCTGGCACTCGTTCCAGACGGGCGAGAAGCCCGAGTACATCGGCAAGTACTACCACTTCACGCTGATGACGCCGAACTTCAACCCGGGACCGCTCGACTACCCACGGCCGCGTGTGGCCCTTGCCTGCGTCGGTGACGCCATGGCCCGGGTGTCCGGGGAGGTGGCCGACGCGGTCATTCCGCACGGGTTCATGACGGACAAGTACATGCGGGAGGTAGTCCTGCCGAACATCGCCATCGGGCTGAAGCGCTCGGGGCGTACATGGAAGGACATCGACGTGATTGGGGGAGGGTTCACCGTCTTTGGGGAGACGGAAGCGGAGATCGAGCAAGGCCTGGACCGGCTGCGCCAGCCCATCTCGTTCTACGGGTCGACCCGGAGCTATCACGAGGTGTTCGAGGTCCACGGGCTGAAGGATCTCGGGATGCAGCTCCATTCGCTGTCGCTGCAGGGCAAGTGGGGCGAGATGCAGAAGGTGATCCCCGAGGATGTGCTACGGGTCTTCGCGCAGACCTCGACGTACGACAGGCTGCCGGAGTTCATTCGTGACCACCGCGAGTACGCCGGCCGGATTGGCCTGGCCCTGCCATCGCGAACGCCCGCCGAGCGGGAACGGGCGCAGCACATCATTCGGCAGGTGCAGGCAGTCCAGACACCCGGCGTGCCGAGGGGCACGGACTAGGCTTTTTGCGTCTCACGTTCCCGGGGGCGCCGCCGGTGTTGCGACGCCCCCAACAGACGGCGCCCATGGAGGGATTGATGCCTCGACTGACCCCGGCCGACGAGTACTTCTACCACCAGATCCCGGAGCCGCTCCCGAACGTGGTGAACTTCCACGACCACTGGCGCGAGAGCCTGTACTTCGTCGCCCACCGGCCCGATGCGCTCGGCGATGTGGTGGTGCTGACGCTGGCGCACTTCCCGAAGCGCGAGGAGGTGGACTCGCTCCAGCTTGGGCGCATCGATGGGGAGTTCATCATGGCGCGCCATTCCCGGCCCTACGATGGCGATCCGCACACGATGAAGGTTGGGCCGGTCTCTATCGACATCGTGGAACCGTTCAAGACGGTCAGGCTGTTCGTGGACCCGGGGAACGCGCCGGTTGGGGTGGACCTTACCTTCACGGCGCGAACGCAGGCGCATGCGCTTCGGCGGGGAACGATGAAGGCGGGGCACGAGGTCGTCTGGGACCAGTCGCACATGATCCAGTCGGGCTACTTCAACGGCTCGTTCACGTACAAGGGGGAACAGCATGAGGTGCGCGACTGGTGGGGCCAGCGCGACCACTCGTGGGGGATCCGCAACCACCAGCGCTGCCCGATGTGGATGTGGCTCGCCATCCAGCTTCCCGATGGGATGTTCTCGGTTTGGAACTGGGAGTACGCGAACGGCGCCCGGGTCTACACCGATGGTTGCTGGGCGCCGGCCGATGGCGGCGACCCGGTGGGGGTGGTCGCTTTCAGCCACGACCTGCACTGGACCGATGCCACCGGCGCACCGGCGGACTATGGCCGCGATGGGGAGAAGGTCACCGGGCTCGCGGGGCACGTGGACATCACGCTGGACGGTGGAAAGACCGTGGGCATCGACGCCGAAGGGCGCTTCCATTCACGCTACGGCCCCCTTGGCGGCGGGCAGCTGGAGATGCTGGTGCGCACGGACGATGGGCGCAGGGGCACGGCGGCTTACGAGATAACCGGTTCCCACCACCACCGCTACTTCCCGGTGGCCCGGGCCGAGAAGCTGCCGCCGGGATAGGGGCGGTCAGCGGCGTGGGGCCGCAGAGGGGGTACGGCTGCGGATGGGGCTGCGCCGCTGCACCTCCTCGAGTGCTGTGAGCCGGATGTGGAGGGCCTGGAGCTGTGGACGCAGGGGGTCATCGGCCGGCATCTGCCCGAGCATGGTGGATATCACATCGAGCAACTCATCGTCACCGGCGAGCGCAAGAAGGTGGAGTTCCGGGATCTCACCTGGTCCGACAGGTGTTTCCCGTCGAAGTATCTCGCCATTCGCGATCGATTCGCTCAGGATGGCGCCCTGGGGGACGGAGCTCTCTCCACCCCAGAGCGCCTGGGCGACCTGGCGGGCCTGTTCGGGAGATGCGCCGAGTCCGAGGGCGTAGAGCCTTGCCACTTCCGGGGTGGCGAGGTGGAGGAAACCGTCGCGCACCAGGTCGCGAGCAAGGCTGGCGCCAGTCGCCTCGGCGAGCATGCGCCCAGCAGTGAAGCGCCCCCGCATTCCCTGACGTACGGGCTGCCCGGGCCGGGGTTCAGGGGGCTCGCGGACAAACTGAGCGAACGTTGGGTCGACAATGAATCGCAGCGGAGGGGGACCTCCGAATGTGACTACTGCGAACCCGTGGCTTTGTTCCGTGATGAAGTCGCCTGCCTGGAAGCGATGGATGGTGACCAGCTCTGCGCTGTCCAGTGTGAGGGACTGGAATGCGTCCGCGGAAACGTCGCGCCCGGGGCCGCAGGCGCCGGCCAACTGTTCGCTACCGAGACGTCTGGATTCGGGCGCCACTGCGGGCCTCTGGACAAGCCGCGCGAGCTGGTACGCGCGGAAGTCGGCCACGGCCTGCTGCAGGAGCAGTTCGATGTCGGCCCTTGTGCCGGCCCCATTCTCGACACGCTGCCGGGCGGCTTCGACGGCAGCCCGCGGCGGTGGTTCGGTTGCGACACCTTCGCGGGCAAGCCGCTCAACCTCGGCCTCCGCCTCGCGGTGTGTGCGCGCGCGGCCGGCCGCGCCAGGCTCGGGTTCGCCACTGCCCGGGGTGGAGCGGGCCGGGGTCTCGGCGGGCCTGCGGGCCCGCTCGCCCTCCGCAGATGGCACGCGCGGGGGTGCGCCCGCGCCGCCCCCTCCGTCGCGCGGCGCGGCCGGGCCCATGACCCCGGCCTCGGCGCGCTGGCGCTCGGCCGTCTCGGCGGCCATCCGGTGGAGGTCTCCGACGGCGCCTTCGGCCCAGCGCCTGATGTTGTCCACGAACTGCCGGCGGACGGCGTCGGAGACAGTGCTGGGCCGTCCGGGGGAGCTGGTTATCTGGTCATGCATGCCAGCCTGGCGTGCATACCTGACGAGCAGCCGCTCCATCATGGCGGCCTGGGCAGCGCCTTCGAAGATGGTCCACCGGCTCTGGAGGAACAGGTCGAGCAGGGCACGCGTCTCGGGGGAGCTGGCTTCGACGCCCGCGAGGTGCTCTGCGCGGAGGATGCGTCCGCCGTACTTGGCCGCCGCCTTGACGGCCGCGGCGAGGTTATCGCCGGCCGCCTCGATGTGGCCGACCATCATGCCGAAGTTGGCCGAAGCGGCCCCTGCGGAGTGGGCGAGGGCGTCGGCGGGGGTGCGGCCGCGGGTGCGCGCGGCTTCGCGCTCCTGGATGGTCTCGATGTCAGACCGTACGGCCTCTTCGGGCCAGCGACCGGCCTCGAGCTGGCGCTCAAGGTAGGCGAGGTCTTCCTCGGCGCGACGGATCGCCGCCTCATCGCGTGGGGAGGCGGAGCGCAGCTCTTCAAGGCGGGCGCGTTGTTGCCCGATGTTCTCGCGCAGGGCTTCGGAGCCTGATTCGGCGCCTGCCGCCCGCAGGGCCTGGCCCTGGGCAACGGCCTGCTCGAACGCGGAGCGGGTGGCATAGGCTTCGGGTTCAAACCAGAGGATCTCGGATTGAAGCCGGGCGATCTCGGCGAAGTTGGGGGGTTGCGCGGCGGCGAGCTCGGCGAGCCTTTCGCGCTTCGCGGCCACGATCTGTTCGCGCGCGATGCGGGCCACCACCGCGGCCGGGGCACCGGGGTTTTCCTGCCGGGCCTGCGTTTCCGCAGCGGTGCGCTCGGTTTCGCGGGCGGCGAAGAAGGCCTCTGCCCGCTCCATCTGCCGCAGGAGGGCACGCTGGGCGGCGGCGGCCTCGGGAGAACGGGCGGCGGCGAGCTCTGCCTCCAACCGAGAGCGGAAGCGGGACCACTGCTCGGGCCCGAGGCCGCGGATCTGCTCGGCCATTCCCACTTCGCCGGCCAGGGCGGCCTCAGCGCGGCGCTCACGGGCGGTCCGGGCAGCGAACGATTGCTCGCCGATATAGGCGTAGACGTTCGTGTCGATGATCGCGTCCGTCTCACCGCCGAGGGCCGTCCGGAGGAGTTCGGCGAAGCGGAGGGACGCCCGCGAGGATTCGTTCAGCTGCCCGGCAAGCGGGCGGGGTTCACCGCTGAAGCCCGGGCGCTGCTCCACCGGGCGCAGGGTGATGTCGATGTCGCTGGCAAAGGAGACCGTGCCGGGGTTGAACATGAAGACGCCCGGGAACTCCTGCTGGAGGCGGGCAAACGTGCGGTCGACGAGGCGCTGCCGCGCCTCGATGAGCGCGAGCTCGGCCACCTGGCGCCTGGCGTCCGGCAGTTCGGCGACGACCCGCCGCAACTCGCCGCGCCAGTCGCCGGCGGCGCGGATAAGGTCTTCGGCGGCGCCGGCGCGCCGATCCGCCTGCCCGCGCTCCAGGGTCCGCGTGAATCGTCGAACAGCCTCGTCGAGGGACATGCGTTCCGGCGTCTCGACAGGAGGCGCTGCCGTGGGACCGGGCAGCGTGGTGCGAACGGTCTCCTCCTCCTCCCCTTCGGCCGGGCGGCGAGCCTCGCCTTCGGGCGTCTCTGCCCTCCCCTCTTCCGCTGGCCGGCGGCCGCGGGCGCGAGGTTCGGGCTCGGGGCCGGGAGGGCGCTCGTTCGGCCCGAGGTCGGGGGCTTCGTTGGGGGCTCTGCCCCCGGGGGTCTCACCAGCCTGGCGGGGCGGGATGGGGCCAACTTCCCCGGGTCGGGGAGGACCGGCATCCGGCGCGGGGCCGCCTTCGGCTACCATCGTTTCGCGGATGTGCCCGTAAATGGCCATCGCGTTTGTATGGATTGCCTGGGAGGCGATGTGGCTGCGGCGGCGGCGGGCCTCGGTGTGGGTTATCTGGCCGGTCCGTTCCTCCCGGTTCACCTCGAGCAGCTGGTTGAGGGTCTGCATGTTGCCCGAGATAAGGTCAATGCGGTCGACGGCCCGCCCGGCAACCTCGAGTCCGCGGGTAGCGGCCCGCACCCGCTCGCCGCCGCGGGCCGCTCGCATGGCAGCGGCGGCGTCGCCACCTTCCAGGGAGAGCGTGAAGCGTCTCCCATGCTGGGCGAGGCGAAGCCGCCCCACCGCCTGCCCGACCTGGATGACGCCACCGAGGATGGACACAGTGTCGGAGAACGACTCGGCGTCCGCTTCGAGCGTTCCGAGCCGGTAGCGGTTCACCAGGCGTTCGGCGGCGAGAAGGGCACCGGCGACGGCGGCCACTTCGCCGACGCCAGGCGCGAACATGCCAAGAGCGACCAGGATTGTGACCAGGTCGTTCAGCTTCTCCCGCGCAAGGGCGAGGTCACGGGGCGCGCTCTGGACGCGCCTGTCGCCCGGGGAAGGGAAGCGGCCGGGGTCTCCGGCGCCGGGAAAGATCCGGATTACGAGCAGGCCGCGCCCGTAGCCGCACTCGTTTGCCATGGCCCGGATGGCATCGTCGACGGCGGCATCGCGCGATGAACCTTCGCCTTCATAGGCGCCGCCCGAGCGGTCGGTCATGTCGGAGAGGCGGTAACGGTAGGCGCCGTTTCTCTGGCCAAGGTCCATTAGCTGGAGGAGGAGGGGGTAGCGCTGGCCCGAGACGCGGCTGACGAGGACCCCGCGGGGCCGGATGACGCTGGTGGCGCCCTCGGTGCGCTCGCGCGCACGTTCGAGCTGCCTCTGCATGCGGTCCCGGTCGCGTTCGAGGTCGCGCCGCCGGTAGATGTCCCAGGCGGGGAGGGCGGCAAGCTGCCGCCGGAGCCGGTCGAGCGAGTGCTCAAGGACGTCGATGGCCGACCCCTGGACGTTCACGCGGGCCGTCTCGAGCTGCTCCTGGAGGCGGGCGCGCTCTTCGGCATTCCTTTCGTGGCTAATGCGTTCTTCGAGCTCCTCGACCTCGCGCTCGGGGCGAATGAGCTCGGATTGGGCGAGCCGCCGGGGGTTTTGGACAAAGACAAGCTTGCGGGCGCGGCTCGGGAGGTAGCGGATCTCACCGTTTTCGCCCTGGGGCCGTGGGTAGGCGATGGACTGGATGAGATATGCCCCCTCGCGCTCGGGCCAGGGGATCTCCCGCTCTTCGCTGAAGCCGCCCATGGAATCGGCGAGCGTGTCGATGAGCTCTCCGCCTGCGGCGACGATTGCCGACGACGCGGCAGAGAGCACGGCCAGCGGGCCGAGGACGACGAGGGCCGGTCCGAGGTCTTCAACGCCGTGCTCGATGTCCTCCCACTGCTCGCGGATGACGTGCTCGCGGCGGACGCCCGCAGCAATGCCTTGCTCGACCTCGGCGCCGCGGCCTGCCTCCCCGCTCTCGACAAGCTCGCTGGCGCCCTCTGTGGTGGTTACCCCGCGCTCACGCGCCCGGCGGGTGACGTCCCATATCTTCCAGCGGTAGAGGACGAGGTTGCTGGCAGCGGAGGCCTGTGTCAGCAGGTCGGCGTCGGCGCCGGAGTAGTCCAGCCGCATGGCGAAGGTGCCGATACCACCGGGCGCCTGGAGCTCCTCGCCCCTGATCTCGGCCGGCCAGGCGGGGCGGTTGGCGCGCCCGCGCCGGTCGCGGGGCATGCCTGGTTCCGGGGGCGGCCCAGCGATTCCGAGTTCGGTGGCGCTGGCTTCTCCAAAGGGCCGGTCGGGGCGAGGGGCGCGCGGGATCCGGGGCACGATGTAGAACGTGGCGGCGCCGCGCTGGAGGACGTCCGCGAGGGCCTGGTCCTCGGCGGGGCCCAGGTCGGCGATGGGGACGAGCGGAGTGGATTCTGACGCGCCCGCGCCTTCTCCGCGGGCCGCGGGCTGCTCGCCGGTGGACTCCCCACTGCCGGGGCGGCTCTCGCCCTCTTCGCGGGGCGCGCCCACGAAGCCGCCGCGGAAGATGCGACCGTTTGCATCGACCATCCAGCGGTTGAGCGGGCGGCCTTCCGCCGTCTCAACGAAGGTGTAGACGCCGGGCGAGGCGCGAATCCTGGATTCCAGCCGGAAAGTCCGGCGGCTGCGCGGGGCGCCGGACTCGTCGTAGGCGCGGAGACTGCGGCCGGCCATCACGAGGAGGTTCATGGGCACGCGTGGAACAACGATGGACCGGAATTCCCGCGCCGCGGCGTCGAAACCCGGGGCGGATATGATCCAGGGCGTGGCGGCCGCCTGGCCTTCACCGCCAGATTCACGCGCTGCCCGCTCGCGCCGGGCCTCGGGGGTGTGGTGGTCACGCTGGACCGGGCCCGCGGTTGCGAGCCGGGAAGAGTGGTGGTTGCCGGCCGCGCGCTGAACGCCGGCCACGCCGGCCTGCCGGAGCGCACGCGCCGTGGAATGGAGGGGGAGACTCAGCCATCCCAGCGCCTGGCCGGGTGGCGCGATGGCCGGCACGGGCGCGTTCGATCGCTCAGTGCGGGGGCCCGATGGGCCCGGGGCTGGCTGACGAGACCTCGCCTGCTGACGCTTGCGTTCCAACGCTGGCTCCGGGCGCAGAATAGACCGGCGGGGTGCGGCCCGTCGATGCCCGCGCCGTGGTGGGCGCATCGCGGGGCGGGTATCGTGATGCTCACTTCATGAGCGTTACGTTCCGGATCGCCACCACTGCTGACGTTCCCGTGCTGAGGGAGGTGTTCGGGCGGGAACCGTCCGACGAGCAGATCGGCATCGCCGGTGGCGATGTGCGGCGCGCGCGCCGGTTCCGGGAGCTGATGGCATCGGCGCTCTTCATGCCGGCCGGACTGGCGGCGACAACTGTTGCGGTTGACGACGGCAGGGTCGCCGGGTTCGTGCAGAGCGGCTCCGAAGCGGGGCTCACGTGGGGGGTGGCGCTGGGGACATTGCGCATTTTCGGCTGGCGAACCGCGGGGTTCGTGCGCCGCGATCGTGCCCGCCGGAGCGTGCACCTGCCCCATCCGCCCGGGGCGTTCCACATTTCCGAGCTGCACGTGCTCTCGAGCCGGCGGAACCAGGGCATTGGGGCGGCACTCCTCGCCGAGGCGGAGCGGCTGGCGCGCGGCCGGGGCCACACGCAGATGTCGCTGACGACGACCCTGAGCAACCCGGCACGCCGGCTCTACGAGCGCTTCGGATTCGCAACGGTAGCCACGCGAGAAGACCCGGGATACCGGGCGGTCACCGGGATCGACGGGCGGGTACTGATGGTGAAGCAGCTGGACTGAGCCCCCTGACCGGGCCCTCCCATCGCCTGTGGCAATCGCTGTGGCCCACAGCTATCCTGCTTTGCGGGAACGCATCGGCCGGGCGCAGCCGAAGGAGAACGCGCGCTATGAAGTTCGGCAGTCTGCGGGCAGTGGGAAGGGACGGTCAGCTCCGGGAGTACCCGATTGACCTGCCCGCCCTGTCAGTAGGCCGGGCCGACGACAACGGCATCGTCCTCGACGACCCCTCGATCTCGGCGCGGCATGCACGGATCGTGATCGAATCGGGCCACATGCTCGTAGAAGACCTTGGTTCAGAGTGGGGCACGTTCCTGGGCGGGCAGAGGCTGGCGCCCCGCACGCGCAACCTGGTGGAGCCCGGGCAGGACCTCCGGTTCGGGGAGGTACGGGTCCAGTACGCCGAGCCGGGCGCACCACCATCGCCGGCTCAGGGCGCACCTGCCGGGGCGGCGCTGGCAGGAGCAGCAGCGATTCCACCGGTTGTGCCGGGGGTGCTCGCCTCGCGGGGCGCGGTTCCACCTCCGGCCCCGCCACCGGCGCAACCCGCGGCCGCCATCCGAGCGACGCTCACCGTGCCCCCTTCTCCGGTCGCCCCGGGAGAAGCTGCCTTCGCCACGGTCTCGGTGGAGAACCGTGGCCGCATCGTCGACCAGGTCCGGCTCGCGATTACCGGGGTGCCGGCCGAATGGGTGAGCGTAAGCGTGCCTTCCATTGCGCTCCTGCCCGGGGCCCGGGAGGACGTGGGCATCCGCATCCAGCCGCCGCGAAGCCCCGATTCGATGGCAGGCGTCTACGAATGCGCGGCGCTGGTCATTTCCGAGCAGCAGGAGCAGCGCGCGTCCGTTGCGATGCGGGTGCAGGTGACGGCAATAGACGCGGTCTCGCTGTCGCTCCATCCGGTACAGGGGACGGGCAGCTTCCGGCTAACGGGCCGCAACGACGGCAACACGGTCGCCGTGCTCAGCCTGGCGGGAGCCGATGATGCGGCGGCGCTCCAGTATGCATTTGCGACGCCTACGATCGAGATCCCCCCGGGCGAGGAACGGACGGTGCAGGTGCGGGTGAGCAGCGCCGAGCGGCCGTTCGTCGGCCAGCCGCAGGTGGCGCCTTTCAAGATCACAGGCACGCCGGCAGGGCCAGTGGGATCGCGGAAGGAAGTCAGCGGGCAGCTGATGGTGAAGCCGCCGCTGCGAAGCCTGAAGCCGCTGGCGGTGATAGGGCTGGTTGCCCTCGGCGTGGGGGCGGCGCTCGCGTTCTTTCTCCTGCGCGGGGGAGATGACCAGCCAGCTTCGCCCACGCCGACGGCGACGCCCCAGGAAACGCCAACGCCCAACGCCTCCGCGATCGAGGCCGTCTTCCGCTGCGACGATGACCCTTCGGGAGCAACGCCGCCTTCCAGGCCGAATGTGACGCTTCCGCCGGTGGCGGGGCAGCTCTTCGCCCAGAACGACCCGGCCTGGGGCAACGAGGTCTACGCGAAGGCGAACGACCCGCGCGATGTGTGCGGTACAACCATCGCCCAGTGCGGGTGCGCCATGACCTCGCTCACGAACGTGCTGGCGCTATTCGGGCTGCTGGTGCTTCCCGATGGTCAGCCTGCGAACCCGAAGACGGTGAACGACTACTTCAACCAGGACGCGCGCCGGCTGGCCGGGGGCTGGGTGAGCCGGGGCTATTCGTTCAACAACGTGCAGTGGGACGCGATCACGACGCTTTCCAAGCAGCTGGCGGAGGCGTTCCCGGGAACGAAGCGCATCGCGTTTGTGCCGAGCTGGGGGACCGGCTCCGAGGAGGAGATTCGCCGGGAGCTGCGCGGAGGCCGCCCCGTCATCCTCGAGCTTTTCATCCGCTCGCCGGGCTACACGGGGCCCCACTTCATCATCGCCTACGGGCTCGACGGCGACACGATCCTGGTGAAGGACCCTTCGCACCCGGAGCAGACAACGCTGGCCCCGTACCTGGGGACAATCCAGAACAGCCGCCTCTTCCGCGAGGTGGAACCCGGCGAGGACCTGAGCGCGATCGTTGTGACGGTACCCGCGAACCTGCGGGTGACGATCACCGACAGCAAGGGGCGGGTCGTGGGCACACTTAAGGGGGGCACGGCGGAGGATTCACTGAAGCAGGCGCGGGCCGACATACCCGGCGCGATGTACACGTTCCAGCCGGCATGGCGCGACCCGACGTGCATGGAGAAGGCCCCGAAGGATGGCGCGGGGACCATCCAGATCTACCTGCCGCGGCCGCCGGACGGGAAGTACCGCATCAACGTGCAGGACCCGAACGGCGGCCCGACGAGCGTTGGCATTCGGACGTACGACCCGGAGGGCAACAGCGGCGTCACAGCCACGGACAATCCCGGTCCAACCGACCTGAGCATTGACGTGGCGCGTCCGAAGACGCCAACACCACCAACCGCGACGGCGACGAAACCCGGCAGCACGGCGGCGCCGCCGACGGCCACGCACACCCCTCCGCCGCCGACGGTCGCGCCAACGCCAACGGACACGCCAATTCCGACGCCGAGCCCGAGCCCGACCGCCACCACGGGCCCGAGAAAGCCGACTGTCCGAATCGAATGCAGCCCGGCAACCGCTCACCAGACAGGTTCAGGCTGGGAGGTATCCGGCTCGTGCGCGGGTACGGTTGTGGGCACATGGACCTACACCAACTGGTACTTCAATGGAGACCTGGCCAAGGATTTCAGTGGCGGCAAGGAACTTTTCTATTCGTACCAGTTCTTCACCACCACACCACTGCAGTATTCCATTACCTTCGAGGCCTGTAACACGGTGGCTGCGTGCCAGCAGGCGCGCTCCGTGCCAATCGACATCAACTAGGGCAGGTAGGGCCAGGCGCACATGACCCAGAGCACCCCCGGTTCACACCCCGTCAGCGACGGTCTGGCAATCGTACGGCGGATGCTCCATGCGGAAGTGGCGCGCATGCGGGCGGCGGGGATCCCGGTGGGGGAGGACGAGTACCGCGGGCTCTACATTCCCGACAGCGAGGCCGACAGGATCATCGCGGCCGAGGGCCCGCAGCTCGAACCGGGGGGTGAAGATGTTTCCAGCGTAGAGCTGGAGAGGCTCCGTGAGGAGCTAAGCGGGTGGCGTGAGAGACCGAACGGGCGCGGGACGCGGCTCGCGGCATTGGCTGGCCTGTCAACGTTCGAGGCGGGGGTGCTTCTCCTATGCCTCCTGGCGGAGAGCGACCTCACCACGGAGCGGCTGGTCGCCTACGTGCAGGACGATGTCTCGAAGCGCAGGCCGCGGGTGGAGCTTGCGATGCGTCTCTTCGTGCCGGCCGGGGAAAGGGAGGCAGCCCGTAGTTCCTTCGACGCATCCGGCCCGCTGCGCCGGTTGCGCCTTGTGGCGCTGCACGAAGACCCGGGCCAGCCGGCGACGCCGCTCCTGGCGCGCTTCATCGCGCTTGACCCTCGCGTCGCCGGCTTTCTCCTGGGGCGCGACGAGGTGGATGAGACGCTGCAGCCCTTCGCGCGGCTCCACCGGGAGAGCCCCGGGGCGCCGCTTCCGCGGGAGCTCGATGAGAGCCTCCAGGCGCTGGCATCGCTCCGGCCCTCGGGAGCGGCGCCGCGGGCGGTAGCGGTCTCGTGCCCCGACACGAGCCGCCTGCTTTCGGTAGCGAGCCGCCTGGCGTCGCTTGGCGGCATGCCGTTGCTGGCAGTGGATACGGGGGCGGCTGTCGCGGCCCTGGGGGTGGAGGCGGCAGCCACACTGGCCATGCGGGAGGCGTGGTTGCAGGGGGCGGGGCTGCTCCTGGCCGGCGTGCATGAACTGGCCCCGCTGGAACGGGAGGCGCTGTTCAGGGAGGTCTCGGGAGCAGCGGCGGGGACGCTGGTAGTGCTGGGCTCGGCCAGTCCGGTCGCCTGGCCGGGGGTCGTCATCGAGGCTCCGGCGCCTGACTTCGATGACCGGCGCAGCCTGTGGACGGCACAGCTCGGCAGCGAGCACGGCATTCCGGGCGCGGAGATCGACGCCCTCGCGGGGAAGTTCCGGCTCTCGACGCGGGAGATAGAGGAGGCCGTCGCACTGGCTCGCGGGCGGGCCCTCTGGCGGGAGCCGCGCAGCCCGCGCCTGGAGGCGGACGACCTCTACGCGGCGGCGCGAGCCCGTTCCACGCCAATCCTCAACACCCTGGCCCGCAAGATCACACCACACTACGCGTGGGCGGACATCGTTCTGCCGGTGGACACCGTGCAGCAGCTGCGGGAGATCTGCGCCCACGTTGAGCACCGCCACCTGGTCTACGAGACGTGGGGGTTCGAACGGAAGCTCGCCCTGGGAAAGGGCGCGATAGCCCTTTTCGCCGGGCAGTCGGGGACGGGGAAGACGATGGCGGCCGACATCATGGCCGGCGCGCTGGGGCTCGACCTCTACAAGATCGACCTTTCGGCGGTAGTTTCGAAGTACATCGGCGAAACGGAGAAGAACCTGGCCAGCATCTTCAGCGAAGCGGAGACTTCGAACGCGGTCCTCTTCTTCGACGAGGCGGACGCGCTTTTCGGCAAGCGTTCGGAGGTGAAGGACGCGCACGACCGCTACGCCAACATCGAGACGGCCTACCTGTTGCAGCGCATGGAGGAGTATTCGGGAACGGTAATCCTCGCTACGAACCTGAAGATGAACCTCGACGAGGCGTTCATGCGGCGGCTCCATTTCGTGATTGACTTCCCCAATCCGGAGGAGGGGGAACGGCTGCTCATCTGGAAGGGCACCGTGCCGGCGGAACTGCCGTGTGCCGGGGACATCGATTTCGCCTTCCTTGCCCGGCAGTTCCGGATCACCGGGGGGAACATCCGCAACATCGTGCTGGCGGCGGCGTTCATGGCGGCCAGCGACGCTGAACCGATGGGGATGGCCCACCTGATCCGGGCGACGCGGCGGGAATACCAGAAGCTGGGGAAGATGGTGACCGAAGCCGAATTCGGCCAGTACGTTGGACTTCTCCGCAACTGAAACGAAAAGCTCCCGCACAGGGATGGAAACCCTTGCACAGGGGACTATGATTACCGCGGAGGTCGCCATGTCGGGACCGGAACAAGTCCGCCTTCACGAGCGCGAGTCGCCCGGCCACCAGGGGCAGCGCGAGCGCGCCGAGGTGAAGGTGGCCGCCCACCCGCTTCTCCGCATGCAGGCGAGCATTGGCAATGCTGCCGTGGCCCGCCTTGTGGCCCAGCGCCAGGATGCCCCGGAAGAGGAAGAGCTGCAGATGCTCCGCGACCCGGCGACCACCCAGCGACAGGAGGCCCCGGAAGAGGAGGAGCTGCAAATGCTCCGCGACCCGGCGACCACCCAGCGGCAGCCCCAGGATGAGGAGGAAGAGGGAGCGCAACTCCTTCGCGGTGGCGAGGGGCAGGGTTCGGAGGCGGGGGTCGGGCTGGAGGGCGGGCGCCTCGGCGCAGAGGTGAGCAGGCAGATCGAGTCCGCCCGTGGCGGCGGCTCGGCACTGGGGGAGGGGACGCGAGCGCGGATGGAAGGCGCCATGGGGACCGACTTCAGCGCTGTGCGCGTCCACCAGGACGGTGCTTCGGATGCCCTGGCCCGGGGCATGACCGCCCGGGCCTTCACCACAGGGACGGACATCTTCCTTCGCGGCGATGTCAGCCCCGGGGACACAACGGTGCTCGCTCACGAGCTTACGCACGTAGTTCAGCAGACTTCAGGCCGCGTGCAGAGTGCAGGGGACGGGATGACCGTGACCCCCGCAGGAGACATACACGAACGCGAGGCCGATGAGGTGGCCGCGGCAATCGATGCAGGTGCGACGCCGGCAATAGACGAGGGCACGGCCCGCTAGCCGGCCGAAGCCACGCCGGCCACAGGGAACGGGGATGTTCAACGACGTCGACGAAACCCTCCGCCAGGTGCTTCTCGCCGATGTCCCGATTGACCGGACGGAGGTCGACATCTCTTTCGACCGCCCCACGCGGGAGTGGTCGAGCCGGCTTTCGCGGCCGACGCTCAATCTCTTTCTCTTCGATGTGCGCGAGAGGCTGGACTTCCGGGACGACACGTGGACCGTGACGCGCAACGCCAATGGGCAGGCGCAGAGGGAGCGGCCGCCGCGGCGGGTCGATCTCTCGTACCTGGTCACCGCCTGGACCAATGAACCGGCCGACGAGCACCGGATTCTTGCGCGGGTCCTTGCCTGCACCTACCGGCAGGGGAGGCTGGACGCCGCCTACCTGCAGGGTTCGCTCGCCAATGCCACCGTGCCCATCCTCCTGCGGGCCATGCCCCCCGACCACCTTGCCAAGCCCACCGATTTCTGGGGGGTAATGGACAACGAGCTTCACGCCTCGCTCACATGGGTCGCGACGGTCCCGCTCGACGTTTTCGCGCCGGTCACGGGCCCGCTGGTCGTGACACGCGAGCTGCAGGTGGGCGACCGGTTCCGCGCGGACCGCGAGACCTTCGTGGAAGTTGCCGGGGTGGCGCACCGGAAAGGCGACCGGGCGGCCGGCGTCGGCAACGCCACGGTGACGGTTCTCAACACCTCGCACCGGGTGACGACGGATGTTGAGGGCCGTTTCAGGTTCTCGCCGATCCCGCCGGGGGAGTACGTGTGGCGGGTGGAACCGCCGGGCGGCCGGCCCGCCGAGCGGCAGGTCAGAGTTCCATCGGAAAGCTACGACATCGAGGTGGAAGCATGAGCGTTGCGCCGGGTTCGTGAACCCGGAAGGATCGAGGACCCCTAACGACGGCGAAAGCTGTTAGTATTTCGCCGCCGCTCGCATCAAAGCTGCCGGAACCAAGGAGGCACCCATGGCAACCACATACCTGACCCCGGGCGTCTACGTGGAGGAGGTGGACAAGGGCTCAAAGCCCATCGAAGGCGTCGGCACGGCCGTGGCCGCGTTCCTCGGCGTTGCCGCCAGGGGACCCGCCGGCGTGCCGGTCATGATCGCGAACTGGACGCAGTTCACGGAGACCTTCGGCGACTTCGTGCCGGGCGCATATCTCGCCCACGCCGTTTACGGCTACTTCAACAACGGCGGGGGCCTCTGCTACGTGGTCCGCATCGGTGGCGATGGCGATTCAGCGGCGCCTTCACCGGTGCCGCAGGCCGCACTCGCGGGCCGCGCCGGGGGCGCCCCGGCGACACTGCGGGCGATTGCCCGGAGCGCCGACGCGGCGGGCGTTACCGTCGAGGTCTCCGAAGGGGCTGATGACACCTTCGACGTGACAGTCAGGCGAGGAAGCTCGGAAGAGAAGTTCGAAGGCCTGACGATGGCGCGCGGGGCGCGGAACGTCTTCGAGGTGGTCAACAAGCAGTCAACGCTGGTCACGCTCGAAGAGGTAAAGGTCCCCGGGCTGAGCCTTGCGGAGCGCGCACCGGCGCCGGGCACCTACCCGCTGGCGTTGCCGGAGACGCGGGCCGTGGCCGCGGCACGCCTCAGCCCGGACGTCTACCAGGGGAACGCCGCCGACCGGACGGGAATGGGCGGCCTGGAGGCGGTGGAGCAGATCACGATGCTCTGCGCGCCGGACCTGATGGCGGCATACCAGCAGGGCGCGCTCGATGGTGATGGCGTGAAGGCCATTCAGCTGGCGATGATCGCGCATTGCGAACGCATGGGTGACCGGGTAGCGATCCTGGACCCGTTGCCCGAGATGAACGCCCAGCAGGCGCTCAACTGGCGCACGAACGATGCCGGGTACGATTCGAAGTACGCGGCGCTCTACTACCCGTGGATCCAGGTGGCCAATCCGACCCCCGGCGCGGCCAGTCCGACCATCCTCGTGCCGCCTTCGGGGCACATGGCCGGCATCTGGGCGCGCAGCGACGGCGAACGCGGTGTTCACAAGGCGCCGGCCAACGAGGTCATTCGCGGCGTTATTGGGCTGCCGATAAACATCACGAACAGCGAGCAGAGCCAGCTCAACCCGGCGGGGGTCAACTGCATTCGCAGCTTCCCGGGCCGCGGCATCCGCGTCTGGGGGGCGCGCACGCTATCGAGCGACCCGGCGTGGCGGTATCTGAACGTCAGGCGGCTCTTCAACTACGTGGAGAAGTCGCTGGAGAACGGCACGCAGTGGGTGGTCTTCGAACCGAACGACTATGCCCTCTGGCAGCGTGTGAAGCGCGATGTGAGCGCGTTCCTGAAGAGGGTATGGATGGATGGGGCGCTGTTCGGACAGACGCCGGAAGAGGCTTTCTTCGTGAAGTGCGACGCCGAGAACAACCCGCCGGAGACGCGCGACGTCGGCCAGCTCATCATCGACGTGGGCATCGCGCCCGTGAAGCCGGCGGAATTCGTGATCTTCCGCATCAGCCAGTTCACGCCGGGCGCCGAATAGGGCCCGGGAACGCAGTTTCGCGCTAAGGAAAGGAGTTCCCAATGCCATCTGGAAGAGACGCTGTGGCGGGCGACCCGCTTGTTTCCTATAACTTCGCGATCGAAGTCTCGGGCATCATCGCAGGCTACTTTACGGAGGCCTCGGGCCTTGGCTCGGAGAACGATGTCGTCGAACACAAGGTGACCGGCAAGGACGGCAAGGAGATCGTGCGGAAAATCCCCGGGCGCCTGAAGTGGGGCGACATCACGCTGAAGCGCGGGATCACGACGAACATGGACTTCTGGGACTGGCGACGCATGGTTGAGCAGGGCAACGTGGCGAAGGCACGGAAGAACGGTTCAATCATGATGTACGACCAGGAGGGGTCGGAGGTGGCCCGCTGGAACTTCACAGCCGGGTGGCCATCGAAGGTGAGCGGACCGAGTGTCAACACCACCTCGAACGAGGTCGGCATCGAAGAGCTGACGATCGTCCACGAGGGCATCGAGCGCAAGACATAGCCGGGATGAGCGCCGTTTGCCCGGACCGCTGCCGGGGCCTCGATGGCAGGGCCCCGGCGGGCGCGCTCTGCGCCTGGAGTGTGGAATGAGTGGCCTGCAGACCGAGTTCGAGTTCACGCTCCCGCGGGGGTATGTCGACGAGAACGGCAACCTTCACCGCCGGGGGACGATGCGGCTGGCCACGGCCATGGACGAGATCGCGCCACTGCGCGACCCGCGGGTGCGCCAGAACCAGGCCTACCTGGTGATAATCCTGCTGGCGCGGGTGGTGACGCGGCTGGGGTCGATCGAGCAGGTGACGCCGCACGAGATGGAGAGCCTGTTCACGGCCGACCTGGCATTCCTGCAACGGCTCTACCGGCAGATAAACGAGCATGGCACATCGAGCGTGACGGCGCAGTGTCCGCAGTGCTCGGCAGATGTGGAGGTGGACCTTGCCAGCCTGGGGGGATCGCTGGCTACCCCCTCGGGCGAATCTACGAGGAGGTAGCCTACCTTGCCTATCATTTCCACTGGCCTGCTGACTTCATCCTGGGCCTCGACCACGGAGAGCGCCGCCGGTGGGTGGGAGAAGTCGCGGCGATCAACCGCAGGCTGAATGAAGCCGCGCGTGGAAGGTAGCGAATGACCCAGGAAGCCGGATTCGATATCTCCATTGACATCGGCCCGCCAGCGCCGCCGCCCCCGCCAGCGGTGGGCGCTGGCCCTGGGCAGATGAAGGACCCGTACCTTGCCTACCGTTTCGCGATCGAGATCGCTGGCATCGAGCAGGCATCGTTCAACGAATGCACCGGGCTCCAGGTGCAGACAGAGGTCTTTGAGTACAAAGAGGGTGGGCTGAACACGCACACGCACAAGCTCCCGGGGCGGGTCAGCTTTTCGAACATCACCCTGAAGTGGGGTACGGCAGAATCGGGCGACCTGTGGGACTGGTACTACCGGGTCATGACCCGGCGCGATACTTCAAAGGAGAAGATCCCGGTCTCCATCATCCAGTACGACAGCATGGGACGGGAGGTGCGCCGCTGGAACCTGGCGCGTGCCTACCCGGTGAAGTGGGTGGGACCAGCATTCAACGCCGCACAATCGACGATGGGCGTCGAATCGCTCGAACTTGCCTTTGCCGGGTTCGAGGTCAGGTCAACGCGGGTTTGACGGAGAATGGCATTGCGTTTGCGTTGGCCGTTTCGAAGGAAGCCCCCGGTCGCGGGGGTGGGAACAGCGCCGGTCACCCTGTCGGAGGCGGCTACGTTAGGGGGGCAGGAGCCTCACGGTATTGAAGTTGACCCCGCACTCGGTGACACACTGACGAGGCATGCGCAGGAGGCGGCCACACTTCCGCGCCTGGGGCCGCAGGCGGGCCTACGCCAGGTGGCGCGCACACTGGCCGGGGCCGAGGAGTTCGCGAGTAGCCTGACGGCGCCTTCATGGAGCGGCGAGGTGGCGCGCTGGTTCGACCAGCCTGCCGCAAGCGGGGGGGATTTCACGAGCCACCTCGGCAGCCTCGCCAGCCTGCGCGATCCGTGGGGGACAGGAACGCTGGGAGATGGTGGCCCCTTCGCCGAGACGCTGGCCCCGGCCGAATCCGGGGCGGTGTTTGCGACGCCGTGGGCCGCCGGTGGCGCCGCTGCCGGGGGGCGCGTCCAGGCGGGAGCAGTGGCGCCGCCGCGGGTGGCAGCGCGCCTGGCCAGCACGGCCCCCGCCACCGCACGGCAGCAGCCGGGACTGATCGAGAGCGGGGGCACATGGTCCGCGCCGCCGATCCCGCCGGCGATTCCCCCCACGGCAGTGAGGATGGTGCAGCCGCTCCGCGATGCTGGAGCCGAGCAGGCGCCATCCGGGCCGAGCGGCAGCGAAAACGCCGCCAGTGCGCCACCGGTTGCGGCGCCCGAGGGCCCGGAGTCCCCTGTCACCGTTCCGGCAGTCGCAAAGACCGGCGCCGGCGTGGTGGAGCGGCCGGGTACAGCGCCCGCGGCCATCGAACAGCCCCCGGCCCCCGGCCCCGCGCATCCGGCATTTGACGAGCTGCCGCTGGCCGCTCCTTCGCAGCCACACGCGGGAGAGCCGACGGTCCAGCGGGCGGCGACTGCCACCACCGCACCCGGCCCGGCGGCAGATGCCGCACTCCCTTCCCCTGCGAGCCCTGCACCAGTGCGGGCTGAACCACCAGCGGCCGCAGCCGCACCGGCGGAACCTGCAACGGCAGGCGGGCCAGCGCCGCGAACGCCCCCCAAAGAGGCTCTTGAGGCTCCACCAGCGGCTCCACCGGTGAAGCTGCTTACACCGACGGAGATGCTGATCACCCCGGGACTCCTCCCGCCGCAGCCGGAGCTCGGCGCGATGACCGCTCCTCGGGATGCAGAAGCCCCAATGACCCTGTTCTCCCCGCCGGGGGATGAGCCCGGGAGCCCACCTGCCGTGCAGCGCACGCCGAGCGCACCGGCAATGCCGCCGGCCGCAGACGCCGGGGCCACTTCGCCAGCGTTTTCGGCCCCTGCTGAGCCAGGAGCCCGGTTTGACAGATCAGTTGCACCAGCGTCGCTGGACCTGGATGGGTCTTCTGCGCCACCAGCGCGCGGCGAGGCGCTCCCGGCTCCGGAGCAGGTTTCGCCACCCGGACCTTTCGCGGCGCCCATGCCACTTGCCGAACCGTTCGCCGCGCCGGGCGGGCCATCGCGCCACGAGAATGCCGCGGCCGGCCAGTCGGCTGGAGGAGGGCCGGCCATGGCGCCAACCGAACGGCCGCCCGCGCGCCCGGCGGCATCCGTCATCCAGACGGGCACGAGCGACCTTGAGCTGTACAGCCCGGCGTCGTTCGCACAGGTCATTGTGCGCCGCTATGTGGAGGCGGCCGCACGGGGGCCAGCCGTGGCCGTAGCCACCGCCGGGCGCCTTGTGGCCCGGTACGTGACGCGCGAGTCGCCATCCTCTGGCGGGCCGCCCCCGGCGCACGAGGCGGTCACAAGACCCTCACGGGGCCCGGCACAGGAAGATGCCCCCTGGCGGGAAACCGGCGCCACGCCGGTGTTCCAGCCATCGTGGGAGGGAACGCCTGCCTGGTCGCCTGCGGCCCAGGATCTCGCTGTGCCCGAAGCGCCGTTGTTGCAGCCGTGGGCCGGCGCAGCGGGACGCGCTGAATCTGCGCCGGCCGTTCAGCGGCAGGCGATGTACGCGGCTGCGGCGTTGCCCGCTGCCCGCATGCCTGCCATGAGCACGGAATCGCCAGCCGGGCCAGCCCCTGATCTCCCGCTGGCGCCTGTCGCTGCGAGCGCGCCGGCAGGCCCCGTTCAGCTCTACCGCGAGGCCCCTCGTCCAGAGGGTGAAGCTTCGGGCACCGTGGCACAGGCCGGCACTCAACCTGCCGGAGGGGAGCAGGCGGGGCAGTCCGAGAATATCGAGCACCTGGCCGACCGTGTCTGGCAGATAGTGAGGCGGCGGCTCCAGATAGAACGTGAACGTCAGCGGGGGTTGCCGTGAAAGACGCGGCGGACCCGGAAAGGAGGCATGACCGGTGAAGGACGGCCACCCTGTGAAGGCGAGCATCACGAATCTCGTCACCAACAAGACGATCACATTCTTGTTCAACCCGACGGAGTACAGCTTTTCGAAGCAGGTGAACTGGTCGACGGCAACTGAGCGCGGGGCGAATGTGCCGCGGCTCGAATTCGAAGGTGGGCAGCCGGCGCAGCTGACACTTCGGCTCTTCTTCGATACGGGCGAGAAGGGAGAAGACGTGCGCGAGAAGTACACCAACGCGCTCTGGGAGCTGGCGATGGTGAGCCGGCAGAAGACGGACCCGGCCACCAACCGGGGCCGGCCGCCGGAGTGCTCCTTCCAGTGGGGGAAGGTCTGGTCGTTCAAGGCGGTAGTAACCAACCTGACGCAGAACTTCACGATGTTCCTGGAGGATGGCACGCCCACGCGCGCGACGATGGACCTGACGCTCAAGCAGGTGGAGGACATGGACCGCTTCCCCGCGCAGAACCCAACTTCGGGAGGGGTGGCGGGCTACCGCACGCGCGTGGTGCGCCAGGGGGAGAAGCTCGACCTGATCGCCGCCGAGGAGTACGGCGAGGCGAGCCAGTGGCGCTACATCGCGGCCGTTAACGATATCGACGACCCGAGGCGGCTTGCGGCCGGGGCCATCCTGTCATTGCCACCGCTGCCAACGCGATGAGCCCGGTAATCCCGCTCCTTTCGCAGTTCTATCTCAAGTTCGGCGGAACGCAGGCATCCGAGAACCTGATGCGTGACGTCCGTGGGGTGGAGATCGACTCCAACCTGCACCTGCCCGACATGTGCACCATCCAGGTCCACGATGCTGGTTTCCGCTGGGTCGAAGACGAGCTCTTCCGGATTGGGCAGGACATCGAAATCGAGTCCCGGGCGGCGGAGGACGAGCAGCGAGCGGCCCTGAAGGTCTTCGCCGGGCAGATCACTGCGATTGAGGGTGTGTACCTGGAGGAGGACGTCCCGACGCTCGTAATCAGGGCGTACGACCGGTCGCACATCCTGCACCGGGGTACGAACGTGCGGGCGTTTCGCCAGAGCACCGACAGCGACATCGCATCGCGCATTGCCCGCGAGCGGGGGCTCCAGGCAGAGGTGGACAGCACGTCGCAGGTACACGTGCAGCTCTTCCAGGACAACCAGAGCGACTACGAATTCCTGCTGGAGCGGGCGCGGGCCGTGGGCCATGTGTTCTATGTGGAGGATCGCAAGCTGTACTTCAAGAAGCCGGGCAATGTTTCGCGCCCGGCCGTGGAGCTCGACTTCGGGAGCTCGCTTCTCGATTTCCGGCCGCGGGTGACGGTGGCCTCACAGGTCAAGGAGGTGAGCGTGCGGGGCTGGGACCCGGCGACGAAGCGCGAACTGGTCGGACAGGCGACGAGCACCGACTTCCAGCCGGCACGTACCGGCTGGAACGGGCGCGGGGCGGCCATCGCGGAACGTGCCTTCGGCGCTTCTGATGCGGGGAAGCTGGTGGTGACGAGCCAGCCGATTGCCAGCCAGGCTGAAGGCGATCTGCTCGCGCGTTCGCTGCTTTCGGAGTTCTGGGCGAACGACGTCAGCGCTGAAGGGCGGGCGATCGGCAACCCGCGCATGCGCCCGGGGACGAAGGTGAACATCACGGGCATGGGCCAGCGCTTTGGAGGCGAGTACTACGTGACATGGGCGCGGCACGTTTTCGACGCCGATGGGCACTTTCTAACGCACTTCGGGGTCAAGGGCTACGAGGCGGGGACGCTGCTGGAGATCCTTTCGCCGCGGCCCGAGAGCAGCGATCGCGGCAGCCGGACGAAGACGCGTGGCCTGGCGATTGGGATAGTGACGGACAACAAGGACCCGGAGAACCTGGGGAGGGTGAAGGTCAAGTACCCGTGGCTGGCGGACGATGCTGAGTCGGACTGGGCGCGGCTGGCTGCCCCCATGGCCGGGAAGGAACGTGGCTTCTTCTACCTGCCGGAGATCAACGACGAGGTAGCCGTCGCTTTTGAGCATGGCGACCTGAACCGGCCGTTCATCCTTGGCGCGCTGTGGAACGGGGAAGACGCGCCGCCGCTCCGGGCGTCTGAGGCTGTGGGCAGCGACGGGGCGGTCAACAAGCGGGTCATCAAGACGAGGGCGGGACACATGATCATGCTCGACGACACGAGGGGCGCGGAGAAGATCGAGATCGTGGACAAGACGGGCAACAACCGAATCGTGATAGACTCCGCCACCAACAAGCTGATGATCGGCATGGCCGGGGACATCGAGGTCGACACGGACACGAACATCAAGCTGACGGGGATCAACATCACCATCGAGGGGCGTTCGAAGGTCGAGCTGAAAGCACCCCAGGTGGAGGTGGCGGCCTCGGGCCGTGCAAAGATCAGCGGCGCCACGCTGGAGTTGAACTGAAATGGGCCAGCCAGCAGCCAAGCAGGGGGACCTTGTCACTGCCCTGGACACACATGTCTTCCTCATCCCCTCGCCGGGAGGGCCTGTTCCGACGCCGCTGCCCAGCCCCTTCAGTGGCCAGCTCATGCTGAACCTGAGCCCCAACGTACGGATCATGGGACTGCCGGCGGCCACGCTGGGGAGCATTGCCGTCAATACGCCGCCACATCTGCCCCAGGGGGGGCCGTTCCAGCGCCCGCCCAGCAACCAGGGCCGGATCATCACCGGGAGCGCGACTGTCCGTATCAATGGCCAGCCGGCAGCGCGCAACGGCGACACCGCCATGACCTGCAACGACCCGGTAGATCTGCCGATCGGCACTGTCGTTGCAGCGGGCACCGTGCTGATAGGTTAGGAACAGGAAGGGAAGATGCCAGGGAACGTGCTCGTCGGCAGAGGCTGGACCTTCCCGGTGCGGATCGGCGGCTCCGGAGGTATAAGCCTGTCTGGCGATGCGAGCGACATCGACGAGGCGATCCGGATCATCATCGGCACGAGCCCGGGCGAACGCGTGATGCGGCCTGACTTTGGCTGCCGTATCCACGAACTGGTCTTTGCGCCGGCGAACAGCCAGACGGTCGGCCTGGCGCAGCGCTTTGTCCTCGAAGCGCTCAAGTGGTGGGAGCCCCGCATCGAGGTGATCGAGGTGAGCGGCAGCATCGACGCGGTGGAACCGAACCGTCTCCTGATCAACGTCATCTACACGATCCGCGATACGAAGGACGAGCGGTCGCTTGTCTACCCGTTCTATCTGATTGCGAGGGAATGACGTCCGATGCCACTTCCCGACCCGCAACTCGACGATCGGCGATTCCAGGACCTTGTAAACGAGGCGAAGGGCCTCATCCCGCGCTACTGCCCGGAGTGGACCGACCACAATCTCTCGGACCCCGGGGTAACGCTGATAGAGCTTTTCGCGTGGATGACGGACCTGCTGCTGTACCGTCTCAATCGTGTGCCGGCGAAGAACTACCTGCGTTTTCTCGACCTGCTGGGGATACGCCTGAAGGACGCCGTCCCGGCGCGCGCGCCCATCACCTTCTCGCTTTCGGCGCCTCAGCCGGGGCCGGTAACGATTCCCCGGGGGACGGAAGTGGCCACGGTTCGCACGGGCGACCGGGCGGCGATTTCCTTTGCCACGGACGGTGACCTGGTGATCTGGCCGCCAACGCTGCGCCAGTGCCTCGCGTCGTCTGATGACACGGCTTTCGCCGACCTCACCGAACGGCTGAACGATGACACGGTCTACTTCGACGCGTTCCAGCCCCAGCCGCTGCCCGGTGACGCGCTCTACTTCGGCTTTCCCGAGAACATCGGTGCCCACACCCTTTCGCTGGTCTTCGACTGCATGGTGGAAGGCATCGGGGTGGACCCGCGCGACCCGCCGCTATCGTGGGAGGCATGGTGTGGCGGGGTCCGCGGCTGGGAGAGGTGTGGGGTGGAGCGCGACGAGACCGGGGGGCTCAACCAGAAGGGAACGGTGATACTGCACCTCCCGGATGAGATGGAATCGCGCCTGCTGTTGCGGCAGCCGCTCTTCTGGGTGCGGCTTCGCCTCATTCAACCGCGGCCGCGCCAGCCGGCTTACTCGGCTTCGCCGCGGGTCAACACGGTGGCGGTGACGGCGATTGGCGGAACGTGCCCGGCGAGCCATTCGATGGTCATCCAGGGGCAGGTACTGGGGCGCGCCGCCGGCGTGCCGGGTGAGTCGTTCCAGCTCGAGAACACACCCGTGCTGCCGCGGCACGAGGAAGAACACCTGGAGGTCCAGGGAGAAAGTGGCGAGTGGGTCGCGTGGCAGGAGGTCGAATCGTTCCAGGACTCCGGCCCGGGCGCCCGCCACTACATGCTCGATGGCGTCACGGGGACCGTTACCTTCGGGCCGACCATCCGGCAGCAGGACGGCGCCGAGCGGCCCTTCGGGGCGATACCCGAAAAAGGCAGCCATCTGCGCATGACCCGCTACCGTGTAGGGGGCGGAATCGCGGGAAACGTGGGCGCGAACACACTCACGGTGTTGAAATCGTCCATCCCTTATGTCGCGCGTGTCACCAATCGCGATGCCGCGGTGGGTGGCCTGGACCCCGAATCGATTGAGGCGGCGAAGCTGCGCGCACCATCGGCGCTTCGTTCACAGGGGCGCGCGGTGACGGCGGGCGACTACGAATTCCTGGCGCTGCAGGCTTCGCGGCGGGTGGCGCGGGCGAAGTGCATCCAGGCTCGCAGCGAGGCGAGGGGGAGCGCCACGCCGCCGGGCACGGTCGAAGTGCTAATCGTCCCGCTGCTTCCGGCCGACCATCCGCGGACCCTGCAGGCGTTGCAGCCGCCTCCTGAGATGCTCGATGGAGTTCGTACGTTCCTTGACGAGCGCCGGCTGCTGGGAACGCAGCTGGTGGTAGACGGCCCCGGGTATCTTGGCGTCATTGTCGAAGCGAGCATCGTGGTCGAGCGGCAGGCGAACGCCGACCAGGCGCGCGAACGGGTGCTTCGCCGCATCACCGAACACCTGGACCCTCTGAACGGCGGCCCGGATGGAGGGGGCTGGCCGTTTGGCCGGGACCTCTACCTCTCCGAGATGCAGTCGATTGTCCAGTCAGTCCCCGGGGTGGAGTACGCCCAGGACGTCACGATCTACCAGGTCGACATCCAGACCGGCCAGTCGCGTGCGGCGGGCCAGAAGATAACGCTGGCCGAGGACATCCTGTTGCTTTCCTATGACCACGTAGTCACGGTGGCGCCGAGGGAGAGATGACGACGGAAGAGCCCGGAGCGGGAGGTCCCGGGGCGCGGGTTGATACCCGCACCGGGGGCCGCCTGCAACCGATTCGCCAGGGCGGGGGCCCACTGGCGGCGGCACCTCCGCCTGCGGGGCCTCCGCTGGCGCCGGCTGGCCCGGGCCTGCCCGGAGACTTCGAACCACCGCCTGGCGTACCGCGGGGCCGAAGCTCATATCTCGACCACTTGCCGGGCATCTACAGCGAGGACGACTTCCTCGGCCGGTTCCTGCTCATCTTCGAGAGCGTCCTTGGACCTGTTGAGCGAACGGTCGGCAATCTGCACCACTACTTCGACCCGGCACTGACGCCGGAGGGTTTCCTCGACTGGCTGGGCTCATGGCTGGGCCTGGTGCTCGACGAACGCTGGCCGGAGGAGCGCCGTCGCGCGCTGGTTGGTGCCGCTGGCGAGCTCTACCGCTGGCGAGGCACTCGCAGGGGCCTGGCGCACTACATTCGCCTGTACACAGGCATTGAACCAGAGATCACAGAACCGGCGCTGGCCGACGTGACTGCCGCGCGCAACCGCGCCTACACATTCACGGTCCGGCTGCGGCTCCCCCGCGGAACAACGGTCGACCGCGAGGTCGTGGATGCGATCATTGACGCCGAGAAGCCTGCGTTTGCGGCGGCCACGCTCGAAGTCGTCGAAGAGTAACGGCCACGAGACCTACTTCGGCGAGAGCCACTTCTCGCCGCCGGCGGGGCGTCCTTCGGCGACCCAGCCCTCGCCCTGCCCGTCGTTTACGAACCACCAGAGGTAGGTGCCGTCGTTGGTGGGCCCATCGAGGATGCTCACCTCGGCGCCGTCACAGAGCCGCCGGAGGATGTTGTCGCCGGGCGCCGCGGGGTTGATGCCGGGGGATGAGCGCATCGCGAGGCAGTTGTCGTTGGTTGGCGGGTTCGGCGCCGAGTTGATCACGACGGCTTTGCCGCCCTTGTGGATGCCGGTAGGCGTGGGCGCCGCAGTGGGCGACTTGCCGGGAGTGGGGGTGCGGCCCGGCGTGGCAGTGGTGGTGGGGGCCGGCGTTGCATCGGGCGAAGGCCGGGCACTGCTCTCCTCTTGCGCAGGGCAGAGCGGCCAGCCGCCGCCGCAAACGCGCGTGTAGCCATAGCCGGCAGCGGCCACAGCGGCCACGACGAGAGCGGCCACGATGAGCCAGATCCAGGGCCCCAGCATCGATCGCGCGTCGAGAACCCCTTCGGCCGAGGCAGTTTGCTGACCGGCGAGAGCAGGCCGCGCTTCCACGCGGAAGGGCCGCGCCTCGGGCTTTCCAAGGAGACGCCGCCGGGCGGGGCGCACCCTGACCCGGGCGCCTGCACCTTCGCCGGGGCCCATCTCGAGAGCGTCCGGGGCAAACTCGAAACGGAGCGCGGCAGGGTCATCGACGCCTGCAAGCGCGACGCCAACGGGGGCATTGCCGCCGTTGAAGGCAGTAAAGACGAAGTCCCGCCGGGAACGCTGCGGCCGGAGCTCGCAGCGCAGGTCATCGAACTCGACGATGGTGAAGCGGCCGAGGGCTCTGACTTCGACTCCTTCGACGCGCGAAACGACCGCGACCGAGAGCTGGTGGTCGCCGGCCAGCGACTCGGCCGCGCGCGGCGGAGTGATGACGACGGTGACCTCTTCGCGCGCGCCTGGGAGGAGGGAGAGCGCGGTCCGGCTTACGCGCACCCAGCCCTGGGGAAGGTCTGGCACGGAGATGGTGAAGTCGTCGGCCACGGCGCCGCGGTTCTGGATAGAGACGGTGGCGGTGGTAGGGGAGCCCGCCGCAACGGGCGCGGTTGGCGAATGCACAGCCACGGCGACGGTCTGGCGCGTGGCACCCGCCTGTCCCGGCCCACCACCGGCCTGGGCGGGCGCGGAGGGAGCATCGAAGGCGCCGATGAACCACGCTTCGACATCGCCGAACCTGAGCTCCTGGCCGGGGAAGACCACCTGGGGGGAGTTGGGCTGAAGGCGCTGGGCGCCGGCAAAGGTCCCACTGGCAGAACCCAGGTCTTCGATGGTGACGCCGCCGGGGTCGATGACGAGGCGGGCGTGCCTGCGGGAAACGGAGACGTGATCGATGACGACGCGGTTGCCCTCGGCCCGGCCGATGAAGACGGTGGGCACGTCGATGGGGTACTCCCGGGTCTGTCCGTCGGGAGTGACCACGCGCAGCATTCCCAGGTCCATCAGCACTCCATGCGCGGTTTGATGCCGGGGTCGGCAGGTGCATGCCGAAGCATACCCGCGAGGTGGGCCGCCTGCCATGCCACGGAGAGGGAACCCTACTTCAGCTGGGACGCCGAGACGGCTATCTCGAAGAGCTGCAGGAGCGCGGCCCCTTTCCGATCGCCGCCCGTCACCGTCCCGCGGGAGGCAAGGACAAGCTGATAGTCGTGCTTGTTGTCGGGGAAGGTGATGCTTGCCGCAAATGTTTGCCGGCCATCGACGGCTGGCTTGGAGCCGGCGGAGAAGGTCTTGACCAACTCACCCAGGCACTGGTCAGCGACGCTGCATCCCGCTTTCTTCGAAAAGAGCAGCACCTCCATCTTTTCGAGCTTGAAATCGGCAGATACGCGGACCGTCCAGTTCGCCGTGGCCTTGAACCCCGAAGAGAAGGAGAGCGTGGGTTCCTTGCCGGAGGCTGCCCAGTACCCGGAGATCGACTCGCCGTTCTCGATGGCGGCGTAGGCCTGCCGGCCATCCTCGCTCTGGACCTGCACGTTGAACCCGGCGGGGAAGCTGTAGGTCGGCATGGAGATGGTGTGCAGCGTGCCCGGCTTCTCGCTGCTTTCCGGGGGCGGAACGGGAACGGATGTGCCTCTCCCAATGCTGGCGGGCCGGTAGACCGAGACGGTGGCGGAGGAGGGGATGTCGGTCGCAATTCGCAGGCTCACGAGGCCCGTCCCGGCATGGTCCGCCACAATCCAGTCGATCTTCGGCGGGCCGACGCTGGGCGGCTTCGTAGCTGAGCTGGCGGTGGATGGCGAAGCCGGGGGTGCGGTCTCGCCCGGGGCGGGCGAGGAGGGCGGCGACCCGCCGGGCGAGGGGGAAGGCAGCGGTGTGCCGACTGACCCACCCTGCTGCCCGCCGGGCGAGGGGGAACTCCCGGCCCCGGGGGTGGCGTCGCCGCCGGATGCGGGCACGCTGGCCTCATCTCCGCCCGGGCAGAGCGGCCAGCCTGACTCGCACACGCGGGTGTAACCGAAGCCGCCGCCAACCAGCGCCGCGACCAGCAATACCAGCAGCGCGGGGCGTTTCCATGGCTCCAGGGGGGGCTTGCGCATCAGCTGGCCGTTGACCACTGCTTTCTGTGACCCGGGCGCCTGCCCGGTGGGTGTGGCCTCGACGCGGAAGGGATGCACGGAAGGCGGCCCGAACAGTTTTCGCGACTTCAGGGAAGCCTGGAATGGGAGCGCGCGCGCCTCGCCGGCGGGAACCTGAACAGAGGCCGCGGGGAACGAGAAGTCGAGCGCGTCCTCGTCGTCCACTGCGCCGAGGCGCAGATCGAGTGGGGAGTTGCCGCGGTTCTCGAGCACAAGCCGGAAGTGCCGCTCGGCGCGGACGGGCTCAAGCCGCGCTTCGAGGCTGCCGAAGGGCAGCACTGAGAGCTTCCCAAGGGCCCGGACTTCGGCGCCGTGCTGGCGCGAGGTGACGGCCACCCAGAACTCGTGCTCACCGGCGCGGACGCCCGTCGCCCGCGGGGGTTCGATGGTGATGGTCACGTCTTCGCGGGCGCCCGGGAGCAGCGACACCTGTGGCCGGGAAACGCGGACCCACTCCGGGGGGATGCCGCCCACGGAGATGCTCAGCTCATCGACGGTCGTGCCGCGATTCTGCACCAGGACGGTCGCAGCGGTGGCGGCGCCGGGTGCGACCGGTCCCGATGGCCCGGTGAGCGTGAGTCCTACTGCCTGGTGGGTAGAGGGTGTGGGCGCCGTGGCCTGGGGTGCGGGGGACGGGGCGCCGGGTGGTGCGACGACGGGCCGGGGCGAGGAGACAGACGCAAGGGGAGTGAAGACTGCACCAGCGTCGCCGAACTGGATCGTCTGGCCAGGTTCGGCGAGGGCGGCCTGGTTCGCGGCGAGCCGTGCCCCGCCAACGTAGGTACCATTCGCCGACCCGAGGTCCTCGACCATGAGGCGGCCAGACTCGATGGTGAGCCGCGCATGGCGCCGGGAGATGGAGGGATGGTCGATAACGATGCGGTTGGTATCGGCGCGGCCGACGAACACCGAGGGCGAGTCGATGACATGTTCCCGGACCTGGCCATCCGGGGTGGCGACCCGAAGTGTCCCGTACTCCAATCATCGCCCCCTGCGCCGCTCGTTCAGCGCTGTTGGAAGGATAGCGGGATGGGGGCGCGTCAGCTACCCGGCATCGACCCGCTGCGGCTTCTCCATGATGGCCAGGCGTTCGAGGTTAGGGCGTTCGCCCTCATCGACGGGGCCGGCGTTGAACCATGCGTCGAGGATGGGAGGCAGGTCTTCCGGGTGGGTCCGGGCAAGGGCGAGGCAGAGCACATTTGCGTCGTTCCAGCGCCGGGCGCCGAGGGCGATGGCGGCATCGGCGCAGAGGGCAGCGCGGGCCCCCGGCACCTTGTTCGCGGCGATAGAGACACCCGTGCCTGTGTGACAGCAGGCGATGCCGGTAACGGCGCGCCCGCAGACCACGTCGAGGGCGACAAGCTCACCCACGCGGGCCCATTCTTCGCCAGTACCGGCCACCGCGCCGTGGAGCGACAGCTCATACCCGCGGCGCCGGAGCTCGGCAAGAAGCGCATCGGTGACGGGCGTTCGCTCATCGGACCCGAGGGAGACTTTCGGCACGGCGGGATGTTAGCAGACAGAAAGGCCGCCCGGCTGGATCAGGGGTGGATTACGTTGGCGGGGTTGGGCTGGCGCTCGCTGGGTCCGCGGCTGTAATCACCGAAGGGCCCATCGCGTTCGGAGACGGCGGCGCCAACGCCTCGCTCGCCAGCCATCTCGATGAAGCGCAGGGCATCGGGCGTGTTTCGCAGGAACCCATCGAGCAGGGGCCCCAACGACTGGGTGCTCGCGAGTCCCATATTCTCGTACGCCTGGTTGACGATGAGCTTCATTGCGGCGAGCTGGGAAAGGGGCACGCCCGCCAGGCTCTCTGCCAGGTCTTTCACGGTAGATTCCAGCTCAGCAAACGGCACCGCCTGGTTGATGAGCCCACAATCGGCGGCTTCCCGGCCTGAGAGCGGCCTCCCGGTGAGGGCGTGCCACTTCGCCTTCGTGAGCCCCAACCGGTAGAGCCACATGCCGGAAAGGTAGCAGCCCCACATTCGCGAGTAGGGCGTGCCGATCTGGGCATCTTCGGACGCGATCACGAGGTCGGCGCAGAGGGCCATGTCGGAGCCACCACCGACGCACCACCCGTGCACCTGGGCGATGGTCGGCTTGGGGCTGCGCCAGAGACTCATGAACTTCGGAACGGGCGCGGCGAAGGCGCTTGTGGCGGCGATCATGTCCTTACCCGGGTCCCACCGGCCATCGGTGTAGAGGACGTCTTTGAATGCGCTGAAGTCGTTGGAGAAGTCGAACCCGGCGCAGAAGCTCCGCCCGGCGCCGCGCAGGACGATGACCTTCACGTTGGGGTCGTGGTTAGCCCGGATGACGGCTTTTTCGAGTTCCTCGGGCAGCGGTGGAACGATGGTGTTCAGCCTTTCGGCCCGGTTGAGGGTGATCGTCGCGATTGCGCCCCCGGCCTCGTACAGGATCGTCTCGTATTCCAAATCGTGTTCCTCCTCGCCGGTGGCCGCGCTCCCCGGCGGCGCAACGATAGTGCGGATGATTGACGAAGCAAAGTCAGTTGACTGTAATGCCGCCATGATAAGCTGGACGGCAGACGGTTGCGCCTCTTACCTCCGCCAATACGCAGCCGGAGTCTGCCTATGAGGAGCCCCGCTCACCCCCTCGATCTCACGGGCCGCGTGGCGCTCATCACGGGCGCGGCGCGGGGCATCGGGCGGGTGACGGCGCGCCGGCTGGCCGAACTGGGGGCTACGGTCGTGCTGGCGGACGTGCTGCCCGAAGTAGAGGCGGCGGCCGAGGCGCTGCGGGCCGATGGCCATTCCGCGCAGGCCGCCTGCTTCGATGTAGCAGACCCGGAAGCTGTCCGGGCGGGCGTGGCCGGTCTCCGGGACACCGCAGGGGAGATTGACGTCCTTGTGAGCAATGCAGCGATCGTTGCGAACATCGCCCCGGTCGCCCGCATGACGCATGCCTCATGGGAGCGGGAACTCGCCATCAACCTCACGGGCGCCTTCAACATGGTCCAGGCGGTGATCGGTCCTATGGTTGAGCGGCGGTGGGGGCGGATCATCGTCATCTCGTCGGGCGCGGCGCAGGGCGGACTGCACAACCAGGCGGCCTACGCGGCGAGCAAGGCCGGCCTGCTGGGGCTCGTGAAGACAGTGACCCTGGAGCACGCGCGCCACGGGATCTCGTGTAACGCCGTGCTCCCGGGCATGATAGAGACGGAGAATGTGCGCGCCATGCCTGGCGAGATTCGCGAGGCCGCCGCCGGGCAGACTCCCGCGCGCCGCCTCGGCCGGATGGAGGAGGTGGCGCACCTGGTGGCATTCCTGGCGAGCGAGGAGGCGGGCTTCCTCAACGGCGCGGAGATCAACATCGATGGCGGGCTGCGGCTGGGGGGCCTGGCGCTTGGCAGCCGCAGGGAACTCGCCCAGAGGGGGAAGACATGAGCACCGAAAACGGCAAGGAAGCTGTCCTTCAGACGGAGTCACGCATTCCGCTTCGGCCGCTGTATGGTCCGGCCGATGGCGCCGGGAAGAGCTATGACACGGAGCTGGGGGACCCGGGCAGCTTCCCGTTTACGCGGGGGACGCGCCCGGCGGGAACGCGCCGAGGCTGGATTCACCGCGAGCTTTCCGGAGAAGGGGACCCCCGGCGCTCCAACGAGCAGTTCAAGTACCTGCTTGGCCTGGGCCAGATGGGCCTGGACGTGATCGGCGATACAGCGACGATGGGGCTGCTCGACCCCGACCACCCGTTTGCCCGCCACGCGGTGGGCACACAGGGGGTCTCGGTGTGCTGCCTGGATGATTTCCGTGAGCTGTACCGGGACATCCCGCTTGACCAGGTGACACTCTCCCATTCGCTCCCGGCGGCCTTCACGGTGGCCGGGCTCTACTCCGTCGCCAGCGAGCGAGGGGTTTCGCCGGCGGCGATGCGGGGATCGGTGATCCAGTCGCCCTTCTTCTGCGAGGACTGCGGTTACGCGGTTCACATGCCGTTCCGGCTGCGCCTGCGCCTGGCGGCCGACTCGATCGAGTTCTCATCGCGGGAGATGCCGAAGTTCCACACGTTCCTCGAGGACACGTACTACATCAGCGAGAACGGGATTGACGCGGTGGAGGAGATGGCGCTCGGCTTCATCGAGGTCCGCGGGCTCATCCGGGAGCTGCTGGCACGTGGGCTCGACATCGACTCATTTGGGCCACGCATCGCGATCCTCGTCAACTGCCGGATGGACTTCTTCGAGGAGATAGCGAAGATACGGGCGACGCGCCGCCTGTTCGCGCGCATGATGCGGGACGAGTTCGGGGCGAAGGATCCCCGCTCTTGGGCGGTGAACATCTCCGTGCACACGTCGGGGCTTTCGCTCACGGCCCAGCAGCCAGTGAACAACATCGTGCGCGGCGCGGTGCAGGCGCTGGCGATGGCCTGCGCGGGGGTGCAGGCGCTGGAGGTGTCAACGTTCGATGAGGCGTTCCGGACGCCGAGCCCCGAGGCGCACATCGTCGGCCTGCGCACGCAGCAGGTGGTGGAGCTGGAATCGCGGGTCACCCAGGTTGCCGACCCCATGGGCGGCTCCTACTTTGTGGAGTCGCTCACTGACGAGCTGGAGCGGCGCATCGGGGAGATGATCGGCAACATCGAAGCGATGGGCGACCCGGCGCAGCTGGCTGACAGGGGATTCTTCAGGCGGATGTTCGACGAGGCAACGGAACGGCACTCGCAGGGGTTGATCGACGGGACGCTGGCGAAGGTCGGTGTCAACGTCCATGCCGTAGCCGAGGAGGAGGACACGCTCCTTCGCGATGTGGCGGAGCGCAAGTTTGAGCCTTCGCGGGAACGTATCGAATGGATGGCGGCCTACCGGGCGGGGCGCGATGCACGGGCGGTTGAGGAGGCCTTGCGCGCGCTGTACGAGGCCGGGCTCGATCCCAGGCGGAGTCTGATGCCTCCGATCATCGCCGGGACACGGGCGGGAGCGACGAACGGCGAGATGGCCGGTGTGCTGCGCATGGCCTATGGCCGCCCGGCCGACCCATTTGGCGTACTGCCCGACCCGATCGCGGTGGAAGCGCGCGCATGAAACCGGTGAAGGTACTGATCGCGATCCTTGGGCTGGACCAGCACGAAGTGGGCGCGGTGGCGATCGCCCGCATCCTTCGGGACGCGGGCATGGAGGTCATCTACGCGGGGCGCTTCAACCTGCCCGCGGGCGTCGTCAAGACTGCGATCGATGAGGACGTCGACGTAATCGGCATCAGCTGCCATTCGTGGGAGTACCTCTACTACGCCGATGAGCTGGTGGAACTGCTGGCGAAGGAAGAGGCGGAAATCCCGGTGGTGGTGGGCGGGTCGGTGGTGACGCCCGGTGATGCGCGGATGCTCGCGGAGAAGGGGATCGCGGCTGCCTTTGGAGCGGGGGCACGGCCCGAGGAGATGGTAGCGGCCATTCGCGGGCTGGCAGCCGGGCGGGCGGCCATCTGAGGGCCGGGCGGCGGGGTGAGCCTAGGACCGTGGTCTGCTAGGGTAATTGTGTTCCGCGCGAAGAACCTCAGGCTGGAGAAGCGACCGTGACCGTTGTGTCGGCGGCTGTGCCCGCACTTGATTATGTCTTTCATCCCCGATCAATCGCCATTGCTGGCGTCAGCGCCAAGGAGACTCCTGGCTTTGGCGGCGGCGGCTTCCTGCAATCGCTGCAGGACATCGCCTTTCGCGGGCCCATCTACCTGATCCACCCGACGGCGCCGGCGATCCGGGGGATAAAGTGCTACCCGTCGCTGGCAGAGGTGCCGGACGACGTTGACTACGTGATCTCGTCGGTTCCGGCCCGCCTGGTGCCGCAGCTCCTTGAGGACTGCATCAAGAAGAACGTGCGCGTTCTCCACCTGTTCACAGCCGGGTTCACAGAGACCGGCGACGCGGAGCGGGCGAAGATGGAGCAGGCGGTTGTCGCCCGGGCACGGGAGGCTGGCATCCGCCTGATTGGGCCGAATTGCATGGGCCTGTATGTTCCCGCCTCGCGGCTGGCAATGATGCAGGACCAGATTGCTGAGCCCGGCCCGGTGGGGATGGTTTCGCAATCGGGGATGAACGCCAGCGAGTTCATCCGCTACGCGCTCCCGCGCGGCGTGCGCTGTTCCAAGGTGATCAGCTTCGGCAACGGGGCCGACCTGAAGGCGGCGGACTTCTTTGACTACTTTGCCGACGACCCGGAGACGGAGATCATCGCGGCCTACCTGGAGGGCATCCAGGACGGCCCGCGGCTGGCACGGGCGATGCGAAAGGCGGGGGCAGCAAAGCCGCTGGTGATACTCAAGAGCGGCCGGACTGAGGCGGGAACGCGGGCCGCGAACTCGCACACGGCCTCACTGGCGGGCTCGCTACAGATTTTCGATGCCCTCTGCCGCCAGGCGGGGGCTCTTCGCGTCGAGAGCCTCGAAGAGCTCGTCGATACGGCCGTGACATTCCAGTTTGTGAAGCGGCTTGCGGGCCCGAACATCGTCGTTGTGGGCGGTGGCGGGGGCGCCAGCGTGCTCGCTGCCGACGACCTGGACGCGGCGGGGTTGAAGCTTCCGGCGCTCCTGCCTGATACGCAGGAGACCCTGGCGAAGGTCACGGCGGAGGCGGGGACGAGCATCCGGAACCCGATCGATACCACCAGCCTGTGGCTCGAAGGCGGCTTTGAGGCGACGCTGCGACCCTGCATGGAGGCGCCAAACGCCGATGTGGTGCTGCTGCACACGGCCTTCGGGGTTGGCTTCTCTTCTCGCTTTGGCGATTCGCGCGCCCGGATGTATGAGCAGGTTGAGGTGATGACGCGGCTGCAAAAGGAGAGCGGCAAGCCGATCGTGGTCGCCATTCGTCCTTCAACCCAGGTGGACGGGTTCACTCAGACGCTGGAGTTCCAGGACCTGTGCTGGCGCGCCGGCATCGCGACCTATCCCACGATCGCTCGCGCGGGCGTGGCGCTGGCGAACCTGCTCCGCTGGCAGGCGATGCACGACTGATCGCGTCCGCGCTCAGCGGCGGCCGAATTGCCGCTCAATGGCGTCGGCGCCGACGTGGACGAGCGTCGGGCGGCCATGGGGACAGGTTCGCGGCGATTCCGTGGTGGAAAGATCCTCGATGAGGGCCCTCATCTCCTCCAGGGCCATGGCCGCGCCAGCGCGGACGCTGCTATGGCAGGCGACGGTTGCCGCCGCCCGGGAGAACGGGTCGCCAATGCGCCGCTCCCCGGCAAGCTGGTCGAGCAGTGCTCGCAGGGCGCTCAGCACATCCGTGCCGCCAACCCGGGCGGGGATGGCGCGGACCAGGTAGCTCCGTTCCCCGAAAGGCTCCAGGCTCAGCCCCAGCTCGCCAAGATGGCCCGCGTGCTCGACGGCGGTCGCCGCCTGGAGCGCATCGAGCTCGAGCAGGATCGGCTCAAGGAGGGGCTGCCGTGGAGGATCGTTGGTGGCCGCCCGCCGGGCGACAATACGGTCATAGACGACGCGCTCATGGGCGGCGTGCTGGTCGATGAGGTACATGCCGTCGGGGCCTTCAGCGACCACATAGGTGAGGCCCATCTGTCCGACGACACGCAGGAGCGGCAGGACCTCGCGATGCGCGGGCCGCTCGGGCGCCGGAGTCCCGTGCGACCAGTCCATGCGCACCTGCACGGGTTGTGGGCCTCGCAGGGCGGCAACCGCGGGTGGTTCGAGGCGAGCGCGCAGGCTGGCGATGGGAGGTGTGGCCGCGGCTGGCGCTCCTGGCGCTGGCGGGAAGCCGGGTGGGGCACCCGGGTCGAGCCATGAGACAGGACGCGCGCCTTCGAAGGCTGCGGATATGGCATGGCGTACAGCACGCGCCACGCCACGTTCGTCGCGGAAGCGGACCTCGGCCTTGGCGGGGTGGACGTTGACATCGACCTCTTCGTCTTCAAGGTGGATATTGAGGGCGGCTACGGGGTGGCGGCCGGCAGGCAGTTGCCCTTCGTAAGCATCGACAATGGCGAAGACGAGCGAGCGGCTCTGGACCCAGCGGCGATTGACGAACACGGAGATGGCCGCGCGGTTTCCCCGGTGAACGCCCGGGGGACCGGCCAGGCCGGTCACACGCGCGGCAGCCTCATGGTGGTCGACGGAGAGCATGGCGGAGGCGGTGGGAGCGTCGTAGACGGCGGCAAAGGCGTGACGCAGGTCGTCGTCGCCGCTGGTGGCGAGCACCCGGCGTCCGCCCGAAATGAGCTGGAAGGCGATCTCCGGGTAGGCGAGCGCATAGTGTGAGACCAGCGTAGTGATGGCTCTCGACTCGGCAGCAGCTGAGCCGAGGAACTTGCGCCGGGCGGGAAGCTGGCCGAAGAGCTCGCGGACGGTGAAGCTGGTGCCGACGGGCGCGGCCCGCGCTGAGCGCCTCACAACGCGAGCGCCGACGAGGACGGCCTGGACGCCAACCGGCTCATCGGCAGACCGCGAGATGACCTCGACGTCGGCAGCGGCGGCGATAGAGGGAAGCGCTTCGCCGCGGAATCCGAGGGTGCGGACGTGGCCGAGGTCGGAAAGCACTTCGATCTTGCTGGTGGCGTGGCGTTCGAAGGCGAGCTCGAGGTCACCCGGGGGGATGCCGCGGCCATCGTCGCTGATGCAGATGAGGGTGACCCCACCGTCTTCGGTTTCGACGGTGATGCGTGTGCTGCCTGCATCGATCGCGTTGTCGAGCAGCTCGCGCACGACTGAGACCGGGCGCTCGATGACTTCTCCCGCGGCGATGCGCGCGGCCACTTCGGGGAGCAGTACCCGGATGGACGGGGTTTGGACGCCCGTCATCGCTTCGCCGGGGGCGGCACGAGGGCGCGTAGCTCGTAGAGTTTCTGGATCGCCTCGATGGGCGTTAGTCCATCGACATCGATGCCGGCGAGCGCTTCTTCAACTTCGGAGGGACCAGCGAGCATGGAGAGCTGGATGACCTCGCCGTTGGGGGCAGGGGACGGCACGTGCCTGCGGTCGCCGCGAAGGGCCTCGAGCTCGGTGAGCAGGTGGCTGGCGCGGGTGACCACGGCCGCAGGGAGCCCCGCCAGCCGGGCAACGTGGATTCCGTAGGAGCGGTCGCTGGGACCGGGAACGATGCGGTGTTCGAAGACCACGTCGGCGCCCTCTTCGTGGACGGCAACGTGGGCATTGCGGACGCGGGGCAGGACATCGGCAAGGGCGGTGAGCTCGTGGTAATGGGTGGCAAATAGCGTGCGCGCCGCGGCCTCGCGCCGGTTGTGGAGGAACTCGACAACAGCGCGAGCGATCGCCATGCCATCGAAGGTGCTGGTGCCGCGGCCAACTTCGTCGAGCACGACAAGCGACTGCCGGGTCGCCTGGTGGAGGATCTGGGCTGTTTCGACCATCTCGACCATGAAGGTTGACTGCCCGGCGGCAAGGTCATCCTGGGCGCCGATTCGGGTGAAGATGCGGTCGAAGAGGGGCAGATCGGCCTTGGCGGCGGGAACGAAGGAGCCTGCCTGGGCCATGAGAGCAATGAGGGCGACCTGCCGCAGGAAAGTCGACTTACCGCTCATGTTCGGGCCGGTGAGGATGAGAACCTGGCAATCGTCATCGAGCAGGCAGTCATTGGGAACAAACCTGCCCGGGCCGAGAGCGGGCTCCACGATGGGGTGACGGCCGGCGACGATTTGCAGGCGCTGGCCATCGTTGAAGGCGGGCCGGGTGTAGCCGCGGCCGGCGGCGACTTCGCCAAGCGCGAGAACAAGGTCGATGGTAGCGACCGCTTCGGCGAGGCCCTGGAGGGCGTCGAGGCCGGCGGCGAGCGTTTCCAGGAGCTGGTCAAAGGTTCGCCGTTCGAGCTCGGACAGGCGTTCGCGCGCGCCCATGAGGCGGGACTCATGCTCCTTGAGCTCTTCGGTGACGTACCGTTCCGCGCCGACAAGGGTCTGGCGGCGCTGGTAGTGCGCGGGGACGAGCCCGGCATTGGCGGCCGAGACCTCGATGTAGTAGCCGAAGACGCGGTTGTGGCCGACCTTGAGGGAACGAATGCCAGTCCGTTCGCGCTCCAGACGCTCAAGGCCGAGGAGGAATCCACGAGCATCTCGCGTCAGGGCGCGGAGGGTATCGATCTCGCCACTGAACCCGGGGTTGATGACGCCCCCTTCGTCGAACGAGGCAGGCGGGTCCGGGTCGAGCGCCGCATCGAGAGCGAGGAGCGGCTCGGCGGCCGCCGCAAGCCGGGCGGTTGCCCCGGCGATGAGCCCCGGCCGCTCCAGGCGGTTGAGCATCGCGCCGAGGTCGAAGGTCGCGCGCAGGCCCGCACGCAGGCCATGGAGGTCACGCGGGCCAGCAGACCGGGCGCCGATCTTGCCAGCGATGCGAGCGATGTCGGGCAGGCCGCGGAGGAGCGCCTGGAGCTGTTCGCGCTCTATCGGGCGGGCAACGGACCAGGCCACGGCGTCATGCCGGCCGGCCAGGATCGTCGGGTCGCGAAGGGGCCTGGTCAGCCACGAACGCAGCAGCCGCGTCCCCATTGGCGTCCGGCAGAGATTGAGCACCTGGAAGAGGGAGGACGTTCGCCCGTGCCCCGGGAGGACGTCGAGGTTCCTGAGGGTGCGCTGGTCGAGCACCAGGGTTGCGCCATCGGTCACCGGACGTACCCGCTGGAGGGCGCCGAGGGCGGCGGGATAGGTTTCGCGCACGTACGACAGGAGGTGGGCGAGGGCGGCCGCTTCCGCCTCAGAGGCCACAACGGTGGAGCGCGCCTGGTCGCCGAACTGGCGGGCAAGCTCGGCCTCAATCGCCAGGTCCCCGAGGGGCGCCCGGCGCCTTATCGCCGCGGCCAGGCCGGGCGGCACGTCGGCCTCATCTTCTACGAGCAGTTCGGCCGGGGCGCTGCGCAGGAGCTCGAGTGGGGCTTCCTGCCCGGAGGCAAGCCGCACCTCGCCTGTGGTGATGTCGGCGAGCGCGACCGCGGCCCCGCCCCGGCGGAGCGCGACCGCGGCCAGGTAGTTGGGGGCAGCGGCCTCAAGGGAGCTTTCGGAGGTGACCGTGCCGGCGGTGAGGACGCGCACGACTTCGCGCGGGACGAGGCCCTTGACGGTGGCAGGGTCGGCCATCTGTTCGCAGATGGCGACGCGGTAGCCCCGTGCGACGAGCTTCGCGACGTGAGCATCGATGCTGTGGAAGGGGACCCCGGCGAGGGGCACGCGGAGGTCTTTTCCCATGGGCTTTGAGGTGAGCGTTATCTGCAGTTCGGCCGCCACCAGCTTCGCGTCATCGTCGAAGGTCTCGTAGAAATCGCCGAGGCGGAAGAAGAGCAGCGTATCGGGGTGGCGCTGCTTGAGCTCCAGGTACTGGCGGCGAATGGGCGTGGACACGGCAGGGCTATTCTAGCCGCCACGAACGGATGTGCGAGAACTGCTGCAGCGTCACTCCCGGAAGTGCTTCGTCTCCGCCCGGATCTCATCGAGGATTCGTCGTATCTCGACAAGGTCAGTCGGAAGTACGTGCCGCGTCAGCTGCGCGAGGATCTGCTCGATGTCGGGCTGGTAGGCATCCAGCAATTGGCCAATGTCAAACCAGTAGACCCTGACCCGGTCCATTCTCCCCTGCCGGTAGAGGGAGGGCAGGGCGTAGAGCTTCATGATGAGGAGCCCCTCGACCGTGGCGCAGGGGATGGTGCGTTTGCCGAAGTGGAGGCTGTCCGCGTGGTGTTTTCTCACCATCTCGAACAGGCGGTTGCGGGTGAAGAGCGCATCGACCACAACGCCGCGGAAGGTTGCCCGGGCGAAGTCGGCGTTCCTTTCGGTCACGACCAGTTCGGGGAGCTGGTCGAAGGCGCGCTCCGGGATCAGGAGGTCGATGTCACGCGTGTTTCGTCCACCCACATAGTGGAGAACGGCAAGGCCGCCAACGAGGAGATAGGGCGTCTTCCGCTCCTCAAGCAGATCGAAGAGAGCTTCGACGGCAGCGGGCAGGGCGGCGTAGTCGAAAGGCTCTTCGGCGAGCGCCTTCAGGTCGCCGAGGCGCGCGTCGCGGAGGATGTCGGCGATGGGGAGGTCGGGGTAGGCGGGAACCGGCTGCGGATTGCCCTTCACCGATTCATTTTACCACGCCCTGGAGGCCGGACCGGGCTCTCGCGGGTGAGGCAAGTGGCCGGGAAGCAGTGCGACAGTCACCCCTGTGGCGGCTTGAGCGGCGACAAAGGGCAGAGGCCCTTCGGCTAACCCGCGGCCGCCCCCGCCACGACGGGAACGACCGCCCGGTCGCGCAGCTCCATCGCCGCGGGGGCGACCTCGCGGCAGGCGTCGCAGCGGATGCAGAGGGAATCAACGACGCTGTACTTGCCGCCCTCCTCGGCGATGGCGCCGGTTGGGCATATGTCCTTTGCTTCCGCCAGCTTCGCGTCGCCCTGGGCCTTCACCCGGTATTCGAAGAGGCCGGGGCAGACGCGGGCGCGGCAGCGCTTCTCTTCAATGTGCTCTACCCATTCGGCGCGGAACTGCTTGAGGGCGGTCTTCACGGTGGTCATTGCGAACTGGCCGTGGAAGCAGTTGGAATAGACGAGCCAGCGCACCAGGCCTTCGAGGCGTTCGAAGTCGCCGACATGACCTCCACCGGACTGGATGCGGCGGAGCACCTCGACGGCGCGCTGGGTGCCACCGCGGCAGGTGGTGCAGCGTCCGCAGCTTTCGTCTTCGGCGAAGGAGAGGAAGTAGCGGCAGAGGTCGACGGTGCAGGCGGAGTCATCGAAGAAGACGATGCCGCCGCCGCCGAGAAAGAGGCCAAGTTCGCGGTAGGGGTCAAGGGTGAGGGTGAGGTCGAGTCCACTGGCGGCGACTACTCCGGAGAGTGGCCCGCCCGGCTGAAAGCCCTTGATGGGGCGGTCACTGGCGGGACCGCCGGCGTACTGCATGAGGACGTCGCGCACCTTTGGGCCGAAGGGAATCTCGACGCAGCAGGGCTGCTTCACGGCGCCAGAGAAGGTGAACATCTTCGTGCCCTTCTCCCGGGCGTCGCTCACAGAGCTCCACCAGGCCGACCCTTCGCGCATGATGAGTGGGGCGTTGGCGTAGGACTCGACGTTGTTGACGTTGGTGGGCTTGTTCCAGAGGCCCGCCTGGGCGGGGAATGGAGGCTTGATGCGGGGCATGCCGCGGTAGCCGTCAATTGAGTTGATCAGCCCGGTCTCTTCGCCGCAGACGTAAGCGCCCGCGCCCTTGAAGACGACCAGGTCGAAATCCTTGCCGGTGCCGAGGATATTCTCGCCGAGGAGGCCCTTCTCCCTGGCCTGGTCGACGGCTATCTGCATGCGCCGCACGGCGAGCGGGTATTCGTAACGCACGTAGATGTAGCCCCAGCGGGCGTTGGCGGCGAGGGCGGCGATGAGCATGCCTTCGACGATGAGCTGGGGGTCGCCTTCCATGAGGACGCGGTTGACCCAGGCGCCGGGGTCGCCTTCGTCGGCATTGCAGACGAGGTAGCGTGGCTCAGCCGTGGCGGTGCGGAGGAAGTCCCACTTGCGGCCGGCGGGGAAGCCGCCGCCGGCGCGGCCACCGAGGCCGCTGTCGAGCACTTCCTTGACGATTGCCTCGGGGTCCATCTCCAGGGCGCGGCCGAACCCTTCGTAGCCACCATGAGCGAGGTAGTGGGTTATGTTCTCCGGGTCGGTGAGGCCGAGGTTGGCCATGAGACGCCGGACCTGGCCATGCATAAAGGGATGTTCGGCGAGAAGGGGGATCTCGGGGGTGGCGTTTCCTTCAACCACGCCCACTGCCAGCGCCGGGAGGTCGCTGCCTTCGACGACCGTCTTTTCGAGCAGCTCCTCGACGCGGTCGGCGGTCACGTTGGCGTAGAGCACCGTGCGTGTGCCAGCGGCCGTGCGCACGGTGAGGGTGGGCTCGGCCCAGCAGAAGCCCCATGAGCCGGTGATAGAGAGGTCTACATCGAGCTTCTTCTTCGCTGCCACGTCCCTGATGGCGGCAATGGTCTGCTCGGCGCCCCGCGCAATGGACGAAGTGTCGAGCGTGACGGTGATCTTTACGCGGCCGGAGGCCTGCTCGGCGGCCCAGGCCCGCTTTGCTTCATCGATGATTGGCTGGAGGCAGGCGTTCATTCGGCGGCCTTCACTTCCCGCGCCAGGCGAATCGCGCCGGCGACGGTGAGCCCACCCCTGACTTCGCCGTTGACCCAGACCTGTGGCGACTCATGGCATGTTCCCACGCACTGGCCCAGGTGAAGACCGTAGCGGCCGTCATCGCTGTGGCCGCCGAGAGGGAGCTCGAGGGTGTGCTCGATTGCTTCGCGAATGCGCTCGCCGCCGGCGAGGCGGCAGGCGGGGCCGCTGCACCACGTGATTTCGGTTTCGGGCGGCCTGTGGGTGCGGAAGTCGGCGTAGAACGTGACGCAACCGTAGACGAGGGCGGGCGTGGTGTTCAGCTGACGGGCAACGGCCTCGATGGCATCACGGGAGATGTAGCCATAGGTCTCCTGGACCCTGTGCAGCGCCGGGAGGAGGTGGCCCTTCCCGGGTTCGAATTCAGCGACCAGGTCCTTCAATTCCTGCGCAGTCGGCTCCGCACCCATGGGCAGCTACCTCAATTGTGAAACGTGGCACGAGTATACCCCGTACATGGTTCGTGGTCTTGCCGCCGGAGGATGTGAGCCGGTTCAGATGGAGAAGCGGCCAGCAGAATCGGCGTGCATGAGCAACGCCACCTTCTCCCCGAGGAGGAGGCTGTAGTTCTGGCCGCGGTCTTCGGGGTAGATCTGGGTGGTGTTGGCGAGGTAGAGGCCATCCACTCCGGTGCGGAGGTCCGGAATCGAGCGTGAGTAGTGGGTCGTGATCACGGGCTGGCCACCGGGGTCCTTGAACAGCCACTTCTGGCGCACCCACGAGGGGTCGAACCCCGGGTTGACCTGCCGGATGCCGTCCAGGTAGCTCGCGAACACAGCTTCGGCATCCATCTCCAGGACGGGATGCCCGGGGGGGACATAGTTGGAGAGGTAGACGATGTGATTGCCGCCATAGCGCTCTGGCGGGATGAAGTTGGTGTGCTCGACGCAGGCCACGAACGGCAGCTGGTCGGCGATGTTCAGCCAGTAGATGCCGCTCAGCGGCCGGTCGAGTGCGAGCACCAGGCAGGTCGCCCACTGGTAGCGAACGCTATCGAGGATGGCGGCGTAGCCAGCGGGGAGGGAAGGCGCGATCTTTCGCGTGATGGTGTTGGGCGTTGTCATGAGCACCCGGTCGAAGGGGTGCACCTGGCCGCCTGCGCGGATGCCCTGTACGGCGCCTTCTTCAACGACGACCTCATCGACCGGGGTGTCGAGGTGGATGGCGCCACCTCGCTCCTCGACGAGGGCGGCGAGCTTCCGGATATAGGCCATGAACGACCCTTCGAGGTAGCCGAGCTGTTCCTTCATGCCCGCGCCCCCGCTACGTGAGGCGAAGCGGAGGTAGACCTTGCCCCAGAGCCATGTCATGCCCACCTGGTCTGCCTGGCCGGCGAACTTCCCCCGCAGGAGAGGCCCCCAGACAGCGGCAAAGGCCTTCTTCCCAACGGCGCGCTCCATCCACTGCCGGGCTGTCACCTCTTCGTACTTCTTCCAGTCTCCCTGCCGTCTCAACCAGAGCGCGGCGAGCCCGAGCCTGATGCGGCTGGTGAGTGGGATGGCGGTGAAGCGCAGCAGGTCCATGGGGGTCACGAACGGGAAGACGCGGCCGTTGCGGAGGATTCCCACTTTCGAGTCTATCCACCGGAGCTGGTCGCCGAGCCCGAGCTCCTCGATGTAACGGACGACGGTGGTGTCGTTGGTGAACAGGTGATGATAGAAGCACTCGAGGGGCTCACCGCCCACGTCGAAGGTCACGACCTGGCCGCCGACATCGGGACGGCCTTCGAAGATGGTGACGCGGTGCCCGTGGTCCTGGAGGGTCCGTGCGGCAGCAAGGCCGGCTATTCCCGCGCCCACGATGCCGATGTTCACGGGACGCCTGCCTCGGACTCGACCTCTTCGACATCGACCCTGGCGATGCGCCCGAAAGAGACGCCGAAGCTCCAGAGGAAGATGAGGCCGAGGATGGTGGTGGGGATGAGGATGATGGCGTGGGCCACTATCGAATACGCCCCGGCATCGGCGCCTTCGACGCCCGCACCGACGAGCACGAGCTTTGCGGCCCACTCGAACGGCCCGGTCCCACCAAAGAAAGTGGGGATGATGATGGCGAGGTTGGCCGCCGAGAGCAGCAGGCAGTAGTGCGCGAACCCGACGCCGAGGTCGAAGCCCTGGCCAATTACGGCATAGCAGGCCGCTTCGATGGTCCAGGCCGTGGCGCTGAGCACCACCACCATTACCAGGGGACGCCACTCATGGACCGAGCGCAGGCTGAGGGCGAGCTGGTCGGCGATGTGCTCGGCGCGGTGCTCCAGGCGCTCCGGCAGGAGGCGCAGAAAGAAGTGCATGACGCGCCTGGTCCGCTCTTCGGAGAGAGTGATGATGTAGAACCCGGCGAGCGCGGCGACGAAGAGGACGCTCGACGCGACGGCAATCAGCCGCAGGCGGCTGTCTTCGAAGCCGACGAAGGCGCCAGCGACGAGGAGCATGAGCACCAGCGTGCAGCCATCGAAGAGCCGCTCGACGGCGATGGTGCCAAACGTGCCCATGCGCGAGACCTTCTCACGGTCGCCCAGCACATAGGCCCGCACCACCTCGCCCGCCCGCGCGGGCAGGAGGTTGTTCGCCATATAGCCGATGATGGCGTAGGGGAAGAGCCGCGCCGGGCTCATGGGCGCCACGGGCCGCATTAGCACGGACCAGCGAAAGCAGCGGGCCACGATCGCAACAAAGAGAACCGCGGTGGCGGGAACGAGGTACCAGTATTCGGCTCTCCCAAGGGCCTCGGCCAGCTCTGAGGGGTGAGTGGCGCGAAGGAAGAGCGCGATGAGCACCGCGCTGATGGCGAACCCGAGCCAGAAACGGATGGAGCGGAGCAAGAAGGGGGCGCTCCCGGTGGGTTACTGAAGGGTAAACAGGCGCAGCCGCCCGCTGCCGCCCTCCGAGACCCACAGCTTACCATCGGCCGTTTCGACGATCCCGTAGGGACGGTTAAGGGGCTCTTCGGAAGGCGCGATGGTGTTGAGGAGCTGTCCGTTGCGGTCGTAGACGCGCACCTGGTTGAGGCCGGGCAGGCTGACGGCCACGCGCCCATCGCGCAGAGCACGCAGGTAGGGCTTGTCCTTGACGTCCTGGCCTCCCCAGCCGTCAACCGCGAACTCGCCTGCGTATTCGCCCCGGGCATTGAGGATCTGCACGCGGCGGTTGTACATGTCGGCCACAAGGATCGAGCCATCGGCGGCGATATCGAGGCCGACGGGCTCATCAAACTGGCCGGGGCCGGCGCCACGTTCGCCCACCTGGCGGACGAAGACCCCGGCGGGGGTGTAGACCATCAGCCGTCCATGACCGGTGTCGGTGACCCAGATATTCCCCTCGCTATCGATGGCGGCGTCGCGAGGGCCGTAGAGGTCATAGGGGCCGGGGGTCTTCGAAGTGTCGGGCGGGCCACCGAAGGTGGTGACGGGCTTGAGGTCGCGGTCGAACACGCGCACGCGCCAGCCGAATGTGTCGGCCACAATGATGGTCCCGCCGGGCCCGACTTCCAGCCCCCAGGGCTCGGCGCTCTCGTTGGGATCGGCAGGGTTGGCACGAACATCCACCGACGCCACGAAGTTCCCCTGCGCATCGAACTTCTGCAGCTTCTTCGAAGCCCGATCGATGACATAGAGGTTGCCTTCCGGGCCGGCCTCGACGTCGACAGGAGAGACGAACTGGCCCGGCAACGAGCCAATGCCACCGAACAACGGACGTCCCGATTTGTCGGCCGTAGGCGCCGGTGGTTCGAGGGGGCGCGTGGTGAGCGCGCCCGTTTCGGGGTCGAAGTTGGCGGGGAAGTAGGCGAGCGCATCGACAGAGCCACTCGGCCGGTGCGGGTCGTGGTCGCGCCAGTAGCCGGCGATGGTGGGCAACCAGCGGCCCCTGAAGATGCCGGAGCCGATGGTCTCCCAGGTGGCCCGCTTCGGAACCAAGTTGGGGAGCTCGAAGGGCCCCACCACCACATGACCGGTCCAGGGGCCGGTCGTAATCGCCGACCGGTAGGTCTCGTCGAACCACCAGCGATGGGGATATGGGATCGGGCTGCCATAACGGACATCGCCTGACTGTTCGAGGGAGTCGTTCACCTTCCCGGCGTTGGACTGGTTGACGAGCAGGACCGCGTAGTCACCCGAAGGCAAGCCGGCCGTGAAGTCCATGTAGGCAACGGATGTGTAGTCGCGAAGATACCAGGCCCAGGGCCAGGCGAAGGAATCGGTCGAATCGACGGCGATGGGCAGGGCGAAGCCCTTCCCGGAGGCGGCGGCGAGCATGTCGACCTGGTCAGCGATATCGGTGATGTGGGGCGAGCTCTGCGTGTAGATGAGCAGGTCCTTTGGCACGTCGCCGCGTTCGTAGACCGCCATGACCATGGTGCGGACCGAGAAGAGCACGAGGGCGCCGGCGACGGCCACCACCGCCAGGGCGCCTGCGGCGCGCCTTCCGAAGGGAGCCGCGGTGACGCAGATCATCAACACGGCGCCGAGCGCGACGCCGGCCCTTGCCACGTTGTAGGGGGCGCCGCCGGGGATGTAGGCGATGATCGCCATCGCGCCGAGGGCGGTCAGGGCGACGCTCAGGAGGAGCGGGATCATACGCCGGGCCGGGGGTGGCGATTGCCACGCGCGCCAGGCGCGGGCAATGGTCCAGGCGGCGAGTATGCAGGCGGGAAGCGCCAGGTGAGTGTTGAGCCAGGGCATCTTTTCGCCGGCCATGGAAAGCACCAGCCAGGTACCGGCCAGCCAGAACCAGAGGAACCGCGAGAATGCATCGCCGCGAACTATGGACCACCAGGCGCCCCCCACTGCGATCGCCAGGGGCAGGAACTCATAGGCGGGCATGAGCATGTAGTAGTAGAACCAGGGCTGACCGCCACGCTGCACATCCTGCTGACCTATCCAGTAGTCGAGCGAGCCCCACGGCCCGCTGCAAAGCCCTTCGAGGTTGGTCCAGAGCGAGGTCATGAGGGTCAGGTAGAGGAGTGCGGCCCCCCCGGCGGCCAGCGCCCACGTCTTCGGCCGCCACTGCAGGCCAATGAGGGCGGTGGCGCTGGTGGTGATGGCGAAGAGCCCGCCCATTGCCAGCGCATCGCGCGCGGGATGGGTGGGCCGGCAGACGACATCGCCGGCGTCATAGTCCCAGTAGCAGCGGCAGACGAGCTGCTTCTCGCCAACGACGCCAAGGCTTTCCAGCGGGCCCCGCAGGAGGACGGTGATGAGGGGCACGGTCATGGTGCCCAGCAGGATCAGGGCGTCACCCGGGCGGGGGAGCTCTTCCCAGTCGAAGCTGCGGCGGAGGAAGCCAAGGAACGGCCAGAGGGCGGCGATGGCCCATGCCCATGGAGCGAGTGCGACGGTGAGCAGCGCGCGCCGCCAGGCCGTGTTCACGCCGCGCGCATCGAGGGTGGCAACGGCGAGGAGCGCGGCGAGGTAGACATCGAGAAAGATGAGAAAGACGGCGAGGGTGAGGTAGGTGGCCTCTTTCGTGGCCATCGAGCCGGCAAAGGCGAGGGCGAGCACAATGAGCCAGCGGTCGCGGCCCCCGGCGAGGTAGCGCCACATGGCGGCCACCATGAGCATGGTGAAGAAGGCCATGTAGATGTCTTCGCGGAAGAAGCGGCTGTAGTAGACGAGCGTCGGCGAGAAGGCGATTAGCGCCACGGCTGCCAGCGTCCCCACCGCGCCAAGGCGCCGGCGCAGGAGCAGCGGCAACGCTGTCAGACCCATGCCGAAGATGGCCGCCGAGACCCTCGCCGTGTAGTCGCTTGCGCCGAAGAGATAGAAGACAGCGCCCTGGACGTGGTAGTAGAGCGGCCCATGGAAAACGGGGTCGTGCCTGTAGTTGCCCTTGAGCAGCCCCCACGACCACTGCGCGTGGATGCTCTCGTCGTGGTGCAGTGCGCGCGAGCCAAGGTCCCAGAAGCGCAGGCCGAACGCTACCGCAAAGATGACAATGTAGAGGGCGACCTCCCAGTTGACCCGGACCCGCACCTGGAGGAGGCGTTCGAGGGCCCCCATGGCGGGGGTGGAAGGCGGGGTGGCCGCGCGCAGAGTCATTCGCCTGCCCTCACGTATACGCTGACGGGGGTCTGCGCTACATCAAGGCGGTTCCGGTCGGCGAGCCAGGCGATGTACTCGAGGGCGCCCCCGGTGGGCGGCTCGATATGCGCCTCCAGGGCCCAGGTACCTTCAAGGGGGGCCCAGCCCTGGGGCTGCGGCAGTGTGGCGGGCCAGACGAGCACAGCGGCATCGCCCGGGAGGGCTGTGACGGTCACCGGCGCATCCCTGAGGACCCAGGTCGCGCCGGGGGCGACTCCGGGGTGGACCGCAATGGAGCCACCCATTTCGAGGGCCTGCTGACGCATGGTCTCTGCCTGCGGGGCCAGCAACGGCGAGGGGAGCGGCTCTTCGCGCCCGCTGAGGGCAACTCCCATCGAGGCAGCCACCATGTGGGCAAGCCCGGTAACGGCGGCTACAGCCAGCAGGGACGGTGCCGTGCGCCGGTCCCAGGCGATGTAGGCAAGCACGCCGGCAACCATGAGGAACAGCCCGGCGACAAGGGCGACCTCGCGGTCGCTGCCCGTTTCGCCGCGGCCGGCCCATTTGAGGACGTTCATGGTTGCGATCATCGCCAGGAAGGCCGCTGCGCCGAGCAGCCCGGCGGCGATCTGCCAGTTGGCGCGCCTCATTGCAGCCACGACGTCCACCGCGCGGACGGCAGCAGGGCCCAGGTGGAGCGCAAGGGGGAGGGTAAGCGCGGCCACGGGCGCGAGGGAGTGGGCGCCGGCAGAAACGAGGAGCCAGGACAGGGCGACGCCGGCCCAGGAAAGGAGGAGGAGATCGAATGACGCGATTGCCCGGCGACGAAGGGCACTTAGCGCGGCGAGGATAGCGGCGACCGCGCCTGCGGCAAGCAGCGGCCACGAATAGAGACCCGCCACCTCCAGGGCGGTGGCAGTGGACCACTCCTCTTCAAAGCCGGCGGCGAAAAGGTCGAACGGGGCGACACGGAGGCCATCGACGCCGAGACCGAAGCGAAGGGTGGTGGCAGCCACACCGGACAGCGCCCCGGCGGCAGCCCAGGCCAGGCGACGGTCGCGGGGGAGCATGCCCGGCCGAACCGCGGCGAGCACTGCCCCGGCCGCCAGCAGCGGCAGCACGACGGGGCCACCGGTAGCTACAACGAACGCGATCCCGGCCCAGGCCGGCGCGGGCAGGCGCGGGCGAGTGAAAGCCACCAGCAGCCAGGCCGTCAGTGCGAGGTCGAATCCCATGGCTGAGGCCGAGACGCCGAGGGCGATGCCGGGGCCATCAAAGGCAAGGAAGAGCAGGGCAAGGAGCGCACCGCCGTCGCCAAGCCGCGAACGCAGCAGATAGAGCGCCCCCGGGATGGAGACCGTAGCCGCGAAGGCGAGCGCCCTTGGCGGGACTTCCGAGGTGCTCAGGTGCAGGAGCAGTGTGCTCAGCGCCTGGAACAGCGTCGGCACAAAGCGGGGGTCGGCAATTCCTTCGCGGGCCTGCCATGCCCCGGAGAGGTGCACCAGCTCGGCCCCACCGACAGGCGCCTGCCAGGTTGGTCCGAGCCTCAAGAGCACAAACACCGCGGACACGGCCAGCCATGCCACCGCCGAAAAAGAGACGGTGAACCGGCGCTCCATCGCTTCGCCGCCCTCGCGGCCCGGTTCGCTCACCGGCCCGGGCCCGCGCTGCCACCGGGCAGGCGGTAGACGCGCAGCCCATCGGATTCAAAGGCGATTTCGAGCACCGTCTCGAAGGCCGGCATGATGTCGCCAGCGTAGCGGGAAAGTTCGACCCGGCCCACCACCAGGTATTTCGCGCCTGTCTCTTTCATTACCTCGACGGCGCGGGCGGGGTCGGGGGTCGTGTAGGCTGAGTCAACGAGGTCCTGGCGGCGGTTGAACTCGTTGCGGTTGGCCTCGGTGTCGCCCCGCCACTGGATCTCGTGCGAATACCAGCCGATGAGCGTCTGCCGTCCGGTGCGCGCGGCGATTCGGCCCGCGTCGGTGTAGTCGATGCGGCTGTCGTAGATTACGGGGCGGCCCTTCTCGTCGCGGCGCCAGGCGCGCCCGGTGGCCTCGATGATGATGTCGCCGGGCGCGGTGTGGTCATGCACCCAGCGTGTGAGCGCGTACTCGGGCGGGTCGTTTTGGGCGAGGAAGGCGAGGCCATCGATGGCGGTGCCGCCGCTAAAGCCATCTGTGCGGTTGGGCGCAGCCGTCAGCGGGTAGGCGAGCCCGGCCACCAGGAGCGCGCCCACAGGCAGGGCCAGCCAGCCAGGCGCATGCCACGCGCGGGCGTCACGGATTGCGGCCGCAAGCCCCGCGGCGCCCGCAACCGAGAGCAGGATCCAGGCCTGGTAGGTGAGCTTGAAGACCGTGTTGAGCCGGGGCGTGCCTCCGAAGAAGACGTCGCGAATGAGGAACAGCTCGGCCCCAAGGAGGAGGAGAGCGCCGGCGGCGGCCATCCCCGCGGGCAGTGCAGCGACGCGCCGCTGCCAGGAAAGGAGCAGGAACGCGGTAACCAGCGCCCAGGTGGCCGTGCCGTAGGCGCCCAGGGTCACCCAGCCCCCGGCGCCACGGGCGCGTAGAGCGTCGGACAGGTCGTGGTGGTAGATAGTCAGAGCGACCCAGAGCGAAAGCGGCAGGAGGAGAACCCACGCGGCATGAGCGGCAAACCGCATCGCCGCGTCGCGGTCGAATGGGCGAACAGCGGGGACCAGGGTGAGGAGCCCGGCCAGCAGCAGGGGGCCGAACTGCAGGAAGGCGTGGGCGGGCCGTGTTCCGCGGCCGACGTACGGGTAGAAACCCGACGCCTGCGAGCTGAAGTCGAGGTACCACGGCAGGTAGGCGCCCACAGCGAGGGCAAAGAGCGGCCCAAGGTATCCCGCCGATGCGAGCAGCGCAGGGGCGGGAGGGAGCGCGCGCAGGTTCCGGATAACGACGGCGAGGGCAAAGGCGCCGCTGAAGGTCAGCAGGTCCCAGGCGTTCTGAAAGGCGAGCGCGCCCAGGATGAGCGCACAGACCACACCCGGCCAGGGATTGGCGAGGTAGTTCCTGAGGCCCAGGGGCGAGCGTCCGCGCCAGATGGCGGCGCAGAGCCCGAGGGAGAGGAGCACCAGGGGGATGGCCATCACGTGCGGGTGCATGTCGCCCAGCATGAAGCTGAAGAAGGGGAACTCCGTGATGGTATCGGGGATGATGCGCGTGCCACGCCACCAGAACCAGTACTCGGTGGGGTACCAGGCGGTGGTCCGCGGGCCGGTGGGCCCCGAGAAACAGTCGCCGGTCACGCCCGGCTCGCAGGGGATGAGCCATTCGACGCCCATGAGCTCAAACAGCGGGCGGTTGTAGTGCCCGTGCGCCGCGGCCCATTCGAACAGGGCGGAAAGCGACCCAACGCCAAGCAGCATGACGACCGCGATGCCCGCTGCGGGAACGGCCCACCGCCGTCCGGGCGGGCCGAGCGACCAGCGCGTGAGCGCGGCGACGAGCGAAGCGATGGCCGTCGCGGCCGCGGCGAAGGTGTATGCGAGCCCCAGGTTGTAGCCCACCGATGACTGCACGCCGGAGACGGCCGTCAACACGCCCACCTGCAGGTAGCCGAAGTAGTAGTAGCTCGCACGGTGGCCTGCAAGCCAGGGGTCGTGGGGCGGGTACCCGGGCGATTCCAGGGTGGCGTTGAGGTACATGAAGTCCATCGGCTGCTCGGTGCCGGTGACTTCGGGCCGGTATGAGCGGAAAGCCACATAGGCGAAGAAGGCGAGGGTGAACAGCCCGGCGATGATCATGAGTGCGGGCGCGGAGCGCCGCAGCGTGGGCACGAAGCGCCGGTCGCGGAAAGCAATCGCGGCCGACGCACAGGCGAAGAGAGCCACGGCGAGGAGGTAGCCAGCCCTCCCGGCGGGCAGGACGCTGGCTACCCGGAGAGTGAAGTAGCCGAAGCCTACCAGCGCCAGGCCGAGCGGGAAGCTGAGTCCGGCGCCGGCATCGGGGAAGCGCCTGAAGAGGTGAAAGGCGATGGGCAGGGCGAGCGCGGCAATCAGCAGTGTGACCGCCCAGAACGCCATCACCGGTCCCATGTGCTACCTCTCAGGAAAGGAGGGAATCGACGAACTCGTGGGCATCGAACGGCGCGAGGTCGCCCATCTTTTCGCCGGTGCCAATGAAGCGGACGGGGATGCCCAGGTCGTGAGCGATGGCGAAGGCGATGCCACCCTTTGCCGTACCATCCAGCTTTGCCAGGACGATGCCGGTGACGCCCACGGCCTCGGTGAAGGTGCGCGCCTGCATGAGCCCGTTCTGGCCGGTAGTGGCATCGAGCACGAGGAGGGTCTCGTGGGGAGCGTCGGGGTAGTTTCGCTGGACGACGCGGTTGATCTTCTTCAGCTCTTCCATGAGGTTCGTCTTGGTGTGGAGGCGGCCGGCGGTATCGATGATCACGATCTCGGCCTTTGCCGCTTCGGCGGCGCCGAGCGTGTCAAACACGACGGCCCCGGGGTCGGCGTTGGGCTGGTGCGCGACCACACGCACGCCCACACGTTCGCCCCAGACCTTCAGCTGGTCGGTTGCGGCGGCCCGGAAAGTGTCGGCGGCGCCGAGGATGACGGTGGCGCCATCGGACTTGAAGGCGTGGGCGAGCTTGGCGATGGTGGTTGTCTTGCCGGCGCCATTCACGCCCACAACGAGCAGGATGAGGATGGGCGGAGGATTGTCGAGCGCCCATGCGGGATGCGCCTTCGCTGGCTCTTCGAGGACGTGCACGAGCTCCTCGCGGAGGATTTCGCGCACGCGTTCGCTCTGCCTGGCGCCCTCATCCTTCGTGCGCCTGCGGGTGCGGCCGAGGATGACTTCGGTGGTGGCGAGGCCCGTGTCAGAAGTGATGAGGATCTCCTCAAGCTCATCCCAGAGGTCGTCGCCGAAGTCGGCGCGTTCGAAGAGACCGGAGATGCGGCCGAAGAAACCACGCTTTGTGCGCTCAACGGCGCGCTCGGTCTGGGCGTGGATTTCCGCAGCCTCTTCGGGCGTGAGTTCCTGGAGAGCGGGGGCCTCAGCGCCGGCAGCCGGGGTAGTCTCCGTGGTGGGTTTCCTGCGCCAGAAGCGCACGGGCATCGCTCCTTCGGGAGGGGTGTGGACCTGATGGTAAGCCGGGCCGGGGTGAGGGGCGAGAAGCGCCGTCAGGGGCGGGCCGGGGCCAGGAAGCGAAGGATGCCGGGGAGGATCTCGACGCGTGCAGGGAGATAGCCACCGGGCTCGCCATCCATATCGAGGTAGCTCTTCTTCGGTGAGGAGAGCGCGATGGCGCGGGCAGGATGGCGATCGATGCCCTTCGTTCCAAGATGGCTCCCGCCAGCCTGCATACCGCGAACGGCGCCTATGACCGCGCGGCGGGAAAGCGGCCCCCAGCGAATGACATCAAAGAGGCCATCGTCGGGGGCTGCGCCCGGGGCAGCCACCATGTCGCCGCCCCAGAGCTCCATGTTGTGGATGGAAACGGAGTTGTAGCGGCCGTTGAACTCTTCGCCGTCGATTGCGACTTCGAACTCGCGGTTCATGGGGCCGAGCATTTTCGCGAAGGTGGTGATGATGTAGGGGGCTGTATCGCCCAGCAGCTTGAGAAGGCGCGGGGTTGACTTCGAGACCTCGGGGATCCAGCCGGCGCTCATTTCGAGCAGGAAATAGCGGGTGATGGGGGCGCCGAGTTCGTCGTGGGAGGCGACACGGCCGACATCGAGACGGCGTTCGCTGCCTTCGGAGATGGCGCGGATGGCCCTGGCGGGCTCGGCGATCCCGAGGCACTTGCCGACGTCTTTGCCCGTCCCCATGGGGATGGTGGCTATGCGCACGTCTTCGGCGCGGCCGGCATCGAGGACTGCGCTGATGACTTCGTTGAGAGTGCCGTCGCCGCCGACGGCGACGATGGTGCGGTGGCCGTGTTCGAGGGCGGCGGCGGCGATCCCGTAGCCGTGGCCGTGGTACTCCGTGAACATGGCCTGGGGGTCGCCAAGTCCGCCGCGGACAATGGCGGCTTTGAGGGCAGGCCAGCGCTTCTTTGTGCGCCCGGCGCCAGACATGGGGTTAACGATGAAGATGGGGGCAGCCGGATCGGTCTCCATAGCGGGAAGGTACCGTCCGGCGAGGCAAGGGGGAACCGGCGGCGCCCACCAGGACGGCGCCGCCGGCCACCCCCGCTCAGTCGGAGGCCGCTCGCGAGGCGAGCCTCCGAGATTCGCGGTTCCCGGGTCCGGCCTGCGGAGAAACGGTGGTAGCCGGGGTGCGGGAGCCGCTCCTCGAACCGATGCGATACGTCAGGAGCCCGGCGACGATCGCGGCGGAGAGAATGTAGATGGCGCTGACGAAGGGGATGGCCGTGTCGGTCCCCTGGGCGAAGCCGTGAACGAGCGACAGGAGCCAGCTGGCGAATGAGAGGTAGTGGAGCCTGCGCCAGGCGCGCGGGCCGATGTGGCGGCGTAGCCAGAAACTGGCAGTGATGGCAACGAGTGACCAGGCGGCGACAACGCCCACGGCCGTCAGGAGCGGTTCGCTATCGGAGGCAAAGGGCAGGAGGATCTCGGCCGGGCCGAAGCCCAGGTAGTTGTCGAAGAGGAGGATGCCGGCGTGAACGCCAATCATGGTCAGGGTGAGGATGCTGATGAACCGGTGGAGGTCGAAGGCGAGGGCGCGGGGAACGAGCGGGCGCGGGGACCTGGTGCTAAGCAGCAGTCCGAGGACGACGGAGAGGGTCAGGAGCACGTAGGCGACCAGGCCCGAGGAGCGGCTGATGTACCAGGGGGCGTGGCCGAAGTCTAGCCCCCTGAGGATGAGAGTCGATACAAGCGCGCCGATGAAGGCGGCGAGGGCATCGGTGGAGCGGGTGCGATTCATGAGCCGCGCGTCTTCCGGGCAGGGGTGGGCTGGATAGCAGCGCGGCGAGGAGTCGCGGTAGCGGTGGGCGCCGTGCCATCGGCCGCCGATGAGGAAGCCGGCACCGCGCTCACAGGGACGGCCGCAGCGGCCTGCTCCGAAGTCGCGCCCGCGCTGGTCCCGGTGAAGGTCTGGGTGTTGTGGAAGTGGGCCCAACCCCAGACCACGGCCGCGGCCGAGCCGGCGGCGATTGCCACTTTCAGGCGAACGTAGCTGGCGGCCATCTAGTCGCCATCCTCGTCGTAACGATCGTCGTCGTCGTCGTCGCGGTCGTGGTCATCCCGGTCGCCGTCATGATCGTCGTCGTCATACCGGTCGTCGTAGTCGTCGTCATACCGGTCGTCGTCATCGCCATGGCGGTAACCCGGTTGTTCCGCGGAGGAGGGGTCGAAGCCGGTGACCGTGTTGGCATCCGTAGCAACCACGTTCATGGGGGTAGTAGCGCCGGAGTCCTCCCACCCGTATTCCTCATCGTCCTCGTCATCGAAGGCGCCGGTGGCCTGCGTCCAGATGGAGGCGGGACTGATGGAATTGCCGAGAGAAGGGTCGGCGATGAGCGTCCCGCCGACGAGAACCCCGGCGAAGGCGGCGGCGGAGAGAAAGGCCAGCCTGGTATCCATGTACTTGCCTCGATGTCGTGTGAGTTCGAGGTTCAGGATGAAGGCCACACCTTGGCGGGCGATGAAGTGAAGATTCGAGTTTTCAAATCTTGTTCTCATTCCCGCGCCATGCCCGAACCCGCAAGATAGATGGTGATGCATGTGCTGCTGGTGGAAGATGAGGCACGCCTGGCGGCGGCAGTGCGCCGCGTGCTCGAGGAAGAGGGCCACGTTGTCGACTGGGTGGCGGATGGCGCGGATGCGCTTACGCAGGCGCTGACGGAGGAATACGACATCGTTGTGCTCGACGTCATGTTGCCCGGGCTGGACGGGTGCGAGGTGGCGCGGCGCCTGCGGGCGCGGGCGAACACGGTCCCCATACTCATGCTCACGGCGCGCGATTCGGTGCAGGACCGGGTGCGCGGGCTCGATGCGGGGGCTGACGACTACCTGGTGAAGCCTTTCGCGCTTGCCGAGCTGCTGGCTCGAATCCGGGCGCTGACGCGGCGCGCGCAGATGCCGGCAGGCGACCCCCTCTGGCTTCGCGCCGGGGACCTGGAGCTGGACCTGCGGGCGCGGGAAGCGGTGCGCGCGGGCCGCCGGATAGAGCTCACGGCGCGCGAGTTCGCCCTGCTCGAGGTCTTGATGAGGAATGCCGGCCAGGTTCTGACCCGCTCCCAGCTGCTGGACAGGGTGTGGAGCTACGACATGCTCACGGAATCGAACGTAGTCGACATCTACATCCATTACCTGCGCAACAAGGTGGACCGGGGGTTCGAGCAGAAGCTCATTCGCACGGTCAGGGGCGTCGGCTACGCCCTGCGAGCCGGTTGATGTTCCAGCGGGCGCGCCTTCAGCTGACCGTTTGGTACGCATGCGTGTTCGCGGCCATCCTGGCGGTGGTGGGCTCCCTGGCCTACCTGACCATCCGCCGCGACCTCGACAACGAGATAGACGCTTCGCTCGAATCGGCAATGCATGGGCTGGAGCTTGGGATGGTGCAACTGGACCCGCAATCGGGCCTGTTCCCGTTCTTCCAGGGGCGGCCAGACGAGGACCACGATGATGACGATGATCACAAGCGCGACCCGAAACTGGAAGCGACGTTATCAAGCGACCTGTTCTATGTGGCGACCATGGGCGGGGACGTGGTTGCCAATCCCCGGCGGGTTGACCTGGAGGGGGTGGACCTGGAGGCGCTCGAAGAAGGCGCATCTGACGGAGCGGAGCTCACCGATGTCGCGGGCGACCACCAGCGTTTTCGCATCCTGAGCCAGCAGGGCCCCGAAGGCAGCTACATCCACGTGGGACGTTCTCTAGATGCGCGGGACAGGCAGCTCCGCACGCTCGCGATTGTGCTGGGCGTGGGCGGGCTGACCGGCCTGACGCTCTCAACTGCCGGTGGTTTCTGGCTGGCGGGGCGAACGCTTTCGCCCATCAGGCGCTCGCTCGAAATGCAGCGCCGCTTTGTCTCAGATGCTTCGCACGAGCTGCGTACACCGATTGCGACGGTGAAGGCGAACAACGAGCTTCTCCTGCGCCACCACGACCAGACTGTGGAGGCGAACCTCGACCAGGTCGAGGCAATCGCCACCGAGACTGACCATATGGCGAGGCTGGTGAGCGACCTGCTGACGCTAGCGCGGGCCGATGAGGGCCGGCTGGAGATTGTGAAGGAGCGCGTCGACCTGGCGGGAGTGGTTTCGGAGCTGGTGCGAGACGTGCAGCCGCTGGCGGAGGCGCGCGGTGTCGCGCTGGTGGGCGATACGAGCGCGGCGCAGCTGGAGGGCGACCGCGCACGGATGCGGCAGCTTGCGATGATCCTGGTCGACAACGCGGTGAAGTACACGCCTTCGGGGGGCCAGGTGACCGTGCGGACGCGAAAGGCGGGGAAGAAGGTGGAACTGGTAGTGAGCGACACGGGCCCGGGGATAGCAGCAGAACACCACGCGCGCATCTTCGACCGGTTCTACCGGGTGGACACGGCGCGTGCCCGGCGGGATGGGGGAACGGGGTTGGGACTGCCGATCGCAAGGTGGATTGCCGAGGTGCATGGAGGCCAGATCCACGTCGATTCGGGGCCGGGGCTGGGCGCGACCTTCACGGTCAGGCTGCCGGCGGCCTCGTGATGCTCCATACCGAAAGCTTCCGGGCGATGGACACGGACGTCGGCGTGATCATCGCAGGGGAGTCGCGGCCGGTCGCCGCGTTCCTCTCGCTGAGGGTGCTGTTCGAGCAGCAGGAGGAGCGGTTCTCGCGGTTCCGGCCGGGGAGCCTGCTTTCGCGGCTGAACCGGGGCGAGGTGGTGGAGGATGAGATGTTCGCAGCGGCGTGCCACCTGGCGATTGAGGGCCATTCGTTCACGGCGGGGCTCTACAACCCGATGGTGCTGATGGCGCTGATGGCGGCGGGATACGGGGCAACCTTCGCGGACGTGTCGGGCGGCGCGCCGGTGCGGCAGGTGGTCCCCGACCCGCGTGATTGCCTGCAGGTGGAGGGCAACCGGGTGAAGCTGTGCGGCGGCGGGCTCGACCTTGGCGGGATCGTGAAGGGCTGGACAGTGGACCTCGGCCTGGGGCTGATGGAGCAAGAGTACCCGGACGTGTTCATCAACGCCGGGGGAGACCTGCGTTGCGCGGGCGCAGAGCCGGGTGTGGACGGCTGGTTGGTGGCGATCGACTCGCCTCTTGAGGGGATGCCCGACCCGTGGGAGGGGGCTGTGAGGGGGGCAGTAGCGACATCGACAACAGCGAAGCGGCGCTGGCAGACCAGCAACGGGGGACTGGCGCATCACCTCATTGATCCGCGGAGCGGTCTGCCCGCGGAGAGCCCTTTCGTGCAGGTGACGGCCTGGGCGGCGGAGGCATGGCGGGCGGAGGTCTGGGCGAAGGCGGTGCTCATCGGGGGGGAGGCGGCGGCGGGCCTGGCGCGGGCGCAGGGGCACCGGGTAGTGGCGGTAGGGGCGGACGGCAGCGTTCGGGATTGGTGACGCGCGCCCGCGGGCCTCTTACGGATTTCTTGAGAATGACCGCGACTCTTCCGGGGGCCAAAGTGCGATGTGCCCTGCGACACACCCCCCCAAGGAGTCACGGATGAACAGGATTGCCAGTCTGCTGGCGGGAACGGTAACGACAGCGCTTTCGGGCGCGGCGGTCGCGGGCCTGGCGGCGAGCCAGGGGCTACTCGCTCCCGGCCCGGGGCCTGAACCGGCGCAGGCCGAGACAGCCACTCCGGCGGTAACGGAGCAGGTCGCCTGGTCACAACCGGCCGCCGAGGCCGCGCCAGTAGAGGCAGCCGAACCGGTGACGCGCGTCGTCTATGTGGACAAGGAGCCGATCGTCTACGTGCGCGAGGTGTCCGTGCCGAGCGCGGCAGCGTCGACTGGAGCGGATTCGAAACCGAGCCCGGCGCCACCGCCGGCCACGGCCCCGCCGGCCTCACCGTCTGTGCCGCCGGCAAGCGCGACCGTCACGCCACCTCCGCCAGCAACGACGCCCGCTCCATCTCCATCGCCGGGCGATGACCAGACCGGACCTGCCGGCACCTCAGACCCGGCCCCTTCAGGGGCTACGGCCCCCCCGGCGGCGCCATCGCCTTGGTCGGACGGGAGCGGCGGCAGCAGGGTCCACGACGACGATGAGGACGGCGACGATCTGGGCGACGACGATGACGACGAACACGAGGACGAAGACAGCCACGGCGATGACGACGACGAGCACGCCGGTGAGGACCACAGGTGAGCCGCCCGGCAGGGAAGCAGGTGAAGTTCCTGCTGACGCGGGTGCTCACGGCAGCAGGCGCCACGGCGGTGTTCGTTTCGTTGTGGGCGTCCGTGGCGGCTACCGGACGCATCGAGCAGCAGGCGGACGGTGCCGCCGAAGAGACCTGGGAAGAGCAGCCCGTCGAGCAGGATGGCTGGCGCTGGGACCAGGCGACCGGGCAGTGGGTTGCGATCGAACAGGCAGCCGCGCCAGACGGGGCCGTTCCGGCCGAGCAGCCACACGAGCAGGTGGTGGTGGTTGAGCGGCAATCGGTCTACTACTACGTGACATACGTGTACGAGGCGGCCGGTGGAACCCCGGTAGCCGGGAACGCGGCAGCGGTTGAACCGCCGGGCAGTTCGCCCCCCGTGGTCACCGTTGCACCTGGCGGCGACCCGGGCCCGACCGTTATCAGTACGAGCTCCGGCGGAGAGGCGCTCCCGCCTCCGGCGTGGACCTGGACTTCCACCGGGGGAGAGGCCGGTGCACCGGGAGGCGGATCGAAGTTGCCCCCGGCCACTCCTCCGGCAACTGCCCCTCCCGCAGCCGCTCCTCCCCCGGCCCTGCCCACATCCCCCGGCACGACTCCACCGCCGGTCGCGGCAGCTCCGCCTGCACCGAAGCCTTCGGCGCCACCCCCGGCGGCGACGTCGAAGAAGACGAAGGGGTCGTGAGATGAAGCTGTGGGCGATGTTCGCACTCGCCGGCATGGCCGGGGTGCTGGGAGGAGGGCGCATTCTGTCGGGCCCACTGGAAGACCTGCTCCCTGATGCAGGAACGCACGGGGCGTGGTACGCATCGCGGGCGGCCGGCCTGGCGGCCTATCTCTGCGTGTGGCTCGGGCTGGCAGGGGGACTGCTGATGTCGTCGGCGTGGTTCGATGGCATCATCGGCAGGGCGAGGCTGCTCGCGATCCACCAGACGGCTTCGCTTGCGGGAGTCGTACTGGGTCTGGCGCACGGTCTCGTGTTGATACCGGATGGCTGGACGGACTTTGGCGTGGCCGACATCCTTGTGCCATTCGTTTCGTACTACAGGCCCGGGCGGCGGCGGAGCTACGGGAAGGATTGCGGGACTAGGCCGGCAGTAGCGGAGTCCGCGGCGGGCACACGCGGCGATCAGCGGCGGAAGCGGCTGAGGTCGGCTACGAAGACGCTGGTGCCGGTGCGTTCAGGGGAGCCACCGGCGCGCTCGATTGTGACGACGGCGCTCTCGTAGCTTTCGAGGCCCTGGGGGACGATGGCCTCGTGGCGGGCAAACCCGGAGGAATCGGCGTTGAAGGTGCCAAGGCTATGGTACTTGCCGCCGGAGCTGGCCCAGAGCTGGTAGGTCTCGCCGTCGCTCAGCGGGCGCAGGCGGCTGGCCACGAACCAGACTTTCTTCTGCCCGCGGTCCCAGACCAGGCGGCCGAGGGAGTAGGCGCTTTGTTCGGCTGCGAAGACTTCGGCCACATCGCTTTCGGGGGAGAGGAGTGCAAGCAGGAGGTCGCGGTCGCCGCGGGCAGCCTGGGTGAGGTCGGCGGAGCGGCGCTCTTCTTCGTTCAAGCGGCTGGTGAGGGCGAGGATCTCGATCTTCTGCGAGAGCGCATCATCGACCTGCACGGAGAGGTCCGAATTCTCCTGGCGGACATCATGAACCTGGTCGCGCAGGATGACCATGCCAGCAAGCGCGGCAACGGCGATGAGCACAGCAGCGACGGCAGCAACTGCCCGGGCGGCGCGGAGCACGCGCATGAGCATGCGGGGGCGCGCCACCCCGGCCGCAAGGAAGGTGCGGCGGCGCAGGCCAGCCGGGGAGCGATGGGACGGGACAGCAAGTGCGAGGGCAGCGGCGACTTGCTGGGCGAGACTGACCAGTTCGAGGCATGCGCGGCAGGTGCGGAGGTGCGCGGCGACGTCGGCCTCGGCAAGTGAGTCGAGGGAGCCGATGGCGAATTCGTCCGCCTCATCCTGGGACAGACAGCGACCGGTCATGCTTCAGTCTTCCCTGGCTTCTTCCTGCAGGGCCCGGCGGAGCTTCTGCATGCCGAGCCGGATGCGGGTCTTGATGGTTCCCAGCGGCTCACCGGTGCGGAGGGCTATCTCCAGCTGGGTGAGGCCGCCGAAGTAGGCGAGTTCGAGGGCCCGCTTCTGGCTGGCGGGCAGCCCGCAAAGGGCAGAGCGGACGCTGGCCCGGATCTCGCTGACCTGGGCGGAAGCGAGGGGGTCCTCATCCTGGGCCGCTAGCTGGCTCCAGGCGACGGGGTCTTCGGTCTCCATGGAGGGGACTTCGCGGCGATGGCGGCGGCCGCGAGCCCGGATCTCATCAACGGCGCGGTTGCGGGTGACGCTCATGAGCCAGGTGACAAAGCGGCCCCGTTCGGCGATGAATGTCTGCGGCCGGCGCCAGAGCCGGATGAAGACGTCCTGGGTTGTGTCCTCGGCGAGGCCGGGGTCCATGAGCACGCGGAGGGAGGCCGAGTAAACGAGGTCGGCGTAGCGGTCGTAAAGGACCACGAAGGCAAGCTCGTCGCGGGTGGCGATGGCGGTCATGAGGGCCTCGTCGGACCATTCGAGCCGGGCGGCGAGAGGGTCATCCGGCAGGCGGGCGAATTCACCCGTCCTAACAATGCTACGAACCCCGGTCGGGTCTGGATTGCCCTGCCACGCCATAGACAGCCCCAACAGGCATCATACGCTTCGCGGCATTGCTGCCAAGACAGGGGCGGCGTGCTTTACCCCGGCTTTCAAACCTGGCCGGCGATTTACAGTGAATTGCCCGGCGCCGGGTGAGAATGGGACACAGGCTTCACATCGGGGGTTGGCAATGAACAGGAAGGTGACCCGGCTGGCGGCTGCGGTGACGGCATCGCTGGCGCTTCTGCTGGGCGTGGCGTGTTCTTCAGGTTCCGAGGGGGGGCCTTCGGCGCTCATCCCGGCTGCAGCAGGCACTCCCGGCCAGGGAGCGGCGCCCGCGACACCGCGGCCGGCAGCCCGGGCAGCGGGTGAGATGAGCGTGGCAGAAGTCGTGCGGATGGCAGAGCCGGCCGTGGTCAAGATCACCACAAGCGCGGGTGTGGGCAGCGGCTTTGTAGTCGACGCGGACGGTTACATCATCACCAACAACCACGTGATTTCTGGCCTCAGTGGACGGCCCTCCTCCACGATCAACGTGATCATGAGCGACGGCGCCGAGTATCGCGCCGCGGTTGTGGGCACCGACCCGCGTTCGGACATCGCGCTCCTCAAGATCGAGGCCAGCGGCCTATCGCCTCTTGAGTTTGCGCCGCTGTCCGAGGTGACTGTGGGGCAGGATGTGGTCGCAATTGGCTACGCGCTTGATCTTTCGGGGGGCGACGGGCCGGGGTTCACGGTGACGCGCGGGATTGTGAGCGCGAAGAACCGCTCGACAAGCGAGGCGGGGGGCACGCTCGGGGCAATCCAGACGGACGCGGCGATCAATCACGGGAACAGCGGCGGGCCGCTCCTGACGCTCACCGGCAAGGTTGTGGGCGTGAACACTTCGATAGCGCCCGACTACACGACGGGCGGTGTGGCCGCGGGGATTGGCTTCGCGGTGGGGTCAGACATGGTTAGCGCTGTGTACGAAGGACTCCGCGAGAACGGGACTGTGAACCGGGGCCTTCTTGGCATCCAGGCGTTTGAGAGGCTGCTCCCGGCAAAGTCGAAGGAGCTTGGCGTCCCTGAGGAGCTCGGGGGTGTCTACGTGGATGCGGCGGGCGACATTCCCGACGGACCGGCGCGCCGGGCCGGGCTGCGGGCCGGAGACGTGATTGTCGGTATCGGCGGAACTGCCACGCGCAACGAGGCGGACCTCGCGGTGGCGATGGTGCGACACCACGCCGGCCAGACGGTGGACATGGAGGTCTATCGCGGCGGCAAGAAGCTGACGCTGCGAGTGACGCTGGGGACGCCGCCGGAGTAGGGCGGCGCACATCGGAGGCTACCGGCGCGTGAACCGGCCGGCGGCAGCGGAGACGCCTTCGCTGATGATGGCTTCGACGGCATCGGCCGCCAGGCGGCAGGCCTCTTCCAGGAGTTCGCGGTCGGGGCCCCGGGGATTGCCAAGCACCCAGTCTGCAACCACCTCGGGGTCCCAGGACGGTTCGCCGCCGGCGAGCGGCCGCCCGATGCCAATGCGAATGCGGACGAAATCGAGCCCGGCGGCCTGGCCGATGCTCTTGAGGCCGTTGTGCCCGCCGTGGCCGCCGCCTTCGCGGATGCGAAGGGCGCCCGCGGGCAGGTCGAGCTCATCGTAGACCACGATGGTGTGGGACAGGTCGCAGCCGGTCCACTGGAGGGCCTGGGCGACTGCCTTGCCGCTGAGGTTGACGAACGTCTTCGGGCGCACCAGCGCGACGCGGGCGGCAGCAAGGCCGGCGACGGCGATACTCATGGTGCTCCCGGAGGCCTTGAGCCGGGCGCCGGCGCGCGTTGCCAGCTCGTTGATGACCCAGAAGCCAACGTTGTGACGGTTGCGGGCGTACTGCTCGCCGGGGTTACCCAGTCCCACCACCAGCCAATCGGCCTGGAAACGGGGCCCCGGGGCGGTGGAGCGGCGCAGCTTGAAAGGCATGGTGCACACTCTCCCACCTTCCCCGGTGCCCGCAAGCGGGCAGGTGTCGACAGGCGGGCCCGGCGGCGGCAGAATCGGAGCATGGACCTGCTGGGATGGGGCTTCGGGTTTGTGTTTGGCACTTTCTACGGGGGGCTTGTGTTTGCCATAGCGCTTGTGGCGACGATTCCTTATGCCGCCTGGCAGGGAGTCAGAAGGCTCATCGGGCGCAACGGAGGGGGTGGAAATGGCCACGCGTGAACAGGTAGCTGAGCTCAAGGAGAAGATGGCCGAGGAACGCGCGGCCCTGGTTGCCGCTGCCCGCGCGCTCACGCGCGAAGAGGCCCTGGCGGTGCCAGTTGACGCCGAGGGCGAGGAGCAGTGGACCGCTCTCGAACAGCTCGCACACCTCTGGGAGATGGAAAGGAGCTATGACTCGTGGGTTCGCGCCGCCCTGGCGGAGGAGAACCCGGACATCAGCGAAGTGCGGCCGGAGCCAGTGGCGATCCCGGTGGAGGAGGCGAATGCGCACGAGGTGGCTGATCTGCTGCGCGCCCTTGAAGTGGAGCGGGCCTACACCAACGGCCTGATCGACGGCATCCCGCTTGCAGGTTTCGACAGGGTGGCGACGAGCCCGGTATTCGGGACGCTCACGGTTCTGCAGTGGCTGCGGTCGTTCTACCGGCACGACCGCCAGCACGCTGCCCAGATCCAGGGTCGCAAGAGCGACTACCAGCCGCGATTCCTGGGAACGGAACCGAACCAGCGCAAGATGCGGCTCGAACAAGTGGCTCGCCGGCGTCAACCGGGTGGGAATTAGGCGGAGAGGCGCGGTTCGAGGTACTTCGGGCGCGGCAGGGGCGCCAGGTGCGTTGGCACCACCGCCCTGCGCCCGCAGCGTTCGCATTCACGAACGCGTATGGAGCGGCTGTCGACATTGACGAAGTATCGCCAGCGATGTTCACAGGGGCCGATGTGGTCTTCCATGAGGCAATCATCGATCGCGAGCGTTAACGCCATATTTCGCCGCCATTAAGCGAATGTGAAGCGACGCCGCAAACGAGGGAGCGGTGCGTGTCGCGTACCCGGCAGCCTTTGTACAGTCAGGTGATGGCCTCGAACGTCGTCAACGTCGATTACTGGAACCTCTTCCAGATCCGGAAGGGCGACCGTGTGCTCGATCTTGGGTGCGGGAACGGCAGGCATACGATCGAGGCGACCAACTGGGATTGCCGGGTGGTGGCCGTGGACCTGGACCGTGAGGAGCTCGCCCGCGGGCGCTACATGTTCTATGCAGATCACAACGCCGGGCGGTTGCAGGGGTTCGCGCAGTTCATGATGGGCGACGCGCAGCATCTGCCGTTCCGGGATGGCGCCTTCGACAAGGTCATCTGCACGGAGGTGCTGGAGCACGTTCACGATGACGAACGGGCGATGCGCGAGCTGTTCCGCATCCTGAGGCCGGGTGGCGAAATCGCGGTCTCGTGCCCGCACCATCGCGCAGAGAGGCTTCTCTGGGCGTTGAGCTGGGAATACTGGCATTCGCCGGGCGGGCACATTCGCATCTACCGGAAAGGCGAACTGCGCCGGAGGCTTTCGGATGCGGGCCTTGTCATGGGCGCCGAACGTGGGAGGCACGCCTACCAGAGCGTTTACTGGACGCTCCGCTGCCTGTTTGGCAAGGACAACCCGGATTTCCCGCTGACACGCTGGTTCTGGCGGTTCATCAACTGGAACCTGCGCGCGCGCAACCCCGTGTTCGAAGGGCTGGAGGCGGCGCTGGACCGTGTGTTCGCCAAGGACTTCGTGATTTACGGGCGAAGGCCGGCGGAGTGATGAGCAACGCCGCTCCATCCATCCGCAGCGGCAGGGCCCCGGGGCCGCTTGCCCGCCCGGCGGATGACCCACGGCTCGACCGTGTGTTCACGGTGGACCTGCGGCTGCTTGGGCTCTCGGAGACAACAGAGGGCGCCCGGCTGCTGGATGTGGGCTGCGGGGCGGGGCGGCACGAGCTTGCGGCGGCGCGCCTGCCCGTTCGGACGGTGGCGTGCGACCTGGCGCGCCGTGACCTGCGCGACGGGCGGTTCTTCGTGAGTGAGGATGAGACGTCTGGCGCTCACGGGGGGCGCGTGGACTGGGTGCAGGGCACGGCGTTGAGCCTTCCGCTCGCCCCGGTGTGCTTCGATGCCGCCATCTGCTCGGAGACCCTGGAGCACGTTGTTGATGACGTGGGGGTGCTGAGGGAGCTGCGCCGGGTAGTTCGGACAGGGGGCACCCTGGCGATTACGGTACCGGCGCGAGCAGTGGAGTTCGCGCTCTGGCAGCTGTCGTGGGAAGTGACCCACACCCCTGGTGGACACATCCGCATCTACCGCCTCGATGAGTTGCTGGCGAAGCTGCGTGCAACCGGGTGGCAGCCATACGCGGTGCGGCGGCGCCAGGGTTTCGAATCTATCTACTGGCTGCTGGGCGCACTCGGGGGCGGGGGCAACCCGCCATGCGGGCCGGCGCAAGAGTGGCGAAGGCTTACCAACTCGAAGAGAGTCCGCCACTCACGGGTGTGGGATGCGGTGGAGCGGGGCTTCTCGCGGGTGCTCCCGAAGAGCGTTGCTATCTACGCGCGGGCAGTCTGACGTTGCGGGTCTGCTTCTTGCTGCACCAGGGGAATATGTATTCGGGCGGGCAGGGCGTGTACCTGGCGGAGATGTGCCGCGAGTACGTGGAAATGGGGCACGAAGTGCACGTTGTGGTCGGGCCGCCCTACCCGGAACTGGACGCGAGGGTAGTGCAGCACCGTCTCCAGGACTACTCGGTCTTCACAGCCTTCGACGAGGGGGCCGCATTCTGGCGCAAGGGGGCGGCGAGCTATTTCCATCCCCTCAACCTCTATGAGCTTGCGAGCTCGCGGGCGGGGATGTTCTCGGTGATGGCGGCGTTCTCGCTGCGGGCGTTCGAAGTGGTGGCGAGGCTCCATGCGCGACGGCCATTCGACATCGTGCACGACAACCAGTCGCTTGGTTATGGCGACCTGCTGGTGCGGCTCCTGGGCGTGCCCGTAGTGGCCAACATTCATCACCCCCTGGCCATTGACCGGGCGAACGCGGTGGCGCAGGCGAGCAGGTTGCGCGACAAGGTGGGCCGGGTGCTCTTCTACCCGTTCCACATGCAGCATGTGGTGGCGCACGGGGTTGACCGCGTGGTGACGGGGAGCGAAGCGAGCGCCAGGGCGGTCAGGAGGGCGTTCCGCCTGGGCGGGGCGAAGGTGGCCGCCATCCATGACGGCGTGGACACGGCGGTCTTCCGGCCGCTGGGAATGGAACGCGAGGCGGGACGGGTGCTGTTCGTGGGGAATAGCGACGACCGCAACAAGGGCGCCAGGTACCTGGTAGAGGCGCTGGCACTGGTCGGGGACCGGGATTGGCGGCTGATTGTGGTGGACCGGGCCGGGGCGCAGGTCGTGCGTGCACGGGCGCGAGAACTCGGCATCGAGGAGCGGGTGAAGCTCACGGGCCGGCTTTCAAAGGCAGCGCTGGTGGAAGAGTACAACCGCGCCGGCATCTTCGTTTCGCCGTCGCTCTACGAAGGGTTTGGGCTGCCAGCGGCGGAAGCACAGGCATGCGGGGCGCCCGTGATTGCCGCGCGCGCGGGCGCACTGCCCGAAGTGGTGGCGGACGGCGTGAGCGGGTTGCTCGTTCCGGCGGGCGACGCGAAGGCGTTGGCGGAGTCGATTGGATTGTTGATGCAGGATGGGGCACAGGCGAAGCGGCTTGGCGAGGCAGGCGTGGAGCGCGTGCGCGCGGAGTTCACATGGCGGCGGACGGCGGAACGCACGCTGGCGCTTTACGAAGAGGTTCGTGCCGGGCGGCGGTAGGAGCAGGGCCGCGAAATCTACGGATTGACCGGGCGGGATCGCGGACGTAGCGTACAGGTCTGCGCCCTTCCGTGCCTTCGTGCAGGGCAGGGTGGCAATAGAACCGTATGTGTACCAGAGAAGGCGGAGACAGTAGCCGCCAGAGGCCAGTTGCCGGGGGGACGCGCCGCCCCGGCGAGGCCGCCCGCAGTGCGTAAGCGCTAACGGCCGCGGCCTTGCCGCGGCCTGAACGCCTCCCCACCAGTACCCACCAGGGGGAGGCGGAATGATGCCATTCGTCAGCCAGGTTCGTGGCCGCCCCGTGTTTGATGCCGATGGCGCGCGGGTCGGTGTGCTTCGAGACCTTGTGATCACGACCGAGGTCCCATACCCGCCGGTGCTCTCCATTGTGGTGGGGGGCGACAAAGGGGAGTTCTCCGTACCGTGGCGCGATGTCGCTTCGGTTACGCCGAAGGGCGCTGCTCTCCGGCGAAGGTACAACGCTTCTGCATACCGGCCGCCTTCCGAGGATGACGACCTGGTCTGGCTGGGGCGCGATGTGATGGACCGCCAGATCGTGGACACAGAGGGCGTCAAGCTCGTGCGGGTGAACGATGTGGCCCTCACGCCCCTGAACGACGAGATGCGCGTGGCGGGCGTGGACGCGACCACGGCCGGCCTGCTGCGGCGAGTTGGGCTGGGCCGGCTTGCGGGACGGAGGCCTGGCCGGCTTATCGACTGGGAGCAGGTCGACATCGGCCCGGCGCTGAGCGAGCTGCACCTGCGCGTACCGTACGACCGGCTGCGCCGAATGCACCCGGCGGACATTGCGAGCATTGTGAGCCAGATGTCGCCTGGCGAGGCGGCCGATGTGCTCGAAGCCCTTGACGACGAGACGGCGGCACGGGCGATGGCCGAGCTGCCGGAAGAGAAGCAGGCGGTGGTGCTTTCGGCGATGGAGCCGGAAGAAGCAGCAGACGTGCTTGACGAGATGGACCCCGACGAGGCGGCGGACGTGCTGGGCGACCTGACGGAGGAGCGGGCGCAGGAGCTGATGGAGCTCATGGCGCCCGAGGCGGCGAGCGAGGTGCGCGAACTCCTGGCCTATCCAGAGGATACCGCCGGAGGGCTGATGAACTCTGGTCCCGTGGCTGTGGCCGAAGAAGCGACCATCGGGGATGCGGTTGAGGCGGTGCGCACGGCGCGGGCGGAAGGCGACGAGGCTGGCGAGGTCTACGTGCTTGACGAGGAAGGAAGGCTGGCCGGGGCGCTTTCGCTGCTGGTGCTGCTGACCACCCCGGCCGATACGGGGGTGGCTCTGGTGATGGAGCGCGGGCTACGCACGGTGCGAACGGCCGACCCCGAGGAAGAGGTGGCCCGGACGATGGTGCACTACGGCCTGCTCACGGTACCGGTGGTTGACGACGAAGGACGCCTGAAGGGTGCGGTGAGGATCGGCGACGTAATCGACCTGTTCGCGCCGCGCGTCTGGCACGGGCGGCCACGGCGGCAGCGGGAGTAGGGCGTGCCGGGGGGCGAGAGGGCCGGGACACCTGCAGCACGGCCGGGGCGCGGCTCACGGTTGCGGCTGCGGGTGGCGCTGCTCATGGCAGTCATGGGCCCGGGGCTGATCACCGGCATCGTCAACAACGATGCGACGGGCATTGCAGGCTATTCGCTGGCGGGGGCGAAGTTCGGCTACTCGCTGTTCTGGGCGCTGATCGTGAGCACACTGGCCCTGGGCGTGGTGCAGGAGCTGGTGGCGCGCATGGGCGCAGTCACGGGGAAAGGGCTCGCGGACCTGGTCCGGGAGCAGTTCGGGGTGCGCGTGGCGCTGTTAGCGATGTTCACGCTGTTGCTGGTGAACTCGGCCACGGTGGTGGCGGAGTTTGCCGGGGTGGCGGCGGCCTCCGAGATCTTCGGCCTTTCGCGCTATGTCTCGGTGCCGCTGGCGGCGGTGCTCGTCTTCGCACTTGTGGCCTACGGTTCGTACCGGAAGGTGGAGGTAGCGCTGCTGACGATTTCGCTGGTGTACATCACCTACTTCGTCACAGGGTTCATGGCGGACCCGGCGTGGCCGAAGGTGGCGCGCGGCATGGTGCCGGGATTCGAGCTCGACCTGGCCTATATGACCATCCTGATTGCCCTGATTGGCACCACGATCACGCCCTGGGAGATGTTCTACAACCAGGCGAGCGTGGTCGACAAGGGACTTGGAAAGCGGGAGCTGCGCTACATCGCGGTGGATTCCTACGCGGGGGCGGCGTCGATGGCGGCGATCGCGTTCTTCATCATGCTCACGACTGCGGCGACGCTTTGGACAAACGATCGCCCGGCGGGGACGGTGGAAGAGGTAGCCCAGGCGTTGCACCCGCTGGCCGGAGACCTCGCGGCGGAGCTCTTTGCCATCGGCCTGCTGAACGCCGCCCTCATGGCGATGGCGGTGCTGCCTTTGACCACGGCCTACGCGATCTGCGAGGCGTTCGGCTGGGAACGGAGCGTCAATCGGGGAGTGCGCGAAGCGCCGGCGTTCTTCGGGATCGTCGGAGGCCTGCTGGCATTCGGGGCGGCGGCGGTACTCGTCCCCGGGCTGCCGCTGCTGGTGCTGATCATGATCCCGAACGTGGCCGGCGGAATTCTGCTGCCGGTGATCCTCGTGCTGGCGCTGAAGCTGGTTAACGACAGGCGGGTGATGGGCGAGCACGCGAACTCGACGCGCCAGAACGTGATCGCAGTGACCACGACGGCGGGGATCATGGTCCTGACAGCGGTCTACTTCGTCACGTTGTTGCTTACCGGCCTGGGTCTTCTCTGACGCAGCGGACCACCCAGGCTTGCGGGCCGGAGCGGCCCCGGTTTCAGATTGCCTGTGAAAGAATTGTGCAAAGGCTTGATCTGTTGATCTATAATGGCTCAGCACAACACGGAGTGCTGATGGAGGCATACCGATGCGCGGTACGAGTCTGATTACCATTGCCGCTGGCACGGTTCTGTTGTTGTCGACCGTGACCATCGCCACTGCCGGGTTCGACCTGCCACCCGGCGGTGCGCTTGTGCGCAGCAGCGACACGTCGCAACCGGTAGTGATGGGCGATTCCTTCACCTACCAGGGGAGGTTGACGGAGGGCGGTGGGCCAGCCAGCGGGGTCTATGACCTGCGCTTCATCCTCTACGACGCCGAATCGGGCGGGACCCAGGTGGGGTCCACGGTCGCGGTGAACGATGTGGCGGTTGCGGCCGGCCTCTTCACGGTCTCGCTGGACTTCGGCACTGGGGTATGGAACGGCGATGCGCGCTGGATGGAGATAGCGGTGCGCCCGGGGGCGAGCTCCGGCACCTATACCGTGCTCTCGCCGCGGCAGGCGGTGGGCAGCACTCCGTACGCGCTCTATGCAAAGGCTGCTGGCGGCATTGCGGTGCCATTCAGCGCGAACGGCAGCATTGATGGTCCGGACGAGCTCTTTGGGATTGAGCAGACAGGCAGCGGCATCGGCCTGAAAGTGGATCGCGGCTACACAGGCGCGACGCCCTACCCGGCCATCTACGGCGTGAACAGCGGGACGGGGGGCGCCGCCGGGGTCCAGGGCGAGACGCTGAACTCAGGCGGGGTTGGGGTGGCGGGCTACGGCGCCAACTCGGGCTCCACGGCGGGCCGTTTCATCGGGTGGGACGAGGACTCCGTGGCGCTGGAGTTCGGCAACGGCGCTCTCAAGGCGAGCGGCAGCCCTTCTCCTGCCTTCGTCTGGGAAGTGGACACGAGCGGCAACACCTGCAACAGCGACAAGGTGACGGTGATCGACAACGCACTCGCGAATGCCAACGAGAGTGCCGTTCTCCTTGTAACCCCATACGATGCAAGCCCTGCGACGCTCGCATCGGTCCCGGGCCCCATCTCCGTTGCCTACAACTACACGGCCGGGGGCTGCTCCGGTGGGGCAAGCAAGTGGGTCATTTTCAACGAGGCGGCCGCTTTCACGGACGGCCAGAAGTTCCACGTGCTTGTCATCGATCTTGATTGACTTTGGCCACGAGGCCGGCCCCGGGGAGGTGATCAGATGCCACGAACCCGCCCGATGGTGCTCGCAGTTGCTGGCACCGCCGCCGTCGCAGCTGTCCTGCTATCCGCCGGCGCTCTCGCACAGGTCTCCGGCACCTGGAACCTGGAGTGGAACGCGATGAGCGGTGGAGGCGGAGTCAGTTCGAATGACCCGTATGCCATTCGCGGGGTGATGGGCCAGGCGGTTGCCGGGGGACCATCGACAGGGGGCAGCTATGCCGTCACGAGCGGCTTCATGCCGGGTTCGGGCGACATCAAGTTCAAGGCGTTTCTGCCGCTGATTTCAAGGCAGCCCTGACGGGAGCGGCCCCCTGCTATCCTGACTCCCAACCTGGAATGGGAGCGGTCTGATGCGCTTCGTCTCTGCTGAAGAAGCCGTGGCAGAGGTCTCCTCGGGGCAGCGTGTGTACGTGCACGCGGGCTGCGCGACTCCGCATGCGCTAATCGATGCGCTCGTGCGGCGGTACGAGGAACTGCACGGCGTCGAGATCGTCCACATGCACACCGAAGGGCCGGCTCTCTATGCGGAGCCGGAGATGGCAGGGAGCTTCCGGCACAACGCTCTCTTTATCGGCCCGAACGTGCGGGAGGCGGTGAAGGAGGGGCGGGCGGACTACACACCCGTGTTCCTTTCCGAGATACCTGCGCTGTTTGAGGAGCGTGGGCCTCTGCCGCTTGACATCGCGTTTCTGCACGTCACCCCGCCCGACGATGAGGGCAACTGCTCACTCGGGGTCTCGGTGGATTGCGCCCTTTCGGCTGCCTATCACGCAAAGCTCGTCGTCGCGCAGGTGAACCCGCGAATGCCGCGGACTTACGGGCACGTGCTGCCCGCGTCTGTGATCGACCTGGCGGTGGAGGCCGATACCCCCCTGCCGGAGGGGCGGCCACTGGAGCACTCCGCCGAGGGGATGGCGATTGGCCGCCACGTGGCCGGGCTCATCGAGGATGGCGCCACACTGCAGATGGGGATTGGCGCCATCCCGGCGGGTGTGCTCGCATCGCTAGGCGGGCATCGTGACCTTGGGGTACACACCGAGATGTTCAACGAGGGCCTGCTGCCGCTGATCGAATCGGGGGTGGTTACCGGGGCGCAGAAGAGCATCCACCCGGGCGTGGTGGTCACGGCGTTTGCGACGGGCACGGAGCGGCTCTACCGCTTTGTGGACCGCAACCCCGGCATCGAGTTCCGGCCGGTGGACTACACCAACAACGTTGATGTGATCGCGGCGAATACGCGCATGGTGGCTATCAACTCGGCGTTGAGTGTGGACCTGACGGGCCAGGTAGTCGCGGACTCGATCGGGCCCCGGTTCTACAGCGGTATCGGGGGCCAGGTGGACTTCATCCGCGGGGCAGCACGGTCGAAAGGGGGCGTCCCCATTATCGCGCTGCCGTCGACGGCGCGGGGCGGGACGATCAGCCGCATCTGCCCCGAGCTGGCGGCAGGGTCCGGCGTGGTGACCACGCGCGGCGATGTGCACTGGGTGGTCACCGAATACGGGGCGCGGAACCTGCACGGACGCACCATCCGGGAGCGGGCAACGATGCTGATCGAAATAGCGCACCCGCAGTTCCGGGCCGTGCTCGAGGAAGAGGCCGGGCGGCTGGGATACCTGGGGCGGCGGTAGACGCCGATGGGCGCGACCTGGCACCGGGCCGGCGGCACCCATCGGCAACAATTGGTCCTATTCCATCGTGGGTTTCGGCCATAGAATGGAAACCAAAGACTGCCAATCATGGAGCGAAACCGTGGCTGAGACCGGAACCTGGGCCGTTAAGGTGGGCCTTGCCCAGATGCTGAAGGGTGGCGTGATCATGGACGTGGTGACGCCTGAACACGCGAAGATTGCGGAGGAGGCGGGCGCGTGCGCGGTGATGGCCCTGGAGCGCGTCCCTTCGGATATTCGCCGGGATGGCGGCGTTGCCCGGATGAGTGACCCGCAGATGATCCAGGAGATCATGGAGGCAGTGACCATCCCGGTGATGGCGAAGGCGCGCATCGGCCACTTTGTGGAGGCCGACGTGCTGGAGGCGATCGGCATCGACTACATCGACGAGTCCGAGGTGCTGACCCCCGCGGACGAGACGCACCATATCGACAAGCACCAGTTCAGGGTGCCTTTCGTGTGCGGCTGCCGGAACCTGGGCGAGGCGCTCCGCCGCATTGGCGAGGGCGCCGCCATGATCCGCACCAAGGGAGAAGCGGGAACGGGCGACATCGTCGAGGCGGTCCGGCACATGCGCAGCGTGATGGGCGACGTCCGCCGCCTGCAGAACATGCCAGATGCCGAGCTCTACGCTTTTGCCAAGGAGATCCAGGCGCCGCTTTCGCTGGTGAAACAGGTAAAGGCGGAAGGGCGTCTGCCGGTGGTGAACTTCGCCGCGGGCGGGGTGGCGACGCCAGCCGATGCGGCACTGATGATGCGGCTGGGGGCCGACGGCGTGTTCGTGGGCTCGGGCATCTTCAAGTCAGAGAACCCGCCACTGGTGGCGAAGGCGATTGTCGAAGCGACAACGCACTACCAGGACGCGGAGGTGATCGCGCGGGTGAGCGCGGGCCTGGGCAAGGCGATGCCGGGCATCCACGTGGCTTCGCTGCCGGAGAAGGAGCTGCTGGCCACACGCGGATGGTAGCCGTGGCCGGCCGGACCGCCGGTTAGCTCCAGGCACTCCCCGGCGGGAACACGCCCGGGGCAGGCCGTCAACGGCGACGAGTGCGAAGCGCCGCAAGAAACACGGCCAGCCAGAGCACGAGCAGCGCCGACATGAGCGCGGCCGACGCGATGCACCAGGTGCACCACGCCTCGATGACCCATCCTTCCAGGTAGGTGAGGAAGGCGGAGAAGAGCGTGCCGAAGAGCGCCCCGTAGAAGCCAAGGACAGCAACCTGGTCGCGCTGACCACGCCAGTTCCAGAGCCAGGCGCCGGCAGCGCCCGCCAACGCAAGGTAGAGCGCAAGCCCGGGCGCCGAGACGGGAATGCCCAGGATCTTCCCGTATTCGCTCTGCTGCACTGACGCGCAGCCGTGGGAGCCGACACAGATGCCCGAAGCCTTGCCCTGGATGTTCTCCGCGGCAAGGTAGGCGGCCATCGCGACGCCCACGACGGCGAGGGCCAGGGCTGCCCACACGAAGACGTGGGCGAAGATGGGCGGGGCGGGTGTGGAGGGGGCCGCGGAGATCTTGCGTCCCACGGCCCCCTCCCGGCGCGCCTTGCCTGTGGTGGCAGGGCTCACGGGCGTACTAATGGCCCATTCCGGTGGGAGTGGCGGTCGCTGTCCCGGACATGCCACCGCTCGCCCCGGCGCCAGTGATGGGCACGATCGGGGCTTTCACCTCAACGACCCCGGCCTTTTCGAACTTGAGCTGGAGGGTGAGCGTGTCGCCCACCTTCAGCTCGGTCTTCAGGTTCATGAGCATCACGTGGAATCCCCCGGGCTTCAGGTCCACGCTGCTGCTGGCAGGGATGTCGATGCCCATGACCTGCTGCATCTTTGCGGTGCCACCCTCCATGACCATGGTGTGCAGTTGCACCATACCGGCAATCGACGGGTCGACACTGGCGGAGAGGAGCCTGTCGGCCGGGCCGGCGTTTTTCACGGTCAGGTAGGCCGCGCTCACGTCGGTGTTGCTGGCGCGGGCGCGCGGGTTCTCGATGGTGATCTTCGATTCGGCCATGGTGTGGCCCGCAGTGGGGCTGGCGCCGGCCGAAGGCGTCTCCTGGCCCATGGCAGCGCTCTTCTTCTCCTCGGCGACGCCCGCCTTCTTCTGGAGGTGCGTCCAGGCGGCAAAGGAGAAGTCGTGGGCTGCGTTGTGGGCGTTGGTGGTGGCTTCTTTCGCCTTCGCCTGGTCGGCGCCAGCGAGGGCGGCAGCCATCTGGCCGAGCAAGTCCGCGAGCTTACCGGCAGGCGCCTTGAGGTCCGAAGGCCATTCGGTGAGCTTCACAATCGACTGCATGCGGAGAGCGGTTGCCTGGGCGTCCCCCGGCGGCGTGCCGGTGGTCTGAAGCTCGACTTCGATCTCATGGAGACCGGCGTTGTCGAGTGCAGTGATGGCTGTGATGAGGGCAGCATCGCCCCCGCTGCCCTTATCTTGGCCGCAGGCTGCGAGGCCGAATGCGGCGAAGGAGACGGCGGTGAGAATCGCCAGGGCGGTCGCGCCCCGGCGAAGGAGGTTCAGGTTCAATTGGGATTCCAGCCTTCCTTGGCAAGCTTGGCAATGTCGTGCTTCCAGTCATCCTCGGTGACGCCGAGGGGGTAGACCGTGTGCGCGAGATTGTCGGGAGTAAAGGCAATGACGTAGGCAGCATGGTTAACGGCGTAGTTGCCGCCGCCCAGGTCAGTCTTCGACGCGGGGTTGATTCCCAGCGTCTTCTGGAGGTTGATGATGGTGTCTTCGGGCCCGGTGAGCCCGATGAAGCTCTTGTCGAAAAGGTCGAGCCACTTGCGCAGCACCTCGGGGGTGTCGCGGGCGGGGTCGGTGGTGACAAACACCACCCTGACCTTCTTGGTGACGTCGGCCGGGAGTTCCTTTAGCACACCGGCGATATCGGCCATGTGCGTGGGGCAAACGTCCGGGCAGTGGGTATATCCGAGATAGAGCAGGACCAGGGAGCCATCGGTCTCCTTGATGATGTCGTAAGGATTCCCTGACGTGTCGGTGAGGGTGAAGGCAGGCTTTTCGAAGGGCGGGGTGACTAGCGCGCCGCGGTAGCCTGTATCGCCCGCTACCATGCCTGTGCCGCCGTCGTCCTTCGTTGGTGTGCCGGTGACGGCGCCGTCATCGCCATCGTCGCCATTGCAGGCGATGGTAGCCATTGTGGCGAGCGCGATGAGGAGCCATACGAGGGCAAGGCGGGCCAGGTGGGGCGAGCGGCGTGCAATGCTGCCCGTCCGCTTGCTGGAAGCAGGGTGCGTTGTCTTCACGGGTTCAACTCCATTGTTGGGTGGGAGCCTGCGCCCGGCGAGGACCGGAGAGCGGGCTACGCGAGAACGGGGGTCAGCGCCCGCGGGGGGCGGCGGTCTGGAGCAAGGGTAAGCTCGCGGCTTGGGCGCCAGGTGAGGGTGGCGAGGGCGATGAGCGCTGCCGCCGCACCGAGGAAAGCAGCTGATTGCGAGAGGACGGCGACTGCGCTCGCGCCGGCGAAGGGGGCGCTGCTGCAGGAAGCCGAATCCCCGTGGCAGTGGGCCTCATGGTCGCCGCCGGCGCCGTGGTCCTGGGCGGCAGGGCCGGGAAGCCCCAGGTAGAACTCAGTGCCCGGGATCGAGAGCTGGAGGGTCCAGTGCCCGAGGAAAGCAAGTGAAGGCAGGAGCGCGACAAGGAGCACCCATTCGACCAGGGGAGGAACAGTCCGCCTGTCGCAAGGGGCGCCACCCGCTCCGCGCCGGGATCGATTCGTCACGATTCCAGCTTACCTTCCCGGCGCGGTCAGGCACAGGACTTTGGGCCGTGACGGGCAAGGCCGTTTGGCCGTTTGGATTGCGCATTCGGAGGATGCGGTCCGGAGATGCACATGCGGGGACAGGCGATGCCTGTGCTACTATCTGCGCAGTTCCCTCCTGGAGGCAGCCGTGGGCGTTCTCATCGCCGTGATCGTGATCGTCGTGATCCTGGTGATCCTGGTGGCGTGGGTCATTGGCATGTACAACGGGCTGGCGAGGGCCCGGCTGCGCTGCAAAGAGGCGTGGTCTGGCATTGATGTGCAGCTGAAGCGGCGCTCCAGCCTCATCCCCAACCTGGTGGAGACGGTGAAGGGGTATGCGGCGCACGAGAAGGAAGTGCTGGAGAATGTCACCCGCGCCCGGGCCGCGCTCGACAACGCCAAGGGGCCGCACGATGCCGCGCAGGCCGACAACATGCTCCAGGGCGCGCTGCGTTCGCTGTTCGCGGTAGCGGAGGCGTACCCGGACCTGAAGGCGAATCAGAATTTCCTTGAACTGCAGCGGGAGCTGACGGATACGGAAGACAAGATCGCCTATGCGCGGCAGTTCTATAACACGAACGTCGGTGGCTACAACGAGCGCATTGTGACGATCCCGAGCTCGATCATCGCGGGGATGTTCAACTTCACGCCCGAGGAGTTCTACGAAGCCGAGGAAGAGGCTCGCCAGGACGTGAAGGTCTCGTTCACCCCGGCCAGCTGACGCGCCCGCGTGGCAAGTCAACCGTCCGCAGGCAGGGTCCTCGTCTACGACCGCATCGGCGCCAACAAGCGCGAGACGTGGTTGCTGATGGTAGGGTTCGTGCTGCTAATAGGCGGGCTGGTAGCAGCCATCGCCTATTCGATGCAGCTGCCGGTGGGTGTGACTGGCGCCGCCGGGATTGCCCTCATCACCTATGCGCTCGTGAGCTACTGGCTTTCCACGAGCATCGTGCTCTCGATTTCGGGGGCCCACGAGGTGACGAAGGAGGAGGAGTGGGAATTCGTCCGGAGGGTGGAGAACCTCTGCATTGGGGCGGGCCTGCCAATGCCGAAGACATGGGTGCTGGAGGACTCGGCGCCCAACGCCTTCGCCACCGGGCGCGACCCCGCGCATGCCCATGTGGTGGTTACGCGGGGGCTGCTCGACAAGCTGGAACCGAGCGAGCTGGAAGGGGTGCTGGCGCACGAGCTTTCGCACATCGGCAACTACGACATCCGAGTGATGACAGTGGTGACAGTGCTGGTCGGCGTAGTGGCGCTGGTCAGCGACGTCTTCCTGCGCTGGACATGGTTCGGGGCCGGGAGCAGGAGGAGCAGCAAGGACAAGGGGGGTGGGGCGGCGGCGCTCATCATGCTTGTCATCGCGATCCTGGGCGCCATCCTGGCGCCGCTCATCGCCCAGATGATCCGTTTCGCGGTCAGCCGGCGGCGGGAGTACCTTGCCGACGCGAGCGGGGCGCTGCTGTGCCGCAATCCGGAGGCGCTCGCGAGCGCGCTCGAAAAGATCGCAGGCGACCATGAGCCGCTGGAAGCAGCGAACAAGGCGACCGCTCACCTTTACATCTCTAACCCATTGAAAGAACACCAGAGCTTCCTGAACAATCTCTTCAACACCCATCCGCCCATCGAAGAGCGCATCCGCCTGTTGCGGAGCATGTAGGAATCGGCAAGTACCGGGAGGAAGAGCAGATGTCAGCCAGGTCCGATGCCATCGCCCGGCTTGATGCGGGGCAGGTCCACTTTCGCGCACTGATGGCCGGTCTGCCGGCCGAGGCGTACGGGGAGCAATGGCTTGGCACGTGGAACCTCAGCCAGCTCCTGGCGCACATGGCCGGCTGGTTTCGAGAGATGGCCGCCGCCATGGACCGCGTTGGGCGGGGCGAGCGCCCGGCGCCCGAAGGGGTCGACTACACCGACCCGGAACCATGGAACGCGAGGTTCGCCGCGCAGGCGAAGGAGGGCATCGAGGCTCTCGCGGACTGGGACGGGGCCTACGCGGAGTATCGCGCGGCCGCGCTTCGGCTGCCGGAGGAGATGTACGGCATTGATCCCGAAAAGGGCCGCCCGCGGATCGGGGACAGGCTCCTCGCGGGCGCGGGCATTGGCCACTTCGAGGAGCATCATGGAGAGCTTGCAGCATGGGTGGCGGCGCGCCGCCCATGAGCGCAGAAGCTCGCCTGCGCGCGCTGGGGCTCACACTGCCGCCGCCGGCAAGGCCGGCAGGCAACTACGTTGAGGCGGCGCTTTCGGGGAACCTGCTGTTTCTTGCGGGGCATGGCCCTCGACGCGCCGATGGCTCGCTGGTCACCGGGCATGTCGGCCGGGACCTGACGGTTGCCGAAGGATATGAGGCGGCACGGCTTGCTGCGCTGGGGACCCTTTCGACCATGAAGGCCGAGCTCGGTGACCTGGGCAGGGTCAGGCGCATCGTCAAGGTGCTGGGAATGGTGCAGTGCACCCCTGACTTTGAGCAGCACCCGGCGGTCATCAATGGTGCTTCGGACCTGTTTATCGAGGTCTTTGGCGAAGCTGGCCGCCACGCTCGTTCGGCGGTTGGTATGGCCTCGCTGCCGTTTGGCATTGCGGTGGAAATAGAGCTGGTGGCGGAAGTCACCCCCGGACTGGCGTAGCGACGGGGCGGCGCGGGCGGGCTCCGGTGGGTCTACACTGACCATAATGGCTGGTGAACGTGAGCACTGAGATCCCGCTCTTCCCGCTTCGCACGGTGCTCTTCCCGGGGATGGCGCTGCCGCTGCAGATCTTCGAGCAGCGTTACAAGACGATGACGCGCGAGCTTCTTGGGTCGGGCGGGGTCTTCGGGGTGGTGCTCATCAAGGAAGGCTCCGAGACTGGTGCGGCGGCAGTTCCGCATCCATTTGGAACGACGGCGGTTATCGAGGGCTGGCGCGAAGCCGAAAGGGGGCGCTTCCTGCTTTCCACGCGCGGGGTGCGGCGCTTCCGGCTGACCCGGCTCCTCCCGCCGGACCCGTACCCGCGGGGCGAGATCGAGTACGTGGAGGACGAAGCGGAACTGGGCGGCGCCCACGCTGGCCCTGCCGTGGAGACGGTGCGAGCGACCTTCCCGGCCTATTTCCGGCTGGCGCTGGCTCTTTCCGACCAGTGGGCCCGCGGGCTGGACCTGCCAAGGGACGCCCACGCACTGGTGAACCTGGTTGCGCCCCTGCTGAAGGTGGACGAGGAGGTGAAGCAGCGCCTGCTGGAGGTCGAGCCCGCGGCCGACCGGGTGGCGCTCCTGGCCGAAGTGCTGGATGAACTGCTGGAGCGCACGCAGGAAGAGGTGATTGACTACCGGCGTCGCAAGTTCGAAGGGTTTGGCGCCAGGAACTGAGGCGCGGTCCCCTATCGGAGGGCGAGCATCCGTTCGAGGGCAACGAGGGCCCACTTCCGGGTCTCGGAATCGACGCGAACCTCGTTGACCACGCGCCCGGCCACCAGCTCCTCAAGCGTCCAGGCAAGGTAGGCCGGGTGAATCCGGTACATGGTGCTGCAGGGGCAGACAACGGGGTCGAGGCAGAACACGCGCTTGCCTGGGTTGGCCCTGGCGAGGCGGTTGACCAGGTTGATCTCGGTGCCGACGGCCCAGGTGGAGCCGGGCCCGGACTCGCTCACCACCTTGATGATGCGCTCGGTCGAGCCGGAGTCATCGGCGGCCTGGACCACCTCCCAGCGGCACTCTGGATGGACGATGACGCGCAGCCCGGGGATCTCGGCGCGGGCCTTTTCGACTTGAGCCACGGTGAAGCGCTGGTGGGTGGAGCAGTGCCCCTGCCAGAGGATGACCCTGGCACGACGGATGTCATCGGGGGTAAGGCCGCCCATGGGCCGGCGCCAGTTCCAGAGGACCATCTCATCGAGGGGGATGCCCATCTGCCAGCCCGTGTTTCGTCCCAGGTGCTGGTCGGGGAAGAAGAGGATCTTCTCACCCCGCGCGAAGGCATACTCGAAGGTCTTCGGCGCGTTGCTGGAGGTGCACACGAGGCCATCGCGTTCTCCCACGAACGCCTTCAGGCTGGCGGCGCTGTTCATGTAGGTAAGTGGTACGACCTTTGCCGAGCCCGCGAGGACATCCTGGATCGTATCCCAGGCCTCGTAGACATCCTCGGGATCGGCCATATCGGCCATGGAGCACCCGGCGGCCATGTTGGGGAGGATGACGCGGACATCGGGCCGTGTGAGGATGTCGGCCGACTCGGCCATGAAGTGGACGCCGCAGAAGAGCACGAATTCGGCATCCTTCGCGTTCGCCGCGTGCTGAGCGAGCTTGAAGCTGTCACCCGTGAAGTCGGCGTACTGGATCACCTCATCGCGCTGGTAGTGGTGGCCAAGGACGACGAGCCTGGCGCCGAGAGCGGCGCGGGCGGCGCGGATGCGCCGGTCGAGCTCGTCACCGGAGAGGGCGAGGTACTGGCGGGGGATGTCCTGCTGCCAGGCGACGAAGGCGCGCTCCTCGGCAAGGGGGACGGGCGCAAGGCTATCGGAGGGGCAGGTCTCGGGGTCCGAATAGAGGGCAAGGGCCTCTGCGGTGGCGGCAGGATCGAGGGCGGTGGTGGCAACAGGCGGCGTCATCGAGGTCCCTCCTCTGGAGACTTAGTGTACTTGGTACACTAAGTCTGGCAGATTCAGAATGCCACGACGGCGGACTTCGTGTCAACCTTACACTAAGGCAGTGCAGGTCCGTTGCCAGCCTCGTGCAGCGGGATTACAGTCATTCGGCCCGGTGGATCGTCAAGAGCGTGCCGCTCTGCCGCCGGGTCAGGAGGAGGCCCGCGTAATGACCGCCGAACCGGCAACCCGTCCCACCATCCGCACAATGCCCGGCCGCCTTGGACCAGGGCGGATGGGCGCCTCGATGCCCGTTGACGCCCCGTACTACCAGACGGCGCCCTTCTACTTCCGCGACGCCCAGGCGATGACGATCGCCTACGAGACAGACGCGGAAGCGGCGGCGGCGTTGCTTCCCGAGGGGCTCGACCTGCCCCTGCCGGCGATGGCGCGGCTGATGTTTGTGCGCTACCCGTTTTCGACGTTCGGCCCCTACAACGAGGCGATCCTGGGGGTCGAGTGCCTCTGGCAGGGCGAACCGCGCTTCTACATCGCCCACATTGCCGTAACCGAGGTTCCGCCGCTGGTCGCGGGACGCGAGGTGTGGGGCTATCCGAAGAAGATGGCCCACATTGAGATCGCACGGGAAGCGGAATTCCTGACCGGCACGCTCGAACGGCCACTGGGCGTCCGGCTGATCACTGCGGCCGTGCGCCTGGAGCGGCCGCTCCCGGTTGGGGTTGCTGCCGGGGGCGGGGGAAGCCTTTCGCTGCGTGTCATCCCTTCGGCCGAGCAAGGCGCTCTACCTTCGCTGGCCGAACTGATAGAGGTCACCAACATGGAGACGGCGACGCACGAAGCATGGGCCGGGACGGGGACGATGAGCTTCGATACTGCCTCGGCCCTGGACCCATGGCACTGCCTCCCGGCGAGGCGAGTGGTGGGGGCAGGCTACTCGCGGTACGACTTTACGTTGCCGAACGGGCGGGTGCTGAAACGCTACTGACGGCTACCTGCGCTTCGCCCTGGGGCGGACGACACCCCTCGTCATCATGACGCGGACCACTATGCGTGAGAGCCCGAGTCCCAGCATGATGGCGGGCAGGCCGGCAAGGACGAGCGAGATGCTTCCATTGCCAGCGTCGTTTGCTGCAGCGGCGAGCAGGCCGACGTAAACGCCGATGAAGAGCGCGAGCGAAAAGGCGAAATAGACTGGGAAGGTGCGCCACCGCCATTCGGCGAATGGCTTGAGCGGCGGGCTGGCCTGCGCCGGTGAAGATGCCTGGACGGGGCCGGGAGAGGTGGCGCCGCGATCGCGGCGTGGGCGCTTGCGTGTGCTGGTCATGCGGGAATCCCGTTCTCGAGCCTGAATGCCATATCGCAGCGGAGGCAGAGCGGCACGACATCTCTGCCAAGGGTCTCGCGAAAGCCAATCTCGTGCACGCCGCAGCGCAGGCCCGCCTCCCTTACGCGCTCGTCGGGGAAGTGGAACCACTGGCGGCAGGCGGCGCACATCAACATGCTCCGCTCGCCAGCAGGCTCCCGGCACTCGCAGCAGACGAGCCCGCTCATTGCTGCCCTTTGGCGAAGGCGATGATGTCGCCGCGCTCGAAGAGGTAGACGCCGCTGGATGTCCGCCGATGGCGGAGGGCGCCGGAGCTGGCAGCCGCCACGAGGGCGGCCTCGGTCGTGCCGGCCAGCGCTGCCGCTTCAGCGGAATCCAGGATGGTGGCGAGGGGCTCCGGGGGCCGGAGGCAGTTGTTGCAGGCGAATTCAAGCGCCAGGTGGTCTTCGCTGATCCAGACTTCGCCGCAATCGGCCCCGGGGATGTCGCTGCGCTGGTTCAGGTGGTAGGCCTGGCCGCAGGCGTTGCAGTACGCCTCTGTGTGTTCCTCCAGGACGAGGAGGCAGACCGAACATGAAATTTCTGCGCTTGTCATAGTGTTAGCGGGCTTTGCCCTGATTCTACCGTATCCTTGACACGGCCCGAATGGTCGATATGATCATGCAAAGTTAGCATTTCCCTGTCTCTTCGGACCCAGGGCTGTGCGCCCGGGAGGTTCAGTGCCACTGGCTCCGCCGCCTGCACTCGATGACCTCGTTGAACGGCTTGGGGTAAAGCCGTTGCCGGACGCTCTGCTGGAGCAGGCGCTCACGCACGCGTCTGTCCTGAACGAATCGGGTGCGGACGCCGAATCAAACGAGCGACTGGAGTTCCTCGGCGACGCGGTGCTGGGGATGGTAATTGGCCACGAGCTATTTCGCCTCTTCCCCGGGGCAGGCGAGGGGGACCTGACGCGGATGCGGGCGGAGATAGTGCGGGGCTCATCGCTCGCCCGGGCGGCCACGAGGCTCGATGTGGGGGAGCACCTTATCCTGGGCCGCGGCGAAGAGGCGGCGGGCGGGCGCCTGCGTGAGCGCAACCTGGCGGGGGCAATCGAAGCGGTGATCGGCGCGGTCTATCGCGACCAGGGCTACCGGGCGGCGCGGTCGTTCATACTGCGAATGCTGGCGCCTGAGCTGGAGCAGGTACGGCGGGAGGGCGCGAGCCTCGACCCGAAGTCGAGCCTGCAGCACCTGGTGCAGGCACGCTGGCACGAACCGCCGGATTATGTGACGGTGGACGAAGAGGCCGTGGGAACAGGCCGCAAGTTCACTGTCGAGGTTCGCGTTGGAGGCGCGGTCCTCGGCCGGGGCAGCGGTCCCAGCAAACGAGAAGCCCAGCAAGAGGCCGCCCGCGAGGCGGTCGCGAGGCTTGTGGGGGAGGAGGCCTAGCGGTGTACCTCAAGAAACTCTCCATCCAGGGGTTCAAGAGCTTCCCGAACCGCACCACGTTCGATTTCGGGCCTGGCATCACGTCTGTGGTTGGGCCTAATGGCTCGGGCAAGAGCAACGTATCCGACGCCATTCGCTGGGTGCTGGGCGAGCAGAGCTCGCGGTTGCTGCGCACGAAGAAGTCCGAGGACGTGATCTTTTCGGGCACCGGGTCGCGGGCCGCCGTGGGGATGGCAGAAGTGATCATCACGCTCGACAACGAGGATCGTTGGCTGCCGCTCGACTTTGGCGAGGTGGAAGTGGGCCGCCGGGTCTACCGCAACGGCGAATCCGAATACCTGATGAACGGGTCCCGGGTGCGCCTGCGCGACGTCGTCGACCTGCTGATGAAGGGCGATGTTGGCCAGAACAGCTACGCCATCATGGGGCAGGGCCTGGTCGATGAGGTGTTGAGCATGTCGCCGGACGAGCGGCGCTCGCTGCTTGACGAGGCCGCTGATGTGAAGCGCTTCCGGATGAAGATCAGGGAGGCGCAGGACCGCCTCGCCGCCACGCGCGAGAACATCGACCGGGTGACCCTGCTGACCGCGGAGATCGAGCCTCGGCTGGCCCAGCTCAGCCGCCAGGCCGAGCGGGCGAGCGAGCACACGCGCCTTTCGGCCGAGCTGTCGGAGCTGCTACGCGCCTACTACGGACACCGCTGGAGCGAGGCCCAGAACGCGATGGTGAGGGCTCGCGCTGCGCTCGACCAGCGGGCGGCAGAAGACGCGGCGGCCGCGGAACGGGTGGGGCAGCTCCGCGAGCAGATGCGTGCGCTTGGCGAAGAGATCCGCAAGCGGCGCGAGGCCGTGCAGCGCCGCGACACGCGCCACCTGGAGCTGGAACAGCGTCAGCGGACGACAGAACAGGCGATTGCCCTTGACCGCGAGCGCCATGCAATGACGGCCTCGCGCCGCGACGAGCTGCAGCGCGAAATCGAGGCGATGGAGGCGGAACGCCTGACGCTCACGAGCACGGACATCGACGAGGGCAGGCGCGGGCTTGAGGTGACAGGCGAGATCGAGAGCGCAAAGGCGCTGGCGGGCGAGGCGCGCGCGACGCTCGACACGGCCGAGAGAGAGTATTCGGCGATGCGCGGCCGCCTGCAGGAGATGCGGGACGCGGCCGATGCCGATGAGCGGCGCACAGGCTCCATGGAAGCTGACATCCAGGCGGCGGAGCGGCGAATCGAAGAGCTCGAACGGGAGCAGAACCAGGCAGACGTGCGTCGCAAGCAGTCGCTGGTGGAGCTGATCGGCTATGGGCGCCGCTTCCTGCAGCTTCGTGAGCTGCTGGGTGTTGCGGAAGAGGAGCAGGGTCTGGCCCGCCGCCGTGCGGAAGAGGCCCGGGAGCGGCTGCTGCGTGTCCAGGAAGAGACCCGCGCCTACGAGGCGGCGGGCAACCAGGACCTGCGCGAGCTCGACCACCTGGAGGGCAGGCTGGACGCTCTGCGCCGCATCCAGGCTGAGCAGGACGGAGTCGCCGCGGGAACGCGGAACGTGCTCATCATGGGACAGGCGCTGATTGCAGATGTGGAGCCGGGGAGCCTGGGCGAGCCGCCGGAAGTACCGGGCGTGCTGGGGCTGCTCTCGCGGCAGATCAGGGTTCCCGCGGGACTGGAGACGGCGATCAACGCGGCGCTGGAGCAGCGGCTGCACGCGGTTATCGTGCAGAACGAAGAGCAGGCGTTGCAGGCAATCGACCTGCTGCGGCGGCGGCGGCACGGGCGGGCGCAGTTCCTGGCGCTGGAGTCGGTGCGCCATGTCTACCCGCTGAACCTCCAGAAGGAGCGCGGCGTGGTCGGGGTCGCGGCCAAGCTCATTCGCTGCGAGAACCAGTTCCGGCCACTCATCGATACGCTGCTGGGCCGCGTGATTGTGGTGGAAGACACCCAGACCGGGCTGCGCATGATCCGGCGGGCGCTCGGCTCGGTGGTCACGCTCGATGGGACCTACATCGAGCCCACCGGGGTCATGACGGGCGGCGCCACAGGCGCGGACGAGAGCACCTTCTCGCGCCAGCGGGAGCTCGACGAGCTCCCGGTGAAGATTGCCGAACTACGCGACCGCGCCGCCGTGAGCTCGCAGCGGCTGCGCGATGCGCGCGGCGCTATCGAGCAGCTGGCGCAGCGTTCGCAAGAGGCAGACGAGAGCTACGACACCATCCGGCGACAGCTCGACACGGCGCGCCTTGACCTCGAACGCGAACGGGACCGGCTCCATCGCCTGCGCCGGGAGATGGACGCCATCAAGGCCCGGCGCGCCGATATCGCTCGCGAGGCGGACGGCCGCCAGCGCCTGATCGCGCAATCGTCCGCAGCGATGGCGAACGTTGCCGCGCGGCGGGAAGAGCGCCGCGCCACCATTGCCCAGCTTGAGACTGACCTGCGCGCGGTGACGGCGCGCCGCGAGGCCGCCCTGAGCGCGGTGGGCGAGGCGGGCGCCCGGGTGGCGACCATCGAGGGCGAACGCAAGACGCTCGCCGCCATGCGTGAACAGCACGAGAAGGCGATCGAGCGGCTGGCCGGGCAGATCGCCGCACGCAGGCTGCAGGCGCGCAACCTCGAGCTGGAAGCCGGTGTCATCGATGAACGGCTTCGCAAGCTGGCGGCGGAGCTTGAGACGATCCGCCTGGAACAGACGCAGCGCGCTGACGACGCTGCGCCCGACCGCGATGAGCTCCACCGGCTTGAGAACCACGAGCGCCAGGTGCAGGACGAGTACCAGGAAGCGCAGGCAGCCCTGCTCCAGGTCGAGCGTCGCCGGCTCGACATCGAGGCCGAGCTTGCCCGCGCCGGTGATCACATCGAAAGCCTCCGCACGGAGATGGAGCGGGAAGGACTTGGCCCCGACCGGATGGGGCGCATCGTCTCGCTTGATGAGGCGATGGCTTCGGCGCCGATGTTTGAAGAGCAGCAGAGCGGGGCTTCGGCCATCCAGGGCGGCGCAATCATCGACGTGGAAGAGACGCGCTCACGCATTGAGGAGCTTCGCCGCCAGATCCGCCGGCTGGGCCCGATCAATGAAGAGGCGCCGGAGGACTTTCGCGAGAGCCAGGAGCGCTACGAGTTCCTGACATCCCAGATGCGCGATCTTGAAGACGCCGAGATCCAGCTGCGCCAGGCGATCACGGAGCTGAACGAGGAGATTCACACCCGTTTCGGCGCCACCTACGAGAAGGTGAACCAGGCGTTCGGCGAGTACTTCTCGGCCTTCTTTGGCGGCGGGCAGGCACATCTTGCCCTCACCAACCCCGACAACGTGGCCGAGGCCGGGATTGAGATGGAGGCGCAGCCTCCCGGCAAGCGGATCGCCAGCCTCAACATGCTTTCGGGCGGAGAACGGTCGCTCACGGCGGTCGCCCTGCTGTTCGCCCTGCTCACGGTGAACCCGGCGCCCTTCTGCGTGCTCGACGAGGTTGACGCCGCCCTTGATGAGGCGAACGTGGGCCGCTTCACCTCGGCGCTGGAGGCGCTTTCGCAGAAGACGCAGTTCCTGGTGATCACGCACAACCGGCGCACGGTTGAGGCGGCCGACTCCATCTACGGTGTTTCGATGGGCCGCGACGGCGTCTCGAAGGTGCTCTCGCTGCGGCTGGCCGACCTGCCCCGCTAAGCACGGCCGCGGGCTCCGCGGCCGGCGCCGCCCCTGCATGAAATTAGCGATTGAAATGGGCGCGAGTATCCCTTATCGTTCGCGCCGCGCTGGCGTGCGGCCGCTCTGGGTCCGACGGCGGGCTCGAACAGCGCGCTGAAGCCGCCCATTGGAAGAGGGGCGGCAAGGGTTGCCCTCCTTCTGGGGAGGTGACACGGGCACCAGCCGGGGATCCCCGGGACCAGCGGGGCAGGGCCGGCCGGGTGCGAATCAGCCGGGGGTGGGGTGCTCGCTGCGGCGTCCCCGGCCCGGACTGGCGCCAATCGCCGGCGACCATCGACCACCAGGGTCCAGGCAGCGGCATCCCCGGCGCGGGAAGCCGTGCCTTCGCTGGCACCGGGCGTCACACCCCGGGCGCTACCGGCCACCGGTAGGGTTACTCACCCACGGAAGGACGGTGTTTCGTGACGCTCGCACTGCACGGCAAGACCCGCGCACGCCAGTGCGCCTTTTTCGGCGCGGCGCTGGCGGCGGTGGTGGCAGCGGCGGTTGCCGGTGGCGTGCTGCCGGGTGCGGAGAGGAGTGGGGCGGCGGCCTACTCCGCGAGCTCATACGCGGGTTCCGCGAGTTCGGCGAGCGGCCATTGGACCAATCCGGCCAATGCCACCGGCGCGCAGAACGGCTCGGGCGCCATCACCACCACTGGCGGGAAGGTCATTGTACTGGTTCAAGACGTCCGTGACAGTTGCTCCTTGTGGGATTGGGCCAGGAACTGGGCTGGGGTGAGCATGCCGAGGGCCTGGTGAGGGCGGATGTGGTTGTAGGTGTGTTCCCAGCGGCGGGCAGCGCGGGAGAGGGCGGAGACGGTGAAGTCTTCGAGGGTGAGGTCGTAACACTCCTCGCGGGCGGTGCGATTGAGGCGTTCGACGCGGCCATTGAGCTTGGGGCTGTGGGGCGGAAGGACGAAGAGGAGTATGCCGCGAGCCTGGCAGGCAGCCTCGAAGGCGGCCATGAACTCCGAGCCTCCATCGACCTGGATAGCCCTGACAGCGAAGGGGAGCCGGTCGAGGGCATCGAGGAGGCGTACGGCGAGGGAGGCGGTGGCGTTGGAGGCGACGGTGACCACCGCGCAGCGGCTGGCGACATCGATGGCGGTGAACTGCTTGAGGACCCGGCGGCCATCACGCAGGTCGAGGGTGTCGACTTGTACCAGGTCCCCCGGGTGGAGGGCGAGGTACTCCTTCGGCTTGCGGGTGGCATAGGGGCGCTGCCAGCGCCGCCGCTGGGCCGGGGTACGGTTGAGCGGCGGTTCCTTGAGCTGGCCGTGCGCTTTGAGGTAACGCAGGATGCGGCCCACCATCGAGGCGGAGAGGGCGAACCCCTGGCGCAGGAGGAGCACCGCCAGCTTCAGCTTCCCCCAGCGCGGGAACCGTTCCCGCAACGCCTTCACTGCGAGCACCTGGGCGGTGGTCCAGGTCGGCCGGCGCCGGCGCCTGGGCCTGCTCGGCCGGTCCTCCAGTGTGGCCAGGTTCCTGGGGTCGTACCGGCGCCACCAGCGGTAGAAAGTCTCCCGGCTGATGGCGAAGTGCCGGGCGGTCAGGCACACATTCTGGTCATGCTCCAGGTGCCACTCTATCCACTTCAGCCGTTGCCTCGCCTTCGGGGAGAGCTGTACCAGCTCCTTCCTTGCGAGCTTGAGCATGGGCCCGGTGACACCGCTTACGATGCGCATCGCGCCCTCCGGGCAGGCAGAGACAGCGTGGGGGCTGCTAGACTCGGGCATGGGAGGTCTCCTTGCTTGGCGGAGTGGGTTGAGTGCCACCCCGATCCTACTGGGAGACTCCCCTTTCCCCACATCCCCGCACGGTATCGCCCATTCGAACATGGAGGGGTGCAATCCCGTCGGCAATTGTCTATACAATTACCCGCCCCTCCTATGCCTGCTCCCCTTCCTGCTTGCCAGCCGCTTCGCGACTGTCTCGCAGGTATCTGGACCTGATCAGTCATCGCTCTGGGCACTTTCAACTTCGGACCGGTGGACGGGACCGCTCTGATCGCAGGAGTCGAAGTCAAGATCCGTGGACTCGCAAGCTATGCGGGCGCGCCCCTCAACGTGTACCTGTCATGGGACAGTGGGGGAACCTGGACCAGTTCAAAGACGATGTCCGACCTGACGACGACCTACAACGTGCGCACTGTTGGCAGTAGTTCCAGCAACTGGGACCGCACCTGGGCGCCCGCGGAACTGGCCAACCTTCGAGTGAAGCTCGAATCTGGCGCCAACCGCACATACAACGTGGATTTCGTCCAGGTGGTCGTGCACTACGACCTGCCGACCACGCGAACGATCGATATCGTGAAGGTCGTGACGGGCGCGAACGCGCCTTCCGCAACATTCGACGGGACGATCACCGGGAGCAGTACGAGCCTCACGTGGCAGACGCCCGGGGCGGGCGCGGACACGAAGTCCGGCGTCGCCGCCGAAGCGCTGACCGTGGTGGAGACCACCGGCCTTTCGAGCCCATGGAGCTTCGGCGGCTATGCGGTGCTCGCGGGAACAACTTCCGACTGCAGCAACGCAACTTTCACCGGGGACCAGGCGACCGGGATCTCCGTCCCCGCCGCCGGCGACCAGACGGTCTGCATCAAGAACATCTACACACCCCCCAGCCCTACCGTGTCGATTGCCAAGTCGCACACCGGCAACAGCCCCTTTGCACCCGGTGAGAGCTTCGACTGGGTCATCACGGCTAGCGTGGCGGACGGGCCCACCCTGGTAGATGCGACAATCGTCGATAGCATCCCGTCCGGCTTCACTGTGAACTCGGTAGTGGTTAGCAACCCCCACAACGAGCCGGACAGGCTCGGCTGCAACCCCGTCACGAATGGCGTGTTGAACTGCACTCTCAGTTCGGGGGCCGCCACGGGCAGCGGCTACACGATCACCATCAATGTCACCGTGGACCGTGGCGGCATTTGCGGCAAGGTCGCCAACACCGCAACCATCGATTCCCAAACCACGGTTGCGAACGAGGTGACGATCCTCTGCGGGGGCGACCCCACGGTCGAAAAAGGCGACGCCGTTCTCGTCGAAGGCAAGCTCCGCTGGGTTATCACTGTCGCGAACCCGGCGGAGTACGCGCAGGACGTCGCGATTGCCGATTCGGACTCTTCTGCTCTTGCCGTTTCCTCAACGTGCACCGGAACCGTTTCAGGCGCAGGCCCGTGGACATGCGGCGTGCCGGCCAAAGGCAGCGCCACCATCACGGTCGAGACGGAACTCCCGGCCAACCCGGACGTCTGCAGCGACCACACGGTCACGAACACGGCCTCCATCACGGGCGCAACCGGCGCGGGCGCGACCGATTCGGGCTCGTACCCCATTCGCGCGGTGGCGGACGCGTCGTGCCTGTCGGTCACGAAGCAGAACACGGGCAACGGCGCGTGGGCGATCTCGTTCGTGAACCGCGGCCGCGCGGCAAAGGGCGTGAGCTTCACCGAGACCTACACGGCGGCCGGCCAGGACACGATCGTTTCCGTATCTGGTGGTAAGGCCGTATGCACAGGAACGGGCGAAATCCGCGACTGCACCCTGGACCTCCCACCGGGTGAGACCGTGGTTTCTGTTGCGACGACTCCGCTCCTGCCAGTATGCGACGCGCAGGCGGTCACCAACTCGGTAGCGGCCAGCTTCGGGGGTGGTGATGTGCCGGCCACCGGGAGCGGCTCGCTGACGGCGGGCTTCACGCTCCCGGGCGAGCCTTCGCTCTGCCCGGGCACAATCCGGATAGTCAAGACGGACCACACCACGCCAGCCACTCCCGGGCGGCCGCAAAGCTGGACGATCGTCCTCACCGGCCCGTCGGGGGAGTCGAGGCAAGTTCCGCTCAACGACGGCGTTGGGCCGAAGGAGACGGTCATCGAAATCCCCGGCGCCGCCGCGGGGGCGTACTCGGTCGCCGAGATGGAGGCGGGGCCGGCGGCCTGTCCCACTGCACCCGGGTCAGCTGCGTCATGGGGGACCGCGCTTTCGCAGTCACCCCTCGTGCTGGAACCGGGCGGAGAGATCACATTCAGCGTGACCAACTTCCCCTGCGAGGCCGTGGCCGGGCGCGGCGCGCTTGTCATCGAGAAGGTGGAAGACCGCAACGGCAACGGCGTGCGTGACCCCGGTGAGAGCCTTGTTGAGTGGGAGGTCGAGGTCAGCGGCCCGGAGCCCGGCTTCGAAAACGGCAAGCTGGTCACACTCCCGGGTGGCGAGCTTACCCTCGGCGGCCTCGTTGCCGGGTTCTACACAATCCACGAAGCGATCGGAGTAGATGGCTACCGCGCGATTGGCCCGGCGACGGTCGTGGTGGAGGTCCCGAACGGTGGTGAGGCGGTGGCACGGTTTCACAATCAGCCGCAGGTGACGGTCACGGCACGGAAGACAGAGGTTCACCTCGCCGGCAGCAGCGCAGGAGCAGGCTGGCAGATGACCATCAGCGGCTGTGGTCTAACGGAGACGCGCACCACAGGACCGGACGGAACAGTGACCTGGAACGGGCTCGCCCTGTGCGACTACACCGTTGCAGAGGACCCCGCGTCAAAGCCGGGCTTCTTCGCCGGGGGGCCGGTCTCGCACTCCGTGAGCGCGTCTGTGGCGGGTGCGCACTATGAGGTCAGCTTCACCAACTACCGCGCGACAACCATCCCGGAGTGTGCGATCGCCTGTGAGCCCGTTACGTTCGGGAGCAGTCAGCCGCCGGCGCCGGCACCTTCCGATGGGAACTCGCCGACGCCCGCGGCGTCGCCCACGCCTGTCGAGACGGTTGCGGGGGCGGTTACGCCCGGTGCGGGCCCTGCCACGGCGGGAATGAGGCCCACACCCATCGCACCGGCGACCGGCACCGGGCAAAGCGCACCCGGGGGCGGCCAGCCGGCGGTGCTGGTGCTCCTGGGGAGCGGGCTCGCTATTGCCCTTGTCGCGCGCGCCGCCCGCCGGCGGAGGTAGGCGGAAGATCGCTCTTGCCTGCCTCCCGTAGGGGCGGTGGCTGCTACACTCGAACGGCAATACAGGAATCCCCGAGGAACCACAGATGCGCGAAACCGTGATAGTTGATGCCATTCGCACACCCCTGGGCAGGCGCGGCGGCGGGCTGAGCCAGAACCACCCGATCGAGACCTCGGCCCTGCTCCTCAGGGCGCTCGCCGAGCGGAACCATTTCGACCCTGAGGTCGTCGATGACGTGATCTACGGCTGCGTGAGCGAGGTAGGGGCTCAATCGACCAACCTCGCCCGGAACATCGTCCTCACGGCGAAATGGCCATATACCGTTCCCGGCACCACCCTGGACCGGCAGTGCAGCTCGAGCCAGCAGGCGGTGCACTTCGCATCGAACCAGATAAGCTCGGGCGCCCACGAGGTGGTGGTGGCCGGCGGCACCGAGTGGATGTCGCAGATCCCCCTTGGCGCGAACATCGGCCAGAACCTCGGTTTCCCGTTCACGCTGGCGATGCGCGAACAGTACGACCTCACATCACAGGGCATTTCCGCCGAGCGCGTCGCCGACAAGTACGGCATCAGCCGCGAAGAGGCAGATGAGTTCGCTGTCGAGAGCCAGGAGAAGGCCGCCCGCGCGCGTGCCGAAGGCCGATTCAAGAATGAGATCATCCCCGTGCCGGGGAAGAAGAAGGTGAAGAACCCGGACGGGTCGGACGGATGGGAGGATGCGGTCATCGATTCGGACGAAGGCATCCGCCCGGGCACGACGGTTGAGGTTCTCGCCGCCCTCAAGCCCAGCTTCCGCGAGAACGGTGTCCACCATGCGGGCAACTCCAGCCAGATCACGGATGGTTCGGCGGCGGTGCTGCTGACGCACCCGGACAAGGCGAAGGAGATGGGCTGGAAGCCGCGCGCGCGCATCGTGTCACAGGCAGTGGTGGGGTCTGACCCTGAGCTGATGCTGACGGGACCGATCACGGCCACGCCGCTTGCGCTGCAGCGCGCCGGGCTGACGATGCGAGACATCGACCTTTTCGAAATCAACGAGGCGTTCGCGAGCGTGGTCCTCGCCTGGAAACGCGAGCTGAGCCCGGACATGAACAGGGTGAATGTGAACGGCGGCGCGATTGCCCTCGGACATCCGACGGGCTGCACGGGAGCGCGGCTCTTCGGCACCATCCTGAACGAGCTGGAGCGGGTCGATGGACGGTACGGCCTGATCACGATGTGCGTCGGGGGCGGCATCGGGACAGCGACCGTGGTCGAACGCCTCAGGTAGGCACTGGAGGGTGCACTGAAAGTGGGGTCTTCAGTGAATTTCGCGCTTTCAGTGTGATAGTATTTCTCCATGATCAAGAAGGCGCGGCACGTGACCCGCGTGGGGAAGCGCAACCAGGTGACCATTCCGGCGGCGATGCTGCACGACGTCGGGCTCGAATCTGGCGAACAGGTTGAGGTAAGGCTTGGCGACGATGGTGAAATACACCTGTCGCGGCCGGTCGATCCCTGGGCACGATTCGTAGGCTGCCTGAGCCGGCCCGGCCAGAAGGCCTACTCCGACGAGGAACTTGTCGAGCTAGTCAAGGAGGCCCGCAGAGCGCGAGCAGCGGCAGCCGAGGACCAGTACTTCTCATTGCCCGGCAGTCTATCCAGCAATGCAGGGTAGACTCGAATTCGTGGACACCAACGTCCTGCTACGCCTGGCGAGGCGAGACGTGCCTGCCCAGGTGGACTCGGCAGAAGCATACTTGCGGGGGGCGCCAGGCCGCGGCTTCGAGCTGGCTGTCACTACGACGACTGTCAGCGAATTTGCATTCGTACTTGGTGGAGCGATGCTCGGTTATTCGCGTCAGGAGGTTGCCGGCGCGCTACAGGCACTGCTCGAATTACCCTTCAGGTTCCAGGATCTTCCTGTCATTGCCCTGGCCGTTGACCTCTACCGCGACCATCACCCCGACTGGGACGATTGCCTCCTGGCTGCATATGCGATCGAACGGGCGGATGGCCGCGTGGTCTCGTTCGACCGTGGGCTGGACCGTATTCCCGGGCTCAGCCGGCAGGCGCCGGCCTCGTGACGCCGCCACCCCACTATGCGGCCCGATGCGCGTTCAACCGGATGACGCTCGACTCGGCGCGCATTGGTGGAGTGGTGAACGTCTGCCAGCACGGGGCGCGCGAGGGCATGGAATGCGTTGGCCCGTTCATGGACGATTTCGAGACCACCTGCGGCTTCTGGGAGCTGAAGCCGGGGACGGCCGCCACGCCCCTGTTCGGCCCGGACGACTTCACCCGCCTGCGGGAGCTGCCACGTCCAGGGTAAGAGAGCAATGATGCCGGGCGCAGCGCCCGGCATCTGCCCAAGTCCCGCCTGTCGACGGCGGTGGTTACTCCTTCGGTGGTGCGGGCGGCATCGGGTTGCGCAGCCCGGCGCCGAGGGTCGAAGGGAACACCCTGTCGAGCGAGTCGAGGTCCCAGCCACCCTCGCGATAGATGGTCCGTTCGCGCCCGGGGAGAGACACGAGGCTGATCTCATTGCCGCCGACGATGAAGTCGCGGCCGTTCACGTTGGCGGCAGCGTCGGTGCAGAGATAGGTCACGAGTGGCGCCACGAGCTCGGGCCTGAGCGCCTCAAGCTGCGCCAGCGGGTCTTCGGCGGCGGGGCCGCCTCGCGCCTGGCCAGAAGCGGCAGCGCGGGCGCGCTCCATGGCTTCGCGGAGCTCGGGCGAGATGGTCATGCGCGTACCGGCGCGGGGCCGGATGGCGTTCGCGGTGACGCCGTAGCGGCCGAGGTCGAGAGCAGCCGTGCGCGTCAGGCCGACGATGCCCTCCTTCGCGGCGGAGTAGTTGGCCTGGCCCATGTTGCCGAGGCCGGACTCTGAAGAGGTGTTGACGATACGTCCGCTCCGCTGCTGACGGAACACGAGGGCAGCGTGCTTGGTCACTGTGAAGTGTCCCTTGAGGTGCACGGCGATGACGGCGTCCCATTCCTCTTCGGCCATGTTGAAGAGCATCCGGTCACGGAGGATGCCGGCGTTGTTGACGAGGATGTCGAGGCGGCCCCACTTGTCGAGCGCGGCCTTCACCATGCGCTCGCCACCCTCCATGCTGGTGACGCTGTCGTAGTTGGCGATGGCATCGCCGCCGGCCTTCTTGATCTCGGCGACGACCTCATCGGCGGGGGTGGTGTCGCTGCCTTCGCCGGCGGTGCTGCCACCGATGTCGTTGACGATGACGCGGCAGCCTTCCTTCGCGAGAAGGAGAGCCTCGCCCCGGCCGATGCCGCGACCGGACCCGGTGACGATTGCGACCTTACCTTCGAGCCTTCCGGCCATCTCTGTACTTCCCTCGCTGGTGAATTGATATCGGCCCGCCAAACGATCGGCGGGCAAAGCCCGCAAAATGTACCACCGTGGGACCGATCCGGCCATTTGCGGGCCGGGTATGGCTATCCGTCTCCCTCGTGCCCGTTGTTGAGGAGGATAGCGTCGAGGACGAGCACCAGCGTGGCGACGACGGTGGCCGTGACAGCCAGGCGCACGAGGCGAAGGGCGAGCCGGCGAATGGTGTTCACAATGCTGACTCCGGGGCGGCCAGGGGCGTTGAGAGGGACACCGTCAAGAAGGTCCCGTGGCTGCCGGGTTCGATGGCGGCCCTGCAAGCTTCTCGGGTGGAGAACCAGTAGAACCCCGCCGTAGCTGATGATAGCGCAGGCACGCGTTTCGGAGGCGCCGGGCCCGGGGCACTGCCGGGGGAATGCTACCGGCAAACTCATTGCAGGCGGTGCGGTACCGGCAAACCGGGATGGTCATCTGCCGGGTCAGGCGATGCCGCCGCCATCGAGAATGAGCGTCTGGCCCGACACGAAGGATGAGGCGGCGCTGGCGAAGTAGACAACCGCGCCGGCCATCTCATCGGGCTCGCCGATGCGGCGAAGGGCAGCGGTGGTGAGGCTGTTCTTGAGGATCGCTTCGTTCTCCCAGAGCGCGCGGGAAAACTCCGTCTTGATGAGGCCGGGGGCGATGCAGTTCACACGGATGCCATCGACGCCCCATTCCTTCGCGCAGACCTGGGTGAGCATGATGATGGCGGCCTTCGAGACCGAGTAACCGCCGAGGCCCATGGAGGCACGGATGCCACCGGTTGAGCTCACGTTGATGATGCTGCCGCCCTCGCCGTGCTCGCCGATAGCTTCGCGCACGAGCTTGCTGAGGAAGAAGGCCGACTTCACGTTGGTGTTCATGATGGCATCCCAGGCGCGCTCGTCGATGTTGTGGACGGGGCCGAAGACGGGGTTTGTGGCGGCGTTGTTAACAAGGATATCGATGCGGCCGAGCTGGCGCTTTGTCTCGATTACGAGGTTTTCGAGGGCGGCCAGGTCGCGCACGTTGGTGGGAACGGCGATACCCCTGCGGCCGGTGGGTTTGATGCCGGCGAGGGTCTCTTCCAGGGCCTCGACCTTGCGCGCGGCCACGCAGACATCGGCGCCGGCCTCGGCGAGGGCGATGGCAATGGAGCGGCCAATGCCGCGGCTTCCGCCGGTGACGATGGCCACCTTGCCGGCGAGGGAGAAGTCGGTGACGGGCATGTTGCCCCCTTTCGAGGTTGAGCAGTTAGTGGGGCGGATTCTACGCGCTTCGCCCCAACAGGCACCGGACTCGAGGGGTCCGGTTGGCGCCTGTCAGTGGCTCAGGAAGTTGCCTTCGGGCGTTTCCAGGTGGCGGACATCGTTCAGCGAGTGCAGGGCGCGAATGCCTTCGCCCGCAGCGACGATGCTGACCGATGTGTGGGCGGGACGGAAAAACATGTCGTACCGGGCACCGATGATATGGCCGATGTAGGCATTGATGACCCCGCCGTGGCAGGCGATCACAACCCGGTTGCCTTCGTTTTCGGCGAGGATGGCTTCCACCGCGTTCACGGTGCGCTTGCGGAACTCGAAGCTGGATTCGGAGTATGGGTACACGTCCCACATCCTTTCGTTCAGCATCCGTTCGCGGAGGGCGGCCACAAGCGCCGAACCGAGGAATTCGACGGCGGACTTATCGGGCGGGATTTCGCGAAAAACCTCAACTTCGCGCAGGTCCGGGAGGACGATGGGCTGGAGGCGATGGTGGCGCGCGACCTCGGCGCCGGTGTCATGCGCCCTCTTGAGGGGGCTGGTGTACACGGCATCAACCTTCTGGGTTGAAAAGCGCTCGCCCACGAGCCGGGCCTGCTGACGGCCACGTTCGCTGAGGGGCGGGTCGAAGGAGTCGCCCACAGGGCCCGAGCGTGGATCGGGAATGAACTGTTCGCCATGGCGGACGAACACGAGCTCAGTTACGCCTTCGACGCCGGTGAGGAAGGCGCGGTCGAAGATCATGGGATTGCGGGCGGATGAGTGGCTCAGGGCGAGTTCTCCGGATTCGTCTGTGACGACTATGTCAGACCCGTAACCACGGGGCCACAACGTGGCCCAACCCCCGCGCTAGAATCGGCAGGGAGGTGATGCCTGCGATGAAGATGCCAAACGTGTCGGTGATGATCAGGGCATGGGATGTGCGTCTTGGCGCGACGGCAGCCATGACGCTTGATGCTGCGCGGCGGGCGGAAGCGCAGGGGTTGGACGGAATCCTGGCAGGCGACCACGTGACCTTCTACGGTTACGGGAACGATGGGCTGATCACCCTGGCGGCAATTGCGGCCATCACCGAGCGGGTGCAGCTGAAGACGAGCGTCTACCTGTTGCCGTTGCGCCACCCGGTGCCCGTGGCGCTGCAGGTGGCGCAGATTGACCAGCTAAGCATGGGGCGACTGGTGCTTGGCGTGGGAGTGGGGGGCGAGGACCCGCACGAGTTCTGGAGCTGCGGGGTGGACCCCCGCACGCGTGGCGCCCGTACGAATGAGGCAATCCAGGTCCTGCGCAGGCTCTGGAGCGAGGATGGCGTTTCCTTCGCCGGCCGGCATTTCCAGATTGAGGACGTGACGGTGAACCCGCGGCCTTTCCGGCCGGTGCCCATCTACATCGGGGGCCGCAGCGATGCCGCGCTGGTGCGAGCGGGGCGCCTTGGGGATGGATATACGGGCATCTGGCAGTCGGTGGAGCGCTTCCGGCAGGCTCGCGAAGTCATCGGCGCGGCCGCCACCGGGGCAGGCCGCGACCCGGCGGGGGTGGAGATGGGAATGCAGTTCTGGACCAGCGCCGGGCCAGATCGCGACGTGGCCCGGGCCACGGTCGCCGACCGAATGGAGGCGATGTACCGGGTGCCTTTCGAGCGCTTCGAGCGGTACACGCCTTCGGGGACGCCGGCCGAGGTGGCCGAGTTCATTGCGCGTTATGTAGAGGCCGGGGCGGAACACATCAACCTTGTCCCGGCCCAGGAGACGCTGGAGGAGACGGTGGAGCGCGCCGCCGAGATCCGCGAGGCCCTGCTTGCGCTGTGCTGACGCCGCTCAGGCGACGTGGCGACGCTCGTCCGGGCCGGGCCGGGTGAGGCTGGCAGCGCGAGGATGGCGGCGGGAGGGCCGCGCCCATTCGGCGATCACGGCCTGGAGGTCGTGGCGGGAGAGGGGCTCCAGCAACACGGCGCAAACGCCAAGGCGGTAGCAGGAGACGACCTCGCGGTCGGCGATGGAGGTGGCACAGACGGCAACGGGCAGGCCCTGGAGCGCATTGCGCATTCTGATGGCGGCCAGGAATTCGATGACGTTCATCCCGGGCATCTGGAAGTCCACGAAGACGAGCGAGGGTGGGACCGGGAGGTCATCGAGCTGAGCAATGGCGGCCGGGCCCGATGAAGCGCGGAGCACTTCGCCACCCGGGCCGGCAAGGGCGAGCAGCTTTTCGGCGCGTTCTGCGGCAGAAGCGGCGCCATCGACGAGGAGAAACGTGTATGCCATGCCTTGCCGTGCCCTCATCACCGGATGCGTGATTATCGTCACGCCGGCCGCACGGCTTGATGGGCAGGGAGTCCTTAGCCGGAAACGGGACGGAACTTGACGAGGGTGACTTCGGGCGTAACAGCATCGAAGACGGCGGTGACGGGCATGCCAACCTTCACCGCATCAGGGTCACAATCGACGATATTGGTCGTCATGTGAGGGCCTTCTTCCAGTTCGACGATGGCGATTATGAGGGGCGGGTCGTTCGCCCACTGGGGGGCGACTGGCCTGCGCCCCACGGTGTAGGTGTAGATGGCGCCCCGTCCGCTGGCCTCGAACCACTCGAGCTCGTCGTCGGGGCCGAATGGTGAGACGGAGCGCGGGTAGAAAATCGCCTTCCCGGTCTTCTTCGACCGCTGCAGAAGGAGGCGGCCTTCGCGTGCGGCATCCCAGAACGGTTGGGTGACGGGCGTTGGCTCTGGCAGCGGCTTGCCATAGGGGATGGCAGGGGAGCCGCCGGCCGTGGCCGCGGAGGAGTCTTCGGACATCAGGGTTCCCTCCCGAGGATGAGCGAGACCTGCTCGCTCATGATGCCGCCGTTGCCGTTCACGAAGGCGAACCGGCACTTCTTCACCTGGCGTCCGCGGGCGCGACCCATCACCTGGCGGGCAGCTTCGGTGACGTGCGACATGCCGCCGGCGGTGCCTGCCTGCCCGAAGGAGAGCTGGCCGCCGTGCGGGTTCAGGGGGAAGTCGCCATCGAACTGGAGGTTGTGGTCATCGACAAAGCGGCCGCCCTGGCCCTTCTTGCAGAAGCCCGCATCCTCGATCGAGAGAAGCACGGTGATGGTGTAGCAGTCGTAGATGCTCGCAACATCGATGTCCTTGCGTCGCACGCCAGCCATATCGAAAGCCTTGCCGGCGGCGGCAGCGATGGCCGTATGGGTCAGGCTGGGAGCATAGGTGATGCTGCGGTGGGTGGTTTGTTCGCCAAGGCCGAGCACGTAGGCAGCCGGGCGCCTCAGGCGCCGGGCCTTCTTTGCGCTCGTGACAACGAGGGCGGCGGCTCCCGCGCAGGGCATGACGATCTCGAGCATGTGGAGCGGGTCGACGATCACAGGGGAGTTGAGGACATCCTCGATGGTAATGGGCTGGCCAAAGAACATCGCGCCGGGATTGTGGCAGGCGTTGTAGCGCTGGGCGACGGCGATCTTCGCGAGCTGCTCGGGGGTGACTCCGTATTCGTGGCGGTAGCGATTGGCGATCATGGCGTAGCCGTAGTTGGCGCCAATGGCCCCGTAGGGCGCTTCGAATTCGGCGTAGGGGCTGCGATCGACGCGCCTGCCGGCATAGCCCGAGCTGGCCGAGCGGCGCTGTCCGGAAGGGCTGCGCGCCTCGCGGCGCGTGCCGGTGACGCAGAGCACCGTCTCGCAAAGGCCGCTGGCTATGGCCATGGCGGCCCGGGCAGCCATTCCGGCGCCGGTGGCGCCGCCGAGATCGACCAGCTCGGCGAACTTCGCCCTGATTCCCAGGTACTCGACGACAGTGGAAGGCGCCATGAAGGGCGCTTCGGCGAAGTTCTCGGTGATGAGGCCATCGACCTCCTGCATTTCGAGCCCTGCATCGGCGACGGCCTGGCGGCCGACTTCGACGAGCATCCCGAGCGTGGTCGCGCCTTCCGTATAACGCGTGGGCTTGAATTCGCCGATGCCGACGATAGCGGCCTTGCCGCGCAACGACATCGTCCACCTCCGTGAGGGTCTTGCCGCCCAAGCCTACCCTCTACGGGCGATTCAGTCGCGCGCGGGAATCGGGGTTGTGTGGCGATGAGGGCGCGCCTATGGTGGCACCGTGGCATCGGCCGAGGAGCACCTTGAGCGATGGCGAGCCGCCGGCATCCTGGAAGCGGCGGCCGTTGAGCGAATCCGGGCTTTCGAGCGCGACGCATCGAGGGCAAAGGAGAGGGAGGAGGGGGGAGAAGGGCCCGGGATCCTTGAGGCGCTCATCTACCTAGGGATAGCCGTGACGGCGGTGGGCGTTATCATCCTGGTCTCGACGACGTGGGAAGACCTGAAGGACTGGGCCCGGACAGCCGTGGTCGCGGTCCCGGGACTGCTGGCGCTGGCGCTTGGGGCGGGCCTCTTGAGGCTGGACCGGCCGGGGATGGTGCGCGGCGGCCATATCGCATGGCTGACCGGGGGAGCGCTCATCTCCGGGGCAACGGCCCTGGCGGCCGATAGCGCCGGCTGGCACACCGACGATAGCCAGCTTGCCACGGGAATCGTTGCCACGGGGCTGGCGCTGGCCCTCTGGGCGGTGTCGCCGGGACATCCCCAGGTCATCGGCATTGCTGCCGGGACGTACATGCTCACGATTGCCCTGGGAGGGCGGTCGGACGAATTCAGCTTCCATGTCGCGGGCATCTCGCTTGTGTTGATCGGCGCCGCGGAGGTGGTGGCCACTGAGAGGGGTTGGCTTGAGCCCCGGCTCGCGGCGCGCGCGGCGGCATCGGCCGGGGTTACGTGGGGGGCGTTCTTCGCGGGGTTTGAGGAAGGCTGGGCCGAATCGCTGGTGTTCGTGGCCGGCGCGGGTGTGGTCGGGTTGAGCATCTGGCGCGGTTCGCTCTTCTACATGCTGGCAGGGGTGGCGGGCGTGTTCGGCGGCCTGATCGCCACGATCACGCGCCACGTCGAGGATGAGACGACGGCTGCAACGATGCTGATTGTCATCGGCGCTCTGCTAATCGCTTCTGTAGTCTCAATTGCGAGGTTCAGGCCATGGGACAGGCAATGAGCCCTCTGAGCCGGCGGCTCTGGGCGGCCGGGATAGTGGGGGGTGTTTGTGCGATCGTGGTTCTCGCCGTGCTGGTTCTCAAGTATGGCCGGTTCGACCCATCGCCGCCTTCGCTGGAGAAGAACCCCAACCCGGCAATCCCGGGGGAGCTCCTCTTCGTCGATGAGGACGGCTGCGTGGTACGGGCGCTGGCCTCGGGTGAATCACGCAGCCGGGTGGACTGCCCCGGGGCGGGCATCTGGGGGGTGTCATGGATAGACCGCGAGAAGATCGCCATTGGCCTGGCCAGTGCCGCCGATTCGGGGCGGCCCACCTGGACCGAATTCGACCTGGCCACGGGCAGCGAGCGAGACACGGGGATTATCGCCGATTATTCCTGGGGCACACCGCGCACCGAATCGCCGCAGGGGGAGCAGGTGGTGATTGAGGAAGACGGGGAGGTGATCCTGGTGGCAGGGGTGGTCCGAACGAAAATCGCGAGCTTCGAAGTGCCTCGCCACAGGCAGCCACAACTGGTGACATGGTCGCCCGATGGCGAATGGATGCTGTTGACCTACTGGGTGGAGCGCGACGAGGCACGCGAGCTGTGGATACTTAGCAAGGACGGGCGGACGAAGGGCACAATCGCGCGGCTGGATGCGTTTGGGCCAGTGGGGGCTTCATGGTGGATTGATGGGCGCGGCTACCTGCCGGCGATTGGAGGGCTCCCCGCAGGGCGGTAGCGCCGGAAGCCGGCGCACGATCAGGTCGCGCGCCCTGCGAAGAGCTTCTCCTGGGCATCCATGCCGGAACGGGTCCGTTCCAGGGCCTCCATTGCCGCGGTAAGGTACGCGGCGGGGGTGGTGAGCCGCGGTTGCCAGGCTGCCCATCCCGCCCAGGCGCGCACGTAGATCCCGCTCCCGTTTGTGTTACGGGTGAAAGGGGCACGAGAGATGGCCGTCCGCACCCGGTGCGTGAATTGCTCACAGCCTTCATCGCCGGCCTCGATGAGGAACACCACGAAATGCGTGAGGTCGAGCCTGTAGACGGCGTCGGACGCACGCGCCTCATCGACGAGGATGCTCGCGACGAAAGAGGCCGGGGAAGGCGGCTCGGGCCGCTCGCCGGTGGGCCGGAAGCCGGCAACGCGGACATCAAACACAGCGAGGGCGCTGGCATCGCCGTAGCGCAGGCAGCGGGCAATCTCGCGGCGGAGGAGGTCGCTCAACTGCCGTCGATTGCCGAGGCCCGTCTCGGGGTCCCTGGTCTGAGGCCGGGATGGGTCTTCGATTTCCGCGGGTGCGGCCTCCCCGCGGGCGTTGCGCCGTTTGCCGAACACCGGTTCTGCTCCCTCGTCCTGGTGGGGCGAAGCGGTTCAGGCCACTGATGGGCCGTCGTCTTCGCTTCGCGAGAAGAAGGGTGTCACTGCCGGCCGCAGGCCCTTGTGAGCGGAGAGCTGCTGGTCGGCAGCAGCGAAGAGCTCCGCAGGGTCGCCGGCGGGGCCACTGGCCACGCCGAACGAAACGCTCACGGGGATGTCCCCGTCCTGGCCCTCGTGGTTGAGGCGCTCGATCTCGTGGGCAATCCGCCGGGCAATGCGGCGGGCGAGCTCCATATCGCCACCCCTGATCACCAGGCCGAAGTCGTCCCCGCCAATGCGGGCGGCAAAGTCGCAGCTTCGCACTGAGTGTGCGACGGCCCTTGCGGCGCGCCTGATCATTGCATCGCCGGCGTGGTGTCCGTAGGCCTCGTTGACCTGGCGAGTGCCGGTGACATCGACAATGATGAGCGCGACGGGTTCGCCCGCGCTGCGGGCTTCGGCGCACGTCCGCTGGAGGTGCTCGTCGAAGGCATGCCGGTTGCCAAGGCCGGTCATATGGTCGGTCCGGGCCTCGCGTTCGAGCCAGCGGACCATGGTGTCGCGCCGGCGCAGGGTCCGGTTTTCATCGACCGCGGCGAGGACGCGGGCGGTGACATGTTCGGCGTCATCGAGGAACTGTTTGCTAATGAAGTCGTGGGCGCCGAGCTTGAGGGCGGGCAGGGCCTCGCGCGGGTCACCGGCGGCGAGGAGCACGACGGCGAGGTCGAGCCGGTTCTCGCGCACAAAGCGGACCAGGTCCGCGCCGTTGGGGCTCCAGAGCGAGCTTTCGATGAGAGCGACGTCGAAAGCGGGATCCCCCAGCATCTGTTCGGCTTCATCCAGGGAGCGCACGGAATGGACACGGAAACCGTGGTCACGTTCGAAGGTGGCGCGCAATCGCTTCACGTCGTCGATTTCGAGGTCAACGATGAGCACACGCACAAGGGCGTGTTTCTGGGCCTGGAAGCCGGCAGGAGAGGGAGTCGATAGACGCATTCACCTTCTTTATTCGGCACTAGAAGGCGACTTCACGAGGGTTCCGTGTCCAAATCAGGGAAGTCCTGGTGAACAGGAGGGGTACGAGGTGGGGTCAATCCTGGAAAAGGGGCCCCCCGGGGTCGAGCACCGTGCCATCGAGAGCGACGACGGCGGGGCGTTCTTCGCAGTAACCATCGTTTTCGCACTTATCAAAGGTGAAGGCGCCGCGGCGCCGGTCGAAGCTTATCTTCCAGGCGCCGACGACGAGGTTGTCCTGGCCAAGGGCGAGCTGGGCCTGGAGGACTGCAATAAGCGCGGCGATCTCTTCACGTTTCATGAGGAACTACGGGCTCCGGTGGGTGATTGGGTGTCTCCAAGCGTATCAGGGGCCGGGCTCATTCGCCGCCCGAGGGAGTTACGGGGGCGGGAACGGCGGCACGCGGCAGGCCGGCCCGGGCAGCGATGGCGACAAGGGCGACGGCAAGGACCAGCAGGCCCATGGCGAGTAGCGCCTGGCGTTCACCTGCCCTGTCGGCGAGCACCCCGAAGGGAAGGCCGGCGAGGCCGTTCAGCCCCCAGGCGAGCATGGTGATGGACATCACGCGGCCGTAGTAGGCGGGCTCGGCCTCCTGCATCACGAGGGCGTTGTTCAGGAGCTGGAAGCCGCTGGCGCCGGCCCCGACGAAGAGCATGGCGATGAGAGCCTGGGCGAAGGTCTGCGCGAGCGCGGTGAGGGCGAGCGAGAGACCCAGGACGGCGGCGCCGGTGAACATGAGCCACCAGGCATGGCGGGAACCGGCCAGGCGGGCGAGCCCCAGCGTGACGATGAGGCCGGCAGCGGCGCCAATGCCGAGGAGCCAGCTCATATCGCGGGGATTGCGGCCGAGCTCGTTTTCGAGGAATCCCGGCAGGAGAACCTGGTACGAGAACCCGGTGATGACCACACCGATGAACGTGAGCGAAAGGAGCGCCAGGGTTGGCGTGCCGCCAATGTAGCGAAACCCGGAGAGGAAGTCGTCGCTGACGGAACGGGGCGGACCCTCACGGACAACGGTGGAGGCGGGGAGCCGGGCGAGGGTGGCGATCACCACCGCAAAGGCAGCTCCCATGAAGAGGTATGTTCCGCCGGTGCCCACAAACGAGAGGGCGACAAGGCCGCCGGCGACGAAGGGGCCGAAGATGCGCGTCAGAGTCATTGCGATCTGCTGGACGGCAATACCGTTGGCCAGCGCGGGCCCGGGGAGGATTTCGCCAATCCAGGCCTGGCGGGCGGGCCCGATGAATGAGAACACAGCACCCAGCACGAAGGTCGAAGCGATGAGCAGGGGCACGCTTATCTGGTCTGTCACGATGAGCACCCCGACAGCCAGGAAGTTGACCCCAACAATGGTCTGACCGATGAGCAAGAGGCGGCGCCTGGAGACGCGGTCTGCAATCACGCCCCCGAAGGGGGAGATGAGGATGGATGCCACGCCCATTCCCAGCGAGACAGCACCGACGGCCCTGTTCTTGCCGGTGAGGTCAAAGGCCACTACGGCCTGGACGACCGATGACATCATGAAGCAGAGGAAGGCAAGCGTGGTCCCGAACCAGAGCACGCGGTAGTCGCGGTTCCCCAGCGATTCGAAGGTGTCGCGGAACCAGTTCGCGATCATCAGGGTGATTCTAGAGGAAGGGGGCGACGCGGGCTTCCCCTGGCGAGGAGTGCGGCGGCCGCCCGGGCGGGCGCTATTCGACGGTGATGGTGGCTTTCATCTGGGGGTGGTAGTCGCAGGTGACCTTGTAATCACCGGACTTTTCGGGGATCCAGATGACGACGTCGTTCTCCTTCATGTTCCCGGAGACGTTCTTGCTGTTGATGGTCACGGTGTGGATGGCTGTCTCGCTGTTCTTGAAGTAGACCTTTTCGCCAACCTTCACGGTGAGCTTGTTGGGGATGAAGGTGAGGTCGTCCTGGTCGACCATCGGCGCACCGGCCGGGATTTCGACCGGCTTTGAATCGCCACCGTCATCGTCATCGTCGCCGCCGCAGGCCACAGCAAGGCCTGCAAGCAAGGCGGCGGCGGAGACAAGGAGCAACGTTGCGCGGATTTTCTTGAAGATCACCTGGTACTAACCTCCCCGGGGTAGCCGGAAAACTGTGAGACTGACCTGAACTGATACTGCCCTGTGGAGTCTACGTCCGGGCGATCGTAGTCGCGACCCGGGTCCGGAAGTGCGGATGTCCAGCGTCCTTGATCTGAGAATACATGAACGGGCCCGGAAAGATCGTCTGCCTGGCGTAAAGCGAAGGGCTCCCGGAAGGGAGCCCTTCTGAGCAAGAGGCGGGGTGAACGACTCTTAGCTGGCTGAATCCAGGCGGTCTTCGCACCCCGGGACACCCGGTCCATCCTGGAACGAGCGGGTGACGCCGAAAGCTGAACCTGAGGTCATCTTGGGCGCAAATGCTAAAGGTGTCAAGCGGTTTAGCGTTTTCAGCCGCAGTTGTGCCGGCATTTCCCCTTCAGGTCCCATGGCAGTGAGCAGCACGAGCCTCACAACGGACCCACGCAGGGGGCGTGCGCGAACAACCGGCCTGCAGGGGGTGGCCTGCTACCGGCCCAGCCTGTCGAGCAGTTGCCGCGCGGCTCTCTTCGCGGGGCTCTTCGCCTCAACCTGCGGGCCGACGCACCCGGGGCACCCGTCCTGGCAGTCGCAGGAGGCGAGCACGGCGAGGCAGGCGTCAACGAGGTCGTGGCGCAGGTCGAACAGCTTCTCGGCGAGGCCAACGCCGCCGGGCACGTTGTCGTAGAGAAAGACCGTGGGCTGTTGTGTGAAGGGCGAGCGCAGCTGGGCTTCGCTGCCGATGTCACGCGAATCGCACATGCAGAAGACGGGGGCGAGGTTGCGGGCGAGGTGCGCCACGCCAGCGAGCCCGGCCGCGAGCTCGTCGCGGTTGAGGCCCTTCGTGGTGCTGTCTTCGAAGTTGAGCCAGTAACTGGTGGTGTGGAGGGTCTCTTCGGGGATGGCTATCTTTCCCCAGCCGACGTTTTCGTGGGTGTTCAGCTTCACCTTCTTGAAGATGGTGGCAAGGAAGGTGAGGGCGACCTCGCCCATCTCGTGACGGCCGCCCGGGGAATCGGCAGCGCGGAACGAATCGAGCACCTTGAGTTCCACTGCGAGCTGGGCATCGGTGTAGTAGTCGACCGAGACGGGCGTGACGTAGGCCTTCTTGTCGTCCCAGTCCAGCCACTCGACCTGGTATTGCAGGCCGCGATGGATGTAGATGGCGTCTTCGTGAATGAGGAGGGGGGCGCTCGGGCGATCGCATTCGCCGATGACCCTTGGCTGCGCGCCCTGTTCGATGATGACGAAGTTGTCGGTGCTGGCGGTGCGGAGGCTGACCTGCTCGGCCGGATAGGCCTCGGTCATCCAGTAGTAGCGGTCGCCGGAGCGCTGGATGACCCCCTCTTCGGCGAGGAGCTCGAGCATTGCGGCCGTGTGGGCGCCGAATACCTCCCCCGCGACAAAGGGGAGCTCGAAGGCGGCGCACTTGAGATGATTGGCCAGCACGAAGACGTTGTCGGGATCGATGAGCGCCTTTTCGATGCTGCGGTCGAAGATGAAGCCGGGGTTTGCGGCAACGTACTGGTCGAGCGGGTTGGAGGACGTTACCAGCACGGAGAGCGAGCCTTCGTGGCGGCGGCCGGCGCGCCCGAATTGCTGCCAGAGGCTGGCAAGCGTGCCCGGATAGCCGACAACAACGCTCGCGCCCATGCCGCCGATGTCGATGCCGAGCTCGAGGGCGTTTGTGGCGACGACACCGCGCACGGCGCCATCGCGCAGGCCCTTCTCGATGCTCCGGCGCTCCAGTGGGAGGTAGCCGCCCCGGTAACCGGCGATGCGCTCCGGTTCGCCGGGCTTGCTCTTGAGGGAGTCGCGCAGGTAGGTGAGCATCAGCTCGACGCGCACTCTGCTGGGCGCGAAGACGATGGTCTGAACGCCGGCGCGGATAAGCCGCGCGGCGATGTCGCGGGCGGACTTGAGAGACGACTGGCGGATTCCAAGCTCGCGATTGACGACGGGGGGATTGTGGACGACGACTATCCGTTCCCCCTGGGGGGCGCCATTGTCATCGACGAGCTCGGCGGAATCACCAAGGAGGGCGGCGGCGAGCTCTGCCGGATTTCCGATGGTGGCGGAGCAGAGGATGAAGGTGGGGTCGGAGCCGTAGAACTGGCAGACACGCCGCAGCCGCCGGATGACGTTGGCAACGTGGCTGCCGAAGACCCCGCGGTAGGTGTGCAGCTCATCGAGGACGACGAATTCGAGGCTCTCGAAAAGCTGCACCCATTTCGTGTGGTGGGGCAGGATAGCGGTGTGGAGCATATCGGGATTGGTGAGCACGACATGGCCGGCGGTGCGCACGGCGCGGCGGGCATCAGCGGGGGTGTCACCGTCGTAGGTGAAGGCGCCGATATCGGCGCCCAGGGAGGTGACGAGCGTGTGTAGCTCGTCGAGCTGGTCCTGGGCAAGCGCCTTGGTGGGGAACAGGTAGAGGGCCCGGGCGGACCGGTCGCGCAGGATGGTGCTGAGCACGGGGACGTTGTAGCAAAGGGTCTTGCCGCTGGCGGTGGGGGTCACCACGACAACGTTGCGCCCGGCGAGGGCGTGTTCGATGGCGCGGGCCTGGTGGGTGTAGGGGCGGTCGATGCCGCGCCGGGCGAGTTCGGCGCGGAGGTCCGGGTGGACGTTCCCGGGCCAGGCAGCGAAGCGGGCCGGGACCTCTTCGAGGCGGCGAACCGACGTTTCGGTTGGCCTGGCGCGCAGGTCAGCGACGAGGGCCTCCGCGGCGACGGCGGGCGGCATGGCGCGGGAGGCGGGGACCGGGTAGGCGGATTCGGCCATGTGAGCCCCGATACGCACAGATGTTCGCATGATGCTCCCTGCCGCGATCCCCGTCAACCGCTGGCCAGGGGGGCGCGACGGGCGGAGGGGGCCTGGTTCCCCCTCCCTTCCCCGGGCGTCCACCGGCTGGCAACGCGGCCGGGAGAGCCGTGCGCCGAACTTCCAACTGGGACCCCTGAGCGAGATCGGGGGCAGGAAGCGGTTGGGAACGAGAAATGCGGACACGGACACTTGCGCTGCTGCTGGGACTGACCGGGATGGCGCTGGCGGGGCTCGGCGCCGTCGCGGCAGGGAGCGCGCCCGCGCGGGCGGCCGGCGACTGCACAACCGGGGACACGGGGCTCGACTCGGAGGAGCAGGCGTTTCTCTCGCTGATCAACAGCTACCGCGCACAGAACGGCCTCGGTGCGCTGACCGTCTCCACGAACCTGAATCGCGCCGCGACATGGATGACGAACGACCTGGGCACCAAGGGCTACTTCTCGCACACGGACTCGCTGGGGCGATCGCCCTATCAGCGGGCCCTGGACTGCGGCTACCCGCAGGGCGCGGGGGAGAACCTGGCGGCGGGGAGCGGCTGGTCGAGCGCACAGTCGGCGTTTGCGGCGTGGCAGGCTTCGCCTGGGCATAACTCGAACATGCTCGGGTCGTACTACAAGCAGATCGGCATCTCGCGCTTCTACGCGCCGGGCTCTCCGTATGGCTGGTACTGGGCGACGAACTTCGGCGCCACGGACGATGGCACGGGAGGCGCGCCTCCACCACCGCCCCCGTCGAACACGCCCACGCAGCCGCCCACGAGCACGCCGACGACCCCACCGACAAGCACGCAACCCCCTGCCGCTACGCCAACGCCGACGAATCCGCCGGTGAGCACTCCAACGCCTGTGCCAACACAGGCGCCGACACAGGCGCCGACCTCGGTGCCAACGCAGGCGCAACAGCCACCCGCGAACACCCCGGCGCCGCAGCCAACGAGCACGCCAACAGTGCCTGCGACCGCCACCCCAACGTGGACGCCGACGCAGACTCCGACGGCCACTGCTACTCCGCCGAAGACCCCGGCTCCTACGAACACGCCAACGAATTCGCTGCCGCTGCAGCCGGGCGCCAATCTGCTCACCTGGCCGGGTGAGGCGATGCCAGTCGCGGAAGCGCTCAAAGGCACACCCGGCGTCGCGGCCGTGTACACGTGGGATGCCACAACGGGGCAATGGCTGCGCTACATACCGGGGCTGCCGGCCTTCGTGAACAACCTGTTGACGATGGAGCAGGGGCGGGCTTACTGGTTCGTGGCCAAAGGCGCGGCGTCACTGCGGCTGGCGGACTGAGGGCCGGCCAGGTCAGGGGGGGGGTCAGGGCGGGGCTGACGAGCGTTCGTAAACCTCGGCCATGCCTTCGAGGACGACGTCGGCGAGCGCGAGCGTGCGCTCGACGGCATCCACGGCCTCTTCGACGGGGAGGCCCGATTCGGAGGCGATCTGCGAGGCCGTTTCCTGGAGCGAACGGCGGAGCGAGTTGAAGGTCGCGATGGCCGTGGTGAGGCGCACGTGCTCGGCGACCAGCATGTGGCCGTACTCGCGCCCAATGGTGCGAGCGTCTTCGGCAAACCGCTCACCTTTCGTTGAGGAGGAGATGTAGCGGGCGAAAAGGTCGACCATCTGGCGGCCCATGAGGCGGAGCCGGTCACGCGCGGCGTCGCTGAGCTCAGCGAAGGTGGGAAGGGTGTGCGTCTGGCGACCGCGGCTCATGCGCCGGCGGACACGGGCGATGGCGAGGTCGCTGATGCGATCGGGGTCGCGCGTGGAGGGAGCGCCCGGGGCGTCGACGATGCTGCGGAGGTCATCCTCGAGTACGCGCCGGTGGCCGCCACGGGTACGGAACGACCGCACCTCACCGGAATCCACCCAGCGCCGCACGGTTGACTCGCTGACACCGAGGAGCGCAGCAGCCGCGCCAAGAGGGAGCCAGCGGCGGGTCGCCGGTTGCTGGTCGATCACGCCCAATCGAATCCTTCCAAATCTATCTGATCGTGGGCAGCGGCGGGCGGCGTTGTCAACTGCTGCCCGGGGCGTTTGGGCCGGAACAGCTCCGCGGCGCGCAGGACGGCGGTCTCGCCGAAGCGTTCGCGAAGGGTCGATACGGCGCTATCGAGCTGGCCGTGCCCACCCGGTTCGCCGAATCGCAACTGGTGCGCGCGCTCCTGGAGGTTGGTCACCCCGAGGCCGAGCAGCCTGACAGGCCGGTGAGAGTTCTCGGCCCAGGCGCGATCGAACATGGCACTGGCAGCTGAGAAGATCTCCGCGGCCACCTCAACGGGCGCTCCCGGTGTCCACGAGCGGGTGAGGGTTTCGAAGGGCGGAAAACGCAGCTTGAGGGTGACGGTGCGCGCGCTCCGCTCGTGACGGGCGAGGTCGGCAGCGACGCGCTCGGCCTGGCGCCGAAGGACGACGCGCAGACGCTCCTCAGCGGGTTCGTCGGCATCGAAGGTCGTCTCACGGGAGATCGACTTCGCCTCAGCACGTCCGGCGAGGACAGGGGCGTTGTGGATACCCATAGCACGCGCATGGAGCTCGGCGCCATGCCGCCCGAAGCGTGCCTGGAGGGCGTGAACCGGGATGCGCTGGAGATCGCCAATTGACCTTACACCCAGCCCGGCGAGGACGGTGGCCGTCTTCGGGCCGACCATGGGAAGGTCACGCAGGGGGCGGGGCGCAAGGAAGTCCGCTTCCTGACCGGCGGGGACGATAAGCAGGCCATCGGGCTTGGCTGCATCGCTGGCGACCTTGGCCACGAGCTTGTTGGTGGCGACGCCGACCGAGGCGGTGATACCGGCTTCCGCCTTCACACGGGCGCGGATGTCGCGCGCGATGGCGGGGCCATCGCCAAAAAGGCGTTCGCTGCCGGACACGTCGAGGTAGGCCTCGTCGGCGCCGGCGGGCTCCACCCGGGGGGTGAAGTCGCGCAGGATGGCGTGGAATTGCCGCGACGCCGGGCCATAGAAGCTGTAGTCGGATTCGAGGAAGACGGCGGAGGGGCAGAGACGGCGCGCCTGCGAAACGGGCATTGCCGAGCGGACGCCAAATCGGCGGGCCTCGTAGCTGCAGGTGTTGACGACGCCGCGGGCGCCGAGGCCACCAGCAACCACCACGGGCAGTCCGCGAAGCTCGGGGCGCCGGAGCAGCTCCATCGAGACGAAGAAGGCGTCGAGGTCGACGTGCAGGATCGAGGGTGCGGCCATAGCGAACCTTTGTTCGTATTCTACTCGCCTGGCAGGGAGTCGTGGATGCCGGTGCGCGAATCAAATATCCTGCGCCCATGGCAACGGTGGCGGTCATCGGCGCGGGGGCAGTTGGGTGCTACTACGGGGCGCTGCTGGCTCGCGCGGGGCACGATGTTCGCTTCCTTATGCGGCGCGATCTTGAGGCGGTGCGGAAAGGCGGGCTCGACATCCGCAGCCCGAGAGGGGACTTCAGGCTGAAGCCCGTGGCCGCATTCGGTTCGCCGGAAGAGATCGGCCCGGTCGACTGGGTGGTCTGCTCATTGAAGGCGACTGCGATTGAGCACGCACAGCGGCTGGTAGCGCCGTGCATGGGCGCCGGAACGCGGGTACTCGCGCTCATGAACGGGCTGGGGGTCGAAGAGCGCTTCGCGGCCTGGTTTGGAGGGGAGAGGGTCTTCGGGGGGATGGCTTTCGTTTGCATCAACCGCGGGGACCCGGGGACGGTGTGCCACCTGGAGTACGGGCGGGTGAGCATCGGGCACTACGAGGATGACCCGGCCCAGACGGAAGCGCTACGGGCGCTGCTCGCTTCCGGGGGGATTGAGGTGGTGGTGGCTCCCAACCTCCGCTTCGCGCGCTGGGAGAAGCTGTGCTGGAACGTACCCTTCAATGGCCTCTCGGTGGCGGCCGGGGGAGTTGGGACGCAGTCGATCCTGGCCGACGAGGCGCTCTCGCGGATCGCAGAGAACGCGATGCGCGAGGTGGTAGCAGCAAGCAACGCCGATCTTGTGGCGGCCGGGAGTGCTGCGCGCCTCGATGCCGGACAGGTGGTGGAGGCGATGTTCGCGCAGACGCGGGTCATTGGCGACTACCGGACAAGCATGGTTATCGACTACGTGCTCGAGCGGGAGCTTGAGGTGGAGGCGATCCTGGGCGAGCCTTCGCGACGGGCGCGGGCGCTCGGTGTGGCGACGCCCACCATCGATGCGCTCTACGGACTCGTGCGAGCAGCGGACCGGCACCGGCGGGGAGAGGCTCCCGTGCTGACCCCGGACGACGTGAAGGGACAGTGGTAGAAGAGGGGTCAGATATTGAGGCTGACGCCTGAGCGCACCATAGCCAGCGGAGGAGCCCCGGCAAGGAGGTCAAGAGCGGAGCGGCCGAAGACCGGCAGGGGGCCAGGCCAGACCTCCGAAAGCGGCGCCAGGACGAAGGGCCTTTCCGCGATGCGCGGGTGGGGGAGGACGAGGCCGGGGGCGGACTCCTGGCGGTCTCCGTGGAAGAGAATGTCGAGGTCGATGGGGCGGGGCCCCCAACGCTTCCCCGGGCGGCGGCCGAGGACGTGTTCAATCTGCTTGAGGATGGCCAGGAGCTCGGGGGGCGAAAGGTCCGTCTCGACGGAGGCGACGGCATTGAGATACCAGGGCTGGCCTTCGGGCACGGGCGCGGATTCCCAGGCCGAGGAGACCCGCACGGGCGTGATGTGGGCCCCCCTCATCAGGCGCAGGCCTTCGCGGAGGTTGGCAGCGCGGTCGCCAAGGTTACTGCCGAGGGCGACCAGGACGGGGCCGGCGTGGGTCATGGCCGCCAGTTGTCGCGGACGATGGCGTCGGCGACACGGGCGACGCGGGCCATCTGGCGCACGTCATGTACGCGCACGATGTCGGCCCCGCCGGCGATGGCAAGCGCAACTGAAGCCGCGGTGCCTTCGAGGCGGTCGCCCACAGGCGCATCAAGGACAAGTCCGATGGTTGACTTGCGCGATGGGCCCAGGAGGATGGGGTGCTCGAAGTGCCAGAGCTCGGGCAGGCGGCGGAGCATCTCCAGGTTCTGCGCTGGTTCCCAGCCGAATCCGAAGCCCGGGTCGAGAATCACATGGTCCGGCGGGACGCCCGCCGCGGCGGCCAGGCGGAGGGACTTTTCGAACCCGGTGCGGAGGCACGAGATGACATCGCCAGGTTCCCGGCCGCGCTGGTTGTGCATGGCGATTAGCGGCACGCCCGCGTGTGCGACCGTGCCTGCCATGCGGGGGTCGAGGTGAAGGCCGGAGATGTCGTTCACCATGTCTGCGCCAGCGTTGATCGCGGCCCCGGCAACGTCCGCATGACAGGTATCGACGGAGATGGGCAGGGCGGTGGCAGCGCGAATGGCGCGGATGGCCGGCGCCACGCGTTCGAGCTCAACCCGGGGGTCCAGGGGCAGAGCGCCGGGGCGGGTGGATTCGCCGCCTACATCGATAATATCGGCGCCCTCGGCTTCGAAGCGCGCGGCCAGGGCAGCGGCAGCGTCGCTGTCAGTGCCGGTGCCGTCGCCGCTGAAGGAGTCGGGGGTGACGTTGACGATGCCCATCACGAAGGTACGTTCGCCCCAGTTGAAACGGCGGCCCCGGACCTCGAGCGCGGGCGCGCCATAGGTGCGGCGAAGCGGCGCGATGGGCGAGTGCGGTCCCGTCAGGGAATCACCTCGAATTCCTGCTCGGAGTAGTCGCTGTCCTGGATGTAGAAAACTCGCACAACGGGGTTTTCGCGGTTGGCGACGCCGATCACGAAGTGCACGAACGGGGGGCCGAAGAAGGAGTGCATCATGCGGATGTCGGTGGGACTCGGCCTGGCCTCGGAGCCGGTGTGGGAGTGGTAGAAGCCTGCCAGCCGCGCGCCCGCCTCATCGATCTCCTCTTCGATACGGCGCTGTTCGAGCCCATTGATGCTGAACCTATAGGGGCTCGCTTCAGCATTCGTGGCGCGGTGCACGGCAACGAGGGTGTCATCGTGGGCGGCAAGGAGGCCGCAGCACTCGATGGGCGCATCTTCCAGCGCGTGACTGACCATGGCGTCGAGGTGCTCCTGGCGAAGCCGGATGGCAACGGCCATGCTACTCCCTCCTTCGGGTGGACTGGCGCACTCATTGTAGGATGCGGCCGCGAGGGAAACGAAAACCCCCGCGCGCGGCGGGGGTTCAGGTATCGATCTCAGGGGTTGCCCGTTACGGGCAGGTATCGGCGTTGGAATCGGGAAGGAACGGCGATGACATTGCGGCGGACATGAACAGGTACACGCCGGCCAGGCGCGGGACCACTACGATCCCGCCAGTGGCGGAGGAGTTGACGTAGTCGGGGACGCCCTTCAGGTAGTGCTGCCAGCGCTGCCCGCCCTGTTCGGCCGAGCGGTTGTCCCAGATGTAGAGGGCTGTCCAGGAGTTGCCCAGGCAGCTAACAAACTTGGCGGGAGCGACGTCGCCCTTGAGCGGGCCGCCGATGACGTTCTGGCCTGCGACGAGGCTGCTCCTTGTGCCGGCGGTGGCGAGGCCAAGAGAACCGCCAAGGATGGCGGCGAGGGCGAGGGTGGTCGCCGCCACGACCGATCCTTTTCTGAACACTCCGCGCATTGTTCCTCCCACCCCTTTCGGGGACTATTCCGGAAAGCGTCGACGGTACCGTAACAAGCGCGGGGGGTACGCGCACCAGAGATTGGGGACACCGGTGCGTAAAACGTTCGTAAAACGCGGGAACGCCGAAGCGGGATAGGAGCCGCGAGCGCCCGTAACGGGGCATGCTACTAGACTCAGGGTGTGGTCACGCGCGTAATCGTCGTCCGGCACGGCCAGACTTATGGGAACCTCGAAGGGCGGTTCTGCGGGCACTCTGAGACGGAGCTGACGCCGCTGGGCGTGAGGCAGGCGATGGCACTCGGGGCGCGGCTGCGTGGGTCTGAGATCGACGCGGCCTATTCGAGCGACCTTTCGCGCGCGGCGAAGACGGCAGCGCACGTGCTCGAACACAGGCCCGGCCTGCAGGCTGCGCCGGACCCGGGGCTGCGGGAGATGCACTACGGCGACTGGGAGGGGCTGCCGGGCCGTGAGCTCCACGAAAAGCACCCTGAGCAGCTGCGCGACTTCTTCCAGGGGCGGCTGCAGAGCGCGCCCGGGGGAGAGACGCTGCAACAGCTGAGAGAGCGAACGAGCGCGGCGGTGCGGCGGGCGATCGAATCCCATCGTGGCGGGTCGGTGCTCATTGTGTCGCATGGGAACGCGATCATGGCCATGCTGGCGGAATTCCTGCGCCTACCGATCGAGGCCACCTGGTCGTTCGCGTGCGACAACACTTCGATCACTCGCATGCAGTTCTCAGAGAGCGGCCGCTTCACCCTGTTGAGCTACAACGACGCAACTCACATCGAGGGCCTGAAGGACGACTAGCAGGCAGCCGTTCTAGCGGTCCGGCCGTGGGGTGGCCGTAGCAGGTCGAGTGGGGGTGGCGGCCGGCCTGGTGGGGGTAGCTGTTGCCGCGGGGCGTGAAGCAGTCGGCTCTACCGCGGCCCGTGGGTCGGCGGTACCACCGCCGCCGCCGGTGGAGGCGATGGGCGTGGTGCGGGCGCGCGAGCCGGGCTCGCCGAACCAGAGGGGCCCGCTCGAAAGCGGCGCACCTTCGGGAATCCCGAAGTCAAGGTAGTCCTCAGGATTGACCGGGGCGCCCTGCCAGCGGATCTCGAAGTGGAGGTGTTCTCCGGTGGAGAAGCCGGTAGAGCCGGAGATACCGAGGGCGGTTTCGAACGTGACCGCCTGGCCTTCTTCAACGGCGATGGAGCTGAGATGGCCGTAGAGCGTGCTCCAGCCCTCCCCGCAATCGACGATGACGTGATTGCCGTAGGTCTTTGAGTAGACGGCCGTCGCGACCTCACCCCGGCAGGCCGCGTAGACGGTGGAGCGGGGGTACGTTTCGAGTGAGAGGTCGATGCCGCCGTGGATCCAGCCCTTGCCGCGCGGGGCCCCATAGCGGTCGGTGAAGGTGGTCCAGGCTTTCAGGGGCATGGCAAAGCGGCCGTCGATCGCGGCGGCGCGCCGGTCATCAGGCGGGAGTGCGGCCGGGAGGGGCTCTTCGATGGCGCCCTCTTCGGCCATCGCCCTGATGTGTGCGGGCACGAGGGCGAGGTCACCGGTATCAATGACGGGGTCAAGCGTGACGGGCGGCTCCGGCGGGGCGGGGCCGAGACTGCTGGCAGGGGGTGATGCGGCGACCGGTGAACCGGGGGCATCGCTACCGGAGGCAGCCTGACCGGCGCCAAGCGCCACGACGCCCAGCAACGCTGTCGCGCCAAGGAGCGCCGCTGCCGCCGTTGGGACGCGCGCCATCACCTTCCGGGCTCCACCCATCACCTGGAACATCGGCAGGAAGGAGGGCGCTGGCCAGAGGAAGCGCCAACAGAATCCGGCTATGGCGCCGGCCCGGCACCGGCATGGCGTGGCCAGAGCGTGTCCATGGCGAGGAGCGCCTGTGCGCCAAACCACGAAGCCGCAGCACATGCGAGCGCAAGCCCGGCATTGCCTGCATCAATACGATCGAGCTCCAGCGCCGCGCGGAAGCCGGGCAGGCCGAGCGCCATCAACATCAGGAGGAGGGAGACGAGGGCGCCGAGCCAGAGGCCCGGCCGGAGAACGCGCACGCGGAGGGCCGCGAGTGATCGCACATCTATGAAGAATGCCTGGCCGACGAGGCCAAGGGCGAGGGTGGTGAAGACCACTGCCTGGGTCTGCCCGGGAGTTTCATCGGCGTGGGAGCTGAGCAGGAGAGCGACCAGGCCGGAGCCGGCCACAGCCAGGGCGCGCACCGCGATCTCGGCCCAGGTGGAGCGCGTGAAGAGCTCCGTAGTTGGCGCCGACGGGCCCACTGGAGCCTCCCGGCCCGTCGAGAGTGCCAGGGCGGGGAAGATGTGGACTACGAGGTTGAGCCAGAGGATCTGGAGCGGGCCCAGGGCGAGGTCGTCTTCGGCAGCCATCGCCAGGGTGATGAGGAAGATGGTGCCAAAGCTGGCCGTGAGCAGGTAGACGATCGCCTGGCGAAGGTTCCGGGCAATGAGCCGGCCTTCGTTGATTCCTTCAACGAGCGACATGAGCCGCCCATCGGCGAGCACGACGTCGGCGGCCTCCATGGCTACATCGGTGGCGCCCGGGCCGACGGCCACGCCCACATCGGCGGCGCGCAGGGCGGGAGCGTCGTTCACGCCATCCCCGGTCATGGCGACGACCTCACCGCTGTCCTGGAGGGCGGCGACGATGGCTTCTTTTGTTTCGTGGCTGGCACGGGCCACGACATCGGCGTGGGGCAGGCTCTCGCCGGGCAGGGTGGCTGCGGAGCCGGCCATTCCCCCTGGAGAGAGTATGCCTGCCTGCGTTGCCACGTTCTTCGCCGTCTGCAGGTGGTCGCCGGTGACCAGCATGATGCGAATGCCGGCCGCCCGGCAGGCAGCCACAGCGGCGGCAGCGTCGGAACGAAGGGGGTCCTCCAGGACGACTGCGCCGAGGAGCGCGGGAGGGCCATCGCCGGGCGCCTCCGCAACGGCGAGGACGCGAAAGCCGTCCGCCGCCAGGTCGCGCACGGAGGCGGCGAGTTCCAGGTTGTCGCGGCCGGTGAGGGTGCGAACCTGTTCGAATGCTCCCTTGATGGCGACCAGAGAACCGGCAGTACCGTCCTGGTGGCGGGTCCGCATGTAGCGCGTGGCCGATGTGAAAGGTTCGGTGTGGGTGCGTGGGTACCGGGCTTCGAGGGAAGCGGTGGTGTTGCCGAGCCCCGCAGCGGCGAGGGCGATCGCTCCCTCAGAGGGGTCGCCATGAGAGTGCCAGCCGCGGTCGTCGTCGTGCTCCACCACCGCATCGCTGCAGAGGGCGGCGACCGTAAGCAGGCGCTCGGCTGCAAGGCGTTCGTCATCAGTGGGAGATCCGCCGTCAACACGCGCGAACGAGGTCGCGACCTGGCGGCCGCGGACGGTGAGGCTGACTCGCATGCCCTTGCCATCTGCAAGGAGAACCTGGCGGACCACCATCCGGTTCTCGGTGAGGGTGCCGGTCTTGTCGGTAGCGATAACGGTGGTGGAGCCAAGGGTCTCGACGGCGTCGAGACGCCGGACGAGCACGCGCCGCCCGGCAAGGCGCCGGACAGCGACGGCGAGGGTGGTGGTTGCCACGGCGGGAAGACCTTCGGGGATTGCGCCGACGGCGAGAGCGACGGACATCTCGGTGATGACGCGGAAGTCGCGGCCCTGCAGGAGGCCGACGGCGACGATAGCGAGACAGAGCGCGAGGAACGCGGCGACGAGCCGGTTGCCAAGGACCTCGAGCCGGTCTTCAAGCGGGGTCGAGCGGCGGCGCACGTCACGCATGGCGGTGAAGATCGAGCCCAGGGTGGTGGCGCTCCCGGTAGCGACGACGAGGGCGAAGCCGCTTCCCGCCACCACAGTGGCGCCGGCGAAGAGAGCGGAAGCGGGGGTGGCGTTGTCGGCGCTGGAGTCGGCACCCTCGGTCTTGGCGACGGCCACGGGCTCGCCGGTGAGGATGGACTCGTTGACGAGGAGGCCCCGGCTTTCGATCAGGCGGGCATCAGCGGGAATGGAGCGGCCCTCGGCAACCGCGATGACGTCCCCGGGAACGACATCGGAGGCGGCCACCTCTTCGTGGAGGCCATCGCGGACGACCTCGGCGCGGAGGGCGGTCAGCTTCTGGAGAGCGGCGATGGCGCGCTCGGAACGGAATTCGTTGACGAAGCCGAACCCCCCGGAAACGAGCACCGTGACCCCGATGGCAATGGCGTTGAGCCATTCGCCGAGAACAAGCGAAAGGGCGGTAGCGAAGATGAGGAGGAGGATGAGCTTGTTGATGAACTGGCGAAGGAGGACCGCGTACCACCCGGGGCGCACGATGGGGGCGGGATCGTTCGGGCCGAAGTGGGCAAGCCTGCGGGCGGCCTCTTCGGAGGAGAGGCCGCGCTCGGCGTCGGAATGGAGGCTCGCAACGAGTTCCGGGAAGGGCATCGAAGCAAGCGCATCGATGCGGCCCTGGGGAGGGAACGGGGGAGCCGGAGACGCACCTGACACTGTCCGACTATAGCCGACCATCGCTTGCTGAATCCTTAGGCCTGGGGCCGCGCACGCATCAGCACCGGCTAATGCCGGGAGTGCGGACCGGCTGTCGGGTCGGGGTCAGCGGCTGTTCGGCGCCAGCGGCAACAGGTGGACAACTGGCCGGCTGGATGGGCGCGAGGAGGGATGGCGGCTCACTCGTTCGCGCAGAAAGCACCTGCTACGATTCCCCTGCCACGAGAAACGGGGGGCCGTCATGCAGCGCGACGAGGCGTGGAAGATCTTGAAGGAGTACGCGCGCGAGGAGCGTACCCTCAAGCATGGCATCGCTGTGGAAGCGGTGATGCAGGCGTACGCCCGCGAGCTGCGCGAGGATGAGGAGAAGTGGGGCATCGTCGGGCTGCTGCATGACTTCGACTGGGAGATCCACCCCACAGAGGACCTGCATCCGAAGGAGGGGTCGAAGATCCTTGCCGCGCGGGGAGTGCCGGAGGAGATCCGCTACGCGATCCTGTGCCATGCTCCGTTCCTGGGGATGGAGTACACATCGAAGATGGACCGGGCGATCTACGCCTGTGACGAGCTTTCGGGCTTTGTGATTGCCTGCACGCTGGTGAAGCCCGACCGGTCGCTATCTTCCATCGAGCCGGCTTCGGTGCGGAAGAAGATGAAAGACAGGGCATTCGCGCGGGCGGTGAACCGGGACGACCTGGTGAAAGGCGCGGCCGACCTGGGAGTGGACCTTGACCAGCACATCCGGTTCGTGGCCGAAGCGCTGAAGCCGGTGGCGAGCCAGCTTGGCATCAATCCCTAACCGCCCGGGGGCCGGGCCGCCGCACAGATAGAACGGAGCACAGCATGAGAAACGAGCAGGTACCAGACAGGAACATCGCCATGGAGCTGGTGCGAACGACGGAGGCGGCGTCGCTGGCGGCAGCGCGCTGGATGGGCCGTGGCGACAAGAACGGCGCCGATGGGGCGGCCGTCGACGCCATGCGCATGATGCTCGACACGGTCGATATGGATGGGCTCATCGTGATCGGGGAGGGAGAGAAGGACGAAGCGCCGATGCTCTACAACGGGGAGCGCGTGGGCAACGGGCGGGGGCCGCAGGTGGACGTGGCAGTGGACCCCATCGATGGAACGCGGCTCCTTTCGCTGGGACGGCCGAACGCGCTGAGCGTGGTGGCGGTAGCCCCGCGAGGTACGATGTTCAATCCGCGCGACATCTTCTACATGGATAAGATCGCCGTCGGGCCCGAGGCGCGCGGGATGATTGACATCTCCGCTCCCGTAGGCTGGAACATCGACCAGGTAGCGCGCGCCAAGGGAATCGCCGTGAACGAGGTCACGGTAGTGGTGCTCGACCGCGACCGGAACACGGAGATCGTGGACGCGATTCGCGAGACGCAGGCCCGTATCCGCTTCATCACCGACGGCGACGTGGCGGGGGCAATCATGGCGGCGATGGCAGGGACGGGCGTCGACATGCTGCTCGGGATTGGGGGATCGCCGGAGGGGGTGGTGTCGGCCTGCGCCATCAAGTCGCTTGAAGGGGATATGCAGGGGCGGCTCTGGCCACGCAATGACGACGACCGCCGCCTCGCCTCCGAAAGGGGGCTGGACCTCGACCGGGTGCTGACGCTTGACGACCTGGTATCGAGCGATGACGTGTTCTTCGCTGCGTCGGGGATTACGACGGGCGACCTGCTCAAGGGGGTCGAGTACGTGCCGGGTGGCGCCACAAGCGAGTCGCTGGTCATGCGTGGACGGACGGGCACGATCAGGCGCATCCAGACCGAGCATCACTGGCGCAAGCTCGAAAGGATCAGCGGCGGGCGCTACACGTAACCGGCGCGCCTGCGGAAGTGCGCCACCGCCAGGTACGCGACAGCTGCGGACGCGATAGAGCCAACCTGCAGGGCGGGGGCAAGCCCATAGCTGCCGCTTGAGACCAGTCGAGCTCCGAAGAGACCCAGTCCCAGGACCAGGGCGGCCCCTGCGACTGCGCTGCGGGGACCAAACGAGACTGCTCCCGCGGCCGCTATCCAGAGGAGCACAGGGGCAGCGAGCACGAGCAGCCGCTCGGTATCAGTGGCGAAGAAGAGCTGGGCGTACACAAGAACGTTGAAGGGCAGGAGGCGCAGCGCAAGCAGCGGCCTTCGCCATGCTCCCACGAGGGCAAGGAGCGGTAGGGCGATTCCGAACGGACGTGTGGTGTACGACCAGAAGTCCCCGGGTTCGAAGTCCAGGACTCGCTGTTCGTAGCCGATGTCGCGGGCGAGCGAGACGTAGTTGTAGTCGGGGAAGATCTCGGGAAACCGGCTGATGTGCGAAGGAAGCGTGGCCACATAGGCGGAGTCGGCGTTGAAGGCGGGGATCCAGAGGCGGATGGCAGCGGCGATCGCGAGCGCAGGGGCGGCAACGAGCAGGGCACGCCGGGCCGCCGGGCCATCGAGTGGCCGGGTGGCGCGCAGGGTGTAAATCAGCGGGACGGCGAACAGGGCACTCTCCTTGGAAGCGGCGCCCGCAGCAAGGCAGCCCGCGAGCAGGAGGTTGTGCTTACCGGGCGCCATCAGCAGGCATGCCGTGGCGAAGGCGAGGACGGCGGCATCGGGGATCCAGAAGTCAGCGAGGGCGAACTTCGCGCCCCAGCCGAGCGAGAAGAAGATGAGAGTGCCCGAAGCGGCAATCGCTGACCCGGCCTGCCAGCGAAGGAGCAGGAACAGGAGGGCGCCCGAAGCCCAGAGGGACACTGCTGTAATCAGGAAGAAGGCCGCCTGGAGGTCGCCGGGGAGGACACTGACGAGGGCGGGCACGAGGACTCGCCAGCAGAACGGGGCCAGGTGGAAGTCCAGGGGATTGTTGGCTGCCATCTCGATGTAGAGGTGGCGGTCCCAGCCGGGGTCGCTGAAGGCCGCGGTACCGCGAGTCTTCAGTTCGGTGGTGGCGAGCAAGGCAAGGAGCGCCGCGAGCGAAAGGGCCCCCGCGAGAACGAACCCCGGTATCGAGCCAGCCAAGGGGCGCAGGCGACCCAGGGAGGCCCAAACGCGGGAACAGAGCGGCTTCCTGCACATCGCGCTCATTGTGAAACGTTGGAGGGCTATACTCCCCGCGAGGAGCAGGCACGTTGGGACGGCCGATCATCCTTCGCCTTTTGGCGCCGGGCCTGTTGGGGGCGCTGCTCCTGCTCGCCCCGGCATGCGGAGACGATGATGCGGGGAGCCCCACGGGGGCGCCCAAAGGCGATAGCCCCACGCCGGCCGCGACGGCGGCAGCTTCCCCCTCGGCTCCGCCCACAGCCACCGCTACCACGCGCGCGCCGACGCCGGCTGACGCCGCTCTCGCGGCCGCAGCCGCGAAGTACAACGCTCTCATCCGCCCGGCCACGGAGCCGTGTGCCAGGGACAACCCGAAGGAGCAGCCCTGTGCCTGGCTGTCGTCGCCATCAGTGGCGGCCGAACGGGGAGCGGCCGCCATCGGCGTGGGGGCTGCTTCCGGGAACGGGGGATTCGTTGCCATCTTCGGGCGAGACAGCGCCGGGGCCTGGGACCTGTGGTTCCCCACGCAGAACCAGAGCTACCACGTGTGGAACCTGCCAGCTGACATGCTCGTATGCGCCGACGGCGATGGGCTGAATGCGAGAAGGGCGCCCGGCGCGGACGCGCCCATCGTCACGCTGCTAAAGGACCTCACCCGGGTGCGGGCCGAGGAATTCGTGCTGGCTGCCCCGGCAGCAGGCGCGAAGCCGGGGACGGGCTGGTATCGCATCAGCTCGCCAGTGGAAGGCTGGGCGCACTCAAGCTTCCTTTCGGACGCAAAGCTCAACGATTGCGCGCTTCGCGATTTCCAGGCAAAGCAATAAGGCGGCCCGAAATCTATACTCGGGCATGCGCAACCGCGCATGGGGAGACCAGAGTGAGTGACGTGCTTGAGATTCGCGACGCCGGGCGTGTTCGCACCATCCGCATGAACCGGCCGGAAGCCCTGAACGCCCTTTCTGACGAGCTGGCGTGGGGAATAGTGGGGGCGGTGGACGAAGCCATCAACGATGACTCGGTCTGGGTGATTGCCATCACCGGCGCGGGGAGGGCGTTCTGCGCCGGGCTGGACCTGAAGCAGAACCTGAGCGGTGTCCTGGACGTGAAAGAGAAGGTCAACCACTCGCCTCTTTCGGAACAGGGCCTGTTCCTGGACGACATGGCGTGGATCAGCCGATTCCTCACCATTCTGCGCCAGAAGTGCGACAAGCCAGTCGTGGCCGGCATTAACGGCGTGGCTGTGGGCGGAGGGCTCTCGCTGGCGCTGGCGTGCGACATCCGGCTAATGGCAAAGAGCGCGCGCATCATGGCGGGGTATCCGCGCATCGGCGGGTCGCCAGACGGAGGGATGAGCTTCACGCTGCCGCAGGCGATTGGCTACGAGCAGGCGATGCGTTTCCTGCTGGAGAACCGCTCGGTCGATGCAGACGAGGCGTTGCGGCTTGGCCTGGTCGGCGAGGTGGTGGAGGACGAGCGCTTTGGAGAGCGCCTGGCGGAGTATTGCGCCCAGCTGGCGAAGGTCTCACCGGTGACGGCACGGCTCACCAAGCGCGACCTGGTGAAGGCAACCACGGCGATCGACCTCGAAGCGCAGCTCCGCCTGGAGATTTCGAACATCCGGAAGTCGCTGGGAAGCGAGGACGGACGCGAGGCGCAGCGGGCCTTCTTCGAAAAGCGCGAGGCTACCTTCCGGGGGCGATAGCCGCTATTCGAGCGCGCCCGCCCCGGCGAGGACGGCGATGCGCTCATCGTCGTAGCCGAGGATCTCGCGGAGCACGGTCTCGTTGCCGGCGCCGAAAGTGGGGGCGGACCTTGTGACGCGCGCCGGCGTGCGCGAGAGCCTGAAGCGGGAACCTTCGACCGTCGCTGTGCCGAGCAGGGGATGGGGAAGCGAGAAGTAGTGCCCGCGGTGCTGCAACTGCGGGTCGGCGTAGCATTCGGCGCCGTTCTGGACGGCGTGTGCGGGCACACCGCGAGCCTGGAGGAGCCGCTCGCACTCGGCCATGTCGCGTGAGCGTGTCCAGGCAGAGACGGCATCGTCAAGGTCGCGGCGGCGGGCGAGCCGGCCCCCGGCGGAGGTGAGGGCGGGGTCGGCGGCGAGGTCGGCGCGGCCGATGACGGAGCAAAGCGCGCGCCACTGGGCATCGGTGGCGGTGGCGATCGCCACCCAGCGGTCTTCCCCGGCAGCCGGGTAGACGCCATGGGGGGCCATGTCGAGGTCGTCGTTGCCCATTCCGCGGAAGATGCGCCCGTTGACCGAGTAATCGAGGATGGCTGGGGCGAGGAAATGCCCGGAGGCTTCGGCCTGGGCGAAATCGATGTGCTGCCCCGTGCCGGTTCGGTGGCGGTGGTCGAGCGCGGCCAGCAGCGCCGGGAGTGCAAATCGCGGGGAGATGAAGTCTGTGTATGCCGAGAACGGGCCGGCCGGAGGACGATCGGGCCAGCCGGTGACATCGAAGAAGCCGGCGTAGGCGGCGGCGAGGTTGCCGTAGCCGGCAAACGAGGCCAGGGGACCAGTCTGCCCCATGAGGCAGCTGCTGAACATGATGATCCCCGGGTTGACTTCGCGCAGGGCCTCGTAGTGGAGGCCCCAGGCGCGCATGGCGCGGGGCGTGAAGGACTCGCAAACGACATCGGCCCAGCGAACGAGGTCGAGGAACACTTCGCGCCCTTCGGGCTTGCCCAGGTCGAGGGTCATGCCCAGCTTCCCGGCGTTCATGTTCTGGTAGAGTGCCGAATTCTCCGCCCCCGGGGTTCCATTGTGGAAGGGCTGGATGGTGCGGCCGGTGTCGATACGGGTGGTGGACTCGATCCGCACGACTGTCGCGCCGTAGTCGACGAGAGCGCGGGTCACGATGGGGCCTGCCACAACCCACATGAGGTCGACGATCCTGACGCCATGGAGCGGCCCGGGGCCGGGGGCGGGGGTGGCGGCCACAGCAGCCGCCACAGGACGTCGCGCTGGCTCAGAGAGGACCTCGACGGTGTGCTCGCCGAGCCGGGGTGCGCGGCGCGCGGTCCGCAGGGGCGTGGCGCCGAACTTCGCCCATGCGCCGGGGGCCTTGATGGCGGCACCCGTCTCCGGATGGGTGAAGGTTTGCCAGTAGTCCCTGCTGGCGAGCTGTTCGCTTTCGAAGACGTCTCGAACGTCGCTTGCAGGGGCGATGAGCAGGCGGCGCTTCATTGCCTCGCCCACGAGCTCGGCCTTGGTCTTCGTCTTCGTGAATTCTTCTATTACGAGCTTGATGCGCTCGTACTCGCTGATCGGTTCCTTACCGCCAAGGAGCAACAGGGTGTAGTTCATCCAGTCCTTGTCACGGGTTGCTTCGTCGCAGAAGCCCTCCTCGAAGACCCATTCCATGAAGCGGCGGGTGAATGGGCCGACGGCGCTACCGAAGAGGAAGGAGATGGAGACATAGCCGTCCTTTGCGGGCCAGAGAAGGCGGATGTTGAGGGGGCCGACCTTGAGGCCACCGCCCATGCGGCGGGCATCGGTCTCGCCAATGGCAGGGGCGAGCACGTATGACATGGTCGCCTGGGCAGTTGAGACCTGTGCGGAGATATCGACGTGCTGGCCGCGCCCTGACCGCAGCCGTTCGAAGTGCGCGATAAGCGCGCCACCGGCAGCATCGCCACCGGCCATCAGGTAGCCCTGGGGAACGCTCACGCGCAGCGGGGGGCGGTCGTCGTCGCCGGTGACGGCGAGGGGCCCGCCCGCCGCAAGGGTGATGAGATCCGTGGCAGCATAGGCGGCCTTCGGGCCGTCCTGTCCAAAGGGCGACACGGATACGTAGACGAGCGAAGGGTTGAGAGCCGCGAGATCGGCATAGCCGAGTCCCAGGGAGGCCATCCGGCCGGGCGCGGCGGATTCGATGAGGAAGTCGGCGCCCGCGGCCAGGCGGCGAAGCTGTTCGCGGCCGCCTTCAGTCTCGAGGTCGAGGACGACGCTCCGCTTGCCCCGCGCGTAGGACCACCACCAGAAAGAGCGCTCGGGGTCGCGGCGGTCGCCCTCGAAAGGGCCGCGCTGCCGGGCCGATGAGCCGCCGGGCGGTTCCACGGCGATGACATCGGCGCCGAGGTCGGCGAGGACCTGGCCGCCGAGCATGCCAGGCTCGTCCGCCAGGTCGAGGACGCGGTAGGGCGAGAGAGGCATGCGCAACTCCAGTCGCGCCCCAGAAGCGCGGGATTTCGAGGATTATGGGGCAGGGCTGTCGCCAGGGGAACCGGCCTGCGAGGACGGTCCGGCCTGGCCGGCACGCTCGCCGCGAAGGTGCCTGAGAGCAAGGTCGACGGCGCCGAGGCGGCGCTCGCCTTCGGCACGGACCACCCCACGCTGCGTCGACTGCACGAGGTAGTCGGCGAAGGCCGCCTCCACGAAGCTGGTGTAGCCCTGCATGTCCATGGCCTTGTTTACTGAAAGCTTGGCCATGCGCAGGGGGATATCGCCGTTTTCGGCGACACGGCGGGCATAGGCGACTGTCTCGCGGTCCAGGTCTTCGGCGGCGTAGACGCGATTGACGAAGCCCATCTCGTGCGCTTCTGCGGCGGTGATGAAACGGCTTTCGAAAAGGAGCTCCTTGGTCTTGCGCGGGCCAAGGTCCCAGGGGATGGAGAAGTACTCGACGAGTCCGGCCAGGAAGAGGGCATCCCGGGAGGCGAAGACGAGGTCCATGGCGGAGGCGATCATCCATCCGCCGTAGATGCAGTAGCCGCGCACCATGGCGATGGTTGGCTTGGGCAGGTTCCGCCACTTGAGGGTGAGGTCGTAGTTGTACTTGCGGAAGTTGTTGTAGAACGCGATGCCTGAATCCGGGATGTCGCGCCGCTTGCGGTCTTCGAGGAACTCGGGAGTGCCGAGGTCATGGCCCGAGGAGAAGTGATCGCCGGCGCCGGTCACGATCACGACTTTGACGTCCGGGTCGCCCATGGCGCGGTCCAGGGCAATGTCGAGCTCGTCGAGCAGGCGATAGCTCTGGGCGTTGCGGTACTTTGGGCGGTTGAGGGTGACGCGGGCAATGCCTCCGCCGGCCTCATAGAGGACATCGTGCAGTTCCATGGAGCACCTCCGTGTGTGGACGCACTTTAGGGGATCTGGCGAGCGTGGGGCGATGGAGTGGCTCGTACGTGATCGGGCGCGCCTGTACGCTAGGGGCATGCCCGTTGACCAGGAAGCCCTTGACGCCGTAGCCCTCAGCCGCGATGAGTATGCACTGCTTTGCGAACGACTGGGGCGGGAGCCGAACGAGGTGGAGCTGGGGATGTTCGGGTCGTTGTGGAGCGAGCACTGCGGCTACAAGAACAGCAAGCCGCTGCTGCGGCTCTTCCCGACCGGGAGCGACCGCGTACTGACGAAGATCGGCGCGGAGAACGCGGGGGCGATTGACATCGGGGACGGGCTGTGTGTGGTGATGAAGGTGGAGTCGCACAATCACCCTTCGGCGATCGAGCCCTACGAGGGGGCGGCGACGGGGGTGGGGGGGATTGTGCGGGACATCTTCGCGATGGGGGCGTACCCGGTGGCAATCCTTGATTCGCTCCGGTTTGGGCCACTGGAGGAGCCCCAGAACCGCTACCTGTTCGAGCACGTGGTAGGCGGCGTTGGCGGTTATGGCAACTGTCTGGGGATTCCGAACGTGGGGGGCGAGGTGTCCTTCGCGGAGGCGTACAACGGGAACCCGCTGGTGAATGCGATGTGCGTGGGGGTAGCGGAGACGGCGAAGCTGGCGAGCGCGCGCGCGACCGGCGCCGGGAATGCGCTGCTGCTGGTGGGGGCGGACACGGGCCGGGACGGGATCCACGGGGCAAGCGGGCTGGCGAGCCGGACGGACCCGGAGGCGCGCTTCGAAGAGATGCGCCCGGCGGTGCAGGTGGGCAACCCGTTCATGGAGAAGCTGCTGATGGAGGCGTGCTTCGAGCTGGCCTCGGAGCACCGGGATTGGATCGTGGGGTTGCAGGACCTGGGGGCTGCGGGGTTGACGAGCTCGGTGGTGGAGTGCTGCGCGAAAGGCGGCTCGGGGGCTGTGCTGGAGCTTTCGAAGGTGCCGCGCCGCGAGGCGGGGATGACTCCGTACGAGGTGATGCTGAGCGAAAGCCAGGAGCGGATGCTCGTCATTGCCCGGCGGGAACACGTGGCCGAGGTGACGGAGCTGTTCCGGCGCTGGGAGCTTCACTGTGAGGAGATTGGCCAGGTCACCGATGGTAACGAAGTGGTGGTGCGGGACCACGGGGCAGAGGTGGCCCGGGTGCCGGTGGAGATCGCGACCGACCCGCCGCAGTACCGGCGCCAGGGCGTGCGCCCGGCGGAGCTGGAGGAGTTGAACCGCTTCGACCCGGCGTCGCTGCCGGACCTGGCGCCAGAGGAGGCGACGGCGACGCTGCTCGGGCTACTGGCGCGGCCGAACATCGCCAGCAAGCGGGGCGTATTCCGGCAGTACGACCAGCAGGTGCTGGGAAACACGGTGGTGCAGCCGGGAGGCGACGCGGCGGTGCTGCGCGTGGCAAACACGCGCTATGGCATCGCCCTCAAGACCGACTGCAACGGCCGCCTGTGTTACCTGGACCCGTTCACGGGGGGGGCGGCAGCGGTGGCAGAGGCAGCGCGCAATGTGGTCTGCACCGGGGCGACGCCGGTCGCGGTGACTGACTGCCTGAACTTCGGCAACCCGGAGAAGGCGGACGTGTACTACACGCTCGAGCAGTGCATTCGCGGGATTGCGGAGGCTTGCTCGATCTTCGGGACGCCGGTAGTGAGCGGCAACGTTAGCCTTTACAACGAGACCGCGGGACGCCCGGTTTACCCGACGCCGGTGGTGGGGATGCTGGGTCTGCTGGAGGACGTTTCGAAGCACCTGCGGGCGGGGTTCGAGCGGGCGGGGGCGGAGGTGTGGCTGCTGGGCGGCGAAGTGGAGCAGGCCGCGGCGACGCTGGCGGGGAGTGAGTACCTGGAGGCGGTACACGGCCGGGTGGCGGGGATGCCGGGAATCGACCTGGAGGCGGAACGGCGGCTGCACCAGCTGGTCCTGCGCGCAAATGAGGTGGGGCTCTTGCTCAGCGCCCACGACTGCGCCGACGGGGGGCTGGCGGTGGCGGTGGCGGAGGCGTGCATCCTGGGCAACACGGGCTTCCAGGGGGTGGGGAACCTGCCGGGGCGCCTGGACGCGGCCTGCTTCGGCGAGGCCCAGGGGCGCATTGTCGTGAGCGTGCCGCCGGGAGCGGCAACGCGGCTTGTCGCGCTGGGAGCAGACCTTTCGATACCGGTGACGCGGCTTGGAACGACGGTGGACGAAGGCAGGATGCGCCTGGGGCCGATCGACGTGAGCCTCGACGATCTGCGGGCTGCCTACGAAGCGCTGCTCTGACGCTCCGGGCATGGGATGGCCTGGTCTCGCCAGCGCGAATATCCTCAGCAGGTGTCAACACAGCGGGATGCGCCCGATTCGGAAGAACTGCCCTGGCCACAGCGTTCGGCAGGGGTATTGCTGCATCCGTCGTCATTGCCGGGGCGCTTCGGCATCGGCGACATTGGCCCCGAAGCGCACCGGTTTGCGGAGCTCCTCAGCAGGAGCGGTCAGCGCCTCTGGCAGGTGATGCCGCTCGGGCCCACGGGGCCGGGGAACTCACCCTACGCGGCGCGCTCGTCGTTCGCGGGATCGCCGCTGCTGATATCGCCTGAAGGGCTCGTTGCGGATGGTCTGGCCGATGCAGGCGACGTGGGAGAACCAACGGGATTGCCGGAGGGGCGCATCGATTTCGAGGCGGTGGCAAGGTGGAAGGAGGGCCTGTTCCGGCGGGCGTTCGGGCGATTCGACCGGCGCCGGGCGCCCGGGGCGGAGGAGTTCTTCGAGGGCTCGGCGGGATGGTTGCCAGACTACGCGCTCTACATGGCGATCCGAAATCATGACCGGCGCGCCTGGTCTGACTGGACACGCGAACTGGCAGCGCGCGAGCCGCGGGCGCTGGCGGATGCGCGTCAGCGGCTCAAGGACGAGATCGCGTTCCAGGAATTCCTGCAGTGGGCCTTCTGGCGGCAGTGGCGCTCGTTGAAGGCGCACTGCAACGGCCTTGGCCTGGGGATCTTCGGGGACATCCCCATCTTCGTGGCACTCGACAGCGCGGACGTATGGGCGAACCAGCGCATCTTCCGGCTCACGGAGGGCGGGCTGCCGGAGGTTGTGACCGGGGTGCCACCCGACGCATTCGCGGCCACGGGACAGCGCTGGGGAAACCCGCACTACCGCTGGGATGTGTTGCGAGACGAAGGGTACGGCTGGTGGATCGAGCGGCTGCGGCACACGCTGGAGATGGTGGACCTGCTGCGCATCGACCACTTTCGCGGGTTTGAGGCAGCGTGGGAGGTACCCGCACACGAAGAGACGGCGATGAATGGCAGCTGGGTGGCGGGGCCGGGTCGCAACTTCTTCGACCGGGCGGGCGAGGCACTGGGCAGGCTGCCGATCGTTGTCGAGGACCTGGGGATCATCACGCGGAAGGTCAGGGCATTGAGGGATGAGCTCGGTTACCCGGGGATGAAGGTGCTCCAGTTCGCCTTCGGGGACGATGCGCGGAACCCGTATCTTCCTCACAACTACCCGGCGAACTGCGTGGTGTACACGGGGACCCACGACAACGACACCACGGCAGGCTGGTACGCCGCGCTTGGCGCGAGCGAGCAGGACCGGGTTCGCCGCTATGTTGCGAGCGACGGAAGCGACATCGTGAGCGACCTGATTCGCGTTGCTTATTCTTCGGTGGCCGAAATCGCGGTGGTGCCAATGCAGGACGTCCTGCTCCTCGGAAGTGAGGCGCGGATGAATGTGCCGGGCGAAGGGGAGGGCAACTGGGGGTGGCGCTTCCGGGCCGGCCAGCTGGACCAGGGCCGAATGGCCTGGCTCCGGGACCTTGCGGTCACGTATGGACGGCTGCCGGGAGTGGCGCGTTAGACGAGCGCGCGGGCGATCTCGTCATCGTCGAGGCCCGGGCCAACCACGGCGCAATGGACGCGCTCGCGGCTGAGAAGGCGGCGGGCGACCGCCCGGACATCTTCGGCCGTGATCGCCTCGACCTGCCCGACTACGCTATCGATGGACTCAACCGCGTCCCGGGTGAGGAGGAGTTCGCCATTGCGCTGACCGAGCGAATGCGCCGTTTCGAGCGAGAGGCGGAAGCGCCCGATGTTGTGGTCCTTTGCCTTGCGGAGCTCTTCCGGGGGGACCAAGTCCTCTGTCAGCCTTGCCGCCTCGTCGAGGCAGACGCCGATGGTCTCGGTGAGCTTCTCGCGGTCGACGCCGGCGGAGATGGTGAACACACCCGCATCGGCCAGGTAGCCGTAGCCCGAGCTCACGGAGTAGGCGAGCCCGCGGCGTTCCCGGACCTCGCGAAAGAGGCGTGAGGACATGCCCGCGCCGAGGACGTCGTTCATGACGCGGAGAGCAAACCGGTCAGGGTCGTTTCGGCCGAAGATGGGGATGCCCAGGAACATGGTGCACTGGTCTATCGGCCGGCTTTCGGTGACCACGCGCGGACCGGTGACCGACGCATCGTAGGGCGTCACCGTGGGCAGGGGGCCATCCTGGAGATCGCGGAAGAGCGGCTCAGCCTGTGCGACCACCTGTTCGTGGCTCACGTTGCCCGCGACGGAGAGGACGATGTTGGAGGGGCGGTACCACTGGCCGATGTGGTCGATGAAATCGGGCCGCTGCATCTCCTGGACAAGCTCCACGGACCCGCCGACATCCCAGCCGGGGGGTTGCTCGCCGTAGACGGAGGTGCCGATGAGGCGGCCAGCCCATGAGCCGGGGTTGTCATGGTTGCGTTTCAGCTCCTGCTGAACGACGGTGCGCTCGCGGTCGATTTCGTCCTGTTCGAGGCGCGAGTTGAGGAGCATGTCGGCGGCAACGTCGAGGGCGGTCTCGAAGCGATCGTAGGGAACTATGTTCCAGTAGCAGGTGAATTCCTTGTTGGTGTAGGCGTTCAGGGTGCCGCCGGCGCCTTCGATCTCCTGGGCGATGAGGACAGCATCGGGCCGCTTCTCTGTGCCCTTGAAGACCATGTGCTCGAGGAAGTGGGTGATGCCGTTGAGACGCCGCGGTTCTGAGCGCGAGCCAACACCCACAAACAGGCTCACCGACACGGCCTGCGTTGCGGGCAGCGGGGTGGTGATGATCCGAAGCCTGTTAGGTAGCGTGGTGACTTGCCACGTGGCGCCCAAGGGTGCCTCCCAGCCGGTAGTGAGGCCGTATTCTACGGCCCCCGCGCTTTTCGGGTAGTGCCCCGATGTGACTCAGAGGGAATGTTACCGAAGGAGCGGGTGATGCCTCATAAGGGTTGTTACCGAAAGGACAGGAGAGAAGGCGTCGCGACAGGTCCTGCGGTGATGGAGTATGCGCTTGCGGTGCGGTCGCGGTACCGGGCTGGGGGCAGGGAAGAGAAGAAGCGGATCCTGGACGAGTTTTGCGAGACGACGGGGATGCACCGGAAGGCAGTGATCCGTTGCTGAACCGGGATGGGGGCAAAGAGAGGGTAATGGGGGCGGCCACGGCGTTACGGTCCCGGTAGTGGAGGGGCTGGTAAAGTGTGGGAAGCAGGGGACCGGATGTGCGGGAAGCTATTGGCCGCGGTGATGAAGGACCTGGTCGAGGCACTGGAGCGGCACGGGGAGCTGCAGAGTGCCGGCGGCGGTGCGGCACTGCTGTTGGAGATCAGTCCGTCAAGCATTGACCGCCTGCTGAGCTTGGCGACCGGCGGCGGCGATCTGCAACCGCAACGAAGCAGCAGCCGTCCTCCAGTGGCCTCAAGGGTGAGGTTCTGATTCGGACCTGGAGCGAGTGGCGGGGAGCGCCGGTGGGGTCGCTGCAGGCGGACCTGGTCCTGCACTGCGGCGAAAGCACCGGGGGGTTCTACCTCACAACCCTTGCACCGTGGACGTCGCGAGCGGCTGGACGGAGTGGAGCCGGTCTGGGGCATTGGTGGCCAGCGGGTGGGCACCGCCGTGCACCACGTTCGGCAGCGGTTGCCCTTCCCGCTGAAGAGCCTGCACACGGACAACGGCTCGGAGTTCATCAATCACGCTCTTCAACTGGTGCCGCCGGGAGAAGGTAGGCTTCAGCCGGGGCCGGAGCTACAAGAAGAACGACCAGGCTTACGTGGAGCAGCGCGTAACTGGCTCGCCGTGCGCCGTCAGGTAGGCTATGACCGGCTTGCTTCAAGAAGGCCTACGCCCTTCTCGGCCAGCTCTACCCGTTACTCCTGCTGCACCTGAACTTCTTCCGGCCGATCCGCAAGGTCGCAGCCAGGGAACAGGCTGGCGCGCGCGTCATCAAGCGCTACGACGAGCCACGCACTCCTTCCAGCGACTCCTCGACAGCGGCGCTCTCAGCGATGAACTCCGCCTTCAGTTGCAGGCGCGCCTGCAGAACACCAACCCCGTCCTGCTGCGGAGCCGCATCGATGCCCTGCTCCGCCAGATCTGGCAACTTGGCCCCAGGGACCGCATGCTTGGCGATCATGTTGGGTAACACCCTTCATGAGGCATCCCCAACCCTTTCGGTAACCGATCATTTTGAGGCACTACGGCCCAGCGGAAAGCGTGCATTACCGGCTCCACAAGTCCTGGCCGGGCGATCGCAAATCGCGGACCGGCTAGACTGGGAGTGTAATGCCGAACTGGGTGATCGATGGGCTGCTGGCGACCAGCCCGCGGCCGGGATACGCCCCCGGCCCGGAGACGCGCGTTCCCCAGCACGTGGTCCGCGCGTGGGTCCACGAGACGATCGAGTTTGGGATTGCTTCGGTCATCTGCCTCATCCACGATGACCAGCTGCCGCTCTATCGGGGGGAGCTGCCCCAGGGCCTCCTGACCTACTACAGGGAGGCGGGGCTGGAGGTGGCGCATGTACCTGCGTATGACCAGATGACGGTGCCTTTCCGCCCTGAGCAGTACGAGGAGGCATGGGAGGCATTCCTGAAGTTGCCCAAGCCGGTGCTGGTGCACTGCAGCGCAGGAATGGACCGCACGGGGCGGATTGTGCGCCACATCGTCGAGAGGCTTGGCCAGGGGAACGGCCTGGGCTCGGCCGCCGGGTCGTAGAAGAGCGGGGCCTCAGCCTGGGCGTTGCTCGTCCCAGCCTTCTTTGACCCAGCGGTAGTGCATGCGGCCGTGGTCGGCGTTCACGGCCAGGACACCGCCGACTGAGCCATCGGCCCAGGGCGCTTCGGGGAGCTTCATGGCGAGCTGTTCATCGGAGAGGCTGGCGAGGAGGGCGAGTGTCTCGGCGCGGGCCGACTGCCCGAGCGCCACGATTTCGCTGAAGGACTTGCCGCGGTGTTGCCGGACCCAGTCCTCGGTCATCTCGTGGACCGCGGCCATGGACTGCTCGGCGGTGCGGGCGCTTCCATCCGCGTTCCTGCGAAAGGCGACCGGGTCGGGGTTGCCTCCGACAAAGTCCCGGATCATGCGCGTGAAGGTGCTTTCGATGCCAGCAAGGTGGGCGAGGTGGTCAGCGGCGCACCACATGGAGGATGGGTCATGCTCACTGCGGGTGCAGGGCCGGTAGAGGTCGCCGGCAGAGAGGCCAGCGTACGTCTCAAGCAGCCAGGCCCGATCGCGGTTGAGCTTCGCCTCAATCTCCCAGCGCTCCATGGTTCCCTCCGTGTCAGGCCGGGGCTAGTCCGAAGGCAGCTTTGCCCACTCGGTCTGCCGATTGAAGAGGATATCGTGCATCTGTGCAAACTTGCCCTGTTCGCCTGCGCACACGGCGGCGAGGCTGGCCTTCCCGGCATTGGGGTGGATCTGGACGATCGGGAAATGGAGGAAGGCGAGGGCGACGTCCTTGCCGAGCTGGCTGCGGACTCGCTTGAGGGTGGCGTCGACCCACTGCTTGCAGAACGGGCACTGGAAGTCGCTGAACTCAGCGATCATCACCTTTGCACCGGGATCACCTTCGATGAAGGCGTCGGAGACGTCGACCTTTGAGGGGACTATCTCGAAGCGGGGGGGATTGCTGGCCGCGAGCTGTCTGACAGAGGCGGAATAGCCATCAAGCGACGTTGGGCTGCCCTTGAGCTCGGCGGCGATGATCTCATCGAAGATGGCGGCAGGCTGAGCCCCGACCACCTTCTTGTTGTTGATGAAGAAGGTGGGGGTGCCGCTTACGCCGAGCTGCGAGCCGCGCTGCAGGTGGGTATTGATGATGGCCGCGCTCTCTGCATCTCCCAGGCACTGGCGAAAGGCCTGCTGGTCGAGGTTGAGCTGGCCGGCATAGCCAAGGAAGGCGACGAGCACATCGGTTGGGGATGAATTACCTGCAGACGTTGTAGGGGCCGGAGCGGGGGTGGTCGCGACGCTGGCGGCATCGGCCCCATCGCTTATCTTGCTTTCCGCTTCAGTGTCACTATCCACCCAGACGGCGGCGGCGATGATGAGGGAGCCCACGAGGACGGCGGCTGGAGTGAGGAAATAGCTCCATAACGGCTGCCCGGCCGCGCGCCGGCCTGGCGTGGAAGGCACTGGATAGGGAGCGGAGGGCTCGCCGATGGGGTTCGTTGCGGGGTCTGCAGGCCCCGTCGGGGAGCCTGTGGGGGCGGGGTCTTCTGGCATGCTCCCATCGTAGGGCGGATGCACGGCAGCCGCGAACGCGAGAGCGCCCGGCCTTTACCGGGAGTCGCGTCGCCGGAGCACGGCAATGGTGAGGTCCTCCACGGTGGCCAGCGACGGGTCGGCGGCGCGTGCTTCTTCGACCCACTGTTTCGCCTGGGTGCGAGGATAGCCGAGAGCGGCGACAGCCTCGACGGCGTCTTCAATGACGCGGGACTGCTCCAGGCGCGCGGCATCGATGGGCTGGGCGATGGCGCCGTCCTGGAGGGCGGCTTCGGCGATGAGCTTGCCCCGCAGGGAAGCGATGATCTTGTCGGCGGCGCGCGGGCCGATGCCGGGGAGCCTGGTGAGGGTGGCGCGGTCCTCCTGCTCGACGGCGCGAGCGATGGTGCTGACGCTGACGTTCAGTGCCCGGACGCCTTTCGCCGGCCCGATGCCCTCGACGGTGGTGAACTTGCGGAAGAAGTCGCGCTCGGCACGGCGAAGGAACCCAACAAGAACGGGCACCGGCTGGTTGGCGCTGGCCGAGTAGTGGATATGGAGACCGAGGTCAGGCTGTTGTGTGGCGTCGGCAAGGTCGGCGTCGCCGGCAAGGGCCTGGAGCTCCGGCCAGGCGAAAAGGGGCACGAGGACTTCGTAACGGATGCCGGCGACATCGACTTCGACCGATGGGCCGGAGACATCCATGCGCGCCAACCGCCCGTGAAGATGGGTGATCATGCCGCGCAGTATCGCCCGGGGCGGAGCGCGAAGGAAGGAGGGAGTCTTTCGCGAACGTTCGGCAGAACCTTACGCTTGTGGCATGCCCGAGCTGCCGGAAGTAGAGACGATTCGCCGTGACCTCAAGCCGCTGGTTGTGGGCCGCCGGATCGCGGGTGTCGAGGTCGACCCGGCCACGCTGCCGCGATTGGCAGCGGTGCCGCTGGAGGAGCTGCGCAGTGCGCTCGTGGGCCGCGAGATCACCTCGCTGGAACGGCGGGGAAAGCACCTTGTGTTCGAGCTCGATTGCGGGCGTGCGCTCGTGGCCCACCTGCGAATGACAGGGCGAATGGTCTGGCGGGAATCGGGGGCGGCAACGGAGCCTTACGAGCGGGGGCGAATCGTGCTTGAGGGTGGAAACGACCTGCGCTGGGCGGACCTGCGGAAGTTCGGCACGTGGCGCCTCGTGACAAACGCGCAGGAAGTAGCGGCGAACCTTGGCCCAGAACCGGTCGGCCCTGACTTCACCATGGCGCGATTCCGTGCGGCGCTCGCAGGGCGCAGGGCGCCCGTCAAGGCGGTTCTGCTGGATCAGCGGCGCGTCTCGGGGCTCGGGAACATCTACGTGGATGAGGCGCTCCACCGGGCAGGCATCTGGCCCGGCCAGGCTGCGGGCGAACTGGGGCCGGCGGCAACAAAGCGCCTGTTCGAAGCCTGCCGTGCGGTGCTGGAGGAGGGAATCGCGAATCGTGGCACGAGCTTCAGCGACTACGTTGACGGGCAGGGTAAGGAAGGCAAGCACCAGATGTACGTGAAGGTCTTTCGTCGCCATGGGAAGCCGTGCTACACGTGCGGGACAACGATCGAGCGAATCGTGGTGACGGGCAGGGGAACGCACTTCTGTCCCAGGTGCCAGCCCGAGCGCAAGAGCCGGGGGAAGCGCGCGTGACCATCGACGACAGGTCCCTGGCGAGCATGCTCGGACTTGCGGCCGGCACCCACGTCGAGCGGGAGCCGCTCACAGGCCGGGCCGATGGGCCGGAGCTTGCCATCCTGGGCACACCCGGCGATGCAGGGTGCAAGCATGTCGTGGTGCGGCAGCTGGCCGGAGAAGCCGCGGAGAATCACGTTGCCGTGCTTGAGGCCCTGAGCCGCGCCGGGTTCACGCATGCGCCACGGCTGCTGGGCATCGCTGGCGGCTGCGCCATCGAGGAGTGGGTGGCCGGCGTGAGCGCCCTCTCGCTCGCGCCACCGGCGGGGTCGCTGGAAGCGGCGATGGACGTCATTGCCGCGCTCCACAGGCTGGACCTGCGCGAGGGGCTGCGGTGGGAAGTGGGCATCGCCGGCCTGCTGCCTGAGGAGGAGTTCCCGCTGCATCGCCTTGGGTTCGCGGCACATGAACGCGGACCGGCGCGGGAACCGCTGGCGGCAGCGCGCGAGGCTCTCCTTTCGTCGACAGCCGGGTTCATGCTGGGTGCAGCCACAGCGGACCGGGTGCTGCTGAGACCCGGTGGCGCAACGCTGGTCTCGTTTGGCGCGGGTGGGTTCGGCCTGCAATTGTTCGATGTGGCGGCTTTTCTCCTGACGGCAGGTATCGAGGCGGACCGGCGCGGCGAACTGGCAATGCGCTACGCCTCGGCAAGGGGCCTTCCAGCAGAAGAGACCGCAGGCCTGGCCGACCTGGCCGCGCTCTGGTGGGGCTTGCACGAGCTGCTGGTTCTGCCACGGCGCCAGGTGATGTCGCTGGGAGACGAGAATGCGACGTACCGGCTCAATACCGCGGCCAGCCGGATAGAGCGAGGCATTCGCCAGGCGGCCGGGTCGCACGCGCTGGCGGATGCGATCCGCGCGGCGCTCTGGCCGTCAAGGAATCGCGATGGAGGCGGATAGCGGGATGGAGGCGGAAGTGAGCGCACCAGGCGAGTGGCGAACGGGCCCACGCGATGCCATTACCGACGTTCGGGGGATTCGCGTCGGCCACTGGACAGACCGGCGAGCGGGAACAGGTTGTACGGTCATCCTCTGCGAGGAGAGCACCGGGGCGGCAGTCGATGCGCGTGGAGGCGCGCCCGGGACACGGGAGACTGACGTACTGGCGGGCCCGAACCTCGTGCGCCAGTGCCATGCCGTGGTGTTCTCGGGCGGGAGCGCCTTTGGGCTGGCGGCTGCAAGCGGGGTCATGGAGTGGCTGTCGGCGCGCAACATCGGGTTTGGCACGGCCCAGCGGAAGATCCCCATTGTCCCGGGCGCGGTCCTCTACGACCTGTCGGTGGGACGCGCGGAGGCTTTTCCCGGGGCCGAGGCCGGGAGGCTGGCCGCCGCGCGAGCAAGTGGAGGGAGGGTGGCCCAGGGGAGCGTGGGAGCAGGCACGGGAGCGACCGTCGCCAAGCTGCTGGGGGGAGAGCGGGCCCTGAAGGGCGGCATCGGAACGGCCAGTGTGGCCGGACCGAAAGGGCTGGTGTTGGGGGCGCTGGTGGCCAACAACGCCAGCGGGCATGTCTTCGACCCCGAGACCGGGAGGCTCATCGCCGGGCCCCGCGGTGAGCCCGGGGAGCTTGTGGACCTGCCCGCGGCGATGGAGCAACGCACGGCGGAAATGGATGCGCTGCTCGAGAACACGACGCTCATATGCGTCGCCACGAACGCGGCTCTCGACCACCACCACCTGCAACGCGTCGCAATCCAGGCGCACGATGGTCTCGCCCGGGCGGTGATGCCCGCGCACACGTTTGGCGATGGCGACGTTGCGTTTGCGATCGCAACGGGTACAGTCCCCGTGCAGCCGCACGACGTGTCGAGCGTTGGCCTGATGGCGGTCCGGGCGGTGGAGCGGGCGCTGGTGAACAGCGTTCTGAATGCGGGTGGACTTCACGGCGTCCCCTCGGCCGCGGAGTGGCTCAAGGGGCGCGGCTGAGGGGGACGGGGTCCAGGCGCGGGGGCGGTATCGATAGCTCAGAAAATGGGTATTGACAGGGCTGCTCGCAATCCGGAACGATAGGCGTGCCGCCGCACCCCCCGGGGGAGGCGAGCCGAAGATAGCGCTCCTGGAACGAAAGTCCGCCTGGACCCTGAGTGGCCGGTACGGATGGAACACAGCACGCGCCGCCCCGTGCGGCCCCGTCAGAAGTGATTCCGTGCCCCGCCCTCACAGGCGGGGCGCTTTGGTTTCCGGGGCCGCGAGGGACCGACTTGCGCACGATGCTTGCAGGCAAGATTCACCGCGCCACCGTCACGGAGGCCAACATCAACTACGAGGGGTCGATCACGCTCGACCCGGAGCTGATGGAAGCCGCCGGGATCCTGCCCTACGAGCAGGTGCACGTGCTCGACATCACAAACGGGGCGCGGCTGGAGACGTACGCCATCCAGGGCCGCCGCGGGAGCGGTGAGGCGTGCATCAACGGCGCCGCAGCGCACCTGGTGAACCGGGGCGACCTGGTAATCATCCTCACCTACCAGCAGATGACGGAAGAGGCCTCGCGAGGGGCGGCGCCCCGCCACGTATACGTCGACGCCTACAACAGGATTGTCCGCACGTCGCGGGGCGACGGGTTCGCCGCTCGCGCCCGCGAGGCAGCCGGGATCGCCTGAGACGAGGAGGGCCACCATGTCTCGCATTTCCGTCCACAAGCTCAAGGAATGGAAGGCGGAGGGCAGGCGCTTCGCCATGCTCACGGCCTACGACTACCCGTCGGCGCGCCTGGTGGAGCAGGCTGGAGTGCCAGTCATCCTCGTTGGTGATTCGCTGGGGAGCGTGGTTCTCGGGTACGAGTCCACCGTCCCGGTGACAATGGACGATGTGGTGTACCACACGCGGGCGGTGGCACGCGCGACGAGCCGGGCGATCATCGTGGGCGATATGCCATTCATGAGCTACCAGGCATCGCCCGACGACGCAATGCGGAACGCCGGGCGCCTGCTGCAAGAGGGTGGGGCGACGGCGGTGAAGCTGGAGGGCGGAACGCACGTGGTTCCGCTGGTGCGGCGCATGGTGGAATGCGGCATCCCGGTGATGGGCCACCTGGGGCTGACACCGCAGTCGGTGAACCAGTTCGGTGGACACAGGGTGCAGGGGCGGACGCCGGCCGCGGCCGCCCGGCTGATCAACGACGCGCGCGCGCTCGAAGAGGCGGGGGCATTCGCCATCGTGCTGGAGACGATCCCGGCGCCGCTGGCGCGGATGGTGACCGAGCGGGTCACCGTTCCAACGATTGGCATCGGCGCGGGGCCGCATTGCGACGGCCAGGTGCAGGTTTTCCACGACTTGCTGGGCATCTACGACGACTGCCGGCCACTGAAGCACGCGAAGCGGTACGCGAGCCTCGGAGAGACGATCCGGAGCGCCGTTCGCGAGTACATCGGAGAGGTGGAGGAAGGCGGCTTCCCCACGGCAGCGCACAGCTTCGAGATGGACGAATCAACGCTGGCGGAGCTGGTCCAGGCGCGGTAGAGGCCAGCCGGCGCCTCCGGGTTCCTGGCGGCTGCTCGGGGTGGGATCGACAAGACGGGAAGGACTCTCGATGATGTCGCCGTGGAGGTACTGATCACCCCTCAAGCGATGCGGGCATGGCGCCGTGGCCACAGCGGCTCGGCGGGGTTCGTGCCCACCATGGGGTACCTGCATGAAGGCCACCTGGCGCTGGTGCGCCGCTCATGCGAGGAGAACCTGCATACGGTGGTCAGCATCTTCGTGAACCCGGCGCAGTTCGGCCCCGGCGAAGACTTCGAGCGCTACCCGCGCGACGAGGTGCGCGACCTGGAGTTGCTGCGCGAGTGTGGCGTCGATGCCGTGTACCTGCCGTCCGCAGCGGAGATGTATCCGCACGGGTACCAGACCGTGGTGGACGTGCAGCGGGTGGCGCGCCCGCTAGAAGGTTCGGCGCGGCCAGGGCACTTCCGGGGCGTGACGACCGTCGTGCTCAAGCTCCTGAACGCGGTCGAGCCAGACCGGGCGTACTTCGGCCGGAAGGATGCCCAGCAGCTACGCGTGGTGCAGCGCATGGTGCGGGACCTCGACATGGCGGTGGAGGTGGTGCCCTGCGAAATCGTGCGCGAGCCGGATGGGCTGGCGATGAGCAGCCGGAATGTGTACCTCTCGCCCGAGCAGCGGGCGGCGGCGCCGGTGCTCTACCGTGCCCTTTGCGCAGCGCGCGAGAGCTACAGCGCGGGAGAACGGGACGCTAACGCGCTGCGGGGCCTGGTGGGCGACCTCATCTATCCAACCCCTGGCGCTGAGATCGAGTACATCAGCCTCGCCGACGACCGCGAGCTCGATGAGATTGAGGGCGTGATCACGCGGCCAGCGCTGCTTTCGCTGGTGGTGCGATTTGGGCAGACGCGCCTGCTGGACAATGTGGAGCTGGGGTAGCGGGCGAGGTCGCAGGGCCGGGCAGGCCGGGAGACATGGCCATCTGAACATGGTGTTCCTTCCACGGAGTTGACTTCTCAGCGGGCCCCGGCTGACCGGGGTGGGCCGATTCGAAGCCTTCTAAGGGCTGGGCCGCCGTTTCCTTTACACCCGTGGGGCTGTCCTCCGGGTGTGATTGCTGGGGCGAGTATACGGGGAGCGGATTGGGGATGTAGGGTCACCGGGATGGCGAACGAAGCGCTCGACAGGTGGCTCCGGGAGCTCTGGGAAAGGGTTGCCTGGCGATGCCCGGAGTTCGAGGTGGTGCTACCCGGTGCGGCGTCGTTCGTGTGCCAGGCGGCCGGGTGCCCGGCGCATTGCTGCAAGGTGTTCACGATTGTGCCCCTGGGGGAGCGGGAGGTAGTGCGACTGTCGCGGGCGAGCGGTCTGCAACCGCTGGAGCTGGTCGAATGCGAGGACGGGGAGCCGCTCACGCACCGGGCCTTACCGGCGGCCCGCCCGTACTTCCTGGCCCGGCATGATGGGGTCTGCAGGTTCCTGGGGAGGGACCTGCTCTGCGTCCAGCACGAGGGGCGTCCGGATGCGTGCCGCGTGTACCCGTACTACGTTTTCTTTTTCGACACGCTCGCCGGATTGCCCGTGAGAGCCGGCCTGGACGATATGGCCACCGCGATCGGCGGGCTGTGTGGGTGGCAACGGCCGCCGGCGGGAGCAGTGCTGGCGCCTCTGTTGCTGCGGCACGCCGAGTGTCCGGGCCTGACGGGGCCACCGCTGGGGCGAGAGGAGTGGCTGAACCTCGTGGGGGAGACATTCCGGCTGCAGTACGGCGAGCCCCTTGAGCATGGCGAAAGGCCTTGACGGCGGTCGTATGCTTGTCGAGCGCAGGCAGCCTGGAGGGAGCTTGTCATGGGCGAGAAAGAGCAGGGAAGTCCTGAGGGGGCGGCCTCGCGTTCGGGCGGCTTCATAAAGATGGGGAGCGTGGAGGGGGAGCGCTGGAAGGGCGCGACCAGCGGTGACTTTGGCACGGGGGGCGGCGACCCGCAGGCCCTTGCCACCAACCTGAACTCGAGCAAGTCAAACGTGAGCCGCATCGTTGCGGGCAAGGGAATCGGCGACGGGGACCGATCGAGTGAGGCGACGACGGTGAAGGGTTCGAAGTCGAATTCGAGCGAGTAGCCTGCTGCGGACAGGTGACCGCGTGCCGTGTGAACGGTGAAAGTGGAGGTACCAACCGTGGGAGAGAAAGAGCAAGGGGCGCCGGATGAGATGGCCGCGCGGGCCGGGCACATCAAGATGGGGAGCGTGGAGGGCGAGCGCTGGAAAGGCGCCGAAGGGATGGAGTTCCGGGAAGGCGGAGGCGGCGGTGAGGCCGCCCGGGGCGGGTTCATCAAGATGGGGAGCGTGGAGGGGGAACTCTCGCAGGGAGGTGGCGGGGGAGGCGAGATGAAGGCCGCGCCGGAGAAGAAGGACCAGCAGCGCTAAGGAGTTGCCCGGGATAGGTGGGCCAGAGGGGCGTGAGCAGCACAACTGTTCTGCGCCGTGGCAATTGCTACACTGGCCCTATGCCTTCGCTTGCGCCCCCCGGTGCACCATCAGAATTCACTCTGCGGGCCGAGTTTGAGCCGACCGGCGACCAGCCGCAGGCGATCGAAAAGCTCGTTGAGGGTGTCATTCGCGGCGACCGCTACCAGACGTTGCTGGGGGTGACGGGGTCGGGGAAGACGTTCACGATGGCGAACGTGATAGCGCGCACGGAGCGGCCGACGCTGGTGCTCGCGCATAACAAGACGCTGGCGGCGCAGCTTTGCTCGGAGCTCAAGGAGTTCTTCCCGGAGAACTCGGTGGAGTACTTCGTGAGCTACTACGACTACTACCAGCCTGAGGCGTACATCCCGCGCAGCGACACGTACATCGCCAAGGACGCAGACATCAACGAAGAGATCGACAAGCTGAGGCACGCCGCGACGCGGGCGCTGTTCACGAGGCGCGACGTGGTAATCGTGGCAAGCGTGAGCTGTATCTACGGCCTGGGGGAACCGGCCGAATACCAGCAGTTCGTGCTGAGCTTCCGGCGGGGGCAGCGCTTCGACCGTGGCGAGGCAATCCGCCGCATGGTGAGCATGCAGTACGAGCGGAACGATATGAACGTGGTTCGCGGCAAGTTCCGCCTGCGCGGAGACTCGCTGACGATCCTGCCAAGCTACGACGAACTGGCCGTTCGCATCGACTTCTTCGGCGATGAGGTGGAACGCATCGTCGAGCTCGACCCGCTGACCGGCGAGATCATGGCCGAGCGGGAAGAGATTGACATCTTCCCCGCGAAGCACTTCGTGACCACGAAGGACAGGATGCTCGATGCGATCGACGGGATCGAGAAAGAGCTCGCGGAACAGCTTGAGGTGCTGAAAGGGCAGGGGCGCATCCTGGAGGCGGCGAGGCTGGAGGAGCGCACCCACTACGACATCGAGTCGATGCGTGAGACGGGGTACTGCGCGGGAATCGAGAACTACTCGAGGCACCTGCAGGGGCGGGAACCGGGGTCAACGCCGTGGTGCCTGCTCGACTACTTCCCGGACGACTGGCTGCTGATTGTGGACGAATCGCACATGACCCTGCCACAGGTGCAGGGGCAGTACTTTGGGGACCGGGCGCGCAAGGAGACGCTGGTGGAGTTCGGTTTCAGGCTACCGAGTGCGCTGGACAACCGCCCGCTGACGTTCGAGGAGTTCGACCAGCACATCAACCAGGCAGTGTTTGTCAGTGCGACGCCTGCGGACTACGAAATCCAGCGCTCGACCCAGGTGGTGGAGCAGGTAATCCGGCCAACCGGGTTGCTCGATCCCGAGATCGAAGTGAGGCCAACGAAGAACCAGGTCGACGACCTGATGGAAGAGATCCGGCACGTCGTGGACCGGGGGCAGCGGGTTCTGGTGACCACCCTGACTAAGAAGATGGCCGAGGACCTGGCGGACTACCTGAAGGAGATGGGGGTGAAGACGCACTATCTCCACTCGGAGATCGAAACGCTGGACCGGGTCGAGATCCTGCGCGACCTGCGGCTGGGCGTATACGACGTGGTGGTAGGGATCAACCTGCTGCGAGAGGGGCTGGACCTGCCCGAGGTTTCGCTGGTGTGCATCCTGGATGCCGACAAGGAGGGGTACCTGCGTTCGAACAGGTCGCTGATTCAGACCATCGGCCGCGCGGCGCGACACGCCGAGGGCCGCGTGGTCATGTACGCCGACGCGGTGACGGGGAGCATGCAAACGGCAATCGAGGAGACCTACCGGCGGCGGAAGATCCAGGAGGAGTACAACCGCGAGCACGGGATTGAACCGGCGGGCATCGTCAAGGCGATCCGCGATATCACAGACCATGTGCGGCAGGTAGCGGAGGAGCCCGCGGGGTATGACCGGCAGGCGGATCTACCGAAGGACGAGGCCTTGCGGCTGGTGAAAGAGCTGGAGTCGCAGATGAAGGCGGCATCGAAGGCGCTGGAGTTCGAGAAAGCGGCGGCGCTCCGGGATCAGATCGTGGAGCTGAGGCGCACCCTCGTGGGGAGCGATGCCGAGGAGCTCTCGGCCTTCGCAGCGGTGGCGGGACGGGGCGGCCCGTTGCGCTATGGACGAAGCCAGGCGGGGGGGAGAGACCGGCGGCGGCGGCAGAAGTAGGGCGGGTGCGTCTCTACGATGGTATATACAATGTGTATACAGAGCGGCGATGCTCGATTGGGATCAGCACAACGAAGGCCACATCCGGGAAGCGCAGGGCGTGTCGCGCGAGGAGGCAGAAGATGTGCTGCTCTCCCCTGACCGATTCCTCAAACGTGCGGACCCTTCCCACGGCGAACGAAGGTTAGCGGTCATTGGGACAACTGCACCGGGCAGGGCCCTCGCCGTGCTCTACACGCATCGTGCGTGACTGATCCGCGCGGTCACCTCACGGCCGGCATCGGCGGTCGAAGAGCGAATGTGGCGGAGACAGAGAAGGAGAAGAACATGACAGCACAGGCACGGCCGGCCAGGCGCCAGCAACTGCTTGAGGTGCACAGCCTGGATGAGATCCCGGAATTCGAATCGGAGACCGAGGAGGCGGAGTTCTGGTCGAGGCACTCGTTTGGCGAAGAACTTCTGCGGGGAGGCCCCGACGAGGACCTGCTGCTCCCGCCGCCGCGGCCGCGGACGGCGCCGGTGGCGGTACGATTCGATGCGTCGACCGTGGCGCGGCTGAAGGCGCTGGCAAGGCAGCGGCACAAGGGCTACCAGACGTTGCTCAAGGAGTTCGTGATGGAGCGGCTCTACGAAGAGGAGAAGCGCGAGGGGATCATCAGCGGCTGAACGGGCCGGTCAGTCGAGGAAGATGAACCACTGGCGGCGGCCGGTTCGGGCCGCTTCCCGGCCGGCGGCGAACCAGGTATCGAGCCCGCGAATCCGCTCAAGGAGCACGAAGAGGTCGAGCGCTGCGGCAGCACCCTCCACCTCGGAAGCCGGGCCCTCGTCCTCATCACCACCATCGGGTAGCGGGTAGCCGCCAACGAGGTAGTCGAGCACGTGCGCATTCCGGTCAATGGCCTTTCGGAGCGCAGCGCGAGACCGGGGGCGATCGCCGTGGGTGCGGAACTCGTGGGCTGCCTGGGAGAAGCGCCATACGGCGTCGTCATCATCGTAGGCCTTGAAGAGCGATTCGACGAGGTCGCCGTCGCCCTCGGACATGGCGATGGAGAGGACGGCGTAGCGGACCCCGAGGTGGTCTTCGAGATCGAGCTCCAGGATTTCGCCGAAGAATGAGACGGCCTGGGGCAGAGCGCCAGCCGCGAGGGCAGCGTAGCCAGCCCCCTCCAAAGCCCGGATCAGCGACTCCCCGCCGGGGACCTCGAAGAGCCGTCCGGCGTGCCTTTCGACGGCCTCTTCGCCGAGGGACTCCGAGGCAGCGAGGATCGCCAGGGAGAACAGGACGAAGGCGAGCTCGGACTCTGCGCCGGCGTCGTCACCGAGGAACGTGTAGGCATCGGCACAGTTGGGGTCAAGCCGGAGGGCATCGAGGGCGAGGGCGGCGCCGTTCTCGGCGGCATCGGTGGCGCTCTCAACGAGTGCCCGGGCCTGCTCGGCGGGGGAAAGGCCAGCCGGGCACGGAGGGGCGGGACGCTTCGCCAGCACGGATTCAAGGGAGCGCTTCAGCTCGCCGGGGTCGATTTTCTCGTTGGCGGTAAGAAGCTCAGCGAGGGCGAGGACGAACTCGGCGACGGGATCGTTGGGGTCGAATTCAGGCGGTGGTTGTTTACGAGGCACAATGCCCTCCCGGGGCGAAGGGCACGCGGGCGAATGCGCACTCAACTTCGGTGATGTTCGGAATGGATGCAGGATACGCGCTAGGGAATGGCGATGTCGAAGCGGATGAGGGGGCTGCCGCCGGTTGAACCAACGGAGTAGGGGCTTGCGACGGCCTGCCCGTTGACCACGATCGAGATGGCGGCGCCAAAGCGATTGGCGCAATCCGCTCCCCCGGCCGACCAGTCGACACGGTAGCCCCCGGCGGCGCTGGTGGGCCTGCCGGGGCCGATGACGCCATCGAATGCGATGCTCACGATAGTACCCACCGGGGCGAGCTGCCCACCGATAGAGAGCTGGCCAACAATGGTGTTTGGTGGCGCCGTGGAGGAACCGTTGTTGCAGTATGGTCCGCCCGCGGCAGGGGGAGGCGGGGTAGGCTCGGCCGTTGGCGGTGGCGCGCTGGAGCCGCCACCGGAGCTGCCGGACTGGTTGCGGATCAGCGTCGGCGTGGCGGTTGGCGTAGGTGACGGCGTCTCCGTGGGGGTGGGCGAAGGCGTGGGAGAGGGCGTGGCGGTGGCCGTCGGTGTGGCCGAAGTGTGGGTTGCGGTTGGAGAGGCGTCGCGACTGGCGCGGGCGCGGGCTTTCCCACCGTCGTCGTTACCATCACCAAGAAAGAGCAAGAGGCCTCCGAGTGCGAGCGCGAGCCCGAGCACGCCAAGAGCCGACCAGCCGGCCGCCTGCCCGGCCGGGGTCGCGAAGAAGCCTGAGATACGTTCCCGGAGTCGCTCCATCTGGTTGCAGTTGAAGCCTACGCGAAGCCGCGCTTCTGCACACTCTGGAGACGGCCCGATTGCGAGGCTACACCACCCTGATGCCCGCCAGGTGCTCAAACGGGCCCGGGTAACGGAGGCCGAGGGCCTCAATGCGGTCGACAAGCGCCCGGGCAACAACCAGGTCCCGGTACCACTTGTGGTCGGCAGGCACGATGTGCCAGGGGGCATGGGCCGGGTTGCAGCGGGAGAGCATTTCGGCGAAGGCCTGCTGGTAGCGGTCCCAGTTGCGGCGTTCCTCAAGGTCACCCTGGCGGAACTTCCAGTGCTTCTTCGGGTTGTCGATGCGTTCCTGGAGGCGCTCGCGCTGCTCTTCGCGTGAGATGTGGAGGAAGAACTTCATGACGACCACGCCTTCGTCCACGAGCAGGCGTTCGAAGGCATTGATCTGGTCATAGCGAGCCTGCCAGGTGGCCTCCGGCACGAGGCTCTTCACGCGTTCGACGAGAACCGCCTCGTAGTGGGAGCGGTTGAAGACCACGAACTTCCCGCGGGCCGGTGTCTCGCGGTGGTAGCGCCAGAGGAAGTCGTGGGCCAGCTCCTCTTCGGTGGGGACACCGAAGTTGGCGACCGAGCAGCCAAGAGGGCCAACGTCGCGAAAGACGTTCTTGATGGTCCCGTCCTTGCCGGCGGTATCGATCCCCTGGAGAACGACGAGCACGGCGAATCGCCGGTCCGCGTACAGGGTGTCCTGGAGCTCGTTGAGCCGTTCGCAAAGGGCAGGGAGCAGCTGTCGAGCCTGTTCCTTCGCCAGGTTGCCAGTGAAGGCAGGGTCGTAGCCGCGGAGGTCAACGTGCTGCCCGCGGGGCGGGATGAGCGGCTGGCTCATTCTGCCGATTGCGCCTTTCTTGCGGCGCGGCGGGCCTTCTGGTCGGCCGGCAGCGCCTCTTCGAAGTAGTCTTTCCATTCGTGGTCGGGGGTTTCGACGCCGGGGCGGGGAACGAAGCGGGACCGTTCGACCGTGGCCATACGATGGATGTAGCGCGGGCAGTTGGGAAAGACCTCAGCGGGGGTGACACGGACGATGAACTGGGCCCCCGGGTATTCGGGGAGGAGCGGGTCTGCGAAGTCGATGCTGGCGGCGCCATTCACGCGCGTCCGCCAGCCGCTATCCCAGTCGATGAAGAGCATGCCGACCTTTGGGTGCCGGAGGATGTTGCCGGCGCTCATGAACATTCCGTTGCCGTCGTATGAAGGGAAGGCGAGTGTCTTCTCATCGACGATGCGGACGAAGCCTGGGTCGCCGCCCTTGTAGGAGCAATCGAGATTGCCCTGGTCGTCGCAGGTGGCGAGGAAGAACATGTCGCGCGATTCGATGAAGTCCCGGTCGCGGGCCGAAAAGGAATCGTGCATGGTGGCGCCGCCGACGGCGCTGGCAAGGCGGGCGCTATCGAACCGCTCCTGAACGGCGCGCTCGCCTTCGTGGAAGAAGTTGTCCGGGCCAGCCATCACAATGCTCCGTGGCGCGTTGGCCGCATGGGCGGGCGCGCGTGTAATCTGAGGCATCTTAGCATCGCCCAGGAGCCCGACATGCCGAGCCGACGCGCGTCCATCGCCCTCACGCCCGCGGAACAGGAGCAGTTCATCAAGGACGGATGGACGCTGCAGGTGGCTTCCATTGGGCTGCACGGGTACCCGCACCTGGTGGCCATGTGGTACGTGGTGGTGGATGGGGACATCCATTTCACAACGTTTCGAAAGAGCCAGAAGATCCTGAACCTGCGGCGGAATCCGAAGCTGAGCGTGATGCTCGAATCGGGGAAGCTGTATAACGAGCTGAAGGGGCTGGTGATCGAGGGGAGGGCGGAGCTCATCGATGACGTGGCCTACACCGCGCGGGTGATGTCGCTGGTGGGGAACAAGTACCAGGGGATGCCGGTTCCGACGGAGACACCCGAGGCGGCGCTGGGGCCGGCGGCGAAGCGAACGACCGTGAGGGTGCGTGCCGACGACATCTATAGCTGGGATCATGCGAAGCTCGGCGGGAAGTACTGAGCCCGGAACAGCCTGCGCGTGACAAGCACCTGGGAGATCGCTGCGCTGAGGGATAGCATCGAGCCATGCGCATCATTGGCATTGACCCCGGGCTGAACGTCACGGGCTATGGCGTGGTCGACATCGAGGACGACTGCTGCCGGCATGTAGCGCATGGTGTCGTGCGAACGCGCCCATCCGACCCGCTGGCGACGCGCCTGGTGGCGATCCGCGACGGCGTGGTGGCAGCGGCCCGGCACTGGCAGGCCGGGGCGGCGGCAGTGGAAGCATCGTTCGTCGGCGAGAACGCGCGCAGTGCGCTCGCACTCGGGCAGGCGCGGGCGGCCGCAATCCTGGGGATGGCCGATTGCGGGCTCACCGTCCACGAGTACACGCCGGCGGTGGTGAAGCAGACCGTGGCCGGCTACGGGCGGGGTGAGAAGCCCCAGGTGGCAGAGATGGTGCGGTTGCAGCTCGGGATGAAGGCGACGCCTTCGCCGGTGGACGCAGCCGACGCCCTGGCAGTGGCGATCACGCACTGGGCGCACAGCCGGCTGGCGGCCCGCGGCTAGGGCGAAAGGCGGGCCCTAACCTGCGAAGCTGGCGATGGCTTCATCGGAGAAATCGGCGTTCGAATACACGCGCTGCACATCTTCCAGGTCTTCGAGCGCGTCGAGGAGGCGGAGCGCCTGGTGGGCGGCCTTCTCGTCCAGGTCGACGGTGGCCCTGGGGACCATGGCAAAGTCGGCGTTCTCGATTTCGAGGCCGGCCGATTCGAGCGTTCGGCGGACCTCTTCCAGGGCGGAGGGAGCGGTCTGGATTTCGACCGCGTCGCCCTGGACCTGGACATCGTCGGCGCCAGCATCGATAGCCTGGAGGGCGAGCTCATCGGCATCCCGGCTGTTGATGGGGATGGTGATGACCCCTTTCGCTTCGAATTGCCAGCCGACTGAGCCGGTTTCGCCGAGGTTGCCGCCGGCGCGCGTGAAGGCGTGGCGTACTTCAGCCACTGTGCGGTTGCGGTTGTCGGTCAGGGCTGCGACGAGGATGGCGATGCCGCCGGGGCCGTAGCCTTCGTAGGTTATCTCCTCGAGCTGCTCATCGGAGCCGGCGCCGGTGGCCTTGGCGATGGCGCGCTCGATATTGTCGTTGGGCACGTTTTGCGCGCGGGCGCGCTGGATGGCGAGCCGGAGCTTGAAGTTGGCCGCGGGGTCGCCTCCCCCCTGCTTGGCGGCGATGATGATCTCGCGGGAGAGCCTGGTGAAGAGAGCGCCGCGCTTTGCATCGGCAGCGCCCTTCTGGCGTTTGATGGTTGACCACTTGGAGTGTCCGGACATGGCAGAGACCTGTGGGGTGCGTGTTTCGTTCGATGCGGGCGTTCGGCGGCCCGGCCGTGAAGAACTCTTCGAGTGTAGGATCTCCCCGGCGTTCCCGGTAGGGCAACTCGGGCCGGGACGGGAGAAGAAGTGATGGACACATACCGGGCAATCGTCAGCAAGCGGGAGGTGAGGGCATTCGCGGAGCGCGAAGTGCCCGGAGAGGTCGTGGCGCGGATCCTGCAGGCGGGGCGGATGGCAGGCAGCGCCAAGAACGCGCAGCCACTGCGCTTCATCGTGATGCGGGAACGGGAGGGCCGTGAGGCGCTGGCAGCCTGCGGAGGGTTCGCGATGCACGTTCCCGCCGCGGCGTTCGCTGTCGCGATTGTGCTTGTGCCCGAACCGTTCCGTGATGATGGGGGCTTCACGATCTTCCGGGGACCGTTCGACGCGGGGAGAGCGGCGCAGAACATGATGCTTGCCGCGTGGTCGGAGGGCGTGGCCAGCTGCCCGGCTTCGATGCACGACGCGGAGTGCGCGCGGCTGGTGCTCGGGTTGCCAGAAGGGCACCTGGTGGCGAATGTCATTGCCTTCGGCTACGCAGCAGAAGGGGCGGAGCGGGGCATCGGCGGGCGGCCGCGGATGCCTCTTGAAGAGATGGTGCACGAGGAACGGTGGTAGGCCGTGGTCAGATGTCGCGGACGCCGGTGACGATGAGGCCGGCGCCGGCGGCGACCAGCAGCGCGGCGGCGAGCGGAGCAATCATGGCGAAGGCGGGCCGCCAGCGGGCTGGCGCCCACGCAAGGAGGGCGGCGGCCAGCAGCAGGGCAGGGACGATGGCCGCGAAGGTGGTCGCGGCGCCCTCATCGGCGGCGTAGCTGAGGGACGCCATCAGGCCCGCCGGGCCCGCAAGGAGCGGGATGCCGAGGGGGTAGATTCCAGCTCGCCAGCCCGCGGGCGCCTGGCCGTACGGGGGAAGCGGGGGCAGAAGGGCGCGCGCTCCCACGGCAGCGAGCACGACGCCAGCGGCCACGCGAAATGTCTCTGGTTCTACTTCAAGCAGGTCGAGCAGGGAGGCAGCACCCGCGACTGCGGCAAGGTAAAGCCCCATGGCCAGTACGGCCCCGAACGCCGCAGCAGGGACCCTTGTGTTGGGCGCGGCTTCATTCCGCACGGGAAGGAAGGAAAGGAACGCGAGCGCTGGGTTCACGGCGAGGAGGAAGACCAGGGCGAGTCGAAGGTAGTCGGTCATTCTTGTTCTTCCCTTGCGGCGAGGATGGGAGCGGCCCGGATCAATGCGGAGAGGGCGTGCTGCTGGTCATCCATGCGGGTGACCCCCTTCGTAAACCAGGCGCCACGAACGCTTTCGGGGGAGCCGAAGCGGGCGGCCTCGGCCACGGTGAACTGGCGGCTGGCGAGAAGGCCCGCGGCGCAGGCGGCGCGCTCCGCGAGCTTCTCCCGCAGCGATGCCAGCCGGGGGTCAACCGAAGCGAGGTGGTGGAGCGAGTCAAGCGCCTCGCCCCAGGTTCCGAGGCCGGCCGCCCTTGCCTGGCTTCCATGAACGAGATCGGACCACCAGTCCTGGCGGCGCTGGGACTCCACGCGCACGAGGAAACCGAAGCGCTCGGCGAGGCGGCGGGCGTAGGCGATGTTGTCTTCGTCCAGGGGCCAGGTTGCCATCTCGGAGAGGCCGTAGGCGGCCCACTGGTCGGCCCAGGGCGGGAAGTCGAACCCTTCCACATCGTCGCGGTAGAGGGAGAGGTAGCGGGCGACGGCGCGGGACGGCCTGTCCCAGCCTTCGCCGGGGAAGAAGCGGTGGAGAAGCGTCAGCGCCCAGAAGGCTTCGCCGGTGGCGTATTTGGAACGGAGACCGGGGTCCGGCTGGGCGGTGGCGAGGCGCCAGCTGGCGAGAAAGGCTCCATCGGGCTGCTGCATGACGAGCAGGAAGCGCCCGATTTCCTTCATCAGCCCGTCGTGGCGCGTGTCGCCTGTGGCGATGCGGCGCTGATCGAGAGCGGCGAGCATGAGCGCGCTTGCGCCAAGTTGCAGATCGCCGCCGGCCGGGCCCTGGAAGGCGGCCCAGCCATCGTGCCGGAACATGCTGGCAGTCATCCAGGCGAGGCCCCGGTCCGCGGTGGAAAGATAGCGAAGGTCGCCTGTCTCGGCGGCATGCTGGTAGAGCGACATCGTGACGCCGGCGTGGCGGACGATGTTGTAGCCGCCAAGTTCGATGTCATCGGGGGCCTGGTACTCGTAGAGGTAGGCGCCGTCCGGGCGCTGGGCGCGCTCGATCCAGAGGGCGGCTTCGCTGGCGGCGGAGCGCGCCTCGACGGCGCTAATGGTTGGGCAGACCTGCGGGGGAATGAGAGTGGCTCGCAGGGTGATGGCGCCGATGGCCCAGACTGAGAGGGTGAACAGCAAGCCGCGCAGCATTGGGCGAAGCATACGGGGCTGGCGGCGAAGGGCCAGCCGGGGGGGCGGGAGCGCTGCTTTACCACCAGTTGCCGCCAGGGCAGAGAGAATGACCAGCGGCCCCGGCGGACCAGGCGGCGGGGATCTTCGGGAGAGGGTGTCCGTCTATGTTCTTGCTGAAGGGGTGGCCATTCCGCATTGCCGGGGCCGTGGTGCTGCTAATCATCCTGGCAGGTGCAGGGTGGTGGTTCTTCGTCCGTTCCGATAATGAGCTGGCGACCACTGCCCCCGAGATCCCAGAGGAAGTCAAGGCGAGTTCGACGCCGGCCGCGGGCGCGAGCCCATCCAGCTCACCCGGCCTGGCCGCGGGGGTCCGCAGGTACGCAATAATCCCGGAGCAGTCGGAAGCCGCCTACTTCGCTGACGAGAAGCTCGCGAATCTGCCGCTCCCTTCGACCGCCAAGGGGACGACTAAGGCGATTGAGGGGCACTTTTACCTCGGCGCCAACGGGCTCGACACGTCCCAGGAATCGAAGTTCACGGTGGACCTGACCACGCTGAGGAGTGACCAGAGCCGGCGAGACAACCAGGTGCAGCAGCGCGGCCTGGAGACTGCGAAATACCCGAAGGCAACCTTCGTGGCGACGAAGCTGGAGGGCTACCCCTCGGAGTTCCCGGCCGGCCAGGAAGTGGAGATGAAGCTCACGGGGACCCTGGACCTGCACGGCGTGAAGAAGGAAGTGACCTGGGATGTGAAGATGAAGAAAGAGGGCGAGGCCCTTTCGGCGCTGGCCACGGTCAACTTCCTGTACGCGGACTTCAACATCCCGGTGCTGAACATCGCGGGCATGGTATCGGTGGAGGACGATGTGACACTGCAGGTGCAGGTGGTGGCGAAGGCGAGCGGGTAGATCGAATCGGAACGCCCTGCTCTATCATTGGAGCCCATGGCGATTACCGCTGGCGCCGGACAGACCGAGATCGAGTGGCAGTTCAGCGCGCTCGATGTGCGCCCGGTGGCACGGTGGCTCGAATCGGCGGCTGTGCCCGGATACCGGGTGACGGCGGGGCCGGAGAGGTTGCTTCGCGACACTTACTTCGACACGGATGACTGGCGCGTTCACCGTGCGGGATTCACCTGCCGGGTGCGGGAGAAAGACGCTGGCCCGGAGCTCACGCTGAAGTCGATGGCGGACCCATCGGGGGGAATACGCACGCGGCGCGAGCTGACCGAGCAGATGATGGATGGCCGCGAACCGCTCGCCGCACCAGGGCCGTGTGGGGAGCTGCTCCGTGCGGTGGCAGGGAAGCAGCCCCTGGGCGAGATCTTCCGGCTGCAGACCAGGCGGCGCACCTTCCAGCTGCACGACACCGAGGGCGAGGTGGCGGAGATCGCACTCGACGAGACGAGCATCCCGGTGGGCGAGGACGAGCCCGTGCGGCTATCGCGCGTGGAGGTCGAGATTGGCGCGGGGACGATAGAAAGGGCGCAGCGGTTCGTAGATGTGATGGTGGCAATGGCAGCCCTGACGGCAGCGGGACCATCGAAGTTCGAGGCGGCGCTTATCGCCACGGGCCAGGCGCCCGGGGACGCAGTGCCGGAGCTGGGACCCACCAGCATGCGCCCGGAAATGACGGCCGGGGAGGCCGGGTTCGCGGTCATGCGGAAGCACTTCGGCGTGTTCCTTGCCAACGAGGGGGGAACGCGGCTCGGCGAGGACATCGAAGCGCTCCATGACATGCGGGTAGCGACGCGCAGGCTGCGGGCGGCGATGGCGGCCTTCCGGCCTTTCCTGCCCCCTGCGATGGAGCGGTATCGCGAGGAGCTCGGGTGGATTGCAGCGGCGCTCGGAGTGGTACGCGACCTCGACGTGCAGCTGGAGCGGATGACGGAATGGCGGGAGGGGCTTTCGGCGGAGGGGAGCCGGGCGCTGGATTCGATCGAGGGTCTCCTATGGGCGCGAAGAGCGGCGGGCCGGAAACGGATGCTTGCCGCACTCGATTCGCGCCGCTTTGAGCGTTTCGTGGCGCGGTTTGCGGCGGTGCTGCGCCGGGGGCCGCCGCGGTCGTTTGAGCCGGCGGGGATGCCGATCCTGGCGGCCGCACCGGACCTGCTGGAGAAGCGCTATCGCCGGGTGAGGAAGCTGGGCGACCGCATCACGCGGACATCGCCGGCGACGGACTACCACGCCCTGCGGATCGACGCGAAAAAGCTGCGGTATGCGCTCGAGTTCGTGGGGCCCATCTATGGGAAGCCGGCAACGGAATTCAGCCAGCGGGTGACGGCGCTCCAGGACGTGCTGGGCCTGCACCAGGACGCCGAGATCGCGGCTGCCACGCTGGAGGAGATGGCCGGGGGTGAGTGGCGGCGGCTGGGGCCAGCAACGCTCCTGGCGATGGGAGCGATCGCCGAACGGTACCGGCGGCACGGGGCGGAGCTCCGGGGGCAGTTCCCGGCGGTGTATCGGCCCATCGGCGGGCGCGAGTGGCAGCGGCTGCGGGGGGTGATTGAGGCGGGGCGTCCGCGGGCAGGGGCAGCATCGCGGCAGAGGCCGGCTGGCAGGCGCGCACCGGCGGACTCCCGGCCGGCCGGACAGTAAGCGTCGCAACCTGTATTCTCTGTTGTCGGGAATCCGCCCCGCCCCAGGGCCAAGCGCCCCTGCCGGAAATCGGAAATCGCACTCCCGGGAAACGTTGATGAGCGTCCTTGTCGATGCGAATACGCGCCTGCTCGTGCAGGGCATTGGCACGGAAGGCGCCAACCACATGCGCCGCTCCATTGCCTACGGAACCAACGTGGTAGCCGCGATTCACCCGCGCCGCGGAGGTGAAGAGCAGGACGGGGTGCCGATTTTCACAACGGCCGGCGAGGCCGTCCGAACGACCGGGGCGAATGTGAGCATCATCTTCGTCCCGGCGGCTGGCGCTGCCGATGCGATCCTGGAAGCGGCAGATGCGGGCATCCCTCTGATCGTCTGCATCACCGAGGGGATCCCGGTGTTGGACATGGTGAAGGTGAAGGCGGGCCTGCGTGGCTCGAAGACCGTGCTCATAGGGCCGAACTGCCCGGGGGTCATCACGCCCGGGGCAAAGGCGCGCGTGGGCATCATGCCGGGGGACGTCTTCCTGCCGGGCGAAGTGGGAGTGGTGAGCCGCTCGGGGACGCTGGTCTACGAGGTTGTGGCGCAGCTGACGGACGAAGGGATCGGCCAGAGCACCTGCATCGGCGTTGGGGGTGACCCGATCATTGGCACGCGCCAGGTAGAGGCCATCAGGATGCTCAATGAGGACCCTGGCACCAGGGCGATCGTGATGGTGGGCGAGATCGGCGGGAGCGCCGAGCAGGAAGCGGCCGAATACATCAAACAGCAGGTGAAGAAGCCCGTCGTGGCCTTCATTGCGGGCGCAACGGCGCCTCCAGGACGGCGAATGGGCCACGCCGGGGCGATCATCAGCGGCGAAGATGGGAAGGCGGAGAACAAGAAGGCCGCCCTCCGCGCGGCCGGGGCGTACGTTTCGGATTCGCCGGCGGAGATCGGGGCGACTATGAAGCGGGTGCTGACGGAGAGGGGTCTCCTGTAGGGATCGCGAACGCCGCTGCGTTGAGCGGTAGCACGGCGGGTGATAGGTTGAGGATTCGCACCGGGAGCACGGCCCGCCCTGCGGGCAAACCCATCGCCCGGTCTGGAGACCCATGCGGGAATACGAACTGACGGTCGTATATGACCTGGCCGTCGCAGAAGCTGGCGGGCAAGACGCCAGCGTCGCTCACCTGACGACCGTGGTAGAAGCGCGCGGAGGCCAGGTCCTGAAAGTGGACCACTGGGGCAGGCGGCGCATGGCGTACCCGATCGGGCGGGCGCTCGACGCCGATTACGTGGTCACGAGGGTGAACCTGGAGCCGGTGGAGGTTTCGGGGCTGGAGACGGCGCTGAAGATAGATGAGCGGGTGTATCGCCATCTGATCGTGCGGGCCGATGAGCTTCCGCCGCCCCCACCACCGCGTGAGCCGCGCCCGCAGCCAACGGCCGAGGCCGCGCCGGCGCCGGCCGCCGAAGTCGCAGCACCCGTGGAAACGCCGGCAGAGGCTCCCGCTGCGGCAGCGGAGGTGGTAGAGTCCTCTGCGGCGACCGCGGCAGAGCCGGCCGAGGAACCGGAAGCCCGGGAAGACGCTGCCCCCGGCGCCGAGACTTCCGACTGAGATCGAGGAGGCCCCGGCCATGGCGAGCCTGAACAAGGTCATGCTGATTGGCAACGCCGGCAAGGATGCCGAGCTGCGCTATACGGCGAACGGCACAGCCCAATCGCAGTTCAGCCTGGCGGTGAACTTCCGCCGCAAAGGCGCATCGGGCGAATGGGAAGAGGCCACGGAGTGGTTCAACATCGTCGTCTTCGGTGACCAGGCGGAGCGGATAAGCCAGTACGTCACGAAGGGGAAGCAGGTGTACGTTGAGGGTCGCCTGCAGACACGGACATGGGACGACGACCAGGGCCAGAAGCACTACCGGACCGAGGTAATCGCCAACCAGGTGCTTTTCCTCGGCAGCCGGGAGAACCAGGGTGGCGGGGAATGGAGCGGCGGGGGCGGCCAGGCTCGCAGCAGCTTTGCCGGCACTCGCCGCGGCGGGGGAGACGTCGAACCCGACGACCTGCCCTTCGAATGAGATGACGGCCGGGGGGCGCCAGCGAACGGCAGGAATGGCGGCGCCCCCATGAAGAAACCCGGCGCGCAGCTCCTGTGCGCAGACCCAGCGGGAAGGAAGCAACGATGGCATCGGAAGAACGAACAACTCCAGAATCCACGGCCGCGCCCAGCGGACCGAGCGAACGGCCAGCGCGGCCACCGCGGCGCTTTGGCAGCCGTCGCAAGGTGTGCCGCTTCTGCGCCGATCACATCCGGGGACTGGACTACAAGGACATTGGCCGGCTGCGAATGTACGTCAGCGAACGGGGGAAGATAGAACCCCGGCGCAAGACGGGGGCGTGTCTGCGCCACCAGCGGCTTGTGGCGACGGCGGTGAAGCGGGCACGGCACCTGGCGCTGCTGCCGTATACGCTGCAGCACGTCCGCCAGACTGGTGTCTTCCCGACGCGGGGCTAAGGCCGCGCTGCCGGGAGCATACGCATGTCACGGCGAGAACGAACAACAGCGCTCCCCCGCCCGAAGCGGCGCGAGATCGTCGATACGCGGCCGCGCTACCTTGGCGTGCCGATCGGGGAGGGTGTGGTCCGCCTGGGGATCCTTGGCGGGGTAACGGCGCTCCTGGTCCTGGTGCTCGGGCTCATCGGTTGGAACTGGTATTCAGACAACTTTCGCCGGCCGAACGAGGCGATCCTGAAGGTCGGTTCGGAGCGTGTGAAGCTGAGCTACTACGCCGACCGGATGGCACTCTTCTTCCAATCAAACCCGAACGAATCGGCAACGATAAACGCGGAGAACCTGCTTCGGCAACTGGAGCAGGAGGCATTGACGCTGCTGGTGGCGGGCAGCGCGGGGATCACGATCAGCGATGACGAGGTCACGAGCGCGATCGCGGAGTCGCTGGGGGTCCCTGTGGGAGGCCCGGGCAGCTCGTTCGACACACTCTACCGGAACCGCCTGAAGACGCTGGCGATGGACGATTCGACCTACCGGCGGATGACGAAGGCGGCGGTGGCGTCGGAAAAGCTCACCGAGCGGTACAAGCAGGAGATCGGCGACAAGGGCGAGCTCGTAACGGTGCGCAGCATCCTTGTGGATTCGAAGGAGAAGGCGGAGGAGCTGCTGGGGCGGATCAAGAACGGGGAGGACATGGGGACGCTGGCCCAGATGGAATCGGCCGACCTGACGTCGCGGCAGCAGGATGGGATGATGCTGCCAACGGCGCCCGCGCTGATGCCGAAGGCAATCCAGGATGCGATCGCCGGCAAGGGCGAAGGCGAGCTTCTGGGGCCAGTCGAAGTGCAGCAGTACTGGTGGCTCTTCCGGATCGAGGAGCGGGACCCGGCCGGCGTCTATGACGAGCCGGACAAGGAGCAGCTGGCCCAGATCAAGTTGAGCGAGGCGATCCAGGCGATGCGCTCCCAGACGACAATCACCCGGTCGCTCAGCGCCAGTGACATCGACTGGGCGCTCGAAAACGCGCAGTAGCCCGGTGACGAGCGAGATCGGCGTCGGGCTGATTGGCGTCGGAACCGTAGGCGGGGGCGTTGCCCGGGCGCTGATCGAGCGGAAGGAGTACTTCGCGCGGCAGGTCGGCGCGCCGCTGGTGGTCCGGCGGGCAGCCGTGCGCGACCTTGCCAAGCCGCGCAGCGTGGACCTGGCGCCTGGGATCCTGACAGCAAATGTCGACGACATCCTTGGCGACCCGTCGATCGCCATCGTGGTCGAGGTGATCGGCGGGGAGGAGCCCGCGGGGACGTACATCCGCAGGGCGCTGGCTGCCGGGAAACACGTGGTGACGGCCAACAAGGAGCTGATGGCGAAGTCCGGGCCGGAGCTGCTGGCCGAGGCGCACCGCCGGGGACTCGACATCATGTTCGAAGCGAGTGTGGGGGGCGGAATCCCCCTGATTGCGCCCCTGCGGCGCGATCTGCTGGCCAACCGGATCACCTCGATCCGCGCGATCATCAACGGAACGACGAACTACATCCTCACGTCGATGGCCCAGGAGGGCACGGGATACGCGGAGGCGCTGGCCGCGGCCCAGCAGCTTGGGTACGCAGAACCCGACCCGACGAACGACGTCGAGGGGTACGACGCGGCCTACAAGCTGGCGATCATGGCGAGCCTCGGGTTCCGCACGCGCGTCCGGCCGTCGGACGTGCACACGGAGGGGATCAGCCGGTTGGAGGCGGTGGACTTCCGCTATGCGGCAGAGCTGGGCTACGTGATCAAGCTGCTGGCGATTGCAGAACGGACCGATGGGAGCATTTCGGCGAGGGTGGCGCCTGTGTTCGTGCCGCAGCCCGAGCCGCTGGCCAAAGTGGACGGAGTGTTCAATGCGGTGCAGATCGTTGGCGACCTTACAGGGACCGTTCTCTTCCAGGGCCGGGGCGCCGGGGCCGAGCCAACGAGTTCGGCTGTGGTGGCGGACATCCTGGACCTGGCGCACTCGCTGGTGCTCGGCAGCCGGGAACGCAAGTACTGGGACCCGGAGGGTGACCTCCCGGTGGAGAGCATGGACCACGTGGAAACGCGGTACTATCTGCGTGTGACGGTCGGCGACAGGCCGGGCGTGCTGGCGCAGATTGCCCATGTGCTGGGCGACCACGGCGTCAGTATTGCCGCTGTGAATCAGAAGGAAGCGAATGCCGATGAGCAGACGGCGGAGCTGGTGGTGATGACGCACCGGGCGCGGGAGAGCGCCATGCAGGCGGCGCTGGCGAGCATCCGCAAGCTCGCGGTGGTGATGCGGGTGAGTTCGTTCCTGCGCGTCGAGGGGTAGGAATGGCCGGAGAAACCCAGGCGCAGGCGATCAGCGAAATCCTGGGCTGGCTCGAACAGCAGCTGCGCCAGGTGCGGGAGGAGCATTCTCGTTCGAACGCCCTGCTGGACCAGGTGCAGCGCCAGGTGCACGAGCTCGCGGACGATGTGAACGTGGCCGAGCGGGCGGTACGCGAGATCGACCCGAAGCTTGTCCCGTTCAAGGGAGTGCCGGAGAAGATCCGCGAGCTGGAAGAGGACGCAGAACACACGCGCCAGTCTATCTCTGGCACCCGGGCGGAGACGGAGAACGCGCTTCGGCTGTTGCGCGCGGAGGCGGAATACGACCGCCAGGAGCGGGCGGAGATGTCCCGCAGGACCGAGGCAGCGACGAGCCAGCTGGGTCTCCTTGCAGCCGATGTGGCCCAGGTGCAAAGCCAGAGCTCACAGCTTTCGCAGACAATGCAGACGCTACTCGAACGCCAGCGGGAAGTACTGGCCCGGGTAGACCAGTTTGGGCTGCGCCTCGAGCGGGCGATTGAGGTGAACCGCGACCTCGAAGAGCGCCTGCGCGAGGTGCTGGCGCATGAGGTGGAGGATCGGTTCGACGTGGTCTTTGAGCGGTTGCAGGTTGTGGGGGAGATGGTGAAGCGGAACGAGGAGATGATTGCGCAGGCGATCGCGGAAAAGACCATCCGCGACGATGTGCTGCAGGAGATCGGGGTCTGGCGCGAACAGCACGGCCGGATAGATGCGCGGCTGAATGTGCTGGAGGAGCTGGGGGACAGGCTGCTGGGGACAGCCGACAAGCTGCACGCCGAGATCACACTCCTGGAAGGGCGCCACCAGGGGTTGGGGGAGCGCGTCGCGGGCATCCGGCGCGACATTGCCGAAGTGGTGGACCACGTGCGCGAGGAATTCGCCAAGTACAACCAGATGATGGAGAAGCAGCGCCGCAAGCAGATACAGGTGCTCGAACAGGAGCTGCGCGAGATGAAGTTCCATTCCTTCAGGCCGCCTGAAGAGCCGTGAGCACGACAACCGGTACGCCCCGTGGTGTGCTCTTCCAGTGGGCCGGGATCCTGCCGCTCACGGAGAGGACGCCCCGCCTTACGCTCGGCGAAGGCGATACGCCGCTGGTGCGCTCGGCGGCGCTGGAGGGGCTTTGCGGCCTCGATGAGCTCTGGTTCAAGCTGGAAAGCTGCAATCCGACGGGCTCGTTCAAGGACCGGGGGATGGTGGTTGCGGTTGCAAAGGCGGTCGAGGCCGGGGCAAAGGCGATCATGTGCGCCAGCACCGGCAACACAAGCGCGAGCGCGGCGGCCTATGCCGCGCGCTGCGGTATCGAGTGCTTCGTGCTGGTTCCCGGAGGCAAGGTTGCGGCGGGGAAGATGGCGCAGGCCGTGGCCTTCGGCAGCCGGATCCTGGAGGTCGAGGGGAACTTCGACCAGGCGTTGAACGCGGCTCGCGAGCTGACGGAGAAGCACCCCGTGGCGCTGGTGAACTCGGTGAATCCGCACCGGATTGCAGGCCAGAAGACGGCCGCATTCGAGATCTGCGAGGCGCTGGGCGATGCCCCGGACGTGCTCGCGATCCCGGTGGGCAACGCCGGGAACATCACGGCCTACTGGAAGGGCTTCTGCGAATGCACCGAGCTGGGACGGGCAAGCGGGCATCCGCGGATGATGGGCTTTCAGGCTGCGGGCGCGGCGCCAATCGTGCACGGGGCGCCGATAGAGCAGCCACAGACTGTGGCGACGGCCATCCGGATAGGAAACCCCGCCAGCTGGCAGGGGGCAACGGCGGCGCGCGACGAGAGCGGCGGGCTCATTGCCGCGGTCACGGATGAGGAGATCCTGGAAGCCTACGAGCTGCTGGCGCGCCGCGAGGGGCTCTTTGTGGAACCTGCGAGCGCGGCCGGGGTGGCGGGACTGCTGAGGCTGGGCCGCGAAGGGCGCACACGCGGAGGCAGGGCGGTCGCAATCCTCACCGGGAACGGGCTAAAGGACCCCGACACGGCCGCGGCGCAGTATTCCCCCGACATCACCCGGGCGAAGGCCACGGTGGAGGGCGTAGAGAGAGCGCTTGGCTGGTGAGAGAGAGGAGGACTGTCCAGCGCGGACCCGTTCGGGCAAAGAAAAGGGGCCGGTGGAAGTGTGGAGCGGACACAGCTTCCAGCGCAGCCCACACTAGATCTAGCACGCGCTAACCCGCGACGCAACCCCCAGGGACTGGAAATCGCTTGACCAACACTCCCGGCAGCCTAGACTTCACGTTCGGAATGAGACGATTTCTTCTTCGCGCCAGTGTTCTTTCGTTCGCTTTGCTCGTCGCGGCCGGGGCCGTGGCGCCCGCCCTGGCGGCAGACTCGGGGACCGATGCCACCTCACAGATGTGGCTGGCCTCCGCGGACGAGGAGAAGGCGCCCGGGCCGGACACTGGTCCGCTGCAGGAACGGGCGCTGTGGTCGGTGCTGGGCATTGCCGCGGCCTGTGCGGCAGGCGGGGCGTTCTACATGCTTCGCCGCAGCATGGGGCACTTCGCCAACCCCACCTGGGTCGCGCCTATCTCCATCATGCAGAGCAAGGATTCGCCCGAATCGTTTGGTGACGCGCCGCCGGAAGCCCACGGCGGCCACCACTGATGCCCGGGCCCGGCGAGCGGGCGGCACAGGGCGAGCGCATCATCATCTTCGAGCATGACCCGCGGTGGCGGCTGCTCTTCGCGGAAGAAGCGGAACGCATCCGCCGGGCATGTGGAGCGGCCATCGTAGCGATCGAGCACGTGGGCAGCACCTCGGTGCCCGGGCTGGCTGCCAAGCCCATCATCGACATCATGACCGGGGTGAGTGACCTGGCCGCGGCACACGCGCTCATCCCGGCAATGGAGCGGCTGGGCTACGAGTCAGCCGGGGCTCACGGGGTCGAAGGCAGGCTCTATTTCCGCCGCGGGGCGCCACGAAGCCACCACGTGCACATGACAGAGATGGGAAGCGCATTCTGGCGGAAGCACCTGCTCTTTCGTGACCGGCTGCGTGCGGACCCTGAGATGGCCGCCGAATACGCGGCGATGAAGCGCGCCCTCGCAGCGCAGTTTGGCACGGACCGCGATGGCTACACCGACGCCAAGACCGGGTTCATTGAACGCTGCCTTGTCGCCGCGGGCTGGAGAGACTGAGCGGACCGCTCAGAAACGAAGCACTACCTTGCAGTCGCGCGGGTCGGCAAGGGCATCGAAAGCCGCTGGAAGCTCATCGAGGCTGACCTCGCGGGTCAGGAGAGGGGCGGTATCGATGCTCCCATCGCCCAGGGCGGCGAGCGAATCGGCGAACTCCTGGGGGGTGTAGCCAAGGACGAACTGGATGGTGAGCTGCTTGTTGATGCCAACAAGCGGCCGGATGCGGTCCTCACCCATGCAGACGCCGGCAACGATGACGCGGCCCCCACGGGCGACGAGCTCCATGGCGTCTTCGAGGGTGCCTTCTACTCCAACGCATTCGAACACGAGCGGAGCGGGGGCGCCGGCGGCGGCGAAGACAGCATCGGCAAGGTTTTCCGCGCGGGGGTCGACCACCTGGTCGGCGCCCAGGCGTGCGGCGAGCGCGCGACGGCCGGGCGCGGGGTCGCTCACGGTGACGTGGCGGATGCCATCTTTCTTGAGCCAGAGCAGGGTCATCAGTCCGATGGGGCCGGCGCCCATGATGACGGCGTGTTCGCCGGGTTGGACCTTGGCCTGGCGCACTGTGTGCATGCCCACGGCGAGCGGTTCAGTGGTGGCAGCGACCACATCGGGGACGCTGGCGGGGATTCGCAGCAGGAGCGGCGCGCTGAGGAGAACGTATTCGCCATAGGCGCCAACAGCCTCGGACGCGTAGCCGATGCTGTAGAAGCCATTGGGGGCGCCGGCAGCGATGAGCATGGGCATGCAGGTAACGCGCGCACCTGGTTCCCATGCCTCGGCCCCGGGCCCGCACGAGACGATCTCGGCGGCGAACTCGTGGCCCATGACGATGGGACGGGCGGTGTCGAGTGTGCTCCAGGCGGAGCGCCCCGATGCGCGCACGGTGCCTTCGATCATCTGGTCCATATGGCGGGCGGCGTGGAGGTCGCTGCCGCAGATTCCGCAGGCGAGTACGCGGGCAAGAACCTGCATCGGTCCGGGGGTAGGAAGAGGAACCTCTTCGACTGTCAGCCGGGAATCCCGGAGGACCATCGCACGCATGGACGTCACCTCGTGTTTCTCAGATGGCACTATACCGCCGCTTGCACGGCGACGTGCCGATTGGCGACACTCGTTCCATGAGGCGGCTGCTGCTGGCGACCACGAACCCCGGCAAGGTCCGGGAGTTCCGGAGGCTGCTCGATGGCTGCGGGTTGGAGGTGGTTACGCCGGCAGACCTCGGGATAGCGGTGGAGGTGGAGGAGAACGGGGACAGCTATACCCAGAACGCTGCGCTCAAGGCGCGGGCGTTTGCGCTCGCGGGCGGTTGCCTGGCGCTGGCGGACGACTCGGGGCTGGAGGTTGATGCCCTCGGCGGCGGGCCCGGGATTCACTCGGCAAGGTATGGCGGACCGGGGCTGGACGACCGGGGCCGCGTGGGACTGCTGCTCAAGAGCCTCGCCGGGGTTGCCGGGGGGAAGCGGACGGCGCGGTACAGGGCTGTGGTGGCCGTGGCCCGGCCCGGCGGCGCGGTCCGGTGCTTCGAGGGTGTGCAGGATGGCAGCATCGCGGGCGAGGCACGGGGAGAGAACGGCTTCGGCTACGACCCGGTGTTCCTCTGGGAGGACGGGCGGACCGTGGCGGAAATGAGCGATGAAGAGAAGGATGCAATAAGCCATCGCGGAAATGCGGTGCGCGCCGCGGCGGCCTATCTGCGCGGGTTGGGAGCTGAATGAGCCGCTGGCTGGCCTCCCTGGGGGCTGTACTGGCCGTCTTTGCGGTGGCCGGGGTCGCGGGCCTGGTACTCACGTGCGGCGATGCCGACACAGCGATGCCCGAACCGGCGCCGTGCCCTGCGCCTTCGCCGACGCCAACGTTCCGGCGCGACCCGCTGGGCTGGTACAGGGTCACGATGGGGCGGAACACGGAGCGGCTGTACAACCTGACCGCATCGTTCCGGGACGAGTACCCCGATCGGAAGTTCTACCGGTCGGGCGGTTTCCGGCCAGCGTTTGCGCGCTACGTCGACGAGACTATCTGCATTTCGCAGTACCTTCGCGGTCTGACGCTGCCGCCGGACCTGGCTGCTATCGAAACAGCCCTGGACCATGCCCTCGACGAGTTCACGGCGCACCAGCTGGCGGGCCGCGAAGCGGTGCAGGCGCGAAACGTGAGCGAGTATCGCGACTGGGACAAGGGCGTTGACCAGCACCTGGCGGCGCTCAGGAGGGTGGGGACGGTCGTTCCCTAACCTCGAGGGAGCCCGAGCCCGCGCTGGGCGATGATGTTCTTCTGGATCTCGGTGGTTCCGCCGCCGATAGGCCCGGAGACTGCCAGCAGGTAGGCAGTCAGGACGCGGCCGTAGAGCTGTGCCCACCGGGAGCCGGGGGCAAGCTGGCCGTAAGGGCCCATGAGGTTCACGCCGGTGTTGGCAACCTTGATGCCGAGCAGCGCCATCCAGACCTTGCCCATGCTGGCCTCGTAGTTGGGGACTTCACCGCGGGATTGCAGCCAGGCTGTGCGGTAGGCGATGAGCCTGCCAGTTTCGACCTCGATGGCAAGATCGGCCAGCTTCACGCGTACTTCGGCCTTGTCCCAGGGGCGGCCGCCGGGATGCCGTTCCTTCGCCCAGCGCACCAGGTCATGCACGGTGCGGCGCGCGCCGCTAATGGCGGCGATATTTGAGCGTTCGAAGTCGAGGGTGGTGGTGGCGACATACCAGCCGTTGTTCTCGCCGCCGAGGAGGTCCTTTGCGGGCACGCGAACGTCTTCGAAGAAGGTCTGGTTGAAGTCGCGGCGGTAGGCGATGTTTGGGATGGACTGGACGGAAATGCCGGGGGCCTTCATATCGACGATGAAGGCGCTGATCCCCTTGTGCTTGGGAACGCCGGGGTCTGTACGGGCGAGGAGGAGCATGCGGTCAGCGACGTGGCCGTTGGAGGTCCAGATCTTCTGTCCGTTGATTATGTAGTCATCGCCGTCGCGGATGGCGCGGGTCTGCATGCTGGCGAGGTCGGAACCAGAACCGGGCTCACTGAAGCCCTGGCAGTACCAGATTTCGCCCGAGGCCATGCCAGGGAGGTAGCGCGCCTTCTGCTCGTCGCTGGCGTGGACGAGCATGGTGGGACCGGTGATCCCGATTGTGAAGAGCCGCCCGCCCGAAGGGGCGCGGTGGTAGGCGAGCTCCTCGTTGAGGACCATCTGTTCGAGGGCGGTCTTCCCCATGCCGCCGAACTCCCCGGGCCAGGCGGGTGCGAACCAGCGCTTCGCGCCAAGCTTGCGAGTGAATTCCCGGGCGAACGTCATCTGTTCTTCGTTGTCGAAGAAGTCATCGTCGCCTTCGAAACCGGGAGGAAGCTCGGATGCCAGGAACGCGCGCAGTTCAGCGCGCCACTTTTCGGTTTCGGGGGAGATCTTGAAGTCCATGGCGGGAGTATAGGGGGTCGGGGGCGCAAGTTCAGGGGGTTGCACTGGCGCGTATGCTGGTTGTGAGGTGAGTGCCATGACCAACCCGGGGAGCAACCCAATCGAACGTGAGAAGCGAGAGGCCGGGGCGGAAGTCCAGGCTGAGATCCGGCAGCGCCAGTCGGAGGTGCTCTCGGAGGTAAGGGCGCCCGATGAGCGCCTCCTGGGAAGCGATCGCGCGGGACTGTTCCAGCGCCTTGTGCGGATGGTGACGCGCCGCTGACACCGGTCCGGCAGCCACGGGAAGCGCCAATCGATGGTGGGCATGCGCTACAATGAGGGTAGCTCAAGTGCTGCCTCTCTCATTGACGAACACCCATCTCTACACGCTCACTGGCCAGACTCCGCCAGACAAAACGAAGGCGGCCGGGGGCCCGGGCCGATGACCCTCAATGGCACCCGGGCGGTAACGGTTGGGATCCTTGCGCTCCAGGGTGACTTTCGCGAACACCGCGAGATGCTGGAGCGCATGGGACACCGGGCCGTCGAGGTCCGGAAGCCTTCGCAGCTTGAAGCGCTGGACGCCCTCGTCATCCCCGGTGGGGAGAGCACGACAATCGCGCGCCTGATTCTCAGCAACGGCTTCCAGGGCCCGTTGCGGGCGTTCTGCGCGACCGGCAGGCCTGTCTGGGGTACCTGCGCGGGGGCGATCCTCCTGGCGAAGGAAGTTGACCGGCTCGACCGGCCGGGGATAGAGGTGATGGAGATCTCCGTCCACCGGAACGCCTTCGGCCGCCAGGTGGAGAGCTTCGAAGCGGACGTGGAGGTGCGCGGGCTTGAAGGCGGGCCGTTCCGGGCGGTGTTCATCCGGGCGCCGCGCATCGATGCAGTGCGCCCCCCGGCCGAGGTGGTGGCGACCCTCGCCGACGGGACTATCGTGGCGGCGCGGCAGGGCAACATGCTGGCGACCTCGTTCCACCCGGAGCTCACGGGCGATTCACGGCTGCATGCATACTTCCTGGGCCTGGCGGAGGCCCCGGCGGGGATACGCCATTGAGTGAACTCCGCGCGGATTGCCTGAGCCCCATCGATACGGCGACGCTCTGGCCACAGCTGGGACGGCTGTGTACGGAGGTTGTCGCGACGCGGTCGGCGGAGCACCTGCTGCTGAACTCGGCACTGGCGGCGACCGGGCTTGCGAACCTGGCGCGGATGCCACGAACCGTGGTCCTGGGTGTGAAGCGCGGGCTGGGGTACCGGGGCGTATTGGTAGCGCGGGAGCTCGATGGCGGGGCGGGCTGGGAGGCGATCTCGCTGCGGCTGGCACGTCCACAGGATGATGACACGGTGAGCGCGCTTGCCGGGGCAGTGGCAGCCGAAGTGGCGCGGCGCGGCGGCCGGACGCTCTACATGCGCATTCCCCATGGTTCCGTGCACATCGATGCCATTCGCAAGACAGGGCTCACAGCCTACGGCGAAGAACACCTGCTGGCGATGCCGGGACACCATTCGCACGCGCGGCAGACTATGTTTCGTCCGGGCGGCCGGAATGACCGGCAGGCGATCTTCCGGTTGTACTGCCGGGTTGTCCCGGAGAATGTGCGGCGCCAGGAGGCACCGACGCAGCAAGACTGGCGCGCGTTACACGGCTCTTATGACTGCGACCGGGAATACGTGCTGGATGGCGGCGGCGCGGTCGATGCGTGGGTGGGCATTGGGCCGCGCGAGGCGTACGTGCTTGCCGATGGGGCTGTCGAAGGAGTCCACGATGCACTCCTGGACCTGATTGAGGCGCACGACGGGCGCCACGCCACGCTGGTGGCGACCCAGTACCAGTTCGACCTCCAGCGCCGGGCAGAGGAACGGGGCTACACGGCGCTTGGGACCCGCCTTATCTGTGCACGGCGGTTGGCCGCGCTTCATACACTCAAGGAGGTTGCCGCAGCGGGCATAGAAACGGCGCCGCTGCCTAACTGAAGTGACGGAAATGAACGGGAAACCCCGACCGGTTACCGAGCAGATAGTGACGGACGACCTTGATCTGCTAATCGATGCGCTCCCGCCCCAAATCGGCGAGGAGCTGCGCGACGAGAGCCGCCGCGATGGCCTCCTGGAGGTTGTGATGGACCTGGGGCGGTTGCCGGAGGCGCGCTACCCCGGCAGGGAGGTAGTGCTGAGCCACGAAGAGGTGAGCGAGGACGACCTGCTCTATGTCATCGAAAGGATCGGGGCCTTCGGCGATGACAACCGGGCAGGGATTGAGCGCACGCTCCACCGCATCTCGTGTATCCGCAACCGGCGCGGGAAGATCGTTGGCCTCACCTGCCGGATCGGGCGCGCGGTGTACGGCACCATCCGGGTGATTGAGGACCTTGTGCAAGGTGGCAAGAGCATCCTTCTGCTGGGCCGGCCCGGCGTCGGCAAGACCACGATGCTCCGCGAAGTCGCGCGGGTGCTCGCCGACGACGCGAACAAGCGCGTGATCATTGTCGACACCTCGAATGAGATCGGCGGCGATGGCGACATCCCTCACCCGGCAATTGGAGGGGCGCGACGCATGCAGGTGGCGACGCCGGCCATGCAGCACGCGGTGATGATCGAAGCAGTCGAGAACCACATGCCCGAGGTGATCGTGATCGATGAGATCGGCACGGAACTCGAGGCGGCGGCAGCGCGCACCATCGCCGAGCGGGGCGTGCAGCTTGTCGGCACGGCCCACGGGAACTCACTCGAGAACCTGATGCTGAACCCGACTCTCGCGGACCTGATCGGGGGGATCCAGTCGGTGACGCTTGGCGACGAGGAGGCGCGGCGCCGGGGAACGCAGAAGTCGATCCTGGAGAGGAAGGCGCCGCCGACTTTCGATGTGGTGGTTGAGATCCAGAACTGGTGGAAGGTGGCGTTGCACGAGGACGTGGCGGCAACGGTCGACGCCATGCTGCGCGGCTACGAGGCACGTCCGGAGGTGCGCCAGCTGACGGGCGAGGGACGGATAGAGCTGGTGGAAGAAGCAGAAGAGGAGCGGCCCGACCTGCCAGCGCCGCCCCGGAGAGGGCGAGGGGGACCACCGCCAACCCTGGAGCTGGGGCTGGCCACTCCGGGGCAGCGGAACGGCCACTCTACGAAGGAGCCGGGTGGCCGTCGCGGGATGCCGGCTGCACCCGGGTCCGAGGCGGTTGTACGCATCTACCCGTTCGGGATCTCGCGGAGCCGCCTCGACCAGGCGATCCGGGGGATAGGCGCGGCGGTGGATGTCGTGCAGGATGTGCGTGAAGCCGACGCGGTGATCACCATGCGCACGTACTATCGGCGGAAGCCGCCATCGATCCGGGAGGCGGAGGAGCGTTCGCTGCCGATCTTCGTCATCAAGAGCAACACGGCCCACCAGATGGAGCAGGTGCTGGTGCAGCTGCGCGGTGGCGCCGGGCGCGCCGACCCGATGGCAGACGTCTACCGCGAGGCCGAGGATGCGATCGCGCGCGTGATCGATGAGGGGAAGCCCGTCGAGCTGGCCCCGGCGAACAGCTACGTCCGGCGACTCCAGCACGAGCTAGCGACGCGATACAACCTCGACAGCACGAGTGCGGGGAAGGAGCCTTTCCGGCGGGTCAGGATTCTCCCTGCGGGTGCGGGAAGCGCGTTTGCGCGGTGAGCGGGCGATTCATTGTCTTCGAAGGGGGCGAGGGGGCGGGGAAGACGACCGTGACGGCAGCAGTGGGGCGGCGGCTGGCCCATATCGGTCACGAGGTGGTATTGACTCGCGAGCCCGGCGGGACGCCTGCAGGCGAGCGCGTGCGGGCGCTCCTTCACGAGAACCTCGTTCCCTGGGGAGAGGCGTTCGCTTTTCTCGTGGCGCGTGCGCAGATCGTGCACGAGCTTATCCAGCCGGCGCTCGATCGGGGTGCAATCGTCCTGTGCGACCGGTATGCGGCGAGCACGTTCGCCTACCAGGGCTATGCGCGCGGGCTTGACCTTGCCACCCTGCGCGCCGCCAACGCGGCGGTCACGAACGGGCTGGAACCCGAGCTGACCGTGTGGCTCGACCTGGAGCCCGCCGTTGGGCTGGCCCGCAAGCTGGGCGAGGCAGAGAGCATCAGGACGGGGCTGGAATCGGTCGCTTTCCACGAGCGCGTGCGCGATGGGTACCGGCGGCAGATGGAGGAGGCGGCGCCCGGGAGCTGGGTGCGCATCAATGCCGCGCAGCCCCTGGTGGAGGTGGAGATGCGCGCCTGGGAGGCGATCACAGGGGCCCGGCTGCCAGGGACATAGTCCGGTGGCGGGCGAATGGCGTGGCATAATGGCCCCATGGAAACCGAACGCCTCCGTCAGCTGCCCATAAGGATCCCGATGGAAGAGGTGGCCGCGTTCTGCCAGCGGCATCACATCCGCCGGCTCTCGCTCTTCGGGTCGGTGTTACGCGACGACTTCACGCCCGAAAGTGATGTGGACGTGCTGGTGGAGTTCGAGGCCGGAAAGACGCCGGGGTTTGCCTTCGTAACAATGGCGGAGGAATTGTCAGCGCTGCTGGGGCGGGAGGTGGACTTCCTGACACCCGGGTTCCTGCACCCGCGGTTCCGAGAACGCGTCCTCTGCGAAGCTGAGCCGGTCTATGACGCGGCATGACCCGCTGGGGTCGCTGGAAGACATGCTGCGCTATGCGCAGGATGCCCTGGAGATCGCCGAGGGATGGCCGCTTGAGGCGCAAGAGGCCGATAGGTGGCGGACGTTCGCACTGGTGCATTGCGTTGAGCTAATTGGCGAGGCAGCGAGCAGGGTGCCGGCAACGTTCAGGGAGTCCCACCCGGGGATTCCGTTTGGCGAGGCAATCGGCATGCGCAACCGGCTCATCCATGCATACGATTCGATCGACATGGCTGTGGTCTGGGCGGTGGTGCGGAACGAACTCCCGCCGCTGGTTGCAGCGCTGCGCGAGATCCTTGAGGGCAGAAGGGACTGAGCGGCGCAGGATTCGCCGCTTTGGGGGGTTTCAGGCGATACTGGCCGGGTAAACTCTGCACAGGACCAGGCAATGCCCCGACACCCGAATGAGGCCCTCTTCGAAGGCGAGAAGCCCTTCCCGATCATCCCGACCTGCGAGCATTTCGCCGGGACGGAGGAGCGGATCGCCAAGGCTTTCCAGACACAGGAGAAGATGGGCGGCGTCTTCGACATCACGATGGATTGCGAAGACGGGGCTCCCACAGGCGCCGAGCGCGAGCACGCCGAGATGGTGGTGCGGATGCAGAACAGCGAACTGAACAGGTTCAACATGGCCGGTGTTCGCATCCACGACTACACGAACGAACACTGGCGCCAGGACGTTGACATCATCGTCCCGGGAGCCGGCGAACGCGTCGCATACATCACCATCCCGAAAACGACGAAGGCGGTGCAGCTGGGAGAGATGATCGCCTACATCGAGGACCGGGCGCACAAGGCGGGCATCCGGCGGGCGATCCCGATTCATGCGCTCATTGAGACGCACGGGGCCCTGCACGAGGTGTGGCAGATAGCGGAGCTGCCGAACATCCAGGTGCTGGACTTCGGGCTGATGGACTTCGTGAGCGCTCACCACGGGGCGGTGCCTTCGACGGCGATGCGTTCGCCCATGCAGTTCGATCACGCGCTTCTGAGGCGGGCCAAGGCGGAAGTGGTGGCGGCGGCCCTGGCGAACGGGATTGTGCCGGCGCACAACGTGACGCTGGAACTGAAGGACACCGAGTTCATCTACAACGACGCGCGGCGGGCGCGGGAGGAGTTCGGCTTCCTGCGGATGTGGTCGATCTACCCGGCGCAGATCGAGCCGATCGCACGGGCGATGGCGCCGGCGATGCCGGAAGTGGCGGAGGCGGAGGCGATCATGTTGAAGGCGTACCAGGCGGACTGGGGCCCGATTCAGCATGAGGGGAACCTGCACGACCGTGCTACCTATCGCTACTTCTGGGAGCAGCTGCAGCGGGCCCATGTGATGAACATGACTCTCGGCGACGAGGTGCTGCGCACTTTCTTCGCCGAGAGGGCGGCCGTCTAGCCGTTCATGCAACCCCCAGGGCAATACGCGCCGGGACTGCCATGCCGTTGATAATGATCCGGCACGGGCTCGCGACAGCGGGCGTGGATAGCCTTGACCCGGGACTGGACCCCCTGGGCCTGCGGCAGGCGGACGCGACGGCGGAATTCCTTCGCGGTTCGGATGTGGGCAGGCTGGTCGTTTCGCCCTTGCGGCGCACGCGGGAAACCGCACAGCCGCTGGCGGAAGCTTTCGGTCTTGCCGCCGAGATACGCGAAGAAGTGGCGGAAGTGTTCGACCCGGCAATGCCCGCGACCGAACGCACGGCGATGATCGGACCGTTCATGGCGGGCCGATGGACGGACCAGCCTCCGCATCTCCTGGACTGGCGGAAGCGGGTGGTAAGGACACTCATCGAGCTCGGCGTGGCGGGAAAGGCAGCCGGCCACGACGTGGTGGTCGTTTCCCACTACATCGCGATTGGGGTGGCAATTGGGCTGGCGACGAACGACGACCGGGTAGTCCCGATGCCGATACCAAACTGCTCGATCACGATCCTGGAGGCGGGACGCCTCGGGCTTTCGCTGATTGCGGGGGCGACGACCCCCCACCTGTCCGGGGAACTGGTCACCGGCGCGCGAACGGCGCTCCCCGGTGGGCCCGCTTGAGCAGGTGCAAATGAGATACGCGCCTTCCGTGGAAAGCCTGCGCACGCACGAGGCGCCGGCCTGGTTCCACGACGCCAAGTTCGGCATCTTCATCCACTGGACCATGGCGTCGATCCCCGCGTTTGCGCCGCAGGCCGGTTCGCTGATCGACATCGTTGGGGAGAACCCGCTGGACTTCCAGCGGCTCAACCCCTACGCCGAGTGGTACTGGAACACGATGAAGATCGAGGGGAGCGAGACTGCGCTGCACCACGCGGCGATGTACGGCGACGCGCCCTACGAAGCATTCCGGGAGCCGTTCGAAGCATCTGTAGAGGCGTGGGACCCGGCGCCGCTGCTCGACCTGGTGGCGGCCTCGGGCGCCCGGTACGTGGTGCTGGTGACCAAGCATCACGATGGCTTCGCGCTCTGGCCGACGGGCGTTCAAAACCCGAAGTACCCCGGCTGGCACACGCGGCGCGACCTGGTGGGCGAAATCGCGCAGGGGGCGCGCGAGCGGGGCCTGCGATTCGGGGTCTACTACTCGGGCGGGCTCGACTGGACCTTCGAACCCCGGCCAACCCTGGGGATTGCGGACCTGTTCGACACGGTGCCCCGGTCCGGTGAGTACCGGAGCTACGTCGATGCGCACTACCGGGAGTTGATGGGCCGCTACCGGCCCGACGTGCTCTGGAACGACATCGCCTACCCGCCGGGGCCGGGCATGCTCGAACTGTTCGCCGACTTCTACAACGGGAACCCTGACGGCGTTGTCAACGACCGGTGGACGCAGCCAGGGACAAAGGAATTCCCGCTGCCACTGCACCATGACTTCCGGACGCCGGAGTACACGCAGTACCCGGACATCGTCGCGCGGAAGTGGGAGGCCACACGGGGGATTGGCCACTCATACGGCTACGTTGCGAACGAAGACCCGGCGAACATCATTTCGCCGGGGGCGCTGGTCCAATCGTTCGTCGATGCGGTTTCGAAAAACGGGAACCTGCTCCTGAACATCGGCCCGAAAGGGGATGGGAGCGTGGACCCGAGGCACGAAGCGCCGGTGCGGGCGTTGGGGAGATGGCTTGCCATCAACGGCGAAGCGATCTACGGGACAAGGCCGTGGGAACGGGCTGCCCTGGAGGCGGTCGATGCCACGGACACGATTCACCAGGTCCGGTTCACCCGGGGCGACGGCCGCGTGTTCGCAACGGTCTTCGACACGCCGGCGGCAGGCCCATTGCGCTTCCCCGGGGCGGGGATGCCTCCGTTCGTACGGGCCCGTCTGCTGGGCGGCAGGGCGGTTGCGTGCCAGGAACTGGGGGGCGAGGTGGTGGTGGAGTTCCCCGCAGTTGAGGAGTCGCCTGCACATTGCCTGGAGCTGGAACTGTAGCGGTGTTTGCCGGGAATGGCGCGCTGTCGTACGTTGTTCAACGACAATTGAACAGCCGGAGACCGCAGGTCCCTGTGCGATCCGCCGCGAGGTGGAAGGGATAAGCCGAGAGGCGCCTGCCGAGGCAGAGCACGAGGCCACGTTAGCGCGTGGTGCGTTTTGTGTCCCTGCCCCGGAGGCAGGGATTTTCGTTTTCCGGCCCGGAAACGGGGAGCACCAGGGCATCTTGCCCGCGCTATCCCACCAGTGTGACGAGGGAACCGCCTATGCCGACCCCACGCAAGGCCGCGATGCTGGCAGAGGTCAAGGACCGCATGGAGCGGTCTACGATCGCGATCAGCGCCGACTACCGCGGCCTGACGGTTGCACAACTCACGGAGATTCGCCGCGTACTACGCCCGGCGAACGTCGAAGTGAAGGTTGTGAAGAACACGCTGGCCGCGATGGCCGCCGAACTGGCCGGCCGGCCCGAGATGAGCAAGCTGCTGGAGGGGCCGACCGCGATTGCTTTTGGGTTTGGCGACCTGGTAGCGCCCGTGAAGCTGCTCTTCGAGCACCTGCGGACAAAGCGCCTGAACGTGACCATCCACGGGGGATGGCTCGAAGGGCAGGTGCTCGACCGGGCAGGGGTAGAGAGCCTGGCAACACTGCCCTCGCGCGAGCAGCTCATCGCCGATGTGGTGGGCAAGCTGCAGAGCCCGCTTTACAACCTCGCCGGCCTCCTGCAGGCGAGCATGCGCAACTTCGCGGGCCTCGTTGAGGCGCGCGCGAACCAGCTTGAAGAACAGGGCGCGGCTTAACCCGGCACAGCCCCCAGCACCAATCTTTCGAAACGGAACACGGAGAACAAACCAATGGCAACGAAGATCGAAGAAGCGCTTGAGATCATCAAGGGGATGACCCTGCTTGAACTTCGCGACCTGAACAAGGCGATCGAAGAGGAATTCGGCATCACGGCAGCGGCGCCGATGATGATGGCGGCAGGCCCGGCGGCGGCCGGGGCAGCGGCCGCTGAGCCCGAGGAGGAGAAGACGGAGTTCAACGTTGTCCTCAAGGGCTTTGGCGACAACAAGATCAACGTCATCAAGGCCATCCGCGAAGTGGTCAGCGGCCTTGGCCTGAAGGAAGCAAAGGACCTCGTCGAAGCGGCTCCCACGAAGGTGAAGGAAGGGATCACGAAGGACGAGGCAGAGTCGATCAAGGCGAAGCTCACCGAAGCGGGCGCCTCAGTCGATATCGAGTAGGCCCAACAAGATGCAGTGGAAGAGGGGTCCGGCCACCGGGTGGCTGGACCCCTCTTTGCGTTGCTGCGGTGGCGCGGCAACCGCCCTAGGCGGCCGTCTCAGGGCGAGCGTCGGGGGTGAGCCGGTAGCCGACGTTCCGGACCGTTTCGATGAAAGCGTGCCCGTGGATCTCGATCTTCGCCCGGATGCGCCGGATATGAACGTCGACGGTGCGCGCACCGCCGAAGTAGTCGTAACCCCAGACCCGGTTGAGGAGCTGTTCCCGGGTGAACACCCGGCCAGCATTCATGGCCAGGAAGCGGAGAAGCTCGTATTCCTTGAATGTGAGAACGAGCGACTCGCCATCGACGGTGACGCGGTAGTTGGAAAGATCGATGGTCAGGGCGCCGCAGCGGACGAAGTTCTCGCTGTCGACACCGTGGCGCCGCCAGAAGGACCTCTCGACGCGGCGCGCAAGCTCGGCAGGCTGGGCGGAAAGGAGCGCGAAATCGTCGACGGGGGTATCAGGGGCGATTCGCTCTAGCTGGTCGTCGGGAACGAGGGCAAAGAGCACCGCTGCTTCGCCATAGGCCCGGGCGAGCGTGGTGATGGCCGAGCCGGGCACATCGCGGAAGTCGAGAAGGATCACGCTGGCGGGCGGCGCGGCGGAATCGCCGGCCAGGTCTTCGGGGATGGCGACCGCGACACTAAACCCGGCGAGTTCAAGCGGCCGGGCGATCCGGGCAGCATCCGGGTGGCGGGTGACCAGGCAGAGTGAGCGCAAGGAACCGGTGCTCCGTTCTGATCCTGGCACAAGTATAGCGTTACAGGCCGTGGGCTCCGCCGGCAGCCCATGAACAGTATGTGAACTGAGTCACGAGCCGGGGCCTACGAACCTGCCAGGTCTCGCTTTCCCTGGGCGCTGGCCAGGGCGGCGTGATTGAGGATATTGCGGGCGATTGATGAGGTCTCCAGCTTCGCGCGCGCGTCGTAGATCTCGCTGCGAAGCGCGTGGGCCTCCCGCGAACCCGGTTCGGCAAGCACCGCGAACTCAACCAGGTGGCAGGCGAGGCGCAGGTTGCCTTCGGAGCGGAGGGCGGCAGCGCGTTCAAGGACGGCGCTTAGCCCGCCAGCGAGGCTGACCCATTCGCGCGCCTGCTCGGCACGGGGCGCGGGGAGCATGGTGTCGAACTCGCCGTCCCACCAGCCGCCATAGAGGCGCCAGACGTTACGGAGGATGAACTGGGGGTGGTCGTACACGGGGCGGAGGTAGGGCCTGTCGAGCAGCCTCTGCGGGATCTCGACTTCGTGGAGGATGCGGTCGAGGGAGGCGCCGGCGTTCATGAAGGCGAGGACCTGGGATTCGAGCGAGTCGAGCAATTCGGCGGTATCGGTGAGAGCCTGGTGAATGCGCTGTGCGCCGAAGATGGGCAGACCGTGGCCGGGGATCATGAGCTCGGCGCCAAGCGCGGCCATCCTGCGGAGGGCCGTGGCCCACTCGCCCACATAGCGTTGCACCTTCTGGGGATTGCCGGCATTGGGCGTGGCCCAGATGAAGAGGTCGCCGGGGGCCAGGATCTTGCGTTCGGGAATCCACGTCCAGGTGGCGTCATCGGTTTCGCCGAGGCCGTGGTTAAGCTCCAGCGTGATCTCCCCGGCGCGGATGGCCATTCGGTCGTGGTAGTGGACATCGGGGTAGCGGTAGTTCTCCTGCCAGCGAAAGCGCTCCAGCGGTAGGGCAAACTGGCGGATGTTGATGGCCGTGTTCCAGCCAAGCGTCTTCTTGTAGCGGTCAAAGGCGGCAGCGACGCCGGCATGGGCGTAGACGAGCGGGCGGGGCCAGCGCTTCTCTTCGGCCTCGCGTTCGAAGGGGCCGACGCCGAAGACGTGGTCGGCGTGATGGTGGGAGAAGACCGCGGCCGCGAGCCGCGTATCGGGCCGCCAGCGGCGCACGGCGTCGAAGAGACGGGATGTGTCGACGACGGCGCCGGTGTCGAGCATGACGAGGCCATCGCCCGTATCAATGGTGTTGGCACTGGCGAGGCCCTTGTAGAAGAGAACGCCGGGGGCAATCTCCTGGCCTTCCGGTACCTGGACGAGCAGGGGGTGGTATTCGGCGACATCGGCGGCGCCATTCCAGAGTTGCTCGGCGAGCTGGCAAACGTCGGTCATGGGGGGGCCTCACTCGGGTTTTCCCAACTATATAGCGGCGTGGGCCGGAGTGGTCAGGGGTGGTCGAAGGTCCGCCCAGGGTGGAGCACGGCCTCCATGATGTCGCCGGTGACGGAGAAGCCGGCGCGCTCGTAGAGCGTGCGGCTACGGGCTGTGGGCCAGAGGATGGCGGAGTCAATCTCGTTGGCGCGGCACCAGTCCATGGCTGCGGCGAGCAGCTGTTCGCCCACGCTCTCTCCGCGCGCCGCCGGCTGCACGTAGACGCTTGTGATGTAGGCGTGGGCTTCGAGCTCAGGGACGGGGTTGGGGAGCTTCTCGATGACCTGCAGCCAGAGATTGCCGGCAAGGCCCGAGGGGTTCTCGGCCACCCAGCAGCGCCACGCCGTGCCCGGCAGAAGCCGGGGTTCCATCCAGGCCCGGCAGCGAACAAGGAAGGTCTCCTCGGGCTCGTTTGGTGTGCCGATGCTGGCGCGGAACTCATAGCGCAGCCGGGCGAGCGCCTGAACGTCGGCCTGGATGGCGGGGCGAATGTGGACGGCCACGGCGCAAGTATGGCGCGGCGGCGCCAATCGCGCGCTGGCTGATGGCGGATGATGCGCCTATCGTGGGCGCAGCAAACGACGGAGGCGGAGCGATGGCGGAGTACAAGCGGCCGGGGTGGTTCATCAGCCACGTGGGGAACGGGTTCATTTCGCTGGCGGCGAAGCTGGGGATCAGCCTGCAGGGGGCACACATGCTTACGGTGCAGGGGCGCAGGAGCGGCACGAAACGAACGATGCCGGTTAACCCGCTGCACTTCGAAGGGAAGCGGTACCTCGTGGCGCCGCGTGGCGACACGCACTGGGTACGGAACCTGCGCGCGACAGGGGAAGGCGAACTGCGGCTGGGCCGGAAGCGGGAGACAATCCATGCCAGTGAAGTGCCGGACGAAGAGAAGGCGCCAATCCTGCGAGCCTACCTGGACCGGTGGGCGGGGGTGACGGCGAGCCACTTCGGCGTAAGCAAGAAGCCGACGGATGAGGAGATCGCCCGGGTTGTCCCCCGCAGCCCGGTGTTCCGGATAGAACCGTAGGCCCGCCGGGCTAGGGCGCGGGCGGGGGTTCGGCCTGGCTGGCAGCGGGGGCCACGGCGGGAGCGGCACGGTTCGAGGCAAGAAGCTGCGCCACGAAGGCGGAAAAGACGTTCCCGCCGCCGCTTTCGCCGGTTACGGAGATGTCGGGCGTGATCTTGAGCCCGGCGCCGGCGACGGCCTTGGTGACCTCGATGGCGGCGAGGTTGAGCTGGCCGACAGCGGAGACCTGCTTTTCGTAGGCCTCGGCGGTGGCGTTGCCGACGGAGAGGATCCGGGCCCCTTCGGCCTGGCCTTCGACTTCGACGGCACGGGCGCGGCCTTCGGCTTCGATGATGGTCTTCTGTTTCGTCTGTTCGGCGATCTGGACGCCGATCTGGGCGGAGACGAGCTCAATCTGCTTGTCGGCCTGGGCGCGCGTGTTCTCGGTGGCGATGCGCTGCTGTTCGGAGCGCTGCTGCTCGACGTACATGGCCTGCTGCTGGGCGGCAATGACGCGGCGGGTCTGGATGTCCATGAGCTCTTTGGGAAGGATGATCTGGGAGATGAGGACGCGCACGCATTCGACGTGGTACTTCTCAAGCTCCTCGCGGGCGCGGTCTTCGGCCTTCTCCTGTTCGATGGCGCGGTCCTGCATGAAGGCCATGGCTTCGGTGGAGGACGCCTGGTTGCGGAAGGAGGAGTCGATCATGGGATGGATGACGTGGTCGATGAGGTTCTGGACGGAGCCGATCTTGGCGACCATGAGGGGGCCTGTTCGGGGCGGACGCGCATGATGACCTTGACGCTGACCTTCATTTCGAAGCCATCGCGGCTGATGACGGAGAGGGGATTGAAGAGCTGGACGCGCTGGGCGCCGGGCTCGGTGCCGGAATCGGTGACGGCGGTCTCTTCGGCCCAGTCAACGGTGAGGTTGGTGGTGGGGATGATATAGGCGATGTAGGCCCAGCGGTTGAGGTAGTAGACGCCGGGGCCGGCCACTTCGGCCTGGATGCCGCGGTAGCCCCTGGGGACGACGTAGCGTTCCTTGCCTGCGAGGCGCTCTTCCTGGGCGAGGACTTCGGGTTCCTTGCCGACGTTGGAAACGAGGACGGCAACTTCGCCGCGCTGGACGATGGCGACGCTATCGAGCTTCGTATCGAACATGAGGGGGTTGATGTAGTAGGTGCCGGGCTTGAGGAGATCGTACTGGGGGCCGCGCTGGCCGCCGTTGGCGAGGAAGGCCGGGGCGTCCTGGAAGTCGTTGTGGCCGGAGACGGAAGCTGCGACGAGCTCATCGACAGGGAGGGGTTCGCCGTCCTTGGCCGTGACGAGGCCGACCTGGTTCGCATCGACGATGGTGGCGGGCTGGATATCTGCGCCGAACAGGTCGGTGTTGATGCGATAGCGGCCGGGCAGGAGCAGCTCGATCTGGGGGGCCACGTTGTCCCCCGTTCGCGATGAAGGCTTCGCCGTCCTGGAAGGCGGCATGCCCTTCGGTTCTGCGAGCAAGGAGGCGGCCAGTTTCGAGAGGCTTACCATCGCGAGCGCTAACAACGGCGACCTGGCCGGGGGTGACGATGACGGCGGGAACGGCGCGGAGGCGGAAGAGGTAGGCGTTGATGCGGTACTTGCCAGGAGGCAGCACGTCAATCTGGGGGCCCTTTTGGCCGCCGTTGCGGAGGAAGGCTTCACCGTCCTGGAAGGAGTCGTGGCCGGAGACGCGGCGAGCGAAGATGCGGCCGGGATCGAGGGGGAGTCCGTCGATGGACTCGATGAGGCCGACTTCGTCCTCGCCGATGAGGATCATGTCGGCCTTCTGGACCTTGTAGATGAACGGGGGGAGGAGGTGGAGGCCGGGCTGGAGGGCGCGGGCCTGGATGCCGACTTCGCCGGCCATGGCGACGACGCGGCCTTCGGGGAGGGAGCGGCCGAAGTAGCGTCGTTCGAGGATGCCGATCTGCTGGCCGCCGATGTTGACGAGCATGCCGCTCGCGATGGCGAAGACGAGGAAGAGCGCGATGGCGGCGAGGACGGCAGCGAGGGCGATGAGCATGTTGGGACCTCCAGCTTGAGCCGCTCCTGGCGGACGAGAGAACGATACGGGATCGATGGGTGTGTGCGCATCGCCCGGAACAAGCGGAGGCCCGCACGCTTACCAGTGAGCGTGCGGGCCGGGCGTGGGCGTCAGCCGGAGCAGGGCTACCCGTGCAGGGCTGCCGCCACGTCGGCCAGGCCGAGCGATTCGAGCTTGGCCCGCGATGGCACGCAGGTCTCGACATCCCAGTCGCAGGCTTTGAGGAATTCCGTCTCAAGGAGCTCGGTATCGAGCTTCACACCTTCGAGCGGGCCAGCGTGGGTTCCCTCGGTGGAGTGGCCAGTGACGCGGGAAGGAACGTGGCGCTTGCGCGGGTTGCCGCCTTCGCGGACCTCGTAGGCGAGGCGCAGGTTGGCGATGCGCTCGCCGATGGTCATGACCTCATCGGCGTCGGTGTCCCAGCCGGTGACGGTGTTGAACCAGGTGGGGATGTTGGCGGTGTTTGCGGCCATCATGACGAATCACACATGCCGCTTAAGCGTTGACCATGTGCATGTATTCGAGGGCGCCCTTGTGGTGTTCGCCACGGTTTGCGTAGTCGCGGTTGTTGGTGGGCGCGGGCGGGATCTTGCCGAAGCGCTTGTTGGCTTCGTAGAGGGTATGGCGCGCCGGGGTGGGGTCGAGCTTGTAGGTATTGTGGTACTCGGGCTGCAGCTTGGGGTCGTGCATGGGGATCTCCTGGCCGCCAATATGCATGGCGAACCTCTCGGACCCGCGCCCGATCTTCTCGGCGGCAACCTTGACGCCGTCGGCGAGAGTATCGCCGAGGCCGCGGCGCTCGCCAATCATCTTCAGGAGCTCGATCATCGCATCGCCGCCGCCCCAGCTGAGCTCGAGTCCGTCGGTGTCCTCCTTCGTGAGGATGCCCGCTTCGAAGCATTCGATGGCGAAGGACACGGTGACCCCGGCGCCAATGACATCGAGCCCGTATTCGTTGCAGAGGTGGTTCGCGTAGATAAGCGCTTCAGGGTTGTTGACGAGGTTCATGGTGCCAAAGCTGGCCATCGCCTCGTATTCGGGCCGGTGGGTGTGCTTTGGATAGGGATACTTTGGGTTGTCCGACTCGACAGACTCGGCGCCGCAGGCCATGGGGCAGTGCCAGCAGCCGTAGCTCTTTTCCATCCTGGTGTTGATGACCGCACCGGCTATCTGGCCGCTGGTTTCGGGGGGGAAATCGACGACGCCAACACCGCCCCAGTTCTTCACCGGGGAGTCGCCGTTGATGGCGCTCATGGAGGTGATGCCGGTGGTGCCGAAGGTGTGGAAGAAGTCGCGCAGGGGCTTGATGAATTCATCGAGGTTGGTTCGCACCATCTTCGTGACCTCGCCGGTCTGGGCGATGATCTTGCGATCGGCGAGGGCAACGATGGCCTTCAAGTTCTTCGAGCCCATGACAGCGCCGACGCCGGAGCGGGCGGCGAGGCGGCCGTGGTCGTTGCAGATGCCACTGAGGTAGGAGAGCGTTTCGCCGGATTGGCCGATGTTGGCGATGCTGGCGCGCTTGCCGTGGCGCTCCTTGAGCTGCTCCTCGCTGGTGATGGCGCCGGTACCCCAGAGGTCCGTGGCGTCGCGAAGCTCGACGCGGTCGTTGTCGATGAGCAGGTAGACGGGCTTCGGCGACCTGCCGAAGAACATGATGCCATCCCAGCCCGAGAGCTTGAGCTGGCCGCCGAAATCGCCGCCGCAGTTGGCATCGCCCCAGCCGCCCGTGGTCGGGCTCTTGCAGACTACCTGCCAGCGCTGGCCAAAGAGCGGGGTGCCGGTCAGGAGCCCCGGGAAGATGCCGAGCATGTTCTCGGGACCGAGGGGATCGGCGCCCCTGGGAACGCGGTCCCAGAGCATGCGGGCGCCGATTCCGTAGCCGCCAAGATACTGGCGATAGAGCGATTCAGGCGGGTTCTCGACGGTGATTTCGCCCGTCGTGAGGTTAACGTTGAGCATCTTGCCGTTGAAGCCTTTTTCAACGGCGCCACTGCCATCAGCCACTGGACACAACTCCTGAGGGGGGCGCAAAGACCCGGTTCGCACAGTGAATCGTACGCGATGGGCAGGGGGCCGCAATATGCTCGGGCCGGCATAGCGCGGAAATAGGTGGGGGGTGGCGGTGCAGGGGTGCGGGTTGGACCCCTCCGCTCACTCACGTTCGCGGCTCGGAGGGGATGGTTGAAGGGGGCTCCTCGCGGAGCCCCCTGGTGTTCGATTGCGGGATTGCGCGGGTTAGCGCTTGGTGAACTGAGGCGCCTTTCGGGCCCGCTTGAGGCCGGCCTTCTTGCGTTCCTTGACGCGAGGGTCGCGGGTGAGGAGGCTCTCACCGCGCTTGAGGGTGGGCTTGACGGCGGGATCCGAGGCAACGAGCGCGCGAGCGATGCCCATCTGGATGGCGCCGGCCCAGCCACTAACGCCCCCGCCAGCACACTTGACCTGGGCGCTGAACTTCGCTTCGCGGCCAAGGCGGATGAGCGGCGAAAGGACTTCCTGGCGGTGAGTGTCGCGGCTGAAGACCTCTTCGTAGGGCTTGCCGTTCACGACGATGGCGCCATTGCCGGGGTAGAGGCGAACGCGCGCGACGGCGGTCTTGCGGCGGCCTGTTCCGTAGTAGTACTGCTGGTCAGCCATTTCTTACTCCTCCTGCTTCGCGGCGGTGCGACGGCGGGCAGGCTTCTTTGGTTCGGCTTCGGCCGGGGCTTCAGAGGCCACCGGCGCCTCGATGCTGGACTCGGCCTGTTCGGCCTTCTTGCGAGGGGCTCGCTTCTTTGGCGCCTCGGGGGCTTCATCCGCCGGGACTTCGACGGTTACGGCGACCGGGGCCTCGGCGGCGGGTTCGGCCACCGGAGCCTCAGCCGCGGGCTCGACTGGTTTGCGGGTGCGCTTCGGACGCTCCGCGGGGGTTGTCTCAGGCGGGGGTGCCTGGACGGCCGCTGTTTCGACAGCGGCGACCGCGGGCTGGCGGGGCTTCTTCCCGGCGGCCGGAGCGTGGGCTTCGGCCGCCGGCGCTTGAGTCAGAGCGGGAACGCTGAGGGGGCGCAGGCGCGCTGGGGGCTTCGGGGAAGCATGGAGGAGCGCCGCCTGGTTTGCATTGCGCGCGGCGCGGGCGCGCTCCGAGCCGACAACCTGCGACTCGTGCGGGTGGCCGGGCCCGGCATAGACCTTCAGGTGCTTCGCCATCTGCTTGCCGAGCGGGCCGCCGGGGAGCATGCCCTTGACGGCGTCCTCGATGATGCGGTCCGGGTGGAGCTGCATCTGGTCGGCGAAGGAGCGGCGGCGGAGCCCACCCGGGTATCCGGAGTGGGTGTAGTACGCCATCTGCTCGGCTTTGCGCCCGGTGACCTTCACGCTGGCTGCGTTGACGATGATGACGAAGTCGCCGCAGTCGAGATGGCGTTCGAAGGTGGGCTTGTGCTTGCCGCGCAGGAGGGTGGCCGCCTCGGAGGCGACGCGCCCCAGGGGGCGGCCGGCGGCGTCGATGACGTGCCAGTCCTTGTAGATTTGCGACGCTTTGAGGCGCACTGTCGTGGTCATTCTGTATATCCCTCGTCGTACCACACGCGCTGGAGGCAAAGACCGTGGGCCGGGGCAACCGGGCCGAGCGTTCCGGGCTCTGCCTGCCGGAGCAAGCGGACGAATTCCTCCACTGAGAGCGTACCGCGTCCCACCGTTACCATGGCGCCGGCCAGCCGGCGGACCATTTGCGGAAGGAACGCATTGGCCTCGATATCGAACAGGAGGGCGCCGCTTTCGCAGTGCCACCCTGCGGTGAAGACGGTGCGCACGGATGTGCGTCCTTCTTCGAGCCGGCCGGAGCAGGCAATGAAGTCCTGGCGGCCGTGAAGCGCGTCTGCCGCGTGCCCCATCGCCCCGCGGTCCAGGTTGCCCCGGACGTGCCAGGCGTTACGGCGCATGAGCGGCGCGCGCGCTTCGTGATTCCAGATTGTGTAGCGGTACCAGCGTCGCCGGGCCCAGCGCCTGGGGTCAAACCCGGGCGCGACCTCCCGCACGTCGCGGACTGCTACATCTCCCGGCAGGTGGGCGTTTAGCGCCCTTCCCACCGTAGCCGCGCCGAGCACCGTGTGGGCGCTGAACGCTGCTACCTGGCCAATGGCATGGACGCCGGAATCGGTGCGTCCCGCCAGTTCCACGCGGACCGGCTCTCCGAAGAGGGCGCGGGCCGCGGTTTCCAGTTCCTGCTGGACGGTGCGTTCTGCCGCCTGGCGTTGGGAGCCGGCGAAGGCCGCACCATCATAGCTGACGGTGGCCGCGAAGCGTGTCGCGGTCACCGGCTAGTCCTGTTCCCTGTCCTCACCCTCCGCTTCGCTCGTGACTTCGGCTGTGGCGGGAGCTTCGGCGTCCGCGGGCGCCTCCGCGGTGGCGGCCGCATCATCCTCGGCTGTGGGGAGTGGTTCCGGCGGCGCTTCCGCGGCAGGGGCTGGCGTCGATCGAGCCGGGACAGGAGCGGTAGCTGCCTTCGGGGCGGCAGTCACGCGCTGAGGGCGGGGGGTGGGCGGGGCATCGACGACGTCGACCAGCTCGATGGAGGCCATGCGGGCGCCATCGCCCTTGCGGGGTTCGAGGCCGGTGATGCGAAGGTAGCCGCCGGGGCGGTCCTTCATGCGCGGGCCAATGTCGTCAAAGACCTTCTTCACGACATGGACATCGAAGAGGAAGCGCATGGCCTGGCGGCGCGAATGGAGGTCGCCGCGGCGGCCAAGAGTGATGAGCTTCTCGGCCATGGGACGGATCTCCTTGGCCTTGGCTTCGGTGGTGGTTATGCGCTCGTAGCGAAGGAGGTCGGTGACCAGGTTCCGGTAGAGCGAGGTGCGGTGGGCGGTGTCGCGGCCGAGGTGGCGGCCGGCAAGGCGGTGTCGCATGGTCTAGTCCTCATCATCGGCGCCGATGAGGTCTTCGACGCCCTGTTCTCGGAGTGCTTCTTTGAGCGCCTTGCCAAGGGCGCCGAGGCTCTGCTCTTCGTCGTCCTCATCGAGGATGACCTGGCTGGTTCGGACGGAATGGGGCCGGCGCGCCTGGGCGCGGACGGAAGCGCCAGCCGCGCCATGGCTGCCATCGAGGATGGGCTGCAGGCCTTCGGCGGCGCCATCGATGTAGCCGAGCTCGATCAGCTTGTCGCGCAGCTCGTCGTAGGATTTGCGGCCGAAGTTGCGAAGGCCAAGGAGCTCTTCTTCGCTCTTTTCGAGCACCTGCCCGACTGTCATGAGGCCGCTGCGCTTGAGGCAGTTGTAGGCGCGAACGGAGAGGGCCAGGTCTTCGATGGGGGTGTTGTACTTGTCGGGCGGCAGGGCGAGGCCGGTGCCAAGGCCGCGCTCGACGATGGGGATTTCGGGGCGCCCCATGGCGCTGAACAGGGCGAACTGATCGATGAGGATATCGGCGCTGCGGCTGACGGCCTCGGAGGGTCCGATGGTGCCATCGGTCCAGACATCGAGGACGAGGCGGTCGAAGTCGGTCGACTGGCCGACGCGGGTCTTTTCGACGCGGTAGTTGACCTTTCGAACGGGCGTGAAGATGGCATCGACGGGGATGACGCCGATGGGAAGACCTTCGACGGAGCCAGCGGGCTGGTAGCCTTTGCCGGACTCTACGGTCATTTCGACGGTGAGCCTTGCCTTCTTGTTATCGAGGGTGGCGAGGTGCAGGTCGGGGTTCACGATTTCGAGGTCGGCGGGGACCCGGATGTCGCGGGCGCGGACTTCGCCGGGGCCTTCGGCCTCCAGGGAGAGGGTGCCGCCCCGGTCGCTGAAGGCGCGAAGGCGGACCTCCTTGAGGTTGAGGAGGAATTCGGTGGTGTCCTCTTGCATGCCCTCGATGGTAGAGAACTCATGCTGGACCTGGTCGATGCGCACGCGTGAAATGGCGGCGCCTTCGAGCGAGCTGAGGAGCACGCGGCGGAGGGCGTTACCGAGGGTTATCCCGTAGCCGGGGTCGAGCGGTTCGGCCACCAGGCGGGCATAGGTATCGGTTTCCTCTTCGATGTTGAGCTGGGCTTCGACCTCTTCCGGGGTGTAGCCGATCAACTCCATGGATTCCATCATTGCGGTCAGAGCCTCAATCCCGGGTGTAACCCCTGCTTAGCGCGAGTAGTACTCGATGATGACGTTTTCGTTGAAGACGTGGGTTTCGCCCTGGGCGATGGTTGGCATGCCAACGACGCGGCCACTGAGGCCAGCGGCATCGAGCGAGAGCCACGAGGGCGGGTTCTTGGACTTGATGTTGGCCTGCACGAGCTTCACGTATTCGCTGCGAAGCCCCCGAGGGGTGAAGCCGACGGTATCGCCCTCTTTGAGGTGGGCCGAGGGGATATCGAGCTTGCGGCCGTTCACGGAGACGATGCCATGGCGCACAATCTGGCGCGCCTGGGCGCGGGAGTCGGCGAGGCCGAGGCGGTAGACGATGTTGTCGAGCCGTGTTTCGAGCAGGCGCACGAGGTTCTCGCCGGAGACGCCGGGGCGGGAGATGGCCTCCTTGTAGTAACGCACGAACTGCTTTTCAAGCACGCCATAGGCGACGCGGGCGCGCTGCTTTTCGCGCAGCTGTAGGCCGCGGTCGCTGACTTTGCGGCGGCGGGCCGGCCTGGGGCCGGGCGGGTTGGGGCGGCGGTCGAAGCTGCAGCGGGGGGTGAAGCAGCGCTCGCCCTTGAGGAAGAGCTTTTCGCCGTGGCGGCGGCAGAGCCGGCAAACCGGGCCAGTGTAACGTGCCATTCGCGAGCCTCCGCTCTAGACGCGCCGCCGCTTGGGCGGGCGGCAGCCGTTGTGTGGGATTGGGGTGACATCGCGGATGGCGGTCACGGTGAGGCCAGCGCCCTGGAGGGAGCGGATGGCGGCCTCGCGACCGGAACCTGCGCCGCGAACGTAGACCTCAACGGTCTGCATGCCGTGTTCCATGGCGACCCGGGCGGCTTTTTCGCCGGCCATCTGGGCAGCGAAGGGAGTGCTCTTGCGCGAACCTTTGAAGCCAGAGCCGCCGGCGCTGGCGAAGGACACCACGTTCCCGTTCGGATCGGTGAGGGTAACGATGGTGTTGTTGAAGGTGCTCTTGATGAAAGCCTTCCCGCGAGGGATGGACTTTCGTTCGCGCCGCCGGGTGCGCCGTTTTGCCTCGGCTGCTTTTCGCGTATCGGCCATTGTTGACTAATCCTCTTGGTTACTTCTTGCCTGCGCGGCGCTTGCCGGCGACGGTCTTGCGGGCGCCGCGTCTCTGGCGGGCGTTGGTGCGGGTGCGTTGGCCGCGGCAGGGGAGGTTGCGGCGGTGGCGCTGGCCCCTGTAGCAGTTGATTTCGATGAGGCGGGCGATGTTCTGGCGGACTTCACGCCGCAGGTCGCCTTCGACTATGAAGTTCTTGTCGAAGTACTCGCGGATCTTGATGACCTCATCGTCGGTGAGGTCGCGAGCGCGGGTATTGGGGTTGATGCCGGTGGCGGCAAGGGTTTCCTGGGACCGGGTCAGGCCGATGCCATAGATGTAGGTAAGCGCGATTTCGATGCGCTTCTCGTTGGGAATGTCGACGCCGGAGATACGTGCCATTTCCTAACCCTGCCGCTGCTTATGTTTTGGATTTTCGCAGATCACCATTACGCGACCGTGCCTGCGGATGATCTTGCACTTGTCGCAACGTGGCTTGACGGATGCTCTGACCTTCATGACTCTCCTGGGACGGGTGCCGCCACCCGCCGTTCGTTGAAGCGATAGGTTATGCGCCCCCGGCTGAGGTCGTAGGGCGAGAGTTCGACGAGGACGCGATCGCCGGGGAGGATCTTGATGAAGTGCATGCGAAGCTTGCCGCTCACGTGCGCGAGCACGCGATGGCCGTTGGCCAGCTCGACCTTGAACATGGCGTTCGGCAAAGGCTCAGTCACCACCCCTTCAACTTCGATTGCGTCCTTCCTGGACATACACCCTCTAGGCGCAGCTGTTCACGGGAGCGTAAGCACCTCCGGCTCGCGCCCTTCGCGAATAGCGATGGTATGCTCGAAATGACAGCATAAGCTACCGTCTTTCGTCTTTACAGTCCAGCCGTCGGCGCCCTCGTAGGTCTCGGGGCCGCCGGCAGTAACCATGGGTTCGAGCGCCAGGACGAGGCCCGGGCGCAGGGGGGTGCCCCTGAAGCGCATCCGGTAGTTGGGCACCTGGGGCTCTTCGTGCATGTCGCGCCCAACGCCGTGCCCGACGTACTGGCGGACAATGGAGAAGCCACTGGGCGTGATTGCGTCTTCAATCGCGCCACAGATGTCGTTCAGGTAGTGCCCGGCGCGGGCGGCCTCGATGCCGGCGCCCAGGGCAGCCTCGGTGACATCGATGAGCCTGCTGGCGATGGGGCTGATTTCGCCCACGCCAACGGTGATAGCGGCATCGCCGACGTAGCCCTTGTAGGTTGCTCCGAGATCGAAGCTGACAATGTCGCCTTCGGCCAGCTCGCGGTCGCAGGGGATGCCGTGGACGAGCTCATCGTTGATGCTGATGCAGATGTTCGACGGGTAGGGTGGGTACTTCGATGAGGGCTGGTAGTTGAGGAAGGTCTCCTTCGCTCCACGGCGACGGAACTCATCCCGCACGAACTGTTCGACTTCGAGCAGGTTGAGGCCTGGGCGAACCATCTCGCGGATGCGCGCCAGGGTCTGGCCAACGATCTGGCCTGCCTCGCGCATGACGCGCAGCTCATCTTCGGACTTGAGTTTGACGGCCACCTACTGCAGTGCCTCCAGGAGGGCAGAGGTGACCTCATCGAGGGAGCGCTGGCCATCGATCTCGCGGAGCACGCCCGCGTTGCGGTAGTGCTCGATTAGCCCGGCGGGTGGCTTCTGCTTTTCGAGGCGGGTGCGGACGACATCGGGGCGGTCGTCGTCGCGCTGGTAGAGCTCTCCACCGCAGGCGTCGCAGACGCCTGGCCGCTTTGGGGGGTCGTTGCGTTCGTGGTAAAGGCGGCCGCAGGAGCGGCAGATCCAGCGTCCACCGAGGCGCGCGATGAGCTCTTCATCGGCGACGGAGATGAGGAGGGCCTTATCGATCCTGGCGCCGCGCGTAGCGAGGGCCTCATCGAGCGCCACTGCCTGGACGACGTTGCGGGGGAAGCCATCGAACATGGCGCCTTCGGCGGCATCGGGACGGCCGATGCGTTCGAGGAGCATCTTGATGGTGACCTCGTCGGGAACGAGCTCGCCGCGGTCCATGTATTCGGCGGCGAGGCGGCCGAGCCCGGTCTGGTTCTTCACGTTCTCACGGAACATATCCCCGGTGGAGACATGAAGAAGGCCGGAGGCGGCAGCGATGCGCTGTGCCTGGGTGCCCTTGCCGGCGCCTGGTGGCCCAAGAAGTACAACGAACACGGCTAGCGAATGAACCCTTCGTAGTTGCGCATGAGGAGCTGGGCTTCGAGCTGCTTCATGGTGTCGAGGACGACGGCGACGACGATGAGGAAGCCGGTGCTTGAGATTGTGAGCGTCTTGACGTCAGAGACGAGGCCGATGAAGAAGGGCACGATAGCGACGAATCCGAGGAAGAATGCTCCCGCCCAGGTGATGCGGGTGACGACGCGCATCAGGTAGGCCTCTGTGGGCGGCCCGGGGCGGATGCCGGGGATGAAGGCGCCCTGGCGCTGGAGCGTCTTGGCCATCTGCTGCTGCTGGTACTGGACCATGGTGTAGAAGAAGGTGAAGACGATCACGAGCAGGAAGAGGATGAGCCAGTAGGGCCCTGTGCCGGTGCCGCCGCGCCCGCCCTGGAACTGGTCGATCATGAAGTCGGCCACGGATTCGACCCAGCCCCCGGAGCTTGTAAAGTACGAGGCGAGGGTGGCAGGGAGGATCATGATGGAGTAGGCGAAGATGAGCGGAATCATGCCGGCCATGTTGACGCGCAGGGGAATATGGCTCTGGCCCTGCTGGCGATACATGCGCCCGCCACGGAAGGCGGAGCGGGCATATTGCACGGGCACGCGACGCTGAGCCTCCTGGAAGTAGACGATGAGGAATATGAGCCCGATGGCGAAGCCTGCCATCGCCAGGACGCCGACGATGGAGGTGGTGGAGATGTTGGGGATGAGGCCCGGCAGGACGGCGACGATACCACCGAAGATGATGAGGGAGACGCCGTTGCCGATGCCGTGCTCGGTGATGAGCTCGCCCAGCCAGACGAGGAACATGGTGCCGGCGGTGAGGGTGGCAAGGGTGGCGATGGTGGACATGGGATGGTCGGGGAATCCGAAGTCCTTGACAACGGGAGCGCCCGCGCCATTGATGAAGAGGATCTGACCGTAGCCCTGGATGATGGCCGTTGGGACGGCGAGCCAGTGGGTATAGAGTTGGAGGCGGCGGCGGCCCTGCTCGCCCTCTTCCTGGAGGGAGCGGAAGGAGGGCACGAGCGGCGTGAGGATCTGCATGATGATGGAGGCGGTGATGTAGGGGTAGACGCCGAGGGCGGCCACGCTGAGGTTTTGGAGGGCGCCCCCGGAGAAGATGCTGAGGAAGTCGAGGATGGCGTTGCCTTCGAAGGCCTGTTCGAGGGCGTCGCGATCGACGTTGGGAATGGGGACGTGGGCGACGAAGCGGAACACAACAAGCATCGCCAGCGTGAAGAGGAGCTTCTGCCGCACATCCTGCTGGCGGAAGGCATCAATCATCGCCTGGAGAAGCCTGGGGCGCGTTCCCGCCTGTGTTGTCACGCCTGGTCTCCGTCTTCAGTGGTGGGGCCAATGGTGGTGGCGGTTCCGCCCGCGGCCTCGATGCGTTCTTTCGCCGCCGCCGAGAAGGCGTGGGCGGAAACGGAAAGTGCGCGGGTTAGCTCGCCACGGGCGAGGATCTTCACGGGCTCGCGCAGATGCTTGAGGATCCCGGCGGCCCGGAGGGTTTCGGGGGTGACCTGCGTTCCTGGTTCGAACCGTTCCAGGGCGGCGAGGTTCACAGGCTGGAATGCGACCCGCCACTTGTTGTTGAAGCCGCGCATGGTGTGCATGCGGCGGATGATCGGCATCTGGCCGCCTTCGAACCCGAGGCGGACGTTCTTGCCGCTGCGGGACTTCTGGCCCTTGAGGCCCTTGCCCGAGTAGGTGCCATGGCCGCTGGAGTTGCCGCGTCCCACGCGCTTCCTGGCGTGGGTGGCGCCGCGAGCGGGGCGCAGCTCAGAGGCGCTGATGCTCATTCTGAATCCCCTTCGCCCACCTCAACGAGGTGGGACACGCGGACGATCATCCCGCGAAGGGCGGGCGTGTCCGGGTGCTCGACTGTCTGGTTGAGGCGGCGCAGGCCGAGCTTTCGGATCGTCTCTTTCTGGCCGGCGTTGTAGCCGATGGCGCTCTTGCGCCAGGTGATGCGAACGTTTGCCATGGCTAGCTGGCCCCCCTTGAGATGGCCAGGCGGCGTTCGCGGGCGCCGCGCGGGTCGACGAGGCTGGAGAGGCCGTCGAGGGTGGCGCGGGCGACGTTGATGGGGTTGCGGCTGCCAAGGGACTTGGCGAGGACATCGGTGACGCCAGCAGCTTCCATGATGGCGCGGACGGCGCCCCCGGCGATGACGCCGGTTCCGTGGCTGGCGGGCTTCATAAGCACTCGCGCGGCGCCGAACTCGGCCAGAACCGGGTGCGAGATGGTGCCGCCGCGCATGGGGATGCGCACCATCTGGCGGCTGGCGAGCGTCGCGCCCTTGCGGATGGCCTCGGGAACCTCGTTGGCCTTGCCGAGGCCGACGCCGACGCTCCCGGCGCCATCGCCGACAACGACGAGGGCGCTGAAGCTGAAGCGGCGGCCACCCTTGACCACCTTGGCAACGCGGTTGATGTAGATGACCTTTTCGGTCAGCTCTTCCTGGCTGTGTTCGAACTGGCTCATATCAGAATCCCAATCCGCCTTCGCGGGCGGCTTCGGCAAGGGCCTTCACGCGCCCATGGTACTTGTAGCCGCCGCGGTCGAAGACAACGAGCTCGACGCCCTTTGCGCGGGCGCGGCCGGCGATAACGCGCCCCACGACAGCAGCGCGTTCGGTCTTGTTCTTGCCCTTGGTCTCGGCGGCGAGGTCCTTGTCGGTGTCGCTGGCGGCGGCCAGGGTGTGGCCGGCGCGGTCGTCGATCACCTGGGCGTAGATATGGGTGGCGCTGCGAAAGACGTTGAGGCGCGGCCGATCGGGCGTTCCCGAGACCTTGCGGCGAACGCGGCTATGGCGGCGCTCCCGGGCGAGGGTGCTTGTGACCTGTGCCATCGCTACTTGCCTACCTTCCCGGCCTTGCCCGCCTTGCGGCGTACGCGCTCACCGAGGTAGCGGACGCCTTTGCCCTTGTAGGGCTCGGGTGGGCGGAGCTTGCGGATGTTGGCGGCCACCTGGCCGACCTGTTCTTTGTCGATTCCCTGGACGTGGATGCGCGGGCCTTCCACGGCGAAGGTGATGCCGGTGGGCGGCGTCACGACGACGGGATGGGAGAAGCCAAGGGCGAGCTGGAGATTCGAGCCCTGGAGCTGCGCCCTGTAGCCCACGCCCTGGACTTCAAGGGTCCTGGTGAAGCCGGCGGTGACGCCGGTGACCATGTTGTTCAGGAGGGTGCGCGAAAGCCCATGCAGGGCGCGCTGCTTCCCATCGTCGCTGCTGCGGGTGACCACGACGTTGCCATCGTCCCGGTTGAAGGTGATGGAGGGCGGGAACTGGCGTTCGAGCTGCCCCTTTGGGCCCTTGACACGAACGAAGTTGGCATCGTCGATGGTGACTTCAACTGATTTTTCAATGGTTACGGGCTGGCGGCCTATGCGCGACATTGGAAACCCCCTACCAGACGTAGCACAGGACTTCGCCGCCCACTTCGTGGCGGCTTGCTTCCTGCCCGGTCATGACACCCTTTGGGGTGGAGAGGATGGCGATCCCGAGTCCGCCATAGACGCGGGGGATTTCGCGACGTTGCACGTAGACGCGAAGCCCGGGCTTGCTGACGCGCTGCAGCCCGTTGAGGACGGGCTGGCGGCGGCCGCCGTAGCTGAGCTCAACTTTGAGGTTGGGCTGCGGGCGGCCTTCGTCCTGGACGATCGCGTAGTCGCGGATGAAGCCCTCTTCCTTGAGGACCCGGGCGATGGAGACTTTCATCCGGGAAGCCGGGATGAAGACCGCCTCATGCCGCGCGGTTACGGCGTTGCGGATGCGGGTCAGCATATCGGCGATGGGGTCACTAACACTCATTGCACTCTCCCTCTGGCGTTTGCGTGGGCACTTACCAGCTGGACTTGGTCACGCCGGGGAGGAGACCCCGGAGAGCATGTTCGCGGAAGCAGATGCGGCACATGGCGAATCTGCGGATATAGGCCTTGGGGCGGCCGCAGATGCGGCAGCGGTTGTGCTGGCGCGCCGGGTACTTGGGCGGACGCTTCGATTTCTCGATGAGAGCCTTCTTCGCCACGGCTTCCTCCTAGTTCTTCCGGAACGGCATGCCCATGAGTTCGAGCAGCCGCCGGCCTTCTTCGTCAGTGTTCGCGGTGGTGACGATGGTCACCTGCATGCCGCGAACCTTGTCGACTTTGTCGTATTCGATTTCCGGGAAGATGAGCTGTTCCCGGATGCCGAGGCTGTAGTTTCCGCGGCCATCGAAAGCGTTGGGGCTGAGACCCTGGAAGTCGCGGATGCGCGGCAGGGCAGCGCTCATGAGGCGGTCCAGGAACTCGTACATGCGCGTTCCGCGCAGGGTGGTGGTGACGCCGATGGGGTTGCCGGTGCGCAGGCGGAAGTTGGCAATCGACCGCTTGGCACGGGTGATGACAGGCTTCTGGCCGGTGATCGCCGCCACGTCATCGGCAGCGCGATCAAGGGCGTTGGCATCGGTCAGGGCTTCGCCCATGCCGATATTGACCACGACCTTGGTGAAGCGCGGTATCTGCATGGCGTTGGCGTAGTTGAAGTGGCTGCGCAGGGCGGGGGCCACTTCGTTCTGGTACTTGTCTCGCATACGCGGCGGCATTATTCGATGTCCTCTCCGCTGCGCCTGGCGACTCTGACGACGGTTCCGTCTTCGCGCCGCCGGAAGGTGACGCGCGTGGGCTTGTCGGTGTTCGGGTCGACCAGCATCACGTTGCTGATGTGGATGGGCGCTTCGCGCTCGATGATCTGCGATTGCTGCTGAGCGCTGCGGGCGCGCTGATGGCGCTTGATGATGTTGACCCCTTCGACGATGACGCGGTCATCCTTGGGAATCATGCGGCGCACGGTCCCGCGCTTGCCCCGGTCCTTGCCGGCAAGCACAACGACCTTGTCGCCGCGCTTTATCTTCGCGGGCATTCAAAGCACCTCCGGAGCGAGGGAGACGATCTTCATGAAGTTGCGGTCGCGAAGCTCGCGGGCAACGGGGCCGAAGATGCGGGTACCCCGCGGGTTTTCGCCGTCGTTGGCGAGCAGCACGGCGGCGTTCTCGTCGAAGCGGATGTAGGAGCCATCGGGGCGCCCGTATTCCTTGGCGACGCGGACGACGACGGCCTTGACGACATCGCCCTTCTTCACGTTGGAGTTGGGCTGAGCGACCTTGACGCTGGCGACGATGACATCGCCAGGGCGGGCGTAGCGCCGGCGGGTGCCGCCGAGGACACGGATGCAGAGGAGCGAGCGCGCCCCGGAGTTGTCGGCAACTTTGAGGCGGGTTTCCTGCTGGATCACTCCTGGGCCTCCGCCTTGGGCGCGACCTGCGCCGTCTTTTCGATGTCGCGCCCAATCGTCTCGGGGGCAACATCGGCCACATCGCCGCGGGAAAGCACTTCGATCACGCGCCAGCGCTTTTCTTTGGAGACGGGGCGGCATTCCTGGATGCGCACCAGGTCGCCAAGGCTGCAGGCGTTGGCTTCGTCGTGGGCCTTGTAGCGCATGGTATGGGTGACGACCTTGTGGTAGAGGCGGTGCTTCTTGCGCCGCTCAACGGTAACCACAATGGTCTTGTCCATCTTGTTGCTGACGACGGTGCCCTGGATGATGCGTTGCTGACCCATGGCTATTCCTCACCCGCGAGCGCGGCAAGGTCGCGCTCGCGCTTGATGGTGCGCAGGCGGGCAATCCGGCGCCTGGCGTTGCGCAGCTCGCGATAGTTTTCGAGCTGGCGGCTGGCATGCTGGAACCTGAGGGTGAACAACCCCCGGTAGGCTTCGTTAATCTCGTGGTTGAGGCGCTGGTCGTCCCATCGCCGGGCTTCTTCTGCGGTTTCCCTTGCCATGGCTAGATCACCGTCTCATCGCGTTCCACGATCTTCGTGGGGATAGGGAGCTTGTGAGCCGCCAGGCGCAACGCTTCACGGGCGATGATTGCCGGCACACCGGCCACTTCGAACATCATCCGGTTGGGCTTGACCACGGCGACCCAGCGATCGGGCGCGCCCTTGCCGGAGCCCATGCGGGTTTCGGCGGGCTTGGCGGTGACGGGCTTATCGGGATAGATGCGAATCCAGACCTTGCCACCGCGCTTCATGTGGTGGGTGATGGCGCGGCGAGCGCTCTCAATGTGGCGCGAATCTATCCAGGCAGCGCCCTGCGCCTGGAGGCCGAATTCCCCGAAGGAGACGACGTTGCCGGAGAGGGCCACGCCCGACCTCCTCCCCCGGTGCTGTGTGCGGTGCTTGACACGGCGAGGCTGAAGCATGGTCAGGCCCCTCCTTCGCGAAGCACGGCTTCCTGCTGTTCCATGGTGATGGCGGTGTGGGCAGGCCCGGCGGCGACCGGCTCTGGCGCCGGGGCCGGTGGTGGGGTGGGGGCTTCGGCCGCTTCTTCTTCGCGATGGCGCTCGCCGGGGGCCTCAGGAAGGATGTTCCCCTTGTAGATCCAGACCTTCACGCCGAGGCGGCCGAAGGTGGTGTGGGCTTCGGCGATGCCGTAGTCGATATCGGCGCGCAGGGTATGGCGGGGAACGCGCCCGGCAGTATCGGATTCGCGGCGCGACATCTCGGCGCCCCCCAGGCGGCCGGCGACGGCGACGCGAACGCCCAGGGCGCCGCGCTGCATGGTTCGTTGAACGGCCTGCTTGACGGCGCGCCGGAAGGCGACGCGGCGTTCGAGCTGATCGGCGACGGAGCGGGCGACGAGGTAGGCATCGAGCTCGGGGACGCGGATCTCCTGGATGTTGACGCGCACGCGCCCGCCGCTGAAGCGTTCGAGCGAGCTGCGGAGCTCTTCGACCTTGGCGCCGCCGCGGCCGATGACGATGCCGGGCTTGGCGGTATGGATGGTGACGGTGACGAGGTTGGCGTTCCGATCGATCTCGACGTGGCTGATGCTGGCATCGGGGAGCTCGGAGAGCACGAAGCGGCGAAGGTCAAGGTCCTCATGAAGGCGCTGGGTATAGTCCTTCTCTGCGAACCACTTTGATTCCCAGTCGTAGATGAACCCGAGGCGGAAGCCGTGGGGGTGTACCTTTTGTCCCATACTTAGACCTCCCGCTCGTCGAGGATGACGGTGATGTGGGTGGAGCGCTTCAGGATGGGGCTTACGCGGCCGCGGGAGCGGGGGCGGAAGCGCTTGAGGGTGCGGCCTTCGTCGGCGAAGGCGCGCTTCACCACGAGGTCGTTGGCGTTCATGTCGAAGTTGTTCTCGGCGTTGGCGGCCGCCGACAGCACGACCTTGGAGACCGAGCGGGCGTGCGGCGAGGGCAGAAAGCGGAGCAGGGCGAGCGACTGGTCGACGGAAAGGCCGGGCAGCCGCTCGAGGATGAGCCGCATCTTGCGCGGAGAAGCGCCAATGTTCTTGGCAGTTGCTCGCACTTCCATACCTAACGCCTCACCTTGCTCTGGCGGTCGCTCTTGGAGACGTGGCCGCGGAAGGTGCGCGTGGGCGCGAATTCGCCGAGCTTGTGGCCGACCATGTTCTCGGTGATGAAGACGGGGATGTGGCGCCGGCCATCGTGAACGGCGATGTTCAGGCCAATCATCTCGGGAAGGATGGTCGAGGCCCGGGACCAGGTCTTGATGATGGCCTTCTGCTGCGCGTTGCGCATGGCGAGGACCTTCTTTTCAAGAGAAGGGTGGATGTACGGGCCTTTCTTCGTGGATCTCGACATGTGCTGCTCCTACTTGCCCCGCCGGCGCACGATTAGCCCGTCGGTGCGCTTGTTGTTGCGCGTGCGATAGCCGAGGGCGGGCTTGCCCCACGGGGTCTTGGGGCCGGGCATGCCAACCGGGGCGCGGCCTTCGCCACCGCCGTGAGGATGGTCACGCGGGTTCATGACAGCGCCACGGACTTCTGGCCGGCGGCCACGATGGCGCGTGCGGCCGGCCTTGCCGAGCTTGATGAGCGAGTGCTCAAGGTTGCCGACCTGGCCGACGGTGGCGGTGCACTCAATGCGCACGCGCCGCATTTCGCCACTGGGAAGGCGAAGCAGTGCGTATTCGCCTTCTTTCGCCATGAGCTGGGCGGCGGCGCCAGCGCTCCGCACCATCTGTCCGCCCTTGCCCGCGGTCAATTCGATATTGTGGACCTGCGTGCCGGTGGGCATGTTGCCGAGCGGCAGGGCATTCCCAACGCGCACTTCCGCCCCCGGGCCGCTCATGACGGCGGCGCCCACGGTGAGGCCGTTGGGAGCAAGGATGTAGCGCTTTTCGCCATCGGCGTACTGGAGGAGGGCAATGCGGGCGGTGCGGTTCGGGTCGTATTCGACTGAGACGACCTTCGCGGGGACGCCGGCCTTATCGCGCCGCCAGTCTATGACGCGATAGAGACGCCGGGAACCGCCTCCGCGGTGGCGCACGGTGATGCGGCCCTGGTTGTTCCGCCCGCTGCCGCGCTTCTTGAGGGATTCGACAAGGGAGCGTTCGGGGCGCTTGCTTGTGACCTCTTCGAAGGTCTGGCCGCTGGCGTTGCGACGGCCCGGGGATGTTGGCTTGAACTGCTTTATCGGCATCGCTAAATCCCCTCGAAGAGCTCTATCTTGTCGCCGGGCACGAGCGTCACCACGGCCTTCTTCCAGTCGGGGCGGTTGACGACGCGGCGGCCAAAGCGCTTGGGCTTGCCCTTCATGGTCATGGTGTTGACGTCGGAGACGCGAACATTGAAGGCGATCTCGACGGCCTCGCGGATCTGGTTCTTGTTGGCGCGCGGGTCAACCTCGAAGACGTACTTGTCCTGGCCGGTGAGCACGGTCGTCTTCTCGGTGATGAGCGGGCGCAGAAGGACGGCGTATGGATGGATCTCGCGTGGCATCAGCTCGCCTCCTGGCGGCCGCGGGCGGGCCTGGCATTGGCGCCACCCCAGAGGGCCTCGATCTTCCGGACGGCGTCTTCGGTGAGGACGACATGGTGAGCGTTGACGAGGTCAACGACGTTCAGGTTCGCCGCGGGGAGGGCCTTGACCTGGTCGATGTTGCGCGCGGCGAGGGTGAGATTGGGCTCGTATTCGCCGCTCACCACGAGCGCCGTCCGCTCTACCTTGAGAGCAGAAAGGGCGCCCTGGACGGCCCGGGTGCGGGGCTCGTTGGGGACGAGCCCTTCAACGATGACGAGGCCTCCATCGGCGGCGTGGCTGCTGAGGGCTGACCGGAGCGCGAGCCGCCGCATCTGGCGGGGGAGGCGAACGGCGAAGCTATGGGGCTTCGGCCCATGCGAGACTCCCCCACCAACATGGTGAGGCGCCTTGGTGCTCCCCTGGCGGGAGCGACCGAGGCCCTTTTGCCGGCGGATCTTGACTGTTGAGCCTGCAACCTCGCCGCGGCTCCTGGTGCTGGCGGTTCCTGCGCGCCGGTTTGCCATCTGGGCAACGTAGGCCTGGTGCAGCACGGCACGGTTGGGCTCGATGCCGAAGACGTCATCGGCAACGTCGATCTTGCGGAGTTCCCTTCCCGAGGTATCGAAGACAGCGAGCTTCATTTCGCCACCTTCCTTGCGGTGCGAATGCGAACGAGGCCGCCGGTGGGCCCCGGGACAGAACCGGCGACGAAGATCACGCCCGCTTCATCGTTGCGGGAGACGACTTCGAGGTTCCTGACGGTGGTGCGGACGGCGCCCATGTGGCCGGCCATGCGGGTGCCCTTGAAGACACGGCCGGGCGTGGTGCCGGAGCCGATGGAGCCAGGGGCGCGGTGCCGGTCGCTCTGACCGTGGGTGCGCGGCCCGCCGCGGAAGTTGTGGCGCCGGACGCCGCCCTGAAAGCCGCGGCCCTTGGAGGTGGCGGTGACATCGACCTTGCCGCCGACGGCGAAGAGCCCGGCGCCGAGGCGGTCGCCGAGGGCGTAGCTGTCAGCGCCGCTGGTGCGGAATTCGGCGAGGTGGCGCAATTTCAGGTTGCCAGCGGCCTTGAGGTGGCCGGCTGCGGGCCTGTTGAGGCGCGGGTCTTCACGGTATCCGACCTGGATGGCGGTGTAGCCGTTCTTCTCGGGGGTGCGCAGGCTGGTGACGAAGCAGGGGCCCACCTCAACGGCGGTTACGCCACGGAGACGGCCTTTTTCGTCGAATACCTGTGTGGTTCCCAGCTTGCGGCCAAGGAGTCCTTCGATAGTCATGGCAGTTACAGCTTGATCTCGATGTCGACGCCGCTCGGAAGCTGAAGGCGCATGAGGGTGTCGACGGTCTTGGAGGTGGGCTCGAGGATGTCGATGAGGCGCTTGTGGGTGCGGATCTCGAACTGTTCCCGGGCGTCTTTATGGATGTGAGGGCCGCGGATGACGCAGAACTTATCGATGGAGGTGGGAAGCGGCACGGGCCCGGCCACGGCAGCGCCGGTGCGCTCAGCGGCCTCGACGATCTGCCGGGCCGACTGGTCGAGCAGGCGGTGGTCGTAAGCCTTCAACTTGATGCGAATTTGCTGGCGAGCCATGGTGCCGTCTCCCTATCGATTCCGCTAGGCGATGATCTTGGTGACGACGCCAGCGCCGACGGTGCGGCCACCTTCGCGAATCGCGAAGCGCAGGCCGTCCTCCACCGCCACCGGCTGGATGAGCTCCACCGTCATCGTCACGTTGTCCCCGGGCATCACCATCTCTACCCCTTCCGGTAGCTGGATTGCCCCCGTCACGTCCGTCGTCCGCACGTAGAACTGCGGCCGGTACCCGTTGAAGAACGGCGTGTGCCGCCCCCCTTCTTCCTTGCTCAGCACGTACACCTGGGCATCAAACTTCGTGTGCGGCTTGATTGACCCGGGCTTTGCCAGCACCTGCCCCCGCTGCACGTCGTCCCGCTCCACCCCGCGCAGCAGGCAGCCGACGTTGTCCCCCGCCTGCCCCTCGTCCAGGAGCTTCTTGAACATCTCCACGCCCGTCACCGTCGTCTTGCGCGTCTCGATGATGCCGATGATCTCCACTTCCTCGCCCGTCTTCACCACCCCGCGCTCTATCCTCCCCGTCACCACCGTCCCGCGCCCCTTGATCCCGAACACGTCCTCCACAGGCATCAGGAACGGCTTGTCCAGGGCCCGCACCGGCGTCGGAATGTAGCTGTCCACCGCCCCCATCAGCTCCAGGATGCACGCGTACTCGGGCGCGTTCGGGTCCGTCGATGCCGACTCCAGCGCCTTCAGCCCGCTCCCGCGGACGATCGGAATCTCGTCCCCGGGGAAGTCCTGCGACGACAACAGCTCCCGCAGCTCCATCTCCACCAGCTCCAGGAGCTCCTCGTCCTCCATCATGTCTACCTTGTTCAGAAACACCACGATCGCAGGCACTTCCACCTGCCGCGCCAGCAACACGTGCTCCCGCGTCTGCGGCATCGGCCCCTCCGGCGCCGCCACCACAAGGATCGCCCCGTCCATCTGCGCCGCTCCCGTGATCATGTTCTTGATGTAGTCGGCGTGCCCCGGACAGTCCACGTGCGCGTAGTGCCGCACGTCCGTCTCGTACTCCACGTGCGCAATCGCAATCGTGATCCCTCGCGCACGCTCCTCCGGCGCGTTGTCGATCGAATCGAACGCCCGGTACTCCGCCTCCCCCTTCAGCGCCAGCACTTTCGTGATCGCCGCCGTCAACGTCGTCTTCCCATGATCGACGTGCCCGATCGTCCCCACGTTCACGTGTGGCTTCGTTCGCTCAAATTTCGCCTTCGCCATGGTTGGTCCTTCCTTACCTGAACTGGGTGTCTAGCTGGCGACTGCCTGCTTGGAAAGCTGGGCAGCGAGGTTCTTGGGGACTTCTTCGTAGTGGTCGAATTCCATGCTGTAGGTTGCGCGGCCCTGCGTGAGGGAGCGGAGGTCGGTGGAGTAGCCGAAGGTTTCGGCGAGTGGCACGTGGGCATGGACGATCTGGGTCTTGCCCATGGAATCGGTGCCCATGATCATCCCGCGGCGGCTATTGATGTCGCCGACAACTGAGCCGAAGTAATCCTCGGGGCAGCGGACCTCGATACGCATGATTGGCTCGAGGATGACAGCGCCGGCCTTGCGGGCGGCCTCCTTGAAGCCGATGGAGCCGGCGTTCTTGAAGGCCATTTCGGATGAGTCGACGGGGTGATACGAGCCATCGAGAAGGGAGACCTTAACGTCGAGGATGGGGTAGCCGGCAAGCACGCCGGACTGGAGGGCCTCGCGGACCCCTTCCTGGACGGGGGTGATGTACTCCCTTGGCACTGAGCCACCGACGATCTTGTTCTCGAAGACAAAGCCCTGCCCACGCTCCAGGGGCTCGACTTCGAGCTGTACAACGCCGAACTGGCCGCGGCCGCCGGTCTGGCGCACGAAGCGGCCTTCGGCCCGTGCGGCCCTGGTAATGGCTTCGCGGTAGCTCACCTGAGGGCGGCCGACGTTAGCGGCCACTTTGTGCTCACGGAGCATGCGGTCGACGATGACTTCGAGGTGGAGCTCACCCATTCCGGAGATGAGGGTCTGGCCCGACTCTTCATCGAAGGTCCAGTGGAAGGTCGGGTCTTCCTCGCTCAGCTTCATGAGGGAGTCGCCCATCTTGTCCTGGTCGTCCTTGGTCTTCGGTTCGAGGGCGACGCGGATGACCGGTTCAGGGAAGCTGATGCTCTCGAGGATGACGGGGTGCTCGATGCTGCAGAGGGTATCGCCCGTGAAGGTTTTCTTGAGCCCGACGGCGGCAGCGATACCTCCGGCGTAGACGGCGTCGACTTCCTCGCGCTGGTTGGCGTGCATGCGCACGATACGGCCGATGCGTTCTTTTTCGCCCTTGGTGGCGTTAAGGATGGAATCGCCCTGCTTCATAACCCCGCTGTAGACGCGGACATAGGCGAGGCGGCCGACGTAGGGGTCGGAGACGATCTTGAAGGCGATGACGCTGAGGGGCTCGCTATCGTCGGGGCGCCGCACAACCTCGCCGCCGTGCTTGGGGTCAAGCCCCTGGACGGCGGGGATGTCGACGGGGCTGGGGAGGTAGTCGACGACGGCATCGAGGAGGGGCTGGACGCCCTTGTTCTTGAGTGCGGACCCGCAGAAGACGGGCGTGAGCAGGCTGGCGATGGTCGCGCGCCGGATAGCGGTCTTGAGTTCGTGGCCGTTAATCTCGTGGCCTTCGATATAGCTGATCATTATCTGGTCGTCGACGCCGCCGACGTTCTCAATGAGCCTCTCGCGGCCTGCCCGGGCCATCGCCTGCAGTTCGGGGGGGATCTCGCGGCGCTCGGGGGCTTCGCCCTTTTCGCCGCCGAAGAACCAGTAGCACATCTCCACCAGGTCGAGACAGCCGGTGAAGCCGGCCTCGGCGCCGACAGGGAGCTGCACGCAGGCGGGGTTGGCGCCAAGGCGGTCGACCATCATCTCGATGGTGCGTTCAAAGTTGGCGCCAGTGCGGTCCATCTTATTGACGAAGCAGATGCGGGGCACGCCGTAGCGGTCGGCCTGGCGCCACACGGTCTCGGACTGTGGTTCGACGCCGGCCACAGCGTCGAAGACGACGACGCCACCATCGAGGACGCGCAGGCTGCGCTCGACTTCGGCGGTGAAATCGACGTGGCCGGGGGTATCGATGATGTTGATGTTGTGGCCGTTCCACATGGCGGTGGTGGCGGCGGAGGTGATGGTGATTCCCCGCTCACGCTCCTGTTCCATCCAGTCCATGGTGGCGGTACCTTCGTGGGTTTCGCCGAGCTTGTAGGTGACGCCAGTGTAGAAGAGGATGCGCTCGGTCACGGTCGTCTTGCCCGCGTCGATGTGGGCGATGATGCCGATGTTCCGGATGCGTTCGATTTCAATAGGGCGGGGCATTGTCTTGAGCCGGTTTTCCTGTTTTTCGCTTCTACCAGCGGTAGTGGACGAAGGCGCGGTTGGCCTCGGCCATGCGGTGGGTGTCTTCGCGCCGCTTGATGGCAGCGCCGGTGTTGTTGGCCGCATCGAGGAGCTCGGCGGCGAGACGTTCGGACATCGAACGGCCGCCACGGGCGCGGGCGGCGTTGAGGATCCAGCGCATGGCGAGGGCAATGCGGCGGTCGGCGCGGATTTCGATTGGCACCTGGTAGGTGGCGCCGCCGACGCGGCGAGGCTTGACTTCGAGGACAGGGGTGGCGGCGCGCATGGCGGCCTGGAAGGTATCGAGCGGGTCACGCCCGGCCTGGGCCTGGATGCGGTCGAAAGCTCCGTAGACCACGCGCTCGGCGGTGCTCTTCTTGCCGCGCTTCATCATCTTGTTGATGAGGATCTGGACCTGGACGTTGTTGTACCGCGGGTCGGGGGGGATGTTGCGCCGGGCCGGCCGGTTTCGTCGCGCCATGGTTCAGCTCTCTTGGTTCAATCTCGTCAGGCGGGTGCGGCTCTTAGCGGCGGCCTGCGGGCTGGGCATTCTTTCGAGTGCCATACTTGCTGCGCCCCTGCTTCCGGTTGTTGACACCGGTTGCATCGAGAGCGCCTCGGACGATGTGGTAGCGGACACCGGGGAGGTCCTTGACGCGTCCTCCGCGGACGAGGACAGCGGAGTGTTCCTGGAGGCTGTGCCCTTCGCCGGGGATGTAGGCGGTGACTTCGATGCCGTTGGTGAGGCGGACGCGGGCCACCTTGCGGAGGGCCGAGTTGGGCTTCTTGGGGGTCTGGGTGCGCACCTGGGTGCAGACACCGCGCTTCTGGGGCGAGCCCTTGCCAGCCACCTTGCGAAGGCGGCCGGTGTGGGAGTTGAAGCTGAAGAGCAGGGCGGGTGCGCCTGACTTCTTGCCCTTTGGCGTTCGACCCTTACGCACGAGCTGGTTGATGGTCGGCATAGTTGCTTTCCTTCGTGGCGGCGCCGTGTTGGTGGGCACGGCAATCCCGGGATTGGCAGGCGCGTCGCGCGGTGTCTTCGGATTTCAGGCACGAAAGAAGGCCGGAAAGCCTGTTCGTGAACAGCGCCCCGGGGCCTTGCAGCGCCGGAGCCGTCTTCAAGCACTCAGCTTTGCGACCTGGCGAACTCATGCAAAAAGCTGGCCAGTCAATAAAGCGCCGAAGGCAAAGCCTAGCACAACGGGGGTGACTGTCAACTCAAACGGGGCTCTGTACCGGCATGTGTGGGGAGGGGCGGATTCGGAGCAAGGAACGAAAAAGGAGGGAACGGCAGGATTGCCCTGGCAGACACTCGTAACGAGGACGCAACCCTACCGCCCAGTCCCGAGATATCAGTGAACTGGTGGGAATGGCTGGCTACCAGGCGACGGGCACGAAGGAAACTGGCGAGGGCCGTTTCCACCTCAGGGGGCGTAGGGGTCAACCGGTGTGACCACTCCCAGCCGTTCTTCGATTTCCTGACCGGCGGCCAGGCAGAGGTCCTCACGGTAGCGGTTGCCTATGATCTGCACGCCCTGCGGAAGGCCGTTCGCCACACCGACGGGCAATGCCAGGGACGGGAGCCCCAGTAGATTCACGGCGACCACGAGGGAGAGGTTCGCGAAGAGCTCGCCGGGAGCATGAGCACCGGACACGTCCCAGCCCGCGGCGAACGGCTGCCGGGTCGAGACCGGGCCAAGCACAAGGGGATACTGGCCGAGGAAGTGCGCCCACTCCCGGGCGATGGAGAGGCGGGTGGCGAAGGCCTGCATGTAGGCGGGCAGTTCGGCGGCGGGTCCAGAAGCCATGGCGAGATCGAGGAAAGCGCTTCGCGGGCTCAGCGAGGATGGGCTCGAGCGAGGGCCACAGCATGACCGCGATCTCTGAAAAGAGCAGGCTGAACCAGGTCTCGCGGGCCTCGGCGACGCGGGGCGGGTCAACCTCGCAGACTTCATAGCCTGCATCGCGAAGCGCATCGGCTGCACGAAGGACGCCTGCCTCGACATCGGGATGAATGCCCACGCCGGCGGGGTCGATGGCAACTGCGACCCTGCGTGGTGCCTCGTCGCCATGCATAGGCACGGGCATCGACCAGGGGTCGCGGGGTCGCCCCATTCATGCAGGAGAGCGCGAGGGCGAGGTCGCGGACATGGCGGGCCATGGGGCCTTCGACGGCCATCAACTGGATCGACAGGGGGCGGTCAACCGCTGAGAGGGAGAGATGCTCGGGTACGCGGCCGAGGGTTGGGCGGATGGCGCAGGTACCGCAGCACTGGGAAGGCCAGCGCAGCGAACCGCCGACGTCGTTCCCCATGCCAAGGGGGGTCATCCCGGTGGCGAGCGCGACCGCATCGCCGCCGCTGGAGCCTCCCGGGGTGAGCGCAGGGTTCCAGGGGTTGAGTGTCTCGCCGTGAAGGGCGTTGCCCGTGTGCCAGCGGAGTCCGACGTCGGGCATGTTGGTTCGCGCGATGGGGATGGCGCCGGCGGCCTTGAGCCGGGCGATATGCGGCGAATCCACGGGCGGGAAGAGCGCTTCTCCGAGGATGAGGCCGTTGGTGGTGGCCGAACCCACCAGGTCGATGTTCTCCTTGACGGTGAAGGGCACACCATGCAGCGGCCCCACATCCTGCCCGGAGAGCAGAACGCGGTCGGCCTCGGCCGCCGCGGCAAGGGCCTGTTCGCCGAGTTCGACGGTGATGGCATTGACAGCGCCGTTCACCGCCTGGATGCGGTCGAGGTGGGCCTGCACAACCTCGCGGCCTGAAACGCGGCGCGAGCGGATGGCAATTGCGAGATCAGCGGCGCCGAGCCGCCAGAGTTCGTCTGCCAGGGGTCACGCTCCTGAACCAGCTTTTCGATGAGAGGTGGCGAAGGCGCCAGGAGGACCGGCGGCCCGCCAGGGACAAACGTATAGAACATCTGTCCGCTATACTGCGCGCATGGTCCCGCCCGAAGAACGGCTCCTCGCGCCGGTGCCTATTCTCGATGATGACGAGGTTGAGCGCTCGCTGCGGCCGCGGGCGCTTTCGGAATTCCCCGGGCAGGAGCGAGTCAAGGAAAACCTGGTCATTGCGGTGGAGGCGGCGAGGAAGCGGGGCGAGGCGCTCGATCACCTGTTGCTGTACGGCCCGCCCGGACTTGGAAAGACGACCCTGGCGAACATCGTGGCGCACGAGATGGGGGTAGCGATTCGCACAACCAGTGGGCCGGCGATCGAGCGGCCGGGCGACCTGGCGGCGATTCTCACGAATCTGAAGGAACACGACATCCTCTTCATAGACGAGGTCCACCGCCTGTCACGGGCAGTGGAGGAGATCCTGTACCCGGCGATGGAGGACTTCGCGCTCGACCTGGTAATAGGGAAGGGACCGGGGGCGCGCTCGGTCCGGCTGGCGATGCCGAAGTTCACGCTGGTGGGCGCAACCACGAGGTATGCGATGGTCAGCGCGCCCATGCGGGACCGGTTTGGGTCTGTCTACCGGCTGGATTTCTATGATGCGCCGACGCTGGCCCGGATAGTGAAACGGTCGGCGCAGATCCTCGGGGTAGCGCTTCCCGACGACGCCGCCCAGGAGATCGCCCGGCGGTCCCGCGGGACGCCGCGAATCGCGAACCGCATTCTCCGGCGGGTGCGCGACTACGCGGAGGTGCGAGGAGGCGGCGCCATCTCCCTTGGGTCAACGCGCGATGCGCTGGCGCTGCTTGAGATCGACGACCTCGGCCTGGACGAGACGGACCGGCTGGTGATCCGCTGCATCGTGGAGAAGTTCGCCGGGGGACCGGTAGGCCTGGACACGATCGCTGCTTCCATCGGTGAGGAGGCGGACACGATCATGGACGTGTACGAGCCGTTCTTGCTGCAGCGAGGTTTCCTGCAGCGCACACCGCGGGGACGGGTGGCTACTGCCGGAGCGTACCGGCACCTGGGGATCGAGCCTCCGCGCGGGGCCACTCAGCCTGCACTCTGGGACGAACCCGCGAATCCTGCTTCGAGCGAGGGAGACCAGTGACCCGCACTCGAATCTCGTCGGGCGGCCCCTGGGAAGGGCCCTTCGGCTATTCGCGGGCTGTCCGCGCCGGGAACTTCGTGGCAGTGAGTGGCACCACTTCCGCCAACCCGGATGGCACCATTCACGGCGCAGGGGACGCCTATGCACAGGCGCGGCGCTGCTTCGAGATTATCGAGCGGGCGCTGGCGGAGGCCGGAAGAGGGGCACAACTAGCGACAGCCGCCGGGGCCGGTAACCAGGCATAGAGATAGGCGAAGAGATCGTCGCCCCACGGCGAACCCGGAACGCTGGTGTCGGCTGCGCCCTCAGAGGCGCGGGGCGCTGCCAATGACTCTCCTGTTCCTCACTGGCAGCGGGGCGTGGCCGGGGCATGGGCACGTCGCGACATACGGCTCTTGCAGCGGGGCCGGTTGGCCCTTCCAGGTGCGATTCCCGGCCCGATGATATGAGCGTGAGCACGTTCCATCGCCCGGCCCAGGATTCAGCCTCCTCTCGGCTGGTGTGGGTTGCGCTCGCGCTACTGCTGGTGCCGGCAGCGGCCCTGCTTGCGCTAGGGGTGGGCGAGTTCATGGAAGGCGAGTTGAGCGGTGCTCAGCACCTTCCCGAAGCGGCGCTGCTGGTGGCCCTGGGGGCCGCGGCGTGGTGGCGGCGCAGGCTCGCCGGAATCGTTCTCGTGGTCGTGGCGCCGCTGCTGTTGATCGCATGGGTGTCGTGGGTACTGATCATTCGGGAGGAAAGCGGCAACGACCCCGTCCTGCCATGGTTGATCACGGCTGCCATCTTGTTTCTGTTCCCATTCCTTGCTGGCTGGTTACTCCTGCGTGCGAGCGACACCCGCTGACATCCGGGCGGGTGCCAGCATCCGGATTCACCGATCGGCGCATACCTCGCCGGAGTTCAGGCGTTTCCCATGGCGCGGGGCGAAGCCTACAATCGTCTTTCGCGCTACGGGGTCGCGGCTCTTTCCATGTTCAACAAGACGGTGCTTGCCAATGGCCTCCGGGTCGTTACCGCGGAACTGCCGCATACCCGGTCGGCGACGATCAGCGTCTACGTCGGCGCTGGGAGCCGCTACGAGCGGGACGAGGAAGCGGGCCTATCGCACTTCCTGGAGCACATGCTCTTCAAGGGCGCCTCGCGCCGGCCGACGGCACGCGATATCTCAGAGGCCATCGAATCGGTTGGAGGGATGCACAACGCGGCCACCGACCGGGAGATCACGGTGTACTACGCCAAGGTGCCGCACACGGCCGCCATAGATGCCATCGACATCCTCTGCGACATGGTGCGGGCGCCGGTCATGGACCCGGTGGAGCTGGAAAAGGAACGCCACGTAATCCTTGAGGAGCTGGCGGCGGTGGAGGACAGCCCGGCCGAGCTGGCAGGAATCCTGATTGACGAGACGCTCTGGCCCTATCAGCCCCTGGGGCGCAACGTCGGCGGCACCCCCGGCAGCGTGCGGACTATCCCGCTGGGGGCCGTCAATCGCTACATGGCGGCGCAGTATGTGCCTTCGAACATGGTGGTGGTGGCAGCCGGGAACATCGAGCATGGCCGCGTGGCCACAGAAGTGACGCGCTGGCTTGGCGACATGCCCGGCGCCGAACCGGGCTGCTGGTATGCGGTACAGCAAAGGGACGGGCGTCCGCGCGTTGCCGTCCAGCACAAGGATAGCGAGCAGGCGCACCTCTGCCTTGCCTACCCGACGGTGCCAGTGACGCACCCGGACCGGTTTGTGGTCGACCTGATCAGCACCGTCCTTGGCGAAGGGATGTCGAGCCGGCTCTTCCTGGAGTTGCGGGAGGAGCGGGCGCTCGTCTATGACGTGCACAGCTATCCGAGCGAGTTCAGGGATGCGGGCTCGATCACTATCTACGCAGGTTGCGACCCGCAGAACGCGCGAACGACTGTGGAGATAGCCCTGCATGAGGTGGCAAACCTGATGCGGACCCTGACGCCGCCAGAGGTGCAGAAGGCCCAGCAGATGGCGCGGGGCCGCATCCAGCTGCGGATGGAGGACACCCGTTCGGTGGCGGGATGGATGGGAAGCCAGGAGATGCTGCTCGGGGAGATACTCACCGTTGACGAAGCTGCGGCGAGGATCGACGCGGTGACCATGGACGACATGCTGCGGGTGACGGGAGAGCTGCTGCGGCCGGAGCGCGCCACCATCGCCGCCGTCGGCCCCTTCAACGGCGCCGGCCTGTTCAGCGGCCTGATCTGATACTGCAGTGACCCACCGCGCCTTCTTCGGACCGCCGCGCGATGGCCTCGCCAGGGACGGAACAATGGTGACCGTCCATCTTGTGCCCGTGCATGAGGGGAGACTGCTGGCATTCGACGTGCGCGCGGGCGAAGCGCAGGGGCGCTGGCTGCCATGGTGCGTGATCGAGTTTGCTGGCAACCCCTACGTGACGGCCTCCGAGCTTGCCGACGACTGGTGCGAGGGCGCGATCTCGGACCTTGCCCTGGCCGACGTGATGTCGTTCACAACTCCGGGCGGGGCCTGGGAGCTGGCAATAGTGTTTCGTGCCGAGCTCACGGCGCTGCCGCGGCCACGCAAGGACCGGGTGCCGGCCGTATTCGAACGCGGGCGGTTCGACTCAATCGGCCCCTTCGATCCAGTTGACCTGCAGCGCTGGGTCGAGTCGAAGGGACCATCGGGCGGTGAGCAGTCATCTCGTGGGACAGATGGCGGGCTGCTGTTCTGAGGCTCTCCCGGCAGGGAGAAGAGAATGAGGCGGCAGGGATGGCTCTTCAGAATCGCGTAGACCCGTTTGGCGAGATAGTGGCCCACCCCGCCCGGGGGCTCTTCATGGGAAACCGTGGTGGGCGCATCCACACGCAGGGAAAGCAGCTATCGAACCGCCGCTGGGCGAGCCATCACTGGATATGCTGCGTCACCGAGTTCCGGGGATGGCGGCGTGAGGTGATGGGAGAGGGCTACACGGAGCTGTTCTTCCTGGATGAAGCAACCGCCCTCGCCGCAGGGCACAGGCCGTGCGCCTTCTGCCGGCGCGGCGACTTCGAGCGGTTCGTGGAAGCGTGGGCCCGCGGCGCTCAGGTGGAACGGCCGAGGTCAGTGGATGTGATCGACCGGGCTTTGCACGCTGAACGGGCAGGACCGGGACGCCAGAAGGCGATGTTCACAGCAAAGCTCGCAGACCTGCCAGCCGGGACCTTCGTGACCTTCGAGGAGACGCCGGCAAGGGCATATCTAACATGGGCGGGCCGGCTCTTTCCGTGGTCGTTCGAAGGCTACGGCGAGCCAATCGCGGGGCGACCTGGACTGGAGGCGCTGGTGCTCACGCCCCGGTCGATCGTGGGGGCGCTGGGCGCCGGCTACGAACCAAAGGTGGCTCTCCCGCCGGGCAATACGGACTGAGCTGGTCCGTCCCGGGCTCCCGTTGATGATTTTACAAAGAAAAACTCCATAATTCTATTTTAATATCCCGGCAGGCGGGGTAGACTCGAGAGCGCCGTCGCTTCTTCCCGCGGCAACGTCAATCGGAGGACCGAAATGACCAGCCCTTCCGCTCCCACCATCGCCGGCCGCGGCTACGCCCGCCCCGAGGTGCTCGTTGACACCGCCTGGGTCGCCCAGCACCTCAACGACGCGACCGTCCGCATCGTCGAGTCCAACGAAGACCCGCTCCTCTATCCCTCCGGCCACATTCCCGGCGCCGTCCAGGTCGATTGGACCACCGACCTCAACGACCAGGTTCGCCGCGACTATATCGATCGCTCCGCGTTCGAACGGCTGATGTCCCGGGCCGGCATTAGCAACGGCACCACCGTCGTCTTCTATGGCGACAAGAGCAACTGGTGGGCGACCTATGCCTTCTGGATCTTCCAACTCTTCGGCCACACAAGAGCGAAGGTGATGGATGGCGGCCGCCTCAAGTGGGAGAAGGAAGGCCGCGAACTCACGCGCGAGGTCCCCTCCTACCCCGCCAGTAGCTACACCGCCCCCGAGCGCGACGACACCGCGATCCGCATCTTCAAGGATGCCGTCCTACGCCATCAGCAGGCCCGACTGCCCCTCATCGACGTCCGCAGCCCCCAGGAATACAGCGGCGAACGCACCCACATGCCCGAATACCCCCAGGAAGGCGTGCTGCGCGGCGGGCATATCCCGGGCGCCAGGAGCGTCCCCTGGGCCCGCGCCGCCAACCCCGAAGACGGCACATTCAAGACCGCCGAGCAGCTTCGCGACCTCTACGAGCGCGAACAGGGGCTCAAGCCATCCGACGACATCGTCGCCTACTGCCGGATCGGCGAGCGCTCCAGCCACACGTGGTTCGTGCTCACCTACCTGCTGGGTTATCCGCGGGTCCGGAACTACGACGGCAGCTGGACCGAGTGGGGCAACTCGGTCAACGTCCCCATCGAGAAGTGACGGCCGCAACCTCGCCGGATCTCCCCGCCCCGCTCGCCGCCCTCGTCGCCGAATTCACCGCGCTCGACCGTGCGGAGCGGTTCGAACTCCTGATTGAGTTCGCAGACCGCTTTCGCCCTGCGCCGGCAGAGATAACCGGCTACCCCTACGCCGAAGAGCACCGGGTCACCCACTGCGAATCCGACGCCTACGTATGGGCCGAAGGCTGTCCCGGTAGCGCCCTGAAATTCCACTTCATCGTGGAGAACCCCCAGGGCCTCTCGGCGCGCGCCTGGGCCGCCATCCTCGATGAGACCCTCTCCGGCCAGCCCATCGAGCAGATTGCGGCCGTCCCCCCGGATATCGTCTTCGCCTTCTTCGGACGCGAAGTCGCAATGGGCCGCGGCCAGGGGCTGATGGGGATGCTCGCGCTCGTTCAGCGCCTGGCCCGGAACCATCGGAAAGGCGCCTGAGCCGCCATTAGCCCGCACGTTGCGCTGGTTTCCCTGGCAGGTGTTGACACATCCGCTGCACTGCGCTAACGTCCGTTCATCTGAATGAACATCCATTCATCAATGTGACGATTCATTCACCGTTAGAGGCAGCCGTTGACCAGGGTCACACAGGCGCACATCGATGCCAGAGTAGGCGCCATTCGCAATGCAGCCCGGACCGTGTTTGCGCGGAGGGGGATTGAGGGCGCGACGATGAGCGAGATCGCGGCCGAAGCGGGGCTGAGCACGGGCGCCATCTACCGGTACTTCCAGGGCAAGGACGACCTGATCGCGGCGGCCTTCGCCGAGGGCCGGGAGCGCACGCGGCAGGCATTTGAAAAGGCGCGGGCCACTTCGGGCGGCATGCTCGAAGCGATCATCGAAGCCGGCCGGCTCTCGCTGGCGGAGATGATGGACCACGAGACGGTCTGCCTCGACCTTGAGTGCGCCCTTGGCTCGGCCCGGGCCGGCGGGGCAATTGGCGAGCAGACGCGGGCATTCCGCGAGTACACGATCGACCTGGTCGAGGGGTTGGTGGCGGCGGCCCAGGAAGCGGGAGAGCTCCCCCCCGAGCTGGACGCGCGGGGGCTCAGCATCGTTCTCAACGCGCTCGTGCTCGGGCTGGGGCTTCTGGAACTGGAGATGGGAGGGCGGGTCGATGCCGAGGAGACGCTTGCGCTCCTCGTGCGCCTGGTTGCGACGCCCCGATCTGGCACAGCCTAACAGGAATCCCAACGGGAAAGGTAACGAAAAGATGCGACAGAGATCGCTCACGGAAGCGCTGGCCCGCTCAGGGGCGCGACGGCCCTGGACCGTAATCACCGCATGGGCGCTGCTCCTCGTCGTGGGGGTGGCGACCGCTGTGATGATGGCCGGACGCCTCTCTACGTCCGAGGAAATGCGCGTCGAAACTGAATCGGGACGGGCGGAGAGGCTGATCGAGGAGCGCCTCCATGGTCCCGAGAAGGCACGGGAGTTCGTCATCATCAGTTCGGACCACAGCGCCGTCGACGATGATGAGTTTCGCGAGGAGGCTGACCGGCTGCTCGCAGAGATACGGGAGACCGCCGGTGTGCTGGCCGTGGTGAGCTACTATGAGTCGCTCGATGCGGCGCTCGTTTCCGATGACCGCGGCACGCTGCTGGCGCCCGTGGTGCTCGAGGGGACGGTCGAAGAAGCAGAAGAGACGGTGGAGCCGCTGATGGAGCTGCTCCAGCGCTACGACGGCCGCGATGGCTACACCGTTGTGACCGGCGGCCCGGCAGCATCTCACGTGCCTTTACGGAGTCGTCGGAGAAGGACCTGCGGGCGGCGGAGGTCATCGGCCTGCCAATCGCACTGGTGGTCCTTGTGGCGGTGTTCGGGGCCCTGGTGGCGGCTGGGGTGCCGATCGTAGTCGGGCTGGTGGCGATCGCCGTTTCGGTGGGCATCACCACCGCGCTCGCGTACGCCTTCGAGCTCTCCATCTTCACGGTAAACATGGTCACAATGACCGGCCTGGCAGTAGGGATCGACTACTCGCTGCTCATCATCCAGCGTTTTCGCGAGGAACGGCGCAACGGGCGCGACCGCGACGAGGCGATCGCTCGAGCAGGCGCCACCGCCAGCCGCGCGGTGCTGTTCTCGGGCATGACGGTGGTTGTCGCGCTGTTCAGCATGTTTCTCGTGCCCTCGAGCATCTTCCGAAGCGTGGCCGCCGGGGCCGTGATCGTGGTCCTGGTGGCGGTCATCGCGGCCCTGACGCTCCTGCCGGCGCTTCTCCGCGTGCTTGGCGACCGCGTCAACCTGGGGAGCATCCCGCTGCCCGGAAGCAGGGGGAGCACGGGCGTTGGAAATGGCTTCTGGGCGCGAACGGCGGGTCTCGTCATGAGGCACCGGGTGGCGAGCGTTGTGGCATCGGTGGCACTGTTGCTCGTCGCCGGAACGCCCTATCTCAGTGCGAAGCTTGGTTTCGCGGGCGTTACCTCGCTTCCGGAGAGCAGCGTCGCTTCCCGGGCGTTCACGCTGCTGGACCAGGAGTTCAGCGCCGGGCTACTGAGCCCGACAAGTATCGTGATAGATGCCGGGGACGTGCGCTCCCCAGAAGTGGACGCGGCGATCGAAGAGCTGCGGGGAACGCTCTTTGCAGACCCCGACTTCAGCCGGCCGATCGTGGAGGTCAACAGCACGGGCGACCTTGCCATGATCACGGTGGCACTGAGCGGCGACCCGCTGGGCGACCACGCTATCGAGGCGGTCGAACGGCTGCGGACGGAGTACATACCGGCGGCCTTCGCCGGCACGGGGGCGGAGGTCGCGGTTGGGGGAACGACCGCCACGGATATCGACTACAGCGCGGTGATCAGCAGGTACACGCCCATCGTCGTCGCGTTCGTGCTGGGGCTGAGCTTCCTCATCCTGCTGGTGGTGTTCCGGAGCATTGTGGTGCCGGTGAAGGCCATCATCATGAACCTGCTCTCGGTGGGCGCGGCCTACGGGGTCATGACCCTGGTGTTCCAGCACGGCGTGGGGGCAGACCTCCTCGGATTCCGGCAGGTAGAGCGGATCGAGTCATGGGTGCCGCTGTTCATGTTCGCCCTGCTCTTTGGGCTCTCGATGGACTACCACGTGTTCCTTCTCACGCGCATCCGCGAGCACTTTGACGCAACGGGCGACAACGCGGCCTCGGTACGTTTCGGTGTGCAGACGACGGCCGGGATGATCACGGGGGCGGCTCTCATCATGGTGGCGGTGTTCGGCGGATTCGCGATGGGCGAGCTGACGATGTTCCAGCAGATGGGCTTTGGGCTTGCGGTCGCCGTCATCCTCGATGCCACCATCGTTCGTACAGTGCTCGTGCCGGCGAGCATGGCGCTGCTCGGAGACCTGAACTGGTTCCTGCCGGCCTGGCTGAAGTGGCTGCCAGAGCTCAACGTAGAGGGACACCTCACCTGAGACAGCCACGACCCGCCGAACCGCATTCGATACCGGTGCGTAGCGGGGGGGCGCACCTCAACGCGCCCCCCCCCGCCTGGTTCCTATCCCCCACCGGGCCGGATGGCCTCAAGGAGCGCTGTGGCAAGCGCACGGCCAGTCTCGGCCTCTGAGCCGGCGGGGCCAGCCCGGTGAGCGCGGGCGATGGCGCTGCCGCGCGAAACGAAAGCGCGGACCGAGAGCTCAGAGCCAGTCACCTCAGCGTAGGCGGCCGCCGGGAAGCTGCAGCCAGCCTCAAGGGCAGCAAGGAACGACCGCTCGGCGAGGACGCACGCGGCAACCGCGGGGTCATGGATTGAGGCGAGGAGCGTCCGCACGTGGGAGTTCGCGGCCCGGCATTCAACGGCCAGGGCGCCCTGGGCGGGTGCGGGCAGGATCTCATCGAGGGAGAACACCTGCGAAATGCGGTGCTCCAGACCGAGCCGGCGAAGGCCGGCCAGCGCCAGAACAGCGGCGTCAAACTCGCCGGACTCCACCTTCGCAACCCGTGTATCGACGTTGCCGCGGATGGGCCGGAGCTGGAGATCCGGCCTGAGCGCCAGCAACTGAGCCTCCCGCCGCGGCGAGCTTGTGCCGACAACGGCGCCCGGGCGGAGTCCGGCGAGCGGCGCGTTGTCACGGCTGACGAGTGCATCACGGGGGTCTTCCTCGCGGGAACAGCGGCAATCACCAGCCCTGTGGGCGCGGCAATGGGAGGTCCTTGTAGCTATGTACTGCCAGGTCCACCTCGGCGCGAAGGAGCGCCTCCTGGATGGCAGTCGTGAACCAGCCAGTCCCCTCGGGAAGGGGCGTCGCCTGGTCGCGGTCGCCGGCGGTTGCGATTTCGACGAGGTGCACGGTGAGGCCCGGATGGGCGGCGCGCAGAAGGGAGCCGACCAGTTCGCTCTGGATGAGGGCGAGGCGGCTGCCGCGCGTCCCGAGGCGGAGCGTGGTCACGGCGTAGCCCTGGCGGCGACTGCGTGCATGGCCTCGTGGGCGGCGAAGGCGGTGGCATCGATGTCGCTCTCAGTGTGCGCGGCGGAAACGAACCACGTCTCGAACTGGGAGGGGGGAAGCATGACTCCCCGGCCGAGCATCGCGGCGTGGAAAGTGGCGAAGGCTGGCGTATCGGACTCGCGCGCCTCGGCGTAGTCGCGCGGAGGGCTGGCACGGAAAAAGAGGGTGAGCATGGAGCCCACCCGTGCTACAGACGCCTCGACCCCGGCGCGAGTGCTGGCAGCACCGAGGGCGTTCTCGAGGTGGCGGGCGAGCTCTTCGGCGCGGCGGTAGGGGGCCCCGCCAGCGAGGGTGTCCAGGGTCGCGGCACCTGCAGCCATGGCGAGCGGGTTGCCGCTGAGAGTGCCCGCCTGGTACACGGGGCCCTCGGGCGCGATCTGCGACATGAGGGCCGCGCTGCCGCCGAACGCGCCGATTGGGAGCCCGCCACCGATAATCTTCCCGAGGCAGATGATATCGGCGCCTGGCAGGAGCCCGGAGAGGCCATAGCGCAGCCGGAAGCCGGTGATGACCTCGTCGGCGATGAGCAGGGCCCCGTGCTCACGAGGGAGATGGAGGAGTTCGGTAAGGAACTCCGGCCGGGGAGCGACGAGGCCCATGTTCCCGGCCACTGGTTCGACGATGACGGCGGCCGTCTCGCCGCCGCGGCTTTCGAACCACTGGCGGAGAGAGGCGGGATCGTTGTAGGGAAGCACGGCAGTGAGCCCTGCGACCGCTCCCGGCACGCCGGCGGAATCGCTGAGGCCCATGGTGGCCACGCCGCTCCCGGCCTTCACGAGCAGGCCGTCGCTGTGACCGTGGTAACCGCCGTCGAACTTGACCACCAGGTCGCGGCCGGTGGCCGCGCGCGCAAGCCGGATGGCGGTCATGGTCGCCTCGGTGCCGGAATTGACGAAGCGGAGGCGTTCGAGCCCGGTGGCCGCGGCGACCCTGCGGCCAAGCTCGACTTCGCCGGGGGTAAGGGCGCCGAAGGCCGTACCATCGGCCGCAGCGGCCTGGATGGCTGCCGTGACCGCCGGGTGGGCGTGCCCCAGCAGCATCGGTCCAAACGCCCCGATGTAGTCGATGTAGCGCATCCCATCGGCGTCGAAGACGTGGGCGCCCTGCCCGCGCACGATTGGCCGGGGCGCTCCATCCACGGAGCGGTAGGAGCGGACCGGGCTGTTCACCCCACCGGGGAAGAGGCCTCGCGCGGCGTGGCGGATGGTTTCGTTATCCAACAAGGGCATCGTCTCCGGGCAAGGCAGTGGCGTTCAAGCTGGGGCTGCCCGCCAGCGGGGCGCCTGCGCGGTCAGCGAGGTAGGTCTCGCGCACCTCGTTCCCCGGGATGTCGAACCGGGCGAAGGGGAGCCCGGCCACGGGTGCGGACGGAGCAGGCGGGGAGGTGTCCCAAAGCGCTGCCTCGCGGCAGAGCGAGACGAGGACGCTACAGGGCTCCGGGCAGGGGATGCCCCCCGGGGGAAGAGCGGCCTCGCACCAGACGGGGGTCCTGACGCAGCGGCCGCAGAGTGTGTTGCAGGCGGCTTTGCGCCCCTCCACGCCGAGCGATGCAGCAACGGCGTAGCGGCCCGACTGCCGCCGCAGTACCTCATCTAGAGGAATCACGCGCAGCTCGCCGCGTTCGTGCTGGCCGATGTGCCGCAGGGCGAGGGGGTAGATCGCATCGATGGCGTCGAGCAGCTCGTCCGCGGAGTGGCAGCGGACCTCCCAGCCGCCGGGCATGGTACGCGCGCCGGGGAGAGGACGGTAGCGGCCGTGGTCATCGGTGCGGACAAGCTCGCGCAGGTCATCGGAAGCAACACGGGCGGGGCCAGTACTTCCCATTCGCGGGCCGGAGATGATGCCCAGGGGGCCTTCAAAGCGGATGGCAACCTCGCCGATGCGGAACTCGTTGCGGGCGGCGATAGCCGCTTCGATGTTCACCGCCAGGCGGCCGCCGCCACGGCGAGCTCTTCGATGATGCCCGTAACGAGAGGGTGGGTCCCCACGGGAGCGGAGTAGCGGAGCGTGCGGCCTCCCCGCCGGAGCTCGCCCCGGTCAATCGCCATGTCCTCGGGGATGGAGACGCCCACGTGCCAGCCCTCGGCGACAAAGAGGGGAACCATGACGATCTCCCGGGTATCCAGGAGGCCGAAGACACCGCGCATGTCCGGCTCCTGTTCGAGAAAGACAGCAGCAACCGCCACAAAGCGGTTCTGCTTCGACACCAGCTCCGTATGGAAGAGGACGTTGCGCTCGGACCCGGGGTTGCGGGGCGTGCCGTGCCCGAGAACGGCGATGCCGGTGGACGGGCCTGCCCCGGCCTCAAGTGCTCGCTGCACGATCACGTCGGCCAGGGCAGGGTTGGAGCCAACCGGCCGGGTGTAGCGGACGAGCTTCCCGAGCACGCAGGAGACCGGGCCCGAGAGCCCGGCCTCGCGAGGCACCACTTCGCGCACGAAGTAGCCGTCCGAGATGAAGACGGGAACGATGGTGACGTCGTCCGCGTCGACGGCGTCGAGGATGCGGGAGAGAGCAGGCTCCTCTTTCCAGAAGGCGACATGGACCTCGTCGAAGGCGCCGCGCGCGCGAAGGCGGGCGGCGTGGTCGTGGACGGGACGGCTGGAGGCAGGGTCGAGATGCGAACCGTGCCCGGCGAGGACGAGTGCCCTGGACATTGCTACCCCTGGTCCTGCGGCCGCCGGCCGAGGCGGGCCTCGCGCTCGGCGCGGGCACGGGAGACCATCTGGCCCCAGCCGGGGCCAATGGCGCCGGCAATCTGTTCGCGGATCCAGCGCGCTGTGCCAGGTGAGGCGCCGCCCGTGGAGACAGCCACTGCGAGCTCGCCATCGCGGATGACCGCGGGCATGAAGAACGTGCTCTCCTGCGAGGCATCGGCGACGAGGACGGGGATGCCGGCCAGCCGGGCCAGGTTCCCCACCTCGCGGTTGACCGAACGCGAGCCCGTGCAGGCGATGACGAGCGCCCAGGGCGGTTCGTGATGAAGGTCCGATGGCTGGAACTCACGCTCGACAACGGTGACTCCCGGGGTGAGCCGGACCTCTTTCGTCACGGCGGGGGCGATGACGGTGGCCATGAACTGCGCCTCGGCCAGGCTCCTCACCTTTCGGGTGGCAACGTGGCCGCCTCCCACTACAAGTGCGGGGCCAGCCACGGGCTGCAGATCGATGATCAGTCCCACGTGAGCGTCTCCCGGACCGCCTCCGCCAGCGAATCGAGGTCCGGGCCGGCGGCTTCGCGGTCAACACGGCCAAAGGCGTCCCGCACGGCCTCGGAGGTGCGGGGGCCGATGCTCACCAGCCTGGTGCACACGCCGAGACCCCGCTCTCCGAGCGCCTGCCGGAGGAAGCGGGCGGTAGAGGCGCTCGTGAAGGTGATCGCATCCGCAGCGAGCACCAGGCGAATCTGATCTTCATCGAGGGATGCGGGCAGGGCGTCGTAGGCGGGAAGCTGCTCGACCAGTGCGCCGCGCTCGCAGAGCACCCGCGCGAGCCGGTCATCGGCCAGGGCGGAGAGAGGGAGCAGCACGCGGCGCCCGTCTACGCCGGGCAGGGTGGTAGCGAGAGACCCGGCGGTGGAAGAAGGAGGGACGAAATCGGGGCGCAGGCCGGCTCCCGCCAGGGCGGAGGCTGTTCCCGGGCCCACGGCGGCAATCCGCGAGGAGGCCAGGGCGCGCACATCGGCAGCGGCAGCGAAGAGCTCATCCAGGCAGGCCTTGACGGCGTTGGTGCTGGTCAGGACAACCCAGGCGGGCTGCTCCAGCAGAGCCTTGCGGAGCGGACCGTTTGGGGTGCGCGACTGGATGCGGAGAACGGGTGCAGCGACCACAGTGGCGCCCAGGCTCTCCAGCCTCTCGGCGAGACCGGCCGCCTGTTCACCGGCGCGCGTCACGACGACTGACCGGCCGGCCAGGGGACCGGGGCTGAACCAGGCGATCTCGCGGGCAAGGTTGACGACGGGCCCCACGACGGTAACCAGCGGCGCCGAGAGGCCCGCCTGCGCGGCGATGGCGGCGATGTCGCCGACCGTGCCCCGCACAACCTGCTGGTCCGGACGAGTGCCCCAGCGGATACAGGCGGCGGGGGTGGCAGGGTCCTTGCCGGAGGCCATGAGGCGGCTCATGGCCTCGCCGAGCGTCGAAGCACCCATGAGGATGGAAAGGGTGCCCGCACGCGCTGCGGCCTCCCAGCCTGCCGTGATCCCTGGAGTGCCTGCCCCGGCTTCGCTGCCAGTGATCACCATGAACGAGGAGGAGACGCCGCGGTGGGTGACGGGAATGCCGGCATAGGCGGGCGCAGCGAGGGCAGAGCTGATGCCGGGGATGACGGTGAAGGGAATGCCCGCCCGGGCGCAGGCGATCGCCTCTTCCGACCCGCGACCGAAGACGAAGGGGTCACCGCCTTTTAGGCGGACAACGATCTTCCCGCTGCGGGCGAGACGGACGGTAAGCGCCTCGATTCCCTCCTGGGCGAGGGCGTGCTGCCCGGAGCGTTTGCCAACGTAGCGAACCTCGGCGCCGGGCCGTACGTGGCGAAGGAGCGCAGGTGAGGAGAGGGCATCGTAGAGAACCACATCGGCCCGGGCGAGGGCGCGAGCGCCGGCCACGGTGAGGAGGCCCGGGTCACCAGGACCGGCGCCGACGATATAGACGTGGCCGTTGCGCGCTGGCATTGGCACCATTGTGACACGCTGGTGCGCCCGGGTGATTGAATTCCCCGGGCTTTTCTGCCCGCCGCCCGGAGCCTACGATGGCGCCGAGATGGCCGCTCCCGCTCCGACACTGCGTTTCGAGCGCGAGGCCTGGCGCGCGGGATTCGACCTGGTGGCCGGCGTCGACGAGGTGGGCGTGGGACCGCTGGCGGGGCCGGTGACGGCCGCGGTCGTGGCACTCCGCGGGGGCCGCCGCTTTGGCTGGTTCCGGCAGGTGCGCGACTCCAAGCTGCTTTCGGAAACGGACCGGGAGCGCATCGCCGCCGCGATCCGCGAATCGGTACCCTATGCCATCGGATGGGCGACGCACGAGGAGATTGACCGGGCCGGCATTCTGCCGGCGCGGCGGCTCTGCATGTTGCGCGCAATTGAGCAGCTTCCCGAGCAGCCCGGCCATATCATCACCGATGCCCTGGACCTCCCCATGCCGAATGTACGGCCGGTGGTCAAAGGCGACATGTTGAGCGTGGCGGTGGCGGCCGCGTCTATTGTGGCCAAGGTGGCCCGAGATGCCCTGATGCTTGAGCTCTGCGAGCAGTACCCGGGCTATGCGTTTTGCCGGAACAAAGGCTATCCCACGCCGGAGCACAGGCGCCTGCTGGCCACCCGGGGACCGTGCGCAATCCACCGCCGCTCCTACGCTCCAGTGGCCCGGTGGTCGCTGCCGCTGTGAACGAGCGTCAGCGCCTGGGCGAATTCGGGGAGCGCATCGCCGCTCATCGCCTGGAGGCGGCCGGCATGACTGTGGTGGCGCGTAACGTGCGCACGCCGGGCGGTGAAATCGACATCGTGGCGCACGACGAGCACGACGTGGTGTTCGTTGAAGTGCGGACACGCCGCGCGGCGCCAGGGGTGGCCGCCGAATCGCTGGGCGATACCAAGCTGCGGCGCATGTGGCAGTGCGCCATGGACTACTGCGATGCAGCGGGAATCAACCCCGAGAGGGCGCGCATCGACGTAGTCAGCGTCGACCTCGCCCCCGGCGGGCAGGCGGCCCATGTCGAGCACTTCAGGGGAATCGAAATCCCCGACGAGTGACCACCTCAGTGGATGACGGGGTCGGCGATGTTGACGCCGCCATCGACGGCGAACCACTGGCCGGTAACGAAGTCGCTGGCACGCGAGGCGAGGAAGACGGCGGGGCCGGCAAGGTCTTCGGGTAGGCCGATGCGGCCCGCGGGCGTACGGCGTTCCAGGCGGCTGCGGAAATCGGGGACGGCGAGGGCGCCGCGCCAGATGTCCGTCTCGATGACCCCGGGGATGATGGCATTGACCTGGATGTTGTGAGACGCCCAGGCATCGGCGAGGCCGAAGGTGAGGGTGATGACGCCGCCCTTGCTGGCTCCGTAGGGGAGGCCGTTGGGGTTGGCAAAGAGCGAGTATTCGGAGCCGATGTTGATGATCTTGCCGCGCCCGTTGGCGGCAAGCGCGGGGAAACACGCCTGGGACACTAGCAACGTGCCCTTCAGGTTCGTGTCCACCACCGCGTCCCAGTCTGCTTCGCTGAGCGTGGCGGGCGGCCCGCCGCGCGCGATGCCGGCATTGTTGACGACGATGGAGATCTTCTCGAGAGCAGCCAGGGTAGCCTTCACGGCCTCGTCGATGCTCGTGCGGGAGGTGACGTCGCAGTCGACGGCGACGGCGCGGCGGCCGAGCGCTTCGATTTCGGTCCGAACGGCTTCGGACTTGCCCGAATCCCGGGCGGCAATGGCCACATCCGCGCCGGCTGCGGCCAATCCGAGGGCAATCCCACGCCCAATTCCCCCGTTGCCGCCGGTGATGAAGGCGACTTCGCCGCTGAGATTGAAGAGGTTCATGCACTCACTCCGGGAGCCGGGCTGGCTGGCCCCGGCTACGCAGGGGAGTCTACGCGGAGCGACACGGCAGGAGTAGCACTTCAGCGCTCCGGGCAGTTTGCGCTACCATGGCCGTATGCCGATCTACGAGTTCCGCTGCGGTGACTGCGGGAAGATAACGAGCCACTTCACCCGCAAGATCGACACCGAGGTCCTGCCCCCTTGCGAGCACTGCGGGAGCACGAAGACCGCGCGCATGATGTCGAAGTTCGGGCGCACCTACAGCCGGGCGGACATTATTGAGAAGTACGGGGACCCGGCCGATGGGGGCGGTGGTCCCGACGCCTATCGCGACCCGCGGCAGATAGGCACATGGGTGGAGAAGAAGTTCGAGCAGTACGGGATGGACCTCCCGGACGGCGCGCGCGAGATGATCGACGCGGCCCGCGAAGGCGAGCTGCCGGAGCCGGTGAAGGACCTGTGAGAGGGCCGGGCGGCCCACGCCGGGAAAGCGGGGGCTCCAGTGGCTGACACTTCGCCGCTCGACCAGATCGTTCCGCGGATCCTCGACCACCTCGCCGAAAAGAACGCAGCGCGCGAAAAAGCGCTGGCAGCAAGCCGCTCCATTATCCGCATGAGCGCCAATGCCATACGTGCGGTGCACCGCGGGGAGTTCGCCGAAGCGGCAGCGAAGCTCGATGAAGCTCGCGCGGTGCGTGACGAGGCGGTGGCGGCACTGGCCGGGCATGGGGACGTGTACCACGCGGGATTCCTGCACGATGCCCAGAAGGAATACGCCGAGGCGCGGAGCACGCTGGCGTTGCTTTCGGGGCGGCCGCTCCCATCGCCAGAAGAGCTGGGGGTCGAATACCCCGCCTACCTGAACGGCATCGCCGAGGCGGTGGGCGAGCTGCGCCGCAGCCTCATGGACCGGCTGCGAGGAGGCGATTCCACCGGTTGCGAAGAGCTGCTCGAGGCTATGGATGACATCTACTCCGTGCTGGTGACGATCGACTTCCCGGACGCCATGACCGGCGGGCTCCGCCGCACCACGGACCAGACGCGGGGCATCCTGGAGAAGACACGGGGCGACCTGACGATGGCCATTGCGCTGCGCCGTGCCACGGACGCGCTGAGCGGCGAGGTAGCGATGGGGAACGTCGACGAACTGAGCTGAGCCGATCGGGTGGCGCCATCCGCGGGTGGGGCCTCGATGGCGGTGGTCCTGCCCGGGCCTCCCACGCCGAACCTGGCCTGAGCGTTCGCTAGCCTCCGGGCCCACGACCCGGCTCTACCCCGGCGACGAGGGTCGCGAAAGCCACAAGCATGGTCCCGCGCAGGGCCACGCGGGTGCTGGCCACGGTATGATGAGAGCGCACCAAAGACGCCGGGAGCCATCATGGACGAGATCATTTTCGTGGTGACCGAAGCACCTGAAGGGGGCTATACCGCCCGCGCCCTGGGAGAGGCCATCTTCACGGAGGCTGACGACCTGCCGGTGCTCCGCGAGCGGGTCCGCGATGCCGTCCGCTGCCACTTCGACGACGGCAAGGCGTCCAGGGTGATTCGCCTGCACATCGTGGGCGACGACATCATGGCCGTATGACGCGACTCCGGGCTAAGTTCCTGCCACACCTCGGGCGATGACTGCCCTGGTGAAGCCGGCGGTGTCGAGCTGTCCGCCGAGGTCGCGCGTGGATTCGCCGGCGGCGATGCAATCGTGGACGGCATCGATGAGGCGGCGGCCCATCTCGAATTCGCCGCAGTACTCGAGCAGGTACCCAAAGGCTTCAATCGCCCCGGAGGGGTTGGCGATGCCCTTACCGGCAATGTCAGGAGCAGTGCCCCCGGCGGGGTCGAAGATGCCGATGTTCGGCTGGTGGCTCGGCGTGAAGGCATAGGAAGCGCTGGCGCCCAACCCGATGGACCCGATCAGCCCGTAGACGGCGTCGCTCAGGAAGTCCCCGTACTCGTTGGGGGTCACGATGACGTCGAACTGCTCGGGCTTGATGATCAGCCGGGCAAGCAGAGAGTCGAAGAGTTCCCGGTCGTGGGAAACGTTGCGGTATTCCTTTGCCACCTCGGCGACCACCTCTTCGAAGAGGCCATCGGCGGCGCGCTGAATGGTGTACTTGCTGGTCGAAACGACGCGGCGGCGATGGCGCTCGGCGAGGCGGAAGGCGAAGTGGGCGGCATGTTCTACCGGGGTGCGCTCCATGATGCGAATGCTGACGGCCGAGTGGTAGCCGATGCGGTGGCCGGCATCTTCATAGGTGCCCCCGGTGGCGACGCGAACGACGTGCAGGTTGATGTCGCCGGTGTAGTTGCGGCTGACGCCTGGGTAGCTCCGGCAGGGGCGATGGATGACGGCAAGGCCGAGCCGGTCGCGGAGCACCTGGTTGGGGCTCATGCTCTGGGTGACGGTGGGGTACTTCATCGCGACGCCGAGGTCGCGGGCCATCTCAATCGCTTCGTCGAGCGCCGCCGAACTGGACTCACGCCGTTCGAGTGACCAGTCGACGGGCCGGAATGAGACGGGCGAACCCAGCGCCTCGTTCAGCTGGTGGATGGTATCGCGGAGTTCGGCGGCGATGCCGTCTCCGTTGAGTTCGGCTACTTCGCGCATGGAAGGACCGCCCGTCGTTGGGATGAATCCATTATCGGCGACGGGCGGCCCACGGGCTGCTGGCGGCTACTCGGGCAGCGAGGCGTACCAGGCTTCGGCGATCTTGCGCACGGCTTCTTCGCACTTCGGCGAGGTTGCCTTCGGGTCCACCGCGTTGCTGCAGGTGATGGAAGTGGCGTTCTTCCCTTTCGCGAACTGCAGCTCGTAGAACTCGCCGCCGTTGCTGGTGAAGGCCGAGAGCGTCCCGGTCTTGCCAGAGTCGAGGGCGCCCGCGCTTCCCTTCACGTGGTTGACGAACTCCCGCGCCCAAGCTTCGGCCGAGGCGACGTTGCTCATGGGGAACAGGGTGGCCGTGACGGCCTGCGTCTTGTCGGCGTCGAGACCGTAGGCCTGCCAGCCCAGCTCGGTGGCGCCATAGGTCTCGAGGCGCGACCGCACGGCCCGCGGCTTCCCCGAGCCATCGATGAGCGCAAACGCCTCGGCAGGGCGGGTGATGCTGGCCAGCAGCGGCCCGGCGCCCTTTCCGGCATTGGCGGGAGGCATCAGCTTCGCCAGGCTTTCGGGCACAGGCTTCGCCTTCAGGGTGCCGTCGAGCAGGGCGCGCACCTTCGAGGCGAGCGGGCCGGCCATGGTGCGCATGGTGTCCGAACGGTCGTAGGTATCGGCGCGGGCCGATTCGATGCGGCCGACGAGCCGGCCGACCCGGAAGCGGAGGGTCGTGATGTAGGGCGTGGCCTTGTCGCCGGCGTCCTTCAGGGTCAGGTAGGCGGATTCATCGCCCACCTGCTCACCGGGGACGACCTTTGCGTCCCAGTCGTCCTGGTCCTTCTGAACGTGGCTCTTGTGAGCCTCGATGGCGGAGGCTTCGTCCTGGAAGTACTGGAGCGACTGGCGCAGCCGCCCGCGCACCGGGTCACCATCCTTCGTTGCCGGCACGGCCCACTCCACGTACACCCATGCGAGCTCGCCCTTGTCGACGTTGGCGGGGTCGATGTTGTAGCCGGCGGACGAAACTTCGGGAAAGCGCTGCCAGAGGGAGGCTTCGGTTCCCGGCTTTGCCACCTCGGTCGGCACGAGCAGGGCGGCCAGCAGGTCATCGGCCTGGAGGCCGGTCTTTGCGGGCGTGGCTGTGGCGGCCGCGGCGGTGGGTTCGGTCTTCGTTGTGGCTGTGGGCTCGTCCTTCTCCCTGCTGTCGCTGCGGTCACTGTTGTCGCCGTTACCACCGCCATCGTCGTCCCCACAGGCGACAAAGGCGAATAGGGCAAGGAGGGATGAGGCCGCGAACAGCAGTCGCAGGATCTTCATTGGGGCGGGACTCCTGGTGAGGGGGTTTGGGCGGCGGCGCCCGCGCAACAATAGCGGCCCCGCCACAACGGGCCAGTCAGATCCTGTCGCCGAAGCCAGGCGCTGACGGGAAGTGCGCTTGCCGCGCAATCGAAGCTGCATGGGGTCGCCAATTTGGGGCGCGGATGGCGGCAGCCAGGAACGGGAGCCCGGGCGTGGCGCTGCCTGCATTCGCCCGTAGGGGGTGGCCCTGCTATTCTCCACAGCACTTCGGCGCGTCGCGCAGGGCGGCCGCCGTTTCTGTGTGTCCTGCGCATCACGCCCTGGCAGAACCGGTCACCGGAGGGGAGGCCCATGCAACTGGCCCTTATCATGATCCCGGCGGCGAGCGCCGCAGCGGTGCTCTTCGCAATCTGGCTGGCATACGACGTCCTGCGGCGCGATCGCGGGACGGAGGCGATGCAGGAGGTAGCGGGCACGATTCTCGAAGGCGCGAACGCCTTCCTGAATCGCCAGTACCGCACGATCGGCATGCTGGCCATGGTCACCGCAGTGGTGGTTGGCGTCGTGGTCGGCGTCTTCAAGGAGTCGACCGAGGCAGGCGTTCTCACCGGCATTGCGTTCATTGTGGGCGCGCTTGCTTCTGGCGTTTCGGGCTACATCGGCATGTCGATTGCGGTGCGGGCCAACGGCCGCACGGCGGCGGCGGCGCAGAACAGCCTGGCGGACGCGATCAACACCTCGCTCCGGGGCGGCGCGGTCTCGGGCTTCCTCGTTGTTGCGCTGAGTCTTATCGGCGTGTCGAGCATCTTCGGGATCTACAGCCGCCTGCTCGACCATCCGATCGACGAGGCGCCGTTCCTGATCGTGGGCTTCGGCTTTGGCGCCAGCTTTGTGGCGCTCTTCGCCCAGCTCGGCGGCGGCATCTATACAAAGGCTGCCGATGTGGGCGCCGACCTCGTGGGCAAGGTCGAAGCGGGGATCCCCGAGGACGACCCGCGAAACGCCGCTGTCATTGCCGACCTGGTGGGCGACAACGTGGGCGACTGCGCGGGGCGCGGCGCCGACCTGTTTGAATCGATGAGCGCTGAGAACATCGGCGCCATGATCCTCGGTGTTGCCATCTACACCGCCACGGGGCGCGAGGAGTGGATCCTGTTCCCGCTCGTGCTCCGCTCCTTCGGCGTTTTCGCCACCATCATCGGCATGCTTACGGTGCCGTTCTGGGCGAAGCGAATCAAGGATCCGATGGGCGCCCTGAACGGGGGGTACTGGGTCATCACGGCGCTGAGCATCGGCGGCCTCGCGATCACCACCAGGGTGATGCTCGACGACGTCTGGTACTGGTTCTTCCTCTGCGGCCTGGTGGGTATCGCCACGGGGATCGCGTTCGTGTACATCACGCAGTACTACACGGCGGGAGGCTGGCGGCCTGTGCAGGAGATCGCACAGGCGAGCAAGACCGGCTCGGCCACGAACATGATCATCGGCACGGCGGTGGGCTTCGAAACGACGGCGGTCACGGCCATCACCGTGGGCGTGGCGCTCGTGGGTTCTTTCACCCTTGGCGAACAGGCCGAGCTGACGAACGTGAGCACCATCTCCACCGGCGTGTTCGGCACGGCAGTGGCGACAATGGGTATGCTCATGTCGGCGGCGTATGTGCTTGCTATGGACACGTTCGGGCCCATCACCGACAACGCCGGTGGAATCACCGAGATGGCCGAAGGCACCAAGCCCGAGGCCCGGGAGATCACGGACGCACTTGACGCGGTGGGCAATACCACCAAGGCGCTCACCAAGGGCTACGCGGTCGGTTCGGCGGCGCTGGCGGCCTTCTTGCTCTTCACGGCCTACCTGGACGAGGTGCGGCTCGAGTTCGGGAAGATAGCAACCAGTGACGCCGAGCGTTACGTCACGCTCGCCCAGGACCAGGACCTGCTGCCCCCGGGAGAGGCCCTGAAGGCATCGGCCGCCCAGGCGGTCGAGAGCTATCGGAAGGAGCTCGAAGACGCGGGCTTTGAAGAGCGGGACATCGAGTCTCTCATTACCGCTGGCGAGGAAGAAACGGCGGCCATCGTCGGCAAGAAGATCGCCGATGGAGATGTCGAGGCATCAGCGGTGGCGGGGATAGAAGGCAGCCCACTGCCGCTGCCCCGGATCATGCCGATCAACCTGGGCAAGGTCGACGTGTTCGTCGGCGCCCTGCTCGGCGTAATGCTTGTCTTCCTGTTCAGCTCGCTGGCGATCCGCGCTGTGGGCAAGGCGGCTGGCGGCATCATCGAAGAGGTACGCCGCCAGTTCCGCGAGAATCCCGGGATCATGACCGGCGAGGTCAGGCCCGACTACTCCCGCGCGGTCGACATTACCACGCGGTCGGCGCTGCGCGAGATGGTGCTGCCCGGCATCCTCGCCGTCGGCCTGCCGATCCTGGTCGGGGTCATCTTCCGCTACGCCTTTGGGGGTGACGGCAACGAAGGGTGGGAATCGGTGGCCGGCATGCTGATGGTGGGTACCATCGGCGGCGTGCTGGTGGCCACCTACCTGAACAACAACCGGCGGCGCGCGTGGGACAACGCGAAGAAGTTCATCGAATCGGGTGGCCTGAAGGACGATGCCGGGAACGTCATTGGCAAGGGCACCGAGACGCACGCCGCGGCTGTGGTGGGCGACACGGTGGGCGACCTTCAAGGACACGGCCGGACCAGCGCTGCATGTGCTTGTGAAGCTGCTGAGCACAATCACCCTGGTGCTGGCGCCACTCTTCATCAGTTAGTAGGCCCAGGAGCAGTCCGGGCGGGGGCGTCAGCCGTGTAGCTGACGCCCCCGTCCTGTCTTACAGGTATCCACGGCAAACGCCCCCGGCGCCATGCGCCATCGGCAGCGGTCCAGGCAACACCCTCATTGCCGGATGAGAGCCAGGAGGATATTGTCGGACCGATACTGGGATGGTGGCGCCTTCGGAGCCGAAGTTGAGCGAGACCGACCACTACCGGCGTGAGTCGATGGGCGCTTTCGCGCACGAGATCCGCACGCCGCTCACTTCCATTCGGATGGTCATTGAACTGGCGAAGCGGCTCGGATCGGGCGACCAGGCGGTGCTCGATGCGGAGCTCTCGGCGATGCTGAACGCCTCGATCGATGACCTGCAACGGCTGGCCGACGACCTCCAGGAGATCCGCGCCTGGAACGTGGGAAGGTGGCGCTGGGCGGGGGGCCGTGCGACCTGGCAGCGGCCGTGGCGGCCGCGCGTGAGCTGGTTGGCCCCGGCCTGCAGATGATTGGCCCGAATCCGCCTCCGATCACCGGGCCATGGGATGCGGCTCACCTTGTGCGGGCTATTGCTGGCTTCGCGCAGGCGGCCAACCGGATTGGGGCAGGCAGCGGGGCCGTGGACCTTGTGTTTGAGCAGGAAGGCGACGTAGTCCAACTGCGGTTCGCAAGCGGCGGTCTATTCGGGGAAGAAAAGGCTGTCGCAGCGGATGCTGGATTCTCTTTCTTCCGGGCGCGGCAGTTTGTGCTGGCGATGGGAGGAGAGGTCAGGACTCGCCGCTATGAGCGCGCGGTGGAAATCGCGGTTGGCCTACCGCTCCGGGGAGGGTACACTCCATAAGTCATGCCGGCGAGGCGCATCCTCCTGGCCGAGGACGAGCAGACGATTTCGAAGCTCATCCAGAAAGTGCTCGCCGCAGCGGGGCACGACGTGGTGGGCGTGACGAGCGCGGCCGAAGCGATTGAGCGGCTTGCCGGCAACGGCTGGGACCTGCTGCTCCTGGACCTTAACCTTGACGACGGCGATGGGCTGCCGGTGATCGACGCCATCGCTCGCCTGGGCAAGCACCCCCCGGTGGTGGTGATGACGGGCGAGAGCGATTTCGAAGACGGGGCGACCGCCGGGCCTGTGGCTGGCGTGCTCCGGAAGCCGTTCGACCTGGACGAGCTTGAGCGGATAGTAGAACGCTACGGCGCCTCTGCCTGACGCGCAGGGCTGGCCTTACCGGGGTCCCATTCGGTGCCAGCCGGGAGTTGCGTGTCCTCGCTCCGCCATAGGTACCAGCAGGCGACGGTAGCCCATGGGCGCCATGGTTCTCCGAGGGCTTTCACGGCGGCAGGTTTGGGCATTGCATCGAGCCCATAGTTGCGCATGATGGCCCTGTTTATCCCGATATCGTTGACCGGGAGCACGTCCGGGCGGCCAAGGTGGAAGATGAGATACATCTCGGCCGTCCAGCGGCCAATGCCGCGGACCCCACAGAGGTGAGCGATGATCTCCTCGTCGTCCCAGGCGTGGAAATGCTCGACGCTGAGCTCCCCCGAGGCGAAAACGGGCGGCGAGGTCGCGGAGCGAAAGCGACCTTCTGGCGGAGAGGCCGGCGGCGCGCATCTCATCATCACCGAGCGCGAGCACCGCTTCGGGAGGGGGAAACTCATCAGCGAGCGGGTCCCAGGCCGGGCTTGTACGGCGCACGGCGGGGTCGAAGCTATGGCCGCGCCCGAAGAGTTCCAGGAATCGCCGATAGATGGTCCCGGCGGCGCGGCCGCTCAGTTGCTGATAGACGATGGCACGGCTAAGCGAGCGGAATGGGTCTTCGCCATCGGGCCGCAGCGCGAATTCGCCAACGCGAGCGATGACCCGGGGCATGATGGCATCGGCCAGGCGGAGGTGCGCAAGCGCGGCCTCGGAATCGATGTTGGCACGCATGACAGGTTCAAGTTAGAGCGTCTTCGCCGTGGCAGCCACTCCCGGCCGCGGGCGCGCTTCAGCGCAGGGGCGACCGCATCCATTCAGACGGCAGCAGATCGTCCGAAGAAATAGCGTAGTGGGGTGGAATCGAGCCAGGGAGTTGGGTGTGGACCTTTTGCGGCCACGGCAGTGGCTGCGGCCCGCATTTGGGGCGGGACCGGTGGACCCGTTCCCGGCGGACATTGTCCTGCGTTTCGGGCTCGTCATCTTCTTTGCGCTCTACATGGCGCTCGGCGCCAGCCGCGATCCAAGGCTGTCGTTCGCGGTGAGCGGCGTGATCCTGGCGCATGCCCTTGCGGCGACCCTGGCCTTTCGGCGCACACGGCACAACAGCAGCGGCCTGCTGACCGTATGGGCGGTGCTGATTTGCGCCGACATCGTCGTCGTGAACATGGCAGCGTTTGCTGACCGGAACGATGAGTCCCCGGTCCACCTGCTCGTATTCGCCTCACTCTTCACGGCATCGGCGATGTTCGAGATGCCATTTGTGCTCGCGCTCGCTGTTCTCGCCGCGGCCGGCGTGGCGGGGGTGGACATGGCGAAGAGCGAAGAAGCGGGGATTGGCTTCAATACCATCTTCACCGCGGGCCTGGTGCTCTTCGTGGCCGGGTTTGCGGGGAATCGCGCCCGCTCCGAAGCGGCGCTACGCCGGCAGCTCACCGAATCGGAGGGGCGGGAGAGGGAGCAGGCGGCGGCGCTAAGGCTGGCGCTGGAAGCGGCGCGGGTGAGCGAGTCACGCTTTGAGGCCATCTCGGAGCATGCGCCGGCCATCCTGGTTCTGTTCGACCCCAGCGGCCGGCCGATGCACGCGAGCCGGAGCCTCACCACACTGCTTGGACTTGAGATCCCGGCGCTAGCCAGCGAGCTGGCGAAGACGAGCCGCCTTTCGAAGACAGATCGCGAGGCAATCCGCAGCGCCATCAACGGGGCGGTCAACGGCATTGCCGCCAACCTGGAGGTCTCCGTGCGCGACGGAAAGGGAGAGATGCGGCACATTTCGAGCACCTTCTTCCCGATCGCCGGGGGCGGCGGCGCAATTGCCCTGGATGTGACGGGGGAACGGGCGCTGGCGGCGCAGGTCACCCGGGCGCAGCAGATGGAGACGCTGGGGACGCTGGCCGGGGGCATCGCGCACGACTTCAACAACCTGCTTACAGCGATCCTGGGGAACCTGTACATGGTGGAACAGCACCTCGGGCCCGGCAGCCCCATGGCACCGCTGGTGAGCGATGCCCGCGTTGCGGGCCAGCGCGGGGCCGAACTTGTGAAGCAGCTTCTCAACTACAGCCGGCCGAACATGGACTCGACGGAGCTCATTGACCTTGAGAGGCTGGTGCAGGAGACGACCCGCCTTGGGCAGCGTGGGATCACACCCTCGATCTCGGTCGTGATTGAGCGGGGCGAACCGGGAGCAATGGTGGCAGGCAACTTCGGGGCGCTCCAGCAGGTGGTTCTCAACCTGATTGTCAATGCGCGCGACGCCATGCCGGGGGGCGGCCGGCTGACCATCTCCACAGGGTTGATGGAGGTCAACGCGTGGAATGCCCGGGAGAATCTCGATGCGCGGCCGGGAACCTACCGGGTCATCGCAGTTTCGGACACCGGGACGGGGATGCCACCCGAGACAATGGCCCGGATCTTCGACCCGTTCTTCACGACGAAGGAAGTAGGGAAGGGAACGGGGCTGGGCCTTGCCACTTCGCTCAGCATTCTGAGGGCGCATGGTGGCTGGATGGCGGTCGAGTCACGGGTCGGGGAGGGCAGCACCTTCCGGGTGATGCTGCCGGCGCTATCTTCGGAATAGGGACCGGGGCCTGCCGAACGCGATTGAATCGCCCCGGGATGAGGCCAGTGAACGGTCCCGGGCTGCGGGAGCACAGGCGGTGTGACCGGGGGCGGCATGCTCCTGGCTCTAAGGCCCGAAAGAAAGACCGTTGGTACTATGGATGTGGGCCGCCGCGGAGAGGTGCTGGAGTGGCCGATCAGGCACGCCTGGAAAGCGTGTAGGGGCGCAAGTCCCTCGTGGGTTCGAATCCCACCCTCTCCGCCATCAAGAGGCCACGCGCGGGCGGCGCTCCCGGGTGTACGATGGTGGCCATGAGCGATGAGAACGTTGCGCGGTTGAACGAGCTGCTCCTGGCCGAACGGGCGGGGGTCGAAGTGGGGGCGGCTCTGAAGAAGAACGTGCCCAAGGGGTACTTCCGCAATCACCTCTCCAAGATAGAAGCGGATGAGGCCGTGAGCTGCGCCGTGATAGAACGGGGAATTCGGGCGCTTGGCGGCGACCCGGCCCCGGGCCAGAACGACTTCGCGGAGAAGGTCCTGGCGCTACCGGCGCTCACGGAACGGCTGGACCTGCTGGCACGTGGGCAGGCATGGGTGGTGAAGCGCATCGATGTGCTGCTGGCCGAGGCTCTTCCCGAGGAGACCCTGGAGGAGCTGCGCGAGATGCGCAGGGAGCACGTCGAGAATATCGATTGGTGTAACGAGCAGGTCGCGGAGCTCCGAGCGGAGGGCTAGGCCGGACCGGGGATTCGGCTATCGGCCGGAATCGGACACGCCCGCGGCGGTGGCCAGGAGCGCCTTCATGCGGGGCTCCTTGCGGACAGCCCTGACCACACTGAAAGCGAACATGGCCAGGCCCAGCCAGGCGAGGACACCGGCCGTGGCCGCAAGATGCATGCGCGGCCCGGTTTCGATGTGCCCGTAGGCGAGAGCGGCGATAACCCGCAGACCGATGGCAGCGACGAGCGACCACCATGCCAGGTGGTCTTCGAGGCCTGCGGGGCGTGCCTCAGCCCTCTCCAACGCAAAAACGGGGGAGACTAGCTGGGCCATACCGATGATGAGCATGGTGATCATGCCGAGCCCGAGGGCATGGCGCGCGGCATCGCGGGCTCCGAAGGATTCGAATTCCCCTGAGACGACGCTGTTCGCACCGGCCCACGCGAGTAGTGCCCCGGCCATGAGCACGGTGATGTTCGCCGCAAGCACGTAACGCGCGGCGGCCCGGGCGCGGGGCCGGAGCCGCTTCGCCTCTCCCCAGACGGAGCCGGCAACGGGCGCGAGCCACGCCAGGCCCGCACCGGCGAGCGCCAACCCTGCCCCGAGCAGGCGTTCGCTGACGGGGGGATCGAAAGGCAGGCCAGAGGCCAGCACAAGAAGGCCGCCAGCATTGAGCAACGCCCCGGAGGAGCGAGCTTCCTGCGGGAAGCAGGCGGCGCCCGAAGAAGACGGGGACGCTGCGGCTCTGCACCGAGAAGACGAAGTTGCCGACCGCGCCCAGCATCACCGTCCAGGCCATGACGTCATCGAGCCTGGCAGGACGAACGTGTCGTGGCGGGCGCCCTTGAACGCGGCGATGAGCATGAGGACGGCCCATACCGCCCACCATGCGGCCCCGGCCCAGGCAAAGTAACGCCACGGCTCGGGCCGCTTTCGGCCGCGGGCGAGGGTGTACCCAACAGCAGCGCCGACTGCGGCCACACCAGCGGCTCCCGCCAGCCCGGCCACGACGAGGAGCGCTTCGGCGGCTGTCCCGGCAGGTGAGGACTGTGCAACGACCCTCCCAGCCGCTGCTGCGAAAAGCAGCACGAATATGGGGACCGTGACCTTTGTCCTGATGGGTGGACGCCCGGCGAAACGTGGCATGAGCCTGAGCGCCATTCCCGCAACAAAGAGGCCTGCCCAGCCCTGGAGCTGTGCCCACCCGTGGGCCTGGGTCATCTGCGGTAGCCGTTCCTCGCCCCAGGTGATGGTCCCGGAGAGCGCGAGGGAGATGACCACCGAGAGGAGGAAGCCGGCAAGAAGGGCCATGGCGAGGGCGCCAAGGATGAAGATTAGATACGAGCGGTCTTCCACGGCCGGGACAACGTCGGCATGGCGCGCGACGGGCGGCTCAAGCTGAACGTCACCCTCCTGGGGGCGGCGGCTCGTCATAGGTTCCACTGTAGGAGTGAAACCGGCGCCGGGGAAGGGAATCAGTGGCGGAAGTGGCGGGTGCCGGTGAGGAGCATGGCGACGCCGTACTGGTTGCAGCAGTCGATGCCGTCCTGGTCACGAAGGGAGCCGCCGGGATGAACGATGACGGAGACGCCGGCCTGGCAGGCCTTCTCGATGGAATCGCCCCAGGCGAAAGGAAAGAAGGCATCGCTGGCAAGAGCGGCCCCGCGGACTTCGTCAGCGGCCTTTTCCATGGCGATTTCGACGCTCTTCACGCGGTTTGGCTGGCCGCTGCCCATGCCGAGGAGGCGGCTGTCCTTGGCGACAGTGATGGCGTTGCTCTTGACGTGTTTCACGCAGCGCCAGGCGAACATGGCGTTTTCGAGCTCGGCAGGGGTGGGCTGCCGGTTCGTGACGACCTTGAATTCGATATCCTCCGGGCGCCGATCGTCGGAGTCCTGGACAAGCCAGCCGCCGCCGACCTGGCGGAAGGAGACACCTCCCGGTTTGCGTGGCTCGGCTTCGAGGATGCGAAGGTCCTTCGACTTGCCCTTCAGGATGGTGAGCCCTTCGGGCGTGTAGCCCGGAGCGACAACGATCTCGTAGAACATGCGGGTCTCGCCGTCGTGGGGATTGCGGAACTCGCGGAGCTCGCGCGCAAGGGCTTCGTCGACCGGGCGGTTGAAGGCGACTATGCCACCGAAGGCGCTGGTAGCGTCGGCGCGAACCGCCAGGCGGTAGGCTTCGAGCATGTCATCGCGGGAAGCGACGCCACAGGGGTTGGTGTGCTTGACGATGACGCAGGTTGGGCCGGGGAAGTCGTTGACGGCGTTCCATGCGGCGTCGGCATCGAGGTAGTTGTTGTAGGACATCTCCTTGCCATGGTGCTGGACTGCGGCGGCAATGCCACCGCGGCCGTGCTCGCGCAGGGACCGGTCGAGATAGAAGGCGGCGGACTGGTGGGGATTTTCGCCGTAGCGGAGTTGGAGTGGGGTCTTCTCGAGGGGAATGGTGAGATCTGGCGGCCGAGCCCCGGGAGCAACCTGGCCCCAGAGCCATTCGGAGACGGCGCTGTCGTAGGCGGCGGTGTGCTGGAAGGCTTTCCAGGCGAGACGACGGCGTTCAGACGCGTCGACGCCGCCCGAGCGGAGGCCGGCAAGGACCGGTTCGTAGTCGGCCGGGTCGATGACGACGATGACGTCGCGGTGGTTCTTGGCGGCGGCGCGGAGCATGGTGGGGCCGCCGATGTCGATGTTCTCAATTGCTTCTTCGAAGGCGACGCCAGCGGGCCTGGTGACCGTGGCATAGAAGGGGTAGAGGTTGCAGCAGACGAGGTCGATGGGGCCAATATCGTGCTGCGAAAGGGCCGCCATGTGGGCGGGAAGTTCGCGCCGGGCGAGGATGCCGCCGTGGACACCGGGGTGGAGGGTCTTGACGCGGCCGTCGAGCATCTCGGGGAAGCCAGTTATGTCCTCAACCTTGCGGACGGGGATGCCAGCAGCCTGGATGGCCGCGAAGGTGCCGCCGGTGGAGACGAGCTCCCAGCCGAGGGCGGCAAGGCCGCGGGCGAAGGTATCGATGGATGTCTTGTCGTAGACACCGAGCAGGGCACGCATGGGCAGACCTCACCGGGGGTGGAGTTGGCCCAGGCGCGCGACCGTCAGCAGGGCCGGGCTTCCCCGCGGTGCTCCGCGTTACGCCAGTCACCCGGCGGTGGGAGTGTAGCATGGGAGCGGGCGGTGGGCAGGTGGCAGCGGCTCGTTCGAGGGGCGCCAGGAGCGGATAATGGAGCCGGGCCCGTAGCTCAGCGGAAGAGCAGTGGACTTTTAATCCATTGGTCGAGAGTTCGAATCTCTCCGGGCCTACCAGTTTGCTGTGTCCGCTGGTATCCGGGCCCCGTCTGTTCCGGGCGGGGCCGGCGCCGCGTGCTCGGGTGGTGATGAGGGTGACGGGGCAGCACTTGCGGGCCAGGGGGACCGGCATCGCCATGTGAGCCTGGCCCGCATGACCGGGGCAGTTGACGGCAGAGCGCCTGCTGCGCCGGTGGACCGGCCCCGGGAGCGAAACCTGCCAGGCAGCAGGCACCGGTTCGCAAGATCCGGATTGCCGCCAGCACTGCGAAGCCTGCCCGAATCGGCGATGCGGCTTCGGGTGGAGTCGTCTTCGAAACAAGCAACCGTCGCGGGGGTATGGCGCTTTACATTTTCTCATTGGCTGCTAGGCTGTGGTCCGACTTCTGGTGCGGTCGTCACAGGAGGCAAGCGATGGTCCGGGGAACGGCGCCCTCAAAGGAGCGTACCCCCACCTGTGCCAATTGCGGGGCCGTCGCAGCCTATGCCGCACGTTTCTGCACTCGCTGTGGTTCGGCCATGCTGGCTCCCCGGTCCCCCCGGAGGGGTGGCAAGTGGCTCATACCGGTGGGTGCGCTGGCGGCCACCGCCATCATCGTCGTGGTGGCGATTCTCGCGTTCGGTGGAGGGAGCGACCAGGCGGCGGCCCCAGCCTTCGATGAGGCGGCTGTACGGCAGGAGACCAGGGAACTGCTCGACCGAATGGTGCTTGCGCTCACGAACGGCGACAGGGAGGCGTTCCTGTCGGGGCTCGACTCCAGCCTGCAAGCCCAGGTCAGCGCCAACCTCGACATCTCAGGCCCTCGCGCGGCCCAGCTCGCCTCGGCGCTGCAGGCGGCGAAACCGCTCGACGTCTATCCAGGGTTCGCCTATTTCGAGGTGTCCGCAGGCGACCGGACCTACCTGATTTACGTTTTGAAAGAAGGTGGGGAATGGAAGCTCGGTGGCCTTTAGACCATGCGGGGAGGTTGCTGCGTCACATTCCGTACCTGAGCCGGATTCGGCGTCCGGAGCGTTGGTTTCCGGGCACCGCCCTGGCGACGATCGTGGGGGCGGTGAGCGTAGCGGGCATTGCCCTTGTCGCGGACGAGCAGCCAGTCCGGGTGGGAGCGTACGGCAACATCGAAGCGCACCCCCAGATCAATCGCTCCGCGCTCGACCTGTTCGATTCGGAGAAGGACGCTCACGAGTACCTTCACCGGGCGTCGCTATCTGGAGAGCCCACCTGGGGTGTCGCCTGGGACGCCAGCGATGGCATTCAGCCGATCCTGCAGAACGTGGCGGTGAAGAAGAAGAAAACGGCCCGGCAATGGATCATCGATGGCGGCTTTTCGGCGGACGAACCCGAGGGTCCCCAGGCGCTGCGCCATTTCTACGACCCCACGGACGGGACCACTCCGTGGCTGACCGACATCGTGGTGAGCACGGTCGTCCGCAATCCCGAGATCAGCCTGCTCGACTGGGTTGGCGATAAGGACGATCCCTCCCTGGCGCAGGATTACTCCTGGCCGGACGCAAAGGAGTACTTTCGCAGCGCTCTCGCCGATGCAACGCCCGCAAACGAACTGTACGGGAAGGCCTGGCGGGGCGTGGGGGAGACTGTGCACGCGATCGGCGACCTGGCTCTCCCTGCCCACGTCAGGAACGACGGCCACGCGAAGGAGCTGGGAGACCCGGACCCGGTCGAGGTCAGCACCACGGCGAACATGATCGAGAGCCAGGCTTCGGGAGAGTGGGCTCCGCTCAACTATGACCAGGACGTCCTGAAGCTCATGCATGACCTGGCTGCCTGGACTAATGCGAACTTCCTCTCCAAGGACACCGTGCCGCTTTCGGGCAAGCCGGCAAGCGCGAACGGCAAGAGCGCCTATGCCAGTCCAACGTGGGCGGACTGAGTGCCGATGCGGACGGGTACATTTCGAACACTGTCGATAGCCGGGAGACCCGGATGGTGCGCGAGTCGCTCCTGTACCACTGGGGACTCACAAAGACACCCACCTACGTCGTCGACCGCGCTGTCGTCAGAGACCAGCAGAGGTTGCTGATTCCAACCATGGTGCGAGCGGGCGAGGCCGTCATCAGGCGCTTCTTGCCGCAATTCGAGGTGACGGCTTCGGCCGCGCCGGAACCGGGCGCAACCGGCCGGTACACGGTACGCGGCGAAATCATCCATCACCCGACTGCTGAGTGGCCCAACCGGCTTACCGTGCGCAACGGCGCGTACGTGGTCGTCGACGGGAAACGGACTGGCGTCAAACTGGGCGCTGCCCGCGATCTGAACTCGTTCACGCTGACGATATCGGCAGATGCAGGCTCGAAGGTCGTGGTCGCCTACGACCTCGGCGGCTACCTGATCGAGTCCGAACCGGTCACTCTTGGCGCGACGACCCCGACCACGACGTCCACTGTGGCCGCACGGACAACCACGGTGGGCCCGGCAAATGGCCAGTGGGTGCTTAAGAGCACGGAGCCGACAACGAGAAAAGACCCAACCTCAGGCTGCTACAACAGCCCGGAGGTGACGGTGAGCGGCCTCTCAGGCACCACATCAATCCGATGCACGTGGCCGAGCCCGAAGGTCGACGTTGTGAGTCAGACCCAGCATAGTTTCTCGGCGGCGCCGCCCCAGGTCCTGAAGCCCGGAGACAGGCTCCGCATTACGGCCACGGTCAGCGTCACCGGCAACTTCAGCTCGGCAAATATGGGCGGCTCGGGAGTATCAGGCGTGAGGATCGACCTCATCCCCGGGGGCGGTCCTTATCCCGGGGGCGCGGCAGCACAGGCGGGCGAGGGGGCTACGAAGTCTGCCACGAGCGATTTCACGATCCCGGCGGGAGGCAAGCGCGGCGACAAGCTGGTGCTGTCGTACGAATTCCACCAGGGCAACGCATCGTTGAGCGGCGTTACAAGGTACACCTATGAGTGGCAACCACCGTAGCCCGGCGAGACCCGGCCACACGGCGATGCCGCCGAGTGGCGCGGACGTGCTTGATTGACGGCACGCTTCGCCCTCAGCGACATAGTTGTCGCCTGACAGGGAACAAGCGAGGGACCATTTGGCCTCATTGCCGCAATCCTGGTCCAGCCGCGCCGCCGGTGGCGGGCGAGCTTTCCCTCACCGTCTCCGGTGACGCCGAGGGCCAGGGGCGGGGGATCAACCTCCCGCGACCTCGACCACGGCGTGCCACAATTCACCCTCCAGGGCGGGCGCACCGCTGTCGCTGCCGCCCTTGTCGACCCACACGGCATCGGCGTAGCCGTCGCCACGTACGGTCACCGAAGCGCATGTTCCCGCGGTCTCGGCGAGAACGGTGACGGGCCCGATCGTCCCGTCGGCGCTCCCGGTCACGTAGGCTGCCTGCTTGCTGTCGTCTGCCTTCGGGTCCATTCCCTCGGACTGTTCCCAGCCGAGGATCATGTCGCCATCTGCCTCGCAGCTCAGCCGCGGGAACCACCCATTGCCAACCACAGCAGGCTCGGCGAAGGTAGCGCCGCCATCGGTCGACCGCAGCACGGTGATCTTGCCCCGTCCGTGGTGTGCCAGCCACACGACCCCGTTGTCACCGGCGCAGACCGTCGGGTCGCCGGTGTTGGTGCGCGTGACCTCCTGCTCGGAGGACCAGGTCGCACCGCCATCGGTGGAGCGGCGCAGGTAGACGTGGTAGGCGCCATCGCGGTTGTCCCGCCACGTTACCCAGACGGATTCGCCAGAAGCGGCCACGGCCGGCCAAAGGGGGGCTGCGTCTGACCCGTCGACCCGGGTGGGGGCGGTCCACTCTCCACTCTCGCGGTCACGGGAGGCGAAGTGGATCTCCGAGGCAGCGTCATCGCCAACGAACCAGGCCGCAACCACTGTCCCTCCGCTCGCCGCCAACGAGAGCCCGCTTGCGCCGGCCTCGAGCAGCCGGGGCGGACTCCACGTCGCACCGCCATCAGCCGACTCGCTGAGATACACGGACGTCTGGTCGCCACGGGCTGTCTCGGTCCAGCCGATGACGATGATCCCGTCCGCGGCAGCGATCGCCGTGAGCGACACCCGGCCCTGTCCGCTCGAAACGGCTGACGGTTCGACATCAGCGGCGGACCCGGTGGCGGAGCCGTGCATCACCACGCGGCTGCCGGTCACGAAGACGTAATGCTGCGTTCCTTCGCTATCTGTGACCACCTGGGCGGCGTTGTTGAACCCGATGTTCGCCGTGTTCCCCGCTGCTTCCAGCTGCTCAGGCGCGACCCTGGTGGAGGCGCCCTGGCCGTTCGCCGGGCCGTCCCCCGTCGAGGAAGCGGGGGACGTCACGTCCACACTCGAACAGGCAACCGCCGCAGCGAGGGCGGCGATCGAAACTGCCATACCCAGGAATCTGATTCTCATGGTGCTCTGCCCCTCCTGTTGCACTACCTGCATGGCGGGGGGCCGCCGGAATGTGACGCGCAGCCCGGTGGACAGCCGGTGAACGCCCCGGCAAGCACTGCCCCCGGAGGCGTGCGGCAACGCGCACCCGGGCAGGTGGGCCTGGCGTTACCGCGCAGTGCCCCACCGGTAGATCATCGCCGCCCCGGCCACGGCCTTGATATGAACGGGCCGGTGCCGGTGCCGGGGGAGGGAGGCGGGAAGCGGAGCCCGCATGAGGGGGTGATTAGCGCACCTGGCCGGGCAGGGCTGCGGCCGCCGCCGGCGGCTCGGAGCGGTCGCCGGTGGTGGGGCCGAAGTAGAGGGCAAGTGACCTTCAACCTGGTGGACCGGGACATCGATATCGAAAACGTCGCTCAGGATGGAGGGTGAAACGACTGTTTCAGGGGGTCCATCGGCGACGATACGGCCATCCTTCATGGCGATGATGCGGCCGGCGTGGTAGGCGGCGAAGTTGATGTCGTGGATGACGACGACGACGGTCTTCTGGAGTTCTTCGGCCATACGCCGGATAAGGGACATGGCCTGGGCGGCGTGGCGCATATCGAGGTTGTTCAGGGGTTCATCGAGGAGCAGGTAGCCGGTGTCCTGTGCGAGCACCATGGCGATGAAGGCGCGCTGGCGCTGTCCCCCAGAAAGGCGATCAAGAGGCCGGTTGGCGAATTCCTCGAGTTGCAGGTACTCGATTGCCCGGTCCACGGCGGCGACGTCTTCGCCCGTCAGGCGCCCGGACGAATAGGGGAAGCGGCCGAACTCGATGAGCTCGCGAACGGTAATGCGAACGGCAACCTGGTTTTCCTGGCGCAGGATCGAGAGGCGTCGCGCGAGGACGGCGCTCTGGGTCCGGGCAACATCCATACCGTCGACGCGCACGGTCCCCGAATCAGGGTGCAGGATGCGGCCAATCATGGAGAGGAGCGTGGACTTGCCGGCCCCGTTGGCGCCGACCAGCGCGGTCACCCCACCGCGTGGTATCACGAGCGAAACGTCATCCACAACAGTGGCGGCGCCATAGCGTTTGGTAACGCGGTCGATCTCGATCACTTTCGCGCCTCCCTGTAGAGCAAGAAGATGAAGTAGATGCCGCCTATGAAGCTGATGATGATGCTCAGGCGTGTCTTGAATTCGAGGATTTCCTGGAGAACGAACTGCCCGCCGATGAGCGCTATCATGCCGAGCAGGCCTGCGGCGGGAACCGTATAGCGGTGGCGGAAGGTGCCGGTAAGCTGATAGGCGAGGTTCGCCACCAGGAGCCCAAGAAATGCGACCGGGCCAACGAGCGCGGTTGACACGGAGACGAGGACAGCGACTACGAAGAGCGAACGGGAGACGAGGCGCTGGTGGTCAACACCGAGGTTGGTCGCGTGCTCCTCCCCAAGTGCGACGACATCGAGCCGGTTCAGCATGGGCCAGGAGATGATGGTTGTGGCAGCGACGGCGATAGCCGAAACGGCGAGGAGGTCCTGGTTTATCGTGCTGAAGCTCGCAAACAGGCGGTCCTGCAGGCGGGAGAACTCGTTTGGGTCGATCATCCGCATTACCAGTTCGGTGAGGCTGGAGAACATGGTGCCCATGATGATCCCCACGAGAACGAGCACGTAGACATCGCGCCCGCCGCGGCCAAGGAGCCAGCGATAAAGCAGGGCAGCGAAGGCAAGCATTGCCACCACTTCGATTCCGAACCTGAGGCGAACGTCAATCAGCAGGAATGTGGTGGTGCCGAGGAAGTAGGCGGCGAGCGTCTGGATGAGGATGTAGAGGGAATCGAACCCCATGAGACTGGGGGTGAGGATGCGGTTGTGGGTGGCGGTATGGAACAGGACTGACGAGTAGGCGACGGCGAAGCCAACGATTGCCATGCCCGCGACTTTGCGCCCGCGCAGTTCGAGGGCGTAGTCGAGGGAGCCCTTGAGGTCGTAGGTCATGAAGAGCGCCACGCAGATGCCGAGGATGGCGGCGAGAACAGCGATGGTGGTGCACGCGCGGCGAGGCGCGAAATGGCCTTTCGGCGACACAGCAAGTGGGAGCCGCGATGTGTTAGCGGGTCACCGGGCGGTTCCGGAGAATGAGGATGATGAAGATGAGGCCACCGCCAACGCCAACAACAGACCCCACGGGGATCTCATAGGGGTAGCGCAGGGTCTCGGCTGAGGATGTCGCAGGCGAGGACGAAGAAGGCGCCGCTGATGGCGGTGGCAGGCAGCACCTGGCGCAGGTTTTCGCCCATCACCATGGTCACCAGGTTGGGAACGATGAGGCCGAGGAAGGGGATCGAGCCGACAACCACCACTACAACGCCGGAGACACAGGCCACCAGGGTGAGGCCGCCATAGAGAACCCGCTCATAGTGAACACCCAGGTTCACGGCGAATTCGCGGCCCATACCCACCAGGGTGAACCGGTTTGCAAACAGGTAGCTGACGATGGTGAGTCCGCCGACGATGTAGAGAAGTTCGTAGCGGCCGCGGAGCGTGCCCGAGAAGTCGCCGTTGGTCCAGGCGTTGAGCGACTGCAGAAGGTCGTGACGGAGGGCAAAGTAAACGGTGATGGCCTGGATGACGCCACCGAACATGATCCCGACAAGGGGGACGACGATGATATCCGGGTGGCGGAGGCGCTGGACAAGGGCGAGGAAGAGGAGCGTGCCGGCCATGGCAAATGCGACGGCGATCGACATCTTCAGAAAGACGGAGGCAGAGCCAAACCAGATGCTGGCGACGAGGAGGCCGAGGCTGGCGGAGCTGATGGTGCCAGAGGTGGAAGGCGCGACGAAGCGATTGCGCACGAGCGTCTGCATGATGAGGCCCGAGACGCTCATGGCGGAGCCGGTCAGGAGGATGGCGGCGAGGCGCGGGACGCGGCTTTCGACAAAGACGCGAACCTGGTGATCGGAGTTGTCCCAGCGCAGTAGATCGAGGGGGGTGACATCGCTGACGCCAATGAAAAGCGAGGCGAACGAAACCGCGGCCAGCAGTGCCAGCGCTGCCACCGTGAGCGCCGTGCCGTTCATGGAACGGGCCCAATCGAAAAGGCCGGGCGAGGCGGCGGCGCTCGCGAGGGGAGCCGCCGGTGCGCCGCTCATTGCCACGCTCCGGAGCTGCGCATGCTAGTTCAAACCCGCCCGGGCATCTGCAACGACCTGGAACATCGCGGGAAGTGAATTGGAAGCGATGTACCAGGCGAAGCCATCGAGATAGACAACGCGCTGGTTCTTCCAGGCCGGGGTCTGGGCAACGAGCTTGTTGTCGAGCACTTTCGCGGCAGCATCGCCTTCGCGGCCGAGGGCGGCATTCCGGTCGATGACGAAGAGGACCTCGGGGGCCGCCTTGAGAATGAACTCGAACGAGACGACGTCACCGTGGGTGGCGTCCCGGGCTAGTGATTCCTCGGCAGCGGCAAAGCCGAAGACATCGTGCACGAGACCAAAGCGAGAGCCGGGGCCGTAGGCCGAGACTTCGGCGCCGTTGGTCATCACGATAAGGGCGGTGCCAGCCCCCGGCGCCTTTGCCGCGACTTCCCTGATGGCGCTATCGAGACGGGCGAGCTCGGCAGCTACCTTTTCTTCGACGCCAAAGATCTGTCCCAGCACTTCGTGGCGCTGGCGAAAGCTCTTCATGAAGTCGGCGTTATCGATGGTCAGGTCAATGGTCGGCGCGATCTTCTTCATCTCGGGATAGGTGGCCGAGGAGCGGCTGCCTACGATGATGAGGTCGGGTTCGAGGGCGTTCACAGCTTCGTAGTCGGGCTCGAAGGCCGTGCCCACCGGCTTGAGGTTCTTGTTCTCAACAGCCGCTTTATAGGCCGCGGGGACGGCGGTTCCGAGGCCGCCGAGCGCATCGACTTCGACGCCGAGGGCGTTGAGGGTGAGGAACACGCCCAGGTCGAAGACGACCACAGTCTCAGGGTCCGCGGGAACCGTGTCGGTCCCTGAGAAGTGGGTGACCGTGATCTCTTTGGGGCGAGCCGGTGATGGGGACGCCGAATCCGTGGCGGACGTCGCCGGTGAGGCTGCGCCTGAGCCCGGATCGTCGTCATCGCTGCCGCAAGCGGTAACGAAAACACCGGCCAGCAGCGTCAGTGCGAGCAACGGAGCGAACATGCGACCGCGGCGGAAAGTGTACAAGGAGCGCCTCCTGGATGTAGGTGAGGTACCGGACGGGAAGCGAAGGCTGTCCCGTCTATGGAACCTGATTAGGCTAACCATCTCTCGTTACATAGGCAAGCCCTAATGCGTTGTGTATTATACTGTTTTCGCCAGGGTGCTGCTGGCGATGAGAGTGAAGATGATGGAGACTGAGCCAACCAGGGACGCCTCCGGACCTGCCCCGGAGGTTGTGGGCGACAATCGAGCGAATCGAGCAGGTTACAGAGCGCGTGCGGAGGGTCCACCTTGGCGGAGACGACCTGCGCCGATTCGAGCCCGGACTCCCGGGGGCGCACATCAAGCTGTTCCTGCCGGCCCCGGGGGAGTCCCGGCCGCCGCTGCCAGCAGGGTACGAGGGGCGCCGCGCCGTGTTCGCGGACGGGGTGGTCCCACCGGTGCTGCGGACGTATACGCCGTTGCGCTTCGACCCGCGCGGCCACCTTGAGGTGGAGATGGTTGTGCACGGCGAAGGCTTCGCGTCGGACTGGGTACAGCGCGCGCGAGCGGGGGATAGCATCCTTGTGGCAGGCCCGCGTGGCGGCTGGGAGGTTCCGCAAGACGGAGCCTGGTACCTGGTTGTGGCCGACGAAACGGCGATCCCCGCAGCCACCCAGGTCCTGGCGGCGCTGCCTGACCGGGAGCTGGTGGTGGCGCTCGAAGTGATAGGCGAGGGCGAGGAGCGGCGAATGGGGCTGGGCGGGCGCGAGGCGCAATGGCTCTACCGCGGCGATGATGCCCGGCAGGCGGGCATGGCCATCGAGCAATTCGTCCGCCAGCTCGAGTTGCCGGGCGGCCGCGGCTACGCGTGGGTCGCCTGCGAGGCAGGGGCGATGAGGCGAATCCGCCGGCACCTCATCGGGGACCGGGGAATCCCGCCGGAACACCTGGTGACGCGCGGATACTGGAAGCTCGGCGTCGCCGACCACCCGGACGGCGATTACGGCCTGGATGAAACGGACTCGCCGCCGCACGCGGCGACCAGCCAGCGGAGGAGAAAGCCGTAGCAGCAGCGCGGTGGGCGCCCATGGCGGGTCAATCCCGGTGGCCGGGGGCGCTCACTTCACAACTTTGATTTCGCCAACCATGTCGGTGGGGTGGATGTCGCACTGGTAGATGTAGGCGCCGGGCGTGCCTGGCGCGGTGAAGACGAGCACACCCTTGCCCCCGGGACCGATGAATTCGGGGTCTGAAACGGCATCGTCGCCAGTGAAGTACTTCATATCGATGCCGCCGAAACGCATGTTGTGGATGGCGGAGCCGTTGTTCACGAGCTGGACGGTAATCTCCGCACTGGCAGGGACGGCCAGGGTAGGGTTGCTCGTGCCGTCGAGTACGAAAATGTTGCCGGCGCTTTCGTTCATGAGCAGGTCGAAGGAAGTCCGGCCAGGTGCGTCTCCCCCCGGGGTCTCGCCGCCTTCGGTTTCGCGGCCGGCGCCCCCGCAACTGGCGGCAAGGGTAACGGCCATTGCTGTCACGGTGGCGAAAAGCGGTAACCGGTACTGCTTCAAGGCGAAAGACACGTTCACCCCCTTCCAGCGGGCATGGTCGATTGTGGTGCGACGCGGCACATGGTCAACGTTGGGCAAGTCCCTCGCTGAAGCGAAGGGATTCAGGCCCGGGCCTGATCGCCGGGCTGGATTATGCCGCACTCATAGGCGAAGACCACGGCCTGGACGCGGTCGCGGAGTTCGAGCTTGGCAAGGACGCGCGCGACGTGCGTCTTCACCGTTGTCTCGCTCACGACCAGGGTCCCGGCGATCTCGGCGTTGGAGAGGCCGCGCCATGAGTTCGAGGACCTCCCGCTCGCGCGCGGTCAGCTCGCTGGCGCCACCGGGCAGCGAGCGAGCCGGCTGGCGGCGTACGAACCCTTCGATAAGACGGCGGGTGATTGATGGCGCAAGCAGGGCCTCGCCTGAGAACACGGAGCGGATGCCCGCGACGAGCCTTTCGGGAGGGACGTCCTTCAACAGGAAGCCGCTTGCACCGGCGCGCAGGGCCTCGTAGACGTATTCGTCCATATCGAACGTCGTCAGCATCACGACTCTTGCGGTGGCATCCCGGGCAACGATCTGGCGGGCGGCGGCGATGCCATCAAGGTTCGGCATGCGGACATCCATGAGGACGACATCTGGGCGGAGGCGTTCGACAGCGGCCACGGCTTCGAGGCCATCGGCTGCTTCGCCGGCGACTTCCAGGTCGGGCTCGGCTTCGAGGATCATGCGAAAAACCGGCACGAACGAGCGCCTGATCATCGACCACAAGGACGCGGATGGGGCTCATGAGCGCCCCGGCACAGGCAGGCGGGCGCGGAGCCTGAAGCCGCCTTCAGGGCGCGGCCCGGCATCGATCTCGCCGCCGAAGATGCTGACGCGCTCGCGCATGCCAAGCAGGCCCTGGCCGCCCTCGCTACGGGCAGCCGCGCCGATACCATCGTCGCAGACCTCAACTTCTATCGCGTCAGGCTCATAGCGGAGGTGAACCTCGGTGCGGCTCGCATTGGCATGCTTGCGGGCGTTGGTAAGGCCCTCCTGCACGACCCGGTAGGCGGTCAGGTCGACCCCCGGAGGAAGGGGCACGGGGTCGCCCACGACCAGGAGGTCAACTGCGAGTCCCAGGTCGCGGGCCTGTTCCACCAGCCCTGGCACCTGGCCCAGCCCGGGCTGGGGCTCGAGGTCCGGGGAGTCATCCATGAGCCGCAGAATTCCGACGAGGCGGCGCATTTCGGCGAGTGCCTCGCGGCCCGTCTGTTCGACGGCAAGGAGAGCATCGCGCTCCTTGACCTGTTCGGGCCCAAGCAGGCGACGAACGGCGGAGGCCTGGATGGTCATGACGCTCACGCTGTGGCCGAGGACGTCGTGGAGCTCGCGGGCGATGCGGGCGCGTTCTTCGGCGATAGCGGCGCGGGTGGTTTCTTCGCGATCGCGGGCGAGGTTGGCGGCGCGCGTCTCGGCAGCCTCGGCGCGGGCGCCACGCTGCTGGAGGGCAAACCCTGCGAGCCAGACCATGGAGAAGAGCCCCGCGGTGAAAACGTAGGTACCGGTGGAGCCGCTGGGCTCGTTATAGGCGATGGTGAGCGCACCACCGGCAACCAGCAGGAGGCCGGCCCGGGACTGGGTGGGGTCGGGGAGGTTGCCCAGGAGGAACGCGGCGGCAATCCCGGTAGCAAAAACGCTGAGAGTGAACACCACGAGCCTGCCATCGACAAAGGAGAGGGCCGGGGCGAGCACCCAGACCGCTGCTCCGGCTCCGAAGGGCCACCGCCGCCGGGCGAGGAGCGGCAGCACCATGAGCGCGACCGCCGGGGCTGTGAACCACACGGCCGCCTCGGGGGCGCCCGGCTCGTTGCGCCTGAACACCACCTCGCCGACAGCGTCGAGCGCGGCGACGAGTACCGCCACTTCAAGCCAGTAGCCACGTACGAATGCGCCGAGCCGCTGCATGTGGTGAGCGTACGACATTCGCCACGCCTCAGGAGTCATCCTGGAGAACGATGCACAGATCATCCGCGACGACGACCGGGAATCAGGCGCTGTGTGGACGATTGCGGCACGCGCGACGACGAGGATATCCACATCCCACCTGTGGAGAAAGGCAATGAACAAGTCATTCCCGGAAGAGAGGCGAAGGGGCCCCGGGGGCCAGCAGCTGCCGTTCACCGGGCGGACCGCCCGGGCATCCGCGCGGCATCCGTGGCGAACGTTCGGGCTCTGGGTAGCGCTGCTGGCGTTTGCGTACCTTGCGGCGGGGACGATGAGCCTGGCAGCGAGCCCGGGCACGGCCGGGAGCGAATCGACGCGAGCGCGGGACCTTATTGATGAGCGGCTTCGCCAGGAGACGCCACCAGAGGAGTACATCATCATCGAATCGGAGGCCGTGACGGCGGGGACCGAAGCATTCGGCGCATTCGTGGATGGACTCGTTGCGGACGTGCGCGGGGTCGAGACGGTCCGCTCGGTGACCAGCTACCGGGACGGAGGCGAAGGCCTTGTCTCCCGGGACGGGCACACCGTCCTCATTCCGGTGACCCTGACGGGCGACGAAGCCGACGCGGTTGAGGCGGCAGAACCGCTGGTAGCGGTGGTCAACCAGGCGAACGGGACAGGTGGGTTCCGGGTAACGACGGTCGGGTTTGGCAGCGTTGAGGGCGAGTTCGCCACGCTGCTCGAAGAGACGCTGCAGCAGGGCGAGCTGATCGGGGTGGGGGTGGCCCTGGTGATTCTGGTAGTGGTGTTTGGCGCTGCGGTGGCGGCCGGGCTACCCGTGGCGCTCGCGCTGCTTTCGATCTTCGTGGCGGCAGGAGCGACGGCGCTCATCAGCAATGCGATGGAGATGTCGAACTTCGTGGTCTTCATCATCACGATGATTGGCCTGGCCGTGGGCATCGACTACTCGCTCTTCATCGTCCAGCGCTTCCGCGAAGAGCGGGCGCTCGGGCTGGAGAAGGTCGATGCGGTTGCGATGGCAGGCGCAACAGCGAGCGAGCACAGGTGTTCTTTTCGGGTATGGCGGTCGCGATTGCGCTGGCGGGGATGCTGATAATGCCCGACGCGACCTTCCGGAGCTTCGCGGTGGGCGCCATGCTCGCCGTGGCGGCGACGGTGCTGGCGTCGATGACGCTCCTGCCGGCCGTGCTTGGCCTGATGGGCGACCGCATCAACTGGCTCTCGATCCCGTTTGCGGGCCAGCGCGGGAAGCAGGGGGCAGGCAGCGGACGCGCCTGGGATGCGGTGGTCAGGACCGTCGTGGCCCGGCCGGTGGTTAGCGCCGTGGTCACCGGGGCTATCCTGGTGGGCGCAGCGGCCCCGTTACTCGGGATGAACCTGGGCAATGTCGGGATCGCCTCGCTGCCCAAGGACAGCGACTCAAGGCACGCCTTCGACGTTCTCAACCGGGAGTTCTCGGACGGCGTACTGGCGGCCGAGATCGTTGTCGACGCGCCGCAGATCGGCGACCCGGCGGTGATGGACGCCATCGGGGAGCTGGAGACGGCCCTGGCCGGGGATGGCTTCTTCGGCACGGCCGTGCTGGAGACGAATGAAGCCGGCGACCTGGCACTGCTGACCGTGGCGATGCCAGGCGACTTCTCGAGCGCAGAGTCCCGGGCCGCGCTGGAGCGCCTGCGGGGCGATTACGTCCCGGCAGCCTTCGATGGGGTGAGCGCCGGGGTGTATGTGGGAGGGCCGACAGCGGAGGCTGTCGATGCGGTGGCGACGCAGAGGCACTACCTCCCGCTGGTGTTCGCGTTCGTGCTCGGTTGCAGCTTCCTGCTGCTGCTGGTGGTGTTCCGCTCCATCGTGGTGCCGCTGAAGGCGGTGGTGATGAACCTGCTCTCTGTGGGAGCGGCGTATGGAATCCTCGTGCTGGTTTTCCAGGAGGGGATCGGGGCCGGGCTGCTCGGCTTCCGGGAGGCTCCGGTGATCGAGTCATGGCTTCCGCTCTTCCTGTTCGCCATCCTGTTCGGGCTCTCGATGGACTATCACGTGTTCCTCCTGAGCCGGATCAAGGAGCACTACGACCAGACCGGGGACAACGCCGCATCAGTAGCGCACGGGCTCCGGAGCACGGCGAGCATCATCACGGGCGCGGCAGTAATCATGGTCGCGGTGTTCGCGGGCATGGCGTCGGGAGACCTGGTGGTGTTCCAGCAGGTCGGGTTCGGCCTGGCCGTGGCAGTCATCCTCGACGCGACCGTCATCCGGATGGTGCTGGTACCGGCGAGCATGGAGCTCCTGGGCGACTGGAACTGGTACTTCCCTTCGTGGCTGGAGTGGCTGCCGAAGGTCAACATCGAAGGAACGCGAGGAGCAGCCCCGGCCGCCGGCCCGGTGGCAGCGGGCACCTCACCGGCGGTGGTGCCGGCGCCATGATGCCGGCCGGCGCCGGAAGGGCTGGTGGCCACCAGCTCACCTGACGGCCCCCCGGCCTGTTCGTAGAACGGCCCGCCCTGGATGGGCGGGCCGTTCTCCATTGGGCCGGACAACATCTGAGGCTCCCGCTACGTTCCCCGCAGGCGAGGGTCGAGGGCATCGCGCAGGGTGTCGCCAAGGAGATTGAAGCCGAGGACGGCGAGGGTCAGCGCGACGCCGGGATAGATGGTGAGCCACGGCGCCTGCTCGATGTGGCGAAGGCGGTCGGGGCTGAGCATGGAGCCCCAGGAGACCTTCCAGGTGGGGTCATCGGAAGGGATGCCCAGGCCGAGGAAGCTGAGGGCGCCTTCGGCGAGCATGGCGGAGCCGACCAGCACGGAGGCGGTGACGATGACGAGGGGCATGGCGTTGGGAAGGATGTGCACCGCCATGATGCGCAGCGGCCCGGCGCCTGCGACACGCGCGCTTTCGACGTAGGGCGCTTCGCGAATGGAGAGGACAGCACCGCGGACGATGCGCGAGACATAGGGAGTGAAAACGAGTGCCAGCGCCCAGATGACATTGAACATCCCCTGTCCGAGGACGGACCCGACAAGCATGAGAAAGATGATCGCCGGGATTGCCATGATGGCATCGGAGAGCTGTTGCAGGAGGGTGTCGACCCAGCCGCCGACGTAGGCGCTGATCGTACCGAGGAGCATGCCGGCGACGGTGCCCAGGGCGGTGGCCAGCAATCCGACGAGAAGCGAAACGCGGGCGCCGTAGACGGCCTGGCTGAAGGTATCGCGGCCGAGGCTGTCGGTGCCGAAGAAGTGGTCGAGAGACGGCCCGGAGAGCCGCTCGGCCGGGTAGATCGTGATCGGATCGTGAGTGGCGATGGCGGGCGCGAGGGCGGCGACGACGCAGAGGATACCCACGATTCCGACGGAGAAGGCGGCCAGGGGGCGGCGCAGAAAGAAGCGGCCGGTGCGCGCGGCCCGGCCCGGGCGAGCGAGAACGGAGTTGAGCGCAGCGGCGCGGCCGGTGGTGGACCCGTCAGCGGCCATCTACCGGAGCCTGATCCTGGGGTCGGAAGCTGCAGCCGCGACATCGGCGGCAAGGTTTGCCGTAACGGTGAGGGTGGCGACGAACATGACGATGCCGAGCATGAGGTTGTAGTCGCGGGTGGAGAGCGCCCCATGGAGGTCGAACCGAGCCCGGGGAGATGAAAGAGGAACTCGACGACGACGGTGCCACCCAGGAGGAAGACGATCTGGTTGCCGAGGACGGCGATCACGGGGATGGCGGCGTTCAGTAGGACGTGGCGGATCACGACCGTGGTTTCGCGCAGGCCCTTGGCGCGGGCGGTGCGGATGTAGTCGTGCCGCAGGACTTCGAGCACGGCGGAACGGGTGAAGCGCATGGTAATGGAGCAGAGGTTGTAACCGAGGATGAGGGCGGGCATCCAGAAGGACTTGAGGTTCTCCACGGGGTCTTCCCAGATGGGGACGTAGATATCCGGTGTGGCATAGCCGAACCAGAGCCCGCCGTAGACGATAAGGACGGTGCCCAGCCAGAACGCGGGCACGGCAAGGCCGGTGATGGAGACGACGCGGATGACGTAATCGAGCGCGGAATCCTGGCGAGCGGCTGAGATCACGCCGAGGGGAATGCCAACGAGCGCTGAGAAGAGGATGGAGAGGATGAGCAGCTCGGCGGTGACCGGGAAGGTATCGGCGAGGCGGCCGGCCACGGTTTGCTGGTCGCGATAGAGGGACTGGCCGAGGTCGCCACGGAGGGTGTGTCCCAGCCAGCGGAAGTACTGGACGGGGAGCGGGTCATCGATTCCGATCTGTTCGCGAAGGGCCTGGAGCTGGGATTCGGGGATGCGCTGGGAGAGCTTGGCAAGGACGGGGTCGCCCGGGGCGGCGTGGATCAGCAGGAAGACGACAACCGAGACCACCCAGACGACGACGAACGAAGCGATCCCGCGCCGGACGATGTAGCCGGTCACGCGCTTCTCCGGCGCTGAGGATGCAGGCAGAGGGAACGAGCGGCGGCCCGTGGCCTCATGCTTTCTTCAGCTTCTGGTTGATCCAGACTACCTCGTTGCTCTTCTGGCCCCAGCCGACGTTGCTCCAGGCGTGGATTGTATCGAGCACGTTGAATGCCCACGGCTGGCGGGCAGAAAGCTTGTATGGGTTGACGCCCCAGATCCGGTAGGCCTCTCCGAGATCGACCTTCATGACTTCTTCGAGGGCCTTGCGCCGCTCCTCGGCTTTGAACAGACGGCGCTGGTCAACGGTCAGCTTGTCGAGCTTATCGTCCTTGACCCAGAAGAAGTTGCGCGGGGACTTCGAGTTGAGGGGCCCGTACGCATACTGGTCGGGGTCCATGCCCGGACCGGCGAAGTTGGCGAACACACCGTCGAGGTCGCCCCACTGCTTGGCGAAGAGGGCAGTGGACCAGCGGGTCAGGTCCTGGATGCCGTACTCGTCGAGTACGACCTCGATCCCGGCGTTGCGCCCAGTAGCCGATCATGAGCTTCGCAACGTCGGTACCAGTACCGGGGATGCTGGAAACCATGACCTTGAGCGGCCGTCCCATGCCCTTCTCGGCGCCAGTGGCTTCCTTCAGGAGCTTCTTCGCTTCGTCGATGTTGTACTTGTGCGCGCCACCGAGCTTGTCGAGCTCGTCGATGGACCACGGCCAGTTACGGCCGAAGTAGCTGTAGTCCTGCGCATAACCGGGGGCGCCGAGGCCCTCGGCGACGCTGTCGATGATGCCGTTGATGTCGATGGCCATCTGCAGTGCACGCCTGACACGCCTGTCATTGAGCGGGGGCTTGTCGAGCTTGAGGACCATGTAGGGCTGGAACCCGGGGGGAGGAACGGCAACCTGGCCAAGGGCGCCGTTCACCGAGCCGACGACGTTGTCGAGCTCGGTCTTGCCCTGGACCCAGAGGGTGTCGAGGTTGCCGGAGCGGAACTGGGCAACTTCCTGGGGGTGGTTGCCAAGCAGCATCGGCGCTTCGAAAGCATCGAGGAACGGGAGCTGCTTGCCGCTGACGGGGTCCTTGCGGAAGTAGGTGGGGTTCTTCTTCCCCGAGTGGACGTTCGGCGGGTCCCACTTATCGAGCAAGAAGGCGCCCGTGCCGATGGGCACCTTCTTGAAGATATCGGGCTTTTCGTAGGCCTCTTTTGCGAAGATGACCGCCACCGGGTACATGAGTGAGTTGAGGAAGTAGGCTGCGGGCGCCTTGAACTTCACCACTACGGTGTACTTATCGGGGGTCTCGATCTTATCGACTTCGGAGAAGATGGGCTGCTGGGCGATTCCCTTCGTGGGGTCCTGCGTGCCCTGGTAGACCCTGAAGCAGTAGGCGACGTCCTCGGAAGTGAGCTCGCGGCCGCTAACCGGGGCGATGTCGTGGAACTTGACGCCCTGGTGGAGCTTGAAGGTGACGGTCAGGTCGTCGTTCTGTTCCCAGGTCTGGGCGAGGTCGCCAATCGGGGGGTAGAGGTTATCGCCGTTCTCCTTGTCGTTCATCTTGAACGTGAGGAGGCCGTTGAAATGGCAGGAGGCGAACGAGGCAAGGGTATCGCCTTCGGGGCCGGTGACGTCCCAGCCAGTCACACCGGGGTAGGTGGAGTAGCGGAAGGTGCCGCCCGGCTGGGGGCCGTCGGCCTGGCCGGCGAGGGTGCCAAAATGGTGCGCTCCGTACTTCTTGCGGTAGTCAACGAGGGTCTTGGAGATGCCGGGGGGCACGGGCTCAAAGCCGGGCGGGAGCTTGCCATCGCCACCGCCGTTGCCTTTCCCGCCGTTGTCGTCGTCATCACCGCAGGCAAGGAGAATGCCGCCGGCCAGGCCAAGGGCAAGCGTTCGGCGGCGCGAGACCGGTGTCTTGAGGGCTCTTTTCCAGTAGTTCTCTTCACGCATGGTCGCCTCCCACGGACGCTGCGCGGCTGGGGGCCGCCGCAGGCACGGTCTTTCGCGCACAGCCCCCACCCTGCCGGCAGTGCGGCGGGAGACAGTTCACGACACGCGCACCTTGTACACCCATGCCGAATTGCAAGTCAAGCTATTTCCGATGCCTGGCATCCGCTACATCTATTGACAGCGGGGCGGTGATCGCGTGACGGCGGCCTGGCGCGGGTGGAGCGGGCTTTCCCCACCGGGCCTGGATTCGGCGTAGACTACGGCCACATCCAGGAGGACCCGATGACCAACACGCCCACGGCGGCCGGTTCGGCCGCGAACCTGAAACCCTGCGCCCGGGGATGTTCGCGCTACCCGAGCGGGTGGACATGCCCGTGAGGCTGCGGGGAAACCGGTGCCGCGCCTGCGGCCAGCCGTTCTTTCCTGCGCGCCATTACTGTGCTGCCTGCACCAGTGGCGACATGGAAGACACGGAGTTTGCCGACGCGGGGAAGATTGAGACCTTCACCGTGGTCCGGCAGCAGCCACCGGGGGGCGCCATCGCGCCACCGTATGCGATCGTGCGGGTGAAGCTGGACAACGGCCCAACCGTGCAAACAGTCGCCACGAATTGCGACCCGGAGAAGCTCAAGATCGGTGACCGTGTGCAGCTCATCGCCCACCGGGTGTTGGAGGACGAATCGGGCGCCACTGTTGTTTCGTTCATGGCTCAGCCTGCGAAGCAGGGCTGATGCATCAGCGCGAAGGAGAGAAGCGATGCGAGAAGTTGTAGTCCTGGGAGCGGGCCTGCACCGGTTCGGCCGGTTTCCCGACAAGAGCCTCCAGGACCTTGGCCGCGAGGCAATCAAGAACGCCCTCGACGATTCTGGGGTGCCGTTCAAGGACATCGAGGTGGCCTATGTGGGCCGGGTTCTGGCGGGGATGGGCGCCGGGCTGAGCGTTGTCTCGGAGATGGGACAGACGGGAATCCCGGTGATCAATATCGAGATGGCCTGCGGCAGCTCCACAAGCGCCTTCCGCGAGGCCTACCTTTCCGTGGCCAACGGCGTGTACGACACGGCCCTGGTGGTGGGCTTTGAGAAGATGCAGCGGGGGATGCTGCAGATCTCGGAGCAGGCAAGCTACCAGACAGTGATGGGGCTTGCGGTGATGCCCGCGGCCTATGCGTTGCAGGCGCAGAGATACATGGCGGACCACGAGGCCACCCCGGAGATGTTCGCGCAGGTCTCGGTGAAGTCGCACCGCAACGGAGCGCTCAACCCGTACGCGCAGTACCAGAAGGATGTGACCCTCGACGAAGTCATGGCCTCGCGGATGATTGCCGACCCGATCACGCTGCTCCAGTGCTCACCCACCACGGATGGGGCAGCGGCGGTGGTGATCTGCGCGAAGGAGAAGGCGGCGCAGTACAGCGCGGCCCGCAGCATGACGGTCGCGGGCTGGGCAACCGGCTCGGGGAAGTTCGAATCGCACGACGACGGCGAAGGCGACGCGGAGACGAATACGGGCGAGGTCACGCGGCTCGCGAACCAGGCCTACGCGCGGGCGGGCATCGGACCGGAGGACGTGGACGTCACCCAGGTGCATGACGCGTTCAGCCCCGGCGAGGTGTTCACGATCGAGGGCCTGGGCCTGGTGAAGGCGGGCGCCGGGGCGAGGGCCGTGTGGGAAGGGCGCACTGAGATCACGGGCGATATCCCCGTGAATACCGACGGCGGGCTCCTTTCGCGCGGGCACCCCATCGGCGCGACCGGGGCGGCGATGGTAACGGAGATCTTTCGCCAGCTCACAGGCGAAGCCGGCCCCCGCCAGGTGAAGGGGGGCGATGCGAAGGTGGGGCTCATCCACAACGCTGGCATCGGCGGGGTAAACATCCTCGTCTTCAAGCGTTGAGGCCGCGAGTATGACTGGCCGGCTCCAGGACAGGGCCGCGATCATCACAGGCGGCGGCAGCGGCATTGGCCGGGCGTGCGCGATCCGGTTCGCGGCCGAGGGCGCATCGATTTGCGTGGCCGACCTTAGCCTCGAAGGGGCGGCGCGAACGGTGCACGAGATCGAAGCGGCGGGCGGACAGGCGTTCGCGCTGCAAGTGGACACTTCGGCCGAGGCCGAGAACGACCGGATGGTGGAACGCTGCGTGGCCGCCTACGGCGGGGTGGACATCCTGGTGGCGGCGGCAGGGATCAGCAGCGGCCGGCCGCCAACCACCGGACCCATTGAGCCGGTGACCACATTGACGGTGCCGATGGAGCACTTCCGGAAGGTCATCGATGTGAACCTTTACGGTGTCCTTTTCGGACCGGGCGGCGGCGCGGTGGATGGTGGCGAACAGGAGGGCGGGAAGCATCATCAACCTGGCCTCGGTGGCGGCGAAGGTCCCCCTGCCAGGGGGCGCCTACAGCGTGAGCAAGGCGGGGGTGTGGATGCTGACGAAGGTGCTGGCGCTGGAGCTGGCCACCACCGGGATCCGGGTGAACGCAATCGGCCCCGGCTTCATCGAAACGCCCATGACCGAGATGATCCGGGGCGATGAGGCGCGCAACCAGTGGGCGCTGGGGATGACGCCGACGGGGCGCTACGGGCAACCGGAGGAGATAGCGAGCACGGCGCTCTTCCTCGCTTCGGATGAGTCGTCGTACTTCACGGGGGAGATTCTGCACCCGGCGGGCGGGCTGTTCACGGGGTAGCGAACGAAAGGAGAGGGAGCTTGGAGCTGAAAGAGGTAATCGGCCGGCGCCGTTCGATCCGGTTCTTCGAGCCGTGGCGCGAAGTGGAGAGGGAGAAGATCCAGGCCATCCTTGAGGCAATCTACCGGGCGCCACGGGTGCTCGAAGTGGACTTCGTGCGCGTCGTGGTCGTGCACCGGGACAGGCTGACGGCGGAGCAGATGGCACAGCTGAAGACGCCGACGACGACGGCGCAGCTGGATATGGCGCCGGTGTACATCTTTTTCTTCGCCGACATGGATGCCCTGGAAGCCGCCGCGCGAACGGGCGGCGGGTTCAGGCAACTGGTTGATGCAGGCGTGCTGAACCGCAGCCACGGGTGGAGCCCGGAATTCGTATCGGGCATGGCTGCGGGATACCTGAAGGCCCTTGTTGATGACCCGGATAAAGTGCCGGTGGGGCCGCCCGGGCCCGACGGCAAGCCCCGGCTGGCTTCGCGGGAGGCGCTCCGGCTGGCGCGAACGGCTATAGGCATCGCCCAGGACTACGCGCTGCTGTCGGCCTTCAACGAAGGACTGGGAGCGCTGCTATCGGCGGTGAGCGTGCCAGCGGCAAAGGCGGTGATGGGCATCCCGGATTCGTGGGTACCTTCGAGCCCGATGCTGCTGGGCTACCCGGGGGAGACGCCCGAGGCTGGCGGCCAGCGGCCCCGCGAGCCGTTCGAAGAGGACTTCTTCGAGCTGCACTACGGGCACCCGTTCTACCGGGAGCCGGCGGTGGTCGAACGGCTGAAGGCGGCCGGGATGATCCAGGAAGAGGCGCCGTTCCCGTGGCGCATGGACGAGGTGAGGGGCCTCGCCCGCAAGTACGGGCTGCCGGACTAGGAGAGGGAAGATGGATTTTCGACAGGTTGTGGGACGACAGCGGACCTTCCAGTACTTCCTTCCCTACCGGCCGGTGGAACGGCCGAAGGTGCAGGTAATCCTCGAAGCCGGGCGGCGCTCGTCGCGCGCAGTGAACACGGCCTTTTCGAAGGCGATCGTCACCCACCGTGACAGCCTTTCGGCGGAGGAGCGGGAGAAGCTGAAGACGCCCCTTTCGGCGGCGCTGGTGGATACGGCGCCCGTCTACATCTTCTGGTACCACGACATGGACGCGAGGCGGGTGGCCGTGGAGGAGAAGAAGTGGCCGACGGTGGCCTCGGGGACGCTGGTAGCGATCGGGGCGCTTGGTCCGCCGCACGGGTGGAGTCACCGTTATGTGCAGCAGGTAGTGCTGCCCGAGGTGCTGATGCCGGGGCTCGATGCTGGTCCCCAGCGGGGCGGAAACGCCGACGCCGCGCTGGCGATGGCGCAGGGACTGCTGGCCGCGCTCGACGAGGGGCTGGCGGCGTGCCTGGCGCCGTTCGATGAAGCGGGCGCGAAGGAGGTCCTTCGCACGCCGGACACCTGGGAGCCGGTTATGGGGATGTTCCTGGGGTACCCGGCAGAGTCGTGGGAGGCAGGCGGGCAGGAGCCAAGGCCGCCATTTGAGAGCATGTTCTTCGAGCAGAACGCAGCGGAGCCGTTCGCGCGCGACGCGAAGCTGGCGCAAGCGCTGGCCGAATCGGGCCTGGGCGGGCGGCCGGCGCCGGTCCCGTGGCGAGAACGGGAAGTGCGCGCGCTGGCGCGCATGCTCGGCCTGCCGCAGGAGTGAGGTGACCAGGATGACAGACGTTCAGACAGCCGATGTGCGCAATGCGGAGACAGTCCACCGCTGGCTGGCCAGCCGCCTGGACCTCTGGGGGAAGAAGGCGCTCAGCGACGACCTGGTGGAGACGCTGACGCGCTTCTGCCAGCGAATAGGCAAGTGCCCAGACGAGATGATCGACGACTGCCTGCGGCCGGGGAAGGAGCGCGACGTGTACGTGCTCCGAACGCGGGCGCGGCGCGAATACATGGAGCAGATAGAAGCGTTCGAAGCGGAGACGGGCAGCCGCGACCAGGCGAACATCGTCCGCAGCTTCCTCATTCACAACGGGGTGGCGATGAACCCGAACCTGCTGCCGTAGCAGCGGTAGCAGCGGCGGTCAGACCTCGTCGGCGAGCTTCTGGCCGGCGGCCTTGAGCAGCGGCCGGGCCGCGGCGGCCAATGCCTGCCACCATGGGTCGAAAGCGGAGGGCGGCAGCTCGCCGCTACGGTGGAGAGGGACGATTCGATCGAGTTCGGCGTTGACAGCAGCGGCGAGCTCCTGGCGCGTGCCGTTGTTCCTGACGGTCCAGTCGGCGCCGGGCGCGCGCTGTTCGAAGGGGCGCATCGAGGCGAGGCGCTGGTTCGCCTCCTCGACGCTCATGCCGCGCGTTTCGATGAGGCGCTGGCGGGCAACATCATCATCCACGCCCACGAGCCAGGTCTGGTCGCACCAGCGGGCGTAGCCGGGCTCCATGAGGTTCACGGCCTCCATCACGGCCACGGCTGTGGGGGGGAGCTCGGCACGCCAGCGGTCGATCTCGCTCTTGATGAGGTCAGTGATGGAGCCCATGGCGCGGTGAGCTTCGCCATTTCTGCGGGCTTGCCGAAGACCTTCGCTCCCAGGGCCTTCCGGTCGATGTAGCCATCGGCGCCGACGACGTCCTCCCCGAACTCGGCCACCACGCGGTCGAAGCCCGGCGTGCCGGGGTCGTAGAGCCGATGGACCAGCCTGTCAGCGTCGCAGTGGATGGCGCCGCACTCTTCGAGCAGGGCGGCGACAGTCGACTTGCCCGCAGCAATCGTGCCGGTGAGGCCGATGACGAGGCAGGTTGGATTGCCATTCGGCGAGGCGGGTTTAGTCACTGCTTGCTCCACTTCGCCCTGTGGCCAGGTGGCGGGGCGATGCAACTGCCATAGGGCACGAGGCGACGCTCGGGCCCTGGACAGCTCAATGGGCCCGGGTCAGGGCCGTTCGTTGGACATGATGATGGTGCCGCTGGCGGCGAACATGCCGCCCACGCCGTGGGCGATGCTGATCTTTGCGCCGGGCACCTGCGCGGGGGCGATGCCGCGCATCTGACGGACGCTCTCCTGGAGGGCGTACATGCCGTACATGCCGGAGTGCATGTAGCTCAGGCCGCCGCCGTTCGTGTTCAGCGGGAGCTTGCCGCCGGGGCGGGTGTTCCCTTCCCAGATGAACCGGGCCCCCTCGCCGCGCTTGCAGAAGCCGAGGTCTTCGAGGCCGTAGATGGGCAGGTGGGCGAAAGCGTCGTAGACCATGAGGTGGTCGACGTCGTCGTGGGAGATGCCGGCCTCGTCGAAGGCCTTCTTCCCGGAGACGCGGAAGGCCTTCGAGGTGGTGAAGTCCTCCATCTGGCTCACCATGGGGGTTTCGCTGCTTTCGCCGGTGCCAATGATGTAGACGGGCTTGTTCGGGAAGTCCTTTGCGCGGTCCGCGGAGGTGAGGATGAGCGCACCGCCGCCATCGGTCACCAGGCAGCATTCGAGCAGGTGGAACGGGTAGGCGATCATGCGCGAATTGAGGACGTCATCGACGGTGATGGGGTCGCGGAAGGAGGCGCGGGGGTTCATGGCGGCCCATTCGCGCTGGACGACGGCAACCATGGCGAGCTCTTCGTGGGTGAGGCCGTATTCCTTCATATAGCGAAGGACGGGGATGGTGAAGGAGCTAGGCGGGCCGGAGGTGCCGTAGGGGCCTTCGAACTGCCCCTGCAGGCTCGATGGCGAGCCCCAGCGGCCGGCAGCGCCGACCCGCGAGCGGCCACTTTCGCCGTGGGTGATGAGGACGGTCTTGCAGAGGCCTTCGTTTATGGCCGCGGCGGCGTGACGGACGTGGAGCATGAATGAGCAGCCGCCCACGGCCGTGCCATCGAGCCAGGTGGGGGTGATGCCCAGGTAATGGGCGATGGCAACAGGCGATTCGCCGGCAGTGGCGACGCCATCGATGTCCTTCGGGCCCAGGCCGGCGTCCTTCATTGTGTTGAGGGCGGCATCGGCGTGGAGCTGGATTACGGAGAGATCGGGGATGACGCCCATCTCCGTGGTTTCGGCGGCGCCGACAATGGCAACGCTCCCGGGCTTCATCGGATCACCCCCGCGGCGGGGCGGAACTTCGGGATGTCAAGGTGCTCGTTGCCGGGTTCGAAGACGACCTCGACGGGCATATCAAGAATGAGGGCTTCGGGCGTCTGTTCCACGCCGGCCATGTTGGTCATCATCCGTGGGCCTTCGTCGAGCTGGATGACAGCGATCGCGTAGGGGCATCGTGTTCGAAGCCGGGGCGGGGCGGTGGTTGATGACGTAGCTGTAGAGCGTGCCGCGGCCGCCGGCGGCGAAGCTGCTGACCGAGCGCGAGGCGCACTGCGGACAGAACGGGCGAGGGGGGAAGTAGACATGGCTGCAGGTGTTGCAGCGCTGAAGCCTGAGCTCGCCGGCTTTGGTCCCGTCCCAGAAGTCCCTGGTTTCCGGGGTATGGGTGGGGTAGGGGCTTGCGGTGTTCCGCCAAGTATGGGTCCTGCCTTGAGAAGCGGAGTCCGGGGCCACGGGGGTTCCCGGCTCAGTTGTATCTCAATATCTACCGTGAACGTGAAGGTAGGGCAAGTTTGGGAGCCTTCTCGCCCACCGGGCCCTCCGTTGCCCGCCGCGGCTCCGGTCCATACGATGCGTCCATCTACCAGTGAAGGAGTCGCAGAATGCCGGACCCTTACCAGTTCCCGGTCGACCGCAGCGCGGTCATGCTCTTCGCACGGGCGCTGCTCGACATCCGCCCCGAGTACTCCGACCCGGACGATGCGGCGACGAAGGCGGTTGGCGGGATCGTGACGCCGCCCACCTTCGTGCAGTCGAGCGCGCACTGGCAGCCCGACTACCCGCTCGACCTCACGCGGCCACGCAAGGGCCCGCCCCCGGCACATCGAGGCGACGGCGGAGGCGGGGGCCTGGGACGTGGCCTTCACGCCGAGCAGCACTACGAATACCACCACCCAATCCACGCGGGCGACACGCTCACGGTCAGCACGCGCCCGGGAAGCTCGTGGGAGAAGCAGGGGAAGCGAGGCGGCAAGCTGCTCTTCAGCGAGACAATCACCGACTACACGAACCAGGATGGCGTGCTCTGCGTCACCGCCCGCTCGGTGGGCGTGCAGACCGAGCGCGCGGTAGACCAGTAGGAGGCGGAATGCAACTCAAAGTTGGCGATAAGCACGAAGCGGTTGTGATAGAGAAGGTGGCCCGCACGCATATCGTGAAGTACGCGGGTGCGAGCGGAGACTTCAACCCGCTGCACCACGACGACACCGCGGCCCAGAACCTGGCAGGATACCCTTCGGTGTTTGCGCACGGGATGCTCTCGATGGGGCTGACGGGGCGGATGCTCACGGACTGGCTGGGCCCCACTGCCCTGCGGAAGTTCGGCGTCCGCTTCACGAAGCAGGTTTGGCCCGGGGACACGCTCACCACGAAGGAGAGGTGACCGCCGTGCGTGAAGAGGGGGGCAGGCAGATAGCCACCATTCACGTGGTGACGGTGAACCAGGAGGGGGATTCCGTGGTCGAGGGCGAGGCAGAGGCGGCCCTGTAGGCATCGCCGCCCTGGCGGCCCCGCCGGCGGCGGTGGCGCGGCCTTGGTGAACGGAGACTGCGGTGGCGGCACTTTCGAACCGCAACCGCAGTCTGAGCTACCGGCCAAACGCCGCGGCGAAGGCGGCGAATACTTCCTTGGCGGCTTTTTCTCCTTCGGTCCGGGTCATCCTGGTCTTCACCTCGTCGAGGGTTTGGGGGGTACTGCCCCCGCGAGTCATGACCTCGACAAGGATGTGAAGCCGCTTGTTGTGGTACCAGGCACGGTAGCCATTTGCCGACACGCGCGAGGTGCCGGAATCAGACCGGGTTTCGATGTAGCCGGCAACGTAGGTGAAGAGGCCTGCGTGGCCGGGAGCGAGCTCAATGCGGCCGAATTCCCAGACAAGGCCGGGGCTTTCGATCAGCGCGGTGGAGAGGATGGACTTGAGGTTGCGCTGGGCGTCGGCGCTTTCGCAGTCCTTTGGGTCGAGCGTGCCGCAGATGAAGGGTCGCAGGCGGAGAGGCGAACACTCACCAGTACGCTGGCTCCGCCGGCGGTCTTTTCGGAGGAGGTATAGAGGACACTGCCTGAACCGGCGACCAGGCGGCTTTCGGACCGCTCGAACCCGGGGACCTCGGTCGTGGTCAGCTGTTCGAGCTGCGCAGCCGTGGGGGTAGCACCGCCGGAAGGGGACTCGGCGGGCGTATCCTCGCCGGGGCGAGGACCACTGTCATCGTCGCCACAGGCAGCGAAGGCAAGAAGAGGAAGGACAATCAGGGAGAGGAGGGCCAGCTTCATCGGGCCATTCTGACCGCGCAGGAGAGCAACGGGACAAACGAAGCCCTCGTGGTCATTGGGCGGGATGGTTCCAGAGCATAAGAGACTTCTCATCGCGCTGTCGGCGCAGTTCGGCAGCGATCTCCACGACCGGTACGGCGCCGAGGTCGCCACCGCCGCGGACGCGTACGGCTGCCGCACCTGCTTCTGCTTCGCGGTCGCCGACGACGAGCATGTAGGGGATCTTGCGAAGCTGGGCGTCGCGGATCTTGCCGTTCATGCGCTCGTTGCGGGCATCGACTTCGACGCGGAGGCGATGCGACTTGAGTTGCGCAGCAACCTCGCGGGCATATTCCACGTGGCGGTCGGCAATGGGGATCACGACGGCCTGGGTGGGCGCAAGCCACAGCGGGAAGTTGCCTTCGTATTCCTCGATGAGGAGGGCAACCATGCGTTCCATGGTGGAAAGGATGCCGCGATGGACGATGATCGGCTGGTGCCGTTCCCCGTCCTCGCCAACGAACTCGAGGCCGAACTGGTTGGGCAGATGGAAGTCGACCTGGATGGTGACCAGGGTCTCGTCCTTGCCGGCCGCGGTCTGGAACTGGACGTCGATCTTGGGCCCATAGAAGGCCGCTTCGCCAACTGCCTCATGGAAGGGCAGGCGGGCGCGCTGGAGGACGCGGCGCAGGAGGGCCTCGCCTTTTTCCCACATCGGAGGGTTGTGCACGTACTTCGTGGTGTCGGAGGGGTCACCAAGGGAGAGGCGGTAGCGGTAGTTCTTGAGGCCGAGCACGCCGTAGACCTCTTCCATAAGTTGGAGGACTCCCTCCACTTCGGATTCGGCCTGTTCGATACCGGTGCAGAAGATGTGAGCATCATTGAGGGTCATGATGCGGACGCGGCTCATGCCGCTAACCTGGCCGGACTTCTCCCAGCGGTGCATGTTGCCGAGCTCGGCGATACGGATGGGCATTTCGCGGTAGGAGTGGAGCTCTGATTCGAAGACCATGATGTGGTGGGGGCAATTCATGGGACGGAGGACGTACTCTTCGCCCTCTCGTTCCATGATCGGATACATCGCCTCCTGGTAGTGATCCCAGTGGCCGGAGCGCTTATAGAGCTCTGACTTGGCAACGACGGGGGTGCGGACATGCTGGTAGCCACGGTCGAGTTCGAGGTCTTCGATCCACCGTTCGAGCTCGCGGCGGATGGTGGCGCCGGCCGGCAGCCAGACGACGTGGCCGGGGCCGACTTCATCGAAGAGATCGTAGAGCTTGAGGTCGCGGCCGATGCGGCGGTGGTCGCGGCGGCGGGCTTCTTCAAGCTGGCGCTCGAAGGCGTCGAGCTCTTCTGCGGTTTCGAAGAGGGCGCCGTAGACGCGCTGGAGCTGGGGGTTCTTTTCGCTGCCACGCCAGTAGGCGGCGGCGATGCTGGTGAGCTTGAACGAGGCCGGGATTTCACCCGTGTGGGCGACGTGGCCACCGCGGCAGAGGTCGGTGAAGCCCGCGTGGGTGCACTGGGTTACGGCGCCCTCTTCGAGGTCGGCGAGGAGGTCGAGCTTGAAGGGCTGGCCCGCCCAGCGCCGGGCAGCTTCGTCCTTTGTCAGCGCCGACATCACGAATGGATGCCTGCCCGCGAGGGACCCGCGCATGCGCTCTTCGAGCCAGACCAGGTCGTCGGGGACGAGGGCGCGGGGGAGGCGGAAGTCGTAGTAGAAGCCGGTGTCGATGGGCGGCCCGATGCCAAGTTCGGCATCGGGGAAGAGTTCGAGCATGGCCTCCGCGAGGACGTGCGCGGCGGAGTGGCGCATGCGGGCGAGGCGTTCTTCCTTCGGAAGGGCCGTGAGGTCAATTTGCGATTCGAGTGCTTCAGCCACCGGGAACCTCCAAATAGAAAGCGCCCCTTTCGCTGGGACGAGGGGCGCTCGTGGTTCCACCCGGCTTTCCCGCGCGCACGGTAGCGCGACAGGCTCCTTGCGGCCGGTAACGGGGCCTACCGTGTACGCCTATCGTGGGACGATTCGGGCACAGGCTCGCGGGTGGTCTTGGCTTCCCTGCGTCGCGCTTTCAGCCAGTGGCGCGGCTCTCTGAAGGTGGGAGGCTACTCGTCCCGTTCATAGCCGTTCATATTCGGTTACCGGAGAGTATAGCACCGGGACGCGTCGCCGGGCGGTCAGGTTGCTAGAGCGGGTGACCGGGGCCGGACTGGCCGTGCCTGGCGCGCTCGGCGGGCTGGCGCTGGCCGATGGCCTCGGCGCTGCGGTTGTAGATCTGGGGCACGTCCCAGCCATTGAGGCCGGCATATGTATCGAGCTGGCTGCGGTGATGGATGTCGTGCTCGGCCATCATCATGAGGATTCGCCAGCCAGAGAGTTCACCGTCGCTGTCGATCATTGGGATCTTGCGATGAAGCCACTCGTCGGGGGTGCCTTCGAGCAGCTCGCGGAAGCGGCGGGCGCTTTCGTTGAGGGCGGGGACCCAGAGGTCGCGACGGCTGACATCGGGCGGACGCGGGCTAATCCAGCCCTCGCCGAGATAGGCGCTTCCAAAGTAGAGCCGGGAGCCGGCCATGTGGCCGACGAGCTTGTTGATGCTCCAGGCCTTCTCCCCCTCGCCCGCAGCGGGGGTCCAACCATCGGCCTCGGGTGGCAGGGCGGCGATGTCGCGAGCGGCGCGGCGATTGACGGCGTCGAAGTAGCGCAGGAACTCGGCGATGGAGGTGAGCATGGGGGCATTGTAGGGGGAGGAGGGAGGAGGGAGGAGGGAGGAGAACTTGGGGGAGCCGGGCGGCTCCCCCCTGCATTGGCCGGGTGGAGTGCCGTCAGCGGATGGCAGCTGCGGCCATCTCCTTGAAGTGCTCTGTGACGGGGGAGTAGGGAAGTTCGTACACGGCGTGGACATCCCAGCTAACGAGATCCATGTACGGTTCGAGGATGGAGGTGACTTCGCGCGGGTCTTCGGTCTCCACGAGCATGAAGCCCGCGCCGCCGCCGGCAAGGTTGTACCAGCCGCGGATCTTCTCGGGGTGGTTGGTCCCGGCGGCGTGCTGCTGGAGCACGCGGTCACGCACCTTGTCGGAGGTGGTGCCGGGATACCAGGTGAAGCGGCAATACCAGAGCATGGTGAAACCTCCTGTTTCGAACGCACCCGGGGCTTTCGCCCTGCGATACGGGAGAGGCTCGGCCGATGGTCATCCTCCTTTCGGGCGTGGGTTTGTGGCGCCTTCGATCGTACTCCCGGTGTCAACGTTCGAACGGGGAATGCGAAGGGGGCCGGTTGGCCCGGCCAACCACGGACCGGGAGGCGACTTCACCCCTGGAAGCGTATGCACGAAGACCGCCGGCGTAGATGTGCCGGATGTTGCGTGGCGGCAGCCGGGTGCTCTCGCTCAATCGCGCAGAGTGATCTCCAGGGGCGGGAGCTTGGAGGTCCGGCCTCCGCCCCCGATCACTACGAGGCTGCGGGGAACGGTCTCAGAAGCCAGACGCGCCGTTATCTTCGTTTCGTCGCCCCGTTCGCCAAACGCGGGAAACGTGCCGACGGCAACCTTCTTGAGTTCGACCCCATCACCCAGCACGACGGGCGGCTCGCCCGCAAGCAGATCCCACAGTCCCTCAATCGTGACTTCGAGTTCGACGCGATCCGGCGCTTAGCGCCAGAGGATCTGCTTCAAGGTAAGGCTCCGAAGGGGATCCCGGCTGAAGGTTCCAGCCCAGCTGTTGCTCGCCGATCTGATCCCTGATCTCCGTTGCCGTCGGAGTTGGCACCTCGAACGACGCCAGCGCGACTTGCAGAGTCCAAGGCCTGCTCGCTGGGTCCGACGCCACGAGTCCATCGAAGACGAGCACAAGCGGCATGTTGTCCGGCGTTGCCTCGAACCAGACTTCGTAGCCAGCCCGGGGGCCCTGTTCCTGCCGCGATTGCGCTGGCGCCAGCGTTCGCGCGCCCGCCCGGAGCTCTGGCGGCGTGAACGAGGAAAGGTTCCCCGGTAGCTCGTAGCGCACGATCGTCGCCGAGGCGGTCTTCATGGTTTCCACGATCAGTCTGGTTCCGGCCACCTCCGTCACCACCGGCGGGAGCGTGCGGAGAGCCCGTGCTCTCTCCGCCTCCGCGCCCTGCGGCAGCTCGATGGCCAAGTGCCAACTCCCATCCACTCGCACATCATTCGCTCCTGGTGATAGCAGCGTCACCGTTCGAATATCGAGCGGCACCGTGAGTCCGGCATGGGGCCAGGCCTTCGGGGGGAACCTGAGAGCTGTCCGCCCGTCGCCGTGTACCGCCGCGCTCAACCCCGCGCTACCGGAAAGCCGGGCGTCCGACGGAACCACCCCAGCGATCTTCACACCAGGATCGTCGGAACGGATGTGAAGCCAGACATCCACGCCCGTGGCGCTGAAAACCGCCCTCTCCGCGTCCACGGTCAGACTGCCGGATGATGCAGACGCAGACTGCAGAACTGCTCCTGGAACCGTTTGCGCTTCCCCGCCCTGTTTCCTGGTTGCGCCAAGAACGAAGGCCAGGCCGAACAAGGCTATCACCAGGACGAGCCATGCAGCACGGTGCTGTGCGATCGACCTCATTTGCGCCATCCTTACCACCAGTACTGGAAGTTATAGGCACTTGTACTTGGCGGGTCCACATCCACGAAATACGAGGACCGTATTGAGGCCAGTAAACGCAGTCTTGTGTAGTATCGCACATTCCCGCATAGGGATTCCAGCCAGTACTCCGTCCAACAGTGCAAAACGTGCCGGCTGGTATGGATTGCGATCCTGTCGGATTGGCTGGCCCTGCGTTCACCACCATATATTCTGACCAATCTTCACACCAGAAGTCGACGCCCAGATATTTCGCTGCAATTCCAACAAATGTGCTCGAACCATCGTATATGGACCAGGATACATTAAAATATCGGACATAAGTACGACAATTGGCCCAATTACAGTCGAACCAATCATCGGCCACTGCACTTATCGATAAAAACGATACCTTTTCGCCACCACTCTCTTCATAAAGATTACTATCTCCTGCCGATATATACAGACCACTTGCCGACGAGGCAGACCCAGCGCTATACCCAGCAACTGGTGCCATTAATATAAACAGAATACGGAGGCATGCTAGCATCTCGACTTGCATCGGAGAGACGAGCCGCCTGTTGGCAGCGCGGTTGGAATCAGGAATATTCATGCATGCCACGCCCCTTTGGACACCCAGTTCGACGACGGTTGGACGCCCGGCACTCGTCTGCTGCGTTGGCCCCGAGGAACCTAAACCCTGAGGGCCAATCCACTGCCTCCGTGAGACGGCGATGCTCGAAGTGTGGGAGTTTGCCTGAGGGAATGCCACCCCGCCGTTCGACCGCCTCCGTTTGGGCGCGGTCACTTCGAGGCCCACTGTGCCCACAGTGCGGCAGCCGCGGCGCGGTTCGGGGCGTCAAGCTTCTTCAGGATGTCTTCGACGACATCCTTGACGCGGCTCTGGGAGATCCCGAGGCTGTCCGCGATCTGCTTGTTGGCAAGTCCCTGGGCCAGCAGCGCGGCCACATCGCGTTCGCGCGGACTCAGCCGCTCAATCCCACCCACCATCCCCTTCCTCCCTTCTACCGGCTCAACAGTTCCGGGGGGGGGGGCGCCTAACCGGGATTGTACGCCGCTTGTCAAGGCGGAGTATTGCCAGGGGTCAGTCGCTGGAGAAGGGCAGGTCGACTCCCTCGACGCGACGGCCCTGGGTGGAGTGCATGCGGGCGATCTTCTCGGGCTCGGGTTCATGGACGGTGGTGGTCTTTGTGCCGCGAACCATGGCGATCCGGCCGGTGCGGCTCAATTCGCGGATGCCGTAGGGCTCGCACATCTTGACGAGGCCGTTGATCTTGTCTTCGTCGCCCACCACCTGGAGGATGATCGAGTTGGTGGCGAGGTCGACAACATCGGCCCGGAAGACGTTGGCGATGTCGAGCAGCTCGTGGCGGTTCACGTTGTTGCAGCGCACCTTCAGCATGCAGAGTTCGCGGGCGACGATGTCCTCGTTGGAAAGGTCGCTCACCTTTATAACATCGATGAGCTTGATTAAGCTGAGGTTCACTTCCTTTCCATAAGCTTCCGGGCCGATCGTACTCCCGCTGTCAACGGGCATCCGCCGACGCCGCTACGATGGCCTCCGGTCCGCCGCACGGCTTGTCCAGGCTCACCGTTCACAGCCTCTGGCAGCGCGAGGGAGCTTTGAGCACAGGGCGATCGGCGAGATTACTTCTCGCCGTCACCGCAGTGGCCCTGCACCAGGGTTCGGTCGAACTCCTCCGCCTTCCCAGCCTTCACAACAGAGAGCGCCACCTCGATTGCGCCGCGACGTACACAGAAGCCGGGCGGTGCACCGGGTGCGCCAAAGGAGCTTCTGCCGGGGAAAGACGAACTCGGTAATGTTCGGCCCGACCGTGTGCTCGAACGTTTCCAAGGAAGCGTCATACGTCAGGCGGATAACGAACTCCGTTTCGTCCGAGAAGAGATCCAGCCACGTTACGCAGAACGGGTCGTAGCCAAAGCCGAGGCTGCCGGGCGACACAGGGACGCAGCCTCGCGCAACCGAAGCCGCCCTCGTGGGCGTGGCCTCGTCAGAACCAGTCGTCACCGCCGCAGGGGCGTTGGATGCGGACGCAACGGCCAGTGTCGGGTCCCCGTCGGGAGCTTCACCTGGATGGCAGCCTGCGACGACTTCGACCCCGATCAACAACGCGAAACAGGCGGCAACGACAGTGAGCGGGACTTGTACTCTTCGCCGCCTGAATCGCGACATCGTCATTCCTTCGTGCCAGGCCCCACGTTCTTTTCGAGGTACGAACTGAAGCCGAGCCCCCTGGAGAGCGCGCGAGCAAACTCCGTGTCGTCCGCCAGAACGCCTTCGCGCATGTAGACTGCGGTTGACACTTTCAGACAGACATCGCCGGAGCAACGCTCCTCGTACGGAGCGCGACCCCAAGCCTCCTTGCCGATAATCCTATCAGCCTCTTCATCGGTAACCACAATCAGGTACACCTTGGCCACAACTGGAACATGATCAACCCGCCTGACGGCCTCTGGCGCCGCCTTGCCTGGATTTCGGGAAACAGGCTCGATTCGCGTCCCAATGCAGTTGGTTTGAACCAGGGGATCGGAGAACGGCTCCCACGCACTATCGCCCGCCGCCTTTAGCACCTGGCCAACTTGTGCATGCTTGGTACGCAGGTCGGGAACTGCATCCCGCACTCTTTGTGCCGCCGCTTGTTCGACGCGGGCCGTCGGCCCCGTAACACAGAACACGTTGCGGTGGACTGCCGCATTGGATTCGGCCGGGGAAAGAAGGCTGTAAGCCACCCAAGAGGCCACGCAGGCAACTGCTGCGAGCCCCAACGTCGATACCCATCGCTGAGTCAACAGAAAGTGCTTGATCATGCCCATCCTCCTATGTTCTATCAGTGAAGAGGCATCTCGCCGTTGGTGACGGTTTCTTTGTCGTACACTGTCGGGGTCAAGATGTATCCAGCAGGACAACTGTATGGAATCGTGACTTGATGCATGACAGATGACCAAAAATACCAGCCACCTGCAGTACATTATCCTTCGGCAGGATCTTGCAGACCCAACGCGTGTCCCATCTCATGATTGATTGTGGCGTGCTGAGACTCGACAGTTCCGTTAATGTGACTTGTCTTGAGTGTGATTTTGAACTGACTATAATGAAGTAGTCGTCCGTTGCTGATCAGGGGATACATGCCTTGTGCATACGAGTAGCCACCAACGCCGTCGGCCCGCGCCTCGAACCGGAGGTCATACCCGTAGTCATTTGGGTAGTCAGGGCAAGGGCTGGATGAGACCCAAAGATCGATCCGGGCATTGCCCGTGAGGTCCCAGCCCCCAGGGAGGAAGATCGAGCTGTACAGCTTGATCGAGAGCGCGCTGTCGCTGAGCACGCCTTCGTCGTAGGAGTTGTAGCAGACATCTTCGTCCAACGAGCCATGTCCGTCTGATGCCCAATGGATTCGTGCAAGGTGTTGGCCATACGAGAGTGGCCATCCGTGTCCGGCCTGCGCCACGCTCCCCCCTCCGAGTGCCCACGGAAGTCCGGCGACCAACAACAGCATGATTGAAACGACCGCGGGAAGGCTGCGGACGCGCAACGAGCGATGGCTTCGGCGTCGGTTCATCAATGTCCCGGCCAGCCGCACCAGTTCAGTGTCGGTGGGCAATGGGGTACTTCGGTTAGTCATACTCAGCTCCTATCGTGACCGATGAGGTGGGAGCAGTTCCTGCTTGCAGCTGAGTGGGGCTCTTGTGCATCGCGGGCTACAGCTTTCCCAGTGATGCGCGAAGGCTAGGTGTACTTCCCACTGACGTTGTTCACAGGCGGGAGGCCGGTGGGCGGTTGCCGATGGCAGTGTGTGGTCTGGCGAAATTATAGTCACTGTACTGGTTCAAGACGTCCGTGACAGTTGCTCCTTGTGGGATTGGGCCAGGAACTGGGCTGGGGTGAGCATGCCGAGGGCCTGGTGAGGGCGGATGTGGTTGTAGGTGTGTTCCCAGCGGCGGGCAGCGCGGGAGAGGGCGGAGACGGTGAAGTCTTCGAGGGTGAGGTCGTAACACTCCTCGCGGGCGGTGCGATTGAGGCGTTCGACGCGGCCATTGAGCTTGGGGCTGTGGGGCGGAAGGACGAAGAGGAGTATGCCGCGAGCCTGGCAGGCAGCCTCGAAGGCGGCCATGAACTCCGAGCCTCCATCGACCTGGATAGCCCTGACAGCGAAGGGGAGCCGGTCGAGGGCATCGAGGAGGCGTACGGCGAGGGAGGCGGTGGCGTTGGAGGCGACGGTGACCACCGCGCAGCGGCTGGCGACATCGATGGCGGTGAACTGCTTGAGGACCCGGCGGCCATCACGCAGGTCGAGGGTGTCGACTTGTACCAGGTCCCCGGGTGGAGGGCGAGGTACTCCTTCGGCTTGCGGGTGGCATAGGGGCGCTGCCAGCGCCGCCGCTGGGCCGGGGTACGGTTGAGCGGCGGTTCCTTGAGCTGGCCGTGCGCTTTGAGGTAACGCAGGATGCGGCCCACCATCGAGGCGGAGAGGGCGAACCCCTGGCGCAGGAGGAGCACCGCCAGCTTCAGCTTCCCCAGCGCGGGAACCGTTCCCGCAACGCCTTCACTGCGAGCACCTGGGCGGTGGTCCAGGTCGGCTAAGCGCTTACGCCTGGGCCTGCTCGGCCGGTCCTCCAGTGTGGCCAGGTTCCTGGGGTCGTACCGGCGCCACCAGCGGTAGAAAGTCTCCCGGCTGATGGCGAAGTGCCGGGCGGTCAGGCACACATTCTGGTCATGCTCCAGGTGCCACTCTATCCACTTCAGCCGTTGCCTCGCCTTCGGGGAGAGCTGCACCAGCTCCTTCCTTGCGAGCTTGAGCATGGGCCCGGTGACACCGCTTACGATGCGCATCGCGCCCTCCGGGCAGGCAGAGACAGCGTGGGGGCTGCTAGACTCGGGCATGGGAGGTCTCCTTGCTTGGCGGAGTGGGTTGAGTGCCACCCCGATCCTACTGGGAGACTCCCCTTTCCCCACATCCCCGCACGGTATCGCCCATTCGAACATGGAGGGGTGCAATCCCGTCGGCAATTGTCTATACAATTACCCGCCCCTCCTATGCCTGCTCCCCTTCCTGCTTGCCAGCCGCTTCGCGACTGTCTCGCAGGTATCTGGACCTGATCAGTCACGGAGGAAGGGCTGGAGTGCGGCGAGCCGTTCCTGGTTGCTGCCATAGGGGCAGCGGTAGGCCCACTCGCGCTGGAGGGTTTTGTTGAAGGCCTCGGCCTTGCCGTTGGTCTGGGGACGGTAGGGGCGGGTATAGCGGCGGCCGATGCCTAACTCGCTGGCGGCTGCCTGGAAGGCGAAGGAACGGTAGTTCCCGCCGTTGTCCGTGAGGACACGCTGGATGGTGATGCCGACGCTTGCAAAGGCGAGGACGGCACGGGCCAGGAAGCCAGCGGTGGTGTCGCCCTTCTCGTCCGGGAGGGCTTCGGCGTAGGCGTAGCGGCTGTGGTCGTCGACGGCCACGTGGACGAAGTCGTGTCCGCGCTTGCGGCCAGGACGCTTCCGGCCAGCCCTGTTTTCGGCGAAGCCCTCGTCGAAGCGCTTCCACCGCCCTCGAGGATGCGCCTGAACTTCTTCACGTCCAGGTGCACCAGCTCGCCCGGGTGCGCCCGCTCGTAGCGGATGACGCTGCGGGTGGTGCGGTCGAGCTGGCGAAGGACGGAGACCCCATGGCGCCTGAGGACGCCGTAGACCGTGGAGGCGGCAAGGCCGAGCTCGTGGGCGATGCGGTGTGGGCCCGCCCCCGGTTTACGGCGGAGGCTGAGAATCGCCTCCACCACCTCGGCACCGAGGGCCGCTGGAGACCGTCTCGGGCGCTGCTCGCCTCCTGGAGCCCCTCCAGCCCCTGCTCCCGGTAGCGGTGCATCCACTTCGCGACTGTGGAGCAGGACACCCCTGGGCCTCGGCGACCTGGGCCTGGGTCCAGCCCTGCTCGAGGCGCTGGACGATGAGGAGGCGACCTGCGGGGGTGAGCTTCGCGTTACGATGAGGCATAGAGGGTCTCCTGTCGGCTGGTGTTTTTGGATAACCCAACCCAACAGGCAGACCCTCTTCTTCGTCAAGCTAACTGCTTAAGCTGATGACTACTTCCTGTGCACAACCTGCGTGGGAACTACAGCTAGGGATCTGCCCAAGCAGGCGCCACCCCGCCGTTCGACCGCCTCCGTTTGGGCGCGGTCACTTCGAGGCCCACTGTGCCCACAGCGCAGCGGCCGCGGCGCGGTTCGGGGCGCCAAGCTTCTTCAGGATGTCTTCGACGACATCCTTGACGCGGCTCTGGGAGATCCCGAGGCTGTCCGCGATCTGCTTGTTGGCAAGTCCCTGGGCCAGCAGCGCGGCCACATCGCATTCGCGCGGACTCAGCCGCTCAATCCCACTCACCATCCCCTTCCTCCCTTCTACCGGCTCAACAGTTCCGGGGGGGGGGCGCCTAACCGGGATTGTACGCCGCTTGTCAAGGCGGAGTATTGCCAGGGGTCAGTCGCTGGAGAAGGGCAGGTCGACTCCCTCGACGCGACGGCCCTGGGTGGAGTGCATGCGGGCGATCTTCTCAGGCTCGGGTTCATGGACGGTGGTGGTCTTGGGGCCGCGAACCATTGCGACACGCCCGGTGCGGCTCAGCTCGCGGATGCCGTAGGGCTCGCACATCTTGACGAGGCCATTGATCTTGTCGTCGTAACCCTCGACCTGGAGGATGATGGAGTTGGTGGCGATATCGATGATATCGGCGCGGAAGACGTTGGCGATATCGAGCAGCTCGTGGCGGTTGACGTTGTTGCAGCGGACCTTCAGCAGGCAAAGCTCGCGGGCGATCATGTCCTCGTTCGAGAGATCGCTCACCTTGATGACATCGATGAGCTTGTAGAGCTGCTTTTCGACCTGCTCGATGGGGGCGCTCTCGCCATCGACGACGATGGTCATCCGGCTCACTCCCGGGGCTTCGCTGTGGCCCACGGTGAGGGATTCGATATTGAAGCCGCGGCGCCGGAAGAGGCTGGCGACACGCATGAGGACGCCGGGCTTGTCTTCGACGATGGCGACCACCGTATGGTTGCCGGGGCGGGGGCGGTAGCCGTTGCTGGTGGTGGCGGTCATCGCATCATCTCCTCGGCGGGGGCTTCGATGGTCTCGGACAGGGCGGCGCCGGCGGGGACCATGGGCCAAACGTTTTCTTCCTGGTCGACGTGGAAATCGATGAGGACGGGCCCGGGGAAGGCGCGGGCTTCGGCGATGGCGGGCTCGACTTCGGCCTTGGTCTCAACGCGGATGGACTTGATGCCGTAGGCATCGGCGAGCTTGCAGAAGTCAGGCTGGGTCATGGCGCAGCCGCTGAAGTTCTTGTCATAGAAGAGCTGCTGCCACTGGCGAATCATGCCAAGGTAGCCGTTGTTGAGGATGGCGATCTTGATGGGCAGGCGTTCTTCGACGACGACGGCGAGCTCCTGCATGGTCATCTGGAAGCCGCCATCTCCACAGATGGCCCAGACCTCCTGCCCGGGAAGGGCGATCTGAGCGCCAATGGCGCCGGGCAGTTCGAAGCCCATGGTGCCAAGCCCACCCGACGAGATGAGCTGTCTTGGACGCTGGTAGAAGTAGTGCTGGCCGGCCCACATCTGGTGCTGGCCAACCCCGGTGACGATGGTGGCGTTGCCCCGCGACTCCTCGTAAAGGGTGCGGATGACGTATTGGGGGAGCATGCGCCTGGATTCACGGATGTGCAGGCTCGGGTGCTCCTCGCGCTGGACATCGATCCACTTCCGCCAGGTCTCGCGCTTCTGTTCCTTTACGCGCGCCGTGATGGCGGGGAGCACGTGCTTGACATCGCCGACGATGGGGACGGCAGTGGCGAAGTTCTTGCCGATTTCGGCGGGGTCGATATCGATGTGGATGATCTTCGCGTTGGGATTGAAATCCTTGAAACGTCCCATGGCGCGGTCATCGAAGCGCATGCCGATGCCAATGACAACATCGGCGGTATCGGCGGCCATGTTGGCGTAGTACATGCCATGCATGCCGAGCCAGCCGTAACTGAGCGGGTGTTCTTCGGGGAAGGCGCCTATGCCGAGGAAGGTGGTGACGACGGGGATATCGGCCTTCTCGACGAGTTCCTTCAGCTCGTTGCTGGCGTTGCCCCAGATGACACCGTGGCCGGCGATGATGATGGGCTTCCTGGCCTGGTCGATGAGCTCGGCGGCGCGGCGGATCATGCCCGGGTGGCCCTCGGTGGTGGGCTTGTAGCCACGGAGGCTGATCTGCTCGGGCCAGTCGAACTCGGCCTCCTCCTGGAAGACGTCTTTGGGGATATCGACGAGCACGGGGCCGGGGCGGCCGGTGGTGGCGATGTGGATGGCCTCGCGGATGGCCAGGGCGATGTCTTCGGCGCGCATCACCAGGTAGTTGTGCTTGGTGATGGGCATGGTGATGGCAGTGATGTCGGCTTCCTGGAAGCCGTCCTTGCCGAGGAGGGTCCGGGAGACGTTTCCGGTGAGGGCGAGGACCGGTGTGGAATCGAGGTATGAGGTGGCGATGCCGGTGACGAGGTTGGTGGCGCCGGGGCCGCTGGTGCCCAGGCAAACGCCGAGCCGGCCGGTGGCGCGGGCGTAGCCGTCAGCCATGTGGGCCGCACCCTGTTCGTGGCGGACGAGCACGTGGCGTATGGAGGGATAGGAGGGAAGGGTATCGTAGAGTGGCAACACCACGCCGCCGGGATAGCCGAAGATGGTGTCGATACCTTCCCGCTGGAGGCACTCCAGCAGGATCTGTGCGCCAGTCATGCGCGTCATGGGGCAGAGTCCTTCCTGCGGCCAGTGGATTTGTACCCGGCATCTGCCCCGGTGAGAGGCTGGCCGGCGCCCGCCACGCCATACGGTCGTGGCTACCCGGGGGAGGCCGTAGGCCCCGATCCAGGGTTGAAGGCAAGGAGGGCGGCCGGTAAGCCGCGGGTCCCCCCGACGTAAACCGCAGGGCTCCAGTGTATAGCGGGTTCAGGAATTACGTCGATAAGCGTTTGTGGGACTGGCGGTCGGAAAGGACCCCCTACCCCGCGAGCACCGCCTTGAGGCGGTCGATCTGGGGCACGGGGCTGGGGTCGAAGCCGTTGAGGAGGGCCAGGTAGCAGGAGACGAAATCGCCCCAGGCAGTGCCTGCGACCATCTGGGCGAGGGCCGCATTCCCGGCCACCGGGACAGGGTGCACAGGCACTCCCGCCTCTTCGAAGAGCGAACGCGTGACCTTGAAACGAAGGGCGGTCCGTTCATCGTATAGGGCCGAGTCGAGCGTCACGAGTGAGACGCTCTCACCCGCCGTGGAAGCGGTGGCGAGCCCGACGATGAGGTTGTGGTCGGCTTCGGGGAGGACGTCGGCGGCAGCGAGCACTTTGCCGTTTTCGGCCAGCTGGTTCTTGAAGCGGGAGGCGACAGGGGCGAGATGCCCGGCCCCGAGAACGAAGGGAACGCTGCCAAGCAGCGCCTGGGCGAGCTGCTTGGCCGGGTTGTGGGCGGCCGGGACGTCGGTCCCGAGGTCGTGGGAGACGAGAGCGTCGTGGAGAGCGGCGGCGGTGGCGACATCTTCCCGGTCTATGGTCACCAGGCCGAGGCTAGCGCCCAGCCTGAGGAGAGGGGCGAGACTATGAGGGAGGGCAGCGCGAGGAGCAGACCTGTAGGTGAGCGGGTAGACCGGCACGCCATCGTCCCGGGCGCGTCCGGCGAGCAGGCCGCCGCCTGTGACGGCAAGGATTGCCGCGCCCCGCTTCCAGGCGTCGTCGTAGCAGGCGAGGCTCTCTTCGGTATTGCCACTGTAGGACGAGACGATGACCAGGGTCCGGTCCGACACGAAGTTGGGCAGGGCGTAACCGCGGGTCACGATGACGGGGATCTCGGCCGACTGTTCGCAGAGCGCGGCGAAGTAGTCTCCGGCGGTGGCTGAGCCCCCCATCCCGGCAATGACAACGCTGCTGGCTGACGCGGCCCCGGCGGGGAGCTCGATCTCTTCGGCGGCTTCCCAGCCCTTGAGCAGTTCGACACCAAGCGCAGTGGCATGGTCGAGCATGCCGGAAGCGTCGAGGGAGAGCAGCCCGTGGTCGTCGAGGCGGCTCATGAGGCCACCCCCGCAAGGGCCTTGCCGGCTTCAAGCATGGGTTCCACGAGCTCCTCCGAGCGGACTTCGGTGTAGATACGAAGCAGAGGCTCCGTCCCGGACAGGCGGAGCAACAGCCAGCCTTCATCGATGAGAAAGCGCCAGCCATCGAGACGGTCGCTGGCGGTGACAGGGCGGCCGGCAATCTCGGCCGGGGACGCCGCGTTGAGCCTGGCCCGGACTGCATCGTTGGCGCCGGGCTGGAGCTCGAAGTCGAGGCGCCGGTAAAAGTGCGGGCCGGTGATGGCGAAGACATCGCGGAGGAGCTCGGAAGGGGGGCGCCCGGTCGCGGCCACATAGTCGAGCAGGTAAAGGCCGGCCAGGATGCCGTCGCGTTCGGGGAGGTGGCCACGGAAGCCGTACCCGCCCGATTCTTCGCCACCAATGAGCGCGTCCTTGTCCATCATGAGAGGCCCAATGTGCTTGAAGCCAACGGGCGTTTCGAGGCATTCGACGCCATAGTGGCGGGCGAGCAGGTTGGCCATGCGGGTGGTGGTTATGGAACGCACGATAGCGCCGCGAAGCTGCCGTTCGCCAAGAAGGTAGTTCACCAGGAGGGCGAAGGTGCGGAGCTGGTCGACATAGACGCCCTTCTCGTCCACGAGGCCAGTGCGATCGGCGTCGCCGTCATTGGCGATGCCAATGGAGTAGCTGCCGGCCGCGACAAGGGTGAGGAACTCGCCGAGATTCGATTCGATGGGCTCAGGGGCGCGAATGCCCGGGAAAAGCGGGTTGCGCTCGTTGTGGATTTCAGTGACAGAGGTGGCGCCACCACCGAGGAGCTCTGCGAAGAGACCGGCGCCGGCGCCGAACATCGGGTCGGTTGCGACGCGCAGGCCGGCCGAGCGGATGCGAGGAACATCGACCTGGCGGCCAAGGGCGGTGAGGTAACCGGGGATGGGATCGAAGCGGGCGATGCTGTCGCTGCTGGCCGGGGCGAGCCTGACATGCGCATGGGCGGCGAGGATTGCGGGCACGCGCGATTCGATGTCGGCAACTATCTCGGGGGAGGCGCTGCCGCCGTAGTGGGGCTTCACCTTGATCCCGTTCCACTGGTAGGGATTGTGGGAGCTGGTGACAACGACGCCGCCGCAGGCGCCTGTTTCGATGATGCGATAGCTCAGGGCGGGCGTGGGCGCCGGGCGGCTGGCGAGCTGGACCGTGAACCCTGCTCCTGCCAGAACGCGTGCCACCACCAGGGCGAACTCGTCGGAAAGAAAGCGCGTGTCGTAGCCGACGACGACGGGTCGGCCCTTGCCGTAGGTGTGACTGAAGTGGTCCGCAACGGCGCGGGCGCAGGCACGGACGTTCTCGAAGGTGAATTCCTCGGCGATGATGGCTCGCCAGCCATCGGTACCGAAGCGTACAGGATTAGCTGCCATTTCCCGCATGATACCGGGTCCGGGGCTCAATGCTCGTCCCGGGGGGGACGATTGCGCGCGGTTCGATCACGGCGTGGCTGCCGACGACGGCGCCGGTCACGGTGGCGGACTCACCTACCTGTACGCCATCAGCGAGGATGGCGCCGCTCACAACGGCTCCTTCGCCGATGCTTACGGACTCCCAGAGGAGCGAGTCATTGACCGATGCGTGCGCCCCAACCCGGCTGCCCGCACCGAGCGAGGAACCGGCGACAATTGCGGTAGTGTCAATGGCGACGCCCTCAGCGATGGGCTGGCAGTGGCCGCGGGCAAGAAGTTCGCGATTGAGTGCGAGGTAGCGGGCAGGGCTGCCGATATCGGCCCAGAGCCCGGCAAAGCGGTAGCCGAGCACATTGCGGCGGCGGGCAACGAGAGACGGGAAGAGGGTCTCCTCAACCCGGACGGCGCCGGGCGGTATCTCATCAACGAGCCCGGGTTCGAAGATCCAGACGCCGGCGTTGACGAGGCGGCCCGGGGCAGTGCCGGGCGGCGGCTTCTCGACGAAGCCAGTGACCAGCCGCTGTTCATCGACGACGGCGACGCCGAACTGGGAGGGATCGTCGACCTCATAGAGGGCGAGCGTCAGGTCGGCGTCGGCTGCCTGGTGGGCCTGGAGGGCATCGGCGAAATCGAAGTCGGCGAAGACATCGCCGTTGACGACGGCGAAGCGGCCTTCCACGCCGGCTTCGCTCACAGCATTACGGATTGCACCGCCCGATTCGAGCCGCTGGTGTTCGAGGACCTGGACGACCTCGATGCCGTGGACGCGGCCACCCGGGTAGGCAGCAGCCAGGTCTTCGTTGTTGAGGCCAATGGCGAGAATCGCGCGCTGGAAGCCAGACCGGCCGAGCCATTCCAGCAGGTAAGCAATGGCCGGCCGGTTGCAAAGCGGCACAAGGCTCTTGTGGCGCGTGTGGGTCAGCGGCCGAAGCCGCGTCCCCTGGCCGCCGACAAGGACGATTGCGTCCATTGCGGCTCGGTCGCTCCTCTAGTCGCGCAGCCCGGCGCTGGCGCGCAGGTCAGCGGCGCGGCCCGTGTCTTCCCAGGCTACGTTGAGGTCGTTGCGGCCGAAGTGGCCGTAGGCGGCTGTCGCCCGGTAGATGGGCTGGCGGAGGTTGAGGTCGCGGATGATGGCGCCCGGGCGGAGATCGAAGTGCTTCCTGACAGCGGCGAGGATGGCTTCGTCGGGAACGCGGCCTGTGCCGAAGGTCTCGACCCCCACCGAGGTGGGATGAGCAACACCGATAGCGTAGGAGAGCATGAATTCGCAGCGCGTGGCGAGCCCGGCAGCGACGATGTTCTTGGCTACCCAGCGGGCGGCGTAGGCGCCGGAGCGGTCGACCTTGGTCGGGTCTTTGCCGCTGAAAGCGCCGCCGCCGTGACGGGCGATGCCGCCGTAGGTATCGACGATGATCTTGCGGCCGGTGAGGCCGGCATCCCCTTTCGGGCCACCGGTGACGAAGCGCCCGGATGGATTCACGAAGACCTTCGTCTTCGAATCGATGAGACGGGGGTCAACGATGGTGCCGATGATGTGCTCCCTGACGTCGGTCTCGATAGTCTCGTTGTTGACATCCTCGGCGTGCTGGGTGGAGATGACGATTGCCTCGGCGCGGACGGGGCGCCAGTCGTCGCCGTATTCGAGGGTGACCTGCGACTTGCCATCGGGGCGGAGCCATGGCAGCTCGGCGTTCTTCCGGGCCTGGGCGAGGCGGCGTGTGAGCTTGTGGGCGAGGGAGATGGTCATGGGCATGAGCTCGGGCGTTTCGGTGCAGGCGAAGCCGATCATCATGCCCTGGTCCCCGGCGCCGGTATCGAGATCCTCCAGGGTGACCTCCCCATGCCGGGCCTCCCAGGAGCGATCGACGCCGTGCTTGATATCGGGGGACTGCTCGTTGATGGCGGTGATAACGCCGCAGGTGTCGGCATCGAAACCGATCTGCGAGGAGGTGTAGCCGATCTCGCGGATGGTGGAGCGAACGATGCGGGGGATGTCGACGTACACGTCGGTCGTAATCTCGCCGGTGACCAGTACGAGCCCGGTGGTGATGGCGGTTTCGCAGGCCACGCGGGCTTTGGGGTCCTCGGTGTAGATGGCATCGAGCACCGCATCGGAGATCTGGTCACAGACCTTGTCGGGGTGCCCCTCGGTAACGGATTCAGAGGTGAGGAGTCGCCGTTCAGACATTGCCGGTCCTGTTCGGTGGTGGATTTGCCTCGGCGCCGATGCCCGGGATTGCGGGCATTGAAAAACCCCTCACGGGGGAGGGGTTGGCCGCGCCCTGAGGCGCCTGGTCCCCTCCAGCAGAGGGGCGGGCATCGGCTGCCCGCCTTTTGTTGCCCGCTGCCGATGCGGCGGGCCGCGTCGTCTTGGCACCTTGGAGGCATAACCAGGTTGCCGGGTGTGGCGGGCATGAGCCCGGTTCACCCTCTTGACGCACTTTGCATAGTAGCAGGAACGCCGCGTGATGGTCACGCGCTATACTCAGGACATGGGCACGACTTCCACTGTTTACCAGGCGGTCCGAGAGCAGGCCCTCAAGCTCGGCGAGGATGAGCGCGAGCTGCTCATGGTCGAATTGGCCGCCAGCATCGAGGCAGGCCGGGAACCGGGCTACGAGGCAACCTGGGCCACCGAAATCCGCCGGCGATTGGACGACATCGACCAGGGCAAGGCGGAACTGCTCGATGAGGACCACCTCGACGCGTTTGTGTGGGGCGAAGGCGCACGCGAGTCTGCCTGAAATATGCGGATACGCGCGGAGCGGCGTGCGGCTGAGGAACTCCTGGCGATCCGGATGTGGTACCGCCAGCAGAGCCCGACTGCCGAGGCGTCCTTTTTCGATGCCTACGAGCGGGCGAAACAAACGCTTCGCGCCTCACCCGCTGCGGGGGCTCCCTTTCTTGGAGGCACGCGCAGACTGGTGATGACCGGGTTCCCGTACAGCGTCGTCTACAGAACTGAGAACGACTGGGTCACGATCGTAGCCATAGCACACGCCAAACGAAGGCCGGGGTACTGGACCAAGGGCTGACAACCGCCCTGGCCGGACGGCCGGGGCCGATCGATGGCCACCCGCTACCTAGGTTCCTTCCTGCCAGCTGGAGAGGTAGCGCTGCTGCTCCTCGGTGAGGTAGTCGATTGAGACGCCCATGGCGTGAAGCTTGAGGCGGGCGATCTCCTCGTCGATTTCCCTGGGGAGCTCGTAGACCTGCTTCTCCAGCTTCTGGTGGTTCTGGGCGATCCACTCGGCGCCGAGCGCCTGGTTGGCAAACGACATGTCCATTACCGCGGCGGGATGGCCTTCGGCAGCGGCAAGGTTGACGAGCCGGCCCTCTCCGAGCACGAAGAGCTTGCGTCCATCGAGCAGGCGGTACTCCTCGACCGAGGGGCGGACGGCGCGCTTCCCTTCGCTCATCGAAGCGAGCGCCTTGAGGTTGATCTCGGCGTCGAAGTGGCCGCTGTTGGCCACGATAGCGCCGTCCTTCATGGCCTCCATATGGGCACGGTCGATGACGTTGACGTCGCCGGTGAGGGTCACGAAGAAGTCCCCGAGGGGCGCGGCCTCAGCCATGGGCATGACGCGGAAGCCATCCATGACCGCCTGGAGGGCGCGGACGGGGTCGACTTCGGTGACAACGACGTGAGCGCCCATGCCACGGGCACGTTCGGCAAGGCCGCGGCCGCACCATCCGTAGCCGGCGACGACGAAGGTCTTCCCGGCGAGGAGCACGTTGGTCGCTCTCACGATGCCGTCAATGGTGGATTGCCCCGTGCCGTAGCGGTTGTCGAAGAGGTGCTTGGTGTCGGACTCGTTGATGGCGACGATCGGGTAGCCGAGGGCGCCGTCCTTAGCCATCGCCTTGAGGCGGATGACGCCGGTGGTTGTCTCTTCGGTACCGCCCACGACGCCATCGAGGAGATCGCGACGGTCCTTGTGGAGGGTGGCGACCACATCGGCCCCGTCGTCCATCGTCAGCTGGGGGCGATGCTCAATGGCCTGGTGGATATGCCGGTAGTAGGTCTCGTTGTCTTCGCCACAGATGGCGAAGACGGGGATGCCGAAGTCGTTGACGAGCGCAGCGGCGACGTCGTCCTGGGTGGAGAGGGGATTGCTGGCGCAGAGGCGGAGGTCAGCTCCGCCGTCTTTCAGGGTGATGGCCAGGTTCGCGGTCTCGGTTGTGACATGGAGGCAGGCCGTCATACGAATGCCCAGGAGGGGCTTCTCGCGGGAGAAGCGGTCGCGAATGAGGCGCAGCACGGGCATTTCGCGGGCCGCCCACTCGATGCGGCGGACACCTTCGGGGGCGAGCGAGAGCTTCGCTATGTCGTGGGGGACGGTCATGGGTGTGGTCCTTCCTGGAGCGCCGGGACGCTACCGGGGCCGGCGTACCTGGAAGCCCTGCCCGGAGCGCTCAGCGCCTGAGCGTCACGAAAGAACCATGATATCGGCGGCCCCGAATAGACGCTCGGAGCCGGCGGAGAGAGGCGCCAAAGCCCAGGACATCACGGCGGGCGGCGCTCGCCTCCACGAGCTGGCAGGCTTCTCTATAGCCGAGGCGCTCGTAGGCTGCGACGGCGGGGCGATTGGAGGGGTCGACCGTGAGGACGACGGTTGAGCAGAAGGCGAGGAGAGTCTCGGTGACGGCGCTGGTGGCAGCGGTGGCATAGCCGCGGCCACGGTAGGCGGGGTGGGTGAAGACGTTGCCGACGACGGCAACGCCCTCCTGGGGAGAGACAACGTGGGTGCCGGCAACGGCGGCGAGCCGGCCCTGGACCACTACGCCGCGATAGACACCCCTGTCGAGGTGTTCGGGCACGTAGTAGCTGGGGCCACCTTCCGAGCCGTAGAGAGCGTTGACGCGACGGATATCGAGACCGGTCAGAGGGACGGTCGTCACATCGGAAAACGGGATGAACGCCCCACCCATGACGCTCATGCGGATCATCGTCTGCTGGGTGGCGAGACGAAAGACGCGCTTCAGCACATCGATGTGCTGGGGCTGGGCGGTGGTGTAGGTATGGGATGGCCCGGGGTGAATGGAGAGGATGGCAGCGACTGCGTCCGGGTCACCCATGACGAAGGTGGCGTCGCCGAGGCCGCCCTTGCTGTGCAGCACCAGCCCGGAGCCAGATTCGCCCCAGGCGCGGTACCAGTGGGCGCGCTCGTAGAGCCCGGGTTCGAGCTGGCCGAGGGCATAGGCGGTGTAGTCGATGCGCGGCTTCAGGATTTCGCGGATGCGCGCCGGGTCGCGAAGGCGCTGGACGATGTAGTCGTAATGGCGCCGCGTGGCTCCTTCCCAGCGCATCTCGTTCTCGGCCACTACTTCCCAACCTCGAAGTGAGTGAGCGCGCGGAACTCCAGGTAGCGGGCTTCGACTTCGTCGCGGGTAAGGGTGAGGAGCCGGGCGGGCCCATAGCCTTCGACCTGGAAGGAAGCGACGGTCGAGCCGTAGACGACGGCGCGCCGGACCTGGGCGGCTGTTACCTCGGGGAGCGTATCGAGGTAGCCGAGGAAGCCGCCGGCGAAAGCGTCCCCGGCGCCGGTGGGGTCGACAACTTCTTCAAGCGGGTAGCCGGGGGCAACGAAGTAGTCGTCCTCGCTCACGAAAGCAGCGCCGTACTCTCCAAGCTTGATGATGACGCCGGCCGGGCCGCCGTTCAGCAGGGCCCGGCCGGCCCTGGCGATGCTCGGCGTGCGGGCGATTTCGCGGGCCTCGCTTTCGTTGAGGGAGACGAAGCCGGCCTGGCGCATGGTGAGACGCAGCTCATCGAGGGCGCCGTCGATGAAGAACTTGATCGTGTCTACCATGGTGATGCGAGGAGCGGCGAGCGCACCCATGATGTTTCGCTGGAGCACGGGGTCGCCAGCGGCAAGGAAGGCCGTGGAGGAGCCCTCCCAGCCGGGTGGAAGGCGGGGCTGCCAGCCGGCGTTGACGCCAAGCTCGGTGTAGAGGGTGTCGCGGGTGTTCATATCGAAGTGGTAACGCCCACCCCAGCGGCTGGTCTTGCCGCCGGGGATGGTTTCAAGGCCGGCGAGGTCAATGCCGCGGCCTTCGAGCTTCTGGCGCTCGGGGGTAGGGAAGTCATCGCCGATGGCGGCGAGGAGACGGACATCGGTGAAAAGCGCGCCGGCCAGGGCGGCGCAGGTGGCGGAGCCGCCGAGGGAATCTCTCACCTTCGCGAAGGGCGTCTCAATCTCATCGATGGCAACCCAACCGGCAACGAGGAGGGTCACGGCAGCACCCCCAGCCGGCGCGCAAGGATGGGGCCGAGCCGCTTGCGGGCCGCCTCATCGATAGCTTCTGGCGCGGTTACGAGCGCGGCATCGAGAGCGGTGTGGCAGGTGCAATCACCTTCGGGAAGCCCATGGACGAGTTGACGAACGGCGGCGCGGCTCATTTCGACATTGCGCTGGAGGACTGCGAACACGGTCGCCGCATCTACAGCATCGTGGTCGTGGTGCCATGCGTCGTAGTCAGTGACAGCGGCAAGGACGCTGTAGCAGAGCTCCGCCTCGCGCGCGAGGCGCGCCTCGGGAAGGGCGGTCATGCCCACGATATGGGCACCCCAGGAGCGGAAGAGATGGCTCTCGGCACGTGTGCCGAAGGCGGGGCCTTCAATGACGACGTAGGTGGCGCCTTCGCTCACCGTGGCCCCGGCGCGGCGGGCAGCGGCGGCGACCGCGCTGCACAGCGAATCGCAGAAAGGGTCGGCCATGGCGATGTGGGCCACGACACCGTGGCCAAAGAAGGTGGCGGGACGCTGACCGGCCGTGCGATCGATGAGCTGGGCCGGCACGGCCATATCGCCGGGGTGATACCCCTCGTCGAGGCTCCCGACGGCGGAAACGGCGAGGACACGCCGCACGCCCAGGGACTTCAGAGCCCAGAAGTTGGCCCGCTGGGGGAGCTCCGACGGGAGGAGCGAATGGCCACGCCCGTGGCGGGCGAGAAAGGCCACGCGGCGTCCATCGAGGTTGCCCACGCGGATGGCATCGCTGGGAGCTCCGAAGGGGGTTTCGATCCTGATCTCTTCAACGCCACCGAGGCCGGGCATCTCATAGAAGCCCGAGCCGCCGATGACTGCGAGATTGATTGAACCTGGCACGGCCGGCTGCTCTCTGGTGGAAGGGTTGGGTGCAGTTTAGCGGTTTGGCGTACCTATGGCTGCCGGAAGAGGTCCGCAATCGCAGCGTGGTATGGGGGACGGAGGACGCCATGCTCGGTGATGATGGCGGTGATGCAGGAGGCAGGGGTTACATCGAAAGCGGGGTTGTAGGCGTCGACCCCGTCAGGGCTCCAGCGAACCCCCGCGTATCCGCCCACTTCGGCGGGCGACCGGAACTCTATCGGGATCTCTGCGCCAGAGGGGCAGGCGGGGTCAAAGGTGGAGGTGGGGGCAGCGATGTAGAAGGGAACGGCGTGGCGCGCGGCAACGGCGGCAAGGCCGTAGGTGCCAACCTTGTTGGCGGTATCGCCATTGGCGGCAATCCGATCGGCGCCGGTGATCACAGCATGGACGATGCCGGAGGCGATGAGCGACGCGGCGGCAGTATCGGGCAGGAGCGTGCCAGGGATGCCCAGGCGGGTAAGCTCCCAGGCGGTGAGGCGGGCGCCCTGGAGGAGGGGGCGGGTCTCGGTGGCGAAGCAGCGGTCGATGCGCCCCAATGCGTGGGCTGTGGCGATGACGCCCAGGGCGGTGCCGATCCCGGCCGTCGCCAGCGCGCCTGTGTTGCAGTGGGTGAGCACCGATGCTGCCGGTGGGAGCAGGCCGGCTCCGAACCGTCCGATTGCCTGGTCTTCGGCCTGCCGCAAGGAGAGCATACGAATGGCGTTGTGCCAGAGGGCCTCGCGTCGCGATGGTGCATCGGGGCCGGCGACGCGGGCGAGTGCGAGCGCATCGCCAGTGGCGCGGCCCAGGTCCGTGGCCGTGGGGCGGGTCGCATTGATCTGGTGGGCGGCGCGGCTGAGGTCCTCGTCGGTGGCAGGGGTGGTCTCAGCGGCCATTGCCATCCCGGCGGCGCCGGCAAGGCCAAGCAGGGGGGCGCCACGCACACGAAGTTCGCGAATGGCCTCGCACACCGCGCTGATGTCGGAAAGGAGAAGACGCCGTTCTGCGAATGGGAGGGCGGTCTGATCGAGGATGTCGATGCCCCTGCCCGGGAGCAGGCGAATGGGCTCGATGGGGGCGGTCACGAACTCAGTCTAGTACGAAGCGGCTGGAAGAGCCGCAGACCGGGCTGTTGTTCAGCTCGCGCCGGCGGATGTGGTCCTGACGGAGGCCTCGAGTGTCTCCAGGTCGCGCTGGAGGCGGTCACGCGTGGGGCGGTCGACGCTGGCAAGCAGGCTGGAAACGTGAACCAGGAGGCGCCCTTCGATGGCCCGGACAATCTCCGTGCCGGACGCGGTTAGCTGAAGGCGGACGGCGCGGCGGTCCTCCAGGTCGCGCAGGCGCAGGACGTGGCCGGCCCGTTCGAGGCGGTCGAGCACGCCGGTAACGGTCTGCGATTGCTGTGAGAGGAAATCGGCCACAAGACGGGGCTGGGGGCGGTCGAAGGAATCGATGGCGAGGAGGGTGACGGCCTGGATAAAGGTGACGCCGTGTTCCTGCACCAGGCGCCGGTCGAGCTCGCGGACGAAGGCGTTGGTGGTGCGGTAGAGGCCAGCGACGAGGTCAAGCTCGTGCGTTGCTCCGATGCTGGTGGTAACCATGGCGGCATTGTAACACGTTTATCCCAAACCGCGATGCATTCCCGCACCAAATGCTATGGCTTTGTGGATTTAGCGCTAGATCAACTTCGTATATTGTCAACTTCCGGGCGGCAGGTGCATCGCTCAGTAGCGGATGATGCTGAAGGCGTCGTAGCCGCTGAGGGCTGCGCGGCCATTGAGCGCCTCGAGCTCCACGACAAAGCCGAACCCGGCCACCACGCCACCGATGAGCTCGACGAGCTTGGCGGAGGCGCGAGCGGTGCCGCCGGTGGCGAGAAGGTCATCGACGATGTAGGCCCGCTGGCCGTTCGTGAGGGCGTCGGCGTGGATATCCAGCTGGCTATCGCCGTATTCGAGTGAGTACTCCACGGACATGTGTGCGGCAGGGAGCTTGCCCGGCTTTCGCACAGGAATGAAGGGGAGGCGCATGCGGTCGGCGAGCGGGCCGCCGAACAGGAACCCACGCGATTCGATGCCCACGATCGCGCCCGGACGGGCGCCGGTGGCGTTCGCCTGCAGCTGGTCCAGCACCCCGGTGAAGGCGGCGGTATTGGCCAGGAGCGGGGTGATATCGCGGAAGAGGATCCCCGGGCGGGGAAAGCCGGGCACGTCGCGGATGAGCGATTTGAGGTCCATGGCGCGCATTCTAGTACGCGGCACGGAGCACGCTCATCCGCGGACGGCCGGTGACCGCCGGTCAGGCGGCGGGGAGGAATTCAAGCGGGTCCCACCGGGCGCCCAGAAGGGGTTCCGACGGCGCCCCGAGCCAGCGTTCGATGACGGTGGCGTAGACGCGGCGGAAGTCCGTGGTGAAGGGCACGTTGCCGTTGTCGACCAGCTTCTTGAGGTCGGGCGGGTCGCCGTAGAGGCCGCGACGCACGCCATCGCCGAGGGCGAAGAGGACGCTTGCGGCGCCGTGGTCGGTGCCACCGCTGGCGTTTTCCTGGACGCGCCGGCCGAACTCGCTCCAGGTGAGCACGAGCACGTCCTGCGCTTTTCCCTGTGCGGCAAGGTCGTTGTAGAAGGCCGTGAGGCCCTGGTCGAGCTCCTGCATGAGGCGGGGGTGGTCAGTCGCCTGGCTGGAATGCGTGTCAAAGCCGCCGAGGGTGATGTGCCCGACACGCATGCCGAGGCCACCGACGATGACCTCGGCAAGGAGCGAGAGGCCCGATGCGAACGAGGTCCTGGGGTATTCGACGGCCGGCTTGTAGAGCTGTGCCGCCTCTGCCAGCTGCTTCGAGCTCTCTACGGCGCTGTCGACGGTGGTTTCGAGGAGGACGCCGTAGGGTGAGGCGGATGGGTACTGTTCGTACAGCTTGAGCAGGGTGGCCGAGCGTGGGTCGGAACCATCCCCAGCCTTCATGCGCACTTTGAAGGCATAGTCGGCCACATTGCGTACGGAGGGTATGGGGACGCTTGCTGAGCGCATCTCCGCGGGGGTGGAGGTGCCGACGTTGAAGCCAAGGAATGGGTCATGCTGCTGCGATTCGAGCTCCTCAAGGGTGCGGCCAAGCCAGCCGTACTGGAAGCTGAGCCCGGGGTCGCCGGCCTGCCAGATGGCCATGGACTTGAAGTGGCTGTAGTCCTGGCCGGGATAGCCGACTCCGCGAACGGCAGCGAACTTGCCCGCGTCCCAGAGCCCTTTGAGCCCGGTGAGGTTCGGGTGCAGGCCGAAGCCGGATTCGAGGGGCAGGGCCGATTCATCGGGCACGCCAAGGGCCTTGCGGGCGGAACGGTAGGCCGAATCACCGACCGGGATGAGCGTGTTGAGGCCATCGTTGCCTCCTGCGAGTTGGACCAGCACGAGCACTTTGCCGTTGCTGGCCGCAGCGTAGGCGGGATTCTGGGCGGCGAAGGCAAGGGAGCCCTTGAGGAGCGGGCTGGCGACCGTCCCGATGCTGACGAGGGCCGTGCCCCTGATGAAGTTCCTGCGCGAAAGCATGGCCGCGCCTCCTAGATGAGCTGGTATTCGGGGCTGGCGAGCACCAGGTAGGCCACGGCGGCGGCTCTTTCCTGGGCGTTGGCGATGGTTCGCGCGTGAGCATAGAGCGCCTCGCGAGATTCGGTGGGGACGTTGCCATCGACGAGCACATGCAGCGCCCGGTCAACGACTTCCTCGGGAGTGGCAGCCCCGGCAAGGGCGGGAAGGACAAGCGGCTGGCCACGCACCCCGAAGAGGAACTGGTCGAGGAAGTTCACACGGGCAAAGAAAGTGCTGGAGGATAGCCAGGCGGCGCCGCCGGGCCAGCCGGCGACGTTCGGCGGCTCGAAGAGGATCTGATCCATGCCAACGTAGGCCTTCTCGTTGAAGGAGGTGTTCGGGATATTGGTTATCTCAAGCGCGCGGATTGCGCCCACCATGAATTCGACCGGACTGCGAACGAAGGCGCGGTAGGATCGCTCGGAGTAGAACTCGTCGCTCACCAGGATGGCGCGAACGATGGCGCGGATGTCGTGGCCGCTGTCGTCCCAGACCTTGAGGAGGGCCTCGATCGTTTTGTCGTCCGGGCCCGGGTGAGCGAGCTCCATGAAGAGGCGGCGGCAGATGAAACGCCCGGCAGCCGGCTGCTCCATGATGATGTCGACGATGTCGTCGCCATCCCAGGGACCGGTCTTGCCAAGGAACGTCTTCTGGCCGTAGTCATGCTGGCGGCCAACGAAGATGAACTTCGGGTTCCATTCATCCACGAGGCGGTGCTCGATTTCGCGACGCTCTTCGCGCGAGAGAGTGTTGAGGTTGACCGGTGGTTTCGCCGGGGGATTGAAGCGCCACCCGGTGAATGCGCGAGCGCTTTCGCGCACGTCATCCTCCGTGTAGTTGCCGACGCCGAGCGTGAACAGCTCCATTAGCTCCCGGGCGTAGTTCTCGTTCGGGTGCTCCTTTGTGCTGTCGACTGTGTCGAGGTAGTAGAGCATGGCCGGGTCGTGGCTAACGGCCTTGACGAGCGTGTCATACCTGGGCAGGGCGTTGGAGCGGAAGAGCTCGTTCTGGATGACCATGAGCTTGGAGCGCTGACCACCGATCTTGCTGACCTGGCTGGTCAGGAGGCCGTGCCAGATGAAGGTCATACGCTCTTCGAGCGGACAGGCTGTGAAGGCCATTCGAAGCAGCCACCAGCGCTGGAGGTCGCGGGGGCTGTCGACGAGGTTGAGGTTCAGGGCCGCGAGGATTGAATCGAGCGCGGAGTTGTCGACCGAGGCGTAGTTGAGGAGGCGGTCGGCAGCCTGCTCGCGGGAGAGGGCAGCGAATTCGGCGATCTGGGCGCTGGTGCCACCGAGCCCCGCGCGTCGGAGGAGGTGCGCTGCGCGGCGCTCCGGGTCCTCGATTGGGCGGTCCAGGTCAGCGGCGGAGGTGGTGGTGGCGGGCTGCTTGCCGCCGCCGCCATTGTTCACACCGCCGCCAGGGCCCGGTGGAGCCTGGCCGTCATTCGACTGGAGGCCGAAGGTTACGGCGGCTCCAGCTGCGCCAGCGGCAGCGATGGCGGCGCCGCTGGCGAGGATGGCGCGGCGGGTGGCCGAACGGCGAAGGAAGGGCGCTGTTGAAGGCAGTTGCTGTCCCTGGTCCACGATGCAACCCCGCGGCTGGTGTGATGGGCAAGGACCCTCACGCATGGTATGGCATTTGCGGTACCGGAGGTGACGGCACGAATCACCGATTTTCGAAAAGTGACGTGCCTATAACCCAAGACCGCGCAGGAAGGCGCCGCTGTCCGGTTCGCGTCCGAGAAAGCCGCGGACAAGATCGTCACCATCCAGCGAGCCGCCGCGTTCGAGGACGCGCTGGCGATATTCGCGACCGATGGCCGGGTTTAGCGGGCCCGCCTTTTCGAAGCGCGTGTACATGTCATCGCCAAAGACGTGAGACCAGAGATAGCCGTAATACCCGGCGTCGTAGCCGAAGAGGTGACCGAAGCCGGACTGGAAGTGTGTCCCGGGGATGTGCGGGAAGCCGGTGATCGCATGAAGCTCGTGCACAGCCTTCGTGCTGTCGCCATCGAAGCCGGGGGAATGGAAGGCGAAGTCGAGGGTGGCGAAGAAGAGCTGCCTCAGAGTGAGGACGCCTGAATCCAGGTTCTTCGCGGCGACCATGGCCTCAATGAGGCTGCCGGGGAGAGGTTCGCCGGTCTGGTGATGGCGGGCGAAGCTCTGCAGGACAGCCGGTTCCCAGCACCAGTGCTCGAGCATCTGCGATGGGGCTTCAACGAAGTCGCGCTCTGTGGAAGTCCCGGAGAAGCGCGCCCGGCGCGCGCGAGTGAGCGTCTGGTGGAGGATGTGGCCGAACTCGTGGAAGAGAGTGATAACTTCGGAGTGGCGCAGCAGGGACGGCTGCGAGGCGGAGGGCTTTGTAAAGTTGGCGACAATGGCGCTCTCGGGCTGCTGGTAGCGGCCTCCGGACAGTTCGCGGCCGCGGCGAAGGGTGAAGGCGGCGGCGTGGCTGTACTTGTTCGGCCGGGGGAAGAGGTCCATGTGGAAGCGGGCGAAGGGGGCCGCTCCGCCCTGGTCGTAGATGTCGAAGGTACGGACGTCAGGGTGCCAGGTGCGGGCGCCGGACACGGGCTCGTAGCGGAGGCCGAGGAGGTCCTGCGTGATGCGGAAGAGGCCATCGAGGCAGGCATCGAGGGGGAAGTACTGCGCCACCTCGAACTCGTCGACGGCGAACTTGGTCTTGAGAAGGCGGTTGTGGTAAAAGCGCCAGTCCCAGATGTTCAGCTCGTCGCCGCCGGAGTGTTCGCGGCGGGCAGCGCGCAGGCTGTCCATGTCGGCCGCCATCTTCGCCGCGAGCTTCGAGCGGAGGTCGGAGAGGAATTCGTCGACGGCCTGGCGGCGCTTTGCCATGCGGACCTCGACCACGTACGCGGCCCAGGAGTCGTAACCAAGGAGGGCGGCGATACGCTGGCGAACGGCGATTGCTTCTTCCAGGCGGGCGACGTTTTCGGGGCCGCCCTTGCACTGGTCCTTCGTGAAGAGTTCGCGGCGGAGGTCTTCGCGTTCGGCGTTGGCCATGAAAGGCTGGATCTCGGGGTAGTCGAGTGAGACGCGGTAGCGGGTTTGGCCGCCGGCTTCGACCGTCTTCAAGGAGTCGATCCAGGAGGGGGGCATCCCGGCCAGGTCGTCACGTAGTACATCGATGCCGTCATCCCAGTCGTCGATGGCGTTGCGGAACTGGGTGCCGAGTTCGACAAGGCGGTCGAAGAGAGAGCGCACCTCGGCGCGCTCTTCCGGCGGCAGTTCGAAGCCGTTGCGGCGGTAGTCACGCAGCTCGAACTGGAGGTAGCGGGCGTCCTCGCCGGTGAGAGCAGCGGCCTCGGGCTTGGCGGCGGCCTCTTTCACCGCGTTGTAGAGGTCCTCGCGGAAGGAAAGGGCGACCATGTACTTGTCGAGCTTTTCGTCCCACTCGCGGGCAGCTTCGCGGAGGGCATCGTTGGGCGTGACGTAGGCCATGAAGGCGTAGGCGCCCGAGGCGATGCTCACGGGCTCGATGGCTTCTTCGAGGGCGAGGAGGGTGTTGGCGTAGGTCCGCTCGGCGGCAGGGATAGCGGCGATGCGCGCTACTTGCTCGTCGCAGGTGCGCATCGCCGATTCGCAGGCGGTGGCGAGGTTCTCGGGGGTGAGGCTGGCGAAATCGATGGGCATGTGGGGGTCAACCGATCCTGTTGGCGCGAAGGTCGGCGAGGATTTCCGAGGCGATGCGGCCGGGTGCTTCCTGGACGAGCCAGTGGCCCGCATCGAGCTCGACCAGGCGGTAGGGGCCGGTCATGAAGTGCACGGCCCCTTCGACAGCGGTCCGCCCGATTGCCATGTCGCGGTTGCCCCAGATGAGCAGGGTGGGTGTGTCAACGGGGCCAAAGAGCACTTCGGGGTCGGTGGGGTCGATGCCGCGGGAACCGCGGTACCAGTTGAGGGCGGCGGCGAGCGCGCCCGGCTGACGGAAGACGGAGAGGTATTCCTCCACTTCCACGGGCGCGCTTTCGGACCAGATGCGCTTCAGGCCCGCGAAGTCATCGGCAGATAGGGCAGCCTCAGCGACGCCGGGCTCCTGGAAGAAGGTGATGTACTGGCTCATCTGGCGCTGGCCGGCGTCGTTGCGGATTGCCGAGCCAAATGAGGCGATGTGGGGCACGGATAGCGCGGTCCAGCTGGCAATGCGGGCCGGGGCGAGCGCAACGGCCGCCCAGCCGGCGCCGGCTCCCCAGTCGTGGCCGATGAGGTGGAAGCGGCCTAAGCCACAGGCATCGGCGATGGCAAAGACGTCCATGCCGATGGCGCGGTAGCTGTAGCTGGAGATGCCTTCGGGGCGCGCGCCGGGGCTGTAGCCGCGCTGGTCGGGAGCGACGCAGCGGTAACCGGCTGCTTCGAGCGCAGGCAGCAGGCCGGCCCACATGTGGGATGTTTCGGGGAAGCCGTGCAGGAGGATGACCGGCTCGCCTGCTTCGCCGGCGAAGCGGCAGCGGAAGGTCATCCCGTTGGCCTGGATCTCACCGATGGTGGTGGGCATGGCTCCCTCCGTAGATCAACTTCGTTCGCCGGATTGTACAGCCTGGGGGCTTCAGGACCGGGAGGCAAAGCGCTCCCGGGTCGTCGTCGCTCCCCCGGTGCTATTCTCTGGAGAAGCACCCATGCCTGACCTTCCGCATACGCCGCAAGGAGACTCCACCGCGATACCCGACGACGAGGAGGCGCTCGCCCGCTGGGTGATGGAGGAGTACGCGGCGGAGCAAAGGCTTGAGGAGCTGCAGGCGGCATCGCTTCTTGCACTGCGCGAGCTGAGACGGAATCTGCCGCCAGGCGATGAGCCGGGCACGTTCGTCGAAGACCATCCCGGCCTTTCCGGGTGGCTCGAAGGGGGGGATGGGGCCCGGGTACAATGAAGCGATGCGCGAACCCCGGGTGACGCATGATCCCGAGGCTGAGACGCTTGAGGCCAAGGCCCGGCGGTTCCAATCCCTGAGCGTCTAGCAGGGTGTTGAAAAGCTCGCCCGCGCATATGGCATAGGCAGATGATCAGTTACCCTCCGGGGAGCGGACGGAGGGTGACCATGCGCGGACGGACTGACCCACAGGCGAAGATGCTCTTCGGAGTGACGGCGGAGGACTTCGTACCCGCCAACCACCCCATCCGTCGGGTGCGGGCGCTGGTCGATGCCCTGTTGGAGGCGCTCTCGCCCGAACTCACGGCGATGCACTCGTCCTGGGCTGCTTACTGGTGCCGCCCGAGCACCTGATCAAGGGCACCTCCTCATGGCGCTCTACCACCTCCGCCTGAGCGCCAGTGGTCCGCGAACGGCCCCAGTACGACCTCCTCGCGCGCGGTTCCTGGGCCTCAATATCACCGACGCCGCCTTCGACCACCCACCTTCTCCAAGAACCGCAAGCGTCATCCTCGAGGGCGGCCGGCCGAGGGCCCTGGGCGAAGTCGTGCGCGAGGTTCCTGCGCGCCACCTCGTGAGCGAAGACCATTTCAGCGTGGACGGAACTCTTCAGGCCTGGCCCTCGCAGAAGAGCGTGCGTCCCGCGAGGAGGAGCAGCCCCGCGCGGGGTGCCGGTGGTGGATTTAACGCAGAGGTGGACCATGCGCCAGCAGCGCAAGAACGACACCCACGTCTCCACCACCTGACCCGGAGGCACGGCTGGCCCGCAAGGGCAACGGCAAGGAGGCGAAGCTCTGCTTCGCTTACTTACCCACTGATGGAGAACCGCAACGGCCTCATCGTCGATGTCCCCGTCACCGAGGCGACGGGGACGGCTGATCGCGAGGCCGCGCTTGGTGATGCTCGACTGGCGGACCCGCCCGGGGTAGGGCGACACTGGCGCAGACAGGGTTACGACACGAAGGCGTTCGCGTTGAAGCCCTCCGCCAGCGGGACGTGACGCCGCACGTCGCCCAGAACAACACCAACCGCCGGAGTGCCATCGACGGTCGCAACGACCCGGCACGCGGTTACGCAGTCAGCCGTCCAGGATCCGCAAGCGCATCGAGGAGCGCTTCATGCTGGATGAAGACGGTGGGCGGCGGAGGAAGCGCTACATCGGAAGGGCGAAGAACCAACTCTGGGCCACGCGTTCGACCGCCATCGCCTTCAACCTCACCCGCATGGCCAACCTGAGGCCCAGTGCCGCCTGAGCTGTCGACCCTGGCTGCCCTGGACCCCCGGAAGACCGGGAGGTACCCCTGAGGGGCATTCCACTCCCCTTCCACCAGGTCCGACCAGCCACGCCAACTGCTGCGTACCGGCCCAACACGAGGGCCGCGGCCTTACGGGCGTCCCCACCACGCGGGGCGCGTCACTGGTCAACACCCTGCTAGGAGCGGATGGCCATCTTCTGCGAACTGACGGCGCCGATTCTCGAGAACAACCCGCGAATCATGGACGTGAACCGTGCTCCACCAGTACCAGGACGCATTCGCATCCTCACGCTCCCGGGGCGTTGAATACGTGGCGATTACCGGCATCACCGCCATTCTTCACGGCGTCCCGCGCGCGGCGTTCGACCTCCTGGACGTCGCCCTCTTGCGAGGCGAGAGGGCGCAATTGCCGGTCTTCCTGGCCTCAGCGCGTGTGCCAGGCGAACTCCTGGGGTCTTCGCTGGCTGCGGGGGTTGATCATGATGTTGACAATGGTGGGGACCGGCGCTGATAGCGCTTCGGAGAGTGCGGGGCCGAGCCCGGCGGGCGTCTCCACGAAGTAGCCCTTGCCGCCGAAGGCTTCGATGATGCGCTCATAGCGGGCGTTGGGCGTGTAGGCCGTGGGTGGGATACGCGTCGGGTCGAGCTTGCCGGGTCCGCCACCAATACCGTTGTTGTTGATGATGATGAACGTGATGGGCAGGCCGTAGCGGCAGGCTACCTCAACTTCCATGCCGCTGAAGCCGAAAGCGGAGTCACCTTCGACGGCCACGACTTTCTTGTCCGGGTGAACGGCGGCAGCGGCGATGGCAAAGCCGAGGCCGACGCCCATAGTCCCGAATGTGCCAGCGTCGAGCCGGTGGCGCGGCAGGAAGTTGGGCAGCACGGTGCGGCCGATGTCCATGGTGTTCGCGCCTTCGCTGCAGATGACGGCGTCGCGGGGGAGCAGGTCGCGGATCTCGCGCAGCACGCGGTAGTAGCCCATGGGCACGGTGTCGTCGTTCAGCATCGCTTCGGTTGCCTGGCGGTTTGCCTCGATCTTGCCGCGAAGGCCGGTCCACCAGGTGGTTTCGGCGGGGTACTGCCACGGGGAGACCTGGAGGGCGCCGTTGAGCTGGCCGGCGACGGCCCTGAGGTCGCCCACGAGCGCGACCTCGGTGGGGACGTTGGTGCCAATCTCCTCGGGGGCGATATCGGCCTGGATGACACGCACGCCCTCGGCCCAGCGGGGCGGGAGACCGAAGTGCATTATCCAGTTGAGCCGGGCGCCTAGCAGGAGGACGAGGTCTGCATTCTGGAGAGCGTACGAGCGCGCGGGCGCGACCGAGAGGGGATGGTCATCGGGAAGGACGCCCTTGCCCATGGGCGAGGCGAGGTAGGGCAGCTGCGCCGCTTCGATGAAGGCGCGGACCTCGCTCTCGGCCCGGGCATAGGCAGCGCCTTTCCCGACGATGACGAGCGGCCGTGCAGCCGATCGGAGAGCGGCAAGGGCGCGCTGCACGGCTTCGGGATCGGCGAAGGTACGGGGCGGCTCGGGGCAGGGCGGGGGGAACCGGAGCAGATCCTCTTCCACCTGAGCCCCAATGATGTCCCCGGGGAGGTCGAGATAGGCGGCCCCGGGGCGTCCGTAGATGGTGGAGCGCACAGCCTGCTCTATGTAGAAGGGAAGGCGGGCCGTGCTCTCGGGGCGTGCGACGTACTTCGAAAACGGGCGCGCCGCCTCCACCTGTGGCGCCTCCTGGAACGCTCCCCGCCCGTTCTGGTAGGAGTCGTTTGCGCCACCGATCAGGATCATCGGCCAGCAGTTCGACCAGGCGTTGGCGAGGCCGGCGATGCCATGGACCATCCCGGGCCCGGAGACTGCCAGGCAGACACCAGGCCTGCCGGTGAGGTAGCCGGCGGCGCCCGCCGCATAGCTGGCCGCCTGTTCGTTGCGGAACCCGAAGTACTTGATGCCCTCCCGCTGGGCGGCGAAGGCGATCGGGATGACGGGGACGCCGACGACGCCAAACATGTACTCGACGCCCTGCTGCCTGAGGCTTCGGGCGATGATGGTTGCGCCGTCGATGGTGGCCATGGGGTCGCTCCGGGGTTCAGATGGGAGCGATCATACAGGCGAAGCAGGGGCTCAGGCGTCGCGCCACTGAGGGTCGCGCTTCTCGAACCAGGCGTGGCGGGCTTCGGTAGCATCGGCGGTCTGGCTGGCGAGGGCCTGGTTGCGGTTTTCCAGCTTCAGGGCGTTTTCGAGCGAGATGCCAGTGACGGTCTCGTTGAGCACTTCCTTGGCGAGCCTGAGCCCCAGGGGGCTTGAGCGGCGGGCCCACTCGTTCGCCATCGCGATGGCGGCCGGCAGCAGCTCCTCACGCGGGACGATGCGCGTGAGGAGCCCGATCTCCTTCGCCTCGGCGGCATCGACGATGCGGCCGGAGTAGATCATGTCCGCGGCGCAGGCGCTTCCGACGATCTTCGGAAGGTGGTAGGAACTGCCCACATCGCAGCCGCTCAGGCCAAGGTTGACGTAGGAGCAGGCGAAACGCGCCTCGGGGGTGCCAAGGCGGACATCGGAGGCGACTGCAATGGATAGGCCACCCCCCGTGGCGGGGCCGTTCACCGCTGCCACTAAGGGCTGAGGGCAACGCCGCATCTTCACGACCAGGTCAGCGATGTCTTCCTGGAAGGTGTAGAGGTCCTGGACCGGACCGGCGCCCGGCTGCCACTGCGCGGGCTCGGCCTTGAGGTCGAGCCCGGCACAGAAGCCGCGACCGGAGCCGGTGACAACGATCACGCGGCAGGGGTAGTCGCGATGGCGATCGTCAAAGAACTGGCGCAGCTCACGGAGCATGGTGTGGTCAATGGCGTTGAGCCGTTCGGGACGGCTGAGGGTGAGAATCCCAACCGGGCCGAGGCGTTCGAAGAGCAGTGTTTCCATGGCCGTCAGTGTGAGTGAGTGAGCACGCGAACGCTACACAGGTCAGGGGAGCGACCGCACGGGACGGAGGAAGAGGACCGCGATGACGCCGATCGCGGCCACGACGGCGCCGCTCGTTACGATTGCTTCGCGCGGGCCAAAGAGCGATGTCAGCGCGCCAGCCTGCGCGTAGCCGATGGGCGCCGCCGCCGCAAAGGAGAGGGCGTACATGCTCATGACCCGGCCCATCATTTCCTTTGAGGTCGCCTCCTGAAGGAGGCTCACCACCAGGTTGATGAAGAGCGCGGCGCCCAGCCCCCAGAACACAAGCACGGCCATGGCCATCTCCACGGAGTTGCTGAGCCCATAGGCGATGAACGTCACCCCGCCGGCAAACACGGAGCCGGTAAGCAGCAGGCCCCGCCGCGACAGAGGCCGCAGGGTCATGAGGACTGATCCTGCCAGCACGCCAATGCCAAAGCAGCCCATGAAGAGTCCGACAAAGGCGTCGCGCGCATCGAAGGCGTCCTGGACCATCAGGACCACGGTCACCGAAAGGGGCCCGATGAAGAAGAGCGGCGGCAGTGCCGCGAGGAAAAGCAACCCCCGCAGAACTGGCGAATGCCAGGCGTACCGCAGACCCTCGGCCAGGTCCTTGCGGATTGAATTGCCGCTTGGTACGGGACGATCGGTGGCAATACGGGAGTAGATGGCTGCCCCGGCCGCAAGAAGGGCGACCTCAGCAGCGAATCCCGCCGTCAGCCCGATTCCATCAGCCAGCAGGCCGCCGGCCATTGGCCCCAGGAAGTGAGCGGACGCCATGAACGCTACTGTCCCGAGGATGATCCCGTTCTGCAGTTGCGACGGGCCGAGCATCTGCGGAACCATGCTCTGGCGCGCGGGCTGGGTGAACGCTGCTGCCGACCCAACGACCCCGGCAAGGATGAACACCGGCCAGACCTGCCCGACGTTTCCTGCCGACAGGAGCACATAGCACAGCGACACGACAGCCGCGACCGCGTAGGTCCTGACGAGGATTCGGCGCCGCTCGAACCGGTCGGCGATGACGCCCCCGAACAGGGCCAGGAACACCCCGGGCAACGCCGCGCACACCAGAGCCGCGGCGATCGCGACCGCACGCCGGTCATCGCTCACCCGGGCGGTAATGAAGAGCGGTACGGTCACCACCTGGATTCCCGTACCCATCGCAGAAACCACTGAGGCCGACCACCAGCGGCGGTAGTTCTGCACCAGGAAGGGATTGCGCGATTCGGGCGAGGGCGTGCTGGCGGCATAGTCCGGGGCGACGGTGGCCATGGGCGGCAATTGTACGGCAGCGGTGGCCGGTGCGTTTCGTGACGCTACTCATTGCGATCGGGTGACAGCCGCGCCAATATGGCGGGGCTACCAAACAGGGAGGGGAAACAATGACTGACGTGCTTTTCGAGAAGAGGTCCGACGGAGTGGGCCTTATCACCCTCAACCGTCCTGAGAGCCTCAACGCGATGGGCGGGAGGCTCATCCCGATGCTTGGCGAATACCTCGCCGAGTGCGAGGGCGACCGCGAGGTGCGCTGCGTCGCCATCACGGGGGCGGGCCGGGCATTCTGCGCAGGGGGCGATGTGAAGGGCATGCAGGCGCGAAACGAAGGCGGGACGGGTGGGGCCGAGCGCCCGCGGGAGAACTTCGCCGCCGCCTTCGAGGTCCAGGTGCGCGAGCTTCGGGCGGCCCAGGATGCGGTGAGCCTGCGGCTGCACACGATGGGCAAGCCGACAGTTGCCCTTGTGAACGGGCACGCAGTGGGCGCGGGGATGAGCGTGGCGCTGGCGTGTGACCTGCGCATCTGCTCGGAGCGGGCGAAGTTCGGCACTGCTTTTCGCAACGTGGGGTTGAGCGGCGACTTCGGCGGCAGCCACTTCCTGCAGCGGCTCGTGGGCGCCGGGGTCGCGAGAGAGCTGTACCTGACCGGCGAGGTCATCGATGCCGCGCGTGCGCTGGAACTGGGAATCGCTAACCGGGTGATCGCGGAAGAAAGGTTCATGGAGGAGGGCCTCGCCTTCTGCGCGAAGCTTGCCAAGGGGCCTACGGCGACCTACGCGAGGATGAAAGCGAACCTGAACCTGGCGGAAACATCCACCCTGAAAGAGCTGCTGGACCAGGAGGCAACGCTCATGCGGCTGAGCGGCATGAGCAGCGACAGCCGGGAAGCGGTGAGGGCGTTCGTCGAGAAGCGGGAGCCGCGCTTCATCGGCGAGTAGCGCGCTCCGGGCGCGCCGGGTCGCAAAGGGAGGGGGCGGCAGACGGCGCGACTGGCTCTTCCGGCCAGCAGGCGCACTCAGAACTTCAAGGCTGGGGAAGGAGCCCGGGGCCGGCAGGCCACCAGTTTCGGAGGGGGTTCACGCGCAAGCTCGCCGAGTCCCCGGGCATCGAGTATGCGCAGGCCTGGGGCCCACGCTCACGGGACTTATGGTGGCAGGCCGGGAAGAGGCGCGCAGGGGCCAGCCGGGGCAAAGGTGATGGACCGTCTGGCCCGAAAGGTGGCGCCGGTCAGACCTCGTCACGCAGGTAGGCGGTCGCGAGGGAGTCAGCATACTCATTCCAGCGGGTGCCATCGTGAGCGCGGACCCACTGGATGCGAACGTGGGGCCGTTCGCGAAGGAGGGCGTAGGCTTCCTGAACGAGATCCAGGTTCCTGACCTCGCCTTCTCGGCGGCGCCAGCCGCGCGCTTCCCAGGCCGCAGCCCACTTCGTGAGGGTGTTTACAACGAGCTGGCTGTCGGAATAGAGCGTCACCTCATCGGCGGGGGCGAGCATGCGCAGGCCCTCGATGACGGCCTTGAGCTCCATGCGGTTATGGGTGGTGGCCGGGTCGTGCCCATATCGCCGGGCAACAACGTCGCCGTCACGCACGTGGACTGCCCCCCAGCCACCAGGGCCGGGATTCCCGGAACAGGCGCCATCGGTGAAAACGCCGGAGCGGGGGCCGAGAGTGAAGCGTTCGAGGACCTGTGCAGTGGTCAGGTTGAGATCGCGGGAAGCCGAGTTTCCTCGCCTGCGGCCCGCGGAGGACAACGGCTCGCCCCTGTTGCCCCGGCAGGCCATGCAGGTGCGCGGGGTCCAGCCGGGGTACTTCGCACGGGCAGCCGGGGGCAGTTCAAAGGCGGCGCCGCATTCCTGGCACACGAACGGAGTTGATGTCACCGGTGCCAGTGTACGAGGAGGCGGGCGATGCCTCACGCGCGAAGCTGTCGCGCCGCAGGCGGGGGCGGTATAACTGGCGCCATCGCCTGCGAGGAGTTGGGGCTATGACCATGGAGTTGCCAGGACAGGGCCGGCGTTGGGAAGAGCTGCGCGAGGAGATGGAGGCGATGCGCTCCCGTGACCTCGACTGGCGCCATGGCCGCCATGGAGCGTACGTCTGGTACGCCGATGACGGGCTAGAGCACGTGCTGCGCGAGGCCTTCGGGATGTTCATGGTCGAAAACGGGCTGGGGCTGTGGGCGTTTCCCAGCATTGGCCGGATGGAGCGCGAGGTGCTGGCCATGGTGCAGGGGCTGCTCTCGGGGGATGACCAGACGGCAAGCGTCTTTACGTCGGGCGGTACCGAGAGCATCTTTGTGGCGATGTACGCCGCGCGGGAATGGGCACGGGCGGCGAGGCCGGGAGTAACGGCCCCGGAGATCGTGGCGGCACAATCGGCGCACCCTGCTTTGAGCAAGGCGGCGCACCTGCTGGGGATGCGCGTGAAACGGGTACCGGTTGGTCCCGACTACCGCGCGGATGCGGTGGCGATGGAGTCGGCGGTCGGACCGGATACCGTGGCGCTGTATGCCTCGGCGCCTTCGTATTCGCTGGGGCTCATCGACCCCGTTGAAGCTGTCGGCGCCGTTGCGGCGAGGCATGGGCTCTGGCTGCATGTGGATGCCTGCGTCGGGGGCATCCTGGCGCCATTCGTACGGGGCCTTGGCAGGCCGGTGCCTGCCTTTGACTTTGCAGTGCCCGGGGTCACATCCATATCGGCGGACCTGCACAAGTCGGGGTATGCGGCGAAGCCGGCCTCAACCATCAACTTCAGGACGAGGGAGCACCGCGAGTTCGCGCGCTACAGCATGGACGACTGGCCGAGCGGCACCTACTCGTCGCTGACGTTCACGGGTACCAGGCCGGGCGGGGCGATCGCGGCCGCGTGGGCAGCGATGCAGTACCTGGGGCGGGACGGTTACGAGCGGATCGCGGCAGCCTCGATGAGAGCACGTGACGCGATTGCGCGGGGGGTCGCGGCAATACCGGGGGTGCGTGTGTTCGGCGAACCAGAACTGTGGGCGTTCGCTTTCGGGGCGGAAGGCGTGGACATGCACCAGGTCGCCGGCCTGATGGGGAAACGGGGATGGATGTGCGGCCCCACCACTGACCCGCGAGGTATCCACGTTATGTGCACGCCCGTCCATGAAGGAATCGCGGACGAGTACCTCGCGGCCATCGCCGAATGCATGGCCGAAGCGCGCACAGCCGGGGCGGGCGACGCGTCAGCGCCACGCTACAACTGAAGGCGCGGGACCTAGCGCTGCTTCAGCAGGTCACGGATCTCGCGCAGGAGCTCGATGTCTTCGGGTGTGGGTTCGTCGGCGGCAGTTTCGCCCCGGCGGCGGCGCTCATTGATCATGTTCACCGGCTTGACCACCAAGAAGAAGATGACCGCCGCGATCGAGACGAAGCTGATGAGGGCGTTCAGGAAGGCGCCGTAGCGAAACACCGAGTCATTGATGGTGAAGTCCAGTGCTGAGAAGTCGGGTTCGCCGACGATGGCGGCGATCAGGGGCGTGAAGAGGTTCTCAACGGCCGACGCGACCACGGCGCCAAAGGCGGCGCCGATGATGACGGCCACGGCAAGGTCGATGACATTTCCGCGCAGAACAAAATCCCTGAACTCTTTGAACACGGGCAACCCTCCTTGAGGTGAGCGATTGTAGCGGCGCGGATCGCGCGGCCACAACCGGCCACCAAGGGGGAGCGGGCTTAGCCTGCTGTCACCGTCCGGGTGGGTGGGCCACCAGCAGCGCCTCAACCTCGGCCCGGGACGGGAGCGAAGCGGTGGCGCCGGGACGGGTGACCGCGAGGGCGCCCGCGGCGCAGGCGAAGCGAACGGCGGCGGCCAGTTCGCGCCCCTCCTTGAGGGCCACCGCAAGCGCTCCGCAGAAGGCATCGCCGGCGCCAACCGAGTCAACAGCGGGGACGGGGAACGAGGGGAGCTGGTCCAGGCCCGTGGCCGTGGCCAGGATGGCGCCATCTTCGCCAAGGGTGACGATGGCCGCGCGAGGCCCAAGGCCAAGGAGGGAGCGCGCCTGCCCAGCGGGAGTGGCGGGCGCGCCTGGCGCCAGCGCTGCTGCCTCAACCTCGTTGGCGACCAGGACATCAGCGAGCTCAAGCAGCCCGGGCGGGCACGCGGCCACAGGCGCGGTGTTGAGAACGACCAGCACCCCGGCTTCGCGTGCCACACGTGCGGCAGCCAGGTTGCATTCCATGGGCGCCTCGAACTGGAGGAGGAGCGCGCCCGCGGCAGCGATCACGTCACTGGCGGCGGCCACATCGCCGATGGCCATCTGCATGTTCGCGCCAGGCACAGAGATGATGCTGTTGCCGCCATCGTCGAACACCATGGGGATGGCAACGCCGGTGCCGGCATCCCCGCCGGTGACAACGTGGGCCGTGTCCACGCCATCGGCGGCGAGCGCGGCGAGAATGCGTTCGCCGAAGGCGTCCGCGCCAACCCTCCCAACGAGAGAAACCGCATCAGCGCCGAGGCGCCGGGCCGCAATCGCCTGGTTCGCGCCCTTGCCGCCCACGAACATCGCGAATGACCGGGCGAAGAGGGTCTCCCCCGGCAGGGGCAGGCGCTGAATGCGGGCCACCAGGTCGAGCATGCAACTGCCAAGAACCACCACGTGAGTGCCCATTGGAGCACTGAGCTTACGCGCGGCCGGGCACCCTGCAAGTGGCTGCGACGGCGGCAACGGGCTAACCTTCGCCCATGCCAGGCGGCCATCCCGGCGCCCCCGACCCATACCGCTACTGCCCGCAGTGCGGCACGCCCTTGCAGCATGGCGAGGGACCCGAAGGCCGGCCCCACTGCACCAGGTGCGGCTACATCCGCTACCGGAACCCGGCCGTGGGCGTGGCCGTCGTGCTGCAGGATGAAGAGGGCCGCGTGCTCATGGGCCGCCGCGCCGGCGGCGAATACGCGGGGCTCTGGTGCATCCCCTGCGGATACGTCGAATGGAGCGAGGAGATCCGCCACGCCGGCGTGCGTGAGTTCCGCGAAGAGACGGGGATAGAGGTAGAACTCGGGGAGATAGTCGCCGTGCACTCCAACTTCCACAACCCGAAGCTGCACACGGTGGGGGTATGGTTCCGTGGCCGTGCCGCCGAGGGCGAACCGCGCCCGGCCGACGGCGAATTCAGCGAGCTCGCCTACCGCGACCCCGCCTCACCACCGCCGCTGGCTTTCCCCACCGACGCGCTGGTGCTGGCACAGCTTGCCAGCGGCGGTTGACACCGGCTTGCCCGGTCAACACTCCGCACTTACATTCCGCGAGTGCCCCGCCGGGGACCAGGAAACGAGGGACTGACGATGGTATTTGGACGCGGGGAGACTCCCGAGATTGGCATCGAAATCGCGGACGGGCGGCGTGCTTTCGCCCCGGGCGACACGATCAGGGCGACGGTCACGTTCGGGGCAGCGAAGGGCTTCAAGGCCCGGGCTGTCCGGGCGGGTCTGGTGTTGCTGCGGAAGTCGCAAGAGGTGGATACGGAGCGCGACTCGGACGGCGATCGGCGGCGCACCCACACCTGGGTCACGCATGAGCAGTGGGTGCAGACTGATAACCTGGATGTTGACACCACAGGCGGCCCGCAGGTCTTTGAAAGGGAGTGGCAGCTGCCCGCAGGCTCGGCGCCGACCTACTCGGGGGAGATCACCAGTAATCGCTGGGTGGTGAAGGTCACGATCGACCGCAAGCTTGCGAAGGATGTGAACGCGGAAGTGGCGATCACGGTGGCTTCGCCGCTGCCGGCGGGCGCGAACGAAGCTCCGCTGGTGCGGGCCGCAGCTCACTCGGATGCGACCCTGCGGCTGGAGCTGCCGCGCGGGGCATTCGTGGAGGGCGAACGGGTCCCGGGAAGGCTGTCCTTCGAGCCCTCCGACGGGCTGAAGGCCCGGGCGCTGCGTGTTGAGCTGGCACGCAGAGAGCGTGTGACCAGCAATGACGGAACGAACGAGAAGACGGCGGTGATGGAGACGCACGAGCTTGCCCGCGAGGATCAGCTGAGGGCACAGGCCGATTACGAGTTCTCGTTTGAGCTGCCGCGGGCGGGCCAGCCATCGAACCAGACGGGGAGCGCCAGTGCTGCCTGGAGCGTGCGCGCAATCCTCGACCGGCCGATGCGGGACGACGTGGAAGTGGCCCAGGAGATAGCAGTCTGCACCCAACCGCAGGGGTAGCCCCGGGTGGCCTATGGCACAATCTGGCGAGAAGCCGGAGGTGCCAGGGGTGGGTCACTTCAGCGAGGACGGGCGCCGGTTCTATTCAACGCTCTTCCTGGCGTTCGCACCGTTGTTCATGCTGGGCGGGTGGATTGCGGCCTTCACGGATGTCGGGGCCGGCCTCATCTACCTGGGGTCACTGCTGGCGATTCTGGGTTTCGCTCTCCAGCCATCCTGCAGGCGTGGAGCCGCGGCTGTCGGCGCGCTTGCGGCCGGCTGGGGCCTGCCGCTGGTGCTGATTGTGCTGGCCTGAGGGCACCCGATTACTCAGCCCGGCCGGGCTACACCGTGCGGTGCCGCACGTCCTGCCGCGCCCGGAAGAGCGCTCCCGGCGGCCAGTAGCGCCACCGCACGCGTCCGAGCACCGTACCCGGGGCCACGGCGCCGAACGCGCGGCTGTCGGTGCTCTCGTCCGGGTTGTCGCCGAGTACCCAGAGGGAGCCGTGCAGGTCGACGTTCGCCACGCGCTTCACGAGCGTGCGCCCCGGCTCGCGGGGGTCGCGAATGAGGATGACATCGCCACGGGCCGGCGCCCGGTGCGCGAAAGCCCTGCGGTCGACAACGACGAAGTCGCCGGGCCGCAGCGTGGGCGACATGCTGGAGCCGGCAACTTCGTAGCGAAGAAAGCGGCGCCGCAGCCACCAAATACAGAGTACAAGCGCGATGGCAGCGGCAGCGGCGCCCGGTGGCCAGGAGAGGGGGGCACGCCCGCGAGCGGTGCCCCCGGGCGTGGTCACGCGGGGTTCGCCAGGTAGTAGGGGACGTCGCGCCCCTTGGTCGCCCAGAAGATGCCGTGGATCTCGCTGATGGCCGTCAGCAGGTCATTGCAGGCGTCGACGTTCAGCTCCTGCTTGCACTTCGAGGCGAGCTTGGCAGCCTTCCAGAAATTGTCATGGAGGTCGGGGTACTTTTCCAGATGCTCGGGCTTGAAGTAGTCGTGCCAGAGGATGTCGAGCTCCTTCTTCACGATCTCAGCCTGCTGCTCCTTGATCTGCGCGAAGCGGGTGAAGGAGTTCCACATAGCGGGGTCGTCCCCCTGGAGGGCAACTGCCTTCTTTGTCATCGAAAGCACGGCCTCGGCGGCGATGCGAGCGGAGGCAGGGTCGTAGACGCCGCAGGGGCCGTCGCAATGGGCGTGGGCGGTGCGTGAGGGGCGGAGGATGCGGGAGAGGATGGACATGGTGTGCTCCTTTGGGGTTGAGAGGCGGAAATGGAGGTAGCGGCGGGAGCGGAACGTGATTGCTCGTTACCGCGCATTCTGAGTATAGCCGACTTTTACTGGCGCAACTATAGTGTGGGCGACTTCCGTATGATGCGGGGACACGGATTCGAGGGAGCACGATATGGCTGAACAGGTGGGGGCCGAGGCCGATTTCTTTTCAGTGGTTGGTACGCAGCGCGCGATGCGGCGTCTGAAGCCAGACCCGGTGCCGGAGGAGCACATCAAGAGAATCATCTGGGCGGCGACGCGGGCGCCGAGTGGCGGCAACCGGCAGCCCTGGCGCTTCCTGGTGGTCACCGATGCGGCAAAGCGGAAGGCGCTGGCCGCCGTCTACCGCGAGGGCTGGGAGCGGTACCGCGCGAGTGGCTACGGCGGCTCGGCGGGGCGGGAGCTGGCGCCCGAATGGGCCGAAAGCAATGAGAAGGTGCTGCGGAGCTCGCAGTACCTGGCCGACCACATGGCGGAGGTGCCGGTACTGATATTCCCGTGCATCTTCGGGGGCGGGCCGAAGGACCTGACCTCGGGGTCGAGCATCTACCCGGCCATCCAGAACCTGATGCTGGCGGCGCGGGCGCTCGGGCTGGGGACCGCACTGACGACGATCCACCGCTGGAACGAGCCCCGGGTGCGCGAGATCCTTGGAATCCCGGAGACGGTGGACACAGCCGCTCTCATCCCGGTGGGGTGGCCGAAGGGGAAGTTCGGCGCCGGGCTGCGCCAGCCGGTGGAGGCGGTCACCTACTGGGATTCGTGGGGGGCGAAGCGGCCGTAGCGGGCCATTGCGGGCGGGAACGGGGCTATCCCTGTTCGCGCGCGCGGACGTGGTAGGCGAGCCGCATGCTCATGGGGGCGGTGGCGCCGGAGAGCGTGTAGGTGATATCGGCGATCGCCTCGCTCATCTCCCGGGCAAGGCTGCGGTCCGGGTGGGCACGGACGGCTTCGCGGAGTTCATCGATCTCCTGGAAGAGCGCCATGGCGCCGGCCTTCCGGGAAGGGGCAAGCGCGGGGTCGGCTTCCACTTCCTGGGCGAGCGCAAAGGCGCGCGCACTGAGGGCATAGAGCCCCGGCTTCAGGTCGCCGGGCCCTGGGGTCGTGCTCATCGCGCCTCACCGTTCCCTATCATGGCCGCCCGCTGGCCAGGATGACACGCAGCCGCATGCGCTGACCGAAGCTCCAGAGGTCGGTCGCCCGCGGTCCAAGCACGGCGCGCATGGAAGCCTGGTCGGCCACCGGCAGCCGGTAGAGCCGCTCAATGAAGTCGATGTCGGCGTCCGAGACCCAGCCGTTGAGCCGCTCGTTGGCCAGGCTGGTGATTGCAGGCCCCACGGTGGCGCGCACCGTCGAAACACCTGCGGGGTCGCGCCCGCAGAAGTCGGTGACCTCGGCCAGGCTGGCCGCCGTGGCGGTTGAGGTAATCCTGGGCAGCACCCGGAAGAAGAGGATGCCACTGATCGCCGCGTTGTCGGCACAGGGGAGTGAGCGAACCCGCTGGATGACCTCGCGGTTCGCCGGCGCTGCCGGGGCGTCGAGCCGCTCGGAGACGACCCGGCTGATGTCGGCGAACACCCCGGCGCGAATCGCCGGGATCATGGCGGCGTCGCTGTTGCAGATTGCGCGGATGGCAGCGGCGTCGGCCTCGGTGGGGACCGCCGTCAACCGCGCTCGCACCAGGTCGATCTTCTGGGCGGCGGTTCGTGGCACCAGGAGCGCCGCCATGTGGGCAGTGTCGAGGGTGCCTGTCCCCCTGAGCGTCGCGAACGTGTGGGGCATTAGCGCCTCGTAGGCGGCGACCAGCGAGGCTGAACCTCCGAAGTAGGCCGCAATGAGGGTGTCTTCCCCCACGACCCGGATTAGCTGCTGGACCGCCGTCACCTGATCCGGGTACGCCAGGGCGCCCGTGGGACCCACCGTGGGAAGTCCCGCGGCGGCGACGGCCTTGATGGCCAGGTGCTCGGTGGTCCCCTCGTTGATCGCCTCGCCTACCGCGCCGCGAAAGTCGGCGGCGGTGTTCGCATGGAGGAGTTCGTGCGCGGTGGCTGTGGGTAGCGTGGTGTCGCTCTGGACATAGATCCGGCTGCTGTCAGTGAGGGCGAACCCTTCAATGTCCGGGTCGGCGTCGCCACGCCGCCATGGACGGGTAGCGCCGGTGCGCGGGTCAGTATAGAGCACGCCGCGGGCGATGCAGTCGTCGTCGTACGCCCGCAGGATGCCGGCGTGGTCGAGGATGGTCACCGGGACGCGGACGATGCGACGAACCCGGCCATAGGCCGCCGTAAGGGCAGAATCGGCTGTGGCAAGGGTCATCGCCTCGTTGCGAAGGGCGCGAGGAGGCGGTGCCCCCGGGCCGGGGGCCGGACCGGCGGCCGCACTACCTCCTCCAGGGCCGACGGCGGGCGCGGGGCCGGGCGAAGCGGCCAGGACAGGCGCCGGCGGCGCGGCAGCAGGAGCAGCAGAGGTGGCGGGGGCGGCCGCCCCCGCCGGACCGCTCGCCCGGAGCTCTGCGGCTGCCCGGGGAACGTCCATGGACGGGCGGGCACCGCGCGCATGCCGCTGGATAGCCGCCGAGCCCGGCGGGGGTGCGAGCAACTTCACGACGGCGGCGTTCCCGGCCTGGCGCTGAAGCCAGGGAAGTACTGCGGGCGATGGCGCAACCGGGAAGATCCCTGGAGAGGCATCGATGGGACGGGATAGGCCTCCGTCGGGGCGGCGCCTTTGGGAAGCGCGGGGCTCTGAACCGGGCTTCGCGGAAGCCGGGACACGCCGTGGGGGAATCACGGTCCCTCCATCGGCGCAATGATACGGCGCGTGACAATGGTTTGCCGCGCTCGCTGCCCGAAACTAGAATCAAGGGACAACACGCCCCCGGCACCAGGCCAGTCACGGGCGCGAGGATTCCCTTGGCATACAAGATCATCGAGACGTGCATCGGCTGCACGGCCTGCACAAAGCGCTGCCCCACCAACGCCATCACAGGCGAGCGCAACCAGCTCCACGTGATTGACCCCACGCTCTGCATCGACTGCGGCGCCTGCGGAGTGGTCTGCCCGCCAGAAGCGATCCTTGATGCGTACGACTACGTGTGCAAAGGGCTCAAGAAGAACGACTGGCCCCACTCGGTGATCATCGAGGACAAGTGCATCGGTTCGGGGTGTGAGCTCTGCATCAACATCTGCCCGTTCGATGCGCTCAGCCTGCAGCACAACGAACGCATCGACGACTTCTTCGGCGTCAGCACCGTGGACCTGAAGAAATGCACCGGCTGCCGCCTCTGCGAAGACATGTGCGGGTGGGATGCGATCCACATCTTCCCGTTGCAGGGAGAGATGCGGAAGGACTGGGAAGAGCTCACCGGAGAAGAGCAGGAGCTTGTCCGGAAGGTGCGGAGCATCAACGAGCCGGTTGCCTGAACCACGTCAGCAGTTGATGCCATGCGGGGGCCCCGATTGGGGCCCCTGTCATTTCCCGCCCGTACCCGGGGCCGCCAATTGGGGAGCGGCGATGGGCGCCTTCACCCGGGGAGCACGGGGCGTGGATTGGCTTTCCCGAACAGGTGAGGCAGGGTGGGCAGGAGGAGGCCGGGAACGGGGGCGGATGGGCGGGAATGGTGAGGCGGCAGGTTCCCGGTTTGCCGGTGCGTAAACCCCCCGGCGGCTACCATGCTGACAGCCATGAACGATGAAGAGAAGAAGGAGCGCCGCATCACGCGCCGCCGGTTCCTTGGCGCCGCGGCTGGCGCCCTTGGGGTCGGGGGAGTGGCGGCGGGGTGCCGCCGGGCCGAGAAGCAGGATGGCCCCGGGCTTGCGACTCCTTCCGACGAGACGCCCGCGCCCGGAGCGACAGCATCGGCAACCCGCCCGTCCGGGGTGCAGCCGGGCGGCACGCTGCGCTACACCGGGTTTGTCATCGCGGACGACGGGTCCGAGGGGAAGTACGACCCCCAGAAAACTCAGTCGGCCCCGTTCTACGGACACCAGGCGATGGTCTACAGCCGGTTGCTGGCGTACAGGGACATGGGGCAGGGCTCGATAGCGGCGGACCTGGCGGCGGCGCTGCCCGAACAGCCGGATGCGCAGACGTACGTTTTCAGGCTCAACCCGGCTGCGCGCTGGCACGACCGCGCGCCACTTGGCGGGCGGCCAGTCACGGCCGAGGACGTGAGATTCACCCTGGAAAGGCAGATACAGGGTGACGCTTCGTTCGTGCGCAAGGCGAAGTGGGCGGCGGTCGATTCGATCGCGGTCTCGGACCCGCATACGGTCACGATCCGGCTGAAGTCGCCGCTGGCAGCAATGCTGGGCCAGTTTGCGGATGTGAATTCGTTTGTAATCGCGCGCGAGGCGGCCGAGCGCGGATTCACGCTCGAAAACCAGGTGGGGAGCGGGCCTTTCCGGTGGGTGGAATGGTCTGAGAAGAAGTTCGCGAGCGTTGCGCGGAACCCGGCATGGCACGGCGGGGATGGGCGGCCGTACCTGGACGGGGTTGATGTGCTTCAGCCGCGGGACACTTCAGAAGTGGAGGCCTGGCTCAGGACGAAGAAGCTCGACGTGGCCTTTGTCGGGCGTCCCCAGGCCGAAAAGCTACGAGCGGTGATCCCGGCGCTGACCGACGAGACGGTTGGGCAATCGCGGTTCTTTGGCATGCGTTTCTTCACGCCGCAGTTTCCCTACAGCGACCAGCGGTTCCGATCGGCGGTGAGCTACGCCCTGGACCGGCGCGAAATGCTGCAGAAGTTCTTTGCCGGCTCGGGGGAGGTGAACCCGTGGATCAGCTGGCCGATCAAGCGTTGGACTCTACCCCAGGCCGAACTGGCGACGAGGCCCGGCTACCGGCCGGGTGCTAGCGGGCGCGCGGACGACCTGAAAGAGGCAAAGGCACTGCTGGACGCATTCAAGGGGGAGAAGGAGCTGCCAAAGGACCCGCTGGCGCTGCTGGTGGTGGACGAGGCGGAGAAGAACCTTGGGATGGGGTCGATCATCAAGAGCCAGTTGAAGCTGAGCCTGGACCTGGAAGTTGGGGTGTATCCCGTGCCGGCCGCGGAGCTGGGCCAGCGATTGCTGACGTTGAATGCGCCCTGGGCTGCCGGCCCCGACGACGGCTGGGTGGACCTTGACGACTGGGTATACCCGTACTTCCACAGCCAGGGTACGAAGAACACGTTTCCCCTGCGTGATGCCGGGATCGACGCGCTGATAGAGTCCCAGCGGGTGGAGCTGAACGAAGAGAAGCGGCAGGGGATTGGCTACGAGATCCAGCGGAAGCTCCTGGAGTTGAACGTCGGGGTTAACTTCGTGAGCGAGCGGGTAGTGGCGCTGGCCTGGCCCTACGTTCGGGGCCTTCCGCTGGACGCTGCCGACGGTTACCAGCACCGGCTGGCGGACTGCTGGATAGACCAGGGCGACCCCACATTCAGGGGCCGCCAGTAGAGAGCTCCTAACCGGCGATCCGGGTGTCGAAGCGATAGCCAGCGCCGCGGACGGTGCGCACAGAGCGGCTCGCGGGCGTGTCGCCGAGCTTGCGGCGGATATTCGAGACATGGCGGCGCAGGATCTGGAGGTAGCGTTCGTCGGCGCCGGCGCCCCAGCCGCGGCCAATTATCTCCTCGGCGCTGACGGTCCGATTGGCGTGGTTCAGGAGGATGGCCAGGATCTCGGTCTCGCGTTCGGTAAGGGCGACTTCCAGGTCGCGGAGGCGAAGGCGGGCGCGGACCGGGTCGAGCTCGAAGGGGCCGGCGGTGACCATTTCGGCTTCGGCGATGCCTTCGCGGGCCATGGCGCGGATGCGGCGCTCGACGACAGCCGAGCCAAGGGCGCCGCGGACGATGCCATCCATCTCGGGCCGGTAGCTGCCGGGTACGGCGAGGCCCGGGGCGCCAGGCTCGATGACGTAGAGGACGGGGACGAGGCGCCAGCGCCGCCGCTGCTGGAACTGCTGGGCGGTTGCCTGCTGGGCATCGACTCCAAGCCCTACGAGCACCAGGAGGTCGTAGACGCGTGCGTCGGCCTCAGCAAGGGCGCTGTCAACTGAAGCGGTGACCTCAACGGTCAGCCGTTCGCCAAGGAGATTTCGACCCTGAATCGCCTGAGGCACGCCCGGGGCAAGGATGAGTACGCTCGGCAAGACCACACCACCTGGCTCCCGGCCCGCCTTCCCGCATCGGCGCGTGCCGGGGGTGAGCAGGTTCCCGGAGATATGCGCTCAGGGTACAGCCCGCGACGAACGCGCCTAATCGGTGGGAACCCGACTTCGGGATGGGTGAAAGCCCACCGGCAGCGGCACAAAGCGTGGATGGAAGAGCGTGGGAATACTAAAGCCCGTGAGAAAGGATCCGGCTGGCAATCTCGCGGGGGTCAGGGCGGTACTCGCCGGCCTGGATCCGGGCGCGAAGGACGCGGACCTTTTCGGCGCGGGCTTCTGGCGATTCGCGGACGATGGCGTCGGCGCGGGCCAGCTCGCGGCCGCGGCTCGTGATACCGGCGGAATCGGCCCCCTCCTGGGCGGGCGGGGAGACCCTTGCGCGCGCCGCCGCCAGGTCATAGATGACGCCCTGGGTGGAGCCTGGCGGAGGGGTCTTACGAACGTCGGGCATACCTGTCCTCTCGCTTGTTCATGATAGTCCCGATGACCGGGCCCTCACAACAGTCAGTTGCAGCCATCACACGAGCGTCCCCTGGACAACGAGCCGCTGCTTCAGGTCCTTCGTACAGGTGATGAGGGTGATCCGCGAAGCGTGGTCGGACCGGAGGAGGCGCGTTTCGGCGGGCGGTACGACTGCAACGCGGGTGATGCTATACCGGTAGACCTGGCTGCCGGAATAGACCTCGACGACGTCGCCGGGCTTGAGCCGGGAAAGCGTCTTGAAGGTCGCCACCGAGGATTGGTCAGCGACGGAGACGTGACCTGTGAGGACCATGTTTCCGGGCTGTCCCGGGCGGGCCGAATCGAGGTGGTGGCCCACGGACCGCCAGGCGGTCTCCCAGGCCGGGCGCCCATCTTCCATCACGACGCCGACCTCAGAGATGGCATAGTCGATCCCGGCAGTGGGGGCAACGATGCGCGTGGGGAGCCCACCGGGGAGAGCACCCGCCTTCGCTGCGGAGCTGAAAGGCGCGGCCACGGCGGCAGGCATCGTTACCGGGGGAATGCTGGCTTCGGAATCCGAAACGCCCGAGGCTCCTGCGGAGAAGCCGTGCCAGGTTATGGCGCCCGCGCCAATCACCATGAGCGCGGCAACCAGGGTGGAGAGCGGGAATGATCGCGAACGCGCGCCGTTGGTCATGACAGGACAGCCCTCCCCGCAGGCGCCTCCTCGCCGGGCCGTTGGCCGGACGAGAAGGCTCTATCCGAAGCATCGGCAGACGGTCAGGCAGATTGACGGCGGTGCAGGTGAAGGCTCGGATGCGAAGGGGTCAAGAAGGTGAACGTGCGGGGAGTCAGGCTTCGCGGAGGCCAGCGAGGCCGCCCGGCATGGTCGCCAGGTAGGCGCTGGTGGCGCCGCGGCCGCGGACCATGGAGGAGAGGCGGCCGGAGACATCGTTCATGGCACTGGCAAGGCCGGCGGAGACGAGTCGATTCGTAGCGACCAGCTGTTCGAGCAAAGGGAGCTCGTCGCGGTCAAGGCTATTCTCTTCGAGGTGGGTTGCAAGGGCAGCGCAGGCAGCCTCGTATGCCTCGGCGCCGTTCAGAAAGGCATCCGCGTCACCAAGCTCGAGGGCGACGAGCTGTTGTTCGGCCAGTTCAAGCGCAGCGCGAAGGTGGTCTGTCATCCCGGTGTCAGGCGGCGGCCTCGCCGGCGAGCGTACGTCCTTCAGGGGCCCGCAGCGAGGCGATGGCGGCTTTCCAGGAATCGGCGATACGCGAGAGGTGCTTCTCGGCCTCGCCGAGTTTCGCGGGCTCGCCGAGGGTGCTCTCCAGGAGCATGCGGAGGCAGTAGGCGTAGATGCCGCTCAGGTTGTGGGCGAGCTCCCCCTGTTCCATGTCGAGGGTCGCCAGCAGTTCACCGACAATCAGCGAGGCTCGTTCCACCTGCTCGGCGAAGCCAGCCTTGTTGCCCCCTTCCTGGAGGATGCGTGCCTTGCGAATGGCCTTGAGGGCGCCGTCATACAGCATGGTGGTCAGCGTCACGGGGTCGGCAGTGAGGATTCCCTGGGTCCGGTAGGCATTTGCTGCGCTGGGGTTCATTCGCGGGCTTCTCTCGTCCAATGGTTACGGTTGCTGCGATGAGGATCGGATCGCATTGCGGGCGGCTGAATTGGGGGATCCTCCGATGGAGGACCCTACTGTTTCGTGGCCGACATCTTGACCATCGCCTGTTCGAGGGCGGCCATGATGCCCTGGGCACGGGCCTGGGCCTGTTCCATGAGGGCGAACTTGCGGCGAAGGTTCTCCATCTCCCGATCGATGCGCTCCTGGATGGTGTCCATGCGCTCCTGGATGTCCTCGGAGATGGCAGCGTACGAGTCTTCGCGCCTGGCGAGCATCCCCCCTGCGCCCACCTGGTTCTCGAGGAAGGTCTTCAGCTGGTTCATGACGCTGGAGCTGGTGGTGGCCACGCTCACCGTGTGCTCGCCACCCTGTAGCGCCCCGGCAATGGTGACGGTCATCCCAGGGATGAGGGCCGTGGTCGTTCCCCCGGGCGTCACAGTTGCGTTAGTGGTGGTTGCGGCGCTGCCATCGAGGGGCGTAAATACGGCCGTCAGATGGCCCACCCCGTCGTCGGTGATGGCGTAGGTCCCGGCCTTCGACCCCGTGTAGCTGCCGCTGATACTGGCGATCGAGCCCGTGCCACCCGGCGTCAGGGTCGCCTCAAGCGAGAATGCGCTCAGGAACGACTGGAGCGACGTGGGGTCGCTGGCCAGGGCGGCGGTGAACTTCGACTCATCAAACTGCAGGGTGTTGGTGGTGCCCACGGCGGAGCCAACCGCGCCAAAGCTCAGCCCCACCTGTCCCATGCTCGTGTAGTTGCCCGGGACGTTCTGGCCGGTGCCAATGAGCATGCCGCGGAGGCTCGACTTCAACTGCCGGATCGAAGCATCGCCGCTGAGCAGGCCCGACTGGTTGTCATCCTTCGATCCGTCGGCCTTCGTGAGCGAATCGATCGCAGTCATCACGTTGTTGAACTCGGTGACCAGGCCCTTCATGGCGGTCACCGCGCTGCTGGCATCCTGGTTGACCGCCACCGTTGCGGGCGTGCCAGCGTCGATCAGGGCGCTGAGCGTGAGGGTGACGCCCGGGAGCGCCGTGACGGTGTTCGATGACGAGTACTGTGTGGCGCCGCCATTGATGGAGTACTCGGCGTTCGTGCCCGCAGTCTGGGAGGCCGCGAGCAGGCCGGTCTTTGAAAGGAAATCGCCGCCCGCGCCATCGTCGGCGAGGGTGATGGGCATGGAGCCGGTGGCCGTCTGTTGGAGGATGACGGCGTCCGTAACGGAGTCGTAGGTGGCAGTCACGCCCGCGGTGCTGGCGGTGATCCGGGCGAGGACGTCGTTCATGGAGTCGCTGGCGGTGTTGTAGTTGATGGTGACGCCGTTGATTGTGAACGAGTGCGCCCCGGCGGCCGGGGCGCCACCCTGCCAGGAGGCATCGGCCATCTTGTCCGAGGGGTTCATGCGCGCGATGCCGCGGGTGCTGGCACGCGTCGTAGTGCCGGGCGATGCGAGCAGGTTCGTCGCCGAAAGGAAGTTCGAGGAATCGGTGGCGTTGCCCACGTTGATCGCCGTGGCCGCGTTCAGGGTGATGATGTTCGCCTTGCCGTTGACATCGTTCGTAATGGTGGCCGTGACGCCCACGCCCGCACCGTTAATCTCGGCAATCACGCCGTTCAGGGTCATCTGCTGAGACACCGGGGCGGTGCCGGTGATCGTAGTTGTGCCGGTGGCGCCTGTGAGGCTGGTGGCAGAAAGGAAGTTCGAGGTGTCCCCGCTATCGCCGATGGTGATGTTCCCGTTCGTCGAAGTAAGGGTGATGGTATTCGCCCGGCCATAGGTGTCGTTGGTGATGGTGGCCGTGAGGCCGATGCCGCTCCCATTGATGGAGGTGACGATGTCGTTCAGCGACTGGGTGGCCACATCGACGTTAATGACCGCCGATCCGCCGCCGGCCGTGGCCACCGTGAAGGTCCCGCTGGTGACGGCGGTGGCGAAATTGGAGGCGTTCAGCAGCGCTGCGCCGTTCACCACCTGGGCGCCGATCTTGATTGTGGTGTTACCGCCCCCCACGGTGCCGATGGTGAACGTCCCATTGGTGGGCGTGGTCTGGAAGTTGGATTCGTTCATCGGCGAGGCGGCATCCAGCGCCGCGGATATGGCCGAGCCGGCCGCGCGGGTGCCCGTCGCCAGCTTCGACACGGAGACCGTGAAGCTCCCGAGGGCGGCGTTGGGCCCTGCGGCTGCTGCCAGGCCTGTTCCCGTGACCACCGTGCTCTTCCCTGAAACGGAGGACGTCCCGGCGAGGGTGTTTACCTTCGAGCGCAGCGCCGAGAACCGGGTGACGAGGTCGGCGATGGCGGCCTTGCGGGCGTCGGCCCGCGCCACTTCGACATTCAGCTTGTCGATCTGAACCTGGCGCGCCTTCGTTAGCTGGGAAATGACGGCCTCGGTATCGAACGAGGAGTAGAAACCGCCGATACGAACCGGGTCTGACATCCTGCCTAGCCCTTTCGCTCGAAGAGGAGGCCGCCAGGCGCGCCAGCGGAATCGAACCGCGCCAGCTGCTCGTTCGTGACGCGCGCGAGCACGCGGCCGGTGGCAACGTCACGCACGACAATGCCGACGGGTTCGCCGTCCTGGTTCAAGTCGGCCAGGAACTCGCAGGTTTCCGGGGTGCGGCCGGGGAGGATGGCGGCGAGCAGCCGCTCGCGCGGCGCCCGGCGGCGTTCACGTTGCTGGTACTGGTCCCGGCTGCGCCGCTGTTCCCAGTGCGTCGCCTCCGTGCGGATGCGAACAGGTTCCACGTTTGTCAGCTTAAGGTCGGCCATGGCTGTCTACCTGTCGGTTTCCTACCTAATCATCGTGAGGACAACGCGTATTCTTGAGCCGTAGCAGTGGCCATGCGGGGGGCGCGCGGTTACCCCACGGGAACACAAAAGGGGCCCGGCCATTGCTGGCCGGGCCCCTCCAGTGATGTCCCTGGCTGGAGGGCCTACTGTTGCAGGAGGGCGAGGGCCGCCTGCGGGGCCTGGTTGGCCTGCGCCAGGACGGAGATGCCGGCCTGCTGCAGGATCTGGTTGCTGACCATCTGGCTTGAGAGGTCCGCCACGTCGGCGTCGCGGATGCGGCTCTCGGCAGCGCTCAGGTTCTCAACCGCCACGCTCAGGCTCTTGATGACGTGCTCGAGGCGGTTCTGGGAAGCGCCAAGGGTGCCGCGCTGGGCGTTGATGTCGCTGATGGCGCCGTCGAGCTCCGAGATGAGCGTGCTCGCCTTCGCCTGGGTATCGACGTTGGTGTCGTCGGTGATAAGCGTGGAAAGGTTGGAGCCCGCGCCCAGCTGGCTGCTCTGCATGTTGCTGAACGAGATGCTCAGGCTGTCGCCACTGTTCGCGCCCACCTGGAGCGAGGCGGCGCCGGAGCCGGTGACCACGACCGTGTCGTTCGCGGCCGCGGTCAGGTCGGTGATCATGTCCGCCACCGCCTTGCCGGTCGCGTTTGCCTGCACCGTGATCGAGACCCCGAGGTTGGAGAAGTTCAGGGTCCGCGTCTCGTTCGCGGCAAGGTTCGTGATGCCCGAAAGCGTCTGCGCGCTGCCGTCCGTTCCCGTGAGGGTGAGGATGCCCGCGCCACCCGAGGTGAAGGTGTAGGTCTGGGCCTTGGCCCCGGCGACCTCGACCTTCGTCACTGCCGCCACCGCCGTCGTCGTCAGCTGGTCGCCGACGATGAGGTCGTTGGCCGTGACGCCACCCAGGGTGCCCGTGAGGGTGCCTGTGAGCAGGTTCTGCCCGTTGAACTTGGTCGCCCCGGCGATGCGGTCGATCTCCTGCTTGAGCTGGTTGATCTCCTGGCCGATCGAGGTGCGCTCGGCGGAACCGTTGGCATAGGTGCCGTTGGCGGCCTGCACCGACAGTTCGCGCATGCGCTGGAGGATGCTGTGCACTTCGTCCAGGGCGCCTTCAGCCGTCTGCAGCATTGAAATGCCATCCTGGGCGTTGCGCACGGCCTGGGTGTTGCCACGGATCTGGGCCCGCATCTTCTCGGAAATCCCGAGGCCTGCGGCGTCGTCGGAGGCGCGGTTGATGCGATAGCCGCTGGAGAGCTTCTCCAGCACCTTCCCCATCTTCACACCTGTGTTGGCCAGGTTGCGCTGCGCGTTGATGGCAGCAACGTTCGTGGCGATCTGAAGACTCATTGTTGCCCCTTGTCCTTCCTGTGCCGGATCCCCGAAGGGTCCTCCCCGCCACCCAAAATGTGATTTGTAGCAGGGCCTTCAGGGTGGTTATCGAGACGGCACAGGCGGCACGCGGCGACGGGCGGGCGTCAGGCGAGGGGCAATCGGGTGGACAGGGTGACAGGACGGGGCACGGCGGGTTGCGAGGCGGTGAACGGGGACGGAGGCTAACGCAAGTAGTCGAGCAGGGAGAGGCCAGAGGCGCTGCTTATGGCAGAGAAGGCAGCCTGGAGGGCGTTCTGTTCGGCCGTGAGGCGCACCACCATCTCGGAGAGGTCGATCTCCTCGATGCCCGAGCGAAGCTCCTGGAGGTTGGTGTCTGTTTGTTCGGACTGGCGCAGAGCGGCCCCAAAGCGATTGACGCGGGCGCCGATCTCGGCCCGCGCCACAAGCGTCCGGTCGATGCCGGCATCGATGTCCGTAAGGCTCGCAGTAATGGTCGCGGCCGGCGCGCCCAGGTCGAGGTTGTCGCGCAGGGTGATGAGGTCGTTGAAGATGGCGCCGAAGACGGTGGAGCCGGGAACGTTGACGGCAACCGTGTCCTGCTTCGAGATTCGCCGCACGCGCTCGCCGGTATCCCCCTGGAAGGTGATGGCGGTAGGCGGGTTGCCCGTCACCAGGTAGGCCGGCGTCTGGGTGGCGTGTCCGCTGAAGATGTAGGCGCCACCGAATTCGCTGTTGGCAACCTGGGCAAGGTGCTCAATGAGCTGGTTGACCTCGCGGGCGATTGTCTGGCGGTCGGTCCCGGAGAGAGTGTCGTTGGCGGCCTGGACGGTGAGCTCGCGCACGCGCTGAAGGCTGTCCGTGAAGCTGGCCAGGGAGGCCTCGGTGACATCCATGAAGGCGACGCCGTTTTCGAGATTGCGGCGCATCTGCGCTTCGAAGGCGATGTCCGCGCGGTGCTCCAGGGCGAGCGCGGCGCCGGCGGGGTCGTCGCTGGCGCGTTCGATGCGGCGGCCAGTGGCGAGCTGCTGCTGGACGCGGTCCATGCGCTCGGTGACGGTGCCCAGGTAACGCATGTGGGCGGTAAGGCGGGATTGTTCACTGACGCGCACCATTCCCGGCTACCTCCCGGCGATGCCCGTGCGATTGATCAGGGTTTCGAGCATCTCATCGATGGTGGTGATCACGCGGGCAGCTGCCTGGTAGGCGTGCTGGGAGGCGTTGAGGTTGGTCATCTCCTCGTCGAGGTTGACCCCCGAGACGGACTGGCGGAGCTGGTCGAGGTGCGAGGACATCAGGTCAGCCGATTCGGCGAGGCCGGCGGCGCGGTCCACATCGGCGCCGAGGACACTGACGACGTTGCCGTAGTACTCCTCAAAGGTCTGGGTGCCCGCGGCCATGGTGGCGGCGAGCTGGAGGTTCGCGATCGCAAGGGCATTGGAGCCGTCGCCGGGAGCCCCAGAGGCGGCGCTGGCGGCGACCTGGTGGGGATTCGCGGCAAGGACAGCGTTGAGGGCGATATCGGAGGCGCCCGTCCCGGTGAAGAAGGCGAGCCCGGTCGAGTTATCGAGCCCGAACCCGGCGGCATGGACGCCATTCACGCTGGTGATGAGGGCGGCGGCAAGAGTATCGAGCTTCGTGATCAGGCCGGGGATGGCGGTGTCGCGGGCATCGAGAAGCCCGCGCAGCTCACCTGAGTTTGAGAGCACGTCCTGGTCATCCATGGTGAAGACGAGCTTGTCCATGCCGGGGTTGCCGGGGTCGGCGACCGATTTCACCTCGCGAGCCGCGTTGGCGAAGACGAGCTCGTGGCTACCGAGATAGACGACGACGCTGGTGTCGGGCTGTTCGCTGTAGGAGATATCGGCGATGCCGGAGAGCTGGTCGAGGAGGAGGTCGCGACGGTCGCGGAGGTCGTTGGCCATATCGCCGTTCAGTTCGACCTGCTTAATCTGGAAGTTGAGGGAGGCGATTTCGGAGGCGGCGGCATTGATGCGCTGGGCAATCATGCCGAGGTTGCGATTGAGGTCGGTGCGCTGGGAGGTAAGGTCGGTGTGGGCGCGCTGGATGCGCGTTGCCATGGTGGTGGTGGTGTGGACGAGGGTGGTGCGCGCGGCAGGCGATTCCGGGTTGTTCACGACATCGTGCCAGGCGGCCCAGAAGCTGCTCATGATCGCGCTCAGGCCGTTGTCAGTGGGGTCGTTGAAGACGAGTTCGGCCTGGGAAAGAGCGCGAGAGAGGGTCTGGTTCTGGTCGCGGGTGCCGAGGTTGGAGCGCAGCTGGAAGTCGAGGAAGACATCGCGCACACGGTTTACATCGCTGGCATCGACGCCGAACCCGGCCCGGCCAAGGAGGGCATCGCGGGTGAAGTGGTCGGTGCCATCGAGGCCCATGGGGCGGAGGAGCACGCGCTGGCGCGAGAAGCCCGGGGACTGGGCGTTGGCGATGTTGTGGGAGGCGACGTCGACCGCGAGCTGGTGAGCCCGGAGCGCTTTGACAGCGGTATCGAGGCCGACGGAAAGGGCCAACGCGACTTCCTTCCTAGGCGGTTTTCGAAACGAAGCGGCGGGCGGCAGCGGGATTCTGGCGGCCGGCCGAGCCGTATGTCGGTGAGATCATGCCGGCGAGCATGTTGAACCAGCGCTCGCGAAGGCGAACAGCACCCAGGACAAGCCGGGCGTTCCTCTCCTGCGCCTGCTGGAGCGAGAGGGCGGCGGACACCAGGCGCTGCCGCCGCGAATCGAGCGCGGTTATGCCCAGGCTGGCCGCCACGGAAAGGACTTCGTTGAGGGTGGCGCCAGCGCCGCCGATGGCAGCAAGCAGGCCATCTCGTTCGCGTCCAAGACGAACAATCTCCGCGGCAGCAGCCTGCATGGCGTTGCTGGCCTCATCGAGACGATCGAAGTCAGCGGCAATGAGAGCGTCACGCATAGCATCAGCTAGCCTGAGGAGCCCGGCGAGGACGGCCTCTTCCTCGCCGAGCGCCACGGCGAGGGATTCCAGCGCGGGGAGGCGGGCGTCCATGGCGGGGCTCAGTCCGGGCCGAAGGCGCCGCTGGCGACCAGGCGCGCCGCGATTTCGCGGGCGTCGGAGCGGTAGGTGCCGTTGGCGATGGCGGCCCGGGCTTCGGCGACGCGCTCGGCGCGCACCTCCGGGGCTTCAGCAACGGCCCGGGCGGCATCGGCCACAAGACGGCCGCGGTTGGAGAGGCTGATGGCGTCCTGAGGGCCTTCGGTCCGGCCGGCCCCATCGCGCCCGCGGGGAGCGGATTCGGCCGCGCCAGGGGCGGCGCCGTGCTGGGTGCGGCTGGTTGAAAGAGGGTTGAGGCCATCGATACGAGTCATGGCAGTTCTCCTACTGGGTCAGGTCGGTGGCGAGGGCAAGCATCGCATCCCCGACGCTGAAGGTCTTGGCGCTGGCCTGGTAGGCGCGTTGCGCCACGAGCAGGTTCGTGAACTCCTCGGCGAGGTCGACGTTCGATCCTTCGAGCGCACCCGTGATGATCGAAGCGGTCTCCCCATCGCCGGGGGTCACTTCGATTGTGGGCCCGCTGTTGACGCTCTCGCGATAGAGGCCCTCCCCTATTTCCTGCAGTCCCTGGGGATTGGGAAAGCGCACCAGGGTGAGCCGGCCGGCTTCCTCGCGCACACCTTCAGCATTCAGGACCGTGATCGCGCCGGAGGCATCGAGTGCGGGCCCGGTAGAGCCTTCGGGAATGGTTACGGGCGGTTCGAGCAGGCGCCCTCCGAAGGCGACGATGTTCCCGGAAGCATCGGCCGAGAGCGCGCCATATCGGGTGTAGGCAGTGGAGCCATCCTCGTGAAGGACGGCGAGGAAGGAGTCGTCCTGGATTGCGAAGTGCAGGGGGTCATCGTCGCGGAAGGCGGCCCCGGCGGTGTGAACGACATCGAGCGTGGAGAGCGCTACGCCCATTCGGGGCGCTCCGGGCTCAAGCGTGGTAGAAGGTGAGCCCTGGGAAAGGGCGCGCGTGCGCTTGAACGCAGAGGTGCTGATGTTCGCGACGTTGTCGCCGACGGCATCGACCATGAGGGCATGGTGGGCGAGACCACTTGCGGCGGCGCCAAGGATGGTTGTCATCGTCAGCCTCCCATCTGTCCGAGCTGCCCGGCGGCGAGGTCGAGCGTCCCATCGAGGCGGGCCAGGATTGTCTGGTTGGCCTGGTAGGTGCGCTGCACTGCGAGCAGGCTGGTGAGTTCTTCAACGAGGTTGGTGTTGGAGCCCTCAAGGTAGCCCTGGCGGATTCCACCATCGATGAGCACGCCCGGTTCCTGCGCGGAGAAGTAGGCTTCGCCGGCGCGGGTGAGCTGGGCCGGGGCGAAGTCGACTACCTGGATGGTCGCGACGGGCTCTCCAGCGGCCGTGACCTGGCCATCGGGGGCCACCGAGAGGCGCTCGGAGGGGAGGTTGATGTGGGCGCCATCGGTATCGAGGACGTAGTAGCCGTGGCTGGTAACGAGGTCGCCGTAGGCATCGCGACCGAACCGGCCATCACGGGTGTAGAAGATCTGCCCGTCGGGGGTTTCGACGGAGAAGAAGCCCGCGCCGAGCGCGAGGTCGAGTTCGCCGCCGGTTGAGGCGAAGGCGCCCCCGGCAAAGTCGGTGGAGAACTCGGCCACAAAGGAGCCGGTGCCGATCTGGCCGACGACTTCCTGGATGCGGGCGCTGAGCGGGGCCGGGACGGGGACCTGCCGGGAAAGCAGGACATCGGAGAATGACTGGCGAACGGCCACCTCGCGCTTGAAGCCCGTGGTGGTGGCGTTGGCGATGTTGTTGGCGAGCATGTCCTGGTACTGCCACGCGCCATCGAGGGCAGTGAAGGCGGTGTAGAGGCCTTTAATCATGTTCTGACTCCGCGCCGGAAGAGGCGCATGGCGGCGAGCGCGCAGGCTGCGGCGACTGCCATGACAAGGAGGGTGTAGCCAAGGCGCTCACCGAGGGTTGCGCCGGGCTCTTCGCCGGTGTCGGGCAGCAGGTCCGGGCGCACATCTCCGGGGCTTGCCGAGGCGTTGTTGGCGAGGACCACGAACTTGCCGGCGATGGACTTCTGGGCGGGCAGTTCGGCGCCCGGGGCGCTGCCAGTTCGCGCAGCCACCACAAACAGGTCGTAGTCGTAGCTATCGAGGTTGGTGAGCTTCGCCTCGAAGGAGCCCACCCCCGCTTCATCGACTGCGAGGTCGCCCACATAGAGCGACTTCCCGCCTGGACCTGTCATCCACCCTTCGTACTGGACGTTCTCCTGGCGGGGCAGGTTCTTGACGTCGACGCGGGCATAGGCTTCGGCAAAGCTGAACTCAAGAACGCCTTCCGCGTCCTTCGGGCCGAAGTTGGAGACACCTTCGAGGTAGGTGAGCTTGACGAGCTGGGGGACGCCGTTGGCGCGCGCGAGTGAAGGGGCCGGGAGTGGCAGGGAGGCCAGCCCGGCGAGCACCAGCGCGAGGACCATCGCAAGTCTCACCGCTGGGCCCCCTGGCGCCGGAGCAGGAGGCGCACTTCTTCTTCGCTCTTGCGCATGCGGCGCGCGAGTGCGGGGATATCGATGCCGAGTTCGCTCATGCGGGAAGCGATGGCGGCCGCATCGGCGCGGCCGGCTGGCCCTGCGGGGGCCTGGGCGGCGTAGGCCTGGCGTGCGGCGTTCTCCGTAGCCCGCGCGGGCGCGGCCGGCGACTGTTCGATGTGGTGGACGCGCGTGGCGCCCGGGCGCCGGCGGTGGCGTCCGCTGGCTCGCAGCGACTGCACCTGCATGTAGAGGTAGGCAAGACCCCCGATGCAAACGAGCTGGGAAACAGCGAGCAGGGCGAGAGCATCGTTCATCGGTTGCTCCTAGGCGGCCCGGTCACGGGCCAGCCGGGCGCGCAGGCGGCCAAGGGCGCGGCCATGGAGCTGGCAGACGCGTGACTCAGAGATGTCGAGGATCTGGGCGATCTCCTTCATGGTCATCTCGTCGCGGTAGTAGAGGCTGACGATGAGCCATTCCCGTTCGGGGAGGTTCTTGACGGCGGTGGTGAGGGCATCGAGCAGCTGCCGTTTCTCAAGGCGGCTGGTGAAGTCGCCAACGGTCGGGTCGGCGGGAAGCTCGGCCGACGAAGGGCCATCATTGTTGTCGTCGCGATCGAGGAGGCCATCCAGCGAGACGGTGACCCAGCTGGAATCGACCAGCATGCCGTTGTACTGCTCGCGCGTCATGCCCATGCCCTGGGCGAGCTCGGCGTCGGTGGGCTCGCGGCCCAGCTGCGCGGAAAGCTCAACGGTCACCTGCTCAAGGCGGCGAACCTTCTGGCGGACAGAGCGCGGCAGGCGGTCGAGGGCGCGCAGGGCATCGATAATTGCGCCTCGGATGCGGCTGATGGCGTAGGTCTCGAACTTGACGCCCTTGGTGTCATCGAAGCGGTCGAGGGCCTCGATGAGGCCGATGGTGCCATAGCTGAGGATGTCCTCGTAATCGAGGATCGATGGCAGGCCGATGGCAAGGCGGCCGACCACATACTTCACCAGGGGCGCGTACTGGCGGATGGCGGCTTCGCGGTCGTACATCCGGGTTACCTGTGACTGGCTTGCGGCACTCATTGACTAAGCCCCCTCATACCTGTTCCTCCTCGCCGGCCGGGCGTGGTGCGGGCGGATCGGGCCGTGGCACTTGTGGCTGCCAGCCGATGGTGAGTACCGCTTCCGCAGCGAAACCGATGGCGGTGAAGATGACGAAGACAAAGACCGCGCGCAGGAGCGCGTAATCGAGAGTGGCGCCCGCCTGCAGGCCAAGCCATGCACTCATGGCGGCGACGGCAAGGGCGAGGTAGATGCCGAAGCGAGCAACGGTGAAGGGCCGGAAGGTCATAGTTGGCCCCTCCTCCGCATCTCAAGCTGCCGCCGCATCAGGTAGCGGGCGATGCGGTCGCGGTCGCTGAGGCGGATGTCGGTGAAGATGCAGTGGGCACGGCGGTTGAGCTTGCCATGAGCGGGCTCGTCGACGGAGAGGACGCGCATGCGGGCGTTGATTTCGCCCACGCCGGGGAGGGTGAAGACAATGCCCAGCCGTTCCCCATCGTGGAGGGGAACCCGCGAGCTGAGGCAGGCGCCCCCCTCGCTCAGGTCAACGATGGTGCAATCATCAAAGGCGGTTTCGTCGCCGGGGATGTCGTCGGGGCCGAGAACCAGGCGGAAGAGCGCCTGTGGGCGCAGCGCTGTCTGGAGCCGGAAGTGACTCCGCCGCTCGATGGTATCGATCGCGGGCGGTAGGCGGAGGATCTCGTGGAGGCCATCGTCACTGTGCCCGGCGACCTCGGTGACGAAGCGGCAGCGGCGGTTGCGAAAGATGTATTCGGCATGGACAAGCGTGCCGGTGGCAAGGCGGCGGGCCTGCCGCCGGACCATCGGAAGGAGGATGGCCATGGTGTTGGGGCCGACCTCTTCGACGCGCGTGGCCAGACACTCGACGTGGTTGCCCACGGAGACCTCCAATCGCAGGGGCACCCCCGGCACAAGGCCGCAGGCGCTGAAGCGATCGTTACGCGCTGGCTGCGAGGCGCCCATCGGTCGTCTCCCCGGTCATGATCGTGAACATCCCTGATGCGAGCGTGAGCGGGTCGGCCAGGGCGATGCCCGTGCTCACATCCCTTCCTGAGGATAGAAAAGCCACGCCCAACCGCGATTCAATGGCAGCGGAAAGAACCGGTGACAGATCGGTGACAAGGTCGGCGAAGGTGATGACGCAGCCGGCGAACAAACTGGCGGCAAGCGGTGAGAGGGCGGCGTCGAGCACCCCGCGATCCCAGTGAGCGGGCAGGGCGAGGTAGTTGAAGACGGGAGCGTGGCAGCTCCTGGGCGCCTGCCACTGCCCGGCGGGAACATCGACGAAGACGCAGGCGCCGCGGCGCGCCCTTGCGACCGAGCGGGCGACCTCACGCTGGTCAAAGGCGTCGTCTACCGGGAGGCCGGTGGCTTCAGCATAGGCGTGGACCTGGGCGCGCGCGCCGACATGTGCCGTATCGGCGGCAACCAGGAGGGCCTCACGGCCCGCATCAATGCAATCGAGAGCCATGCGGACAAGGGCCGTGGTCTTGCCAGCGCCCACCGGTCCCTGGATGGTGATGAGGGCGGTCTGGCCTTCGTCCGGGTAGCGGACGGCGCGGCGTTCGAGGGTAGCGGCGAGAGCGCGATGGCTGTTGCTCTCACCGGGGGCAGTTTCGAGGACCACCCTCGCGGCAGCGGGCGACAGGCCCGCGGCAATGAGCGAATCGAACATGGAGCGAGCCGATTCCGTCCGGGCGGGGCGCTCTTCGCGAGAGAGGCGTGCGCGGGGAGTGACCTCAATCGGCGGCCGGACCTGCCACTCAAATGCAGGAGGCGGCTCATCGGGCAGTTGCGAGAGCTGCTCGCGGGCCCTGGCGAGGATGCCGTCCGGCCGCCCGGGGGCGCCGGGCAGCAGGCCCGTGAGCCATTCGGGCTCGATGCCGGGGACCGGTCCGGGCTCCGGGAGCGGAGGCGGGGAATCGGCCTGGTGGAGGGCATCGCGTGCGGCCAGGTCTTCCAGGTCCCCGACGGTGAGGGGGCGAGGTTCGGCCTCGAGCCTCGCGAGAAGGGCATGGAGCACCGTCTGCTGACTCTCCAGCGAGAGGCCGGCAGTCCCTTCAGGGGCGGCCGCCAGGATCTCGGTGAGGGGGCTGGCGCCTTCGCGCATGAGGCTGCGCGTATGGATGACCATGGCGTCAGGGCCAAGCTCGCGCCGGATGCGATCGTAGAGCCGGCGCAGGTCGCTACCGATGAATCGCTTCGTTTCCAAGGTTCACCTCGATACTGCCGATGGCTTCGACGGACGTCTGCGGCGTGATCTCCGCGAAGGAGAGGACAACCACATTGGGGAGCCGGCGCTCCAGAAGGCGCCTCAGGGCCAGGCGGATGCGTGACGAGCAGAGGATGACCGGTTCGCGGCCGTTTGCAGCGGCGCGCTCGACTTCGCCGCTGACCACGCCCAGCAGCCGCTGGACCTGCCAGGGAGGCATGGCCACGGCGCTTCCCCGCTCGGACTGCTGGATGGAGCTGGCTATCTCGTCTTCGGTGCGCGGGCCAACGGTGATGACGTGGACCTGCCCGGATTCGCCGCCGTACTGGCGGCTGATCTGCCGGGCGAGGGCGGCGCGGGCGTATTCGGTGAGCAGGTCAATATCGCGCGTGACGCGGCCCTGGGTGGCGAGGGCCTCGCAGATGGTGACGAGGTCGCGGATAGAGACGCGCTCGGCGAGCAGGTTCTGGAGCACTTCCTGGACTTCGCCGATGGTGAGGGTCCCGGGCACCAGGTCGTCCACCAGCGCGGGGTATTCCTGGCGGAGGTTTTCGAGCAGGTTCTGGGTGTCCTGGCGGCTCAGGAGGTCGGGCGCGAATCGCTTCACCAGCTCGGTGAGGTGGGTGGCAAGGACGGATTCGGCATCGACCACGGTGAACCCGAGAAGCTCGGCGCGTTCGCGGTGGGCGGGCGCAATCCAGCGCGCGGGAAGGCCGAACGCCGGTTCGTGTGTCTCAATGCCGGGTACTTCGCCTTCAGCGGTGCCGGGGTCCATGGCCAGGTAATGCCCGGGCATGAGCGTGCCGCGGGCGATTTCGACCCCGCGGAGCTTGACCACGTAGGTGTTGGGCGCGTGCTGGAGGTTGTCGCGGACGCGCACCGTGGGGAGCACCAGGCCGAGGTCGAGGGCTACCTGGCGCCTGATCATGGTGATGCGCCGGAGGAGGCCGCCGCCGGAGGCTTCATCGACGATGGGGATGAGCCCGTAGCCAACCTCGACTTCGAGGGGGTCGATGGACATCATCTGGATGACCTGCTGGGGCCCGAGTTGCTCCGGCTCCCTGACCTCGGTGGGCTCAACGAATTGGGCTGCGATGGCGTCGGCGGCCTGCTGGCGGCGGATCAGATAGCCGCTCCCGGCGGTGACCGCAGCGATGGCGAGGAAGGGAACCCGCGGCAGGCCGGGCATCATGGCGAAAAGGGCGAGCATCCCGCCGGCGACGAAGAGGGGCCGCGACTGGACGGTGAGCTGGCGGAAGAGCTGGGCGCCGAGGTTGGAATCGCCGCCGGCGCGCGTGACGATGATGCCCGTGGCTGTGCTGATGAGGAGGGCCGGCAGCTGGGAGACCAGCCCATCGCCGACGGTGAGCCCGGCGTACGTGTGGAGGGCCTCGGCGGGGCCTGCCCCCTGCTGGAGGACGCCGATGCTGAGGCCACCGATGATGTTCACGATGATGATGACGATGCCGGCAATGGCATCGCCTTTCACGAACTTGCTGGCGCCATCCATGGCCCCATAGAAGTCGGCCTCTTCGCCCACCTGGCGGCGGCGTTCGCGCGCCTGGTGCTCATCGATGAGCCCGGCGTTGAGGTCGGCGTCGATAGCCATCTGCTTGCCGGGCAAGGCATCGAGGGTGAAGCGGGCGGCAACCTCGGCCACACGCCCGGCGCCGTTTGTGATGACGACGAATTGGATCACGACGAGGATGAGGAAGACCACCAGGCCGACGACCAGGTTTCCCCCGACCACGAAGTTGCCGAACGAGTGCACCACATCGCCGGCATCGGCCTGGAGGAGGATGAGCCGGGAGGTAGAGACGTTGAGCGCGAGCCGGAAGAGGGTGGTGATGAGGAGAAGGGAAGGGAACACCGAGAAGGCCATGGGGTCTTCGGTGTAGATGGCGACGAGCAGGATGGTTACGGAGACGGCGATATTGATCGTCAGCAGGAGGTCGAGGAGCGCCGTCGGGAGAGGGATGATCATCATCCCGACGATGACGATCATCCCTGCGGCCAGCAGTACGTCGGTCTGGCCCAACAGCCGGCCAAGTCCCTGGCGGCGCAGCGGAACGGGCTGGGCTGTCATCGCTTACCTCGCCGCCATGGGCGCGCGGCCGGAGGCGCGGTTGAAGGGCGTCTTTGCACGGAGCGAGTAGACCCACGCCAGGACCTGGGCGACTGCGTGGAAGAGATGCGCGGGGATGTGCTGGCCAACCGGGACAGCGGCGTAGAGGGCGCGGGCAAGGGGCGGCTCTTCGAGGACGGGGACGCCGGCCTGCCGGGCGACTTCCTTGATCCGCTGGGCAAGGAGGCGTTCGCCCTTGGCCGTGACAATGGGCGCGCCCATGGTGACCGGGTCGTACTTGAGCGCGACGGCGTAGTGGGTGGGGTTGGTGATTACCACGTCGGCCTTTGGCACAGCGGCGATCATCCGGTTGAGGAGGGCCTGGCGACGGCGGCGAATGGCGGCCTTTATCTGCGGGTCACCCTCGCTTTCGCGGAATTCCTGCTTGAGCTCCTCCCTGGTCATGCGCAGCTCCTGAAGGTGGCGGCGGCGCTGCCAGGCGTAGTCGGCCACGGCGAGCAGGAAGAGGACCACAGCAACGCGAATCGCGACATCGAAGGCGAGGCGCGCCAGGTGGCCGGTGGCCTCAGGCACGGGAAGCCGCCCGAGCGAGGCGATGGCGGTTAGCTGCGAGGCCATGGTCAGCCAGACAACAGCTGCCACCGCCGTGGCCTTGGCCATCGCTTTGAGGAGGTTGATGAGCCCGTCCCTGGAGAAGATCCGCCTGACGCCAGCCCCCGGGTTCACGCGGGAGAGCTTCGGCTGGATCCCGGAGCTGGTCAGGAGGAGGCCGGTCTGGGCGATGTTGAAGGCGACACCGGCGGCGGCGAGCAAGCCGAGGAGGGGGGCCAGCAGGAGAAGTACGCGGAGCCCGGACTCGCGGTACATGGCGAAGGCGGACCCGGTGGTGAGCTCTTCGGAGCTGTTATGGGCGAGACCATCGCGCATCATCGCGGCGAGCCCCTCCCAGAGACCGGGAGCGAGGGCGCGAAGCGCGAGGACTGCCGCGAGCAGGACGCCGGCGGAGACGAGCTCCTGGCTCTTGCTGACGTTGCCCTTCTGGCGGGCTTCGCGCAGCCGTTTGGGCGTTGGTGCCTCAGTACGTTCGCCAGCCATCAGCGTGCCCCCAGGAGCCGCAGGCTCGAACCTGCCAGCGAGGCGCCGATGACACCGTTCATGAGCTGGGCGGTGGCGGGAAGCGCCGCCACCATGACGAGGAAACCGACAGCAATCTTGACCGGCATGCCGACGATGAGGACGTTTACCTGGGGCATGGTGCGGGCGACGAAGCCCATGCCGAGGTCGGTTATGAAAAGCGCCGTGAGCACGGGCATGGCGATGCGGACGGCGGTGACCATGAGCCCGGCCATGAGAGGAGCGAGGGCTTCGGAACGGATGCTGAGGGGGTCAAACGAGCCCGGTGGCACTGCGCGGACGGTCTCGGCCAGGGCCTCAATCACGATGTGGTGGCCGCTGATGGTGAAGAAGATGAGTGTGACGAGGATTGAGTAGAACTGGCCGAAGGCATCGAACTCAGCGCCGGTGATCGGGTCGATCACGCCGCCCAGGCCGAAGCCCATCTGCACACCCATGATATGGGAGGCCATCTGCAGGCCGATGAAGACAAGGTTCATGGCCAACCCCAGGGCGAGGCCGAAGAGGGCTTCGCGCAGCACGCCATCGGCCACCTGGCCGAGGTGCTGGGGCGGCGGCTGGAGCTCGTCCTGCTCAAGGGGAATGAGCACAAGCGCGAGGAAGACGGCGAAGCCGACCTTGGTGTAGGCCGGGATGCCCCGATGGCTGAGCAATGGGGCGGACACCAGCATCGCGCTCGTCCGGATGAGGATGAGCAGGAAGCCATAGGTGAACGCTGGAGAGAGCTCGACCACTGGACGTACCCTCACCTGCCGTAGGCGCCCATGTTGGCGAAGAGACCGGCGGAGAAGCCGAGGAGGGTCTGCATCATCCACGGGCCGAAGACGAGCATGGCGACGAAGATGCCGAGGAGCTTGGGGACAAACGTCAGGGTCATTTCATTGACCTGGGTGACGGCCTGGATGACGCTGACGACCACGCCGATGACGAGGCTGACGCCCAGGATGGGGGCGCCAATCAGGAGCGCCACGGTGAGCGATTCCTTCATCAGGCCAATGACTATCGCCTCATTCACCCGAAACCTCCTAGGCAAAGCTCCCCACAAGGGAGCCGATGATGAGATACCAGCCGTCCACAAGGACGAAGAGCAGGATCTTGAAGGGAAGGGAGACGATGACAGGGGGGAGCATCATCATTCCCATGCTGAGCAGGGCTGAAGAGACAACCAGGTCGATGATCAGGAAGGGCACGAACATGATGAAGCCCATCTGGAAGGCGGTCTTCAGTTCGGAGATGGTGAAGGCGGGGACCAGGACGTAGGTTGGGACATCCTCGGCATTGGCAGGCCGGGGTGAGTCGCTGAGCTTGAGAAAGAGGGCCAGGTCCTGCTCGCGGGTCTGCTTGAGCATGAAGGCGCGGAGGGGCTTCTCACCGCGTTCGAGCGCCTCCTGCTGGGTGATCTCGCCATTCATGTAGGGCTGCAGGGCCTCGGTGTTGATGGTCTTGATGGCTGGCGCCATCACAAAGGCGGTGAGGAAGAGCGCCAGCCCTATGAGCACCTGGTTGGGCGGCAGCTGGGGGATGCCGATGGCGTTGCGGACGAGCGAGAGAACCACGATGACGCGGGTGAACGAGGTCACCATCACGAGGATGGCCGGGGCGAGCGAGAGGACGGTGATGAAGAGCAGGATCTGGATTGCGGCGGAGACGTTCTGGGGGTTCTGGGTATCGATTCCGCCCGTGGGGGAAGGCGCCGGCTGACCGGTGGTGGCGGTCTGGGCGCACCCTGTAAGGGCCAGGGCGGCAACCGCGACGAGCAACACGGAAAGGAGCACGCGCCGGCGGCGGAAGCGCTTCGGGCGGCTCATTGCGGTTCGCTGCCAATGAGGGTTTCGACGGGCAGGGGGCGCTGGCGCGAGTGGTCGCGGCGCATGCTGCTGAACAGATCGGCGGCAAAGCCGGCCACGGATTGGTCGGCAGGCCGCGGGACGGATTCGAGCACCTGACGGGACTCGTCGCCGGTTAGCTCGGCGAGGTAGGAGAGCTGCTGGGCAGTGGCGCCAACGGCGATGACCCGTTCGCCAAGGGCAACCAGGTGGATGGTACGCCCGTTGCCGACGGCGAGGGTATCAACCACGCGGAGGAAGCCTGAGGCGCTCCTGGGACCGAGAGTCTTACGCCCCCACCAGCGCAGAGCGAAGATGGAGGCGGCAATAATGACCACGACCAGTCCGAGGCGAAGGCCGAGCGAGACGATATCGCCTCCACCGAGGCTGAAGCCTGAGGAACCTGGTTCGGCGGCGTCCTGGCTCTCGCCGGTCGCCGTCTCCGCAGGGCGGATGACGGGGGAAGTTGCCGCTGGCTGTGGGGAAGGTGCGAGGAGCGTCACGAAGAGGACAGAGAGGAGCAGCACGCCGCCAATGGCCGCAAGCCACAGCACCCGGCGGTGATTGGCGGCGCCGTTCAACTGGCTTCCTCTTCGGCGGAAGAGCCACGCCGGATGACTTCGACAACGCGGACACCGAAGTTCTCATCGACAACGACCACCTCGCCACGGGCGATGACGCGGTCGTTGACGAGGATGTCGACGGGCTCGCCGGCGATGCGGTCAAGCTCGACGATGGAGCCCGGGCCCAGGTCGAGGACTTCGGCGACGGTGAGCTCGGTGCGCCCGAGTTCGACCGTGACATTCATCTCAAGGCCACGCAGAAGGTCGATCGGGTGTGGCGCCGACGGGGTGCGCGTCTCGGCAAGGGGCGTGAACCGGGCGCGCGAAGCCGCGGGCGCCTGGGAGATGGGAGTGGGCTCGCGCTCGGGAGCGGCGGGCCGGGGCTCCGGTTCGCGGCCGGCGCCGGCGCTGGCATAAGCGGGCGCGGGCGCGGGCGCAGCGACGGAAGGGACATCGACGATTTCCGCAAGGGCGATATCGTCCTCGGTGAGGCTGAGGGATGGTGCAACGGGCTCATTGGCAAGTTCCGGAAGGGCGCCCGCCGTCACATCGAGGAAGGTACCGGGGACAACCAGCCTGATGGGGAGCGGCTTCTGTCCCTCGACGGAGAGCGTGAGCACTATCGCCGGCTCGTCCATGGCGGAGAGCAGCGGGGGCATGGTGTTGGCTGTGATGTCATCCAGGGAGTACACGAGGCCGGGAGGCGAGCCCGCCAGCACCTGGACATTGATTACCTGCAGCACCTGGCCGAGCACGGTGGAGGCAAGGACGATTGTCTGCTGCTCTTCGTCCGAGGGATCGTCGGCCTGGGAGTCGAAGAAGTGCGCGGCCGGGGCGGTCGGGAGAACCAGGTAGGCGAGGGCGGTCTGTTCCTGGTCGGTCGAGAGCTCGATGGGAGCGACAAGATGGGGCTCGCTGAACTCACCTGTGATCTCGTCGGGCATGACGAGCCGGGCATCGAGGCCGGCAGCGGAAGGCGCGGCGCCAAGGATGGCGCCCAACGCGGTGGCGGCTGCTTCCCAGATGCGGCGCCCGCCCTGGTCGAGGGTCCCGGCCTGGGCCGGTGAGAGGAGCTGGGTAAGGATCTCGCGCGGTTCTGGCATGGCGGCTGGCCTTACTGTGTGATGAATGTGACGAAGTAGATGTCCTGGACCTGCTCGTGGTGGATCTCCTTGTTGATGGCGGAGATGAGCTCATCCTTGAGCTTCTCGCGGCCATCGCTGGTGGAGACCTGGTCCACTGACTTGGAGCCGATGACGGCCGTCACGACATCCCAGATCTTGGGGAGGTCGGGTTCCATTTCCTCGGCAAAGACCTCGTTCTTGGCAACAATTCCGTGGCCCTTGAGGCCGATCCACTTGTGGTCAGGGTCGGTGAACTCGAGTGCGATCTCGGCTTTGACGTAGTTGGGGGCGGTGGCGGGGGCCTTGAGGTTCAGGACTCGCTCTTCCAGGCGCAAGGTTGGCTTGGGCGCCGAAGCTATTTGCTCGTCCGTGTAGACGGGGGCCGGCTTGGAATCCATGTAGTTGGGCTTGATGTAGAACCAGAAGGCGGCCGCGAAGAGCAGCGCACCGCCGATGAGCACTTTCTTGTCCTTCATTGATCTTTCACCTTGCCGGCCGCGGCGAGGGCTTCTTCGAGCTCCGCCTGCGATGGATAGACGATGACAATGTCGGCACGGCGGTTGAGCGCGCGGCCTTCGGGGGTGGTGTTCTCGGCGACGGGGTGGGTATCGGCGAAGCCGGCCAGGAACATGCGCGAGGGGTCGATGCCGCCCTGCTCGCCCAGGTAGCGCAGTACCGTCGAGGCGCGGGCAGCCGAGAGCTCCCAGTTGGTGGCGTAGTCGGGGCTGTTGACGGGGACGTTATCGGTGTGGCCCTCGACGCGGATGCGGTTCGGGAGCCCGGCCAGGACGCTCGCGATGTCGGCGAGGGCCACCTGGCTGCCCGGCTTCAGGTCTGCGCTGCCCGAATCGAAGAGGAGGTTATCGGCGAGACTGATTGTGATGGATTCAGCATCGCTGCGGACCTGCACTTTGGAACCGTAGCCGCCGGCCTCGCCGGCCTCGCCGATCTCGGTGGCGATGGTGACGAGGTCGTTGGACTTGATGTCGGCCAGGGAGGGCGTCAGGCCACCTCCGCCCTCAAAGACAGGAGAGGCGCCGTCGGTGCCGCTGAGGACGCCGACGTTGAAAGCCTTGTCGAGCGAGGTCCGCACCTTCTCGAGCTTGGTGGTGTTGGCATCGCTCATGGACCAGAGGACGACGAAGAGGGCGAAGAGAAGGGTGACCATGTCGGCGTAGGTCACGATCCAGCGTTCATGGTTTTCAGGCTTTTCGGGCTCGGGGGCGCGGCGGCTCATGCGGCCTCCCGCTGGCGGCCACCGGCGCCGCCCTCCGAGCCTTCGCCCCCGCCCTTGGAGCGGGCCGAGGGCTGAAGGAAGCCTTCCAACTTCTCGCGAACGATGCGCGGGTTGTCGCCCGACTGGATGGACATGAGACCCTCGATGACGACCTGGAGGGCATGCTGTTCGTGCCTGGAGTTGTTCTTGAGCTTGTTGGCGAGGGGAAGGTAGAGGACGTTGGCGGTGAACACGCCATAGAACGTGGCGACGAAGGCTGTGGCGATACCAGGCCCGATGTGCTCGGGCTCATCGAGGTGGGCCATGACCGACATGAGGCCCATGACGGCGCCGAGCACGCCGATGGTGGGGGCGATGCCGCCCATGAGCTCAAGGACCGAGAAATTGGATTCGTGGCGGTGCTTGATGGCCTCCGCCTCGATCTCCATGATTTCGCGGAGGAGCTCGGGGTCGGTGCCGTCGATCATGAGTTGCACACCCTTGCGGGTGAAGGGATCGTGGATCTTGTCGACGTCGCCTTCGAGGGCAAGGAGACCTTCGCGGCGAGCCTTGTCGGCCATGGTGACGAATAGCTCGACCGTCTCGGGGGAGTTGTGACCGCCACCGCCAAAGAAGGCCTTCATGATCGCCTTGGGGAGACCAATCATTGTGGGGAGCGGCTGCGCGACCATGGTCGCGCCGAAGGTGCCCACGATGACGATCATGAAGCCGGGGATGTTGATGAGGGCGGCGGGGTTGCCACCTTCGAGGACGTTCCCCCCAATGATGCCGATGATGGCAAGGCCCAGCCCGACAAGGGTCGCGATATCCATCAGGCGACTCTCCTCACCGCCCCTACGCTGGCCCGGCGGTATTCGACGATGAGGTCAGCGATCTGCTCCGGCGATTCGGCGCAAACGTAGCGGTGGCCGTTCACGAGGGTGATGTGGGTATCGTGAGTGGCTTCGACCATCTCGATCAGGTCGGGATTGATATAGAAGTTGGTGCCATCGATGCGGGTGAGTCGAATCATCGGGTGGGCCTGCTCCAAAGTGACTTCAGGGTAGGCGAGCGCATCCGGGGCAGTTATCGGGGAAGGCCCATCGGAACGGAGTTGACTCCCTGAGGGGAGAGCGAGGGCGCCCTGAAACGGGATCGCGGATACCCGCCAGTTTCGAGGGTCAGCCGCTCACGCCAGGCCGGCGGCGTGGGGCCGTTCGGCGGCACGCAAGAAGGCCCGGCCATGAGCTGGCCGGGCCTGTTGTGGGGTGGCAGCGGACCGGTTCAACGGTCCCGGTCTCAACCGGCGAGGGTGGTCGGATCGTCCCCCACGTTGGTAAGCATGCGCTCGGCCTCTTCGACGCTCTCCAGGCGCACGATGCCCTTGCGGATGGCGTAGCGAATGAGGTCGGTGCGGTTGCGGGCATGGAGCTTGGCCATGATGTGGGCCTTGTGGGCCTCGACGGTCTTGACGCTGATGTAGAGCTCGTTGGCGATGCCCTGGTTTGTATAGCCCTCAGCGATGAGCTGGAGGACTTCGCGCTCGCGGGGCGTGAGCGCTTCGACGCCGTTGCGCTGGTCGCTGCGCTTGGCCTGGTAGAGGACCTCGGCAAGGTCAAAGCCTTCGCTCAGGGCGCTGGAGAAGTAGCTGTTGCCGCGGTGGACCGTTTGGATGGCAAGCACGAGCTCGGAGACATCGGACTTCTTGATGATGTAGCCGGAGGCGCCGGAACGGAGGGCATCGAGGAGCTGGTCCTCGTCGACGAAGCCGCTGAGCATGACCACGCGGGTCCCGGGGCTCTGGCGGCGAATCTGGCGGGTGGCCTCGAGCCCGTTGAGGCCGGGCATGACCACGTCCATGAGGACCACATCGGGATTGAGCTTCTCGACGGCCTGGACGGCCTCGCGGCCATTCTCGCAGTCGCCGACAACCTCAAGCTCGGGCTGGCTTTCGAGGAGCATCCGGAGGGCCTGGCGGATGACGGCGTGGTCATCGACAAGAAGGATGCGGATGGCGTGGGCGGATCGGCCGCCCTGGTGGCGCTCGGAAGTCCTGAGAGTGGTCATTGTTGGTGTTCCTCCGCAGTCTTCAGGGTGCTCCCTGTTGGCGGTGCGCCGGTGCTGCTGGCGCCGCAACCCGGATGCGGCTGGCCGCGTTTCCCGGGGGGAAAACCCTTAAGGTACCCTGAAGGTACGTGGGTACGGGTGCTCCTCGTATCGGGGTTTACCCTGATAATAGCAGGGATAGTCCCTCTCCATGCCGGTCAGGGTCGCTGAAAAGGCTCTCCATGCAGGCGAGAGCAACCCGGCGCGGGGCGGAAGGCGCAGGCAGGGGCGGTGGACAGGCGTGGTGAGCGCGTCTCAGATGCTGAAGAAGGCGCGTTCGGCGTGGCCGGCCTCGCTGGCGAGATGAACCTCGGCACGCAGCGACATGAAACGCGGGTTGTTGGCGATGGATGCCGCCGACTCTTCGCTATCGTACATGGAGATGCGGGCGATCTCGCCGCTATCGTCGTGGGGTTTGAGCACGAGGCTCTGCAGGCAGCCGGGCATGCTGGCCGCCATGTCGGAGAGCTGGCGGAACAGTTCCTCCAGGCGCTTCTCCTCGCCGCGGCGCGGGCGGGCTATCGAAAGGCGGATGTACGGCAATCGGTCCCCCAGTACAGGCAGGCTGGCGAATAATAGTCACAGGCGGGGCGAATTGAACAGATATGAAAGCGGCCCCTGGACTGGTCCGGGGGCCGCTCTGCTACTTCATGGACTCTGGATCAGAGCCGGAGCTTGCCGTGCGAGGGCTGGCGGCGGCGCTGGCGCTGGGGGAGGGCTGCCTCTTCGGCGGCCAGGTCGACGGGGGGGCTGGTGAGCACTTCGTGTACGTAGCCGCACATGATGCAGCTACCGTAGGTGCCGTGCCAGTCGCGCTCGACGATCATCGAGCCGCGGCACTTGGGGCATGACTTGGGCGGGGCTTCCTGCAAAGCCGGCATGGTCTGAATCCTCCTGAAACATGTCAATACGAGTAGTCCGAGGGCAGAAAAAAAGACCTCGAAGCGAGCTACCCACTCGCCGGGCCTTCCAACTGCCTGCGGGGTTAGCTGACGGGTTCGGGCCGAAGGTCGCCCTATCGAATCTGCGGCGGACCGCAGCCGAATTCACCCCAGTTTTGGTTCCCCCGCTGCGCCAGTGGCGCACTCGGCAGAATTGCTCGTGATAGCTGAGCGCGTTACGGCACGCCGAGGCGTTACCGTAGCCTGACGCTACCAACCCGGAAAGTGGCCTGTCAAGAGTTATTTGCGAATTGCTTCACAAATTTACCGCTCAGTTGGCATAAGGCAGCGAGGATGGCGGGCCAACCCTCAGGGCGCCCTCCCGATGGCCCCCTGCGCGCCCTGCGAGAGCACCTCGCTGACCGGGTCGCGCCCGCGCCAGAGCCAGATGCAGAACGCCGTAGACCCGGAGCCGGTGACGCCGCACACATTGGCGACAATGCCGACGGGATCGCCATGTGCCGTGAAGTAGACCAGGAAGCACACCAGTCCCAGGAAGAGCAGCAGCCAACCGAAGAGCGAGTAGCCGCGCACGTCGCGCGTCCGGAGGATGCGCACCGTATTGGGAATGTAGAACACCTGGGTCAGGACGACGGCGATCCAGCCGATGGCATCGAGGGTCACCTGGGTCTCCTCGGGCGGGATGCACCGAACGTAGCAGCCCGGCCGGTAACGGGCATCGGCGCGCGGCTACCGTGCCGCCAGCCTGGCAGTGGCCACGCTCCTAGTCGAGGCGCAGTTCGCCTTCAAGCAACCCCATGATGATGCTGTTGCGGTAGGCGCCATGCCGGAAGTGGGCGTCGCGACGAACGCCTTCGACCCTGAAGCCTATCTTTTCGTAGACGTGCTTCGCCCGGTCGTTGCCGGCAAGCACCTCCAGCTGGATGCGATGCAGGTTCATCTCGGCGAACCCAAAGCGGCAGAGGGTCCGCATCGTGTCCGTCCCGTAGCCGCCATCCCAGCAGCTCTTTTCGCCGATCATGATCGCGAGAGTGGCGGAGCGATGCTCGGGGCTGGTCCCGACCAGGTCGCAGTGACCGATGAGCGTCCGATCGGCAAGCGTTTCGACCGCGAAGGCGGCACGGGCATAGCCAGGCGCGGCCGTGGCGGCAATCCACTCGCGTTCCTGGGCGTGGGAGAACGGGTACCGGGCACTAAGGTGCTCGATCACTTCGTGGTCGTTGATCCAGCGGAAGAAGGCGGGTTCGTCCTCGGGCTCCTTGGCCCGGAGCCGGATGAGCTTCCCTTCGTAAGGTGACTGCGCCATGAGGATTCCTTACTCTGTCATCGGGGCCAGGCGGCCCGCCCGTCCCTGCCACGGAAGGTATTGGGGCGTCCGTCCACGCAATGTGACCATGCATTCTCGGTTGCCGGACGATACCAGAGCGGCAGCGGCCCCCGCAACCGCTCATGCCCGAACCACGACGAACCCCTCCGCATGGGCGGCATCGCCGAGGCGCGCATCCAGGCACACAAACTCCAGCGTTCCGGGGCTGCCTTCAGCAGCGTAGAGCCCGGCCGCGAGTTGGAGCGCCTCGGCAGCCCGCAAAGGGTGCACCCGGAGCAGCCGCATCGCGGTCTCGCGGACTTCTTCGCTCGGCAGGATCTCTCGCCAGCCGGCGCGAAAGCGCGCCAGGCGGGCCACCGCCATGTCCACACGTTGCCCCGGCAGACCGTCCCGTTGCAGCCGCGCGAACACTGAAACGCACTCCACCACCGAGGCCCACCAGACGACAAGGTCAGGATCGGCCTCGTGAACGCCCGCAAGGAACGGAGTCGTCAGTTCTTCAACCAGCAGGGGCATCAACGCCGAGCTGTCCCAGAACCTCACCGGCCGGTGCGCCTTTCCTGGATGAGCACCTCGACACCGCCGGCCGGTGAGTCGCCGCGGATGACCGCGCGTAGCTCGTCCGGACCCACGGGGAGCAGCTTCGGCCGGCTGATGCCACCCTTCCGCTCCAGTCGCGCCAATCGCCCGCTGTCGTCCCCTGGCTCACCCGCCGCCGACACGAGCCGGGCCACCGGTACGCCCCGGTCGGTAATGACGATCGTCTCGCCCGCCTTCACCTGGTCCAGCAGTGCGCTCAACCGGTTCTTCGCTTCGGTGATGCTTGCCGTCTTCATCTAGCCAGAATCGCCTTTTCACCGCGATCTCACTACCGGTCTTGCCGGGGCCATTGCACCAACAGCATGTCCTTGCGGGCGCAGGACCGCTGTCTTCCCTGTGGGGATATACTGGCGCCCTCTCTCAACCCGCAACCGGCAGGAGCAGGAACATGGCCTACGAAAACCTCCTCACCGAACGGCGCGGCGAGCGCCAGGGGATTCTCTGGGTGACGCTGAACCGTCCGGAGAAGCTGAATGCGCTGAGCATGGCGACATTCGCCGAGCTCGAGGACCTTTTCCGCAACGTGCGCAAGGACCGGGGCGTCCGCTGCCTTGTGATCACTGGCGCTGGCAGGGGGTTCTGTGCGGGAGCCGACTTCAGCCAGAGCGCGGCTGCGGCGGACGCACCCCAGGGGGACGAGAACGAGATCGACCTCGAAGGAAGCCGCCTGCGGTTCCGGGGTGAATCGGAGGCGTTCATCGCCCTGCGGCGGCTGGAGGTCCCCGTTATCGCGGCAATCAACGGGGTTTGCGTGGGCGCGGGGTTCGACATGGTGGCGCACTGCGACATGGCAGTGGCGTCCACCGCGGCGCGATTCCAGGTGGCCTATGTCAAGCGGGGGCTCTTCGCAGACCTGGGCGGGTTCTGGAGCCTGCCGCGCATCATTGGCTGGCGGAAGGCGATGGAGATGATGCTCACGGGCCGCTTCATGCCCGCGGAAGAGGCGCACGCGGCGGGACTTACCAACTACCTGGTCGCGCCGGAACAGCTGGAGGCGAAAACGATGGAGTTGGCGCTGGCGGTGGAGGCCGGGCCCCCCATCGGCCAGAAGCTGGGGAAGATGCTGGCACTGAAGACGGCCCACCTGGACTTCGAGAGCGCCCTTGAGCTTTCGGGAACGGCCCTCAGTGTCATTGGGCCGTCGTTCGACAGGCGCGAGGGCGTGCGCTCGTTCATGGAGAAGCGCGAGCCGCGGTTCGAAGGCCGCTGAGCCCCGGGCGGGCCCGGTCAGGCGAGCTTCATGAGGACGAGGGCGGCGTAGAGGGTCACGAACAGGGCAGTGGCGTTGGCGATGCGGGTCATGGGTCTCACCTCCAGTAGTGAGACAGCGGCGCCCGGGTTCTCTTACAACGCTCCCTGCCGGCCGGCCGCCGCCCGTGGGCCCGGCTCGACGATCTCGGTCGCGCAATCGAAGACGCGGGCGAAGTGGAAAAGGAAGGGCTCGATAGCTTCCTCGACAGCGATGTGCTTGCCGGCCTCGGCTGCCAGGCTGGTGACGGCGACATCGGCCATGCCACAGGGGTTGATCAGGTCGAAGTGCGCGGCCTGCGGGTCGATGTTGATGGCGACCCCGTGCATGGATACCCAGCGGCGGACATTGAGGCCGATGAAGGCCACCTTCCTTTCCTCCACCCATACACCGCGGCCGCGTTCGGAGCGCGAACCGCGGATGCCCCAGTCAGCAAGCAGGGCAATGCAGGTCTCTTCAAGGCCTGTGACGTAGTCGAGGACGGCGCAACCCCAGCCACGCAGATCGATGATCCCGTAGGCGACCAGCTGGCCGGGGCCATGGTAGGTGATGTCGCCGCCGCGTTCGGTCTGGACGATCTCGATGCCGTGGGCGGCAACCGCTGCAGGCGGAACGCGCAGGCTGGGGTCGGGGTGGCTGCGTCCGAGCGTGATGACGGGCCGGTGCTCAGTAAGGAGGAGCGCATCGGCGCCACCGCCTTCGCGCCGCTGGGCCTGGAGGCGGCGCTGGAGCCGGTGCACCTCGCCATAGGCCGTCGTTCCGAGGTTGTAGACGTTGACAGAGCGGCGATGGGAGGTCATCTCCTGCGTTCTCCATGGCCCACTTTGAGGCATCGCCGTGCCGGGCGCACCCTGTCCCCCGGGAATGAGGGAGGCCTAACCGGCGAGAAGGGCATAGGGCGCCTCCACAAGGTCCCGGATTCGGGCAAGCAGGCCTGCGGCTACGCCGGGGGTCAACCACCGGGGGTCGAAGGCGAGGCTGAGGGTAGCGACAGTCTCTGGTAACGGGCACTCGTCTTGAAAGGCGGCGCCTGTGCGAGGAGCGCCGATGGTGAGGGCGAGCAGCGCGCCGGCGCCGGGCCATAGCGCGGCATCGTCGATCCCGAGCGGTGCAAACGAGGTGATGGTGGCCACAACTGGCCCATCGGGCCGGCTCCCGGCCGATGCCGCCATCCGAACGGAAACGGCTTCGCGAAATGGCATCCGCGCGGTCACAGCCGAGACCGTGTCGGGCTCGTCGCCCGCGCCGGCGATCGAGAGTGACACCGAATCTCCGAAGTGCGCGAGAAGCTGGCGTTCGGCGATCGCCATGGCGACGGCGCGCGCCACCACGTCTTCGATGAGCGGCGCCAACCCGGCCGGGCGCCATTCGCGGCTGAGCTGGCCGCATAGGTGGTTTGCGCCCGCGAGTCTGACCGTCAGGCGAAGCATGGGCGCGGCCGCCAGAGCGGCGGAAGGCGCAGGGGCTGCCTCTCCACCATCGCCAGTGATGGATTGGGGCACTGTGACGGGCGGCCTCGCTACCACCGACGGCGACGCAGATGCCGTGCGGGGCGCGAACGGGAGTGGCGTGAGAGGCGCTTCCAGTGAGGGGCCCGCCGGTGGCAGCGTGCGGCAGGTTGCACCGGAGAGGGGGGGCGCTGGCTCGCCCGCGGCAAGGATGAGCCCAGCGACATCCCCCGCGCTGCACAGGGCGCCGGGGTCCAGGCGATGGCGCAGGAGGCCATCGCTGGCAGCCTCGACTTCAACGGCAACGGCATCGCATTCCAGCCGGAAGATGGCGTCGCCGGTCGCCACCGGGGCGCCATCGGGGAGGTACCACTCGGCGATGAGAGCGCGGATGGCGGAGTCGCCGAGGCAAGGAACGGAAAGGGGGACAGGCACGTGCTTCCTCGCGGAGGCCCGGAATGAGGGCCCGCATTGAGAAAGACGGCCGCGGGAAGGCAGGTGGTCAGCCTGCGAGGCCATCGCTTCGGTTGCGGCGCGGTATCAGTACGGCTCGCTCGAACCGGCGGGTTCCTTCTCCTCGATGGCCGCCCAGTCTTCATCCCGAAGGGGCGCCAGCTCGCCTTTGCGGTACTGGTCGTAGAGGCGGAAGAGGGCGTCCTTGTGGGGGCGGACCCGGCCGATGGGGCAGGCTTCCCAATCAGCGACGGATTCGTCGCAGTAGCCCATGCGGAGCTCGCCGCACTTGGGTTGCAGGTACTTGCCCAGCTCGGGGACGGCGCGCACCACTTCGGCGCGCATGAGGGCGGCGACGCGCCGGAACTCCCACTGGGCGCGGGTGCAGAGGCGAAGGTCGCAGATGTGCAGGAGCGCCTGGAAGTTGACGGTGATCTTGAAGTTCGTGTTTGTGGCGTTCGGAAGGAGGAAGCGGGCGTCCTCGGCGGGGACGCCGGCGGCCACCATCTCCTCGTAGAGCGCGCCGGCGTCGCCGAAGAGCGCTTCCATGCGGTCAGCCATGCCGGCCTTCTTCACGCTTTCGGGAACGGTGTAGGGGAACTCGCCTTCCTTGTAGGTGACGTAGCGCTGGCTCTGCTGCTCGAACGAGATGCCCACCCGGTGGCGAACGAACTGGTGACTGAAGGCTCGGGACACGCCGGAGATGCCGAATTCGAAGGCGACCTGTTCGAGCGGGCTGGCGTGGCCGGTCTTCAGCCGCTCCTCGATGAACTGGCGCATCTGCGCCCCGGTAATGCGATCGTCCTCGATGCGGCGGGCGACCTGCTGGGGGGTGAGAGTGCTGTAGCAGGTGCGGTAGGCCATGTAGAGCGACCGCATCGGGTCCGGGGTGTGCGAGAGAAGGGTGACCTGGATCATTGGGCTTTCCCGAGATGGCGGCCGTCGGCGGCGGACGGCGGTACCGGGTCCATTGTGGCACAGGGAACTGCGAGGCAGAGTTATCAGTTCCAGAAGTTCATCGTACGGGGGCGAATATGTCGTACCCCGGGCCGGACAGGCGCCGGGACGCGGCAGACGATGATGGGGCTGACTTTGCAGAATAAAATCATCGACAACCGTCTAAATTGCCGATACACTCAGCTCCTGCCCATCAACGAACGAAGGAGAACTGGCGATGACGGTGCCCGCAACAAAGGAAACGAAGTCACCGCTTGGATACGACGGCACGCTGAACTGCGTCATGAGTGTCAGTGACCTGGACCGATCGATTGCCTGGTACGAGGGCGTGCTGGGGTTTTCGCTGCTCTACCGCATGGAGGGTATGACCTGGTGCGAGCTGGCGACGGAAACACCGGGGGTGAACGTTGGGCTGGGGCAGTCGGAGACGGTGGAACAAGGCGGCGGCGCCCTGTCGCTTGGCGTGAAAGACATCGAATCGGCGCGCGCGTTTATCGAAGCCAGGGGTGTTGTTTTCGATGGCCCGACAATGGACATCGAGGGGATGGTGAAGCTCGCCATGTTCAAAGACCCGGATGGCAACGCCCTCGTGCTCTTCCAGCGGCTTGAAGGCTAACGGCACTTCACAACGGGGAGACGACCGTGACAACGCGATTGCTTGTTGGCACCCGCAAGGGCGCCTGGATCTACACTGCGGGCGAAGGTGGCAGGTGCTGGGAGCTCTCTGAGCCCATCATGCCGGGGTGGACCGTGCACCACATGGCAGCGGACCTGCGCTGCGACCCGCCGCGTCTCTACGCGGCCGCGAACCACTGGGCCTGGGGTCCTTCCGTGGCGCGCAGCGACGACGGGGGCCGGACATGGGAGCAGCGTAGCCCGGGCCTCGCCTTCCCGGCGGACACGGGGCTGGCGGTCGCCAACGTCTGGCAGGTGCAACCGGGACACGCCGACCGGCCAGGGGTGGTGTACGCGGGCACGCAGCCGGCCAACCTGTTCCGCAGCGAGGATTGGGGCGAGTCGTGGACCCCCGTGGCGAGCATCACCAATCACAGGCTTCGCCCGCTCTGGGGGCCGACCGGTTCCGTGGGGGACTCGTCGCTCCACTCGATCGAGATCGACCCGCGCCAACCGGACCGCGTGTATATCTCCATTAGCACCGGGGGCACGTATTCGAGCGAGGACGGCGGCACGACCTGGGACCTCTGTTCGCACGGGATCGTGGTGACGACGCCTGCAGCAAAGGATTTCCTGGCGGAGATAGCGGAGCAGTTCCCGCAACCGGAGCTTCCCCCCGACGTGGACCCGGCTGCCCTGGACGAATTCCACAAGTTCCATATTGACCAGAAGAACCCGGACCGCCTGTGGGCGCAGTCGCACGTCGGGGTGTTCCGTTCGGAGCGGCGGGGGAAGGACTGGCAGGATGTGACAGGCGGCCTGCCCTCGTTCCACGGCTTCCCGATTGCGGTGACCAAGCGCGGTACGGACGCCGTGTTTGTGGTCCCCATCGAATACGGGGCGGACAACTTCCGCGTGGTCAACGGGCAATTCGCCGTCTGGCGCACGATGAACGGTGGCGAGAGCTGGGAGAAGCTCACCAATGGCCTGCCGGGCCCCCACGACTACCAGAGCGCCTACCGCGAGGCTATGGACACCGGCGCCCAGGATGCCGAAGGGGTCTACGTGGGAACGACCAACGGACAGGTGTATGCAAGCGCCGACCTGGGCGAAAGCTGGCAGCGGCTGCCGGGGACGCTACCCCCGGTGCTTTCAGTGACGGCTACGTCATGGTGAGCAGAAGAGGCGCGGCAGATTAGCGCGGAGCTCAGGAGCCCGGGGCCGCGGCTGGCCAGCAGCTACCACGCCACTGTGCTCAACCTCTGATCAAGCTCGCGTGTGAGTCGCTCCGGGTCGAAGTGCTCGAGCACGTAGTCCCGGCCTTCCATGTTGAGCGTGAGTGTCCCGGCTGCATGGCGAGCAGCGAGGTCGCGGAGGGCGGCGGCAACTTCGCCGAAGCCCGAGGCGAGAATGGCCCCGGGCAGCGGAAACGTCCAGATCACCTGCCGGCCGCGTGCCAGGCACTCTGCCGCCATGAATGACATGCCGTCGTGCGAGGTGAGCCGCACGCAGACGCTGATTTCGCGGTAGAGGGCGTCCATGTCGTCGACCCAGCCCCGCGCCTCAAGATTCGGTGGCAGCGGCCCGGGGAGTGTCTCCGGGGGTGAGGGGATTTCGACGAAATCGATGCCCGGGAACTCTCGTGGAAGGCGGAGCAGGGTATCGAGGTCAAACACCTCGCGGTCGAAGGCATCGACGGGCAGGTATAGGAGGACGCGGAAGCGGTCCGGGAGCGGCGGCGGCCCGGCGGCGAGGCCGGGAATGGGCAGGGGGACATGCTCGCTGCGAATGCCGATCCCGCGTAGTTCGTCGACCAGCCAGGGGGCGTCGCACCAGTGGATGGCGCCTTCGGCCAGCCGCGCAGAGACGTTGTGCCGGGCGTGCTCCTCGAGCGCGATCTGGACGTCGGTGCCAACCCAGTGAATCACCACGGGACGGCGGCGGATGTGCATGAGCAGGTCCTGGGGCGAGCGGCGGTCGAGGCGGCTGCCAATCAGGTAGATGACCTCGGCGCGGGCAACCCGGGGAGCGAGTCGCACCCAGGCGGCAAGGTCGCGGCCCGGATGGGGTGCGTATTCCGCGTCCCAGCCCTGCTGTTGCAGCCGGCCGGCGAGCATGCGCCCGAAGTAGGGAAGCCCCAGGATGAGCAGCCTCCTGCCCCGCGACGTCACGGCCCCTGCCCGGCAACGAGGCGTGCCCTCGGCGAAGCCACTGTCGCCCCGGCGGGCACGTCGCGGTCTACGAGCGCGTGGGCGCCAACGGTAGCTTCGGCGCCGACCGTGACACCGTGCAGGATGGTCGCGCCCGCGCCCAGGTAGGCGCCGCGACCGATGCGCACGGGCCCGGTGGCGCGAGGACGGCGCTCCTTAAGTGGTCCGGGGCCGACATCGAGGTGGGTGATGATGTTCGAGCGCATGGAGATGGTGGCGTAGTCCTCAATCGCGACCGCCTCAGCGAGGTCGATGAGCGTGCCGGCGCCGAGATGGACATTGCTTCCGATGGTCAGGTTGGAGAAGCCATCGCCGGCGTTGACGATGAGCAGCGGGCCGGGGATGTCGACGTCAGCACCGACAGTGGCGCCGAACTGGCGCAGGATCGAAACGTGTCCCGACGAGGTGGTGTGAAGCTCGGCGGCGATGCCGGCCATTCCATCGCGCAGGTAGCGCCAGCGGCGGCGCGTTCGCGGCCACCATTCGATTCGCCGGAGAGGGCGAGCGAACGGGGCGATTGTTGCGCGGAAGGAGGCAAGCGGAGGCATAGGTCTCCCGGCGTGCAAGCGGCTGTAAACTCTCAGTAAACAGTGTGATGACGGACCGGCCAAGGCGGAAGTTGGGTTGCTCTCACACCTGAGCGAACCTACGCTTGCCAGCAGAAGGGAAGGCGGAAAAGCCGGCTTCCGCTAGGGGAGTCTTCATGAAGCGAACACTGATTATTGGCCTTGTTCTGGCGAGCGCCGCTCTTGCAGCCCTCCCGGCGACGATTCTCTCTATCATGCCGGGCGCGGGGAAGCTCGATGGCACGGCAAGCGCCGCCGGGAGCGTTCCACCGGGACCTCCGCTTGTGCTCTATGGCGCCGTGTCAGGGGTTGCCGGGGGCACTTCAGTGACCATCACAAACAATGCCAATGGCGCCTACTGCGGGCGAGGAACGGTCATCAGCGACGCCGGCTCCACGTACTACGTGGTGGATGTTTACGCCAGCTCGCAGGCGCCGGGCTGCGGCACACCGGGAGCAAGCCTCTCGCTCGCCCTCTACTTCGCACCCACCACCCCAACGACTGGCGGGCGCACAGCCACTGCCAACGTGACCTGGAACGCCGGTTCGGCCAAAGTCGACGTCACCCCGGGGAGCGCGCTGCCGATTGCCGGCTTCGCGCCGGTCACCTCCAGGGACGGGCTATACTACTAGGAGCCCGGCATTCCCGGGACCAGGCCTGAGGGCCAAAGCTGCGACAAGGAGCGAGGCCGCGCATGGAGCTGGCACGAATGCGTTCAGTGGTTCACATGCGGATGAAGGCGGTTTGGCCGGCGCTCCTCGTGGCGGTTGCGCTGGTCCCCGGCCTGGCGGCGCCCACGCGCGCGGCCACGGCGGACATGCCGCCTCCGCCGCCAATGACGATTTATGGCGACGCACCGGGTGCAACCCCGGGTCAGCGCGTGATCGCGCTTGTTACGGATGGCGCCAGTATGCGGGTTTGCTCGAACGACCCCGCCTACGATGTGGTCCGCACCTCTGAAGGGAAGACCGTCTACACGGTCAGCGTTCACAGCGACGGGCAGACAAAGGGCTGCGGCGCGCCTGGGCGCCAGGTGACCATCTACTTTGCGCCCGGCGCCGGGGTCGATGGCCGGGCCGCCACCGCGCAGGTCGCCTGGCAACAGACCGTGGTCGTTCACAATGTGACGCTCACGGGCCCGCTCACCAACAAGGGATACGCCCCCATTACGGCGCGTGACGGCACCTACTGAGGTGCGGGGCGCTGACGCGGGATGACAGGTTTAGGCCGGGGCGGATAATCTCGGAGTGATGGCAATCAGAGTGAGGTGGTTCCCCACCCTGGTCCGGCGCACGCATTCGAAGCAGGCTGAGACAGTGGTGGAGTGGCGCGCGGGGATGACGCCGCTGGATATCTTGCTGGGCGAAGGGTTCTCCAGGGTCGATGCAGAGGCTGTCCTGGCGATCGTGAATGGCGCCCAGGCCCGCCACGATGTGCCGCTGAGCGAGGGAGATGCGGTCGAGTTCATGGTGAGCATCCAGGGCGGCTGCCGCTGAGGGGAGGACCGGACGGTCCTTGTGCCGCAGCGTCCCGAGCCTGGCCCGGCGTGGTAGAGTGTCGGCAACAACACCCGGAGGGGGTGGAATGGCACAGCGCGCAATCGCCAGCCTGCCTTTGCGTGAGGCGACGGACTTCGGCGACCGGCAGTTTGGCGCTGCACTGGTCAACGTGACGAACATCTGCAATCTCTCCTGCAGCCATTGCTTCGTTTTCCGGGCCGACAACCCGAACCGGCCCAAAGACAAGATGGACGATGCGACCATGCTTTCGCAGCTGAAGGCGCTTCGTGACCGGCACGGCATTCGCTCCATGCTCTTCATGGGTGGCGAGCCGATGATCCGCAAGAAGCTGGTGCTGGAGGCGATTGAGCTTTTCGAGAGCGGCTCGATCGTGACCAACGGGACCTATGGCATCCCTTCAGTGCCGGGCCACCTGGTGACCGTTTCGCTGGATGGGCCGGAGCCGCTGAACGACGCCATCCGCGGGCAGGGGGTGTTCCAGAAGGTGCGTGAATCCGTTTTCGCGCGCGATGCGAGCGACGGCACGATCGTGATGCTGCAGATGACGATCACGAAGCAGAACGCCCCGGGTATCGAGGAGTTTGTGGAGACGGTGAAGGACTGGCCGATCACCGGGGTGGCGTTCACCTTCTACGTGCCTTCACGCGACGATCATGGTTCCCTCGCATGGGACGACCTCCGGGAGCGCGACGTGGTGGTGCGAAGGGTGATTGCCGTGAAGGAGAAGTACCCGAGGCTGGTGAAATCGAACACCGGGGCGCTCGAGATGATGCTCTCGGACCGGTGCCTGGAGTTCACGGGCGAACGGGGGGAAAGCTGCCTGATGCGGAACATGCTGCCGCTCTACATGGGCGATGGCGGGAACTTCGAGCGGACGTTCTGTTGCTACGGGAACGATGTGGATTGCGCGCGCTGCGGCGCCTACGCGGTCTTCAACAGCGCCTTCCATCACCGGGCGGGGACGCCGGTGCCCGAACCGGGCCAGGAATAGGCAGCCGGGCTCACGCGGCGCTCAGGCCTGGCCGGTAGCGCGGGTGGCCGGGGTGGCGAAGGGCTCATCGAAGATGATGCGCCGGAACGACTCGGCGAACATCATCTCCTGTCCCTGGGCGGCCCAGCGCGCGAACTGGTCGGCAAAGCCGGCGATGTCCTCTGCCAGCTGGCTCGGGTGCTTGAGGAGCGCCTGGCGTTTCAGGTCGAGGGTTTCGGCGATATCGACCCAGGTGTTCGGCTGGCCGGCATTGCCCAGCCAGAGCTGCTTCACCTTGTGGGGCTGGAGGCCATCGGTGAGGAGCTCGGGGAAGGTGAGCCGGTCGCGGGCGCTGGGGAAGACAGCATCGACGGTGGCATCGCCGCTGGCGCGATGGTCGGGATGGTTGGGGTAGAAGTCGCTGATGAAGCGGCTGGTGGGGTCGAAGCACATCACGACTTCGGGCCGGTACTTGCGGATGAGCCGGGTGATGTCGCGACGCAGTTCGAGGGTGTGCTGCAGGTAGCCGTCTTCGTAGCCCATGAACTCGAAGTTGCGCACGCCGAGCACCGCCCCGGCAGCGCGCTGCTCGGCCTCGCGGATGGCGGTCAGGCGAGAGGGCGTCATCTCGGGGTCTTCGCTGCCCTTGTCGCCTTTGGTGATGACGACATAGGTGACCTCGGCGCCCCTGCGCGCCCACTTCGCCACGGTGCCGGCGACCATGAACTCGGCATCGTCGGGGTGTGCGACGACGACCATGGCGGAGGCGGGCACGTAGCCATCGACATTCGAAGCCATTCTTGCTCCCTGCTAGTTGCTGGAGATCGAGGTTATCAGAAAGCGGCCATCAGACTTCTACGGCGGTTCTCCCGGGGCAAGAGCAGCTGCCGGGGGCGCGCTGCTCGTTAGCAGTGGCGCGCGCGGTTCAATCCGGTAGCGGCGGAGCTCGGGCATCTTCGCGGCCACAACTGCGACAACGGCCAGGCAACCAAGGCCGCCACTGACGACGGCAAAGGTCGCGCCTGTGAGTGCCGCCACGAACCCCGATTCGACTGCACCCAGCTGGTTGGAAGCCCCGATGAAGAGCATGTTGACGGAGCTAACACGGCCACGGAGCTCATCCGGGGTGGTGAGCTGGACAGTGGTCTGGCGCATGACCACGCTGACCTGGTCGGCCATGCCGATGAACATGTAGAGGGCAACGGAGAGCGGAAGCGAGCGAGAAAGCCCGAAGGCGACCGTGCCCACCCCGAAGAGCGCGACCGTCACCAGCAGAGCCAGCCCGACCCTCTTCAGCGGTGGCAGGAGAATTAGCGCGATGGACATGAGCAGAGCCCCCAGTTCGAGCGAAGCCGAGAGGAGGCCGTAGCCCCTGGGGCCGGCGCGCAAGATGTCGGTTGCGTAGATCGGGAGAAGCGCGGCGGCGCCGCCGAAGATGACCGCGAACATGTCGAGCGTCATCGCCCCGAGGAGGGGCTGGCGGCTCCAAACGAACCGGACCCCTTCCCTGATGCCATCGAGGCTGACGGCCCGGCGCCCGTTCTCGGCGGCACGGGGGCTGACGATGAACATGAGCGCAATGGCCGCCATGAGCAGGCCGGCCTCGGCGGCGTAGGCGCCATCGACCCCCGCATAGGCGATGCAGAGCCCTCCGAGGGCGGGGCCAGTGACGAACCCGAGGGACGAGATGGAGGAGTTGACCGTGATCGCGTGGACGAACGTCTCGGGGCGCACCACAAGGGGAAGAAGCGCCTGGCGAGCGGGATTCTCGAACGCCGCCGCCACGGCAAGGAGCAGGACCAGCGCGTAGATGAGTGGCAGAGAGACCGCGCCGGACGCGGTTGCCGTGAAAAGCGCGGCGGCGCAGACGAGTGGCACGAGCTGGGAGGCGATGACGATGCGCCGCCGGTCGTGGCTGTCAGCCAGGGCCCCGCCGATCAGTGAGAGTCCGAGCGAGGGCAGGAAGCGCGCCAGCCCGATCAGCCCGAGGTGGAACGCCGAGCCGGAGATGCGGTAGACATGCCAGGCGATTGCCGCGCTGAGGAGGGTCATCGCAGTGGCAGCGAAGAAGCGGCTCGCGGCAAACAACAGGAAGTTGCGCTGGCGAAGGGTTGCGAGGGGGTCGTGGCGATACGCGGTCATCGGGGCGAGGGGCGTGACATGTGGCGACAATCGTCAGGCGGCCCCGGCCGCCCGGTCAACCGTTGGCGAGCTACCGGGCCTAGACGGTCCGGTGGCCGCCAGTTGGATTGCCCTCTTCGATATCGCGGAAGAAGCGCAGGAGGGCATCGCCAAAGGAGCCCGGGCGGTAGATGGGCACCCCGTGGCCTGTGTTCTTGAAGGTGAGCACCCGCGCCCCGGGCAGCTCTTCGCTCATGACGCGGGTCCCGGCCTGGGCGGCATCGTCAGCGCCCACGCAGAGCAGAACCGGGCAGGTCACCTTCTCGCTCAGGGCCGGGACCAGGCCGGGGTGCTCGCGGCGCGCCTGTGCGCACCCGAGGTATCCGGCGGTGTTCAGCGAGGCATAGCGCTGACGGACGCCCCCGGCAAGGAAGGGGTCAGCGATCGATGCCGCTTCACGGCGCCCCAGGCCCGCCGTCCCGTAGGTGCGGACGACTTCTTCGGCGGCGAGAAGGCGGCGTTCGCGCTCACGAAAAGGCTCGTCATAGCGGTCGCTGGCGGCGGCGGGCGCGGAGTCGCTCACCACAAGGCCGGCAAGGCGCCCGGGCCAGGTGACGGCGAACTGGAGCGCAATCATGCCTCCAAAGCCAGAGCCCGCAAGGGCGCAGAGGTCGAGCCCAAGGTGGTCGAGGAGTGCGGCGACATCGCCGGCGAGCACTTCGATGCGATATGCGGCAGGGTCCTCAGGTGCGGAGCTGAGGCCGTGGCCGCGAAGGTCGGGAGCCACTACGAAGAACGCGCGTGAGAGCGCGCCGGCAAGCGGGAGCCACATGCGATGGTCAGCGCCAAAGGCGTGGAGCAGGAGGACCGGGGGCGTGGACTGGTCGCCCCAGGTGGAGTAGTTGATGGTGACACCGTCGCGTTCAAACGCAGCCATGATGGCAGTTTAGGCGCGGGCCCACGCGAAGGTCACGAGGAAGACCGGGGCAGCGTAAGGGTGTTTACCGATTGGCGGACAGATTGCCCCCATCGAACATCGAGTGTGGCGGGGGTTGTTGAGGAGACAACTATGACGGTTGTGTGCGCGTGGTGCAGGCAGGTGTTGGCGACGGGAAGCGAAACCGTCAGCCACGGGATATGCGGCCCCTGTTCAGTGAGGCTCGAGGCGTCGTTCATGCGGAAGCTGCGCACTGGTACGCGGCGCAAAATGGCGACTGCACCCCGGCAGCGGCCGCGGGCGAGCGCCCCTTTGCCGGGGTTCGAGTCCATGCTCCAGGCAGGCCCGTTGTGGGCGCCCGGGCTATGCCCGTAGCATCAGCAGCCGCCGTTCAGCGTGAGCGGCTGCCGCTCTCTCGAAGCAGGCGGATGAATGCGTCGTCGCCCTGGAGTGCTTCGAGCTTGGGGTCGCCGGCGGCTTCACGGGCGTAGGCGTTGTCCAGCTCGATCGCCCGGCGCACGTGGCGCAAAGCAGCATCGCGATTGCCGAGCATGGCCGACGCCTGGGCGGCGCCGTAGTGCGCGGCCGCATCCGCCGGGTCGACCGCCACCGCTTCCTGGAAATCGACCAGTGCCGAGGCAGCATCGCCCCCGTGCAGGTGAGCGAGCCCTCGATTGACCATGACAGTCGTATCGGCCGGGTCGATGGCGAGCGCCTCATTGAAATCGCGGAGAGCGGCGGCGTAATTCGCCCGGTAGAGGTGGAGCATGCCCCGGTTGTTAAGCGCGTCGGCATCGCCAGGATTGAGGTCAAGCGACCGGTTGTAGTCGCTGAGGGCGGAATCGTAGTCGCCTGAGCGAGTGTGGGCGTTGGCGCGGTTATAGTAGGCGGCGACCATTTCGGGCGCCAGGCCGATGGCGCTTGTGTAGCGTTCGATGGCGAGGCGGTACTGGCCTACGTTGAAGTAGACGTTTCCCTCATCGAGGTACGAATCGGCCGTGCGGCCTGCAGCCGTGCCGATCGGGGTTGCGGGGACATCGGCGAGCACCTCTTCGACTGACTCGAGGAGTGGGGTATCTTCGTCCTCACTCTCCGGGGCGGGAGTGGAGGGCGGACCTGCGGGAGGGGCCACGGGATGCCCAAAGGCAGCCTCCGCCTGCTGAAGGGCCTCCCCTTCGGCGGCGAGGGATTCGAAGGCGGCCGTGACAACGTCCGCCTCGGCCGGGAGAGCCTCGTCCGAGACGGATGGAGGTGGCTCGCTTCCAGGCTCCTCACCGGACACGACCGGGGCCTCAGAGGCGGGCTCAACCGTCGCCAAGGGAACCTCGGACTCGGCAGGGAGGGGTTCGGCGGGCGCTTCCGGGGCGGGCTCAACCGTTGCCCAGGCGACCTCTGGTTCGGCAGGGGGCTCGACCGGCGTTTCCGCTACAGGTGCTCCCGCCATTTCGGAGACGGCTGCCTCCACCGGGCCAGCCGTCTCGGCGGGCTTCGCCGGCGCGGGTGGCACATAGGAGGCCGTGGGGGCGGCCCGCCGCCGCTGCGCGACGAGCATCCAGACACCGAACGCGACCCCGCCGGCGAGCGATAGGAGCAGGAAGACCTTGAGCAGGCGCTTCATCGGGCTCCTTCGCGTTCGCTCGCGCGTTCGAGGAGCAACTCCGTGACTGCCACCAGGCCGTTGTAGGCGTAGATGACGTAGTCACGCGGGTGGAGGTCGAGCTTCTTGCGCGTCTCTTTGCGGGCTGTGACCGGGTCCCAGGACCCGGTCAGTTCAACCGCTTCATGGTCGATGCCGATCTCAAGCTCGTACAGCTCGCCGTCTTCGCACACTACAACGCAGCCGCGGTCCGGGTCGGCCGCAGGGCCGGGGTCGCATTCGACGGCGTTGGTGAAAAACGCATTGGGGAAGGAGGGGAAGGGATGGAGCTCAGCGCAGGCTTCCTTCAGGAGTTGCTGAAGCTGCAACGCCGCCCGTTCGAGGACGTTATCCGCCTGAGCCTTGCGCAGCAGGGGGTTAGTGTCCATGAATACGGGGCCAGTATATACGGGCAGTGGCCACTAAGGGCATACCCTGGGGGCCGTGTACGAACGGAGCGGGCTGCCGTAAGCTCCGAACACACGCCACAGAGGAGCTCCGGATGCAATACGAACAGATCACATATGAACAGCGGGGCGCCGTCGCGCTCCTGACCATGAACCGGCCGGAGCGGCTGAACGCGTGGACGGAGCAGATGTTCAATGAACTCCGCGACGCCATCAACCGGGCGGTCGCCGATGACTCGGTTGGGGCGGTTGTGCTGACGGGGGCCGGGCGAGCGTTCTGCGCCGGGGCCGACATCTCAGCGTTCAAGGCGGCGATTGACGCCTCAAGCACCACCGGAAGCGGAGCAGCCGAGGGGCCGGGGAACTGGGTCACGTTCTGCCAGTTGACGCCCAAACCGCTGATTGCAGCCATCAATGGCCCGGCAGTGGGGGTCGGGATAACGCAGGTGCTCCCGTTCGATATTCGCATCGCGAGCGAGAACGCACGCATTGGCATGTTCTTCGTGCGGATGGGCCTCGTTCCTGAGCTTGCGAGCTCGCACCTGCTTCCGCAGCTGGTGGGAACCGGCCGGGCCACGGAGTGGTGCCTCACGGGACGGATGGTGGATGCAGCCGAAGCGCGCGAGGCAGGGCTGGTGACGGAAGTGGTGTCCGCAGAGGCTCTCGTTGACCGGGCAGTTGCCCTTGGGAACGAGGTGGCTTCGCTCCCCGGGGAAACGATCGCGCGGGTGAAGCGGCTACTCATCGAGAACGCCGTGGATGGTGACCTGCAGGCCGTCCTCCAGCGCGAGAACGTGGCCCTGTCGAAGGCGCGGGCGAGCGCGGAGCACAGGGAGGCAGTGGCGGCCTTCATGGAGAAGCGAGCGCCCAGCTTCTCGCGGCGGGGCTGAGGCCCTACTGGACCATCCGCCGGCGCATGCCCGCGAGCGCGAGCCAGTAGAAGACGAGCGCTGTCACCACCACCCAGGCGAGGTCGCCGAGCATTGACCAGGCGAACTCTCCGGTGATGAAGCCGCGGTAGAGTTCAACGACGTGGGTAAGGGGAACGAACCAGGCGAGGGTCTGCGCCCAGCCGGGCAGCTCGCCGATGGGGAAGAAGGCGCCACCGAACCAGAACATGGGGTTGATGATGAGGTTGAAGAAGTAGCTGAACTGGCTCATGGCTCGTGCCAGCGAGGCGAAGCAGATGGAGATGGCGCTGAAGAGCACTCCTGGCACCAGGGAGAGTGGGATTATGAAAAGCGCCCACGGCGACTCGACCATGTGGAGCCACGGGTTGAGGAGGATGGCGACCAGGAGGATGTAGACAGCGTTGACCATCGACCGTGTTGTTCCCCAGAGGATCTCGCCGGTGATGACGTCGTCGACGCTGACGGGAGTGGCGACAATGGCATCGTTGGTGTGCTGCATTTCGAGGCGCACGTAGCTGCCCCAGGCGCACTCGAAGACGGCCGCGAACATGGGGAACATGGCGAGCAGGCCCGGGGTAAGGAAGGCGACGTACTCCTCGCCCGAGCTGAGCTCGACAAACTGGCCAAGACCGAGGCCGAGGGCAAGGATCACAATGAACGGCTCAACCACGACGCCAATGAACTCGGTGCGCCAGAGGCGGAACGTGACGTCGCGGTTCCGTTGCCAGACGCGATAGGAGCCGATGGAGAGGTCGGGTCTTGTGGCGATAGCGGTCAATCGAGCAGCCCCCTCCCGGTGAGGCGGAGGAAGACATCCTCCAGGTTGCCGGGACGCAGGAAGGCGAGGGCCGGGTCGGCAATTCGAGCGGCCAGCTGCCGGGCGGCGTCGCCGGCTTCGAAGATGTACACGATGTCCTCTACTTCTTCGATGGCGACACCGTCGATGCCGGTGAGCTCGCCGAGGAGGGGGGCGCGGTCGCCGGTGCCCATTCGCAGTTCGAGCACCACTTCGCCGGCGTAGTCGCGGATGAGGTCGTGGGGGTTGCCTTCGGCCAGGATGTGGCCGCGGTGCATGATGACGAGGCGGTCGCAGAGGTGGGAAGCCTCGTCCATGTAGTGGGTGGTGAGGAGCATGGTCACGCCCCTGGCACGCAGCATGCGCAGCTTCTGCCAGACGAGGTGACGGGCCTGGGGGTCGAGGCCGGTTGTGGGCTCATCGAGAACGAGGATCTCGGGGTCGTTCACCAACGAGCGGGCGATGACGAGGCGGCGCTTCATGCCGCCGGAGAGGTCGCCGACGGGGGACTCGGCCTTTTCGGTGAGCTGGAACAGGGCCAGGCTCTCGGCGATGCGCTCGCGGGCGAGTGCGCGGGGCACGCCGTAGTAGCGCGCGTACACCTCCAGGTTCTGGCGAACGGGGAGGTCGGGGTCGAGGCTGTCTTCCTGGGGGACGATGCCGAGGCGAGCCTTGATGGCGCGTGCCTGCCGGGACGGATCAAGGCCGGCGACGTGCAGCTCGCCGCCGCCGATGGGCGACGTGCAACAGATCATGCGGATAGTGGTGCTCTTCCCGGCGCCGTTGGGGCCCAGGAAGCCAAAGCATTCCCCCTGCTGGACAGCGAATGAGATGCCATCGACAGCGCGGAATGAACCATAGGACTTGACGAGGCCACGGGCCTCGATGAGTGGGATTGACACGGAAAGGACCTCTGCAGTGCGGGCGCCCGGGCGCTCAGGCCCGGGGCAAGGCGATACGGTGGGGCGGCCCTGCTACTCCGGGGTGGAGAGGGTGCGCCGGCGGTCCGTTGCGAGCGTTATCTTCATCGGTTCATCGTCCCTTGCTCGCGGTGGCGCTGCAAGATTGGCTGCAAGATTAGGGGATTGTACGGGTTTAGCTGCGCGAACTCAATCGAAGCTCTCGTCTTCATGCTCAAGGTCGGCGCCGGTCTCGCGCTCCAAGTCCTCGCCCGTCTCCGACCAGCCGTCGTCCTCGTCGTCTTCGCGGTACTCGTCATCGTCGCCAAACTCAATCTCGTCGGCATGCGCGCCCCGCAAGAGGCCACGGCGCGTGTAGGGACGTACGGCGGCGACGGCGCGAGCCTGCGGGAAGCTGACTCGGCCGATGAGGGAGGGGTGCTGGTAGGTCTCGCGGATGATGACCTTTATCTCGTTGTCGGTGACGGAGACCAGCGCGGCGGAATAGCGGTTCCCGCCCTCCATCATTCGCGCCAGACGGAGCCCAACGCGCGGCTCGACCATTCCCACGTAGTCGCCGGCCATGGTGTGGACGTTGACGGCGTTGCCCTGCTGGCGAAGCTCGACCAGGTCGCCGGCATCGAGGGTGGCGGCGAGGGCGGGATCGACGGCCTGGAGGATGGTGACCGCGGCCTTGCCGGTCTCTTCGATGAACATGCGCGTATCGAGCTGGGATGGGGCCGAGGTTCCCGCGGCATCCTTCAGGGTCGCGAGCCTGTCGAGGTTGCGGCGCGCGATCTGATTGGTGGGGTCGATTTCCAGGGCTTTGCCATAGCACTGGCGCGCCTCGGAGACCTGGCCGAGCTCGGTGAGCGACTTGCCCAGCCGGTTGTAGCCTTCGGCATCATCAGGGAAGAGGCGGACGAATTCACGATTGAGGCTGGCGGCGTCCTCCCAGCGGCCGCTCACAGCAAGCTTGACGGCCTGCTCGCTCATCTGCTTGCGCAGACGGGTGCGTTCCTCAGGGGACATCATCTCGATGGTTGGATCGTTACTCACGGCAAACCTGGCCCCTCGCCCGCGGGGACGGCAACTATACTTCGCCCTGTAGCCACCGGGCAACGGCGCTACTGTGCGTCTTGCCGAACATCCCCGCAAGCGTGGGGCTCATCTGAACTAACATGGCCTGGTGGACCGGGGTTCCCAGGGTGGCGATGCTCTCCTGCGCGTGTGGCGTGCAGTAGCGGCCCGCTACCCATCGTATGACCTCGTGCTTCCGGGCGAGAACAGCTTCATCTGCTGCGCTGCAACGTGCAATGCATGGTGCTGCCGGGCGCTGAGCGTTCCCCTGGGTGATGCTGATGTGCAGCGGATGGAGGGCGCTTCTGGCCTGGCGCCGGCCCGGTTCCTGGAGTGCGAGGACGGCGAGCCGATCGCCCTGCCTCTCGCCGACCCGTACCTGCTCGCGCGGCGCGACGGGGCGTGCGCGCTCCTGGAGGCCGGCGGAACCTGCTCGCAATACGCGGGACGGCCGGCCGCCTGCCGGCTCTATCCCTACCAGGTGGCCTGGCTGGACGGCAAGACCGGCAATCCATCGGGGCGCGACCGGGCCGGGGCGATCGCGCTCTTGCTGCGTCACCGGGAGTGCCCCGGGTTCACCGGTCCGCGGTTGAGCGAGGAGGGCCAGGCCGGACTCCTGGCAGAGATGCTCCGGCTCCAATCCGGCGCCGAGAGCACACGTGATTGGTCCGAGCGCGAGACCTGAGGCTCCATTACTGTAGGAGAAGCCGACACGGCCCCTTCGGATTCCCACCCTTGAGCACTCGCCAGGTCGCCGCGCTTCTCACGCTTGCCTTCGTCTGGGGGGCATCGTTCCTCTTCATTCGCGTGCTCGCGGACGCGGATGTGGAAGCGCTGGGCATCAGTTCGGGGCGAACGGCACTGGGGCTGGCGACCCTGCTGCCGTTTGCGTGGGTGGCGCGCCGCCAGTTCCCGCGTGACCGGCGGACCTGGCTGGCGCTGGCGGGGCTCGGGCTTGCCAACTTCGCGCTCCCCTGGTCGCTGTATGGCTACGGCGAGCACCACGTCGAGAGCGGCGTGGCGAGCATCATCAATTCCGGCATGCCCCTGTGGGCTGCGATCTTTTCGGTGATCCTGATCAGGGCCGACCCGTTTTCGCCGGCCCGGGTTGTGGGGCTCGCGCTGGGTTTCGCAGGGGTGGTGACGGTGATGGGGGGAGACACGGCCGGGCTGAATGGGGACTCGCTGCTGGGGATGGTGGCCATGGTGGGGGCCACCGTGTGCTATGCGTTTTCGAGCGTGGTTATCCGTCGCTGGCTGGGGCATGTGCCGGCGCTGCCGCTGACGATTGGCCAGATAGGTTTCGCGGCTATCTTTCTTGCGCCTGTTGCCCTGGCCACAGGCGCGTTCGACCAGGCCCGCATGGGCGCGGCCGAATGGGGCAGCCTGCTCACGCTGGGAGCCGCCGGGTCGGGGTTCGCGGTGGTCATCTACATGTGGCTCATCGGCGAGGTTGGGGCGGTGCGCGCGGCCGTTGTTACGTACATGATGCCGCCCATCGGCGTGACCCTGGGCTGGCTGCTGCTTGACGAGTCCGTCGGTTGGAGCCTGTTGCTGGGGCTGGTGCTGATAGTGGTGGGGGTGGGCCTGGTGCAGGGGGTGCACCCTTCGCGGCTGGCCTCGATGGTCAGCGGGCGGGCAGCGGCAGCGGCGCCCGCGGGAGACTGACGCCGCCAGCCATGTGCTAAGCTCCGGCCCATGCAAGGGCATCCCTCGAAGCTGCGGGTCCGTCCCGAAGTCCGTGCCGTCAGAGCGGGCGTGATTGAGACACGGCGCGACCTCCACAGGCGCCCGGAACTCTCCTGGCAGGAGCATCGGACCCAGCAGGTGATCCTCGCCCGGCTGCGGGAGCTTGGCCTGGCGGACGTACGGCCCATCGCCACGACGGGCGCCACCGGCCTCGTCGAGGGGCGCGGGAACGGGCCGGCAGTGCTCTGGCGCGCCGATATCGATGCTCTGCCCGTGCCGGAACGGAGCAACCTGCCGTTCGCCTCTGAGAACGAAGGAGTGATGCACGCCTGCGGCCACGACGCCCACATCGCGATTGCACTTGGGCTCGCCGAACTGCTGGCGAAAGGCTCTTCCGAGCTCCCCGGGAGCGTCCGGTTCGTGTTCCAACCGGCGGAGGAGTCCTCGGGAGGCGCCCGCGCCTGTATCGCCGATGGGGTGCTGGATGGGCCCCGAATCGCCACCGTGCTCGGACTCCACATCAGCGCCGACGTCCCGGTGGGGTCGATAAATGTCGCCCCGGGGCCGTTCTTTGCCTCGCCCACGGCGATTCGGATTGAAATCACGGGACGGGGCGGCCACGCGGCCGCACCCCACCAGTCGGTCGACGCGGTGGTGGTGGCGGCGCACGTGATCACGGCGCTGCAGACGGTGGTAAGCCGCGCTGTGGGGCCGTCGGAAACGGCGGTTCTCACCATTGGCAAGGTCACGGCAGGGTTCCGGGGAAACGTCATCGCCGAATCGGCGGCAATGACCGGCACAATCCGCACCTACAGCGACCGGGTGCGGGCGCTCATGTTGCAGCGGATGGAAGAGATCCTCGCGGGGGTGTGCGCCGCTTTTGGCGCCACGTTTGAATTGAAGCACACGACGAGCTGCCCACCGCTTGTGAACGACGCCAGGGTCGCCGCCATGGTCCGGGCCGAGGGAGAGGAGTTCTTCGGCGCGGCAAACATCTTCGCGGCGCCGAGCATGGGCGCCGATGATATGGCGGACTTCCTGCAGGAACGGCCGGGCTGCTACTTCTGGCTGGGAGCGCGCAATGAGGCAAAGGGCATCGCCGGGCGGCACCACGATCCCGGCTTTGTGATCGACGAAGACGCCCTGGAGCTGGGCCTCGAATTCGGGCTCAGGCTCATCGAGCGAGCGCTCGCGGACCCGCCCGCGCGGTAGGTTCGGCGCGAGCGGCTATTCGACGATCCAGCGGTCCGTGTCGCGCGCCCACGAGATGATCTCGCCGGGGGAGAAGAAGAGCGCCGCCTCGCGTTCGCCGCTCGCCGGGCTGTCACTGGCATGGACGAGGTTGCGGCCCCGTTCGAGGCCGTAATCGGCGCGGATGCTGCCGGGAGCGGCTTCGACCGGGTTGGTGGCGCCGACGGTGTTGCGTACCACCTGGATGGCGTTGGGGCCTTCGAGGACAGCCGCAATGACGGGCGAGCTGGTGATGTACTCAACGAGCCCGGGGAAGAACGGCTTGCCTTCGTGCTCGGCGTAATGGCGCTTCGCGAGGGCGGTGTCAATCTGGATGAGCTTCATGGCGGCGATGCGGAGGCCGCGGCGCTCTAGGCGGCCGATGACTTCACCGGCGAGGCCGCGCTGCATGGCGTCGGGCTTAACGAGCACAAGGGTACGTTCCATTGGGTGGTGCATTCTCCGTTCGGGATGGTTGTCTCAGCGGGCGGGCAGGGGCTTGCCCGAGCGCCGGGGGAGGGTGATCTTCGGTTCGCGAAGGTAGACGGCTTCGACGCTCTCAGTGGGGCCTTCGGCAAAGGCGGGGAGGAGTTCGAGCAGGGCAGCCTGGCAGCGCTCCCCGGGACCGATCTCGATGCCACCGAGGGCGCCGGCGCCTTGGCCGGCAAGGGGACGCCCGGCGAGATCGTCGCCTCTGAGGGCGGCCATCGGCGCGGAGGGTTCGCCGTTGGCGAAGGGCTGTGCCGCGAACTCGCCGCGGCCGGCCGGGTGGACTGCGGTGACATCGGCAAGGCCGGAGGCGGCCCGCACGGCAGCGAGCGTGCCGATTCCCCGCAGAGGGATGCCCCGGGCAAGGGCAAGCCCTTCGGCCGTGGCGATGCCGACGCGCAGCCCCGCGTAGCTTCCGGGCCCCTTGACTACGGCAATGCCATCGAGCCGAGGGTGGCTGCGAAGAATGGCGTCGATGGCGGGGAGCAGTGCCTTTGAATGGTCCTGGGGGGCGTGGTGCGCGGATGTGGCGACAATGGCGCCATCGACGGCGAGGGCCAGCGCAAAAGGCCCGGATGCGGTATCGATGCAGAGGACGGTGGTCACGCGACCCCGAGCGCCTGGACAAGCGCGTCGCCGCGAGGGCCCCGTGGCAGGAAGCGAAGCTTCCGCTGGCGGTCGAAGTCGCCGTAGCGGAGCTCGATTACGAGGCCGTCGCCCGGGAGCAGCTCGGCGCCGCGTTCGGGCCATTCGATTACAAGCACGCCCTGTTCGGGGTAGTCCCAGAGGCCGAGCTCGTCGAGCTCCTCGACGTCTTCCATGCGGTACAGGTCGACGTGGAAGAGGCGTTCGCGGCCCTCGTATTCGTTCATGAGCACGAAGGAAGGGCTGGTTACAGGCCCCGGGCAGGCAAGCCCGCGCCCTATGCCCTGCACAAGGCAGGTCTTGCCGGTCCCCAGGTCGCCGCTGAGGAGAACCACATCGCCGCGCTGAAGAAGCCGGCCCAGCCGCTCACCGACCTCACGGGTCTCCTGCTCGCCGCCGGTGGCCAGTTCGAAGTCGTGCTTTTCCCCCATAGAGCCCAGTATAGGCAACCGCTTCGTTACGCCATAAGCGGGGCGCGCCTCCCCCGTGCTACGCTGGCCGGGCATGCGGGTGGCGCTCCTGGCCGACATTCATTCGAACCTGGCAGCCCTTGATGCGGTCCTCCGCGATGCGAACGGGCAGGGCTTCGACGCCTGCTGGCACCTGGGCGATGTGGTCGGCTATGGTCCTGACCCGGACCAGGTTGTGGAGAGGCTGGTCGAACTGCGGGTCGCCGGCGTGGGAGGCAATCACGACGGGGCCGCGGCCGGGCTTCTGCCGCTGGACCAGTTCACGCCGCTGGCCGCGGAAGCTAACCGCTGGACTGCCCGCGCCATCGCACCGGAGACGCGGGAGTTTCTCCGTGGTCTGCCGCAGATGGTGCGCGAGGGCGAAGTCACCCTGGTGCATGGGACGCTGGCGGACCCTCTGTGGGAGTACTTCTCGACGTACGAGGCAGCCGAACGCCACTTCGAATTGCAGGAAACGCGCTGGTCGGTGGCAGGGCACACACACCTGCCACTCGTTGTTCGCCAGCCCCCGGGGGGTGCGGAGCTGGATATCGTCGTCCCCGAACACAGGACCGTGGTGACGCCTGGCCCCGGCCAGGTATGCATCAACCCGGGCAGCGTGGGCCAGCCACGGGACGGGGACCCGCGGGCCGGGTATGCAATCCTGGACATAGGGGCAGGTGAGGTCGCTTTCCGGCGGGTTGAGTACGATATCGCCGCCACGCAGCAGAGGATGGCAGCGGCCAGGTTGCCGGGGCCTCTCATTGAGAGGCTCACGCGCGGGCGGTAGGAGGCACAGATGGACAGGCAGGTGACGGTGGCGGTCGGGTTTCCCGTTCGCGACGAGGTGCTGGAGGCGATCGGCCGGGTGGACCCCCGGGTACGGGTAGTGCACCTGCCCGGCATCGCCAGGCCGGGTGCCCCGGGCGCCGGGGCTGACGAGTGGAAGCAGCAGCTCGCCGGGGCCGATGTGCTCTTTGGCCCCACAAGCATCCCGCGGGAGTTCATCGAGGCGGCGCCCAACCTTCGGTGGTTCCAGGTGATCAACGCTGGCGTCGACAGGCTGGCGCAGGAGGGGCTCCTGGACAGGGGATTCGTGGTGACGAACGTCAGCGGGCTGGTGGCGGTGTCGATCGCGGAGTGGGTGATGGGCACGGCGCTGATGCTGGCGAAGAACCTCCACCAGGCAGTACGCGCCCAGGGTGAGCGGCGCTGGAGCGCATGGCGGGTCGGCGAACTGGCAGGGCAGACAATGGGGATTGCCGGGCTGGGCGCTATCGGCCGGGAGACGGCGCGGCGCGCGCGTGCCTTCGACATGCGCGTGATCGCGTCGCGGCGCACCGCCGCACCGGGAGCGGCCGACCCGGACTGCGACGAGGTTGTGGGTTATGACGACCTGGCGAGGCTGCTGCGCGAATCCGACTACCTGGTGCTGTGCGTGCCGCTGACGGCAGAAACGCACCACCTTATCGGCGCTCGCGAGCTGGCGATGATGAAGCCCACGGCGACGCTGGTGAACATTGCCCGCGGGGCCGTGGTCGACCAGGAGGCCCTTATCGCGGCACTGCGGCAGGGGACAATCGCTGCCGCCGCGCTCGACGTGTTCGACCCGGAGCCACTGCCTGCCGAAAGCCCGCTGTGGGGGATGGAGAACGTCATCATGACGCCCCACATCTCGGGTTCGATTGAGGGCTATGGGAGGCGGTCGGCGGAGCTGTTCGTGGAGAACCTGGGGCGCTTCGTGTCGGGAGAGAAGCTGATGAACGTGGTAGACCCGGGGCTGGGCTACTGAACGGTTCGATTGACCCAAAGGGCAGCCCTTCGTAGTGTATTGCACAACGGCATAACGGCCGCAAGAACTCACCATCGGGTTGGGAGGTAGATGAAACTCATGGCGAAGGCCATCCTCGAAAACGGCAAGGTCCCCGTCTCGGCGCAGCTGGGCCAGCGGATCCGCACCGCCCGGCGAGATGCCAGCATGAGCCAGGGGCAGCTTGCCCAGGCGCTCAGCACCACCCAGAGCGCTATCAGCCTCTACGAGGCCGGGCAACGTTCGGTCGGCATCGACATGCTGTTGAACGTCGCTCGCATCCTGAACCGTCCCCTGCACTACTTCCTCGGGGAAGACGGGGACATGCTCTATGTGAAGGACAGCGACATCGCGGCGCTGATCGGCGAGCTGGAGAAGCACCCGGAAGACCTGCCTGAGCTGCTGGCATACTGGCAGTTCCTGCGGTGGCGCCGGCTCAGCAACAACGGGAACGGCCGCCACCAGGCCTGAATCCCCGGGAGAACCACGGCAGACGAGCCTCCCCGGCGGGAGGCTCGTTTGCTGATCGCACGGAGCCGCCTGTGGTACGCCGACTCTGCGACGAGACGGACGCGCGCCGCCTCCTGAACCCCGGCCCGGTGGCGATTGTGACCACCGCCTGGCGAGGGCTGACAAACGCCGCGCCTATTGCGTGGACGGCTCCGCTTTCGATGGAGCCACCGCTCGTGGGATGCGTTGTGCACCCGCACCGGCACACGGCAGACATGATCCGCTTCAGCGAGGAGTTCGCGATCAACATCCCCGGTCCCGGGCTGCTGAAGCAGACCGCATTCCTGGGCTCGCACACGGGGCTCAATGCGAACAAGCTTGAGGCGGCGGGGCTCACCCTGTTCAACGCATTGCGAATCAGCGCCCCGCTCATCGATGGGTGCCTGGCATGGATCGAATGCGGCGTTCACGACGTCATCCGAATCGGCGACCACACGCTCTTCGTGGGGCGAGTCACTGGCGTGCAGGCGCTCGACGAAGCCTATGCGGGCAGCTGGCTGCTTGCGGAGCGACAGTACAGCCCGCTGACCTACATTGGCGGAACGAAGTACGCCGTGGTAGGCGACCCCCTGGAGGCCACGTTCGAAGTTGACGCCCAGGGCGGGCTCGTGGTGGAGAATGCCGAGGAGCGGGAGCGCCGGGAGGAGGAAGAAGCCCGCGAGCGAGAGCTTCGCGACGCGGAGGGCGAGCAGGGGTACCAGGAGATGCGGAGCGGGTAGGGCCTAGCCTTCGGCCGGGGGAGTGCCGTAGGGGAGGAACGGTCCCGGCGTTGGCCACACCAGCGGGAGGCCGCCTGCGGCCTCGGCTTCGCGCCTGAGCCGCTCAAGCTCCTCAGGCGAATCGGCGCAGATGGTCTGCTGGGGGGTATATGCCAGCCGCCAGTCGCCCAGTGTTGTAGCCTCCTCCAGCGAGATCACGCGCACCGCGCAGTAGTCGCCGGTCTCCGCCCTGGGATAGGCGAAGTACAACCCAACGCCCGTGAGTCCGAGCATGCCGGCCACGGCCGTGGTGGCGGCCCTGGCCGCCACGCCGCCGGCGAACCAGGCCCCGGCGCGGCTCCGCCAGCGAGCGAGCCCTCTCCGCAGGAGGCCCCGCTGGCCGCCTGTCTCCAGCTTGGAATGAAGTTCCTTGAGGTGATAGCGCACGGCATTACGGGTGATGCCCAGCTTCTCGGCAATCTCGTCGTTGTTCAGCCCGCCTTCAACGAGTTCGAGGACATCGCGCTCACGCCGCGTCAGGATATCGATGGGATTTCCGGTGGTGCTCATGGTTCCTCCAGCACGACAGGTGCAGGTGGAGGTTACGAAGTCCAGGGGCCGCCGTCCCTACCCCCTTGCGCGGGCCAGCGGGGGATGGCACGCGGGCGTGATGTCACGGCTTCGCGCCGGGGCGCCGCCGAAGCCGGACGTCGATCTCGCTGACGCCAATCACGCTGTCCGACTGGTCTGTCGCTTCCACGGTGAGGGTAGCGTAGTCCTCACCGTCTCCAAGGGGATGGAGGTCGCGGACCATGGCGCGCACGGTCACGATCGAGCCGATGGGGCAGGGTTTCGTGAACTTGCTTTCGACGCGTGTGATCTCGGCGAGAGCGCCCCAGGCACGGTAGACCGCTGAGGCCATGAACGACATGCTCATCATCCCGTGGGCGACAGGCACCGGCATGCCAAAGACTCGCGCCCGTTCGCACCAGGCGGGGTCCATGTGGACGGGATTCAGGTCGAGGCTGGCCATGCCGTAGGCGTCGATGAGATCCTGATTCACCTCGTAGGTGAGTCCGGGGAGCATGTTGCCGGTCTGAAGGTCATCGAGGAAGGGGACGGCGGGAGCGGCGGCGGGCATCGGCTGTGTCCTCGTCAGGCGGTCGCGAACCGGCGAACGTCGTCGCGGGTGGGAGGAAGGATGAGCGTTCCCCAGAATTCGACTTTTTCGACGCCGCGCTGGTCGCGGAGCGTGATGTGGGCCGTGATGTAGGGCTTGCCGCGGCGTATGAAGCGGTCGGAGTTTTCGTGAATGACTGTGAGGCGATCGCCGACGGCGATCCGTTCCCTGACGCGAACGTGCTGGAAGGGATTGCGCGCGCCAGGAGTCTTGATCCAGGAGAGGGCGTTGCCGGGCCGTGTCATCCAGAAGGCGATGGCGGTGACGAAAACGGGATGCACCAGCACCGTGCCGCCGGGCGCGAAGTTGCGCGCGTATTCCGGGTCAATGAAGAGCGGATCGGTTTCGCCAAGCGCGCGATTGTAGGCGAGGACATCTTCCTCTTCGACGACGAACTCGCCGGGGAGGACGGCGGGCTGACGCATGGGGGCATCCTCCCAGGTGATGCAGCCCTCCCACGAAGCCAGGAAGTCGTGGTCGAACTCACGCTGCTTCCGGGTGGTTGCAAGGGTGGCGAGGCGTTCGGCGTTGGTCATTCTGCCTCCTGGTGCCTTTTCGAAACTGGCGAAGCGGCCCGGCCCTGGCTCGCCCGCAGTCCCGGGGTAGGCCCCGGGTAAGGAGGCCACCCGGCGCCTGGAGCGACGGGAGCGGGCGGCCTCCGCGGCGCGCTACGAGCGCTCTTCGATCGGTTCGTAGGCGCGGTTGTCGGCGCCTTCGTAGACGGCGTTGGGGCGGACGAGGCGGTTGTCGCCGTACTGTTCGAGAAGGTGGGCGGTCCAGCCGGTGATCCGGGAGATGGCGAAGATGGGAGTGTAGAGGTCGGCGGGGATGCCGAGCATCTTGTAGACGGAGGCGCTGAAGAAGTCGACGTTGGGGTAGAGCGGCTTGCCTTCGAGCTTCTTCGCCAGGTAGTCGCGGAGCTTGAGGGAGAGGTCGAAGTACTTGCGGTCGGGCGACTGCTTTGCGACCTCGTGGCCGAGCCGTTCGAGGATGATGGCGCGCGGGTCGGTGGTCTTGTAGACGCGGTGGCCAATGCCCATGACGCGCTCGCCGCGGGCAAGCATGGCTTCGACGTAGGAGGCGATGTTCTGCTCTTCGCCGATGGCATCGACGATCTTGTAGACGGCTTCGTTGGCGCCGCCATGGAGCGGTCCCTTGAGGGTGCCGATGGCAGAAGCGATGGCCGAATACATATCGCTAAGGGTGGAGGCGGTCACGATGGCCGAGAAGGTGGAGGCGTTCATCTCGTGTTCGGCGTGGAGCACCATGGCGACATCGAAGGTGCGGGCTTCGAGGGCGTTGGGCTCGCGGCCCGTGAGCATGTAGAGGAAATTCGCCGAATGTCCCAGGTCATCGCGCGGTTCGACAACCGGCAGGCCCTGGCGAATGCGGTGGTACGCGGCGATGACAGTTGCCATCTTGGCGGTTAGGCGCGCGGCGGTCTGCTTCAGCTGGGCGTTGGTGAGGTCGCTGGAGTTGCGATCGATGGCGCCCAGGACCTCAACGGCGATCTCGAGCGTCCGCATGGGGCGGACCAGGGTGTGCAGCTCTCGCAGGAGGCGCTCGATGATGGGGTCAAGCGAGCGTTCGGCGAGGAGCTTGCTCTGCAGGCCGGCCAGCTCCTCGCTGGAGGGGAGGCGCTGGTTCCAGAGCAGGAAGGCGACCTCTTCGAAGGTGGAGTGCTCGGCCAGGTCGAAGATGTCGTACCCGGAATAGACTAGCTCCCCCTTGAGGCCATCGATGCGGCAGAGCCTGGTGGCGGTGACGTTGACGCCTTCGAGACCGCGGGCAATATCGCTTGTTGTCATTGCGTTGTCCCTCCCTCGTGCGGCGGCTGGCGCGTGAGGTGGTGGCGCTGCCCCGCAAGATTGTATACAGATGGTGGGCGCATTCTATCACCGGTGACTATGGGTGTATAGGGGTGCATGGGGTCGATTTGACCGGCGCCTTGAAGGGCGCGGGACCGTGCGGCGCCGCGGTCAGACGGAGGCGGCACCCGGAGCCCCGGGTGGCCCACCGCGCAAGATGCGCAGCCCCCGCCGGAGGGCGTCGAGCGCCAGGAACACGGCCGCACCGGCGGGCAGCACCAGCAGCCAGGCAGGATGTACGGGGCGCATCGAGAACAGGGTATTGAACCCGGGGATGTACACGAGCGCGAGCGCCAGTGCTACCTCGAATGCCAGGCCCCCCGCAACCCAGCCGTTCGAGCGGAGAGACAGGCGCGCGCGCAGCGGGCCATCGCGGGCGGCGAAGAGGCAGCCTACCTGGCCGCCGACAATGCCCAGGAATGTCAACGTCGTGGCCTGGTGCTCGAAGGCCGCGCCGAAGCCATCCATGGATTCAAAGGGCCGCCACCCGGCCTCGATGTAGTAGCCGAAGAACGCGGCCACGCCGAGGGCGGCTTCGATAAGGCCGAAGAAGAGAAAGGTGCGCAGCGCGAGCGGACGCGTGAGCAGGGGCGTGCCAGGCGATTCGGGGGGGCTCCCCATAATCCCGGCGGAAGGCCGCTCGGCGCCAAGGGCCAGGGCTGGCAGAAGGTCTGTTCCGAGGTCGATTGCCAGCACCTGGATGATTGCGAGCGGAAGCGGAACGGGCAGGAAGACGTAGACCAGGAACGGCGCCAGTTCGGCCACATTGCTCGTGAACACGTAGCTAACGAACCGGCGGATATTCGCCTTGATCGACCGTCCCTCTTCGATGGCAGCCACGATGGTGGCGAAGTTGTCGTCGGCGAGGATCACGTCGGCAGCCTGCTTGGCGACCTCGGTGCCGCGGAGACCCATGGCCACGCCCACATCGGCAGCGCGGAGCGCGGGGGCGTCGTTCACGCCATCGCCCGTCGCCACCACAACCTCGCCCGAGTGCCTTAGCAGCTCGACGATCCGCAGCTTCTGGGCGGGGTCGATGCGGGCAAACACGGCATCGCCGCGAAGGAGCTCGAGCAGGTCTGGGTCGCCCATACCGGGCAGGGCCTGTCCCTGGACGACCGGGATGCCGGCATCGAGCCCGACCGCCACGGCGACGGCATGGGCGGTAGTGGGATGGTCTCCGGTGAGCATCACCACGCGCACGCCAGCACGCCGGCAATCGGCGATGGCAGCGGGGACCTCGGGACGGGGTGGGTCATGGAAGCGAACAAGCCCAACGATTGCCGGCGACTCGCCCGCGTCGCCGGCGGCGACAAGAAGCAGGCGTTCACCATTGCGGGCAGCATCCTCCATGGCACTGTGGACCGCGGGCGGGCTCGCTCCTGCGAGCTGCTCCACAGCTTCAGGCGCGCCCTTCACGAACTGACGGCGACGGCCGTCGACTTCGCAGGTGACGCTCATGTACCGGCGATAGGCGTCGAAAGGGAGGTCCTGCAGTCGTGGGTACTGCTGACGAAGGGCCACCGGGTCGTTGCCGGCGGAACGTAGCCACTCTGCCAGCGCGGCATCGATAGGGTCGCCCTCATAGCGCCCGTCAACCAGGCGGGCATCGTTGCAGAGGGCGGCTGCCAGCATTGCCTCGTCGCTGCCGGCCTCGCTGTCGATGTTCTGAAAGGCGAGAACGGAGAGGGCATTCCGGGTGAGCGTGCCCGTCTTGTCGGTGCAGATGACCGTGACGGATCCGACAATTTCCACGGCTGAGAGCCGCCGAACGGCGGCGCCACGGGCCGCCATTCGCCGTGCGCCAATGGCCAGCGATACGCTCAGTGTGGGCAGCAGGCCCTCGGGCACCAGGGCGACAATCACGCCCGTCGCGAATGTGAGCGCGGCGATGAAGCCGGAATCGCTGGTGACCCCGACGAGAAGGAGGGTTGCCGTGCCGGCGAGAACAGCGATGACGGCTGTGACGTGCGAGAGCCCCGCGATCTGCTGTTCGAGAGCAGAGTCGCCCCGGTGAACGCCCTGGACAAGCGCAGCAACCGCACCAAGCGTGCTCGCCTGACCGGTAGCGAACACCACGGCCGAGGCCGTGCCTGTCACGACGGCCGCGCCCGCCGGGGCGATGCATGTCAGGTCGCTGATGTTCGCCTGTGGACCCGGTTCGACGGGCGCAGCATCGCGCGCTACGGGCGCGGACTCCCCGCTCAGTAGGGAAAGGTCGAGCGAGAGGTTGTCGGATTCGAGCAGGACGCAGTCGGCGGCAACGATGTCACCTGCGGCCAGGCGGATGACGTCACCCACAACCAGGTCCTGCGAGGGCAGGCGTCTTTCCGTGGCTTCACGAACCACACGGGCCTGGATGGCGACGCGGCGCATGAGGCTTTCCACCACCTGTTCGGCCCGGTGTTCCTGCACGAAGGCAAAGACGCCATTCACAGCGACGACGGCAACGATAGCGGCGCCGAGCTCGGGCGCGCCCGCCGCCAGGGCAAGACCAGCGCCGAACCAGAGGAGCAGCGCCAGCGTATGGGTGAAATTGGCGGCGAAGGCCAGCAGCGGCCGGCGGGCCTCGGGGCGCACGGGCTCGTTGGGGCCGTGCTCCCCCAGCCGGGTAGCGACCTCAGAGGCGGTCAGTCCGGACGGCCGCGAAGCGAGAACAAGGAGACGCTCATCCGGCAAGAGAGCGGCGAGCTGCGAATGCGACGCAACGGAACGGGGAACAGGTGGCACTTGCCCGGACACACGAGGTGGGATGGGGATACCGTACTCGCAATAGTCGCCGTGTGTGGAGTGCCTCCGCAGCGCGCAGCCGCCTGGACTGTGGGGGGACGGGTGTTCGAGCCAGGGGAAACAGACCCCAGCAGGGCCGCGACGGCGAGTGAATCAGCAGCGCGAGACGGGGTGTCCGTGCATCCTGCAACCTGCCGGCGGCAGCGGGTCATGCGGCGTGGAACGACTGCCCCGCCTTGTTGCCTGCGGTGCTGAAGCGCGCCCCGGTGCCGAGCAGCTTCTGGAGCCGCCGCAGGAGGGACTCGAGGTAGAGGTCCGGGCAGTAGAGGGTCAGCTCGAGCCCTCCGTTCGCATCGAGCACCACCTGGTCGAATCCGCGGATGAGGCGCCGCAGAGCGAGCAGGTTCCGCAGCGCCGCTCCCCGGGCAACAGAGACGCGGATGACGTGGCGCGGCATTCCCAGCCGGGTTGGAGGTAGCGGGCCTCCCTGCAGCTTCCGCTCGATGGCCCCAATGACCTGGTGGGGGGAAAGGGGCGAGGCAAGGATCTCGGGGACGCCGAGGGCAATGATGGCCTCCGCATCGGCCAGCGTGTCGATTTTCGCCACGCCAACCGTCCGCGCCCTCAGTGCGGCCGGCAAACGCTGTACGACCCGGGTGGCGCTGAGTCGCGCCGTGCAGCCAACGAAGAGGACCCCGTTGTGGAGTGGGGCGGCACCGCCGAGGTCGATCGTTCGCCGGGTGGTGTGCGTCCTGCCCATCGCCTCGACGGTTCTCGCCAGGAGGGAGGCGTCGGGGCCCGGCAGGCACACGGAGGCCGTATCGGCTGCATGGAACCAGGTCCACTCCCCCATCGAGCCTTCGGATTCTCGTGCGGCCGTCCCCCGGAGCGAGGCAGAGTCCATCACGAAGCTGAGATGCCAGGAGTGGCAGAGCGGGCAGACCCGCTGCTTCCGCAGTTCGCCCACGTGCTTCGCAATGGGGCTCCGGCCCGGGCCGCGATGCTCAACGCGGCGCCGATGGGAGACGATGTCGATGGTGTAAGCCTCATTGCCCAGGTCGGCATCGCAGGATTCGCACAGGTTGGGGCTGTAGTCCCCCTGGGCGGCTGGCGGCCCTTCGACCCCGAGACGCCCGCCCAGGGAAGCCGCGATGGCCCAATTGGCAAATGCCAGGCACCCGACGCACAGAGCATGGGCGGTGAGCACAGACGCTTCTCGCCACGCTTCGCCGGCCCCACGATGCAGGCGAACGAACTGAATCTCACCGGCGATGGCGACGCTGGTGCAGATCCCGCACCGGATTGTGATGTCTGGCTGGGTCAAGGCCTGGACCCGAATGAGGCTCCGCCCTGCGGCGCGGCCGGGAGCCGTCTCCCGGACAAGGAGCGGGAACACCGCAGCGGCAGGGGCCGTCGCTGGCTGTGGCGCGCATCCCACAGCCGGCAAACGAGCCGCCTGGTCGCGGTCGTGACGATCGGCATCCTCAACCTGTCCACAAAAACTTCTTTCCGCTGGCGCCAGGGAGTCCCTGTGGCCGGCCCGGACGGGATCCTGTCCGGCGCACCACATCGCCCGGGCCTGAGCCCAGGCGCCGGGACAACACGTGCCAATGCCAGCATGGGCGATCCTGGCGCCCGTCACACCCCGGGGGATCCCCACTGTTTGCCGCATTTCATGCCGAGATCCCCCGGGGGGCACCCGCTCGACTGGAGGACCAGGGCCGGGAGCCCCTCCGGCCAGCCCGCCAGCAGGGCGACGGTTCGGTGGCCGAAGTGCGCTCGCCTGCAACACGCTTTCGTGTGGGGCTCTGCCGCGGGTCATCTCTGGTCATGGCGCGTTCGTGGCCGCCCACGGCCGGTGAGGCCATCGTCAGCGACGACAGCGCAGCGCGGGGAGTGCGGCGAGGGCCCCCTGGCGGGTCTGCTACAATCCAACCCCATGAAGAAGGCACTGAAGGCGTTCGCGATCCTCGTCATTGGCGCGCACCTGGCGGCGATGGTGGCGGCGCTCATCATCAAGCTCACGCGCCCATCGCAGGGGGACGAGGAGAGCGACGTGGTCGACCTCGTTACCGTCTACAGCGGGCTTGAGTTCGCCAGCCGGGCGCGGAACTTCCTCGGGGGCACGCTGCTGACCATGTTCGGCGGGTCGGAAATCGACCTGCGGGGCGCTGCGATTGACCCCGCGGGCGCGGACCTCGAAGTGCGCACCGTCTTCGGGGGAACCGAGATCGTGGTGCCCGAAGGCTGGAACGTGGCCCTCGAAGCGCAGAACTTCATGGGAGGCAGCGAAAACCGGGTGAAGTCCACGGGCGCCGGGGACGGGCCGACCCTGCGGGTGCACGCTCTCACCGTCTTCGGCGGGCTTGATATTTCCACCCGCCCCCCGGCGGAGGGATCGAGCCTTGCCCGGTGACCTCGAAGATGTCGAGCGCCAGCTCCTTGAGGAGATCCGCGGCCTGAAGCGCACGGTGCGCACACTCTCCATCGTCTTTGGCGGCATCCTGCTCGCCGTGGTGGTGCTTGGGGTGGTAGTCACAATCCTGGGGACGGTGACCGGCAGCGACGGCGGCGGACCGGGGGCGGCGGCGGACGTGCATGCCGCCCTGACGCCCGGCGCCACCGCCGAAACGGTCACGGAGGCGGACCGGAAGGTGCGCGCCACGATAACCGGGTTCACCTGGCGCCAGGGGCCCGTCTTCGTCGCCCGCATCAAGGGTGGCGAGCCGGAGAGCATGGAGGCCGATGCCTGGACCTTCGTGCTGCAGGACGGCACGGTGCTGGCGCTCAGCCGCGAAGAAGTGGGAGAGCAGACCTATCGCTTCTGGCTGGAAGGCAGCCTGCCTGCGACCGGCAAGGTGCGCTTCATCCACTTCGACCCCGACGACAGCCACGGGGACATCTACTTCGACGTTGACCATCGCTGATTATCGCGTGATCTCGAAGCCGGAGAGTGGCTCGCTCCCCGGGTCTGCCGTCTCCGTGCACCCGGCTACATACGAGCCAGGCGGGCCGCGGCGAACGGCCTCCATCAGCCGCTCAAGCTGAGCGGCAGGGCCTTCGGCCAGCACCTCGACGGTACGCCCATCGGGGAGGTTGCGGACCCAGCCCGCAAGGCCGAGCTCGTCGGCGACATCGCGAACGAACCAGCGGAAGCCCACGCCCTGCACGCGCCCGCTGACGATGATGCGGCGCCGTTCGACCGTCATGGGAGGCGACAGTGCGCGGACGGGGCGCCGCGGACCGGTGCAGGGGGCGCCGGCTCAGGGCTCACCTCCCCGTGCGTGCCTCCCAGATGGTTCGCCATGGCTCCTGGCCGCGAATGGCGGCGATGGTGGCCTCGCGTTCGAGGCTCGAGAGCGCGGCAAACGCCTCTTCCAGTGTGGCGGCGCCGTCGTTCGAGACGCCGGCAAGGCGGGCGCGCAGGGGAGCGAGGGCGTCTTCTTCGACCAGGCGCCGGACGGTGTGGGGCCAGAGGAAGTAGGAGAACGCCTTTGGCGCGCCGAAGGCCGGGCGGCGGCGTCCGAGCCAGTGGAAGCGTCCCTGGACCGATGCGACGGGCTCGACGATGGCGACCATGGGGCCTTCGTCCCCGGCAACGCGCGTATCGACGAGGAGGCGTTGGGGGAAGAGCGCAAAGCCGATCGTGAGCACATCGGCGCGTTGGAGGACCTGGTTGAGGGCCTCGAAGTCGACTTCGATACCGTTCTCAGCAAACATGACTTCCTCCTTCCCGGAAAAGTAACGAGGGGGCGAGCATCTGCTGCGCCCCCTCGTTGAAGCCTGGGTGAACCGGAGAGAGGAGAGGGGCAAGCCCTCGCCGGCTCCCTGGCAATGGCCTAGTACATCGGCGGCGCGGCAGGTGCAGCGCCGGCCGGCGGCTCGGGCCTGTCGGTCACCAGGCAGTTGGTGGTGAGCACCATGGCGGCGATGGAGACAGCGTTTTCGATTGCCGAGCGGGTGACCTTTGCGGGGTCGATGATGCCCTTGTCAACCATGCTGCCGAACTCGCCGGCCTGGGCGTCGTAGCCTTCGCCCTTCTTGAGCTTCTTCACTTCCTCGACGATGACCGAGCCATCCTTGCCGGCATTGATGGCAATGCGGCGGAGAGGCTCTTCCAGGGCGCGGCGAAGGATCTTGAGGCCGGTGGCCTCGTCGCCTTCGAGCTTCGTCTTGTCGAGCGCGGGCAGGGCATTGATGAGGGCGACACCGCCCCCGGGCACGATGCCCTCTTCCACGGCGGCGCGGGTGGCGCTGACGGCGTCCTCGACGCGGTGCTTCTTCTCCTTGAGCTCCACTTCGGTGGCGGCGCCGACCTTGATGACAGCGACGCTGCCGGCGAGCTTGCCGAGGCGCTCCTGGGCCTTTTCGCGGTCCCAGTCGCTCTTGGAGTCATCGAGGATGGCGCGGACCTGGGCGATGCGGGCATCGATGTCCTTCTTCTTGCCCTTGCCTTCGATGATGGTCGACTCCTCCTTGGTGGAGGTGACGCGGCGGGCGCGGCCGAGGTCGGTGACCTCGACGCTTTCGAGGGTGCGGCCGATCTCCTCGGAGATGACGGTGCCACCGGTGAGGACGGCGATGTCGCCGAGGTTGTCCTTCTGGCGGTCGCCGAAGCCGGGGGCCTTGACGGCGAGGACGTTGATGGTGCCGCGGAGCTTGTTCACGGCGAGGGTGGCGAGGGCTTCGCCTTCCAGGTCGCCGCAGATGATGACCAGGTTCTTGGTGACCTGGAGGATCTTCTCAAGCGTGGGCAGGATCTCCTGGACCGAGCTGAGCTTCTTGTCGGTGATGAGGATGTAGGGGTCCTCGACGACGGCTTCCATGCGCTCGGGGTTGGTGACGAAGTAGGGGCTGATGTAGCCGCGGTCGAAAGCCATGCCTTCGACGTATTCGACCTCGGTCTGGATGCCCTTGGACTCTTCGACGGTGATGACGCCGTCCTTGCCGACCTTCTCCATGCATTCGCCAATGAGGTTGCCGATGGAGGCGTCGTTGTTGGCGGAGATGGCAGCGACCTGTGCCATCTGGTTGCGCTCGGTGACCTTGATGCTGTTCTTCTTGATGGCCTCGACAAGGGCGAGGGAGCCGGCTTCGAGGCCGCGCTTAAGGGCCATGGGGTTGGCGCCGGCGGCCACGTTCTTGAGGCCTTCCTGCACGATGGCCTGGCCGAGAACGGTGGCGGTGGTGGTGCCGTCGCCGGCGATGTCGTTGGTCTTGGAGGCGATCTCCTTGGCCAGCTGGGCGCCGATGTTCTCGAAGTGGTCTTCGAGCTCGATGTCCTTGGCGATGGTGACGCCGTCGTTGGTGATGGTGGGGGCCCCGAACTTCTTATCGAGGACCACGTTGCGCCCCTTGGGGCCGAGCGTGATCTTGACAGCGTCGGCGAGGGAATCGATGCCGCGCTTCAGGGCGTGGCGTGCTTCTTCGTCGAAGAGCAGCTGCTTGGCCATGAACGGAAGTACCTCTTGAGGGTGATTTATGGGTTGCGGAGCGTATGTTAGCACTCCCTGTCAATGAGTGCTAATTCATCTTCCGGGATGGGCGCCCGGGCCGCAAGCTGTTCCTCCCGCGCAGGGGCGGTGGCGCTTGACCGCGGGTGTAGCCTGATAGGCGAAACGACTTTCCGAAATGCGCGAGTCGCGCGAGAAGGAGAAAGCGATGCCCGTGAAGGAGGAACTCGAGACCTATCTGAAGGAGCAGGGAGTGGCGTTTGAAGAGCAGCGCCACCGGGTGGCGTACACCGCCCAGGAGGTGGCCGCAAGCGAACATGTGCCCGGCAGGCTTGTGGCAAAGGTTGTGATGGTGGTCGCCGATGGCGAGACGGTCATGACCGTGCTCCCGGCGTCGTTCCGGCTGGACCTTGCTTCGGTGGCACATGCCCTTGGCGCAGGCGAGGCGAGGCTGGCGCGCGAGATGGAGTTCGCGGCAGCCTTCCCGGGGTGCGAGGTCGGTGCGATGCCGCCCTTCGGCAACCTGTTCGGCATCCCCGTGCTGGTGGATACGAGCCTCGCCGAAGACGACCGCATCATCTTCCAGGCGGGCACGCATACCGACACGATGAGCCTGCGCTATGCGGACTTCGCGCGGCTGGTGAAGCCCCGGCTGGCCGAGATCAGGCTGGGCCGCTAGGACGGCCAGGCTCAGCGTGGGCCGTGGTGGCCGCGCAGCCAGGCGATATGGGCGCTCTCTTCGAGGGCGGTAATCCAGTGCAGGGCCTCCCAGAGGGTGGCGCCCCGGGCATAGGCGCCGTGGCCGCGCAGGAGCACCGCGCGGCTGGCCGCAAGGGAATGCGCCACCTGCTCAACCTGCCGGGGACCTTGTTCGATGACGGGGACCTCGTCCAGGTGAAGCTGCCCTTCGAAGTCACCGGGGACGAAAACGCCGGCATCGAAGGAGAGGGCGATGGCGTGGCGCGGATGGGCGTGGACCACCGCCTGCGCGCCGGAGAGGGCATAGACCGTCGCGTGGAGCACGGTGTCGCTTGAGGGCGGCGGCCCCTCGTGGCTTCCGCCGGCGTGGACGAGGCTGATGTGGCGAGCTTCGAGGTGGCCAAGCATGGTGCCGGTGCCGGTGATCCACATATCGTGGCCGGCGCGGACGCTCAGGTTTCCGCCGTGGCTGGTGACCAGCGCGAGCCGGTAGAGGTCGCGGCCAACCTCCTGCATCTCTTTGAGAACACCGGGCGGAACGTTGAGCGGCATGGCGGGCGCTTCTCCTCGCGGGACCTGTCGCGGCGCGGCTTCAGCTCCAGATGTTGCCGCCGCCGTCGACATAGATCCGCTGGCCGCTGAGGTAGCTGGCCCCTTCCGACACGAGGTAACGGACCACGTCAGCGACATCGCCTGGCTGGCACACGCGGCCGAAGGGCATCCTGCGGTCGAGTTCGTGGATGTCCTGGACGCCCATCGTGGCCTTTGCGAGACGGACGCCCATATCCGTCTCGACGAGCCCGGGGGCGACGATGTTCACGTGTGTGCCGTGGGGACGCTCTTCTTTGTAGAGCGTCATGGCGAGCGCTTCCATGGCGGCCTTGCCCATGTTGTAGGGGGCGCCGTTTGCGGCCAGCGAGAGGGTGGCAACGCTGGAGATGAATATGACATCTCCCCGGGGGCGTGCCCGCATCTGCGGCGCCAGGAGCTTGCTGAGGTAGTGGGGCCCGAAGGCGTGCGTACGAATGACCCGCTCCAGTTCGGCGGGGTCGGTGTCGGCAACGCTCTGGCCGCGGCTGGCGATGCCCGCGTTGTGGACGAGGATGTCTACGTAGCCGAAGTCTTTGAGGACGGCTTCGACCATGGCCCTGTCGTCATCGAAGCTGTCGATGGAGGCGGCATAGGCGCCCGCGCGGCGGCCGAGCGCCTGGATTTCGGCAGCGGTCTGGCGGGCGGCCTCCTCGTCGCGGCGGTAGTTGACGGCGACATCGGCGCCATCCTCGGCGAGGGCGAGGGAGATGGCGCGGCCGATTCCCCGCCCTCCCCCGGTGACAAGCGCAACGCGCCCGGCAAGTGACATCTGGAACCCCTTTCAGCAGCTGGAAACCGGATTGTGGTGCGATTCTACGGGGTCTCCAGGTAACAGGGGGCAGCAGTAAAGCGCCGGACGGACCGGCAATCAGGTCCACCCGGTAGTGTTCAGCTTGCTGGCCGCACACAATCATTTGGGTGGCGGTATGCTGCCCCAAGCTCTCGATTGCGAGGCGCCATATGTCCGATCAACTGAACTGTCCGAATTGCGGAGCCACCCTGGCGCCCGGGGCGCGCTTCTGTGGCGCCTGTGGCCAGGGGGTTCCGGAGCAGGTGGTGCCCCAGTGCGCGCGTTGCGGCAATCTGCTCCGGCCGGGAGCGGGCTTCTGTCCGGCATGTGGCGCGAGCGTGGAGAGCGCGGCGCACCCATCGGCGCCCCCGGTATCCGGGCCCGCGGCAGCGGCGTGCGCCTCCTGCGGGGCGGAGCTGGCGCCGGCCGCGAAATTTTGCCGCGTGTGCGGCGCGCCCCGGGGCGGGGAGGCCCCGGGCTGGCAGGGATGGACGCCTGCGGCACAGGCCCCCGCCCGGAAGCAGAACGCTGCGATCTGGGTGGCTGGCGGTGTGCTACTCGTTGCCGCGCTGGCGGCGCTGGCGTTCTTCTTCCTCAAGGGCGGTGGCGATGACGATGACGGCACTCCCGCCGATTCCGGGTCGAAGGCCCCTGCGCGGACTGTGACCACGGAGAGCGGCAAGGTGCTCAGCGCCGCCGAGGTCGAGCTTGGCGACATGATGATCGGCCTGGCGGAAAAGACCTTCAAGGTCACCTATGAGATCAAGGGCGGGGACGAGGTCTCGGGGACGGCCCTGGATGCGAAGCTGACGCTGGTCTCGGCGCCACCGCGGATGGCCCTCACTTTCGACGCTGGCCCGAAGGGGCTGGACCTGGCAGGGTTGTTCGGCGGCGAAGAGAGCGGCCTTGAAGTGACAGAAGGCAGCGGGGTGCTGGAGGCGTTTACCTTCATCTACGACGGAGAGAAGACGTCGTTCCTGTGCGTGAAGATGGTAGATGAGGAGGGACAATGCCAGCAGTCGGAGGCCGAACCGGAAGAGGGCGAGGAGCAATTCAACCTCGAGAACACCCTCTCCGATGTGGTCAATACGGGGTCTGAAGACGAGGCCGCCGAGCTCGTGGAGATCAAGGGCCAGAAGATCGCGGGGCGCGATGCGCGCTGCTTCGAAATGAAGCGGAAGGAAGAGACTGAGGAGAACAAGAGCGACATCGAGGTGACCTTCTGCGTGGACAAGCAGGAGGGGCTGCCGCTGCTGCTCGAAGGGAAGGGCACGGGCGAAGGAACGATCGATACGGGCGAACTCCTGGGCGAGGACTCCGTCGACACCGAAGGGCTGCCCGGCGAGATCGCGATCGAAGGCTCGATCAAGGCCAAGAGCGTGGCCTTCAAGGTGAGCGACTCGGACTTCAAGCCGCCCTACAAGATCGTGGAGTCGCTGGACTGAGGGCCCGGCAGGGCCTACTCGTAGCGGAGCGCGTCGACGGGCCGGAGGCGGACGGCCCGGAAGGCCGGGTAGACCGCGCCTACAAGTGCCACGCCAAGGGCGATGAGCGTGGCGCGCGCGAACACGGTGGCGGTGTAGCGCGGTTCGATGAGGCTATGGACGGTGGGATTGAGCAGCACCGCCTGCATGGCGGCGATGCCGATAGCGGCGCCAGCCACGGCCCCAATTATGCAGAGCAGCATCGATTCGCCAACCACCAGGCCGATGACGCGCTGACCACTCCAGCCCACCGCCCGCAGGACGCCAATTTCGCGCGTCCGGTCGAAGACGGACTTGGCCATGGTGTTCAGCACCCCGAGGGCGCCGATGACGATTGCCAGCATCGACACGGCGATGTTCGAGGCATCGACCACGCGGAGGCCCTGGTCGACCTCGGCGAACTCATTGAGATCGCTAATCGTGAGCAGGTGGGGGAAGTCCCGCTCGATGGCGGCGGAAGCGTCGCGCACGCTGAAGCCTTCTCGAATGGCCACGTAGACGATGGTGACCACCCCGGGCTTGGCAGCCATTTGCTGGACGGTTGCGAGGGGTGCGTAGGCGCCGCCATCCTGCCACAGGTTGCCGGTGTGGTAGACGCCGACAACCCGGAACGTGTGGGAGCCAATGGAGATGTAGTCGTCAACGGTTGCGTCGAGATTGCGGGCAGCGCGGCTCCCGAGCAGGACCTCGCCGGCAGCGCCGGGGGCGAGCAGGCGGCCCGAGCGGAGCGGTGGGGGCTGCAGGGGAAGCTGCTCGGGGAGCAGGCCGATGGTGCGGAAGTATGGGTCGGGCCCGACCCGGGCGATGCTGACGACGACGCCGAGCGCACGGTCGACTTCGGGGCGAGCTTCGATAGCGTGCCAGTCGGCTTCCGTGATGGAGCTGAAGGTAAGGCCGGCCGAAGTGCGCTGGGCAACCACGAAGTCGCCGCCGCCGGCCTCGATGGTTTCCATGGCCGAGCCGCGGACGCTTTCGGTGACGGTGCCGAGCGCGATAACGGTGGCGACTCCAAGGGCCACACCGAGCAGGGTGAGGGCCGTGTGCACCGGCTGACGCAGGAGGTTGCGAACCATGAACGGTAGCAGGGACACGCGCGCCTGGGCCCTCCCTGGCACGGCCCGGACCAGCCTGCGCCGGGCCGCCCCGGCGCCAACGTTCGCAGAATCGATCACGCGCGGCAACTACGGCCGGGCGTCCTCTTGCAGGCCGTAGGATGGGCATCGAACAGGTCGACCCTGCCCGGCGGGACCACGTACACCGCTTCCTCAGGCTGCCGTTCAACGTTCACCGAGGGAGCTCGTTGTGGACGCCGCCCATGGCGCGCGATGCCGCGCGCCAGCTGGACCGGAACAGGAACCCCTTCTTTCGCGAAAGCGAAGCGGCATTCTTCCTGGCCGTGGACCGCAGCGGGCGTGATGTGGGACGCATTGCTGTGCTCGACCACCGGCGCTACAACAGCTTCAACAACGAGCGTTCGGCGCTCTTCTTCCTGTTCGACTGCGAGGATGACCGGGGCGCCGCGGAAGCTCTCTTCGCGGCGGGTGTGGACTGGGCACGAGGCCGCGGGCTGAATGCGATCCTGGGCCCGCGCGGATTCAGCGCGCTCGACCCACTGGGCCTGCTGGTCGAGGGGTTCGAGTACCCGCCCGCCTTCGGCGTCCCCTACAACCCGGAGTACTACGGGCGGCTCGTGGAAGCGTGCGGCCTGGCCCCGTCCGGGGACATCCTTTCGGGCTACCTGGACCGCTCGATGCAGTTCCCGCCGATCATCCGCGAGGTCGCGGAGCGGGCCCGGAGCCACGATGGCTTCGAGGTTGCCCGCCTGCGGGGCCGAAGGGACCTGCGCCGGCTGTTGCCGGGCCTGAAGCGCATGTACAACGGCACCCTCGAGGGCACCCACGGCAACTACCCGCTCACCGACAGCGAGGTGGACGCCATCTGCACCCAGATGCTGTGGTTCGCCGACCTGCGGATAGTCAAGATCCTGCTCAAGGACGGCGAGCCGATCGGGTTCCTTTTCGCCTACCCCGACGTCTCGGCGGCGCTGCGGCAGACGGGCGGGAGACTCTGGCCACTGGGCTGGGCGCGCCTTCTCCGTGCACGGTCGAACACCCCCTGGGTGAACCTAAACGGGCTCGGGATTGTGGCGCAGCACCGGGGCCTCGGCGCGGCGGCCATCCTCTTCACAGAGATGTACGACAGCCTGATGGCCACCCACTACCAGTACGCGGACCTGGTTCAGATTGGCGCCGAGAACGACCGCGTGTTGCAGATGGCGCAGGGCGCGGGGGTGAGATTCTACAAACGGCACCGGATGTACCGGAAGCAGCTGTAGTTACGGGCTTTCGCCACCACCGGCCGGACCGGGGTCATCGCCACCGCGGCGCGCAAGGGGAAGCGGTTCGCGGGGCTGGACCCCGGCACAGAAACGGCAATCCGCCTCGGAGCCGAACAGGCGCAGAAGGAGGTGGCGCAATTGCCTCCCGCAGCGCGCCGGTTGTGAGGGAGTCCGGGCCCGGTGGGGCTTTACTGTCCGCATAGCGGGCGCCGTCCGCCGGTCGAGCCACCATTCGCGGAAAGCAGCGATCCCCCGGAAGGCGCCGGCCGCAAGCATGACCGAAAGGAAGGCAATGGCCGCCCACATGCCGGGATGGTAATGCAGTTGCACGAAGGCCGTGAACCGGCGGTGGCAACGGCCCATAGGTTGGCTCTATACCTTGCCCGCCTGTCATCCGCTGGCTCGCCTCAAGCAGGGGCCGTACAATCCGGATGCTTATCCCCCGCAAGTGCGGGAATCCCCTCCGAAGGAAGCTCCCTCCCATCATGGAAGACGTAGTCATCGTTAGCGGTGTGCGCACCGCCATCGGCCGGTTCCAGGGCTCGCTCGCCGATGTGCCGGCCTCCGACCTGGGCGCCCACGTGATCCGCGAGGCGGTCGTGCGGGCCGGCATTGAGCCGGGCGCGGTCGAACAGGTCGTCATGGGCATCGTCGGCCAGGTGGCCGAAGACGCCTACCTTTCGCGACACTCGACCGTGAAGGCGGGGCTGCCGATTGAGACGCCCGCCATGAACGTGAACCGCATTTGCGGGAGCGGGCTCGAAGCCATCAACACGGCCGCACGCTTCATTCAGAGTGGCGACGCGCAGGTTGTGGTGGCCGGTGGCGCGGAGAACATGACGCGCATGCCGTTTTACCTGCGCAAGGCACGGGCGGGGTACCGCCTTGGGCACGACGCCATCGAGGACGGCATCATCCACCTGCTCAGTGACCCCTTCCAGGGCTACCACATGGGCATCACGGCCGAGAACCTGGCGGAGCGCTTCGAGGTGAGCCGCGAGGCGCAGGACGAGTTCGCCGCCGAAAGCCAGAGGCGGGCCCTGGCCGCAATCGAGGCTGGCCACTTCAAGGAGCAGATCGCACCCCTCGGCATCAAGGTGGGCCGCGAGGAGAAGGTCTTCGATACGGACGAACATCCGCGCGCTGCGACCGCCGATGCGCTGGCGAAGCTCCGCCCGGCGTTCAAGGAAGGTGGCGTGGTCACGGCTGGCAATGCCAGCGGCATCAACGACGGCGCTTCGGCGCTTGTGCTGATGAGCGCCACGAAGGCGAAGGAGCTGGGGGCGAAGCCGCGCATGCGCCTGGTGGCGCGGTCCGAAGCAGGCGTCGATCCGGCGATCATGGGGAGCGGACCTATCCCGGCGATCAGGAAGGTTCTCGCGAAGGCGCAGATGAACCTCGATCAGATTGATTGCATCGAGCTCAACGAGGCCTTCGCCAGCGTCTCCTGCGCATGCGCGAGCGCGCTCACGCTCGACCCGGCGAAGACCAACCCGAACGGCGGCGCGATCGCGCTGGGCCACCCGATCGGGGCGACTGGGGCCATCCTCACGGTAAAGCTGATGCACGAGCTGGAGCGCACAGGCGGCCGCTTCGGCATTGTCAGCCTCTGTATCGGGGGCGGGCAGGGCATCGCGACGATCTTCGAGAGGGTCAACTAGCCCCGGCGATTCGTTTCGTTTGGCGCGCAAGGGAAAGAGGAGAGGGCCGCGCGGCCCTCTCCTCTGCCTGTGTGCATGGCAGTCAGCGTAGTTAGCTAACGCCACCTGCCCCCGGGCGGCCACCGCGTGGGCCGCCTTCGTTGACGAACTTCGTGATCCGCTCGGCGGCCTTTGTCTTTGCGGACTCGGCCTTCTCAGCGTCCAGCTTGCCGTCGGCCACGGCCTGGTCGATGGCGGCGTTGGCCTGGCCGACGAGGGCGGCAATCACGGCATCACCGCTGGAGCCGTTCTCGCTGGCGATCTCGGCGACGGTCTTGCCGGCCTTGAGGCCGTCCTTCAGCTCCTGGACGTCGATGCCGATGGTCTGGGCGGCGGTCTGGAGGGCATTGCGAATGATGGCGCCACGGTGGGGCCGGCCGCCATTGTCCCCGTCGCGCGGCTGGGGCACACGTTCCATCAGGCTGGCGAGGGCCTGGGGCGCTCTCCCGGCGATCTTTGCGGCCTGCTCCTCGGTGAGCTTGCCATCAGCCACAGCCTGGGCGAGCCGGGCGTCGAGGTCACTGAGCAGCTGCTGCTGCACGGCTGCGGAGTCGACGTTGTTCTCGGCCAGGACCTGGTTGACCGACTTGCCTTCCTTGAGGCCCTGCTTGAACACGTCGGCGGACAGCCCGGAGGCATCGACAACGTGCTTCAGGGTGACGCGGACGAGCCTGGGGCGGTGCTTGCCGTCGCGGGGCCCTGCCTGGTCTGTCGTGCTGCCGGGGGTCCCGGGGTCTTCGGCGAGGGCGATGCTGCCTGCGCCAACAACGCCGAGGGCGAGGAGGCCGGACAGGCCAAGGGTGAGGACGCGAGTCCGGCCGGCGAAACGAAGGGACATTCTGTTACTCCTGTTGGTGCGTGGCCGGGCTCCAGCGCCCGGCGGGAATGGTGAGAGCGGAAGTGGGATTGCTCTCAGCCATGCAATGGCAGGGCCACTGGCAAAGGTGACGTGGGTGTCAGGGCGGGGGAAGCGCGCTTTACGCGTGCTTTTCGATCCAGCGCCCGCGGAAGAGGAGCAGGTCGCCCTCGGCAACGGTCACGGTGGCGGGCGGCGCAGCCACCTCGTTGTGAACCCCGCGCGGACTGAAAGAGAGGCTGGCGCCGTCGAGGTTCCAGCGAAGGCCAGTTGTGGTGATACCGCTGCAGGCGCCGATCGCCACGAGGGAAACGACCGTCCCCGGTGGGGAATCTATCGTCACCAGCTCCTGCACGAGTTCCACTTCAAACTCGTCATCGACGATGCGGAGGAGCGGGCCGCCGCGGAAGAGCACCAGAACTGCCAGGTTGGCCAGGGCGTGGTCGGCGCGGCCACCACCGGCGGCAACGATGTCGATCGCATCGCAGCCCTGCTCGATGCAGAAGGAGATGGCCTTCTGGAGGTCGGTGCTGTTGACGTCGTCGCGGAGGTGAAAGGCGCCTTCCGGAAGGGCCGATCGCAGCCCGACGCCGGCCGAGTCGAGGTCGCCGACAACGGCATCGACACTGATGCCGGCGGCCAGCGCCTTGCCAGCGCCGCCATCGGCGCCCACAATGAGGCCCGCCTGTCCGGCCAACTCCGTGAGCAGCGCCCGCGAGGGCGGTTCACCGTTGGCGACAACAAGGGCGCGCATTGCCGTAGTAAACGCGGAAAGGACGCGCAGGGCAAAGAGCGCAGGAGTGGATTCAGCCGGGAAAAAATCGGAAATTCCTGAAAATCCAGGGAAAAACCACTGGACAAGGCCTTAGCGATCGCTAGAATACGAGCTGGGATTGGCACATGCGAAGTGTCCGCTCCACTTGCGCAGCCGGCTCGCCATCCCACCTAAGCCGCGGTGCCCCAGACGCCGCGGCTTTCCTATTGCCCGGAACCGGGCGCCACAGGGCTAAGCTGGACCACCTGCAGAAGGAATGAGGCGGCGCACGCGGGCGGTGTGGTAGCGCATTGCAGCGCGCATGGGGTGGGTAATCACGGCGAAGGCGGGGCGATTCCACTCCGCGTCCCAGCGTTCGACCTGCTCAAGAGCAGCATCGGCGGCACGGATGCGGGAGCGCGCGTCATCGAACCAGCCGTCAAGCGCCGAATCCCAGGCCGCCGTGCGATTGCTGAGGTGGCCAGCCATTGCGCGCACAAACTCGTACTGGGCCCTCTCGCGGGCCAGGCGCCGGGCATCCGTCTCCTCACGGGTGCGCGCGTTCACGACAAGACCCTGGCATCGGTCGATGATGGCGGCGGCGCCCAGCGCTTCGTTTGCCTTGAACTTGAGGGTTTCGCGGGGGACATCGGAGAAGTCCAGGACATCGCCGCGTGGCGTGACGGCGAGGTCATGGAGGTCGAGCAAAGCGAGGTAGGCGACCTCCAGGGCTTCGTAGTAGGACGCCAGCGTGGCCACGGCGCCGGGAAAAGCCGCCTCACAGAATCGGCGGATTGCCGTCTTTCCATCTTCGGTTGGGTCCCAGGCGCAGCGGGCCATCCACCAGGCGTGCCACGGTGGCCCGGCCCAGGGCCTATCGCTCACTACCAGGTTCTGAAGGCCGGTGGCGCCGGCCGCGGCGTAGCCACGGGCATCGGCGGGCAACACGGCCAGGTGGGGTGGCGCAAGCCCTTTGAAGAGGATGGCGTCGCTGTAGTACTCGAAAACTTGCAGGCGGCCCGGGTCGTCACCAAGCATTTCGAGCAGGCCAAGCAGGGGTTCGAGGTACTCCTTCTCGTTCTTCGGGCAGGCGGGATCGGCGAAGGAATGCGCGTAGCAGCGTTCGCGCGGGGCCCAGAGCACCGTTACGTTGTCTGCCGGCCGTGCGAATTCGGGCGGGATAACAGTGTCGTGGTAGGCGAGGTGGGCGACGCGTGCCCCGGGGGCAGCGCGAGCGACCGCATCGGCGATGGCGTTGGTAGCGATTAGCGACTGATCGGAGGGGCTGAGAGCGCTGCAGGGGCCGCACTCACACCAGCCGCCGCCCGGGATGTCATCGGGCCAGAAGTGGTAGGTATCGGCCCCGGGGAAACGGGCCACGAAGGCAGCGGCTGCTTCCCGGATATGGCCGATGGCGCCCGGCGCAGAAACGCAGAGGTTGTAGCGCCGGTCACGTTCGCCGTTCCGCAGCGGGAACCAGCCAGGGTGTTCATCGAAGAGGGTGCGAGGGAGCAGGGTGGGGAGGTGGTGACCGCCGAACTGGAGCGTCATGCCGCGTTCCCGGGCAGCCGCAACGATGGCGCGGCCGTCGGCATCCCAGCGCTCGAAGAGCCAGCCGCCGCCGTCTTCGGCAAGGGCCGCGGCATCCACGGGGCGGGGGGAGGTCCGCCCGGGGCGGGAGGGCGGCGTGTCGTGGAAGAAGAGGTCGTTCAGGCGGTTGCGGCTGGCCCACTCGAGCCAGTCTCGCCACTCATCGTGGAATGCATCCTGGCCGAGGATAAGCGTGCGGCGGGCGAAGGCGGGGGTCCGGGCGTGGACGCCGGTGGCGAGCGAAGCCCCGGCGCGGAAGGTTATTCCCTCCTCGCCGGGCTCTACCCAGGCGAAGCCGAGCTGTTCGAGGAGCCAGCAGACACCGTTGAGCGCCCCCCGCGGGCTTTCCCCCCGGATGAGGATGCGGCGTTCCTCGGCCGTTACCTCAAAGCCATCACCGGGGCCGGGGCCGGTATGGAGCTCGATCGTGCCCGGCGCGCCCGGCGTAGCCACGCGTTGCAGGTGAAAGCGGAGCTCGCGGACAGCGTGGTCTACGGGCGGGCTGGCCCTGTCGGCGCTGATGTCCCAGCCGGAAATGCCGGCGGCGGTGATCGTCATCGGGCCGCGATGCTACCGGCTCTGTGGCGCTGGCGCCACCGGAGGTGGCGAAGGATTGCGGGTCAGGAGGCTTCGCGCCCGGCTTCGAGCACGCCAGGCCGGGCCGAGGCCGCGGCGACAAGGTTGCGCACGAATGCGGACTGGGCGGCGGTCAGCTCACGGAACTTGAGGTGGAGAGTGACGCAATCCTGGCCGCGGCTGGTATGAACGATTTCGCAGGGAAGGGTAGCCGAGTAGGCGCCTGCCGTGGTGATAATCGCCACCTCCCGGCCGCCAGGCTTGGTGGCCGTGACGACTGACATGCCACCGAGAGAGATGTCGATGATCGTCCCGTTCTGCCGTGATTGTCCAAGCACCGAGCGGACCTCGGCTCCCAGGTAAGTGGAAAACCGGGCATTTGCGCGCAGGTTGATGGGTTTCCATGCGTCGGTAATCTCGAACGAGGCGATGCTGGCCCGCATCGTGTGCAGGCGGCCACGGGCGACCATGCGGGCACCAATGTCCCCCGCGACGAGGAGGACGTCATCGCCCGGTGCTCCAGGCCACGGCGTCTCGAACCGAACGGCAACCACCGGACCCATGCCGGTGACTGCAACGCCATGCATCTGCAGGGGCGGGTTCGCGCCGTGCTGGATAACCTGGACAGGCGCCCCGGCTCTGACACCCGGATTCATATGGTGAGTATCGGCATGGAAGTGGCGCCACTGGAATGGCACGGACCCCCGCATCGCGCCGCGCCCCGGGCGCCGCTAACATCAGTGGGTGAGTGTGCAGGACCCCGCTTCGGCGACTCCGCCCGGTTCCCGTGTGGGCAGCCTGCGGCTGCGCATGATGAGGCTGGAAGATGCTCCCGCTGCGGCGGCAATCGAGCGCGCCTCGTTCTCTGAAGGGTGGCCTTTGACTGCCTTCGAACGCGAGCTCTCGCTGAACCCGGCGGCACGGTATGTCGCGCTCGAAGGTGCAGCGCCGCCCGGCTCCCACGCGCTGGAGCGGGAAGTAGTGGGATTCGCGGGACTCTGGCTGATGCTCGACGAGGCGCATGTGGTTTCGGTGGCGGTGGCGGAGCAGCACCGCGGGCGGGGGCTGGGCCGCCTCCTGGTCCACGGGCTGGTGGATGTCGCCTACCAGCACAAGATGTCGGTGGCGACGCTGGAGTGCAGGGAGTCGAACGTGGCCGCCCGGTCTCTCTATCGGGAATACGGCTTCTACGAGGTTGGCGTACGAAAGCGGTATTACGCGGACACGCACGAGGACGCGATCATCATGACGACGGAGGAGCTGGACAGCCCGGCCTACCGTGAGCGCTATGCGCGGCTGGCCGCCAGCCTCGCCGCACGGCTGCCGGGGGTTTCGCTGCATGTGCGCCAGGGCGCCCGAATCAAGGGAAATCGCTCCCCAGGATGGCTCCAGGGTCGGTGACAATGTCGGACCAGCGGCGGGCAAGGGCTTCGAGCGGAGCCGCGGGAGGCGCCCACGGCAGGCCGCGCACGACGACGCCGCGGTTCGCCACGTATTCGACCAGCCCTTCAGATTCCAGGCGGCGAAAGGCCTCGCGCACGGGGGTCTGAGACACGCCCCACTGGTCGGCGATCTCTTCCTGGCGGAGGTGTTCACCAGGCTGCAGGTGCCCGGAGAGGATGGCGTTCTGGAGCGCCTCATAAACGGCATCTGCCTTCGTGCGCCCGGGGAGCCGCTGGATGGCCATGGAATAAGGATAGCGGCAGGCGGCTCCCGGTGGCAGTCCCCTGGTTCGCCGGGCGGGCGGGTGCGCTACTCTTCGCCGCCGGGGGCGTTGAATGCCTCGTGCACGAGCATGTACTCGTTCCCGGCGATCTCAAGGACCTGCTGGAGGAGATCCTCGAGGCGGCCGGTACCGGCCGAGGCGATCGACGGGGGCTGACCCTTTGTCTCCCAGAACTCGACCAGGAGGGCGGCCAGGGCCGCTTCGAGCCGGTCAAGCGCCGGGATGAGGCGCGGCTCGTTGCGGACGATCTCCGCCTCCATGCCCCCAGGGCCAACCAGGCTGTCGAGGCGCGTCTCCACGGCGAGGATGCAGCGCCGCAGCGCGCCGCGGACGGCGGCGTACCATTCGGCGCCGCCATCGGCCGCACGGACCGCCCTTTCCAGCTCCTGGGCGGCCCGGTAGAGCGAGTCCTCGCGGGGCCTGGTCCCGGTGGTGAGTTCAGCGTTGGCCACGGTCTTCACTCCTGAGCTCACGGGCTGACGGTCCGGGATGGGCCGCGGCATGTGGCTGCGGCGGGTCCGGGACCTCCACCGCGATTATCTCAGGCCTGTCCAGAGGGGCGACGACCCGGGGGTCGGCCTCGCCGGGGTCCAGCGCTTCGGCGCCCTGGCGGAAGAGGCGGCGCAGCCAGCTCGTGAACGGCATCTCAGCCTGCCTTCCGCTGGACGGGAGGCGCCGGGGGCCGCGCGCCGGCGCTACTGGCGCAAACGGCGCAGTCGACGCGCACGATGCGGCGGGTCGTCATTTCGACCACCCAGGTGGCGCGGTGAACGCAGCGGCCATCCAGGAGAGCCGGAGTCCGCCTTGAGGGGCTTTCTATTACCGCTGACTGCATCGCGCGAACCTCCTGTCGTCCGTCACTCGCACACTGGTTGCCCGGCTGCTTGAGAAGAGAATGGATGGCTCCGCGCCGGCTTCACAGGTCCTTCAGGTCCAGATCAGGGATACCCTGTTGGCCGTTTGTCCGTCCTTGCCGGGTGACCGGCGCGGAGCGCGAGGCAGGCGGGCCACCGTCGAGGGAGCGGTAGCCCGCGCTGGTGGGGGCGGTGGAATCAAGTCGCTCTGATCGTGATCTTCTTCTCGGCGGGCTCTACCGGTAAGGTCCTGGGGAGCTTCACCTCGAGCACGCCATCCTTGAGGGTGGCCTCGATCTTCGATGCGTCGACGGTGGCCGGGATGGCGATCGTGCGCTCGAACGAGCCGAAGAAGCGTTCGCTGTAGGTGCGGCCCTTCTCCTCCTCCTTCTTCTCGCCCCGCTTTTCGCCGCGGATGCGGAGGGTGGAGTCGAGGACGGTGACCTCCATGTCCTGGGCGGCGACACCGGGAAGCTCGGCATGGATGATGATGGCATCGTCACCCTCGCTGACATCGCAGCGGGGGTTCCACTCGACAGCAAGGGACCCGCCGGGCTCGACGCGGCTGAAGAAGTCGCGCGGCCAGAGGTTGACGAGTTCTTCGAACGGATTCGAGCGGACCAGGTTTGCCATGGCTGCACCTCCAGAAGTGGTTCGGGAACAGTGAAACGCAGGTGGGGGAGGACGTGAAGGACCGTTCGGGCCATTACCGGTAGTCCGGAAGGCCCATGCGATTGAGGTATGGAGCTTCCGGATTGGCGAGTGTTTGGGTAGTATGGGTTTCAACATCCGCACAGGTGGCCGCGCTTATCAAGACGGGGTAGAGGGACCGGCCCTGAGAAACCCCGGCAACCTGCCTTCATCAGGCAAGGTGCCAATTCCGGTCTCCCGGTGCGCCGGGGGGAAGATGAGAGCGCCAGCGCTCGCAGAAGAACCGGCCCAGGCGGTAATGGAGAGTCAGATGGTTACGTTGCCGGGCCGAATGTGCATGCTCTAGCCCCTGGTGAAGGGGCAACCACAAACGTCCAACAGCCAATGCGCGCCGATTGCGCGCCCTTTACCCCTCCGTGCCGGAGGGGATGCATGGAGTTTGGAGCATGAGTTTCGCGAAGAGCCTTCGCTGCCGTGAGTGTCACCGCGAGTACCCGCTAGCGGCGATCCACGTCTGCGAGTTCTGTTTCGGGCCGCTCGAGGCGGCCTACGACTACGACGCCATCCGCCGGAACACGACCCGGGAGAGCATCGCTTCCGGCCCGGCCAGCCTCTGGCGCTACAAGAACCTGCTGCCCTGCGACGCCGGCGCGGCGGTAGATATCGGCGCGGGATTCACACCCCTCATCCGCGCGAAGAACCTGGGCAAGGCGCTGGGCCTGAACGACCTCTACATCAAGAACGACACGGTCAATCCGACCTGGTCGTTCAAGGACCGGGTAGTGGCGGTGGCAAGCACGCGCGCCCGGGAGCTGGGCTACGAGAAGCTCGCCTGCGCCAGCACGGGCAACCTTGCCAACAGCGTCAGCGCCCATGCCGCGGCGGCGGGGATGGACGCGGTGGTGTTCATCCCCCACGACCTTGAGGCGGGGAAGGTGCTCGGTTCCAGCATCTACGGGCCCACGCTGGTGAAGGTGCGGGGCAACTACGATGCCGTGAACCGGCTTTGCGCCGAGCTGGCGGGGAGCTACAACTGGGCGTTTGTGAACGTGAACGTACGCCCCTACTACTCGGAGGGGTCGAAGACGCTTGGGTTCGAGGTGGCCGAGCAACTGGGATGGCGAGCGCCGGACCACTGCGTGGTGCCAATCGCCAGTGGCTCGCTCTTCGTCAAGATCCGCAAGGGGTTCGATGAGCTGGCGAAGATCGGTCTGATCGACCCGCCCCGGACGCGCATGAGCGGCGCCCAGGCGACGGGGTGTTCGCCGGTGGCTGTGGCGTGGGAAGAGGGCTCGATGAACTTCCGGCCCCAGCGTCCCAACACGATCGCGCGCTCGCTCGCGATCGGAAACCCGGCGGACGGCTACTACAGCCTGGTACAACTCCGCGACACGAATGGCGCCTGCGGAAACGTGAGCGACGAGGAGATCGTGGCGGGGATGACGTTGCTGGCTGAGACGGAGGGCATCTTCGGGGAGACCGCGGCCGGCGTGACCGTGGCCAGCCTGAAACAGCTTGCGGAGAGGGGTAGAATCGGCCCCGACGAGCTCACCGTGGCCTTCATCACGGGGGCGGGCTTCAAGACAGCGGAGGCCGTGGCCGAAGCGCTGAAGCCGCCGCTCGAGGTGGATGCCAGCATGGAGAGCTTCGAGCAGGCCTACGAGGCGCTGCAGAAGGCGGAGGTCCCGGCCTGATGGCACTCAAGCGCGTTCGATTCACGTTTCCCGAAGAGATGATAAAGGAGCCCGTGATCTACCGGATGGGACATGAGTTCCAGGTGGTCACCAACGTTCGCATGGCGGATGTGGATGAACATACGGGCTGGGTAGTGCTCGAGATCGACGGTGACCCCGAGGAGATCGAGCGGAGCCTTGTGTGGGCCCAATCGCGGGGCGTGCGCGTTGACCCTGTGGTGGGAGACATCGTCGAGGGCTGAAAAGGGCCCTGGCTGCGGTTTCTAAGTCGAAGAAGAAGGATCGGAAGGTACTGATGCCCGTCTCTGTGCGTATCCCCCAGCCGCTGCGCGGCCTCACCGGCAACCTGTCAATTGTCCCGGGCGAAGGTGGCACCCTGGCCTCCTGCATCGAGGGCCTGGAATCGAGCTACCCCGGCATGCGTGAGCGGCTCATGGACGAATCGGGCCAGCTTCGCCGCTTCGTCAACATCTATGTCAACGGCGATGACGTGCGCTTCATCGATGGCCTTGCCACGCCGCTGAAGGATGGCGACGAGGTGAGCATTGTGCCGGCGGTGGCAGGGGGCTAACCAGAGGGGTAGGGGACGGGGCAACGACCCCGGGCGGCTTCTCCGTGACCGAGGCGCCTAACTGTCGGCGTCGCGCGCCGGCGGCCCTGCGAACAGCTGATCGATCGTGATCGCAAGGCCAGGTACGCGGGTCGATTCAAGTACGTCCTGGCCCGAAAGGGTCCGGCGCACGGTGCCCTCGTACACCTCGACCTCCCGCCGCTCCAGGTCGACAACCCAGACCGAGCCGACGCCAAACTGGCGGTACAGGTCGATCTTCGTACGCATTTCCCTGCGGTCCTGGCCGATGGAGAGGATCTCCACAGCGACATCGGGCGGCCGCGATATCCATTCGTCGTCGGCGGGGGGATTAGCGCGATAGTAGGCAACGTCGGGGATGGGCGAGCTCGGACCGAGGTCGGCGGAGCCGCGAATGATTGCCCTCGGCTCGACTGCAGCAAACCCCACGGCGTTCAACAGCTGGCCAATACGGAGCGCCATTCGGCCGTGACCCCATCGCGGTGACATTTTCTCGTACACCTCCCCGTCGATGAGCTCGAGCCGCCGCTCGTCGATGCCCGGCATCGCAAGGAAGTCGTCCAGCGTCATGCGCGTCCCGGTGACCATGCGCTGATTGTAACAAAACGGCCCCTCCCGATCGGGAGGGGCCGCAACGGGCAGGAGTGGGGAAGGCTAGAAGATGCTCTTTTCTGGAGGTTGCTGGGCCGGGGGCTGGGCCTGCGGCGGCGCCTGGGGAGCCTGGGGCTGTTGAACCTGCGCGGCCTGCACGGGCGGGGCCGCGGGGGCGGCGGGAGCCTGTTGCGCCTTCTTCGCGGCGTCGGCGTCCTCGTCCTTCACTGCTTTGCGGAACTCCTTGATGGAGCTGCCGAGCTCTTTGCCGAGCCCGCTTATCTTGCCGACTCCGAACAGGAGGATTATCACCGCTCCGATGATGAGGAATTCGGGTGCGCCAAGTGAACCAAACATAGACCTACTCTCTTCGGCCACCGAATGGGGGCCTTGTTCCATGGTACAGGATATCCCGGGTGCGCAAACGCGCCATTTGCGGGGGCGAACGCTAACCCAGCCGCTCTACAAATACGTCCATGACGCCGCCGCAGATGCGGTCCTCGGCTTCCAGGGGGGCCGTGAGGTCAACTGTGACGATGCGGGGCACGCCATCGTGGAGGACGGCCATCGCTTCCTGCCAGACTTCGGCCTCGCCGCAGCCGCCACCGATGGTGCCGAAGAAGGAGCCATCGGGGTGGACGACCATCTTGGCGCCGGTCTTACGCGGGGTTGACCCGCGCGTCCGGGCGACCGTCGCCAGGGCGACTGGCTGCCCACATTCAATTGCGGTGGCAATGGCGCGATAGATCTCGCCCTGCATGGTCCCTTGATGGTGGCAGGGAGCGCGGCCCGCCGCAACTGGCGCCGGGTAGAAGGCGGGTGTACGGCGTCCGCCAGACCCGGGGGTTCCCCTACGCGGCGCCGTTACGAGCAATCGGCGCCAGTGTCGCCGTTTGAGGGGGCAGGCGTGTGGACGAAAAGTGAACGTTTGGTGACACCGAACGCAGTTCGCCTGTTACCGGCTGTCCACGGAACCGTATTTACCGGCGGAACGGCCGGGGAAAAAGGCCGTTCACACCACGCATTGGCGGGGAGGACCCGCCAGGAGAGAGCAGGCTAGGAATGGCAATCTCAACCATGAAGCGCGCGCGGCGGCTGACCGTCGTCGCCGTCTTCGCCATCGTCGCGGTCGCGGCCTTCGGCTTCGCCGCCGCCAACACCGTGCCCGCCAGCAAGGCCGGCGATGGGCACGGGGCTGTCAGCGGCTATACAGCCTCGGGGGTCCACTACAACCTCAACGCTACCAACCCGGGCAACATCGACAGCGTCCAGTTCACACTGGACTCCACGCCAGTCGCGGGTTCGACCATCACCGTGAAGCTTGTCGCTGCCGGTTCGACCTGGTACTCGTGCACGAACGTTGGACCTGCCGTCACCTGCACCACGACAGGGGCCACTGTGCTGACGGCCGACGATCTCCGCGTGGTCGTGGCCGACTAACGAACCCGGGTGGCCGCACTGGTCCGCGGCCACCCACCAGTCTTTTCAGCCAAAGGGGGAGACAATGAAGACTCGGCGCACGCTGCTGGCGTCGCTGGGCTCGGCGATGGCGCTGGTCCTGGTCGTGGTGGCGTGGGTGGCATTCGCACCCACAAGGCTCGGCGGACAGGTTTCCTACGTGATCGTGAGCGGGAACAGTATGGAGCCGGGCATGCACCGCGGGGACCTCGCGGTGGTGCGACGCTCGCACAGCTACACCGAAGGCGACATCGTCACCTACCGTCACCCCGAGATTGGGCCGGTGATCCACCGCATCATCGGCCGCGACGGGGAGCGGTTCGTCCTCAAGGGCGACCACAACGACTTCATCGACGGCCACCACCCGGTTGAAGCGGAGCTCATTGGCGAGCTCTGGTTCCGGGTTCCATCGGTGGGGCGGCTCATGGGGCCGCTCCAGGAACAGAAGTACGCCGCGGTGCTCATCGTGCTCGCTCTGGTGGGGCTGGGTGGGGGCGCCGGGGCTGCAGCGAACCGGCGGCGTGCTTCAGAGAGAGAAGGGCGGCCAGCCGGCGCCGCCCATGCAGGGGAGACGGTCATGCAATCGATAACTCGCAACTGGGAAGACGGCCTGGTGACACTGGGGGCAGCGGCTTTCGCCTTCCTTGTGCTGGCGTTTGTCTCGTTTGGCCGTCCGGTGACGCGCGAAGTCCCCGACAATGCCGTCTACACGCAGTCGGGTGAGTTCGCCTACTCGGCCAAGGCGGCTAACGGCACGCTTTACGACTCCTCGGCGGCAACAACTGGCGACCCCGTGTACCGCCGCCAGAGCGACCTGGTGGACGTTTCGTTCAGGTACTGGTTGACGAGCGAGCACCCGGCGACGGTGAGCGGCAGCTACCGGCTTGTGGCCGAGGCCGGTGACGATGCTGGCTGGAAGCGGACGTTTGAGCTTCAGCCAGAGACGCCGTTCCAGGGCAGCGCCTTCACGGCAGGCGGAACGTTCTCCCTGAACGAGATCGGGGCCGTCATCGAGCGGCTTGAGAACGAGACCGGGGTGCGAAACCAGAGCTACACCGTCTCGGTCGTCCCGGAAGTGAGCATTGCCGGGACGCTCTCGGGCCGCGCCTTCGAAGACACCTTCGCTCCGCGCCTGGAGTTCAAGCTCGACCCGTTCCAGCTCTCGCTGGTGAAGGACTCCGGCAAAGCCGGGAACGCGCTGGCGCCATCGACGGAGGGGCTGAACCAGGGGAAGCGGACCGAGAGCAACACGGTGAACCTGCTCTTCTTCGAGCTGGGCGTGGCCACCGGGCGCTGGCTGTCGCTGCTGGGGCTGGGGCTGGTGCTGGCGGGTGCGGGCGTGTTCATCCTTGGCGCCATTCGCCGCATGGGCCCGGCGGGCGATTCGCCGCAGAGCGTGCAGGCGAAGTACGGCCTGCCCGTCATCACGGTACGCAGCGCCCCTACGCCGAGGGCGAACGCCGTGATTGACGTCGCTTCGGTCGATGACCTGGCGCGCGTTGCCGAGCGCGAGGGCGCCGTGCTTCTTCAGGAGATAAGGCCCGGATACCACTGTTACTTCGTGCAGGCCGGGACGGTGGTCTACCGGTTCCAGGCGCTGGGGACGCCGTCAAAGAACTTCCGCGGGGCGACGGCAGCATGACCGGGGCAAGGGGTTTCGCGCGGCTGGCCACCCTGGCCCTTGGCGCCCTGGTGCTGGGAAGCCTTGCGACGGCCCTTGCGGCGACAAATACTGTCGCGCCCTCGGCGGCTGACGACCAGAGCATCCCGATTACGCCAAACGACCTGGCGCCGATCGAATGCCGCTCGTACATCTACGTGACCGCACTGGTGGTGGGCTCGGGGACGGTCATTGGCAGCAACGCCAGCGAGCTCATCCTGGGGGGCCCGGGGAACGATCGCCTGCGCGGTAACGGCGGGGACGACTGCATGGTGGGCGGCGACGGCAACGATGACCTGCGCGGCGGCAATGGCAACGACGTGCTCATTGGCGGGCCGGGGAACGACCGGCTGCTGGGCCAGAACGGGAACGACCGCCTCTACGGCCACAACGGCAACGACAGGCTGCACGGAGGCAACGGCGGGGGCGACTACTGCGAGGGGGGCGCGGGCATCGACCTGCTCCTGGGCGGCTGCGAGTCGTGGGTGCCCTGAGGGGGGCTACTGCCAGCGGGGGTAGCTGCCAAACACCTTGACATGGGCGCAGAGGGGCCGGATTGCATCCAGCACCTCGGCGCCCTGCGGGTCATCCTGGTGGCCTTCGAAATCGATCAGGAAGACGTATTCGCCAAAGACGAGGCGAGTGGGGCGGCTTTCGATCTTAGTGCAGTTGATGCCTCGCCGGGCGAACTCGATGAGCACTCCGGCGAGGGATCCCGGGCGGTCCTCGGCGAAGGTGAAGGCGATCGATGTCCGGTCGCGGCCCGTGGGGCCGGGAGTGCCGCGTCCGAGGAGCACAAAGCGCGTGGCGTTAAGCGAAGAGTCCTGGATGTCGTGGGCGATGACCTGGCCGCCGTGAAGCTCGGCGGCGCGGACGGTGGCGATGGCAGCGGCATCGCCGGGGCGCTTCATCATCAGCGCCACTGCCTCTGCGGTGGAGAGTGCAGCCTCCACCTGCGCCCCGGGGAGCTCGCGCTGGAGGAAGCGGCGGCACTGCCCGAAGGCCTGGGGGTGGGAGTAGATGATGCGCACATCGGAGGTGCGAGTCCCCGGCCGCACGATGAGGTTGTGCTCGACGGGCAGGACGAGCTCGGCCTGGACCTGGAGGGTGGTGTCGTGGATGAGGATATCGAGCGTTTCGGCGACCGAGCCGCTGACGGAATTTTCGATTGCCAGCACGCCGGCATCGGCCTGGCCCGATTCAACGGCAGCGGCCACGGCGGCATGAGAAGGGAAGGGCACCAACTCGGCGGAAGGTTCGAAACGGAGTGCAGCCAGCTCGCCAAAGGTGCCCGGGGGGCCGAGAAAGGCGAGCTTCATGGGCTCAGGTGTCCATCCCATGCGTGGAGCCGATGAGGGCCTCGCGCAGCATGTCCTTGTTCTCTTTGCGCGTTACCACGACGAGGGCATCGCCGGGGTGAAGGCGCGTATCGCCGCCGGGAATGCGGGGGACGCCGCCGGGGTCGACGATGAGGGAGATGAGCGACTCGGGCGGGAGCAGGACTTCGCGAACGGAGCGGCCCACGGCGGGCGAGGTCTCGGGGAGGCGGAGCTCGACAAGCTCCAGGCCGCTATGCAGCTGGAGCAGGGCGATCATGTCGTGGGTGGGGAGCTCCTGCTCGATCTGGGCGAGGATGGCGGTGGTGGCCGAAATGGTGGTTTCGATGCCGCGCTTCTTGAAGAGCAGCTCATTCTTGGGGTTGTTGATGCGCGCGATCGCGCGCCCGGCGCCGCGCTGACGGGCGACCTCACAGATGACCAGGTTGTCCTCGTCATCCCCGGTGACGGCGGCCACGAGGTCTGCGCGTCCGATTCCAGCGGCATCGAGCACGGTTGCCTCGCAGCTATCGCCAAGCATCACGGCTTCGCCCAGCTCTTCGGCGATGGCGTTCACGCGCGCGGAATCGCGTTCAATGATGAGCACTTCGTTGTTGGCATTGAGGAGCTCCTGGGCGAGGTAGAAGCCAACCTTGCCACCGCCGGCGACCACAACGTACATGGCTAACCCCCTTTCGCTTCCCCGCCGAGCAGCATGTCGACCATGATCTGGGCGCCAAGGCTGGTGGGACTGAAGGTCTCAAGCCCCAGCTCGCGAAAGATCTCTTCGCGCAAAGGGTCGTAGATGCGGCAAAGGACGCGCTTGACCTCGTAGACCTCGCGGGCCACCTGGCTGGCGAAGTAGTTGCGGTTATCGCCCTGGGTGACTGCGAAGAAGGCATCGGCGGTCTTGATCCCGGCGCGTTCGAGAGCGTTGCCATCCATGCCGTTGCCGATGGCCTGCGCGCCGCGGAACCCGGCGGGGAGACGCCGGAAAGCGGCAGGGTTTGTGTCCATTACGGTGACCCGGTGGCCGGCCTCGTCGAGTATCCCCGCGATCCGGGCGCCGAGTCGCCCACAGCCCATGATGACGATGTTCATCGCTTCACCTTCGCCCACATCTTGCTCTACCTAGACAGGCTTCGCCACGGCCTGGCGGACCACCCACACCTGGCAGGGCGCGTGCTTGAGCACGTAGTCGGCGGTGCGGCCGACCTGGAAGTCGCCGATCAGGCGCTTGTAGCCCACGCCCAGGACGATGGCGTCGACGCCCCTGTCGCGGGCCTCGTCGACGATGGCAGGGCCGGCCTCCCGCGCCTGGAGCAGCTCACGGGAGATGCGATAGCCCGCCCCGGATGCCGCTTCCTCGGCGTGGCGCAGGATCTGTTCGCCACGGCGGGCCTCGTTGTCCATCTCAACGTTGAGGGGGAGGGAGCGGAGCACCTCGATGATGTGGATGGCAATGACCTTGCCCTTCGACTGGCGGGCAAGGCGGCAGGCGATGCCAACGGCCTCGAGGCTGGCAGCTGAATCTGTGACCGGGACGAGCACGGAGCGTAGCTGCATCAGCGGCCCCCGGACCGGCGAGTGCTACTGGAGAGCGAGGGAACGGCACTCATCGCGCATCGTCCTGGGCGAACCATAAGCGCACCACGCCGTTGATGATCAGCACGACACCGATGGCGATGCCGATGTTCCAGGAGGCCGACTGCGTGAGCATGAAGAGTATTAGCGCGATACCCAGGATGACCGAGATAACCGAGAAAATGTAGTTTGCGGTTCGCATGGAAAGCCCGCGTGGAGGAGGAAGCGGGGGCGCTCCGCCAGGCTAATCGAGATGCTACGCCACCCTGGGTGAACAGGGAACAAGTCCCCACCGACCGTGGTGCCGGCGCGGCTAATCGCCCCTTTCGAGCTCGAACGCTTCGTGAAGGGCGCGCACGGCATCGGGGACGCGGGCTGCATCGATGATGCAGGTAAGGCGGATCTCGCTTGTGGAGATGAGCTCGATGTTGATGCCCGCATTGAACAGGGCCCGGAACATGCGCGCGGCGTAGCCAGGGGCGGTCTGGATTCCGACACCGACGATGCTGACCTTGCCCAGCTCCCCGGCGGCGACGAACCCCGGGGCGCCCACATCGCGGCAGATACCGGTCATCTCGGACTCGGCGCGGCGCAGGTCCTTGCGCGAGATGGTGAACGTGAGGTCCGTCAGGTTGTCCTCGCTGGCGTTCTGAACGATCGTATCGACGCTGATGCCGGCGGCGGCGAGGGGCTCGAAGATGGTGGCGGCGATGCCCGGCCTGTCGGGCACGCGGCGAATGGTGATCTTCGCCACATCGGTGTCGTGGGCGATGGCGCGGACGCGGTTGCGTTCTTCCAACTCGGATTCTCCATGGATGAGGGTACCCGGGGCGTCAACCAGGCTTGAGGTGACAAGGATGGGGAGCTCGTAGACGGAGGCGAGCTCCACGGCACGGTTGTGCATGACCTGGGAGCCCTGGGTGGCCAGCTCAAGCATCTCTTCGTAGGTGAGGTCGGTGAGCTTGCGGGCGGTGGGCACAAGGCGCGGGTCGGCCGTGTAGACGCCTTCGACGTCCTTGCAGTTCTCGCAACGATCGGCGCCCAGGGCGACAGCGAGGGCAACGGCGGTGAGGTCGCTCCCGCCGCGGCCGAGGGTGACGATGTCGCCCTCATCGGTGGCTCCCTGGAACCCGGCGACGATGGGCACGCGGCCGCAATCGAGCTCGGCGCGCACGCGGCCGGCCTGCACTCGCGCGATGCGGCCAGAGCCATGGTCGGCGCGGGTGTAGATCCCGGCCTGCTGGCCTGTCAGGCCAACCGCCTCCTGGCCGAGCGCGCGCAGGGCCATGGCCAGGAGGGCGATGGACATCTGCTCGCCCGTAGCGAGGAGCATATCGAGCTCGCGCGGGTCCGGGTCGGGCGTGATGGAGAGCGCGAGGTCAATGAGTTCGTCGGTGCGGTTGCCCATCGCCGAGACAACGACCACCACCTGGTCGCCGGCGTGAACGCGCCTCATCACGCGCCCGGCCACGTGGCGAATGCGCTCGGCATCGGCTACCGATGTTCCACCGTACTTCTGGACGACAAGCATCGATCAAGAGGATGCGCCAGGCGACGGAAACGGGCCACCGGGAGCACTGCAACCAGAAGGGGTTAGTTCTTGATGTCCCCTACGTTGCCGGATTCGGCGTTGTACCAGGTCCCACGCGGTCCGGCGTGGTAGAACCAGCCCCACCAGTCAAGATCGAACCCGACAATCCCGGTGAAGTATTTGTCGCGCCAGACCGGTGCGCCGGGGCAATTGCCGTTGAGGTCGCACTGGTAGTCGAGCTTGCCTATGTAGCCAAACGTGGGCCACTGGGGCGACCACGTCCCGGTGAAGGTGGTGGTCCGGTATCCGCCCCGAATCAGGCCCCGGACACCGGCGGCGATGGTGCCGGTGTTCCCGGGGCTGGCCCCGGCAACGGTCTTGAACCAGCCCGAGTCGCGAATGATGGCGCAGTACTCATTCGGGCCCGTCTTCCAGACCATGTAGTGGCGCAGCAGGGTGTCGTAAGCCCAGTAGTTGCCTCCGACGCCGGAGTCGGCGTTGTTGACAATCGAAGCGACGGCATTGACCACTACCTGGCCGTTTCCGCAGGCGCCGGGCCGGAGTTCGGTGGCGATTTCCGAATGCGGCGAGCTGGCGGTGGTGGTGGCGATGCCTGCCAGGGCAAACAGGCCTGCGACGAGGATGGAGATGCCAAGCCTTTTCACGTAGTCCTCCGGCGTTTTCGCGGTCTGCCGGCACGCTGCAAGCGCGAACAGGCAGCCACGGTGGGCGGCACGAGGGGCGGGAAGGAAGAGGCGGTTTCTGCGCACATCCCCGGCGTCCCGTCGTGTCACAGGAACGCCCCCAGAGCGGGGCGGCGCGATGCTAGCACATGTGTGTTCGCGTTGTGAAGTGCCTGGTTCAGGGTCTCTTCGGAACGAAGGGCTAGCGTGCCATACCGTGGTATTCGGGATTGGGGAGCACCCCTGTAGCCGACATCACGCGGTTGGTGAAGTTGAACATGGCGGTCACCTCGGCGATGTCCCAGATGTCCTCATCTTCGAAGCCGGCGGCGCGCAGGTCGTCGATGTCGTCCTCCGAGACGGTGACCGGGTCAAGCGTGAGTTTGACGGCGAAGTCGAGCATCGCCATCTGCTTTTCGGATAGGCCGGCGCGCCGATAGTCGAGCGTTACGCGCTCGCCCTTGACCGGGTCTTTGAGCAGGGCGCGGACAGCGAAGCCGTGGGCGGTAAGGCAGTAGAGGCACTGGTTCTGCATCGACACGACGACGGAGATCATCTCGCGTTCGGCCTTGCCAAGGCCGGGCGAGGGCTGCATGAGGTGGTCGAAGTGCGCGAGCCAGCGCTTGAAGCGCTCCTCTTTCCAGGCGAAGGCCCGGAAGACGTTGGGGACAAAGCCCAGCTTCGCTTCGAGCTGGTCGAAGAGGGCCTGCGTTTCGGGCGAGAGCGTTTCGCGGCCGGCGATGGGAAACCAGGAGATGCGTTCTTCCATGGCGGGATTGTACAGCCGCGAAAGCAGGTAGGATGGCGCCATGGCGCACGTGCCCCGGCTATTTGTGCGCGGCCACCTTGGTCCCGGGCCGCTGCTGCTGGAAGGCGAGCAGGCGAAGCGCCTCGCAGCGGTGATGCGGCTGCGGGAGGGGGAGAGCTTCCTCGCATTCTCCGGGGATGGGCGGGAGTGGGAGGCGACGGTGGGGCCGGCCGCGAAGGCCGGGCTCCGCGCCAGCGTCGGAGCGCTCGCCCGGCAGGAAGCGGCGCCCGCGCTGACGCTCGAGTTGTGGGTTGGGCTTGTGCGTCCGAATCGCTTCGACTGGGCGCTGGAAAAGGCCGTGGAGGCGGGCGCCGATATCATCCGGCCGCTGCTGAGCGAGCACAGCGCCCGCGGCGAAGGCAGCTCGGCAGGACGGCGCGAGCGCTGGGAACGAATCGCGATCGAGGCCGCTGAGCAGAGCGGGCGCCTCTATGTACCGGTGGTCGAACCGCCCGCGCAGTTCGGCGACCTCCTGGCGCGTCACCATGGCGCGCTCCTGGTTTGTGATTGCGATGGCAGGCCCTGGGGCGAGGTCCCCGCCCTGCTCCCGGGGGATGGGCGCCTTGCTGTCGCGGTCGGCCCGGAAGGGGGCTTCAGCCCCGAGGAGCTGGCGCGTGCCCGGGCGCACGGGGCGCTGACGGCGAAGCTGGGGCCGAACACGCTCCGCACCGAGACGGCGGCTGTTGTTGCCGTGGCGCTGGTGCGCTCTCTGGGGCGCTGAGCGCCCTTCGGATACGCTCAGGCAGTGAAACCGGGGATACAGGTGGGCGATTCCGCAGCGGAGCCGCGATGGGAAGGGATTAGCGTCCGGGCGGTCCAGGCCGACCCCGCGACGGCGGCGGCGCGGCTGCGGGGACTCGATGGGTTTGCCTGGCTCGACAGCAGCGCGGCCGGGAAGAGGATGGGCCGGTATTCGTACCTTGCCGCCCGCCCCCTTGTGACGCTTCGTGCCGATGGCCAACGGCTGAGGGTCACCTCGCGGGACGGCTCGACCCGGGAAGAGCGGGCGGGCCCGTGGGACGTGCTGGCACGGTGGACCCGGCCACAGCCCCGGGCGCCGCTGCCTGGCCTCCCTCCGTTCCGAGGCGGTGTGATCGGCTACCTGGGGTACGACCTGGGCCGCCACCTTGAACGGCTGCCCGCAACGATCGCGCCGGAGCCGGGGCCGCCGTGCATGGTGCTTGGGCTCTACCGTTGGGTGCTGGCATTTGACCACCTCCTCGGCCAGGCGTGGCTGGTCGCGGAGCACGGCGAGGGCGGGCACGCCGCCGCCGAGACCGAGCTGGACCATGTGGAGGCGGAGCTGGCCGCCCGGGCCCGTCCTCCGGGCGGATTCGCGCTGAAGGGGGGGGCCGTCTCGCGCACACCACGAGCTGACTACCTCGCTTCCGTGGAGACTGCGCTGGCCCACATCCAGGCGGGCGACATCTACCAGGTCAACCTGTCGCACAGGCTGGAGGCCGGGTGGCAGGGAGACCCGTTCGCGCTGTATTCGGCGTTGCGCCAGGCCGCGCCGGCGCCGTTTGGCGCGTACCTGGACTTCGGCGAGTCGAAGATCTTGAGCGCCTCGCCCGAGCGGTTCCTGCGCCTTGAGGGCGGCCAGGTCGAGACGCGGCCCATCAAGGGGACCCGCCCGCGCAGCGAAGATGCGGGGCGCGACCAGGAGTTGGCGGCCGAGCTGCAGGCGAGCGAGAAGGACCGCGCCGAGAACCTGATGATCGTGGACCTGCTGAGGAACGACCTCGGGCGGGTGTGCCGGGTGGGGAGCGTGGCCGTGCCGGAGATGTTCGCGCTCGAGGGGTTTTCGAACGTTTGGCACCTGGTGAGCACCGTCACCGGTGTCCTGCGACCCGGGCTGGGGCCCGTGGACCTGCTGAGGGCATGCTTCCCCGGTGGTTCGGTCACGGGCTGCCCGAAGATCCGGGCGATGCAGATAATCGAGGAGCTGGAGCCCGTCAGGCGCGGCCCCTACTGCGGGTCTATCGTTGCCATCGGGTCCGACGGGTTCATGGAGAGCAGCATCACCATCCGGACGATTGTGCTCCACGGGCAGCGGCTCTGGCTGCAGGTGGGCGGCGCCGTGGTGGCCGATTCGGACCCCGGGGCAGAGTACGAAGAGACGATGGCGAAGGCGCAGTCGGCGCTGGCGGCGATTGCCCGGGCAGGCACATGAGCAGGAGCGTGGCTACCTGGGTCAACGGCGCATTCGTGGCGCCGGGCGCGGCCAGCATCGCCCCGGCCGACCGCGGTTTCACGCTCGGCGACGGCGCCTTCGAAACCCTTCTTGTGCGGGAGGGCTGGTGCCTGCGCTGGGATTCGCACATGGAGAGGCTGGGGAAGGCGCTCTGGCTGCTTGGAATCGCATTGCCCTACCCGCTGGAAGCCCTCAGAGCGGCGGCGGCGGAGTGCGCAGCGGCGGCCGGCGGGCCGCAGTGTGCGGTGCGGATCTCCGTCAGCCGGGGCCCGGCGGTAGAGCGGGGACTCCTGCCTGCGGGGACGGAGGCGCCCACGGTTGCCATCGAGGCGCGAGCATATGCAGGCTACCCGGAGGAGATGCGTAAGCGGGGCATGCATCTCGCGACGTCCCAGCTCCGGCGGAATGAACACACGCCGCTGGCACGCGTGAAGTCACTTAGCAACCTGCAGAACGTGCTGGCGCGGATGGAATCGCAGGAGCTGGGGGCCGACGAGGCGCTCGTGCTGAATACCGGCGGGAGCATAGCCGGCGCCAGCGCGGCGAATCTCTTCGCCGTCTTCGAAAGAGAAGTGGTGACACCGCCGGTGGCTGATGGAGCGCTCCCCGGGACCGTGAGGTGGCTGGTTGGGGATGAGTTTGTTCCCGCCTGCGGGCTGGAGGTGCGCGAAGAGCCGCTGTGGCCGGGGCCGCTGTTCCGGGCGTACAGCGAGGTGTTCCTGACGAACGCGCTCATGGGGGTGATGCCGGTGACCCGCATCGATGGCGAGCCCGTGGGCGACGGGCTCCCGGGGCCGGTGACGGCACAGATTGCGGCAGCCCTCGCGGCGCACGAGGCGAACGAGCTGGCCGGGGTGAAGGGGCTACGTAAACCGCTCCTTTGACGGCGGTGCGACCCGCCAGCATAGTTGTGTGACACAACGCACGTCACGGAAAGATGGGAGTAGCAGCATGGCCAGGCGTCTCGCGGTTTCGGTGGGCTTCACCGGCAGCCCGGAACAGAACAGGGAGATCATCAAGCGCATCCAGATCGCCGAGGAAGTCGGCGTCGAGGCTGTGTTCACGGCTGAAACCTGGGGGCGAGACCAGTTTTCGCTGCTCACGCAGGTCGCCCTGGCCACGAAGAAGATCCACTTCGGCACCGGGATCGCGCCCGTTTTCGGGCGATCACCGGCCGTGCTGGCGATGACAGCCGCGACGCTCGACGAGCTTTCGGGCGGGCGCATGATCATCGGCCTGGGAACGAGCGGCGCGCGCGTGATCGAGCACTGGCACGGGGAGCCGTTCGAGAAGCCCCTGCAGCGGCTCAAGGAGTACTGCGAGATCATCAACCTCATAATCGCGGGCGAGAAGGTGTTTTACGAGGGCGAGATCTTCAAGCTGCAGCGCGGCTTCAAGCTGCTCTTCGAGCCCGTGCGCAAGCACATCCCCATCTACATCGCCTCCATCTCGCCGGTGAGCATGAAACAGGTGGGTGAGGTTGCCGATGGCTGGATGCCCATCTACTGGCCGAAGTCGCGGTATGCCGAAGGCATGGAGCGCGTGCGAAGCGGCGCGAGGAAGGCGGGGCGCCCCGAAAGCGACGTGGAGTGCGTCGCCTCCCTGACCGTGGCCATCAACCCGGACGTTCAGAAGGCGAAGGTCCAGGCGGCGGGGCCGATTTCCTGGTACGTGACGAACATGGGCGACTTCTACCACCGCATGCTGTCTCGCAACGGTTTCGCCGAAGAAGTTGCCGCCATGCGCAAGGCCGCCGAGGTCAATCGCCCCATGCCGTTCGGCACAACGCCCGAGATCATGGCCGCCATGGGCGACCGCATGCTCGACGAGACGGCCGTCTACGGGGACCTCGAGATGGTGGCGGCCGGCGTCGAGGAACGGCGGAAACTCGGCCTCGACATGCCCGTGATCAGCATGCCAGCGGGGTCGCCACAGGACGTGGAGCGCATCCTTGGGGCGCTCGTGAGCTAGCCTCGCCCGGCCCACCGGTCAGCAACAGGCGGGCAGCATGGGCAGCAACTCTGCTGGAGGAAGACGATGGCAGGCATGACGAAGAAGGAACGGGTCGGGGCAACCCTGGCGGGAGCGCCGGTCGACCGGCCACCGGTCTCCATGTGGGGGCACGACTACCTTCGCGAATGGTCGCCGGAGGAGCTCGCCGGCGTCACCCTGGAGCAGTACCGCGCTTTCGCCTGGGACTTCATCAAGCTGAACCCGCGAGCGACCTACTTCGCCGAGGCCTGGGGCAACAGGTTCCAGCGGCCCACGGAACCGCGCCGGCCCGAGCTCCTGTCGGTGGCGGTGCGCGAAGCGAAGGACCTGGACAGGATCCAGCCCACCAGCGCGCGCAGCGGCGTATTCGCCGAGCACCTGGAGGCGCTGCGGCTGGTACTGGCAGGCACGGCGGGCGAGGCCGACGTGATCCACACGATCTTCTCGCCGCTTTCGGTGCTGGCGCTCCTGTGCGGGCCGCGGACCGAGTTCATCGGGCTGGCAGCAGAGAACCCGGCCGGAGCCCACGCTGCTCTTGCCGCTGTGACTGAAACGCTCGCCGAATACGCCCGGGCGTCGCTGGAGGCGGGCGCGGCCGGGATCTTCTTCGCGCCGCTGGCGTGGGCCAGCCGGGACGCCAGCTCGCCAGATTTCTACCGCGAATTCGGCCGGCCCTACGACCTCCAGGTGCTGGCAGGCGTTAGCGACGCGCCGTTCAACGTGCTGCACGTGTGCCGCAACAACAACATGATCGACCTGCTGCTGGACTACCCGGTAGCGGCCTTCAACTGGGCCGATCACGGGGTTGGCAACCCTTCGCTGGCGGCGGTGAAGGCACGAACCACAAAGGCCGTGATGGGTGGTGTCGACCAGGCAAGGCTGGCATCGATGACCGCAGGCGAAGTTGCGGCCCAGGTCCGGGAGGCCATTGCCTCGGCGGGTCCGGAGCGGCTCCTGGTAACGGCCGGGTGTTCGATCCCACCCGAGACCCCGGATGCAAACCGGGCCGCGCTGGCGCAGGCCGCCGGGTAGCAGGGCGGCCTTCAGCGGCCGGTGGCAGCGGCCCGGACAACGCCCGCGAAGAGCGCAAGCGCTGCAGGGGATGCGTCGACCATGTTCTCGGGGTGCCACTGCACACCCACCACCCAGCGCCCGGGCATCTCCACCGCTTCGACGAGGTCCCCATCGGCCCAGGCCACGGGGACAAGCCCTTCGCCGGGACGGTTCACTGCCTGGTGGTGGCGAGAATTCACGCCCAGCGTTTCGGCGCCCACCAGGCCGGCGAGGTGGCTGCCGGGCTTGATGATGACTTCGTGGGAAGGGGCGTCGCGCGGTTCGGGCACAGCATGGGCGACAGCGGTGGGGAACTGGGTGGGAATGTCCTGCACCAGGGTCCCGCCGCGGGCGACGTTGAGGATCTGCACCCCGCGGCAGATGGCGAGCAGGGGAAGCTCACGGTCGAGGGCGAAGCGGATGACCTGGAGCTCAAGCGCGTCACGCTCCTGCGAGACTCCTGCCACTGCCGGGTGCCGCGCTTCGCCATAGCGAGCGGGGTCAACATCGCCGCCGCCGGTGAGGACAACGGCCCGGGCCACGGCCAACAACCCGGCGAGCGCCTCACTGGAGACCTGTGGCGGCAGGAGCAGCGGCGTACCCCCGGCCTTCTGGACAGCGTGAATGTAGGTGGCGTTGAGCTGCGCCCCGGGCTGGCCCTTTGGCGGATGTCCCATGGTGACGGCGATGATGGGATGGCTCACCAGGAGATCGTAATGCGGGCGCGATGCTGACCGCGACCTGCCACGCCGGGCCTGGTGCACAAACCCGGTCGCGGCCGGACGCACGGGGACCGATGGCAGGGACATAATCCCGGGACCAGAAGCCTTCGGCCTGGCGGAATGCCAGATACGGCAGTGACGATAATAGATGTCGTCTATCAATGGTTTGTGAATGCTCTATCGAGTTGCCATAAGAGGCTGTACAGGCCCCGCGTACGCCGATACATTTCGCGGCGTTGGAGGCGGGGTGGTCGGGAGCCACCCACCGGCGGGGAAAGGCCGCAAGGCCTGGAAACGCCGGGGCCAGCCAGGGGTTCCGGCCTCTGAACTGGCCGCCGAGCCGGGGTCCCGCAAGGGGCCGGGGCATCCGGAGCAGGCGGTGAGCCGCAAGGCACCCCGCAGGCAATGAAGGAAGCTCCGAAAGTCGCGAGGCTCTCTCCGGCGAGGCCACGGCAAAGGATGCGGCGAAGACGCGCAAGCCGAACGCATGCAACCCGAGCCCGGGCGCCCGATAGACTTCCTCCAGCAAGCGTAGAGGCGCTTCGAACCCGCAAGGGAACGGAGCGCCTCTTGCGTTGCGCCCGTTGCGGCCACTCGCCCACCGGGGGCCGGGACCTTTGGCCGTTGGTGCGGAAGGGGCGCGTCCGTAAGCTCCCCGTTGGGAGCGCCGCTGCGCCCCCGGCATGGAGGCGCACGTGTTCTGTCCCAACTGCGGTGGCCAGGTCCCGGATGGTTCTGAGTTCTGCGAGAACTGCGGCGCCAGCCTGGGGGCGACAGGTGCCGCCGCCCCGCCCCGGGCTGGCATCCCGCCGCGGGTGCTGGCGCTCATTGGCGGGGGAGCACTGGTGGTGGCCGCAGCTGTGGGGGCCTTCTTCCTCCTCTCGGGCGACGATGACAACGGGGGCCGGCCGGCCGGCGGCGGAGACACGACGGCCACCGTGGCCAGGACGGCGACGAAGAAAGCTTCGCCTTCGCCCGGGGCGACGAAATCCCCAACAGTGAAGGCCAGCCCCTCGGCGTCGCCATCCGCTCCGCCCTCGCCGTCCGCCTCGCCTTCGCCGGGCGGGTCGCCCTCTCCCTCGACGGTCCCCACAACCCCCGGCGGCGGGCAGCAGACGCCCGTCCCGACGAACACGGTTGCGCCGCCCACGAACACGGTGGCCCCTCCGACGGTAGCGCCGCCACCAACAAACATCGTCGCGCCTCCAACGGCCACGGCCACCGCCACCACAACAACGGAGGCGGTGGTCTTCGGCAAGGTGCTGCTCCCGGGTGGGACGCCCTGTTCCAAGTGCAAGATCGGTTACGTTGCCGGCGGGTACCGTTGGGCGGCTACGGCGTCCGACGCGGGCGACTACCAGGTCGCTCCTCCGCCCGGCTGGTATCAGATCCAGTACTACTGCCCCATCAGCGGTGTAGGCTGGGTAGACGTAGACGACGGCTACATACAGGTGTTCCCGGGGCCACAGCAGATCGACGTGTATTTCGGGTTCTGCGGGTAGCGGACCCGGCAATTGAGCGGAGCGGGCCTATTGGTGGCAGAATGCCATCGCCGGTGCATTGCGCCGGGAATGAAGGCACCACTGGAGTCCGGGCATGGCCGCAGTGCATTTCGGCGTCACCGTTCCGCAGATAAAGCGCACGTGGGAGGAATCGCGCGTGGCCGCGACCGAGTTCGAGGCGATGGGCTACGACTCGCTGTGGGTGTGCGACCACCTCTACGGCCCGCAGTCGCCAACGATCCCGATCCTCGAAGCGTGGTCGCTCCTGGCCGGGCTGGCGGCGGTCACGTCGCGCGTCGAGCTGGGAACGCTGGTGACTCCGGCCGGGATGCGCAACGCCGCGCACCTGGGCAAGGTGATCGCGACCGTCGACAACATCGCCGGGGGGAGGGTGATCGCGGGGCTGGGCGCGGGCTGGATGCCGCGCGAGTTCACCGATTTCGGCGTGCCGTTCCTGGACACGCCAGCGCGGCTGGCCCAGCTTCGCGAGACCGTGACGCTGCTCAAGCGCATGTGGGACCCGGAACACGAGCACGTGACCATGGACGGCAGGTACGTGCGCGCCGAGAACCTCGTGTGCCTGCCGAAGCCGGTGCGGATGCCGCCGGTCCTCATCGGCGGTGGCGGCGAAAAGGTGACGATGCGGCTCGCCGCCCGCGAGGCGGACATCTGGAACAACCAGGCCGTGCACCACGCCGCCCTGGAACACAAGGTGGGGGTGCTGCGCAGCCAGTGCGAATCGGTGGGCCGTGACCCTTCAGCGGTGAGGGTGAGCCAGCAGTGCCTGGTCGTCATTGCCCCGGACGAAGCAAGCGCCGGGCCGATGGTGGAGACGGCGAAGAAGATCTTCGGCGGGCACATGGGCGACCCGACCGGGCCGCTGGCAATCGCCGGGAGCCCGGCGCGCGTGCGCGAACAGATCGAGAAGAACATCGCCCTGGGCTGCACGATGTTCCTCATGGAGTTCTTCGGGCGCGACACGCGCGAGCCCGCGCGGCTCTTCGCGGACGAGGTTCTTCCGCATTTCCGGTAGCGCCGCAGGCATCTGATGCCCGTCTCACGGATCTGACATCGTGGTACGATGCCTGACATGATCGTGCGCCGTCAGATCTTCGATGTCCGTGTCGGAAAGCGAGGCCAGGTCGTCATCCCGGCCGAGGTCCGCCGCTCGCTTGGCATCCACGAAGGCGACCTCCTCCAGCTCACCGTCGACGATGAGGAACACGGCCTCGGCCTGAAGCCGGTGCGCGCTGACCCCGTGACGAAGCTGGGGCGGGCGCTGCAGGACAGCCTGGTGTCGCTCTCGCTCGAACCGGCACCAGCTGACCCCGTGACGCGGCTGCGAGAGGCGATGAAGGGGTGCTTCGACGGTGTCGATGTCCAGGAGTACATCGACGAGCTTCGTGACGAATGGGAGCGGTGAACCTCCCCTTCCGGCTGGGAATAGACACCGACTGCCTCATCTACTTTGGCGAGTGGGAAGGCAGCGCCCGCCAGGAGTTCATTGAGTCCGAGGTTTTCGGTGACGCGCGGCGGGTTGTGATCGCCTCCGTGCTCACTCTCAGCGAACTGCTTGTAAAGAGGTATCAGACCGGGACCTCGGAGGATGCAGTTGAGGCGCGCTTTTCGCTGGAAGCGCTGCCGGGTCTCATCTGGGTCGAGACCACCGCTGACATCGCGCAGGAGGCGGCCAGGCTACGCTCTGCCCATCGGGCGTTGCGGCTGCCCGATGCGATCCACATCGCCACGGCGGCGATCGCCGGGGCAGAGGCGTTCCTCACGAACGACGGGCGCCTGAAGGCCAGCGCGGGGGTCGCTACGGTTCCTATCCTGGTGCTGGACGAGATTGCCGGAACGGCATAGCGGGGCCTGCTTCCGCCGGGGTCCCGGTTCCGGGTCCGTCCCCTTTTTGACTACTTGACATGCCTGCCCGGCGGAGTAATGTGATGAGTAACCGGTGCGGGCAGGGGCCCAGGGGCCCGGGTCCAGCACCACTCGCGAGGGGGTTGGAACATGCGAAGCAAGCTCCACGCCTTCTTTGGAGTCTGGATCGTGCAGATGTAGGGTCCGCCTTTCTGGCGGACCAGGCAGGAGAACCGCTCGCAGGCTCGTAGCCCACCAGAGCATGTCTCCCGGACGTAGAACAAGGCCCGACGCGAAGCGGGCACGTCCGATCGCCCCGGACCGGGGCGGCAGTAGGGAAGAGCCAGGCGCGCGGAACTCGGCGCTCATGACCGCCCGGTTGTGGGCGTACGGAGTAGGAATTGACAGGCCCCGGGAATCCGGGGCCTGTTTGCGTGGGTGGGGAGGAGGGAGGAGGGAGGAGGTTAGCGTCGCCGCTCGGAGCCGCGAACGTGAGTGAGCGGAGGGGTCGAACGGGCGCCTGCGGGGGGCTCTCAGCGGACCTCGATGACAATCGCGTCGCCCTGGCCGGTGCCGGAGCAGATCGCGGCCACGCCAAGCCCGCCACCAAGCTCACGAAGCTGGTTGGCGACCGTCATGGCAAGCCGCGCGCCGCTGGCGCCGATGGGGTGGCCCATGGCCACCGCGCCGCCGTTGCGGTTCATCAGCGCAACATCAATTCCAAGTTCCTGCGCGCAGATGAGGGGCACGCAGGCGAAGGCTTCATTCACTTCAATGACGGCCATGTCCGCGAGCGAGAGGCCCGCACTGGCGAGCGCCGTGCGGATGGCGAGCGCCGAAGCGACGGGGAATTCGGACGGCGCCACCGCGATCTCGGCATGGGCAACCACCCGCCCGATGGGCTTCGCGCCCATCCGGGCGGCGCCGGCCCCGGAGGCAAGGAGGAGCACTGCAGCGCCGTCGTTCACGGCCGGGGCGTTCCCGGGGGTGATGGCGCGGGTGCCGTAGACGGTGTGGAGGCGGGCAAGAACGGCGCGGCTGGTATTGGGCCGGGGGTGCTCATCGCGGGCGAGGGCAACGTGATTGGCGTCGCGCAGCGAGGGCACGGGGAAGACTTCGACACCAAAGTAGCCACGCTCGAAGGCCGCGCCCCAGCGCTGCTGGCTCTCCAGCGACCACTCATCCATCGCCTCGCGCGAGACCTCGCGGCTGGCGGCCATGTCGTCGCCGTGGGTCGCCATGTGGCAGTCGCCGAAGGGGCACCAGAGCCCGTCGTGCACCATCCCATCGACGAGGCTGCCGTTGCCCATGCGTGCGCCCCAGCGGCGATCAGTGTCGTAGTAGGGAGCGTTGGTCATCGATTCCATGCCGCCGGCGAAGACCACGTCCCCGGCGCCGCCACGGATTAGCTGGGCGGCAAGGGTGACGGCGCGCATTCCGCTCCCGCAGACCTTGTTCACCAGAAGGGCGGGCGTGGCCTCGTCAAGGCCACCACCGAGGGCGGCCTGGCGCGCCGGCGACTGGCCTGCGCCCGCCTGGAGCACCTGCCCGAGGACAACGTTGTCGACGCCGCGGGCATCGATGCCATGGCGGGTGGCCAGCTCGCGAATGAGCAGGGCCCCCAGGCCGGCGGCGGAGTAGTCACGAAGCGCGCCGCCGAACTTACCCCAGGGCGTCCGCAGCGCATCAACGATGAGTGCTTCGGGCATGCCCGCACCTCCGGCACTTATGGTAGCGGAGGGCGGGCCACCGGTCGCGAACGGCTAACCGCCTTCGCCCTGCAGAAGGGGCAGCAGGGCGGCGCGGTCGAAGTAGACCTCGTTACGGCTGATGCGATCGCCATCAAGGAGAACAATGTCCAAGCCATCGATGGCGACCCGGGCGGTACCTCCGGGGCGGCGGAAAGTAGCCCGCCAGGGCGCGGCGCAGCCATCACGATCGTGGAAGCGGTAGGGCTCACCGCGGAGCTCCCAGTGCATCTCCCACTGCCCGAAGAGCTTCGCAAGGTAACGCCGCATGGCATGGGCGCCGCGAACCTCGCCGCGGGTGTTGGGGTCGAGGTAGGCCACGTCGCCTGTGTAGCGCGCCACCACCTTCTCGACGTCCTGCTCGTTCCAGGCGCCGAGAAAGCCGCTGGCGAGGGTGGTGTATTCGGAGATGGGTCGCATTGACGTTTCCTCCCTGCGCCGCTCAGCTGGCGGCGGCGATGGTCACGCGGTGGGGCTCAGCGGCGACGCTGGCGTATTCGATGGCAACGATCTGCTGGCCGGCGCCGAGGGGGCCGTCCGCGTCGCTGATGACGGAGTTGGTGAGGCCGCTGCGCCCGGCCGTCCAGCGCGAGGCGGCTTCGACGCGCACCCATTCGCCGGCGGCGGGCCGGGAGAGGTGAATGGCGAGGTCGGCGTTGGCGTAGGTGATGCGGCGCGCTTCCGAAGGGAGGGCGAGTGAGCCCAGGCCGCTGCCGTGGTCGGCGGCAGCGGCGACGCGCACCATCGGCGAGGTAGCGGCGCCGGGAAGCACCGGCAGCAAGAGGCGGAACCAGCCAGTGCGGGCGCCAACGAAGGTGTCGCCGCCGGGGACGCGCACTTCGATGCCACTGGCCATGAACTGGCGGTGCCCGGCGCCGTGGCGGACAGCGTCGTGGAAGGCGAAGTCCCTCGGCGCGTCAGGCGGAGGAGCGTCGCTGTGATGGCTGCGCGGCTCCATGGCGGTTTCGCCCGCGCGGAAGCGCAGCAGCGTAGCCCGTGCCACCACGACGCCGGAGGCAGTGAGCTCGCCTTCGATCAGGTGGATGCGGCGCCCCTGCCTCAGGGGACGCACGCGCGCTTCGAGCGGCGCCGTGGGGACTGGTCTCAGGAAGTCGAGGTTGAAGCTCAGGGACTCGAAACCCGGGGAGGAGGCCTCTTCGAGCAGGTGCGCCATGAGGGCCGCGACCGCGCCGCCGTGGCAGACCGCGGGGCTCCAGGGGCCGGGGGTGGCCGAGGTGGGCACAAAGGTCTCGCCGGCGCGGGCGAAGAGACTGACGGGTGGGAAATCGTTCATGGCAGTTCTCCTGGTGGTGCTACCGCGCGCCACGCGGCCGAAGCCACCTCAGCGGTGGCTTCCTCGATGGGCGCGGAGAGGCGGCCGGCGAGCCACGAGCGCACGAGCGCCCGGGCCGGGCCATAGACGATGGCGAGATAGGCGTCGCCACCCAGGGGGCGAAGCTCGCCGCGTTCGACGTTGCGCGCGCGCCAGGCAGCGGTCTCTGCGGTGAAGCGGGCGTTCATCTCCCGCACTGCCGCGGTGGTGGCTTCTCGCACCTCGAAGTCGCGCCCGGCGAGCATGAAGCGCGCGAGGGCCGGGTTGCGCATGCACCAGTCCACGTAGTGGCGCACGGCGGCGGGCACGCCGTCACGGGCGTGGGGGTTCTGGCGGAAGACCTCGAGCAGCTCCCGCTGGTACCCGGCCAGGCCCTCGACGAAGAGCGCGGCTGCAATCGCCTGCTTGTTCCGGAAGTGGTGGTAGATGCTCCCGGTGCTGGCGGCGGCGGCCTGGCGGACGTCGTCGATCGTCGTCGCTTCGTACCCCTTCTCGTTGAAGAGGGTGAGGGCGGCGGCGAGGATGCCATTGCGCCGGGCGGCAGTGGTGGACCATTCGGGTGCCATGCCAGAATCTTATTCTAGAATCTTGTTCTACGTCAATACCCCTGGCATCCACCGGGAAAGAACGAGGGCCCCTCAATGAGGGGCCCTCGGGGTAGATGAGGCGGCAGTGAACGCTACGGCGTGGCGATCGTCCAGTTGGCGCCGCTAACCACAGCGACCCAGTAGGCCACGTAGCGATCGAAGGTCGTGAAGTCGTTTGCGCCAGGGGTGCCCACGGCCGACGGGAAGAAGGCCAGCCACTGCTGGAGGATGGCGTTCCACCGGTAGACGGCGGTGACGAGCGAGAAGACGTTGTTGGTCTGGGTGTCGTCGACCGATTCCCAGCCCTTGAGGGCGTTCTCGACGCTGGCGCCACTCGCCCCGAACCAGACCAGAAGGTTCCACTGGAAGGAGAGCACGTAGGTGTGGTGGGCGCTGACGCTGGTGTAGGTGAAGTTGTCGGCCGAGGTGTTGGGGCTCGAGCCGGCGGGTGTCGTGACGATCACGTCGACCGTGCCGGAGGAGTGGGCCGGCGAGGTAGCCGTGATGGAGGTGGAGTTATTGACCGTGAAGGTGGCAGCGGTGCCGCCGAAGGTCACGCTCGTGGCCCCGGTGAATCCCGAGCCGGTGATGGTGACGGTTGTGCCGCCGGTGGTGGGGCCGCTGGTGGGCGAGATGGCCGAGACCACGGGCCCGGTGCCGGTGTAGGTGAAGTCGTCGGCGGTACCGGCGTTGGCGCTTGTGCCGGCGGCGTTGGTGACGCGCACTTCGACGACGCCCGCGGCATGGGCAGGGGTGTAGACGGCGATCGTCGTGGAGTTGACCACGGTGTAGAAGGGTGCGTCGGTGCCGCCGAAGGTCACGCTCGTGGTTCCCGTGAAGTTGGCGCCAGAGATCGTCACGTAGGTGGTCCCGCCCGTGGGACCGGTCGCCGGGGTGAGGCTGGTGATGACGGGGATGGCCGTCTCGTTATCGAGAATCGTGACGGTCGCTGTGCTGGGGGCGGTGAGAGAGGCGCCGCCCGTCGGGCCGCTGAGAGCAAGACTGACGGTCTCACTGACCTCGGAGATGGCATCATCGATGATGGTGACGCTGAACGTCTTCACGGTCTCCCCGTTGAGGAAGGTGAGCGTGCCCGAGGTGGACGTATAGTCGCTGCCCGGGATGGCAGTGCCGGGCGAGGTGGCATAGGAGACCGACGCCGTGCCCGTGCTGCCGTTGATGCGGTTGACGGTGACAAGAACGGACCCGGCGTTCTCAGCGACGTTGTAGTTGGTGGCGCTGAACTGGAACTGCCCGGTGGCGCCATCATCATCAAGGATTGTGAGAATGGCGGTAGTCTGCGCGCCAGGGGTGGCGCCGGTTACGCCCGAAAGCGTGAGGTTGACGGTCTCGTTCGACTCGACTGCGACGTCGGTGAGGATGGGGATGGAACAGTTCTTACTGCCGCCCTCTCCGGCAATCCAGCTCAACACCTGGGCTGTGACCGTGGTGTAGTCAACTCCCGCGGAAGCGGTGCCGCCGGCGACAGTGTTGCACTGGACGCTGGCCGCACCGGCTGTGCCGCCCGTGCGGCTGACGCTGACGAGGGCCGTGCCGCCGCTCTCCGAGACCGAGTAGGTGGCACTCGTGAACTGGAGAGTCCCGGGGCCATCGTTATCAATGTTCGTCACGCTGACATCGGCGGGGTCGAGGCCGTTGTAGCCCCCGTCCGCGCTGGTGGCGGGAGCCGTGACGATCGTGTAGGCGATGTTGCCGTCGACGAGGGCGTCGTCGACCCCGGTGATGGTCACGTTCTGAGGAGTGGACCAGTTCCCCGTGGTGAAGGTCAGCGAGCCAGCCGAGACCGTTCCTTCGGTGGTGTCGTTCGAGCTGATGCCGACGGTGACGCTGGCTGAGGGCTGCGTATTGAGGACAACCGTGAAGCTCGCCTGCCCCCCTGCCTCGGTCGTCTGCAGACCGGAGGTGGGACTGACGCTGATGCCGGGGGAGTCGTTGTCGGTGATCGAGAGCGTGGTGGACGGCTGTGTGGCGCCGACGACGCCCCCCCCGAAGACGCTGGTGAGCGCGAGCGTCACAGTCTCTGTCCCCTCGTTGAGTGCGTCGTCGAAGGTGCTGATTCCCGACCCGGGAGCCCCTGCGTCAATGGTCTTGCTGGTCTCCCCTGGATTGAAGGTGAGGAAGCCTGGGGAGGGGGCGAATCCATTGAGGTCGCCGGCGGTTGCAGTGCCATTGAACGTCAGTGAGTACTGCACGGTCTGCGTCCCGGCGGTGCCCTGGCTCCGGTTCACGACGATATAGGCAGTGCCGCCTTCGGCGACCGGATAGGTCGCCTGGCCGAAGTTGAAGGTACCGTTCGTGGGGCCATCGGCGTGCACCTCTCTCGTTCCGGGCGCCCCCAGGAAGGCCGCGACAGCGAGCGCCGCGGCGAATGCGGTCAGCAGCGCGAGGCGAAAACGGGTGCCCGGCCGGTGGCCAGGATTGCTCTTTCTCACGGTGGAATACCCGGTCTCGCCCGCCTCACAGGACGCCGGTGTCCTGTGAATTGTTCCCGCTTTAGAGACAAGGAAGACGCAGGTCCTCCTACCCCCAGCAGCAGGCAGTGCCCGCACTCTAGTCCTTCTGTCAAGTCAGCGCTACGTTTTTATGTCGTTTATCGAACAAATACCCCGCACACGTGTACAGGTCTGCGATACCATCCCCCCACAATCCTTCCCCCGGAGCCCCCCTGTGACCTGGTTGCCCGAAGTCGAAGAGCTTGCCCGTCGCACCGCGCTTGCCCAGCAGATGGGCGGCGATGAGAACATCAAACGCCAGCACGGCGGCGGCAAGCTCACCGTGCGCGAACGCATTGAAGGGCTCGTTGACCCCGGCACCTTCGCCGAGACCGGGGCCCTGGCGGGCAAGGCCGACTACGACGAGCAGGGCAACCTGGTCGCCGTCCGCCCGGCGAACTTCGTGGGCGGGCTGGCGCGAATCGGCGGGCGCCGCGTGGTTGTGGGCGGCGACGATTTCACCGTGCGTGGCGGCGCGGCCGATGCCTCTATCGGCGGCAAGCAGGGCTACTGCGAGAAGATGGCGCGTGAGCTGAAGGTGCCGATTGTGCGGCTCGTCGATGGCACGGGCGGGGGCGGGAGCGTGCGCACCTTCGAGACCATCGGCCGCACCTATGTCCCCGCCAACCCGGCCTGGAGCACCGTGGTGGAGATGCTGAACGAGGTGCCCGTGGTGGCCGCCGCCATGGGCAGCGTGGCGGGCCTGGGGGCGGCGCGAGTGGTCACCTCCCACTGGAGCATCATGGTGAAGGACAGCTCGCAGGTGTTCGTGGCCGGGCCGCCGGTGGTTGCTCATGGTATGGGCGAAGTGGTGCCGAAGGAGGAGCTGGGCGGCGCCCAGATCCACTACCACAACGGCGTGGTCGACAACCTGGCCGAGGACGAGGGCGACGCCTTCCGGCAGATCCGCCAGTTCCTTTCCTACCTGCCCCAGAACGCCTGGCAGCAGCCTCCGCGGTCGGACCCCATCGACGATCCCGCCAGGCGCGAGGAGGCCCTGCTGTCGGCTATCCCGCGCAACCGGCGGCGGCCGTACAGGGTGCGAGAGATCCTGGGGATGGTCTTCGACCGGGATTCGTTCTTCGAAATTGGCACGGGCTGGGGGCGCTCGGTGGTCACCGGGTTCGCGCGGCTCGATGGCTACCCCGTCGGCGTCATCACCAACGACTCCTACCACTACGGGGGCGGCCTGACCGCCGATGGCAGCGAGAAGATGGCGCGGTTCGTGGACCTGTGCGACACGTTCCACGTGCCCGCGGTGAACTTCCTCGATCAGCCGGGCTTCGTCATCGGCACGGCCGGGGAAAAGGCGGCCACCATCCGCAAGGGGGCGCGGGCGATGACAGCCGTGTTCCAGGCGCGGGTGCCGTGGGTGACCATCATCATGCGGCGGGCTTTCGGGGTTGCCGGGGCCGCCCACGCGAACACCGACGGGCTGAATCTGCGTTACGCCTGGCCGAGCGGCGACTGGGGCAGCCTGCCGCTCGAAGGCGGGATTGAGGCCGCCTACAAGCGCGATCTCGAGAATTCGCCCGACCCGGGTGCGCTCCGGGCGGAGCTCGAAGCACGGTTCAATGCCGTTCGGTCGCCGTTTCGGACGGCGGAGGCGTTCGGCATCGAGCACATCATCGACCCGCGGGAGACCAGGCCCATCCTCTGCGATTGGGTCAGCCTGGCCTACGAGGTCGAGGCCACGCGCCTCGGCCCCCGCTGGCGGGGATACCGGCCCTGAGCACCCCGGGGCGCTCCCGCGCGGAGTGCTACGATGCACGGGTGATGATTCGCCGCCGTTCGGAGCCGCTGCCAGTGACCGGCAAGCAGTTGTCGCGCGCTGTTGCGCTCATTGAGGCGGTGTGTGCCGAGAGCGGCGTCACGCCGGAGGTCGAGGCCCGTTCGTATGTGGAGCCCGGCGATGACGAAGGCCGGGAGTTTGCGCTCCTGACGGTGCGGCTCAGTTCGCCCATCGCTGACGAGGACTACATCGACCTGATCCCGCGAGTGGGCGAACGGCTCGCGCGGGCCGGGCTCCTTGCGCCGAACCTGCCGCTCATGTTGACTTTCCGGCCATAGTGACTGTTGCGCGGGATTTCCTGGACCTTGCGCGGGAGCTGGCAGGCCGCCCCGGGGAGGCGGCGCAACGGTCGGCGGTCTCCCGAGCCTACTACGCTGCGTTCCACCACCTCCGGGCAATGACCGGATTGAACAGTGAGGGAAAACGCGGCGCCCGTGAGCACCAACGCGTGGCTGAGGCTGCGACGGCGCTGAATCCGGCCGCCGGTCACCTCCTGGCCGAGCTCAGGATCAGACGCAACGAGGCGGACTACAACATCGGCGAGCCCCTGGACCCGGCTACCGCCCGCATCAGCTGCCGTATTGCCGAGAGGCTCCTCGCTGTCGCCTGATGCCCGCGTAAGAGGCCCGCTACTTCCCGGTGCGGCGGTACATCTCCCAGTCCATGGTCATGTGCCGGATGAAGGCCCCGGCCAGCAGGCCGGCGGCGAGGACGACCCCGCCCGCGACGGCGAGGCCGCCGTTGTCGTTGCCCGCGCCGATTCCGAGGAGGACCGCGCCGACGGCCCCGATGAGCGGACCAACGAGGATGGGAGCGTGGCCATCTTCATTGTTCAGGGAGCTGAGAAACCCGTGCATTGACAACCTCCGCGGCTGGTGTTCCGGGGAGACTAGCACGATGAAGGGCCGGGCGAACTCTACCGCTCGCGAAAGCGGTAGCCCACACCCCATACCGTCTGGATGGCGTCCGCCTGGTCGCCGAGCTTTTTGCGGAGCCGCTGGACGTGGGTGTCGATGGTGCGGTCGGTCACGTCGTAGTCGCCCTTCCAGACACGGTCGAGCAGCTCATCGCGCGAAAAGGGGCGGCCGGGGTTGGCGGCGAAGAGCGCCAGCAGGTCGAACTCACGGCGGGTGAGGTCCACGGGCTCGCCGCCGACGGTGACCAGCCGCATGGCGACATCGACCGAGATCGACGGGCCACCGGGGACGAGACGTGGCGCCGGGGCCGGCTCATCGTCCAATGGCAACGGGGCTTCAGCAGCCGGTGGAACGTGGGTTGGGGCGAGTGCGGCCGGAACAGTCAGCAGCGCCACAGTCATCCTTTTCGAGAGGCAGGCGCAGGCGTTGAGGGCGTGGAAGCCGGCGAAGGTGAGCGCCACGCCGAGCACTGCGAGGACGATCGCCTCGGGGAAGGTATCGATGTGGCGGCCGTCGAACATCTCCGGCCCCTCGCCGGCCCAGTAGTAGGCGGGCAGCGCCACGAGCGCCACCGGGGCAAGCAACGCCACGCACAGCGCCACGAGCGCAGCCACCCCCTGGGGGAACCGCAGGAGCAGATAGGCGAGCGAGAGCCATGTCGCCGGGCTGACCAGGCGAGCGCGAATGCCGGGCCACAGGCCGCCCCTTTCGGGCTGCTGGAAGGTGAGCGGCGGGATCGCCGACCGGAGGAGGGCGTTTGCCATGAGCCGGTCGGCTTCGGCCAGGTAGGGCCAGGCGTACATGGCGCCGACGAGGATGGGGATGCCGACCAGGGTGATGGCCATCCCGCCACCGGTGGCGATGACGGTGACGAGGACAACGAAGTAGGTGAGCCCGAGCGGAAAGGAGAGCGCCAGGTAGAGGATGTTCGCCCACGTCTGGCGCCGGAAGGGCGCTTCAAAGAACCCGCGCGCGGGGATCCTCCGCGGGGAGTCTTGGTGCCACTGGAAGTCACTCATGCCTGGACCTTCAACGCTCCGGCCAACGGCCGATGGACGAGCAATCATCGCATTCTCCGCGAAATCGTTGATAAGGCCAGAGTGGCAGGGAGGTGTCACCGGGGAACCGCGAAGTTGTGACGAAAGTGTCACAGGCCGGGAATCAGCCCCCGGGGAGGTTCCGCGCAAGCCGCTGGCGCCGCTTTTCCAGCGCGGCGAGGCCAGTCTCGCTGTTTGCGCTGCCCGGCCGCGCGAGCCCCTGGTGCACGAGCGCGAGCGCCCGATCGACGTGGGCAAGGGCGAGTGCGCGGTCCCGGTGATGGTGCTCGGCCAGCTTGGCGAGCTCGACGTAGGGGGCGAGCAAGCGGCTCCGGGGCTCGCTGATCATCGCCTGCCACCACCGCTCAGCCTGTCCTGGCCGGCCCAGTTTGCGGCAGCAGCGGGCGGCGTGGGCCATCGCTTCGAGGCGTTCGGCGCGGCCGAGGCCGCCTTCGATGGCAGCTTCGTAATGGTGGATAGCGAGCGCCAGGTCGCCGGCATACTCCGCGGCGCGGGCGGCAGCGAAGGGGCTTTCGGCGCCTTCGCAGACCGCTGCCAGGTGAGCGGCCAGGGCAACAAGGGAAAGGACGTCCCAGGCGTTATGGCGGAGGACGGGGAGGATGTGCGTGGGGTCGCTCGTGCGCGAGAAGCGAAAGTAGCGCTCGGGAACCTCGTGCGAGGGGCAGTCGGCCTCGCGTTCGAAGCCGAGCAGTTCGACTTCCATGTGTGCCAGCCGGTGGGAGTCGAAGCGCCCGCGGAAGAGCCTGCGGTTGGGGTGCAGCAGGTCGAGGTGCGGCAGGCGGCGGAAGGCCGGCCGCTGGCGGGCAAGGATGTAGCGCGCTTCGAGCATGGGCAGGTCAAACGACTTGCCGTTATAGCTGACAAGGGCGCGGGCGCGCTCGATGTCGTCGTGGAGGCCGCCAAGGAGGCCGCCTTCATACTGAGGCGAAGGCAGCAGGTACTGGCGCAGGCGGAGGAGAGAGCCATCGAAGCGAGCAACGCCGGCGAGGAAGACCATGGCGCCGGCGCCGCCAAGGCCGGTGGTCTCGGTGTCGACATAGAGGAAATCACGGGGGTGCTCGGCGGCGAGACGCTCATCGCGGGCCTGGGCAGCGAGGCTGGCGGTGTCGAGCGCAAGGGCGCGGTGGAGGGGGATGCGGCCGTGCATGTGGCCCGCTTCGTAGACGCTTTCGATGACATAGCCCGGCCCATGCTGCGTCTGGAACCAGCGGCCGCCAAGGGAAGAGAGATCGGGCAGCGCCGTGACGCTCTCGGCCCGGGCGGCGGGAATGCCGCGCGACGGCTGGTTGAGTGCGGCCCGCAACCGGTCGCGCAGGTCAGCGGACACGGCAGGGGGCCCGTTCGGCAATTACGAACATTTGTGCGGAGTATAGCGCGTCCGGGCCCAGAGAAAAGTCCCCGGCCGGGCCGGGGGGACAATCCTCATTCCGTGCGGCTGCTTTTCAGCGGCCGGTCCAGTTGGGGGTGCGCTTCTCGGCGAAAGCGCGCGGGCCCTCCACTGCATCTGCGCTGGCGCGGCGGCGGGTCTCCCACTCAAAGCGGGCGCGCTGGGCTTCCGCCAGCGGGAGAGCGATGCCCTGGTAGGCCGCCTCCTTGGTGGCGCGCACCGAGAGCGGCGCGCAGCGGAGGATGTCCTCCACGTAGCCATCAACGACGCTGTCGAGTTCGGCGAGGGGGACGACATCGTTGACGAGGCCGGCTTCGCAGGCGCGCCGGGCGGGGATGTGGCGCCCGGTGAGCATGTATCCCATGGCGACCTTGAGAGGCAGCTGGCGGGGCAGCCGGTGGACGCCCATGGCGCCCGCGATCAGGCCGCGCCGTGGTTCGGGCAGCCCGAGCTCAGCGTGCTCGGCGGCAACGATGATGTCGCAGGCGAGGGCCATCTCCAGCCCGCCGCCCAGGGCAAAGCCGTTGACGCGGGCGATGACCGGCTTGAAGAGGTCGTAACGGCTGGTGATGCCACCAAAGCCACCCGGAGGCATGCGCATGCTGGGACGCTGGTCGGCGGGCAGGCGCGAGAGCTCGGCAGTGTACTTCAGGTCATTGCCGGCGCTGAAGGCCTTGTCGCCCTCGCCGGTGAGCACCGCCACCCAGAGGTCGTCGTCGGCAGCGAAGTCATCCCAGTACTCGTTCATCTCGGCGCTGGCGGGCGGATGGAGCGAGTTCATGACCTCGGGCCGGGCAATCGTGATGCAGGCAACGTGGCCCTTTTTCTCGTAGCGGCAGAATGTCATTGTTCGCGTTTCTCCTTGTTTCAGATGGGCGGATGCTGGTCATGCCAGGGGGTGGCCCGCTCGTAGGCGTGGGCCACGCGGCAGAGCAGGGCTTCTTCGAACGGCCTCGCGGCAAGCGAAAGCCCGGTGGGCAGGCCGTCGTCACCGAATCCGCAGGGTACCGAGATGACAGGTTGCCCGGTGTGGTCCCACGGCCCGGTCAGTGCGCCGTAGCGGTAGGCGCCGTCAGCCGTGGAATCGATAGGGCACGTCACAGCCGGGCAGGTGGGCATGGCAATGAGGTCGACCGCTTCCATGACGCGCCTCACCTGGGCGGTGAATTCACGGCGTACACGCAGGTCGTTGATGTAGTCGACCGCGGTGAATGTCATCCCCCAGAGTAAGAGGGCGCGGACGTCTTCGCCGTACTTCTCGGGGCACTCGCGGAGCCAGCGAGCGTGGTAGGCGGCGGCCTCGGCCTGGAGGATGTTGAGGCGTAGCCCCGCATCGAGCAGCGGGATCTCGACATCCACAACGAGCGCGCCGAGGTGGCGGAGAACCCCCAGCGCGGCTTCGAAGGCTGCGGCCACGCCGGGCTGGACGCCTTCGACCTGACTGCGGGGAACGCCAACCCGGATGCCCCTGATGTCCCGGCCCAGCTCTGCGGCCGCATCGAAGCCGGGGCAACGCGCCGAACCGGGGTCTGCAGGGTCGAAGCCGGCGATCTCGTTGAGGAAGCGGGCGGCGTCTTCCACCGTTCGCGCAAGGGGGCCCACGTGGTCGAGCGACCACGAAAGCGGCGTCACGCCGGTGCGGGAGACGAGACCGTAGGTGGGCATGAGCCCCACGATGCCGCAGAGAGCGGCGGGGATGCGGATGGAGCCGCCCGTGTCGGTGCCGATGGCCGCGAAGCATTCGCCGGCGGCCACGGCCGCCCCGGAGCCGCCGCTCGACCCGCCGGGGTGGCACCTGGTATCGAAGGGGTTACGCACGGGACCGTAGTGGGGGTTGTTGCTGGTCACCCCGTAGGCGAACTCGTGCAGGTTGAGCTTGCCCAGGGGCACAGCACCCGCTTCCCGGAGCTTCGTGACCACCATGGCATCGTCGCCAGGGACCCAATCGGCGAGGATGGCGGACCCGGCGGTGGTGCGCACGCCGCGGGTGGCACAGAGGTCCTTGATGGCAATGGGGATGCCGTGCAGCGGGCCCCGGTCAAGCCCGGCGGCAAGCTCGGAGTCGGCGGCGCGGGCGGCCTCCAGCGCGAGCTCGGGCGTGCGCGTTATGAAAGCGTTGAGCAGGGGCTCAACCGCATCCGCGCGCGCGATGCAGGCCTCGGCGAGTTCGACGCTGCGCACTTCCTTCGCACGCAGCATGCGACCGGCTTCGGCAATGGTGAGAAGCGTGAGGTTTCTCAACGTGGTTTCCAGGGGACAACGTGCTGCACCAGGTGGGGCTCGGTCTCCCGGCCAGGCTCCAGCGAGCGTCGAAGGGAAACCATGACGGCGGTACGCTGGACCTCGTCTTCGTTCGCCGCTATTCCCTGGTGGGCGAGCAGTTCGCGGACCAGTCCAACCGGATCAGCAGTCATGCGCGCATTCTACGGGAGGGTGAAGCAGTCCTGCAGAAGGCGTCTCGCCCCTCCGCCAGATGCCAGTAGAATGGCTTGCGTGGATGGTTTCAACCTCAGCGATATCCCGCCCCTCCGTTCGCCCGTGGTGGTGATGGCATTTACCGGCTGGAGCGACACCGGCACTGTCACGACCGACGCCGGCCTCCGCCTGGTGGAGACGTGCAATGCCGAGCGCTTCCTCTCCGTCGACCCTGAAGACTACTTCGTTTTCACGGACAACCGGCCGGTGGTGAAGCTCGACGATGAGGGGCAGCGGGTCATCGAATGGCCGCGGAACGAGGCGTACTATGCGGAACTCCCCGAGGCTCCCCATGACCTCGTGGTGGTGGTGGGCGCGGAGCCCAACCTGCGCTGGCGCACTTTCTCGGAGCGCCTGGCCGAGGTGATGGCCGGGCTTTCGCCCTCGCTGATCTGCACGCTGGTGGCGCGGCCGGCCGCCACGCCGCACACGAGGCCCGTTCCCGTGAGCGGCTCGTCGGCGGACCCGCAACTGGCGGCACGATTCGGGCTGGGGCCTTCGATGTACCAGGGGCCAACCGGGATCATTGGCGTGCTGCACGATGCGCTGCGCCGGCGCGGAACGCCCCTCATTAGCCTGGCGGCGGGGGTGCCGCACTACCTGAACGTTGATGAGAACCCGCTCGCCACCCAGGCCTTGCTGCAGGCGCTCCGGCCCGTGGTTGGCTTCATGCCCGACCTCGGCGACCTGGAGGAGCAGGGCGAGCGCTTCCTCGCGCGGGTGGAAGAGGCGTCGCGCGGTGACGAGCAGATCGGCCAGTACGTGGCCATGCTCGAACAGAACTACGGCCAGGCACCCGACTTCGAGGGCGCCTTTGACGATGGCGAACCCGGCGACCTTCCCCCGGCAGCCGATATCCTCCGCGATGTCGAGGATTTCCTGCGGGGAACGCAGTAGAATCGCGGGTGGTGCAGCCATGTCACTTGCCGCCGTCCTCTGGAAGCTCGCTTCTCCCTACGACGCCTACGTATCGCACGTAGCCCGGCTTAACGAGGCGATCGAACGGATTCGCCTCTCCACAGACCGTGCGCTTGGCTACGAGGCGGGGCTGCAGAGCTCCATCCGCATGGTGCCCAGGGCGGTCGCAGCCGAGGAGCGCGCGCAACGCTTCCGGGACCAGCTTGCCGCCTCGGCCGCCAGCATGACCGATGAGGAGTTCGAATCGTTCATTGCCGACCTTGGCGGCGGCGAGGTCGCCGAGGTGGAGGAGAGCCGGGCACGGGCCGTGTCGCGGCTATCGCACACCGCGCGGGGGCTTGAAGAGTACTTCGCCATTGCCGGGCGCGAGCTGGCCACGCTGGAACGCCGGGGTTACAACCCGCACCGGCCCGATGTGGCGCGCCAGCTCGAAGCGAACGGGCTCCCCCAGACCGCACTCGCCGAATACCGTGCGCTGCTCCATCAGCTCGGGCTCAAGGTCGGCCGGCCACCGGGCGCGAGCAATTGAACAACTCCCGGCTCGTCTATTCGACCGATGGCGGCCGTGTGCGCGAGCAGTCACCTTCGCGGCCAGGCGCCAGGCCGCCAGCCCCCGCGCGGCCTCAGCCTCCCGCTGATGGCGTGGTGCGGATCATGCGCGACCGGCGAGGCAGGGGCGGGAAGACGGCGACCGTGGTTGTCGGTCTTCCCGGAACGGAGGCCGAGCTGGACTCGCTTCTGAAGGCACTGAAGCAGCTTTGCGGGGCGGGCGGTTCACGCGACGGGCGAATGCTTGAGATCCAGGGCGACCACCGCGAAAGGTTGCAGCAGAAGCTGGAAGCGATGGGCCACAGGGTCAGGCTGGCGGGCGGTTAGCCGGCTCCGCCCGCGCCATCGGGCCGGCTAGAAGATGCCCTCGCATTCGGTCACCTGGTCGGCGATCTTCACAAGCGCATCGGTGTCGTACTTCAGGTCTATCGTGTCGGCCTTCAGGCTCATCTCGGTCATGACCAGGTCAAGGTCGTCGGCGAAGGCCTGAACATCGGCCTGCACCTGGCTCGGGCTCTTCGCTTCCATGGCCTTGGCCTTCGCGAGGATGTCGGCGAACGACCTCTCCATTCCCTCGCCGAGCTGGGCGAAGGCCTGGTGGACTGCCTTGCCGTCCTTGATTTCAGGAACCGGGAGGCCGGCAAGGGCCTTCTTGAGGTTCGTCGCCAGGTCGAGGGCTTCCTGGAAGTAGGCGACCATCGCTTCCTTGAGCTGGGTGGCCGACGAATTGGGGGGTACCGAAAGCGAGTCAACGAGGGCGGTGACGTCATCGAGCCAGCCTGTCATGGCGCTGCACAGGCCGATGACGAACCTTTCGTTCTTGCTGGCGTTGGCCTTCGGGGTCGTGCGTGCCACCGCGGTGGACGTCTTGACGGGGGTAGCCGCGCCGCCGGCCCGCACGGTAGGCGAAGGCTGGGCGCCGTCATCAGCAGCGGAGTCCTCATCATCGAAAATGACGGCGGCGCACTCCGGGTCCTCATCAATCAGGTCGACGATCTCCCATACATCGTCCTTCTTGTCGGCCAACTTCTCGAGCACATCGCGGAAGTTGACATCCTCGATCCCGTCGAAGACCTCCATCACGTCTGCTTCGAAGTCGTCTGTGTCCGTATCGAGCGCCTTGATCTTCTTGATGGCGCTGTCGATGTCCTTCTCCACGCTCTTGAAGTTCGCGAGAAAGGCTTCTGTTACCGCGGAGCCGCCGTCAATGCCGGGCTGGCCCAACTTCTCGAAGTCCGCCTCCAGGCGGTCGAACGCCTTCTTCGTGTCAGCGAGGAAGGCGAGCACGCCCTTCTTCGCTTCCTCGGGGTCATCAAAGTCGATGTCGAAGAACTCCCCGGCGATCTCCTCGCCGTCTTCGTCGAACTCGATGAAGCGTTCGCACACATCCGCAACCCAGTCTTCGGCGTCCACGCTCTTGGCGCCGCCACCGTCGCAGGCGGAGAGGAATAGGGTGGCGAACAAGAACGCTGCAATCAGGGCAGGCAATGGCATCCGGCTTAGGAACGGCATCTTGGTAGGGGCTCCCGGGCTCAAGTGGTCGCTTCCCATTCTCACGGAAATGCGCGCCCCGGCAAGGGGCTACGGGGTTCTGCCCACCCGCGCTGCCACCCGCGTACGCGCCCCGCGAAACGCACCGGCCACGAACTTGCTGGTCGTGAGAACTGCGCACGCGCCCGGCCCCTGGACAAGCCAGGGGCTTGTCCAGCCTTATCTCAAGGCTGTCTCACTCGTCAGAGAAGATAACGGCGGCGCAGTCCGGGTCCTCGTCAATCAGGTCGACGATCTCCCAAACGTCATCCTTCTTATCGGCCAGCTTTTCGAGGACATCGCGGAAGTTTTCATCCTCGATGTCCTCGAAGATCTCGATCACATCACCTTCAATGTCCTTTGAATCGGTGTCGAGCGCCTTGATCCCCTTGATGGCGCCCTCGAGATCCTTGCGATTGACGTCGAAATTGGCGAGGAAAGCCTCGCGCACTTCGGAACCGCTCTCGATGTCGGGCTTGCCCATCTTCTTGAAGTCCGCTTCCAGGCTATCGAACTCCTTCTTCATCTCGTTGAAGAGTGCCAGCAGCTTCTTCTTCGCGTCCTCGGGTTCGCTGAAATCGACTTCCATGAACTTGTCGCCCAGCTCGATTCCAGCGTCCTCGAACTCGATAAAGCGGTCACAGACGTCGGCAACCCAGTCTTCTGAGTCCACGCCCTTCACGCTGCCGCCGCCGCAGCCGGAGAGGACCGGAACCAGCGCAAGGGCGGTTGTGGCAAGGGCGATGTAGAGGCGGCGCGTGAAAAAGGCTTTCATTGGAGGAGAAGCTCCCGAAGAGGGGTATGTCGTGCCCATTCTGACGCCACTTCGCCCCTGCGCAATCGCCACTCCTGCAACGGCGCCGTCCGGGGGCCATCCCCGGCGCGCCGGCAGGCGATCCTGCTAGGGCGCGGGCGCCGGCTTCTTCGGGGGCAGCATGCCGTTCGCCACCTCTTCAACCTGGTCGAGGAACACGTCCAGGGCGTCGCCGAACTCCCCGGGCAGCACGACGAGCACTGCCGGGGCGGCGTCGAGGAGCGCGGTCGCCACGGGGGAGCGATCGATGTCCTCGCGCAAATCGGGAGAGGGAAAGACCACGAGCGCGACCAGCACGACCTGGCAGAGGATGACCGCCTTGATGAAGCCGAAGGCCGCCCCGGCGAGGTCATCGAGCACACCGAGATTGAGCATTTCGATGCTCTTCTTGAGCAGGTGCGCGACAACCACACCGCCGAGCAGCACTCCTCCCATGATGGCGATGAACGAGACGAGGGCGGCGGCTTCCTCGTTGTCGACGATTGGCTCGACTTTGGGGTACATGTCGTCGTACAGGATTCCAGCGAGGGGCACGGCGAGGATGAGGGCGCACAGGCCCACCAGCTCGCGGATGAAGCCGTTCCGGTAGGCGCGGAAGGTCATCAGGCCGATGACCGCAAGAAGTACGAACGTTACCCAGTTCATGCCCTGTCCGGGGGCGCGAGCCTCCACATTGGGTCCGGCCGCGTTCCCCGCACATTGGGCCACCCTGGCGCAAAGCTCAAGCCGGGGCATGGGCGCTGCCGCGGGCCGGGCCGCGGCACTTGCAGGGGCGGAAAGCACCCGGTACTATTGTTGACACATTTACTCGACTTTATCAGGAGGAAGAACGGCCAGCCCTGCAGACCCGGCGAAACGGCCGGGGGCCGCAGTCAACGCCGCCCCGACATGCGCGTCTCCACCCGCAGCGACTACGGCCTTCGCGCCCTGATTGAGCTCGCCGGACACTACGGCAGCGGGCCGCTGCAGTCTTCGGAGATCGCGCTGCGCCGGCACGTCCCCGAGCAGTACCTTGACCAGCTCCTGACCACGCTCCGCAAGGCGGGCTTCATCCGTTCGGTACGGGGGCCATCGGGAGGGCATGAGCTGGTGCGCGACCCGGCGACCATCACGGTGAAGGAGATCATCGACGCCCTCGAAGGGAGCACCTCGCCGGTAGCGTGGCTCGATGAGCCGCCCGAGATGACCGACCACCCCCACCAGTGCGGCCAGCGCGAGATCTGGGAGCGCATCCGGGATGCGACGAATGAGATCCTCTCTTCGTACTCGGTCGCCGGCCTGCTCGAACGGGAGCCGCAGGCAGCGGCCGGCAGGTACGTTATATGACCGCCGCCGCCACCCGGCCCGCGATCGCCAGCACTATCCTTGACCTGATCGGCGCGACGCCCCTGGTGCGACTGAACCGGGTGATTCCGGAGCAGTCGGCGACGGTGCTTGGGAAGCTCGAGAACCTCAACCCCGGCGGAAGCGTGAAGGACCGCATTGCCCTCTCGATGATCGAGGATGCCGAGAGAGACGGGCGCCTCCAGCCGGGGTCAACCATTGTCGAGCCCACTTCGGGCAACACGGGGGTCGGGCTGGCGCTGGTGGCGGCCGTGAAGGGCTATCGGCTCATCCTGACGATGCCCGAGGACATGTCGCTGGAAAGGCGGCAGCTGCTCGAACGGTTTGGCGTTGAACTCCACCTGACGCCGGCGATCGAGGGCATGACCGGCGCCGTCTTCGCCGCGCAGCAGCTGGTGGAGAAGAATCCCGGCTACTTCATGCCGCAGCAGTTCGAGAACGCTTCCAACCCGGAGATCCATCGGCGCACAACGGCGCGCGAGATCATCGAGGCGACGGGCGGGCAGATCGACGCCTTCGTCGCGGGAGTGGGCACGGGCGGCACGATCACGGGCGTGGGCGAAGTGCTCCGGGAGGAGCTGGGCGACCGGGTCCGGATCGTGGCCGTTGAGCCGGCGCGTTCCCCGGTCCTGAGCGGCGGCCGGGCGGGAATGCACGGCATCCAGGGCATCGGCGCGAGCTTCGTGCCCGGGGTGCTCAACCGGGCGGTGTACGACGAGGTGATACGGATTGAGGACAAGGAGGCGTATGCCACCACGCGCCGGCTGACGCGGGAAGAAGGCCTCCTTGTGGGGATTTCGGCCGGGGCGAACGTGGCAGCGGCGGCCAGGGTCGCGGCGCGGCTGGGAACGGGGAAGACGGTCGTCACCATGCTCTGCGACACCGGCGAGCGGTATCTGAGCGTGGCAATGTAAGGTTGATCAACAACGTCCGTCCGATGCGGGCACCAGGCCAATCCCGGCCATCGATTTCGAAGGAGTCACTGGCGATGTCCGTCAACGTCTACATCCCCACCCCGTTCCGGCACCTGGTCGGCAATCGCGCCAGCGTGAAGGCGGAGGGGGCGACCGTGCGCAACGTGCTTGAGAACCTGGACGTGCAGTTCCCCGGGTTCCGCCAGCAGGTGTTCGACACCGAGGGCCACCTTGCCCACCACATCAACGTGTACGTCAACCAGGTCGAGATCGAGAACCTCGCGGGCGAAGCCACCCCGGTGGCCAGTGGCGATGAGGTGGCCGTTATCCCGGCTCTCGCGGGCGGCGCCGGGCCCACGGTGATGACGCCCGAGATGGTGGAGCGCTACAGCCGCCACCTGATCATGCCCCAGGTTGGAAGCGTCGGGCAGCGGAAGATCATCGACGCGAGCGTGCTCATCATTGGCGCGGGGGGCCTGGGCTCGCCGGTGGCGCTCTACCTGGCGCTGGCGGGCGTGGGCAGGATAGGCATCATCGACTTCGACGTGGTAGACCGCACCAACCTGCAGCGCCAGATCCTCCACCAGACGGCCGACATTGGAAAGCGGAAAGTGATCTCCGCCCGGGAGACGCTGGAGGCCCACAACCCGAACGTGAACGTGGTTGTCCACGAGACTCCGATCACCAGCGACAATGCCTTCGAGATCCTCGGGCAGTACGACATGGTGGTGAACGGGGCCGACAACTTCGCCACGCGCTACCTGGTGAACGACGCCGCCTATCTGCTCAAGAAGCCGTTGATCGATGGCTCAATTCTGATGTTCGACGGCCAGGCGACGGTCTACCTGCCGGGCAAGGGGTGCTACCGCTGCCTCTACCCGGCGCCGCCTCCTCCCGGCATGGTGCCGAGCTGCGCCGAAGCGGGCGTGCTGGGCGCAATGTGCGCCACCATCGGCAGCATCCAGGCCACAGAGGTGCTCAAGCTCATCCTGGGCGTGGGTGACCTGCTCGTGAACCGCCTGCTGCTGTACGACGCACTTTCGCTCGAGTTCCGGATTGTCAAGGTGCGCCGTGACCCGGAATGCCCGCTGTGCGGCGACAACCCCACCATCCACGAACTGATCGACTACGAAGAGTTCTGCGGCGCGCCGATCCCTCACGCCACCCCGGCTTGAACAGCCGCCGCGCAAGGAAAAAAGGACCTGAGAATGACATCGACCACAGCCCCCACCGTCCAGGTGCGCGTCACCGCCGTGCTCCAGAAGCTCACCGGCGGCCAGAAGACGATCGAGGCATCGGGCGCGACCGTCGCCGAGGTCTTCAGCGACATTGAGCGGCGCTTCCCCGGCTTTCGCGCCCAGATGTATGGCGAAGACGGCAGGCTCCATCGCTTCGTGAACATCTACCTGAACGATGAGGACATCCGCTACACGGGCGGGCCGGCGACCGCGCTCAAGGCGGGCGACGTCCTCGACATCCTCCCGGCGCTCGCAGGCGGGGCGCGGTAGCCTGGCCACGCTCAGCGAACCCAGGGGAGGGGCCGCGATGGCGCTCTATTCTTCAATCCTCGACCTCATCGGAAATACGCCATTGGTCGAGCTCAGGCGCTTTTCGCCACGTCCCGGGGTGCACATCTACGCCAAGCTCGAAGGGCAGAACCCCACGGGCTCGGTGAAGGACCGCATCGCGAAGTACATGATCGAGGCCGGTGAGCGGAGCGGCGAGCTCAAGCCGGGCGCCACTATCCTGGAACCGACCTCGGGCAACACCGGCATTGGCCTGGCCATGATCGGCCAGGTGAAGGGCTACCACGTCGTCTGCGTGATGCCCGAGGCCGTGAGCGAAGAACGGACCCAGCTGCTCAGGGCCTTTGGGGCCGAGATCATCTATACGCCGGGTGAGCTTGGCTCGAACGGCTCCATTGCCCGCGCCAAGGAGATCGTCGCCGCGAACCCGGGCCGGTACTACTTTCCCTATCAGTACGGCAACGAAGCGAACCCGCGCGCCCACTTCGAAACCACCGGGCCGGAGATCCTGCGCGACCTGCCGCAAACGACGGTTTTCGTGGCCGGGCTGGGCACGGGCGGCACGCTCACCGGGACGGGGCGCTACCTTAAGTCGCAGAACCCGGCGATCAAGGTCATCGCCGCCGCTCCACACCCGGGCGACCTGGTGCAGGGCCTCCGTGCCCTGGAGGAGGGGTTCATACCGCCCGTCCTCGATGAGACGGTGCTGGACGGCAAGATCGTGGTCGACAGCCGTTCGAGCTTTGCAATGGCCAAGGACCTGACCCAGCGGGAAGGGCTCTTCGTGGGCGTCAGCGCGGGCTCGGTGGTGAAGGCGGCGCTGAAGGTGTCCGAGAGGCTGGCGGGCGAGCAGCATATCGTCTGCCTGCTGGCCGATGGCGGCTGGAAGTACCTCTCCTCGAACCTCTGGACCACCGAGTGGGAGGACCAGCCGGGCGACATCGACAGCAAGATCTGGTGGTAGCGCGGCGCTGAGCTTTCAGCGGGCGTGGCAGGTTCGACGCATGGGAATGGTCGCCTGGTGATCAGTTCTCACCGGGCAAGCCGGGGCCGGATTCACGGCTCGCGCTGGAAGCAGCCCGGGTCCGACACTGCGCCCATCGGCCGGTGCCCTGGTGTGTCAACCGTTCGGACTAAGCTATCCTTCGTCGCTTCCGAGCTGGCGTCAACGCCACACGACGCATCCGTCCCGCCGCCTGGACCGGTCGATGCGTTTCTCCCAGGTCGTGCCTGTACATCCTGGCGGCATCCCCACGCCTTCTCGCGGGCAGCTTTCTCAGAATGCCGCCCACGTGGGTCTTCACGGTGTTCGGCGACACGCCGAGAATCCCGGCGATCTCGCGATTGGTGTAACCATCGGCAAGCAGCGCCAACACCTGCAGTTCGGCGTTGCTCAGGTTGTTGATTCCGTCGGCCGGCATCCCGCTCCTCCCCAGATGCGTCCTCAGTCCAAGACTACCAGCGCCGTCAAGTCGCGCGTGGTTCCTACCTGACAACAAGACACGCGCCCGGAGTTCCCGCTGCCGACCGGACGGTGCCCCACGCGGGTCAAACCTCTCACCCGTGCGGACCGGTCGCCGCGCAGGCACGGAGGTAAGCATGGAGCCCACCCGCGTTTCGGGACGTTGCCGCTGAGGCTGCCCTTCGACGCGCGCCGCACCTAGTAGGTCCAAGCGTCCCTATACATCGGATAGGTATAGTTATCATAGTACCCACAATCATCAGGGATGTTTGGCAGATTGCAGGTAGTGTGGTCAGGGTAGCTGCGCTTGCTGTCCCAGCCGCTGAGCGACTCAATATGGCTATGGTAGCCGCTCCAGCTGCAGCCACAACCGGATTCGTCTGCAGTGGCTCCAATTTCTGCCGTGGTCGTCTGTGGATAGTAACCGCTGCTTACGTAGAATGACGTGCCGCCCAATCCGCTCGACGTATGCACGTATTGCGTACGATTTTTCTCTGAGCCGCCCCGGTCTTTCATTACAATAGTCGTTATATGTGTACAAGTGCCTGAGCCATAGTAAGATATGAAGCCATTGCCAGCCCATGAGTAGCCGCCGCTGTTATCTGACTTCGATATCCAGTTCACGGTGAACGAGTAGTTTGAGCCGTAGCTCCAGTCAAGAGCCCGGCCAGATTGCACCTCGGCGTCATCGTCATAGCAAGCACCGGTGTGCCATCCACACGTGAGGTTGCTTGCTGCCGGATGGAGATACACCTCGTATAGGCTGGTAGCATGAGCAGCCTTGGGGATAGCAAAGCCAAAGGCGAGCCCGACAGAAATTGCTGTGGCGATGAACGTGCCGAACATGCTTCGTTTCACTTCAACACCGCCTCAAGAATCAGCGTACAAAAGTCGCTGGTGCCACCTGCAGTCACCTGCGTCAGAACCCTGGTCGCTGTATCTTTGACGCCAGCGTAGCAGTCGCCAATCACGTAACCCGAGACAGCCAGTATGGGAGCCATCACTGCGGCCTGATGGCCGGCGACCATCTCCGTGCTCCACCTCCCCGGTGATCCGCTAATCCCTGTCACACCACCGACTGCCGTGCGAGTGATGACCACGCCGGTACCGCCCTTGCCAACGCCTCGGATGCCGTCTTCAACAGCAAACCCCCAGCTAACCTCCACGGTCGTTGTCCCACACGTCCACACAGATGGAGCCTGTTCGGTCCTCAGGAACGAAGGAAGAAACCTGTCATCAATCTGCAGCGGTCCGGCGCTGCGAGCAGCCTCGACAGCCGGCTTGCCGGGCAGCTCTTTCAGTCCGGTCCCGGGGCAGGCGTCGAACCCGCTCGTCTCTGGTGGATTGGGGCTGATGCTAATCCCGGCGATGGTTCCCTCGAACTTCGGGGAATCGCGTTCCTGATTGTAGTACGGAACGTACCAGAATGGCCGGGTCACGTCCGGTGTCGCACCTGGTTCGGGGGTGGTGTTTGGCCCCGGGGGGACAGGCTCGTCTTGCGCGTGTATCACCGGGTCCGGTGAGCGCGCAGCGTGCGTGATGAAACCGATGGCCGAAGCCATCACCGCCCATGAGACAACGAGGATGATGGCACGCCTCCTTTTCTGCCCGAATCGCCTGCGCATGTTGACAACCGCCTTCGAATGAGAGACTGCGCGCGTGATTGGTGGGAACGCGTGGTTTGGCCTGCGCGTCACGCCGCGCGCGGCGGGGGATGGACCGGGGCGCCTTTGCCCGGCAAGATCCTAGGCTATCCCAGAGGGCCTGCCATCACCCATTTCGGGTGATTTTCTGGCGCCGCCATCACCCGTTTCGGGTGAACTTCGTGGCGCCGGACGTGGGAACGCACTGCCCGCTCTGGACCACCGAGTGGGAAGACCAGCCCGGCGATATCGAGAGCAAGATCTGGTGGTAGGGCGGCGCTGAGCGCCGGGCCGCGGGGCGACCGTAGAATGAACCAATGGAGCTGAAGACCATCCTCTACGAGGTCGCCGGCCACGTGGCCACGGTGACCCTGAACCGCCCGCACCGTCTGAACGCGTGGACCGGGCGAATGCATACGGAGTACCGCTGGTGCATTGCGCAGGCGGAGGCGGACCCGGCGGTGCGCGTCATCGTCGTCACCGGCGCCGGGCGCGGATTCTGTGCCGGGGCCGATTCGGCGGCGCTCGAAGGACACATCGAGAAGGGCGGTTACGACTCCGGGATCCGGGAGGCGCTGGCGAACCCGGGGTACGGCGTGCGCCCCGAGTTCGATCAGAACTTCGCCTTCCATTTCGGGCTTTCGAAGCCCGTCATTGCCGCCATCAACGGTCCCGCGGCGGGGGTAGGCCTCGTCCTGGCCTGCTTTGCCGATCTCCGCTTCGCGGCGGCGGGCGCCAAGCTCACGACCGCCCACGGCAAGATCGGCCTGCCCGCCGAATACGGGCTCTCATGGCTGCTGCCACGCATCATCGGCCTTACCCACGCGAACGACATGCTGCTCTCCAGCCGCGTTGTCCTGTCTGAAGAGGCGGCGGCGATGGGACTGGTGAACGCCGTCCTCCCAGCGGAGGAGCTGCTGCCGCACACTCTCGCCTACGCCCGGAACCTCGCCTCGGCCGTCTCCCCCTCGTCGCTGCGCGAAACGAAGCGCCAGGTCTACACCGACCTGCACGGCGACGTGGGAACGGCGGTGATGGAGTCGGAGGCGCTGCTCAATCGCATGACCACAGAGCCGGACTACCGCGAGGGGGTGGCGGCCCTGGTGGAGAAACGCCCGCCCGCTTTCTGAGAGGCCCGGCAGGACCGTTCACGCCCGGGCAGGCATACTCGATCCATGGACCTTGAAGCCCCGGAACCGGGCAGGGGGATCAACGGCAGGGTGTTCCTCGCCGGGGGGACAGCGCTCCTCCTGTTCGTGGCTCTGCTCGCGTTTCTGTGGGTCCTGCGCTCCGATACGCAGGAAGCGGACCGCACGTTCTGGGGCACGCCTACACCGACGCCGGCATTCAAAGTCCTTCCCTTCTGAGGCAGGGATGGTTTACAACCCGGAGGACCTGGACCAGCTGGAGGCAGCCCTGCTCGGGGTGCTTTCGCTCGGCCTGCCCCCTTCAAAGGCGGCGGGCGACGACACCTTCAGGGTGGACCACGTGACGGCCGTGGCGCATGCGCTCCAGCTTGGCGCCGCGCGCGAGGAGTTCCTGGCCGGGGGAGGCCCGGCAGTGACGCCCGAGTTCCGGGCGCGGCTCCGCGAGGCGGTGGTGAGCCTCGCCGCCAGGGAACTGCTGGCCGAGCAGAGCCCGGGGCTCCCGGCCCCCGCCGGCGGCTACGAAGAAGGGCTGCTCATCGACATGGTCGACCCCGACGTGCACCCCGTGGTGCTGGACCAGTACCTGGGGCGGGCGTGCATGGAGTGCCTGTTCCGCGACGAGCGCGTCTACCCGTACCTGATGGAACGGTACGCGAGCAGCGGCGAAGTGTGGCGCAGGCTGCGCGCGGGCGGCTACGCGGAGTAGCGCGCGCCCCTACATGTCGACAACCGAGAGCAGCTGGCGTTCGCCGCGCTCCACCAGCGGCTGCATCTTCGCGAACCACGCCTGCCAGTCCTCACGAGCGAAGATCGACTGCGACCTCACCTCGAATTCAGCCCAGGAAGCGATGTCCCGGAACTCCGTGTCCCAGACGACCGTGAACATGGGCCCCGTCTGGTCGGTGCAGACCCGGAAGCCGTTGTTCGAGCCGCTGAGCTCGGAAGAGAACTTCTTCGCGAATTCGCGGATGACGCCCAGGAGGGCGTCGCCTTGCCCGTACTTCACGTTGAATGTGAGCCGTTCGATGATCATCGCCAGTCTCCCCCGCAATGGTTGAGGAAGAGTATACCTATTTCAAACTGGTTATGAATGCTTTTTATTCTGACGATGCCAGAGCCAAACTCTCTGTAGCCAGGAGGGGGGCGGGCTATGTGGCGGCGGGGATGACCACTCCCGTGCGATAGACGCGGCGGAGGTGGGGTCCGGCCACTGCGCTCACGCAGATGATCGCCACAAAGGCGGCGCCGGGCCACATGAAGAGCATGGGCGCGCCCCAGCTGTCGGCGAGGGTGCCAAAGCCCAGGTTCGCCATCGCCATGATGCCGCCCGCGGACATCAGGTAGAGGCTCATTACGCGGCCGCGAACCTCATCGGGCACGACCTCCTGCAGGAGGACGGCGCTGAGCGCCATGAACATCGCCTGGGAGCTTCCCATGAGCACGGTGCTGGCCACGGCCATGGGAACGTGCCCGCTGTGCGCCATGAACATCGGCGTCACCCCGCTCGCAATCCCCGTATAGAGCAGGAGCCGCCCGCGCTGGGTGTTCCCGATAATGGCGAGCCAGGCTGTGCCGACGAAGGCGCCGATGCCGACCCCCATGGTCATCATGGTGAACGCCCCCGAGGGGCTGTGGAGTTCGGTTTCGGCAAAGCCCGGGAGCATGGCATCGAACGACATGGTGAGCGAGCAGTGCGCCACCACAATGAAGAAGAGCGCGAGCACCGGCCCGGTCGAGCGGACATAGGAAAGCCCGGCGCGCAGGTTGGAGAGCACCTCTCCGAGGTTCTGCACGCCCCCCCGGGAGCGCGACTGGACGCGGCGGATGGAAGTGAAGGCAAGCAGCGCGAAGAGCGCGCCGACAGCGTAGGCGCCCTCAACCCCGACGGTGGCCAGGAGCGGCCCCGCGAGAATCGGTCCCACGGCGCGCGACCCAAACTGGGTCATGCTGTTCAGCGAAACGGCGCTGGCCAGGTGATCGGGGGGAACCACGTTGGCGAGCAGGGCCTGATCGGCCGGGATCTCGACGGCGCGAACGAGCCCCTGGACGAGGGCGATGCCGACCACCATCCACACCGCGATCACATCCGTCGCGGCGAGGAGGCAGAGGGTGCTGGTGACGGCAAAGGCGCCGATGCGCGTCGAGCGCACCAGCAGCCGCCGCTCCACGCGGTCGGCGATAACGCCGCCGAAGGGTGCGAGCAGGTAGGGAGACATGGAGGCGAAGGTGGAGACGCCCACCCAGAAAGAGGAGCCGCTGAGCTTGTAGACGATCCAGGCGTTGCCCAGGAGGAGCGTCCAGAGGGCGACGCTCGAACAGGCGGTGCCGCCCCAGAGGGCCCGGAAATCGCGATGCCGGGTGGCGGGGAGCCGGTCGGCGATGATGGTGGATATGGACACTTTGAAACGGAGTATACGGGCCCAGCCGTTCCCTGCCAGAAGGCACCTGGATGCTCCCGCAGGGCCGCGGGTGAAGGGCCGTTACCGGGAGCACGGCCCCTGTTGCAGATCGGAAACAACTGTACGCCGCGGGGCGGCCTACGCTCGTGGTGCGGAGAAGACAGACAGCCCCCGGCAGCCTGCTGGAGCCAGGAACCAGGCTCTGCCACCACCCCGCCCGGCCGGCGCCGGGCGCGAAAAGAAAGGAACCACCGGAACATGAAGAACAGGACGATGCTTTCGTTCGCAGCAGGGTCGGCCATCGCCGTCGCGGGTCTCATCGGCGGCACGGTGGCGATGGCAACTGACGACAGTCCCCCGGCAAGCACGCAGGTCGCTGCCCTTGACCAGGCGGGCGCCACCCGGGCCGGCGAGTTCATCACCGCGCTCGCGGCGAACCTCGGCGTCGATGAGCAGACGCTCCGCGACGCCATCAAGAAGACGAGCCTGGGAATGCTCGACGAAGCCGTGGCCGATGGCAGGCTCACGCAGGAGCAGGCCGACGCCCTGCGCACCCGGATCGAATCGGGCGAAGGCGGGATGTTCGGCTTCGGCGGCAAGGGCTTCGCCGGCAAAGGCTTCGGTCATGACGGGGACAGGGGCGGCATGGGGCCTTCGTTCATGGGGGATGGCGGCCTCGCCACGTTCCTCGGCATCGATAGCGAGACGCTCAGGTCAGAGCTCGCGGGTGGCAGCACGCTCGCAGAGGTTGCGGCCGCTCACGGCAAGAACCGGGACGAGCTGAAGGCGTTTCTCACGTCCGAGATGAACGAGCGGCTCGACCAGGCTGTGTCCGAGGGCAGGCTGACGCAGGAACGCGCCGACGAGATGAAGGCGAAGCACGCCGAGGACCTCGACGCCATGATCGATCGGGAGACACCGGCCGGCGGCCCGGGTGGCGGCCATGGCGGTCACAGCTTCCGCGGAATGCCGGGCGGGAGCTTCTCGGGCCCGGCCACACCCGGCCAGGTCCAGTAGGCAGTCAGGACTCCCTCCTCAGAGGGGCGGGGCGCCTTGACGGCGCCTCGCCCTTCGCCACGCGTAGACTGGATTGAGATGGAAGACACGGAGGGCCAGGGCGGCCTCATCCTGGTCGCCGACGACGAGCCCAACATCGTCGAACTCGTTTCGATGTACCTCGCCCGGCATGGCTACCGCGTTGCGACAGCGCAGGATGGAGACGAGGCGCTCCGCAAGGCGCGCGAGCTGAAGCCTTCGCTCCTCGTGCTCGATGTGATGATGCCCGGGCCCGACGGGCTGCAGCTCTGCCGGGCGCTGAGCAAGCCCGGCGGAGCCCCGATCATCCTGCTCACGGCCCGCTCGTCCGACATCGACAAGATTGCGGGCCTGCGCATGGGCGCCGACGACTACGTAACGAAGCCTTTCAACCCGGAGGAGCTGGTCGCCCGGGTTGAGGCTGTCCTGAGGCGCGGCCGGCCCAACGGGCGCAAGGCTGCAGCCGGGACGATGCGCATCGGCCGGCTTGAGATAGACCCTCGCGCGCACGAGGCTCGCATCGATGGCGCCCCCATTGCTCTGACGCCGCGTGCCTTTGACCTGCTTGTCACGCTGGCCCGCTTCCAGGGGACCGCGCTCGACCGCGAGCAGCTGCTGGACCTTGTCTGGGGCACATCGTTCTACTCGATGCGAACCGTCGACGTGCACGTCGCCCGGCTGCGAGAGAAGCTGCGCGGAAGCGGGGCGCAGATCGAGACAGTCTGGGGGTCGGGCTACCGGTTGAGCGGCACGCCGGAAGGGGAGGGCGGCCCGTGAGGCGCCTCGCCAGCCTGCAGGCAAAGCTGATCCTGGCCTTCCTGGCGCTGATGGCGGCGGTCCTGCTGGCTTCGGGGGCGGCCTTCGTGTGGCTCACCCGCTCGGACGTCGAACAGCGCGAGCTGGACAAGACAGCGGCCATCGCCCCCGCCATCTCGGCGGAGTTCTTCCTTCGCGAGATGCGCGGCGACTCCCTGGACGTGATCGCTGAAGCGGCCCACGAGGCAGCGCGCCGGTACGGCGTACGCATCATCATCACCGACCAGGCGATGCGCGTGGTGGCCGATAGCGACGACTCGCTGGTCGGAGAGACGATCGACATAGACCCGGTGGCGGAGGTTCCTGCTGCGCCGGGGCCGCACCCGCCTGCCTACTCCCACGTCTACCCCGGCCCCGGGGCGGCAGACGACCTCGTACTTGTGGGGCCTGGCCTGGTCGGGCTCCGTGCGCGCATGGCTGGCGGTGATGGCCAGGCGCCTGGCGGTCCGCGGGCCGGGCGCTCGGAGTACTCGCTCTACCTGGCCGTGCGCCGGGAAACGATCGCGAACGCCTGGCTGGGAATGCTGCCCGCCCTTGGGCTCGCGGCGCTGATCACGCTGCCGGTGGCGGTGGTGCTGGCGGTGGCGGTGGCGCGCTACGTCACCCGCCCGCTTGAGCAGCTCACGTTTGCCACCAACCGTGTCGCCGAAGGCACGTTCGAGGTGGACGTGGCAATGAACCGGCGCGACGAGGTGGGCCAGCTGGCGGGCGCCTTTGGCGCCATGGCAGAGCGCGTGGGAAGGGCGCGTATGGAGATGCGAAGCCTGGTCGCGAACGTCTCCCACGACCTGAAGACGCCGCTCACATCCATCCTGGGCTTTGCGCAGGCGCTTCGCACGGGCGGGGCGGCGAGCCCGGCCGAGGCCCGGAGGATGGGCGAGGTGATCCACCAGGAGGCCTCGCGGCTGGCGACCCGGCTCGATGAGCTGCTCTACCTCTCCGAGCTCGAATCGGGCCAGGTGGTGGTGGAGACCGATGAGATAGAAATCAGTCGCCTGCTCGAGGTGGTAACCGCCCGCGTGCGGCCAGCGCTGGAGGCGCGGAACGTGACCGTCACCGTCGAGCTGGCCCCGGGGCTCTTCGCTACCGCCGATGGCCCGAAGCTGGAGCGCGCACTGGAGAACCTGCTTGAGAACGCCCGCCGCTACACGCCCGACGGCGGCAGTGTGAGGGTCGTGAGCAGGCGCGATGCCTCGCGGCCAGCGGCCGTCCTGGTCGAGGTAGCGAACACGGCCGCGGGGTTGACGCCCGGCGAGATCCCGCGGCTCTTTGAGCGCTTCTACAGGCGCGAACGCTCGCGCCCGGGTGCGAGCGGCTCCGGCCTGGGGCTGCCCATAGCGCGGGACCTGGTTGAGCTGCAGGGGGGCTCGCTGGAGGCGACGCTGGAAGGCGGCGAGATCATCTTCCGGGCACGGCTTCCCGCAGCCGGCTAAGGCTCAGATGTCGAGGTTCTTCACCTGGGTGGCGTGGGCCTGGATGAAGCGGCGGCGGTGGGCGACTTCATCGCCCATGAGCTCGTAGAAGATAAGGTCGGCCTGGGGCTGGTCCTCGACGTGCACGCGGAGGAGTGTGCGCTTCTCGGGGTGCATGGTGGTCTCCCAGAGCTGTTCGGCGTTCATTTCGCCAAGGCCCTTAAAGCGCTGCACGCTGATGTTGCCCCTCTTGCCCTTGCGGAACTCGTCGAGCTCGGCATCGCTGTACAGGTAGGTGGCATTCTTCCCCTGGGCGACGCGATAGAGCGGCGGCTGGGCGATGTAGAGGTGGCCGGCCTCAATGAGGTCGGGCATGTTGCGGAAGAAGAAGGTGAGCAGGAGGGTGCGGATGTGGGCGCCATCGACGTCGGCATCGGTCATGAGGATGACCTTGCCGTAGCGGAGCTTCGCGACGTCGAACGTCTCCCGGATGCCTGTGCCCAGGGCGGAGATGATGAGGCGGATTGCCTCGTGGCCGAGCATCTTGTCGGCGCGCACCTTTTCGACGTTCAGGATCTTGCCGCGCAGGGGGAGGATGGCCTGGAAGCGCCGGTCCCGGCCCTGCTTGGCCGAGCCTCCCGCGCTATCGCCTTCGACAATGAAGATCTCCGCCTCGTCGGGGTCGCGTGTGGAGCAGTCGGCGAGCTTGCCGGGGAGGGTGCCGCTTTCGAGGGCGCTCTTGCGATGGACGAGGTCCTTGGCCTTGCGGGCCGCTTCCCTCGCGCGGGAAGCGGTGATGCACTTTTCAACGATACGGCGCCCGTCGGAGGGGTTCATGCCCAGGTAGTCCGCCAGCGCATCTGCAACCACGCTCTGTACCTGCGCCGCCACTTCGGGATTGCCCAGGCGCGTCTTCGTCTGGCCTTCGAACTGGGGCTCGGGGAGCTTCACGGAGACCACGGCGACGAGCCCTTCGCGGACATCGTCACCGGAAAGGTTGGGGTCCTGGTCCTTGAGGATCTTGGCCTTGCGGGCGTAGTCGTTGAGCACGCGCGTCAGGGCCGTGCGGAAGCCGGTGAGGTGGCTCCCGCCGTCGATGGTGTTGATCGAGTTGGCGAAGGTGAAGACGGCCTCGCTGAAGCCATCGTTGTACTGGATGGCGCACTCCACGACGTTGCCGTCGACCTCGCGCTCGACGTAGATGGGCTCGATGTTCAGCGCCTCGCGTTCGCGGTTCACGTGGCGCACGAAGCTCTTGATGCCGCCTTCGAAGTAGTAGTTCACCTCGCGGCCGTCGCGCTCATCGAAGAGGTGGAACCACACCGCCTTGGTCAGGAAGGCGTACTGGCGCAACCGCTCCGATTCGATCTTGAAGTCGAAATCGACGCTTTCGAAGACTTCACGGTCGGGGCGGAAGCTGACGGTGGTTCCCCGGCCACGGTCCACGGCAAGGCGCGTCCCGGTAAGCTCGGTAAGGGGCACGCCGCGGGCGTACTGCTGGCGGTAGATGCGGCCGGCGTGCTGCCTGCCCTGGGCGTCAGGGTCGGGGACAACCTCGACCCACATCTCTTCGGAAAGGGCATTGACCACGCTGGCGCCCACGCCATGGAGGCCGCCCGAGACCTTGTACCCGCCGCCGCCGAACTTGCCCCCGGCATGGAGGACGGTCATGACGGTCTCGACGGCGGTCTTGCCGGTCTGCTTCTGGATGTCGACGGGGATGCCGCGGCCGTTGTCGGTGACGGTGCACCAGCCGTTGGCGTGGATGATGACCTCGATGCGGTCGCAGAAGCCAGCCATGGCCTCGTCGACAGCGTTGTCGACGAGCTCCTTGATGAGGTGGTGGAGGCCGGCCTTGTCGGTGGTGCCGATGTACATGCCGGGGCGGCGGCGCACGGCCTCCAGCCCTTCGAGCACCTGGATGTTTTCGGCGGTGTACGAAGAGGGAACGGCCTGTTCAGTCGTCATATCAGGGAGCTATCTGCCTTGCCGCGACGCCTCGAAGGGAGATGGGCGAAAACGCGAGCCTACCTTTGCATTTTAGCATGCAGGGGGCCCTAAGGTCACGGAAAACGGCGCCCCCGGAGCCCGCTCCTGCTACCCTGAGGGCATGGACAGGCAGGCCCCCGGGGTGGAGGTCTGGGAACCTCTCGCCGCCGGCTACGAGGCATGGTTCGCGTCCGCGCAGGGGGCCTTCATCGCCCGGCGGCAGACTGGCGCGCTTGCACAGGCGATGGCCCCAATGACGGCCGGGCGGGCGCTGGAGATCGGCGCAGGGACGGGGTTCTTCGCGCGGGAGCTGGCGCGCCGGGGCTGGCGCGTCGACGCCGTCGAGCCCTCCGCGGCAATGCGCGCCGAAGGCAAGAAGCAAACCGGCGACCTCCACATCACCTGGCACGATGGGACTGCCGAGGCGCTGGCTTTCGACACAGGCTCCTTCGACCTGGCTCTCTTCGTCACCGTCCTGGAGTTCGTGCAGGGCCCGGGAGAAGCGCTTGCTGAGGCTCTGCGCGTCCTGAGGCCGGGCGGCTGTCTGGTGGCCGGCATCCTCGATGCGCGCAGCCCCTGGGCGGCTCTCTATCGCCACCTGGCGGACCACGGCGAGGCGCCCTGGACGGCGGCGCGCTTCTTCGTCCCGGCTGACGTGGAACACATCGCCGGCCGGCCCGCGGAGTGGTGTGGCGCCGCCGTATTCATGGCGCCCGAGGCGGCGCCGCCGTTTGAGGATGCCGACAGCGCCGGGGTGCGCGCCGGCAACCGCGCAAGCATGTCCATCCTGCGCTGGAGGAAACCGCTATGAGCCAGCCTGTCCAGGCGACGGTGGCCGTCTATCCCCTGCAACAGGAGGGCTGGGCCGGCGTCGAGCGCGCCGCCGCAGCCCTTGAACGAGGGGGCGTTGAGGTGGAGGTGCGCAGCATGCAATCGGAGCTTGTGGGGGAAACGAGGGCGGTGTTCGCCGCCCTGCAGGAGGCCTTCGAGGCGGCAGCAGCGCTTGGCCCCACGGTGATGACGGTAACTGTATCCAACGCCTGTCCCGTGAAGGGTGGATGAGGCTGCCCGCCGGAAGCCGGCATCTCACCGGCTGTACCATGGGCGCATGAAGCGGTTCGCGCTTGCGCTGCCGGTGAGCGGTGCAATCCTGCTCCTGCTGGGCACTCTAGCCGGGCCGGGACCGGCCAACCGGGGCGGGGCCGTGGAAGAGCCTGCGCCCGCGGAGGGCGAGGCCGGCCCGGCGGTTTATCGCATCGTTGTGCCGGGGCTGAGCCACGATCTGCCGAAGCGGGCCACGCTGGCAGCCGTGGGCGATGTGATGCTGGCCCGCTCGGTGGGCGAAGCTATCGTTACAAGCGGACCCGCCGTCCCGTTCGCGGGGGTGGCCGCGGCGCTCAGGGGCGCGGACATCGCCGTGGCGAACCTCGAATGTGCCATCAGCGAGCGCGGCGAGCCGGCGCCGAAGGGATTCACCTTTCGCGCGCCCCCGCAGGCGGCGGACGCCCTCCTCGATGCGGGAATCGACGTCGTCAGTCTTGCCAACAACCACATCCTTGATTACGGGCCGGATGCGCTCGCCGATACGGTCGCGCTCCTCGATGCGCGGGGCATCGGCCATGCGGGAGCAGGGGCGGATGCTAACGGGGCACGCGCGCCGGTCATTGTCACGGGCGGCGGGCTGCGCGTGGCCTTCCTTTCGTACGTCGATGTGCCGCTGGAATGGCGGGGCTTCGACACGCGCCAGTGGGAGGCGGGAGCCGGCACACCGGGGGTGGCCTGGCTCCACATCGGGAACCTCGCGGCCGACGTTGCAGCGGCACGGAAGCTGGCCGACGTGGTGGTGGTGCTGATGCACTTCGGCTTCGAAGAGCAGTATTCCCCGAGTGAAACGCAGCGCGCGCAGGCCCGGGCCGCCATTGACGCCGGGGCGGCACTCGTCATCGGCCACCACCCGCACGTGCTGCAGCCGGTGGAATGGTACGGGAACGGGCTCATCGCCTACAGCCTGGGCAACTTCGTGTTCGACGGCTGGGACAACCCCTCCAACGAGACGGCCATCCTCTTCGCGGAGCTGAGCGACGAAGGAGTGCTCTCCTACAGGATGGCGCCGGCCCGCATCGACGGCTCCGGCTACCCGCACCTGGTGGACTAGGGATCGGCGCTCACTGCCCCCGCTCCTGCTACCATGCGCCCGATGCGAATCGAATACGCCATCCTGGCCGACCACGCTGACATTGCCGGCGGCAAGCTCTACCTCATGGGCGGGGGCTGGGACACCTACAGCGCCCCCCAGGCGCCGTTCCAGATGCGCATCGCCGTCGCGCTGGGCGTGCGCGTGGGCTGGGAGGAGACGAACCAGCCCGTGCCCGTGCGCGTCTACATCGAAGACGATGACGGCAACGAGATCGTGCGTGTGGACGGCACGCTGAACGTCGGCCGGCCGCCGCACCTGCCGCCAGGAACGGCGCAACTGGCGCAGATGGCGGTGAACCTCCCCACGAACATCCCGGCCTTCGGGGGCTACCGCGTGCGCATCACGGCCGGCGATTCGGCCGGTGCAGACGAAGTTGCCATCCCCTTCCGGATGCTCAAGCGTCCGTAGCGGCGTCGCGCCGGCGCACGGCCAGGGCGCTGATCACTTCGAGCACCACCCGGTGGGCCACCTCGGCGGTGATTCCTGCCGGGTCATAGGGCGGTGAGACTTCCACCACGTCAAGCCCTGCAAGCGGCACTTCGAGCGCGATGCGCCGCACGGCCCGCAGCAGCTCGCGCGCGGAGAGGCCGCCCGGTTCCGGGGTGCCCGTCCCGGGCGCAAAGGCGGGGTCGAGCACATCGACGTCGACAGAGATGTACACAAGCTCGGGCCCATCAAGGGCCTGCTCGACCGCATCGTTGAGCACGGCATCGAACCCGCGCTCCTCGATCTCCGACTGGAAGTGAGAGCGCATGCCCTGCTCGCGCATCCATTCGAGCACAGCGGGCCCGGGCCAGTAGCCGCGCAGGCCGACCTGAACAAAGTTGCGTCCCGCCACCTGCCCGCCTTCGATGAGGCGGCGCATGGGCGTGCCGTGGCTGAGGAGCACCCCCCATGAATCGTTGGCGGCGTCGGCGTGGGCATCGAAGTGGACTATGCCCACCCGCCGCCCGTGGTGGTCGGCGACCGTGCCCGCTGACGGGTAGGTGATGGAGTGATCGCCGCCAAGCACCATGGGAATGCACGCGGGAGCGGCCGCGAGCACCGATCGTAACTTAGCGCGAATGGCTTCGTGGCTGCGCTCGATGTCAGCGGGAATGCAGGCGGCGTCGCCGGCGTCGATGCCCTTGAGGTAGTTCATGGGCTCGATGGCCAGGCCGAGGTGGTTCAGGCTCCATTGCGTCAGGTTGCTGGCGTTGCGGATGGCCCGGGGGCCGAAGCGGGCCCCGGGGCGATGGGTGACGGCGACATCGAAGGGGGCGCCGATGATGGCGAAGTCGGGCCTGGTGGCCTCGATCGCCCCCGGCTCCGTCACCCACGGCAGGTGCAGGAAGGTGGAGATGTCTGAGTAGGCCGGGTGAAGGCGCGGGTCGCTCATGGTGCGAGGTTACGCGGGCCGGGGGCGCCTGTCAGCGGGGGCCTGTGCCCGGCGCTGCCAGGGAGTCCAGCAGCTCCTCCGTCGCCCGGGTGACCACCTCCACCGCTGCCGAAAACGCGGCCGCGTTGGCGCGCGAAGGAGCCCGGTAGCCGCTCACCTTGCGCACATACTGCAGTGCAGCGGCCCTCATCTCCTCCTCCGTCGCCAGTTCGCCCGGTCTCCGCAGGGTCTTGATGCTCCGGCACATGCGGCGATTCTACACGGTGGGCGCGGCCCCTTCGCGACGTCCGTGCTACGCTCCGAGCAAGGCGCGCGGAGGAGAGAATGGCAGGCAAGGCCATCATTGCCCAGGTCAACGTCAGCGGCGGCGGAGTTCCCAAGAAGCCGGTGAAGCAGGCGGTGGTAGGCGAGCTTGGCATCGCAGGCGACTACCAGGCCGACTCCAGGAGCCATGGTGGTGTCGAGCGCGCCCTCTGCCTCTACGCGGAGGAAGTGATCGCCGCCGTCCGCGCCGAGGGTCACCCGATTGCCCCTGGGACGGCGGGCGAGAACATCACCACCCGCGGTCTCGACTGGTCGCTTGTGCAGCCCGGGGCACGCTTCCGGCTGGGCGGCGAGGTCGTGATCGAAATCACCCGCTTCACCACGCCCTGCAAGACCATCCGCGGGTCGTTCGAAAGCGGGGATTTCAACCGCATTCACCACAGGCTCCACCCGGGCTGGAGCCGCGCCTATGCGCGTGTCCTGCGGGGAGGCGTGATCCAGCCCGGCGACGCGGTTGAGATGATCGCCCCGGGCGCCGCCCCGGGGTAGCGGATTGCCCACCAACGCCGGGTACATTCGGAAGCTCTCCCCCGAAGAGGTGCGCGAGGGCTACATCATGATCCTGAAGGACCGGCTCGCGTACTTCCCGCCCCCGGGCGCGACCTTTTCCCTGCACGATGGCGGTGAACTGAGCGAGGCCACCATCGAGGCGGTTGACTGCGAGTGCCGCGGCCCGGAGAGGCCGCACCAGCACTATCGCCTGCACCGGCCAGGCCTCAAGTCCGGGGACCGGGTCCAGGTAACGAAGGACGGGCCAGGGGGAGCGTACCGGCTGGAGGTGGTGGCGCGGGCCGCTCTCGGCGTTCGGGGCGCGAATGAAGAATTTCCGGCGCCCGGATCATCCGCGCTTTAGTTCACGGCCATTTAGTTAGATGATGGAAGGCAACGGCCGCCTGTCCTGCCGGGACTCGGCGGCTCAATCAACTCCGGAGATGGAGGGGTGAATGGCAGGAATCGTAGCCTACGGGGCCTATGTCCCATACAACCGTCTTGATCGGGGCGCCATAGCCCAGGCGCTCGGTGCGCCCGCGGGCAAGGGCACGCGCGCGGTCGCATCGTACGACGAAGACACGACCTCAATGGCGGTCGAGGCTGCCTGCGCCGCCATGGCGACAGCGCCCGATGGCGTGACGCCAGCTTCGGTCTATTTCTCGACCGCTGAGCCGGCCTACCTCGACAAGACGAACGCGACCGCCATCCACGCGGCCCTGGGGCTCGGCCACGATGCCCTGGCCGTCGACATGGTCGGCGCCGTCAGGTCCGGGGTGGGCGCCCTGCGTGCCGGTCTCGATGCGCGCGAGCCGACACTGGTCGCGCTCTCGGACATCCGCACCGGGCTCCCCGGGGGAAGCGACGAGGCGAACGGCGGCGATGGCGCGGCGGCCTTCCTCTGCTCGCCAGAAGCCGGCCAGGTGATCGCCGAGTTTCTCGGCTCGACTTCGACCTCGGCCGAATTCCTCGACCGCTGGCGCCTACCCGGCGAGCGCGCATCGCACGTCTGGGAGGAGCGCTTCGGCGAATACGTCTACGTTCCCCTGGCCCAGCAGGCGCTGCAGAAGGGCATGCAGCTGGCGGGAGTGACGGTCGAGCACGTCGACCACCTGGTCGCCACGGGCGTCCACCCGCGGGCCGTGCGGTCCGTGATCGCCGGTTCCGGCGTGCGGCCCGAAGTGGTGGCCAACGATCTTTCCGCGGAGGTTGGGAACACTGGCACAGCCCACTTCGGGCTCATGCTGGCCGATGTGCTCGACCGCGCCCAGCCGAACCAGCTCATCGCCGTGCTGGTGGTGGCCGACGGCGCCACCGTGATGTTCTTCCGCACCACCGACGCCATCGCGAAGTACCGGGCGAAGAGAACGGTGCAGGAGCAGGTGGCCAGCGGGCGGGCCGGGCTGAGCTACAACGCCTTCCTTTCGTGGCGAGACATGCTCCGCCGCGAGCCACCGCGCCGGCCCGACCCCGAGCGCACGGCGGCGCCGCCTTCGTTCCGGTCCGAGGCCTGGAAGTACGGCTTCACGGGCAGCCGGTGCACGGAGTGCGGGACGCGACACCTGCCGCCACAGCGCGTATGTGTCCATTGCCACGCAACAGACAAGATGAAGATGGAGCGGCTGACCGACATCCCGGCCACCATTGCCACGTTCACGATCGACCGGCTGGCGTACTCGCCCAGCCCGCCGCTGGTGGCGGCCGTGGTGGACTTTGACGGGGGCGGGCGCTTCCCGTGCGAGATGACCGACGTCGATCCTTCGACCGTGGCCATTGGTCAGCGCGTGGAAATGACGTTCCGCCGGATGTACAGTGCAGAAGCGATCCACAATTACTTCTGGAAGGCACGACCAGTAAGGAGCAGCAACTAATGGGTTCTCGAGGAATCTGCGACCGCGTCGCTATCGTCGGCATGGGCTGCACGCCCTTCGGCGAGCATTGGGACAAGAGCGTCGACGACATGCTCGTCGATTCGGCTAACGCAGCCGCGCAATCAGCGGGCATTACGCTTGACCAGCTCGACGCCTTCTGGCTCGGGACGATGGGCTCGGGCGTCAGCGGGCTGACGCTTTCACGCCCGCTGAAGATCGACTACAAGCCGGTGAGCCGGAATGAGAACATGTGCGCCACGGGCTCCGAGTCGTTCCGGAACGCGTGCTACGCCGTGGCTTCGGGCGCCTACGACATGGCGATGGCCATCGGTGTGGAGAAGCTGAAGGACTCGGGCTACTCGGGGCTCGTCGTGGCCCCGCCACCGAACGACGGCACCCCGGCCTCGGTCACCGCACCCGCCCAGTTCAGCCTCCTGGCGCCAGCCTACGCCAACAAGTACGGCGTTGCGCCCGAGAAGCTGAAGGAAGTGATGACGCGCATCGCCTGGAAGAACCACAAGAACGGCGCCCTCAACCCGCGCGCGCAGTTCAAGAAGGAGGTGCCGATGGAAGTCATCGCCAACTCCCCCCTGGTGGCGGGCCCGCTCGGTATCTTCGACTGCTCGGGCGTGAGCGACGGCTCGGCGGCGGCGATCATCGTTCGCGCCGAGGACGCCCACAAGTACACCGACAAGCCGGTCTATGTGAAGGCGCTCTCGTTCGTGGCCGGTCCTGCGCGCGGCCCCATGGAGCAGGACTACGACTACACCACCTTCGAAGAGGTCGTCGCTTCGGCGAAGGACGCCTACCAGCAGGCTGGCATTACGAACCCGCGCCGCGAGCTGGCCATGGCCGAGGTGCATGACTGCTTCACCCCGACAGAGCTGGTGCTCATGGAAGACCTGGGCTTCAGCGAGCGCGGCCAGGCCTGGCAGGACGTGCTGAACGGCAAGTTCGACCTCACCGGTGAGCTGCCCGTCAACCCCGACGGCGGCCTGAAGTCGTTCGGGCACCCCATCGGCGCTTCGGGCCTGCGCATGCTCTTCGAGGCGTGGCTGCAGCTGCGCGGCGAGGCGGGCAAGCGCCAGATCGAGAACGGCAAGAAGCTGGCCCTCACGCACAACCTTGGCGGCGCCCCGGGCGAGTGCGTCTCGTTCATCTCCATCGTCGGCGCCGAACCGGCGGCCTGACGGCAACCGGACTTCGTCCTGGAGGGGCCGGCGCCTGCCGGCCCCTTTTGTATTGGCGCGCGTTGGGTGCGATCGATGGCCGGGCCGCCCCGGGGTGGGCGCGGCCCGGCCATCAGCAGGAAGGAGCCGGGCTTCAGGCCACGCCCGCGGGGGCCCGGGCGCCCGGCGCCACGTAGCGGATGGCCCCGGCGCGCCGCATGGCCTCCTGGGCTTCGCCTACGGTCATGAGCACTGTCGTCCGGGTGTCAGTGACCGCGCCGCCGGCGGCGATCGCCATGGCCAACGCCGCCATCGTCACGTTGTCCGGGACTTCGGCAAGAAGAACCACGTCGCTCTCGCCGAAGGCCATGTAGTACGCCTCCAGCGTGCCGCCCAGGTTCTCGATGATGGGGCGCATCACCTCCGCCCGGTCCTCCGGGTCCTGGATGAGCCGGGCCCAGGCTGCGGGCGTGATGGATGCCTGGATAAGGTAGTGGGGCATGGCATTCTCCCAAGCAAGAATGGCAGCTCTCGTTGCCGGGAGCTGTGACCTGGCTATCGTACGCCACATGTCAATATGCAATTTCTGTAACAGGGAGGGTTGCCTGACGTGGGCTACTGAGCGGCCACTATAATGCGCTGGGGAAATGGACCGCCGTCTTTCGCGCCGCAGGTTGCTCGCCCTGGGGGGAGCCATGCTATCGTCGGGCGCCGTAGCCGCTGCAGCCCTTGCGCCGCGCGGGGCCAACGCCCCGCGTGAGGCCGAATGGCCCTACGACGTGCTCCTCCTCGATGAGGATGACCCCGCGGCCACGCCGCTATCGCTTATCAGCGGCATCGGGGTCAGCTACCGGCTCCCAACGGCAACGCCGACCAGCACCCCGGCCCCCACCAGCACGCCCACGGCCACGCCGACCGCCACACCAACACCCACGTCCGCAGCGAGACCGTCACGGCCCCTGGAGCCACGCCCCGCCTGGGATTCCCCCCTCCTGCGGCAGGTTGTTCGCAGCGGGCCCAGCGGCGAACCGCTCGTGGCGCTCACCATCGACGACGGCTGGTCTTCGCGCGACGAGATCCTGGGGACCCTCGAAGCAAAGCGTGTGCAGCCCACCTTCTTCCTCGCGGGGCGGGCGATCGCCGGCGACAGGGCGTTCGTGGCGCGGGCTCTCAACGCCGGGTGCGAGATCGCGAATCACACGATGAGCCACTACAACCTCACCGATAAGAGCGCCGCCTACATCCAGGATGACCTGCAGGGGTTCGAGGCCCTGGTCCGGGGCCAGGTCACCGGTGCGACAACGCTCCCCTACATGCGCCCAAGCGGCGGCGCGGTGAACCAGGGAGTGATCGATGCCGCCGCGGCCGCGGGCTACCGGGTGATTCTCTGGTCCGGGTCCACGGGCGATGGGCTGGCGTCGAACACCGCTGCGGACATTGTGACGCATGGGCTCAACGCGGCCCGGCCGGGGGCTATCATGCTGGCCCATTTCACGCCCCGAACAGCGGCCGCCCTGCCAGCGCTGATCGATGGCATCCGCGCGAAGGGGCTCGAACCGGTGTCGCTCTCGCGCCTCTTCCGCGGCGAGCTGGCGGGCCCGATCTGAGCGCGAGCCTCCCCGCGCAGTACCGCCGGTGGGGCGCCAATGCCTGGCGAGCGGTTACCATACGCGCGAGCAGGGGGTGGAATGGACCGGCAGACACTGGCGCAGATGCTGGCTGCTGCGGTGCAGGCAAGGGGATTCCCTGATATCCGCCCCCCAGGGAAGCTCCGATCATTCTTACCGGGTGAACGACGGGCCCGTGACCGGGGAAGCAATGCAGCCGGACGAAGGTGACCTCCTGCTCGACCTCGCTCTGCTCGTGAGCGAGCGCCGCAGCCTCACGGAAATTTTCGGTGTGTTCGCGGAGAAGCTCCGTAGCGCGGCCCGGTTCTCGCACGCTTCCCTGGCCGTCGTCGATGCGGACCCCCGGTTCCTCCGCTTCGCGGGGTCGTTCCCGGCACTATTCCAGCCGCCGCCCGGAGAAGAGCTGGTGGCGACGAGAGATGCCGGCCTCCAGGCAATCAGCGCCATCCAGGGCGGGGTTGAGTATGTACCCGCGGAGGTGGATGCGCCCCTGGCGCGCGTGATGGTGGAGTGGGGGCTGCAGCGGGCCTGGACCGTTGCCCTCGTGTCCGAAGGGCGCCCCTGTGGGGTCTTCACCGCCGGGCGCGAGACTGGTACGCCCTTCAGCGACGATGATCTCAGCCTCCTGCGCAGGGCGGTGCGCCTGCTCACCGGGCCAGTGGTCGAAGAGATCCGCCTCCGCGAGACGCGCGTCGAGGCCGCCCGCAGCGGCATTTTGAGCGAGCTTGCGATCCTGCTGGGTGAGGGCAGGCCGGTGGAGACCCTCTTCGACCGCCTGGAGGGGCTGCTGGCGCAGGCGCTCGACTTCGACTTCCTGCAACTGAGCGACCTCGCCGACGCGGAGACCGCGCGCGTGGTCGGGAACACCGACCCGGAGGCATTCCGGCGGCCCGGGGAACGCTACCCGCTCATCGGGAACGCAGCGGGAGCGATCCTTGCAACGGGCAGCAGCGTCACCCAGTACCGAAGCGACAGGCTGGATACGGAATGGGGCGACGCCATGCACGCCGCCGGCTATTTGCGCTTTGTCTCGGCCGTGCTCATGGAAGGCGAGGCCGTCCTGGGAGTGCTCGACATCGGGCGGCGGCAGAACCTGCCATTCACGCCAGGGGACGAACAGTTCGCGCGGTTGGTCGCCACGTTGCTCGCCCAGGCGGTGACCAACAGACTGCGGCTGCAACAGAGCGAGAAGGAGGCTTCGCGCAACCGCTTCCTGGGCGAGCTGGCCGTTCTCCTGAGCGCGGGCGAGCCAATCGAAGGGATATTCGACCGCGTGCAAGCCCTGATGGACGCGGCCCTCCCGTCTGACCACATTGCCCTGGTCGTCGACGACGGCCGGGGGATGCTGCGCGTTGTGGGCTCCTCCGAGCCGAAGCTCTTCCTGCCCGAAGCACGCTATTCCTTGACCGATTACCAGGTCGACTGGGTGGTGGCCGGGGGAGAGGCCCTGGTGCAGTTCCACACTGGCAGCATTCCCGGCCCCTGGCCGGCGGCGTTCGCGCGCATCGGCATTGAGCGCCTGGCGGTGGTGGTGCTCCGCCACCACGGTGCAGTCCACGGCCTCTTCTCGCTGGGGCGGCGCGAGAACCGCGCCTACACCGCCGAGGAATGCGCCTTCGTGGAGATCGTCGGCGTGCTCCTGGGGCAGGCGGTGGGGAACCAGCGGCGCCTGGCCGAGTCTGAAGCAGAGGCGCAGCGGGCCACGGTGCTCAACGAGCTCTCCGTGCTCGTGAACGCCGGCCAGCCCGTCGATACGCTCTTCGATAGCATCCGCGGCACGGTGGGTCAGGCACTCACGTTTGACTTCCTCTCCCTCCACGTTGCCACGAGCGACGGCTTCCGCGTGGTGGGCATGGAGCCCAACCTCGCCATCCGGCCGGGCGCCGATCGCGCTCCCGGCGAGATTGGCCTCGGCGCGCTTTTTGGCCCCGGTGATTCTGTTGCTGGCTACCGCCCGGCTGACTTCGACTTCCCGGCGATCAGGGCGATGACTGGCGCCGGGCTGGAGCGCGCCGTTTCGGCGCTCATGGGTGACCCGGGAAGCCCACTGGGCGTGCTCACCTTCGCGCGCCAGGACGCGCAGCCCTTTACGCCCGCCGAGGTGTCGTTCATCGCGCTGCTGGCGACGCTCCTCGCCCAGGCAGAAGCGAACCAGCGCCGCATTGCCGGGGCAGAAGCCGATGCTCACCGGGCCGGCCTGCTCACCGGGCTTGCCGTCCTCCTCAGCGCAGGCGAACCGGTGGCCGCCCTCTTCGACCGGCTAAGCGAGGTCCTCGGCAAGGCGCTCGATTTCGATTCGCTCGTTCTCTTCGGCGAAAAAGAGGGACGCTTCGTGGTCAGCGCGGCGTCTCCTGCGGGGTCCCTGGAACCCGGGCTGGACCCGCAGGTGGTTGACGCGAGCGTGCGCCGGCTGTTCGAACGCGACATACGGGTGGGCGAATTCCGGCCCGAGTTCGTCCAGAGCGGGCTCGGACAGGTGCTGGCCGCGGGCGGCGCCCGCCGCTGCCTGGTGGTGACTCTGCGCCATGGCCCGGCGCGGCTGGGGGCCCTTGGTGTGGGGCGATTGAGGAACGTCCGCTTCAGCGAGATGGACCAGCGCTTCCTGGACCTTGTCGGCACCCTCCTCGCGCAGGCAATGGCAGGCCAGCAGCGGCTCGCCGAGAGCGAGAATGAGGCCGAAGAGCAGCGCGTGGTGGCCGAGGTGGCGGCCATCGCCGCCAGCACCCTCGATGCGGAATCGCTTGTCAGGGCGATCGTGCAGCCAATCCGCCGCTTCGTCCCACGCCCATTTGTTACGCTCGGCTTCATCGACGGGGACAGGGTGGAATACCCAACCCCGGGGAAAGAGCCCATCATCCAGCCGCTCGCCGAACACACCACAGCCGCTGACAGGACTGGCCAGTCGGTCTCGCCGGAGCCCAACCCGGCGCTGTTCGGCCACGAGATCTTCACCGCCTTCGGCTGCCATGCCATGTCGCTCACCATCTGCCAGGCGGCGGGCACGCCATCGGGGTACCTTGTTGTCGGGTCGCGCCTCGCCGGGTATGAGTTCGGAGAGCGCGAGCTGCGGCTCCTGCGCCTGACCGCCCAGATCATCGGGCCGGCGATGGCGAACATCGTCGCCGCGCGCCGGATCGGGCGTGAACGCGCCACCTACAACCTGGCCCTTACATCGATGAGGGACGCCATCATCATCGTTGACCGTGACTACCGGACGGTGTTCGCCAACCCCTTCGGGGAGCGGATCACCGATGTCATCGACCCCGGCCGCGAGCTCCGGACCGTGGGGGAGCACCTGGCCACCCTCCCGGACGACCTGCGCGAGCCCTTCGCGCGGGCGGCAGCACTGCACGAGCACGTCCGCGGCCGGACGAACATCCCGGTGGCGGGCCTGCCTGCCTGGTTCGACTACGACCTCATCCCGCTCGAAGACCCGGACCTGGCCATGCTGGTGGTTGCCAGCGACGTGACGGCGGAGATGCAGCACGCGCAGGAGATTGAGCGCCATCGCGAGGAGCTTGAAAAGGCGGCCCGGCTGGCGGCCCTGGGCGAGCTCATCGGCGGGGTGGCGCACGAGCTGAACAACCCCCTGACGGCCATCCTCGGCTTTGCCGAGCTGATGGCCGGCGGCGCCGCGGGGGGAAGTTTCGATGAGGAGATCGGCCTCATTCGCAAGGAGGCGCTGCGCGCGCGCGATATCGTGCGCGACCTGCTCTTCATCGCCCGGCCGGGCCAGGTCGAACGGGGAGAGGTGCGGTTTGAGGATGTGGCCGGGCATGTGATGAGGCTGCGGCGGCCCGTCTGGAGCCAGCACGGGATTGAGGTGAGCGTCGACACGAGCGGCGTGAGCGGCCCTATCTACGGCAACGAGCACCAGCTGACGCAGGTGCTCCTCAACCTGGTCACAAACGCGGAGAACGCGGTGAAGGACAACCCGCGGCCGCGCATCGGCGTGCGGGCGCGGACCACGGCGGGAAGCGCTGTGATTGAGATTGAGGACAATGGCCACGGCATGGATCCCGCCACCCGGGACCGCATCTTCGAGCCGTTCTTCACCACGCGGCAGGGCGAAGGGACGGGACTCGGCCTTTCCCTCTCCTACAGCATCGTGGCCGCCCACGAGGGCCAGCTGGAAGTCGAGTCAACGCCGGGCGCGGGGACAATCTTCAGGATCGTGCTTCCCCTTCGCACCGAGGCGCCGGCGCCGAAGGAGCCTCCAGCCCCGGCGCCGGCGCCGGCCGGTGCGAGAGCCCTGGTGGTCGATGACGAGCCCAGCCTGCGCAAGCTCTCGCAGAGGCTCATCGGCAGCATGGGGCATGAGTGCGCGGTGGCGCCCGACAGTGCAACGGCGATCGCCCTCGCGCAGGAGCAGGATTTCGACCTGGTGATCTGCGACTACCGCCTTGCCACTGAGACGGCCGACGCGGTGATTGCCGGGTTCGTGGAGAAGGCGCCCCGGCTGGTGGAGCGCACCGTGATCGCGACGGGCGCCACCACCGACCCCGGGGTGGTCGAGCTCGTGGGACGGCACGGGCTTCGCCTGCTGGCAAAGCCGTATGGAGTGGACGATATTGCTGCCCTCCTGGGCGAGGCGGCCGCCCGGCAGTAGGCCCTGGCGCGAGGCAATCGCGGCTGCGGAGGGCCTACGATTCGAGCCAGCTGACGTCGCCATGCAGGCTGGGCGGGTGCTCCTTCGCCGCGAAGACGGCGTATTCGGCGCGGCTCACCTCAATCATGCTCTGCGCGCCGTGGCCGGGATAGATGATGGTCTCGCCGGGCAACGGGTAGAGGCGGTTGGTGATGGAAGCGATCTCCTCCTGGAGGGCCTCGTTCGAAACCGACCGCCCGGGCCCACCGGGGAAGAGGGTGTCGCCCACGAAGGCGTGCTTGCCCCACAGGTAGGTGGTGCTGCCGGGGGTGTGTCCCGGCACGGCGATGGCCTGGAAGACAAGGTTGCCTACGCTGACCTCGTCCCCGTGGGCGACCTCTGTGTCAATCTGCCCCGGCTTCAGCCATGGCTCCTTCGGGTTCGCGTAGAGCTGGCAGCCGAAAGCTTCCTTCAGCCCATCGATGGCGGAAGTGTGGTCGCCGTGGGAGTGGGTGAGCAGGATCTTCGATGGGCGCACGCCCCCGAACTCCGCCGCTTCGATGCTGGCGGCGGCATCGCCCGGCGCGTCGATGAAGGCCGCTTCCCCGGTCTCGCGATCGATGACGATGTAGATGTTGTTCCCAAAGCCGACTGGCCCTGCAACGACGATCGTCAGCGGGCCATCGGTGACCTTCTCCATGTTCATTGCCTGTGCCTCCGTCCACACAGACTAAGGGATCGGCGCGCGCCTATCAGCCCCCGGGGGCGAGGGTCCTGCCCAGTGCGGCTTCGAGATCGCCCATGGAGAAGGGTTTCTGGAGGAACGCCCTGGGACCGTCGCCCTGGAAGGTGCTGAGCGCCTCCTCCTCGCTGAAGCCACTCATGGCCACGACGGGGACGCCGGGGGCGATCTCGCGGAATCGTGCGAAAGCCTCGGCGCCGCCCATGCGGGGCATGGTCATGTCCAGGAGCACGGCCGCCAGCCCCTGGTGGTTCGCGGCGAAGCTCTCCACGCCCGCAGCGCCATCGGCGACGGCCGTCACGGCAAAGCCCATCCGTTCGAGCATGCGCGAGGCAACGGCGCGGATGCCGGCCTCATCGTCGATGACCAGCACATGGCCGCGGGAAGTGGCGCCCGCCGACGGGGCGGAAGGCTGCTCTCCGGCCGGGGGGCCGGCCCCGGCCGGTGGCAGGAGCACGCGGATGGTGGTGCCCATTCCTTTCGCGCTCTCGACCCGAATGGCGCCACGGTGGCCGCGGACAATGCCGAGAACGGCGGCCATGCCCAGGCCCCGGCCCGTGAACTTAGTTGTGAAGAACGGGTCAAACATGCGTTCCACGGTTTCCGGGTCCATGCCCGCGCCCGTGTCGGCAACCTCGAAGAAGACGTATTCTCCTTCAGTGATGCCCTTGAAGGGCATGATTGTGTTTTGCAGATACCGTTGCGAGGCCTGCATGACGCCGGTGGAGATGCGAATGACGCCATCGCGCTCGCCGATCGCTTCGGCAGCGTTGATGACGAGGTTCATCACCACCTGGCGCAGCTGGGTGGCATCGGCCTCCACAGGCGGCAGGCTCCCGGCAAGCTGCCATTCGAGCATGACGCTCCTGGGGATCGACACGCTCACGAGCTTGCCCATCTCGTTGACGAGCTCGTTCACCTGCACGCGGGACACGGCCAGGCGGCCCTTTCCAGAGTAGGCGAGCATCTGGCGGGCGAGGTCGGCGGCACGCTGGGAGGCGGTCTCTATCTCCTCCAGGTAGGGCCGCAGGGGCGATGCTTCGCCGGCCTCCATGAGAGAGAGGCTGACGTTCCCCATGATCGCCACGAGCAGGTTGTTGAAGTCGTGGGCGACCCCGCCGGCGAGGACGCCGAGGCTTTCGAGCTTCTGCGATTCGAGGAGGTTGCGCTCGAATGCGAGCCGCTCCTCTTCGGCGCGCTTCTGCTCGGAAAGGTCGCGGACGACGAGCAGCGCTGCCTGGGCGCCATCGTAGGTGATGGCGGTGGCAGACGCCTCCGCATCGAAGGACTCGCCATTCCAGCGCCGGGCGCGGGTCTCGAAGGGGCCAATCTGCACCCCATCTTCCAGGAAAGCAGCGACCCAGAGTTCGACTTCCTCGCGCCGCTCCCCGGAAACGAACTCATAGATTGGCCTGCCGATGGCCTCCGCCAGCGACGGCGCGCCAAAGACGCGCACGCACTCATCGTTCGCATAGGCGATGCACGAGTCCCGGACGACGGCCATGGCCACCGGGGACATCTGGACCAGGCGGCGGTACTGCTCGGAGGTGCGCCGCACCACCTCCTCGGCGCGGCGCTGCTCGGCGAGGTCACGCAGGACGACGAGGGTGGCCGGGCGCCCCTTGAAGTGGGTGGGCCTCACCGTGACCTCGGCCTCGACGGGCTCGCCATCCCAGCGCACCATGCGCCGTTCCACGGTTGGCAGGGAGGCGGCCCCACCTGCAAGGAGGCGTGCTTCCTCCGCCAGGGACCCGATCTCTTCCGGGCGGACAAACCGGGCAACACTCAGACCTTCGACCTCCGTACCCGGCGGCACGCCATAGAGGGCAAGGGCGGCATGGCTGGCATAGCGGACGATACCGCCTTCGTGGACAACCATGGCAACCGGAGTCGACTCAACGAGGCTTCGGTAGTGCTCCTCGCTGAGGCGCAGCGCCTCCTCGGCGCGCCGGCGCTCGCTGATGTCGCGGACGACCGTCTGCGTGGCCAGCCGTCCCTCGAATACGGCTGGAGCAGAGGAGAGCTCGACATCGAGCGGCGAACCATCGAGCCGCCTTACCTGGACTTCGACGAACGGGGCCGGGCCGTGATGGTCCTGGCCGGTGGCAGCGTCGCGGGCGCGCTCCAGGCCCACCTCATCGATGAAGTCCGTGAGATGGCGGCCGGCCACGCTGGCGATGCTGGATGTCCCCAGCAGGCGCAGCGCCTCCGCGTTCACGTAGAGGATCGTGCCGTCCTGATGGACGGCAATGGCGTTCGGCGAAGTTTCCACGAGGCGGCGGTGGCGTTCTTCGCTCTGGTGGAGCATCTCCAGGGCCCGCTCACGCTCGGTGACGTCCATGATGAAGCCCTCAAGGGCGAGGAGGTTGCCCTCGTCGTCAAACACGCCCTGCCCCCGCTCCCAGAGGCGGCGCTCTTCGTCCCAGGCAGTCGTTATCCGGTAGCTCAGCTCGAACGGCTCACGGCGGGCGACAGCCTTCTGCACCGCCACCCAGACCGCCTCGCGATCGTCCGGGTGCTGGAGAGCGGCGAAGGCGCGGGCGCCGGGGTAAACGAAGTCGGCCGCGGGATAGCCGGTGAGGGCGAAACAGCCGTCGCTGAGGAACTCCATCGTCCAGTCGCGGTCGTTGCGGCAACGGTAGGCGACCCCGGGGAGGTTCGCGACGAGCGTGGTGAGCGCACGTTCCCGTTCGTGCAGCGCCTCCAGCGCGAGCTTGCGGGCGGTGATGTCTTCGGCAGTGCCGACAACGCCGGTGACCGCGCCATCCACAACCAGGGGCGCGATGCTGAACGTGATTGTCACGGAGGAGCCGCCCTTCTGGCGGAGGCGGATCTCGTATTCTGTGACGCGCTCGCCGGCGACGGCGGCCCGGGCGAGCTGTTCGGTGGCGAGTGCGAGCGGCCCGGGGTCGAACAGCACGCCGAACACCTGGCCGAGGAGCTCCTCTTCCGGGAAGCCGGTTATCTCCGTCGCACGGCGGTTGACGAAGGTGAAGCGCCCTTCCAGGTCGAGGGCAAAGATGGCGTTTGTGGCGCTCTCCATCACCAGGTCGCGGAAGGCGCCAGCGGCGCGGAGGGCTTCGTCGTAGGCAAGCCGCTCCGAGACGTCACGCGAGGCCACCACGGTGCCGGCCGGCTTCCCCTCAGCGTCATGCAGGGCGCGCGCACGCATCTCGAGCGGAGCCCAGGAGCCATCAGCGCGCCGGAAGCGGACCACCATCCCCTGGCGAAGCTCCGGTTCACCGGCCGCCGCCCGCTGCATGCCCACGAGCGCATCGGGCAGGTCCTCGGGATGCACCATGTCCAGGACGTCCCTGCCAGCAAGCTCGGCGGGGTCGATGCCAAGCGCCTCCCAGTGGGCGGCATTCGCAAAGACCACCTTTCCAGCCAGGTCGATCCAGCCCACGAGGTCGGGGTTCACATCGAGGATGAGCCGCAGCCGTTCCTCGCTTTCGCGCAGGGCGCGCTCGGCGCGCCGCTGGGCGGTAACGTCGACGCTCACCGAAAGCGAAATGCCGGGCCTGTCGCCCTGGCCGGCAAGCATGAAGGAGCTGGTGAGGACATCGATGGTTTCGCCGTTGCGCTTCACCATCTGGTAGGGGGCGTTCCAGTGCGAGCCCGTCCGCAGCAGCTCGGGCAAACCTACTGCCCTCGCCCGCTCCGCCGACTCGGGGGTGACGAAGTCCGTGGAGAGCCGCCCCAGCACCTCTTCGCGCGTGTAGCCGAGCACATCGAGGATATGGTCGCTTGCGGCCACGACACGCCCTTCACCGTCGATGGAGTGGAGCATGATCGGGGTCTTCTCGTAGAGGGCGCGGAAGCGCTCCTCGGCGGCGCGGAGGGCGGCCTCGTGGTTCTTCCAGCCGGTGATGTCGCGGCTGATGGCCAGGACCTGGCCCCCGGGCAGGCCGCCGACGCTCGTCTCGCAGACAAGCGTTGAGCCATCCTTGCGCCGGACCCGCTGCTCCACGCGGGACAGCGCCCCGCCCCCGGCGAGGTACTCCATGCGGAAGGGATTGGCCGCGGCTTCCCCCTGGCCGGCCAGGTCATAGGCCGGCATCGAGAGCAGCTCATCGCGGCTGTAGCCAGTCATCTCGCAGGCAGCCCGGTTGGCATCAAGGAAGCGGCCGGACGCATCAAGGACGAAGGCGGCGTCGAGCAGATGCTCGATGAGGTCACGGTAGCTTTCTTTTGAGTGCGGGGGTGCATTCGGCGCCGTCCCGCGCTGGGCGACCCGCGCGCGGGCGACCTCCAGGCGAGTGGCGAGGCGCTCCTCATCAATGGGCCCGTCAAGGATGTCATCTGCGCCGGCATCGAGAGCGCGGGCGGCGCATTCCGGCCCGGGCGGTAGGTTCACAAGGATGATGTAGGGCCGCTGCCCCGGGTGGGAGGCTACGACCTCCCGGCAGCGGTCGAAGGCCGCTTCATCGCCATCGGCATCAATGAGCACGACATCGCACCACTCGCTGCCCGGGGCGCAGCTGCCGGCGCCTGGCGGCTCGCAGGCGAGGGCGTGGGCGCCGCACGCGGCAGCCCAGCGCGCCAGCCTGGCGCGCTCTCCCGGCCGGGGCCCCGTGACGCCGACTCTCACCCAATCCTCCGGTCAGGCGCGGGTGGTTGAGACCGCCCGTTTCTTGGTGATCGATCCATTATGGTCGAACGGCCAGCCCCAACGCCGCTGTTCGGGGCACGCGCGCGGAAAAGATCGGGGATGCCCCCTAATGGTGCAGGGTGCGAGCCTGCCTCGCGGGGGCGTACGCTGGGGGCATGTGCGGCCGGTTCACGCTTACGCCCATGGAGGCGAACGCTATCGCCGAGGGGCTGGGGGTTCCCGTGGAGGCGCTCACGTTCTACCGTCCGCGCTACAGCATTGCCCCCACGAGCGAGCACTTTGTGCTGCGCATGGAGCACGAGGAACGGGAGCTGTTGCGCGCGCGCTGGGGGCTCGTCAACTCCTGGGCGAAAGACGCCAGCGCCGCCGGCCGCCAGATAAACGCCCGCGCCGAGACGGTTGACACCCGGCCGGCTTTTCGCAGCGCCTTCCGCCACCGCCGCTGCGCCGTTCCCGCCGACGGCTTTTTCGAATGGACCGGCCCGAAGGAACGGCGCCGCCCAATCTGGTACCACCGCCCCGACGGGCAGCTGCTGCTGTTCGCGGGTCTCTTCGAATTCTGGAACGCCGGCCCGGAGGAGTGGGAGGCGACCTTCACAATCATCACCACGGCCGCGAACAGGCTCGTGAGCGAAGTGCACGACCGCATGCCGGTGATCCTTTCGCCGGGAGCGGTGGACGAATGGATCGACCCTGCCCAGGGTGACGCCGCGCTCCTCAAGGGGCTCCTTGTGCCCGCCCCGGAAGGGCTGCTGGTGGGCAGGCCCGTTTCGCCCCGGCTGAACTCGCCACGCTACGATACGCCCGAGCTCCTGGCCGAAGAGCCTCCGCCTGAATGAGGCGCGCTCAGCCGCCGCGGCCGATGCGCTCCACGTGGCCGCAGATGTCGTCGTAGACACGCCACATCTCCCGGTCCCAGTCGAGGGGCATGGCGGGCGGGCTGATCACGGTGCCCGTGAAGGCCATCACCACCTCGGCGTGGTCATCGATGACGTAGTCGGGGACAATGGGCACCCCGAGCTCAGCAAGCCGCTCGCGGTGGTTGTAAAGCGGCTTCCAGTAGCAGTCGACAACGTGCTCGTGGAGGTCGAATCGTTTCACCACCTCCCAGCGGGGTCCCATGCCGCTCCAGAGGTAGAGCGTGTGCCCGTCATCGCGGAGGCGCGCGAAGATCTCGTGCACGCCGGGCCGCAGCTTCACATCCCAGGTGATGAGCGTGTGGTCGACATCGAAGAAGATGTTCACGAAGCTCACTTTACCAGCGGCCCGCTGTATCGGCGCCAACCGCGGTGCGGTTCTCCGATCGGCAATTGGTAAGAAGCGCGAAAGAAGTGTCGATTGCTTGCGTGCATGAACGGGCGGTGCACCATAGTATGGGGAAGAAGGACGGGCCGAATGAGCACAATGACCGGCGAACCCGAACAGGTGATCCCCCCGGCCGCTGCCCGCGACGCGGAGATTGTCACCATGCCCCGCTGCACGCGGTGCGGCCTGGGCTACCTTCCTTCCAAGTCAACAAGCGCCCTGAAGCTGACGTACTGCAGCTTCCTCTGCGAACTGGGCGACCTTGGCTTCAGCATCACCGGCCTGGAGCACATGCAGCGCGTGCCCAGGCCGGCCGTGGAGACCCCACCGGCGGAACCGGAGCCAGTGGCCGCCGAGTAGGGCCCGCCTACTCGCCTATTGCCTAGCCCGGCTTCGCCTTAACCTACGGCCATGCGTTACCGGCGCATCGTCGCCAAGTTCGGCACCAGCCTGCTCACGGCAGGGTCCGACCGGCTCGACCTCGAAGCCATGTCGCGCCTCGTGGGCCAGGTGGTGCGACTGCGGCGGGAAGGCTGCGCCGTGGTCATCGTCTCCAGCGGTGCGCAGGCAGCGGGGCGTCACCGGCTCGCGCGCCACCTGCCGGCCCGCACCGGGATCTCCCGCCAGGCGTTTGCAAGCATCGGCCAGAGCCATCTCATGCAGAGCTGGGATGAGCTCTTCGACTGGCACGATACGGTGGTGGCGCAGGTTCTTCTTACGCGCCGCGACTTGAGCGACCGCCTGGGCTACCTCAATGCCCGCAACACTCTTCGCGACCTCATCGAGGCGGGTACGGTGCCGATTGTCAACGAGAACGACGCCGTTGCCCTCGACCAGGTGCTCGCCACGCGCATAGGCGAAAACGACAGCCTTTCCGCCTATGTGGCGAACCTCATCGATGCCGACCTGCTGGCGATCCTCACCGATGTCGAAGGGCTGTACGAAAGCGACCCGCGAACAAGCCCGGGGGCGAAGCTCATCCCCAGGATCGAACGCATCGATGCCGCGGTCGAATCGCTGGCGAGCGGCGCGCATGGCCCCGGGACCGGGGGGATGGTGACCAAGCTGAATGCCGCGCGCATCGCCACGCAGGGCGGGGTCGATGTGGTGGTGGCGAGCGGCCGCGCGCCCGGCGCGCTTGTCGCCATCGCATCGGGACAGGAGCTGGGCACGCACTTTCCCGCCCCGGGCGACCGGCTCGAAAGCCGGAAGCGCTGGATCATCAGCACAATCAGCCGCACCGGGCACCTGGTGGTGGACGAAGGCGCCGCCGCTGCCCTCCGCGGCAAGGGGCGCAGCCTGCTCCCGGCCGGGGTGGCCGCGGTCACCGGTGTCTTCGACCGCGGCGAGGCCGTGGAGGTGCGCGACGCCGGGGGCGAGCGCATCGCGGCGGGGCTCACGAACTACGCGAGCGGCGAGATCGAGCGGATCCGCGGCCTCCGGAGTGACCGCATCACAGGGGTACTCGGCTACGCCTACGGCGACGAAGTGATCCACCGCGACAACCTTGTGATGCTGTAGCAGGTGCCAGGTGCAGCCCCCTGCGGGGACACCGCAGCCCAATCGGCCCCCATGCCCGGCGGAGGACCGGCAGTGGGTTGGCCTGTCTTCGCCTCCGCCTACCCCAGGCCGGCTGCCTCAGCCGCCCTCTTCATCACCGGCAGCGCCTTTTCGGCGGGCGCCGGGGGCAGCCAGAAGAGGCAGCGCTCCACACCCATGGCCGCGAATTCCTCGATTGCGCCAGGGTCCGGGGGGCAGCCGAAGATGGTCACGGGAACCGGCGCGCGCCCGGCCGCCTTCGCCAGCCGCTGAAGCTCGCCAATGCGCTCCTTGAGGGGCGCGGCCGAGCGGCCCATGATCGGGACCCAGCCGTCTCCATACTCCACCACGCGGCCAAGCGTTCTCGGCCCATCGCCGCCGATGAGCACGGGGGGATGCGGCTTCTGAACCGGCTTCGGCCATGACCAGATGGGGTCGAAGTCCACGAACTGGCCGTGGAACTCGGCCTCGTCCCGGGTCCAGATCTCCTTCATCGCCAGGATGCGCTCGCGGAGCACTTTCCAGCGAACGGGGAAGCGTGTGCCGTGGTTCGCCATCTCCTCAACGTTCCAGCCGCCACCAATGCCGAAGAGCACGCGCCCGCCGGAGAGGTGGTCCAGGCTCGCCACTTCCTTCGCCAGCACAATCGGGTCGCGCTGGATCACAAGGCAGATGCCCGTGCCAAGCAGGAGCGACTTCGTCACCGAGGCGGCGGCGGCGAGGGCCACGAAGGGGTCCAGCGTGTGTGAGTATTCGAGCGGCAGCTCCCGGCCACCGGGCCATGGCGTTCTCCGGCTCGCGGGGATGTGTGTGTGCTCGGGCAGGAAGAGCGAATCGAAGCCGCTCTCTTCGGCCGCACGGGCCAGTTCGGGAACGGGGATGGCGTAATCCGCCGGGAACATGGTGACGCCGAACTTCATCGCACCCTCCTCGTGTCCATATGGCCCGTCATTCTACGGCAGCAGGGGCGGTCTGCCGCCCGAATGCCACCGGGGTACCCCTTTCCCCCAACACTTTCGGGGCCTAGAGTCAGCACATGCCGTTGTACGGAGACTCAGGCGAGCGGATCGCCTATGAGGTGACGCCGGGCCCCGAGGGCGCGCCGCCGATCGTGCTCATCCACGGCTTCACGGCGAGCCGCGCTTCGTTCCTTTCGAACATCCCCGGGCTCGCGCGGCGGTTCACCGTGGTCTCCGTTGAGCTGCTCGGTCACGGCGAATCCGACGCCCCCGCCAGCGTCGAAGCGTACGGCCCGGGTCCGGCAACGGCCCGGCTTCGCGGCCTGCTTGACGCGCTCGGCTACGACCGCGTCCTGCTCTGCGGCCATTCGCTCGGGGCCGCACTTGCCCTGCGCTTCGCCCTTGATGAGCCCGACCGGCTTGCCGGGCTGGTGGTCCTGAACTCAAATTCGGCCGCGGGCACGCCCGCATGGCGCGAGGCCGCCCTGCCCGGGATGCGCTCGATGGCGGCCGCGATCCGCGAGCACGGGGTCGGCGTCATGAAGGAGACGCGCCTCTACCCGGGGCACAGCAAGCGGCTGCCCCCGGAAGCGCGAGACGCCCTCATCGCGAGCTTCGAACGCGCCCGGCCCGAAGGCTTCGCGGGCACGGCCGAAGGGCTGGTGGTGAACATCAACTCATGGGAGCGGCTGCCTGAGCTGTCGGTGCCCACGCTCATCGTCATCGGGGACCGCGACCTCGACTTCGTGAAGAATGCCCCGGCCTTCGTAGACCGGCTTCCCGAGGGACTGGCCGATACGTTCACCATCGAGGGTGCGGGGCACGCCGCCAACCTGGAGCAGCCGGCGCTCTTCAACGCGGCCGTCATCGGCTTTGCCGAGGCCATCGGCTACATCGAGACTCCCCCGCCACAACTTCCCGCGGCACCGCCTGGCGGGAGCATGGCCCTGAGGGCAATCGGCGGGGCGATGGTGCTGGGCGGCGCAAGCCTGCTTGTGGCGGCGGTCTTCATCGGCCGGCAGGGCTCCGGGACCAGCCAGGCGCGACCCGATGCGATCCCCACCGCCGCACGCAGCGCCGTGCAACAGCCATCGCCGGTGGAGACCGTTTCAGGGGTGCGCACGGCCGGTCCGGGCGCCCGCAACCCCGGCGAGCCGGCCACTCCGCCAGCCGCGACCGCCAGCGCCTCACCCGGTACGCCATCCAAATCGCCCACGGCGCCACCCACAGTCACTCCGACCACGGCGCGCGCGGCCGGCCCGCCCCCTCCTCCGCCACCGACGGCGACGCCAACTCCTTCTCCGGTGCCGTCAGCGACCTCTACCCCCAGCGGCCCCTACGCGAGCATAGCCGGTCCCTCCACGGTCGCAGCGGGAGCAGCCGCCACCTACATCGATACTTCGCAGCCGGCCCACGTCCGTTCTGACTGGACCTTCCTCGGCCAGGTGAAGCCGCACCAGCCCGGCGTGACGATCAGTTTCCCCTCAGCGCCCGGCTGCTACCCGGTGACGCTCACGGTGTACTTCGCCGACCCGCCGGCCACAAAGACCGCGACGATGAACGTGGCCGTTGGCGGCGCTGCCTGCCCCTGAGCGGAGCCCCGCCCCTGGTTTCGAATGATTAGGCCCACATGCCCTGTCAGGCTCTAGTGATTCATTACTATCTGTGTTATCGTTCGACGACGGCTTTCGTCCCTCGATAGGCCCGAAGAGCGGGGGATTAAGTTCACTCCCTACGCACAGCGGGGCAACGAAGTCGGGGTTTTCTCTCATCCCCGTATGTTCATCTGTTGTTCGATAGTCATGAAGGGCCCGCACCACGGGCGTCCCGAGACCACCCGGGAAATAACAGGCACGCGAGGGAAGAAGTGAAACTCAGGCTAAGGGAGAAGCTCCTCGGGGGCTTCGCGGCAGTTCTCGTGCTCATGGCCGTTGTTGCGGTCCTGGGCATCATGCGCCTCCAGCAGGCGGCCGACCGGACGGATCGCCTCTACCGTGAAAACGCGCTGGGCATACTGAACGCCGAGGAAGTCAATGTCCACATGACAGCGAGCGCCCGGGAAGAGAAGCGCGCATTCCTGGAGAAGGACGCGGCCAAGCGCGCGACGCTCATTGCCGATTCCCGCGAATCCCTGAAGGGAGCAACAGAGCACCTGCAGGAGTACCATGCCACGTTCGCAAGCGAAGCGGATGCACAGGAGTGGGCAAAGGTCGAGACGAAGGTCAAGGAGATTATTGCCGGGCGCGAACAGGTCCTCACCCTCCTTGAACAGGGCAAGACCGACGAGGCCGCAGCGCAGGCCGGCGAAATGGCTGCGTCGATCAAGGAGATGAACGAGGCAGTCTCGGCTGCGGGAGAATTCAATGCCCGGCTCGCAGAGGAGTCCAAGGATGCGGCGGCGGCAGCGGCTTCGTCGGCCCGCACGCTCCTCATCGTCATCACGCTCATCGCCGTCGCCGTGGGCTTTGCCATCGCCTTCTGGCTCGCCCGCTCCATCTCCGGCGCCGCAAAGCAGGCCGCCGGGGCCGCTTCCTCCATCTCCCGCGGCGATGTCAATGTCGCCGTCAACATCAAGTCCAAGGACGAGATGGGCGATCTTGCCAACGCCTTCTCCGATATGACCGTCTACCTCAAGGAGATGGTCGCCGCCGCCGAAGCCGTCGCCAACGGCGACCTCAACGTCTCCGTCAACCCCCGCGGCCAGTCCGATGCTCTCGGCAACGCCCTCCACGACATGGTCGCCAACCTCCGCTCCCTCATCGGCACGGTCAAGTCCAACGCCACCAACATCCTCTCCGCCTCGGACCAGCTGCGCGAGGCCTCCGACCAGATGGCAGGCGCCACCGGCCAGATCGCCTCCGCCATCAACGAGGTCACCCGCTCCGCCGTCTCTCTCTCCTCCCTCTCCCAGGACTCCGCCCGCGAGGTCGAACGCGTCGCCGGCAAACCAGCAGGTCGCCGCCGCCGCCCAGTCCAACGCCGACTCCGCCCTCGGCTCAAAGTCCGAAGCCTCCCAGATGAACGAGCGCATCCTCGCCGTCGCCTCCGCCTCCGAAGAGGTCGCCAAAGCCGCCGAAGAGTCCCGCGCGCCGCCCTCCAGGGTCAGCAGGCTGTCGGCCAGGCCGTCTCCTCCATGGAAGCCATCGCCCAGGCCGTCGAACGCGCCTCTCGCACCGTCGACCTCCTCGGCGAGTACGGCCAGCAGATCGGCGACATCGTCAAGGTCATCGACGACATCGCCAGCCAGACCAACCTCCACCTCGCCCTCAACGCCGCCATCGAGGCCGCCCGCGTAAGCGAACAGGACCGCAGCTTCGCCGTCGTCGCCGAAAACGTCCGCTCCCTCGCCGAGCGCTCCTCGGAGTCCACCAAGGAGGATCGCCGACCTCATCGCCAAGGTCCAGCAGGGCACCAGAGAGGCCGTCGAGGCCATGGCCGCGGGGTGAAGGATGTGACCGAAGGCCGCGAGATCACCTCCAGGTGACCACGCCCTCGACTCCATCATCGCCTCCGTCCAGCAGTCCGCCGTCCAGATGCAGCGCATCGCCACCGACGTCCGGGACTCGCCTCCGGCGCCCAGCGCATCGTCGCCTCCGCCGAGGAGATGGCCAACCTCGCCGAAGAGTCCGCCCGCGGCGCCGCGCGATATGGCCCAGGGCACCTCAAAGGTCACCGAGGCCATCATCCAGGTCTCCGCTACTTCCGAGCAGACCTCGGCCTCGGCCGAAGAGGTCTCCGCCTCCACCGAAGAGCTCTCCGCCCAGTCCGAAGAGCTCGCCGCCACCATAAGCCAGATGAAGGACCTCGCCCAGGCCCTCAACGAGGCCGCCGCAGGGTTCCGCCTCGCCTGAGCCTGGCCCACCACACCGAAAGCGCAACCCCAGGACAACCCCGGGGGTTTCTGTTGGAGGAGGAGGGAGGAGGGAGAGGGAGGAGGGAGGAGGGAGGAGGGATGAGGCATGAGGGAGGAGGGGATGAGGGATGAGGCATGGGGAGGAGGGAGGAGGGAGGAGGAGGGAGGGAGGAGGAGAGGAGGAGGAGGGAGGAGGGGAGGAGGAGGAGGGAGGGAGGGAGGAGGAGGGATGAGGCATGAGGGAGTCTGAGCCGCGAGCGTGAGTGAGCGGAGGGGCCGAGCCAACGCCACCGCCCGAATACGGGCACACCGGGTCACCAGCACATGGCCGATGTCGCCCGAACCTGGCCATCGGTGGAACAGCCAGCGGCCACGGGGGGCCGCGACTCCGTTGTGGTTGTCGGGCGACTGAGGAGGCCGGCGGGAACCGCACGCCGGAGCGGAGCGCAGGCGTAGGCCGGGGTTGGCGCCAGGGGGCGGCGGTGTGTTGGTACGCGAGGGAGGAGGACTGAGGACTGAGGGATGAGGCATGAGGGATGAGGGGGTCACTCGACGCGACGAAAGGAGGTCATGGACTCGAGCTGGGAGCGGGAGACGTAGGTCTTGCGGTCGCCGGAGCGGCGGAAGCGGGGGAGGCCGGCTTTGAAGAGCCGGAACACGGTGCTCCGGGAGAGGCCGTACTGGGCGACGGCGTCGTCGACGGAAATCAGATCGGAGGGTGGTGGCTCAGCCTGCAAGGCGGTATTTCTTGTTCCGCTTCCCCGGCTGTTGAGCCGCCACTTTTCCATCGAGCGTGAGCGCAACCAGAAGCGACCACGTGAAGTAACCGTCGTACTCCGGCAGGTCCAGCGCGAAGCCGGCCGCCTCCTCCAGCGCCCGTTGCCCGAGCCCGGGGCCGTCGGGGGCGCACTCGGGAAGGGACTGCATCGTCTCGATCAGGTGGCGCTTGCACAGGTCGATGAGGGCTTGTCCGCTTGCCATGGGCGGGAGTATAGCGAAGGCCAGGACATGAAGGAGCGAATCGTGTAGATTTGTCGGCGGCGGGATGGGATCCCTGAGATGGCAAGAGTGATGGACTGGCCCCCGGCGGCGCTACATGAGACGAAACGGATAAGCGGCCTAACGCACGGGTTCTACAGATATCCGGCGACAACATCGCCGCTACTGGTACGGGAGATCCTGCAGAAGTTCACAGTACCGGGAGACCTGGTACTAGACCCATACATGGGAGGAGGAACCTCCATTGTAGAGGCACTGGCCCATGGGCGCCGTGCCGTCGGCTTGGACATCAATCCGCTGGCAGTGATGATCGCAAGCGCGAAGGCGACGCCGCTCAACGGTGAGGAATGGGACGACCTTGAATGTTGGGCGGGCAGGGATCCGTTTTCTTGGGAGACACTAGCACCGGCGGACGAACGCACGACGAATTTCCCAGATGACATGATGACTCCTTTCAGGCGGGCACTCGCCAGCCTGGAGCTCTTTGACAGCGCCGCCGCCGAAACGGCTGCACGTTGCGCGCTGCTGGCGATCGCAAAATGGGCCGTTGAAGCTCGCCGCAGCGTGTTGCCGCATGCGAGGCTATCCGAGCGACTCGCGCGAAAGATCACGACCATGCGGCGCGGCATGGACGAGCTAGTGCGAGCGGCAGGTGCCAACGGAATAGCGGCGCCGCAGATTCCAGATTGGAGGCAGCTCCGCGATCAGCCTGCCGAGGAACCTCCCCTCATGTCGCAACCCATCAAGCTGGTTCTCACGTCACCCCCCTACCCAGGCGTTCACGTTCTCTATCACCGGTGGCAGGTCCAAGGCCGTCGGGAGACCCCAGCGGCATACTGGCTCGCTGATCGACAGGATGGCTGTGGGGCAACCTACTACACCCTAGGCGGTCGCTCCCGATCTGGCCAAGAGAGGTACTTTGAGCGGATAACGGCGACATTCAAAGCGATTCGACCTGCTCTGGCGACTGAGGCCATCGTCGTCCAGGTGGTGGGGTTTCACGATATTACCTCGCAACTCCCCCGATACCTCGAGGCTATGGACTCGGCCGGCTACGGCGTCGTAATGCAGCCAGACCAAGCAGGCAGCTACCGGTACGTCCCGAACCGCCGGTGGTACACGGCCGGGCGGCCGAGTGACTCAGCAATCGAGGTAATATTGGCCCATCGACCTAAGCGCCTGGACCCTGATAGAGCCCCCTGACAATCGGGACCACTACACGCGCAATACCGTTAAGGGCTGCGTTCACGGTCTCGACGGTGAGGGCCTGCGTTGCCTCCCTGTCGTCGGACCTAGGTTCGCTTGTCTTCGTCTCGAGGAGAAGGCCCATGGCAGCCAATGTCATCCCCCATTTGAACCAGTAGTGCACTAGGTGTACTTCCCACTGACGTTGTTCACAGGCGGGAGGCCGGTGGGCGGTTGCCGATGGCAGTGTGTGGTCTGGCGAAATTATAGTCACGGAGGAAGGGCTGGAGTGCGGCGAGCCGTTCCTGGTTGCTGCCATAGGGGCAGCGGTAGGCCCACTCGCGCTGGAGGGTTTTGTTGAAGGCCTCGGCCTTGCCGTTGGTCTGGGGACGGTAGGGGCGGGTATAGCGGCGGCCGATGCCTAACTCGCTGGCGGCTGCCTGGAAGGCGAAGGAACGGTAGTTCCCGCCGTTGTCCGTGAGGACACGCTGGATGGTGATGCCGACGCTTGCAAAGGCGAGGACGGCACGGGCCAGGAAGCCAGCGGTGGTGTCGCCCTTCTCGTCCGGGAGGGCTTCGGCGTAGGCGTAGCGGCTGTGGTCGTCGACGGCCACGTGGACGAAGTCGTGTCCGCGCTTGCGGCCAGGACGCTTCCGGCCAGCCCCGTTTTCGGCGAAGCCCTCGTCGAAGCGCTTCCCACCGCCCTCGGGGATGCGCCCGAACTTCTTCACGTCCAGGTGCACCAGCTCGCCCGGGTGCGCCCGCTCGTAGCGGATGACGCTGCGGGTGGTGCGGTCGAGCTGGCGAAGGACGGAGACCCCATGGCGCCTGAGGACGCCGTAGACCGTGGAGGCGGCAAGGCCGAGCTCGTGGGCGATGCGGTGTGGGCCCGCCCCAAGCCGGCGGCGGAGGCTGAGAATCGCCTCCACCACCTCGGCACCGAGGGCCGCTGGAGACCGTCTCGGGGCGCTGCTCGCCTCCTGGAGCCCCTCCAGCCCCTGCTCCCGGTAGCGGTGCATCCACTTCGCGACTGTGGAGCGGGACACCCCCTGGGCCTCGGCGACCTGGGCCTGGGTCCAGCCCTGCTCGAGGCGCTGGACGATGAGGAGGCGACCTGCGGGGGTGAGCTTCGCGTTACGATGAGGCATAGAGGGTCTCCTGTCGGCTGGTGTTTTTGGATAACCCAACCCAACAGGCAGACCCTCTTCTTCGTCAAGCTAACTGCTTAAGCTGATGACTACTTCCTGTGCACAACCTGCGTGGGAACTACAACTAGGGGCTTGTCGCCCTCTTTGGAACTTCGGAGCTGGGTGAGGAGAAACTCATTGTCCAGATTCAGGACGTAGTCGTAACCGCCCTCCCCATCCGGGATGACCCGGTAGGGCACGCGCTCGCTGAAGTCGGTCCCCGGGAATCGACCCCAATCTGCTTTGCGGATCTCTTGCACATTCGGAGTCGCCAGTCGTGGAGCCTCACTGCGACCCTTTGGGCTCGGGCCCGTGGGGCCCTTGGGACCGTCCGGGTGCCCTCCGTCGCGAGTCGTTGCCTTCGTGACTCGGATCGTGAACTTGCTATCAAATGGTGGCCGACCGTGAGCCTCCCGGTCGGGATCGGTAACAGCCACGTTCACCTGCACCTCATCGCCAACGGTTGAGTTGAGGGGCGGCTTGAAACGCAGCGAGAAGACGCCATTCCATGGGCGATAGTCGGCGTACGCCGAGGTTGGAGAGACTCGCAGTTCGCCTGGCGAGTCCGCACGTTCTAGGTAGCCGTTCTCCGCATCGGTCACAAACTCAACGTGGATCGAGCGATTGACGGGACAGTCTCGCGACAGCCCCCCGGCTGGATCCTTGGCAAGTCGGAAAAACGTTGGAAACCGCCGGCCTTCGAAGGGCTCCAGCTCGGTCGGCCCAACTTTCGTCGTGAGCTTGCCTCCGGGAAGCAGCAGGTTCTCCAATGTCGGGTCAGCCTTCAGAAGCTGCTGGAATGCGTCCTGCACGTCCTCGTTATCCGACAGCGCCTTCTCCACCGCCCTCGCCCGGCGAGAGGAGTTCAGTGCTCGAAGTCCGGGGTGTTCCTTCAGCTCCCTTTCGACGGCCTCCATCACAACGTCATAAGTCTCGTCTCTCCTTAGTCGGTCCCGGGACGCCATGAAGAAGTCATTCCTGACCCGGGGCTCCATACTCGTACAGTCGACGGAAACGAGTAGGTATCCGTTCAGGTACTCGAACTGCAGGCGGCGCGAAACGAAGTCCGCGGGTGCCTCGCCGTGCACCTGGCCGTTGAGGCTGAAGTAGAGACCATGGGGCACTCGACGCCGGTCGACCTCCGGGCGAAATACGGCTATCGAGTACGCGAGTTCACCAATTCCGTCCAGCGCCAGGCGCCCGGGCGCCGGGAAGTTGGGCTCGACCCGTCTGTCTTCCTCTTCCTGCCTACCTTCGATGCCAGCCCAGACGCCGGCGAGTGTCGTTTCGTAGAAGTTCGCACGGAAGTCGCGGGTTTCGACGATTCGAACAGGCAGGCTAGGCGAATGCAGGTATTTCTCGAGCTCGAATCGCGCTTCAGTGGTCGCGAGGCTCTTGGCTCGCCACCGGTAGTTGTAGAGCTTCACCACGGTGCCGTGTTTCATGGGTCGCTCGTAGCGGGTCCCGGGCTCGTTTTTTCTAGACCTCCCGGGGAGGACATCGAGCGACTCGGCTCTAAACCTGGGAACCAGTCCACCAGGCGCCAAATAGACAAACAGCGAGTTCCGCCGGGCGTCGCCGGCCGGTGGTTCAAAGCGCCGAATAACGGTGAATCCCCAATCCATACGGCTCTCGTCGCCGTCTGCCACAGCCAGCGGGTGACGCTTCGAGACGATTAGCTGGTAGTTCTCATGTCCACAGAAGGGCAAGACCCCCGTGCCGCCCGAGTTGAACTTTCCCTGAACAAACGGAATCCGCAACTTGTTGGAGCGCACGAGGGAGAGAAAGGTCTCTGGGAACTTGTCAGGCGTCTGGCCTTCGCCGTCGTCCACGATTAGGTAGTTCGGTGAACCTCTCTCTCCCGTCGCGACGAGTTGGACATGCTCCGCCAACGCTCCGAGCTGTTTGCCGAGCGTCCCAAGGCGTCCGCCCTCGACCCCGAAGAATCGTTCAACCGCCTCGGACATGGAACCTGGCGCGGCCCTAGACTCGGGATCCAGGTTCTTCTCGTAACACGCGGCCATTAGAACGGCGTCAATCCCATTGATGAGCTTCTCCACGAGCGCGCCGCCCGCGTCTGAATGTTGCACGCCGACGATCGAGAAATTGTTCTCAATGGCTCCAAGCGGGACCCAGTCATCTTCACTCAGCAGATCGTGCTGACTTAGGATCCGAGTCACTTCGCCTTCCGCTTCTGCCATGAGAAGTTCACGACAGATGGTTGCCCAGTTCTTCATTTCGGCGCCCTCGCTCCCTATTCCAACTTGAATTGCTTGCGCTGCTGGCTCTGGAACTTTGCCTTCGCCACCTTTAGCTCCTGCTCGATCGCCGCGAACATTTTCCTTATGTCGTCCTCGGTGTAGTCGTACGCGTAAGGGTTGGCGCAGTTCGAGAGCACGCGGATCTTGTCCATCACGGCGTTCGTCCGCTTCGTCGCAAGCCTGAGGAATGCATCGCGCTTGGTTTCGGGCACAACGGTACGTCCTGCGAGAGCTTTGGTTCAAAGGATGCTCTACCATTTGAAGGGTTGTCAACCCTTTGGCAATGCAGGAACGGGCGCCTCGCAGACCAGCGTCCGAATTGCAGCACAGTGACGGAACAGCTCAGTCTCGGGAGTGTCGAAGCCGATGCTAACCGGGCGGCAACTCGCTTCGGTCTCGCTCGGGATGCGCTCGTGTTCGCGCCCCCCTACACCTGGCTATACCCCGAACCCTTTCGCTCTACCCCGGTGCCTTTGCCGTTGGTGATCCAGCCGAACTCCTGGAGGATCTCCTGGCTGTAGGTGACGCGGCCGGCGACTTTCTCTTTGGGTTCGGTGGCGAGGAGGAGGGCGGCCTTCGCCATGAGCTCGGGGGGCTCGCCGCGGGGGTCGTCCATGCCGGTCACCAGGTGGTGGAAGACGGTGCCGGGGGTGGGAACGACCTGCGAGGGGGAGACGCAGGTGACGTTGACGCCTTCGCCATAGACCTCGGCGGCGAGGCCCTGCGTGAAGCGTTCGAGGGCGGCCTTCTCGGCGCCGTAGAGGGTGCCGCCGCGCATCACCGGGCCGCTGTAGGGGCCGCGGCCGGGGCCGATGGCGGCGCCGCTGGAGATGTTGACGATGGAGCCGGCGCCCTTCGCGATCATGTCCGGGAGCACGAGCTGGCTCAGGTAGAAGGGGGCGTGGAAGTTGACGGCAATGGAGCGGTGCCACTTGTTGACGGGAAAGTCCTTGATGGGGATGAAGTAGGTGAGGGCGGCGTTGTTCACGAGCACGTCGACGGGGCCGTACTTCGCGCGGGTCTCCTCAACGAGCTTCACGCACTGGTCGTAGTCGGAGATGTCGACGGCGACGGCGTGCGCTTCGCCGCCCTGCTCGCGGATGCCGTTGACGGTGTGTTCGAGCGAGCCTTCGAGGGGGTGGTCGCCTTCGCGCAGGGTGCGGGCGGCGCAGACGACTTTGCCACCTTCGGCGGCGAACACTTCGGCGATGGTCTTGCCGATGCCGCGGCTGGCGCCGGTGATGATGCAGACTTTGCCATCGAGCTTGCCCATGGAGATCCCCTTAACGTGAAGGTGAGAGTGGCGCGATTCTACACCAACGCGGGCGCGGTGGCAGGCTACGGCGGCCCCCGCTTTCGGCTATGATGCGGGGCATGGCCACCGGCCGTGCCACAGCGATGCCCGTGGGGCGACCGCGCCTGCGCATAGCGACGCGGTCGGGGACGGTGCGCCTTGTGGCGGAGGAGCGGGCGGACTTCGTGTTCGAGACGCGCAAGGCGTGGATAGTGGGCGTGCACGTGGGCGAAGACGGGGTGGTGTGGCCGGAGCTGGACAAGGATTCACGGTCGCTGGAGGTGCGCTGCCCGCGGGGGACGAGCGTGGTGGTGGGGGCGGAATCGGCGAGCGTGGAATTCGATGGCGAATTCGGGCACGTCAGCGTGTCGACCGGAAGCGGTTCGATTCGCCTTGACCGGGCGGAGAGCGCGGACCTGCGGAGCCGGTCGGGGGGCATCCACGTGGAGGGCTGCGGCGAACGGTGCCGGGTGAGCACGCAGAGCGGCAAGGCGGTGATCGGGGCGGCGGGCGCGACCGAGGTGGACACGGTTTCGGGCTCGATCGTGCTTGCAGGGGCGGCCGGTGGCGTGCGCGCGCGGTCGGCGAGCGGGAGCGTGGAGGTTCGCACAACGGGGAAGCACGATGTGGCGGTGGAGACGCTCTCGGGGAAGGTGCTGGTAAGGGTGCCGTGCGAGGTGAAGCCGGCCCCGGCGCTGAAGAGCCTTTCAGGGAAGCGTGTGTTCGGCTGCGAAGAGGGGTCTGACTGCTGCGTCGCCGTGCGGACGATGAGCGGGTCGATAGAGGTGGTCCCGGACTGATGTGCGCGCTGGCGCCCGCGGCAGAGACGGTGACGGGCGCCACCATGTTCACGGACATCGTGGGCTTCACTGAGTACACGGCGCTGCGCGGGGACGACGAAGCGCTGCGCCTGCTCGCCCTGGAAGAGGGGATCGTGCGGGAGGAGCTGCCCGCGGGGGCGAGGGTGGTGAAGGAGCTTGGGGACGGGCAGTTGCTCTGGTTCGCCGATGCCTGCGATGCGGTGGCGACGGGCGTGCGGCTGCAACGGCGGTTCGAGGAGGTTTCGGAGGGGCTCGATGCGCCGCTCTGGGTGCGGATCGGGGTGCATTACGGGCGGCAGACGGTGAGGCGGGGGGACGTGCTCGGGCACGACGTGAACGTGGCCTCGCGGGTGCTGGGGATTGCCGGCCCGGGCGAGGTCGTGGTCTCGGAGGCGACGGTGGCAGCGGTGGGGCCGCGGTTGCCGGCAGTGTGTTTCGAAGAGATTGGCCCCGTATTCATGAAGGGCCTGCCCGAGGCGGTGCGGCTGTTCCGGGCGAGCGATTAGGGCGCACCCTCCTGCCAGTGCCAGACTGTGTTGTAGCAGGCGACGCTGTGAGCGGGGTCGCCATCCGCGGAGGCGAGCGGCGGGGGCGGCCCGGCGCGGCAGCGGTTCACGACCTTGGTGCAGCGGGGCGCGAAGGGGCAATGTGGGGAAGGCTCGGCGAGTGTGGGCGACTGGCCGGGGATAGCGCGCAGGGGGCCGCGTTCGCCGTCGAGCCGGGGGGTCGCGGCGAGCAGCGCGGCGGTATAGGGGTGGAGCGGCGTAGCCATGACCTGTTCGGCCGGGCCCTGCTCGACGATGCTGCCGGCGTAGATGACGGCGACGTCATCGGCCATGTGGGCGACGACGCCGAAGTCGTGGGTGATGAGGAGGATGGCGGTGCCGCGCTCGGTACGCATCTCGTCCATCTGGCGGAGGATCTGCGCCTGGACGGTGACATCGAGCGAGCTGGTGGGCTCGTCGGCGATGAGGATGGCAGGGTTGAGGGCGGTGGCCATGGCAATCATGACCCGCTGGCACATGCCGCCGGAAAGCTGGAACGGGTAGGCGCGGGCGACGCGGGAGGGCTCGGCAAGGCCCACGCGGTGGAGGAGGTCGAGGGCGGCCTGGCGGGCCTGCTTCCTGTCCATCCGGACATGGCTGCGCAGGGTCTCTGCGACCTGGTCGCCGATGGAAAGGACGGGGTTCAGGCCGGCAACGGGGTCCTGGAAGATGATGGCAGCGCGACGGCCACGCACCTGGCGGAGGTCGTGGTCACTGGCCTGCAGGAGGTCACGGCCTTCGAAGAGGACCTGGCCCGAGAGAACCTCGCCCTGTGCGGGAAGGAGGCGGAGAAGCGCGAGGGCGGCCGTGGTCTTGCCAGAGCCTGATTCGCCCACCAGTGCGAGCACCTGCCCGGGGCGGAGGTCGAAGGAGAGGCCCTGCAGGGCGTGGACGGCCTCGTCCTTGCCCCGGTAGCGAACGCTGAGATCACGGACACTGAGGGCGGGCGGCGCCATGTAACAACGATACGTGGTGGCGGCGCGGGGTGGGCGGTGATGTGCGGACGCTCAGTCGCTGGGGCGGATTGAGGTGATGAACCTGCCCTGGACTTCGACGTTGTCGGGGGTAGTGTAGATGGGGGCCATGGCGCTGTTGGCGGGCTGGAGGCGGACGCGCTCGCCCTCGTGGTAGAGGCGCTTCAGAGTAACCTCGGCCCTGTCCTTGAGCCAGACGGCGACCTTTTCGCCGTCGCGGGCGGTCTGGGCAGGCTCGAGGAAGACGATGTCGCCATCGTCGATGAGGTCTTCGATCATGGACTTGCCCTTGACGCGGAGGGCGAAGACGTTGCGGCGGCCGCGCACCATGTCTTCGGTGACGGTCACGGTGTCGCTGACGTCGGCGGCCCAGCGGTCGCTGGTGGGGACAGGGATGGGCTGGCCGGCGGCGATGGCGCCGAGGACGGGGACATCGATAACACGGGGGCGCCTGCCGCGTGCGCCGAGGATCTCGATTCCGCGCGAGACCTCGCGGTCGCGGCGGATGAAGCCCTTCTCTTCGAGCTTGCGGAGGTTGTAGTCCACGACGGAGGTGCTGCTGATGGAGCAGCCATCCTGGATGTCGCGGATGCTCGGCGGGTAGTCCTTGTCCTCGACGAAGTCCTGCAGGAACTGCAGGATCTGGGACTGCTTTTCGGAGAGCTCCTTCATGTCGTGGCCCCTGCGAACGGATGTTCGCCGTCAATTTACAGAGGGCGGCTGCTTATCGTCAAGGCTGTTCGGAACAAACATTCGGCGCATGCGTTCGCATGGAGAGGCGGTTGCGGTGCGGGGGCGCCCGCCTGCACGATGGATCGGAAACTTTCACGGGGTGAACGCTCGTGGCCACACCGGAAGAAGCACAGGTCGCTCTTGTCATCGCCGCGCACCCCGACGATGGCGATTTCGGCTGCGCTGGCTACGCCGCCCAGCTTGCGGCGCAGGGCTGGGAGATCCACTTCCTGGTCTGCACGAACGGTGCGAAGGGGACGTCGGACCGCAACATGACGCGGGAGCGGCTCATTGCCCTGCGCCGCGATGAGCAGCGCGAAGCCTGCCGCCGCATGGGGGTGTCAGACGTGCACTTCCTTGACAACGAGGATGGCGAGCTTGTCTACGACCGGCGCCTGCTCGAACAGCTGGTGCGCTACATCCGCATGCTGCGGCCGCACACCGTGTTCACCCACGACCCAACAGACATCATTGTGCGGGACAGCTTCATCAACCACCCGGACCACCGGGCGACGGGGACGGCGTCGCTCGACGCAATCTATCCGACGGCGCGGGACCACCTGAACTTCCCCGAGCACCTGGCCGAGGGGCTTGAGCCGCACAGGGTGCGCGAAGTGCTGCTCTGGGGTTCGAACCAGCCGAACTTCGATGTCGATATCTCGACGGGCGTGGACCGGAAGATCCACGCGCTGACGGCCCACGTGACCCAGTTCGGCGACCGGGAGGACTTCATCACCTTCGTGCGCGAGCGCTGGAAGGCGGAGGATGGGCGGTACCTTGAACAGTTTCGACGGATTGTGCTGCAGTTCTGAGCGCCGCCCCTCGCCAGCCGAAGGGGGGTGGCGACCATCTAACCAGATGCCGGCGTTGGTCCCGGGCTATTTCCACACCTCTTCCGCCACGCGCAGGAAGTTGCCGTTGCAGATGCGTTCGAGGCTCGTTTCCGAGTAGCCGCGCGCCTTGAGGGCGCTGCAGACGAGCGGGAGGCCGGCAGCGTCCTTGATGGCGCCGGGGACATCCGTGCCGTCGAAGTCAGTGCCAAAGGCGACGTGCTCGTCCCCCACGAGGTTCAGAACATGGGCGAAGTGCTGAACGACGAGGTCCACGGGCGTGTCCGAATCGCGCTTCATATCAGGACGCAGGAACATGTTCGCGAAGTTGATGCCGATGGCGCCGCCCGTCTTCGCGATGGCGCGGATCTGCTCATCGTCGAGGTTGCGGACGTGGGGGCTTATCGCCTTCACGCTTGAGTGCGAGGCGATGATCGGGTCGTGGGATTCGGCGACGAGGTCCCAGAAACCGGCCGGGTTGAGGTGGGAGACGTCGAGGATGATGCCGAGCCGGTTGCACTCGGCGACGAGTCTGCGGCCCGGGGGCGTGAGGCCAGTGGCGGGGAGCGCGTCGCCGAAGGATACGCCGTGCGCGAAGATGGTGGAACGGCTCCAGGTGGGCGCCAGGCAGCGGAGGCCCGCTTCGTAGAAGACCCGCAGCTCCTTCAGGCTCCACGAGATGGGGTCTGCCCCTTCGAACATGAAAACCGAGGCGAAGGCGCTGGCGGCGAAGGCATCGCGGACCTCTGCAACCGTGCGGCAGACGCGGAAGCGGCCGTCCGAGCGGTCGGCGATGGTGAAGACATCGTCCATCTCGCGCATCGCGTAGCCAACGGCGTTCATTTCGGCGCGCTCATCTGTGAGGTAAATGGAGGTGAAGCAGCCTCCCAGCCCGCCGCGCAGCGCCCGCGGCAGGTCCACGTGTCCCTCCTCCGATTCCACGAGGAAGTCGCGCGGGGGTTTCGGCGGGAACCCTGGCGTGCGCATCCTGACCTGCGTGATGAAGTCCTCGTGCCCATCGAAGATGGGCGGGAATTCGCGGTTCAATGTCCCGGTCATGGCTCCCTCTCCGGCTGCTTCGCGGGAACCGTATCGGCCCGCGAGCGGTGAAACAAGGCCCGCCCCCTTGCCAGCGTCCACCGGTTGTTGTCCCGTTACGGAATGAGCACGAGCGCCGCGCGCGAACGCATGGTTGAGCTGGCCCGCGCCGAGGGCTTCGCGCTCGCCGGTTTCGCACCGGCGGACGAGATGGGGGAACCGCGCGCGGCAGCGCTTGCGGCTCACAAGGCGGGCCACCTTGCCGGCATGGCCTGGATGGCCCCTGACTGGCTGGCGCGCGCCACCAGCCCTGGAACCTTCCTCCCCGGCGCGCACACCGTCATGATCCTTGCTCTCCCCTGCCACGCGCCGGACCCCATCGCGCCCCGGTCCCCGGTCCTCAGTCCTCAGTCCTCAACCCCCGGTCCTTCCCGCGGCCGCGTGGCGCGGTACGCCCGCGGGCGCGACTACCACCGGGTGTTCGAGAAGAAGCTCAGGCGCATTGCGCGGGCGATGCGGGACGAGCTCGGCGCCGCCGCCCGGGCGACGGTTGACTACGGCCCGCTGCTCGAAAGGCCGCCCGCGGCGCTGGCCGGGCTCGGCTGGGCAGGGAAGTCGACAATGCTGCTCTTGCCCGGGTTCGGGCCGTGGGTCATGCTCGGCGCGATTGCCACGGACCTGGAGGTTGCGCCCGGCGCGCCCCTTCGCAAGAGCTGCGGGACGTGCCAGCGCTGCCTGGTGGCATGTCCCACGGGGGCGCTTTCGCCCGGGGGACACGTCCTTGATGCGCGGCTGTGCATCAGCTACCACACAATCGAGAACCGCGGGCCAATCCCCCGCGAACTCCGCCCGCGGTTCGGGGACTGGATCTTCGGGTGCGATGAGTGCCTGGACTCCTGCCCGGTGGGCGCGGGCCGCTTTGAATCGCACCCCGACTTCGCGGCCGCGCGGTTCGACGATGCATTCCCGCCGCTGTCGGAACTGCTCGCGCTCGACGAGGCGGGGTTCGCGGAGCGGTTCGGGGGCCGGGCGATCATGCGGGCGAAGCGCGACGGGCTGCTGCGCAATGCCTGCGTGGCGCTGGGAAACGTGGGCACCGGCGCTGACCTCGCCGCCCTCATCGCCGCCCTGGAAGACCCCTCGCCGCTTGTTCGCGGCCACGCCGGCTGGGCCCTGGGGCAGCTCGGCAACCGCGAAGGACGTGCGGCGGAGGCGCGGGCCGCTCTTGAAGCGCGGCTCGCCATGGAGGACGATCCGTTCGTCCGCGGCGAGCTCGCGGAGGCACTCGCATCCTTTTCCCGGAGCCAGCCATGACCACTCCCGCCGCCCTGCCCCTGCTCGAACGCCGCCGCATCGAGGCGAACGTGCTCGTGCCGCTCATCCGGGCGATGCAGGCCGAGTTCGGGGCCGAGCGGGTGAACGAGGTGGTCGCGCGTTCGATCCGCGAGATCGCCCGGGCGCAGGGAGCGGCCGACCGCGAGCGGATGGGCGTTTCGTCGCTCGCCGATGTATCGGTCCGGCTCCGGCAGGGACCGCTGGCCGAGGGTTCTCTGATTGTGGAGGTGGTGGAGGAAACGCCCGCGCGTTTCGGGTTCAACGTTACCCGCTGCCGGTTCAAGGAGATGTACGAGGAGATGGGAGCGGGCGACCTTGGCTTCCTGCTCTCGTGCAACCGCGACTTCGCCTACTTCGCAGGCCTGGCGCCGGACATTGGCTTCAGCCGCACCCAGACACTGATGGAGGGCGCCCCGGTTTGCGATTTCTCCTACGGCGGGTAACTCCGCCCGGCTGCGCGGCGTTCTGATTCCCGTGGCGGCCGCTCCCGGGGCCATGAAACGGGTGCTTGTGATGGGGCCTTCGGGCTCGGGCAAGTCCACCCTCGCGCGCGAGCTGGGCGCGGCGCTCGGGATCGAGGTGGTCCACCTCGACAGTCTCTTCTGGCGGCCGGGATGGGTGGAGCCTCCCCCGGACGAGTTCCGGGCGGCCGTGCTGGAAGCGGTGGAGCGGCCGGCCTGGGTGATCGACGGCAACTACTTCAGCACGGGCGCGGGCGAAGAACGGCTGGCGGCCTGCGACACCATTGTTGTGCTCGACTTCCCCCGGCACGTGTGCATGTGGCGGGTGCTGCGGCGCATCGCGGGGAGCTACGGACGTGTGCGCCCGGACCTCGCGGAGGGCTGCCCGGAGCAGATCGACGTGGGCTTCCTGCGCTGGGTGTGGACGGCTCCTTCGCGGCGGCCAGAGATGTTCGCGAGGCTGGAGCCATACCGGGGCAGCCGCCGTTTCGTGGTGCTGCGAAACGCGCGCGAGGTGCGGGGTTTCCTCGGCGAGGTGAGGAAGAAGACGCTCCTCGCCTGAAGCCCCGGGCGGGCAATTCGCTCGTCTGCGCGTATACTCCGCAACCGTGAACGCATACGAGGCGCTGCGCCCGCTGCTTGAGCCCCGCTCGGTCGTGGTGGTGGGGATATCCCGTTCGGGAAAGCAGGGCGCGGTTTTCCTGCAGGGGCTCCTCGACCCGGGCTTCAAGGGCAACCTGTACGTGGTCAACCCTGCGGCAGACGAGATCATGGGTGTGAAGGCGTATCCGTCGATCGCGGCATTGCCAGAGACGCCGGACCTGGCAGTTCTCACGCTGCCATCGGAAGCGTCGATCCAGGTGGTGGCCGAATGCGCGGCGCGCGGGGTTCCGGGCGCGGCGATGTTCACGGCGGGCTTCGATGAGCTTGGCACCGAGGAGGGGCGCGAGCGCGGCCGGCGGCTGATGGCGGCGGCGGCAGGACGGGTGCGGCTGATTGGCCCGAACGGCATGGGGGTCTACAACCCGCGCCGGGGGATCGCCTTTTTCCCCGGGATGGCCTCGGCAGCGGGCGGGCTCGGACTCATCTCGCAGTCGGGATCGCTGGCGCAGTTCGCGGTACACGCGGCCGTGAACCGCGGCCTTGCCTTCAGCAAGGCGGTGAGCATGGGCAACCAGATCGACCTGAATGCTGCCGACTACCTTGAGTACTTCGCTGCCGACCCTGAGACGCGCGCCATCTGCGCCTACATCGAGGGGGTCCCGGATGGCCGCCGCTTCCGGCGGGCGCTGGAACAGGCAGCGGCAGCCAAGCCCGTGGTGATCTGGAAGTCGGGGCGGGTGGCCGCAGGGGCGCGGGCGGCGCGATCCCACACCGGGCAGCTCGCGGGCGACTACGCGATCTGGCAGGCGATGGCCAGGCAGGCGGGGGCCGTGCTCGTGCGCGAGCTGGAGGAGATGATCGACACGGTGACGGCGGCGATGGCCTTCGCCGGAGCCTCGGCCCGGGGGCGGCGGATAGCCATCATGACCGGACCGGGCGGCCCGGCGGTGAGCGCCAGCGACGCCTGCGAGGAGGCCGGGCTGGAGCTTGCAACGCTTTCGCCAGCCACCACGGAGGCGCTGCGGGAGATCATCGCGCCAGCGGGAACGAGCGTGAACAACCCGGTGGACGTGGGGATGGTGCTCCAGGGCGCAGCGGAGTTCTACGGGCGCTGCCTGCGCCTGGCGCTGGCCGATGAGAACGTGGATGCGGCCGTAGTCATCGGTGGCGAACGTGGAAACATGGAAGGCTTCGCACGCATGCTTGCCGATGTGCGGCGCGAGAGTAGCAAGCCCGTCATGTACGCACTGAGCGACGACTTCGGGCCAAACCCCACCACGCCGTTGCTGGCGCAGGGAGACGTGGCTACGGCGCCGAGCGCGGAGAGGTGCCTGCGGGCGTACGCGCGGCTAGCAGTTCGGTAGGGCAAATCCCGGCGGCGCGCCGCGCGTCTCTCATTGCGCCGCGGCGCGGTGGCGCGTATCATTCTCGTTAATGAGATGAAGTATCAATATCGAGCGGATGGGAAGCGCCTCTTCGGCCGCGCGTTGCCGCTGTTCGTGGCGGCGACGGCGCTGCTGGGGCTGACGACCGCAGCCTGCGGCGGCGACGATGACGGCCCGGGTGGCGGCCGGCCGCTGGTCCTCGCGGCGACGGTCCAGGTGGAGGCGCTGGCGCGCGTGGTCGCCGGCGAAGATGCCGAAGTGACCACCGTCCTCAAGGCCGGGGTGGACCCCCACGACTACGAGCTGACGGCCGGCGACCGCAAGGCCGTGGAACGGGCTACGGTGATCCTGCGAAACGGGGTCGGGTTGGACGGCTACCTGGACAGTGCGATCACCGGCAAGGAGACGCGCGCAAAGACCTTCGTGGTCACCGAGGGCATCCCCCTGCGCGTGGTGGATGGCGAGGCGGACCCGCACGTCTGGCAGAATCCCCTGAACGTGAAGGTGATGGTGGAGAATACCGCAGACGCGCTTTCGGCGAAGGATCCCGGGAGCGAGGCGGGCTATCGCGACCGCGCGGCGGCGTACCTGCAGCGCCTCGACGAGGTCGACCGCGAGATCGCCGCACTCATGGAGAGCATCCCACCGGCGAACAGGAAGATGGTCACAAACCACGATGCCTTTGGCTACTTCATCGAGCGGTATGGGCTGGAGTTCGTGGGGGCCGTCATCCCCAGCCTGTCCACGCAGGCAGAGCCTTCGGCGAAGGACATCGCCGCGTTGCAGGACCTTGTCAGGCGCGAGGGCGTGAAGGCGATCTTCGCGGAAAGTTCGCTGGACCCGAAGGTGGCGACCCAACTGGCAAAGGACACCGGCGTGAAGATCGTGGACGACCTGTATGGAGACTCGCTCGGCGAGCCCGGCTCGGGCGCCGAGACGGTCGATGGGATGTTGCTGGCGAACGCCCGCAAGATTGCCGGGGCGCTGAAATAGCCGCCGCGGACGGGGCAGCTGGCCCGGGAACGGGCGTGCTCGAGGTCGAGGGGCTGAGCGCGGGCTACGGGTTGACCTTCCACCTTGGCGGCATATCCTTCAGCGTCGAGGCGGGGAGCGTGGTGGGGGTGATCGGCCCCAACGGCGGCGGCAAGAGCACGCTGCTCAAGGCCGTGGCGGGCGTCATCCCCATGCGCGGGGGCGCCATCCGCCTCGGCGGGCGGCCCCTGCAGCGGCGCGATGGCGGGCTCGCCTTCGTTCCCCAGCGCGAAGAAGTCAACTGGGACTTCCCGGTCACCGCCAACGACGTTGTCCTGATGGGCCGCTACCGGCAGGCTGGCTGGATACGGCGGTTGGACGGGGCGGATCGCCGGAGGGCGGCGGAAGCTCTTGAGCGGCTCGGGCTTGCAGGGACGGGCCACCGCCACATCAGCCAGTTCTCGGGGGGGCAGCAGCAGCGCATCTTCCTTGCGCGAGCGATCGTCCAGGAGCCGCGGGTGGTGCTGCTGGACGAGCCGTTCACCGGCATTGACCAGGAGAACCGGGAGGTTCTGCACGAGGTGATCGCCGGGTTTGCACGCCAGGGCGTCACCGTGCTGATGGCGACACACGACCTGGACGAGGTAGCCGCAACGACGACGCACGTCTGCTGCCTGGCGGGGCGGCTTGTGGCGTTCGGCCCAACGGCATCGGCCTACAACCCCGAAACGCTGCGCGCCACGTTCGGGGGGCAGCTTGCGGTGTTCGCCTGATGCCCGGTCTCATCAGCGAGCCGCTTGGCTACGCCTTCATGCAGCGGGCGCTGCTGGAGATCGTGATCGTGGGCACGGTCTGCGGGCTGGTGGGGTGTTTCGTGGTGCTGCGGGGGCTGGCCTTCATCGGCGACGCACTGGCGCACACGGTATTCCCCGGCGTGGTGCTCTCGTATATCGCGGGACGGAGCATCATGATCGGGGCTTTCGCGTTTGGCGCCCTGACGGCGCTCGGGATTGGCCTGCTCTCCCGCTCGCGGAGGGTGAGCGCCGACTCGGCGGTGGGGGTGCTGTTCGCAGCCTTTTTCGCGCTCGGCGTGGTGCTAATCAGCCGCCAGGCGGGCTTCAAGAAGGACCTTGGGTCGCTCCTCTTCGGAAACGTGCTGGGAGTTTCGCGCGAGGATGTGATGGCAACCCTCATCATCGCGCTCATCGTCATCGCCATACTCTTCCTCCTGCTCAAGGAGTTCACGCTGGTGGCCTTCGATTCCACCATGGCTCGGTCGCTTGGCTACCCGGTGTTCGCGCTCGACCTTCTGCTGCTCCTGCTGGTGGCGGCGACGATTGTGGTGAGCCTGCAGACGGTCGGGAACATACTCATCCTGGCGCTGATCGTGACGCCGCCGGCGACGGCACGCCTGCTAACCGACCGGCTGGGCCGGATGATGGCGCTGAGCACCCTGGTGAGCATCATCGCGGGCGTTTCGGGGCTCCTTGTTTCCTACCACGCAGACACGGCGGCAGGGGGCACGATTGTTCTGAGCGCGACCGCGCTCTTCCTGCTGGCGCTGGTCCTGGCGCCGAACCACGGCCTTGTCAGCTCGTACCTGCAGCGCCGGCGGGGCTACCACCACGTCCACCACTACCACCCGATCGACGAGCTCGCCCCGCCCGGCGATCAGTGACGGCGTCCGCACGGGGATTGACGCCCGGGGAGGTGACGGCGGGTCACCTTCGCGGTAGAGTCGCTTACCACATGCTCAACGGGAGAAACTGAAATGTCCGACGGCCACGCTGTCGAGCGCAAGCTCACAAAGGATGAGATCGAGGAGATCCGCCAGAAGACCAAGCACTTCATGGATGAGCTCGTCTATCCGAACGAGGTGCAGTACGAGCACTGCTCCGACGACGAGCGGGAAGCCCTCATCAAGAGCCTGCAGGCAAAGACGAAGGCGGCGGGCATGTGGGCTCCCCACCTGCCGGCCGCGGCAGGGGGCATGGGCATCGGCTTCATGCCCTACGTCTATATGAACGAGATCATCGGCCGGAGCTGGATGGCGCCGCGCGTCTTCGGCTCGCAGGCGCCCGATTCCGGCAACGCCGAGATCCTCTGGCAGTTCGGCACCCCCGAACTGCAGGAGAAATGGATGAAGCCACTGGTGAACGGCGATATCCGCTCGTGCTTCTCGATGACCGAGCCCGAGGTCTCGGGCGCCGACCCGACAGGGCTTCGCACGACAGCTGTGCGAGACGGCGACGAGTGGGTGATTCGCGGCCACAAGTGGTTCACCAGCGGTGCAGTGGGGGCATCGTTCGCAATCGTGATGTGTGTGACGCAGCCGGACCAGCCGCCGCACCGGCGCATGAGCCAGATCGTCGTGCCGACCGACACGCCGGGCTTCCAGATCGTGCGCGAGATCCCGGTCATGGGTTCGACGGAAGGCTCGCACTGCGAGATCCGTTACGTGAACGTGCGCGTGCCCGTGACGAACCTGCTGGGCGAGGACGGCGGCGGCTTCCGCATCGCCCAGCGCCGCCTTGGCCCCGGGCGCATCCACCACTGCATGCGCTGGCTCGGCCAGATGCAGCGCGCCTTCGAGATCATGTGCGAGTACGCGCTCAAGCGGGAGGTCTACGGCAGCACGCTCGCCGAGAAGCAGACCGTGCAGAACTGGATCGCGGACTCGTACGTGCAGATCCAGGCAGCGCGGCTGCTCACTCTCAATGCCGCCGCGAAGATCGACACGGGCGACGAGGCTCGCGTCGAGATCTCGGCCATCAAGTTCTTTGGCGCGCAGGTGCTGCACGACGTGATCGACCGGGCAATCCAGGTGCACGGGGCGCGGGGCGTCTCGGGCGATACCCCGCTCGAAGGGATGTACCGCCTCGCCCGTGGCGCCCGCATCTACGATGGCCCCGATGAGACCCACCGCATGGTGGTCTCTCGCCGCATCCTGCAGAGCTTCAAAGCGGGGCTTGGCTGGGACTTCGGCGTCTAGCCGGCCACCCCGAGAGGGGGACAGGCCGGTCGCATCAGCCTCGTGCCGGCGCGACCCGGAGGACGTATGGATGAGATCGTAGTGCTCATGGAGCAGCTGGCCCGATTCCTCCGGGCGCAGCCGGGGCACGAACAGGCGCGCGTGCTTTCCATGGAGACGACGCCGGGCCACGCCGGGCTCTCGTTCTTCTTCACCATGCTCGCGGGGAACGAGTCACGGGAGTACGTCCTCCGGGTGCCGCCGGCAAATGTGAAGTTCGAAGGGACGGCCGACGTGTTGCGCCAGGCGCGGGTGATCACGGCACTGCGGGGGACCGGGGTGCCCGTGGCCGAGGTGGCCTGGGCCGGCGACGACCCGCAGTGGTTCGGCCGCCCGTACATGATCGTGCCCCGGCTCCGCGGCGATTGCCTGCGGGTGAGCGAGGGCGAATGGGCGGCCGGGCTGCCCGCGGAACGCCTGCGCCCCATGGCGCAGCAGGCGATGCAGGTGCTGGCGCGGCTTCACAGCCTCGACTGGCAGCGGTACGTGCCCGGCGATGGCCCGCCCCTCGACCCCGCCTTCGACATCGAGCGCTGGGACCGGTTCTGGGAGCGCGCGGCGGAGCCGGAGATGGTGGCCCTGGGGCCCGAGGTGAAGCGCCGCCTCCTCGAACGGTTGCCCGCTGACCCGCGGATCGGCATCTTCCACGGCGATTACCAGTGGACGAACCTGTTCTATACCGACGAGAGGCTCGCGGCCGTCATCGACTGGGAGCTCTGGGGCGTGGGCGCAACGCTCAACGACCTGGGCTGGATCCTGCTCTTCAGCGACCCGGAGGCGTGGGTTCACGAAGGCCGCAGCGATGCTCCCATGCCGCTCCCGCACGAGCTGGAGGAGATGTACACCGAGGCCCTGGGCCAGGCGCCGGGGGATGTCGCCTGGTACCGGGCGCTGGCGGCGTACAAGTTCTCCATCATCGGGGGCTTCAACCTCATGCTGCACCGGCGAGGCAAGCGCGACGACCCCCACTGGGAGGTGCTGAAGCCTTCCATGCCGCGGCTCATGGAGCGCGCCCTTGAGGTGCTCGACGGCGCGTAGGCGTGCTTCGGGCGGTCCGCTGGCGTGGCGCGCTGCCGTTGGCGCGCGGTCAGTATGTCCCATTCGGAGTGGGACCTGGTGTGTGATATGCTTGTCCCACAGAGAACCGGGGGATCCCATGGGAGAAACAGTCCGCACGCATGTTGTGTTGCCGAAGAGGCTGGTCGATGAGATCGACGCGCTGGTGGGCAAGCGGAAGCGGAGCGAGTTCATTGCGGCGGAGCTGGAGGCCGCAGTCAGACGGATGAAGCGCGTGGGAACGGCACGCGAGCTGATTGGCTCGATACCTGCCGGTGCTGTGCCGGAATGGGACACCCTCGAGTCGACGCTTGCCTGGCAGCGACTTCAGCGGCCGATCGACGACCCCTGGGATGACGCGACTGTTCGCGCCAGGGCAGCTTCGTGACGCGATACCTGCTGGACTCGAATGAGCTGATCAACTTTGCCCGGGGACGTGAGCCGTACGCCAATCGTGTTCGCGAATTGATAGAGTCCGATGAGGAGGTTGGGATCTCGCCCGTGTGCGTGGCGGAGTTCTTTTCGAACCTTCCCCCGGAGAGGCGTGCCCGGTGGGCTGCGTTCATGGAGGGGCTGGCGGTTTGGCCGCTTACGTTCGAAGACGGTGTGCAGGCGGGGATCTTCAGATACGAAGCGGCACGCGCCGGGCGCCCGCTCTCAACGCCGGACACCCTCATCGCTGCGACAGCGCGCAGGGTGAACGCAACCGTTGTTACCGAGAACCTGAAGGATTTCCCGATGCCGGGCGTGAGGGTGATGAGCCTGGCGGAGGGCTAACGGCAGCGAGGAGCGGCGGCGTAGAATCGGCGCCATGGGCGAGCCCCACATCCGTTACGTAGCCTCCCGGGACGGGGTGAACATCGCCTACTGGGCGGAGGGCGAAGGGCGCACCGTTATCCACATGCCGCCCATGCCGTGGAGCCACCTCCAGGTGGAGTGGGAGGGGGAGAGGCAGCGCGCGTGGTACGCGAGCCTCCTGGGGCGGTGCCGGCTCGTGCGCTATGACAACCGGGGAAGCGGCCTCTCCGATCGCAGCGCCGGGAACATGGCGCTGGAAGCCCACGTCGCCGACCTGGAAGCGCTCGTTGAGCGGCTCGGCGAGGGGCCGGTTGCGCTCATTGGCGTTTCCTACGCGGCCCCGGTTGCGATTGCTTTCGCTGCCGCGCATCCGGAGCTGGTGTCGCACCTGGTGTTGTGGTGCGGCTTCGCCAACGCCACCGACGCCCACATTCCCGCCCTTGCCGCGATGGGGCCGATGTTCGAGGCGGACTGGAGCCTTGCGACCGAGACAATCGCCCACGCACTGGTGGCAGGCTGGGATGCACCGGAAGAAGCGCGTCACTTCGCTGCGCTGATGCGCGAGGCAACTGACCGCGAAGGAACGTCGAGATTCTTCTCGGCCTTTGACACATTCGATGTGACGGCCGACCTGGAACGCGTCACCTGTCCTGTGCTGGTGCTCCAACGGCGGGGCGCAAGGGTGCCCGACCCGGCGGTATCGCGGAAGCTGGCGGCGGCGATTCCGGGCGCGCAGCTGGTGGCGCTGGAGGGGGAATCGGTACTGCCGTGGGTGGGGAACACCGGATTGCTGCTGGCAACCACGGTTGATTTCCTGGGCCTGCGACAAGGTGTTGCAGGTCCATCCACGGCCTCGAACGCTGCGGCGGGCACGCTGCGCACAATCCTCTTCACGGATATCGAAGCGCACACGGCGATGATGCAACGCCTGGGCGACGCCGAAGGGCGCACCATCCTGCGGGAGCACGAGCGCATCACGCGCGAAGCCCTGCGCGAGTTCGGGGGGAGCGAGGTGAAGAGCATGGGCGACGGCTTCATGGCCTCGTTCGGTTCGGCGCAGAGGGCGCTGGAGTGCGCAATCGCCCTTCAGCGGCGGCTCACCGAGGCAGCGGCGCGGCTCCCCTTTATGCTCCGGATCCGCGTGGGGTTGAACGCGGGCGAGCCCATCGCCGAGGACGACGACCTGTTTGGCGCATCGGTGATCGCGGCGGCACGCATCGCCGCCTGCGCCGAAGGCGGCGAGATCCTCGTTTCAAACGTGGTGCGCGAGCTGGCGGCAGGGAAGGGGTTCATGTTCGCAGAACGGGGGGAGACGGTGCTGCGCGGTTTCGACGACCCCGTGCGCCTCTTTACGCTGCGCTGGCGGGAAGCGTAGCTCAGGCGGCGTCGCGCGCGCGGGGACGGTGTTTGGCGTGGTACTGCTCGCGCAGGGCCCGGGCAGCGCGGTCAGCTTCGAGGACCAGGGCGCGCCGGTTCCTGCGCCTGCGTGCGCCGACAGCCAGGTGGTGCGCCGAATCGGCGACGACCAGCCCTACAGCCGTGGCCATCAGGGCGAGAGACCATTCGGCCACGCCTGCAACACCGGCGCCCAGCCCGAGCAGGCCAGCAGCAAGCGCCGGATTGCGAACTCCCCACGCCCAGAAGGTAGCCATATCCTGATCGTCGGCCGATTCAGGACGGAACTAAAGGGCGCGCTGTTCCCGCCACGCTCCCGGCCGTGGACCGCGGCAGGGCCACGCTGCCGGAAGGGTCAGCGGTCCTGGGACCAGAACGGGCCAGTGTCGACGCTCCACGCCTGGCCCCAGTCGGGCTCGCGGCGCTCCAGGAAGGCGGCGAGCCCCTCGCGGAACTCGGGGCTTGAGATCTGGAGACGCTGGTTCGCCCACTCGTACTCCAGGTGCTGTTCGAGGGTCGAGGACATTGCGTACTGGAGGTCGCGGCGAGTGTAGGTAAGGGCGGAGGGCGGCTGGGAGGCGATCTTGCGGGCGAGCGCCATGGCCTCATCGAGGAGCTGCGCGTGGGGCACGACCCTGGAGACCATGCCGATGCGGAGGGCCTCCTGGGCGTCGATCATGCGGGCGGTGAAGAACATCTCGGCGGCGCGCTCGGGGCCGACGAGGCGGGGCAGGAACCAGGAGAGGCCGAAGTCGGGGGCGAGCCCTCGGCTGATGAAGACGGTGCTGAAGCGCGCTTCTTCGCTGGCGATGCGGATATCCATGCAGAGGGCGAGCCCGAGGCCACCGCCCACGGTCACGCCGTTGATGGCCGCGATCACCGGCTTGGAGCCCCGGGCGATAGTGAGGACGGTACGGCCGGCGCCCCCCAGGTAGTCGATCGCCTCGGCGCGGCGGCCTTCTGTACCGGCGCCGGGAAAGGCCTCGACGGCGGGGTCCTTGAGGTCCGCGCCAGCGCACCAGGCGCGCCCTTCGCCAACAACCACATAGGCACGGACCGAGTCGTCCTGTTCACCGGAGCGGAATGCGTCGTTGATGGAGGCGATGAGGGTGCCCCCCATGGTGTTGAGCCGCTCGGGCCGGTTCAGCCGGATGAGCCGTACCCCCTCGGGGGTGGTTTCGATGATGCAATCAGGCATGGCAGAGGCTCCCGCAGGTGATTGAGGGGATTCTGGCGCAGGCTGCGCCCCGGCGCCAGCAGTGGTCCTGCAAGGAGATGGGAACGTGACCGGGCAGGAACGCAGAGTCAGCTGGCGGCGGCGTACCAGCGCTGAGGAGCGCCGCTTGCGCTTTCGATGAAGGCGAAAGCGCGATCGAGGAGGTGGTCGATGCCCCCGGCGGCCTCCTCAAGGGCGGCGAGGTCCGGGCTCATCTCAGCGGGCGCGGCCCCTTCATCATCGAAGCCGCAGTAGAGGCCGTAGTGGAGGACCAGGCGGTTGGCCTGGGCGACTACCCCCGGCAGGCCATCGGCGGCGGGGGTGAGCGACTCATCGTGGTGCATGGCGATGGCATCGACCAGGTGCCCGGGGAACTTCCACTGTTCGCCAAGGGCACGGCCGACGGCGGCGTGGTCGAAGCCGGTGAGCCGGGTTTCCGCCTCGTGGAGGCTGGTGTGGTTGGAGCGCGCGAACCTCACGGCATCGGCGAATTCGTTTGCCATGACCTGCGAGATGACCAGGCGGCCGATGTCGTGGAGGATGCCGGCGGTGAAGGCGTCTTCGGGGCGCGCGGCGCGGGTTTTCTTGGCGATAGCTTCGCCGGCGACGGCGGTTGCGACGCTGTGTCCCCAGAAGAGGTCCAGGTCGAACACCCCATCGAGGACGCTGTTGCGCTTGAAGGAGTTGACGATGCTGGCGCCCACGGCCAGCTGGCGGACCTGCTTGAATCCGAGGACCAGCACGGCCTCGCGGACGGTGCCAACGCGGCGGGCGAAGCCGTAATAGGCGGAGTTGCTGATCTTGATGAGCCTCGCCGTGAGGGCCTGGTCGGTGCTGAGCACCTGCGCCAGGTCCAGTGCGCTCGTCCGGTCATCATCGGCGAGCCCCATGACGCGGGCGGCAACCGCTGGCAATGGGGGAAGTTCATCGAGGAGGCCCAGGATTTCGCGGGCGTTGTTGCTCATCACGAATCAATCATCGGACCAGGTGAGCTCCCACTTAACGGCCGGGGTGGGCGAATTCGGTGCGGGAGGGGGTCCCCGGCTTTCCAGCGCCGCGAAGGCTCACTAGAGTGAGCGCAAACATTCGAGGAGTCTCGCCATGCGATTGCAGGGCAGGGTGGCCGCCGTCACCGGTGGCGCAAGCGGTATTGGCAAGGGGATCGCCTACGCGTTCGCGCGCGAAGGGGCGGCTGTTGCCATCGGCGACATCGATGAGGCGGGCGCGAGCGCAGCCGCGACGGAGATTGCCGAAGAGACAGGCGCGCGGACGCTGGGGATGCGCTGCGACGTGGTTTCGCGCGCGGACGTGGACGGGCTCGTCGCCGCAGCGGCGGAGAAGTTCGGCCGGTTCGACATCATGGTCGCGAACGCGGGCATCGCATTCTTCAAGACACCGCTCGAAACCACGGAAGAAGACTGGGACCGGATCATGGACGTGAACGGCAAGGGTGTGCTGCTGAGCGACCAGGCAGCCGCACGCCAGATGATCGCCGAGGGGCACGGGGGAGCGATCGTGAACATCGCCAGCGTGGCGGCGCTGAACCCGGCCGTGGGACTGACGGCATACTGCGCTTCCAAGGCGGCCGTGATGCACATGACCAAGTGCTTTGCCCTGGACCTGGCGAAGTACGGCATTCGCGTGACATCGATTGCGCCCGGGCTGGTCGACACGCCTCTGTGGGGAAAGGGGATGGGCGACCCCCAGGTCCTCGACCACGGGCTGCGCGACCAGTTCGCCACGCGCGTTCCTCTGGGCCGGATGGCCACGGCGGACGACATCGCGAAGATGGTCGCGTTCCTCGTCAGCGACGAAGGGGAGTACCTCACCGGCCACATCTTCGTTGTCGACGGGGGCCAGTCGCTGGCGCCGGCGGCAAGGTAGCGGCGCACACCAGCGCGGGTGGATTCGCCGTGTGGGCGGCGCGGCGGCGCCCGCGGCAACCGCCCCCGGCCGCGGCGGGATGCCACTCCTGATTACGGTCATAGTCGCCGGGGCGGCAATGCGCTTCAGTGAGTGCGCAGGCAGAGCCGTGTGGGAGGGTGGCATTCCGTGTCGTATCGCTGGCTGGTAATCATCGGGCTCTTTTCGGGCGTCAGCTCGACGGCGATGTGGGTGAGCTATTCGGTCGGGATCATGCTCCCCGACATGAAGACCGAGCTGGACATGTCGCCGGCGCAGGCGGGCGTGCTGGGGGCCATGAGCTGGTTCGCCATGATCGTGCTGGGCATCCCGATCGCCACGATTGTGAGCCGCTTCAATGCCCGCCTCATGATCTTCGCGAGCGCGGTGCACATGGCGGTCTTCGCCTTCCTCCAGGGCTGGGCGCCGAACTACGAGCTCGAGATCCTTTTCCGCTTCGTGTTCATGATGGGCTTTGTCGCCCGCCAGGCGAATGCGGCGATGCTCATCCAGCAGTGGTTCGCCCAGCACGAGGTGCCCCGCGTGCAGTCGTTCATCACGGTCGTGATGGGGCTGGCGCAGATCGCAGCGGTGGGCTTCCTGCCGTGGATGCTGATCTGGTTCGATGGGTGGCGGAACACGTTCTATGCGCTGGGGGTGTTGCTCGCCGCCTCGTCGCTGCTGTGGGTGTTCTTTGCCCGCGATAACCCGGAAGCGCCTGTCCGCCCGCACCAAGCGCCGAAGGAACGCACGCCGCTGGCGGCGATCTTCCGCTACCAGCCGGTGTGGATGTTCGGCCTGGCGACGGCGTTCTGCATCGTGGGGACGTCGGCGTTCTCCGTGTTCTGGCCGACGTTCCTGACGGAGGAACGGGGGCTTTCGCTGCGAATGGCGGGGTTCTTCACGGCAGGGATCCCGGTGGGGCAGATCCTGGGGGCGCTGCACTGCTCGTGGATTCGCGGCAGGGTGACGGCGCGCCGCCAGCAGATGTATCTGACCGGGGTGGTGTGCACTGGTTCCATGCTGGTGATGGCGCTGGTGCCATTCCCGCCGCTCCTGCCGCTGGGAGCGTTCGGGCTGGGGTGGGCCTGCATGCAGGTGTACCCCACCCTGGTGGCCATCCCGTTTGAGCTCCCGGGCGTGCGCCCGCGAGAGGTGGCGGTGATCTCTTCGTTCATGTTCAGCCTCTTCACGCTCGGGGGCGTTATCGGGCCCCTGCTGACCGGCGTGGTGCAGCAGGCGACGGGCTCGCTGCAGACCGGGTTCCTTGTGGTCTCGGTCATCCATCTCGGGATTTTCATGGTGGTCTTCGCCTCGGAGAGGGGTCTGCCCTCGCTGCCCCGCGTGGCACGGCGGGAGGCCCTCCTGGCGGGGGCCGACTGATGTGGAAGCCGCACGCGGTGGCCGCCTTTGCGGCGCGGCATGGCACCGCGCTGGCGAGCCTCGGAGCCGCAGCCTTCCTGGCAACGCTGATGCTCATCCCTCAGCCTCCCGGTGCGGAGGGCGGCACCCCCCGGGCGTTCCTGTGGGAATGCCACACCACGGGCAGCGAGGGCGGCCAGCTGGCGGCGACGCTCCTTGCCGGTGGGGAAGCGGCACGCACGATCGCGCCATTGGCCAGGAGTGACGAGGAGCGGCCGACGCGCGGGCTGGCGTTCGGGGCGTTCGCGCGGGAGTGACCCCTCGCTGGCGGCGGGCGCCGGCATTCGCCCGGCCGTCGTGGAGGGGCAGGCGACGGAGGGGGCCAACTCCCGTACCATTGCCGCCGCGAGGAGGTAGAGAGTGCCATACAGCGATGACTTCACCGGCCTGACGCCGGACCAGGCGCTGCTGAAGCGGGAGGCCCACCGCTTCGCCGAGGAGGTGATGCGGCCCACGGCTGCGGCCCTCGACGACCTCCGCCCCGCCGAGGTGATTGCGAGCGGGTCGCCCCTTTGGGCTGCGTTCCAGAAGGCATACCAGGCGGGGCACCACCTGCGAGGCTTCCCGCCCGAGCTGGGCGGGCCCGGGCTGGGCCCGGTCGAAGCCCACGTGGTCGCCGAAGAGCTCGGCTGGGGAAACGCGGGGCTTTCGATCGCCATGGGGGTGACGGCGATGCCGTTCCGCTTCGCCGCCATGAACGGCAACCCGGACCTGATGCGCGAGATCGTGATGCCCTTCGTAGAAGACACCGAGGGGCGGCACATCGGCTGCTGGGCCGGGACCGAGCCGAACCACGCCTCGGACCTCATCCTCGGCGGATACGGGCAGGACACCCACCTGGATTGCAGCGCCTTCAAGGATGGCGACGAGTGGGTGATCCGAGGGCAGAAGTCATCGTGGGTGTCGAACGGCACGATCGCCACGCACGCCCTCGCCTTCCTCAACGTGCGGCCCGAGATGGGGATGGCGGGGACGGGCATCGCCGTCGTGCCCCTGGGCCTGCCGGGAGTCTCAAAGGGGCCGCCACTGAACAAGCTGGGCCAGCGGGCGCTCAACCAGGGGGAGATCTTCTTCGACGATGTGCGCATCCCGGCGCACTACATGCTGATGGAGCCGCCGTATGCGTTCGGGGCGATCGAGACGATCATGGCCGGGGCGAACGCGGGGATGTCGACGACGTTCAGCGGCGTTGCCCGCGCGGCCTTCGAAGAGGCCCTCGCCTACACGCAATCGCGGGTGCAGAGCGGCGTCGCGCTTTCGAGCCACCAGCTGGTCCAGAAGCGCCTCTTCGACATGTTCATGCGCGTCGAGGCTTCGCGGGCACTTTCGCGGAAGGCGAACCTGCGGCTGGGGAGCGGGCAGCCGACAGTCCACTACTCAATGGCCGCCAAGGTGTTCGCCACACGCACCGCCTTCGACGTCGCCTCGGACGCCAGCGAGCTCTGCGGGGCGATGGGCATGGTGAAGGGCGTGCTTGTCGAGCAGCTCATGCGCGACGCGCGCGCATCGCTTATCGAAGACGGGGCGAACGACGTTCTCTCGATCGCCGCCGCCCGCCAGCTGCTCAACTGAGCGGCGCCAGCAAGAAGACCAGGGAGTCGAAATGGAACTGAAGGAAGTCATTGGCCGCCGTCGCACCATCCGCTTTTTCCTGCCGCACCGGCCGGTGGAGCGGGAGAAGATCCAGAAGATGCTCGAAGCGGCGCGGCACTCATCGTGCGTGGGCAACGTGATGAACGTGCGGGGAGTTGTGATCTGGCGCGACCAGGCTTCGGAAAGCCTGCTCAAGGCCCTGACGCCGCCGCTGGGCTACCAGCAGATGCAGACGGCGCCGGTGTTCATCTTCTGGTACAACGAGCGCGCGGCCTACCAGATCGACAAGTGGATCGATGACCTCTACGGGCTCGTGCGCGCGCGGCGCATCGGGACCTCGGTGGAGGGGACGATCGCGGAGATCGACAAGCGGCTGAAGCCCATCTTCTCGATGGGGTGGGAGGCCTCGTCGGTATCGCCGCTGGCCTTCATGGACATGGGCCTGGCAATTGCGCAGGCGACCCTCGTGGCGTACGACGAGGGCCTGGGCACCTGCATGATGAGCAGCCCGCGTATCGAGCGCATTGGCAAGATGCTCAACCTGCCCGAGACGGCGGTGCCGGTTGCTGTGCAGGCAGTGGGGTACCCGGCGGAATCGTGGGAGGCCGGCGGCCAGACGCCCAAGCCGCCGCTGGGCGAGCTCTTCCACGAGATGAGCCACGGCCAGCCGTTTGAGGCTGACCCGGCGGTGGCAGAAGAGCTGAAGGACGCGCGTATGTGCCAGGACACGGCGCCCCTGCCCTGGCGCGACGCCGAGTTGCAGTACCTGATCCGCGCGCTCGGGCTCGAGGACCGCATCCTTGCCGTGGAGTTCGGGACGTAGATGAGGGCCACCCGCGTCTTCACCGGCGACGACGGCCGCTCACACATCGAGGAGCTGGAGATACCCCTGGTTCCCGGGCGGTACGGCGCCCTCTCGGAGCTGGCGCCGGTCGAAGGGGTGATTTTCCGGGTGACGCCGGAGGGGGCGGAGCTGGGCTTCCACAACGCCCCCCGGCGGCAGTTCGTGATCACGCTCGAAGGCGTGGCGGAAATCGAATGTGGCGATGGCACGAAACGGCGCTTCGGCCCGGGCGACATTCTGCTCGCCGACGATACGACCGGGCAGGGGCACATCACGCGGGAGATCGAGGGGCCACGGCGCAGCCTCTTTCTGCCCCTGGCGGCGGACTTCGATGTCGCGGGCTGGAGGCGGTAGGGAGGGACTCCCTCAGGCCACCACGAAGGCGATCCCGGCGACGCAGAAGAGCGTGCCGGCGCCGATTCGGCGGGTGAAGCGCTCCCTGAGGAAGAGGATGGAGAGCGGCAGCGCCATCAGGGGCGAGGTCGCCGAGAGGATGGCGGTGCGGGCCGCGCCGGCAGTGAGGACGGCGTAGACGTAGAGGAGGCTGCCGAAGGCAGTCCCGGCGAGGCCCGCGGCGACGATGCCGGCGACCTGTTTCTTATCGCGGAAGGGGGCGGCAAGGGCGGGCCTCTGGACGAAGGCGGCGAAGGCCAGCAGCGCCAGGGCCCCCGACGGAGTGCGGATGGAGGCGGCCGCGAGGGCGGGCATGCCGTTGCTGCTGGCCCCCAGCCAGAGGGTGGCGGCCGCCCAGAAGATGCCAACAGCGACGAGAAGGGCGTACCCGGCCCAACCGACGCCATTGGCCGGGGCCGGGTGGAGCGCCGCCTGGTGCTCGGCCGGGGGCAGTTCCGCGAAACCGGCAAGGGCGGGTTCGGCCACCGCGATGACGGGGAGGGGGACGTCGTCCTGGCCCCGCCCCGGGATAACGATCAGGTAGATACCCACGGCGATGAGCGACGCGCCCAGCGGCAGACCCCACGTGAACGGCTCGTCCAGGAGCAGGACTCCGCCCACGACGGTGAGGGCAATGTAGAGCGCCATCGAGATCGGGAAGGTCTTCTGCATGCCCAGCAGGGCGAGAGCCTTGATGTAGACGGTGTCGCCCAGCCCGTAGCCGACCAGCCCGCTGCCGAGCATGGCGAAGAGGGTAGCCGCCGAAGCAGCGGAGATGTCGGCCGGGTTGCCGAAGGCAAAGAGCACCACGAAGAGAAGAAGGCTGCCGGCCGAGAGGCGCAGGGCGGAGAGCACCACCGGCGCCGTGCGCTGGGAGAGAGAGGTGAGCGCCACGCTGGTGGCCGACCACGACATCGCCGCTACGAGGGCCGCCAGCTCACCCATACCGGGGAATGCTAAGGCGCAGGACGGTTACGGTTCAGGAGAGGCAGACGGATGTTCGGAAACCCCCCTCGCGGCGCGCCTGCAGCAGCGGGGGCAGCATCGTGGGCGATGGCACTTCAGGTGCGGGCCTGGTCGAGCTCCACCTGAAGGAGCCGTGACACCTCGATTGCGGTCAGGCCGTGCCTGGCAGCCAGGAACTTCACATCCTCGAATTCAGGCGTGACGCGGCGCTGACCCTGCCAGCTGCTCACCTTCACGCACACAGTCCCGAGCGAAGACTCGAAAGTCTCGATGTGGCGGTCCGCCACCCAGCGGCGGTAGGGCGCGGCGCGCACACCGAGGGTCGTCGTCTCCGTATGGAAGAGGCTGGCGAAGCGCTCCTCCTCGCCGGCAGGCACAAGGGCGCAGAGCTTCGAGGCGGCGCGCCCCTTCTTCATGCCGATGGGCTCAATCCAGGCGTCGAGCGCACCGTCTTCCAGGAGCCGGTCACGGGCGTGCGCCAGGAGCGCGGGTGACATGTCGTCGATGTTGGCAGCGAGCTCCACCACCTGCGAGCCGGGGTCCGGCGTCGCTTCGTATTCGCCCACCCACACGCGGAGGGCGTTTGGGCGGCCGGGGGGGTCGAACGTCCCCGCGCCGTAGCCGTGCGCCGAGGGGGCGATGGTTGCGGCTCGCGGTTCGGCCACGGCGGCGAGGATGGCGGCGCCGGTGGGCGTGACCAGCTCGTGCGAGGCCTCGACGAAGCGCAGCGCGAAGCCCGCCTCCTGCAGGATATGGGCGGCGGCCGGCCCCGGCGCGGCGGGGATGACGCCGTGCTGCGTGTTCACGATGGTGCCCGCGCCCACCGTCACAACCGGGCACCAGGCGCGCTCAACGCGGAGGTCATCGAGGGCGAGCATGGCGCCCACGATGTCGGCCATGGCGTCGACGCCGCCCGCCTCGTGGAGATGGGGGTGTCCGGTCCGGTGCGCCAGCGCCTCGCCGCGTTCGAGCCAGCCTATGGCTTTCAGCGCCCGGGCCACAACCCGCTCCGCCAGGCCCGAGCCCTCGACCAGGGCGCGCATCTCCGCGGGGCTATAGGTGCGCTCCTCCTGGACTCGTACATCGATGTGGAGGCCCTCTATTCCCCCGCGGCTAACCCGCGATGTCTCGATGGAGAAGCGGGGCAGGCCAAGCCGGGCCAGGCCGGAGCGGACGGCATCGAGGGAAGCGCCGGCCTCAACGAGAGCGGCCAGGGTCATGTCGCCCGCGATGCCGGAGAAGCAGTCGAAGACCACGGCCCGTGGCGCCCCCGAGCCGGCGACGGGATCGGCCATCCTGCGGGACTGCTTACTGGCCAGGACCTTCGCCCCTTCCCTCGATGGCGAGCCGGTTGATGGTGGCAGCGAGGAAGCCCGCGCCGAAGCCGTTGTCGATGTTCACCACCGCTACCCCGGTGGCGCAGCTGTTCAGCATCCCCAGGAGAGCAGCGACACCGCCGAAGGAGGCGCCGTAGCCGACGGAGGTCGGCACGGCGATCACCGGGTTCGCGACAAGCCCGCCGACGACGCTGGGGAGGGCGCCCTCCATACCCGCCACCACTACCAGGGCGTTCGCCTCTCGCAGCGCTTCGATACGGTCGGCGAGGCGGTGGAGCCCGGCGACGCCGACGTCGAAGTGGCGCGTGACCATGGCGCCCATCATCTCGGCGGTGAGCGCGGCCTCCTGCGCTACGGGGATATCAGCGGTGCCGGCGGTGACGACGGCCACGTTCCCCCGCTTGGGGCGAGGCGCGGGGTCGTACCAGGCGAGGCGGGCGTCGCGGTCAAAGGCCATGCCGGGGATCGCAGGGGCAAGGGCGGCGGCGTGCGCCGGCTCGATGCGGGTGACGAGCACGCGGCCAGCGGTTTCCAGGATGCTCCGGGCGATGGCGCAGACCTGCTCCGGGGTCTTGCCGAGAGCGAGGACCACCTCGGGGAGTCCGTCACGAAGGGCGCGGTGGTGGTCGACACGGGCGAAGCCCAGGTCATCGTAGGGCGCGCGTTCGAGACGGGCGGCCGCCTCCTCCACCGGCTTGTCGCCCGCGGCCACGGCCTCAAGGAGCTCGCGCAGGGCTTCGCGGTCCATGGCCGCAGTGTATCGCAGTGCAGCCGGGGCGGGTCGACGAACTGGCGCACAGCCCCGACAATGTGGCACATATGACGATCAAGGCCTCTTCGCTCTTCTCGATCATCGCCATCTGGGCAACGATGATCCCGGCGGTCATCCTGGAGCCGGACGGCTGGTGGTCGCTGTTCTTCGCCGCGTTCGCCACGCTGGTGGTTGGGGTGAATGCCTGGCGGCGGCTGGGGTGGTCCCGGCTCCTTTCGATCGTGGGTATCTGGCTGGGCACGGCGGCGGCCATCTCCGAATCATCCGGCGCGGCGTGGACCTCTATCTTCGCCTTCCTGGCGACGTTCGCGGTTGTGCTCAGCATCATGCGGCGAGAAGCGGTGGGGATAGGCGTGGGCATCGCGTTCGCGTGGCTGGTGACGGGCGCGGTCGTGGTCGCCAATGACGGGGCGGGGGCGTGGATCGCCATCTTCGCCTACCTCACGACGTTCGCGCTGGCGAACAACCGCGGCTTCCACGCCAAGGGTTTCGCGGCCATGCTCTGGTGGGGGCTGGCGGGGGCGGTGATGATCGCCGCGGGAGGATGGTACTGGCTCTCGATCTTCGCCTTCATCCTCTCGGCGCTCTCGGTTGGGATCACGCAGATCCGCATCCCGCGCGGGATCGAGTGGGACCTGTGGGACCGCGACGAACGCGGCGAGCTCGTCCGCTAAGGACTGCAGAGAGCACGAAGACGAATGCCAGCGGAAGACCGGTTCGACGATGAGCTGGATGGCGGCGCTCCGGACCTCGGCCCCGATGAGCGCGACCTGGACCTGATGGACGGCACCTGGGAAGAGCGCTACTACTCCGGGCGGATGCGCCAGCGCGACTGGCAGGGGGTCTACGTGGGACTCGCGCTGCTTGCCCTCATGGGGCTGGTCATCCCCGCGCTCGTGGTGCTGTTCCGGTGAGCGGCGCCATGGCAGGGAAGGTGGTGGCGCTCATCGGCACGGGGAGCGAACTCGACCGCGCCATCGCCGTCGCCTGTGCAGAGGCGGGCGCGAATATCGCCCTTGGCACCGTGGATCGCAGCCAGGAGCAGGACTTCGGGGTCAACTCCATTGCCAACGAGCTCTGGGCCATCGGGCGGGAGCACTTCGTGCGCGTGATGGACGCGACCGAGGCGACCGAAGTGGCAAGCTTCGCGGACGAGACCTGGGACAGGCTGGGGCGCTGCGATGCGCTGCTCGCGATTCACGAGCTGTTCGCAGCGGTCGAGCTGGACGAGCTCTCGCCGGACGAATGGGAGCGCTCGCTGCGGGTCAACCTTACAGGGCCATTCCTCGCCGGGCAGGCGTTCGGGCGGCTGATGGAGCGCCAGGGCGCGGGCGCCGTTGTCTTCGTGACTATCGAGCGCACTGGCGGCGACGCGGCGTGGACGGCGGCGCACGCGGGCCTCGAAGGGCTCGCGGACCACATCGGCCGCGCCTGGGGCGAGGCGGGCGTGAGCGCGCGCGTCGTGCGCGCCGGTGCGAGTGACCCGGCAGAAGGCGCCCGCGCGGTGCTGGCGGTAATCACCAACCACATGTAGGTTCAGCGGCGCCTGACCTGGCGGGAGCCCCGCCAGGTCAGGATGACGGGGGCGGCTGCGGCTGGCGAGCTCTGAGCAGCATAGCGACGATGGGGCTGGGCTCGGTTGGCTGCCACTCCTTGTAGGCGACCTCGGTGGGCACGGGCCACTGGAGGGCCACGTCGAGGCGGTAGCCGGGAGCGCCGGCTTCGGCGAGGGCCTGTACGGCGGCGCGGGCGACCGTGAGCTGCATCGCCTCGTCGCCCGGCATGCCGAAGCTGTAGCCAAAGGGGAACTCAACACCCACGACGCGCGAGAGGCGCAGCTTCTGGGCGACGTCCGGCATCATCGTGACGGTGACGGTAGGGATTCCCAGGCCTTCGATAACACGTGCCAGCACGGGCACGTTTCGGCAGCAGTCCGGTCAGGCAGGGGCGAGGAGGAGGACGTCGACGGCGTGTTCCTTGAGGCGGGCGGCGAGTTCCGGCCCCTGCTTGGTGCGCCAGTCGTTGAGGCTGCGCTCCTGGTAGCCCATGAACGAGTAGTGCTCACCGGCGAGCGAGCCGATGGCGCCCTCCGCTTCGAGCTGCCGGAAGGCGCGGACCGGGAAGACCACGTTCACATCTTCGAGCGCGCCGGCGTTGCTGAGATGGAGGTGAGCACAGGCAACCTGCTCCTGCCGGACATCGGAGGGGATGACGCGGAAGCTGGGGTCGCCCCAGGTGGGCTCATTGCGCTCACGTTCCAGGTCGAAGGGCTCCTGCGAGTCCTTCAGGAAGACCCCGGCGGACGACATCAGGGCGATGCGGCAGCGATGGATTGGTTTGGAGAGGGGCGCCCACACGGGTGGCTCATCGATGGCCGGCATGGACTCGAAGGTGGTCCGCATCATGCGGGGAAGGAACTTCCAGCTGTCAACGGTCATGGTCGGCTCCGCGGCGTGCTGGAAAGGTACTATAAAGCAACCTGCTCGCCGGCGCCCGGGACGGCTACTCGCCTGCAGCCTTTCGCACGAGGTCAGTCACTCCCCTGGCATCGAAGGGACCGAGGCCCGCATAGGTCGTTTTCCCTGACGTGTCGACGACCACGAACCCCGGCTGGTAGTGGATGCCATGGTCTTCGGCAAACTTGCGGCCTTCCTTGCTGTCCCGGTCGACCTGCACGAATTCGACGCGGTCTCCATAGCGGGTCTGCAGGTCCGCCCACACGGGGCGGAGGCTCTTGCAGGTCGTTCACCAGCTGGTGTGGACCCAGTACACAACCGGCTTGCCCGCCCCCACCTGGCCCGGCTGGCCGGCTGTGGCTGAGGGTGAGGCAGCAGCTGCTCCTTCGCCGCGATCGTCACCGCGGGCAGCATCCGAAGTGGCCGCGGGCGCCTGGTCACTGTTGCCGGCAGTTGTGGCGGGGGAGCCGCAGCCCGCGGCGGCGAGCCCCAGGCCCAGCGCCACGAGCAAGAGCACGGCAGCGAGTCGCGATTTCACAAGGAAAGCCTATCTCAACTTCCGGAAGGAAACGGTGAAGTCCCCTTGCGGGAATGGCGGCGCCCGGCGCGTCCCCGCAGATGCCCGGTGGGCAGGAGCCGCCATTCGCCGGTATCATCCGCCGATGAACCGATACCACCGCTACTACTGCAACTCGGCAAAGTGGGCGAAGCGGCTCGGCGAGTCGGTCGTGCCGTGGGTGTTGCGCGACTACGACCTCGGGACGGACGTCCTCGAGATCGGCCCGGGACCCGGGCTGGTGACTGACCTGCTGCGCCAGCGGCTACCGGCGCTGACGGCAATCGAGATCGACGACCGGCTGGCGGCCAGCCTGGCCGAACGGATGCGGGGGACGAACGTCACCGTGGTCCACGGCGACGGGGCGGCGATGCCCTTTGAGGATGGCCGTTTCAGCAGCGCCCTTTCGATGGCGATGCTCCATCACGTGCCCTCGGCGGAGCTGCAGGATCGGCTCATCGCGGAGGCGTTCCGGGTGTTGAAGCCCGGGGGGAGCTTTATTGGGATGGACAGCACAGTGAGCCTGCGCTTCCGGCTCTACCACCTGTTCGACACGATGGTGCCGGCCGAACCAGGGACGTTCGGGGCGCGGCTGGAACGTGCCGGGTTCACCGGCGTGGTGGTGCGGGAAGGGAAGGGCGCCTTCCGCTGGCGGGCGATGAAGCCCGCGTAGCGGCGCCGGGGATTCACGGCTTCCCGTGGCCGGTTGATGTCCCGCCGAGGTACGTGAGGGGCCGCTTCCGCTCCACGTCGCAGGTCCGGCCCTTCCGCTCGCTCACGTTCACGGCCCGGGCGGGCGCGGGACAACGTCGCGGGCCGGCCCCGCCGCTCACTCACGTTCACGGTTCGGATGGGCGGTGGGGCACCGGGTCACCGGCGGCGCGGGGGTTCCTTGCGGAGCGCCAGAATTTCCTCCTGGATGCTGTCGGCGCGGTTTGAGGCGACGGCGCGGGCGTCTTCGAGCGCCTCGTTGTAGTACGCGGGACCGGCCAGCTCCGCGACGAAGTCCAGGAGGAACTCGGTGGCGAGCTCGCCGATCTCCAGGTCGAACTCCGCCTCCACGAATTCCTGGAGCCGCCGGACGTATTCGGCTTTCTCTTCCTTCGGCAGGCGGATGGCCACAGACCCGGCCTCCTATGCCACGACGGGCGCCCGGCCGGTGATCCCGGGCACGGGGAATGCGCGGGCGAACTCGGCGACCTCGGCGCGGACGGCTTCGCGGACGCCTTCGCCATCCGGGTCATCCAGGACGCGGAGGATCCAGGCGGCCACGCGACGCATCTCATCGGGCCCCATGCCGCGGGAAGTGAGCGCCGGTGTGCCAAGGCGGAGCCCGCTGGTGACGTAGGCGGAACGGGTATCCCAGGGGATGGTGTTGCGATTGGTGACAATCCCGGCGCCGCCGAGCGCGTTCTGGGCTTTGAGGCCGCTCACCCCTTTGGAGCCGCAATCGGCAAGGATGAGGTGGTTGTCGGTGCCGCCGGAGACGAGCCGCAGGCCGCCCGCCGACAGCGCCTCAGCGAGGACGGCAGCGTTTTCGACGATGCGCCGCGCGTAGTCAGCGAAGCCGGCCGTCATGGCCTCGCCGAAGGCAACGGCCTTGCCCGCGATGGTGTGGAGATGGGGGCCGCCCTGGGTGCCGGGGAAGACGGCCTTGTCGAGCGCCTCCGCGTGTTCCGAGCGGCAGAGTGCCATGGCCCCGCGGGGGCCGCGCAGGGTCTTGTGGGTGGTGGAGGTGATGACGCCGGCGTAGGGTGCGGGCGACATGTGCTGTTCGCCGGCGACGAGCCCGGCGATGTGGGACATATCGACCATGAGCAGCGCGCTGCAGGCCTTCGCCACCTCGCCGAAGGCGGCGAAGTCGATGGCGCGCGGGTAGGCGGTGGCGCCGGCGACGATGATCTTCGGCTTTGCATCGAGGGCAATGCGGCGGACGGCGGCCATGTCGATCGCCTCCGTCTCGCGGTCCACCGTGTAGGAGACGAAGTTGTAGAGGCGGCCGCTGAAGTTGACGGGGCTGCCGTGGGTGAGGTGCCCGCCCTGGCTGAGCTCCATCCCCATGATCGTGTCGCCGGGGGCGGCGAAGGCGAAGTAGGCGGCCATGTTGGCCTCGGCGCCGCTGGTGGGCTGCACGTTGGCGTGCTCGACGTGGAAGAGCGCCTTCGCCCGCTCGATGGCGAGGGTTTCGAGCCGGTCGCTGTGCTGGTTGCCCGCGTAGTAGCGTTTGCCGGGGTAGCCTTCGGCGTACTTGTTGGTGAAGACAGACCCGGTAGCTTCGAGGACCGCGGCGGAGGCATAGTTCTCGCTGGCGATCATCTCCAGGCTATCGACCTGGCGGCGCTCCTCGTCGGCGATGATGGCGGCGACTTCGGGGTCGCAATCCTGAATGGCGCTCATGGCGGCCTCCGGGAAGCCGCCCCGGGTGCGAGCTTGGCTACCCCGGGCCGGCGGGTTTCGTCAAGAGTACAGCGGCCGGGGATGTGGGGCGAAGCCGCGTGCGGGGGAGGGCAGCCACTGAATCCTTACGGCACGACGTCGAAGCGCCAGCCGATTGTCTGGAGCGGCGGTTGGGCGAGGTTTTTTGGGCTCTGGACGGAGACAGCAGCCTCGTGACGGCCGGGGGTCAGCGGGGTGGGGGGGGAATAGCAGGCCTTGCCCTTCGTGGGGGCTTCCTTGGTCGGGACCAGCCATGTGAGCTCGGTGGTGACCTCACGCCCATCGACCGCCATGCGGAACCACTGGGCGTACTCGGGGGTCTTTTCGAAGTTCGCTTCGAAGCAGATGCCGCTCAGCGGGTCGCCGGGCCGGAAGTACGATGGCTTCACCTCCTGGCCGTGCGCGGGGGCGACCGAGAGGATGTATGTGCCGAGGTCGGGCGAGGGGCCGAGGCCCGGGGTGGCCGCCGGGGTGCCCCCGGCGGGGGTGGTCGCGGCCGCGGTGCTTCCGGGCGCGGTGGGGTCTGCGGGAGAATCGCCGGGGCCATCGCCACAGGCTGCCAGCAGCAGGGCGAGGGCGGGCGCGAGAAGGGCAGGACGGAGGTTCATGGCTCAAGGGTCAGGCTAGCACCGGCCCCGGGTGCGAACCAGCGACAGCGGCCGCTTTGAGCTCGTGGCTTTCCCTGCAAGGGTGCGGGCAACTCTGTTCGACGAGGGCCTGCATTGAACGACGACACCGCCATTGAAACTGCCGCGACCGCTGGCGAGGCTGCCCCCGGGGAGGGCGGCACGGCCCTGCCCGGACCCGCCATTGATGCGCTCGAGGGAGCGGCTGAGGCCAATCGCCTTCTCCTGGAGAGGCTGCGGGCGGCTCTGCTTGCGAACGAGCCGCTCATCGACCCGGCGATGCTCAGGGGCGAGACTGCTGAGGAGATGGAGGCGAGCTTCGCCGCCGCGCGGGAGCTCGTGGCCCGCATTCGCGAAGCCGTGCGCAAGGAGTCCGCCCCCGCCGTGCCGGCCGGCGCACCCGGCCGGGCATCGCCCCGGCCGCAGGGCGCGTTCGCGAAGATCCGCGCGGGGTTGGAGGAGAGGTAGGGCTACTTCACCTCGACCCTGGCGGCCATGCCGAGCCCCGCGTGCGACACACCCCCCGGACCGGGGACGGGACAGATGAAGACATACTGCCCCGGCTTGAAGTCGATGCGCATCCGGGTGGACTCGCCGGGCATGATGACCTGGGGCCCGCCGAGAAGGCCGGAGTTGAATCCAGCTGGCGGAGCGGCCTTCTTAAGGAACACGTCCACCACTTTCTCGAGCGCCAGGTCTCCGGAAAGGCGAACTAGCTGCATCTCGTGCGGTTCCGTCCCCTCGTTCCGGAAGCTCACCATCGTGTCGCCGGCAGCGATGGAGGGGGGCAGGCCAAACGCGTAGCTCTTGCCCTGCCCATCGTCTTTGCCGGTGATTTCCACCTTTGCGGAGGGGAGAGAGGCCCCCGACCTGTTCCCTTCGAAGGTCACCTCGGCCAGCTGGCCCTTCTGGAGATGGGGCACGCCATCGGGGTCCCCCTGGAAGCAAAGGACGATGTAGCGGCCCTCGTCGAAGTCGATGTAGTGCTCGGCGGTCTCGCCGGGCGCGAGCGCACCTGGCCCGCCCCACCACGTTACCCAACCCGGGAGGCTCTTGCCCGCCCTGATCAGGGGGCCGATGGTGGCTATTAGCTCTGCCGCGGTGTGGTCTCCGTCAACGCGGAAGAACTGCGCCTGGTGCACGTACTTGCCCTCGTTCGGCATCACGACCCGAACCACGCCGGGCTTCGGAGCACCTTCCAATTCGAAGGCGAAGTCCGTCGCTTTCAGTGTGAGCGTCCCGGGCTTCGTGTCGTCGCCACCGCTGCCACGTGTCGCCTCAGGAGAAGACTCAGAAGGTGGCGGTGTGGGCGACCCGGGCTTCGTGTCGTCGTCGCCGCATGCGCCCAGGGCCAGGGCAGCGAGCGCGCCGACGCCAAGCGCGATGACCAGGCGCGAGAGACTGGCCTGCAGTTCAACAAGGTGACTTCGCAAAATGTCGACCTCCCCTGGAGATGAATGCTGGTCTCCTGCTGCGCGAGCAGGCTGTCCCGGTGATGGAGCATGGCCTTTCAGATCCCGGGCTGCCCCTGCTTCGGCCCGGAAGGGGAGCCGTCAGCCCGGGCAGCAGCGCAGATACGAACACGGCCAGCAGCCCCACAGCCAGGCGCGCCGTGCCCATTTCTCCCGGGACGATTCCCGCCCAGGAGGAGATACCGGCAAGTCCAGGGACGGTTGCGGGCCCGTCAATCGGCCAGCGGGCTGTGCCGCCGTCACCCGGCTCCACTTGATACCGCCGCAGCGGCTCGTCCATTGCGCGCCATCATACTTCCGCGTGTCAAGACGTGGCAGCATGAAAGGCGCGGACACAGGATGAGCGGCGGAGCGGGAGCTGGAGGTCCGCGTTCGCGAAGCCGTGCCCGGACGGGCATCGCGGCGGCCGGAGGGCGCATTCGCCAGGACCCGCGCGGAGCTGGAGGGTAGGCAAGGGGTGGGCAGATACCAGTTGACGACGGCTTAGGGAGTGCCGATAGTACAACTGTAACCTCCCTGCTGCTTCGTCGGCAGGGTGCGAAGCCGCTCCAGTGGAGCGGCTTCAGCGTATCTGGGGGACCGGCCGTGGCGACCCGCGTGATCGCCTACATCGATGGCTTCAACCTGTACTACGGTATCAGGAACACTCCCTACCGCTGGCTCGACCCCGGGGCGCTCGCGCGTGGTCTGCTCCGACCAGAGGACGACCTGGTCCATGTCCGCTATTTCACTGCCCGCATGCGTGGAACTCCTGGTGACCCGGGTGCTCCACTACGGCAGCAGGTGTACCTGCGAGCGTTGCGCACGCTCCCCAACCTCACTATCCACTGGGGTCACTTCCTGATCAGCGAGCCATACATGCCTGTGAAGAACCCTCCCCCGCGGTTCATCCAGGTGATCAAGACTGAGGAGAAGGGGTCGGACGTCAACCTGGCGACGCACCTGTTGACTGATGGATTCCTCGACTCCTACGACCTCGCTCTCGTAGTGTCCAACGACTCGGACCTGTGTCCCCCTCTCGAAATGGTGAGAAACCAGCTTCACAAGCAAGCCGGGGTTGCCAATCCGCACCCCGGAACTCCCAGCAAGTCGCTCAAGAAGCTGGCATCCTTCTACAAGCCCGTCCGTGCGGGGCTGCTCGCGGCCAGCCAGTTCCCGGAATCCATGGTCGATGCAGCAGGTCAATTCACCAGGCCCGCGGGTTGGTAGGCGCTGAGTCAGACGGCCCCCGGGCATCGCGGCGGCCGGAGGGCGCTTTCGCCAGGACCCGCGCGGAGCTGGAGGCGAGGAAGGGGGGTGGGAGGTTAGCGGCTGGTCGGGGTGCCCAGATTTGAACTGGGGGCCTCTTCGTCCCGAACGAAGCGCTCTGCCAGGCTGAGCTACACCCCGCCGCGAACGTTCATCGTAGCAGCCGTGTTCGCTTAGCGGAACGAGAAATTCATCCCGAGCTCAGGCGCTGGCGGCGGGAGCGGCGCGAAGCCCGGCCGGGCGGTGGTACATGGGCGTTCCCGTTCCGCCGTGGCGGAGCATGATCACCTCGGCGACGATGCTCACCGCGATCTCCTCGGGGGTCTCTGCGCCGATGAAGAGGCCGATGGGGGTGCGCACGCGGGCGAGCTCGGCGGGGTCGAACCCTTCGTCATGCAGGTGGCTGAGGACGGTTGCGGTGCGGCGGCGTGAGCCAATCATGCCCAGGTAGGCGGCGCCCCGGCCGAGGCAACGGCGGAGGGCCGCCTCGTCCTGGCGGTGGCCGCGGGTGACCAGCACGACGGTGGTGTTGGGCCCAATGGGGTAGCGGTCGAGCGCGGCCTCGAACTCGTCGCAGATGACCTCGCTCGCCTCGGGGATGAGGGCGGGGTCGGCGTACTCTTCGCGGTCGTCGATGACGGCGACGTGGAAGCCGAGCATATTCGCAAGCTTCGCAAGCGCGCGCCCGATGTGGCCCGCGCCAACCACCAGGAAGGCCGGCTTTGCCTCCACCGCTTCGACGTAGATGGCGGCGGCGCCGGGTGCCTCGCGGGTGCTGAGAGCGCCGCCGGCGGCATAGACCATTTCGGCGGCGTGGCGGGCGAGAACGGCCGGCGCGTGGCCAGCAACAAGGGCGTCGAGGGCGGGATCGCCGAGCGTGCCCGAGGTTTCGCCCGAGGGCTCGATGAGCAGCCGGCTGCCCGGGCGAAGGCCGGCCTCGCCGGGTTCGAACACGGAGGCGAGCACCACGGGCTCGCCACCTTCGGCAGCGGCCAGCAGGCGTCGTGTCAATTCGAGCATATCGATAGCGTACAGCGGGGCATCGCCCGCGACGAGAGAGCCACTTTTGCGGCGGAAAAGCAGGCAACTCCTTTCTTTTCCAGCATGGAGTGATTGACATTTCCCGCATGAATCGATAGAACGCACGGCAACGTACACTTACGTGAACGTCAGGATTAAGGAGAGGGGGAATCACCAATGGCAGAGGACAATACTGGCTTCGGCTCAACAGGCGCAGCCTCAGCCGCCGGACAGCGCTGAGGGGCGCTTTCGCCGGTGGCGTGGGGCTGGCGGTGGGCATGGCAGCCTGCGGCGGCGACGACGATGAAGAAGCCGCAGAGCCCACTTCGACACCGACCAAGGAAGAACAGGAGAAGCAGGAGAAGAAGGAGGAGGAGGTCAAGAGCATCCTCTGGCAGCGCATTGACACGACGGCGCAGGCCGTGAAGGGCGGCATCTACCAGGGCTACACCACTGCCGACGTGACGAACCTGGACCCGCTCTCCTCGCCTTCGTTCACGGCCGCATTCAGTGGCTGCTGGTATCACCCGCGGCTCCTGACCTTCAAGCCGGGGTACCGCGACAAGGGCGCCACGGGGGAGGTCCAGGGCTACCTTGGCGCAAGCTGGCAACAGCCCGAGCCCACGACGCTGATCTTCAAGCTCCAACCAAACGCGGTCTGGGACGAGAAGCTGAACAAGAGGCCCATCGATGCCGACGACGTGGTCTTCTCGTGGAACAAGTTCGCGGCCAAGGGGATCTCGCGTAAGGACCTGGTGAAGCTGCCGGACAACCCGAATGGCGCGGTCGAATCGATCGAGGCGGTGGACAAGACCACCGTGAAGTTCAAGCTCGCCTACCCCTACGCGCCCCTCCTCCCGGCGCTGGCTTACTCGCGCTACCTGCAGGTGATGCCGCGCGAATCGGAGGGCGGCTACGACCCGCGCAACGAGACGCGCAGCGGCGGCCCGTGGATGCTCACGGACTACCAGCGCAGCGTGAAGTTCGAGATGCGGAAGAACCCGAACTACTGGGCAGCGGACAAGGTCTACCTGGATGGGTTCGACATTCCCATCATCGCGGAGTACTCCGCGAGCCTTGCCCAGTTCCGGGCGAAGAAAGTCTGGGCTCTCACACCTCGCCAGGAGGACGTGGTTGGCCTCTACAAGGACCTGCCCGGGGCGCTCGTCGCCCAGGGGGGCCACACCCGGACGGTCTACTTCCTCTTCTTTGGCCTGCAGCCGGGGTCGCCCTTCCTTGACGAGCGGGTCCGCCAGGCGGTGTCGATGCTGATCGACCGGGACGCCTGGATTGATACGTTCTTCAACATCTCGGAGTTCAACAAGGAGGGCTTCCCGACCGACGTGCGCTATCACAGCCACATCGCCAGCGGCTGGGAAGGGACCTGGCTCGACCCAAAAAGCCCCGACATGGGGGCCGGGGGCAAGCACTTCCAGAAGAACGTCGCCGAGGCGAAGAAGCTGCTGGAAGCGGCCGGGCACGGCGGCGGGATCGACACCGATATCGCCTGGATCGCAACGGGCCAGTACGGGACCACCTTCCCCAAGTACGGGGAGCTGTTCAAGGGGTTCCTCGAGGAGAGCGGCCTGTTCAGGCTGAAGCTCGTTAACCCCGACTACGCCACTGACTACCTGCCCAACTACTACCGGTCGAAAGGCAACTTCAAGGGGATCGGCGTGGGCGCACTCACCACGTACCCCGACCTCGACCAGTTCCTTTTCGCCTACTTCCACTCGAAGGGGAGCATCGGCCACGCGTCACTCCTCGTCGACCCCAAGTCCGACCAGCTGATTGAGGCGCAGCGAGCGGAATTCGACGCCGGGAAGCGGGCCGCGATCATCAAGGACTGGCAACGGCACGCGGCCGTGACCATGCCACTGGTGCCCTTCCCGGGCCAGTCATCAGCATACGCATTCGCCTGGCCGTGGGTGGGCAACGTGGGAGTGTTCCGCGCCTTTGACACGGAGTCGGCAAGGGACACGTACGAGACGACCCTCTGGTACGACAAGAGCAAGCACACCACCTAGCCGCAGAGGGAGGGAGACCCGATGGAGCGCACGCCTGATTGGGGCGGCGCCGGTGGCGGCGGATGGCGCTGGCAGCCGCCGTCGCCGGAGAAGGCACCGGGATGCCCCCTTAACACCGCAGTGAAAGCCGCACCGGCAAGAGAGCAGGGTTAAGAGCTTGGGACGATACGTCACGCAACGGCTGATCCTGGCAGGCTTCACGCTCCTGCTCGTCTCGATCATCGTGTTCACGCTGTTGCGGGTGATCGTGCCGCTGGTCTATGTCGATGCCGTCGACATCATCGCGGGGGAATACGGCCACTCCGACCCCGAGCTGGCCGCACAGCTGCGGGACGAATACGGCCTGAGCGGGAACGTGGTGCTGCAGTACTTCGAGTGGCTGGGGGGGCTCCTCCGCCTTGACCTGGGTGAGTCGCTGTTCAACGGCCGCGCTATCACCACGGAGATGGGCGACCGGCTCCCGGTCTCGCTTGAGCTGGGCATCATCGGGCTCCTTTCGGCGATCCTCTTTTCGGTGCCCATGGGAGTGGTGGCGGCCGTGTGGCAGGACCGCTGGCCGGACTACGTGTTTCGGACGTTTGCCATCATGCTCAACTCCATCCCCGGCTTCTGGCTGGCGATCATGATCATCACGTTCGGCTCGCTCTGGTTCAACTGGGCGCCGCCACTGAACTTCAAATACCTCTGGGAGGACCCGGTCGCCCATATCAAGATCATGGCGCTCCCGGCGCTGCTCATCGGGCTGACGCCGAGCGCCGGGCTGATGCGCATCGTGCGCACGCAAATGCTGGAGGTGATGCGCCAGGACTACATCCGGACGGCGCAGGCAAAAGGGCTGGCCGGGCATGTAGTCATCTTCAGACACGCCATGCGGAACGCTCTCATCCCGGTGGTGACGGTAATCGGGCTGAGCCTGCCGGGGCTGATTGCGGGGACGGCGATCTTCGAATCGATCTTCACCCTCCCGGGCATGGGGCAGTACCTGGTCTCTTCGGTGAGCAACTTCGACTACCCGGTGGTTCAGTCGACGAACCTGATCTTCGCGGTCCTAATCGTGACAGCGAACCTGGGGGTCGACCTGAGCTACCCGCTCCTCGACCCGAGGATCAGGTACTGAGATGGCCAGCACCATCCAGGCCTCCGCCCTCGAGTTCGGCCCTCGTGTCGTCAAGGAGCGCCCGCTGGCGTTGCGGCCGGTGTTCTGGCTGCTCCGCTTTGCGCGGCAGAAGCCGCTGGGCTTCGTGGGCATGTTGATGGTGGCCGGCCTGGTCCTGGTCGCCATCTTCGCCGACCAGGTTGCCACGCACCCCGTGAACAAGCTCGACCTGAAGCACCGGCTGGAAGGCCCGAGTGCCCGGCACTGGCTGGGGTCGGACGCGACCGGCAAGGACACCTTCTCGCGCCTTGTCTACGGGGCCAGGATCTCGATGATGGTGGGCTTCGGGGCGGTTGCGATCAGCGCCGCCGGCGCGGCCACGCTGGGGATGGTCAGCGGCTTCTTCGGTGGCTGGTTCGACAAGATCCTGCAGCGCTTTGTCGATGCGTGGCAGGCGATGCCCGGGTTGATCATTCTCATCACCATCCTCGGCATCGTGCGGCGAATGCCGAATGTGAACCTTGTGCTGGCGATGGTGATCGCGATCGGTGTGCTCACCATCGCGGGGAGCTCACGCGTCATCAGGTCGCAGGTGCTGCTGGTGAAACAGGCGCCGTTCGTGGAGGCGGCGCATTCGATGGGGGCGGGAAGCGGCCGGATCATGCTGTACTGCATCCTGCCGAACGTGTTTCCGCTCATCCTGGTGAACGCGACAGTGGCGCTGGGCGGGGTGATCCTGGCCGAGGCGAGCCTGAGCTTCCTCGGCTTCGGACCGGCGGGCGAGCCTTCGTGGGGGCAGATGCTCTCGGTGGATGGCCGCGAATACATGCGCAAGCAGCCGGGGCTGGCGCTTTTCCCGGGCATCTGCATCGGCATCGCCGTCTTCGGCTTCAACATCTTCGGCGATGCGCTGCGCGACGTGCTCGACCCTCGCCTGCGCCGCCGGTAACGGGGCGGCCCGCTTCGGCTAGACTCCCAGGGAGCGGGCAATGACTTCGAGCGCTTCGCGGGCCTCGTGGGTGGAGCCGACCATAACGTCGGCGAGGGCCACGATCTCGGGGGGCGTTTCGTCGCCGCCCGAGACTCCAAGGAGCATGACCGTGACGCCTTCGGCTTCGAGCGCGCGGGCGGCCCGGAACATGGCTGCGTCGGTGGCATCGTCGCCCATGGCCAGGACGGATTTCGCGCGGTAGTGCCGGGCGACGGCGGTGAGGGCGGGGCCCTTGCCGCTTTCGGTGTTGGGGAGCACTTCGAGCACCATGCGCCCTTCGCGCAGGCGGAGCCCCTCGGGCAGGTGGGCCAGGGCAGCGCGGATGCCGCCCTCAAGCTCCGGCGCCGTGCGGAAGTGGAAGGCGGTGGAGATGGCCTTGCGCTCGATATGCAGGAACGAGCTGGGCACGGCGGAAAGGACATCCTGCTCAACCTGTTCGAGGGCCGCTGCCAGGCTCATACGCTCCACCGGGGGCAGCAACGAGTGCTCGAACGACGGCTCCAGCCCGTGGCTGCCGACCACGGTCACCCCCTGGCAGGGCACGAGGCGGCGCGCGGTGTTGAGGTCGCGACCGGTGATGACGGCCACCTTCGCGGCGCCCACCAGGCGGTCGAGCACGGCCAGGGTGGCATCGGGCACGCGCGCGTCGGCGGCCTGTTCGACGATGGGCGCGAGGGTGCCATCGAGGTCCGTGACGATGAGGAGCGGCCCGCGGGCGCTGGCCAGGGCGCGAAGCCGCTCGGTGGTTTCAATATCGAGCACGTCGCCAGTATAGGCCGGCGACGGCAAGAGGCCGACCCGCGGGCGCTGCCGTTACCCTATACTTCGCCCATGACGGTCTTTTCCGAACGGCCGCGCGACATGCGCTCCCAGGCGGGCGACACCTTCGACTTCGATGGGGCCCAGCGCCAGGCGGCGCAGTTCCCGGGCGTGCGGAAGCCCACCACCGGGCGCGGACGGAAGCTGGCGAAACCCGGACCGGGCGAGACGGCGGCGATCGTGATGGCAGCGTTCGCGGCCTACTGGGTGGCCCCGGCAATGATGGCCGGGCGCGGCAAACGGCGGAAGTGACGGGTTCCCGGCTGCGGGTGGGCATTGCGGGCACAAAGTACATGGCCAGCGTGCACCTGCGGGCGCTGCGCCAGGCGGGGGCCGAAGTGGTGGCGGTGGCCTCGCCAAACACGGCAGGGGAGTTCGCGGCCAGGCACGGGATTGCCGCTCACTACAAGGACTACCGCGCGATGATCGAGGGCACGCCCCTCGACGCGGTGGTCATCGCGACACCCAACGACCTGCACTACGACGTCTGCCTCGCCGCTGCCGATGCGGGCAAGCACGTGATGTGCGACAAGCCGCTCGCGCTCTCCCTGGATGAGGCGGACGCCATGATCGCCGCCTGCGAGCGCGCGGGCGTGGTGCTGATGTACGCCGAGAACATGCTCTTCGCCCCGATGGTGGAACGAGCATGTGAGCTCGCGCGGCGCGATGAGGCGGGCGGACCGTATCTGGTGAAGCACACCCAGGGGCACGGCGGGCCCTATTCCGGGTGGTTCTGGGACATCGACCGGGCGGGCGGCGGCGCCCTCATGGACATGGGGCCGCACAGCATCCACACGGTCTGTCACGCCATGGGGGCGTGGCCCGAGGCGGTGACGGCCACCCTCGGCCGCTACCTCCACGGCGAGAAGACCCCGGGGGAGGACCACGCCAACGTCCAGCTGCACTTTGGCGGCGGACGGCTGGGAGTCGCCGAGGCCTCGTGGGCGATGCCCGGGGGCGCGGCCCTCCTCGATGTGTACGGGCCGGGCGGGCAGGTCACGGTGGACCTGCTGCGGGGGCCGGCCCTGCAGGTGTTCCGGGCGCCGGGGACGCCCGGCGGAGGGGAGCGCGGCCGCTGGGAGCACTCGCCGGCCGAGTTCGCACGGCAGTGGGGCTACGAGGGCCAGGCGCAGCACTTCATCGAGGCCGCCGCGGGCCGGGCGCAGCTTCTTTCAAGCGGCGCTGACGGCCGCCGGGTGCTGGAGATCATCTGTGCGGCCTACGAGTCGGCCCGGCTCGGCCAGCGCGTGCCCCTCCCCTTCGCGAGCGAGCGCGAAAAGGCAATCGATCACTGGCTCGACGCAGCAGACGATGAGTGGGGAGAGTGGGACTGAGTGGTTCCGCTCAGCCCAGGATGGCGCCATCGGCCACGAGCCGTGCCTGCAGCGGCGCCGCTCCGAGAAGGCCGGCATCCTCGTTGCGCTGCAGAGCGAGAGCGGCGGCGGTTCCCGCAGCCTGGCCGGTGGCGAAGCAGGCCGGGATCTCCTTCGTGGAGTGGTGCGCCCGGTGATCAACGGAAATGCAGCGCCCCGCCGTGAGCAGATTGCCCGCGCCCGGGGGCAGGAGCGAGCGGTAGGGAATGCTGTAGATGGCGCCGTACTTGGTCCAGTTGCCCGTGACCGCTACGGTGTCGTCGAAGGGCCGGTCCATGTCCTCGCGGGTGAGTACGTATCGCCCTCGCAGGCGGCGTGACTCGGTGATACCCAGGGTGGTGGCGAAGCCGGAGATGTAGGCCCGCTCAAAGCCGGGCGCGTTGCCGCGCATGCGGTCGAGCTCGGCGCGCACCAGCCGGCGGCATTCGATCTCGGCGTAGGTCAGGTCATCGGGATTGGTGGCGTCGATGTCGCGGTCAATGCGCTGCGCCGAACCCCAGGGGTGCAGGTAGCCGCTTTCGTTCACGGTGCGGTAGTAGAAGGGGCGCTGTTGGGAGCTCTCGGCGGCCGCTTCATCCACGTTGGCGGTACGGAACCAGAGCCACGGGTAGACGCGCTCGCTTTCGAATGGCTCGCCCGCGAGCGCGCAGATGTCGGCATCGCCTGTGGCGTCGATGACGGCGCTGCAGGCGATCGCTTCCCGCCCGGCCTTGGACTCGAATACGACGTGCGTCAGGCGCATCCCATCGCGCACGACGCCCACGGCCCAGCGGTGGAAGCGCAGGTCGACCCCGGCTTCGAGCACCATGCGGTCGGACTCGACCTTGAACTCCTCGGGGTCGTAGGCCACGGAATAGCGGACCACGTGGGGGCCACTGCCCCATACCAGACCCATGCGGCGGTACTTCTCGACGAGCGCCTCGTCGGGGCTGCCCCACTCCTGAGGCGGCGGATAGAGGCAGGCGCTGCGGGCCGCGAGCCGATCGACCATCTCCTGGCAGAGCCCGGCGATGACCTGGCGTCCACGCCCGTCGTCGAGGGTCAGCAGGAGGATGATCAGGCCGTTGGAGGCAAGCCCGCCCAGGGTGCCGTACCGCTCGACGAGCATGGTACGCGCCCCTCCGCGGGCAGCCGCGACGGAAGCGGCAATCCCGGCCGCGCCACCGCCGACGACGAGCACGTCAGTCTCAGCGACAACCGGCGTGCGACGCTCGGGCTCGCGGATGTAGTTCGTCATGCGCGGATGATACGCACCCGCGCGGCCCGGCGTCGCGCCCGGGGCCCGGGTGTTACTGGACCCCGAGCAACTCCACTTCGAAGACCAGGTCCGCGTTCGGGGGGATGACGCCGCCCGCGCCCCTGCTGCCGTAGCCAAGCGCCGCGGGGATGTAGAGGAGGCGCTTTCCGCCAACCTTCATGGTGGCGACGCCTTCGTCCCAGCCGGCGATCACGCCGCCAACGCCGATCACGAAGCTGAAGGGCTGGCCGCGGTCGAGGGAGCTGTCGAACTTCGTGCCGTCGACGAGCCTGCCGGTGTAGTGGACGGACACGCGCTGGCCCTTCTGGGGGGAAGCGCCGGTGCCAACAACCTTGTCTTCGTACTTGAGGCCGCTGGCGGTGGTTGTCGGGTTAGTCAACTTGATGGGCTCCTTCGGGGCGGCAGAGGGCGAGGCCTTGACCGCGGTGGTGGGCGAACTGCCGCCTGTGGCGGGGGTGGAAGTGGGCGGGGGCGGCTCCGGGCCATCGCCGCAGGCTGCAACGAGGGCAGCCACGAGCGCGAGACCCGCAGCGGGCAAGAGGATGCGAATGGCTCTCATGCAGCCAGCGTAGCGAGGCGCCCCGCTTGCGTCACATGCGCCGGGTGCGGCGTCCTTACGGAACCTTCAACTCCTGGCCGATCGAGAGGTCGTCGGGGCTGGCAAGGTTGTTGGCGGCGACGATCGCTTCGACCGTGACCCCCCAGGCAACGGCGAGGTCCCACAGGGTGTCGCCCGCTTTCACAACGTAGGTGCTCCCGGAGGTGACCGTCCCGCCCGCGGCGGGGCTCGGGCTGGCGCTTGCGCTGCCGGCTGGCGAGGGCGAACCGGCGACCGTCGAAGTGCCGCCCGGGGAAGGGGTGGATGCCGTCGACGTGGCCGGGGTGCGAGTGGCGGGTGTGGGCGCCTCGGCGTCATCGTCGCCACCGCAGCCAACCGTGAGAAAGGCCGCGAGGGCGGCGGCAAGGACGAGCAGAGGGGCCGAAGAGGTCCGGTGGCGGATTGCTGGCAGGGTCGGCATCAGGGCTTGCGCTCCCCGTCGCCTGGGAGACGAAGCTCCGCCACCCACGCTCCATCGCGGCGCACGACGCGGTACCGGGGAGTGGCGCCGCGGGAGGAGTCCCCATCGGTTTCCACCGGGCCGGCGGGGGGAAGGGCCGGCCCGGGCGCTCGCCGCTGGCGCGGTCCTCGGCGCGATGTTGTTCGGGCCCGGCTCAATCGCATCGCAAAGCCTCCTTTCGATGCGCCCGCAAGCGGCGGCCAGAAGGACTGGAGGCAATACCAGGACACGCCTCCGAACGCCTGCGAGGTTAGCTGACGGGTTCGGCGTCGGATTCGCCTACGCGCGAGCGCGATTCACCCCGGGCTGTGGGTCCCCCGCTCCCCGGGACAGCAATCCCGGGGATTCGGCACGCACATACTACCATCGCCAGTCAACCTCTGGCGGAAGGGGTGGGGTGCCAGTAGTTGACTTTCATCGCTGCATGACGATAGAGTGCTGAATATGTCAGAGGCAATCCCCGAACACATGCTCGAACACGTCGCCGAGCGCTTCCGCGTGCTGGGCGACGCCACGCGCCTGGCGATCCTGCGGAGCCTGATGCGCGAGGGCGAGCGGAACGTGGGCGACCTGGTAGCCGCCCTCGGCATGAGCCAGGCGAACGTCAGCAAGCACCTGCGGGTGCTCCTGGACGCACGCATCGTTTCGCGCCGCCAATCGGGGACAGCGGCCTACTACGCCGTCATCGACCCCACCGTTGTCCGCATGTGCGACATCGTCTGCGACCGCCTGGCGGAGCAGGCCCACCGCGAGCTGGAGCTGACTACGCGCAATTAGCCACCGGACGCCACACCCAACGCCAACCAGACCTGGAGTAACACCTTGAGCAACGCACCCCTTGCCCGCCTCGGACGCTGGTCGCACAGCCACCGCTGGACGGTGGTCATCACGTGGGCGGTCTTTGCCCTGGCGCTGGGCTACTTTGCCCCGAAGCTCGACCACGCCCTCTCGGGCGCCATGTGGGAAGTGAAGGGAAGCGACTCACTCGCCGCCCGCAAGGTTATCGAGGAGGAGTTCGGCGGCTTCTCCTCCCAGAGCGCTGCGGTCGTGCTCCACAGCGACTCGCTGCGGGCCAGCGACTCCGCCTACAAGGAGCGGATCGAAGCCGTCACCGCGGTCTTCGCCTCCGAGGAGGCGCTTGGCCAGGTGGCGCCGCCGATGGTGAGCACCGACCGCCGGACCGTGGCCCTTCAGGCGGCGACGCTGGTGAACCCGACGGAATCGGTGCGGGCGGCCGAACGCATCTCCGATGACATCGAGAAGCTCTCCGGAGACGGGATAGCGGTGGCGCTCACCGGCGCGCCCGCGTTCTGGGCCGACTTCAACGCCGTGAACCGCGAGGCAATGGTGAAATCGGAGCTGTTCTCGTGGCCGATCACGGCGGCCGTGCTTGTCCTTGCCTTCGGCTCGCTGGCGGCGGCGGGACTGCCGCTGCTGCTGACGGGCGTGGGGCTTGTCTCGGCGATGGGCGTGCTCTACGGGATCACCCGGTTCACGGACCTTTCGATCTGGACGCTCAACTTCGCGATGATGTTCGCGCTGGCGCTGGGCATCGACTACGCGCTGTTCATCGTGAGCCGGTTCCGGGGGGCGCTGCACGCCACCCCGGGCGACGTGAACGGCGCGGTGGGCACGACGATGGACACGGCCGGCAAGGCCGTGCTGTTCAGCGGGATCACCGTGCTCATCAGCCTTTCGGCGGTGCTGCTGGTGCCGGTGCCGGCGTTCCAATCGATGGCAGCGGGCATGATGCTGGCGGTCGGATTCGTGCTGCTTGCAGCGATGACGCTGTTGCCTGCCCTGCTGGGCCCGGGCATCAACCGGCTTGCGCTCCCCTGGCACTCCGCCGGGGAGCACCGGAGCCCACGCTGGGCAGCCTGGGCGCGTGGCATCCAGCGGCGGCCCGTGCTGGCGGGAGCGGCGGTAACGGTGCTCCTGCTGGCCCTGGCGGCGCCGCTCCTGCGGCTGGAGACCGGGATGCCCGCCATCTCCGTGCTCCCCACGGACAGGCAGGCGCGCGTGGGCTACGACCTGCTGGCGGAGGCCTTCGGGCCCGGCGGGCCCGGGCCAATCCAGGTGGTGGTTCCGCAGGGGACCGATGCCGGGGCAGTGCAGACCTCGATCGCGCAGGTTCCCGGGGTTGCCATCGTCCTCCCCGCACAGGAAGGGGCCGGCGGCCGCAGCCTCGTGACGGCCTTCGCCACCACCGACCCGTCATCGCGGGAATCGAACGACCTCATCGCGACGATCCGCGAGGCGGTGCCAGCGGGCGCGCTCGTGGGCGGACCGGTAGCGGAGAACTACGACCTTGACCAGACCCTGCGCGACCGGGCGCCGATTGTGATCGGCGTGGTGCTGGTGCTGGGCTTCGCGCTGCTGCTATTCGCGCTGCAGGCGGTTTTCATTGCCGTGGCGGGGGTCGTGCTGAACTTGCTTTCGGTTGGGGCGGCCTTCGGTATTGGGGCGCTGGCCTTCCAGCACGGCTGGGCGGCCGGGCCGATGGGATTCGAGAGCCAGGGGTACCTGACCTCGTGGGCGCCGCTCTTCTTCTTCGCCCTGGTGTTCGCGATCTCGATGGACTACACCGTCTTCCTGCTGGCCTCGGCGCGGGAGCACTTCGAACGGTCGCAGGACGCGAACGAGGCGGTCGAAGGCTCGCTCGCGCACACGGGGCGCCCGATCGTTGCGGCAGCGGGGGTCATGGTGGCGGTGTTCTTCACGTTCGCCCTTGCAGGGCCGCTGCCGATGAAGGAGATGGGGCTCATCCTGGGCATGGCGGTGCTGGCCGACGCCTTCCTGGTGCGGCTGGTGCTGGTGCCCGCGGTGCTGACGGTGGCCGGCAGGCGAGCGTGGTGGCTGCCGCGCTGGGCGGGCAGGTTCCTGCCCGACGTGCGCTTCGCCCACTGAGCTACTGCCCCCGCGACGCCCCGCCGGAGCCCGCGGCTCGTGCTCTCTTTCCGGCAGACAACAAATCGAAGAGGAGAACCAGTTGAAGGAACACACCCCCGCAGTTGAAGGCAAGAGCTTCGAGCGCTTCATGGCCGGCCCATACGGGCGCGCCCTCCGCGCGGCGCTCGGGGTCGCAATCATCGCCATCGGCCTGCTCCTCGTAGGGAAGCCCGCTGGCTACATCGTCGCGGCCGCGGGGATCCTTCCCATCGCTTCGGGCGGGCTCGGGCTCTGCCCGGTCGCGCCTCTCTGGGGCGGGCACTTCATCGGCTCCAGGTACCGTGACGGCGGGCGCAAGTAGGCCCCGGCTACAGGTCCCGCGGGACGTTATCGACGCCGCCGCCGGGGGCCATAGAAACGCCCTTTAGAAACGAAGCAGCCCTGTAACGCCGCGTTCATCGTGCGTTTACTCAGTGGTGAGACGCTAAACCTGACCACCCGGTGCAGGGCGCCGGGAGAAAGGAGGCAATCGCATGCTGAGTGACTACCTGATCGAAGCGCGCATGGCCGACCTGCGGCAGGAAGCCATGCGGGCTGGTATCGAGCGGGCTATCCGCGAGCTCTACGGTGAGAAGCGGCCCGGGCGGCCCTACGCGGTCGACCCCGCGCTCTACGCCCGCTACGTGTGGTATGGCTACCACGGCTAGTGAGCGGCTGACCAGCATGAGGGGCGCACCAGCGCCCCTCTTTTCTTGCCAGCACACCTGAGCCTTGCCGCCAGGCCGGCGACGGCCGCCCGGGTCCGGTCCGGTGTCAGAAGGGACGGATCTCCCTCGCGTAGTCGAGGCCCCGGTTGACGGTGACGCGCATGATGGCGCCGGCCTTTGAGTCGTCCTCGACCAGCTCGATCACGCCGGCGGCAACGTCGCCGGGGCGCAGGATGCCGCCCACGAGCTTCTTCAGCTCCTCGAGCCGCGCTTCGCCTTCCTCGCCACCCTGGTGCACGAGGGGCGTATCGGTGAAGGTCGGGCAGACGGCGTTGACGCGGATGCCTTCGGCCGAGAGGTAGGCGAGCGAGCGGCTGAAGTTCACCACGCCGGCCTTGGCGGCGGCATAGACGGGGTTGTTGGGCATGGGCAGAAGCCCGCCCATCGAGGCGGTGTTCACGATCACCCCGCCGCCGAGCCGCCTCATCTCCCGGACGGCGATTCGGGTGGCATCGATGACGGCCGTGAGATCGATGTCGATGACACGCTCGAACTCGCGGGTTTCGTCGCCGAAGAGGTCTTCGCGTTCGCCGATGCCGGCGTTGTTGCAAACGATGTCGAACCGTCCAAAGTGGTCCAGGCAGGCGGCGAAGGCCGCCGCCAGGTCCTCGGTCTGGGTCACATCGCAGCGGCGGAACAGGGAGACACCGCCGCGGGCACCAAGCAGGTCGACGGTCTCGCGGCCGGCCTTTTCGTCGATGTCGGCAACGATGACCTTCGCCCCCTTGAGCACGAGCGCGAGGGCGATAGCGCGCCCGATACCGGACCCGGCGCCCGAAACGACCGCCGCCTTACCATTGATCTCCATCGCCAATCCCCGGAACGCCCTTGCGGGCGGTGTTTTCCGCGACTCTACCAGCCCGGCCGGTTTCTGGCTCGGTCCATCCTGTGCCCATACGATGGGCCAGACGGCCAGTGCGGGCCGCAACGATCAACCTGGAGCCGTTCCCATGCCTGTCTATGCCGTGGGCGAAAAGAAGCCAGCCATCCACCCCGATGCGTTTATTGCGCCGACGGCTTCCATCGTGGGGGACGTCACCATCCATGCCGGGGCGTCGGTCTGGTACGCGGCGGTGGTGCGCGGAGACACGTCGTACGTGGTCATCGAAGCTGGCGCGAACGTCCAGGATGGCGCGGTGGTGCACGGGCGGGCCGGTCTGCCCGCCCTCATCGGCGCTGAGGCTTCCATCGCCCACAACTGCGTGGTTCACGGCGCCGTCATCGGGCCGCGTGCCCTCATCGGCAATGGGGCGCTGGTGCTCGATGGCGCGAAGGTGGGGGCCGGGTCGCTCATCGCGGCCGGGTCGGTGGTGCTGCTGGGGGCGGAGATCCCGGCGGGGGTGCTGGCTGCGGGAACCCCGGCGGTGGTGAAGCGCCCCATCGCCGGCAGCGCTTCGGAGGAGTGGATTACCGGCAACCCCGGGCGCTATGCGGCGCTCGCCCGCGAGCACGCGGCTTCCGTTCGCGAAATCAGCCGGGCGGAGGCAATGCCGGGGGCTGCTGGCGGTCCTTAGGGAGGCGCCAGCGCCCGCTGAAAACGTTCCTCCCAGACGGCATGGACGGGCTTCAGGGCGCCGGTGATCTCTACCATCCCCATGCTCGCGAAGTGAGTGAGGATGGACACCTGGTCGGGGGTGAACCCCCAGCCGGGCTCGCTCAGGTCGAGGTCCTGGTAGAGGAGGAGAATCGCCAGCTCGGCCTGGACGCCTTCGAGCAGGTCAAACATGCGCTGGTAGTAGGCGGCCTGGTTGGCGGGGGAGTTGTTGGGCCCGCCCGCCGAGCCCCAACCTCCCTCGGCCATGAGGAGCGGCTTACCGCTTGCCACCTGGAAGCGCCGGAAGTAGTCGATGGGGATCTCCGCGGGCGAAGAGAAGCTGAAGCCCGGGTACGAGGAAAGGCCCACGACATCGACATCGAATTCGCGCGTGAGGGCGAACTGGTCCACATCGGACTTCGGCCAGGGCGGCAGCTGCCAGGCGTTGTCGACCTGGAACGAGACGAAGATGCGCGACGATGGGCTGAGCTGCCTTATCTGCGGGGCAAGGCGGTTGCACATGTCGCGAATGATCTCGTAGAGCTCCCTGTCGCCCGTGGCGCGAATGGTATTGATCTCGCTCGCCAGGCCGATGTAGGCGGGCTTGAACGCGGAGACGAGCGCGAGCACCCACGCCTCGTGGATAGCGCGCGTGGCGGGGTCCTTCAGCGTGCGGCCGTTCTTGATCGCCTCGGGCGGCTCCTGGGTGCGGTGAAGGCCGTCGAGGGGGTCCACGAGCAGGACGAGCTTGAGCCCGCTCCCGCGCAGCAGGTTGACCAGGCCGGTGAAGTCCTCGGCGATGATCTTCTCGTAGGAATCCCCGGCGCCAATCCTGGTCCAGGGCACCGGGCGCTGGATCATGACGTGGTCGCTCACCTTGATCACCTGCTGGACCCATTCGAGAACAGCGGGGACGGTGGGGCGTGAAGCCTGGACGAAGAAGCCCATCCCGTAGCTGCGGGAGGGCGTGCGCGCCTCGTCGGTGGCGACGCCGGGGACGACGATTCGCGCCGTGGGCGACGGCACCGCCGCCGTGGAGGCCTGTTGCCTGGTGCAGGCCGTGAGCGCGAGGGCGCAGATGACCGCCCCCACGGCAACTGCGAAGAGCATCCGGTACACGCGCAAACCGTACGCATCGGCCACGGCCACGTCTACCCCCTGCTCAGAGAATCGGCAGGTACTCCGCAAGCTCAAAGTCGGTGACGTGGCGGCGGTAACGGTCCCATTCGATGCGCTTGTTGGCGATGAGGCTCTCGAAGGTGTGGTCGCCAAGCACCTGGCGCACGAGGGCGGACTTCTCGGCCTCATCGATGGCTTCAAGGAGGCTGCCGGGGAGCGTGGTGATGCCCAGGCCGGAGCGCTCGGCGGCGGTAAGCTCAAAGACGTTCCCCTCAAACGGTGGCGGGGGCGTCATCTCCTTCTCGATGCCATCGAGCCCGGCGGCGAGCATCATGGCAAAGACCAGGTAGGGGTTGCAGGCGGAATCGGGTGAGCGGTATTCGACGCGCGTGTGGGTCTCGCTGCCCGGCTTGTATTCGGGGATACGGATGAGGTCGCTGCGGTTGCGACGCGCCCAGCTGACATAGACAGGGGCTTCGAATCCCGGGAGCAGGCGCTTGTAGCTGTTCACCCACTGGTTCGTGACCAGCGTCATGGCGCGGGCGTGGTGGAGGAGGCCGGCGATATAGCTGCGCGCAAGGGCGCTGAGGTGGAGCGGGTCGGCATCGTTGAAGAAGGCGTTCCGTTCGCCCTTGAAGAGCGATTGGTGGACGTGCATGCCCGAGCCGTTCTGGTCGGCGATGGGCTTGGGCATGAAGGTGGCGTAGACCCCGTTAGCGAGCGCGATCTCTTTCACCACGAGGCGGTAGGTCATGGCGGCGTCGGCCATGGTCATGGCATCGGTGTAGCGCAGTGCGATCTCGTGCTGGCTGGGAGCGACCTCGTGGTGGCTGTACTCGACCTCGATGCCCATGGCTTCAAGGGTGAGGACGGTCTCGCGGCGGAGGTCACTGGCGGCGTCGGCCGTCTGGTCGAAGTAGCCCCCGCGATCGAGGGTCTCCGTGGAGGCGGAGTTGCGGAAGTAGAAGTACTCCAGCTCGGGGCTGACATAGAAGGTGTAGCCGAGATCGGCGGCGCGTTTGAGCTGGCGGCGCAGAACGTAGCGGGGGTCGCCTTCGAAAGGGCGGCCATCGGGAGTGTAGATGTCGCAGAACATGCGCGCCACGCCGGGCTCCCGGGGGCGCCAGGGGACCAGCTGGAAGGTGGTGGGGTCGGGCATGGCGAGCATGTCGGACTCATCGATGCGGGCGAAGCCTTCGATGGAAGAGCCATCGAAGCCCATCCCTTCATCGAGGGCCTTCTCCAGCTCCTCGACGGTGATCGCGAAGCTTTTCAGGGCGCCGACGATATCGGTGAACCAGAGCCGGATGAACTTGACCCCGTTCTCGCGGCACGCCGAGATCACATAGCTTGTGGTTTCACTCATGCCTCACTCCGCCACAAAGGATAGCGCGCTCATGTTACGCGCGCGTGTCAGGCGGCGGGGCCCGGGTTGGGGGTCAGACAGACTCGAACTGGAGCGAACGGAGTGCAGCCAGGGGAACCCGCGACCGGACGCCCAGGATCTCAACCCCAACCACCTGATTGTCTTCGTTGAAGTCAAGGATGATCCCGGGCTGCACCTCTTCTGATTCCACAATTGGCGAGTCATCGAGGCGCAGGTACAGGGCATCGGCCTGTTCGTCTACTCCAAGCTTCATGGCACTCTGCCTCTCATTCGCCTGTCAAAGAACGCCGTAACCACGACCGGGGGGTCGAATCGGGGCGAAAAACCACCCGCAGGACCCTTCCACCCCGCCCGGGCAGGGCCCGAAGGTGGTGCACCGTTCCGTCCGGCCGATGTTCGACGGCATCGGGCTTCGAAAGGGTTTCCAGAATCCACACGACCTCAATCGCCTCGTTCGGCGACAACGGCTTGAGCGTGGAGGCTTGACGCAACCTATCAGACGCGCTCATCCAACCACGGTCCCGAAGAGATCATACTCCGACGAGGCGGTGATACGGACGGAAGCGATCGATCCAGGTTCGGCAGCGCCGCGGGCAAGGACCAGGCCATCGACCTCCGGGGCCTCGCGGTAGGTGCGGCCGACCACCACCGGCAGGCCATCGCCGTCCTCGCCGCAGCCTTCGACCAGCAGGGGCAGGGTCCGGCCAACGAAGCGGCGCGCGAGCTTCCCCGCGATCGCCTGCTGCTGGCGCATGAACCGGTCACGGCGCCTGCCCATTACCGCGGCGGAAACCTGGCCGGGCATTTCGAAAGCAGGCGTCCACTGCTGTCGCGAATAGGTGAAGCAGCCCGCGTGGTCGAAGCGGATCTCGCGTGCGAAGTCCAGCAGCTCGCGGAACTCGGCTTCGGTCTCGCCCGGGAACCCGGCGATGAACGACGTGCGGAGCACGATATCGGGCATGGCGGTACGAAGGTCGTGGATGAAGGCGCGCACCTTTTCCAGGTTGTGAGGCCGCTTCATGCGCCGCAGCACGGCATCTGAGCCATGCTGAAGGGGAACATCCAGGTAGGGAACGATGTTCGGCGTGGTGGCCATCGTTTCAATGAGCTGCGGGCTCACGCGGCTCGGGTAGGCGTACATCAGGCGCAGCCAGGTCTCCGGTCCCACGGCCCCGGCGAGCTGCTTCAAGAGCAGGGGCAGGCCCTCGCCCACGGGCGAGCCCTGGTCTTCGCCCCAGGCGGTGGTATCCTGCCCGACGAGCACGAGCTCCTTTGCGCCTGCCGCCACCAGGCGCTTCGCCTCGCGCACCACCAGGCCCGCCGGGGCCGACCGGAGCCGTCCCTTGATGCGGGGGATCACGCAAAAGGCGCAGGGTGCGTCGCAGCCATCGGAGATCTTCAGGTAAGCGCTGGGGCCACTCACCCGGGCGGCACTCTCGGGGATGTCGTAGACGGCATCGACATCGACGGAAAGGAGGCGCGCGACCTCCTGCCACTGGCCGACGCCGAAGACGTGGTCCACGCCCGGGGCCGTCTCGCGGACCTGCCCGGCATAGAGCTGGCTCAGGCACCCGGCCACAATGAGCGTCTGGCCATCCTGCTTGCGGCCGGCCAGCTCACGGATGGCGGCGAAGGATTCGGCCTGGCTCTGCTCGATGAAGCCGCAGGTGTTGACGATGACGGCATCGGCCCCCTCGGGCTGCAACACCGGGATCAGTTCGCCCCCGGCCAGCAGGCGTTCGAGGTGCTCACTGTCGACGTCGTTCTTGGGACAGCCAAGGGTAACCAGGTGGTAGGTGCGCGGAACTGGCATGCGAAGGTCAGGGGCCGTCGCTGATGACGATGGTCACTTCGAGCCCCGCCTGCAGCTCCACGTTGGGCGCGGGCGATTGCTGGACGACCGTCCCCTTCGGCTGCGTGCTCTTGTCGTGGCGCTCTTTCACCGCATAGCCGGCCTCGGCGATCGCCAGGCGGGCCTTCTCGGCGGTCTGGCCCGTGACGTTCGGAACGACTCCCGGCGTCACTTCGAGGCCCGAAGCCCCCGCCGGGACCTTCGTCCCCACGGCGGTGGGCGAGCCCTTCGCCCCTTCGCCGGCCGGGTCGTCGCTGTTGCTGTTGGAGGAGAGGCCCGGTGCGGGCGAGGAGCTGTCGTCGCCCATGCGCGTGATGAGCATGGCGAGGAGGATGACGCCAAGCACGGCGATGATGGCGACGAAGGCGATGGCCAGGGAGCGCGTCTGCGAGGCCGGGTCGGTCTTGATGCGCCGCGCCGGCACGGGCACGCCGATGTCGATGCCGATGGTCGGCTCAAAGGGCGCCTCGGGCGTGCCGGGGCGCGCCCCCCTTCCCGGACGCGATGGTTGCGGGGCGGGCGGGCCGGGTTTGCGCCAGGCGGGCCGGGCCGGGCCCACCGCGCTCGGCGGCTGGCGGGTCCCGGGCCGGGGGGACGGTTGGGGCGCGGTGTAGGCAGGCTCTTCCTCGCGGGGGAAGAGGGCCAGCATCTCCTGCGGATCGAGGCCAAGGTACTGCGAATACGAGCGCAGGAATCCGCGAGCGTAGACGGGCGCCGGGATGACATCGAACTGCTCGGCTTCGAGGGCCTGCAGGTACCTGCGCGAGATGCGGGTGTCCCTTTCCGCGTCTTCCAGCGTAAGGCCGCGGGCTTCGCGCGCCCGGATGAGCCATGACCCGAGTTCACCCATCAGTTTTCCTCAAGCGGCACATTGCAACGTAGCACGGTTAAGGGAAAGGTTGGAGCCACGCTCCCCTGGCGGGTGCGCCCGGGGCTAGCCGCAGTTCCCCGAGACGGCCGCGCTCACCTGCTGGCCGGCGGCGTCGGTGGCGATGACCGTGAAGCCCGATGCGCCCGCAACTGGCGCCATCGATAGCGTCCAGTCGCCGGAGGTGGCGCCCGCAGGCCCGCTCATGCCGAGCGTGGCCTGGCCTGCCGCGGTGGCGTAGCGCAGCGTCACCGTGGCCACGCCGTAGTCGTCGGCAACGTGGGTCACAAAGGTCCATTGCCCCGCGGTGAGAGGGCACGATCCGCTGGCGCGGACAATCGCGGGGGGTACCCCCATCACCGTTGTGGTTATGTCGACCGTGACGCTTCCTCCTTCGCTGACGCCGGATACGGTTACGCTCCCGGTGTGCTTGCCTTCCGAGAGCCCCCCGGGCAGGACCCGCACGGTAACTGCGACACCGCCGATCCCGATCGTCCCCGAGGCGGGCTCGACCACGATCCAGCCATCCGAAGCGAAAGCCGTGAACTGGAGAAGGCGGCACGGCGCGGCCGCATCGTAGGCGAGGAATGTCTGCGCTCCGCCGGGGGCGATCGTGAGTGAAGCCACATTCGATGCGAGGCTCGGCACGCAGGGAATGGACGTTGGCATTCGCGTGGGCGTAGCCGTGGCGATGGGAGAAGGTGACGCCGGGGTGACGGTGGGCGCCGGCGTGCCAGGGGGACTGGCCGTCGCTCCCGGCGTGGCCGGGGTCGCCGGCGAAGGGACCACCGTGCCGCCGCCACTGGCGGTCGCGGTCTTCGGAGGGGTTGCCGTCACGGACCCCTTGCCAGGCGTGGCCGATGGCGCCTTCGCGCTGGCTGTCGCTGTTGGCGAAGGCGACTTGCCGGTAGCGGGGGGAACGGGGCTGGCGTCGCCCGCGGGCAGTGCGCCGCCGTCTCCGCCGGTGATGGCGAACGGGCTCGCCGGGATCAGGAGTGCCCCGAGGAGGAGCGCAGACACCGCCCCCAGGGCCATGAGCAGGCGCAGGCCGTTGGCGGGGAGCCAGGCCGCTCCCCCGGCGGCCCCGGGCGCCGGCGGGGGGCCACCGCCGGCCGGGCCGCCCGCCCCCCGGGGCACGGGCCCGGGCCATTCGCGCATGAGCCCTTCCAGTATGTGCGCCTTCACGCCCGCAGGTGGGCCCACAGCAGCGAAGGCCCCGAATGCGGCCAGGGGCGAGAGCAGCCTTCGCCGGTGCTCCTGGCAATCCTCGCACCGCGCGACGTGGCGTTCGACCAGGCGGCGAATTGCGGGTGACATGGCGCTTGTCCGGGCTTCTCCCAGCTCAGAGGCGAGGGCATCACAGTAGCGGCGGCCGTCCTTCCACATGATGAACGCTCCTATCGCGTCTTCGACGGCCTTCTTGAGGCGGTTGATCATGACGTAGCCGTTGTTTCGCGTGACGCCGAGCACGCTGGCGATCTCGGCGCCGTCCAGCCCCTGGCGGAGGTGCAAGTCGAGCAACGAGAGCTGCCTGGGCTCCAGCCCCGCGGCCGCTTCCCACACGAGCCCGGCCATCGCGGCCGCTTCCACCGCCTCGGCCGGGTCGGCAAAGCGGTCAGGGTCGGTCACCGCCAGGTCAACGGGCTCGCCGCTTTCGTCTTCGAAGTGCAGCGGGCGCGTGCGGGCCGCGCGCTCCAGCCGGTTGAGCGTCGTGTTGCGGGCGATGGTGAAGACCCAGCTCTTGAAGCTCGCTCCCTGGCGGAAGCCGCCGAGCGCTCCCATGGCCTTGAGGAAGGTGTCCTGCGCGATATCGGCCGCTTCCTCGCGATCGCGAGTCATGCGGGCCACAAAGTCGTACACCCTCTCGAAGTAGCGCTCGTACAGCTCGGCGAAAGCGCGGCTGTCCCCATCGCGGGCAAGGTCAACGAGGGCGGAATCAGCGAGCTCTTCCATCAGCTTCCAGCGGGCCGGCGCCTGTACGGCGGGCCGGGCCGGGAGCGGCGAGGCCGTCGAGCGCGCCGTTCCCGGTTGTAGGACCGGCGGCCGCCGCGCATCTTACGGGCCGCTCCGCCCGCCCGGAGTATACGTGCCCCGCGGGCCGCGCACGGCGCATCCTTCACCAGCGCTGGTGGCCGCCGCCCCGGCGAAAGAGGGCCGCGACCACAACCCCGAACAGGAACCCGCCGATATGGGCGAAGAAGGCCACGCCGGAGTCGGGAGTGGCGGCATCGCTGACGGTGGCGAGCCCGGCAAGCAGGTTCTGCAGGAACCAGATGCCGATCATGACCACCGCAGGAACAGGAAGCGGGATGAAGATGAGGACGAAGAAGGGGATCACAACGCTGATGGTCGCCCGCGGGAAGTAGACCATGTAGGCGCCCAGCACACCCGCCACGGCGCCGCTGGCGCCCACCACCGGCACCACCGAGCCGGGATCGACGGAGGCCTGCACCAGGGCGGCAGCGGTACCGGCGAGAAGGTAGAAGAGCAGGTAACGCGTGTGACCGAGGCGGTCCTCGATGTTGTCGCCGAAGACCCAGAGGAAGAGCATGTTGCCGAGGATGTGAAGCCATCCAGCGTGAAGGAACATCGACGTGACGATGGAGAAGAGCACCTCAAGCCGGTTCGTCCCGGGCGCCTCTGATTCGCCCTTCGCGTTGTCGAGAAACTCGCCGGGCTGGAATCCCCAGCGGCAGATGAAGCGGTCAAGCTCGGTGGGCAGGGTGCGGAAGCCGTAGCAGACGCTCTCCGTCTGGTCACGGAAGTCGCGCACCTGGGCCGCCTGCGTAACGGGGAGCGAGGTGGAGAGCGTGAGCATCCGCACGAAGATGGCGACGTTGAGGATGATGATGCCGTAGGTGACCCATGGCGTGGTGCGGGAGCGGGTGCTATCGCCAATTGGTATCACGTTGGAGGGGAGCTTACGGCGCTATCGCCGCCAGCGGTAGCCGCTGCGGGCAGCCGCTACTGCGAAAGGATGCCCGAGAGCACCCTCTCCAGGCGGTCCTTCGTGAACGGCTTCTGCACCAGCCCGGCGATGCGCCGCTTCACGTCGGTGTCGATGTGGGCGTCGGCCGCGTAGGCAGTGCAGATGATGACGGGGAGGTCCGGGCGGATGGCTTCGAGCCCACGGAAGGTCTCGCTGCCGTTCATGCCGGGCATGACCAGGTCGAGCAGGACTGCGGCGAAGCGTTCCGGGCGCGCCTTGAGCAGCTGGATGGCGGTGGCGCCATCGTGTGCCTCGACGACGTTGAAGCCGATTTCGGCGAGCATGGCGTGGACGGCACGGCGCACGCGTTCGTCGTCATCGACGAGCATGACGAGGTCGCCGTCGCCCGCCCGGAAATCGCTCCCGGAACGGTGGGTGGCATCGGCCGGCAACAGCGGGAGGGTGATGGCGAAGGTTGTGCCGCGGCCGGGGGCCGAATCGACGCTCACCGTACCGTGGTGACCCTGGATGATGCCGTAGGTAATCGCCATTCCCAGTCCCGTCCCCGAGCCGGGTGGCTTGGTCGTGTAGAACGGCTCGAAGATGCGGGTCCGGGTCTCTTCGTCCATCCCCGGCCCATCATCGGAGATGGTGAGCGTGGCAACCGCCTGGTCGGCATGGAGCGAGACCGCGATCACGCCGCCTTCGGGCATGGCATCGCGGGCGTTGAGCACGATGTTGATGATCGCCTGCTGGATCTGGCTCTGGTCGCCCTCGACCATCACGGGCTCACCGGGGAGTGCCACCCGCAGCTCTACCTTTGATTGCAGGGCGGGCTCGGCCAGGCGGAGGGTGTCCCTGACAGCCTCACGCATGTCGATCGGCCCAAAACGGACAAGGCCCCCGCGGGCAAAGGCGAGAAGCCGGCCCGTCAGATCGGCCGCGTGGCGCGAGGCATCCTCGATGAGGGCGAGATTCTCGCGATCCTCGCTGTCGAGGTGGGTCGACCGCTTGAGCAGGCCAGTGAAGCCGAGGATGGTGGTGAGCAGGTTGTTGAAGTCGTGGGCCACGGCCCCGGCCATTGTGCCGAGAGACTCCATCTTCTGCGCCTGCATCAGCTGGCGCTGATAGCCGCGCACCTCGGTCACATCGCGAGCGAGCACGAGCACCGCGTCGCGGCCGCCGTAGGGGGAGCGCGAAGCCATGACGTCAACCGTGACCATGCTGCCGTTCTTGCGGCGGAATTCGTGCTCCATCAGGCGAATCTCGCCCTGCTCCAGGATGTGGAGGATGTTCGCCTCGATCGAATCTCCCGACAGGATGCAGAGGTCATCGAGGCGCAGCTGGAGCAGCTCCGCAGCCGTGTAGCCGAGCGCCGATGCGGTATAGGCGTTGGCGTCGACCACGCGGTGGCTGGCGGCATCGACAAGGAAGATCATCTCCTCGGCCTGGGTGACGAGGGAGCGGTACTTGTTCTCGCTTTCGGCAAGGTCAGCGAGCGCGCCGGCCCGCTCAAGCGCCACGGCCAGGGGATGCGTGAGGGCGGCAAGCAGCCGGGCATCATCGTCGCTGAAGCGGCCCACCCCTTCGGCCCAGAGCACAACCGCACCACACGTCCGATCGGCGTGGGCAAGGGGCACGCGCATCATGGAGCGCAGGCCCGCCTCAAGGGCCCGCTGGTGCAGTTCGCCTCGCCGCTCGAACACGCCAAGGTCTTCCTCAACCTGGTTCACCTGTTCGCAGGCATGCGCCCCGGGCTCCAGTGCGGTCAGGCTCAGCTCGCCGCCCGCTTGCGGGACAAACCTCCCCGGGGGTTCGGCCCCCATCACGCTGGCGATGCCCGCCGCGGGGTTGAGAGTGAAGACCGCCGCCTGCTCGCACCCGAAGAGCGACCGGCACTCCTCCAGGAAGGCGCTGGCGAGCTCGCCGGCGGTCGTCGCCGCGCTCAGCCTGCCCAGGATGCGATTCGTGTGCTCCAGCTGCCAGTTGCGCCGCTTCGCTTCGCGGAGGTTGCGATAGTAGCCAGCGGCCACGGCAAGCGGCTGCGTGAGCCGGCGGAGCTCCTGCGCGTCCGCTTCGCTGAAGCGATTCGGGACACATGAGCCCACGGTGAGCAGCCCCACCGGCTCACCCGGGTCCCCTAGCAGGACGCGCATGCTGGAACGAAGCCCGGCCCGCCGCAGCCCTTCCACCATTGGCCCGCCCCGGTCGAGCTGATCCTGGTAGTCGTACACCACGTCGTGGCCGGTCACGGCGGCGTTGCGGGTTGTGGAGAGCGCGTGGAGCGGATACTCGCCCGGCATCCAGCCGAGATCGAGCGCGCTGTCGTATCCACCCATCGTCACCCGGTCGCCATCAACCAGGCCGACCAGGCAGTGGTCCGCCTCCCAGATCACCCTCAGGGCGCGGGCAAGGGGGACAATCACGGCGTGAATCGACTCGTTGGGGCCAAGCGCGGCGAGGATCTCGGAGATGGCGGCCGCGCGCTGCTTCTGGCGCTGCAGCGAGGAGACCAGCGAGGCGCGCTCCAGCACCATCGCCAGCGGTGTCGCCACTTCGGCCAGCATCTGCTCGTCCGCTTCGCTGAGCGCCCCCGGCCGGCGAGAGACAACCACCAGGATGCCCGCCGGGCCATCGCCGCCGTCGAGCCGGGCGGCCACAAGGCTGCCCACCCCGCGCTCCCGCGTCTGCTGACCCAACCACGGGGGCGTGGGCGCCGCGTCGCCGCCTGTGTAGAGCGCCGACGACATCCGCAGCGCCCGCTGGTAGACGTTCGAGTCCTCCAGGGGCATCAGTCCGGGCAGCACTTCGAGGCCGGGATCGCCGTCGAAGGCAATGGCCCGCCGCATCCCCGCTTCGCGGTCAAAGCAATGAATCAGCACCGCATCGGCGTGGAGGAGGGCGCGCACCTGGGCCGCGAACAGCTGCGCCACCTCTTCGGGCGAGGCCGAAGCGCTCAGCGAGCCCAGCAGGTGGGTGAGGGCGCTCACCCTCTCGGAGCGCTCCGCCGCTTCTTCGAGCAGCTCCGCACGCTCCGTGACCACGCTCACCACGCGGGCGAGCTCGGCCAGGCGCGCGGCATCGGCCTCGCCAAACGCACCGGAGAATGCGCTGCCGACGCTCAGAACCCCCCGGAAGGCGCCGTTCGAGCCGAAGATGGGCGCGCGCATCAGGCAGCGCAGCCCGCTCCGGAAGGCATCTGCCTCTATCGGGGGAAGGCGCCCCGCATTCTCCGCGAGGTCGGCCAGGATCTGCGTCCCGCCTGCTCGCATCACTTCGAACACGGCTGCGCCGCCATCGGCGGGGTTGGAGCGGTCATCCAGCTGTTCGCGCGTCAGGTGGTCGCTCGAAAGCGCGAGAGCGCGCGCGGTTTCGCGCGCCAGGTCCACAACGGCAGCGTGGCTCGCACTGAAGAGCCCGCGTGCCTGGGCCACCACCACTTCGGCCACCGATTCCAGGGTCGCACCCGGCGTGAGCGCCGCCAGCACCTGCTGCTGCGCTTCAAGCAGCGCGGCCGCTGCCGCCAGCTCGCTGTTGCTTGGTGCGTGCTCGCCTGCCGGGGGCTGCCGGCCAGGGGCGTCGAATCCGGGCATATCGTCCGCGGCGCATCCTTGGGTAGTCGCGGCCGCCCGCCGTGGGATACACCGGGCGCGCTTCGTCGATATTAGACAGGACCCGCGCGGCACGGTATAGGGGTGAACCCGCACTTCGCCCCGTTACGTTCTATCGCCCGGGGCCGGGGTCAGTACACCCAGGTGCCCGCCCAGGTCAGCTCCACCAGGTAGACGCGCCCCGGCTTCAGCGTGGTGAAGGTGCTCACGTAGCCCGGCCGCCCGGGCAGGTACCGCTCCCAGCGCCCGGCAGCAACGTTCCATTCGTACACGGCGCGGATAACGCCGTCCAGCGACTGCAGGGCGCGCGCGGCCGGCTGCTCGGCGCCCACGTAGGTGACCATGTTCACGCCCGCGCCGAGCTCCATGTGGACCCCGGCTGCCGGGTACACCGGCGCCTGCGTGGCCGTCGCCGTGGGCGCGGGCATGGTGGCGGTGGGCGAAGGCCGGGGCGCCGTGGCCGTGGCTGTAGCCGGAGGCTGCGGCTGCGTGGCCGTGGGCGGCGGAGGGGGAGGAGGTGGCGGCTGCGTGCCGCCCGAGTCGTCGACAAAGCCGAAGTTGTTGGTCCAGGCGGTGCCGTGCTGGCCCAGGCCGATTACAACGTAGGTGGCGTTGAGGATGTTCGCGCGGTGCCCGGCCGAGCCCATCCATGCGGCCACGGTCGCGGCCGGCGACGGGTAGCCGTAGGCGATGTTCTCGGCGGCGTCGCCCGGGTAGCCGCAGTCGCGGGCGCGCTGCGAAGGCCAGCGCCCCAGCGAATCCCTGTGCGAGAAGCCCGGGCCGTAGGCGCTCGAATCGGCCGACTTCCAGGCGGCGGTGCGGTTGAGGCCGGGCGAGACCTTGAGCGCGGGTGCGCCCACCTTCGCCCGCTCGGCGTTGATGAGGGCCAGCATCTCCAGCTCGGCGGCGTTCAGCCCCTCTTCGCTCGTTTCGCAGTTGGTGATGGCGTGCGCGGGGAAGACGTGGGGAAGGGGCAGCCCCGCCGCGGCCAGCGCCAGGAGCAGCGCCCCGGCGGCAACCGCCAGCGGTGTTGAAACGCTTCGCATAGACATCCTGTTTGGCCGCAGTCTGGGCGGGGGCGCATCCCGTGGCCACCCCGAAAATAGCCCGTCTGGGCGCAAGGGGAATCGGAGAAGCGCCGGGTAAGGGGGGAATTTACGGAGAGTTTACGGGGGGGGGAGGGAGGAGGGGAGGACGTGGATGGGCCGTCGCCCGGGAATGGGGGATGTGCTGCGGTCGGGGAGGAGGAGGAGAGGTGGATGGCCGGGCGGGGGATGCTGCGGCCGGGGAGGAGGGAGGAGGGAGGAGGCCGTTGGGCGGGCCGCCCGGGACTGGGGATGCGCTGCGTGTCGGGGAGGGGAGGAGGGAGGGAGAGGAGGAGGAGCGGCCGTTGGGCGGGGTCGCCCGGCGGGGGGGATGCGTTGCGGCCGGGGAGGAGGAGGGGAGGAGGGAGGAGGCCGTTGGGCGGGGTCGCCCGGGGAGAAGCCGGAGTCGCGGCCCACCGTGGCCGCCTGCTGTCCCACCAGGCGCCCAACTCCGGCCCACGTGGGCCGAACCAATGGGGGGGCCGGCGGGCGGCGGCGGAGGCGGCGGGCTCCCTCCTCCCTCCTCCCTCCCTCCCTCGGGGCGGCGGCGGAGGCGGCGGGGCCCGGGGACGGCGTTGCCCGAGGGGTCAGTTTGGGGGAACAAGCAGCGGCCACGGGGCCGCGCGGCCAGGTCGTTGCCGGATGCCCAACCCGGCCCACGGGGCCGACCAATGGGGCGGCGGCGGCGGCGGCGGGGCCCCTCCCCTCCCTCCTCGCTCGGCGGGGCGGCGGCGAAGGCGGCGGGGCTCCCTCCTCCCTCCTCCCTCCTCCCTCCTCCCTCGGCGGGGCGGCGGCGGAGGCGGCGGGGCCCGGGGACGGCGTTGCCCGAGGGGTCAGTTTGGGTGGAACAAGCAGCGGCCACGGGGGGCCGCGACTCCGGGTCGCCGCGAGCCTCCCCCTCGCCGGGCCGAACCAGTCGGGCGGCGTCGCCCGGGGACGGCGTTGCCCGAGGGGTCAGTTTCGGTGGAACAAGCAGCGGCCACGGGGGGCCGCGACTCCGGCTTGTGCGGGCAAAGCGAAAGGCCCCGGTTGCCCGGGGCCTCTCGTTCGGTGTCGGTGCCTTGCGGCGGTTAGCGGCTGCGGCGGGCGACCGTCGCGCCGCCGATGCCGAACGCAAGCGCGGCGAAGCCGAACGCTGCGAACAGCCACGCGGCTTCCGCGCCGCTGCCCGAAACGGTGCCGCTGCCTGTCGACGGCGGCTTCGGCGTGGGCGACTTCGGCGTCGTCACCGTGAGGTTCACGGTGTTGAAGTCGTAGTTGCGCCAGGTCCCCGTTTCGTTCGCCTTGATGCCCGCGACGTAGAACGCCACCACGGCCCCATCGGTGCCGCAGTTTGGCGTTGCGCCGGGGTCAAGCGCGGGCGAATTGAGGATGTAGCGCGCCTCGGCCCCGCTCATGAAAACGGTGGCCACACCGCAGGTTGCGGTGCCGATCTTCGCCTCAATCGCAGTGCCTGCCACCGGGGCCTTGCCATCCACCAGCACGGAGCCGCCGAAGCGGGCGGGCGGGTTCGGCGGGGATTCCGCCGAGGCCTCGCTGGCGCTGAACACGCCCGCGAAGCCGAGCAGCAGGGCGCCAAGGGCGAGGGCAAGGCTTCCAGCGCCGAGCTTCTTCATTACCTTGGTCATGCTTGTTAGCTCCAATTCCTATCTAAACGGCCTCTGTTGACCAACCCCTCTGCCCCGCCCCCTCCGCTCCCCCCCGGGGGGAGGAGGGAGGAGGGAGGAGCGTTGAGGAGCTAGTCGACGTTGGTCGCGATAGTCCAGGTGACCGAGCCCGGCCCGGTGATGGCGATCCAGTAGGCGTCGCCTTCGTTCAGCTTCGTCAGGTCGTTCGCCCCCGGTACAGGAACGGCCGACGGGAAGTACCCGAGCCACGCCTGCGCGGCAGCGTCCCAGCCGTAGACGGCGGTGACGGAGCTGGTGATGTCGTTCGTCGCCCCGCCGGAGCCCTTCAGGGCGTCCGCCGTCGCGATGCCGTCCTGGCCGGCCCAGGTGATCAACGTCCACCGGAAGCTCAGCGAGTAAGACATCGTCGACTGCAGGTCGATGATCTTGTCGAAGCCAACATCCCCTTCGTCGTCATGGGCGATGACGAGGATGTCGAGGATGCCAAGCAGGCTGTTCGAGACCTTGATCCACGCCTGGCACTCATCGGTAGCGCCCGTGGCCGCCAGCGACGACAGCGGGAACTCCTTGAGGCCAGTCACGGCCGGGTCGTTCGCGTACGTCGAGTACGTCCAGACGCCCTCGGCGAACTGCTTGGTGTACTGCGACGACGACGAGGCGCCATCGCTGGTGGTGAGGATGATCCCCTCGCCAGAGTCGATCATGAAGTCGACGGTCTCGGACGGGTTGCCGTTGAACTCGTCGTTCGAGTGGTCGGTGTAGACCGGGTGCAGCTGGACGGAGCCAAGCGGCGCTGCGTAGCAGAAGCCATCGCGGTCCATGGCGTGGAACACGACGTACTTGTACTGCTCGGTCTCGCCGTCCTCGATCGTGACGTCCTTGTAGCCGCCCCAGGTCCAGTTGACCGTGGCCACGTTGGAAAGGAGCGGGTAGTGCTTGCCGCGGAAGTCGGGGTAATCGGCGACCGCGGTGAGGGTGGAAGCGCCGACCTTGTCGCCCGGCGCGCAGTGGTGGCCGGCGCCAAGAGCGTTGGTGGCGCAGCCGCTGTAGTCGAGCTTGAAGTCGCCGTTGGCGGTGACCATAGCCTCGCCGTGGTTGTCGGTGTAGACAACCAGGTCGCGGGCGATGGTCGGATCGCTGTAGGCGGTGCGGATGGCGGCCAGCTCGGCAGCCTGCGTGCTGGTGACGGAGCTATCGCCCACGCCCCAGATGTTGCTGCCGATCTTCACCGGCCACCAGAAGCGGTAGACGCCATCGCCGTTGACAGTGGGCGTGGTGTTGCAGCCACGGCCGCCGCCGCAGCCGGGGCCATCGTTGCCCCAGCTATCCCACAGGTAGCCGCCGCCGGCGACCACCGCCGGGATGAACGGCGAATCGGGGATGTTCACGATGTAGAACGGGTTCGGGTACACCTGGCTGGCCGTGTTGGCCGTGCCGATGTAGTAGACCTCGTCCTTCACCACTTCCTTGATGAAGCCCGCGCCACGGATGTTGACGGTGAGGAGCGAAGGAGGCATGGGGGCGTCCCACGCGTCCACATCGCCGTCACCCCAGATGGTGTCGCGGATGTTGTTGGAATCCCAGTTGCTCAGGGCGGCGCCGCCGAGGCCCGAGGCCGCGAGGCCCGGGATATCGAGCAGGCTGTAAGGCCCTTCGAACGGAACGCCCGTGAGGTTCACAAGGATGACGAGCGCGCCAACGGCGTGCGCGGCCTTGCTGGTGGTGGTACCGGCGCAGTTCAGCGCCGGGCTGGTGTAGCGGGTCACGGTAAGGACGTTGCCGGCCTTCGAGGTGACCTTCATGTACTCGCTATCGATGAGGATGCAGGCGTTGACCGGGATGGCCGAGGCGCTGGCAACCGTCACCGAAGTGGCGCTCGAGGTCACGGCCACCGCCACCGTGGTCACGGCGACGTCGGCGAGGGTGCCCTCGGGGTTGGCGAGGCTGCGGCCGAGCTTGTTGTTCGGCGCAATCATGATGTCCTTCTGAGGCTGGTAGGCCTCAGCCAGACCGATGTTGTCGTTCGCCTCGTTGAGGCCCGCAGCATCGGGGGTGCCGCCCGCGAGCTGCGCCCAGTCGTCGGGCATGACCCAGCGGCCGGCAGGCAGCACGCCACCGTTCGTATCGGTGCCGGCCGCGCGGCCGGTCGCGTTCTGGGTGGTGAACCAGCCCTTCACGCGAGCGCGAACGAGCAGGTCCTTGGAGACGTTCCAGTCAACCGTGTCGACGTCCTTGCTGGAGTCCCACGGGTTGCCCGGGCTGTAGTCCCGGTAGCCGGAAGCGGAGCTGTTGTGCGAAGGCTTCGACACGTCGTCGACGAGCGAAACCGTCACGCTCTCCAGCTTCATGTAGTAGATGACGAAGGCGATCTTCGTCTGGTTCAGAGGGTCGGGAAGTTCGCCCTCACCCACGTCAATTGATGTGACGAAGGCCTCGATGTTGACCTGGCCCTGGTCCTCGGATTCATACAGCACCCGGCTGATGCACGAACCATTGGCGTCGCCAATGATGTCCTCGCCATCCGTCTGCGAGTTGTCATTGTCGACGTCGACGGTGGCCTCGTCGTTGCCATCGATGGTCGCGCCCAGCCCGGCCACGAAGTTGCCGGGGCTGTTCGCCTGGCGGATATAGCGGACCGTGAAGTCCACCGGGTACGGCGTCTGGCCATCAAGGGCGTAGAACGGGCACTGGCTGCCGTCCACGGGCGCCACGCTGGGATCGGTGCCGCCGTCCTTGTCGCCCGGCGGGAGCCGCCAGTCGTGCTCGACGATGACGCGCTGCCCGGCCCAGGCCAGGAAGACCTGCTTCACCTGGACCACGGTCGAGAGGTTGATGACGACGTGCTGCACCACCTCGTTGCCATTGCCGCTGCCCAGGACCCCGGGCTCGTTGCCGGCGATGGTGACGACGATGCGGTCGTTCAGCAGGCAGCTCGCGTCGCTGGCGACGGTCAGCGAGATCGAACCCGTCTGGCCGGTGGTGCCGGTGAGCGGGCTGCCAACCGTGTAGTCGTTGCCGTTGATGGTGCCGCAGGTGGTTTCGAGCCACGCCGCCCACTCGACGCCCCAGAGCGCCCAGTCCTCGTAGCCGCCGGTGCGGTTGACGTGGCTGCCCCAGAAGGCGTCGCTGATGGTGATCGGCGAGATCACGTAGGTGCTGTTGGCGGGGTTGAAGAGCGCGCCCACGGTCACTTCGACCGTCGGGTCGGTCGACGAGGAATCCGCGTCGCAGCCCGTGCCGGTAGCGCCGCCGCTGAGGGTGACGCAGCTCTCTTCGAGGACGTTCCACTCCTTCACGAGCGAGTCGTTGGAGGGGGAAGCCCCGCCGTTGCCGTCGTCGTCCGAGTCCCAGTCAACCAGGTAGCTGACGCCGTCGTCCGCACCGACGTAGTTGACCGAGATCTCCTGGTCGCCGGCTTCCGTCGAGACCCAGCTAAAGCAGGTCGCGGCCGAGGCGCCGATGACGGTGGTGTGGGTGATCTGGACGTCCTCGAACGTCGCGTCCGGGTCGGTGACGTACTGGTAGCCGCCGCCGCCCTCGTCGTTGATCTGCGTGTTCGGCAGCGTCAGCGGGATGACCACGCCGTTGCCGGTCGCGTCGTCGATGACGCAGGCCGTGTGGCGGTGGCCGCGCACGTCATTGGGCACTTCCTGCGCGGTGATGACAGTCGTGCCGTCCACGTGGCGCAGCTCGCCGAGGACGTACGTCTTTGCCCCAACTGCGGACGTGAAGTCGGCCGCATTGGCGTTGATTCCGTCCTCAACAAACGCCGTGAGGTCGAGAGTGACGTTGTGCGTGGCATTGCCGTTGTAGGAGATCGTGACGGCAACGGTGGCGGAGTTCGACAGGTTCGTGTCGCTCACAGCGCCAATGCTGACGAGCTCTGCACCGTTCAGGTTGATGTCGGCGGTGGTGCAATCCCGGAGCCCATTACCGGCAACTTCGGTCGGGTTATCGTTTCCGTCAGCGTCGCTGGCGCAGGTGATGTTCGGGCCCATCGTGAACGTGATCACGTGGTTTTCGCCAGCGCTGTTCGTGGCACTGGCCGGGCTCGCCGACGAAGCGGCCGTTACGGTAGTGCCCGTTGCGCCGGTGGCGGCCACAAGGCAGCCCGTGGTGCACACTGTGCTGTCGTTCATGCTGCCCGTGGGCGCCGCCACCGTGGTGGCGGTCGGGGCCACGTCAATGGCCACCGTGAACTCCGCGTTGGCCGCGATGGGTCCCGTCAGAGCACCGCTGCTGGTGCAGCGGGCCACGTTCCCGGCGGCAACGGATGCGGTCCACGTGATGCCGACGCCGCCCACGGCGCCTGAGGGGCAGGCTACCCGGCCAACCGCGTTGTTGACCAGGCTGTCGTCCAGGTTCATCTCCAGGATGACGACGCCCTGCGATGCACCCAGCGTGGTGACCGTTGCGGTGTAGGTGATGGTCTGGCCGGCAGCCACCGGATCCGGCGCGTCGGCGATCGTCATCGTGCCCGTCAGGCTCGCGTTCGCCGGCTGGCTGTGCCAGATCGTTGCGAAGACGGCGAACGCGGCCAGGATCGCGAACAGCGCCGCGATCTTCTTTCCGCCTACCGTCTGAGCAAGTTCCTTACTCAATATCTTGTACCTCTCCAGTCGATTGACTGTTTAGAAAGGGAGGAGGGAGGAGGGAGGAGGGAGGAGGGACTGGAGCCCCTGGACCCTGTGCTGCCTGCTTCCCACTCCTTTCGGAGCTTATTTCCGGACTCGCCCGGATTTGCGGGCTTTCCCACCCGGCTGCCCCATCCCCCGGGAGGAGGGAGGAGGGAGGAGGGAGGGCTTCACTGTTGTGAGGCCGCCCGCTCGTCTTCCGCCTCGCCGTGGCGTGCGGCGGTGGGCGGGTCCGGGCCTTGCCTCGATTCGGATCGGGTGTTGTTTCCCCTCGCTTCCAACCCCCTTCCCCTTCGCCCTGCCCCCGCCCCCAGGTATGAGGGATGAGGTATGAGGCATGAGGGGTACGCCGGGGTCAGCTGGCGAGGATGGCAAGCCCTCCTTTCTGGGTGGAGTAATCGAAGCCAGTGGCCCGCTCAACATAAGAACGGGTTCCATCCCCGTGGGGGGTGGAACCCGTTCGAGCGGGCCGCGAAGGGAGGAGGGAGGGATGAGAGACGAGGCATGAGGCATGAGGCGCCCTGTGCCCTGGTGTCCCGGCCCCGTCCTGTGGCCTCTGGGTGTTTGCGACGGCCAATATTCCTCCGTGGCACGGGCGAATGCAGCAGCCCCGCCGTGCGTGGCGGCTTCCAAAGGAAAGCCTGCTGAACCTTACCGATCGCATACCCAAGGGTCAATACGTCTTTCCCACGGCGACGCGCCGCGGGAGGCAGACTCCTCCTTGGCGGTAAGAACGCACGGGCGGGGGTGGAGGTTAACACCCCGGAGTCGCGGCCCACCGTGGCCGCTACCTGTTCCACCCAATCGCTCCTTGCGGGCTGGATTTCTCCCCTTCCCTCATCCCTCATCCCTCATCCCTCATGCCTTTGGAACCAACACACCGCCGCCCCCTGGCGCCAACCCCGGCCTACGCCTGCGCTCCGCTCCGGCGTGCGGTTCCCGCCGGCCTCCTCAGTCGCCCAACAACCACACCGGAGTCGCGGCCCACCGTGGCCGCTACCTGTTCCACCCAATCGCTCCTTGCGGGCGGTTCTCCTTCCCTCATCCTCATCCCTCATCCCCGCGCCTTGGAACCAACACACCGCGCCAACGGCCTACGCCTGCGCCGGCGTCCGCGTGCGGTTCCCCGTAAAGGCCCTCAGCCCAACAACCACACCGGAGTCGCGGCCCACCGTGGCCGCTACCTGTTCCACCCAATCGCTCCTTGCGGGCTGGATTTCTCCCCTTCCCTCATCCCTCATCCCTCATCCCTCATGCCTTTGGAACCAACACACCGCCGCCCCCTGGCGCCAACGCCTGCGCATACCTCAGTCGTAACAACACAATGGCCCACCGTGGCCGCACTGATCCAATCGCTCCTTGCGGGCGGACTCCCGCCCGGGCCTCATCCCTCATCCCTCATGCCTTTGGAACCAACACACCGCCGCCCCCTGGCGCCAACCCCGGCCTACGCCTGCGCTCCGCTCCGGCGTGCGGTTCCCGCCGGCCTCCTCAGTCGCCCAACAACCACGGGTCGCGGCCCACCGTGGAGGCTACCTGTTCCACCCAATCGCGCCTTGCGGCTGGTTTCGCGGCCCATCCTCATCCTCGCTACACTGTTCCACGCCAATCCTCCCTGCGCTCGCTCCGGCGTGGGTGGATTTCTCCCCTCGCCCAACAACCATTACCGGGTCGCGCGGCCCACCGTGGCCCCACCGATCGCTCCTTGCGGGCTGGTTCCCTCGCTCATCCCTCATCCCTCATCCCTCATGCCTTTGGAACCAACACACCGCCGCCCCCTGGCGCCAACCCCGGCCTACGCCTGCGCTCCGCTCCGGCGTGCGGTTCCCGCCTTGCCGCCTCCCCTCAGTCGCCCAACCACGCCGGAGTCGCGCGGCCCACCGTGGCGGGCACCTGTCCACCAAACCGACCCCACGCCGCCGCTGTCCCTCGTGCCCCATCGCCACTTGCGTTGGTTCGGTGGCGGTGGCCGCATCCTGGTGATTGGGCGACACCCCGGAGTCGCGGCCCCCGTGGCCGCTACCCGTTCCACCCAAACCGACCCCCACGGCCGCTGCCGTCCCCGTTGCACCGCCACCCCATTGGTTCGGCTCGGTGGCCGAACGGTGACACCCGGAGTCGCGGCCCACCGTGGCCGCTACCCGTTCCACCGTCCACCTCCCGGCGACACCGCCCCATTACCCCCACCGCCGCCCCATTGGTTCTGTACTCACGGTGGCCGAGCCCGGTGATTGGGTGACACCCCGGAGTCGCGGCCACCGTGCCGCTACCGTTCCACCGGGCTGCTTGACCCCGACGGCCGCCGTGTCTGTGGTCTATCCTGCACCGCCCAGAGGTTCTGGGCAACACCCCGGGTCTTGGCCCACCGTGTCGGCGCCACCCGTTCCACCGCGAATCCACCCTCTCCGGGCGACACCGCCCCTGGGCCCCACCGCCGCCGCCCATTGCGTGCGACCCTTGCGCCCTAACCCGGCCCGTGGTGGGACAACAAGCGGCCACGGGGGCCGCGACTCCGGTCTAGTCCCAGTAGTACGCCCAGGTCCAGGGCCAGTCTTCCGGCCGCTCGGCCAGGCCCGCTGCTACCGGGTTCGAGACGATGTATTCCACGGTGCGGTCGAAATCGGCGGGCGAGCGGATGGTGCGGTCCCACATGCCCGGCTGCCAGGCGCCGCCACGGTAACCGTGGTCCCACGCCAGGCGCGTTGTCCACGACTTCCGGCGTTCACGAACCGGATGACATCAGCAGAATCGGGCCGCAGCAGGAGGTGGAGGTGGTCAGGCATGAGGCAGGCGGCAAACAGCTCGACGCGGCCACATTCGCGTTCGATAAGGACCGCCCCCCAGATCGCGTCGCGAAGGGTTTCGGCGAAGGCCCCGACCTCCGGGTGCGAATTGAACACCAGGTGGAAGCGCAGCTCGCGTTCTGCGTAGTGGTCCAGCGGGCGCCGGATCTTCTTCGGGAAGCGCATGGCGGCATCCTACCGGAGTCGCGGCCCCCCGTGGCCGGCTACCCGTTCCACCCAAATCCACCCCCGCGGGCAGCACCGTCCCCGGGCCCCACCGCCACCCCCATTGGTTCGGCCGGCGGTGGCCGGGCCCGGTGTTTGGGTGACACCCCGGAGTCGCGGCCCACCGTGGCCGCTACCCGTTCCACCAAACTGACCCCACGGCCGCTGCCGTCCCGCGCCCCACCGCCACCCCATTGGATCGGCGGTGGCCGAGGCCTGGTGTTTGGGTGACACCGAGCGGAGTCGCGGCCCCGTGGCCGCTACCCGTTCCACCCAAATCCACCCTCCCGGGCGACACCGCCCCCCTTGCCCCACACCGCCGCCCCGCATTGCTGCGACCCTTGCTGCCCTAGCCCGGCCCGTGGGTGGGACAACAAGCGGCCACGGGGGGCCGCGACTCCGGGCGGGTCGCGTAGAATCGGGGATATGAAGCTCTTCCTCGACACCGCCTCTATCGACGACGTTCGCCGGCTGGCCCCCTGGGGGGTCATCTCCGGGGTGACAACGAACCCTTCGCTGCTCGCGAAGGAGGGCGGGGTGCCCTATCGCCAGCGCATCGAGGAGATCGCGGCCGTCATCGATGGGCCCATCTCGGCCGAGTGCATCACCCGCACCGCCGATGAGCTGGTGGCCGAGGCGCGGACGCTCGCTTCGTGGCACCCGAATGTGGTCGTGAAGATCCCTATAGATAATGAAGGGCTCAAGGCAGTGCATCGCTGCAGCGCCGAAGGCATCCGCGTGAACGTGACGCTGGTGTTTTCGGCGAACCAGGCGCTGCTGGCGGCGCTGGCGGGGGCGGCCTTCATCAGCCCCTTCGTGGGGCGCATCGACGACGCCGGCGGCGAAGGGATGGAGTGGTGCGGCAGTCGGTGGCGATCATCGAGCAGCACGGGCTGGGGTCGCAGGTGATAGCGGCGAGCCTTCGCCACCCCCTGCACGTGACCGGGGCGGCGCTGGCCGGGTCGCACATCGGCACCGTTCCGCCGGCGGTGCTGGAGCAGATGCTGCGGCACCCGCTGACGGACGTGGGCATCGCGCGGTTCCTGGAAGATGCGCGGAGGGCGGGGATCTAGAGAGGGATGAGGGATGAGGGATGAGGGATGAGGGATGAGGGAGGAGGGAGGAGGGAGGAGGCAGGAGGCCGTTGGGCGGGGCGGCCAGGAAAGGGGATGCGTTGCGGTCGGGGAGGAGGGAGGAGGGAGGAGGGAGGAGATGGATGACCCTCGCAACCCGCAATTGGAACCGCGAACATGAGTGAGCGGAGGGGCCAAACCAACGCCACCGCCCGAATACGCGCACGACCGGGCCGCCGGCACCTGGCCGGCGCCGCCCGGACCTGGCCGGCGGTGGGACATCAAGTGGCCACGGGGGGCCGCGACCCCCGGGGGCCGGCATTGGGCGACTGCCGAGGCCGGCGGGAACCGCACGCCGGAGCGGAGCGCAGGCGTAGGCCGGGGTTGGCGCCAGGGGGCGGCGGTGTGTTGGTACACGAGGCATGAGGGATGAGGGATGAGGGAGGAGATGGATGACCCTCGCAACCCGCAATTGGAACCGCGAACATGAGTGAGCGGAGGGTCCGAACCAACGCCACAGCCCGAATACGGGCATACCGGGCCACCGGCACCTGGCCGTCGCCGCCCGGACCTGGCCGGCGCCGCCCGGACCTGGCCGTTGGCCGCACACCCAGCGGCCACGGGGGCCGCGACTCCTCCCTCCTCCCTCCTCCCTCCTCCCTCCTCCCTCGGTGGGGCGGCAGGGGCCGGGCGGGGCTCCCTCCTCCCTCCTCCCCGGCCGCGACGCCGGGATTGCGTCTGGGATACCCTGTCGCCATGCGACCGTTCACCATCGCCTGCTGCCAGGTGCGCGCCTTTGACATCGAAGATGCGGAGGAGAACCTCCAGAACCTCCTCCGCGCGCTCGACGAAGCGGGCCGGGCGGGCGCGCAGCTCGTCGGACTGCCCGAGTGCGCCTACCCGGCCTACTACCTTCGCGACGCCAGCCCTTACGCCCGGCCGGGGGTTCGCCCATTCGACGAGGTGGCCGGGCTCTTCGCGGCAAAGGCGAAGCAGTACGGGTACTGGCTTGCCGCGGGCCTGGCAGTCCCGCTCGCCGATGGGCGGGTGACCAACAGCGCCGTCATCTTCGACCCCGAAGGCGAGACCCGCGGGCGCTACGACAAGACGTTCCTCTGGCACTTCGATAACCGCTGGTTTGCGCGGGGCGGCCGCTTTCCCGTGTTCGATGCCGGGTTCTGCCGCTTTGGCGTGCTCATCTGCGCCGACGGCCGCCAGCCCGAGGTGGCCCGTTCGCTGGCGGTCAATGGCGCCGAAGTGATCCTCGACCTCACGGCCTGGGTCTCCTGGGGCCGCACCATGCCGGAGCTTTCGACCACGCAGTGCGAATACCTGATGCCCGTGCGCGCGTTCGAAAACGGGGTCTGGGTGGCCGCCGCCGACAAATGGGGACCCGAAGACGGCACCATCATCTATGCCGGGCGCTCCTGCGTGATTGACCCCCGGGGCGCCGTGCGCGTGTGCGCCCCGAGCGACCGCGACGCGGTGGTCACCTTCGAGGTCGAGCCCTTCAGCGTGGAAGCCGTGCCCCGGCGCCCTGCGCTCTACGGCCAGTTGACGGCGCCCACGGAGACGTTGCCCGTGGTTGCATTGATGGAGGAGCCGCTAGTCCCGGCGCGCACGAACGCGCGCGTGGCCATTGTCCCCGGCGAAGGAGCGTTCGACCCGGCCAGCCTGGCGGCGCGCTACACGGCGCTGCGAAGACAGGATGCGGACCTGGCTGTCTTCGCGGGCCTGCCCGCCGCTGATGGCTGGACGCGTGGCCTGCCCATCATCGAGGCGGCCGTCCGCGAAGCGGGCGGAGCGGCAGCCTTCGCCGTGGCCGTGGACGGGGCGGCGCCGCGGCAGGAGATGGCGCTCGTTACACCCTCGCAAACGTGGCTCCACCAGGCAACGCACGGGCGCGGACTGGCGGCGGGTGAGCTGAATGCGCCCGTGGCCGGCACTCCCGCCGGCCGCGTGGCGCTCCTCTGCGGCGATGAGGGGCTCGTGCCCGAGGTGGCGCGCTGCCTGGCGCTGGAAGGCGCCGACATCATCGCCTGGTCCGCCTTCGCGCCGGACCCGATGCTCGAGCAGGTGGCACGGGCGCGGAGCGACGAGAACCGGGTCTACATGGCCGCGGCGTGGCCGGGGGGAGGGATCGTTGCCGCCCCAACGGGAGCGCCGTTGACGATTGCCCCTGCGGGCGCGGGCGTGGCCATGGCGGCGCAGGTGAACCGGGCGATGGCGCGCTGGAAGGAGATGGCGCCTGGCACCAACGCCATCCTCGACCGCGTGCCGGCGGCCTACCGGGCGCTGGTGGAGTAGACCGGCGGGCGGCTATTCCCGCGGCTGCAGGAGCATCACCGTGAGGTCGCCGGGAAGCTGGCTGCGGGTGACCTGGATGCGAGCCTGGGGTTCCGCCTGGTTGCCCTGTCTCCTTCAGGAAGCGGTCGATCGATGTGTCGAGCTCCAGCTGCTCCAGCGCCGGTCCTGTAGTTCATGGGGATGGCGATGCGGGGGTCGATGGCCGTGATCAGGTCGGCCGCGACGGTCGCCGCCAGGCTGTTGTGGCCGCCAACGGGAACGAGGAGGACGTCGATATCGTCGAGCTCTTCAAGGACGGCGCTGGAAGGGGCAGCCGAAGGGAGCCCCAGGTGCCCCACCCGGATGCCGTCGATCTCGCAGACGAAGGCGACGTTGCGGGCGCCATCCTCGCGCCGCATGGCCACGCCTGTGACGAGGATGCCGCCGATTTCGAACTCCCCGGGAGCATCCAGGACCTTCGCCCCCGGGGCCACGCCTTCGACGAAGGAGTAGCCGGGGTCGTCGCGGCGGCTGACGGTGACGATGTCGGCCGCCGGCCTGCCGAGCCGGTAGCCGCTGGCGGGGGGGCACGGGTCGGTGACAACCGCGCGCTCTTTTCCCTTCAGACGGAAGCAGTTGCGTCCGAGCCAGGTGATCTCCACGCCCGGATCGTATCGGAGGCTCCGCCTACGCGAAATGAACGGCTAATAAGCCTGAGCATTTCAGGCCGCCGCGGCGCGGGCCGTGGCGTTCAATCGCTGCCGCCCAGGGGACAGCGCCCGCAGGCGCCCTTTGCGCAGTAGCCGGCGTGCAGCAGCAGCCCGCCCTGGAGCCGTGAGGCGCTCGCGAGAAGGCAGGGATCCGCCGCCCTCGCGCCGAGCCAGCCTTCGAGCGGGCGCAGGCGCCGGCGTAGGTCCCGGGCGAAGGCAACCCTGCGCCACGCGCAGGCACGCCTCGGCCTCCGTCCATGCGCCCGAGGCGAGAGCGGCGGGCAGGACGGCGTTGACGGCGCATTCAATCGCCATCCCGCGCCCCAGCCCCGGCCCGGCCAGCAGGAGCGCGAGCGGCGCCCCGGGGCTGAAAGCTGCGGGCCAGCCGGCGGAGGCCGCGGCGGGCCAGAGGCGCGCGCAGAGGGCCCCGGCGGCTTCCAGGCGGCCGCCAGGGCGAGCTACCGGGCGGGCCAGCGCGCCGCAGCTCGAGGCCCGCCGCACACGCTTTGAGGACGGCCGTGAGGCGAGCGGGCGCGCAGTTGCGGCGGAGCGGCGGCGACGCTCGAGGGCAGGGCAGCGAGGGGCAGGGTGCGCGCCAGGGAGGCGAAGGCCTCGCCGTTGGCCGGGCCGCCGAGGGTCTCCAGCAGGAGCGCATAGAGCGCCTGCCCGGGGCCCGACGCGCGGGCAAGGGCGCAACGCGCGCCGCCTTGATGCGCAGCCGCCGCAACCCGAGCCGTTCCAGGGTGGCGGCGGGGTCTTGCCCCCGGGCTGCGGCCAGGGCGCAGGGAGGGGTGTAGGGGGGCGGAAAGGAGCCCTGTGCCGGGGGCGGCAGGAGGGCGACGGGGATGGGTCGGCCGGAAGCGTGCAGGGTGGTGCGCGCGCCGCCGCGGTTTTCCGCCACCACGTGGAGGACGACCGTGGCGTAGGCGGCATCAAGATGGTGGCCGTGTTCGCGCCAGGATTCGGCGCGCAGGTGGAGCTCGATGTCCCCGCGCACCAGGTCCCCGCCGATCTCGATGATGGCGTCGCGGTAGTCCGGGCCGCTGCCACCAGCCGGGATCCCCGGGAAGATGATGTGGAACAGGCGCCCATCTTCAAGGCGGAGGGGCCCGCGGATGCCCGCGCCCCAGCGAGCGGCCAGCGCGGCCTCGCCGGTGAGGGCGGGGAGCGGGCGCATCAGGGGCCTTCCTTGCCGCGGGGGCCGGCTTCGTAGCGGGCGGGCTCTTCGGCGATCATCTCGAGGACGCGCACGCTGGCGCCGCGCGGCCGGTAGCGCCCCGTCTCCCATTCGCTCACCGTCTGCTGGCGGACGCCGAGAAGGCGCGCGAAGCTGGCCTGGCTCATCCCGAGCGATGCGCGCAGCGCCAGGACCCGCCCCGCCGTCCAGCGCGCCGGGGCGCGCACGGGGCGGCCATCGTAGGGGGCACGTTGCTCCTCCACGCGCATATCTTACACGGATCCGTGTAAGGACACCAACTCCCGGCGCGCGTAGAATCTGGCAACCACCGGAATCACATGGGAGGGTGTACATGGACATCTTTGACGCTGCATGGCGGGTTGCCGGCGCAATTCGCGCCAGGAAGCTCTCCGCCCGCGAGGCGGTAGACGAGACGCTGGCGCGGCTGGACGCGCGCAACCCTGCTCTGAACGCTTTCATCTTCGCCGACCCCGAAGGCGCGCGCAGGCAGGCAGCCGCGATCGACGACGCCGTGGCGCGCGCCTCGACCAGGCCCCTCGGCGGCGTTCCCATCGGCGTGAAGGACCTGGAGGCAGTCGCCGGCATGCCCCACACCCACGGCTCGCGCGCCTTCCGCAACAACGTGGCCGCGGCGGATTCCGTGCAGGTGGCACGCCTGCGCGCGGCGGGCGCGATCGTGGTGGGGAAGACGAACACGCCCGAGTTCGGCTACAAGGGGTTCACCGAGAACCGCCTCTTCGGGGCGACGCGCAACCCCTGGAACAACGAGCGCACCCCCGGTGGGTCGAGCGGGGGGAGTGCGGCCGCGGTGGCAGCCGGCATTGTGGCCCTGGCCACGGCGAGCGATGGCGGCGGCTCCATCCGCATCCCGGCCGCGTTTTCGGGCTGCTACGGGATCAAGCCCTCGGCCGGGCGCATCCCGCGGGCAGCGGCGAACGCGCCTACCTGGGGCACCCACAGCACGCTCGGGCCCGTGAGCCGCACCGTGCGCGACGCTGCCCGCTATCTCGATGCCGCCGCAGGGCCGCACCCGAACGATCTTGATTCGCTCGATGCCCCGCCAGGCGTCTACGAGGCAGCCGTGCTCGCCCCGCCACCGAAGCTGGGCCGGGTCGCCTGGAGCCCCGACCTCGGCTATGCCGTCACCGACCCCGGGGTGGCGCGCCTGGCCGCGGCAGCAGCGCGGGCGCTGGCCGAGGCCGTGGGAGCGGAGCTCGTTGAGGCCAGCCCGGGGTTCGCCGACCCCATGGCCGCGTGGTACACCATGGCCGCCCCCGGCGACGTGCGCCTCATCGATGGGATGACCGCCGAGCAGAAGGCTGAGCTTGAGAAGGGCTTCGTGCTCTTCGCCGAGCAGGCGCGGGCGATCATGGGGGTCGACATCGCCAACGCGCTTGAGGCCCGCCACCAGCTCAACCGCACCATGACGGCCTTCTTCGAGGATTACGACCTCCTCCTCACCCCGACGGTGGCCTGCACGGCCTTCGCTGCCGAAGGGCCGCCGCCCGCAATGCCATCAGGGCAGGGAGGTTAAGTGAAGCACGGCTACCTGCCCTTCACACCGCCGTTCAACGTGACCGGGCACCCGGCCGCTTCGCTCCCGGCCGGGCTCGCCGCCGACGGACTCCCCGTGGGGCTGCAGGTGGTGGCGCCCCGGCACGCGGACGCGCTGCTGCTGGCCGTCAGTGCCGCCTACGAGCGGCGAACCCGTGGCCCTGGCCCGCGGCGCCTAGGCCGGAGAGCAGGCAACGGTGGACCGGCCCTCAACCACAGGTCGCCGGGGAAGAACCTGTTGTAGCGCTCGTGGCTCATGACACGCAGGCTGGTGGCCGCGCCGCCCACGCCTTCCTCGCCTACCAGCCGGTAGAAGCCGGGGAGGGCGAAACGGACCAGGCGGCGGTCGCACTGCATGCGATCCCCACCCAGGAGGGAGAAGTGGCGGCCCGCGCGCAGCGCGCGCGCTATCTCCGTGGCGGCCGCCGTCACCCGCGTCGGAAAGCGGTGGTAATCGGCCGCCTGCCGGGGAAAGAGCTGCCGCCAGCCGGCTTCTGCCGTAGCCCTGGCCGCCGCCGCCTCCTCCTCACGGGCGCGCCGGGACTCGGCCTGGTCGCAGCGGTGGCAGAACTGGCCCAGGCCCCTGTGCCCACGGGAACTAGCGCGCCAGGATGCTGGCGGCGAGGCGTAGGCCTCCGGCAACTGCTCGTGGGCGGAGCCTGTCACGCTGCTGCCGCGACGGGCCAGCTGCTGACGCGACCGGTAAGCCCCCGGGAGCGTCGCTGAATGGCGGCCGCCGGGCGCGAGGGGGACGCACGGGCCAGCGACCGGCCCCGCCTCTTCACGCGCGCCGTGGTGGGGATCACGGTGCTCAACCTGGTCTTCTTCAGCCTCTACCTGCTCTACTTCCCGACCCTGCCCTTCTTCATCGAAGCCGCTCGGCGGAGACAAGGGGGAAATCGGCGCCCTCATCGGCGTGTCCAGCCTCACCTCGCTCTTCGTGCGCCCCTTTGTGGGCTACCTGGTCGACACCGCCGGGCGCCGCCCGATGCTCATCGCGGGGACGCTGCTCTTCGCCTTCAACTGCCTGCTCTACAACCTGCCGCACTCACCGGCGGCGATCGTTCCATCCGGTTGCTGACAGGGGCCTCGATCGCGACCTTCATGACGGCGGCGAGCACGTACATCGCCGACGCCGCCCCCGCGGCGCGGAGGGGCGAGGCGTTGGCCTACTATGGCATCGCCAACAGCCTCGCCTTCGCCATCGGCCCGGCGGTGGGCGGGTTCGTCATCCACACCGACATCCTCGCCGGCTTCGATTCCGCCCTGACCGGGCGCGCGGACTGGCTGAGCGGAGCGCGCACGGAGGAGCTGCACTTCACGGCGCTCTTCGTGCTCTCGGCAGCGGCGGCAGCGCTGGCAGGGCTTGCCGCCCTCCTCTTCCTTCCGCCGGGGCGCAAGCCGGGGGCGCGCACCGGGCTCCCGCGCGCGGGGGCGCTCTTCGCGCGCACGGCCGCTTTCCCGGCGGCGGTGAACTTCACCAGCTCCTTCGCCTTCGCGGCGATGGTCTCCTTCCTTCCCCTCTTCGCCCGCGACCGCGGCATCGCCAACCCGGGGCTGCTCTTCACGCTCTACGCGGCCATGCTCCTCGTCTTCAGGCTCCTCAGCGGGAGGCTGATGGACACGCTTCCGCGGCACTACTTCATCGTCCCCGGCATCGGCGCGCTGGCGGTGAGCCTGCTGGTGGTGGCGAGCCCGGGCCCCTCGTACCTCCTCTACGTGGCCATGGGCGTCTACGGCCTGGGCACGGGCGCCTTCCAGCCCGCGATGATGGCCTACCTGGTTGACCGCACGGACGAGGCCATCCGCGGCCGGGCGCTGAGCACCTTCACGCTCGGGAACGATCTCGGCCTCAGCCTGGGGTCGTTCATCCTCGGGGCGATCATCCAGGCGACGAACTACCGCGCGGCCTACGTCTTCGACGCGGTCGTGGCCCTGCCGCGCAGGCGCCTTCGCCCTCTACAACGCGCGTGAGGTGCGCGCCCGGTCAGTTATGCCGGGCTGACACCGGCCCGTTCCGGCTCGGACCCCGCGCGGGAAACGATCACGGGCATCTTCACCGCGGGAGGTTCGCCATGACGGCGCTTGCACATGGTCTCGCGGGGCGTTGGCCGGGATGGCTGGCCGCGCTCCTCATCGTCTTGCGGGGGGCGGCCGGGCTCTTTCTTCACGGGCTCAGGCGGCCGGGGGCGCCCGCCTCGCTCTCCCGGGCCACGGGCAGGGTGGCGCCCCGATGAGCAACGATGAGGTGCCGATCGGGCGGCTCGTCTCGGTGATCGTGAGCGTCCTGGCGGTGGCACTCGTGCTTTCCGTCGCCGGGCTCGTGCTGCTCGGGCTCACGGGCGGCGATGCGGGCACGCGCACCACCCTGACCCACATCACCGAGACGGTCCTGGGGGTGTTCATCGGCATCGCCGCCGGCAGGCTGGCGAGCCCGCCGGGGGATTAGTGCACCGGGGGAGGAGGGAGGACGGAGGAGGGAGGAGATGCGGGCCCCTTGTGACCGCCTGTTGCCGGGGGCTACCGGGACGCTCCCGGGTGGTGTAGAAAAGTGGGACCGTCAGATCGAGCGAGATGCAATGCCCGTCCCGGACTTTCAGACCCTGATGCTCCCCCTCCTTCGAATAGCCTCCGACGGCAGAGACCATGAGCTTCCCGCTTTGAGGGCACGGCTCGCCGGGGAGTTCGCCCTTTCCCAGGAAGATCTGGACGAGAAGCTCCCGTCAGGGCGGCAATCCACCTTTCACAACCGGGTTGGGTGGGCGCAGACGTTCCTTGTGAAAGCGGGGCTCCTGGAGAGACCCCGCAGGGGCGCGGTGCGAATCACCGGCCCTGGCCGAGCGCTGCTCGCCGAGAACCCACCAAGAATCGACATGAAGCTCCTCGAACGGTACGAGAGCTACCGCCAGTTCCGCGAAACGAAGCGAGAGAGGCCCGCTGCTGACCTTGAGCCACAGGCTGCCAACGGGCTGACGCCCGAAGAGATGATGGAGCACGGCTACCGGGAGCTGCGCGCCGCCGTGACCGGCGACCTCCTCGGGCACGTCAGGAGCGCGTCGCCCGCCTTCTTCGAGCAACTGGTCGTGGACCTGCTGCTCAAGCTGGGCTACGGCGGCGCACTCGGCGAAGGCGAGACGCTGGGGAGGTCCGGCGATGGCGGAGTAGATGGGGTCATCCGGGAAGACAAGCTCGGGCTGGACGTGATCTATGTACAGGCAAAGCGGTGGGACACATCGGTGGGCCGCCCCGTGGTCCAGGCGTTTGTGGGGAGCCTCGAAGGCCACAAGGCGCGCAAGGGGGTCCTGATCACGACCTCGACCTTCTCCAGCGACGCACGGGCCTACGTCCAGAACATCGAGAAGCGCGTCGTTCTCATCGACGGGGGCCAGCTCGCGCAGCTGATGGTCGATACCGGCCTCGGCGTGAATCCGCTCGCCAGCTACACCGTGTGGCGCATCGACTCGGACTTCTTCACCCAGGAGTAGCGGTCGTTTCGGCATGATCGGAGCCACCTGTGGGCATGGCCAGCCGCTGCCGCGCCCAATTTCCGAAGACCGGTGGGACAGCGGGCGGCCACGGGGGCCGCGACTCCGGGTGACTGTGAAGGCCGGCGGGAACCGCGCGCCGGAGCGGAGCGCAGGCGCAGGCCGGCAGCCGCGCCAGGGGGCGGCGGTGTGTTGGTTCCAGCCCGGCGGCGCCGCGAACCGGCTCCCAGGATCGAAGACCGGTGGGACAGCGAGCGGCCACGGGGGCCGCGACTCCGGGCGACTGTGAGAGCAAGCGGGACGCCCGAACCGCGCGCCAGGAGCCTGAGCGCAGGCGCAGCGCGTGACGCAGAGCGCGCCAGGGGCGGCGTGTGTTGGTTCCAGCCCGGCGGCGCTGCAGACCCGGCTCCCAGGTCGAAGACCGGTGGGACAGCCGGCGGCCACGGGGCCCGCGACTCAGAACGGGTTGTGAAAGTAGGCGAGACCGGCGCGCCGGAGCGGAGCGCAGGCGCAGGCCGGCAGGCGCGCCAGGGGGCGGCGGTGTGTTGGTTCCAGCCCGGCGGCGCTGCGAACCGGCTCCCAGGATCGAAGACTGGTGGGACAGCGAGCGGCGACGGGGGCCGCAACTCAGGGTGACTGTGAAGGCCGGCGGGAACCGCGCGCCGGAGCGGAGCGCAGGCGCAGGCCGGCAGCCGCGCCAGGGGGTGGCGGTGTGTTGCGTTGGTTCCGCAGCCGCTGGCGGCGCGCGAACCGGCTCGCGGCGGATCAAGACCGGTGGGACAGCGGCGGCCACGGGGCCGCGACTCCGGGGCCGTTCAGGCCACGGGATTCAGGCCCCGGCCCTCCTCGGCAACCCGTGCCCATTCGGCCTCGGGGTCGTCGATGCCGAGGCGGGCGGCGGCCGTGCGGCGCGATTCGATGCCGGCCTGCACCAGGGCGCGTTCGTCGGCGACCTGCCGCGAGCGGTCGACGGGGAGCACGGGCCCCCAGTGCATCACCGGGCGAACGCCTTCGACCTCGAGCCCCGCGAACTGCGCCAGCAGCCGCAGGATCATGGCCGCGCGCCGTTCGTAGACTGCTGTGCGGATGAGCCGCTTGCGCGCGACCTTCTTCGCGCAGGGGGTCGAGCTCGGTGTTGAGGGCCACGCCGCTCAGCCCCTGGGGTTGTGTCCGAAGGCCGTCGCGGCGCTTCGCCCAGGTCGTGCAGAGTGCGGTGCGATAGATGGTCGATGTGGTCGCGGTGGAGGGCGACGCCGCCGCCCCGGGAGCAGGTCCAGCAGGTAGGCGCGCGCCCTTTCGGGCACCTCCCACACCGCGCCCGGCTCCACGGCGATGTCCCGCGAGCCGGCCACGCCTTCGAGCACGGCGATGGGGTTCCCCGAAAGTTCCAGGATCTGGCTCAGCTGGCTGAAGGAGCGGTTGAGCTCGCGCACCGATTCGGCCAGCGGCGGGATGTCGCTCGCCCCCCAGGGCTGCTTCGGCTCGCGCACGTTCGGGAAGATGACGAAGGGGACGAAGCCGTACGGGTTGGCGATGCGCTGCACGCGTTCGTGGCCGCGCCAGAGCTCGAACGATTCGGCCGTCCAGAGCTCGGTGGTCTCAACCGGGCCACCGGGTTCCTCGACCACGTACCGGGAGGCGACCGCCGTCATGCGCGCGGGGTCGTCGGGCACGCGCCAGGCGAAGATGCCCTGGACATCGGGAGCGGTCACGCGCACGCAGCGTTCGGCGGCGTCCCAGGTCACCTTGTAGGCGGCGTCGCCCAGGACGGCGCAGTCTAGCTCAGTCTCGTAGTCGGAGCTGCGCGAGGCCGTTGAGCGCTTCGGCCTTGCGCAGGGCCCGCTCCGTGGCGCGGGCGCGGGCCCGGGCGGCGGGGTCCTCGCCGTCGTTGGGCTCGACGTGCATGACGGCGTCGAAGAGCAGGTACGAGGCGGCCTTGTCGACGAAGGCCTTCGCGTAGTTGAAGGTGAGCCGGCGTTCGCCGCGGCGGGGGCTGCCCTGCCACTGGCGGCCCTCGTAGAAGGCGAGGTTCTCGCGGTAGCGGCGCAGGCGGTCCCCGTCCATGCGGGCGAGGCGGGCGGGAAGCGATTGGTCCGCTGTCTTCGAAACAGTGCGAGGGGTGGGCATGGGCGTGCTCCGGGCGTTTTCCCGGAGCCTGCGAACCCGCCACCAGAACACCAAGGGGCCGCTGTCGCTACCCCCCGATCTGTTTCGCGGGAAGGAAGCGAGAGAGGGCGGCGAGGACGCCCCCGGCGAGGAGGATGTACAGCCCGAAGGTGGGGCCAAGGTCGACACCGCCTCCCGCGGGCCGGGACCAGATGTACTGCATCTCCATTATCGCGAGGGCGACGAGCAGGCCGCCGGCGCTGGCAGCGAACGAGGCTCCTCGCCGGGCATCGAGGCGGCCCGCCACCGTAATGCCGAGGACGACCAGCCCGGCGATGGCAATCAGCAGCACGGCCCAGGCGTCGAGCCCCTCCGTGTCGCCCAGCCAGTCGCCGAGGCGGTAGACGGCGCCCTCGTCGAAGGGCCCGGAGCTGGCGGACCGGCCCCCCGCGCTGACCTTCGCCCAGTTGAGCATGGGGCTGATGGCCGCAAGGACGAGCCCCTCCCCAGCTGCCAGGGTGCTCGTAGGTGAGCGCAAAGCCGCCGCCCCAGGGCGAAATGGCAGGGCGCGGCGGGCGCGGCAAAAACCGCATGGCCCGGGGCGGCCTTGCGCCGAAGGGGCTGGCGCGCCGCGGGGCGCAACCTGGCGGCGAAAACGCCCGCGGTGGCGGCGCCTGGGGCGCGCGGGCCTGCGGCGGCGCGCGGGCCTGGGCGCGAGCGGCTGAGGACAGGCGCCGCAGGGAGCGCCACGTTGACGGTTGCGATCTCGGGCTGGGGCACGGGCTCCCCAGCGGCGCCGCAGACGCGGCAGAAGCGCGCGCCGGGGCGGCGTGGCGTGCCACAGCCGGGGCAGAGGTTTGCGGCCGCCGCCGCCAGGGCCAGGTTCGGCGGCCGGGGCCGGTTGTCCGATGGTGGAGGCGCCGCAGGCCGCGCAGAAGACATCGCCCGCACGAGGGCGGCGCCGCACGCGCCACACAGCACCGGGAGCGAAGGTTGCGGTGGAGGCGCGGCCGGGTGCCGTCGCCGCCAGCGCGCAGATGCAGGAGCAGGTGCGGGTTGGAGGCGGAGGAGCGGCCTGCGCGACGGGCGAGCCGCAGGAAGCGCAGAATCGCGCCCAGCCGCTTTCCAGCGCAGCCCTGCGAGAGCAGGAGGTGGGGGCAGCAGGCGGCGGTGGAGGCGCGGCCGTGCCGCAGCCGGGGCAGAAGCGCTGGCCTTCGAGGGCGCATTGCGCCGCAGGACGGGCAGGGGTGACAGGGCTGGGGGCAGACATGATGTAGGAGGACTCTGCAGGATTTCCAGCCGCCCCAGGGATGCTCGCGCGCAGTCTACACTGGTAGCGGCGGCAGCGAGTCGAAACAGGCGCACGAGCCATGCGGCACGCCGCACTCGCTGGCGGCGCGCTACACTACGGCCATGACAACGGCCACATCCTACATTCGCGAGAGGGCAGCGGCCGCCCGCGCGGCGGCGCGGCAGCTGGCGATGCTCTCCACCGGGGCCAGGAACGCTGCCCTCCTCCGCATCGCCGGGCTGGTCGAGGGAAACCAGGGACCGGTGCTGGAGGCGAACGCGCGCGACCTGGAGGCGGGCCGCCAGGCCGGGCTCGATGACTACTTCCTGGAGCGGCTGACCCTCACGCCCGAGCGGCTGCGGGGCATCGCCGCCGACACGCGCACCGTGGCGGGGCTGCCCGACCCCGTGGGCGAGGTGTTCGACGCGCGCACCCTCCCCAACGGGCTCCTCATCGGGCGGCGAAGGGTGCCGCTGGGTGTGGTGGCCTGCATCTACGAGGCGCGCCCGAACGTCACCGTCGATATCGCCGCACTGGCCCTCAAGAGCGGCAACGCCTCGCTCCTGCGCGGCGGCAAGGAAGCACGGAACAGCAATGCAGCCCTTGGCGAGGTCATCCGGAAAGCCCTCGCCGGCACCGAGGTTCCGCCGGAAGCGATCCAGGTGGTGAGCGACCCCGACCGCGGGCACGTGGACGAGTTGCTGAAGTCGCACGACCTCGTGGACCTGATGGTGCCCCGCGGGGGCGCGCAGCTCATCGATTACGTGCGCCAGAATGCGACCATGCCGGTGGTGGCGCACGGCGACGCGGTGGTGCAGATCTACGTCGATTCGGACGTGGACCTGGAGATGGCGGTGACGGTGGTGGACAACGCCAAGACGCGCCGCTACAGCATCTGCAACGCCGTCGACACGCTGCTCGTTCATGCAGCCGTGGCGCCCGCCTTCCTTGGGCGCATGTGCGAACGCTGGGGTGGCAGGGTGACGTTCATCGCCGACGACCGGGCGCTGGCGTTGCTTTCGCCCGAGCGGTACCCGGGCGTGGCCGTGGAGCGGGCAACGGTCGCCACGTGGAAGACCGAGCACCTGGCCCTGCGGGTGGGGGTGCGAATCGTGGATTCGCTGGCCGAGGCGGTGGCGCACATCGAAGAGCACGGCAGCCACCATAGCGACGCCATCCTGACATCGAACTACGCAAACGCGATGCGCTTTGTCGACGAGGTGGACTCGGCGGCTGTCTACGTTAACGCGAGCACGCAGTTCACCGATGGGGCGCAGTTCGGGCTGGGCGCCGAGGTGGGGATCTCGACCCAGAAGATGCACGCCCGCGGACCGATGGGGCTGCGCGAGCTGACGAGCTACAAATGGACCATTTTCGGGAAAGGACAGGTACGGCCGCTGTGATCGAATTCGAGCGCGAGTCGCGGACACCACATTCGGAGGCCTACACCATCCTTGAAGATGGCGGCATCGTAGGCCGGGTCGATATCCACTACCAGGGCGCGAACGTGCTCGCCACCCTCTGCACCACCGCCGACGCAAACGAGGAGCGCATCCATGCGCTCATCGATTCGGTGGACGAGCGGCTGGTGATGACGGCGGACCCTTACCGCGAGGACTTCATCGTGACGGTGTGGCGGGGTTCGCCGGCGGGCGTCTACAGCGACAGCGATGTTGACGAAGACGACGACGAGGACTCATTCCGCCTTGGCGGGCTGAACTAGGTAGCCGCGAATGCGCCGCCTACCGCCCGGCTTGCTTGAGGAGATGGCGGCGCGGCTGGTAGCCGAACTGCACCCGTTGCGGATCATCCTCTTCGGGTCTCACGCGTGGGGCACACCGGGCGAGGACAGCGACATCGACCTCCTCATCGTCGTCGGTGACGCGCCCGCCGATCCCCTCGACGTGGCTGTACGGGGTCATTCCGCACTCAGCGGAATGGGCGTGTCGAAGGACATCCTCGTTCGCAGTTCCGAGGAGCTGGAAGAGCGCGCAACGGTCGCGGCATCTCTCGAGCGGAAGATCCTCGACCACGGGCGCGTGATTTATGGCTGACGCGCGCAGCGAACAGGTGCGGGAATGGATGGTCAGGGCGAGCGATGACTTGCGCGCCGCGGCAGCCCCGATCGATAGCGGGATCACCGGGCCGTCCTTGTTCCACTGCCAACAGGCCGGGGAGAAGGCGATCAAAGCCCTGCTGGTCTGGCACGACGTGCCCTTCGGAAAGACGCACGACCTCGTCGCGCTCATCGACAACGGCAGCCGGATTGTCCCGGAGCTGGCCGGGTGGACCCGGGCAGCCGCGATTCTGACGCCGTTGGCTAGCCTATTTCGCTACCCGGGAGCGGACCTGGAACCAGGGCGCGACGACGCGGAGTCGGCGATGGGCCACGCTCGCGGGATCTACGGCTTCGTGCTTTCACAGTTGCCCGGCGAAGCACGCCCGTGACCGCTGGGCAACGCCGTTCGGGCCGGGGGCCGACACCTACTGAGCCCGCCAGACCACCCAAGGAGCCCACACCATGACCATCGCTGAACAGCAACGAGTCGAAATCGAGCCTGGGGTCGTGTTCGGAACCGGCGGGGGCCGTGACCTGAAGTGCGACATCTACCACCCGCCGGCGGCGGTGAAGAACGGCCTGGGCGTGCTGCTGGTCCACGGCGGCGGCTGGGTGCAGGGCGACCGCTCGCAGCTGCGCGGCTACGGTATCCTCCTGGGGCGGAAAGGCTACACCTGCGTGGCGAGCGAATACCGCCTGGTGACCGAATCCCCCTGGCCGGCATGCCTCCACGACGTGAAGACGGCCATCCGCTGGATGCGGGCAAACGCCGAACGGCTGGGGATCGACCCGGCGAAGATCGTAATCGAGGGCAACTCGGCGGGGGCGCACCTGGTGCTGATGGCCGCCGGGACCGTGGGCAGGCCGGAGTTCGAGGGCGAGGGCGGCAACGCCGGGGTGGACACGAGTGTCGCGGCCGTCATCGCCTTCTACCCGCCGACGGCCCTCGGCTCCCGCAACTGGAAGACCAGGATCCACCCCCTCTTCGGGCAGGAGGCATCGGCAGCGCAGCTTGCCGCCGCCAGCCCGCTGACCTACGTGGGCGCCGGTCATCCACCCGCGCTGTTCTTTCACGGCAACAGCGACGAGCTCGTGCCACCGGCGGAGTCAACTGACATGTACGAGGCGCTCCTCGCCGCGAACGTGCCTGCAGAGCTTCACATGTACGCGAACCAGCCGCACGGCTTCGATTCGGACCCGCTCCTCGGCCGCCAGTGCGCCGACATCATGGCGCTGTTCATCGAACGAATGGTGCGGGGGTAGGGGGGCGCGTCTCCTACCGCGCGGTGGCCTCCAGGGACGGGCCCTGCTCGAAGAGGGTCTCGGTGGCGCGTTCGGCGGCTTCGAAGGCGGGCGCCGGGTAGGAGCCGATGAAGATGACGCCGAGCATGAGCACGCCAGCCGTGGCCCAGAGCACGGGGCTGACCTTGAAGCGCGTGAGCCCCTCTTCCGGGTTGAAGAGGTACATCTGGCGGATGACCATCAGGTAGTAGTAGAGGCTGATGAAGCTGTTCAGCACGGCCAGGCCGACGAGCCAGAGAAGGTCGCCGGTGATGCTCGCCTGGAACATGAAGAGCTTGGTGGCAAACCCGGCGAAGAACGGCAGCCCGGCGAACGAGAAGAGCGAGACGGTGATGACCATCGCCAGGAAGGGCTGCGTTTCGGCCATGCCGCGCATGCCCGTGATCGTGTCCTTGCCCGTGCGGTTGAAGTAGGCGGTGAGGGCGGCGAAGAGCGCCAGCGTCGAAAGCACGTAGCCGGTCAGGTGCAGCAAGAGGGTGGTGGAAGCGTTGCGTCCCACCTCCTGGTCGCCCCAGCCGATGGCGGCGAGGACCACGAGCATGTAGCCCACCTGCCCGATCGAGCTGTAGGCGATGAGCCGCTTCATGCTCGTCTGCTGGATGGCGACGAGGTTGCCCATGGTCATGGTGACGCCTGCGACGATGGCGACGGCCCAGCGCCACTCCACGGCGTCGGGGGTCAGCGCCGAAGTGAAAAGGCGGATGATGAGCGCGAAGCCGGCCGCCTTCGAAAGCGTTGAAAGGAAGGCGGTGACCGGGAGTGGGGCGCCCTCGTAGGCGTCCGGGGCCCACCACTGGAAGGGCGCCGCCGAGACCTTGAAGCCGACCCCGGCGAGGATGAGCATGAAGCCGACGACCGCCGCCTGGCCGGTGTCGGCCGAACGGGAGGCGAGGGAGCTGGCGATCTCGTCGTAGTAGGTGGAGTGCGTCACGCCGTAGATGAGGCTCATGCCGTAGAGGAAGATTGCCGAAGAGAAGGCGCCGAGGAGGATGTACTTCAGGCTCGCCTCGCTGCTCAGGTTGTCGCGCTTGAGGTAGCCGACGAGGATGTAGAGGCAGAAGCTGAGCAGCTCAAGGGCGATGTAGGCGGTGATGAGCTCGCGCGCGGAGGCCATGTAGACCATGGCGCAGCCGGCCACAAGGAGCAGGCCGTAATACTCCGATGCCGTCTTCGTGCGTCCGCTCAGGAACTGCGCCGAAAGCAGCGCGACCACGGCCACGATTCCCGCGCCCATGAGGCGGAAGAACGTCGTGAAGTTGTCGATCTGGATAAGGCCCTGGAAGCTCTCGGGGTCGTTCCCGGCGTAGAAGAGGCTGGCCACGCCCCAGGCGACGGCGGCGAGCGCGGTCAGGTAGGCCAGTGTCTCGCGGCGGATGGATGGCCAGAAAAGCTCCGCCGCGATGATCGCGGCCGCCAGCCCGCCGGCGATGAATTCGGGGATGAAGAGCGAGTAGTCGCGCATTAGCCAGTCACCCCGGGAAGGAGAGTCACGCTGGCGCCGATGCGGTCGGTGAAGGGCGCCCAGTAGAGGCCCATGGCCAGCATCGAAGCGATGAGCAGGCCGCCCGAGACTTTCTCAAGCGGGGTCATCTCCTTGAGGCCCGCCCAGCGCGGGTTCAGGGGGCCGAAGAAGACGATGGCGAACATACGCAGCATGTAGGCCGCCGCCAGGGCAGCAGCGAGGATCGCGAGCGCACCTGCCAGCGGGTAAGCACGGAAAGTGCCCACGAAGATGTGGAACTCGGCCGTGAAGCCCGAGAGCCCGGGCAGCCCCACGTTCGCAAGGCCGGCCATGGTGTAGAAGATGACCCAGACAGGCATCACCTTCGCCAGGCCGCCGAAATCCTTCATGTCGCGCGTGTGCGCCTGGTCATAGAGGGCGCCAATCATGAGGAAGACAAGGGCCGTCATCACCCCGTGGGAGAACATCTGCAGCACGGCGCCGGTGACGCCGATTGAGTTCATGGTCGCCAGGCCCATGAGTACGTAGCCCATGTGGCTGACCGAGCTGTAGCCCGAGATGAGCTTGAAGTCGCGCTGGGTGAGGGCGGCGGTGGCGCCATAGAGGGCGCCCGTCACACCGAGGGCCATGAGGGTGGGCATCCAGAATTCTGCGCCTTCGGGCATCAGCTGGATGCCGAGGCGGATGACGCCGAAGGCCCCCAGCTTCATGAGGACGCCCGCGTGCACCATGGAGACGGCCGTGGGGGCCGACATGTGACCGTCGGGCGACCAGGTGTGGAAGGGCCAAAGGGCGGCGAGAACGCCGCAGCCAATGACCATGAAGGGGAAGAAGGTCTTCTGGAAGGTCGGGTCGAGGGTGCCATCGGCGCCGGCGGCCCAGAGCTGGCGCATGTCGAAGGTGCCCAGCCCGGCTTCGTGCACGGTGGCGAAGATGCCAATCCAGATGAGCGCCGAACCGCCCACCAGCATCAGCGTGAGCTTGAGCGCCCCGTATTCCTTGCGGGTCGAGCCCCAGACGCCGATGAGCAGGTAGAGCGGCACCACCGCCAGCTCGTAGAAGAAGAACCAGAAGAAGAGGTCGAGGGAGAAGAAAGTCCCGTAGACGCCCGCGACGAGCATCCAGAAGAGGATGAAGAAGTCCTTGGTGCGGAAGTCGAGCTTCCAGCTGACCAGGGTGCCGGCGAAAGCGACTATCCCGTTGAGGAGCGCGAGAGTGGCGGAGATGCCGTCGACGCCCAGGTTCAGGGTGATGCCGTCCTGTCTCAGGAAGGCGACGTTTTCTACCCAGGTCCAGCGAAGCTGCATCTGGATGTCGTTGTGGCCATCGCCGACCTGGTAGGCGGTGAAGATGTAGATCGAGAGGCCGAACATGATGGCCCCGGCCACGAGCGAGATGTAGCGCACGGCCATCTTCTGGCTGCCGGGCACAAAGACAAGCAGGAGCATCGTCAGCAGGGGCGCGGCCAGCGTGGCAAGGACCACGTAGCCCTGGGCCTCGTCGAAGGTCATCTCTTAGCCCCTCACCATGATTCCGGCGAAGGCCAGCCCTACGACACCAAGGGCGATTCCCATGGCGTAGTTGGGGAGCCTGCCGGTCTGCAGGAATTTCAGGACGAAGCCGCCGTAGACGGTCGCTTCGCCCGAGCCATCGACGCCTGTGTTGTTCACCACATTGCGGTCGAACCAGGAGACGATATAGCTGAAGCCGAGCACCACGCGGTCGATGCCCCACTGGTACGCTTCATCGAAGTAGAACTTGTTCACGAGCAGGCGGTAGGCGGCCGGGTACGAGTCGGCAAGCTTCGTTGAACGGGCAAGGCTGTTGCCCCAGTACATCCAGGCCCCGATGGCGATGCCGGCGCCGCTGATGCCGAGGGAGAGCGCCGCCAGCCCCCAGTTGATTGAGTACTCGTGCGGGTGGTGGAGGTACACGAATTCGGTGACCCCGCCCGGGAAGCCGAGCGCGCTGCCCACGCCGCTGAACACCAGGAAGCCGGAGACAACGGCCAGGAAGGCAAGGAAGACGAGCGGTCCGCCCATCACCCAGCCGGGTTCCTCCGTGTGGTCATACACGTGCCTGTCGCGCGGCGTACCCATGAAGGTGCGAATGAAGAGGCGGGTGGTATAGAAGGCCGTCATCACGGCGGCGGCGGCCGTGAGCACGAGCGCCCAGGCGCCCCATTCCGTGTTCGCCGCGTTCAGGATCTCATCCTTGCTCCAGAAGCCTGCCAGGGGCACGACGCCGGCGAGGGCCGCCGAACCGATAAGGAACGTCGTGCCCGTCACCGGGAGCTTCTTCCAGAGGCCACCCATCTTCTCCATGTCCTGGTTGTGGTGGGTGGCGAGGATGACCGAGCCGCTGCCAAGGAAGAGCAGCGCCTTGAAGAAGGCGTGGGTCATGAGGTGGAACATGGCCGCGGCGGGTTCGCCCGAACCGAGGGCGATGAACATGAAGCCGAGCTGGCCCACGGTGGAGTAGGCCAGCACCTTCTTGATATCGGTCTGGGCGAAGGCCATGAAGCCCGTAAGCACCGCCGTGATGAGGCCCACGAGCGTGATCACGATCATCGTGTGGTCGGCCACCTCGTAGACGGGCAGGAGGCGGGCCACCAGGTAGACGCCCGCGACAACCATGGTGGCGGCGTGGATGAGCGCGCTAACCGGGGTCGGGCCCTCCATGGCGTCGGGCAGCCAGACGTGGAAGGGGAACTGGGCGCTCTTGCCCATGGCCCCCAGGAAGACGAAAAGCATGGAGACGGTCAGGTAGGTGGAGCTGAACTCGCCGTTCTCGGCGGCGTGAATGATCTCCTGGATGTTGAACGTGCCCGCTTCGCGCCAGAGCAGGATGATGCCAATGAGGAGCCCGACATCGCCGATGCGAGTTGTGATGAATGCTTTCTTGGCGGCCTCGGTGGCGCTGCGCTTCTCCCAGTAGAAGCCGATGAGCAGGAACGAGCAGACGCCCACCAGCTCCCACGAGACATAGACGAGGAGGAGGTTATCGGCGAGCACGAGCAGCAGCATGGAAGCGGCGAAGAGCTGCAAGACGGCGAAGAACCAGTAGTAGCGCGCTTCACCCTTCATGTAGCCGATGGAGAAGATGTTGACCATCAGCGCCACGCTGGTGACCACGCCGAGCATCACGATTGTTATCGGGTCAACGGCAATCCCGAAGCGCAGGCTGAAGTCGCCAATGTCGGACCAGGCCCAGCTCTTGAGGACGGTATCTGTCCCCTCGCCGATGCCCAGGTAGTCGGCAAGGACGAAGAAGAAGAGCACGAACGATGTGCCGATGGCGAGCACGCCAAGGACATCGCCCTGGCGGGGCAGGTAGCGCCCGAAGAGGGCAAGCAGAATGAAGAATCCCGCCGGTACCGCGGGCAGCAGCCATGCCTGTTCAGCTCCCATGGTTCGAGACGGCCCCTTTTACCACTTCATGATTGCCGCGTCGTCCACGTTGCTGGTGGCGCGGTTGCGGAACAGGCGGATGACGATGGCAAGAGCCAGGCCGACTTCCGCGGCGGCGACGGTGATGACAAACACGGCGAAGATTGCGCCGATGATGCGGTCGGGGTCGAGATAGGCGGCGAAAGCGATGAAGTTCAGGCTCACCGCGTTCAGCATCAGCTCGATGCTCATGAGGATGAGCACCGCGTTGCGGCGGGCAAGCACGCCGTAGAACCCGATGGAGAAGAGGATCCCGCTGAGGGCCAGGTAGTTTTCGAGAGGAACCATGGCTACTCCCCATCCTCCTGGCGGGCAAGGACTATTGCCCCGATCAGCGCCACCAGCAGCAACACGGAGGCGATCACGAAGGGGGCGCCGAAGTCAAGGAAGAGCTTCTCGCTCACGGCTTCGATAGCGATGTTGTGGGGCATATCGCCCGTATCGCCCGGCCAGGCGGTGCGCACCGCCACCGAGAGCAGGATGGCGCCGAGCGCCACGGCTACCATGAAGGCCACGGGCGCCTGGGCGCCGTTCACCTTCTCGCCCGCTCCCATGCGCGTGAGCATGAGCGCCAGCAGGATGAGCACGGTGACCGCCCCGCCATAGATAAGGAACTGCACAAGGGCAAGGAACTCGACCATCAGGAAGAGGTACATGGCCCCCACGCCCGCGAGGCTGAGGATGAGGAAGATGGCCGAATGGATGACCGAACCGGAAAACACCACTCCGAGCGCGGCCCCCACGATTCCGGCGGCGAAGATCCACCAGAGGATTTCCGTGGCCACTATTGCACCCCCCACTTCGCGCGGACCTCGGCCACGGCGGCCTCGGGGTCGGCCCCTTCGGCGATGGCCTTGTCGCGCGCCTCGCGCTCTTCGCGCATCCTCTTCGCGCGCAGCTTCTTGTCCGAAGGCGCATCGCCATCGGCAGCGGCCGGCGCGGCTGCGGCGCCCGGCGCGGCTGCGGGAGCGCCGCCCAGGCTCGCTTCGAAGGCGGCCCGCGCTTCTTCGACGGCGGCCTCCGGGTCGCGGCCTTCGGCGATAGCCTTCTCGCGCGCTTCGCGTTCGGCGCGCATGCGCCGGGCGCGCAGTTTGCTGGGCGAATTCGGGTCGCCTTTCGCGCCCGCAGCGGCGGGAGCGGGGCCGGCGGCCGCGCGGGGCGCGCCTCCGCCGCTGACGCTCGCCTCAAAGGCCTTGCGCGCTTCGGCCACGGCGGCCTCGGGGTCGCGCCCTTCGGCGATGGCCAGCTCGCGAGCTTCCTTTTCGGCGCGCATCCGCTTTGCGCGGAGCTTCTTCTCGGAAAGCCCGGCGAGCTCTTCGTCGGCCCCGGCGCCGGCGGCGGCCGCGGCAGCCTTGAGAGCCCCCGGCTCGGGTTCGCGCTCCTGGATGCCAGCGCCCTGGCCGGCGGCGATGCGTTCGAATTGCGCCTGCCGCGCCTCGGGGCGCGCGCCCTTCATGCCCGGCTCGGGAGCTTCCTTGCCCTCCAGCCTGGCGACGGAGGCCTCAAGGGCGTCAATGGGGCGGAAGGGCGCCGGCAGGCGGCCCTCGCGGCTGGCCCGCGTGAGGTCGTCAAGGTCCTTGTGGAGGTCGCGCCGGTCGAAAGCCGAATGCTCGTGCCCGCCCCAGGTGTTGTCCATGACGATCGCTTCGAAGTTGCAGACCTCGACGCAGATGTTGCAGCGCATGCAGCGGCCGTAGTCGATCCAGAACTTCTCGATGATCTTGCGGCGATTGCTCTGGCCGAGCGGGTACTTCGGATTGTCCTGCATCACAGCCGTCATGCATTCGACCGGGCAGTTGCGCACGCAGACCATGCAGCCCGTGCAGAACGGCTCCTCGTGATCGAAGTCCCAGGTCAGCACCGGGAAGCTGCGCTGGCGCACGGGAAGCTCGTGCTTGACTTCGGGGAACTGCAACGTTACCGGCCGGCGGAAGGCAGTCGAAAGGGTTGTCGCCAGGCCGCGGAAGAGACCCTTCATTGCGCCGCCGCCCCCGCCCGCTTGTAGGAGCCAACCAGGTGGGCAACGCTCGGGTGGCGGGCCGTGCGGTAGAGAACGAAGCCGACGAGCGCGGCCGCGCCAATGCCGCTGGTGAGGGTGAGCAGCTCCTGCGGCCAATCGTAGACGAGGATGAAGCCGTTCATGAGGAGCTGCACCAGGCTCATGGGCAGGAGCACTTTCCAGCAGAAGCTCATGAGCTGGTCGATGCGCAGACGCGGCACCGTGGTGCGCACCCACATGACAGCGATAATCCAGGCAAGGCTCTTCACGAAGGTGAGGAAGAGCTGCCAGCCCCAGCCCCAGTCGCTCCCCATGGGGAACTCCCACCCGCCGAGGAAGACCACGCTGCCGAAGATGCTGAACGCCCAGAGCGAGGCGTATTCGGTGAGCTGGAACATGCTCCAGCGGATGCCGGAGTATTCGACGAAGTAGCCGCCGACGATCTCGGATTCGGCGACGGGGATGTCGAACGGGGCGCGGTGGAGCTCAGAGAGCATGGCCGTGAAGAAGATGACGAATGCGAGCGGTTGCAACAGGAGGAAGGGGCGGTCTTCCTGGAGGATGGCGATGGCGTTCAGATCGAGCGTGCCCGCGACCATCGCCACGCAGAGGATGCTGATGACGAGCGGGATTTCGTAGCTGATCATCTGCGCGGCGGCGCGGACACCGCCGAGGAGCGCGTACTTATTCCCCGAGCCGAGGCCAGCCATCATGATGCCGACGATGTTCAGACCCAGGGCGGCGTTCACGAAGAGCAGGCCCAGTGTGACATTGCGAACGCCCCAGTCGCGCGCGAAGGGCAGGGCCGCCAGCACCATGAGCACGGGGATGAACGTGAGGAAGGGGGCAAACTCAAAGACCCAGCGGTCGGCCGCCCGGGGGCGAATGTCTTCCTTGATGAGCAACTTGATAGCGTCGGCGAAGCCCTGGAGCAGGCCCCAGGGGCCCACCCGGTTCGGGCCCAGGCGCTGCTGGATGCGGGCCACGACCTTGCGTTCGCCGTACGTGAGGTAAACGACTACGACGGTCATCAGCAGCACGACGATGACGATGCGGATGATGGCATCGAGCCACGACCAACCGAAGAAGACGTCGCCGAAGGGCAGCGGGCTGGCGCCGTTCATTACTTGTCCACCTCACCCAGGACGATGTCGAGCGAGCCGAGGATGATGATGGCGTCGGCGACGTAGTGGCCCACCACCATCTCGCTCAGGGCCGAGAGGTTGCAGAAGGAAGGCGAACGGAGCTTCATGCGGTAGGCCTTGTTGCCCCCCTTCGCCAGGGCGTAGACGCCGTATTCGCCCTTGGTCCCTTCGATGCGGACGTAGGCCTCGGCATCGTCGATGCGCAGGTTCTTGGGCAGGTTCGGGTTGAGGAAGGGCCCGCCGGGAAGCTGCTCCAGGCACTGCTCGACGATGCGGGCGCTCTGGTACATCTCGGCGAGGCGAACCATGTAGCGGTCGAACACATCTCCCCTGAGGCCAACGGGGATATCGAACTTCAGGTGCGGATAGACGCTGTAGGGCTCGGCCTTGCGCAGGTCCCAGGCGAGGCCGGTGGAGCGCAGCACAGGCCCGGTGACGCCGAGGTTGATCGCCCTTTCGGTAGTGAGCGGCGAAAGCGCCCGGCAGCGCTCGACGAAGATCTCGTTGCCCGTGAGCAGGCCATCGAGGTCGTCGATGCCCTGGTAGATGTGGCCCAGGACCTCGCGGCAGCGTTTCTCGAAGTTCTCCGGGAGGTCCATCGTCACGCCGCCCGGGCGGCAGTACGTGGGGAACATGCGATCGCCCGAGACCTCTTCGATGAGGTCGTAGATGCGCTCGCGTTCGCGCCAGGCGTAGGTGAAGCTCGTCCCGAAGGAGCCGACATCGGCGCCGAAAGCACCCAGGAACATGAAGTGCGAGTTGATGCGCGAAAGCTCCGAGAGCATGACGCGGATGTACTCCGCGCGCTCGGGGACCTCGATGTCAGCGAGCTTCTCGACGGCCATGCAGTAGGCCTGTTCGCAGAGGAGCCCGGCGAGGTAGTCCGTGCGGTCCCAGAAGCCCATCGCCTGGCGATAGTCGTTCAGCTCGCTCAGCTTTTCGAGGCCGCGGTGGAGGTAGCCGATATAGGGGCGGCAGGCGGTGACCAGCTCGCCATCGACGGTGAGCAGCATGCGGAACACGCCGTGGGTCGCGGGGTGCTGCGGCCCGACGTTGATCGTCATGTCGACGGTGTGGAAGCCTTCGGTGTCGACGTGGTCCAGGCGTTCTTCAGGCCAGATAGACATTAGAACTCAAACCCCGCTCGACCATCTTCGATGCCCTGCACGATCTCGACCGGCTGCAGCGGGTGCGCCTTGAGCAGAGGGTGGATGCGCAGGTCCTCTTCGAGCAGCAGGTTGCGCGGGTCGGGGTGGCCGTCAAAGACGAAGCCGAACATCTCGGCCGCCTCGCGCTCGTGCCAATCGGCGGCCGCGTAAAGGCCCGCAAGGGTAGGAAGGTGCGATTCGCCCGGGGGCGTGGCGACGGTGACCTGCACCGTATGGCCATGCTTGAACGAGTAGAAGTGGTACTTCAGCTCGAGCCCGTTCTCCTGCATGTCGAGGCCGGTGACGTTGCGCAGGTAGTCGAAGCCGAGGTCCGGGTGGTCCTTCAGTCCCTGGACCAGGGCCAGCAGATCGGCCGGGGCGACACGCAGGTCGAGGTCCGTCTTTGTCAGGCTTGCCGCGCAGGGAACCTTCGGCAGCGCCTTCTTGATGGCGCCCGCGAGCGGCGGAAGGGTCACGTTCTCTGCCGTCATCCCACCATGCCCTTCTCTTCGCGGATCTTCTGCTGAAGGGCCAGGAAGCCATCGATGAGCGCTTCGGGGCGAGGTGGGCACCCCGGCACGTAGACATCAACGGGGATGATCTTGTCGACGCCCTGCAGCACGCGGTCGTAGGCCGTGTAGGGGCCTCCGTTGGTAGCGCAGGCGCCCATGGCAATCACGTACTTGGGGTTGGGCATCTGCTCGTAGAGGAGCTTAATGGCCGGGGCCATCTTCTTCGTCACAGTGCCGGAGATGATCATCACGTCCGACTGGCGGGGGCTCGGCCAGGGAACGATGCCAAAGCGGTCCAGGTCGTGGTTGGACATGAAGGTGCCGATCATCTCGATGGCGCAGCAGGCGAGGCCGAAGGTCATCGGCCAGAGCGAGCTCTTGCGGCTCAGCGAGAGGACGGTATCGACGCCGGTCTGGGCCACACCGGGCAGCACCATGCGATAGAACGCGCGTGCCTCGGGCGGAGCAGCGGGCGCAAGGCGCTCCGCCTCACCCCCAAAGTCCGGGATGTAGAGCGGGGCAGCGCCGGGCGCAGGTGTGTTCTGCCCGGTCATCGCCACTCCAGCACGCCACGGCGCCATGCGTAGACCAGCCCCGCGGCGAGGACGCCGATGAAGACGAGCATTTCGTAGAAGGCGTAGCGCGGCAGGTCGAGGAAGGTGATGGCCCACGGGAAGATGAAGACCGTCTCCACATCGAAGATGAGGAAGAGGATGGCGATGAGATAGTAGCGGACGTGAACCTGGGCCCAGTTCTTGCCAACGGGCTGCATGCCGCATTCGTACGAAGTGTCCTTGCCGCGCTCGCGGGCGTAGGGCGCCAGCAGCTTTGCCCCCACAAGGGCCGTGAACACCAGGATGAACCCGGCGATCGCGGCGATCATGATGGCCGACCAGGTGTCGTAGAAGCTCATGGGCGGGGCCTCAGGGCAGCTCGTCCCACGGAAAAGCAGAGCCCCTGATCGCTGGGTCGCGCGGCGGCTCTGCAGAACATGTGACGGCCAAGCTCCGGTTCCGGTGCCCCCTTCTTGAGGGGCGCTACGGGGGTTGTGATTTAGCACACAAAAGCTACCACCGGGTGGAGAGCAGGGCAAGCTGGGGTAAAGCCCCTCCGCGGGGCGCGCAGCCGCCACCCGGGCCGCGGCCCATGACCATTCCCGTCACCCTCGCTACGGGCGAATGGTGCGCAGGGTCAGCAGGTGCAGCGTGACCGCCACGGCGATGGCCAGGAGCCCCAGCTCCACCCACCAGGGTGGCCCCAGGAACCAGCTGCTCAACCCGATCCCGGCCCAGAGTGAACCTACGGAGAAGACCTTCGTGCCCACCGTGGCGCCACGCCCTTCGTGGTAGTTGCGCAGGTAGTCTCCAAATAGGCGATTGGTCGTGAGCCAGCGGTGGGCCGAGGGCGAGCTTCGTGCGAAGCAGGCCGCGGCGGCGATGAAGAAGACCGTGGTCGGCAACAGGGGGAGGAAGATGCCAAGCACGCCGATGGCAACCAGGGCGCCCCCGCCCGCCGCCAGCGCCGCGCGAACGAAGCGGCCGCGCTGCAGCGGCGCAGCCCGGGCGCTCGTGCTGTAATCTTGCAATTCTATCATTCCACGCTGTGCAACGCCGTTCTGAGAGATTCAGTATCCACGGAACGCGCCTCTTCCGCTACCCCCTGCAGGTCCGCCTGCATCGTCCCCGGGCCGTTGCCGGCGTGGCCCACGCCGCGCTCTCCCCGGTGCACAATGGCTGGCGGAGGTGCGCCATGGCCCGGGAATTCACCATCAACGGCGTGCGCTGGCAGGTGGAGTCGCCCACAGGCGCGGAATCACGCCCCGGAGAGACACAGGCGACCGTGGCCAGGCAACGCGACCACGGCCACATGGACTGGGACGATGCGGGTGGGGCAATCATGCTCGCATCGATGGCGGTGTTCTGGCTCGGGCTCCTGGCGCTCGGGGCGTGGGCCATTGCCGCCTACGCGCGCAGGAGTGATAGAGCGCCGCGCGAAAGCCCGCTCGATATCGCCCGGCGCCGCTACGCCAGCGGCGAGATCAGCGCCGAAGAGCTGGAGGCGATCAGGCAGAACCTTGAGAAGTAGCGCCGCGCCATTGCCCTATAATCCGGCCATCTCCTTGGTCAGGGGGAAGGACGGATGAACGACGAACAGAGCAAACGGCTCTCCGATGCCGCCGACGCCGTGATCGCCGCCTCGGAGGCTCTCGACGAGGCGCGCGAGGCCCTCGCCGACCGGCGCTTCGACAGCGAGCTTGAACGCGAGCGGCTCCAGGCCGCCCAGCAGATGACCTCGAAGATCGACGCCGCCGCCAAGCGCATCGATGACGCCGTGCGCAAGGGCACAATCGCCGCCGCGGCCCTGGCGCGAACGGGGGCCTATGCGCGATACCGCGAGGCCGTCGATGCCGTGAAGGCGGGCCGCGCCACAGGCAAGGCCGCTGGCGAGCAGGATGGCACGGCGAACAAGCGCACCATGGGCAACGAGGCGCTGGGCCGGCTCGACACGGCCCTGAACGCGGCCGCTGCCATCGTCTTTGGCGGCTAAGCAGTCACCCGTTACTGGATTGGCCAGCGGGCGCTGGCTTCGTAGGTGTGCGCGATCGTGTGGTGGATCCAGACCTGGGCGATGATCTCTGCCAGGGGCATCTCGTAACCCCCCAGCTTCACCGTCTGGCCGAGCGCGGCCTCATCCATCGTCTCGACGAAAGCGGCCGAGGCCTCGTGCCCATCGCGGATGGCCCTGACCACTTCCTCCTGCGATTGGTTCGCCATCTTCGCGATGCTCTGGGCGTTCATCCCGGCGACCTGTTCGAGCGTCACCCCGGCGAGCGCCCCTCCCGCCAGCAAGGGGGCAATCTGCGGCGCCGTACCGGCCGAGGTGGCGATGTGAACGAACGCGTCGCGGCTGGTCCACTGGTGAGCGAGCTGGTGGTCCCAGTTCTTCGTGTATGAGGCGGCCGCGGCGGCGCGCGCGCCCGCGAAGCGGATCCCGCGCGCGAGCTCGTCTTTCGTTATCACGGGCTTCTTCTCCTCTGCTGATTGGGGGCATTGTGAGCGGCGGCGCTCACGGGGGCAATGGCAATGCGAGGCGCCAGACATGTCTCCCCCTCCGCCCCGATCCGCGCCGCCGGGGAGGGCCTCCACAACGCTCCCGGCGGCCGGGGAATGCCGGTTGCCAATGACACATATGTTCGTTGACACCCTTCGGGCCCGAGCCTAGGATCGGTAGAGCACACACCGCCGTGGGGGGCCATGCCGAAGTTCATCTTTGTCACCGGTGGTGTCGTCAGCTCCGTTGGCAAGGGCATCACCACCGCCTCCCTCGGCAGAATCCTCAAGTCCCGCGGCATCTCCGTCACCATCCAGAAGCTGGACCCCTACCTGAACGTCGACCCCGGGACGATGTCGCCCTATCAGCACGGCGAGGTGTTCGTCACCAGCGACGGCGCCGAGACCGACCTTGACCTCGGCCACTACGAGCGCTTCATCGACCAGGACCTTTCGCAGGCGTCATCCGTCACCAGCGGCCAGGTCTACCTGTCCGTGCTCGAACGCGAACGGCGGGGCGACTACCTGGGCGGCACCATCCAGGCCGTCCCGCATCTCACCAACGAGATAAAGGCGCGCATCAGGGCGGCGGCCGATTCCGCCCGGGCCGATGTCATCATCTGTGAGGTTGGCGGCACCGTCGGCGACATCGAGGGCCAGACTTTCATCGAAGCCATCCGCCAGATGCGCCACGAGGAGCCGCGCGAGAATCACCTGAGCGTCCACGTCACCTTCCTCCCCTGGGTGGGAGCAACGGGCGAGCTGAAGACCAAGCCGACCCAGCACTCGGTGCGCGAGCTGCGCTCCATGGGCATCCAGCCCGATGTCATCATCACGCGCAGCGACCACCCGGTTTCAAGGGAGATCTGCGACAAGATCGCCCTCTTCTGCGACGTCGACCCCGCCGCCGTCATCCCCCTCGAAACGGTCAGCTCCATCTATGAAGTCCCCCTCATCCTCGAAGAGCGCGGGCTGGGAGCCTACGTCATCGACCGCCTCGGGCTCACGGGCGGGCGCGACCTGGCCGAGTGGCGCGAAATGGTCGACCGGCTCAAGCACCCGGCCGGGAGCGTTGAGGTGGCCGTGGTGGGCAAGTACGTTGAGCTCCACGACGCCTACATGTCGGTGAAGGAATCGCTGGCGCACGCCGGCATTGCCAATGGCGTGGAAGCCAGCATCCGCTGGGTCCACGCCGAGGACCTGGAAACGCGCGAGCCCGCCGCCGTGCTCCAGGGCGTCGACGGCATCATCGTTCCTGGCGGCTTCGGCGAGCGTGGCTGGGAGGGCAAGGTCAGGGCGGCCACCTACGCCCGCACGCGGGGCATACCCTACTTCGGCCTCTGCCTGGGGATGCAGGTGATGGTGACCGAGTTCGCGCGCAACGTCTGTGGCATGGAGGGCGCCAACTCGACCGAGTTCGACCCCGAATCGCCCTACCCCGTCATCAGCCTGCTGGAAGAGCAGCTCGGCGTGACGCGCAAGGGCGGCACCATGCGCCTGGGCGCCTACCCCTGCCGCCTCACCCCCGGCAGCGTGGCCGCCGCCGCCTATGGCACAGACATGGTGAGCGAGCGCCACCGCCACCGCTGGGAGTTCAACAACCGCTACCGGGCAGAGCTTGAGACCGCGGGCCTGGTGGTCAGCGGCATCTCGCCCGATGGGGCGCTGGTCGAGATTTCAGAGATTGGCGGGCACCCGTTCATGCTCGGCACGCAGTTCCACCCCGAGCTGCAGAGCCGCCCCAACCGCCCGCACCCGCTTTTCCGGGAGTTCGTGGCGGCCGCCGCCGCCCACCGGCGCGCCGCTTCGCAGCAACCAGAAGGCGCCGCCGTCGCCGCCACCGGCTGAGGTGCCGCGCGGCCAGGCGGTTCGCGCCACGCGCCGGGAGGCGCACTGAAGATGGACGGCTGGCGAATCGTTCACGTGCTTGGGCTCATCTGGCTCGGGGCCGGGCTTGGTTCGACCTACCCGCTGGTCCTGCGCGCCTGGGTCTTGAACGACCTCCGCTCCCGGGCCACCCTCCTGGCCGAGGCGGCCGACAACGAAATCCGCGTGCTTGTCCCCGGGGCCATGGTGACCGGCATCACGGGCTTCTTCTGGGCGGTCAGCGGCGACTACAACTTCCTTCGTGACGGCTGGCTGGCTGCCCTGGCAGGGCTCTACGTGTTCTTCTACCTGGTCTGCCTGCCCCTGTTCGGCGTGGGGCTCCGGCGGGCGCGCGACGTCTCGCTCGCTGCTGCCGGTCAGGACGAGGAGACGGAAGAGATGCGCGAAATCCTGGCCGACCGGGTGCCGCTCGTGTTCGGGGCGCTGCTCGTGCTGGGCGTGCCCGTGCTCGCCTGGCTGGCCGTGTTCAAGCCGTTCTAGGCAGGCTCGCCCAGTGCCCGCCAGCGCGCTTCTGCGATCGTCAGCTCGTTGCCTTCGCCATCAAAGAGCGCACCGCGCACGAAGACGTTCGGCCCCTCCACGCGCACCAGCTCGGCCCGCGCCCGCAACGTCTCGCCGAGGGGCGCCGGGCGCCGGTAGCGCAAGCTGAAGTCGGCCGTCACGATGCGCATCTCCGGGCGGTCGTGGAAGGCGAGGTGCACCGCCTTGCCCATCACCTCATCGAGGATCGTCGCCTGGATCCCGCCGTGCAGGACAGTGGGCGCCCCGCGATAGTGCGCGGGCGCGACGTACTCGCACTCCACGGTGTGCTCGGCGATGCGCCGGAAGGCAAGCTGGAGGCCGAGCTCATTCTCAGCGCCGCAGCCAAAGCAGGCAGGGTCGCCGTTCCAGGCGAGGGGAACCTCAGCATGCACTGGCGCCACACTCCACCGGTTCGCGGCCGCCCCCGGCCGGCGCCACCCCTTCACCCGCAGGACAGCAGACGCGGTAGCAGAAATCGACCAGCCAGCGGATGGTCCTTTCGTCGAGGCAGTAGCAGGGGTTGCCTTCGATGGCGCCGCTGATGATGCCCGCCTCTTTGAGCACCTTGAGGTGCTGCGAGACCGTGGACTGCGCCAGCGGCAGCACCTCCACCAGGTCGCCCGTGTAGCAGGCCTGCCGCTTTGCCAGCTCGGTCACAATTCTCACGCGGGCGGGGTTGCCCAGGGCGCGAAACACGGTTGCGGCGCGCTCTTCTTCTTCTGTTAGCCCATCGATCGTCTTCATTCGTTCCTGCCTGCGGGTATGATATCGAGGATTTACGATGAAATGCCAGCCGGGGGTTGACAGCGGCACAAAGGCATCGTAATTTTCCGATTGAACCTTATCGCAAATTTGCGATTCCCCGAAAGGAACCCGAAAATGACCGCTCCCACCAACGATCAGATCCGCGAAGCCGTCTCCCGGGAGTACGCCGGCCGCGTGAGGGGCGTCCTCGATGGCATTGAAGACGAGGTCCCGCTGGTCGCCGCCTCCGGATGCTGTAGCGCGCCCGCGGCCGAGGAGGCCCCTTCCTGCTGCGGCAGCGATGCGGGCACCGACGCCCAGGTGACGAGAATCGCCGCCCTCTATTCGCAGGCAGAAGTCGCCGACCTCCCGAGCACGGTCACCGACGTCTCCTTCGGCTGCGGCAACCCCACGGCGATCGCCGCCTTGCAGCCGGGCCAGGTGGTGCTCGACCTCGGCTCGGGAGGCGGCATCGACTGCTTCCTGGCGGCGAAGATGGTGGGGCCGGCCGGCAAGGTCTACGGTGTCGACCGCACCCCCGAGATGATCGCCCTCGCGCGCAAGAACGCCGCGAAGGTCGGCGCGACGAACGTCGAGTTCCGCCAGGGCGAGATAGAGGCGCTCCCCGTCGACAGCGAGAGCGTCGACGTCATCATCTCAAACTGCGTCATCAACCTGGCCCCGGACAAGGATGCCGTCTTCCGCGAGGCCTTCCGGGTGCTGAAGCCCGGCGGCCGGCTGCAGGTCTCGGACATGGTGTGGAAGCGCGAGGCGCCTGCCGAACTGAAGAGCGACCTGGAGCAGTGGGCGGGCTGCATCTCCGGCGCACTCCTGGAGTCAGAATACGTGGCGAAGATCCGGGCCGCGGGCTTCGACAACGTCACCTCGGACGCGCGCGAGTACGAGCTGGGCAAGGGCCTGGCCACCACGAACGTGGTCGCCACCAGGCCCGCCGGCGTGCCTGCTCCCGGCCGCTGCTGCTGACCCGTTTCGTCCCTCTTGCGGCCCCTCTTCCCTGCTCCGGGAGAGGGGCCGCTGTTAGTGCGCGGCAGGGGATTCCCGGACCCGCTCAAATGTTCTACAATCCCCGGTCGTGACCACGCGCGCCAAGTCACCTTGCTCATCCGCCCCCGACCCCCGGTCGCTCGCTCCCGCGCGCCGCGTGCTCCGCGAAACCTTCGGCTACGCCGAGTTCCGCCCCGGCCAGCCCGAAGTCATCAGCGCCGTCCTCGCCGGGCGCGACACGCTGGCGGTCATGCCCACGGGTGGAGGCAAGAGCCTCTGCTACCAGGTGCCGGCGCTGCTTTTCGATGGCGGCCTCACGGTGGTCGTTTCGCCCCTCCTGGCGCTGATGAAGGACCAGGTCGACGCCCTCACCAGGGCGGGAGTGGCCGCCGCCGCGGTCAACTCCACCGTCCCCCGTGAGGAACAGACAGAGACCATGGGCAATGCCGTTGCCGGCAGGCTCCAGCTCCTCTACGTCGCCCCCGAACGCTTCGGTGACGGGGCCTTCATGGCCGCTTTGCGCCAGGCGCGCGTCGCGCTGCTCGCCATCGATGAGGCGCACTGCATCTCCCAGTGGGGGCACGACTTCCGCCCCAGCTACCGCGACCTGGGGACGGTGCGCCCCCGCATCGGCAATCCGCCCATCGTCGCCCTCACCGCCACGGCCGACCCCGAGGTCCGTGCCGACATTGCCGCCCGGCTCGGCCTGCACGACCCGGAGGTGCACGTCGCCGGCTTTGACCGTCCGAATCTCCGCTTCGATGTCGTGCGCGTGAAGAGCCAGAAGGAGAAGGACGAACGCATCGCTGCGAAGCTGAAAGAGCTCGGGGGCGAATCGGCAATCGTCTACTGCGGCACCCGCAAGAAGGTCGAGGAGCTCACGGACTTCCTCAAGCGCCAGCGCATCCGCAGCGCGAGCTACCACGCCGGCATGGAGGACAAGGAGCGCAGGGACATCCAGGATGCCTTCGCACGGGACAGGCTGCCTGTCATCGTGGCCACGAACGCCTTCGGCATGGGCATCGACAAGCCCGACGTGCGCATGGTGCTCCACCACGACATGCCCGAGTCGATCGAGGCCTACTACCAGGAGGCGGGCAGGGGAGGGCGTGACGGCGCTCCCGCTGAATGCGTCCTCTATTTCGCCCCGCGCGACCGCTCCCTGCGCGAGTTCTTCATCGAGCTCCAGCACCCGGAGCCCGCCACCGTGGTCGAGGTCTACCGCGCCCTTGTGAGCGCGGGCGGCGAGCGCGTCCACGTGCGCGACCTGATGCAGTCCGACGATGAGCCCGGCGTCAACGCCGCCATCCAGGCACTCGTCGACTCCGGCCTGGCCCAACGCCGGGGGCAGATGGTGGCCGCCACCCGGCCGGGCGGCGAAGAGAGCATCGACCTGGACGGCCTGGAGGCGCACCGCGCCCACGCCGTGCGCAAGCTCGATGCCATGCAGCGCTACGCTGAGTCTGTCACCTGCCTGCGGGCGCGCATCCTCGACTACTTCGGCGACGAGGGCCATGGGCGCGCCTGCGGCAACTGCGGGCCCTGCCTGGCCCCTCCGCGCGGCGCAACCCGCGAAGCAGATGCTGCCGACCCGCTCTTCCAGGACCTGCGCGCCGTCCGCAAGCACTTCGCCGAGACCGAAAACGTCCCGTCCTACGTCATCTTCAGCGACTCCACGTTGCGGGAGATGGCCGCAAAGCGCCCCCGCACCCGGGCGGAAATGCTCAATGTCACCGGCGTGGGCAGGGTGAAGTATGAACGCTACGGAGAGGCCTTCCTTGCGGTCACCCGGGGCACCGCCACTCCTCCCGCGCCTCCGCCGCGGACGCCTGCACAGGGCCCGCCCATGCGCGACCGCCATGGGCGGGCCCTGCCCGAGACTGTTCGCCGAACCTGGGAGCTTCTGCGCGCCGGGGAGGACATCCCCGCCATCGCTGCCCGGCGCGGGATGAACGCGAGCACCATTGCCACGCACATCGGCCACCTCATCGAGCGTGGCGAGATCGAGGACGTGTCGCCGTGGATCGACCTGGCAACGCTGGCGAAAGTCCGGCGCGCTGCCGGGGGCGGCCCTGTGGGCGCGCTCGGCCCCATCAAGGAGGCGCTCGGCGACGGCGTCACCTACGAGCAGCTCCACATCGCCCGTGCCTGCATCAACCGCGAGCTCTCCGTTTGAGGCGTTCCCCGGGTTGCGCGCAAGAGGTCACCATGCACGATGAGGGGGTGGCTGGCCAACGGCGGTGGCGGATGTTCGCCTGGATCCTGGCGGCAGGCGGCGTCATGAGCGGGCTGGGCGCGATCGTGTTCGCGCTGGCGAGCAGCTCATCCAGCAGCCATGCCGGGGGACTCCAATTCCGGGCCTTCGTGCCGATGGTGGCAAACGACGAATACCATGCGCCCGTGACCCCCACGGTCACGGTGACCACAACCGCGACCAACACGCCCACAACCACGCCCACAACACCGGGGAACACACTCACCCTGGAGGCGGGCCGGGGCTTCATCTTCGAACCGCCCCAGGTCACCACCAGCGAGCGCGACGTCTGGTGGAACGGCATCCAGTTCGTGCCCGCCAACGGGGTGGGCATGAAGAAGCTGGGCAAGTTCGAGAGCCTCGCCGAGGTGGGGGAACCGCCCCGCGATGGGTACTCTTCCCTCCTGATCGAACCCGAGCCGGGCGACGCGGTCGCCTTCAGGCTGCGCCCCGAAGCAGAGACCGGCTACACCCCCTTCGCCCTCATCTGGGTGCACCCGGATTCGCCAGTATCGAGCGGCGGCCACCCGATCAGGTTCACCTGGCGCTACTACCCCGGTGAGCCCTGCGGAGGGACCGAAGCGACCATCATCGAGCTAAACAAGCTGCTGGCCGGCACCTACCAGTACGTGACCATCCAGGGAGCGGGCGACATGACCGGCTGGAAGATCGTAAGCGTTCAGCCCAAGCCGTACACGTACCATTTCCCCGATGGCTGGATGCTGAGCGGCACGGCCGAGGTGCGCTCGGCGACGGCCCAGTTCCCGCCCACCGCGGATGCACTCTGGTGGTCTCACCTCCCCACCTGGAACATGGGCGCGGACAACGACGCACAGCTCTACAACTGCGAGGGCACGCTCGTCCAGACCTTCGACGACGACCAGTAGCCCCGCCAAAGGCTCGCGTAAACTCTCCTTTCCGTCATGGTAGGGCCAGCCGGGAGCCGTGGGCGTATCCTATTGCAGAGATGCGCCAGGCTAATCTCGCGCAATTTGCCATCCCGGGGCTTGCCGTCGCGGCGGCCCTGCTGTTCATCTCGTGCTCAGGCGGCAAGAGTGACGGCCCATCGCCGGCGGCGCAGGGCGCCGTGGACACTTCGACGATCGACCCCCTCAAGCTCATCTACTGGGACCGTCTCAACTTCTATGGGGGCGTGGTGCCCGAAGAGGCGCAGGCCACGTTCGATGCCATCGCCGCCAGCGGCGACCTCCGCTTTGTGCCCTACCTGCTCGACCTGGCAGTGCTTCCCGCCCCCTTCGACGTCTCCATCCACAAGCTCCTCCCCGGCTGGATCGGGCCCATGGGAGACTTCGGCACCTTTAGCTGGGTCGAACAACAGGGGTATCGCACGCCCGCCGATGACACCCCCGAGTACCTGGCCTTCAAGCACAGGCTGTTCAGTACCATCCAGCCTGAGCTCGGCGCCTTCATCGACCCGGATGCCCCGCACACGATCTCAGCGCAGGAAATCCTCTGGGGAGGCGTGTACGTCGATGGCATCCCACCGCTTGAATCCCCGCGCATGGTCTCGCCCGCCGAGGCGTCCTCGTGGATCAGGGACGGCGACCAGGTAATCGGCATCGAGCTGAACGGGGATGTCCGCGCCTATCCCCGGCGCATCATCGACTGGCACGAGATGGTGAACGACACGGTCGGCGGCATCCCGGTCTCACTCGCCTATTGCACGCTCTGCAACAGCGCCATCCTTTACGACGGGCGGCACGATGGCCAGGTCTACCGCTTCGGCACGAGCGGCATGCTCTACCGTTCCAACAAGCTGATGTACGACCGCGCCACGCGGACCCTCTGGGAGCAGTTCAGCGGCGAGCCGGTCTGGGGCGAGCTTGCCGGCAAGGGCATCCGCTTGAAGGCGCTGCCAGTTACCCACACAACCTGGGCCGAATGGCTCGCCGAACACCCCACCACGAAGGTGCTCGACATCAACACGGGCTTCGAACGCGATTACGGACCCGGCATGGCCTACGCAGAATACTTCGACGATCCCCAACTGATGTTCCCGGCGCCAGACCGCTCGGGCCCTCTCCAGCCAAAGGACATCGTCTACGTTGTCCGGCTCGACGATGCGCTCACCGCCTACCCGGTGAAGCTGCTGGCCGAACGGGGCTTCATCGAGGACCGCATCGGCGACCGCGAGGTGGTTGTCGTGGCCACTGCCGATGGCAGCGGTGGGCGCGCCTATGACCGGCGCGGGCTGGATTTCACCTCGTTCGATGCGCCCGGCCGGAGGCTGAAGTCGTCAACCGGCAGCGTGTGGATCGTGACGGAGACAGGCCTCGTAGGCCCGGGCGGGGAGACCCGCGAGCGCCTCCCCGGGCACAACAGCTTCTGGTTCTCGGTCCTCAACCACACTCGCGATGGGAAGCTCTACGGCCAGTAGCGCCGTCCCGGCTCAGCTTTTCCGCGGAAGCTTCATGACCCGGCTCACCATGCTGTCCCGGGCGCGGTCGGGCAGCAGCGAGGCCATCGCCAGCTGCAGACGGGCATCGTTGCCCACGAGGTAGCGCGTCTTGGGCCGCCGCGCGGTCAGCGCGTGGGCAACGGCTCTGGCTACGCGCCCGGGAGGGACCCCGCGCGCGGCGGCGTCCCTGGCTGCCTGCCTTACGGCCGCAATCGCCGGGTCGTAGAGTTCGTGGCCTTGCGGCGAAAGCTGCTGCTCCAGCTCGTCGGCCGCGTCCTGGCCCTTGTCCCAGATGGGGGTGGCGATGCTCCCCGGTTCGACGATCGAGACCGGGATGTCCCACGGGCGCAGCTCAACGCGCAGCGCATCGGCGATCGCCTCCAGTGCGAACTTCGACGCCGCGTAAGGGCCCAGGAACGGCGTTGCCAGCCGGCCGCTGATAGAGCCCATGAAGACAATGCGGCCGTTCCCTTTCCGGATGAGCGGCAGGAACGCCTGCGTCACGGCGACCTGCCCGGTCACGTTCACTTCGAGCTGGCGCCGGAGCTCCTCGAGCGGCAGGAACTCCAGCGGGCCCGCCACCGAGATGCCGGCGTTGTTTACCAGACCTCCCAGCCCTTCGTCGCCCGTGGCCTCCACAGCCTGTCCTGCTGCTCGGCCGATGGACGCCTCATCGGTGACGTCAAGCTCGACGGGGAGCAGCCGCGCGGATGCCTTCGCCCTCAGCGCCTCCCCGTCGGCAGGCCTGCGCACGCCGGCGAAGACACGCCAGCCCATGCGGTCGAGCCGGAGCGCGCACGCCCGCCCGATGCCCGTGGACGCACCGGTGATGACTACGCTCTTCGCCTTGCCGTTCATGGTTGGCCCTCCATCGGCGGCGACGTTTAGCGGAACGGGGCCGCAGCCTCGTGGATGAATCGGTCGAGTTGTTCCCTCCGCCGTTCCCCGCGCCCCAGGTTGAAGTCAGGGATGATCACTTCGTCAACGCCGGCTTCCAGGTACATCGCGAGCGTCTCCTGCACCATCCCCACGCTCCCCGCAATGAGCGGCCTGCCGGTGGCGCGGGTCCGTTCTATCAGCGCCTCGTCATCGGTCAGGATGAGGAGCGCGTTCGCCGAGCGCCTTATCTCCCGCGGGTCGCGCCCGGCCTCTGCGCAATGCCGTTCGAGAACGGCGATCTTCTGGCGAAGCAGATCGGGCGTCCCCCACACGTTCCATTCATTCGCGTAGCGCGCGGCGATGCGGAGCGTTATCTGCTCGCCGCCGCCCCCAACGAGCAGCGGCAGCGGCTGCTGGACAGGCTTCGGTTCCAGGGGCGCACCCTGGAGCCTGTAGTAGCGCCCCTCAAAGCTCAGCCGCCCGTGGTCGAAAAGCCCGCGCACGACCTGGCACGCTTCCTCCAGCCGGCGCAGGCGGCCCCCAACTGTGTGGAACGCGATGCCGTAGGCGGCGTGCTCGTTCTCCTGCCAGCCCGCGCCGAGACCGAGCACCATCCGCCCACCGCTGATGTTGTCGATGCCGGCCGCCATCTTGGCGAGCACCGCGGGGTGGCGGTAGGTGTTCCCGGCCACGAGCGAGCCCAGGCGGATGCGGGGCACGGCCGCCGCCAGCCCGGCGAGGGTGGTGAAGCATTCATTGGTCGGGCCGCTCACATCCTCGGCGTTGGGCATGAAGTGGTCTGCGTACCAGGCGCCGTCCCACCCGGAGGCCTCCGCGTGGCGGCAGAGGTCGAGCGTTTCGGCCCACGAGTTGCCGGGGCCCGGCCAGAGGCTGAAGCGCAGGGTTCGTGTCATGCTTCAGGCTCCCGCCGTTTCGAGGGCCGGTGCAAGGCCCACGACACCCTCTTCGGCCAGCGCCGCCAGCTCGCCCGCGCGCAGGCCCAGCTCGGCCGAAAGCACCTCGGCTGTGTGCTCGCCCAGCAGGGGCGAAGGAACCATCTCCACCTCGGATTCGGAGAGGTGGATTGGAGGCCCCAGCAGTTGCACGTCGCCGTTCACCGGATGGCGAAGCGTCCGGATCATGTTGCGGGCGTGCAGGTGCCTGCTGTGAAGGATGTCCTCGGAATCGTGGACGGCGCTGCACGGCACCCCGGCCGCGGCTATGGTCTCCATCGCCTCCCACTTGCTGCGCAGGCGCGTCCAGGCCGCGACCTCCTCGTGGAGGGCGTCGCCGTTCTGGTGGCGGTCGCGTACCGTCTGGAAGCGCGGGTCAGCGCCAAGCTCGGGTTTACCGATGGCAGTGATGAGCGCATCGAACATGCGCGTGTTCACGCACATTATGTAGATATAATCGTTCGGCCCACCGGGGGCGCATTCATAGATGTCGGTCGGCGAAACGGTGCGGTTGCCGCGCCGCGTGATCGGGCTTGAGCGGTACTCTCGCTGCGACATCGGCTCACGCATGAAGCTGGCGATGGTCTCCTGCATCGCTATCTCGACCTTCTGGCCCTGGCCGGTGCGGAGCCTCTGCACGTAGGCGGCAAGAATACCCATGGCGCAGTGCATCCCCGAACCCGTATCGGCGAAGGTGGCGCCCGGCCTGGTGGGGGGGGCCTTCGGCCGGCCCGGTGACGCTGAACGCCCCGCCTGCGGCCTGCGCGACCATATCCATGCACTTGAAGGAGGCATAGGGGCCGTGCGTGCCGAAGCCCTTGATGGTCGCGTAGATGATCGCCGGGTTGGCCGCCTTCAGCGTCTCGTAACCAAGCCCCAGCTTCTCCATCGTGCCGAGGGTGAAGTTCTCTACAACCACGTCGAACTTCGGCAGCAGCTCCAGGAAGAGCGCCTTCCCCCTGGCGGTGCCGAGGTCAATCGCCACGCTCCGCTTGTTGTTGTTGAAGCTCATGAAGTAGAGCGAATCGTGGCCTGGCCCGGTGGTGTGGCGGCCCGGGTCGCCCACCCCGGGCAGCTCCACCTTCACCACGTCGGCCCCGAACCACGCGAGGTACTGGGTCGAAGTCGTGCCCGCTTCCCACTGCGTGAGATCGAGCACGCGCATGCCATCGAGCGCGGGCATGGGCCACCTCCCGGAAGAACTGCTGGCGCCAAGTCTACCTGTTCGGCTACCAGGCCGGGGAAGGGCGGTCGCTGTTGCACCGTGCCCTGGCCAGCTTCACCCTCGAAGTGAGCCCTCCCGGGCGAAGGCGTCCCTCAGCGGCTGAATCACGCACTCTTCTGCAGCGAAGCTGCGGGCCCGGGTATCTCCTCGCCAGCGAGAAGGGCGCACTCCACCCATCCCTCCATGGCGTCACCCAGCAGCTCCAGGGCTTCCTCGACCGTCTCACCGGCCGTGACGCACCCGGGCAGCTCGGGGGCCTCGGCTAGGTAGCCGTCAACGTCGTCTCCGCTGATCACTTTCCGGTAGGGCCGGGACACGATCTCCTGGACCCGGCGCTCACGTTCCTCGCTATTCATCGCCTTCCTCCCGGGTGCGGCGCAGCACATCCCATACATATGTCGCCAGTATAGCCCTTCTGCGGAAGGGCACCGAGATACGCTCGGGCCCCTTCCTGTAGTGCGTGTGACTGCCCCGGGTTCGCTCCAGGCTCCATCCGGAGAGCAACAGAAGGCGCTCGATTTCCTCGAAACGAACATTGTGAGGCCTCTCGGTCAGCCTCCGCCGGAGTTCGCGCCGGTCCATGTTGAACGCTCCTTCCCCCCAGCGGGGTCTGCGTCGCCGCTACGTGGCCGGGTCCAGCAGCCCCTTCAGCCCGTACTTCTCTACTGGCCCGATGGCGATGATCTCGTAGAGGCCGATGCCCTTCTTCTTGCCGATGGTCACTTCCGAGATCTGCTGCACGTGCAGGTTCGTGGGGTCCATGGGGTTCTCCTTCGCCAGGTCGAGCTCAATGCCCTCCACCTCGTCCGGTCCCACCCACATGCCGTGCCCCCACTTCGGGTCGCCATAGCCGATGCCCTTCATGAGGAAGCTGTACATCGGTTTCATGGTCATCTCCAGCTCCTTGCCTCCTTTCGGGCGGAAGAAGAGCCGGGCCGACTCCAGGTGCCGCGTGCCCTTGCGGAACACGAGTTCGTGGTCGACGGCCGTGTCCTCCTTCGTGCCCGCGGGGTAGGGCTTCATGATCACGCCCGACTCGTGCCAGCGGGTGCCGTCGGAATGCTCCGAGACCGTGAAGAGCACACAGAGGTCATCGAAGTGGCAGGGCGCCCAGTTCCAGAAGAACTGCGGCGGCTCGACGGGCGGCGCCCCGCGCGCATCGCGCCCGCCGACGGTGCGGATGCCCCACGAATGGTCCCGGGTCGCCCACCACGGGGTCGAAAGGTCGAACGCCCTGCCATCGAGCGAAAGCTTGCCCGTCCACGTCCCGTGCTGGGTCATGCGCGTGTAGTCCATGGCCACGTTGTTGGCAGTGCGGCGGTAGAAGTGCGCCTCTTCGACGGGCACGGCGCGCGCTTCGAAGAGCAGGTCGCCCTGGATGCCCCACCTGTTCTTCGCCACCTTCAGCCTCAGCTTCCGGTAGGGCTCGACTACCTGGACGCTTATCGGCCCAACGCGGGTATCCATCCGGTCTGATCCCAGCAGGCGCGAAGCGCGCACGCAGCGCTCCTTCCCTTCGTGCACCACCGCGATGGCCGCGTCCATCACGCCGAGGTTCGGGTAGCAACCCATGGCCACCGCAAAGTAGACCGACCCGTCCCGGCTGTAGCCGTTGAAGAAGTAGCGGTCGTAGAAGTTCCGGTCGCTCGTGAAGACGGAGTCGAAGGTGTAGGGCGTCTGGTGGATGAGGTACTCGTCGGCGGGCGTGAGCACGGGCCTGTTCCTCCGGGGACATGGTTGGGGCGAATCTAACGGTGGCCGCTGGCGCGGTCAAAAAGGTGATACCTGCGGCCCGCAGCGCCACTCTGCGCTACTCTCCGGGGGTGAGCGCCGTCTTCGACACCCTTGTCGCCGAGTACCCGGCCTGGTGGATCGACTTCCTCGGCGAGCACAACCACATCGGCGGCGCCGACGCTACCCGCTGGCTCCTGGAGCGCAGCGGCCTTCAGCGGGGCGACCGCATGCTCGACTGCGGCGCCTTTGTGGGCGCGGCCGCACGCCTGGCGGCTGCCGAGACGGGCGCCGCCGCCTACGCCACCGACCTGAATGCCGATTTCCTTGCCGCGGGGCGGGCATTGCCCGGCGGCGAGGCGGTCGGCTGGGTGGCCGCCGCAACTGCGAAGCTCCCCTTCCGCGATGGCGCCTTCGCAAGCGTCTGGAGCCTCGACAGCATGATCCTGCCCCGCGAGATGACCCGCGTGGCCGCCCCGGCCGCGACCATCTGCCTCTGCTGCGAAGTCCCCGCCGATGGGCGGGGGGGCGTCGAGGCGTTTATCGAGGAGTGGACCGGGCTCGGCTGGGAGATGCGCTCTCACCGCTCGCTCTCCCTCGACGCGCTCCAGGCCTGGCGCGCAGCCGAGGCTGCAATGGTCGCTCACCGTTCGAAATACGAGGCGCGCTACGGCAAGCGAGGCTACCTCGCCCAGCTCGACCTGCTCGCCATGCTCGTCCAGTCGTACGAGCGGGGCGCCACCGGGCACGGCCTCTTCGTGTTCGTCAGGGGCTGAGCGTGCCGCTCCACATCCGCGCCCAACCCGGCGACGTTGCGCCTATCGCCCTGCTCGCCGGCGACCCCGGCCGTGCCGTCCTCATCGCCGGCGCGCTCGATGCCGCCCGCTGCTACAACGAAAACCGCGGGCTGCTCGGCTTCACGGGCGCGCACCACGGGCGCCCCGTGTCGGTGCAGACCACGGGCATGGGCGGCCCTTCGGCCGCGATCGTCGTCGAAGAGCTCGCCGACCTGGGAGTCGAGACCCTCATCAGGCTGGGGACCTGCGGTGCGATCGCGCCCTCCGTCGCCGTGCTCGACTTCGTCATCGCCTCCGCCGCGGTGGGCGCCGATGGCACCACGCGCCACTACAGCGGGAAGGCGGATTTCACGCCCGCAGCAGACGCAGCCGTCACCCGGGCGCTGGTGGCCGCGGGAGCGGCCCTGTCCGGCGCCGTGCACGTGGGCTACCTCGTCACGCAGGATGCCTTCTACCGCCAGCCGGCGTCATGGGGGCAATGGCGTCGCCGCGGCGTGCTTGCCGTCGAAATGGAGGCAGCGGCCATCTTCACCGTCGCCCTCGGCCGGGGATTGCGCGCGGGCGCGGCCTGCCTGGTGGTCGACAGGGTGAACGACCGCGCGTCGTGGGCCAGCGACGATGCCATCGCGAGCGCCACGGCCGGCCTCATCGCGCTCGGGCTGGGCGCGGTCGAGCGGCTGGGCTAGAGCGGCAAGCCTACTCCGCGGGCCGCTCCCCGTTCCGGGCCCCACCCTTCATCTCAGACCACGCGAGCGCTGCGAGGAGCGCAACTGCCATGAAGCCAATCGTCACGCCGGTGATGATGCTGAGCGCATCCCGCCAGTTGTCCTGGCCATCCGTCTCCGTTCCACGCCAGATATTGACGCCCGTGAGCACGAGGGCGATCACCAGCAGCACGATGCCGGGCGCCACCGCCTTCCATCGCCGCCGATCGATGAGGAACCCCAGCGCCAGGCCCGACGGGGCCCAGATAGTCACCGTCATGGGCACCACCCAGTCGCGATGGTTCTCCCACGAAGCGCGGGTCTGGAAGGCCAGGGCCGTGAGCCCCAGCGCAAGGGCGAAGCCCAGCAGCCAGCCCCGGTAACGGACCAGCAGTTCCTGCGCGCTGGCGGCCGGCCGCGCGGGAATGCGCGAGCGGTCGTGCAACCATCCCGTCTTTTCGGTTTCGATGGGCGCCCGGGCGGTCAGGTCAGGCATTGGCGATTCCTTGGGGGCGGCGCGAGGCCGCGTTGTTGGTGCGTCAGCGAGCCCATGATGTCCGCTCGCTGCCCCACCCGCAACATCGCAAGTCCGCGGCCGGGCCGCTACCCTGAGACGCATGCCGGATTCCGCCCAGCCCGTGGCCGCGCCCGTGCTCTCGCTCGAAGCCCTGCCCGCGCCCGCCGGCCTGCGTGAGCGCCTTGAGGCTCTGCGCGACCCTGGAGGCGCGCACGTTGTGACCCTCTGCGCGGTCCCGCCGGGAGAGGCGGGGCCAGGCTTCTCCGCCGCGGACCTCCTCTGGTTCGAACGGTTCCCTCTCCCGCTCATCTTCGCCTTCGAAGGGAACCTGGCCGGGCCCTGGCTGGATGTCGCCCTCGCCTGCGATCTGCGTGTCTGCGACGAGGGGAGCACCTTCGACCTCTCCGCCATAGCAGCGGACTACACCCCCGCGCGCCTCCGCCTGCTTGGGGGGGCCGGGCTGGAGTCGCCCCTCGCGGCGCAGGCGGCCTTTGGCGCAGGGCTCGTCTCTGCGGTGGCGCCGCCCGCCGGCGCTGTTCAAGAGGCCCGGCGCCTCGCTGGTACCATCGCCTCGCGCGGGCCGATCGCGGTGCGGCTCGCCAAAGAGGCCATCTGGCGGGGACTGAAGATGGAGTTCGAACAGGCCCTCCGCTTCGAGACCGATTTGACCTTGCTCCTGCAGACCACCAAAGATCGGGCGGAAGGCGTTCGCGCCTTCCTCGAAAAACGCCCACCCCACTTCACAGGTGAGTAGCACATGTTCGTTCTGCTTGAAGAGCCCGAAGCCTGGTCGCTCATGATGCTTGCCAGCGCCGTGGCCATCGACAACGCCGGCCTTTCCGACGAAGGAAAGGATGCCATCCGCCGCTGGCGCAGCACAAACGATGAGAAGAGCGCCACCATCGAAAAGCTCACCGAGGATATCAATCGCGCCATCAACACCCGCCTCGATGCGAAGTTCCTGCGCCGCGTGAAGCTCCACGGCGGCCGCGCCGACACGGTGAGGAAGTAGCCATGGAAGTGAACTTCACCGACGACGAGCTTGCCGAAGCCTTCAGCGTCATCATCAACCTGATCGCCGATGATGCCGGCCTCTCCGACCGGGACCGTGCCCTGCTCAAGCGCTGGCGTAGCTCGAAGATGAAGCTCGGCACCGACGATATGACCGACTTCGTGCGCCGGGCAAACGAGGATTTCGCACGCGGCATCGCCCGCCGCGAGCGCAGCCAGCTTCGCAAGCCCGACTGGGCCGACTAGCCCGGGGGGCTCCGCCAGTGCGGTACAATCGACTCGTGACCGCAAAACAGGCTCTGCGTGCCCGGATCGATGAGATGACCGAGGAAGAGGCCGAGGAACTCCTGGACTTCCTGAACCTCCAGGACGAGCCCGGCACACTATCCGAAGACGAGTTGGCACGGGTGCTCGCCGCAGAAGCGGAGATCGAGGCGGGCCAGTACGTGACCCTGGAAGAAGTCAAGGCGAAGTACGGCTTGCGACCTATGAGGTTCGCTTGTCGCACGCTTCGGAGCGCTACCTCGAGCGCCTTAGCCAGCAGACCAGGGCACGCATCACCTCCCGGCTGACTCAATTGGCGGCGGACCCCTTTGATAGCAACTACTCGAAGCCCCGGACCGGCCCCGGGGGGCTGCGCGCCTTTCGAGTCGGGAACCTCAGGATCATCTGCTCGGTGCACCGCGATGCCCTTCTCGTCCCCGTCGAAGAGATCGGTCCCCGGGGACGGGTCTGCCGGAGGTTGTAAGCCATGCCCGACCCGGTCCTCTTCGAGATAGATGGTCGCGGAGTAGCCACCATCACCCTCAACCGGCCCCGGCAGCTCAACGCCCTCAACATGGAGTGCCGTGACCTGCTCTGGACCTACCTCCAGGCCTGCCGCGACCTGCCCGGCATCCGCCTGGTGCTCTTCCGCGGCGAAGGACCATCGTTCTGCGCCGGCGCCGATATCTCCGAGTTCGGCACCGCCCCTTCGATCATGGATTCTCGCCGCGCCCGCCACGAACGCGACGTCTGGGCGCTCCTGCTGTCCCTCTCCTGCATCACCGTGGCGCGCATGCACGGCTACTGCTACGGCGCCGGCCTTGAGCTCCCACTGTGCTGCGACTACCGCATCGCCGCCGATGACGCCCGCTTCGCGCTCCCCGAGGTGACCCTGGGCTACATCCCCAGCGCCTGCGGCACGCAGACGCTGCCCCGCACCGTTCCGCCCGGCGTGGCCGCCCATGTGATCCTCTCCGGTGAACCCATCGACGCCGCCGCTGCCCTCCGCTGGGGACTCATCGGCCGCGCCGTCCCCGCCAGCGCTCTCGATGCCGCCGTGGACGAGGAGATTGCCCGCCTGCTTTCGCTCGGTCCTGCCGTCGCCACCGCCGGGCGGCGTGCGACGGTCGCCTGAGCATCGCTCGCAGGTGCGCTCGCACCTCCCTGGAGTAGGGCCCTTCGTTCGCCCAACTTCGCCCCATCGGGTAGAATCCGGGCGCAACCCACCTACCTGCCTCTATCCGGAGAGTCAATGAACACAATCGAGTTCCTTCAGATCTCGTCGGCCGTCGTGCCCGACCGCGAAGCCCTTGTCGAGGTCGGCGGCGGCGGCAAGCGCATCACCTACGGCGAGATGTTCCCCCTCGTGACGAAGCTCGCGAACGCCCTCCAGGGGCTCGGCATCGAGCACGGCCAGAAAGTCGCGGTCATGTCGGTCAACAGCGCCGACTACGTCGTCACCTACTACGCCTGCGCCATGCTGGGCGCCACCTTCGTTCCCCTGAACTACCGCGCCAAGGACGAAGAGCTCACCCACATGCTCAACGTGAGCCAGTGCCAGGCGCTCTTCGTTTCCGATCGGTACATCGACCTGGTCGAGCGCATCCGTCCCACGCTCACGCACACCCAGCACTTCATCGCCTGCGAGGGCGGCATCGGCAACTACCTCGACTACAACCAGCTCATCCAGCACGCCAGCGAAGATGACATCTGGGTCGACATCGACGACCACGATGCCACCATCCTCATCTTCACCAGCGGCACCACGGCGCTTCCCAAGGGCGTGGTCCTCACCTTCCTCGACCTCACCGCCTACGTCACCAACACGATGGCCCCGGCCGACCCCGAAACGCACGAGAAGACCCTTGTCTCCGCGCCCTTCTTCCACGTCGCCGGCGCCACCGCCATGATGTCCTCCATCTGGGGCGGGCGCACCCTGCTCATCCTCCCGGCCTTCACCCCCGAAGGCTGGCTGCAGGCCGTACACGAAGAGGGCGCCACCCATTCGTTCGTGGTCCCCACCATGCTCAAGCGGATCATGGAAGTGCCCGGCTTCACTGAAAGGTACAACCTGGACGGCCTCCAGCTCATCACCTACGGCGCCGCACCGATGCCCTACGAAGTCGTCCGGCGCGCCTGCGACATCTTCCCGCCGCGCGGCATCGGCCTCATGAACGCCTACGGCCAGACCGAGTCCACCTCCACCCTCACCTTCCTCGGCCCCGACGACCACGACCTGAGCGTCGACACCGAGGTGCGCGAGCACCGCCTCCGCTCGGTGGGCCGCCCCATGCCCGACGTCGAGATCGGCATCATGGACGAGCGCAATCACCTCCTCGGCCCGAACGAAGAGGGCGAGATTTGCGTCCGCTCCGACCGCGTCATGAAGGGCTACTACAAGCAGGAAGACGCCACCAGCACCGCGATCATCGATGGCTGGCTCCATACCGGCGATGTCGGCAAGGTCGATGACGGCGGCTACCTCTTCATCACCGGCCGCAAGAAGGACCTCATCATCCGCGGCGGCGAGAACATCTCCCCCGGCGAGATCGAGAACTGTCTCGAAGACCACCCGGCCATCGAAGAGGCGGCTGTCATCGGCGTGCCCGACGCCGACTGGGGCGAAGTCGTCAAGGCCGTGCTCGTGCTCAAGGAAGGCGCAAATACCAGCGCCGAAGAGGTGATGGAGTATACCAAGAGCCGCCTCTCATCGTTCAAGGCGCCCCAGTACATCGCGATCGTCGATGAGCTGCCCCGCAACGCCATGGGCAAGGTGCTCAAGAACGACCTGCGCAAGATGTACGGCACCGCCACCAACGACCGGGCATAGGGCAATCGTGCCGTTTGCAAGCGCGTGGCAAATTCCCGTCGCGTGTTCTGCAAATCCCCGCCGGTGACCCTCCGCCGGGTGTAGGCTGCGCGCAGCGGGTGCTCACCGCTGCCGCGGCAGGCGGGAGACATCCGCCACACGACGGAGTGTTGGCGTGCCTTCGGTGAACGAGCCCCTCGCGGAACACTATCCCTTGACCCCGGCCGAGGCCGCCGTTGTCGCGCTTGTGGCGCTGGGCAAGAGCGATGCAGAGATCGCAGCGGACCTTGAGACGACGGAGACGGCAGTGCACAGCTGGCGGCGGCGCTTTCGCGAACGGACGGGGCTTGCGGGACGCCAGCTCACGGCATGGACAGTGCGGCACGAGCGCTGCTGCATTGCAAATTCCGCGTGAATCCTTTGCAATGACGCATTTTTGTGCTGGACAGTGCCGTCGCACGCCGGCAAGCATGGTCAAGGTCTCCGGCCGGGGACGACCCATCTAATCCAGGAGCGAAATGAAGGGAAGAGCTGAAAGTGAGCCGCAAGACCGCCTTGAACGCGGTTGGCATGGTCCTCGCCGCGGCCGTCGTAGCCGCGGGCGCGTTTTTCCTTGCCCGGCAATCTGGTGACGGGGTCCCGGCCGCCGCGCAGCCCGCTCCCGCTGATGATTCGGTGCTGCCAGGAACAGACACCACGCCAGAGCCAGGGGCTGAGATCGACACCTCAAAGCCGGGCTGGTACATCCCCCTGGAGAATGCCGAGCGAGAAAAGCCGCGCTTCGACCAGGAGATCAACGGGATTGCAGTCGGCCCCACAGTCCTGGATCCCGGAGTCCGTGATTGCGACCCGGGCGAGGCCGTGGCGCTGACGGACCTGGCGGAAGCCCAGAACTCTATGCTTCGTATCTCACCTTCGTACCTCCCGAAAGGCGCAATCCAGGGGCGCCACGAGGCCAGTTCGTGTCGAGGGAGAATTGTGACTCATGTGATCGAGTATGAGATCCCGGCCGCGGCCGACGCCGACGCGAAGATCAAGAGCGGCGAAGTCCGATGGGAAGATATTGAGCACGGCGGCAAGCTTACCGTGTTCCGCTCCCTGAGCCAGGGGCCCGTTTACCGGAGTTCCAATTACGCGGCCGAGCGGTGGAAGCCAGCCACCGTGCGCGGGCTTCCTGCTGCTGTAGCTGAGCCGATTCTGCCTATTGGCCTCGGCCGGTCGGCCATCGTGATCTGGGATGCCGAGCGCGGCGTCCGCACAGTCATCACCGGGTCAAACCGCACGCTGGCTGAGGTCATGCAAGTCGCGGAGGGACTCAAGTGACAGGGCGTCTGGCGATAGCCGCGTTCACGGTCGCGGCCCTCCCTGGCTCGCTTGCAGGCGTTCTCAGTAGCGTTCGGCACGGCCGCGCCGTCGATGACTACGGAGTCTACGTAAACCCTGGTGCCGACACCAACGCGCTCACCTGCCGGTTTCATGTAACTTGCGATGGAGACTACCCGGACAGCAACCGTACCGCGCTGGACTGGGGCAACGACGCCTACACGTACAACGACGTCTACTGGCGATCCTTCGGGTTCAAGGGCGTCGGGTCCCAATCGACTATCGCGACGGGCAAGATCTGGGACGTGACGGATGCCTGTAAGGCTGTAGCTGTTGAGATCTACTCCCTTGTCAACACATATCGTGGCGCTGAAGGCTACGTGCACACTCTCCTCAGCGGCACCGATGGGCCAAGCTTCTACATTCCGGGCTCTCCGTCTGGAGCATAAAAGCTGGAGGGGCCAATCGGCGTGACCGCAGAATCCGAAATCCCAGGATGCCCCTGGACCGGTCCGCATTTGCATCAGTTCAGCGACCTGAGCGGCTGGTATAGAAACAGCGGCGTGTACTCCGACGAGCCGAATACTGGTACGGGCTACGACCTGACTGATGTCGACAACTGGCAGAATCGCCGCCCCTGGACAGAGTAGCTACGTTCCGGACAACGGGGGCCGACGAGCTGCCCCGCAACGCCATGGGCAAGGTGCTCAAGAACGACCTGCGCAAGATGTACGGCACCGCCACCAACGACCGGGCGTAGGCCCGCCCATACGTTCACGCACCGCGGGGGCCACCGGGGCGGTGGCCCCCTTCGCTTTGTCCCTCCCACGTTCGCGCCCAAACCGGCTCTCCAGTAGGATGCGTGGCACATGGCCAATCGGGACGCCCTGTCCCGCGCGGCCCCATCCCAGCTCCCGGAACTCCGCCATATGACCAGCATCCCCGGCAAGACACCCGGCGACGAGCCGCGCAGGAGCGGCCGCCTCCACGTCAGCGCCGGCGGGATCCTCATCCCGCTCGGCATCCTCGGCGCCATCTCCGCCGCCGAAGTCGCGCGCACCACGGATGCCCAGCGCCCGGTTTTCTGGAACATCACCGCGCCAGTCATCATGTACTTCTTCTTCGCGGCGATGGTTGCCCTCGTCGTGGGGGCCTTCGTAATGCGCCTGCGCGTGTGGCGGCTGGGCAAGCCCTCGAATGTCCTCAACAGCTTCGGCGCCCGCCTCACGAACATGGTCACCATGGGCGCCGGCACAAGCCGGGTGAAGAACGACCGCTACGCCGGCATCATGCACGGGCTCATCTACACGAGCTTCATCGGGCTCACGATCGTCACCGTGTTGCTGAGCCTCGACGACTACCTGCCCCTCATCTTCATGATGGACGATGAGCACCTCTTCCTTCAGGGACCCGTCTACCTGGGCTACAGCCTCGCCGGCGACATGCTCGGCATCATTGGCCTCATCGGCGTGGGCATGGCCGTGTGGCGCCGCTACGTGGAGCCAAAGGGCAAGATGACGTGGGACCGCCGCCCGGCCGAAGACGCCTGGATCGTGGGCGGGCTCGCCCTCGTGCTCTTCAGCGGCTTCCTCACCGAAGGCTTCCGCATCGAGGCGAGCGAGATCCGCGGCGGCCACGAATCGTGGTCGTACTGGTCCCCCGGCGGCTGGGTGGTGGCGAAGCTCAGCGCCGCCGGCTTCGGGATGGACACCATCCTCGATGTCCACCGCGTCTTCTGGTGGATCCACGTCGTGGGCGCCTTCGCGCTCCTCAGCCTCATGTCCTTCACCAAGTTCCGGCACATCCTCCTGGCGCCCGCCAACGCCTTCCTCAAGAGCCCCGGTTCGCCCGCCTACCTGGCGCCCATGGGCGACTTCGAAAAACTCATGGAATCGGGCCAGAGCCTCGGCGCCGGCAAGCTGCAGGACCTGTCGTGGAAGCAGCTCTTCGATGCCGACGTCTGCGTCCGCTGCGGGCGCTGCACCGACGCCTGCCCGGCCTGGAACGCCGGCCAGCCCCTCTCGCCCATGGCCGTCATCCAGGACCTGAAGTCGTACATGAACCACGCCGGCCCGCTAATCCTGGGCGGCAAGGACCCGGCCGGAAAGCTCAACGGCGAGCTCGTCGGGGGCTACGTCAGGGAGGAATCGCTCTGGGCCTGCCGCACCTGCATGGCCTGCGTGCAGGAGTGCCCGGTCATGATCGAGCACATCCCCACCATCGTGGGCATGCGCCGCTACCTCGTCATGGAGAAGGCCGAGGTCCCGGCCACCGCCCAGGCTGCCCTCCAGAACATCGAGCAGCGCGGCCACCCCTGGCGCGGCACCCAGCTCACCCGCGAGACGTGGATCCAGCAGCTCTCGGCCGAAGGGGTCGAGGTGCCCATGTTCGATGGCACACAGGAGTACCTCTACTGGGTCGGCTGCTCGGGCGCCCTCGTCGAACGCAACGTGCCCATCACGAAATCCGTCATCAAGCTGCTCATGGGCGCCGGCGTGAGCTTCGGCGTCCTCGGCCAGGCCGAGCCCTGCACGGGCGACCCCGCGCGGCGGCTGGGCAACGAGTTCCTCTTCGCCACGCTCGCCGAAATGAACGTCCAGACCATGGGCGAAATGGGCATCAAGCGCGTGGTCACCGCCTGCCCCCACTGCTTCAACACCTTCAAGAACGAGTACCCGGACTTCGGAGCGAACATCGAAGTGACCCACCACGCCGACTTCCTGCAGCTCCTGGTGGCGAAGGGCAAGCTCAAGCCGAAGGCCGTGGAGGGCATGACCGTCACCTACCACGATTCCTGCTACCTGGGCCGCGCCAACGGCATCTACGACTCTCCCCGTCAACTGCTCGAAGCAATCCCCGGCACCAGCCTGGTGGAGATGCCCCGCAGCAAGGAGCGCGGTTTCTGCTGCGGCGCCGGCGGCGGCAACATGTGGCAGGAGGAATCGGGCACGCGCGTCAACCACCTGCGCGCCGCCGAGGCCGCCAACACCGGCGCCAGCGTAGTCGCCACGGCATGCCCCTTCTGCATCCAGATGTTCGAAGATGGCATCCCCGGCGTTCAGCCCGACGAAGAGAAGCGCACCATCAGGGCCTTCGACATCGCCGAGCTGCTCGAGGTTAGCGTCCGCCAGGATTGACGGCCGCGAGTCCGGGGCGCAGCGCGCTAACGGACGCGGTTGCGCAGCACCCCTGCGCCCGTCACCTCCACCTCCACCTCGTCGCCGGGCCGGAGCGCCTGCGGCTCGCCAGGCGTGCCCGTGTAGATGATGTCGCCCGGGACAAGCGTCATCACCGCGCTCACCAGCCGCACGATCTCGGGGATGTCGCGGATGAGCTCGGTGGAATGCCCGTGCTGCACTTCGGCCCCGTTCACCCGGGTGCGCAGCTCGATCGCATCGTGCGCCAGCCCTGTCACGATCGAGGGCCCGAAAACGCCGAACGTATCCGACCCTTTCGCCCGCCACCACTGCCCGTCGGCCCGCTGCCATTCGCGCGCCGAGACATCGTTGCCGCAGGTGTAGCCGAAGACCGCCGCCAGCGCCTCCTCCCGGCTCGCACCCTTCACCTCGCGCCCGATGACGATCACGATCTCGCCTTCGGGGTCCACCCTCCCCGCCCCGGCCGGCAGGACGATCTCGTCGCCCGTCCCGGCGACCGCCGATAACGGCTTGAAGAAGAGCGTCGGTGGGTCGGGGGCGGGCCGCCCCTGCAGGTGGCTGCTGTAGTTCAGCCCCACGCAGACGATGGAGCGCGGCTCACAGGGCGGCAGCAGCTTCACGTCCGCGCGCGCCACGGTCTCCCCCGTGCGCTCGGTCCGCTCCCAGAACGGCTCCCGGATGACCGCGATCTGCTCCCTTTCGAGGAGCCCTGCCCCGCAGGTTCCATCGTTCCGGCGGAAACGCAGGTAGTTCGCCATTGCCTGCCCCCATTGCAGCGTTGCGCCTGCTGAGTCTATGGCCGCAGGCCGCGTGCGTCTCCCAACGCCGCGATCGGGTACAGTCACAATCGTGTCCGCGCCCTCTCGCGATGCCATCATCTCCGCCTTCGCCGCCCGCCATGGCGAGCCCCCCGCGGCCATCTTCCGCGCTCCGGGCCGCGTCAATCTCATCGGCGAGCACACCGACTACTCACACCTCCCCGTCCTGCCCATCGCCATCGAACGCGGCCTCACGGTTGCCGCCGCCCCTGCACCCGGCGGCGTGGTCGAAGCCGCATCATCGGCCTTCGCCGGCGAACCGGTGATCGACCGGGCAAACCCGGCCGCCACGCCCGCCATCCCCTGGTCGCGCTACCTCACCGGTGCGCTGCGCGAGCTCGCCAATGTCGCGCCCGGCCGCGGTGCCAGGCTCCTCATCGACGGCGACCTGCCCGCCGGGGGTGGCCTCAGCTCCTCATCGGCGCTCACCGTGGGCGTCATCGCCGCCCTCGCCGCCGCCTGGGATGTGCCCCTTCCCCCGGGCGAGATCGTCCGGCGCGCCGTGGTCTCCGAACGCCACGCGGGAGTGGAAAGCGGCGGCATGGACCAGGAGGTCATCGTCTTCGCCGAAGACGGTGCCGCGCTCCGCATCGACTTTGACCCCCCGGGCCACCGCGCCGTGCCCCTGCCGGCGGGCCTCGCCTTTGTGGCCGCCAGTTCGGGCGAAGACGCCCCCAAGGCCGGCGCGGCGCGCGACGCCTATAACGAGCGCGTCGTGGGGGCGCGCATCGCCACCGCCATGCTCGCGGATGAAATAGGGCTCGAAGTGGAGCATCCGCTGGTGCTTCGCCAGGTCGCCGGGGTCGATGTGATCGACGTGCTGGTGGACGGCCTTCCCGAGCGCATCTCCGCCGCCGAGGCGGCGCACGGTATCGACCTCGACGTCGAGCAGCTGGTGCGCCTCACCGCCGGCCGCTTCGACCACCAGCTGAAGGTCCCGGTGCGGCGCGTCGCCCGCCACATCCTGGGCGAGGCCGAACGGGTTGGCCGGGCCGAAGCCGCCCTCCTCGCCGGCGACCTCCCCGCCTTCGGCCGCCTCCTCAACGAGTCGCACAACAGCCTGCGCGAGGACTTCCGCTGCAGCACCGCCGCCCTCGACCGCCTCTGCGCGGCCATGCGCAAGTCGGGCGCCTCCGGGGCGCGCCTCACGGGCGCGGGTTTCGGTGGCTATGCCCTCGCGGCTGCACCCCCGGCTTCAGTCGCCGCGATCATCGAAGCGGCCGTCGCCGCCACCGGCGGGCCAGCCTTCGAGGTCCACGCCTCCGCCGGGCTGGAGCGGCTGTGATCACCAAAGCGATCCTCCTCGCCGCGGGGCGGGGCGCCCGGCTGGGCGCCATCACCGCCACCTACCCGAAGGCCCTGCTCGATGTCGGCGGCCGCCCCATCATCGTCTGCATCATCGAAGGCCTGGCGGGCGCCGGCATCGAAGAGATCGCCATCGTGACCGGCCACCAGGCAGCACTCCTTGAGGCCGAGGTGGGAACGGGTGCCCAGGCCGGGCTTCGCATCGTCTACCTCCGCCAGGAGACGCTCACCGGCACGGCCCACGCCCTCGCCCTGGCGCGCGAATTCGCCGGCCCGGGACAGTTCTTCTTCGGCTGGGGAGACATTCTGGTGGACCCCTCGAACTACCGGCGCGTCCTCAGTGCCGCCCCCTTCGCCCGCGCCGTGATCGCCGTCAACGAGGTCGAGGACCCCACGGCCGGGGCTGCTGTCTACGTCGATTCGGAGATGTGGGTCACCCGCATCGTCGAAAAGCCTCCGCCGGGGACGTCGGCCACGCGCTGGAACAACGCCGGGTTCGGTGTCCTCGGTCCCGCCATCTGGGACGAGATCGACCGCCTCGAACCTTCACCGCGCGGCGAGTACGAGCTCCCCCGGGCGATCGCCGCCCTGGCCCGGTCGGGCACTGTCATACGGGCCGTGCCGGTGGAAGGCCCGTGGTTCGACATCGGCACCCCCGAAGACCTTGAGGCCGCCCGCGTGGCCTGCGCCAGCACCCGCCGAGGAACACGATGAACGGCCACCCACTCCCCTGGAACCTTGAACTCACGGCCTCGTTCGACCCGCCGCTGGAAGCCACACCCACTACCGCGCTCGCCTTCGACGCCGCCGGCGGCACGCTCACCGTGACCCTGGCGAACACGGGCGCCGCACCCGTACACCCCGGCGACCTGCGCCTTGCAGCGGCGCTCGACGACCCGGCCGCGGGGGGATGGGCCTGGCTCCATGGCCGCTACATGCAGGCCGACGCCTTCGTCCGCAACTTCGGCGAAGCCATGCCCACCGGCTACGCCAACCGCTCCGTACGCGCGCTCGCCAGCGGCCGCCGCTACATCGGACGCGAGGTGCTGACGCTCTCCCTCCCCGCGCGCCCCAATCCCGTGCTCATCGCCGGCTGCCTCCGTCCCGACCGCTTCTCCTTCGATATCGAGGTCGAAACCGATGAAGACGACGAACGCGTGACCTCCCTTGCGCTCGTCTTCAACCTGGAGGGCACGGCTATCGCCCCCGGCGAAACCCTCACGCTGCCACCCGTCCTCATTGAAGAAGGCCGCGACGCTGTAGCCATGATCGAACGCTTCGCTGACCTCGTGGGCGCTGGGATGGCCGCCCGTGTTCCCGCTCACGTCCCCACGGGCTGGTGTAGCTGGTACTACTTCTACAACCGCGTCAGCGAGGCCGATGTGCTCGCCAACCTTGAGGATATGGTCCGTTACCGCCACCCGGCCGAGTACGTCCAGGTCGATGACGGCTTCCAGAGCCACACGGGCGACTGGCTCATCCCGAACGATAAGTTCCCATCGGGCATGAAGGCCTTGGCCGAACGCATCCGCGCCGCCGGCTACCGGCCCGGCCTCTGGCTCGCGCCCTTCGTCATGCACGAAGACTCCGCCGTGCTCCGCGAGAACCCGGAGATGGCCCTGCGCGACACATCCGGCGAGACCATCTTTGTGCAGACGTGGCTGGGCCGCTGCGCCGTGCTCGACTGCACCCACCCACGCTCGCGGGAGTGGCTGCGAGAGGTTGTCACCACCGTCGTGCACGACTGGGGTTACGAGTACCTCAAGCTCGACGCCCTCTCGTTCGCCGCCCAGGATGGCGCCCGCTCGGCCTACCACCAGCCCGGGACAACCTCGCTGCAGAACATGCGCCGCGGCCTCGAAGTCATCCGGGAGGCCGCCGGCGACGAGACATTCATCCTCGGCTGCACCTGCCACTGGGGCCCGGCCATCGGGCTTGTCGACGCCATGCGCGTCGGTGCCGACGTGAAGGAGCTCTGGGAGGCCGGCCCCGAGCCTTCGGTGAAGCACGCCATGCGCACCACCCTCCAGCGCAACTGGATGCACGGCCGCTGGTGGGCCAACGACCCCGACTGCCTTGTCGTCCGCGAGACCGATACCGCCCTCAACGAGGCTGAAGTGCGCTTCCTGGCCACGGGCATCGCCCTCAGCGGCGGGCTCGTAGTCGCCAGCGACGACCTCCCGAAGCTGGGGCCGGGGCGACGAGCACTCGCCCTGTCGCTGTTCCCGCCCGCCGGAATCGCGGCCCGCCCGGGAGACCCGTCCGAAGGGCCCATCCCCTCGGCGTGGCGGGCCGCCCTCCCCGGCGGGCGCGCCCTGGTGGGCATCCTCAACTGGGAGGACGAAGCCCGCTGGGTGGTCCTCGGCGAGCACCTCCTCCCCGGGGAAGTGGCCTTCGACGCCTGGAACGGCCGCGTCCTCGGCAAGGGCGATGTGCTCCTGCGCCCCCACGAAGGCGCGCTCTGGCAGGTTACCGCCCCGGGGACCACGCCCCGCGTCGTCGGCGACACCGGACACGTGAACTACGCCGGGCTTTTCCAGCGCCAGGTCAGCGGCCGCATCCAGGTCCGCAACGACCTCGACCGCCCGCGCACGATCGCCGTCGAGGCCCGCGGCCAGGTGTTCGAGGTCGACCTCTCCCCCGGCGAGATGCGCTGGTTTGACTAGCCGTGGCGGAGGGCCACCCGGTTGACCGTCTGATCCTTGCCTGGCTGGCCGGGTCCCGTCGCCCCTCTCACCAAGATGTCGCCGCACTTCGTGCCCACGCAGCACGAGTGCCGTTCTCCAGCGAGGCCGGGCATTGCGGCCGGGCTTTACGTGCTCGTCGTCTGCTCAGCCGGGCGTGGTAGGCTGATAACCGGCTACCAGTACGACTCGCTGAGCGAGCCCGCCCTCCCCAGGAGGATGCTGTGGCCAACGTGGACAGGCAGCAGTCCAGGCTTGCGCTGGACCTCATCGCCTACCTCGAAGAAGAGTGGGATAGAGCCCCGGGAATCATCGATTCCTGGCCCCGGCTGAGCAGCGAGGAGCGCGCGGCAATCGCTCTCGACTGGCGCGGTAACGAAGTCACCCCTGGCCATCTGCAGAGCCTTCTCGACAGCGGAAAGGCCGGGCAGGAAGCACCCGCGCGCTTCCGAGCGCTCTCCGAGCGCATTACCACCCTTCGCCCCGCGCTTGCGGCGCTCTTCGCAGAGGATGGCGCCGTGCGCGCCGGTGCCTGATAAGCACGCCCTATCCCTCGGGCCACCAGCGGTAGACCCGCAGGTCGAGCTTCCCCTCCGCATCGAAGGCCACCCCTTCGCGCTCCAACAGGTGGCGCTGAAAATCGGCCGCGCTTCCCCGCCCCTTCAGGCTGATCCCACCGCTCGCATTCACCACCCTCCACCACGGCACATCCGAGCCTTCGGGCAGAAAGTGGAGCGCGTAGCCCGTTGCCCGCGCCGCCGCCGGGGAACCGAGGAGCAGAGCTACCTGCCCGTAGGTCACCACCCTGCCACGCGGCACCCGGCGCACCACTTCGTACACGCGCAGATAGTAGGAAGGGGCCCCTTCCTTGTTCGCGCTGGGGATATCGGCCACAACCCCGTATTATCCCCACTCACAATGGAAGAGCACTCCGCCGGCGCGCTTGCCGGTATCCGCGTCGTCTGCGCCGGCCAGATCCTGGCGGCGCCCTTCTGCGCCACCCTCCTCGGGGAGTTTGGCGCCGAGGTCATCAAGGTCGAGCTCCCCGGCACCGGCGACCCCAACCGCGGCAACGTCTCCTTTGCGCAGGACAACCGCGGCCAGAAGTCGGTCACGCTCAACCTGCAGGCTCCCACCGGCGCCGCCCTCTTTCGCCGCCTCTGCGACGCCGCCGACGTCCTCATCGAGAACTACCGCCCGGGAACCCTCGAACGCATGGGGCTCGCCCCGGACACTCTTCGCGAAACCAACCCCGGCCTCGTCGTGGTGCGCATCAGCGGCTACGGCCAGACCGGCCCCTACCGCGACCGCGCCGGGTTCGACCGCGTGGCCCTCGCCTTTGCCGGGATCACCGCCGTCACAGGCTACCCCGATCGGCCACCCGTGCGCCCCGGCTACTTCGTCGCCGACTACGGCTCCGGCATGCTCGCCGCCTTCGGCGCCCTGGCGGCCCTGCGCGCCCGCGACATCGACGGCCGCGGACAGGATGTCGACGTCGCCCTGTACGAAACGGTCTGGCGGATGAGCGGCACCCACGTCGCCAACTACGGCCTTTCGGGGAAGGATCGCGAACGCTCCGGCAACTACTTCCCCGGCGTCATCCCCGCCGAGCAGTTCGAGACCGCCGACGGCGAGCACCTCGTCATCAACGCCACCACGCAGCTCACCTTCGAGCGCCTCTGCGCCGCCATCGGCCGCCCCGGGCTCGTGCAGGACGAGCGCTTCCGGCCGCGCGCGAACCTCATGCGCAACCACGCCGCCATCCACGAGCTGATCGCCGAATGGGCCCGCACACTGCCCCTCGCCGAATGCCAGCGCATCCTCGACGAGTTCGGCGTCCCGGCGACGAAGGTCTACAACACCAGCGACATCGTCGCCGACCCTCACTACGCCGCGCGCGAGCAGGTGCTCTCTGTCGAAGCGCCGGGGTTTGGCAACATCCTCCAGCCGGGGGTGGCGCCGCTCCTCTCCGGCACCCCGGGACGGGTCCGGGGCCGGGCGCCGCACCTGGGCGAACACAACGAGGAGGTATACCTCGGGCTCCTTGGGCTTTCGCGGGAGGAGCTGGAACAGCACCGGGCAGGGGGCGTGGTCTGATGTGCGACGCGGTGGTGGGAGGGAGGAGGGAGGAGGGAGGAGGGAGGAGACCGATGACCATCGCAGCTCGGAATCCGAGCCGCGAGCGTGAGCGAGCGGAGGGGCGGGACCGCTACCCCTCGTCACTCGCGGGCCGCGTGGCCAGGCGAAGGACACGGCTCACCTGCAATCACCGCCCGAACACCCGGCGGCATTGCGGCCCGCGACCCCACGGACCAGCAACAGGAGGTAACCCACATGGGAAAGCTTGAAGGCCGCGTCGCCATCGTCACCGGCGCCGGGTCCATCCGCGAAGGGCTGGGCAATGGCAAGGCGGTGGCCGTGCAGTTCGCCCGCGAAGGCGCGAGCGTGTTCGCCATCGATATCAACCCCGCCGCCCTCGCCGAGACGGCCGGCATGATCCGCGCCGAAGGCGGCCGCATCGCTACCGGGGTAGGCGACGTCTCGAGCAGGGCCGAGTGCCAGCGCCTTGTCGCCGAATGCAGCGCCGCCTTCGGTCCCGCTACCGTTCTCCACAACAACGTGGGAATCGCCGTCCCCGGCGAAGTGGCCGGCATCGCCGAGGACGCCTGGCGGCGCGCTTTCGCCGTGAATGTCGATTCGATGCTCTACATGTCCCAGGCGGCGCTCCCGGGCATGATCGATGCCGGCGGGGGTTCGATCATCAACATCTCCACCGTAGCCTCCATCCGCGCCTTCCCCGGCGTGGCCTATGGAACGACCAAGGGCGCGGTCAACTCCCTCACCATCACCATGGCCGGGCGGCTCGCGCGTCACAACATCCGCGTCAACGCCATCCTCCCCGGTTACATCGATACGCCACTCGTGGCCCCGGCCTGGGAGAACGAGGCCGTGCGCGAGCTGAACCTGAAGCAGGTTCCCCTGCGGCGCTTCGGTACCGCCTGGGAGGTCGCCTCGGTCGCCGCCTTCCTCGCCTCCGATGAGGCTTCGTATGTGACCGGCGTCCTCATCCCCGTCGACGGCGGGCTGAGCGTGCGGCTCTAAGGCCGCCCTCCCGCGGACACAAAAAGGCCGGCGCCGCTGAGGGGAACGGCGCCGGCTTGAAGGAGGTGCGTCCGGCGGGAGAGGGCGCGCCGAACTGGAAATCAAGTGTCCTGCTAGGCCGCGCTCCGGTGCTCTTCGTTGGTGATGAAATCCATATCCGAAAGCCAGTTCTTGAACTGCTTGGTGGCGCCGCAGACCTTGCACACACCCGTGCTCATCGGCCCGTTCGGCTCATCGATCAGCCAGCGGTGAAAATGGTCCGGGGCTGCCCCTATCGTCTTCGGCGCTGGGCCGCTTGCAGTTGTCGTCGCCATGGTAACTACCTCCCGGGTTGACCGGCCGCGCCGCCATCAGCTACGCTGGGTTTGCCGTAGTGACGGCGCTAGCGATTCGCTAGTGCCAACCTCACCCGCATTCTAGCATCGGTCACTATCGTGTCAATAGTCTTGGTGCTAGCGGCTAAAATATTTGTAAAGAAGCTGGGACGGGGGGACGCATGACACAGCGACCGGTCGCCGACGCGCCCCGCAAGGCAACCTACAACCACCCCTGCCTGATCGCGCAGACCCTCGATATCCTCGGCGACCGCTGGACCCTCCTCATCCTCCGCGACCTCATGGCCGGGCTCCACCGCTATTCCGAAATCCTTGATAGCTGCCAGGGCATGTCCCCCAACGTCCTCTCCGACCGGCTCAAACGCCTCGAAGCGGAAGGCCTCGTCCTTCGCCACTACGAGAGGGGCCTCCCGCCAAAGGTCGAATACACCCTCACCGAAAAGGGCTGGGCCGTGCGGCCCGTCCTCCTCGCCCTGATAAACTGGGGCCGCGAGTTCCTGAACCCCTTCACCCAGGAGTCAGTCGGGACCAGCGTCTCGGCCGATTTCGCCATCCGGGTCATCCCCGCATTCTCGTTCCATCCCGAACGCGCCGCCGGCCTCCAGGCAAGCATGGTGGTCGAAATCGCCGATTGCGTGGACTGCAACACCTGGACCTTCAACATCCACGACGGCCACATGCACCCCCGCCGTCACAGCGAGGGCGAGGCTGACGTCCGCCTCCGCACCAACATCGCCGGCTTCTTCCGTTTCATCCGCGGCGAGGCGCTCCCCGAAGAATGCGGCGATCTCGATGGGCCGCCCGGCACCGCCCGCGCCATCCAGGCCTGCTTCATCGCTGACTGACACCTGCCCCCGGCGGCGCGCTAACATACCCCCAACCGTGTCCATCCGATTCCGCCCCCGGCCCGCCGCGCCGCGGCTCCCTCGCAGGGTTTGCCCGTGATCCTCGTGCTCCACGGCGCCGATGCGCTCGGCCTGCGCCGCCGCCTTCAACAGCTCAAGGACGAAGCCGACGGCGGCTCGGGCATGCTCACCACAAACCTCGCCCTCGTCGATGGCCACACTGCGAAGCCCGCCGACATCATTGGCCCCGCTATGATGCCGCCCTTCCTGGCGCCGCGACGCCTCGTCCTCGTCCAGGGGTTGCTCGACCGCTTTGAGGCTCCTCCCGGCCAGCGCCAGCCACGCAGCGCCGATTCCTTTGCCCCGCTCTTCGAGGCGTTCGAGGCGGGCCTCCCCGAATCCTCCATGGTCGTGCTCACCGGCGGCGAACTGAAGCGCAACAACCTGCTCGACCGCCTCCAGCGCACCCGCAACGTCACCGTCGAGCACTTCCCCCCACTGGAGGGCGAGAACCTCATCCGCTACATCCGCAACGAAGCCGCCGCCCGGGGCATCCGCTTCCGCCCCGGTGGCGCCAGGCCCGAAGCGCTCGACCCCATGCTCGACTTCCGCGGCTCCGACCCGGCCGCGCTCCTTGCCGCCCTCTGCCGCAGCGACACCCTTGCCCTCGCCAACGAGCTCGACAAGCTCGCTCTCTACACCCTGGGCCGCGAGGCAACCCTCGCCGATGTCGCCCTCATCTGCAACGGTGAACGTGAGTCCAACAACTTCAAGTTCATCGACCAGGTGATGGACGGGCAAGTGGCCCAGGCACTGGACACGCTCGCCCTCCTCCGGCGCGGCGGAGAGCATCCCCAGGCCCTCCTCGCCCTCCTTACCACCGGCTACCGCACGGCCGCCACCGTGGCCGGCATGCTGGAGGAGGGCGCCACCCCGGAAGCCATCGGCAAGGCCATCAACCGTCCCTGGCCCCGGCTGCGCGATAGCCTGATCGCCCGCGCCCGCCGCCTCGGCGCTCCCGGCGTTAGGGCCGCATTCGCCGCCATTGTCGAGGCCGACCGCCGGTCCAAGCTCGGCGAACTCGATGAAGACCTCGCCTTCGACCTCCTCGTCGTCAGGCTGTCTTCGCTCGCTCCCGCCGCACCCGGGCGCCGCTAGCTGTACTTCCCACTGACGTTGTTCACAGGCGGGAGGCCGGTGGGCGGTTGCCGATGGCAGTGTGTGGTCTGGCGAAATTATAGTCACGGAGGAAGGGCTGGAGTGCGGCGAGCCGTTCCTGGTTGCTGCCATAGGGGCAGCGGTAGGCCCACTCGCGCTGGAGGGTTTTGTTGAAGGCCTCGGCCTTGCCGTTGGTCTGGGGACGGTAGGGGCGGGTATAGCGGCGGCCGATGCCTAACTCGCTGGCGGCTGCCTGGAAGGCGAAGGAACGGTAGTTCCCGCCGTTGTCCGTGAGGACACGCTGGATGGTGATGCCGACGCTTGCAAAGGCGAGGACGGCACGGGCCAGGAAGCCAGCGGTGGTGTCGCCCTTCTCGTCCGGGAGGGCTTCGGCGTAGGCGTAGCGGCTGTGGTCGTCGACGGCCACGTGGACGAAGTCGTGTCCGCGCTTGCGGCCAGGACGCTTCCGGCCAGCCCCGTTTTCGGCGAAGCCCTCGTCGAAGCGCTTCCCACCGCCCTCGGGGATGCGCCCGAACTTCTTCACGTCCAGGTGCACCAGCTCGCCCGGGTGCGCCCGCTCGTAGCGGATGACGCTGCGGGTGGTGCGGTCGAGCTGGCGAAGGACGGAGACCCCATGGCGCCTGAGGACGCCGTAGACCGTGGAGGCGGCAAGGCCGAGCTCGTGGGCGATGCGGTGTGGGCCCGCCCCAAGCCGGCGGCGGAGGCTGAGAATCGCCTCCACCACCTCGGCACCGAGGGCCGCTGGAGACCGTCTCGGGGCGCTGCTCGCCTCCTGGAGCCCCTCCAGCCCCTGCTCCCGGTAGCGGTGCATCCACTTCGCGACTGTGGAGCGGGACACCCCCTGGGCCTCGGCGACCTGGGCCTGGGTCCAGCCCTGCTCGAGGCGCTGGACGATGAGGAGGCGACCTGCGGGGGTGAGCTTCGCGTTACGATGAGGCATAGAGGGTCTCCTGTCGGCTGGTGTTTTTGGATAACCCAACCCAACAGGCAGACCCTCTTCTTCGTCAAGCTAACTGCTTAAGCTGATGACTACTTCCTGTGCACAACCTGCGTGGGAACTACAGCTAGCGCCGCCGCTGCTGGCGGCCCAGGGGCCCCCGAAAGCCACCCCTCTCGTCCCTTGGCGTTGTTCCCGCTTAACTGGATCCTGATGAGGCTGACGCTGGAGATCGAAGGCGAGGGCGCAGGGCCACCGCTGCCCGGCGAAGGTGCGGCCCTTGTGGCCTTCATGTCGTTCGCCCTGGCGCGCGGCCTGGGGGGTGCGCACCCGCTGGTGGCGCTTGCCGAAAGGATGCACGAGACCTTCAAGGTGCGCCTTGGGCCACTCACCACCTTCTACGAAAACGAGGCGGAGGACGCGGAGGACTTGCAGAAGCTCGAACTGGCCTGGCAGGAAGCCACCCCCCTGTACGAATCGCTCCAGGCCGTAGCAGAAGTTCTGGCCACGGACGAGCGTTCGCGCGCGCTCTGCGACCGGGGGGGCGCCCCCGGTCTCCCCGGACAGGTGGATGCCGCCCTCGCCCGCCTCCACGAAGCCCGCACCGCCGGACGGCGCGTGCGCCTGGGCTACACCCTTTGATGCGCCGCCGCCGGGGCGCCCGGCAGGCAAGGGAACGCTGGCTCGCCGGCCCTTCCGGCCTCATCGCGCGCGCCATCAACTCCCAGGCCGGCATGGCCGCCATCACCCCCCGGGCCGGGCGCATCATCTCTCTGCTCGGCCTGAAGCCCGGCAGCCGCTACCTCGATATCGGCTGCGGGACAGCCGCCTACGCCCACCTTCTCGCGGCCCGCGCCGGCCTCCAGGAGCCGCCCTATACTGCCGACCTCGCCCCCGGCCCCGGGCCAGTCGAAATGCTCGCCTGGCCCGAAAAGCTCCCCTTCCGCGACGGGTCGTTCGACGCCATCACCTGCCTCTACTACATCCGCCGCTTCGATGACGACGTGGTGCACGCGCTCGGCAGGGAGCTCTCCCGCCTGCTCGCCCCCGGCGGTGCGGCGCTCGTGCTGGAGACCGCCCCGGTACAGAGCCGCTGGCTCAACCGCTTCCATTCCTGGCTGGTGAGCCCCGGCTGCGCCCAGGTCGACCTGCGCGGCTGGGGCAGGCTGGCCGCCACCTTCAGCGAATGCGGCTTCGACGCCATCGACCTGGTGAACGCCGGCCCCTTCCTGCTGCCCCCCGTCCCCCGCGTGGGCGTGCTTCTCCGGCGCGCGCCCGCGCCCCACTCCCCCGGGGAGGAGAGATGAGCGTCAACGCCCCCACCGGTGACATCGCCATCCGCCGCGCTGGCTGGCGGAAGTTCGCCCCCGGCGGTCTCGCCGGCGGGCTGATCGCGGTCGTGATCCTCGTCGCCCTCGTAGCGGGGCTCCTCATCGCCTGGCCTGAGCCGGGCCAGCTCTCCGAGCCAATCGACGTTCCCGTCCGGGTCGGCCCCTCACCCATCGCCAACGGGCCTACCGCCCAGGCGCCCGGCATCGAGGCCCTCGCCGGCATCGCCGACGTGGTCCTTCGCGGAATCGCCCGGGACGATGGGACCTTTCGCGTTACTCACGTGATCGACAACCACATCGGCGCCAGCGTTTCCACCATTACGCTCCAGCTTCCCGAGGCCCTCCCTGCCGGCCAGGAGGCGGTCCTCTTCCTCTCTTCGGTGCACAGCCCCAACTCACTTACCTATAACGCCGACGAGCGGCTGTTCGTCCCCGCCAGCGCCCGGGCCGCCGCCTGGCTGATCTCCGAAGGCCGGGTCTCGGGCCAGTTCGCGGAGTGGTCCGGCCGCACGGTAGGCGACTTCACCGGCGCCATCAAGGGCGCGCCAGACCCGCGCGACGCAGCCGAGCGCCTGCTTCGCAAGTACGGCTTCTCGCCCTCGCGCCCCGACCACGTGAACTACCAGCTCGTGGGCGACCAGTGCACCCCCGGCACCGCCGAGGAAGATGCCACCCACGATATCGGTCTCCATGCCGGCGATGCCACCGGTCCCGGTGTGGCGCGCGTCGCCTGGCTGCCGTCGGCCGGCGGCGAACCGGGCCTGGCCGCCTACGTGCTGGTGTCCGGCAAGAAGGCCGTCGCCGCCTGGCTGCAGGTGGAGAAAACCGGCCAGGTGTTCTCACTCAAGGAACGCCTCGCCGCCGAGCGCGCCGCTCGCTGAGCCCCCTCCCGTCAGTCGCGCGCCAGGCCCGGCGCCACGGCCCGGAACGGGAGGGCTCGCGGCCGCGGGTCCTCAGCATCGGGGATGCCGTCGTTGTCGTCGTCAGCGTCTTCCGCCCCGGCCACGCCGTCACCGTCGGAGTCAGGGTCAACCAGCGTGAGCGACCCGGCCACCACGCCGTAAGGGCTGAGAGCCGCAGCCACAAGGTGCTGCGGCGGCTGTTGAGGTGGCGGTTCCGCGTCCGGCGGCGAAGGTGGCCCCGGCATCTGCCCGTCCCAGGCGAAGTGCGCCCCGAACGGTGGCCAGCCAGCCACCGTCGCGCCGAGGCGGTTGCCGCCTTTCCCCTTCGCCAGGCTCACCCCGTATTCGAAGAAAAGGTCAAAGAAGCTGTGAGCAGGGAACGCCGCCAGGGCGCCCCCCGGCTGGATGGTCCCCGCCGAGGTGCGCGCCGGGTCTTCGCGGATAGTCACCGGGTAGGGCGTCGTCCCTGTCAGCTCCATCGCCACGATCTCGATTGGGATCACGGGCGCGCCCGCGCTCCCTCCCGCCGCGCCGAGGACGATCGTCCCCCGTCCCGCGACCGGCACCTTCCCGATGAGAAGCCCGTAGACATCGTATAGCTCAACCACGCCCGCGAACTCGCCATTGAGGGTCTGTCCCGGGAGGAAGGCGAGCTTCGGGTTCTGCTTCGCCTTCTTCAGCAACCGCTTCACCTCATCGTAGAAGCCCTTGTCGCCGCCCTTGTCCCAGTCGTCGCCGTCGTTGCCCGCATCCCCGTCGTGGTCCGGGAAGGGGAACGCCCCCCGGTCGCCCGGGTCCTTCTCCGGCATCAGGATGCGCATCACGTAGAGCTTGGCGTGCACGAGCTCGTGGATGACCAGCTCGAGCATCGAGCCATCGATCATCCCAATTCGCAGCGAGTCCTTGCAGAAGACCTTCACCTTCACCTTCTGCCTGCCGTCGCCGTCCGGCTCGGTGATGTAGGTGTAGGCCGTCTTCGAACCGTAGATCTGCGAGGCTCCGTTCTCCAGGTCCGCCTGCTTCTTGCCAGGGTTGAGCGAATCGACGTCGCCGCTGTACTCCTTCTTGAACTCCTCTTCGTCCACCACGTAGAACTCCACGTCCACCGCCCGTTCGTCGTCATCGGGGACGCGCCCCCTGACCTGCGCGCCGATGTCCTCAACGACCCCCGACTCCTTCGCGAAGACGTTTGCCAGCATCTCCTTGAAGGCGGCATAGTCGCCGTCCGGCACCTTCCCCTTGTCCGGGCACGGGTTCTTCGCGGGCGACCTGTCCGAAGGGACGAACACCGCCCCCTGGGCGGCCGCGGGCACGGGGAACGCGCTCCCAGGGAGCAGCACCAGCAACAGACAGGCGGCAAGGAGGCCGGAGATCACCTTCACATTACACCGGCGCCCAGAACCAGATGACGTCCAATTATAGCCCCGCACCGCAAGTCCCGGGGTCTGCGTCCCAGGAAGATTGGACGTGACAGGGGTGCGAACTTCCGCTAAGCTTCCCCCAACAAGATCAGAACGCATGTACTACGTTATGTCGGTGTCCCTGTGCCCGATTCCCTGACGTCGCTGGAGATATGCGCTGGCGGAGGCGGCCAGGCACTGGGGCTGGAGATGGCCGGTTTCGACCATGCCGCTCTCGTCGAGGTCGATGCCCACGCGTGTGCCACCCTTCGTTTCAACCGGCCACACTGGAAGGTGCTCCACCAGGACATCCGCGATTTCCACGCCGGCCAGTACCGCGGCGTCGACCTGCTGGCGGGTGGAGTCCCCTGCCCACCGTTCAGCAAGGCCGGCCTCCAGCTCGGCAGTGACGACGAGCGCGACCTCTTTCCCGAGGCATTGCGCCTGGTCGAGGAGTGCTCCCCTCGGGCTGTGATGCTCGAGAACGTCCGGGGCCTGCTCGACCCGCAATTCGATGACTACCGGGAGCGGATCAACCTCCGCTTGCGTTCACTCGGCTACGCGCCACGGTGGAAGCTCCTGCAGGCCTCGGATTTTGGCGTCTCGCAGCTTCGCCCGCGGGTGGTCATGGTCGCGATGAGGGACGATATCGCGGCGTACTTCGACTGGCCCGGGCCCCGGGCAGAGCCACCTGCCACCGTGGGGCAGGTTCTCGAGTCCGCCATGGGAACGCTTGGCTGGGAAGGGGCTTGCGCCTGGGCGGCCGGGGCCAACGCGATCGCCCCCACGCTCGTCGGCGGGTCGAAGAAGCACGGTGGGCCCGACCTGGGCCCAACGCGAGCCCGGAAGGCCTGGGCCGCCCTTGGCGTGGATGGCCTTGGGCTCGCCGACACGCCTCCCCTTCCGGGCTTCACCGGGATGCCGAAATTGACTGTCCCGATGGCTGCAGCTCTGCAGGGCTTCCCTCCGTCCTGGCGCATCGCCGGGCGAAAGACAGCGGCCTATCGCCAGGTTGGAAACGCGTTCCCGCCCCCGGTGGCCGCCGCCGTTGGAAAGGCCATCGTCGCTGCGCTGCGAACGTTCGATCAGGAGCAATCAAGGGAGGCGGCAACCAGACGATGGCAACCCGTACTGGTGCGAGAGCCAAGCTTCGCAGTTACCTGACCGCCCATGTCGGTGAAGTCCTCGACTCCGGCACCCTTCGACAGGTAGCTGGAACAAGCGAGTGGGCGCGGCGGCTGCGCGAGCTTCGCGATGAGGAAGGCCTCGACATCGCTTCACACAACGATGACAGCTCTCTCAGGCCAGGCCAATACATCCTCCGAAGCCTATTGCAGCGGCCACACTTCGAAAGGACGATCTCCAAGGAGACGCGAAGCTTCGTCCTCGATAGGAATGGCTTCACCTGCCAGCAATGCGGCGCCGGAGCGGGGGAACCTCACCCTTACGACCCCGCCCGCAAGACCAGGCTCCATATCGGTCACATCATCGACAAGTCGATGGGTGGGACGGACGATCCAGCAAACCTCAGGGCCATCTGCTCCATCTGTAATGAAGGACTTGCCAATATTGCGCTTGAACGTCCCTCCTCAGCTAAGGTCCTGGCCCAACTCCGGCGTACGACCGGGCAGGATCAGCTGGATGTCCTCAGATGGCTTGTTAAGAAGTTCCCAGAGCAGGCCACGAGTTATGTCCGCGACCTCTGAGCCTGTAGAGCGCTCACAAGGCCGGCAATGTCTGCCCCCACCGTGCACTCCCGCACCACTACCACCTGCCAGCCGGCCCCTTCAAGCGCCTTCCGATTGACACGGTCCCGCTCCATGTTCCGTTCTATCTTCGGTCCCCAGTAGCTGGTATTCGTCCTTGGCGTGTGGCCCTGGATGCAGTCGTGCCCATGCCAGAAACAGCCGTCCACAAACACCGCCAACCGATACTTTGGCAGCGTGATGTCGGGTCTGCCGGGGAGGTCCCGGCGATGCAGGCGGTAGCGGAAGCCTGCCCGGTGGAGTGCTCGCCGCACCTGCATCTCGATCGCCGACCCCTTGCTGCGAATCGCCGACATGTTGCGGCGGCGCGTTTCCGGGTCGAAGCGGAGGTCACTCATCATGGCTCCTGGATCGTAACCTCCTCGCGGCTCCCTTGTTGGTTGCCCGATCCCGCCAGCGGATCGTTCGTCTCAGCCCCCGGGCCTTTCGCCCGCTCCTCCGCTACCATCATTTCATGGCCCGGCCACCGCTCGCCGCAATCCTCACCCTCGGCTGCAAGCTCAACCTGGCCGACAGCGGCGAGGTCGCCCGCGGCCTCCGCGCCGCCGGGTTCGAGGTGGTCGACCGCCTCTGCGAGGCAGACGCCTACGTTATCAACACCTGCTCGGTCACCCACGTCGCCGACCAGAAGTCCCGCCGCCTCATCCGCTCCGCCCGGAGCATGTCGCCCGCCGCCCCCGTTGCCGTCACGGGCTGCTACCCCCGGTCGGCCGGCAATGAGGCCGCTGCCGCGCTGGGCGCCGACTTCGTCGCAGGCATCACGGAGCCCGAACGGGAGCGCCTGGTGGCCATTATCGTGGAGCGCGCCAGCGCCACCGCCACATCTCCACGGAGCGCCGCTGCCAGCGGACCCCTTCACACACGCGCCTTCATCCGCGCCCAGTCGGGCTGCAATGACGTCTGCTCGTTCTGCATCGTTCCGCGCACCCGCGGCCGCGAACGGTCACGGTCAATCGATGAAGTCGCCGCCGAAGTGCGCCGCGCCGTCGAAGGCGGAGTACGCGAGGCCGTCATCACCGGCACGCAGCTCGGAGCGTGGGGCCGCGACCTCGACCCGCCCCTCCGGCCGGAACACCTCATCTCCGCCATCCTCGAACGGACCGATATCGCCCGCCTGCGCTTCAGCTCGCTCCAGCCGCAGGACATCACCCCCGGCCTGCTCGCGCCCTGGGGCGACCCCCGCCTCATGCCCCACTTCCACCTCGCCCTCCAGTCCGGCAGCGCCAGCGTGCTCCAGCGCATGCGCCGCCGCTACACCCCGCGCGACTTCCTCCTCGCCGCCGCGCGCATCCACGCCGCCGTTCCCGATGCCGCCATCACCACCGACGTCATCGCCGGGTTCCCGGGCGAGACCGGGAGCGATTTCGCTGACACCCTCGCCCTCTGCCGCGACGCTGGCTTCGCCCGCCTGCACTGCTTCCCCTATTCGCCCCGCTCGCACACAGCGGCCGCGCTCATGCCAGGGCAAACACCGGCGGCCGTGCGCCAGGAGCGCGTGCGCTGCCTCATTGCCCTTGGCGAAGAGCTCTCGCTCGCCTTTCGCCGCCGATTCGAAGGCTCCGTCCGGCCCGTGCTCTGGGAGGAGGAGCGCTCATCGCCGGAGGGCCGCTGGTGGCACGGCCACACCGATAACTACATCCCCGTCTTCGCACCCGGAAACGGCCTTCGCAACCGCGTTACTCCCGCGTTGCTGGGAGCGGTGTACCATGACGGCGTCCTCGCAACCCTGACAGGAGGCGAAGAGTGAACGTTCTTTCCCGCATCGTCCTTGCCATCTACAGCCTGCTCTGGATCGCTGCCTGCGCGGGCCTCGGCGTGCTCCTCTGGAACGACGACGAGATGCTCGACCTCGAGGTAGGAGACCTGGGCCTGGGCGCGTTCTTCGTGACCGAGGACGCCAGCCTCGAACGCGGCGTGCTCACCGCCATCCTTGCCATCGCCGGGGTGCTCGGCCTGCTCACGCTCCTGCTCGCCTTCCGCCGCCAGGGCGCCAGCCGCGGCGCCCTGCGCATGCGCCAGCAGGACGGGGGCGTGGTCGAAGTCACCGCCGTCGCCATCGAATCGCTGCTCAAGGGCGAGCTTGAACAGCTCCCCGAAGTGCGCCAGGCCGGGGTCAAGGTCAGCCTTCGTGGCGGGGTGGTCGATACCAGCATCAGCGCCCTCATCGAGCCCAGCGCGAGCATCGCCCACGTCACCGCTGCCGTGGGCGAGACCGTCGCCACCGTCTTGAAGGACCAGGTGGGCGTGACCGCCGTCCGCCGCCCCACCGTCCACGTCCGCTACGACGAGGTCCAGGCACGCCCCGTCGGCGCACGCTCGCGCCCGGCGGCCCCGCCACACGCCGCGCCACCCGCTTCCAGGGGTGACGAGCCCGCCGATGAGTGATCGCCAGCCCGGGCCCCCCTCTGCGAACGAGCTCCCCTGGGTCTTCGAGGCCCTGCTCTTTGTCTCCGAAGAGCCGCAAACAGCGGGAGCCCTCGCCCGTGCCGCCGGCGTGGGCGAAGGCTCCGCCCGCAAGGCGCTCCAGCGGCTCGCCGCCGAATACGAAGCGCGCGGCCTGCGCCTCCAGGAAGACGGCCAGCGTTACCAGCTCGTCACCGCGCCCGAATACGCCCCCTACGTCGCCGAGCTCCTCGGCCAGGGGCCCGGCCAGCGCCTCTCCCGGGCAGCGCTCGAAACCCTCACCATCATCGCCTACCGCCAGCCCTGCACCCGCGCCGAGATCGAAGGCATCCGCGGCGTCAACAGCGATCGCCTGGTGGCGATGCTCGAAGGACGCGGCCTCATCGAGAACACCGGCCAGGCCGATGCTCCCGGGCGGCCAAAGCTCTATCGCACCACCATGCGTTTCCTGGAGCACTTCGGCATCCGCAGCCCGCGCGACCTTCCCCCGCTGCCCGAAGACGAGCCCCAGCCCGAAGCGGCCATGTAAGCGGCGCCGTAGCGATAGAGCCTGTGGTCGCCGGCATCCTTCGTCTCACCCTCCGCATCGAGGCCGCGCACTCCCTGAAGGAGAAGCGCATGGTCGTGCGGTCCGTGGTCGAACGCGTGCGCGCGCGCTTCAATGCCGCCGCCGCCGAGGTCGAGGACAACGACACCTGGAACCTGGCCACCATCGGCATCGCCTGCCTTTCGAACGACCGCGCCCACGCCGAGGCCCAGCTCCAGGCAATCGCCTCTGCCATCACCTCCTGGCGCCTCGACGCCGAACTCCTCGAAACCGAAACGGAAATCATCACCATCTGACCTCATCCCTCATCCCTCATCCCTCATCCCTCATCCCTCATCCCTCATCCCTCATCCCTCATCCCTCATCCCTCATCCCTCATCCCTCTGCTACACTCGTCGGCGGAGAGGTGTCCGAGTGGTTGATGGTGCCGCTCTCGAAAAGCGGTGTGGCGCAAGTCACCGGGAGTTCGAATCTCCCCCTCTCCGCCAGCCACGCTACGTGACGAGGCCCGCCATTCAGGCGGGCCTCTCTGTTTTCCCCGGGGAGGGCGTTAGCAGCACTGGCCTGCGCTCTCCTGGCCCCCGGCAGCGGCCGGGACGGGCTCAAGGCGGTCGGCGAAAGCGCGCAGCACTCGGGCCATTGCACGCCGTGCCCCTGGCCGGGTGGCCGGCGCCGGGCCGAGCGCGGCGCGCCGCCCGAGAGCGCGTTCGCGGACCCTGCCCTCGAGGCGGGCGATCTCAAGGGCTATGTACGGATCGGACTGCTGAGTGGTCACTATGTGTCTCCCCATGGCAGCCGGGCTGCCTGATAGGCACATAGAACCATAGTCATCTAACGATGTCAATATGGATTAACCTATTTTCTTTAGCGTGTCTCTATGCTGATACAAAGAGCCGCCTCGGCCTCAGCGACCGGCTCCGCCCATGGTGCTTCAGCAGCTGCTCGAACGCCGTCAGCCGCGCTCGCGCCCAGGCGCCGTATTCGGCCGCCACCCTTTGCCCGCCCATGTTCAGCCGATCGATCCCGTAGACCGACCCCTCAAGGGCCGCGTAGGCGCCCCCGCCCGTGGCCACCAGGTCCTCCAGGTACCCCGCAAGCGTCGTCCCGCTCCCGTCGAGCGTGTGCCGGGCCGTGTAGAAGATGCGCACATTCGTCCCATCGGGCAGACCCGGCGAATGGAGTGTGAGCGTGCCCTTCCAGGCCGCGAAGGCGACGTACGAAGGGGGGTACTCCCCTGCCGGGTACTCCACCGCCTCGACCTCGATCAGCCCCGTCAGCGAGCCCAGCGAAACGTCGCGGCTCCCGGGCGTCGTCGCCAGCGTCGCCGATTCCTCGCGAGGGATGGCGCGGCTCACATCGTCAAGCGCGCGGGCGATGTGGCGGTCGAGCTCGTCGTCGCTCCAGCGGTACGCCCCGGAATCGGTGTCGTGCAGGTCGATACGGATATGGCTGCGAATATCAGCGAGGGTAGTCATGCCCGCGAGCCTTGCGCGCCCGCCCCTCAGCTCCAAGCGGCCGGTGTCACTCGCCCTGAGCTACGCCTCCTCGACCCCGCAGACCGGGCAGGAGCCTTCGCGCGCCCCCTCCGCCAGGGCACGGTCTTCGTCGCACTGGTATTGCGGGGTGCCGACCCGCGGCAGGCGCGCGTCCGAGCGTTCCATCGCCCGCTTCCAGCTATCGTCCTCGTCCCAGCGGAAGGGCAGCAGCTTCACCTGGCCCGGCTCACGCAGGGAGGTGAAGGCGTCCAGCGCCTCCAGCATGATCGCGCGCTGCAGCCCCGGCTCGTTCGCCTTGCCCGTCGTGTGCCCGAGCGGGAAGTCCAGGAACGCCGCCCGCGGCGGGTTCACCGAGCGCGTGATGTCGAGCGCCGAGGACATGCAGAGCGCCGGGATCCCCGCGGCCTCGGCCTGGCGAGCGGCCAGTCCCACGGACTGGTGGCAGACGGGTCAGACCGGCACGAGCAAGGCGATGTCAACGCGCTCATCGATGAGCCGCTGGACGAGCGCCGGGGCCACCTCCTCTTGCACGCGCCGGGCCGAATAGATGCCCCCCATGAACGTGTACGCGTGGCTCGCCAGCTCGCCCAGCACGCCTTCAGCCACCAGCCCGCGCAACGTCCCCAGGGGGAACACGCAGTTCGGATCGGCCCGCGCATCCGCCTGGTCGTAGGCGAAGTGCGCCGTGCGCAGGCTCGCGATGGGCGCCTCGCGCGGGATGGCCCGGATAGAGGTGTCGTCCTTGAAGTGAAAGGCCACCTGCCCGGCGGCGTAGATGCCGCCCGATGCGATCAGCCCCAACCGGCATTCCGCGAGTGGCTTACTGAGGGGTACAAAGGGCGGCCGGTCGTCGTTGCGCACCCACTGGTAGGCGGGGTACCCCAGGTGCTCGTACATGCGCGTCAGCCGCTGGATGTAGGCGATCGGTTCCACTACCCCGGATAGTACCCGCTTCCCCCGCTCCACGGCCAACAGCCGGCCACGCCGGGCCCCTGGAAAGAGGCCAACTGCCATCGGTGCTTCCTATTCCGGGCATAGACGCCGCTCGCATCACGATCTATAACTGCGTGTAGCCGGGCGGCGGGCCCTGCCGGGCCTTCTCAGCGGCACAGAAACACCAGGGGGGATTCGTCCATGACTCGAGAGGAAAAAAGCTACTGGGAAAGGACCACGATGCGCCCGCTGCGGCGACGGCGCCTGCTGGGAGGAGCAGCGCTGGCCGGCGCCGGGGCAGCAGCCTTCGGCCTTGTCGGTTGTGGGGATGACGATGACGACAAGGACAACGGCGGCAACGGCGGTGGGGAGACGCCCTCCCCGGGCGCAACCGGCACCACCGCGCCCCAGCCCACGCCCACCCTTGCCCCGAAGAAGGGGGGCACCTACACCACCGGGTTCACGGGCACCATCGGAGGCGTGGCGCCGTTCAGCTCAAACTACGGCGGCGTCTACCCGATTGCGCTCTGCTACAACTACCTCTTCGTCTACAGCCTCTTCAACCCGGGCCTGGGGTACGTTTACGACCTTGCGACCAAGCACAAGGCCGAGGCCGACAACGTCACCTGGGTCTTCAACCTGCGGCCTGACGCGAAGATCGCGCCCAACAAGTACGGCATCGCTGAAAGGCCCCTCGACGCCGACGACGTGAAGGCCAGCTTTGACTTCATCGCCGACAAGGCTAACGGCACCAACGCCTACGCCCCCTTCGCCCAGTACTTCGAGAAGTGGGACGCGCCCGACAAGCAGACCTTCCGCCTCATCACCAAGAAGCCCTACGCCTTCACCGAGTCGGTACTGAGCCACAACCTCTACTGCCCCATCGTGCCCAAGGAATGGATTGCCAAGGGCCCGGCCCAGACGAAGACCGACATCGTGGGCGCGGGCGCCTTCATGCTCAAAGAGCTCACCGAAGGCCAGCAGGACAGGATGGAGCCGAACCCCAACTACTGGGACAAGGGTAGGCCCTATCTCGCCTCCGTGGTGAGCAAGGTGTACGCCGACCAGGTTACCTACCGCACCGCCTTCCAATCGCAGCAGATTGACGCCTATGGCCCGCAGCACAAGGACGAAGCGCAGGAACTGATGAAGGCCGAGAAGGACCTCATCTTCCGCACCGGGCCGACGCTCAACTACAACTCCTTCTGGATGAACATCAAGCAGAAGCCGTGGGACGACCCCCGGGTGCGCCGGGCCGTCAACATGGCCATCAACCGCAAGGAGTTCATCGACATCATTGGCCGCGGCGATGGCTATCCCATTGGCCCCATCACCTACGCCTTCGAGGCCGAGGCTCTGCCCAAGGACGAGCTTGCCAAGCTGCAGCCCTTCGATGTGGCCGGGGCCAAGAAGCTCTTCCAGGAAGCCGGCATCAGCGAGTTCAAGTTCCAGCACCCCACCGCCAGCAACATCGCCGACTATGTCACCATCTTCGTGCGCCAGATGCAGGCCGCCGGCGTCACCGCAAAGGCCGAGCCGCTCGATGCAGGCACCTGGTACGGCCAGTACCAGAACTCAAGCCTCACCGCCAGCCTCTCGCTCAACCAGCAGTACAACACCCCCGACCTCGCCGTCACCTGGTACCGCACCGGCGGCATCACCGGCAACGACCGCTTCAGCACCGGCTTCTCCGACCCCGAGGTGGACGCGGCCATCGACAAGGCGGCCTCCACGCTCGATGCGAAGCAGCGTGCCAGCGCCTACCACGACCTGCAGCGCCTCCTCTACAAGAAGGACCCCGCCTTCATCAACTTCTTTGGCCTGAGGAGCCAGTCGGTCGCTCGCCCGCACGTCATGAACTACCCCTACTACGGCGCGACCAACATCAACTACCAGCTGAACAAGAACGTCTGGATCAACAAGGCGTAAGTCAGGACTGGCAGCACCCGGGAGAGGGCCTTATAGTCCTCTCCCGGGCCACATCTCATATGACACGTTACATCGTCCGGCGGCTTGCCCTCGCGGCCCTCATCCTGTGGGTCGTCTCCGTGGCTGTCTTTCTCCTCCTCCGCGTCGCGGGTGGGGACCCCGTGATCATCCAGCAGGGGTTCAACGCCACCCCCGAGCGCATCGCGGCAGTCCACAAAGAGCTCCATCTCGATGAGCCCTACTACCAGCAGTACGCGCGCTGGATGAAGGACATGCTCACGTTCGACCTTGGCCGGTCGAGCTTCACGGGCGTGGCCATCACCGAGGAGTTCCGCGCCCGCCTGCCCGTCTCCTTCCAGCTTATGGTCATGACCATGGCCTGGACCATCCTGCTGGGGATCCCCTTCGGGGTAATCTCCGCGGTCAGGCGCAATTCCGCCCCCGACTACGGGGTCCGCGTTTTCGCCGTGTTCGGCCTTTCCGTGCCCGCCTTCTGGGTGGCCACGCTCGTGCTCATGATCCCGGCCGAACAGTGGGGTTACGCGCCCCCGTTGAACAAGACCACCAGCATCTTTTCGGAGCCGTGGGAGAACATCCGCCAGCTGGGGCCGCCATCGCTGGTGCTCGCCCTCGCGCCCATGGCCTCCGTGATGCGCCTGACCCGTTCACAGATGCTCGAAGTGCTGCGCGCCGACTACGTGCGCACTGCCCGGGCGAAGGGACTGAACGAGCGCGTCGTCGTGATCCGGCACGCGCTCCGCAACTCCCTTGTGCCGGTGATCACCGTGCTCGGCCTGCAATTCAGCGGCCTCCTCGGTGGGTCCGTGATCATCGAATCCATCTTCAACCTGCGCGGCCTTGGGCAGTACATCTTCGCCGCCATCCTCCAGAAGGACTTCGCCGTGGCACAGACGCTCGTCATGTTCACGGCAGGGACGGCCGTGCTCTCCATCCTCGCCATCGACATCATCTACGTCTTCCTCGATCCCCGGATCCGGTACACGTAATGGGACCTCGCGACGCGCTCTCTATCACCGCCAGGATGCAGGCCACCGATGTCTGAAGCTGCCCGCGTTTCCGGCGCCGCCGAGAAGTTCGCCCTCTACAAGCGCAAGAGCCGCATCGCGGCCTTCTTCGGCATGCTCCGCGCCAACCCACTTGGCGCCATCGGCGCTATTCTCATCCTCCTCATGGTGCTGATCGCGATCTTCGCGCCCCTGCTTGCCCGCTATGAGATCAGCGCTTATTCGGGCATGCCAAACGAGGGGCCATCCGGGCACAACTGGTTCGGCACCGACCGGTTCGGGCAGGACATCTACAGCCGGGTGATCGAAGGCACGCGCATCTCGTTCCAGGTGGGCGTCCTGTCGGTCGCCTTTGGCGTTCTCGCCGGCCTCATCATCGGCTCGGCCTCGGGCTACTTTGGCAGCTGGATCGATACCCTCGTCCAGCGCTTCGTCGATGCCGCCATCGCCTTCCCCCAGCTCATCCTCCTCCTCATCGTCGTCCGCACGCTGGGGCCGTCGATGCGCAACGTCATCATCGTCATCGCCATCGCCATCATCCCCAGCACCACGCGCATCATCCGCGGCGCCGCGCTCACCGAAAGGAACCAGCTCTACGTCGAAGCTGCCCGTTCGATCGGCGCCACCGACCTGCGCATCGTCACCCGCCACGTCATCCCCAACGTGGTGCCGGTCGCGATCGTCATTGCCACCACCCTCCTCGGCGCGGCCATCCTCGCCGAGTCGTCGCTCTCGTTCCTTGGCCTCGGCATTCCCCCGCCAAACCCGTCCTGGGGGGTCGACATCAGCACATCGCGCGCAAGCTTCCCGCTCAACACCTGGGCGGCGCTCTTCCCGGGCATCGCCATCAGCCTCACCGTGCTGGGCTTCAACTTCCTTGGCGATATGCTCCGCGACGTGCTCGACCCGCGCCTGCGCGGCAGACGCTGACAACACGCCGGGAGAATCGCTGGCAACTGGAGCCGACGGTCGGATTCGAACCGACGACCTGCTGTTTACGAAACAGCTGCTCTACCACTGAGCTACGTCGGCGTCTGCGCTCGAAGCTCAGTATACCGTGCGCTGCCGTCCGACAAACTGCCCGCGTCCGGCTGCGTGGCCAGGCGCTGGTAGAACAGGGTGTGAGTGGTGCGGGACGAAGGATTGGCGCGTCAGTTGCGGCTGGTAGCCCCAACGGGCTGGGCGGCTGTAACCATCCGGACCTGGATTTCAGTCAGGGCGATCGGGTCTCCCAGGGCCGTGACCGTGATGTCCCAGAAGAGCGCAAACGGGTTCTCGGCAATGCGTTCCCACACCTGCTCAACGGAAGCTGCGTCGGCGATACCGAAGCCCGCCCCCTGGCCAGTGGAATAGACGCAATCGAGCTTGCCCGACTGAAGCTGGGCGCGAAGGGTATCCGCCTGGGCGCGCAGGAGCTGAGGTAGCTGCTCGGGCGGTGGCTGTCGCGCCGGGTTCGGTTCGACAGCGATAAGGAACTTCATACGACCTCCCCGTGGTGTGTGCTGGTTGGATGACCTGTGTGGACGCCGTACATCCCGCACCGTGGACTCACCCGGGGAGGGTAACAGGGTTTGTCAAGCAACATCTTGTTTATCTGCTTGTTTTCCCGATCGAGGCGAAGGCCGCGCCCGGGCGGCCTACCCGAGCCAGGCTTCGCTGCTCACCTGGTCCGGCAATGGCCCTGCCATGGAAAAGCGGCGAACCTCGCGCCGGGCCGTCACCGGCAGGAAGCAGTGAGCGCAGTGCCGCGGGCGGGGCAGCACAGCGGGCACAAGGACCTTGTGCGGGCCATGGATGTCGCACGTTAGCTCGAACTCGATCACGTCGATGTCCATCACGTCCTCCCCGCGCCATCGGCCGCTCACCAATGCATCTATAGCGTAGATCAATCACACAATATGTCTAGCCCCGTGCCCGCGCAGAAGCGTGAAGATTCCGTTGCCCCGGCCGCGCAGTTCCACGAACGCGCTACGCGGAGGGCACGGCATTGGAAGCGCGCGCCAGGTGCGCTTCCAGCGCCGCTGTCACTGCGGCAGGCTCTTCGAGAGGCGAATGGTGGCCCGCGCCGGGGATGGTCACAAGCGTCGCCCCGGGAATGGCCGATGCCATCGCCTCGGCCCTGTCGGGCGTGGTGGCGATATCCAGCTCCCCGACGATCACCACCGTGGGCACGCGGATCGCACCGATGCGTCCGCTGATATCCTCGCGCCCCGTCACTGTGCGAAGAGCGCGCACGGTATTCGGCGGGTGGTTCGCGGAGAGCTTCGCGATCACGTCCTGCCTGTTCGCCGGGTCCGAAAGGAACGGCTGCGCGAAGAGGATCTGGGACACCGGCTCGGCGATGGCAGCCCAGCCGTGGGTAAGAGCCGCCGTGGCGAGCTGCTGGTAGGCAGCGGCCTTCTCAGCCCCCTCGGGCTGGGCGTCGGTGTCGAGCAGCGCAAGGCTGCGCACCTTCCCCGGGTGGACCAGGGCCATCGGCATTGCGGTCATCCCGCCCATGGAAAGGCCAACGATGTGCGCGCGCTCGATGTTCAGCGCATCGAGCAGGCCCGCCATGTAGTCCGCAAGGTCAAAGAAGGTGTAGTCGTGCTCCGCGTCGGGCGTGCTCCCGTGCCCGATGAGGTCCACTGCGATGCAGCGGTAGCGCCCCCTGAGCGCGGCTATCTGGTGGTCCCAGAGGGTGTGGTCCCAGGTGAGGCCGTGGATGAAGAGCACCGGCTCGCCCGTGCCCTGGTCGGTGAAGAAGAAATCGATATCGCGTACGCGAACGGCAGGCATCGGCCACCCCCGGTTCGAGGTGCAGGGATTGTGCGCCTGCGCTGGCAAGCGGCGCAACCCCGGCATTCGCGATCAGGGAGGGGTGCAGCTAGCAGCTACCCGGACGCGGCGCGCGCCACCATCTCGGCCACGCGCCGCCGAACGGAGTCCTCAGGCCCGACCATTGCATCCAACCAGTTGAGAACGTAGGCGACATCGAGCCGTGCACTCCGTGTGAGGACGATCTGCTCGATGTCGAGCCAGTCCTTGGGGCGGTTGAACAACGCCTTGAGCACGAGGATGTCCTCGGCCGAAAGCACGGGGATCGTGATCTCGTCGAACGGCCGGAGCACCGCGCGGGTGGCGCAGCTATCGTGGAATTCGTGATAAGCGAAGAACAGGTCGATAGCGGTCTCATCCCAGTAGAATCGCGCCTGCTCGCGACTTTCGATCTCCGCCCTGGCCGTGCTGATGTCGATCGGGATTCCAATGCCTGCCAGGCACTCGAGGACCGCGGACGAGTCCCGAGCAGCCAGGAAGATGTTGATGTCGATGTCGGTTGTGCCGCGCGGTTCTGCTGCGTACCCGAAGGCGATCGCGCCGCCGACGGCGTAGGGAATCCCGCAGCCCTCCAGTGCGCAGGCAACGGCCACCACCTTCCGCCTGAGTGGCTCACTCAGCATCAGGAGCAGAGCCGCGAAGGCTTGCCGCGCAGGTGCGGATAGTCCAAGGGAGGCTTGACAAACGGCTGCTCGCGCGAACGCTGGATCGCATCGGCGAGATCGATCACATCGGCAAGCACGCGGGCATGGCGCTCCGGTGTGGCGTCGCGCCACTGAGCCGCGCGCGCCTCAGCGCTCTCAGCCTCAGCCGCGCGCCGGAGGTTTTCCAGGAGGCGGCGATGGTCGCGCCTGGCTTCGGGCGGCTGCGTGTCCACACCACCATTCTACGCCCGGGGGCCCGGGCTAGCGCGTCCCGAAGTCCCACCCGGCGCCGCGTTCGTATTCGCGCAGGATGAGCCGCGCCACCGTCTGCCGGTGAACTTCGTCCGGTCCATCGTAGATGCGCGCGAAGCGGGCCGTGCGATACATGCGTTCGAGCGGGGTATCGGTGGTAACGCCCTTCGCTCCGAACACCTGGATGGCCCGGTCGATGGCGTTGTGCAGCATGGTCGCGCCCACAACCTTGATCAGGCCAATCTCGACCCGGGCGGGCTCCCCACGGTCCATCTTCTCGGCCGCGTTCAGGGTGAGGAGGCGGCACGCCTGGATCTCCGCCGCCGTCTCAAACACCATCACCTGGATCTGCTGCTTCTGCGAGAGGTTCGACCCGAAGGCAAAGCGGTTGTTGGCGCGCTCGCACATCAGGTCGAAGGCGCGCTGGGCCTGCCCGAGCCAGCGCATGCAGTGGAAGATGCGCCCTGGCCCCAGCCGTTCCTGGGCGATGAGGAACCCCTTTCCCTGCTCCCCCAGGAGGTTCGTCCGCGGCACCCGCACGTTGTCGTACTGCACTTCGCAGTGGCCACCGAGCATCCCCATCACAGGCGTCTCGCGCACGATGTTGTAACCGGGTGTATCGGTCGGAACGATGATCATGCTGAAGGCGCCGTGGTGAGGAGTGCCTTCGGGCTCGGTGCGGCACATTACGGTGGTGTAGGCCGCGATCTTCGCCCCCGTTGTAAACCACTTCCTGCCACTGATCACCCACTCGTCCCCATCGAGCACGGCCCTGGTCTGCAGCTGCGTCGGATCAGAGCTCGCGACCTCCGGTTCGGTCATGCCGAAGCTGGGGAAGATCTCGCCCGCCACCAGCGGGCGGAGGAAACGGTGCCGCCATTCCGGCGTCGCATGCAGGTTCAGCATGATCGAGTCCTGCAGCGAGTGTGTGCCAAGGGCGATCATGGCGTGTTCGGACCGGCCCACCACTTCGTTGACGTACACGTAATCCATGAATGGGAGGCCCTTGCCGCCGATCTCGAGCGGGTGGCCCAGGGCCCAGAGGCCCGCCTTCTTCGCCTCGCGCTGGAGCCCGAACATGATCTCCTGCGCCTCGGCATCGTGCCGCTCATCAAGGACCTGCTCGACCGGGTAGATGCGCTCTTCGATAAAGCGGCGCACCCGTTCACGCACGGGCCGGACAGATTCGGGAACTTCAAACATCGCACACCCTCGCAGAGACAGTTGTGCTGGGATTGTACGCTAGGGTTGCCGCAGGAGGATTCAGATCTCGCCGCGTTCGCGGCCCGAACGCAACACCCGAAATACGGTGCGGCGCGAAAGCCCGAACATCTCGGCCAGCCGCGCGACCGTGACGTCGCCACGCGCCGCCAGTCGCAGGATGGTGGCATCCCGGCCTCCGCGCAGTTGCGCGGCACTCCCGCCGGGCTCATCGAAGTGGCAATGGGGCAGGGGACACTGCAGGCACGACGGGTAGAGCTTGCAGCCCGTATCCGCATAGTCCGTGTGCTCGGGCAGCGCGTCGATGCGCAAGGGAAGCGGCAGAGGCGTGTCCACGGGATACCTCGCTCTGACTGCGTGGGTTCGGCTTTGCACCCGGGGGCGCACTGGCAGAGTAGAACGTATGTGCTAAGGAATCAATGCTCGCCTGTCACCATCCCCGCAAGTCGTCAGGAGATGGCGGGCGGCCTGCCCGGGGCGGCGCGAACGGCAGCAATGCCCGGCGGGATTCGGGTCTCACATGGTTCGCAATTGGGGCTGTTCCCGATAGGAGGCGCCGGGACCTGCATCCAGAGTGTGAGCATGGACGACGATTTCCCCATCCTCGCGGCGGTCGCGGCCTCGCCCACACACTCCTACCAGGTGCTCGACCACCTCCAATCGATCGGCGTGAAGGCCACCCGCAGCACGATCTTCCGGCGCGTCGACACGCTGATCGCCGAAGGCGTGCTGGAGGCGCGGATGGAGCGCGGGCCGAAGGGCCACCCCCGGCGCGCACTCGCCCTCGGCGCAGAAGGGCGCAGGCGCCTCTCCTGCTCAGCTGCTGTGCTCCTGCGCGAAGAGCCGCTTGAGTCGCCCTTATTCGCGCTCGCCGTGAGCTGTGCCCGCGCCCTCGATGAGGACTCGCTGCCAGGGATCCTCCGTGCGCGGATGGCCCGAGCCGCCCGCGAGCTTACCCGTGAAGAACGCGACCTGCGCTTCGGCCCCGGCCACGATGAGTGGGAGACTCTCTCGCGCGAGCGCCGCGTCGCCCACCTGGTCGCCGATATCCAGTGGCTGCAGGCCGCGCTCGGCCGCAGGCTGGTCCCCGAACGAGAACGATCAAGGCATCTGCCCGAGGCCGTCTAGGAGCCTGCTGGACCCCCTCGCTGCCGTGGCGGACCATGAACGGCGATGCCGCGCGCACTCCCCCTGCCGCTCCGCGCTGTCCTCCTCGATATCGATGGGACGGTTCTCGACACGCGGGAGTTCATCTTCGCGGCCTTCGAGCACGCCTTCCTCCACCACCGGCTGCCGCCGCCCCCGCGCGACGAGCTCTCCAGGCACGTCGGCCAGCGGGAGTTGCTCCATATCTACAGCGCCTTCGCCGAGGAGTTCGCGGGGGCCATGACGGAGATGCACCGCGACTTCCAGGGGGCGAACCTGCATCTTGCCGTCCCATACGCCGGTACCGCCGCCGCCCTGTCGCGACTCGCCGGGGCCGGCCTGCTGCTTGCGGCCGTCACGAGCCGGTCGGCGCGAACCTCGGTGAAGACCCTCGAGCTCAACGGCCTCGCCGGCTTCTTCACAACCGTGGTCTCCGCCGAGGACGTTGCGCGCCTGAAGCCCCACCCGGACCCGTTGCTCGTCGCGCTCGGGCGCATCGGGTGCCTGCCGGGGTCAGCGGTGATGGTGGGGGACACTGCCGCCGATATCGAAGCCGGGCGCGCGGCAGGCCTGTACACGGTGGCCGCGACCTACGGCTTCCAGGGGCCCGGCGTCCTCGAATCGGCGCCGGACGCAGCGATCGAAGATATCGGCGGGTTGCCGGGGCTGCTGGGATTATGACGGCAGCGGGGTGTTCGCCGATCAGCTATCATGAGATGCCGGAGAGCGATGAAGATGAACGACCGGTATGCATGGCCTGGCGCAGACGCCCGTGCGACAAATACCGCCAGCCTCGCGCAACGAATCGCGGGCGAGATCGATGGCTACGAGAGGGCGTTCGGGATTAGCTCCGCCTGTCTCTTGGTCGAGCTTTCGGCGGGCCACGTCGCCGAGGACGAGCGGATCTCCAACTGGCTGATTGCGCTCGAAACGCTTCGAGCGCTGCGGAATGGCCAGTAGGCACGGATGGGCGTCGTGGGATCAGTACATCTCGGCACACCAGCGCTATCTCGACCAGTTCGCCCACTTTATTGAGGTCGACACGCTCAATCCCGTGGTCACGGAGTCGGCAGTGGAGTGGACTGGCGTACTTGCCTGCAGCGGTGGCATCGAGATTCATGTTAGAAAGCTCCAGGTGATCAACCTGGAGCATGGGCGCTTTCGTGTCCGCACCCGGCTTTACAGCTACCACGTTTTGGCACGGAAAGGCGAGGCCATTCACTCCCTCTTCCGGTACGATAACGTTCATATGCACCCGGGCCATCCTGATGCACACCACCGCCACCATTACGACGAGCATGGCATCGATCAGCACCCTCCGCAGCACATTGGAGAAGAGGACTGGCCAACGCTGGCTGATGTTGTTGCCGAGGCAGAGCGGCACTACCTGCGGCGTCTTTCGGACCCCACATCGCGCTAGCCCCGCCTCAGTTCCTCCACCAGGCGCAGCAACGCCGGACGCTCCTCCACGATGCCGTCGGCCAGGCGCTCCACGGCGCGCACGAGTAACCATCGGTCCAGCGTCGAAAGGTCCGCGGTGGTCGTCGCGCGGTAGGCGCGCTCATAGAATCGCAGCAGCAGCCTGCGCCCCACCACAAAGAGGCTGCCAGCAATGCGCGAAACCCCCGGCGGCATGGGGCTGACACGGGCCAGCACGATCGTGTAGGCAAAGTCCGCTGCCGGGTCGCCGCGGCTGGCCGAGGCCCAGTCGATGATCGCCGTGCGGCTGCCCGAGGACATGATATTGCCGGGATGGAAATCGCCATGCAGGAGGCGGTCGCCCCGGGGAAGCCCAGCGAGGATATCGAGAGCGGGCGCGCGCAGGTCCGCGGGCACATGGGGCGAAAGCGACAGGCTGCGGTGGATGCGCTCGTTGATGGGCGGGAGTGACCCGGGCGCTGCTATTGCATTGAGTCTCGCGTGGAGCGTGCCGGTGAGAACAGCGACGCTCCTCAGCTTCCACGGCTGCCGGCCCACGATACCGAAGAGGTCAGTCCCCTCGAGGCGCTCCATCACCAGGCCGGGGCGGCCACCGGCTTCCACAATCTCGCCCACGCGCGGAACCGGGACGCCAGCACTGGCGGCCGCGCGGATCGCGGCTGCTTCACGCTCCAGGTGAGGACGGCCCTGGCCATCACGCAAGAGGCGCAGCACCTCGGTCTCGCCCCAGAGGAACACCTCTGCCGAGCGTCCCTCGGCAATTTTGCGCAGGCCAGGCGGGGGCGCGTTCACGGGCGCAACTCTACGGCAATCGTCGCGGGAACGGCATCCACCGTCACGCACCCGCCGAAAAGACCGGCTCGCGCCACGCCGCCAACTCGCGCGGGTCAAGACGCTCGATGCCAGGCGCGGCATCGAAGGCCGTGTCGAACGTGATGATGCGCGAGATGCCCAGCCGCTCCATCACCGCGAGGTGAACCCGGTCACGCACCTGGAGCGGACCGGGGAGGTCCAGCTCCATGGCACGGAGAACATCCTCGCGCGTGACGGGCGCAACCTGCCCGGAAAGGGCAAGGTCGAAAGCCACCACGATCGCCCGGGCGCGCAGGTCAAGCCCGCGGCGCCTCAGGACGTGCAAGACCTCCTGGAGCACTTCGGCATTTGAGCAGCATGCTCCAGGGTTGCGCCGGGCAAGCTGGAGGATCGCTTCGCAGGTGCGGGCCAGCCCGGTGTCTGCTCCGCCGAGGTAGATCGGGACATTGGCGTCGACGAAAACCGGAGCCGTCACAGGTTCTCCGGGCCCGTATCCGGGCTGAGGGCATCCTCCAACTCGCGCTTGAGCTCATCCGGGGCCGGGAGCTCGATGGGGTGCGCACGAAGCCCAGCGACAATGGCCCGAAGCTCCTCGTCCTCCAGGCGCCGCTCCTCCGCCTCAATGAGGCGGCGTATCACCGCAGCGATCGTTGCCGAGTCCCGCTCCGCCAGCCGGTCCAGTATTCGACGATGCCGGCCGTCAAGGCGAATCTCAACCCGGGAATCCTGGGATGAGGGCACTACTGTTCCTCCGCCAGGGGCAGATCGCGTCCACGCTCCTCGTCGAGCCGGACCTCAATGCGCCGGGACTTCCGTACAATCACGCCTTCTATTGTACGGCATCCGACGCCACGAAATGTACGGCGTCATGTGCCCGCAGCGCTCCGTACGAATCGCATCCGCGCCGCTACTCTTCGGCCCGCCAGTCGCCGCTCTTGCCGCCCCGCTTTTCGAGCAGGCGCACGCCCTCGATGCGCATGGCGCGGTCAACCGCCTTGCACATGTCGTACACGGTGAGAGCAGCAACGCTCACTGCCGTCAGCGCTTCCATCTCCACCCCGGTCTTGCCGGTGGTGCGAACCGTCGCCGTGATGTGCAGGCGATGAGCGCCGCCGGGCGCCAGCTCCACGGTGACCCCGGTGATGGCCAGCGGGTGGCACATCGGGACCAGGTCGCTCGTGTGCTTGGCCGCCATGATCCCGGCCACTCGCGCCACGGCGATTACGTCGCCCTTGGGCACGCCCCCCTGCTGGATGAGAGCGAGCGTCGTGGGATCCATCACGACGTACCCCTCCGCGACCGCCTCGCGGGCCGTCTCCGCCTTCGCCGAGACGTCGACCATGCGCGCCGCGCCGGTGGCGTCGACGTGCGAAAGCGCAGCTTCGTCGTTAGCCATGCTGCTTCCGCCACATGTACGACTCGTAGGCCCAGATGGTCGCCCAGGCAAACCCACCCATCGCCAGTCCACCGGGAACGCCCGCCAGCGGCGAGAGCCACGTGTCCGCGGCGATGACGCCAGCGCCCATGGCCGGGAGAAAGCCCAGGAAGGCGGAGCGGCGCCGCTCCGCTTCGAATCGTTCACGCAAAGCCGGTTTCGCCGTGGCCATCGCCTTCAGCATACGCGCCGGGCGCCGGCGGCGCAGCGCCACAGCCCCATGCCGCGGCCTGCCTGTCAGCGTCTCCCCGGCCCGGTAATGCTCACTCCGCCATCTACCGGAAGCACCACCCCTGTGATGTAGCGCGCCTCATCGGACACCAGAAAGAGGGCCGCGTGGCCGACATCCCAGCCCGTTCCCTCCACACCGAGAGGCGAGGCCCGCCGCCGCTGTTCGCGCAGCTCTTCCGGCATCCCGCCGGCGTAGACCATCGGCGTGTAGACGGGCCCGGGCGCAATGCAGTTCACGCGAATACCCTGGTGCGCGTGGTCGATTGCCATCGCCCGCGTCAGCGAGATGACCGCGCCCTTCGACGTGGCGTAGGGCGTGAGCCGTGAAGGGCGCATGGCCGCGATCGAGGAGATGTTCACTATCGCGCCGCCGCCGCCCACCGCCATTGCCGGGACCGCGTGCTTGCTCGCCAGCATCATGCTCTTCACGTTCACGCGCATCACCAGGTCCCAGTCCTCCTCGCTCACATCCACGACTGAACCGGCTATGCCGATTCCCACGTTGTTGTCGAGGATGTCGAGCCGCCCCCACTTCGCCACTGCCAGTTCCACCATGGCCCGGCAGTCAGCGTCGCTGGTGACGTCGGCCGCCATCGCCTCCACCCCGGCCGTGGGGTTCTCCGCCAGGATCATGCGCCGCGTGGCCTCGGCGGCGCTCAGTTTGCGGTCGACCAGAAGCACCCTGGCCCCTTCCCGCGCGAAGAGGATGGCCGCCGCCCGCCCGTTGCCGATGCCCTCATCGAGCTGCGAGCCGGCGCCTGTCACGATCGCCACCCTGCCCTGCAGTCTCCCTGCGCTCATGGATCGAGGCCTCCCTTCGGTGTCAGCGCGCGTAGCCTACACCGTTGGCGCCGTGGTGGGGCGTGCCCGGGGCCGCGGCCCGCAGAGGCTGCGCGGGGGAGCGGCGTCGACCTGAACGCGCCTCGCGTCCTTCCACCTTGCCTCACCCCCGGGGGGCAGGAGGAAGTCAGCCACCCGGGCGTTCTGCCATGCATCACGGGCGCCGCCCGGAAGGCGCCAGTCAGCATTCCCCGGGCCCTCCACCTCAGTCTTTGAGGTGCGAACCGCCGCATCTTCGGGGCCAGGAGCGCATGCCATCGTGAGACCGGCGGTCCCCCCGCGGGGCGCCGATCGGCCGTTCCTGCGCCGGGCGTGTGACATGCGCCACTCGGAGATGCGGGGCCGCCCGCGAACGATTGCGCCAATCCTTTCCTCGGAGGCACTTTCCCGTGGCGCTGACACTCGTCGAAGCCAGCAAGCTCAGCACCGATACGCTCCTCGCGGGCGTCATCGAGACCATGGCGCAGGAGAGCCCCGTTCTCCAGCGCCTGCCGTTCATCGAAATCGTTGGCAACGGCCTCGCTTACAACCGCGAGAACGTTGCCCCTACCGCCGCCTTCTACGACGTCGGTGATACCTGGGCCGAAAACACCCCCACGTTCACGCAGGAGTCGGCGAGCCTGCGCATCATGGGCGGCGACGCCGATGTCGACAACTTCCTCAAGGCCACGCGCTCGAACATCCAGGACCTGGAGGCCGCGGTCGTCCAGCTCAAGGCGCGCGCCGTCCAGTCGCTCTTCGACGACACGTTTGTCAACGGCGATACGGGCGCCGACCCGAACAGCTTCGACGGCATCGAACTTCTCTGCGGCGGTGGTCAGAGCGTCAGCATGGGCGTGAACGGCGATTCGCTCAGCCTGGAGAAGCTCGACGAGCTCGTGGACCGTGTGCGCGGAGGCAAGCCTCACCTGCTGCTCATGAGCCGCCGCAGCCGCCGTTCGCTCAACGTTCTTGCCCGCACTTCGGGCACCTTCCTCGAAGCGGACCGCGACGAGTTCGGCGGCATGGTGCAGTTCTACGACGGCATCCCCATCGGCATCTGTGACTACATCGGCGATGCCGCCACCGTGGGCACGAGCAGCGACTGCAGCACCATCTACGCCATGCAGTTCGGCGAAGGCGGGCTCTGCGGGCTGACGGCCCCGGGCGGGCTCACCATTGAGCGGGTGGGCAGCCTGGAGACGAAGGACGCATCGCGCATCCGCGTGAAGTGGTACGCCGGGCTGGCGCTGTTCAACTCCGTGAAGCTGGCGAAGCTCGTGGGCGTGCGGCCCTAGCGCGGCTGCCACCTGAAGGCTCATCGTTGGGGGCAGGAGCAATCCTGCCCCTTTCCTCTGCCCGCGGGCGGCCCCCTCAGCCGACGCAGCAGTGGCGGTGCGATTCCGCCCAGCGCACGAGCGCCGGGATGTCGTGCGTGTGGGTCTTCTGGTGCAGGTGCTTCACGTGGGTGCGGGCGGTGCTCTCCGTCCGGCCCGTCTCCATGGCGAGGGCCGTTACGCGAAGCCCGGCCACGAGCATGCGCAGTACCTCGCGCTCGGTTGGGGTGAGCTGTTCGCAGGTTGAGCCCGGCACGAATCAAACCTCCGCCCGGTTCGTGGTGAGATGGTAACGCGCCGGCCTTTCGTTTGCGAGGTAAGCGGGGTTACGCGCAATCCATTCGTTTTCTTGAACGAATTTCAAGATGTACCTTGATTTTCTTCAGGTTAGCATTAAGATATGAGTCAACCAGGGGGCAACGTATGGCCATTCTCGACATCCACGACCTGACCAAGCGCTACCGCAACGGCACCCTCGCCAACGATCGCATCTCCCTGGCGCTTGAACCGGGCGAGATCTACGGCCTCCTCGGGCCCAACGGCGCGGGCAAGACCACCCTTGTGCGCCAGGTCCTGGGGCTCCTCAAGCCCACCGCCGGGACCATAACCCTCGATGGCGTGGATCTTGTGGCCGACCCCGGCTACGCGCGCGCGAACATCGGCTTCCTGCCGCAGGGCCAGTTCGACATGCAGGCCGTCCACGTCGATGAGCTCATCTACCTCATCGGAAAGCTCCGGGGGCTGCCCGCGCGGGAAGCGCGCAGCCGCACCGAAGAGCTCATCGAGCGGCTTGAGCTCGGCCCGTTCCGGAACACGCAGGTCCATTCCGCTTCCGGCGGGGTGCGGCGGCTGGCGGGGTTCGCCACGGCGATCATCGCCCGCGCCCGCCTTCTAGTGCTCGATGAGCCCACGAACGACATCGACCCGGTCCGCCGCCAGCAGCTCTGGAGCATGATCGACGAGCTTGGCAACGAAGGGAGCACGGTCCTCCTCGTCACCCACAACCTCGCCGAGGCGGAACGCGTCATCGACCGGCTGGCCATCATCGATCACGGCCGTATCCTCAGGGAGGGGTCGCCCGCCTCGTTGCGGACGGTTGTGACCGACCGGCTGCGGCTCGAGATCACGGCTGCCGGCCCCTACGCGCCGCACCCGGCCCTCAGCGCAGACGGAGGCCCCAACGCCTACTTCCTGGATGAGGGCGACCTCCCGGCGGTGAGCCACTGGCTCACCGGGCTGCGCAACGAGGGTGTCATCCTCGACTTCCGCATCGGGCCGCCCACGCTCGACGACATCTACACCGTGACCGTGAACGGGCCCGTTCCGGAGGCGGTGGCATGAGGTCCGCCCGCCAGTTCGTTGACCTTGTGCGGCTGAACCTCCTCATGAACCGGAGCGAGATCTGGTTCATCGGCATGGTGCAGGTGGTATTCACGGTGAGCTTCGTGCTCGGCTTCGGCTACTTCCTGAAGCCCATTTCGGAGAGGCAGGCGCTCTTTCTCACCACCGGCGTTGCCACGAATGGCATTGTGATGGTGGCCCTCGTCGGCCTCCCGAGCATAATCTCGCAGGGGAAGGCCGAAGGGCGGCTCGACTACTTCCTCACCCTCCCGGTGAGCCGCGAGCTGTATCTCGGCGCCCAGGTCGCCTACGTCGCCCTCACGGCCCTGCCGGCGGTCGTGTTCGCGGTCTGGTTCGGCTCCTGGCACTACGGCCTGGCACTGAGTATCAGCCCGGCCGTTGTCGTGGTGACGGCGCTGGGGGTGCTCTCGCTGGCAGGGGTGGGCATCGCTGTCGGAACGCTCTCATCGATGCCGCAGCTGACCAACGCGCTCACCAACCTCATCACCTTCTACGTGCTCCTCTTCGCCCCCATCCTCATTCCGAGGGAGCAGCTTCCTTCCGTGCTCGAACACCTCTCGGTGGTCATGCCGCCCACCTACGCCGCGGACGCCATGCGCGGGGCGCTTACCGACCTCCCCGGCACGCACCTTGTGCGTTCGCTCTGGGTGATGGCCAGTTTCACCGTCGTCTCCCTGGCCATCAGCGCCGCCACCATCCGCAGGAGGGGTTAGCCCGGTGAAGACAGCGCGCCAGTACGTGGACCTGGTCAGGCTGGAGTTCCTGATGAACCGCCCCTACATCTGGATGGGCATGATGATCCAGCTGGTGATGACGGTAGGGCTCATCTGGGGTTTCGGGTTCTTCATCCCCAGCATCACCGAGATGCAGGCCCTCTACCTCACGAGCGGGGCAGCCACGCAGGCGGTGGTGACCATGGCGCTCATCATGCTCCCGCAGAAGCTGGCCCAGGAGAAGGCTGAGGGTACCTTCCACTTCTTCCTCACCCTCCCCGTGAGCCGCGAGATGTACCTCGCCGCCCAGCTGACGGTGGTGGCTATCATGGCCGTCCCCGGCATCGTACTGGCGGTGGCGCTGGGCGCCTGGCACTACGGCATCCCCATCGAGCCGGGCGCGGCCGTCCTGCTGGTGGTGCCGCTGGCGGTGCTGTCGCTGGCGGGCGTCGGCGTGGCCATCTCGGTGCTTTCGCCCTGGCCCCAGGTGACGAATGCGCTCACCCAGCTCGCCATCTTCTACGTCCTGCTTTTCGCGCCAATCATGTTCCCGAAGGAGCAGCTTCCCGGGCTGCTCCAGGACATCTCGATCGTCATGCCCCCGTCGTACGCCGCCGACGCCATGCGGGCGACCCTGACTAACCTCCCCGGGACCGAGCTCGGCAAGTCGTTGGCCGTGATGGCCGGCTTCGCCGTGGTCTCGATCGTGGCGAGTGCGATCACGGTGCGGAGGCGGGGCTGAGGGTCACGCTACGCGGATCCCCCTGGTCCGGCGGGAGGGTGCTGGCCCCATACCCGGCCCCTCCCGCACCCCGGGTCATGATGCCCGGGAGACCCATCGCGGGCCCTCGCCGCCGAGCGCGTAGACGCCCCTGCCATATAAGATGCGTTACGGCCCACCATGAGAATCGCGCTCGTCTCCGCCTACGACATCGCCGTGCCGAGCGGGGTAAACGCCCACATCGGCCATCTTGCCGAGGAGTTCCGGGAGCGGGGCCACAGCGTCCGCATCTTTGCCCCGGGCTCGCGCCGCTACGATGCCGGGCCCGGCACCACCCTCATCGGCTGGACGGTGCCTATCCCTTCGGGCGGCTCGCTGGCGCGGATCACGCTCGCGCCCGGGATCTACGGCCGCGTGAAGCGCATCCTTGCCCAGGAGTGCTTCGACGTCATCCACCTGCATGAGCCGCTGGTGCCGGCCCTGCCGCCCGTCTTCCTGCGCCATTCGAAGTCGATCAATGTGGGCACCTTTCACGCGGCCCACGATGGCGGCAGCTTCATGTATTCGGCCAACCGGCCCCTGCTGCGCTCGTGGGCGCGCCGCCTCCACGGGCGCATCGCCGTTTCCACCGCTGCCGCCGAGATGATCAGGCGCTACTTTCCCGGGCATTACGACATCATCCCGAACGGGGTGGATATCGACCGCTTTGCGGCCGAGATCCCGTGCCCGGAGAACGCGGCCGCGGCCCGGCCCTACATCCTCTTCGTCGGGCGCTTTGAAGAGCGCAAGGGCCTGCCTGTCCTGTTGCAGGCGTTCGCGCTTCTCAAGGAACGCCGCCCCGAGCTCAGCCTGGTGGTTGTGGGCGAGGGCGCGCGCCGCAAGCACTACGAGGACTGGGTGCGCCAGCACCGCGTGCCCGATGTGCATTTCGCCGGCTACGTGCCGGGAGAGGTGCTGCCCGCCTACTACCAGCACGCCACGGTCTACTGCGCACCGAACACGGGCAACGAATCGTTCGGCATCGTCCTGCTCGAGGCGATGGCCGCCGGCGCCCCCGTCGTGGCTTCCAACATCGATGGCTTCGCGGCGGTCATCAACGACCCGCTGGGCGACGCCCCGGAGGCGCTGTTCGACGCCGAGGGCCGGGCCGCCGTGCTCGTGCCGCCAAGCGATCCCGCCGCCCTGGCCGCAGCGCTTGAGAGCGTGGCAACGACACCCGCCCTCCGCCGCAGCATGGCGGCCGCCGGGCTCGCGCGCGCGCCAAGCTTTTCGTGGCCGCGTGTGGCCGAGCGCATCCTTGCCTACTACGAGCGCCTGCTGGCACGGTATGGGCCCGCTCCGCCAGCGGGAGCGGGCGAGTCAGCAGATTAGCCGGGGTTAACACATCAAACCCCGGGTCGTGTAATATCCCTACGCTCCCCCGAGGCCAGTCGCGTGGGCGAGCGTCCCGGAGGGAGGGGACGATGAACGAAAGCGGCGAAACCATCGCAAGCTCCACCGCCAGCGGCGAGCTCCCGCCAGAACTCCTGGTAGGGCTCGACGTGGGTTCGACCACGGTGAAGGCCGTGGTTGTGAATCCCGATACCCTCGAAATCCTCTGGAAGGACTACGAGCGGCATGAGACGCGCCAGCCCGAAAAGGTGCTCGACTTCCTCGAACGCATCGAGTCCCACTTCGGCCTGCCCAACGAGTCTTTCCGCGTCTTCATCACCGGCAGCGGGGGCGGCGTCCTCGCCGATGTCATCGGCGCCAAGTTCGTCCAGGAGGTGAACGCCGTCTCGCTTGCGGTGGAACACTTCTACCCCGATGCAGGGTCTGTCATCGAGCTGGGCGGGCAGGACGCCAAGATCATCATCTGGATCGAGGACCCCGTCACCGGCCAGAAGCGCAAGCTCCCGAGCATGAACGACAAGTGCGCCGGCGGCACCGGGGCCGTCATCGACAAGATCCGCGCCAAACTCGGCCTTTCGGGCGACGACCTCTCCTCCATGCAGTACGACGGCGTTCCCCTGCATCCCGTCGCCGGCAAGTGCGGCGTGTTCGCCGAGACCGATATCAACGGCCTCCAGAAGCAGGGCGTTTCGCCGGTCGAACTCATGGCCTCGCTCTTCGACGCGCTTGTGCAGCAGAACCTGAGCGTGCTCACGCGCGGCAACACCGTGCGCCCGAGCGTGCTCCTGCTCGGCGGACCGAACACCTTCGTGCCCGCCCTGCGCGACGCCTGGCGTTACCACATTCCGCGCATCTGGGAAGAGCGCCGCTACCCGCTGCCAGCGGGCGCCGACCCGCGCGATCTGATCGTTGTCCCGGACAACGCGCAGTACTACGCCTCGCTCGGGTCGGTCCTGTATGGGCGCCAGGAAGAGGCACACGTGGGGCGCTACGCCGGCCACGAAGGGCTCAGCCACTACGTGGAGCACGGCCGCGACCACCTGCGCGAGGCCACGGGCATCCCCGGCCTGGTCGCCAATGAGGAAGAGCGCGACGAGTTCACACGCCGCTTCGCCCGGCCCCCGTTCCAGCCCGCGCGCTTCGAGCCCGGCCAGCTGGTCGAGGCGTTCGTGGGCATCGACGGCGGTTCTACCTCCACCAAGGGCGTGCTTCTCGATGCGAAGGGCACGTTGCTGGCGAAGGCCTACCGCCTTTCCGCCGGCAACCCGATCGCCGATTCGCGCGAAATCCTGGCCGAGCTCGAGCGCCAGGTGACCGCCCAGGGCGCGACCATGAGCGTGCGCGGCATGGGCGTCACTGGCTACGCCAAGGACGTGCTCAAAGATACCCTCGGCGCCGATGTGGCAGTCGTCGAAACCGTTGCCCACACCATCTCCGCCCTCCACTACTACAAGGACGTCGACGTCATCTGCGACGTTGGCGGGCAGGACATCAAGGTCATTGTCCTGAGCGGCGGCAAGGTGAAGGACTTCAAGCTCAACACGCAGTGCTCCGCGGGCAACGGCTACTTCCTTCAGGCGACCGCCAACCGCTTCGGATACGAGGTGGAGCAGTTCGCCGACACCGCCTTCGCCGCCGCCCGCGTGCCCTCCTTCAGCTACGGGTGCGCGGTCTTCATGGAGACCGACATCGTCAACTTCCAGCAGCTCGGCTGGAGCCGCGAGGAGATCATGGCCGGGCTGGCGGCGGTGCTCCCCAAGAACATCTGGCTCTACGTGGTGCAGGAACCGAACCTCGGCAAGCTCGGCCGGCGCTTCGTGCTCCAGGGCGGCACCCAGTACAACCTCGCCGCCGTTAAGGCGCAGTACGACTTCATCCGCGCGCGCGTGCCCGGCGCCGATATCTTCGTGCACCAGTATTGCGGCGAATCGGGCGCCATCGGTGCCGCCATCGAAGCGCTCCGGGTCACGGGCGCTGCCGGCGGGTCGGACTTCATCGGCTTCGACGCGGCCCGGAACCTGGAATTCACGGCCACGCGCGACGAGTCGACGCGCTGCCACTTCTGCAAGAACAAGTGCCTCCGCACCTTCATCAATACCACCACGCCGGACGGGGAAAGCCGCCGCTTCATCGTCGCCACCTGCGAAAAGGGAACGGTGGAAGACGTGAAGGACATGCGCTCCATCAAGGCGCGGCTCGATGAGGCGAAGAAGGCCAACCCCGACTTCGCCGAGGTCTCGGCAAAGGAGGCGTTCCGTTCGCAGGAGCCGCGCAAGGCGCCCCGGCCCGCCCGCCGTCTCGGCGACCGCGTGCGCGAACGCCTCAAGCCGCACCACCGGCGCAACCGCGAGAAGCGCCAGGAGGAAGTTGCCGCACTGCGGGCCAGCACGGTCATCGGCATGCCACGGGCGCTCAACATGTACTCGCTCGCGCCCTTCTTCACGGCCTACTTCGAAAGCGTGGGCCTGAAGCCCTCGAACCTGGTCTTTTCGGACTTCACCGATGAGACGATGTGGAAGGAAGGCTCGCGCCGTGGCTCAATCGACCAGTGCTTCCCCAGCAAGGTCGCCCTGGCCCACGTCCACCAGCTTGTCCAGGGGAGGCGAAAGCCCGGCATCATCTTCTTCCCTTCGCTGACCACCCTGCCGACGGAGCTGGAGTACGTCCTCGATAGCAGCGCCTGTCCCACCGTTTCGGCCACGCCCGAGGTGGTGAAGGCTGCGTTCACGAAGGAGGGCGACGCCTTCGCCGAGGCCGGGATCCGCTACTACGACCCGGTGCTTGCGATGGCCGACCCGCCCCTCTTCGAGCGGCAGATGCTCGCCTTTGCCGCCGAGGCGTTGGACGTGACGCCGGAAGAGAATGCGTTTGCCATCAGGGAAGGGTGGGCGGCCCTTGCCCGCTACCGCGCGAGCCTCCGCGCCCGTTCGCGCGAGGTACTCGAACAGCTTGAGCGCGAACACCGGGTGGGCCTTGTGCTCCTCGGCCGCCCGTACCACAACGACCCCGGCCTGAACCACGAGATCCTGGAGTCGATCCAGACCCACGGCTACCCCATCTTCACGATCGATTCGCTCCCTTCCGACCCCGATATCCTCGACCGCCTCTTTGGTGACGAGGTGGCCAGCGGGGCCATGCGCAGCCCTATGGATATCCGGGACGTCTGGAAGAACGCCTACTCCGAGAACTCCAACCGCAAGCTCTGGGGCGCCAAGTACGTCGCCCGCCACCCGAACCTGGTGGCACTCGACCTGTCCAGCTTCAAGTGTGGCCACGACGCGCCGATGTACGCCGTCGCCGAGGGGATTGTCTCGGCCTCGAACACGCCCTACTTCACCTTCCACGACATCGACGAGAACAAGCCGAGCGGTTCCATCAAGATCCGCGTGGAGACGATCGCCTACTTCCTCGAACGGTACGAAGACCAGCTCAAGAACGAGGCTGAGCTTGAGGTCCGCGTCCGCGCCGCCGTGGCCGCCTTCGAAGAGCGGCTCCGCCGTGGCGAGGTGGTCGCGGGCAACATGCCGCTTCCCGGCCGGGCCCGCGAGGGGCTGGTGCCGCTCGGCGTGGCCATGAGCCCCATCGGTGGCGGCGCCGGAAGCGCATGCGGCGGTTGCAGCGGCTGCGGCGTTGGCGCGGCCCCCAGCGGTTGTCCGGCGACGGCCGGCCGGCCGCAGATGATAGATGCGGAGGTCTGGTGATGCCCCGGGTGCTTTCAGAAGACGAGATCAGCGAACAGGTTTCGACCTACGAAGCGGAGCTTCGACAGGGGATGGGCCTGCCCGCCCGCAACGCGCGGCACTTCCGCCGCCCCGTGGAGCTGCCATTCACGAAGGAGGAGCGCGACAAGGTCACCATCCTCTTCGGTGGGCTCACGCGCACGCACGACTACGTCCTGCGCGCCGCCACCGAAGGGCTCGGCTACCGCGTCCTCGACCTGCCCACCCCCGACAATGAAGGGCTCGCCGTGGGCAAGGAGTTCTGCAACCGCGGCCAGTGCAACCCCACCTACTACACCGTCGGGAACCTGGTGCTTTACCTGCAGCGCCTGCGCGCCGCCGGCGAGACCGACATCGAAAAGCGCTACGTCTTCATCACGGCGGGCGCCTGCGGCCCCTGCCGCTTCGGCATGTACGAGAGCGAGTACCGCAAGGCGCTTACCGATGCGGGGTTCGAGAACTTCCGCGTCCTCATCTTCCAGCAGACGGGCGGGCTCGAACAGAACGGCGTCCTCGGCGGAGGAGCAAAGAACGACGGCTTTGTGCTCGACGCCTCCTTCTTCCTGGAACTGCTCCGTTCAATCATCGCCTCCGACATCGTCAACACCATGGCCCAGCGCATCCGCCCCTACGAACTCGAGCCGGGCATCACCGACCGGGCGCTGCAGAAAGCCCGCGACCACCTCGCCGACACCTTCCGCAACCACCACTCCGTCTGGATGGCGCTCAGGCGCATCCAGAAGACCTTCGACGCCATCGATGTCGACTACACCCGCATCCGCCCCAAGGTGAAGATCACGGGCGAGTTCTGGGCCCAGACCACCGAGGGCGACGGCTCCTACAGGCTCCAGTCGTGGCTGGAATCTGAAGGAGCAGAGGTCATCACCGAGCCGGTGGGCACGTGGATCGACTACATCCTCTGGAGCGGCCTGACCCGCGCCCGCGACGGCCTCGGCATTCGCAAGGGCACGCGCAAGCGGCTGCTCACCCTCTGGGTTGCTGCCTGCCTCTACAAGAGCTTCTACAACTTCTACCGCTCCGCTCTCACCTTCCGCACGGAACCGCTCGTCTCCCAGCAGAAGCTGGCGAAGTACGCGGGCGACTACTACAACGTGCGCATTGGCGGCGGCGAAGGCCACATGGAAGTCGGCAAGCACATCGTTGCCACGGTCCACAAGAAGGCCCACATGGTGACGTCGATCAAGCCCTTTGGCTGCATGCCCAGCACTCAATCCGACGGGGTGCAGTCGAAGGTGGTTTCGGACCTGCGCGACAGCGTCTTCATCCCCATCGAGACATCGGGCGACGGCGAAGTGAACGTGAAGAGCCGGGTCCAGATGAAGCTGTACGAGGCGAAGCTGAAGGCCCGCGATGAGCTGCAGGCCGTGCTCGACAGGCACGGCGTTACGATCGAGGACGTGCAGGAGTACGTTCGCCGCCACCCGAAGCTGCGCCGCCCGATGCAGGCGCTCCCGCACGAGCACACGGGCACCGCCGCGAACTTCGTCGCCAGGGTGGCGCCCGCATTCCAAAGAAGGAGCGTTCGGCCTGGCGCGCGCGGGTCGAGGTAAGCGCCGGGGGCAGTAGCCAGCCCTCCGGCCCATCATTGCCGTGGGCGCACCCTCACGAGTCTGAGCCGCGAGCGTGAGCGAGCGGCTCAGAGGGGCACGGCCGTATAGTCGCAACACACCAACACGGACGAGGGGGCAACCGTGGCCGCCGGACCGGACCCGGGATTCTTTCAGACCATCTACACGTCCCGCGCGCTTCGGCGCTTCAAGCCCCTTCCCGTCCCCGACGAGGTCCTGTTCCAGGTCCTCGATGCCGCCATCCGCGCCCCCTCGGGCCAGAACGCCCAGGACTGGCGCTTCCTCATCATCACCGACCCCGCAACAAAGTCGAAGCTCCAGGAATGGGCCCTCGAAGGCTGGGGCCATTACCGCGCGCGCTTCGGCGACGATGCCGCCATCGATGCCCTTCCCCGGTCGCAGCGCCTCTCCCTGCGGAGCGTGGAGCACCTCGCCCACCACCTCGCCGAAGCGCCCGTGCTCATCCTCGTCCTCGGGCTTGCGGGAAGGCATTCCACCCCCGGGGGCAGCGCCTTTCCCGCCGTGCAGAACCTGCTGCTCGCGGCGAGGGCCCTCGGGCTCGGGGGCTCCATCTTCAACCTCCCGCTCGGCCGCCGCGAAGAGCTGCACGAGCTGCTCTCCATCCCTGCGAACAACCAGGTCTACTGCCTCATCCCCCTGGGCTACCCGGCCGACCGGCAGGGCCCGGTGCAGCGAAAGCCCGTCGCCGAAGTGGTATTCGACAACCGCTTCGGCGAGCGCTGGGCCTTCGCCGAAAAGCAGCCTCCGGAGGGCTGGCAGGAGCGCTGGCTGCGCCCGGAGTAGAGCACGAGGCGTGGGCCGGCCCCGCGCCCTGGCCCCGGTGCAAAGTCCCGGCCCAAACGTGCCGACAATCATTCCAGGACGGTCAGCCGCCCGCGGAGACAGGCGTCATGCTCGAAAGCGCCGGCCATGCACGCAAGCTCCCCAGGGACGAGTACCGAAGCAACCTGGGTTCTCTTCACGACCGGCTCTACGAGGTCCAGAAGACATGCTGGGAATCCGGCATTGGCAGCATAGTTGTCTTCGAAGGGTGGGACGCGGCAGGCAAGGGTTCGGCCATTAGCGCCCTTACCCGCCGTCTCGAACCGCGTGGCTTCCGCCTCCACCCCATCCAGCCGCCGCGCTCCCTTGAGCTCGAAATGCCCTGGCTCTGGCGATTCTGGAACCGGCTCCCCAATTACGGTGAGATGGCCATCTTCGACCAGAGCTGGTACGGCCGCGTCTACCAGGACCGGGTGGCTCGCCTCACCAGCGAACGCGAATGCGAGCAGGGTTTCGGCGACATCACTGAATTCGAGCGAACACTCACAGCAGACGGCTACGTCCTCATCAAGGTGTTCCTTCACATCAGCCGCCAGGAGCAGGCGCGCCGTCTGAAGCGCCTCGCCAGGGACCCGCTCTGCGACTGGCAGGTCTCGGCCGATGTCTGGCGCCGCCACAAGCTCTACGCCGAGCACCGCACTGCCGCCGAAGAGATGCTCGCGCGAACGGGAACCGAATGGGGCCCGTGGACCATCGTCGATGCCACCTCTCGGCGCCGGGCGAACATGCGCGTCTTCGAAACCGTTATCCGGGGCCTCGAAGATGGGCTCCAGCGCCGCGGAATCCAGGCGCCCGGGCGCGAACCCGCCGGGGTCACGGGAGAGTAGCCATGCTCGAACGCGTGGACCTGGGCCAGGACATTCCCCGCGCCGAATACGTCCGGGAGCTCGCCCGTCACCAGGTGGCCCTGCGCGAGCTTGCCCGCGAGCTCTACCTGCGCCGCCGGTCGCTCATTGTGGTTTACGAGGGCTGGGATGCGGCGGGTAAGGGCAGCAACATCCGCCGTGTCACCGAAAAGCTCGACCCTCGCGGTTACGAGGTCTACCCGATCGCAGCTCCGGCCGGTGACGAACGCACCCATCACTATCTCGGGCGCTTCTGGCGCCGGATGCGTCCCCCTTCAGAGAAACAGGTGCTCATCTTCGATCGCAGCTGGTACGGCCGGGTGCTTGTCGAGCGCGTGGAAGGTTTCTGCAGCGAGGACGAGTGGAAGCGGGCCTATCGCGAGATCAATGACTTCGAGCGCCAGCTGGCCAACGCGGGAGCCATCATCGTCAAGTTCTGGCTGCAGGTCTCCCCCGGCGAACAGCTCCGCCGTTTCCAGGAGCGCAGCAACACTCCCCACAAGCAGTGGAAGCTGACGGCGGAGGACTGGCGGAATCGCGAGAAGTGGGGAGCCTACGAGGAGGCAGTCGAAGAGATGCTGCTGCGCACCTCCACGCTCACCGCGCCATGGCGGGTCATCGAGGGCAACAGCAAGCCGTTTGCGCGGGTGAAGACGCTCAGCACCCTGGTCTCCACCCTCGCCAGGGAGCTCGGCTTCGAAACAGCCGATGATGGCGGCCGGCTCGGCCTCGTACCGGCGCGGCCTGCGCCAGCCCGCAAGAAGAGGGCGCGAGCAGCCTGAGGCCTCCCCCCGGTGCGGTCCACATGGGCCGCGGTTTCGGGCCGGTGGGCTGTTGCACCCTCACCGGAGAGATGCGCTAGGCTTGCGCGCATGGGCGGCGAGCTCTACGACATCACCATCCTCGGCGCCGGGCCCACCGGGCTCTTCGCGGCGTTCTACGCCGGCCTCAGGGGAATGCGCACGAAGGTGATCGAGGCCCTCCCCGAACCCGGTGGCCAGCTCGCCGTGCTCTATCCCGAGAAGTACATCTACGATGTGCCCGGACATCCCCGGATCATGGCAAGGGACCTCGTCCGCCAGCTCATTGAGCAGTGCCACCTCTTCGAGCCCGGGTTCGTCTACAGCCAGCGCATCGACACTCTCACGCCGCTCGATTCCGGCGATGGCCCCGCCTGGCGGCTCGGGACGGCGACGGACGCGCATCTCAGCCGTACCGTGCTCATCTGCGGCGGCATCGGCGCCTTCGAACCGAACCGGCTCGATCGGCTGGGCGTGGCCGAATACGAAGGCCGCGGCGTCTACTACTTCGTGAAGGACAAGCGCCCCTTCCGCGGCAAGCGCGTGCTCATCGTCGGCGGGGGCGATACGGCCATTGACTGGTGCCTGAACCTGAAGGACTGGGCCGGCGAGGTCACGCTCATCCACCGCCGCGACGAGTTCCGCGCCCACGAGGCAAGCCTTGCCTCGCTGCGCCTCTCGGGAATCCCCATGCTCACCCACTGGGAACTCAAGCGCGTGCTCGGCGATGGGCAGGTCCGCGGGGCGACTATCTTCCACAACCGCACAGGCGAAGAGCGCGAGCTGGCGGTGGACGTGGTGCTCATCAGCATCGGCTTCAAGGCCGCCCTCGGCTCCATCGAGCACTGGGGCCTGGAAACCGCCGATGCCCGCCACATCCGCGTCGACGGCCACATGCGCACCAACCTCCCCGGCGTCTTCGCCGCGGGCGACATCGCTGCCGTCGAAGGCTCGGAACCCTTGAACCTGATCGTCACGGGCTTCGCGCAGGCGGCCATCGCCGCCAACGCGGCGAAGCACCATCTCGACCCGCGCTCGCGCATCTTCCCCGGGCATTCGAGCGAACTGCGGCTGTAGGCGCGCCTGTGCCAGTCGCCCCTGTGACCTGCGCGCGCCCTCTGCCAGCCTCGGCCCAATGCCTCCGGACCGTTGTGGCGCGCCGATGAAGAAGGGTGGGCCCTGCCCCTGGCCGGTGGACCGTTGCCCGGTCGAAGCGCACGCCCGGTGGCGGCGTGGCCACCGTGAGGCAGACCCCCCTGCGCGGCCCGCGCCCCTGGGCCCGGCGCCCACTCCGGGTCCCGAGCCGCCCGGCCTGCAGGAAAGAGACCTCCGCACCCTCGCCTGGTGGCTCATCGCCGGGATACTGCGGGGAGATGCCGATGCGCGGCAGGCCTCGGTGGTTGTCAGCCTCATGCGCACGCTCGCGGCGCTCGGGCCAGCCGGGCCAGGCGAAGAAGAGGCGCTGCGCGAGGTGGAGCTGCGCGGCCGGCTGATGCACGGCCTGCCGCCGCGCAATGAAGAGGAATGGGCGCGCGCCGGGGCGGCCTTTACTCCCGATGCCCTGGCCGAGTTCCGGCGCTGGGCCGAGGAGCTACTGCTGGAAAGCGATGGACGAGACCGCCTTGAGCCACTCTATCTCCGGGAGCGTGGAGCTGGACACGTTCACGTGCCCCTGCTCGTCGATCGTGAAGACGGTGTTTGAGGCGATCTCCGAGAGGCGCTTGCGGATGATGGCGAGCGTCTTCATGTCGTTACGGTAGCCCTGGATCACCACCAGGGCATCGGCCTTGCCGCCCACCTTCGCTGCCAGCTCGGACAGCAGAACGCCCTTCTTCGGTCCGCCGGCGTTGATTTCCGTCTCGGGAAGGGCGCGGAACTCCGCCACGCTGGGGTTGTAGTTCTTCTCGCCCGCCACCACCGTCAGCGCAATCGCCCTGTCGCTCGCTGGCGTGGGCGTGGGAACCGGCCTGTCGGGCGTGGGCTGCTGGTTGGGCGCCGATCCAGTGGCGCTGGTCTCGGCCGAAGCCACGCCAGTGGCCGTTTCCGATGGCGAAGGCGAAGGCCCGTCATCGTCGCCACAGGCAACCAGCAGGAGCCCGCTCAGGGCAAGCAAAGGCAGGAGAACACGAAACATCAGACCTCCGGGCGCACTCCTGAGGCTAGGACGGGCGGGCCCCACGGGCAATGGCGAAGTAAATGGAAGGTTTAGCGCGCGGTCGCGGTACCGGGCGTGGGAGTGGCCTCGGGCGGCGCGGGCGTCCCTTCGGGCGTCGTCTCGGGCGATGGTTCCGGCGACGGGCTGGCAGAGGGCGAGGGGGAGGGGGTCTCAGCGGGCGGAGGAGTGACGGAGCCTTCCGCCGTTGGTTCGGCGGTTGGTTCGGCGGTTGGAGTGGCGATGGGAGTCACGGTGGCGACTCCGCCAACGCCGGCGGCGGCGGCAGCGTCATCGAGCGTGCGCTTGGTGCTGGCGAGGGCAGCATCGAGGTCGGCGCGCCGGGCCTGCAGGTCGCCGAGGACAGCAGCGCTGCTCTCGGCGAGCGCCTTCATGCGGGCAATCTGCTCGTCATCGAGCCGGGCCCGTTCGAGCTGGGCCTTGAGCTCGGCGGCATCGTTCTGGAGCTTGGCGAGGTCGGCCGCGGTGACACTGCCCCGGCTGGAGAGCTGCACGATCTCCTGAACGCGGGTTTCGGTGTGGCTGAGCTGCACGTTCACCCTGTCGTTGCCGCGCGAGAGCGAGTACTGCATGCGCTCGTTGGCGAGCTTGAAGGTGTAGTTCCAGTCGCCCGGCACGGCGGTGTTGGCGGTGATCATGCCGAGCGTTACGACGCCCGCCGCCCCGGCGCCGACCATGACGGTGGCGGCCGCGATCGCCGTGCGCACGCGCTGGAAGGGCGTGAGCGGCCGCACCTCCATGCGTTCCCTTGCCGCTGCCAGGAACTTCGCCTTGAGCGAAGCTTCGAAGTAGTAGCTGGGTTCGCCGGTGGCGAAGGTCTCCCCGATGACGGCGGCCGCCTGGAGGAGGGATTCCAGCCAGCCGGCGTCATCCGGGTAAAGACCGAGCACGAAGGAGGGTTCGAGCCCGTCATCGACCAGCGCCTGGGCTTCGGCGTAGATGGCTTCGCGGTAGCCCGGTTCGGGGTCGAAGAAGCGTCCCATCATGAGCGGCGCACCATGCCCTGGAGCCGTGCGATTGCTTTGTGCTGGAGGACTTTCACGTTGTTTTCGGACTTCTTGAGCGCCTGGGCCGTTTCGGCTACCGAAAGCCCTGCGCCGAAGCGCAGCTCGATCACCTGGCGTTGCGCTTCGGGGAGTTTCTCCGTCGCCTGCCTGACCATTTCGATTTCGAGCTGAAGCTCGATCTCGGTTACGTGGTCGCGACCGGTATCAGCGATCGACTCGCTGAGCGGGGCCGTGGCCGACCGGGTCTTCTGGCGCCGCACGTGCGAGACAACCTCGTTACGTGCGATCCGGAATACCCAGGCGCCGAAGGGGAGGCCGCGGAACGAGAAACTGCCGATGTTGTCGATGATGCGGAGGAAGATCTCCTCCGTGACATCTTCGGCGTCCTCGCTGCTGGCAAGCCTGGCGTAAGCGTAGCGGTAGACTCGCGGGAAGTAGTGCTCGTAGAGCTTCGCGAGGGCGACCTGGTTGCCGCGTTGAGCGGCCTCGACGACTTGCTGCTCGTCGAAATCGGGCGCCAGCTCGTCTACCGGCGTTCTCACCAAACCAGCCCCCTGGGCCGCGCCGGATCTCCGAAGTCCGTGCGTCCTCCTTTCGCAGGATAGGCATCCACCTGCCTTTGTACTAGAGATAACGTGCTCCGAAGGCAAAGGTTAATGCCCCCGCAGGTTGCCAGGCCCCGATTTCAGGGTGTTTTGCGCTGTTTTGCCACCTGTTTACCTTCCTGTCACTTTCCGGCCACCAGGGCTGCCGGGAACACCCATAACAGCGGCCCCCGGGGAGCTGCCAGCAGGGCCACGGCGGTGGAGGCGGCAATGGTGATTGTCCCGCCTCCACCGCTCCTCCCTTTTCCACTTCGCGCCAGGCCGGCGGCCCACAGCGCCTGCCCCTCGGCGGCCGGGGCGGTATACTCCCGCCATTCTGCTGAGCTGGAGGTGGAGTCCGATGGCCGGGGCATTCGAAGGCGTTCGCATCATCGATCTCACGCGGGGACTGGCCGGTTCCATGGCGTGCATGAACCTTGCCGACCACGGCGCCGATGTGGTCAGGGTGAGGCCGCCCGGGGACGCCAGCCAGGACGCGCACCCCGGGTTCATCACCTGGAACCGCAATAAGACCGTCGTCGAGCTTGACCTGCGCACCCCGCCGGGGCTCCAGGCAGCGCGCGGCCTTATCGCGACAGCCGCAGCCGCGGTGTTCGACACCAATCCCGGCGAGCTCGAACGGCTTGGCCTCGATTCGACAACGCTCTGCGCCGCCAACCCGGCGCTGCTGCACGCCTGGCTGCCGCCCTATGGCCGCGAGGGCCGCTGGAGCCAGCTTCCCGCCAACGATGCCCTGCTTTCGGCGATCACGGGCGTCGCCTTCCTGCAGTTCAGCTACGAAGACCGGCCCACGCAGCTCGTCACCCCGCAGGCCACCTACGGCCAGGCCATGATCGCCACCGCCGCCATTGGCGCCGGGCTCTACGAGCGGATGCAGTCAGGGCGCGGGCAGGGGCTCGTCGTCAGTGGCCTGCACGGCGTGAGCGCAGTGGAAAGCGGCGGCGCCATTCGCGCGGGCGAAACCTTCCGGCTGGGTACCAACAGCAGCCGCGGCGGCATCCCCAACTACCGCCTCTACCAGTGCGCCGATGGGGCATGGTTCTTCCTGGGCACGCTCACCCCGCAGTTCTTCATCAAGGCGCTGGAGGTGACGGACCTGATGGACATCATCACCATGCCCGGGATCGACGGCGACTTCACGAACCTCCTGCGGCCCGAGAACATGGCCCCCGTGGCCGCGCGGCTCGATGCGCGCTTCGCCGAGAAGCCGCGCGAAGAGTGGATGCGGCTGCTCGGCGAGGCCGGGGTGCCCAAGGGTCCCGTGGGAACGCGCGAGGAGTGGTTTGCCGGCGAGACCGTGGCCGCCAACAACATGCGCATCGAGATGAGCCACCCCACCCTGGGAACGGTGACGATGCCCGGCGTCTCCGTGAAGCTCTCGGACACGCCGGGGTCGGTGCGCCACTTTGCCCTCCCGGCCAGGCTGGAGGAACTGCCACAGGCCGGCGCCGCGCCCGCTCCGGGAGCGAATCGCGCCGCCGGCCGGGGGCCGCTGGCGGGCGTGCGCGTGCTTGACCTCGGCGCGTTCATCGCCGGGACCTTTGCTCCCACCATCCTCAGCAACTTCGGCGCCGACGTCGTGAAGATTGAATCGCCCGAAGGCGACGCCTTCCGCACCTACGGGCTCATCTTCATCGGCAACAACCGCGGCAAGCGCAGCCTGGCCCTCGACCTGAAGTCCCCGGAAGGCCGGGAGCTGTTCTACGACCTGGTGCGCGAAAGCGACGTGGTGCTCGACAACTACCGCCTGGGCGTGCGCGAGCGCCTGGGGATCGATTACGCGACCCTGGCCCGCATCAATCCGCGCATCATCAGCTGCTCGGTCACGGGCTACGGCCCGGAGGGCCCGCTCGCTCCCGACCCGGGCTTCGACCCGCTGGTGCAGGCCCGTAGCGGCATGATGGCCGCCCAGGGCGGCGACGACGAGCCCGTCTTCCACCAGTTGCCGGTGAACGACACGGCGACGGCGATCATGGCCGCCTTCGGGATGATCGCCGCCCTGCACGCGCGCGAGCGCACGGGCCGCGGGCAGAACGTGGAGACCTGCCTCGCCAACCAGAGCATCCTCTGCCAGTCGGGCGAACTGACGCGGTATGAGGGCCGGCCCGCGAACCCCCCGGGCGGCCGCGATTGCCTCGGTGTGGGCGCGCTGCAGCGCTTCTACGAATGCGCCGATGGGGAGTGGCTGGGCATGGCCGCCTCCGCCCCCGCGCACTTCCAGCAGCTCGCCACGGCCCTGGCGCACCCCGAATGGGCCGGCCGGATGACCGCCGAACAGGCACTTACCGAGCCGGTCACCGGCCGCCTGGCCGAAGACATCGCCGCCGCTCTCGGCGCCATCCCCCGCGACGAGGCGCTCGACCGGCTCCTGGCGCATGGAGTCCCCGCGGCCCCTGCCCTCAGGCTGGAACAGGTCTTCACCGACCCCTTCCTCGCCGCGAACGGGTTCCTCGAGGATTACGACCACCCGCTGTTTGGGCCCATCACAGGCGTACGCGGCTACGGCGAATGGAGCCGCACCCCGGGAGGCTTCCCCTGCCGGGCGCCGCTGGTAGGCGAACACAGCGCCGAGATCCTGCGCGAGTACGGCATCCCTGACGGCCGGATAGAGGCGCTAATCGCCGCGGGGGTGGTGAAGCAGGGGTAACGGCCGCGGGGCTGGCGCTACTTGATTGTGCAGCGAACTCCGGGTCTGTGGGTCAATGGCCCTGGTGAGAGTCCAGGTGTTGCTTGAGGAAGCGGATGTTGCGGCCCTCGAACGTGAAGCCCGCCGGCTGCGCCTATCCAGGTGCGAAGTAATGAGGCGCTCGCTGCGCGCGTTCGCAGGCCCCTGTGAAGAGGACCCGTTCCCTGCCATGGTGGGCGCCATGGACGGGGAGACGGCGACTGACCTTGCGCGGCGCCACGACACCTGCATCTACGGCGGCGAGATGCGCCCGTGAGGCGTCTGCTGGAAACCAGGGCGATATTCGCGCTCGGGGAGCGGCCTGGAACCCGGGCGATCTTCGCTTTCGACGATGACTTCCGGCGGGCAGACATGGACCTCGTGCCCTGATCAGGGCGCCGGTTCGATAATGGCCGACATGCTCCCGCGGCACTCGGGCATGCGCGGGTCTGCGCCGAAGGCGTGGATCTGCTCCTGGTGCCGCCGGGCCTCCTCGTAAGGCCCCGTCATCAGCACCGCCTGCCCCTGGCTATCGACCACGCAGGCGATGGCGAACGCCTTTTCGACCGGGTACCCGAACAGCCGGCCGAGCATGAAGATGACGTACTCGTAGGTGTGGTAGTCGTCATCGAGCAGGATGAGGTGGAAGGGCGGCTCGTGCTCCGCGCCCGTCTCCTCTATCACTCGCGTCCCCGGGGTCGTCGAAGGCTGCATGGGAGACGATCGTATTCAGGATTGCCGCAGGCGCAAAGGGGACCGGCCGCTACTCCGCGCGCGGCCAGAAGATGGTGAAGGCCGTTCCTGCCCCCGCCTCACTGTTCACTGTGATTGCCCCACCATGCTGTATGACGATGCCGTGGACGGCGGCAAGGCCGAGCCCTGTGCCCTTGCCCGGCGGCTTGGTGGTGAAGAACGGCTCGAAAATCCGCACCCGGGTGAGCTCATCCATCCCCGTGCCCGTGTCCGACACGGTGATGGCTACATAGTCACCCGGCCCGGGGCTGGAGGATTCATCATCAACCGTCTCGTTCCGGGCGCCGATGGTGACCACGCCCCTGCCCGCCATGGCGTCGCGAGCGTTGACCGCCAGGTTGATCAGCACCTGGTCGAGCTGCCCACGGTCCGCCCGGATGTCCCAGAGGCCCTCCGCAAGGTCCAGCGCCACCGTCACGCCCCTCCCCAGCAGTGGCCGGAGAATGGATGAGAGCCCCTCAACGGACTCGCGCAGCCGGACCGTCGCCGGGGCAAACGCCTCGTTTCGCCCGAACATCAGCAGCTGGTGTGTCATGCCGGAAGCCCGGTCCGTTGCGGAGTGGATCTCCGCCAGCGCCTCCTGCGCGGCAGCGTCCAGGCTGCCGTTCCGGCCGAGCACGCTGGCTTCGAGCTTGATCACGCCCAGCACATTGTTGAAGTCGTGGGCGACCCCGGCCGCCAGACGGGCGATGGCGTCGAGCTTCTCCACCTGCTGCAACCGCTGTTCGAGGGCGTTTCGCTCGGTGATGTCGATAGCGGTCCCGAGCAGGCAGGGCTCGCCGCCCACCACCATCGTCTCGGCGTAGTTGAGCGTTTCGATCTCCCTCCCCGAACGTGTGCGGAAGCGCAGCGGGAAGCCCCGAACCTGGCCCTCCGCCCGCAGCGCCTGCCCCATCGCCAGCCGCTCTTCTTCGCTGGGCCAGAATACGTGCGTTGCCAGCCTGCCCACGACCTCTTCCCGGGTGTACCCGGAGAAGGCGAGAAAGGCAGCGTTCACCTCGATGAAGACGCGGTCGCGGTTTCGAATGAGAGCCGTGGGCAGAGGGCTGAACTCGAAGATGCGGGCGAAGCGCCCGGTCAGCGCCTCAAGTGCGGCCCGGTTCACGATGCTCTCGGTGACATCGCGATAGTGAATCACCAGGACCTCGCCCGCCGGGCCATCCTGAACCGGCATGCCCGCCGTCTCGCAGTAGCGCCATTCTCCCGACTTGTGCCGGAAGCGGAACGTGCCCGACTCCACGCGGCCGGGGCTGGCGAATGCCCGGCCCATGGATTCAAGCGCCGCGGTCCAGTCTTCCGGATGCAGAAGGGAGCTCAAGTTGCTGCCCTCCAGCTCGACCGGACTGTAGCCGGTAACGGCCTCGGACGAAGCGCTCGCGTGGAGGATCGTCCCCTCCATATCGACCACGCCAACGGCGTCAAACGAAAGCGCTGGCAGCAGGGTAAGGGCCTCGTAGCCAGCCGCGCGGGACGGCATAGCGCCCGCCAGCGCCGGCCTTTCCATCGCCACGACCAGGGCATTCCGTCCACCGCCGGATGCGATGGGCCTGCAGGTGGTCAGCACCTCCACGGTCGTGCCATCGCTGCGTTGGAAGCTGCCGGGCTCCGCGCCGGAAGGCCGGGCCGCGGGGTCGTGCATGAGGGCGGGCGGGAACTGCGCCCCCGGCACCTGCTCCGCCGCCAGCTCGAGCAGGACGAGCATCGGCCCGTTCGCAGCCTGGACCACCCCCTCCGGGACCGAGACGAGCGCCGCCGGGGCCGGGCTGAGCTCAATGAGCCGCACGGCCTCCTCCAGAGCGCCCGCCGGCACGGGACCACTCACGACGAGCCTTCCTTCGCCGCCGGGGTCCTACCGCAGCAACCGGCGGCGCGAGCCCGGATTATGGCACGTCCATTCGAGGATGTGTAGAGCTTCATCCCGGCAAGTTCACCGGTGCGAGGTCCTGCCGGGAGCAATGAGGGCCTCAGGCGGCCCTGCGCAGAGGGGCAACCACCAGCCGGGCGCGGCCCGCTTCCTTGGCGGCGTAGAGGGCAGCGTCGGCCCCTTCATAGGCCCGTGCCACCGCCTCGTCGCGCGTGTGGCGCCCCGTCCGCAGCGGCGCCAGCCCGGCGCTCAAAGTCACCGCCACTTCCTCGCCGCCGGGGAGGGCGATCGGCGAGGCGGCAACGGCCGCCAGCGCCCCCTCGCAGGATGCGCGCGCCGCGTCGAGCGGGCAGGTGAACAGGATGGCGAATTCCTCCCCTCCCACGCGCCCCACTACAGCGTCTTTCAGTGCGCCTTCGAGCCGCAGCGCTACCTCCGCCAGCACCGCGTCGCCCGCCGGGTGCCCCCAGGTGTCGTTGATGCGCTTGAAGTGGTCGATATCGGCAATGGCCACGGCAGGACCCTGTTGCGAGACGGCGGCATTGAACCAGGCGCGGCGGTTGAGGAGCCCCGTCAGCATGTCGTGGTTGGCTGCGTATTCTGCCTCCGCGCGCAGGGAGTCGAGTTCCGCTGCCTGCTCGGTGAGGATGCTCGCGTGCTCTTCCACCAGCCGCAGCATGGTCGCCTGGTCCTCTTCGGCCTGCACGAGATCGGTCACATCGCGCACGACGGAGTAGGCCTGCCCGTTTATCACCGCCGAGGTGTTCCAGGAGAGCCAGCGGGTCTCGCCCTCTGCTGTCAGGAACATGGTCCGGATATCGTTCAGAGTCTCGCCCTCAAGTGTCCTGATTGCGTCATCGATCACCTTCTGGAGATGGTCAGGGTGGGCGAATCGCATCACCGTTCGCCCCAGCATCTTCTCCTTCGGGTAGCCCAGCACCCGCTCCCAGGCCGGGTTCACGCGCAGGAAGCGCGCCTCAAGGTCCGTCACCGCCAGCATGTCAATCGAGAGGTCGAAGTAACGGTCGCGCTCCTCTTCGGCGCGCTTCCGTTCGCTGATGTCGCGCACCGTGCCCTGGATAGCCAGCCTGTCTTCGCCATCGCCGAAGATGAGCGAAGCGGTGAGCGAGACGGTCACCGGCGAGCCATCCCTGCGCAGCAGGTCGACCTCGTAGTCTTCGAGCGACTGGCCCTGCCGGAGGCGCTGGAGCATTGTGATCGCCACATCCCGGCTGGCGTAGAGGGTCTCCGCGCTCACACCCAGCAACTCTTCCGGCGTGTAGCCGAGAAGACGGTGCACCGAAGGGCTGACCATCTTGATGACGCCCGCCTCGTCGGTCTTGTAGAGCACATCGTGGAGCTGCTGGAAGGTCGCCCGGTATCGCTCTTCGCTCTTGCGCAGGGCAGCCTCGGCCTCCTTTCGCCCGGTGACATCGATGTAGTAGCCGTAGGCGGCGCGCTTGCCCCGGTAGTCAAGCGAGACGAGGTTTTCCATTATCCAGCGCACCTCACCGCCGCGGTGGCGGATGCGGTATTCGTGCGCGCCGGCGCCCTGGCCCTTGAGCATGCGCACGGCGCTCTCCCTCACCGCCTCACGGTCCTCGGGGAGCACGTAGTCGAGGGGGTTCGTGCCCAGCGCTTCCCCGGCGCTGAAGCCGGTAAGGTCTGCGAAGCGGGGGTTCACGTACTGGAAAACGCCGTCCTGGGCGATGTAGATGCCGATTGGCGCCCGCTCGGCCAGCGTCTCGAAGCGCTCTTCGGCGAGCTTGCGTTCGGTCACGTCGCGGATGACGCCCGTGAACTTGCGTTCGCCCGCTATCCACATCTCGCTGACCGAGATCTCGGCGGGGAAGGTCGAACCATCCTTTCGCCGGGCAACGGTCTCTTCGCGAAATCGGGGTGTGCTGCGCCTTCCCGGAACGGGGCCCGGGGCAGCAATGCCACCTCGCGCTTCGGCGGAATGCCAGTCCATGAGCAGGTTCGCCGCCCGGCCCAGCACCTCAATCGCCTCGAAGCTGAACATCTGCTCGGCCGCGGGGTTGAACGACTCAATCATGCCCGCGCCGTCAATGACCATGATGCCGTCGCCGGCCGCCTCCACGATGGCATACAGCCGCTCCTCGTTGGCGTGCAGGATCTCCTCGGCAAGCCGGCTCTCGGTTATGTCGCGGGCAGTGCACACCAGGCGCCTGCATTCCCCGCGGCCGCCGTTGATCGGCACCAGGCTGACGTGCAGGGCCAGGCGCCGCTCACGGACCTCCATGGTTACCTCGAAGTCCATCGCAAAGCCGGATTCGGCGGCTTCCCGGCAACGCCGGTCCGCGTCCCGGGCGGCGGCGGGCGGGAGGAGCTCCGCCACTGACTTCCCCAGGGTTTCAGCGGCCGGCCTGCGCGTGAGCCGGACGTACGCCTGGTTCACGTACGTCACACGCCACGGCCCGCTCGCTGCGGCATCCATCACGAAGATCGCATCGGGCGAGGCGTCGAGCACGGCGTGGTAATCCAGGGCCTCCCACGCGCCGGGCCGCGGCGCCGGGCGCTGGCGCTTCTCAAACAGCGCAAGCCGTGCGAGGAGCCCCTCCCGCGTCACCGGCGGCGAGAGAAAATCGCCCAGGCCCGCCGCCAGCAGGGCGGGCAGGTCTTCATCGGCTGCGTTCATCGCCAGGACCGGGATGCTCTCAGCGCACGCCGCGACGGTGATTTCAGGACCCAACGCTGCATCCGTAATCACCAGGCCGGTAGCCTCGCCCGGCGCAGCAAGCTCATACCCGGCATCCACGATCCAGGCTGCTATCTGAGCCCGGCTGCTATCGAAGGCGCCGCGCAACTGGACCTTCAAACTGGCCCCTCCCGTTTCCAGTCCTTTTCCCCCCACCTTCTGTTTCGTCCACTGCGCAGAAAACGTTAGTGCCTGCGTGCCATCGGAGCTGTGGGCCACCCCCGCCACGGTATGGCCATGACCCGCACCCGGCAGTCTCCCCCCGCCTTCGGCCACATCGCTCCAGCGCCATTCCTGCGCGCCTACCAGTCCCGCACGCTTCTCGCCCTGCTCCGCGGAGTTGATGCCTGCCGGGGCGCAACTTTCACGGTCATGTTTCCCCGCCAGGCGGGGAAGAACCAGGTGGCGGCCGCGCTCGTAGCCTGCCTGCTCTGGACGAACGCCGCCCGCGGCGGGTCGATTGTGGTGTGCGCGCCCGCCTTCCGGCCGCAGGCGCGAATCAGCATCGACCGCACCTGGCAGGCGCTGACCGCGCTGGCGCCGTTCGCGCCGCCGGGTGTGCAGGCGCGGTTGGCGGGCAACTGCATCTCGCTCGGCAGGGCCCGGGCCATCTTCCTCAGTGCGGCCATGGGATCGCACGTGGCAGGGCACACTGCCTCTCTCGCCCTGATCGCCGACGAGGCGCAGGAGGTCGATGCTGCCTGGTTCGACCGCCAGTTCCGGCCCATGGCGGCTTCCACCGGCGCGCCAACCATCCTCTTTGGCACCGCCTGGGATGGGACCACCCTGCTCGAACGGGCCGCTGCCGCCAACCGTGAACGCGACGCCCTCGGCCCGGCGGTCCGCCACCACCACGAGGTTGGCTGGCGCGAGGTGGCCATGACGCTGCCCGCCTACGGTGACTACGTTCGCTTTGAGCGTGACCGCCTCGGTCCCAACCATCCGCTCTATCTGAGCCAGTACGAGCTGATCGCCTCCGATGCCGCGGGCAGGCTCTTCTCCCCCGGCCAGCTGGCGATGATCGATGGCAGCCACCGCCACGAACACGCTCCCCGGCCGGGCGAGCGCTACGTCGGCGGGCTCGACCTCGGCGGCGAAGGGCAGGGCGCCGACGCTACCGTGCTCTCCATCGCGCGCGTGAGCGCGACCGGGTGCGAGGTCGTGGACCTGGCCGGCTGGCGCGCCGCCCCATTCGAGACCGTGCAGCGCGAGGTGATAGCCATCGCCCGCCACTGGCAGCTCGAACGGCTCTGTGTTGACGCCACCGGGCTGGGCGCGCCGCTTGCGAAGAGCCTCGCGACCGCGCTTGGCCCACGGGTGGAGCCGTTCGTGTTCACGGCGCAGTCGAAGTCGTCGCTGGGGTTCGCGCTGCTGGCCGCGGTCGAAACGGGGCGGTTCACGCTCTTCGCCGACGATGGGAGCGCCACGGCGGCCTCGTGCCGGGCGGAGCTCCGCGCCTGCCGTGCGTCGTACCGGGGCGGGCGGCTCTGGTGGTGGGGCGAAGGGGCGAACGACGACTACGTGGCCAGCCTCGCGCTCTGCCAGCGCGCCGCCGAGATGGCGGGGAGCCCCCGCCTTGCGGTGGGCCGCCCGCGCGACTGACACGAAAAAGCCCGGCACAAGAGGCCGGGCTGTGTCTGCAGCGCCAGGGCGCTTCTTACTTCTTGGCCTTGTCGGCGGCGGACTTCGAAGCGGTGGCGCGGGCGCCCTTCTTGGCGACCTTCTTGGCCGGCTCCGAAGCCTTTTCCTCAGACTGGGCCAGCTTCGAAAGGTCGAGATTCAGGGATGGTGCAAACATGTCGTCTCCTCTTGCCTTTGGGGGGCCTGTGTTCGTGCCCTCGGGTCCATTATGCCAGATTTCATTAGCGTGTGGGAAACGAAGTTGGCTGGCGGGAGTGCATGGGAGTCGAACCCACCCCCCGCCGCGCTTGCGACAGGGCAACCGTTTTGAAGACGGCGAGGACCACCGGGCCCCACCCACTCCCGCATCTGCAGTGGACAGTCTACTACGGGGCTACCTCCCCGCCACGCGCTCGGCGAACCACGCCAGGTCGGCCATGCTCGCAAGCGTAACCGAAAGCTCCTCCACCCCGGCCGCAGCAAAGGCCAGCACCTGTTCGGCCATCTGCTCCGCATCCCCGTAGAGGACGCCTTCGGCGTGCCACTGCGTGGCCGGGCCCCCGCGCCCCCCCACGCGGGCGAAGTTCGCCACCCGTTCAGCCAACGCCTCGGCCCCATCGCGCCCCTCGTCCCTCGCGAAGAGCACGTCGGCCGTTATCGCCAGCGTCGCCGGGTCACGCCCGGCGGCATGGCAACGCTCGCGCAGGTATTCCACCAGCAGCGCCACCTGTTGCGGGCCCAGTTGCCACGTGTTGACCCCCTGCGCGTGCGCGACCGCCGTCGCCGCCGCCTTCCCGGGCAGGTTCAGCCCGATGATGATCGGCGGGTGCGGCCGCTGCACCGGCCGTGGCGAAGTCACCCCACCCCCGGCGAGCTGCCACCATTCGCCTTCAAGCGGCGATGCATCGCCGGTCCAGAGCCCCTTCACCGCTCGCACAGCCTCGTCGAGCTGCGCCACGCGCCCTCCGAAGCCGTGGTGCGGAAACCCGAACGGCTCGAAGTCGGCCCGCGTCCAGCCCGCGCCAATGCCGAGGATGGCCCGTCCGCCGCTCAGGTTGTCGACCGTCGCCACCGCGCGCGCCAGCTCGGCGGGGTGGTGGAAGGGCGCCCCGGTGACGTGCGTGCCCAGCCTGATGTTCCGCGTCTGCCCGGCGACATAGGCCAGGTAGGGCCACGGGTCGGGCACGGGCATGGAGGGATGGTCGATGACGTACAGCGCCTGGAACGGCGAGGCATCGAGCTCGGCCCAGTGCCCCTCAAGCCATCCGGGATTGGTTGCAACCAGCCCGAACTTCACCGGCTTTCTCCCGGGGCAGCGGCCTGCCCGCTGTATCTCTGGCGCGCGAGGCCGAAGAGGCGCCGGTCACCGGTCTCCCAGGTGATGGTCAGCACGCAGCGCGCTATCTTCCAGCCGCCGGCGGTGCGCGCCAGCGTGTTCGTGTAGTAGCCGCCGAGAGTGACGGTGCTTTCCATTTCGTCGTTCGGCAGGTAGTGCTGCGCCTGCATGTACGAAACGCAGACTGCCTCGTCGCCATTGAGAGTGACCACGTGGTTGGTGCTGATGTGCTGCGTGGCCTGGAATCCCCAGAGCCCCATCTCTACCTGCGCCACCCAGAGGTCAGCCGGGATGGCCTCGGCCTGCCCCCCGGCGAACGATGTGAAGTCGCGGTACACCTCATCCGTGAAGCACGAGCGAAAGAGCGCCGAATCGCGCGTGTCGATGGCGGTCGCGTAACGGATGACCGTGTCGCTAATGGCCTGCCGGTCGAATAGTTCTTGAAGGCGTGGGTCGTCCATGGCGGCAGTCTAGCATCGCAACAGGGGAGCAGTGGCGACAGGGCCAGATACTGAGTATTTGACAAGGGAATTGGAAACGCGTATGCATGCGACATGGCGAAGCAGCGGCGCCGCCCGCCTCAGCAAGCTATCCTCGACATAACCGTAGCAGACGATGGAATCCGTCCGGTTCGCGAAGTGCCGGAGTGGACCAGGAACAAGCTGGCTATCCTGTGGTCCTATCTCAATGCTTACGCAAGAGCATGTGAATCAGCGCGTCGGTTCTTCTTCGTTGATGGGCTTGCAGGACCGGGACTGTGTAAGGTGCGAGGAAGGGATGAATGGCTACTTGGTTCGACGATGTTAGCGCTGAGGGTTGAGCCGGGCTTTACCAAGTGTCTGGCGATGGAGCTCGACTCGGACAGTGTAAGTGCCCTGGGTAAGCGTGCTGCTGCCTTTGGCGACCGCGCGCTGGTGTTGAGAGGGGACTGCAACCTCGACCTGGTAGGTGCCATGGAAAACCACCTGCCGAAGACGGCGCCTGTCTTCGCGCTACTCGACCCTGAGGGGACCGAACTTCATTGGAGGACAGTTGAGGCAGTTGCCAGGTTTCGTCGCGGCCCAAGGAAGACAGAGCTTCTCATCCTCCTTGCGACGAGCTTCCTTGACCGGATGTTGCCCCTCAATGCAGAGGTGGAGGACCGCAACGTTGATGCGTTGAACCGGGTTTTCCCCACCCCGGCCTGGCAGGGAATTCGGGAGCGGAAGCGTGCACATGAGATCACGTCGGAACAGGGCCGGGAGGCCCAGATGGAGTCATACGCGGCCTGGCTGCGCAATGAACTTGGATATGAATTCGTGCGAACAAGGCCCGTTTCCCGGTCCGGTTCTAGCGCCTCGGTTTACCACCTGATCTTCGCAAGCGACCACGAAGCCGGCGAAAGGATCATGGACTACGTGTTCCGGACGATGCACCCCAACGAGCCTAATCTGAGGCTGCCGGGGCTCCTCGACTGACCGGCACCTCATTCCAGAATCGCCCGCGCAGCAATCGTCCGGCCCGGCTCTTCCCGACCCGGCGCCCTTCGCAGTTGAAGGCCCCCCATTGCTTGAAGAAGAACGGTACTTCCTGGTCCTGGCACTGATCGCGAAGACTCACGACCCACGCCTCCTTCATCGGACGCGCTCCTGGCCCGGACTCGCCGCCTGCTATCACCCACTGAATGCCGCCGAGGTCTAGCCTCAATGGTCCCAGCAAGGGCTCGCACGACAGAAAACGAACCATCGCTGGGATCTGGCGGAGGTAGTCGACCCTTGTTGCCCAGCGCTGATTCTCTACGGAGACACCCATCCAGACATTGGGCGGCCATGGCAATTCACTTGCGAGCGATGCGGCCCGGTTTGCCCGCTTTGTGAGTATCTGGAAGTTGTGGTTCTCCGCCCGCACCATTGTTGCGAAGACGGATTGGATGTACTCAAACGGCACCAACTCATGGAAGAGGTCACTCATGCTGTTGACGAAGATGAGCCGGGACTGCTTCCACGCCAGGGGCAATTCAAGGCGTTCTTGACGGAGCGTCAGATCGAACCCCATCTCATAGGGATGGCCCGGAACGCCGCGAAATCGCTCGGCGAAGGTCTCTGCGTAGCAGTGAGCGCACCCCGGGCTGACCTTGGTGCAGCCCGTGACGGGATTCCACGTCGCTTCGGTCCACTCGATCTTGCTGCCGTCGGCCATGAAGGGTCACCTGCCGATTTCGTTTGAACCATGATAGCCCCGGGCGCAACCCGCCTGACCCCCCCATTTGCCCTTCCTTCACCGTTCCCCTACGTTGCGGGCCATGTTCCGTTCCTTTTTCGCCGAGCGGCTGGTGCGCCCGGCGCAGGCGTTCGTTGGTATCGAGGCCTCGGGCGGCCTCGTGCTCCTCGCTGCTACCGCCATCGCCATCGCCTGGGCCAATTCGCCCTGGGACGGGGACTACCACGACCTCTGGCACGCCCGGCTCGCGCTTGATTTCAACCTCTTCCGCATCGATGAGACCCTTGGCCACCTCGTCAACGACGGGCTCATGGCCATCTTCTTCTTCGTTGTGGGGCTGGAAATCAAGCGCGAACTGGTGGAAGGAGAACTGGCTTCGCCGCGCCGCGCAGCGCTACCTGTCGCCGCCGCGCTCGGCGGCATGATTGTCCCCGCTCTCATCTACCTCGCCTGGAACGCCGGGAGCGATGGACAGCACGGCTGGGGCATCCCCATGGCCACCGATATCGCCTTCGCCCTTGGCGCGCTGGCGCTGCTCGGGTCGCGGGTTCCCTTTGGCCTCAAGGTGTTCCTCCTCGCCCTCGCCATCGCCGATGACCTGGGCGCCATCGCCGTCATCGCCATCTTCTACACCAATGACCTCTCCCCCGAAGCGCTCGCCTGGGCCGGCGCCGCTCTCGCCCTCATCCTCGCCGTGCGGCGGGCCGGCGTCCGTTCGACCGATGTCTACGTTGTCCTCGGCGCTCTGCTCTGGGTCGCCGTCCTCAAGTCCGGCATCCATGCCACCATCGCCGGGGTGGTGTTGGCGGCGCTCACCCCGGCGCGCCCCGATTCCGAACGCGCTGCTTTCGACGACCGGGCCCACGACCTGCTCGACCGCTTTCGCGCCGCCCGGGCTGCCGGCGACCACGAAAGCGAGCAGCTCCTGCTGAAGGAGCTGGAATGGCTCGCCCGGGGCGCCGAATCGCCCCTCGACCGGCTCGAGCGGGTGCTCCACCCGTGGGTGAGCTACCTGGTGGTGCCCGTCTTCGCCCTCGCCAATGCCGGGCTCGTCATCGACAGGGACGCCCTGCGCGCCGCCGCCGAAAGCCCCGTGACAATGGGCATCATCATGGGCCTGGTGCTGGGCAAGGTCACAGGCATCACCGCTTTCGCCTGGATTGCCGTTCGCCTTGGCTGGGCAGCGTTGCCCGCGGGCGTCAACTGGCGCGGCATGGTGGGCGCGGGGCTGCTTGGTGGCATCGGCTTCACAGTCTCGCTCTTCATCACCGGGCTCGCCTTCGACAACGCCACTCTCGTCGCCGAGGCGAAGATGGGAATCCTGGCCGCATCCGTCATTGCCGGCGCACTTGGCATGGCGGCGCTTGCGCTGCAGGCCCGGCGGGAGACGGCTGCCGGTTAGGGGCCCGGCCCGGGTTCACGCTTCGGCTTTGCGACCGACGCCGAACGAGGCCCCCACGGCTGCAACCCCCGCAACCAGCACAGCCACAGCCGCGAGCTGGAAGGTCGGGTCGATCTTCGTCGCCGCCGCCTCGAGCACGTCATCAACGAGGGTCGAGAACGTCTCCGGGAAGCCGGGCGTCTTCTTCACGACAATGTCCGCGATTCGCCCCACGAGCTGGCCCCGGGCAATGGTCCAGAAGACCAGAGTGAACGCCCCGGCGCCGGCGAGCGCACCGCCCGTCCAGCGCAGGGTCCGCCGCCAGCCGGGCACGTAGAGGACGGTGAGCACGGCGAGCGATGCCAGCGCCAGCGCCCCGGACGCGAACCTCCCCACAGAGGCGATGCCAAGGATCCGCCGCGGCAGCTCCAGCCGCTCTTCCAGGTCCTCGGTGACCGCGTTGGGCGCGGCCAGCAACAGCTCCCCGTCCGGCCCCTCGTCAAGCCGCGAGACCAGCTCCTCAACTGAGGCCACGACGAGGTCGAGCAGGATCGAGGCCGTCGCCACCTTCAGCGCCCCCGCCACGTCATCCTGCGCTATTGCCAGCAGCACCGACTCGCCCAGTTCGCTCTCCGGTTCGATCCGGCTCACCGCGAACACCAGCCCGGCCACAACCTCCACATCCTCCTCCGGGATCGGGTAGGAAGGGATGGCGCCCGGGATTCCCCCACCATCAAGTGTCTCCAGCGTGGCCACAAACTCGTTCGCGAACTGCTCGTACGTCTCGGACCGCTCCTCGGGCAGGGCGATGACGGCCTCGATCGTGAAGTTGATGACCGCCTCCGCTATCGCCTCGACGAAGGCCGTCACATCAATGGCGAGCACGAGGTCCTTCCCCGTCTTCATGTACTCCACCACCCGGTCGATTGCGTCCTCGACAGCCCGCCGGAGCTTGCCCGGGGGGACAATCACCTTCACAAGGTCCTCGATCTCCTTCTCCGGGATGTCAACCCCGCCGAGGAGGTCCTCCACCTGCCCCGTCAGGTCTTCGTCGAACAGCACTTCCTCATAGGCGCGGTCGTAGGCGTCCTCTTCGTCGAGTGCGGCTTTGTAGAACTCCGGGTCGGAAAGGTGCTGCTCCGCGGCGCTGGTGGTCAGCATGACAGTGAACGAAAGGATGAAAGCGGCCACCAGGAAGGGCGCCGCGACCCGGCGCCGGCGGACAAACGAAGGATCGGGCTGGCGCTGAAACACTGGCTTCCTCGCTACCGGGGATGGTCGCCGAAAACTAGCAATTCCGGGACCACCGGGCAACGGCGGGGCGCCTCACTTCTTGCGCGACCCGTAATCCTCAAAGGGGTCGTCGCGTTCACGCACGGCCTGGCGGAAGCCCACATCCTGCGCCCGGGCCACGAAGTCCAGCCCTTCCTGGGTATGCCGCGCGATGCCATCGAACAGGAGGCCGAGCTGGCGGCTGGAAGAAAACCCCATATTCTCGGCCGTCTGGTTGCAGAGGAGCTTGAGCATGATCAGCTGGTTCACCGGCACCATCGCCATCCGCTGCGCGAAGGCAAAGGCGTGCTCCTGCAGGCGGTCGTCGGGCACTGCTTCCAGGATGAGCCCGATCTCGGCCGCTTTCGGGGCCGGGATCTCGTCACCCGTGAGCATGTAGCGCTTCGCTTTCTCCAGGCCCATGCGGTAGACCCACATGGCGGTTGTGGGCGTTCCCCACACGCGCGACGGCGGGTAGCCGAACGTAGCCGATTGGCCCGCGATGATGATGTCGGCGCAGAGCACCATGTCGGTGCCCCCGCCGATGCACCACCCCTGTACGGCAGCGATGGTCGGCTTCTTCGCGTACCAGAGCTTCATGTAGGTCTCCACAAAGCGGCCCATCATCTGCATGTCCTGCACCGAATCCCACGACCGATCGACAGGCAGTTGCTGGCGCGGGCCGGCCGTCGCCCAATCGAGCCCGTAGCCGGCGCAGAAAGCGGGCCCTTCGGCGCGCAGCAGGATGACGTGCGCTGCCGGGTCGCGGTCCAGCGCGTCGACCGCCTCGGCCAGCTCGTCGCGAAGGGCGGGCGTTACGGTGTTGTATTCGCGCGCCCGCGTGAGCGTGATGGCGCCCACGCCCTCTGCTGTCTCAATTCGAAGCGTCGACGGCATTGCCCACCTCCATCCTTTCAGGGGCGCCCATGGCCCTGGCGCGAACGATGCCCCTGTCGCGCCCCCGGCGCAAGCGCTCAGCCCTGGAGCACCTTCTGGACCAGTGCGAGCAGCTCGGAAGGGCGGTACGGCTTCTGTATGAAGCCCGCTGCGCCCGTGCCTTCAAGGCGCGCAAGCGCCTCCTCCTCGCCGTAGCCGCTGGAGAGCACCACCCGCACTTTTGCATCGATCGCGCGCAGCACGCGGAAGGTTTCGGCGCCATCCATGCCGGGCATGGTGAGGTCGAGCACGACGACATCGAAGCCGCCGTGGCCGGCCCGGAACAGGCGCACGGCCTCGTGGCCGTCGCGCGCCACGGTCACGGTGGCGCCGGCCCCTTCCAGCACGCGCGCAGTCAGCTTCCGCACCGCTTCGTCGTCGTCGACGACGAGGGCGCGGCTGGTCGCCAGCGTCACCTGCACGCGCGCTTCGGGCCCGGGAGCCGGAGCAGCCACAGCAGCGGAAGCGGGAATGAGAACCCGGAACGTCGAGCCCTTGCCGGGCTCGCTTGTGACGATGATCGCGCCCCGGTGGGAGCGGATGATCCCGAGCACCGCCGCCATCCCGAGCCCCCGGCCCGTGAACTTGGTGGTGAAAAACGGCTCGAAGATCCGGTCCACCGTCGCCTGGTCCATTCCCGAACCTGTGTCGGCTACCTCCACATAGACGTACTGGCCCGGCGGCAGGTCGCCATCGACGTAAGACCGCAGCAGGTCTTCGCGCGTGGCCTCCATCGCCCCCGTGGTGACCGTGATCGTTCCCGGGTTTTCGCCAATGGCGTCGGAGGCGTTGGTGATGAGGTTCATCACCACCTGGCGGAGCTGGGTTGCATCCCCCTCGATCGCCGGGAGCCCCGGGTCGGACCGGAACACCAGCCGCGCCTTCTTGGAGATGGAGACCTCCAGGAGGTGGGCCATCTCGCTGACAAGGACCGAAAGGTCGACCGGTCCCACGCTGAAGCGCGCCTTGCCAGCGTAGGCAAGAAGCTGACGGGTGAGCTCGGCCGCGCGCAGCCCCGCCGCCTCAACGTCGCGCACCACCTCATAGGCGCTCGACCCCGCCGGCAATTCATCGAGGGCCATGCCAGCGTTGCCCACGATCCCGGTGAGCAGGTTGTTGAAGTCGTGCGCGATTCCCCCGGCCAGCACACCCAGGCTCTCGAGCTTCTGCGTGTGCTGGACCTGGGCCTCCATGCGCTGGCGCTCCTCTTCGGCCCGCTTGCGCGCCGTGATGTCGAGCACCACCACCTGGATGGCCGGGCGCCCCTCGTACACAAGGGGCACGGCCGTCACTTCCACCGCCACCGGTGTCCCGTCGGACCGCATGTAGACGTCCTCGACCGTGTAGCTTCCCTGCGTGCCAGCGACCATGGCGTCGATCCGGGCGCGCGCCGCCTCCCGGCTGTCCGGGTGGAGCACCTCCCAGATAGCCTTCCCCTTGAGCTCGTCGGGGCTGTTGGCCCCGACCAGCCGCGCGCCGGCCCTGTTGGCGAACACGATCTGTCCATCCTGGTGCACAGCGACCGCATACGGCGACGTGTCGATGAGGAGCCGGTAACGCTCTTCGCTCTCCCGCAGCGCCATCTCCGCCTGCTTCCGCGGTCCGATATCGCGGGCGATCGCCGCAAGGATCGGCGGCTCATCGCTTGCGCCAACCACGGGGAAGAGCATCAACGCAATGGTGATCCGGTGGCCGTCTTTCGCAATCCGCTCAGTTTCCACGTGCACCACTTCGCCACGAAAGGCCCGGGCAACCTGCCCCGCCGTCTCCTCCTGAAGCTCCGGGGGTACCAGGATGGCTGGCGTCTGGCCCACCATCTCCTCTGCCGCGTAGCCAAAGAGCCGTTCGGCGGCGGGGTTCCAGCTGAGGATGCGCCCTTCCAGGTCGCGGCTCATGATGGCATCGTCCGAAGACTCGACAATTGCCGCCATGTGGGCCGCAATACGCGCCGCCTCGATCCGCTCCCGCCCTACCCTCCTTTCCTCGGTGAGGTCGTGGAAGATCGCGGCGACGCCTGTCTGAACCCCTGCTGTATCCCGTATAGGGAAGGAAACGAGGCGGACCGGGAGGCTACGCCCATTGCGCAATCGGGCTTCGAACTCTGTAACGTACGGTTCGCCACCCAGCGCGCTGGCGGCCAGCGAAGCCAGCCGTTCTCGCTCCTCTTTGGTCGTCAGGGAGAGGGACTGAGCCCCGACCACTTCCGCAGACGGCATCCCGGCCAACCGCTCGAAGGCCGCGTTGACGAACGTTATCACCCCGCTCATGTCGCGAATGAGGATGGCGTCGTTCGCGGAATGGACCACCTCAGCCAGCCGCAACGCCTCGTTCACAGCCTCGGCCCGCTCGCGCTCCAGCCTCTTCTTCTCCGATATGTCGCGGAGTATGGCCACCCGCACCTGCCGGCCTCCCGGGCCGGGCATGTTGAGGAAGGTGGCTGCCACATCCAGGCGGCGCCCGTCTTTCGTCACCCGAACGGTCTCCGTCTCGGTCATGCCATCGCTCTCGGGAGCGCCGGTGGCCGGTGATCCGGAATCGCCATCTTCGGCGGGCAGGATCTGCTCGGCGCGGGTCCCCACCACCTCTTCCGCCGTGAACCCCAGCAGCCGCTCGGCGCCCCGGTTCCACGTCAGCACCGTGCCATCGCCGGCGTAGCTCACAATCGCGTCGCCCGAGGCCTCGACGATGGCGGCGAGCCACGCCTGCTCGCGTTCCGCCGCCACGCGAGGGCCCGTGTCTCCGACCACCGACCCCACCCCGGTCACGCGCCCGGTGGCATCTCGCACCGGGAAGGTGGCTATCGAAACCATCACCTCGCGGCCATCGCGCCTGAGCGCCACGCCGCGCTCCACCGCCACCGCCTCCCCCTGCAGGGCCCGCGCGAGCAGCTCCCGGGCCCCGGCTCGGTGACGCTCCGGGGGGACCTCGAAGAGGCTGCCGCCGAGCCTCTCGGCGGCGCTGTAGCCGAGCAGCCTTTCGGCGCCCGCGTTCCAGGCCGTGATCACGCCGTTCGCATCGGCGCCGATGATGGCGAGGCCGGCCGCTTCGACAATGGCGTCGAAGGTCATCCCCGGGGCTGGTGGCCCATCGCCGGAGCCGGCGGCAGTGCGCTGGCGCCAGCGACGGCGGCCAGCGGCAAACCCCAGCGTCAGCGCGGCCACGACGCCGGCCAGCGCGATCGCCCCCTCCGGCCACAGAGCACCGCCGGGGCCGCCCGCGAGGACTGGCGCCTGGCGCGCAGGAGTGGAGATTCCGAAGCGGATCTCGCCCGGCTCAGCAGCCGGGGCCGTCCGCGAGAGCGCCGCAGACCCCCCGGGATCGTCATTCGCACCCGTTAGCGGCAGCGCGGAGGCGGAGGCCTGCTGCGCTCCCAGCGCAAGCCCGAGCGCAAGGATGCCGGCCCCCGCTGGCCAGCGTAGCGCTGCGGACGGCCACCGGGGCCGCATCATCGATCCCCCTTCGCGTGCACCTGTCCTGTCTAAGGCACGAATCATAAGGGAGCGGCTGGCGAAAGTGTTAGACGATATGGCTTCCAGTCATCCCGCACCCGGGTGGCGCTGCTCGCGGAGCCGCCCGGGGCGGCGCTATCAGGGTTTCGTCCGGTTGACTCCCGGCAGGTGATGCGTAGACTTTAGCAAGTTCGTAAACTTTCATTACCGGAATAGGTGGAGAATGGGGGAACGGGTGCGAATTCCCCCGCATCCATCAGGCATAATGGAGTTCTCCTCGGGAATCGGTGGATTGAAAGCGTGACTGCCAACCTCTCTGCGACCCTGGCCTCCCTGCCGAGCACTCGGCGCGAAATCCTCATCACGCTCAAGGAGCGAGGCGGCGCCCGCGCCGAAGAGCTCGCCAACGCCCTCGGCATCACTGTCAGCGCCATCCGCCAGCACCTTGCCGCGCTCGACGCCGGCGGGCTGGTCACGCACCGGGAGCTGAAGGGCGGCCCCGGCCGGCCCAAGTTCGTCTTCCACCTGACGGCCGCTGCCGAAGCGCTCTTCCCCCAGGCCTACGACGACCTCGCGAACGACCTGCTCGAAATCATGCGCGGCGAGGATCCCGCGATGGCCAGCCTTGTCCTCACGCGGCTCGCCGAACGCAATCTCGGGCTCACGCGCAACCGCCTTCGCGGCCAGGACTACGCTGGCCGGCTGAACAGCATGGTCGATATCCTGGACGAGCGCGGCTTTCTGCCCCGTCTCGAGACCCACGAGGATGGCTCTTTCACGCTCACCATGCACAACTGCCCCGTGCTGGCCGTGGCGACCAACTTCCACGGCATCTGCGATGGGGAAGTAGGCGTCCTCCAGTCAGTCCTGCCCGAAGTTGAGCTCACCCAGTGCACCCGCATGCGCGAGGGCTCGCACGCCTGCGAGTTTCGCGGCACTCCGCGCCGCTAAGGCGGCCCCCCGCACGCGCCCCTCTCCCCTCCCGCCCGGGCCGGCGCAGGAAAAGGAGCGGGGCCGGCAAACCCGGCCCCGCTTTCAGCTGCCCCGTGTGAGGCCTGGTGCGGCAGGCGCTGCTAGAGCGCCTCGATGATGGTGCTGATGCCCATCCCGGCGCCGATGCACTGGGTGCCGAGGCCGTACTTCGTGCCGCTCCGGCGGAGCTCATGGGCGACGGTGAGCACCAGGCGGGCGCCAGTCGCCCCGAGAGGGTGACCGATGGCGATCGAGCCGCCGTTCACGTTCACGCGCTCCAGCGGGATCCCCAGGTCCTTGCAGGAAGGGATGACCTGGGCGGCGAATGCCTCGTTGAACTCGACGCGGTCGATGGCGGCCGCTTCAATGCCAGCGTGGCGGAGGGCCTTCTTCGTGGAGGGAATGGGGCCGAGGCCCATCACCTGCGGCTTCACCCCGGCCACGCCGTAGCCAACGATGCGGGCCAGCGGTTCGAGCCCGAGCTTGAGGGCCAGCTTCTCGCTCATGAGGAGGGCGGCGCTGATGCCATCGTTCGTGGGGCAGGCGTTGCCAGCCGTGATCCGGACTTCCTCGCCGCGCGGGCTGACCACGCCCTTGATGGCGGGCAGGCCGGCGAGGGCCTCCATGTTCGTGCCGGGCCGAAGGCCCTCGTCGCGGTCAAAGATGATGGTCTTGCCGCGCTCGGCTTCGACCCAGTTGCCTTCGGCGTCGAAGACCGGCTCCTCCACCTCGAGAGGGATGATCTCGTCCTTGTAGATCCCCTTTTCGTAGGCGGCCGCGGTCTTGCGGTGGCTTTCAACCGAGAAGGCATCGAGATCTTCGCGCGAAAGGCCGTAGACCTCGGCGGCGTTCTGCGCGGTCTGGCTCATGGAAAGGATGGGCGAGTAGTCGAGGATCTCGTCCTGGAACGGGACGCTGAAGATCTCCGCGTGGTCGGGCGCCATGTTGCGCTGCTCGGGGGTCATTTCGAGGCGCTTGCGGTTGAACTCGGTGATGCGCGTGGTGGCGCCGCGAGGTCCGCCGCCAAGCTGCCGGCCCATGCGCTCGACGCCAAGGGCGATACCGCATTCGGTTGCGCCCACCTGGATCGACTGGGCGATGCGGTGGAGCGTCTCCATGCTGGAGCCGCACTGGCGGTTGCTGGAGAAGGTGCAGACCTCCATTGGGAACCCGGCAAGGCGGGCGGCGGCATCGGCGCCGATGCCGGCCAGTTCGGCCACACCGCCAACGTTGCCCATGCCGATGTCCTCGACGAGCCAGGGGCTGACCTTCGGGTTGCGGTCCATCAGGGCGCGCAGCACGGTGGCCGCCGCTTCATCCAGGCGGGTGGCGACGAGCTTGCCACGCCCACCCTTCGAGAAGGCCGAGCGGACGCCATCGACGATTACGACGTTGTTCAGTTCCAAGTGTCATCCTTCGTGACTGCGGCCGCGCGTATGGCTCGCAGCGGTTTGATTCGCGAATCATATCGCAGCCACACCCGGTGGGCGAATGGTGCGCCGCGCATGGATGAGGCAGGGGGTGGGGCAGCGGAACTATGGCCACCACCCCCTGCCTGCCGGCGCTGCCCCCATCCCATTCAGGCGGCCGGGGGCAGCGTCGGCAACCATTCGGCGGCGCGGGCGTTTCGCAACCGCGCACCCGAACGCGCCGCGGGGCGCAGGCCATCGCGCCACGATGGCGCCGTGCCCGCGGCCCGGAAGCCTCTTCCCTGGAGCCCCGCCTGCGAGACCCTTTCGAGCACAGCGCCAAGGGGCACGCGCGGCTCAACGTAGACGCCATCGACGGTGTGAGCGCACATCGTCGCAACGCCTTCGCGCTCAAGGCGGGCGGGGAACCCGGCCGGTGCCCAGCCGGTCTCGATGACGTATCCACGGGTGGGCCGGGAGAATTCAGGGGCGCTCATGGTGCTCCCTCCATTGCTTTCTTATGCATGCAATGGAACGGCGCCCGGACCGGGTGACGCCCCCTGCCGCGCAACCGTAAAGGCGTCCTGAACCATATCAACGAGGTGCGCCCGGGGCTGATTAGGGTTATAGTCATGACACAATGCCGGCCGAGTTCGAACCTGCCCTCGCTGCCAGCGGCCCTAATGTGGCCATCTCCGGCGTAATCGAGCTCAACTTCGCCCTCTTCACGGCCGAGTGCCTGCGCCAGCCACCGCGATACGGAAGCTATCCCTGCGCGGCGTGGGCACACGCCGCCCTTAGTTCCCGTCCGGACCTCCTCGACCGGGTCGGCGGGTTCTGGGGTGACAGTCACGCGGAGTGGGCCGAGATCCTCATCCTGGCCCACCGCGGCGGGATGCTCTTCGCCGAATCACCGGCGGCGTTCCTGGAAAGCCTGGACCGCCTCATCATGCTCACGCCCGATGTCCCTCCCCTCCCCAGCGAATCGCCCGGGGTGCGAGAGACCATCGCCACGCGGGTCGGCCGCCTCCGCAGCTCGCCCGAGACGCGGTCCCGCTACGAAGAGATCCTGCGCGAGGTCTGGAACCTGATCGAGCCCGGGTGGCGCAAGGAGGGGCTGCCGGCAGCCCGCCAGCGGGCAGCGCGCCTCGAACAGCAGCTCGCCGCTGGCGCCGACCTGCGCGGGCTCCTCCCCCGCCACCACTTCGTCCTCCGCGAACGCCACGCCCCCGAATTCCAGGCAGCGCTCGAACGCGGAGAAGTGACGCTGGTGCCCCTCGCCGTCGCCGGCGCTGGCGTCGCCTACTTCGTCCTCCCGGGGGCCGTGATCGTCGCCTTTGGGCCCGATGCCGGCGCGGGCAGCGCGAAGCATCGCGTCGCCATGGAGCGCGCTGCGGCCCGGTTCAAGGTGCTTTCCGACCCCACGCGCCTCTCAATCCTCGACCAGGTCAGCTACGACGACCACACGGTCACCGACCTTGCCCGCCAGCTCGAGGTTTCGCAGCCCACCGTGAGCGTGCACATGAAGGCGCTCCGCGAAGCCGGGCTCGTCGAACCCCACCGCGAAGACGGGCGAACGACCTATCGCGCCGCGCCCGCGCGCACCCGCGAATTCATCGAGCAGGCCCTCGCGGAGATGGGGCACTGAACGATAGCAGCCCCCCTGAACAGCTATTGGCGCTTTCGATTTACGGGTTTGCCCTACTGACTGTTGCGGGCTGGCGTTGTTTTCATGGTGGAACGCGGTGTTATAGTAGGCGACGGCCCGGCGCTGGCGGGGTGTGGCTGCCGGAAAGCGGCAGCATGCGCCGGGTTCGCGACACCCCGTGCCTATCCTGTGAGACGAAGGACGGTCTTACCGCTTGACCGAACCACTCCAGGTTGGCCAGTTCGCGATAGTCGATCACGAACCGGTTGACCGCGGCCCGAACGCCGGGATCTTCCACGGCCGGGGGCCGGCTGACGACCGCGCTGAGCTCTATGTGCTCGCCGAAGGCACCACGCCTGCCGGCGAAGCCTTCGCGGGTCACGTCGTCTCTGCCATCGGCAACACCTGGCACACGCTCGACCTCTCGCTCACGGGCGCGCTGCGGCGCGTCTACGATGAAGCGGAGCGCAACCTGCGCGACTGGAACCAGAAGAGCATCGCCCAGCACCGCGTCAGCATCGGCCTCACCTGTTTTGCTCGCCGTGGCGAAAACGCGGTCATCGCCCAGGCCGGTCCTTCCATCATCTTCCACCTCCACCGGGGCACCGTTCGCTCCTACTACAGCGATGACGAGCACGCCGGCCCCGTGGGCATGGGAGCCCCGGCCGAGCCGCAGCTCACGCGCCTGCCCTTTGCCCCCGGAGACCGGCTGCTCCTCCTTTCCACTGCTGCCCTGGGCGAGATCGATGACGAGCTCATCGGTGGCATCGTCGCCCTCCCCATCGACCGCGTGCTGCCAGACCTCTATCGGCGCCTGCACGGTCTGCGCAACCTCACCGCCGTGCTCGTAGCCTCGCGCAGCGAAGCTGCCGTGCCCACCCCCGGCCCCGCTGACGCCACAGAAGCAGCGCCGGTCATCGACGCAACTGCCGGAACCGTCGCCGCCCTTCCTGCGCCGGCCTCCGAAGACGACCACGAAGACGGCGCCTACCAGCCAAGCCTCTTCATCGGCGAGCCCGGGGAGCCCGCCCGCGTCGTCCTTCACGAAGTAGCCCCACGCGCCATCAACATCGCGCCGCGCCTCCAGGTAGCGCCCATCGAGGTCCCGGCCCCCCTTCGCCGGGCCGCCGGCGACAACCTCATCGCCGCGCTCGCGGCCGAGCGCCAACTCCGCGTGGCCATGGCCCACACGGCGGCGCCCGCCGCCAGCACCGTCGCGGCCACCAGCAGCCACCGGGGCGGGCCGCAATGGCGCAGCGCCCCCGCTACCACCGAACCCACCCCTTCACCGGGCGAGAGGCAGCGCCAGCGCGGCGGCAGCTTCTCGCGCGGGCTTGTGCGAAGCGACGCGCCGCCACCGCCTCCAGCTGCCGGTCACGAGATCATTGCCCCGGTGGAGGAGCTCGCCGCGGGCGTCCGCGCCTCCACCACCCTCGCCAGTCCCGGCCTCGCCGGGCCCATTGCCGGGACCATCGCCACGGAGAACGCCGCTGCCTATGCCAGCGGCGGCTCGCTGGTGCGCGTCCGTGACAACATGGGCGGACGCTGGAAAGGCGGCGGGGGCCTCTCGAAGCGCCGCAGCACCACTTCTGGCCAGCTTCCGCCAACCTGGCTTGTTGTCATCATCGGCCTGGGCATTCTGCTCGCCCTGGTGGGCTACCTCGTTATCCCCGGGATGCTTGAGCAGGACCGCACCGCCCGCTACGCGAGCCTGGTTGACGGCGCCCAGCGGATGCTCGCCACGGCCCGGGTCCAGGAGGACCCTGGCGAACGCCGCAAGGCCCTCACCGAGGCCCAGGCGCTCCTCCTCGAAGCCCAGGAAACCAACCCCGGCCACCCCGGGGCGGACGAGCTCATCAACGAAGTCGCCGGCGCCATCTCCACCCTCGACGCGGTTGTGACCCCCGCCGCGGTCGACACCCTGGCCGACCTCTCGCAGTTCGGGGAAAAGCCCGTCACCCCCCTGCGGCTGACCATTGCGGAAGAGACCGCCTACATTCTCGATAGCTCGTCGTCGCAGGTGATCGCGGTCACCCTCAGCACGGGCGAAAAGAGCGTCGTCTTCGCCGAGGACAAGGAGACCAAACGCGGCCGCCCGATCGCGACCGCTATGGCGAACAACGCCGAGATCGGGCGCAACACCCTCGTCGTCGCCGATTCAGAGAAGGGCCTCTGGGCCTTCAGTGCCGAGGCCGGCCTGCGGAGGCTGGCCTTCGCCGCCCCTTCGGGCCTGGGCATCACCGACATGGCGATATGGGGGCGCGACCTCTTTGTGCTCGATTCGGCGCAATCCACCGTCTACCGCTTCAGCCCCGGCGATGGCGGCTACGGAACAGCTCCGAAGAAGCACCTCAGCACGCCCGACCTTGCCGCCGCCCGGCGCCTGATGGTGGACGATGAGGTGATCACGGTCGACGCGAATGGCGCCATGCACCGGTTCGCCGGGCAGGTCTCGCTCATCCTCTCTGGCGCCGGCATCGATAAGAAGCTGGCTGCCGCCGAGGCTCCGCAGTCAATCGGCGCCAATGGCGACATCGCCCTCCTTGATGCCGCCGACGACCGCATCGCCGTCTTCCGCCGCGACGGGACCTTCGACCGCCAGTACCGCCACAAGGACTTCGAGAACCTCACCGCCTTCGCCATGCGTGACGGCGTGGGCTACGTCTTCACCAGCTCCGGCCACCTCCGCCGCATCACCTGGTAGGTTCCTGCCACCACCGGCCGGGATTCCGGGCTACAATCGCTCCTGGAGCGTGTCCCCGGAGAGCCGCATTGGTTTCCATCCTCGTCACCACCGATGGCTCCCAGCTTTCGCGCAGCGTGCTTCCCCACGCGGTGCGGCTTGCCGTGGCCTGCGATGCGCGCCTTGTCCTGGCGCGCGTGCTTGACCCGGCAGCCGACCTGCCAAACAACCACGGGAACGCACGCCAGGCCACGGTCCCGGACATCGCCCGCGCCTGGCAGGCAGAGCTCGACGCCGTGCTCCAGGCAGCCGGGGCCAGTGGTACAGCGCTCGTCGCCCTGCGCGAGCACGAAGAGAGCACCCATGAAGCCATCATCCGCATCGCTGCCGAACAGGATGCCTCACTCATCGCCATGCACTCCCGGGGAAGCGGCGCCCTCCGGCATGCGCTCCTCGGCAGCGTTGCCATGGGGGTGCTCGGCCACTGGCCGGGGCCGCTGCTCCTCACTGGCGGCCATGCGCGGCCTCCCGCCGCCAGCGGCCCCTACAGCATTGTCATCACCAGCGACGGCTCGCCCGCATCGCTGGGCGTAGTACCGGCAATCGAGCCCATCCTTGCTCCCGGGCGCATCCCGGTCACCCTGGTGCGCGTGTGTGAGCCGCGCAGCGGCAGGCCGGGCCCCGAGGAGGAGCATGCTGCCTGCCTCCGCCAGCTGGAATCGTTGCGCGCGCTGCTCCCCGCGGGCGTCCCGGCCGAGTGCCGCTGCTGCGCGGCCGCCTACGAACAGCCCGTTGCCGGGGCAATCGTCGAGGCCGCGGGCGAAGTCAGCGCCGATTCCATCGCCATGTCGACCCAGGGCCACGGTGCCCTCCGCCACCTGCTCGCCGGGAGCGTCGCCCTGGATGTGCTCCAACGATCGCCAGTGCCGGTGGTCCTTGCGCGCGGCCGGGGCTAGCGCCGTTGCCTGGTTCTCCCCACCCCACGTATCGTGGTAGGACAATGCTCGCTCACCCTCCCCGCGGCTGTGCAGGCTGCTCCTGTCCCGCGGGGCCCTGCCGCTGACAGGGCCCCTTGCCCCGCCGCCGTCCGCACTCCGGGAGGTTCCCTCAACAATGCCCACCCTGTCCGAGATTCGCGATGACGTCCGCGCGGCCCTGGCGCGCGACCCCGCCGCTCGCAGCACCGCCGAAGTCATCCTCTTCTATCCCGGCTTCCATGCCCGCCTCGCCCACCGGCTCGCCCACGCCCTCCATCGCCGGGGAGTGCCCCTCGTTCCGCGCGGGATCATGCACATCGCTCGCTTCTTCACCGGGATCGAGATCCACCCCGGCGCGACAATCGGCCCGCGTTTCTTCATCGACCACGGCATGGGCGTGGTCATCGGCGAGACGGCCGAGATCGGCGCCGGCGTGACGCTCTACCAGGGCGTCACCCTGGGCGGCTCAAGCACCCGCCGCGCCAAGCGCCACCCCACCCTGCGCGAGAACGTCGTCGTCGGCGCTGGCGCCAAGGTCATCGGCGCCATCGAAATCGGCGAGAACGCACGCATTGGCGCCGGCTCTGTGGTGGTGACGAACGTTCCCGCCAACGCCACCGTCGTCGGCGTTCCCGGCCACATCGTCGCCTTTCACGATGACTCGAACGGTGTCATCCAGCGCCTTCCCGACCCCGAATGGGAACGGCTCAACGACCTCGACCGCCGCATGCAGGAGCTCCACGAATTGGTCGCCCACCTTGAAGACCACCTGGCCGGCCTCCACGAAGACCACCATGGTGTGGGACTGAGGACTGAGGACTGAGGACTGAGGACTGAGGACTGAGGACTGAGGAAAGGACTACCAGATGCGCATTACAGACACACTGAGCGGAGAGAAGGTCCCGCTCCAGCCGCTTGCACCCGATGGCGTCGTGCGCCTTTACGTCTGCGGAGTCACGCCCTACAGCGAGGCCCACGTCGGCCATGCCCTCCACGCCATCGTCTTCGACGTCCTGCGCCGCTACCTGGAGTGGCGCGGCTTCAGAGTTCGCCACGTCCAGAACTTCACCGATATCGACGACAAGCTGATCGAGCGGGCGAACCGGCTCGGGGTCGACATGGCCTCCCTCGCCGGCCAGAACATCGAATCCTACCTCGCCCAGATTAAGCGGATGAACGTCTTCCCGGCCACCGAATACCCGCGCGTGACGGCGATGGTGCCGCAGATCATCGCCTTCATCTCCGGGCTCATCGAAAAGGGCTTTGCCTACCCTTCGGGCGGCGATGTTTACTACCGCGTGCGCAGGAAGGGCGACTACGGCAAGCTTTCACATCGGAACATCGACGACCTGCTCAGCGGGGCGCGCATCGACCCCACGGAGCTGAAGGACGACCCGCTCGACTTCGCGCTCTGGAAGGGGGCCAAGCCTGGCGAGCCCGCCTGGGATAGCCCCTGGGGCCCCGGCCGGCCGGGGTGGCACATCGAATGCTCGGTGATGGCGCGCGAAACCCTGGGCGACCAGATAGACATCCACGGCGGGGGCGCCGACCTGGTCTTCCCGCACCACGAGAACGAGATCGCCCAGACCGAGGCCTTCACCGGGAAGGCGCCCTTCGCCGCTATCTGGATGCACAATGCCCTCCTCCAGCTCGGCGCGGAGAAGATGTCCAAGTCGCTCGGGAACCTTGTCACCATCGACGAAGCGCTGGAGCAGTATGGGCCCGACGCCCTGCGCATGTTCGTCCTCGGCAGCCACTACAGGAGCCCATCGACCTATTCGGACGAGGCCCTCGAGGCCGCAAGGGCCGGCGCGGAGCGCCTGCGCGAGGCGGCGTTTGCTGACGATCCGGCCGTAACGGGCCGGGCAGACGCCCCGAGCGACTCCCGCGAACGGTTCATCGCCGCCATGGACGACGACCTGAACACTCCGCGTGCCCTGGCGGTGCTGTTCGACCTGGCGCGCGATGTGAACCGGGGCCGCGCCGAAGGACGTGATGTCTCGGAGCCGCGCGCCCTGCTGCGCGAGCTCGCAGGGGTGCTGGGCCTCACCCTGGCGGCCGCCCCCGCAAAGGCACAGGAAGCGGCGCCATTCATCGACCTCCTTATCGCCGTGCGAAGCGACCTCCGCGCCGGGAAGCAGTGGGCCCTCTCCGACCGCATCCGCGACGGCCTGGCAGAACTCGGAGTCGAACTGAAGGACGGCCCGGAAGGGACAGCCTGGACGGCGCGGTAGGGATAACAGCGTGGGGTGGCATTGGCCAGCACGCCAAACTGGACGGGCGTACATCGGGGTGACATGATTTGGGCCTAAGTTAGCAAAATCTCGCAGTGAATTAGTAAATGACTTCGTATTCTGGGGACAAATTGAGAATCCTGGCGGCTATCGCAGAGGTATTTCGGCCGTACACGCCGATCGATGACATTGATCTCTTTGCAGGGAGAGTCAATGAAGTCGCTGAAGTCCTCGGCACTGTATATGAGCGTGGGCGGCATGTTGTTATTCACGGAGACCGCGGAGTTGGTAAGACTTCCCTGGCCAACGTGATGGAGAGACTTCTCGTTCGTCGCGCCGATGGTCAGGAGGAGGCCCGCGTCCTCGTCGTGAAGGCCGCCTGCGACTCAACCGACAACTTCGCATCGGTATGGCGTCGCGTCTTCAACGGCATCGCCCTGACGCGGGACATCCGGCGGACCGGCTTCCGCGCCGAGCCGGCCGAAGAGCAGCTTGATCTTGCCGAACTCCTCCCGGAGATCCTGCGCCCGGCAGACATCGTGAGCGCGGCCCGCACTCTCGGGCGGACGGTTGTCATCCTCGACGAGTTCGACCGGCTTCAGGGGTCCGAGACTGCCAGGGCATTCGCGGACACGCTCAAGGCCCTCTCCGACGCCGACGCTGATATGACGGTCGTGATAGTGGGCGTCGGCCGCAGCGTTACGGAGTTGATTGGCGAGCACGAGTCAGTGGAACGATGCCTGAAGCAAGTGCGTATCCCCCGGATGTCGAATGCCGAAGCGGAGGCGATCATCGCTACTGGTCTTGAGAGAGCGGGCATGGCCATCAACGACGACGCCAAGGAACGGATCATCAGGCTTTCGCAGGGCTTTCCGCACTACACACACCTCCTGGCGAAGAACGCTGCTGAGAAGGCGCTCAGCAGTGACCGGACCGAAATAGAGATGGCTGATGTAGAAGGGGCCATCGCGGTGGCGCTTGAACAGGCAGCGGAGTCGGTGAAGGAAACTTACAGGCGGGCCGTGACGCCGCAACGGAGACAGTCCCTGTTCGACAATGTGCTCCTTGCCTGTGCGCTGGCTGCGGAGGCGGGAGGAGGCACCTTTGGCTCCACCGATGTCCGCGAAGCGCTCGAACGGATTACCGGCCAACGCATGGAGTTGACCCGCTTCTCCTACAATCTCGGAAAGCTCTGCTCGGTCGAGAGGGGCCCTGTACTGGACCGCCTCGACTATCCCGGCAGACCACGGTACCGGTTCCGGAACCCGCTGCTACAGCCCTACATCGTTCTGCAGGGCCACTCGCGCGGAGTAATCTAAGCGCTCCCTCCCTTGTACGGCTCTGACTGGTTGTGCGGGTCTGAACGCCGTGACCGCCCGCCTCAAACCCCACGATGCGCTACGGCAGCCCAATGACCGAACGCCGGTACGCCGCCGCGGGCGTGGACCTCGCCGCCCGCAGCCAGTTCGCGAAGAGCCTGCCCGGGATCCTGGCCCAGGCGCGGCGGCCGGAATTCCTTACCGCTGCCGGCCCCTTCAGCGGCCTTTTCCGCCTGGTCAGCGCGGTAGGGACACCGGCGTGGGGTGGCAGTGGGCAGCGCGCCAAAGCGGACGGGCGTACATCGGGGTGACATGATTTGGGCCTAAGTTAGCAAAATCTCGCAGTGAATTAGTAAATGACTTCCTATTCTGGGGACAAATTGAGAATCCTGGCTGCTATCGCAGAGGTATTTCGGCCATACACGCCGATCGATGACATTGATCTGTTTGCAGGGAGAGTCAATGAAGTCACTGAAGTCCTCGGCACTGCATATGAACGCGGCCGTCACACTGTCATTCACGGAGACCGCGGCCCCGGCATCTGATCCGCGCCCACACCTTTGGCCACGCCTGGCCCCGGGCGGAGGTACGGGGCGGCCGGTCAGCCGGGCTCGCCCTGGCCGGCCAGGTACTCAGCCAGTGCCACGGCGTTGTTCATTGCCCTCTCCGTGGCCGAATAGAGGAGCGTGACCGTACCCCCGGCATCGAGTTCCCGGAGACGGGCAATCGCCTCCACAGCCGCGGGAGCGGCAAGCTCTTCGGCGTAGCGCCGCTTGAACTCGTCCCACTTCGCCGGGTCGTGCTCGAACCAGTGCCGGAGCGCCGTGGAGGGCGACACCTCTCGCAGCCACTCATCGATGGCAGCCCGCTCCTTCAACAGGCCACGGGGCCAGAGGCGGTCAACGAGCACCCGGTAGCCATCGCTCGCGGCCGGGGGGTCGTATATTCGTCTGACCTGGATAGCCATGTTCGGGGCCCTCCCTTTCGCTACCTGCCCGGTCCGCCGTGGCCCTCTCCCGCGAGCCGGATGCCTTCCATCTTCGCACCCGCCGGTGCGCGTGACACTCCCCGCCCCGGGCAGGCCAGGCCCCGCTCTCCCCCGGGCCGCCCTCAAACCCGGCGATCCGTTACCCTAACCTCATGACCGAACGCCAGTACGCCGCCGCCGGGGTCGACCTCGCCGCCCGCAGCCAGTTCGCGAAGAGCCTGCCGGGGATCCTGGCCCAGGCGCGGCGGCCGGAAGTACTTTCCGATGCCGGGCCCTTCAGCGGCCTCTTCCGGCTGGGCGACCGCTACCGCGACCCCGTCATCACGGCCAGCGCCGACGGCATCGGCACCAAAGTCCGGCTCCACCTGGCGGCCGGCCGGCTCGACCTCTGTGGCCCCGACATCATCGGCCACAGCGTGAACGACATCCTCGCCTGCGGCGCCGAGCCCCTCTTCTTCCTCGACTACATCGCCGGCAACGGCCTCACCAACGATCAGAAGCGTTCGCTCGTTGAGGGCGTTGCCCGCGCCTGCGCCGATGCTGGCTGCGCGCTCCTCGGCGGCGAAACCGCCGACATGCCCGACGTCTATCCCCCCGGCGAGTTCGACCTCGCGGGCTTCATCGTGGGCGTGGTCGAGCGTGACCGAATCATCGATGGGTCGAAGGTGGCCGTTGGAGATGCGCTCATTGGCCTCCCGAGCTCGGGCCTGCACACGAACGGCTTCTCGCTCGCCCGCCGGGCGCTCGATGTGTGCAACGGCGAAGCAGCCGATGAGACCCGCCGCCGCCTCGAAGAGCGCCCCGCCCTGCTGGGCGGCCAGACGGTTGGTGAGGCCCTTCTCGCAACGCACCTGCCCTACTACCGCGCCGTCGCTCCCGTGCTCGACCGGTTCCATGGCATCGCCCACATCACCGGCGGCGGCTATGTGGAGAACGTGCCCCGCATCCTTCCACCGGGTGTCACCGCCATCTTCGATACGGCGGCCTGGCCGGTGCTCCCAGTCTTCAGGCTCATACAGGAGCGCGGCCGCATCTCCAGCGAGGAGATGTACGAGGTCTTCAATATGGGCATCGGTCTCGTTGTCATGGTCGCGCCCGGCGACGCCGAAGCCGTGCTGGCCGCCATCCCCGGCGCCCTGCCTATCGGGCACATCGCCGCCGATACCGGCCGCCGCGTCGAGCTGAGGGGGCTCTGAGCGCCGCCGATGCTTCTTCGCGCCGCCCCCGTGGCCCTTCTTGTCGCCGTGCTGGCGGCTTCCTGTGCCGGGGAGTCAACGGTCACCGCCGAAGAGACACTGACCGAGACCTTCCTCTCCGTCTCCGCCCCCAGGCTCGCCGTTGACACCTTCCGCGGCCGGGTCGCGGTAACCGCAGCGCCGGGCCAGGACATCTCTGTCGAAGTGACGAAGGTCGGCGCCGGCAGCAGCTCTGCGGCCGCGAAGCGCGACCTCCAGTACGTCGGCGTGGGCATCCAGCGCGAAGGCGGGACCGTGCAGGTCGTGGCCGCGCGCAGTGACGGTGGGACCGCGCCCGGCCCATCGGCCGCGCACGTCACGGTCCGCCTGCCGGCGGGAGCGAGCATCAACATCAAGACGGCCAACGGCGAAGTCACCGTCACGGGCATGGCCGGCGGCATCATCGCCGAGACGGGGAATGGGCGCATCACCGTCTCGGGCGCCCGTGGCCAGGTCAGTGCGCGAACCGGCAATGGCGAAATAGACATCGGCGGGGAGCTCCTCACCGTGGAGGCGCGGACCGAGAACGGCCAGATCGGCCTCTCCGGGTCGCTTTCAAGCGCCGTTCACCAGCTGCGCTCGGGGAACGGCGCGATCACAGCCGACCTCCCTCCCGATTCCGACTTCCGTCTCGAAGCCAGCACCATCACCGGCACGGTCTCGTGCGCGTTCAACCTCCCCGGGGCGGACACCTCGGCGAAGACCAACCTCTTTGGCGCCACCAGCCCGGCAGCGAAGACCGTCCTCGCCATCCACACCAACAACGGGAACATCTCCGTCCGCTGACATCGCCCTGCAGTGCCACCGGGCCGGGGCGGCTCAGTCGTCACTGAAGAGCCGCACGTAGGGTTCGTATCGGAAGCGGCGATTGCGGGCGTTCCCCGTGATTTCGGCGAGGACGCCGATGTCCGTGAGCCGGGCTACGAGGCTATTGGCGGCGGCGTACGTCGTCCCGGTGATCGTCTCCACGGTGCTTACGGAGAGGATGGGCCGATCGAAGAGCGTTTCGAGCACCCTGTGTCCGTTGCCGGCCGCTCGGCCAAGATGCGCCGCGATGGCAGCGCGATGCTCCTCGCGCATCAGGAGAACGCGGCGCGCCGTCTCGGTGGCTTCGGAGCTGACTTCGGCGACACCGCTGAGGAAGAAACCGAGCCAGCCCTCCCAGTCGCCCTGGTCGCGGACGGCCTGGAGTCGGTCATAGTACTGCTGCCGATGGCGCTTGAAATAGTGGGAAAGGTAAAGCACGGGCTTCAGGAGGACTCCCCGCTCGCAGAGCAGCAACGTGATGAGGAGACGGCCGGCGCGGCCGTTACCGTCAAGAAAGGGGTGGATGGTCTCGAACTGGGCGTGGGCAAGGCCAACCTGGACCAGCAATGGGAGACCGGAGTCTGCGTGCAGAAAGCTCTCAAGTTCCCCGAGCGCGTGGGGCACCAGGTCAGGAGGGGGCGGGATAAACGTCGCCTCGCCGAGAGTGCAGCCGGCGGGGCCAATCCAGTTCTGGCTTCGACGCAATTCACCCGGAGTGAGATGCGAGCCGCGGACCCCATCAATGAGTTTCCCGTGGATCTCGCGGATCAGCCGCACCGACACGGGGAGATCGGCGAGGCGCGCCAGCCCGTAGTTCATGGCGCGGACGTAGTTCACGACCCCGGCGACATCGAGCGGGCGAGCTTTGGCTTCGGGCCCAATGAGGTTGGCTTCGGCGGCCAGGAGGTCTTGCAGAGAGCTCTGGGTACCCTCTATCTGGCTGGAGAGCACGGCCTCTTTGCGCACGTACATGAAGACGAAGAGGTCCGGGTTTGGCAGGGTCTGCACCGAGCCGTCGAGCCGGCCGAGGGCGCGGTCGGCCTGTGAGAGCAGGGCCTGGAGCGGACCTTCCAGGCGAACAGGCGGATCGGGCGGGAGCGGCGCCGGGATGAACGCCCGATATCCGCCGGGCTGGGGCTGGTACGCGCCCGCGCGGCCGGGCATCCCACCGTGACGGTCGGCCATACTATCGCCAGTCTATAACATGAAATTCGTCCCGGTCTATATGATAGGTTGTCTATCACATGGGACTGACATCCGTCCATGTTAAAGACTGGATATCGCATGGAGCGACCGGCGTTCCATGGTCCTGCCAGCCTCTTACATGCGGCGCCCGGGTCGCCGTGCTACTGGCAGCGAATGGCGCGGGGCGCAACTTCCTCCCTCCCTCCTGCGCCCGGCGCTGACACCCGCCGCTTGGCGCTCCCGCCCCGGCCCGGCCAGCCTGCCCGCGGAGGTGACAGATGGACCGGAACGAATTCTTCGCCGAGGTCTGCCGCCGCCTGGGCTGGGAGCCCACTCCGTGGCGGCTGGCGGTGTTTTCCGAATGGGCCCGCCTCGAAGGCATGCCCTACGAGCGCACCTACAACCCCCTGGCGACAACCCGCCTGGGCCCCAGCACACCGCTCGATACCTCCTTCGACATTGGCTTCGGGCCCGGCAACTGGAACGCCGTGCCGGTGCGCGTCTACCGCGATGCCGCTTCGGGAGTCACCGCCACCGTGGAGACCCTCGGGCTTTCCTACTACCCCAACATCCGCCGCTGCTTCGCGGACGAGCGCGGCTATGACGGGGCCGTGCCCGAGTTCGCGACCTACGTGGGGAGCGAAGCCTACGGCCGGGTGATGGTGGAGTTCATGCGCTCGCTGCCTGCGGCGAAGCCATCAGCGCCCCCGCTGACGGAACGCGTGGCCCGCCTGGAGCGGATCATCGCCGGGAACGGCATCGACGCTGCCGGGGCACGGCTGACCGGGGAGGCCGCGCTGCTCTGGCTCGACGAGCAGGAGATGAGCCTCTTCCTCGGGCTTGCGCTGACCCAGGCCGAGGTGGCCGCCCTGCGCGATCGCTGACCCCGCTACAACCCCCGCACGCGCGGGGCAATCTCGGCGGCCAGGTACTCGGGCACTTCATCCGAATCGAAGTTGAAGTGCTGGAACTGCACCTCCTGCACCCCCTGCTCCGCCAGCCGGCCGAGCGTTTCCACCACTTCGCCCGTGCTGCCCACGATCATCCCGCGCGCCTTCGCGCCGGCACGCCATTCTGCGGGCGGCACGTTCGCCCCGCCAAACATGCTCTGCACACGCCGGGTGGCCGCGTCCAGGGTCGCCTCGTTCGGCCCCACGATGGCAAATGCCATCATCGAGCGGCGGATGGTAGACGGGTCGCGGCCCTCCCGCTCGCAGTGGCGTTCGAGCACCTCGCGCTTGTGTGCGTACGCCTCGGGCGAAAGGTTCACCGCGTTCCATTCGCCGGCGTAGCGCGCAACGAGCCGCAGGGTGCGCTTCTCGCCCCCGCCGCCGATGAGGATCGGCGGCCGCCCGGGCGCGGGCTTGGGCAGGCAATCGGCGCCATCGAGCCTGTAGAACGGCCCCGCGTGCGTGGCCGGACCCGGCGCCCAGAGCGCCCGGAGCACATGGATGGCCTCCTCCAGCCTGTCGAACCGCTCCTTGATGGGCGGAAAGCTGAGGCCGTAGGCGTGGTGCTCGGCCTCGTTCCACCCCGCACCCAGCCCCATCACGAATCGCCCGCCGCTCAGCAGGTCGAGCTGCGCCGCCATCCTGCCCACGTTCACGGGCTCGCGGAAGGTGACCGGCGTCACCAGCGGCCCGAAGCGGACGCGCTTCGTCTCCTTCGCGGCGACCACAAACGAGAGGAACGCTTCAAGCGAATCCTGTTGCGGCCCGATGAAGTAGTGGTCCGAGCGGAAGACCGTCGGGAACCCCAGTCTCTCCGCGAGCGCCAGGATGTGGCTCCAACGCTCCCACGTGAGCCCGTTCTGGCCTTCCACCATAAGCCCGATCTCCATGTTCGCCCTTCCCTTCCAGCGCGGCGCCGCGGCCCTTCCTGCGGGCTCCCGCCGCGCACATTCTGTCGCGCGGGTTGCTATTATGGCCCGCACACAGCCCGTCAAGACAAGCGCAGCCCGGCCCGTGGTTCGCGGCGCGCCCAGGTGGGGAGGAACGCATGCCCAAGCTCAAGGCCCTCCAGCAGCTCGAAGCCTGGCGGGAACGGTACCCGGCGCCATGCCAGGCTGCCTGTCCCGTGCATACCAACGCCCGCGCCTACGTCACGCGGACTGCCGATGGCCGCTTCGAGGAGGCGTTCCTGGCAGCGCGCGGTCCGAACCCGCTCGCTGCCATCTGCGGGCGCGCCTGTAGCGCCCCCTGCGAGGACGTCTGCACCCGCGGCGAATTCGACCGCCCCGTCCGGATCCGGCAGATGAAGCGCTTCCTCACCGATCGGTTCGAGGCCTCCGGCGCCGCCGCCAGGCGCGCACCTTCGACCGGGCTAAGCGTGGCCGTGGTGGGCGCAGGGCCGGCCGGCCTGGCCGCCGCCCACGACCTGGCCTTCCTTGGCCACAGTGCCACCGTCTTTGAGGCTGCGCCCGCGGCCGGCGGCATGGCCCTCCTCGGCGTGCCGCGCTTCCGCCTTGCCAACGCCGCCATCGAGCGCGACGTGCACGCCATCGAAGGCCTCGGCGTTGAGATCCGCACCGGGGTCCGCGTCGGCAGCGATGTCTCGCTCGAAGACCTGCGCCGCGACTTCCACGCCGTCTTTGTCGCGACCGGCACGATGCGCCTGAACGGCCTCGATGCCGCGGGTGTTGAGCTCAAGGGCGTGGTCCAGGCCCTCCCCTTCCTCGAAGTAGCCAACCTCGGCGGCCGGCCCGCGTGCGGCAAGCGCGTGGCCGTGCTCGGCGGCGGCTATACGGCGATGGACGCCGCCCGCACCGCGGTCCGCCTCGGCGCCGAGGTGGCGGTGCTCTACCGCCGCACGCGCAGCGAAACCGAAGTCCACGACGAGGAGCTGAACGAAACCATCCACGAAGGCGCTCGCATCGAGTACCTCGTTTCCCCTCTGCGCTTCATCGACGACGGCGCAGGCAACGTTGCCGGGGTCGAATGCGTCCGCAACCGTCTTGGGGAACCAGACGCCTCCGGCCGGCCGCGGCCTCTCCCCATCCCGGGCAGTGAGTTCGTCTTCGAATGCGACATGGTCATCCTCGCCCTGGGCCAGTCCCCCGACCCGGGCGGGGTTGACCGGCATCTGGCGGGCCAGCTCCGCGAAGTGGACCCCGAGACTTCGATGACATCCCTCGCCGGGATCTTCTCTGGCGGCGACTTCGTTTCGGGCGCGAGCACCATCATCGAAGCCGTGGGCGCCGGGAGGGCAGCCGCCGCCTCCATCCATCGCTACCTTCGCGACCGTTTCGCCCCCGGGGCCGATTGGCCCGAACCAGCGGAGGCGTGGCCGCTCACGCCAGTCAACGGCCACAACGGGGCTTTCTCCACGAACGGCAAGCACGCGGGCGGCGCGCTGACCCTCGACCACGAGGTTGAGAAGACGCTGACCGACGAGGAGGCGATGGCAGAGGGGCTGCGTTGCCTCTTCTGCGGCCTGCTCCCCACTGTCATCCTCGATGACTGCACCGCCTGCCAGGCCTGCGTGCTCGTCTGCCCGGTCGACGCCATCCACCGCGTGAGCATCGGCAAGAGCGGTGACATGGGCGACCTCACCGGCGAACGCGATGTCCTTGGCTACCAGATCTGGGCCGAAGAGTGCATCCGCTGCGGGCGGTGCTTCAAGGCCTGCCCCACGGGCGCCATCGTGGTGCCCGAGAAGGACTGACCGGCAACACCTGGTCCCGGGGGTGACACCGGCCGCTTGGAGATCGGGCCGCTTTCGTGCAGGGTCGCGGCATGCCCTGCAACCACCCGCGCGAAGAATGGCAGCGCGTCTACGAAGGCGGCGCCACCCCCATCCCGGGCCGCTACTTCTGTGGATCCTGCGGCGAGCACCTCTACGCTGAACACGATTCGTCGCCCGGCAACGCGAGCCGCCGGCAGGCCATGCCCACAACAGCCGGGCACGATGCCGCCTCTCCCCGCCCATGAGGGGCGGAGGCGGGAAGTCCATTCACGAGTCTCCAGCTACCGGGAACCCGTGCGCGCAGGTATGCTGTGCCTTCGAGGCGCAGCCTGGTCCCCGCCGGTGGAGCCTGGCAGAGCGCCCTGGAGGTACTCTATGAAGAAGTTCCTGGGCATCCTCGCCCTGGCAGGAGCGGCCGTGGCCGCCCTCATGTTCTGGCGTCGCAACAAGGACGAGGACGAGTTCCTCGACGAGGAGCTCGAGTAGCAGCGCTGCTCCAGCCCCCGCAGCCTCCCCCGCGCGCGGGCGTTCGTCCCCAATACGCCACGGGCCCCACTTGCCGATGATCGCGATGTGGGCAAGATCGGCATTCTCTTCGTCGCCCTCCTGCTGCTGGGCACAGCTCGCTGCTACGGCGCGAGCCTCGACCTTTCGGGCGTGCCCGTTCTTGGCGCTCAGCCGGTGGCAAGCACCCCCGCCTACGTCTCCGCCATGGGGACTCCGGCGGCCGTGACCTTCCCCGAGATGGACCTTTCGAAATGGTTCACCGCCGAAGCCCCTGAGAGCGGCGCCCCGGCCGACGAGTACGACCCCGGGTTCTGGGCAGAGGTCGACGCCTTCTTTGCCGCCTCTCGCACGCCCGCGGGCTGGAGTGAGGCCTGCAAGAAGGCTTCCGATGCCGCAGGCGCGGACCGCGCCACGAAGCCCGAGACCGGGGCGCTTGCCTGCAGCGCAAACCCGGCGGTGACGCCCGTGCAGCACTTCGCAGCCCAGGTGCTTGGCGCCCGCGCGGCGCTCGCTCTCTGGGTGCGGGGCGTTCCCGGTTACAGCCAGGGCAGCGTCTCGGGCCGGCAGGGCGAAATCCGCCTCATGTGTTCGGTGGCCGTCATCGCCCGGGAAGGAGGCGCCGATTCGGCCTATGAGCAGGCGTGCACCAGGGCCCTCGATACTTCGTACATCACCGGCGACCCCGCGGCTACCTTCGCAGCGCTTGGCGAGGCCTACTCCCTGGTCGCCGCAGAGATCGCCACGCGCGACCCGAAGACCGCCTCCGAGCCCGCCTACTACCCGGCCGCGGAAGAGGCCGCGCCCTGATGAGCGGGGCCCGGGCCACACCGGGTCACTTTTCCGCCCAGACCGGCGCGGCCAACGCGCGCGTCAGCTCGTGGTCGCCCGGCAAGGGGCCCGGGCTGCGCAGCTCGGCCCGCAGGTAGCGGCCGAAGCGCAGGCCGGCCGGGATGGCCATCGTCCCGCGCGCTGCCAGCGGTTCAGAACGGAAGCGAACCTCGCCATCGGCGACAAGCACGAGCGTGCAGCCACCGGCGCGTTCCCATTCCACTTCCGGGGGCGCGCCTTCGCCCTTCACTTGAGAGAGCGCCACGAACGGCCCGCCCGGCGATTCCGAGATGGTGGTCCGGCCCTCCGTAGCCGCGGAGAGGATGGCCGTCTCCGAGACCTCGCCCACCACCTGCACCCAGGTGGTGGGGTCGCCGATGTGGTGTGGGTGCACCGGTTCGGCGGGTGGAACGCTGTGGGCGTCGCTCCCCCCGACGGGGATGACCCGCCTCCCTGCCACGAGCTCCGCCTCCCAGTCGCGCACCGACTCCCAGTTGTACCAGCGCCACGGCGCCTGCCAGACCTCGCGGATGGCGAACCCCGGGTCGCACAGCTGCCACGGCGGCCCCACGGATTTCGGGTGGTTCATAGAGAAAGGCACGCCACGGGCGGCCACCCAGCGGAACAGCCTGTGCATCTCTTCGTCGCTCGAAACGCGGAAGTCCACCCACTCCCGCAGGCCCCAGGTATTCGCGTGCCCGCTGTACGTCGTCACCTCTTCACCCGGGATGAGCAGCAGTTGCGGGTGGTCGAAGGCATCCACCTCGGCGTGATGTGAGGTCGTGTTGTGGTCGGTGATGGCGAGGAAACGCAGCCCTCGCTCAATGGCGAAGCTCGCAATCTCCCCGATCGGGTTCGCGCCATCGGAATGCTCAGAGTGGCTGTGGAGGTCGCCCGGGACCCACACCCGTCCCGGCACGCGCTCGCTGGCGAAGCGGCGCGCCTGCTGCGCCGGGGCTGGCGGGACGTCGCCAGGACCGCTGCCATCGCCGGTCTCAATCTCGATCCTGAGCGACCACCGCACGCCCGGGTCGGGGATGGTGTAGAGGCCGAGCACGATGCTCCACGTCCCCGCCGGCAATGGCCCGGCAAGGTAACCCGGGGTTGCCCGTTCGCGGGCCACAAAGAACTGCCGCCGGGCCGCACCGCTCCATCCCCGGAAGCCCCCGGTGAGCGGCTCCGTGCCACGCGGGTCGAACAGGCCGATGTCGATGACAGGGTTGCCCTCTCCGGCCATGCCAAAGTCGTAGGTCACGCTGATGCGGGAGCAGCGCGGCGGAACCGTGAAGGGGATGTAGCGGAATGGCACGGCCGCCGCCTCGGCGGGGGTGGCAAAGCCGCTCTGCACGGTCTCGTGAAGCATGCATACCAGTCTACCCCGCGACCTGCTCCGGGTTCAGGTGCGGCGGCAGCGCACCACAGCTATCCTGCGCCCATGACACGCATCGAGAAGATCCTCGATTCAGTCCTCAGTGGCCGCGCCGATGCGAACATTCCCTTTGCCGACATCGTGCGTCTCCTTCAGGCACTCGGCTTCGAGAGCCGCACCAGAGGGGACCATCACATCTTCACTTCTCGTGGGATTGATGAGTGATGAGATCCTTAACCTGCAGCCTCGTGCTAGTCTGGCCAAGGCATATCAGGTGCGACAGGTGAGGAATGTCGTCACTAAGTACCGGCTCCGGTTCCGCGACTCCCCCCAGGTATGAGCTGATCATCTGGTGGAGCGACGAGGACGAGGCCTTCATCGTGGAAGTGCCTGAATTACCCGGCTGCGCGGCGGATGGACCAACATACGAAGAGGCGGTAGCCCAGGCTCGCCGGGTGATCAGCGAATGGATTCAGACCGCCACGGAGATGGGGCGCCCCATACCTGAGCCCCGGGGCCGGCTGCTTTTCGCCTGACTCCGTTCAGTTCACGGGCGAGAGTCCTCGTCCGCGCCGCCGCCCGTGGCTGCTCCAGGTGTCGCCGTCGTCCCGGGCCATCGAGTTCATCCCCCGGCGGCCAGGCGGCGCAGGGCCTCGCCCGTGACGCGGTAGACAGTCCACTCGTCCATCGCCACCGCCCCAAGTGAACGGTAGAAGGCGATGGCGGGCTCGTTCCAGTCGAGCACGGACCACTCAAAGCGGCTGTAGCCCCGCTCGAAACAGGTGCGCGCCAGCTCCACCAGCAGCGCCTTCCCGAATCCATGACGGCGAAATTCCGGCCGCACGAAGAGGTCCTCCAGGTAGAGCCCGGGCTTCCCGGTCCACGTGCTGAAGTTCTGGAAGTAGAGGGCGAACCCCGCCACCTCACCGTCGTCCGTTTCGGCGAGGATCACCTCGGCGGCGGGTGCGGGCCCGAAAAGGTGCTGGTGCAGCTCTTCGCGGTCGAGCTGCACCGCCTCCGGCTCGTGTTCGTACTCGGCGAGCCCGCGAATGAGGGCGATGATTGCGTCCAGGTCGGTCTCGCGGGCGCTGCGGAGGGGCATCTCAGGCCTCGAGCAGCTCCACGGTTGCCACTTCGGCGCCCCTGGGCGCGATGCGCGTGACGAGCGTCCGGCCCGTCATCCCGGCGCCCTCGAGCGTGGCCAGCATCGCCGTCGCCACCTCGCGCACGCTATCGCCGGTGCAGATAGCGGCCACCGAGCTTCCCGCGCCGCTCAACCACGCGGCGTGTGCGCCGGCCCCCTTCGCCGCGGCGAAGATGTCGAACAGGGGCGGGAAAAGCGCGGCCCGCTGGGGCTGGTGGACCCGGTCCTGCGTCGCCTCGTCGAGGAGGTCCATCCTGCCCGCCGCCATGGCCGCCACGAAGAGCGCCGCCCGCCCGATGTTGTGCACGGTATCGGCCTTGCTATAGGTCTCAGGCAGAACCCGTCGCGCATCCTTTGTAGCCATCGAGTGGTCAGGCACAAGGATGGCGAGCCCGGCATCCTGGGGGTAGCGGCAGGCCACGTGCAGGTAGTGGCCCTCTCCCCCAACGCAAACCTGCATCCCCCCAAACATGGCCGGGCAGGCGTTATCGCCGTGGCCCTCCAGGTCGCTGGCGATGGCGAGACACTCTTCAACTTCCAGGGGGCAGCCCTCGGCCTCGTTCGCCGCCAGGACTCCCGCTACCCGGGCGACCGCGCTGGCGCCCATTCCGCGCCCCAGCGGGATGGCCACCTGGTACTTCGCCGCCAGCCCTGCCGGGGGCGTCCTGCCCATGCGCAGGTAGGTCTGGCGGACGGCGGTGAGCACCATCTTCTCGCCTACATCCTCGGTCGGCGGTTGCTCGGCCGCGGTGAAGGAGACGCGGATTGAGGCGAAGATGTCGAGCGCCAGCCCGAGGCAATCGAAACCCGCGCCCAGGTTGGCGCTTGTGGCCGGGACACGAACAGTCACTGCGATTGGATTCATGGTGGAAGGCCCTGGAACCTGCGAAGCCGCCATGATACCAGAGCCCCCCTACCGGCCAAGGATTGCCGGTTCCATGCGGGCTACTGTTGGAACTCTTCCCGCGCCTTGAGCCGGTTGGTGTACTCGCTCCCCGGCGTGAGCAACTCCCCGGCCAGCACGTAGGCCGTCAGCAGCCGCATCATCTGCCACCTGCCTTCGCCGAACTGCCAGCTCGAAGCGAAGACCGCGCGGAACGGCCCCGCTGTGTCGGAGCGCCAGGGTTGGGTAACGATGGCGGTGAAGATGATGGTGTAGCTTCCCGGCTCCACGTTGAGCGAATGCACGCGCGGCGCTCCCGTGCCATAGGCGTCGCCTGCCTTCGGGTCCGCCGACGTCAGGGCGGCTTCCAGCTGGCGCACCGTATTCTCAACCGGCGAGATTGCTCCCTCCGAGCGCCAGGTCGCCGTCTCGAACCCCTTGAAGCGCTCACCGGCCACCTTGCACTCAGGCCCGCCCGCTCCCTGCGGGTTCACATCCGCCGCCGTGCAGATGATGTCGACGGTCTTCATGCGATTGGCGAGGAAGGCGGCGTCTCCCCGCTTCAGGGCAGCATCGGCCTGCCGGGCGAAGGCGCGGAACCCATCCGCGCCGTCTTGCTCCGTTCCGGTGCTGGTGGCTGTGGCGGTCGCCGGGACCGGGGCGTTCTCTTCCATGGCACATGCCGCAGCGAGAAGCAGGGCCGCTCCAACGGCGGCCAGCAATGGCAGGGGCAGGCGGACTCGCATTGGGCGGGGTCTCCGATGGTCTGAACATAGCCAAGGATTGCACTATCTATGACTTCCGCAGCAGCGAAATGGTTCCCCCGGGCCCCGGTCGCACCCTACGGCACCATCACCACCCGCCCGAACGCCTGCCGGCTTTCGATGTGGCGGTGCGCATCGGCCGCCTGGGACAGCGGGAACACGCGGTCGACCACGACCTTCAGCTCGCCCCGGGCGATGTCGCGCAGGACCTCGTCGATAACGCGGCGGGTACGTTCGGGCTGTGCCACCAGCTCAGCGCCGAGGAAGACACCGGTGATGGACGCGTTCTTCTGCATGATGGGCGCGATATCGGGGGCTATTCCTTCGCGGCCCGCGCGCCCCACCCAGCTGATTCGGCCGCGATAGGCGAGAGCGGCGATGCTCCCCTCCAGCGTGTGCCCGCCGACCGAATCGACCACGAGGCCGGCGCCCCGGCCACCGGTCAGGTGCATCACCATTGCCACCCAGTCAGGTGATGTGTAGTCGATGCCGTGGTCCATGCCATACGGCTTCAGCCGCTCCAGCCGCCCGGCGCTGGACGCGGTAGCAAGCACAGTGGCCCCGGCGCGTTTCGCAAGCTGGATGGCCGCCAGGCCCACGCCACCGGCGCCGGCCTGCACCAGCACGGTTTCGCCCTTCTGCAGGTGGCCGAACTCGAAGAGACAGTCGTGCGCGGTGGCCCACTCGACGGGGACGCACGCCGCCTCTTTGATGTCCAGATTGCCGGGAATCAGGAACGCCGCTGCGGCGGGCACTGAGACGAGCTCGGCGTGCGAGCCGAAGCCCATCGTTGCCACCACGCGCTGCCCGGCGCGCAGCGTGGTGACGCGTTCGCCCACCTCCCGGATGGTACCCGCAGCCTGGTAACCCACGATGTGCGGCCTGCCTGCCATCACGCCGCCCTGGCGGTGGAGGGTATCGCCACCCTGGATGCCGATGGCCTCGACCTGGACGACGACCCCGCCGGGATGGCACACCGGGTCCGGCACGTCCTCGTATCGGAACACCTCCGGCCCGCCGGTCTGGTAGTAGACAGCCGCTTTCATGGGAACCTCCTGCAGTTGGAGCTTCCAGTGTAGGCGACGCCGGGGGGAGGATGGGACCGACGGTACAGGGTGCTCGTTGGCGCATCACCTGCACCTCGGCCGGTAAGGCCGCGTGAGGGATCGGCCCGGCGAACGCCCTTCGCGACCGAGGCTGGCGAGGCCAACTCGCAATCCTCTGCCTCTGCTGGCGTGAATGAGGAGGTCCCCGCGCTCCAAAGGTCCCACCCGTGGAGTAGTATCACCTTGGTATGTCATACGTCGTACCATGACGGCAGGCGGGATCGGCAGCGCCAGGGCGCCGCCGCCATGAGCCTCGTCACCCATTGGGCGCCGCCGGAGGGCGAAAATGTTCCCCCATCTAACTGAGCGAAACCGCATTGCCCTCGTCGAGCTACTCGCGCTGGAATGCTCCATCGAGGGTCGCCTTCATCAGCTCGCCATCCAGGCCGAGCCCTCGCCCCTGGCGGACGGGCTTCTCCGCGAGACCGCTCGCATCGCACGAGAGCACCAGGCCGCCGTCCGTAGACGGCTGGCTGCCGCCGGGCATTGCCTCGAACAGCAAGCCCCTGGCCCGGTCCCCGCATCGGCCGCTGGCGCCGCGCTGGCCGATCTGCACCCGGCATCTGCTGCGCTCCGCGATGCGTATGCTCTCGTGTCCCAGGGGCTGATTGGCTGGGCGGCAATCTTCCCGCTGGCCATCCACGTGCGCGATAGCTGGGTCGTGGCGGACGGGGAAACCACCGCCCACCTGGTGAGGCGCCATGGCCAGGAGTACATGGCAGCCGCAGGGCGCATTCTCGCTCTCCTGCCCGACGTGCTCATCGATGAGTTGAACGCCGCCGGGATAGAGTGCCATTGCACCTGCCCGGGCTGCAGTATCGGCCTCTGCCTCGATGCGGCGAGCATGCGGGGGCTCCTGGCCGAAGCATTGACGGCCGCACGCCCGCCAGTGGTGGAGGACGGCGTGAAGTTGACGTTGCCACGAGCGGGCAGCGCGGTCGCGAGATCCTCACTTCGCGTGGGCGACGCCATCGTGGCTGTCGACGGACAGCGGCTCGAGACCATCGGCCAGCTCCAGCGCGCCATTGCCAACCACTCGCCGGGAGACTGCATTCAGCTCTCCGTCCGGCGAGGGGGCGCCGAGCTGACCATCCCCGTTGAGCACCGCCGGGAGGGCGAAGATTTGAACGAGGACGAGTGCGTGCTCCCCTCCGGTCAGCATTTCTACCTGGACCAGGCCCGGGATGCCCGTCGGCGCCTTCGTCAACAGCGCAACGGACACTCCGCGCACTGCGTCGGCCTGACCGGCCTGAGTCCACGGGAGGTCCAGGTGCTCAGGCTCGTGGCTGTTGGCGCGACAAACAGGATCATCGCCGACGAGCTCGAGATCTGCCCCACCACCGTCGCCACTCACCTCAAACACATCCTCGACAAGCTGGGCGCCGCCAACCGCACCGAGGCCGCGCAACTTGCGGCCGCCGGTGGACTGGTCACGAACTCGACTGGCTGAACGGCGGCGGGGCGCTCACCGGCTTTGCCGTCTTGCGGCGCCATCCTTCAAACGAAGGATGTGAGCCCCTTCAGTGCCATGCACACTCCCGTAACCGCCAACGGCGGTGAAAAGGAGACTGACATGGCCAAGACCTACACATGCCGCGATGTCGGCGTCGACTGCGACTGGAAAGCTGCAGCGCAAGACGAGAACGTCCTCATGGCAAAGATCGAGCAGCACGCGGCCCAGGCCCATCCGACGATTGTCCTGACTCCCGATCTGGTGGCCGCCGTGCGCGGGGCGTTCAAGGACAACTAAGGTCCGGCTGGCGCATTGGAGGACTGATAGCCCTGCCAGGCGGCTGGCTTCCGGGAACAGTCGCCGCGCCAGGATCTCCGGACAGGTCTCGCCGGCACGGATCGGCGAGACCCGGTCAGAACAAGAAAGGAACAAGGAAATGGCCGTCAAACTGTAAACACACGTGCGACTCGTCTTCGCGCTCACATTGGTGGCATCCTTCGCAGTTCTGCCACTGGCACTGAATCCGGGCATGGCCTCGGCAGCGCAGCACCCAACTGCCAACGGCTTGATTGGGGCCTGCGACATGGTGAATGATGGGGCGCTGCCACACCTGCGCGAAGCCATGGAACTGCACACGGCAGAACAGGGCGACGCCGGAATGTGGCACGCGGTCGACGTCTCTGGCTGTTTATGAAGACAGGCTCACCGCCGGCATGCAGTTCATAGTCGGGAAAGCAACGATGGCCTACCCCCGCGTCAGCCGGGTACGCGCGCAGGCGGCGAAGGAGCGCCATCCAACCAACGCGCGGGTGGTACACTTGGTTCATGCCGCAGGTGCTGCGCTACAAGGTAGTTCTGATCCAGTCCGAAGAGGGCGTTGCTGTGTCCTGCCCCGGATTGCCCGGATGCTGGTCCCAGGGCGCCGACGAGCGCGAAGCTCTCGACAACATCGCCGATGCGATTCGCGAGTACCTTGCCGCGGTGTCGGACACTCCCCGTGAAGGTGATATCCGCGAAGTTGAAATCACGGTCTAGGCGTGCCGCGCATCCCTGGCGTGAATCATCAGCGCGCGGTCGCGGCGCTGGAGCGAGCGGGCTTCCGCATCGTGCGGCAGGGTAAGCACATCGTGATGTCCGATGGCGTGCGGTTCGTGACCATCCCGCGCCACGACCCGGTGAACGCCTTCACCATGGGCGGTATCGTCCAGGACGCTGGCCTCACGACGGAGCAGTTCAAGGCGTTCCTTTAGCAGGTCCGAACCCTACCCCCGCGGCAGACCCAGGCCGCGCGTGGCGATGATGCCCCGCTGGATTTCGCTTGTGCCGGCGGCGACTGTCGCGGCGACGGAGGCCAGGTAGCCGGAGGCAAGGTCGAGCACTTCGTGCTTCGATTCATTGCGCAGCTGGCCCAGCGTGCCCAGCAGGTGCATCCCGGTGAGGCCGATCCGCTGGCTCATTTCGCTGCCAAAGAGCTTGCTGGCGCTCGCTTCGTGGTTCGGCACAAGGCCGCGCGCCTGCATGGTGGCCACGCGGTAGGCGAGGAAGGTGCCCACGTTCACCTCGATCACGCGGTCGGCGATCTCGGCGCGGATGCCGGGCCGCGCGGCCAACAGCGCGGGGTGCTCCTTCGCGGTGCGCACGAGCCGCTCGACCAGCCTTCGCCCGCCGGCGTAGGCCTGGATGCCGCTGCGTTCGAAGTCGAGCGCTACGGCCATGTGGTACCAGCCGCGGTTCACTTCGCCCACGACCTGGGTGGCGGGCACGCGCACGTCTTCGAAGAAGACCTCGTTGAAGCCATGGTGGCCGGCCAGGTTGATGAGCGGCCGCACGGTTACCCCGGGCGATTTCATGTTGACGACGAACATGGTGATGCCCTTGTGCTTGGGGACGTCGGGGTCGGTGCGGGCGGCGAGCCAGCCCCAGTCGGCGAGGTGGCCGCCGCTGGTCCAGATCTTCTGGCCGTTGAGCACGTATTCGTCGCCGTCGCGTTCGGCGCGGGTCTGGAGAGCGGCGAGGTCTGAGCCGGCGCCGGGTTCGCTATAGAGGGTGCACCACCAGTCGTCGGCGCCAGTGATGCGGGGGATGAACTGCTTCTTCTGCTCTTCGCTGCCATAGAGCATAAGGCTGGGTCCAACCCACGCGATGCCCATGTTGCCGACGGGTGCGGCGGCGTAGGCCATCTCTTCGTTGTAGACGAGCTGGCGCATGTGGCTGGCGCCGCCGCCGCCATACTCTTTCGGCCAGGCCATGGCGAGCCAGTCGCGGGCGGCGAGCTTCTTCTGGAAGCCCATGGTGTAGTCGTACTCGGACTTGAGCGAAGGGAACTCGCGCGGGCGCTCATCGATGGGTGGGAGCTCCGCCGCAATGAACCGGCGCACCTCCTGCCGGAACTCTTCGACATCGGGTTCGTAGCGGAACTGCATGGGGGGCCTCCGGGGGGTGGGGTTCGTGTGCCCCGAAGTATAAGGGAGGAGGGAGGAGGGAAGAGGGAAGAGGAGCGAGGCCTGAGGACTGACGAGGGAGGGGGCGGGGGGAGGCGTATGATGGGGGCGTTTCCCGGGGGACAGCCATGCACCAGAACGGCCCCTCGTCTGATGACCCGGCAACCCGGGTCCGCGCCGCCCGCGAGGCGCTGGACGCCCGGACCCCGGCCCAGGGGCGTGCAGCGGCGGGTGCGAGTGGGCCGGGGGCGACGGGACCCGCTCGTCTTGCCGGGCTGCAGAGGGCCGCCGGCAACAGGGCCGTCGCTCGCTTGCTGCGAACGATTGCGAATAGCACCTCGCCGCCACCGCGGGCTGCCATCCAGCGGCAGGTGGCGCCCGCTATCCCCCGCTCGAACCGGCGAGACAGGGACCGGCGCGCGCAGGAGGCAGCCGAACAGGCCGGACACACAGCCGAGTCGATACGCAATGCCATGGGCGACGCCCGGGCTCGCGCTGCCCGCCGCCGCGAAGGACGAGACCGGATTGAGTTCGCCTTGGAACAGGCCGACGGCCTCACGGCCACCCAGGCCGGCGAGGCGCGGCTCATATCCCGTTATCCCGCACTCGGGCGCGCCGCCGTTCGCCAGCCCGACTTCGACCTTGCGCGCGAGCACAACGATGGCTTCCAGCGCGCCTGCGCGTCGTTCGTGCGGACTCGCGACCTGACCGATCTCTCCATGGAGACCCTCTCCACGGCCCTGGAGTGCTCACAGGATGCGGGGGCGATGCTCGTAGCCTTCACCCAACGTCGCGAGACCACGCTCACCAACATCGAAGGACGGATCAAGGGGGCGCTCGGACACATCAGCTCCGTCGTTAAGGACCGCAACGAGACGGAATTCGAACGGGAGCGCCAGCAGTGGGAACGAGTTCACCCATCGGCTTCGGACGAGGACAAGGCTCGTTTTCGCAGCCAGTGGGGCCCTCTGACAGCGGCCCAGGAATCACGGCTCCTGGGGGATTTCGCAGCCCCCCTCACGCAGGCGCGCGATCTCATCGAGCAGCCGGCGCCCGACCTGCGCCAGGTTCACGGCATCTGTGCGCCGCTCGGCCCCGAGCTGAAGACGCTCCTCGCGGGCACACGCGGGGCGGCGCGAGCCGAGCTCAGCACGGCTGCGGACATGCTCCGGGGCGCGTCGGGCATGCTGACGGTACTCATCGACCCGAAGCGGGCGGCGCGGACGCTGGCCGCCCTCCTGCTGGAGTGCGAGACATTGATGCAGCGGCTCATTGACCTGCCGCGCCGCCACGACCCAACCATGCCCCCGGGTCCCGATAATCCCGACCCCCACCGCTACCGCCCGCGCGGCCTTGTCCCGGACCCTGGCGAAACGCCGGTGGAAATCGAGCCCCTGGCGCCGCGGTAACGGGTGCCGGGTGGCGGGGCTCCCTCCCCCCTACTCGTCGTCGTATTCGCCGACGCCGCCGAGGCCGCGGCGGGGCGGGGGCGGGGGCGGGGGCGGGCCATCGGGGGCGCCTTCGGTGCGGCGGGTCCATCCGCGGCTGGCGCCACCAAGGGTGACCTGGCCGCCGGCGCCGCCGCCGCCGCGGGGGAAGCCACCTTCGCGGCGGCCTCCGCCGCCACCGCTGCCGCCACTGCGGCCGCCGAAGCTGCCGCCACGGTCTCCGCCACGGCCACCGAAGCCGCCGCTACCGCCGCGGCCGCCTTCGCCACGGGACTGCTGAGGGCGGGGCCCACGATCACCACCGCGGTCGCCGCCGCGGCCACCACGGTCGCCACCGCGACCGCCGCGGTCGCCGCCACGGCCACCGCCACGGCGGTCGCCCCCTTCGGAAGGCGGGGGCGGCTCTTCGCCGAGCAGGACGGCGCGGCGCGAGAGGTTGATGCGGCCCAGGTTGTCGATCTCGGTGACCATGACGGTCACCTCATCGCCGGCGTTGACTTCGTCTTCGACGCGCTCGACGTGGTCTTCGCCAAGCTGGGAGATGTGGACGAGGCCTTCCTTGCCGGGGAGGATTTCGACGAAGGCGCCGAAGTTAAGGAGGCGGGTGACCTTGCCGGTGTAGATCTCGCCGACCTTCACCTCTTTGGTGAGGCCTTCGATCATCTGGATGGCCTTGCGGGCTACCTCTTCGTTGATACCACCCACGAAGACGGTGCCGTCCTCTTCGATATCGACGGTGGCGCCGCCGGCTTCCTCCTGGATCTTGCGCACGGTCTTGCCGCCGGGGCCGATGAGGAGGCCGATCTGGTCGGGGTTGATCTGGATGCGGAACATCTTCGGCGCGTAGGGGGAGACCTCTTCACGGGGCTCGGCGATGATCTCCTGCATCTCGTTGAGGAGGTACTCGCGGGCTTCCTTCGCCTGCTGCAGCGCCTGCTGGAGGAGCTCGCGGGAGACGCCACCGATCTTGATGTCCATCTGCAGGGCGGTGATGCCGGCGCGCGTGCCGGCGACCTTGAAGTCCATGTCGCCCATGAAGTCTTCCTGGCCGGCGATGTCGGTGAGCACCCTGTACTGGCCGTCGTCACCCATGATGAGGCCCATGGCGATGCCGGCCACGGGGGCGGAGATGGGCACGCCGGCGTCCATTAGCGCCAGGGTGCTGCCGCACACGCTGGCCATGGAGGTCGAGCCGTTGGAGGACATGACCTCGGAGACGACGCGCAGGGAATAGGGGAACTTGCCCTGGTCGGGCACCACGGGCTCAAGGGCGCGCTCGGCGAGGGCGCCGTGGCCGATCTCGCGCCGGCCCGCGCCCCGGAGGGGGCGAACTTCGCCCACGGAGTAGGGCGGGAAGTTGTAGTGGTGCATGTAGCGCTTCGACTCATCGGGCGAAAGCGTGTCGAGCTTCTGGGCCATGCTCAGCCCGGCGAGAGTGGCGATGGTGAGCACCTGCGTCTGGCCCCGCTTGAAGAGGCCCGTGCCGTGGGTGCGGGGGAGCACGCCGACGTGGATGTCAAGGTCGCGGATCTGGGTGGTGGTGCGGCCATCGGCGCGGCGGCCTTCGCTGAGGATGCGGCCGCGCATCGCCTTCTTGATGACGTTGTAGAGGGCGTCGCCGAGCTGGCCGGGCGTGAACTGCTCGCCGAAGTGTGCGATGAGCTCCTGGCGGATGGCCTTGTTGGCGTCGCTGCGCTCGCTGGCGGCGGTGGCAACAAGCTCGTCGATGCGGTCCTTGAGGTAGTCCTGGACGGCGGCGGTCGCCTCTGCGTTCTCGGAAGCGGGGGTGAAGGCCTTCTTGGCACGGCCGATTTCCTGGGCGATCCGGGCCTGGAGGGCGTTGATGGCGCGGTTGGCCTCCATGGCCGCCTCGATTGCCTCGAGCACGGCCTCTTCGGGGGCTTCCTTTGCGCCTGCCTCGACCATGACTACGGCCTCGTTGGTGCCAGCGACGATGATGTCGAGGTCGCCGGCCTCGGCCTGCTCGAAGGTGGGGTTGATGATCAGCTCGCCATTGACGCGCGCCACGCGGACGGAGCTAACCGGCCCGTTGAAGGGGATGTCGCTGATCATGAGGGCTGTGCTGGCGCCGACGGTGATAAGGGTATCGGGCTGGTGCTGGCGGTCGGCGGAGAGGGTGGTGGCGATGACCTGGATCTCGTTGCGGAAGCCCTTTGGGAAGAGCGGGCGCAGGGGGCGGTCGGTGAGGCGCATGGCGAGGATGCCATCGGTGCTCGCCCGGCCTTCGCGCCGCGGGAAGCCGCCGGGAATCTTGCCGACGGCGTAGAGCCGCTCTTCGTAGTCCACCGTCAGGGGGAAGAAGTCCACCCCTTCGCGGGCATCGGCCATGCAGGCGGTGACCAGCACCACCGTATCGCCCTGGCGCACGGTGACGGCGCCGTTTGCCTGCTCGGCGAGGATGCCGTGCTGGATGGTGAGGGACTTGCCCCCGATTTCGATTTCGTAGGTGTTCATGCTTTCTCTTTTGTTACTTCCTGCTCTGCTTCAGAGCGCCGCGCGCCTTTTTCGGCGCCTGCGGCCAGTTCACGTCCCGCTGACTGGGGGACGGTGGCAAGGGGAGGGGCAGGTGTGCGTGGCTGAGCGCTACTGGTCGCGAAAGAACAAAGGCCCCCGCTACTTGCGGAGGCCCAGGCGCGCGATCAACTCGCGGTAACGGTTGACGTCGCGGCGATTGAGGTAGCGGAGCTGCCTGCGGCGCTGGCCGACAAGCATGAGGAGGCCACGGCGCGTGTGGTAGTCGTGCTTGTTCGCCTTGAGGTGCGTCGTCAGGTACTTGATGCGTTCGGTGAGGATGGCCACCTGCACTTCAGGCGAACCCGTGTCGCCAGGGTGGACTGCATACTCCCGAACCAGGCCGTCTTTGCGCTCTTTCGTCAGCAACCTTGCTCTTGCTTCTTCCTTTGCCCGTTGTGTGAACTACCTGACACTAGCATAGCTTATGGTCAGCGGCAATTTCTCCTTCGCGCGCCCCGCGCTCGTCCTCCTTTCCGGGTACCCGGGGAGTGGCAAGACGACCTTCGCGCGTGCCCTGGCGGCGGCGATCCCGCTCGACCACCTTGAGAGCGACGCGGTGCGCCGCTCACTCTTCGCCAGCCCCGCCTACACCCCCGCCGAAAGCGCGCGCGTGTTCGCCGCGATCGAAAAGCGCGCCGCCGTGAGCCTGCGCGCCGGCCACATCGCCCTCATCGACGCCACCAACCTGGCCCGGGGCGACAGGCGCCGCTTCGAGCGGCTGGCGGCGGCCTATGACGCACCCTTCATCGGCGTGCGCGTGACGGCCCCCGGCGAAGAGGTCCGCCGACGGCTGGCAGCGCCGCGCGAGGGGCATTCGCAGGCCGGCGTGGCCGTCTATGAGGCGATGCTGGGCCGCGCGCGGCCCTTCGCGACGCCGGTGGTAGTGGTCGACGGCCGCTGCGACCCGGCCCCGGCTATCGCGCTCGTGCAGGCTCTCATGCAACAGTACTGGCAGTGATCGGCGAATCCTCCCCTTTCATGCTTGTTCGCGCGCGGGCCCGTGCGGAGGCGCGCCCGCGCTTCGCGGAGTGGTTCCGAAGCGTGCATCTGCGCGACGTGGGCCGGATCCCCGGGATCACCACCATCCAGAGCGGCACAACGGCCGGGGGAACGAAGCTCGGCTTCTATTCATTCGCCGGCGCCGATGTCATCCAGGGCGCCCTTTCCAGCCCGGAGGCGTCCTACGCCCGCGGCACCTGGGACGCATGGTCCAACGACCTGGAGGAGCTCAGCATCGAGATCTTCGCGCCGTTGCTCTCGTTGCCGGTCTATCGCGCGCTCAGCTGAGCCCGTTGCTTCCTTCCCTGCACGCCTGTCTCCGCCGATGCGGACGCCTGGTTGCCATCACCTGATCGCCCCTCTTGACAGGCGCGGTAGTCTGCACTCAGCCGCAGCACGCCTAAATGGGGGGACGCTTCAATGGGCGAGAAGGAAGCTGCCCGGGCAGCGCCGGGCTACATCACGGAGCCTGACATCGACCTTGACGCCGAGGAGATGACGGCCGGCGGTGGCGGGGCGCTCCCCGGGGCGAGCGCCGCCGGCGAATCTGCCGCGCGCGCAACGAACCTGAATTCCAGCAAGTCGAACGTTGCCCGCGAGGGCGGCGGCGAGGGCGCCGCCGAGGGCGCCATCAACACGTCGCACAGCAACATCAAGAACCTCTAGCCAGCCGTGCTCTCCACCTCTCCAAAACGGAGTTGGCCATGACCATTGCCATCCACTGCGGCCAGCTCATCGATGGGAGCGGCGCAGAGCCACTTCGAAACGCCATCATCGTCATTGACGGCGAGACAATCGTCGCCGTCAGTCCCGGCGGCGAAATCCCCCGCGGGGCGGAGGTCATCGACGCATCGGGGCTGACTGTGATGCCGGGCATGATCGACTGCCACGTCCACCTGATGTCGACGCCACGATCGCTGCAGGACCGGCTCCAGATCCCCCACAGCCTGGCCATCGCAGAGGCGCTAACGAACGCCCGTACGACCCTCGATGCCGGCTTCACCAGCGTTCGTGACGCGGGCGGAACGCCCCGTGGCGTGAAGATGGCGATCGACCGCGGCCTCTTTCCCGGCCCGCGCATGCGCATCGCAGTCGCTGCCCTTTCGCAAACGGGCGGCCACGGCGACAGCACCATGCCCAGCGGAGTGAATGTTCGCGCCCACGACCCGGAGCGCCCGCTCTCCGTGGCCGACGGTGTTGAAGGAGTTCGCCGTGCGACGCGCGAGATCCTCCGCGCCGGCGCCGACCAGGTGAAAGTAATGACGAGCGGCGGCGTAATGTCGCCAAACGATGAGCCCGGGGCGACAGGGTTCACGCACGACGAGATAGCCGCCATCGTCTACGAGGCGCACGCCGCCGGAAAGACCGTCATGTCCCACGCGCAGGCAACCCAGGGCATCAAGAACGCCGTGCTGGGCGGGATCGAATCCATCGAGCACGGAATCTACCTGGACGACGAGGTGATCGACGCGATGATCCGCCGGGGTACCTACCTGGTCGCCACCCTCATCGCCCCGGTCTGGGTTATCCGCAGGGCCGAGAGCGACCCGGCGGCGGTGCCACCGTACGCCCTGCGGAAGTCCCGCGAGGTGAAGGACGCGCACTTCGCCAGCTTCAAGGAGGCCGTCCGCCGGGGCGTGCGCATCGCCATGGGCACCGACATGGGCGTCGGCCCGCATGGCCCCAACGCCGAGGAGCTGGCGTTGATGGTGGAGGCGGGGATGACCCCCATGCAGGCGATCGTGGCTGCAACCAGCACGGCCGCCGAATGCGCCCGGCTTGCCGGCATCACGGGCACCATTGCGCCGGGCAAACGCGCCGACATCCTCGCCGTCGACGGCGACCCGATCGCCAACATCGCGGTCCTCCAGGAACGCGAAAAGCTCGCTCTGATCATGAAGGATGGCAGATGCCACAGGAGCACGCTCGAAACAAGGGCGCTCGCCCCCGCCTGATCGGCGGCCTCATCGCCATGGGCATCGCCGCGGCACTTGCTGGCGCCTGCGGCGACGATGAACCGGCGGCGCCGGTCATCGAGCCCGGCGATGGCGGCGCCTACCAGCCTGCCTTCGACCCCTCGAAGTTCGTGGCCACGGTTGACAACCCCTACTTCCCGCTGCAACCCGGCGTACGCTGGGTCTACGAGTCGGAGGATGGCTCCGAGCGCGTCGAGGTCACGGTGCTGGAGGAGACGAGAGTGGTGGCCGGCGTCACCGCGACTGTGGTTCGTGACACGGTGACCGAGGATGGCGACCTTGTGGAGGACACCCTCGATTGGTTTGCGCAGGACTCCGAAGGCAACGTCTGGTACCTGGGCGAGGACTCGAAGGAGTACAAGGGCGGGAAGGCTGTCAGTTCAGCCGGGTCGTGGGAGGCCGGTGTCAATGGTGCACTGCCGGGCATCATCATGCGCGGCGCCCCCCGGCCTGGCGACGCCTACCGGCAGGAGTTCCTGAAGGGCGAGGCCGAGGACATGGCCGAGGTGGTTTCCACAGGCGGCAAGCAGAGTGTGCAGGCAGGCGCCTACACGGACGTGCTCGTGACGAAGGAGTGGACCCCGCTCGAACCGAAGGTCGTCGAGAACAAGTACTACGCCCGTGGGGTGGGCCTGATCCTTGAAGTCCAGGTTGCCGGCGGGAAGTCCCGGCTCGAACTGATCGAACACACGCGCTGACTTGTCCCTCCTCCCTTCCCTTAACGGTCGCCTCTGCTACGATCGAGTTCCTCTCACGGTGGGCGTAGCGTAGCGGTTAACGCGTCAGGTTGTGGCCCTGAAGATCGAGGGTTCGATCCCCTCCGCCCACCCCACCCCTTTCCTCGCTCGCTTTCCAGCCGCCCGCCCGTCGCGTACGGTACGCACCATGTTCGGACGTTCGTTTCGCGTGGCGCGCCTGGGCGGCATCGATATCGAGATTCACCCCTCCTGGCTCATCATCCTGGCGCTGGTGGCCTACACGCTCTCCGAGTCGGTCTTCCCGGACCTGTACGACGACTGGAGCACGGCCGCCTACTGGATGGTGGGCACGGCCGCCGCGATCCTCCTTTTCGCAACAGTCCTGATCCACGAGCTGGCGCACGCGGTGGTGGCCATCCGCAGAGGGCTGCCGGTGCCGAAGATTACGCTCTTCATCTTCGGGGGGGTTTCGAGCCTTGGCCGCCAGCCGCGCACGGCCGGCGAGGAGTTCGCCATCGCCGCCGCCGGGCCTGCCACCAGCCTGGCGATCGCCCTGATCACGTTCGCGCTGGCGCTCCTCTTCGGGTTCAACGAGAAGGCGGAGGGGGTCTTCTCGTACCTTTCGATCGTCAACCTGCTGCTGGCCGTCTTCAACATCCTTCCGGGCTTTCCGCTCGATGGCGGACGCGTCCTGCGCTCGATCGCCTGGCGGCGGACAAAGAGCTTCCGCAGGGCAACGCGCATTGCTGCGAACGTGGGCGAGCTGTTCGGGTACGGGCTGATGTTCGGCGGCGTGCTGATGCTCCTCGCCGGCTACGCCCTTAACGGGCTCTGGTTCATGTTCATCGGCTGGTTCCTGCTGGGGGCGGCGCGGAACGAGGCCCAGGGCACGCAGCTCGACGCCATCCTCGGCCGGCTGCGCGCCCGCAACGTGATGCGCGAGGAGTTCCCGACCGCCTCGCCCGGCGAATCGCTGCAGGGCGTGGTCGACCGCCTGATGCTGGGCGAAGGGGAGCGGGCCGTGGTGGTAGAACGCGACGGGGCGGTGCTGGGCATCCTTTCCGTTTCCGATATCAAGCACGTGCCCCGCTCCGACTGGCCGCAGACCCCCGTTCAGGGCGCGATGACCCCCAGGGAGCGCGTGGTGACGGTGGGCGCCGACGATGGCGCGCTCGACGTCCTTGCCCTGATCGCGCGGCATGGCCTGAACCAGGTGCCCGTCATCGAAGACGGCCGGATGGTGGGGATCATCACGCGGCGGGAGCTGGTGGAGCGGGTGCAGCTGGCGGAGGAGCTCGCCCCGGACCTGCCCCCGGAGACGCCCGAAAGCGCCTGAGAGCGGCCCACCCGGCCTCAGGAGGGCCTGGATCCGGCCGAAACCGCGACAATTTGTGTCGCATTGGTGAATTACCCGTAACGCGAAGGTGAATATCGGGGTAATTCCCTATGCGTACCCGGGGACACGCCGGGGCGCACCGGGGTGAATCTGGAAATGCGAAAGCTCATTCTGGTCCTGACGGTCGCAGTACTGGCCGGCCTTGCGACCGCCGCGCCCGCCGAGCAGGTATCTGCTGTGACCTGCACGCCGACCGGCTACTTCCGAGACGCGACCAATCTCACAGCCGCGCAGATTGGCGGCGACGTGACAGGTGCACTCAACGCCACGGGATGTCACATCGGGGTCTACTACGGTCCAGGCGCCAGGGGCACTGTCTCACACGCAGAGATCTTTGGGGCAAGCTATTTCGGCGTGGTGGCACGTGGGGCGGAGGTAGACGTCCTCCACAGTTCGATCCACGACATTGGCGATTCACCCTCCTTCACCGGCGCCCAACACGGCGTTGCCATTTATTTCGCTTCCGTTGGCAATACGGGTTGCGACACCACTTTGACTACGACAGGTCGTGTAGTGGGGAATCATATATGGAGATATCAAAAGAACGGCATCACCGCTAATTGCACCGGTACGGCTGTAGAGATTCGCAACAATGTTGTTGCTGGTGCAGACCTTTCCTTAATAACGGCGGCGAATAGCGTCCAACTTGCATGGGGCGCCTTTGGCACCGTAGAAAACAATCTAATTGGCGGCAACCAGTGGTGTGGTCCTGGCAACTGGTCGGCTACTGCAGTGCTGCTTTATGGTGCCGATGAGGGGACCGTTGTCAGGCATAACAATATCCGGGGCAATTCAGATGTAGGCATTCATGGAGAGGGGGACGGACTTCTGATTGACAACAACCGGGTCTTCGACGACGGGACTGACTGCAACGTCAATGGCTACGATTACGGCGTCGGCAATTGGGGCAGTAATAACGTCGTTACCAACAACAAGGTTCGCGGCTTCGACACGTCTTACGACGGCGTGACCGGGGGCAAGAACAAAGTCATCCCTGGTCCGAACGGCAATCCCTAGCGGCCTTCGGCGAAACGGGTACCGAGTCCACCCGTGCCCGAGGAGGGGCAATCGCCCCCTCCCGCCACCTCCCGGAGTAGCGGCCCCCTGTGGCCGCTGGATCCCCCACTGGAACGCCGAATTCGGCCCACGTCGCCCGCGCCAACGGAGGGAGGAGGGGGGAGGGGCGGCCACTCCTCCCTCCTCCCTCCTCCCTCCCCCCGGGGCGGGCAGCGGGGGGGTCAGGGCTGGCACGTGCGGCAGAAGCTGGTGATGCGCTGGTTGGCGGTGATCTCGGTGATGGGGGCGCCACAGCGCGGGCAGGGCTGGCCGCCGCGACGGTGCACCTGCATGAAGTCGCGCCGCTCTTCGTAGTCGAGGTTGCCGTCCCTGGTCATGGCGGCGGCGACCAGGGGAGTGGCGCGGGCCATCACCTCGCGGGCGGCGGCGAAGAGGCGGCGCAGGTCTTCCACGGCCAGCGCGGTACGGGCGGTGTAGGGGTTGACGCGCGCCTCCCAGAGGATCTCGTCGCTGTAGGCGTTGCCAATGCCCTGGACGAACTCCGCGTTGGTGAGGATCGCCTTCACCTGCCCGCGATGCTTTCGCAGGCGGCGGAGCCACTCCTCTTCGGTGAGGGCCGGGTCCATCAGGTCGGGGCCGTTCTTCGTCCAGCCGGGGATGGCGCCGAGTGCATCGGCGGGGAGCAGGTAGACCTTCCCCATGAGGCGCTCATCGACGTAGCGGAGGTGGCGGTCGCCTTCGACGCCGAGCACGAGGCAGGTCTTCGCCGCGAGCCTGGTCCCGGGCGGCACGAACTGGAAGCGGCCCGTGAGCATGGGGTTGACGGCGAGCACGCGGCCCGAAGCGAGGTTGATGAGCAGGAACTTGCCCCGCCGGGAAGTCTCCGCGAAGGCATCGCCTGGCAGCGTCTCGCGCAGCTCGGCTGCAGGCGTGCGGAAGACGACGGGGATGCGCGTCCCGGCGGAGAGGATGGCCTTCCCGGCGATGTGCACGTTGAAGTAAGCGCGGACGGCCTCGAGCTCGGGGATTTCGGGCATGCGACGAGATTACACGGTGCGCTGGCTTTCCTGCGGGCGTCAGCCGCCGATGCGCTGGTGCGTGCTGGTCTCGGCTTCGTCGCGGGCCTGCCCCGTTGTCAGGGTTCCGGGCGAAGCAGCGCGGGCGGCGCGCTCTGCCTCGGCGGCGGCGTCGCGTTCCCGGCGCCACTCGTCGAGGGAGTCATCCCTCCAGGCCGGGGGGCTGGCATCGAGGTGCTGTTCGCGCTTCGAAAGCCGCCAGGCGGCGATGGCGCCGGCGATCATCGCGAAGGGCATCCCGAGAGCGAGGAGGGTGGAGAGGCCGCTCATGCGCCGTGGCAGCGCTTGTACTTCTTGCCGCTACCGCAGTAGCAGGGGTCGTTGCGACCGGGCTTTGCAGGGCCGGCAGTGCGCGCCGAAGACGCCTGGTCGCGGTTGGTTCGGAGCGTGGCGGCCGAGGGCGCGCTCGATCGGGCGAGCACGGGCGTGGCCCGGGCAGCGCCTTCGCCATTGGCCGATGCGACCGCTTCGCCGGGCGCAGGGGGCGCGGCTGTGGGGGCGGGCTGCTCGACCATGCGCACCTTGAAGATGGTGCGCGCCACCTGGCGGCGGATGTTCGCCTGGAGCTGCTGGAACATGTCGTAGCCTTCGCGCTTGAAGGCGACCAGGGGGTCGACCTGGGCGTAGGCCTGCAGGCCGATGCTCTGGCGCAGGTCCTCGACGGCGGTGAGGTGTTCGCGCCAGTGGTAGTCGATGGTTTCGAGGAGAAGCCAGTGCTCGACGCGGCGCATGTTCTCGGCGCCGATCGTCTCTTCCATCTGCTCGTAACGGTCTTCGGCGCGGTCGAGCACCTCATCGGATAGCTCGTCGCCGAGCTCCTCCATCTCTTCGAGCGAGGGCAGGTCGTCCGGGTGGAGGATCTCGCGCAGCTCGTTCTGGAGGACCTCCTGGGATTCGAGATTCCCGGCGCTGGCGCCGCGCATGAGCGATTCGAGATCATCGATCAGGAGGCCGAGCACGTTGGCGCGTGTATCGGCGCCGCGCAGGATCTTCTCACGCTCGGCGTAGATGACGGTGCGGTGCTCGTTGATGACGTCGTCGAACTCGACGAGGCGCTTGCGGATGTCGAAGTTGTGGCCCTCGACCTTCTGCTGGGCCTGCTCGATGGCGCGGGTGACCATGCGCGATTCGAGGGGCATCTCCTCCGTCATCCCAAGCTTCTGCATCATGCCGGGGACCCATTCGGGGGCGAAGCGCTTCATGATGTCGTCGCCAAACGAGACAAAGAAGCGGCTTGAGCCGGGGTCGCCCTGGCGCCCGGAGCGCCCGCGGAGCTGGTTGTCGATGCGGCGCGATTCGTGGCGCTCGGTGCCGATGACGTGGAGGCCGCCCAGACCGGCGACCCCCGGGCCGAGCTTGATGTCGGTACCGCGGCCGGCCATGTTGGTGGCGATGGTGACGGCGCCGCGCTGGCCCGCCTCGGCGACGATGTGCGCCTCGCGTTCGTGCTGCTTGGCGTTGAGGACGTTGTGCTGGATGCCCTTGCGGGTGAGCAGCGTTGCCAGGTACTCGGACTTCTCGATGGAGGTGGTGCCGACGAGAACGGGGCGGCCCTCGGCGTTGAGCTCCACAATCTCGTTGACGACGGCGTTGAACTTCGCCTTTTCGTTGATATAGACGACGTCGGACGAGTCCTTGCGGATCATGGGGCGGTGAGTGGGGATGACCACGACTTCGAGCTTGTAGATCTTGTGGAACTCCTCGGCCTCGGTCTCGGCGGTGCCCGTCATGCCCGAGAGCTTCTCGTAGAGGCGGAAGAGGTTCTGGAAGGTGATGGTGGCGTGGGTGACTGACTCGCGCTGGACCTTGAGGCCTTCCTTGGCTTCGACGGCCTGGTGGATGCCGTGGCTCCAGCGGCGCCCGGGCATAAGGCGGCCGGTGAACTCATCTACGATGACGATCTCGCCATCGCGGACCACGTAGTCGCGGTCGATGCGCTTGAGGACCTCGGCGTCGAGGGCAGCTTCGAGGTGCCTGACAAGGCGGGGGTCCTGTCCGAAAAGGTTGTCGACCTTGAGGGCGCGCTCAAGCTTTTCGATGCCCTCTTCGGTGAGGGCCACGTGCTTCGACTTATGGTCGACCTGGAAGTCCTGCTCTTCAACGAGCGTCCTGACGGCGCGGGCGAAGGCGATATAGGTGCCACTGGCCTCCTCAGCGTTGCCGCTGATGATGAGCGGGGTGCGCGCTTCGTCGATGAGGATGTTGTCGACCTCGTCGACGATGGCGAAGCAGAGGTCGCGCTGGACCTTCTGTGCGAACGACTGGGCCATGTTGTCGCGCAGGTAATCGAAGCCGAACTCGTTGTTCGTGCCGTAGGTGATGTCGGCGTGATAGACATCGCGGCGGTCGCAGGGGCGGAGGAACTCGTGCCCGCCGCCGCCTTCTTCGCCGGGGCGGTAGCCGGGTTCGTACATGAAGGAGATGCCGTTGGTCTGCACGACGCCGACGGTCAGGCCGAGGGCGTGGTAGACGGGGCCGTACCATGCGGCATCGCGGCGCGCCAGGTAGTCATTGACGGTGACGACGTGGACGCCGCGTTCGAGAAGCGCGTTCAGATAGACGGGGGCGACGGCGGTGAGAGTCTTGCCCTCACCAGTCTTCATCTCGGCGATCCGGCCTTCGTGGAGGACGATGCCACCCACCAGCTGCACGTCGTAAGGGCGCTCGCCTACCCTGCGTGCGGCCATTTCGCGGACAGTCGCGAAGGCTTCAGGAAGCAGATCGTCGAGGTCGTCGCCGTCGCGCAGCCGCTCCTTGAAGGTGGCCGTCCGCGCAGCGAGGGCCTCGTCTGAAAGCGCGGCAGTCTCGCCGGCGAGGTCGTTTATCTCGTCGACGATCTCCCAGATGCGCTTGAGCTCTTTCTCGTTGGAATCGCCGAGCAAGCGAGAGAGGAAGCCGAGTTTGGCCATGACTGACCCCAGTGTACCGCAAGGGGTGGGAGGAGAAAGGAAAGTGACACGGGCGAATCGGAATTGCGCGGCGAGCGCCGGAGCATCGTGCGATGATCACCCTGAGCCCCACCCTCGCCGCCCACCAGAAGCAGAACGGCCGCCTGCCCACCGTGCGCGCCTTCGTCTACCAGTCCCGCCGTTCCTACCCCATCTTGCGATGGACCCGCTACTACAGCGGCGTCGAGGCCGCCGCCCCCATCGCCCTCGCCATCGCGGCCGATGGCTCCCTCGTGCGCGCCCGCAACGCCGCCGGGACCCTCCACACCTCCCGCGTCACCAGCCCCGGCCCCGGTTCCACGTACTCCAGCTGGACATCCATGGGCGCGATCGCCTTCAGCGGCGCGGGAATCGCCCTTGCCGCCAGGAGTGGGGAAATCACCCTCGTCTACGCCGATGCCGCTGGCACGGGCCTCTCAGTGCGCCACAGCACCGATAACGGCGCTTCGTGGGGCGCGGCCACCGTCCGCGCCACCGAGGCCAGCCAGATCGCCCACATCGCCGCCGCCTACAACAGCGCCGGGGACCTCTGCGTCTTCTACTCCCTCAACGCCTCGTCCACCCTCAAGCGCCTTCGCCGCACAAGCGGCGTCTGGGACGCCGCAGGCACCGCCTGGACCCGCGCCGCCGACGTCACCGCCGTCACCGGCATCGCCACCGCCTACCACGACGGCGACTTCGCCCTCATCGTCACCGCCACCGTCCCCAGCCCCACCGGCGACAAGCGCGCCTACGCCTACCGCATGGGCGATACCAACCTTCCCCTCAACGCCTGGTCATCGCCCAACACCATCGCCGAATCCGACGCCGCCTCGACCGTCACCTACACCTTCCCCGCCCTCCTCAACCTCTCCCACCTCCTCGGCGCCTTCACCCATACCGAGGCCGGCAACGTCCCCGCCGCCCAGGTCATGCTCACCCACCCTCCCGCCGCCACCAACGCCGCCGGCCAGTGGGCCGAGCCCGGCCCCCATGAAGCCGTCCACGCCAACGGCCTCGCCCTCGCCAGCTACGACCAGCTCGACTGCTGGGCCGCCACCCCGTCCGGCGTCTGGTACGCCCGCCGCAACACCGATGCCCTCGAGCTCAGCGGCCAGGTCCTCAGCGCCACCTGCACCCTCACCCCCACCAGCGCCAGCGCCCGCCTCGTCCTCACCCCCGCCAACTCCTCCCTCCTCCCTCCTCCCTCCTCCCTCTTCACCGGCGCCGACCTCCTCATCCAGCCCGGCTACCTCTCCGGCGCCAGCCACGCCTTCGAGTACGGCGCATCCTTCCGCTTCCCCATCACCCGCATCGCCTACGCCCACGGCGACGGCCAGGCAACCGTCACCATCGACGCCACCGGCCCATGGGAAGCAGCCGCCCGCTGGCGCGCCCCCCAGGCATGGCAGACCGCCGCAGGCTCGCGCACCCGCGCGAGCACCTTCTCACGCGTCGCGGGGCGCGCCGCAATCCCCGCCGCCGCCGCAAGCTCCTCCACCCCCTTCACCACCTACACCCCCGCCTTCGCCATCAGCCCCGGCGAGAGCGGCAAGAGCGTCCTCTCGCGCCTGCTCGCCGTCGTCAGCGACCACGCCCGCCCCGCCGCCAGCGGCGGCTTCACCACCGTCGACCCCCGCACAACCGACGCCTCGACCGAGACCTACGGCGGCGCCGGCAACCACCCCATCGTCAGCTTCGCCGACGACAGCACCCTCCCCGCCGCCAACTGGCTCCGCCTCAGCGGCCCCGACCGCTACGCCGACGCCGCCACCGCCGCCAGCGTCTACCAGCACGGCCCCATCCTCGAGCAGGAGCGCAACTTAGATGCCACCACCAACACGAAGACACAGGAAGCCGCCCAGGCCGCCCTCAGGCGCGCCTACATCGCCACACCCGTCGCCACCCTCACCGCGCCCTTCCACTGCGGCCAGGAACTCTTCGACGTCATCACCGTCAACGAGCCCACCCTTGGAATCAGCGCCCGCCTCTACCGCGTCATCGCCCTGAAGCTCGACTTCTCAACCCACCTCACCCGCCACCGCTTCCGCATCCATCTCACGCTGGGAGAACGCTAATGCCGGTCGACATCATCCTCCGCTGCACCCGCTGCGGCCACACAACCGCCCGCCACTTCACCTACAACTGCCACCAGCCCGCCTGCACTTGCCCCGGCTTCCGGCCCACCGCCGAGCTATCCTCCCTCCTCTCCTCCCTCCGGCCCACCGCCGAGCTCTCCTCCCTCCCCCCTCCTCCCTCCTTCCAGCTACCCCTACCCCTCGGAGAACGCTAGTGCCGGCCGACATCCTCCGCTGCACCCGCTGCGGCCACACAACCGCCAGCCACTTCCCCTACGACTACCACCACGGCCAGCGCATCTCCACCGGCTTCGGCCCCTGCTACGCCGCCACCTCCCGCCGCCACCAGACCACCTGCACTTGCCCCGGCTTCCAGCCCACCGCCGAGCTATCCTCCCTCCTCCCTCCTTACTCCTCCCAGCTACCCCTGCCCCTCGGAGAACGCTAATGCCGCGCCTGCCGCCCGAAGCCTGGACCCTGGTTCGCTCGACCGGCGCCGCCCCCTTCCCGAAGCCCCGGCCAGCTCGCGTGCGCGCTCGCGCTACGACCACCGGGGACCCCAGCCCCCTTCCCGAAGCCCCGGCCAGCTCGCGTGCGCGCTCGCGCTACGCCAACCGGGGACAGCAGTCCTCAGCCCTCAGTCCTGAACCGGAGGTTCACATGCCCGTCTACCGCGCCCGCCTCGTCAGCTGGAACAGCGGCACCTACCGCGCCGTCGTCCGCGTCGACGGCTCATCCCCCCAGACCCTTACCGACGTACGCGTAAGCCGCGCCATCCCGTCCGGCGAGATGACCGCCACCCGCCCCTGCCTCATCGACACCGGCGACCACGGCGACCCCGCCGACGCGATCCTCTACGCCATATGGACGTAGAACCCCTACGCGCCGGTCACGCGAGCGAGGAAGGTGCGCGCGCGCTCCGTCTTTGGGGCGCCGAAGAACTCCGCTGGAGAGCCCTCCTCCTGGACCAGGCCTTCGTCCATGAAGATGACGCGGTGGGCGGCTTCGCGTGCGAAGCCCATCTCATGGGTCACGACGAGCATGGTCATGCCTTCGGCGGCAAGGTCGCGCATGACGGCGAGCACTTCGCCCACCAGCTCCGGGTCGAGGGCGCTTGTAGCCTCATCGAACATCATGAGCTTCGGGTTCATGGCGAGCGCGCGGGCGATGGCGACGCGCTGCTGCTGGCCGCCCGAAAGCTGCCCGGGATAGGCATCGAGCTTTGCGGCGAGGCCCACCCGGGTGAGCATGGCCACGGCGGTCTCCCGGGCCTGAGCCTTCGGCTGCTTGAGCACCTGGACGGGCGCTTCCATGACGTTGCCGAGCGCAGTGAGGTGCGGGAAGAGGTTGAAACGCTGGAAGACCATGCCCATCTCGCGACGCATGCGCGCGATAGCGGCCTCGCGCTCTTCCTTCAGGCCGTTGCCGTCGGCGCGGTAGCCCACGAGTCGGCCTTCGAAGAGGATCTGGCCGCCCTGGATCCTTTCGAGGTGGTTGATGCAGCGAAGGAGGGTCGACTTCCCGGAGCCCGAGGGGCCGAGGATGGCGACCACCTCCCCCGCCTGCACGTCGAACGTGATCCCTCTCAGCACCTCGTTGCGCCCGAAGCGCTTGTGAACGTCGATGAGGCGCAGCAGCGGTTGCCCGGCGCCGGCCCGGCCGCCGAGGGAGGGCGAAGGTCCGGTTTGCGAGGTGGCGGGGGACGGCATCGGGTCTACTCCGAGGTGATTCCCAGGTGCGCCCATGATACGCGAGCGAGCGTTCCCAGAAGTGCCGCGGCCCGGCGGGCCGATTGCCACATAACCGGCCCCGGGCGTGAAAGATCTGTTAGGTTCCCGCCCGGGAGCACATAACCCCGTTGAACCCCGCCCCGGCGAGGACTACGTTACGGCGCACGCCGCTGCCATGAGCGTGGCCCCGACACCCGGCCGCTGCCAGCACAGGCGCTGCCGACCAGAGATTCGCCCGGTTGCACAAACCGCCACTTTGCCGTGGGAGGAAGGAGTTTGCCTCGCGCATGTTGAGCCGCAAGAACGATGCGCGCGAGCTGGCCTTCGCCTGGCAGGCGGTGCTCGGCAGGCTTCAGCTTGAGGTTACGCGCCACAACTTCGAGACATGGCTTCGTGGCACCCGCGCCCTGAGAATCGAAAACGAGACGATCATCGTGCAGGCGCGGCGGGCCGGTGACTGTGAATGGCTCAACGAGCGCCTTTCGCTGGTGGTGCGGCGAGCGGTGGTCGAAGCAGTGGGCGAGGACTTCGATGTGGTCTTTGTCGCAGCCGGGGTGGACGTGCCCGGGACGGCGGCAGACCGGCCAGCAGCGCACGCCCAGGCGCCGGCGCGCTCGATCGTGGGGAGCATCAACTGCGCCTTCACCTTCGAGCGATACCTGCCGGCCGAAGGGAACCGGCTCGCCCTGCAGTGCTGTGCGGCATTAGTGGAAGAGGGCGAAGCGCCGATAAGCCCGGTGGTCATCTTCGGACCGCCCGGCATGGGTAAGTCCCATCTGCTGCACGCCGTGGCCGGGCGTGCCGCGGGCACGGGCCAGGGCGTCGTGTGCCTGAATGCCGAGGAGTTCACCAACCGCTACATGGCGGCAGTGCGGAACAACACGGTCCCCGAGTTCCAGGCGGCGGTACGTGGCGCTGGCCTCTTCGTCATCGACGACCTGCACTACCTGGCGGGCAAGAAGGGCACGCTCGATGAGCTGCTGCATACCATCGATACGATCATGACCGCCGGCGGCCACGTGGTGGTGGCGAGCGAACGGCACCCGTTCGACCTGGACCTGCCCGAACGGCTGGCTTCGCGCCTTTCGGCCGGGATTGTGACTCGGATCGAACCATTCGTTGGCGACGAGCGGCGGACGTTCGTCGAGGCCCAGTCGCGTTGCCTGCGCGCCGCGCTCCCGGGCTGGGCAATCGAACGCATCACGGGGGTCGAAGCTCCCTCGGTGCGGGTGCTCCAGGGCGCCGTCAACGCCGCCGTGGCCCTTCAGAAGGCGGGGCAGCTCGACGCTGGCCGGCTCGACGCGGCTCTTGCCTGCATCTGCGTTAGCGAAGCGGCCCCCCCGGTTGTCAGCGACGATGACCTGATCGCCGCCATCGCCCGGCACTACGCAGTCGGGGCCGATAACGTGGCGGGCCGGGCGAGCGGGCGGGCGGAGCGCGATGCCCGGGCCGTGGCCGTGGCCGCCCTCAAGCTGCGGGGCCGCAGCCTGCGCCAGATTGGCGCCATGCTCGATGGCCGCAACGCCGCCACCATCAAAGACCTTGCGGACAGGGGTGCGCCCCTGCTGGAGGCATGCCCTGAACTGAAGGCGCGGCTGGCGGGTTAAGGGCAGATCTCCCGGGCAAGCGAGACGGCGGCGCCGAGCCCGGCGGGTCCAAAGCCCGAGATGACGCCGCGGCAGGCGGCGCTGAGCGGCGAGCAGGTGGTCCCGTCCCAGCGTTCGCTACGCACTTCGATGACGGGCCGTCCGCACTGGCGCACCGCCTCGGCGGCTGCCGCCAGTTCCTGCCCGGCAAGCCCATCGCTGACGAGCACGGCGGCGGCGAATTCGCCACCAAGAGCCCGCGCGAGCTCCGCCACGCTCTTGCAGGGGACCAGCTCGCACTCGGGCGCAAGACCGGCAGTCATCCCGGGCGGGACCAGCACCAGGATCGTCATTGGCGGAGTGTAGCCCGCGGCGGGCCGCGGGGCGATTGGGTGAAGATATGCTAGCATATCGCATATGACTGCTCACCGAACCACGCTGCTCATTGGCAGGGAGGTCTACGAACGCTACCGGCTCCGTGCCCGCCAGCGCGGGACAACGGTCAGCGAAGAGATCCGCCGCGCCCTCGAAAAGGACCTTGAAGAGGAGAACCCCAATCGGTGGCTCCTTGACCTAACAGCGGCCGGGGACGGCGGCGGACACTTCCCTCCAGTGGACTCCGACGAGGCGAGGGAGCAGATGGTCCGGGACATCTATCGCGACGCCATGAACCGCGAGCCCGACTGGTGATCCTGGCCGATACAGGCGCACTCCTGGCGAACATCGATGCCGGGGACCAGCGTCATCGCGACGTGTCCGACTTCCTGGTGCGCGGACTACGGGGGCGTCAGCTCCTTGTGCCTTCGGTGGTGGTGGCCGAGCTCGGACCTCTTCTTGAAAGCCGCCTTCACCCATCCATCGAGGCCCGGTTCTTGCGATCGATTGCATCTGGCGCCAACATCGTCATCGACCCGGTTGCGGCGGACTATGGGCGGGCTGCATGGTTCGTGGAGAAGTACGCGGACTTCCCCCTGGGAACCGTCGATGCCCTGATCGCCGCGATGGCCGAGCGCCTGGGCGTCACCACCATCTTCACCCTTGACCAGCGCCACTTCGGCGCGATTCAGCCGGCCCACTGCGAGCGCTTCACGCTGTTGCCGTAGCGGCGTGCGTCAGAGGTCCAGCGCCTCGCGCAGTTCGGCCAGGTGGGCAATGGCGCGGTCGGGGACGGCGGGGATGTCCTCGCGCGGGGTGAGCCGTTCGCGATGGATCCAGATTGCGTGCAGGCCCACGGCCTTCGCACCGCCAACGTCGGCGTAGAGGTTGTCGCCCACCATCCATGCCGCGGCGGCTTCCACGCCTACCTCAGTGAGGGCGTGCACGAACACCTCGGGTGAAGGCTTCCCCTTGCCGAATTCACCTTCGATAACGATTGCGTCCATGTGGCGGGCGACATCGAAGCGTTCGATCTTGTCGCGCTGCATATCGCGGGGGCCGTTGGTGAGGAGCGCCGTGCGCAGTCCCGCGGCGCGAACGGCCTCGAGCGTCTCGAATGCGTCATCGAAGGGTCGCAGGTGCGCGCGATGCTCGGCCCCATAGGCGAGTGAGAGCGGCTCCGCCAGCGAGGTGTCGAGCCCCTCGGCGCGCAGGGCCAGCCCGATCACGTGGGTGCGCGCCTCCTGCAGCCGCACGCGCCAGTGGCCGACGGCGCCCTCATCCTTCCAGAATGCGGTGCCCTCGCGACGGATGACCTCCCGGAGGGTGCCCGGTTCCACACCGAGGCGCGGCCCGAAGTCTGCGCAAACGACCGCCCACGCCGCCTCCATGGCGCTGTGGCCATCGAGAAGCGTGTCGTCGAGGTCGAAGAAGACGGCGCGGGGAAGCATCGGCAACCACCACCGGGGGGCTACAGCTCGAAGATCGCGACGTAGCCCTGCCAGTCCTTGTTTTCCTCCCGCCGCTGGGGGGAGAAGCTCTCAACATCATATGACACGTAGAGGCGGTTGCCGTGCTTCATGACCGACGGCCGCCCGGCGCCCTTCAGGCTGTCGGGCGCGTAGGTGGTGACGGGGGTGCTGCTCACGAGATCCCAGTCGCTGTCGTAGACACCGAGCACGATGTTGGCGGCGCCTTTCACACTGGTGTCGACATAGACGATGTAGAAGCGCCCGTTGTCGTAGAGGGCGCCCTGGACCCACTGGCCCCATTCGGCAAGCTTCTTCTCTCCGAGGAAGTTCCACTCCCGGTCGTACTGCAGCACCAGGACTTCGCCGAAGAAGGCGCGCGAGGTCACCAGGTTGTAGATGCCGTCCACCTCCACGAGCGAGGAGCCGTTGATGTGGGGCGAATCGTCGAGCACGCGCTCCCCGGCGAGCTCCAGGTCAGTGGTCACGATCTTCTGGAAGGTGCCTTCGCCCTTCGTGGGGTCGGTCTTGCGCTGATCGAGCGGGCCCGTGCCGATTCCGCCCTCGACATGCAGCGAGCTGGCGATGAGCTGGCCGCCGGCGAAGGCCAGCATCTGGTCGTTCATCGCCTCGGTGCGCTGGTCGAGCTTGATGTCCACGGAGCCGGTTTCGCGCCACCTGGAGTCGAAACGGCGGAGCCGCCAGAGGCCCGGGCCGCCCATGGCGCCGCCAAGGAAGTAGTAGTCATCGCCAACCATCACCGAGGCGGAGTCGCCGGCCGCGCAGGAGCCGGAGAACTCGACGAAGTAGCCCGTGTCGCCCGTGTCCTTCATATCAGTTGTGAACTCGCGGTAGGCGTAGCCCATGCGGGCATCCGGGCACCCGCCGGGCAGGCCCATCGCCACCTTCGTGTAATCCCCGGTGCCGAAGGTGACAACCACGCGATCCTTCGATTCAACGTAGAACGTGCGCACGAAGGCGGCCGTGGGGTAGCCCTCGTTGACCTGAACGGTCTCCATGTGGCGCGGGGGACCGGCCGGGGCGCCCCCTGTGGTCTCTGCTCCTGGCGTGGGAAGGTCCTGGTCGCGGCACCCGGCAGCGACCAGGACTGAGGCTGTGGCAAGCGCTATCGCGAGCGCGAGCTGGAGACCCCTGCTCATTGCGGTTCCCCCTTTGCTATCGCTATGGCGGCGGCCGAGGGAGAGGTGACGAACCACCGGTCATGGCGTCTTTACCCGCGTCCGGGTAGTGGCATCTCCCCACCATTTGCGGGTTCTCCCTGACAGAAAGTGGCCCACCCGTAACACAACAATAGGGCAATGCCCCTACAGCTCCCGCGCCCGGCGCGGTGGTTCGCCCGGTTGAGAGGTGGCCTTCGCGCCCCTTCCCTGGAGCGCAGGACGGTCGTCGCCCTTGTGGTTGCCACGATGGCCCTCATCGTGGTGCTTGGGATTACATACGCCTCCGCCCTGCGGCTGCTCGATGTCGCCTCTGAGACGAGGCGCTCTGAAGGCCTGCTAGGTGACCTCCGCCTGGTGCAGGCGTACGCCTACGACGTGGAGACGGGGAGCAGGGGATACGTCATCAGTGGTGATGACAGGCAGCTCGCCCCTTACTACTCGGGCCGCGAACTGCTGGAGACTTTGAAAGAGAGCCTGCGCGCCCGGGTCGGCGGGGACGGCCACATGGGCAGCCTCTACAACGACCTCGAGCCGCTGCTCGACGGGAGGCTGGAGTTCGCGGCCCGGCTGGTGGAGACCAGGCGCGAGCAGGGCTTCGAGCCGGCCCGGGCCCTGCTGCTTACGAACGAGGGACAGGACCTCACAGACGCAATCCGGGCGCGCCTCGATGAAATGCAGGCCTCCGCGGGCCTGCAGCTCGAGGAGGACCGGCGCGCTGTGGAGCAGGACGGCAGACGGGTGTTCTACTTCTCAGCCGTGGCGACGTTCGTCACCGTGGCGCTCTTCGCGGCCGTCTATATTGCCGTGCGGAAAGAGCTGGCGACGCGGCGCCGGACCGAGGCCGCGCTGCGCCAGAGCCGGGCCGAACTCGATGAAGTCCGCGCGCGCCTGACCGGGATAATCGATTCTGCCCACGACGCCATCGTCGCGATGGATGAGGCCGGCATCGTTGTCATGTTCAACCGCGGGGCCGAGAACATGCTCGGCATCCCGGCGCAGGAGATCATCGGGAAGCCCGCGCTGAGCCTTGTCCCGGAGCGTTTCCGGGCCGACTTCGGGGACCGGGCGCGAAACCCCGTCAGGCTGGCGGCGCGGGGCGAGCAGCCCCTGCCCGGGAACGCCCGTCTCCTGCGGGCCGACGGAACGGAGCTTGCCGCCGAGCCGAGGGTCTCCACCGTCGAGGTCGGGGGAAAGAAGCTCTACACGATCATCCTCAGGGATGTCACCGAACGGAACGCCGCCGAGGAGGCTTTGCGCCAGTCGGAAGCAAGCTACCGGGCGGTGGTCGAAGGTTCTTCGGATGTCATCTTCGCCTACGACATTGAACCCGGCGGCGTGCCCCGGCTCAGCTTCGTCAATGACACCGTCGAGGCCGTCTACGGAATCGCGCCCGAAGCGATGCTGGGCCGGACTCCCTCGGAGATCTTCCCCGCCGACGTGGCAGCAATCTTGAACGAGCGAATCGCCGAGGCGATCGCCGCGGGCCGCCCTGTCGACTCCGAGCGGAGCTTCACACGGGCGGGCGAAGAACGGACGGTTTCTGCGCACCTCACGCCGATCTTCGACCGGGACGGGCACTGCTACCGCGTCATAGGAAATAGCCGCGACATCACCGAGGTGCGCCGCGTCCGGCAGATGGAGGAGGAGGCCCGCCACGCACGTAGCCTCGGTGTTCTCGCCAGCGGCATCGCCCACGACTTCAACAACGCCCTCACAAGCATCATGGGCAACGCTGGCCTGGCGGCCATCCTCGCCGGCGAATCGTCACCGGCGCGGGAGCCGATGCTGGAGATTGAGTCCGCCGCCCGCAGGGCGAGCGACCTGGTGGCCCAGCTCCTCTCGTATTCGGGGCAATCCGAACCGCGCCTGGAGATGGTCGACATCTGCGCCCTGGTTGACTCGGTGGCGGGCGACCTCCGCTCGCGGACTGAGGCGCCGATCAGGTGGACGCACGATTGCCGGCCTGGCCTGGCGCCTGTGGAAGCCGACCCGGCCCAGCTCCGCCAGGCAATCAGCAACATAATGGTCAACGCAATCGAAGCGCTTGGCCCCGCGGGCGGCAGCATTGGCACCACCGCGGGTGTGCGCCTTGCGGACCGCGCCTACCTCGCAGGAGCGCACGGGGCGCACGATATCCCGGAAGGTGAGTACGTCTACATCGATGTGAAGGACACGGGCCCGGGGATGGACCCCGGCACGCGGGGGCACGTGTTCGATCCGTTCTTCACAACGAAGTTCGCCGGGCGTGGCCTGGGCCTGCCCACCGCGCTGGGCATCGTGCGCAGCCACGGCGGGGCACTGCGCATAGATAGCGTCCCGGGCCACGGCACCCTCGTTGCGCTGCTCTTTCCACCCACCCGGCCAGCGAGCGCTTCGAGCACGGCCGCGGGGCCACCCGTGAGATAGGGACAGGCGCCCCGCCACCTTCTGTTGGCGACAGTACTTGACGCACCGGTGGCCGATGGCGAAGATCCTCCGCATCGATCTCTGAAGCACGGCTTGCGCCGGGGTGAGCACCTGGCGTCGTCCAAGGGGGGAAGGACGGCGAGTGACCCAGTACATCGTTAAGCGTTTGCTCTTTTCGCTGGTGGTGCTTTTCGTCATCAGCGTGGTGGTCTTTGTCGCGGTGCGCATGATCCCGGGGGACGTTTGCAGCATCGTGCTGGCGACGAGCGATGTTGAAGAGTCCCAGTGCCGGGCCATTCGCGAGGAGCTAGGGCTCGATGAGCCGGTGGTCACGCAGTACTTCCGCTACATGGGGAATGTGCTTCGCGGCGACTTCGGCACCACGCTCATCAGCAAGCGCGATGTGTGGGGTGAGATACGGACGCGCATCCCGCTGACGCTCGAGCTGACGTTCCTTGCGACGACCTTCGCCATCGCGCTCGCAATCCCGATTGGCGTGATATCGGCGATTCGCCAGGACCGGCCGATCGACTATGCGTTGCGCTTCCTGACGATCGGCTGGCTGAGCATTCCCAGCTTCTGGCTCGGGACCATGCTCATCGTCTTCCCGGCGAACTGGTGGGGCTACAGCCCCCCGCCCGAGTACGCTGACATCTGGAAGGACCCGCTCAAGAACCTCGAGCAGCTCTACCTGCCGGCCTTCTCCCTGGGGCTGGCGCTGAGCGCCAGCCTGGCGCGCATCACACGGTCATCGATGCTCGAAGTGCTGCGGCAGGACTACGTTCGCACCGCCTGGGCGAAGGGCCTGCGCGAGCGTTCGATCGTTGTTCGCCACGCCCTCAAGAACGCGCTCATCCCCGTGGTGACGCTCTTCGGCCTGCAGGTGGGGGTGCTGCTCGGGGGAACGGTGGTGCTGGAATCGATCTTCAGCCTCCCCGGGCTGGGCAGCCTGGCACTCGGCGCCGTACGCCTGAAGGACTACCCGCAGGTACAGGGCCTCGTGCTGTTCTTCGCGGCGGTGCTCGTCACCATCAACCTCGTCGTCGATATTAGCTACGCGTGGCTCGACCCGCGCATCAGGTTCGCCTGATGGCCGCCTCTGCTGCCAGCCGCGACCGCGAATTGGGGGTGGTAGACCTGCGCCCGCGGCGCGGACGCCTGCTATCGCTCTGGAAGATAGCGCGCAACAAGCCGGTCGGCGCCATTGCCGGCTTCATCTGCATCGGCCTCATCATCGTCGCCCTGACTGCGGATGTCCTGGCGCCCCATGGGGCGGCGAGCGTCAGCCATCCGCGCCTGCAGCCGCCTTCGCTCTCATATCCCTTCGGCACCGACAACCTCTTCCGCGACATGTTCAGCCGGGTGCTCATCGGCAGCCGCATCTCGCTGGGGATCGGGTTCACGGCGGTGGCCATCGGCACGGTGCTGGGAACGACGGTGGGGCTTGTCAGCGGCTATGCGGGCGGCTGGGCCGATCTCGTGCTCAACCGCGTGATGGATGTCATCCTCGGCTTTCCGCCCCTGCTGCTGGCCATGTTCTTCCTGAGCATCTTCGACCCAACTTCCTTCAGCGTGAGCATGGCGATCGGGATCATCATCACGCCGGCGACGGCGCGGATTGTGCGCGGCTCGGTGCTGAGCATCCGTACGCTGCAGTACATCGAGGCTGCCCAGGCGGTCGGGAACACGTCGCTCCGGATCATGCTGCGGCACGTGCTGCCCAACGTGGTGGCGCCCATCATCGTCGTCGCCACCATCCAGATCGGCAACGCCATCCTCGCCGAGGCGGCGCTCAGCTTCCTGGCCCTGGGCATCGCCACCGATTCCAACCCGAGCTGGGGGAAGATGCTCCAGGACACCCGCGCCGTCTGGCAGACCGCCTGGTGGACGGCGGTGATCCCGGGCGCGGCGATCAGCATCGCCGTCCTCAGCTTCAACCTCTTCGGCGACGCGCTGCGGGATGTGCTGGATCCGCGGCTGAGGCAGTCGTCGTAAGCATAGTGTGGATACGCAGCCAAAGCGGCTGCTTCCAGGTAAGGAGGGATTCACGACCATGGCAGAGCGAACGAACTACTGGCTGCGGCGCCGCCTCGATCGGCGCACAGCGCTTCGCGGAGGAGCAATCGCCGGCGCCGGCCTGGCGACCTTCGCCCTTGCAGGTTGCGGCGACGATGACGACGGCGGGGGCAAGAAGGACGAGGACAGCAAGGGCCTGCTGCCAACGGCGGTGGCCTCGCCCACGGTGGCGAAGCAGCCGGTCCCGGGAGGCTCATTCTCGTTCCAGATATCCTCACCCCCGCCAAGCCTGGACCCGTTCACGCAGACGAGCTTCATCAACGCGTACCTGAACGGGCTCAGCTACAGCAAGCTGCTCCGCTTCAAGGCCGGGGTTCCTGAAGTCGCCCCCGGCGACTTCTCGATGGAGCCCGACCTGGCCCAGAAGATGCCCGAGCAGCCAGACGACATGACCTACACGTTTAAGCTGAAACCCGCCAAGTTCCACAACGGCCGCGCGCTCACCTCTGAAGACGTGAAGTATGCCCTCGACCGCTACAAGAACTTCGAGAAGTCGGTCCACAAATCGACCCAGGCGTGGATCGACAGCATCCTGACGCCCGACGCCGAGACCGTCACCCTGAAGACGAAGTACCCGTTCGCCGACGCTGTCCAGCTCGTGGGCGGGAACCTCGGCGCCTGGATCGTACCCAAAGAGCACGCCGAAACCGACGACGCCAAGACGAAGATGGTGGGCAGCGGCCCGTTCATCCAGACCGAATACCAGACAGGCGTCAGCCTGAGCTTCAAGAAGAACCCCGACTACTTCGACAAGCCCTACCCGTACTTCGATGAGGTGAAGGTCTTCATCACCACCGACCAGGCGAAGCGCGTGGCGGACTTTTCGGCGAAATCCGTGAACCTCACCTGGCTCTTCCTCCCGGACGAGCGCGACCAGCTGAAGAAGAACCGTCCCGACGCCAAGTTCGAAGAGACGCAGGGCATCGGCGGCCACATCTACATGCGAACCGATAAGCCGCCCTTCAACGACAAGCGCGTGCGCCAGGCGATCAGCATGGGCATCAATCGCAAGGCGATTCGCGATGCACTCACCAAGGGCGAGGGCGTCGCCGACCAGGCGGTTTATGTCGGCTTCCCAATCGCGACGCAGGTGAAGGACCTCGGCGCTGTCGCCAAGTACTGGGATTACAACCCCACGGAGGCGAAGGCGCTGCTTTCGGCTGCAGGCCAGGAGAAGCTCGAGACGACCTGGGACCATGCGGACGGGTCCGTCTACACGCAGGCGTACGTCGATACGGCGACGCTGACGCAGGCGCAGCTCAAGGAAATCGGCATCACCATCAAGGACCAGATGCTGCCCTACGCCACCTACATCAGCACCACCTACCAGGGGAAGTACGAGGCCATGTCGCACACGCCGCGCTCGGTTCCGTACCACCTGGACATCCTTACCGACAACTTCTCGTTCAAGGATGGCAAGCGGGCGCGCATCAACCTGGGCTACATCAACGACCCCAAGCTCGAAGCGCTGCTCGACAAGCAGCGGGGCCAGTTCAAGATGGAGGAGCGCCTGAAGACGCTCCGCGAGATTGAGCAGCTCGTGGGCGAGGAGCAGTACTACATCTACTGGAGCACCGACACCCGGACCTACTTCTGGGACCCGGACATCGAGAACTACCGCCCAACGGCGTTCTTCCCGTACACCCACATCATGAAGTCCTGGCGCGCGAAGGCCTGACGATCGCGCCGCGGCAAACGCTCCATGGCGGGCGCCTCAACCGGGGCGCCCGCTCCATTTGCGTCTGCCCGGTCCAGCGGCCGCTATGCCGCCCCGGAGAGCCGCGACGCGCTAACGGAGACGGTGCCGTTGGAGCGCAGCAGCGAGCGGATGCTGCGCGCAAGGGAGTCGGTGGCGGCCGCACGGGGAAGGTCGAACTCCGTCTCCTGCTCGTCGGCGGCGTGGATGATGAGCCGCACCTGGTCGGGGCCGGGGTGGTCCTTGAGCATACCCGCCACCGCCTTGAGGAGCGCCTCGTCCGCGGCGGGGTCCTCGGTTTCGTAGATCGTGATTACGAGGCGGGCGGCTTCGCCGTTCACGGGCGGCTGCACCCCCGGCCGCGAGGCTTCGGCGGCGGGGCCGGCGGTGACGGCGGGGTGGCGCTGGCCGTTGGGGGCCGCGCCGGGGCCGGGGCGCCTCCCTTCCGGCGCCTCGCCATTTGGCGATGGGGGTGGGCGTCGCGGCTTCGCCGGTTCGACCTGCCACTGTCCCGCCGCAAAGCCGACCACCGTCCCCCGGGTACGGTCGTATGGCGCGGCGCGGCGCACGTTGAGGCTCAGGCGGTCGCCCCGCTCGCGGCACTCCACGGAAACGACAAGCACCTGCCCTTCGGCCCACGTTGATTCGCCCGTCAGCTCAATGGCGTCGTTCCACACGGTCAGCTCGGCATTGCCCGAAAGGTCTTCAAAATCGACCACGTAGAACTTCCGCCCTTCGCGCGTGGTTCGCGCCTGCACGCGGTTGACCATTCCCGCGACGGTGACGGTCTGACCGGTGAGGTCGAGGCCAAGATCGGCCACGCTGTGGGTGGCATAGCCCGCGAGGTCCTGGGCGACAGCGCGGAAGGGGTGCTCGGAGATGTAGACGCCGAGCAGCTCTTTCTCCCAGGCGAGCATGTCTTCGGGGCGGGCTGGGGAAGGCTCCAGCTCGAGTGCCGGGAGGGGCGTGTCTACCTCGGCGCCGAAGAGGTCGAACATGGTCGACTGGCCGCTTTCGCGCAGCTCGCGTTCGCGGCGGGCGAAGCTCATGAGGCGCTCGACGTTCATGAGCAGGGTGCCGCGATCGCCAAGGGTGTCGAGCGCGCCTGCCTTCACGAGGTGTTCGAGGGCGCGGCTGTTGGCGGCCGAAAGGTCGGCCCGCTTGCAGAAGTCCTCGATGTCGCGGTAGAGGCCATCCTTCCTGCGCGCTGAGATGATGCCCTCTGCGGCGGCGGCGCCGACGTTCTTGACGACACCGAGGCCCACCCGGATGGCGAGCGAGCCATCCTGGCGCCGCTCGACAGAGAAGTTCTCGCCGCTCGTGTTCACGTCGGGGGGGAGAACCTCAATGCCGAGCTTCGTGCATTCGGCGACGGCGGCGGCGATGCGCTCGTGGGTGTCGGGGGCGCTCTTTGTCATCTGGAGGACGGCGGTCATGTAGGGGACGGGGAAGTTGGCCTTCAGGTAGGCCGTCTGGTAGGCGATGTTGCCGTAGCTCCAGCTATGGGCCTTGTTGAAGGCGTAGCCGGCAAAGGGCTCGATGAGGTCGAAGACGGCGGAGGCGTCGGCCTGGGAATAGCCGTTGGCCATGGCCCCGCTGACGAAGCCCTCCCGCTCGGCGGCCATGATCTCGGCCTTCTTCTTGCCCATGGCCTTCCGCATGATGTCGGCCTGTCCCAGGGTGTAGCCGGCGAACATGCGCGCGATAAGGAGCACCTGGTCCTGGTAGACGATGACGCCGTACGTCTCGTCGAGGACACCGGCGAGGTCGGGATGGGGGTAGGTGATGGGGGCGCGGCCGTGCTTGCCTTCGATATAGCGGGGGATGTGCTGCATGGGGCCCGGCCGGTAGAGGGCCACAAGGGCGCACAGGTCGGCGATGCTGGTCGGCTGCAGGTCCTGCACGTAGCGGCGCATCCCGCTCGATTCAAGCTGGAACACGCCAAAGGTTTCGCCCTTGCCGAGCATCGCCATCGTCTTCGCGTCGCCATCGGGCAGGTTGAGGATGTCTATCTCCTCGCCGGTGGTCTCGCGGATGAGGCCGATGGCGTGGCCCAGGATGGTGAGGTTCGCCAGGCCGAGGAAGTCGAGCTTCAGCAGGCCGATCTTGGCCACCTGCTCCATGGCGAACTGGGTGGTGGGGATGCTGCTCTCGTCGCCGCGGCTGGGGCGTTGCAGGGGCACGTGCTCGATGAGCGGGTCGCGCGAAATGACCACCCCGGCCGCGTGCGTGCTGGCGTGGCGGGCGACGCCCTCGAGCTGGCGCGCGGTCTCCACGAGGCGGCGCACCTTCGGGTCGGCCTCGAAGGCCTCGCGCAGTTCCTGGGACTGTTCGAGCGATTCATCGAGGGTGATGTGGATGGCGTTGGGGATGAGGCGAGCGACGCGGTCGGTCTCGGGGTAGGAGATGCCGAGCGCGCGCCCCACATCGCGGACGGCGGTCTTCGCGCCCAGCGTGCCGAAGGTGATGATCTGGGCGACGCGATCGCTGCCGTAGCGCTCGTAGGCGAAACGGATCATCTCGTCGCGGCGCTCGTCCGCGAAGTCGAAATCGACATCGGGCATCTCGCGGCGCTCCAGGTTGAGGAAGCGCTCGAAGACGAGGCGGTTCGCCACCGGGTCGATATCGGTCACATCGAGGGTGTAGAGGACGAGCGAGGCCGCCGCGGAGCCGCGCACGCCCATGCGAATGCCCTGGCTGCGAGCGTAGAGGGCGATCTCGCGGACGACGTAGATGTAGTCCGTGAAGCCCGTCTGGCGGAGGACGTCGAGCTCGTAGTGGAGGCGCTCGGTGAGCTCGGGGGTGACTTCGGCGAAGCGTCGGTGGAGGCCCTGCAGGCAGAGCTCGGCCAGGTATTCGTCACTGGCGCGCCCCGGGGGAAGGGGAGGCTCGGGGAGAAGCTGGCGGTCGAATTTCAGCTCCAGGTCGCAGGCGTCAGCCACGAGCTGAGTGTTGGACAGGAACTCCGGGGCGCCAGGGAAGAGCGCGGCCATTTCAGACTCGCTCTTCAGGTGGTAGCCGGTGCCCTCGAAGCGGTAACGGTCCTTCTGGTCCACAGTGGCGTTGGTCCCGATGCAGAGGAGGATGTCGTGCGCCTCGGCCTGGGAAGGGAGCGTGTAGTGGCTATCGTTGGTGGCCACCACGGGAATGCCCAGCTCGCGTCCGATTTCGGCGATGGCCGGGTTCAGGCGTGTGAACTTCTCATCGCCGTGGTCCTGCACTTCAAGGTAGTAGTGGCCATCGAAGACCTCGCGGTGCCATTTCGCCACCTCAATCGCGCCCTCGCGATCGCCCTCCTGGAGGCGGCGGTGGAACTCCGCCGACGGACAGCCGGAGAGGACCGTGATGCCGGCGGAGTGCTTCTCCATCAGCTCGCGGTCGATGCGGGGCTTGTAGTAGTAGCCCTCGAGGTTCGCCCTGGTGACCAGGGCGATGAGGTTCTTGTAGCCGGTCAGATCGCGCGCAAGCATCACAAGGTGGTAGGGCTGGTTGTCGCCGCGCTCGCGGCTGTGGCGGCTGCCCTGGGCGACGTAGGCTTCGACACCGATGATGGGCTTGATGCCGCGCGCCGTGGCCTCGCGGTAGAAATCGATGGCGCCGTAGAGGGCGCCGTGGTCGGTCATGGCCACGGCTTCCTGGCCGAGCTCCTTCACGCGGTCCATGAGCGGGGCCAGCCGCGACATGCCATCGAGCAGGGAGAACTCGGTATGAGTGTGTAGATGCGTGAACATATCCGGGATGCACAGTCTACACGGGCGGGCGGGGTGCCGGTAGGCATTTGGATGGGCGCGGCCACAAGATCCCGGGCGGGCGGCCCACCCCGTTAGAGTCCCTCCGCCCGGCCGGTGACGTCCTCCATCCTGACCCGGAAGAGCACCGCGTCGGCCAGGTGCGTGCGATGGCCGTGCCCGGCGGTGACGCTCACCGGGTTGCCTTCGAACGCTTTCACTAGGAGCAGGCGGGCGTGCTGGCGGGCCTCTTCACCCTGCACCTCTTCGAACCGGCCCCGGACGAGGACGCTGCGCCAGTGCGCGCCGTCCTCTATTTCATCGACCTCGAAGGCTACGTGCGGCCAGAGGCGCATGAGATGGACCTTGTGGCCGGGGGCAGCATGGGCGTAGATGGCCCCGTCCTCGACCGCGTAGCCAATGGGCACGATGTACACGCCTTCGGCATCACGCACTCCGATGCGCCCGAAGCGGTGCCGCCCCAGGAGCTCATCGCATTCGCGCGCGCTTAGTTCGCGGAGCATCCCGGGCGGGCCCTATTCGATTGCCAGAACGAGCTCGGTCACGCCGCCGGTCCCGAGCCACGAGACCGCCCGCAGCCCGGCATCGCGGAGGTCTTCGGCCGGGTTGCAGCGGTGGCATTCGACGCGTGTGACGAGCTGGCTCACGCCTTTGCCGCGGGCCTCGGCGACGATTGCCGCGAGCAGCGGCGCGACGAGCCCAAGCCGTTCGTAGGCCGCCTGGACGGCGACTGTAAGCTCGGCCTGCCCGGCGCCTTCGGGGAGCGCGGCGAGGCGCGCAATCCCGGCGATGTTACCGTCGCGCGTTTCCGCCACCACGACGGCGATAGTTTCTCCAGCGTCAGGTGCGGAGGATTCCCGGGAAGAGCCCCGGTAGGCGTCGCTCCCGAAGCAGAGGTAGTGCATGCCGGCGATGCTGCCCAATCCGGCCAGCGTGGGGGCATCGTCCGCGGTCAGCGGATGGATGCTGAACCCTGAGGACGGGAACGGCGATGAACCAACACCGGCGGCTGCGGAAGACATGCCCATGCTTCAGAGTATGCGCGAATCCCGCGGCGCCAGGGGGGCCGGACGGCCCGGCAAACGCGGGCCCATCGGCCGGAAAGAGCCTTCGGGAGCCAAGATGTCTGCCTGGCGGTGATCCCAAAGGGGGCGCCGGCCGTATGATTGGCCTCAATCAGCCTGAGCGATGCTCGGGAAACAGGAGCGACCAATGCCCGGCCACGCCTCCGTCCTTGTCCCCCTGGACGGCTCGAAGAACGCGGAAAACGCCCTGCCCATGGCGGCCCTGCTGGCGCGCGCCTACGACCTGCCCGTGAGGCTCATCCACGTCATCGACAACGCCGACGAGATGCTCACCCCGCAGGCGCTCGACCGCGCGCGGGAGGTCTTTTCGAGCTACTCCCTCGATCTGGCTGCCCGCCACGGGATTGATACCTCACGGGCTGTCGCCGAAGTTGGCTACGGCCCACCTGCCGCCACCATCCTTGCGGCGGCCGAAGGCGTGCGGTTCGTGGTGATTGCCACGCACGGCCGCGGCGGCTTCGTCGCCACATTCATTGGCAGCGTGGCCGACAAGGTGGTCCGCGGGGCCGATGTCCCGGTAGTGACGGTTCCCGGCGTGGGCGAGCCTGCGGCTGTCGACAGCCGGCCGATCCTTGTCGCGCTCGACGGGTCTCCCGAAGCGGAGGCGGGACTGGAGGCGGCGAGGGACCTGGCGAAGCGGGCTGCCGTCAGGCTCGCGCTGGTGCGTGCGATCAGCGTGCCGCCGCCGGTTGGCATCGAGTTCGCCTACTATCCACCGGACATACTCACCACCATGCAGGCGGCGGCCCAGGACTACCTGAAGGGGATTGCCCGGCCCGGCGAAGAGACACACCTGGTTCACGGCGCCGCCGCCACGGCAATCGAGCAGATCGCTGCCAACATCAATGCGGGCCTGATCGTGATGACCTCGCGAGGAAGAGGGCTGGCCGCACGGCTGGCACTGGGCAGCACAACCGATCGCGTGCTCCATTCGGTGCAGCGGCCGCTGCTGATTGTGCCTGTCGCTGAAAGCTAACGGCTTCCCGGCCAGGCCCTTAGTGCGGCCCCTGGTTCCGGCCGGATGGGCCCGAAAGGCCCTTCGCAAGACGTAGCGCCGGGGGTAAGCTCCGGGCAACGCTGCCGGGGGATTCGATGTCGCGCCCCGCGCCTTTGGAAACCTCCCCGGCTCGCCCGAAGGAGGGCCGAATCATGAAGGCGCTCATCCCCATCGATGGAAGCGAGACCGCCCGCTCGGTGCTTCCCACAGTCCAGCGCTTCCTCAGGGTAATACCCCGGGCAGAGATTCACCTGCTCACAGTGCTGGACCCACGCAGCATCCACGGGGCAGTGGCGCCGGCTCCCGAACAGCAGCCGCCGATCAGCCCGGGCGGTGTGGGCCCGGCCATCGCCGCCCCACCCCCGCGCATCGTCGAAAGCCACGGGGAAGCAATGGCACGCTCCGATACGGAAGCACGCGAAGCGCTCGAAGCAATCGCCCGGGACGAGTTCCCCGGCGTGCCTGCCGTCTGCGCGATCGAATGGTCGCGCCAGCCAGCAGAGGCCATCCGCGTAACAGCCAGCGCCATCGACGCCGACGTGATCGTGATGGCCACGCACGGCCGCTCGGGCATATCGCACGCCCTTATGGGGAGCGTCGCCGAAGAGGTTGTGCGTACCTCGGGGCGGCCGGTCCTGGTCGTGCGGGCCCAACCGCCAAAGGGAGGCTAGGAGCCACAGCACGTGGTCCATGCCCGGCACGAGATAGAATCAGGGCATGGCCCTTGGGCGTGCTCCCCAGCAGGACTGGTACCGGGTGCTCGGAATCGAGCCCGGGGCAAAGGCGGCCGAGGTGAAGGCTGCCCACAGGCGGCTCGCGCGCGAATGGCACCCCGACACGAATGCCACCCCCGAGGCGCACGCCCGCATGAGCGCCATCAACCGCGCACGGGAGGTGCTGCTCGACCCGGTGGCGCGAAGCGAGTTCGATCGCAATCGCCGGGTTGAGGCGCCCATGGCCGCCCGGCCAGCCCCGGCGCCCGCAAGACCGGGCCGCGAGATCCACATCCGCGCGCGGCAGCCGAAGGCAAATCCCACGGTCACGCCGGCGCCGCCGCGACAGGACAAGGTGCAGCCGCCGGGGCCGAGGGGGCGTTACACGGCCGCGCCCGACTTCGAACGCGACTGGTACGCATTCCTGGGCGTGAGCGCGCGGGCGCCCGGCGAAGAGATCCGGGCCGCCCTGGGGCGGAAGGCAATGGCGATGCAGGGTACGTCCATCTCAGCCACCGAGGTGGCCCGCCGCAATGCCGAGCTGCGGGCGGCGCAGGCCACCATTGGCGACCCTTCGGTGCGGGCTGCCTATGACAGGGCGCGCGGCCCGGGCCGGGGCAAAGGCTAGAGCTTTTCCACTTCCAGGAAGTCGAGCGTGACGGGCGTTTCGCGGCCGAACATGTTGACCAGGACCTTGACCTTGCCCTTCTCCGTGTCGATCTCGTCGACTGTGCCGATGAAGTCCTCGAAGGGGCCGCCCACGATGCGGACCGATTGACCGACGAGGAAGCCCACGCGGACTCGGGGCTGCTCCATGCGCATCGCCCTGAGGATGTGGTTGACCTCCTGGGGCGAAAGGGGCACGGGGCGCGTGCCCGAGCTTACGAAGCCGGTTACGCCGCTGGTGTTGCGGATGAGGTGCCAGGCCTCATCGGAGACGGGGTCACCTTCCTTGAGCTCAATCGTCTGGATGAGGACATAGCCGGGGTAGAGCTTCTTCTTGACCGTCCGGCGCTGGCCCTCGCGGATCTCAATCTCGTCCTCGGTGGGGACAACAACGTGGAAGATGCGGTCCTTCGCGTCCATCTGCTCGACGGTGCTGCGGATGGCGTTGCGGACCTTGTTCTCGTGGCCGCTATAGGTGTGGAGGAAGTACCAGCGCCGCCCCGGGGCGTTGATCTCTTCATCGGGGAGCTGTTCCTGGTCGTCGACCTCGTCGGAGCGGCGGCGGCGCGGAGGAGCCTTGCGGGGCTCGGCGGCGATGATGCCCGAAAGGGCGGTAATGGGTTCGGGTTCGTCACTCATGGGTCTAGAAAAAGAGCCTTTCGACTATCCACCCGAAGAGGAGGTCGATGCCGCCGAGGAGAATCCCGACAGCAACAGCCACAATCGCGACCACCACGGTGAGATAGCGCGTTTCGGCAAAGGTCGGCCAGGTGACCTTGCGAAGCTCGCCGAAGATATCGGCCACAAAGCGGGGCTGGAGCCGGGCGAGGAAGCCGAACGGGTTCCGCGACCGGCGGGGTGCATGCGGGCGCGGCCCGGAGGCCGGTGCTGGCGCAGCGGCGGGCCTGGGCAGGTTCTCCCGGACGCGGCGCGCCTGCCCTCCCGTGGAAGGAGCATTCGCATCAGCGGGCGCGGCGGCGGCGCGGCGGCGGGTTGTTCTTGCCATGGGGTTAGCGCGTCTCCCTGTGAGCCTTGTGCGCCCGGCATCGCGGGCAGAACTTGCGCAGCTCCAGCCGGTCGGAATCGTTCCGCCGGTTCTTCTGGCTGGTATAGGTCCGCTCGCGGCAGTCGGTGCACGCGAGGTGGATGATGATCCGGTCGCCTTTTGCTTTCCTTGCCATTTCCTACTCCACCTCAGGCGATGATCC
>JABTUD010000003.1:0-77500 GCA_015075555.1 Thermoflexaceae bacterium
GCCGGTGCATCGTTGACGCCATCCCCGACCATCGCCACTGTCTCGCCGGCCGCCAGCTCTCGGATGGCCGTTACCTTGTCCTCTGGCATGAGGTTCGACCGGACCGCGTCGAGTCGGAGCGAGCGCGAAAGCGCTTCTCCGACCCGCTGGTTATCACCGGTGAGCAGGAGCAACCGCTTGATGCCGGATCGGCGCAGACGCTGGATCGTTTCGACCGCGTTGGGGCGAAGCGTATCGGCCACCGCAATGACCCCGGCGGCCCGGTCATTGATCGCAACGATCATCGTGGTCTTGCCGTCCCGCTCAAGCTGATCGGCCCGCCCCGTGATTTCACCCAGGAGAACGATGCCGGATTCGTCCATGAGCCGCCGGTTGCCGATGAGCACGGTCCGGCCGGCCACGGCCCCTCTGAGTCCCCTGCCCGTGATGGATGTAACTTCGCCTGCCTCCGGCAGCTCGAGCCCGCGGCTCTCGGCGGCGCGGACGATGGCCTGCGCGAGCGGGTGGCCAGATCTTCGCTCGAGCGCCGCGGTGATGCTCAGCAGCTGTCCTTCATCGACGGCCCCGGCCTGGATGATGTCGACGACTTCAGGCTTGCCTTGGGTGAGCGTGCCTGTCTTGTCAAAGGCGATGGCCTCCACCGTGCCGAGGGTCTCGAGGTGGGCGCCACCCTTGATAAGCAGGCCTCTCCGCGCCCCCTGGGCGATGCCGGCGAGCATTGCCGCCGGCGTGCCCAGGGCGAGCGCGCACGGCGAGGCCGCGACAAGCAGGGTCATCGCCCGGAGAAACGAGTCGCTGAAGGAAACACCAAACAAAAGCGGAAGCACAGCGACTGAAGTGGCAGCCAGGAACGTGGCTGGCACGAACCACGCAGTGAAACGCTCGGTGAGCTGCTGGCTCCGGGATTTCTGGGATTGTGCCTGCTCAACCAGCTTGACGACGCGCGCCAGCGTGTTGTCCTTCGCCAGCCGCGTAACTTTCAGCAGCAGGGTCCCGTCTCCGTTAACGGTGCCCGCGAACACAGCATCGCCTGGCGCTCTTTCGACAGGTATGCTCTCGCCGGTCACGGGTGACTGGTCGATCGCCGAAGTTCCCCCGACGATGGTCCCGTCGGCCGGAATCCGGCTGCCGGGCCGCACTACCAACTCGTCGCCGAGCTCGAGCTGGTCGACGCTCACCTCCTCCTCCGCCTCCCCACGGCGTACGGTCGCGGTCTTCGGCGACAACCCCGCTAGCTCCCGCACCGCATTCCGCGCACGGTCCAGCGCGAGTTCCTCAAGGACGTGTCCGAAAGTGAAGAGGAACAGCAGAAGCGCGCCCTCGAAGAATTCGCCAAGGATCGCTGCGCCGACCGCGGCAGTGACCATGAGCAGGTCAGTGTCGAGGTGGCGTTCGCGCGCGGCCGACCAGGCATGGCGCGCAATATCCCAACCGCCGAACAGGTAGGCGGCAAAGTAGAGCGACGTGGCAACGATCGGCGCGGCGCCGAAGCCGGGGCCGCTCAGCCATCCGCTGGCCAGCAGGAGACCCGCGAGCACGACGAAGACCAGTTCGCGACGCTTCTTCAACCAGGATCGCACGCCCGTTCGTGGGACCTCGTAGCCCATTCCCTCGACGCGGCGAATGATGTCCGCGCGCCCAACCTGGGTTGTGTCGTACTCAACCCGCAACTGCTGGCCAACGTAGCTCACGTTGGCCGCCAGCACGCCTTCGAGCCTTCGGACGGCGTGTTCGATAGCCGCCGTGCACTCGGAACAGTCCATGCCTTCGATCGCGACCGCGTCGTGGCGGAACCGGTCAGTCATCTCCGCGCCGAGCCGGAGCGCTTGCCGCCGGACCGTTTCAAGGCTTACGACTTCAGGGTCGTAGTGCAGACACAGGTTCGCCAGGCTTTCGTGCTTCGAAACGTGCGCCTGGCTTATCCCTCGCATTCCCTCGAGCTGCTTCTGGAGGCGGACCACGCAGGCGTCAGCTTCATCCTTCACCTCGGGCAGCAGGAGTTCGATGTCGAGCTCTACCTCTCCCTGGAGCGCTACGTCGCTCATTCCGCGTCCTCCTGCACATGGCGCAGGGTGTCCTCGAAGATGTGGCGGACGTGGGTGTCGTTGAGGCGGTAGAAGACCATGCGGCCGTGGCGCTCAGCCTGCACAATGTTCAGAAGCCGCAGCTCGCGCATCTGGTGCGACACCGCGGATTCAGTCAGCCCCACAAGCTGGGCGATGTCGGCGTTGCACAGCTCTGCGAATGTGAGCGCGTGGACGATACGCGCCCGGGTCGGGTCAGCCAGGCTCCAGAAGACGCCCGCGACGCGGTCCGCGAGCTCAGCCGGGAGGAGGTGCTCCCGCACCAATTCTATCGTCTCCGGGTCGTGCTGATGCACGGGTATCGACGGGTCTTCCATGTGGTCCAGTGTAAATGAAAGTGTGACAGTTGCTCAACTGTCAATGAGATGAGACTGGGTATCAGGGCGTGCCGGACTGCGCGCCTCAGAACAGCAGTAGGGCGACGAAGCTCGCCGTGTTGAAGGCCGCGTGGAAAACGATCGGCTGCCGCAGCCCGCGGCTGGAGTGTGCAAGCGAGGCGAGAACCACTCCAATCAGCGCGAACGGGACGAGGCTTGCCGCGTCGAAATGCGGCGCCGCGAAGAGGAACCCTGAGACCAACGCAGCCGGCCAGAAGCCGAAGCGCAGCAGGCCATTGAAGAGGAACCCGCGGAAGATGAATTCCTCGCTCACCGGCGCGACGACCACGGCCGAGACTCCGGCGAGGATGAGGACCGGAAGCGAGCGCGTCACCTCGTCGCCGATCGTACTTTGAGGGAGAAGCGCATCGAGGCCGGCGAGTTGGAGCAGGGCGAGGTACGCAACAAGCGCCCCGTAGGTGACGGCCGCCCAGAGAAGACCCCGGCCGATATCACCGCGAGTCCATAACCTCGGACTCAAGTTCGCCCGTAGGCTCACGGGGGCTTGGGTCCAGATGATGGCAAGCGCGAAGACCGTCGCAAGCTGGCGGAGGATTGCCGTCCCGAAGGCTATGAACAGCGCAACCTGGTCGGCTCGCACAGCGGCTGCGTCTTCGAGCTGGAAGCGGTGGCCGATGACAGCGACTGTGGCCTGCAGCGCCGCTGACGACAGCGCGAAGATCAGTAGCACAGCTAGTACACCCAAACCGAGGCCGGACAGACTCGGTCGTTGCGCCGCGATCGATGGACTGGTCACCGCGGTCCCTCCGGCTCACTGTCGACCCCGGCATCCGCAGCGGCTCGCGCGCGCTTTCGGGCGAGCGCGGCGTCGATGCGCTTCCCTTCCCGCTCGTCTGCGCTCGCCCAGCGGGAGGCTGCCACCAGCGTAGCGATGATCCCGATGATCTCGCCGACGATGAACATCATCGCCCCAGCTATCTGCTGGTCGAACAGTGGTGATGGGCCCCAGTAGCGAGGAAGGGCCTGGAGATCCTCGTAGATCACCTGGGTTGGCTCGTAGAAGAGGGAGCCGAGGAACGCGTGAATGGGGACAAGCGCGAACAGGTAGGCGACCCGGATGGGATGGGAGAGATTCCATCGCGATGGGTTTACCCCGACTATCGGCCACCAGTAGTGGGTTCCCGCGAAGAGGAAGATCCCGTACCCGAGGTAGTGCAGCCAGACATTGGTCAGGGACTGCTCGAACGCCGGGCTGATATACCAGCCCACGGGAATGACGGCGAAAAGCACAAGCCCGACCAGGGGGTTCGTGAATCCAATGAACCAGCGCGAGTGGAGCAACGGGTAGAGCCAGCGGTCGCGTCGAGCGCGCCCGGCAGCCACCAGCAATAGCGTGAGTGGAGCGCCTGCCAGGAGCAGCGGCGGGGCAATTGTGATGAGCACAAAGTGCTGGATCATGTGGGCGGTCAGGAACGTGCTGCTGTACGCGGCCAGCGGGCCGAAGACGGTGAGCAGTACGAGCAACAGCCCGGAGAGGAAAGAGATCAGGCGGCGGGTCGAGGCCAGGCGCCGCTGGGAGCCCGAGCGCACAGCCCGGAACACTAGGAGGTACCCGGCGCCGATCGTCACCAAGACGTACACCGGGATTGGCTCAAATGCGAAAGTGGTCAGCACGCCCGGGAACTCGGGAGGCGGCACTGCCGCGATCGTGCAGACGAACAGGAAGCCTACCGAGGCGCCGCCGTCGCCCGCGCGCATGGCGAAAGTAAGGAGGACGCTCAGCGCGAACCCGGCCAGGGCAAGTCCGGCGAAGCTCCGCGGCCTGGGCAACAGAAATGCGGATCCCGCGGCGGGAATCCGCTTACCTGGCAGTTTTGAGCTGCTCATCGAGGAAGCTGCGCCATTCGGCGGGGGTGGTTGGCGGTTTGGGGACCGGTTGGCCGTTGATCAGGAAGGAGGGTGTGCCGCGGAGCCCGAGCGCGGTGGCCTCGCGGAGCTGGCCCGTCACCTTGTCAACCGCTGCCTGCGACCCGAGACATGCAGCGAAAGCCGCGCCGTCCAGGCCCTCCTCAGCCGCGTAACGCTGGAGGTTCCCGGCCGAGAACCTGCCTACATTCACCTTCTCCGCGGTGAGTTGCCCGGCGTCGAGTTGGGCCAGGAAGAGACGCTTGTGGAGGGCCCAGAAGCGCCCCTGATCGGCCGCGCAGCTGCCCGCGATGGCGGCCGCCCCGGACTCGTCGCCGAGGATCGGGAGGTGCTTGAACTCGAACCGGACTCTCCCGGTCAGCACGTACTCCTTGATGATTACTGGCTCGTTGAGGAGGGTGAACCTCAGGCAGAACGGGCACTGGAAGTCTTCGAAGGCCGTCAGCGTGATCCGCGCGTCGGGCTTGCCGATAGCCTGGCCGTCCACGAGGTCGGCCGGGAACTCCAGCGCCCTGAACGCGGCCGAGGGATCAGCGGGAGAACTCGGCGTAGAGGTGGCCGCTGGAGCCCCCGAAGGGTCCGGCCCGTCGCCCCCGTCGCTGCTGCAGGCCGCCGCGATGGCAACAATCGCCAGGGCTACGAGAGCAAGGGCCACACTCCGGGGGAACGACACTCCCGGCCGTTCGTGAGCCGGGGCCACTTTCATGCTTCCCATCAATCGTCCCCGAGCCCACCAAAGAGGTTTCCCAGGAACCCCCCGCGACCGCGCCGCCGCGATCCGTGCCCTCCCCCGCCGCCATGTTCGTCGTCGTCATCGCCAGAAGCGGCGGGGAGGCTCCCGGAGGACCGGGCTTCGAGCCGGGTAAGCTTTTCCAACTCGCCTTTGTCGAGCCAGATGCCACCACACGCCGGGCACACGTCCATGACTACAATCTCGCCGTCCGCCTCGCGTTCCCGTTCTCGCATCTGTGTCTGGCACCTGGGGCAGTTCATTTGAATTCTCCTTCTTGTCTTGTCGAGAGATGCTCGGCCCGGCCTCGGGCCCCGCGGGTACCCGCGAGACTGAGCCAGGCCGTGGCCGCGGCGCCCTAGCCCGTGCACGAACCGGCGCTCTTGCTGCACGGCTCAGGTTCGGGCTGTATGGGGATGCGGTCCTTGCAGAGCTCGGATGGGATGCACGCCTGGTCCGTCACCTGCGGCCACTGCGTCTGCAGGATCTCGTCGTCGGATTCGGGGCCGAAGGTGATGAGCACCTTCCCGAGGTCGGTGATGTCCTGGAACATCAGGGTATCGACGCGAGTGCCGTTGACGAAAAACTTGAGCGTGTCGCCATTCCCGTTCGTGTACTTCGTGCCGTCCGGCAGCGTGAGCGAGTTGTCGGTGAGCTTGAATCCGAGGGAGCTGAGGAACTCGTCCCAGGTTGTCTGCTCGCGGTGCACGTGGACCACCGTCGAGCGCGGCTCGTGAATGTGGACGTAGGGGTGCTTCTCCTCGCCCTCCTTCGACCAGAAGCCGTCCTGGGCAAAGTTGAACTGCTGGCCACGAATGAACAGTGCGAAGTCGCTGTGCCAGTGGACGGGTTGCCTGAGCGTCCCATCCGCAGCAAGCACCGGACCTTCAGCGCGGGCGGGCTGTGAATCGTTCCCGCTCAGCCACCAGCCGGCGCTGACACCGATTACGGCAAAGACCAGGAGCCCAAGAACAGGCAGCCAAACTCTGGGGCTGAGGTACCAGTCCCAACGGCCGGTCTCGGGCACTCCATCGGCGTCGTCTGCCGCTAGCCCAGGATCAGTTGGGGCCATATCGGTCATGGAGCCACCCCTTCGAGGGCCGCCCCCAGTTCCTCCAACGCGAACACGCTTTCGAACCGGGCAACAACCGTGCCCTTGGAATCGACGACGAACACCCAGGGCTCCGTCGGCAGGCCCCACTTGGTGCCCGCCTCGATGAGCTGCCGCTGGTTCCCGCCCCCGAGCTGGAGCACGCCCGCGGAGTCAAGCTTGTACGGCTCGACGTGCACGAAGTTGACCTTGCCTTCGAACGTCTTGGCGGCCGCTCCGACGATCTCCATGACCGGCCCGCAGGTACGCGTCTGGCAGAACGACGGCGTCGCGAACGCGATCACCGACGGCTTCCCGGACGCCAGGGCATCGGCGATGCTGAGCTTGTGGAATGCCTCGTCCGGCTCAGGGGAGGTATCGATCGCCTTGAGGGGCGCGTCGTCCAGGGTCAGGCTGTCCACCGAGATGGCCTTGCTGCCCACGCCGGGCGCCTGTGACTTCGCCTGCACCTTGATCGCGAGGCGCACCTCACCCTTCTCGTCGAGCTTGTCGCCCAGGCTGATGCCGATGCCCCAGTTGCCTGCCTCGTCGAAGGGCACGTTCACGTAGTAGAGGCCGGTCAGCTCCGTCTCGTTGTGGGTGCTGTGATCTTCCGTGCTGTTGATGCCGAGCGGCGCCCAGGGGATCGGGCCGCTCCCCACGAGCGTCGACTGGTTGTTCGCGCCGATCTTGAAGAACCGCACGAACGCCGACGTATCTGTCACCGGCACCTCGCCCTTGAAGATCACGAAGCCGACGCGCGACTGCCCCACCGCCAGGTCGTTCGTTGTCAGCACGGCGGCATAGCCCCCAGGCCCCGGAGTCGGCAGTGCTCCGATTTCCGCCGTTGCGTCGCCAACTGAGTCGTCCGCCGAGTCACCGTCCCCGCACGCGGCCAGGACGAGACCCGCACTTACGGTCACGACCAGCGCGAGTGTGACCGCGCGTAGCCTCAGTTTCATGGTTGACCTCCTCCCTCAGTAGCGGCCAGTGCCCGCACTGGAACCTCCAGCGCAAGCCTTCCCGCGGTCTGGAACTCGAGTGTGATAGATATCGTGTCTCCCGGCTCCAACGGTTGACGCAGCCCGAGAAGCATGATGTGAAGCCCGCCGGGCTTTAGCTCCACGCTGCCCCCGGCCGGGATGTCGAGGCCATCGAGCGGAAACATGCTGGCCGTCGCGCCTTCCACGCGGTTCTCGTGGATCTGGACGTCAGCCGCGGCGTCCGACGTCGCCCGCACCAGCCGGTCCTTCGCACCGAAGTCCGCGATGGTCATATAGGCCGTGGCCTCTTCGCCGGTCGACTCCCTCACGTAGGCGCCGGACACCACGAGGTTGCCAACTCTTGCGGAAGCGGCGGCGGGGGACGTTTCGTGATCCTGGTCGTGCTCGGCGCCGGCCGCCTCGTCATGGCCCGCGCCGTCAGTCCCGGCGGACTCTTCGTCGTGACCACCTGACTCGTGTCCCCCGCCGGCTTCGGACGCATCCACGAGGCTGACGGTCGTGAGCACCGCGACCGCCACCGCCGCGAGGCCCAGCACCACGGCGGCGAGGGCTGGGCGGAGCGTGATGCGCTCAAGATGCGCGAGCGCGATGGCCGGCGCTACCAGTGCAATCGCGACCTCGAACCCCGAGGCGAGCGTGTCGATGAACGCTGCGGCCTGGGTCTCGCCCGAGGCCGGGCCGAGCGGGATGCCCGCCGTCCGCGTCAACAGCCAGAGTGCCGCGATTGTCAGGTTGCCGGCCGCACCGAGCAGGAGCATGGTGCGCGACGGTCGCCACGCCACCGCGGCCGCCCACGCCAACTGGAGCCACGCCGAAGCGCCGAAGAAGAGGCCGTAGCCCCACCACTCCTGCCAGTGCTCGCCCAGGACGGCGAAGTGGATCACCGCCGCCCCAATGGAGAGCAACGAACATGCGATTGTCCCCGCCCTGCGGAGGTCGACAGCCTCCAGGCGGACTGAGGCCGACGGTAACGCCATGGTCATTTCGGTTGTTTCCCTTCTTCAATGAGCGCTCTGAGGTCGGCTGCGTAGTCCTCCCAGGACATCCCGGCCGGGTAGACGAGGCTCGCTTTCTGGTCTTCGGGCGTGAACGCCATGACGAACGCGGCGTGGTTCACGGCATAGTTCCCGCCGCCGAGGTCTGTCCTGGAGGCGGGGTTCACGCCGAGGAGGCTTTGGGCGCGGTTGATCTCGTCCCTGGTCCCCGTCAACCCGACGAACCTGTTGTCGAAGAGGTCGAGCCATTCGCGCAGCACATTAGGCGTGTCGCGTTCGGGGTCGGTGGTGATGAACACCACGCTGACCTTCGCTGCCGTGGACTCGGGCAATGCATCGAGCGCTCTGGCGATGTCGGCCATGTGCGTCGGACACACGTCCGGGCAGTGCGTGTAGCCGAGATACAGCAGCGTGACCTTCCCCGCCGTCCGCTCCCGCAGCCGGAACGGCCGCCCCTCGGTGTCGGTGAGCGTGACGTTCGGCAGCTCGATTGGCGGCAGCTGGCGCACCCCTCGAAACTCCGACGTCCCGCCAAGAGTTAGCTCCGTCGGTTTGTCGTCCTGTCCGGAGCCGCCACATGCTGACGCGCCGAGAGCGCCCGCCAGTGCAAAGGCGAGCAGCAGGACGGCCACCCGGACGGATCGTTGTCCATCCAAGGGTTTCCTCCATACGTATGATGGTTCGTCAGGCGGAGGGGATCATCCTCGGTGGAGGAAATTGTGGAGCGGAGGTCCAACCGATCAGGCTGAGCGTTTCGATCGGGATCTTCCGCCAGGCCGAGTCGAGTCCGAGCGCTGCAACGGCATCGGCCAGGTGCGCAACCGGAGCGACGGGCACCGCTGCTGCGTCCGCACAGGTCGCAGCATTTGCGTGGCAATGCTGCTCGTGGTCATGGCTTGAGTGTTGTCCCGAGGACCCGCCGTGGTGATTCGCGGCTGCCGCCTCGGCGCTCAGGGTCGGCGCCCCGACGTAGTAGTGCGTTCCGGGGATTTCGATGTGCAACGACCAGTGCCCGACAAACAGGAGCGTCGGCAGCAGGGACAGAAAGAGCAGCTTCGAAGCAAAGTTGTGAGTGCGGGTGGACTGGAGCCGCGAGGCGAGCATCGTACCCCTCGGGCCTGACGGTACCACACTTGTGATTCGGTTCACATAGCCGTGCCCTTTCGCTCGCGACGGTTGGGAGCGCCGCCGCATCTGGATGACGCTACTTGCTGCTCCCGTCTGCTTGCCGCTAACTCCGGGGCAGGTGACGGTCTGGCCGTGAACGACGTGCTCCAGGCCATCACGCTCGGGGTCACACAGGGACTGACTGAGTTCCTGCCGGTGTCGTCGTCGGGCCATCTCATCCTGGTGTCATCGCTCTTCGGCTGGGAAGACCAGGGGCTGGCCTTCGACGTCGGCCTGCACGCCGGGACGCTGGTGGTGCTGCTGGCGTACTTCTGGAGGGACTGGCGTCTGATGGTTTCCTCGGCTATCGGCGACCTGCGGCGCGAAGGCGGCCGGCCCGCCCTCAGCCCTCCGACCGAGACCCTGCTGCTGATCGCGATCGGCTCGATCCCGGTGGCCGTGGCCGGATTGCTGCTGGACGACTGGATCGCCGCCAATCTGCGCGAGCCGTGGCTCGTGGCAACCATGCTCTCGCTTGTCGGCGTCGTCATGCTGGTGGTCGATCGATGGTCCCGGGATCGGCGTACGCTCGGCGATGTCCGCCTGGTGGATGTGCTGATCATCGGGCTTGCCCAGGCCGCTGCCCTCGTTCCAGGAGTGTCGCGGTCCGGCGCCACCATGACCGCCGGGCTTGCGCGAGGCCTCGACCGCAGCGACGCGGCCCGGTTCGCGTTTATCCTCGGCACACCGGCGTTCGCCGGAGCGGCGCTGCTGGAGCTCTCCGATCTGCTCACAACCGGCGGCGAATGGGAGCTTGCGCTGGTCGGAGCGACGGTCGCTGGGCTCGTTGGGCTCGCAGCGGTGCATTTCCTCCTGCGGTTTCTGCGCCAGCGGACGCTCGCTGCCTTCGTCGCCTATCGCGTTGGGCTTGCCTGCGTCGTGTTTGCCGCCATCGCCGTCCGCTGACCGCGCCCGAAGTCCACTGGCTCATGCCGCTCAGCCGCCGAAGGCGGGTCCGATGTTGGTCGTGAGTCCCGACCAGGCCGCGCAGACCCGCTCACTCGACCGAGATCGTCGCGCGCATCTGCGGATGGTAGTCGCAGGTGACCCGGTAGGTGCCCGCGCCCGGCGCGATCCAGGCGAGCAGGTCTTCCTCCCTCATCACCCCGGAGACGTTCTTGCCCTCGATGGTGACCGTGTGGACGGCGGCCTCGCTGTTCTTGAGGTACACCGTGCCGCCGGCGGGGACGGTCAGTTCTTTGGGTATAAAGGCAAGGTTGTCCTGGTCGATGAGCGGCGCCCCTGCTGGGATCGCGCTCACGCGCTTGGCATCCGCGATCGACACCCCGTTCCCTCTGTCGTCGCTGTCATCGTCGCCGCAGGCCCCGAGAACGGAGAGGGACAGGAGGGCGAGTAGGCCCGCGCTTAGGCGCCATTTGTCGCGCACGACCCGGAAGATTACCACGTACCGCGTCACCATGTACCTCGCGATCCGCTCAGTCCGGACCGCCCAATCGTGCCAACCGCCGCCCAGCAAGGCCTTCTGATTGCTCTGTGGATTCAAGGGCCTGGCTTCATGGCCGATCCAATCACGATGGGGATGAACGCGAGCCGGTCATGGCGCACTATCGACATTTCGAACCCCGCGTCGCGAATCGCGCGGACCGTATCGCGATCCCACTCACAGCCGCCGCCGAGGCGCCGCGTAAGCGGCTTGACCAACGACTGCAGTCGAGCCCAGACCGTTCGCCGCGCCCGGACGTGCTCGAGGAACCGGAACTCGCCCCCCGGTTTGAGGACGCGTCGGATCTCCCGCAGGCCTGCGCTCGCGTCGACGACCGAACAGAACGTGAGCGTCGCTACCACGGCGTCGAAGGAAGCGTCCGGGAACGGCATCGCCTGCACATCTAGGGGCCGGAGGTCCATGGAGCGGCCCTCTTCCCGCGCATGGTTCAGTGCCCGCTCCAGCATGGCTTCGTTCGGTTCGATGCCGACGTACTCGACGTCGCCCGCGAAGTACGGCCAGTTCGAGCCCACACCCACACCCACTTCGAGGACCCTCCCATGAACGTCCCCGATGGCCCCGCGGCGGAGACGTCTAAGGGCCTTGCCTTCGTGATGCGCCTGCCAGTCCCAGATCGCCGCGAACCAACCGTCCCGAGCCATGTCAGATGCACTCCCTTCCGGTGGCTTCAGCCCCAATCGAGACGCCCAGGGTCTACCCCTGCATGCTCGTCCCATTCGGGCAGAACCAGTACGACTGCCAGTCGGACAGACCGGCAACCGCCACGAACATCATCGTGACCACCACCGACAGCCCCAGGATCAACGCGGCGCGCTCGCTGCGCCCGACAGCAAGGCCGTGGTCCCGCACCTTGCGTCGCGCCTGTTCCCGATCGCTGGTCAGGCCACAGGAGCCAGGCGAAGTCGAGAGGGCATCTACCCTGACCAGGGCTCGGAGCAGTGGCCGGTCGTCATTCATCGCGCCGACGACGACCGCGTCGGCCCGCGACTCACGAGCCGCCCGATACGCGGGGCCGAGCCAGGACGTTCGCGGAAACCAGAGAGACCAGACGGCGAGTTCGACGAGCCAACAGCGCAAGGGGTCTCGCCTCCGCGCATGCGCCAACTCGTGGAGGAGCGTGGCCTCGAGCTCAGACGCTGACACTCTGCGAAGGAGCGCGCCGCTGACATGGATCCGCGGTCGGACCAACCCTGCTGAGAAGGCCACAGCCATGTCCGTCGCGAGCAGGCGAACCGCGACCGCCTGGCCGCCGGCGCAAAGCTCGACCTCCTCGGCGTGACCGAGGTCCCGTCCTTGCCGTTGGATGGCCAGCAGCTCGCCCGAGCCCCGCCACGTCAACCGGCCAAGGACGAGTGTCGCCCAGGCGGTGAGCAACGCGACGGCGCCGTAGCCAACGAGCACGAGCGGACCCCGCCGCACGCCCTGCTGGCACGCCTCCAGAAGGCGGTTCACCGGGTGGGCGTCGGGGGTCATCGTGAAGGCCAACCAGAGAGGGAGCACGAGCGACACCAGCGCGGCCACCATCCCGGCAAACGCACCGAGCTCGATGAGATGGCCATCAGCGCGGCAGAATCGCCGGCCGACCGCCGCCCACGACCACACCCGCAGGCTGATCCCAGGGTCGATGCTACTTGCCATCGTCAACAGCCCTCCCGTCATTGTCCGCGGCAGGCGGCGTTTCGTCCTCTAGCAGCCGCGCCACGGTCTCACGCTGATCGGGAGAAAGGTGCCGAACGAATCCAATGAGCGCCGGCGCACCGTACTTCTCCAGCGCCTCGCGGAACGCCCGACCCCCAAGCTCGCCCGCGATCTGGCCATCGTCGCGCGCCTCGTACAGGTAGGCCTTCCCCTGACGGCGGCGGAGGAGGTAACCCTTCTCCCAGAGCCTCGTCATGACCGTCATCACCGTGGTGTAGGCCAATGGCCGGCCCTCGCTGCCAAGCCGTTCCACCGTCTCCGCGACGCTCGAGCGACCATTGGCGCGGATAGCGAGGAAAACCTGGCGTTCGAGGTCCCCGAGGGAGTCGCCGATGTCGGGTTCGTCCGTCGTCATGGTCAGAGCACCACCGTGAAGCCTTGGAAGTAGCGGAAGATGTCGATCAGCGCGCCCGTGAAGATCAGGATGCCCATCCCGACCATAACCCCGCCGGAGACGCGCTCGACGGCAACGTAATGGCGAGTTAGGAACTGTCGAAACCTTGCGAGGCGTTCGAACGCAAGCGCCGCGCCAAGGTGTGGTAAGGCCATCCCCATGGCAAACGCCGAGAGCAGCGCTACGCCCTGCCAGAAGTCACCGAAGACAAGCACGCTGGTGAGGATGGCGCCGAGCACGGGGCCGATACAGGGCGTCCAGGCCACCGAATACGTGGCTCCCACCACGAACGACCGAGTGTAGCCCGGGGCGGCCCCGTTCGCGAGGCGGAGCTCGAACGAACGCTGGAGTGCGGGCACCCGCAGCACGCCCATCTGGACGAGCCCGAAGGCGATGACGACGGTGCCGCCGACCTTCCAGAGCTCCGAGCGAATGTCGGTCAGCGCGTAGCCCGCCAGGCTGAGTCCTGCCCCGATCGCGACGAACACGAACGAGAAGCCCAGGACATAGAGGACGGCGTGGGTGAGCCGTGCACGCCTCGAATGCGCTTCCACTTCAACGCCGGCGAGGTGGGCGAGAAAGGCCGGTGTCATCGCGAGGCAGCAGGGGGAGAGGCTATTCACCATCCCAGCGACGAACGCGAGTGTCAGCCCTGGCGCGGCGCGGTCGAAGCTCAGCACCCAGTCCATCAGCGGCACGCCTCGGGCTTGTGGTTACCGGCCTGAATGCTCGCGACGATGCACCGGGCCACGTCGGGATTGAGCTGGCCGATGCGGTGGTCGCGAATGATCCCTTCCGAGTCGAGGAAAAACGTCTCAGGGAGGCCTGTCAGTTTGTAAGAGCCGGTGACTTCTCCCGTGTTATCGAGGGGAAGGACGTAGTTGATGCCGAAGTTCGTGGCGAACGCGCGCGCAGTGTCGGCGGGCTCGGAGTAGTTCACCCCCACGATCTGTGCCTGGTCTCCCCATTCGGACTGCAACTCGACCAGCTCCGGAGTCTCCTTCCGGCAGGGGACGCACCAGGTCGCCCAGAAGTTGATCAGGACGGGGCGCCCTCGGAAGCCGTCGAGCCGGACTACCTGGCCGTCGACATCGAGCAGCTGGAAGCCGGGCGCCGGTTCACCCAGCTTTGGCTTCCCTCCGCCTTGGGAACCCAACTCGATTGGCGAGTAGGAGCCCGGCGCGAAGACTGGCGCGGTCGCGGGCGTCGATTCACGCTCGCGGATCAACTGCACCAGGACAATCGCGACGACAACCGCGGTGATCGCCGCTACCGGGATGATCAGGTCACGGAATGGATCCCGACCGCCGCGCTTTCGGACGACCTGGCGTTCCACTGGCTCCGGTACAGGCTCGTCATCCGTGTCCTCGGGTTCGGCCGCCACCTCTAGCTGGGCCCCCATGTCGCGCCCCCGTCAACGCTGCGGAAGACGTGGCCCGCGTGGTCGGCTTGCACGGCAACCACAGTCAGGTCGAGCGGTTTGGTGGGACTCACGGCCGACACCATCACCTCGCCGTTACCAGGAACCGACCGGGCCGACCAGGTCCTCCCCCCGTCGGTCGACGCAAACAGCCCGCTATCTGTTCCGGCGTAGACCGTGTTTGGGTCGGTGGCGGACGCAGCAACGGTCAGCACACTTCCTGCTAGCCGCCCCGTGCCTTTGAAGGTCCCGCCTGCGTCATCGCTGCGGAGGACGCCGCCCTGCACGCTCGCGACGTACACCACGTCGCCGTTCGATGCGCTGACCTGGATGACATCCGCCGGATACGCACCCGTCCCGGCCTTTCTCCAAGTTTCGCCGCCGTCCTCGCTGCGATAGAAACCGTAGCGGACTACGTTCGCGTACAGGCGGCCCGCCTTGTCCGGCGCTACCGCCATGCCGTGGATGTCGCGGCCGGGCAGGTCGGGCTTGAGCGACTTCCAAGTCTGGCCATCGTCGGTGCTCTTGAAGAACGTGTCGTGTCCGGCAGCGTAGACGACGTTCGGCTCAGCCCCGGAGATTCCCATCCCCATGGCGTCGTCTGTCTCGCCGGTAAGGCTCGTCTTGCTCCAGGTGCGGCCTCCATCGGTGCTGCGGAGGACGCCACCATGATGGCCGTAAAGAATGAGGTTCGGGTCAGTCGGGCTCACCGCCATCGAGTGAAAGTCGTTCGTCTTGATCTGCGAAAGCTCGCCGCTTGTGCCGCTTCCCGGAGCGGCATTGTTTGCGGGCTGTCCAGCATCCGTTGCCCCATCGGAGCCCCCCGCGAGGCGGACCAGCGCAAAGATCACGATGGCAGCCACCCCGACCGCTGCGACGCCGCCCCAAAGCAACCGACCAGAACGCCTTGCTGGCCGTTGGGCCTGCCGGTTTGCCGCTCGGCGCTGCGCGTTCGTGCGTGCTCGCGGACGTCCCGTGCTCACGATGAGGCCGCTCGCGGTGAGGTCGAAGGCGTCCCCGAGCCGGTGTCGCTACTTTCATCGGAACGCGAGGAGAGCTCTCGTTCCAGCTGTCGCTCCTCATCTTTCACGACCGCAAGGCGCGCTCGAAGGGACTCGACCGACGGATCGGGCGACGCCGAAGGTTCGGCATCGTGGTTTTTCGAGCCCATGCCTCTCATCGCGAACATCATGACCACCATCGAAAGGGGACAGGCCGCCAGCAGGAGCAGCGGCAGCACGGCCAGCGCCGCTTGTGGGGCGAAGATGAGAACGCCGGCCGCGACAGCGCCGAAGGTGACGAGCACCTTCCAGTTGAAACACATCCCGAACATCGACTTCATCGAGCGCCTCCGGGGCCATATACTACACCAACCGTAGTAATGAGCGAGAGGAGGTGTCAATGTGTGCATGAGGTACGGGGGTGGACAGCTTCGGCAAGCCACAACGAGATACCCGCAGTGACGCGGCCGGCGACCGCACTGGCGCGTTCGGCGTCGTCGAAACCGCGTCTACGAGCCCGCTGGAAGGACGGCGCTGGCGTCACGGGGATTGTCGTTGATTGAACGCACATCTCCGAGCTTGGCCGCCTTGCTCGCGGTTCTCACTATCGGTCTGGCGCTTGCGTTGTCGGCCTGTGCCGGGGACGGCGAGGAATCAACGGAGCTGACATTGTCCGGATCGTCTGAATTCCGCGGCGTCCGACAACTGCCGCCTCTAGCGCTGCCAGACGTCACGCTCACCGACACGAGCGGCCAGAAATACCGGCTTCGCGACCACACAGCAGGCAAGGTGACGCTGCTCTATCTGGGCTACACCAATTGCCCGGACGTGTGCCCGACCCACATGGCCCAGATCGCGCGTGCGCTTAAAGCGGTGTCGCCTGAAACGGCCGCCCAAGTGCTCGTTGTCTTCATCACGACCGACCCGGATCGGGACACGCCAGCGGTCCTGCGTGAGTGGCTGGACCGCTTCGGCTCGAGCTTCGTGGGCCTGACCGGGACCAAGGACCAGCTCGACGGCGTTCAGACCTCGCTGAACGCCAATCCCGCTGCAAAGATTCCTACCGAGGGGGGAGGCTATTCGGTCGATCATTCGGCCTATGTGTACGCCTTCACGCCCGATCGCCAAGAGGCCCGCCTCGTCTATCCGTCCGACACCTCGTGGGAGGACTACGCCGCGGACTTCCGTGCCCTGATCGAGAAAGGGAAGAGACCCTCATGACCGTCGCCATCTGGCCGATCGCCCAGCATCGCGGGCCGGTGATGGTGCGGGAACCGGTCGTCGTCGCCTGCGCCCTGCTGTCGACAGGTGCCGCCGTGATTCATTTTGCCGTGCTGGGCGAGCACTGGCGGGAATGGTGGGGCTACGGCCTCTTCTTCGGCGTCTCGGCCTGGCTCCAGCTTGCGTGGGCGGCCATGGTTGTTGCGCGCCCATCATCAAGGCTCCAGATTGTCGGAGCGACCGCCAACCTGGCCATCGCCGTTCTCTGGCTCGTCACTCGCACCGGCGGCGTCCCCGCCGGGCCGGCGTTTGGCGAGGCCGAGGCTGCGACGTTCCCCGATGTGCTCGCTACTGCGTTCGAAGTGACGCTCGGGACCGCTGCGTTCGCGGTCGCCGCACTACACCTTGAACGGATGAGCCTCAGACGCTGGGTGGCCGGCGTCGCCCTCCTCGCGGTGGCAGCCGCTGTTGTCGGACTGACCACGGCCAGCCTCGTCGATGCCGCGTCCGGAGATGGTAGCCACGACGGCGACGACACCTATGGGTCGAGCCACGAACACGGAGCGGGCCAGCGCTGAGCCCTCGTCGGGGCGCAAGACGGGTCTGAAGTGTGGGCATCGCGCCTGGCTGGACGCGCTGGGTGAGGGAACTACTGCGCGACGGCCGCTGTTGGGCCAAGCATGTCGCGCGCGAATTCCCAGGCCTGTTGCACCGACATGGACACGGTCACCGCATCAGGCGTGGCCGCGGCCCAACGCTGATACGCCTCCTCAGAAGGGAACGCGTTCACGTAGGGGCACAACGTCTCGAACACGGTGCCGCTTCCCTCTCGCAGCATCCCGAATGAGATTACCGCCGTGGTCGGGTCAGCCGTCACGGCCCCTTCGGCGACGGTCAGCGTCACTACTTCACGCCCGAGAGGACTGACCGAGCGAATCGCTGCGGCCTCGGCGTCGTCCATGATCGCCAGCACCAGGGTGTCGAGGACGCAGTGGGTACACCTCGTCGCCCCGTCGATGCTGATCTCGTGCTGCGAGTGGTTGGCGCAACAAGATCGGAGGAATCGCAGCAGAGCCGCGATGGGGTCTACGACGCTGCGGTGCCGGCCCGGCGCTGCAACGTATTCCCCGAGAGTGCCGGGAGCACGCATCAATCCTTGCGTACCTCACAGCCTTTCGGCCAGGATTGTGGGGATCCGGATCTCGGCGTAACTCATCTCCGTTCCCTCCAAGCGAGATCGAGCCCGGTGGTACGCGCTGCTTTTCTTCATCAGCCGATGCAGCAGGTCATCACAGAGATGTCCCGCGTGAAGGCCTGTGCGGCAAGCTTGATTGCTTCCGAATACGTCGGGAAGACATGCACGGTGTCGATGATGTCGTGGATCGTGAGGCCGTGCCGGATTGCCAACGTCGCCTCGTGAATGATCTCGGCGGCATTCGTGCCGCAAACATACGCGCCCCGGATCCGGCTCTCCCGGTCGATCGTCAGCTTGACCGCGCCCTTCGTGTCTTTTAGCGCCATAGCCTTCGGGGCCTGCGAGTAGAAGACCGTCCGGCAGTCGCAATAGCCGGTGCGCCGCATGGATTCCTTTTCCGTGAGGCCCACTCCGGCAAGCTGGGGCGAGGTGAACACGGCCCACGGGACTGCGTCGTAGTCCAGAGAGTCACGCCTTCCTTCGAGAGCATTGGCGACGGCCAATGCTCCCTCCTTCGCGGCCACCGTCTCGAGCGGCATGCGGCCGGCCACGTCCCCCGCGGCCCAGAGGTTCTGCCCTGCCTGGTACCAGTCCGTCGTCTCGACAAATCCCGCCTGGCTCAGGCGGCCGCCGGCAGTTGCGAGCCCGAGATCCTCGGTGTTCGGGCGAATGCCCGTAGCGACCAGGATCGCATCGGCCTCGAAGCGGTCGTTCGCCTGCGGCCCGCACACGACCGTCTTAGGCGGTCCGGGCTGGACCCGTTCAATCCTCACGCCGGTCCGGATTGCGATCCCTTCCTCTTCAAGGGCCTCCCCCAGCGCGGCAGCGATCTCGGGCTCCGCCTTCGGGACGATTTGCGGCAGCGCTTCGAGCACGGTCACATGAGACCCGAAACGGGCGAAGATTTGGGCGAATTCGAGTCCCAGTGGCCCTCCCCCGATCACCACGAGCCGTCCCGGTGCTTCATCGAGCTGAAGCGCTTCAACGTTGGTGAGATAGCCGGCGTCCGCAAGGCCGGGGATGGCCGGGATGCTGGCCCGGGCGCCCGTCGCGACCAGAATGTGCCGGCCCTCGAAGCTCTCGCCATCGACATCCACCCCTCCTGGGGCGACGATGCGTCCCCGCCCTTCTCGAAGGTCTATGTGCTCAAGAGATTCAAGCACCTGCTCGTAGTTGCGCCGCCGGAGTCCCTCGACCAATGCGTCCTTCTCGTTGCGAGCGGCCCTGACCGAGAACTGACCGTTCAGCCTCCCAAGAGGGACCGAGTCGAACGCCGAGTGGCGAGTCGCCTCGAGCGCGTCGGCGATCCCGAGCAGATGCTTCGACGGGACGCAGCCAACGTTCACACAGGTGCCGCCAAGGGGCAGGCCGGAATTCACGATCAACGCCGTCGCCTGGAGATCGTTCGCTTTCGTTGCCGCCGCGAAGGCGGCCGCTCCTCCCCCGAGAATGATGATGTCGTAAGTGGTCATTGGCCCCTCCGCCTGTTGCCTCGCTCGCCGGCTACGCTAGAGGTTGGAGCTACTCCAGGGTCAAGCCCCGGTGGTCACTGAAGGGGACGAAGATGGATGGTCTGACAGTCTTCGGCGCTGCCGCGGTTACGGCGATGCTCGCGTTCTACGCCCTTGAGCGACGCGGGCGAGAGTTCGTGCTCGCCTTCGCCGTCGCTTGCATTGCGTCATCGGTGTACGGGTTCCTCGCGGGGACGTGGCCCTTCGGGGTGATCGAGGCGGTCTGGGCGGGCGTCGCGGCGAGGCGGTGGGCTACGGCCAAGGCTCGCCCGGCGACTGCACAGGCACGTGTGCCATGAACATCCAGGAAGCAGCCGCACAGTGCGGGCTGACGGCGGATACGATTCGCTTCTACGAGCGCAAAGGCGTCCTTCCGCGCCCTCCTCGTGAGGCAAACGGGTACCGCAACTACACGGCCGATCACGTCCGCACGCTTCGTCTGGCGAAAGGCTTGAGGCACGTCGCCGTGCCCCTCGAGGTGGTCGCGCCGATGATCGCCGTCGCACACAGCGGGACCTGCGGCGAAGTCCGTGGCGACCTGGCCGATGCGCTGAGCGACGCGCTGGCTAAGACCGAGCGGCGGCTCAACGACCTCATCCACGTCCGCGACCACCTGAAACTCATCCTGGCGGGCCTCACCTCGACGGATCCGGCGGACATCACGGTTCCCGGCATGGCACCGTGCGAGTGCATTCGGTTGGTGAGTGACACAGCAGAGCAATGAGGGCTCGCGCGAGACTGGAAGGTCAGCAGCACCGCCTCATCGGAACTGCGAGAACATCCCATCGAGAGGTAGGGCGGTCCGAGCGAGCGATACCCCATCCATCTCGGTACTACTCAAAAGGACAGATCAGTTGCACTCCAATTCTGTTCCAAATCGGCATCCCAAACCTGACGCTGACCTGGGCATGCCGCCGTCCGGTTCGTCAGTCCCGTGGCTAAGAAGTTTCCCGCACCGCGCTCACACCGTCAGATCCACCGGGACGCCGCTCCGAGCAGGACGCCGACAGGAGCTGCGCAGCTTCCACGCCTGCTGCTGATGTGCACGACTGCGGCCCGCCCGGTCATCGCCTCCCGCTCCCCCCTCAGAAGGCCCCGCAGACTGCCCTGACTCCGATTGGAACGGGATGGGAACAAATTTCGTCCGGTTGGAACGGTCCGGCCGGAATCTTGGAACGGGCTGGGAACGGCTGGGGCTAGGCTGGCCTCCAGAAATCGCGACTTGCCGGTGTTGCCAGACCGAACTACCGGTACGGAAAGCCCATCCGCGGTGTCAGCAAGGATCGCTCCGCAAGGAAAACGAGCTCGCTCTCCAGGCTGAAGCTGAACCAGGGCAAACAACCGAAGGAACCAATCGAGAAGGAGGACCTGCCAGCGACATCAATCCACCAGTCAGGGAGAACCGCAGCGAAAGGAGACCATCAGCCCATCAAGCGAGAGCCCAACGATTCCGTCCCGTCTGAACGCACCCGGCCGTAGCCCACGCGCGTCACGCAAGGACTCGGTGGCGCAGTGCCCTTCCCGGTCATTGGCCGCGTTGAGGTCCTGCTCCAACGAAAGCCTCACACGATCCCGCTTCTCTTCGAGAGGCAGGAACCCGTGCGGGGCTTTCCGCGCGTCCACCAGATCCCCTGAAAGGAGAAGCCATGTCATCGAGACCCTACCGCTTGCGGGAGGAGGGATGGCTCATGCGGCACATCCGTCTCGCCGCCATCGTCATCGCGGTCTGCTCGGCGGTGCTCGTCGCCGTCAAGAGCTGGCCGTTCTAGCCGGCCAAAGGAGGAATCAGATGGCCACTACACGTAGCCGATCCAGGAAGCAGCGCTGCTTGCTCTGCCGCTGGACCATCGCCTGCCGGGATCACTCCCGGCGCCTCATCGACGCCCTGGGCCGCAGTGCCCGCCAGACCTTCCGGCGTCTCCGCAGCCGTTGGCCAACCGTCATCGTCGACGCCCCACGCCGTGAGGCGTGGCAACTGCGTCGGCTCGTCCGTCGCACCGCCCGAGGCTACGCAAGAGCTCTCGGGACCGGTCTCCCAACCGGCTTCGCCATCATCGTCCAGCGCGTCGTCTTCGACGGCAGGCAGGTCAACGGCCTTCTGACCGCTTATGAGTGGGACGGGGCGAAGCGCTACGTCATCCAGCTCGCACTGTCCGCGAATGGGCGCGAGGTCAACGACGGAGAGCTGCTCGCGGCACTCCGCCACGAACTGTCGGCAGTCTTCGCCGACGCCATCGGCAAGCCCGTCCTCAGCGTCGCCCTTGACCTGGAGCACGGGACAGCTGCCCGGGTCGGCGGTTCGATCGTCGACCTGCGGCCCCAGCCAAGCGTGGCAGGCAACGGCCCTGATCCCGGCTCCGCGAGCCTCTCGCGGCTCACAGACTTCACGGGAGGTGAAGCGGCATGAACGAACCCGTCGTCCTCCGAGGCCTCGCCGAGCTCGCCCACTACAGGGACGAGTTCGCCAAGGACCCCGAACCACCCATACCGCCCCTGGTGGCGTCATCGCCACCGCCAGACCTCGACGCCAACCCCGACCTGCTCGTGCAGGCGGTCCTCCGGTCTGCCCGCGAGCTCCAGCGGCTTAGCGAGCAGGATGCCGCCGCCCGGCGAGAGGCCGAGACCATCCTTGAACAGCACTGGCGACTCCAGCAGGACGCCGACCGCTACGACCAACTGGAGCGTGACGCCCGCGATGTCGTGGACAGCGCGCTGGAGGTCGTTGCCACGGCCTTCCTTCCCGCCAGCCAGGCACAGGCCGACCAGCTCGTCGCGACTGCCTCGGCGATCGCGATGGTCGCTGCGAGCCGGCTCCGGGCGATCGGTGCCGAGCTGTCGAAACTGGAGGAGCGGGAAGACCTCTCACGCCTGCTCGCCGTCGAACGGGCGGAGAAGGAGGCGCGTCAGCGCGAAGAGCGAGCCCTTGCCGCGGTCGAGCGGGCGGAGGTGCTGGCTTCGGAGCACAAATATAACGAGGCCCTCAGGCTGCTGGGTTCGGCGATCAAACAGAATCCCAACATGCCTTCACTGGCCTCGTCTCATGACACCATCCGGCGACAGGCACACGCTGTCAAGACCCTCGAGGTCGAGCGCGCGCTTGCCGAGGCACGGCGGATCCACCGCCACGAACCCACCCGCGCTGCCGAGATTCTCGGTGCGCTGGACCTCACCGGCATGCCGTTCGCGCTCGTCCGGGACGTCTATGGCTGCTGGCTCCAGTCATGCCGCAGGCTCCATCTCGACGGTGCCACGCACTACAGCCCCGCCACTGGAAAGGGCGCTGTGCTCGTCCCGGAGAGCGAAGGCGGCAGGCTCAAGGTCGTCGCATCTATCGGCCTCGCAGGCTGGACGCCGGGGCGCCAGTTCGCCAGGAAGGCGCTTCGCGGCGCCCGTCCGCTGGCCGCCTGAACCACCTGTCGCGGGTCCCCTGGGGCCGTCCCTTCGGGGGGCGGCCCCTGCCCGCGACGGAGTGTGCCCCGATGCACGACACCGATGCGCTCCGCCGCGACCACCCCATCGCCGATGTGGCCGCCGCGTCCGGACTCGAACTCCGTCGCACAGGCGGACGGCTCACCGCGGTCTGCCCCTTCCATGGCGACAGCCGCCCGAGCCTCGTCATTTACCCGGCCAGCCGGAGCTACTACTGCTTCGGCTGCGGGGCAGGTGGCGACGTGATCGACTTCATGAGCCGACTGCACCGCGTCGACTTCAAGGAGGCGGTCGCGCTCCTCGCTGGTTCCCGGCTGCCGGTGCCAGCAGCGGTACCACGCGCATTAGAAGGAGTGGTGCCGGAGCCCGATCCCGTCAAGGTTGCACCCATCGTTGAGGCGGCTGTCGCCTTTTACGAGGAGGCGATCTGGTCGCGACCGAGGCCTCGGGACTACTTCGCCTCGCGCGGTATCCACGAAGGGACGGTCCGGCGCCTCCGGCTGGGCTTCGGCAAGCCTGGTATCACCGCCGAGTTGCGTGCCCGGAACCTCGACATCGACGTCGCCCATCAGATCGGTCTCCTGAACAAGGGCCGGGAGTGCTTTGCCGGGCGGATCATCATCCCCGACCTCTTCGAGGGGCGGCCGACCTGGATCACGGGCCGCCGCCTCATCGACCGGGAGCCGCGCTACCTCAACCTCCGCGTGCCAAAGCCGATCCTCGGCCTCAGGAGCGCGAGGGGTGAGACGGTCGTGGTGACCGAGGGCCCCTTCGATTGGCTCACTGCTGTCGAGTGGGGCTTCTGGGCGGTCGCGCTGCTCGGGACACACGTCCCCGGAAAGATGGTGCAGTTGCTGGAGCGCTTCGACGACATCTACCTCGTCCTTGATCCGGATGAGGCAGGACGCGAAGCGACGGCGGAGCTGCGCGAGCGTCTGGGCGAGCGGGTTATCCCGGTCACGCTCCCGCAGGGCGTCGCTGACTTGAACGGCCTCGCTAGCCACCCGCACGGTCGCCGCGTCTTCACCCGCTGCATCCTCGAGGCGAGCCGGGAATCCCGCGCCGCCACCGGACGTGCAGCGTGACGGATCCCATCAACCGCGGCCTTCCGCAGGAGATCGTCGACCTCCTCGCGCAGCCGCTCGACAGCGCCCTCGTCCGGGAGCGAGCGAGGGACGACGGCAGCGTCTTCGCCTACCTCGAAGGTCAGGCGGTCATCGACCAGGCGAACCGCATCTTCGGGTTCGGCGGCTGGGGCGCCGAGGTCCTCGGTGAGCCCCGCTACCAGGCTGCGGAAGTCGTGGATGCGAAGACGGGCGAAGTGCTGGCGCTCGGCATGTACACCGTCGCGGTCAGAGTGACGGTCAACGGCTGTCCGCCCAAGAGCGACGTCGGCTGCGGGTTCATCACCGAGCGCACGCTCGAAGCCCACGCCAACGCCACCAAGGCGGCGACCACCGACGGCATCAAGCGGGCCTTCCGGCAATTCGGCGAGCAGTTCGGGAACAACCTGAACGAACGCCGGCCAGGGACGCTCGCGACTCCCGTGAAGCTGGATGAGATGCGCCAGCGGGTTCTCACCCTCTCGACGCGTCTCGGGGTCGACGAAACGCGCACGCGGGCCTGGTTCCGGGAACGCTGCGGCCAGGACCTTGACGACGCCGGCGAGCGAGAGCTCTCCGGCACGATCCGTGCGCTCGCGGGCGAGCTCAACGAACGCGAAGCCCAGCGGCGAAAGGCCGCCTGAGATGGGCCTCTTTCGCCATCAGCCGGTGCGCGTCGTCGAGACGCGTTCCGGCCCTCGCCAGATCGTCCACGTGCGGCAGCTTGCTCCCGCGCTGCCTGGCTGGCGCACATACGCGGTGACGGCGCTCGGGCCGAACCCGGGCGACGGGCCACTGCACCTCACCGTCTACGACCGCATGAATGACGTGCCCGATGACCCGCTCGCTGCGTGAGTCACAGGCGCGGACGATGGCGGCCAACGACATCACGCTCTTCCGCGTTGCCGAGGACACCCTCCGCTGTTTCGTAGACCTGTGGGCACGAAGCCGCTCGGTCGAGTTCGGTAGTCCGCTCGGACGGAAGATCGCGTGCCCACGTGACGTCTACGAGCTGGTCCGTCCAGAGATGGAGCACCTCGTCCAGGAACAGGCGCGGGTGATCCTGCTGGACACTCGCTGCCAGGTACTCGACGTCGTCCTCGTCTACCAGGGCAACGTCAATTCGACGAGCTTCCGGGCGGCTGAGCTGCTGCGGGACGCCGTCATCCGCAACGCACCGTCGCTGGTGCTGGTCCACAACCACCCTTCGGGTGATCCCGAGCCGAGCCCACCGGATATTGCGCTCACCAGGGAGCTGGTGAAGGCGGGCGAACTGCTCGGAATCGAGGTCTCCGACCACGTCATCGTCGGACGCGACAGCTTCGTCAGCCTCAAGCACCGGAAGCTGCTGAGCTGACAGCGATGCCTCGCTACTACGTCTCAGTCCCCTACGGATGGGTCGAGGCCGAGAGCCCGAGCGCGGCCGTCGGACGCGTCATCGCCGACGACCCCCGCACGCACCACGAAGGCGTCACCTTCCTCGTCCGTGACGAGGCCAATGGGCTGCTCTTGATCGTCGTTGGTGACGACGACGAACCCACACCCGTGACGCAGACCGTCATGGACGACTGGGAGTACCTCCTCACCTAGGTAGCCCGAATCCCGCACGCAGACCGTGCTCACCGCGCGGATACCCATCTTCAGCACTCATCAGAGCCCGGCAGCAATGCCGGGCTTCTCCCATTTGGAGGAAATCCAATGGCACACAACCTTGAGATCATCAACGGCAGGGCCTCGTTCGCCCACGCCAACGGCCGTCCCGGCTGGCACGGACTGGGCCAGGCTATCCCGCCCGGGATGGAGCACTCCGAGACGGTCGCCGAGCTCGCCGGTCTCAACCGGCGGGTCGTGCTCACGCCCCTCTACACCATGGTCGACGGCGAGGCCGTCGCCGTGCCCGAGAAGTACGCGACGACGTACGAAGACACAGGCTTTGTCCTCGGTGTGGTGGGCTCGCGCTACACCGTGGTCCAGAACGTCACGGCCTTTCAGGCGATCGACCGCTGGCTCGCGGATGGCCGCGTGAGCTACGAGACCGCGGGCGCCCTCGACGAGGGCAGGAAGGTGTTCATCCTCGTCCGCATCGGTGAGGACTTCCTCATCGCTGGCGCGGACCCCGTTACTCCCTATGCGCTCGTCACGAACTCACACGACGGGTCGAGCGGGCTCGGCGTGAAGCTCGTTTCCACGCGGGTCGTCTGCGCCAACACCCTGAACGTCGCCCTTCGCGAGAAGGGCGAGCGGATCGGCATCCGCCATACCGCCTCGGCCGAAGCGAACATCGAGTCAGCCGCGAAGGCGCTTGGGCTCGTCTCGCGGCAGCAAGCCGAGACGATGCAGCGCTTCGAGCAGCTTGCCCAGATGAATGCCGGGCAGGGGCTGGTCGAGCAGGTCGTGGAACTGGTTGCGCCCGACCCGGCGACGATCACCATCGACCTGACCGAGCGCCAGCGGAATCGCGCCACCCGCCGGCACGAGAGTTTCATGACGATGCTCCAGCACGCGAAAGAGCTGCCGACCATCGTGAGCGCCGGTGGCCTCGACAACCGCTGGGGACTCTACAACGCGGCAACCGAATGGATGGAGTGGGTCGACCCCACCAACAGCAAGCAGATCCTCGAGCGCCGCATGGTCGGCTCACTCGAAGGGGCTGTGTCCGATGCCCGTCAGCGCGTCTACGACCTCGTCGCGGCTGTCTGAGACGGGGACGCCGAGCACGATTGTGCTCAGGCTGACTTTCGCCGGCCACGTGTCGGCGGAGTCGGTTATCCAGCACCTGTTGGAGACCTTCAACGACGACGGCTCCCTGGTCGGCGCTGTTGCTGTCCCGTCGACCGATACGACTGGCCGATAGCGCCCGACCCTTCACGCCAGCGCGACGCAGAAAAGCCCGGCCCACCAGCCGGGCTTTCTGCCGTGCTGAGCCTGACGCCTCTCAGCGAAAAGGAGTAGTCACATGACGGACCACGTTCACAGCGCGGCCCTGGATCTGCCAGGACCCGCCTGCACCTTTATCACCGCGAAGCCCGAACTCTCGCTACGGGCGCGACCGCTGGGGCAGCGCTCCCGGTGATCACGACACCCTACCCGGCCGGCGAAGGGCCGGTCTTCCACTGCACGCGCCCGGGCTCTGCCGGCACGCGGTGCGCCTGGAGCGGGTTCCCGTTGGCATCGGATCGCTGCCCGTTCAACGCGACCGGCGGGCGGCACCGCTACGAGCCAACCAACTTCGACGCGCTCAGCTTCCAACCGCTCTGCAACTACGCCGAGCGGTGCCGGTTCTGGCTCGATTCGTCGGAGTTCATGGCGATGGGCTGCCGCGCGAGGTTCGTGGACGGTGCACCCACTGTGGTGTTTGCCTACAAACACTGCGCTTCCCGGAACTACCTCCATGTCGACGCCCTCGGCCTGTCGGCCTGGACGACCGGCCACAACCCCCAACCTGTCCCGGCACACCGTGCTGTCGCACACACGACCGGGCTGGATCATCGTCACGGTGACGGCTGCCTGGAGGGCTCCCGCGTCGTGACCATCGAGCGCTGCCGGAAGGCGGGATAACGATGGCTTCGCGCACACCCGACCGGCGGCATGTAGCGGCGGCCCGTGAGGTCGCACTGCGCTTCCGGGACCTGACCGGCATCGGCGACGGCCCGAACCCTGGCGCCGCCTGGATCGACACGCTCGCCGACTTGATCGCCTCGCTCCATCACCTCGCTGACATCGAGATCGGTCAGGACGGCTTCGACGAGTGCCTGGAGCGCGCGGCATTCAACTACGCCTACGCCCTTCGCCAGGACGACGAGGGAGGCGACCGGTGAACGAGCCGATCGTCCGCCTGATCCCGCATGGCGAGGAAGGGCACTTCGAAACACGCCTCTGTCCGGACTGTGGCGCGTTTCTCGATGAGCTGGAACGGATGGATCGCCAGATGCTTCAGCTCTGTGACCTTGGCTTCGCCGAGATCGCGGGCACCGACCATCGCGGCGAGCGCAGCTACCGCCTGACCCCCACGGGCGCCCGCTGGCTTGAACGCGAGAAAGCACGTCGCGGCGGCCGGTGGTGAACGAAGGGGATCGACTCGACCGCATGGTCGCCTGGTCCGTTCCAAAGGCGTGAGCGACCACCTGCAGGCCACCAGTCAGGGCGGGCAGCTCTCGCTCTTCCAAGACGAGGGTACGCTGCCTGTCCCCGGCTGGCGTGGCCGAACACCGCCCGAGATGCGAGCCGATGCCCCGGAAGGCTACCGGCTCGACTTGTCCCTCGACGAGCCGCACTACGTGCTCGACGCCGAAAGTCCGGAACTCGTCGGCGAGCCCATCGACGAACCCGCTGAGACTCTGGACGAGGGAGACGACGACCTCTGGTTTCCGGCCCGCGAGTGGGCACCCTACTGCGGAGACACCATCGGGATGTCCGGCACGATCCGGAGGCCGGCGAGTCGCCTCGGCGCTCTCTGGATCTCTACGGGTGGTGGCGGTCGAGCGATCGACCGCGACGAGCGCAACACGAACGTCTTTCGGGTCGTGCCACTCGCCGAGTACCGGAGTCCCCATCCGGATCTCCCACTCCACTACCGGGAACATTTCGAGCTCCCGGAGGAGCACCCCTACCGCTACGGCTACGAGGGAGTGATCGTCACATGGCAGAAGAAGCCGCATGTGCTCACCGACGAGCACATGGTCTTTCGCCATCCATATGTCCCTCACCCACAGGGACACGGGTACATCCCCGATCCCGAGTGGTTCCCGCACGATGAGGACGCCGTTCGGAGCGAGCGGAACCCGTGGCGGGACGATCCGCTTGCCTGGCGACCGATCAGCAGGATGCTTTGACTGACTGCCCGAGGTGCAGTCGTCCGCTCACCGAGGACGGCGACCTCCGCTACTGCGACCGCTGTGCATACGAACCGCCCGAGAGCGCTCGTCTGCCGGCGACACCACCGCACGAATACCCTGACGAAGCTCAGTCCTCGCCTGGACCCGATGCCCCCGCCCGTCACGAGCCAGATCGGCGGGTGGCCTGATGCACCTCCTCACCATCCGCGCGGGCGGGTTCTCGGCCACCGTCGACGGCTGTGCCCGCGGAGAGAAGGAGCTGTGGTTCCTCTCGATGCTCGGCCACCAGCAGGCGGTCCGTGCCATCTGGGCCAGGCTCGTCAAAGGCGAAGCCGGGTTCCTTGGCGGGGACGGCCTTGCCGGGGAGCCCCTGCCGCTCGCGCGCGAAGCCTGGGGCACCTGGCGGTTCACCGGAGCGCGCTTGCCGTCGGGCGCCTCCTATCACGGCATGCTCGTCCCCGAGCTGGCCGTCTACAACAACGACCGCAGCGACTTCCTCCTTCTCGTCCGCGGGCAGGATGACGCCGCCAATCTCCACTACCGCTTCCTCGCCCGCCGCCTCGACCTGCCGCTCCATCCCTCGTGGGCGGTGTGGCTCTGGCAACGGTCAGTGGCGCGCGGTGAGGTCGAGGAACTGGACTCGCTCGGCCTGCGGGCGTGGCGCTGCCGCCCAAGTCAGGAAGCGTTACGCGATGACATCGGCAAGGCTGTCCGGCGGGGCGAGCTTGGCGTCGAGCCGGAGACCCTGCCGGTCACCGACCAAAAGGCAGCCTGACGGTGGCTGAAGCGCTCGATGGTTCGATCTACCAGGCCGCCCTCGCGGCCCTGATGGAACGTGCCACTGCTACCGGGCTACGCGCCGTACCTGTCGCGGGTATCAGCGTTGGCGGGTGTGTTGAGGCTATCGGCACACCCCGTCGAGGCGCCTTCCGATCGCAGGCGCACGCACACAACGACCGGCGAGATCCGCTCTTCGGATGGATCTGCTTCCTGAGCGCAAAGCCTGGAAGGCTGATCACTCCATCGGGGCGGCCGTCTGCGTTGTTCGCCCATGAGTACGCCCACCTGCTGGCTCCCGGGAGCGGACATGGCGACCGGTGGCGTCGTGCGGTCACCGCACTTGGCTATCCGGCGCAGGCCCGGCGGCGATGAGCGAGCTTCAACTCGATCTCTTCGCCGCGGTGGCGGCGCCGGTGGACGCCGTCGGGTGCCCTCCGCAAACGCACGAGCCTCTGCTCATCCAGGATGCACGCCAGTCAGCGGGCGCAGAGCCGATTCGCTTCATCCTCGCCGACCTCGAGGGGAGGTGGACGATCACCACTTCTCACCAGGACGAGGTCAGGCGCCGCAAGACCACGCGCAGGCTGGTCGGACGGTGCTCATGTGGGTGGGTGTCCGAGTTCGGGCTCCACTCCTATGGGCAAAGCAGCCCTGACCGCCTGCTCGCACATCTCCGGTCACATCAGCTCGAGAGCCGGCCACCTATGTGGCATGTCGAGGCCGAGTGTGACGGCTGGCGGAAGGTGCGCCTCCTCGCCGGACGGGTGCATTGCGCTTCGTCTCAATGCCACCGGCTTGGCCCGCTGCCGGGACGGCGTGGCCGCGACCTCAGCGCTGAATACCGGCTCGCGGGCGGCTTCGGCGAACCGTGCGCTGCACATGGGGGCGCTCTCTACGACCGTCCTTACCACTGGGAGGAGCACGACCCCGAAGACCACTCGGGCGAACCGAGGCAGTCATTCGCGGGCGGGCTCCTCGATCCCCAAGGGGTGTTCTGGCACTTCTGGTGCGCACGCCTCGAAGGTCGTCGCCTGTTCGGGTTCCTCCGTGAGCAGGAGCGTGGAGCGGCAGCGGACGACTGATCCAAGGCGGGGACACCGGAAGGTGTCCTCGCTCCTGCTTCGGCCAGCGAAAGGAGCGTTCCAATGACGATGGCCCATCAGTCCCGGAAGTCCGACAGGGCGTAATGGCACGCCTTGAATCGACGGCGACGGCGCAGTTCTACCCGACTCCGCCTTCCGTCGTTGAACGCGTGGCGGCACTCGTCCGTCATGCCCAACCATCGCATCGCCGTGCCGTTCGACTGCTCGACCCCTGCTGTGGCGCCGGTGACGCCCTACGGCAGTTCGCAGACGCCGTCGGCGAAGCCGAGACCTACGGCATCGAGATCGAGCAGCACCGCGCGGCCGATGCACGGCGGGCACTCGACCACGTCATCGCTGGCAGCGCCTTCGCTGTCCGCGTGGCAGCCGACGCGTTCTCCTGTCTCTGGCTGAACCCGCCCTACGACCAGGACGAAGGCGGCCGGCGGCTGGAGCACAGCTTCCTCATCGCGATCGGCCGCACGCTCACGGCGGGCGGAGTGCTCGTCTATATCGTCCCGCAGGCGCGGCTGGCGCAGTCGGCCCGCTACCTGTCGGCCCACTTTGACGACCTACGCTGCTACCGGTTCCAGGACCCTGAGCACGAGGCCTTTGGGCAGTGCGCGCTACTGGGAAGGAAGCGGAAGGTGCAGGCGGTTGCGCCCGACATGAGGGCGACCATCGAACGGTGGGCGACGGGCGAGATACCGATTCTTCCCGAGTCAGGGACGGTTGGTCCGCTGTTCGACTTGCCACCGTTGCCGTCCGGCCTCATCACCTTCGCCTCCCAGTTTGTCGAGCCGGAGGAAGCCGCGGTCGAAGCCCGGCAGCGCGGACTGTGGGCCAACCCGGCGCTCGTCGAGCGGCTCTGGCCAGCCGAGGAGCGCGCCGTCCGCCCGTTGATGCCGCTCCGGCGAGGACACCTGGCTGTCATGGTCGCGGCCGGGTTTCTCAACAACATCGTCCTAGACGATGGTGCCCGCCGCGTGCTTGTGAAGGGCCGCGTCAGCAAGGCAAGTCGGAACGTCGAATCGGCGGATCCCGATGTCGAGGTAGAGCGGGAGTTCCTGCGTACCTCGGTTGTCATGCTCGACCTCGAGTCCGGCGTGTTCGAGGAAATCGACCAGGGCGGCGACCTCGCCGAGGCACCCTGCTGAACCTCGTCCAGTTCGTCGAGACCTTCCAGGGTGCCATCACCGATGCCGTCCTGCAGGCCTATCCACCGCTCTACTCGGCCCAGCGCCGTGATGAGCTGGGATTCGACCTCCGGCGTCTCGGACGCCGGCCGATGGGCGCGCAGGCTGACGCCATCCGCGCCTGCGCGCTCTCGTTGCAGACCCACCGCGCGACGAACCTCGTCGGCGAGATGGGGACCGGCAAGACGACGATCGGCACCGCGGCGGCGGCGCTGGCCGGGTTCGAGCGGATCCTCGTGCTCTGTCCGCCGCATCTGGTGCGGAAGTGGCAGCGTGAGGTGAAGGCGACCGTGCCAGCGGCGAACGCCGTCATCGTCCGCACGATCTCGGAACTCAACCGCCTGGATCGCGTCGGCGGATGGCCGCTCTTCGTCATCCTCTCCCGCGAACAGGCGAAACTCTCCTACCGCTGGAAACCGGCGACGGTCTCCCGGTACCTCAGTCGGGACGGTGGCGTCGTGCTCGACGAGCGTGGCCAACCGCTCCGGATGCCTTGCTGTCCTTCCTGTTTCACACCGGTCGTTGATGACGAGGGGCTGCCCCTGGAGGAGGCCGACCTCGCACGCAAGAAGCGCTCCTGCGATCGGTGCCACGAAGAGCTCTGGCAAGCGGACTGCCACGGTCCTCACCGCTACCCGCTCGCCGACTACATATCTCGGCGCATGGGTGGCTTCTTCGACCTGCTCCTCATCGACGAGCAGCACGAGTACAAGGCGCGCGGGTCTGCTCAGGGAGTGGCTGCCGGCACGCTGGCCGAAGCTTGCAAAGCTGTCCTCACGCTGACCGGGACCCTCATGGGCGGGTACAGCTCCACGCTCTTCTGGCTCCTCTGGCGCTTCTCGCCTGCGGTCAGAGAAGAGTTCACCTACAGCGACGAGTCGAAGTGGGTCTCCCGCTACGGCATCGTCGAACGCATCACCCGCAGAAGCGATGACGACGCCTACGAGGACGGCCGTTCGAGCCGTCGTCGCGGTTACCGCACCCGCGTGGTGGAGAAGCCCGGCGTCTCGCCGGCGGTGCTCTTCCACCTCATCGGCAACTCCGTCTTCGTCCGCCTCTCGGATGTCGGTACCGGACTTCCTCCATACGGCGAAGACGTCCTGCAGGTCGAACTCGACGAGACGGAGTTGTCGGATGGCGCCAGCCAGGCGTCCGCCTACCGGCAGCTTGCGAGCCAGTTGGAGGCTGCGGTGCGCCAGGCGCTCGCAATGGGCTCGAAGCGCCTGCTCGGCGCCTACCTGCAGGCATTGCTGGCCTACCCGGACGCCTGCACGAAGGGCGAGCAGGTCGTCGATCCCGCCAGCGGTTCGGTCATTGCATCTGCGCCGCCGTTGCCGGCCAACCACCGGTACCCGAAGGAACAGACGCTACTCGACCTCGTCGAGGCCGAGAAAGCGCAGGGCCGCCGGGTTCTGGTCTACGTCACGCACACGGCCAGCCGGGACATCACACCCCGGCTGGAATCGGTGCTCAGCGAGGCAGGACACCGAGTTGCCTGTCTCAAGGCGGACACCGTTTCCCCGGATCGCCGGGAGGAATGGGTTGGCCGCAGAGTGGAGGAGGGCGTCGATGTCCTCCTCGTCCATCCCAAGCTCGTGCAGACGGGGCTCGACCTTATCGATTTCCCCACACTGGTCTGGTACGAGGTCGAGTACTCCGTCTACACGATGCGCCAGGCGAGCCGCCGTTCGTGGCGTATCGGGCAGCGACGCCCGGTGCGCGTGGTCTATCTCGCCTACCGGGCGACGCTCCAGGCGCAGGCGCTCACGCTCGTAGCAAAGAAGCTCCAGGCTTCGCTCGCCATCGAAGGTGAGCTCCCTGAGGAGGGCCTCGCCAGCTTCGGCGACGATAGCGAAGACCTGTTGCTCACGCTCGCACGGAGCCTGACGAGCAACGCTGAAGAGAGCGACGAAGGCTTGGAGGCGCTGTTCGTCAGCGCACGAGAGGCGTCGCAATCTCTCGATGCCGGCATCGACGCCGAGGACAGTTGGACCGCCGCGCACGAGCGTGATGAAGACCTGGTGCTTGTCGATGTGGGCGCTCGCCGCCGCCAGGTTCATGACGCTGTTCTTGACCGGGCGGGTCCCAGCACGCCTCGGCTCATCAAGGTGACGGAGGGATCAGAACAACTCCGACTGTTCTAAGGGCAAGCGTAGGGAGGGATCCCTCCCTACGCTCGCCTCGCCGAAAAAGGGACTGTTTTTTTGTTGCGCGTGATGGGAGGTGAAGCGGCATGTACGAAAGGACAGGGTGGCGCGCCGCTGGATAGGACGGGACGGTGGTCCCAAGCCGTACCATATGGTGGCTTCTGGTTGGTGAGACGGCGGATGACGCGCTGGCTCCGGCCCAGCGGATGAGTGACAATGGGCTATCGTTACGAAAAGCGTAACCTTAGCCAAATCCGACTGGACTACCGCGTTCAATGGCCACGACTTCTCCGCCACCCGCGACCACTTCAGCCTCCGAGCTTGCCGACTGGCTACTTGCCCGTGGACGCGTGGCGGTTACCTCCGCCGAGGTTGCGGACCTTCTTCAGATCCCGGCCGATCAGGTTCGTGTACGCCTCAACCAGCAGGTTCGAAAGCAGCGGCTCTTTAGTCCTGCCCGCGGACTGTGGATCCCGATACCTCCCGAATACCGCACATGGGGCGCCGTGCCCGCCACACACTTCATCGACCAGCTCATGCGGTTTCTGGAGCGGGACTACTACGTGGGCTGGCTCTCCGCCGCCGAGCTTCACGGCGCGGCGCACCAGCGACCGCAGGTGTTCCAGGTCGCGGTCAGCGCAGCGCTAGGGCAGCGTGACTTTGGCCGCGTTCGTCTTCGCTTCATCACACGTTCCCGCGTGGACGAGCTCCCGCGAGTCCAGATGCAAACGCCGACCGGCCAGATCTGGGTAGCGACACCTGAGCTTACGGCGCTTGACCTCGTCGACATCCCACGACTTGGCGGAGGGCTCAACAACGCAACTACCGTCCTCATCGAGCTCGCTCAGGAGCCCGGGCTGAACCCGACGCGTCTCCTCGAGGTGGCGGGAGTGTTCCCAACGGCAACCGTGCGGCGCCTGGGGTACCTCCTGGAGCGGTTCCAAGCGGACGTCGACCTTGTGCCGCTTCAGTCCCTGCTCGTCGGTCAGCCGCGAGTTCACGCTTCGCCTCTCGATCCGCGTGCACCGCTCCGCGGCAAGCGCGACCATACATGGAACGTGATCGTCAATGCCGCGGTCGAGCCTGACTTGTGATTCCCGCCGCTGCGATCACCCCATGGAGTGTCAGTGCCCCCTGGCCGACTCGCGCGCAGGCCGAGCAGGACCTTCTCCTCAGCCGCCTGATCGTCGAGCTCGCGTCCGATCCCTATCTGCGAGACGAACTGATCTTCCGGGGTGGTACGTGTCTGCATAAGCTGCACCTGCCGGTTCCCCGTCGATACAGCGAGGACCTGGACTACGTCCGCGCCAGCGCGGGCGGTATTCAGCCGCTCACCCAGGCCGTGACGAAGGTCGGTGAGGCGTTGGGGTTCGAGGTCCGCACGCAGATGGGTGCTCAGCCCAAGGTGTACCTCCGGACGACCGCCGCAGGTGGCGAGGCCTTCGCATCAAGGTCGAGGTGAACACGTACGAGCGAACGCCGGCGCTGCCTCTTACACGCGTGACGTACGATGTGCGTTCGTCCTGGTACTCGGGAGGCGCGGACGTTCAGACCTTTGTACCTGCCGAGTTGATGGCCACCAAGATCCGTGCGCTGTATCAGCGGAAGAAGGGCCGGGATCTGTTCGACCTCTGGCTGGCGCTCACCGAACTGAAGCTCGGGGGCGACGCGGTCGTCACAGCATTCTCCCCATACCGCCCTCAAGGCCTGACAGCGAGAGTGGCTATCCAGAACCTGCGCCGCAAGCTTGAGGATGCCGACTTCCGCGACGACCTCATCCCGTTGGTTGCGACCTGGCCGACGGACTACGACATCGATCGAGCGGCTGACCTCGTCATCGCAGAGGTGTTGGAGCGACTCTGAGTACTGCCGACAGCGATCTCACACGAGGTGCGCTGACGGCTCGTGCATCCTTGGCTCGCTCCGTCGTGCAGCACCGCCGAAGTAGTTGTTCCTGAACCAGCTTTGGGGAGCGCTCTCGCCTAGTGCCGGGCATCCTTGGGCGGGCTGGGATCGTTGCCGGGTGCAACGGTGTCCGAATCGCGAATCTGGCCGCGGCGGTCGTGGACAACAACCTCGCCGCCTCCCAGATTGCCGACAATATCCTTTGCACGGCGTTCGGCATCGGCCTGGGTGTCGTGGTGGGAACTGGCGCGCTGAGCGCCAGGGGCTTCGACGTCCCAGCCGCCGTTTGGGTTGGGAACCACGTGACGATTGTTGCTCATGTTGGTTTTCTCCTGGGATTGGATGGCCACGGTGGTGCTTACGCCGACTCCGTGGCCTTAAGCCATTCGTCGAGAGCCAGGCCCGTGCCCGTGATGGTTTGGATTTCGCATGCGGCGTCGCAGACGGTCACGTCGTCCACCCTCATCTCGCCGGGATACACCGAATAGTGCTGGGGTCCTTTGCCGCCGACACGCGGCATTCCGGTGACGATGCCGACCAGTTGCAGCGTTTGGTGCCCAGCGACGGCAAGGCTGAAGGGGAACACGTTGCGTCGAGCGTAGCGCTCGCGGTCGGCCTCCGGAAGGTTGGCGAAGTAGTCAGGGTCGTCGAGCTTGCCGGCGCGCTCAAGAGCGACATCGCTGCGCAAGAGCGCACCGAGACAGTAGAGGCAGGCGCGGCCAACGGTCACCGTGTGAATACGCCAATCGATGTGGAGCGGGCGGCCGTTCCGATCGGTTCGCGCCAAAATCCCGCCATCGACGACAGGGATGAGGTGACCGTAGGCGATGAGGTTGAGGACCGCGCGCGGCCATGGCCGGTCGACGCAAGAGACGAGAACATCGCAGTCCAGTGCGGCGCCCAGGCCCTCAACCGTCAAGATGCTCGCCGGTACCGCTTCGGCGTTGAAGACGCCTGCGGTGTGGGTGACCTCGGCAGCACGCTTGGCGATGGCGACCTTGGCCAGATGGTCGTCAACATCCTCGGGCCGGGCGTTGAGGGTTCGGTCGAGGTTGCGCGCCTCGACGATGTCGTGGTCGATGTAGGTGACGTTCTCGATGCCGAGCCGGTTGAGCGCCTCGGCGACGATGCTGCCGACGCTCCCCAGTCCTACGATACCTACCCGGGTGCGGGCGATGTCGGCCTGAGCTGCCGCGCCCCAGACGCTTATGGTCGCAACCTGAGTGGGCTGTTCGGCTGGCAGCGGGCGGAGAGCGGGGTGATAGGTAGTGCGCAGCGCCTCAACCGCGGCAATCCGCACCGTCTCGCAGTCATGGCGGGTGTACTTCCGAGGGCCAGCGCGAAGCCAGAATCGGGCGCTCCATGACCCGTCCGTACCCCTGGTCAGGCCAAGGACCGGGTGACCGGTCGAGCTCGCGACCGAGCCGCCTAGGCGAACCCCTTCGGCGAACTCGTCGTCGTCACTCATATCCTGCCAACGCGGGACCGGATGCGAATGGAGCAGGGCGATGCCGTAGCCCGCGGGGCATTTGCGCTGAACGCGGCCGAGATAGTCCGCGCTGAAGGCGACGTTGCCCTGCAGGACCCGGTCGCCTTCTTCAGGCAGGATCAGCTGCGTGAGGATGGCTGTATACCGCTTGGCCCCGCGACTTGGCTTCCAGTAGGCAAACGTCAGGTCCTCCTGCAACGGCCCCTTGTCGAGATGGGCGGCGAGCTGACTGTCGAGCTCGCCCGTGAACGCCACTGAGAAAGTGACGCCTGCGAAGTCGGATTCCTGGTAGCCGTGCATTCAAACCTCTGACAGGATGGTCATGATGTGGGTCAAGATGGTCTTCGGGGTCGGGGGTCGGTCGAAGCGGCGGCTCCAGTAAGCCCAGTCCGGCCCGAGGTTGCTGTCTTGGATCGCGCGCGTGCCCTTGGGAAACAGCACCGGCTTCGTATGGATGGCTGCCGGCATCGCGAAAGGCGTCGATGTGCAACGCAGGATGGCCACGTCACAACTGCGGCCGGCGTGGGGACCTGCCGGCACCTCCACATCGCGGATGCTCGTGTAGACCTCGCCGTTGGGCGCGGTGAGCAGTTCCACCGTGTAGCCCGTCTGGCGGAAGTACTCCTCAAGGTCGTCACTCGTCATCTAGTTCAGCCTCGAGGTCGGGGTAACGCCGATGAAGCGGGTGGTGAACCTCTCGCCGTTGCGCAGCGGGACTTCCTGGTTGTAGTCGGTGAAGTCGTGGTGCCCGTTCTGGCGAGTCAGGATGTAGTCGGTGGCGGGAGTGAAGCCGGCATTCTCCAGGATCTGGGCGACCGTGAGCTTGTGCTCTTCGGTGGTCTGCTCCTCGCCGTCAACGAAGTACGTGATGATGTCCGTGGCCATGGTGAGTCTCCTTCGGGCGACCGCCCGTTCGTCAGTCTGCGGATAAGCTAATCCGCTAATAAGCGTAGGATAGCACACGACGGACTCAGATCAACCCCCTTTGGCGGCAGGAAGTTAGAAGAGGGAGCCGCTCGCGGTCGGCTCCTTGAGGAGACCGAGCTTCAAGAGCCGGATGCTCGCCGCTTCGACCGAAACTGCGAAGCGACGAGCCAACTGCCGGGCCACGGGGTCGGCGGAGGCCGACCCCGTGAGCAACGGTCCGCTCATGCCCAGCTCGCGCTGCACGTCGGTGAGTTGCGCTCGGAAGTGGCTCGCGGGCATGAGCAGCGCGCCGCACACATAGCCCGCCTGCCATTCCATCCAGTCGACCTCGCGCGCCTGCATGATGTTGTCACGCTTGCACTGGGTCGGCGGACCGGCGGCCGGACCGAACAGCGGCAGTGGCTGCTCCATCTGGTAAAGCCAGTTGTGGAACCTGACGTGGCCAAACTCATGAGTGAGCGTCGTCCGGAGGCGGTTTTCGTTCGTCCGCTCTGACAGGCGGGCCGCGATTCGCACCTTCGGGCGCTTCCCGCGGATGAAGTCCGTGACCCCCTCCACGTCGCCTTCGAGGTCGGACAGGTCGGCATACGCGTCCAAGTCGTCCGCGTCCCGCTCAATGAGCTTGGTGAGGAGGTCGGTCGGGACCGGCAAGCTGAATTCACCCAGAGTGCCCTTGGCAAACGAAGTGATGATCTCTTCGCACTCGACATCCAGATCGCGGGCGTCGTAATGAGGCCGCTCCCGGAACCGTCCTGTCCTGTCCGGCACCATGCGCACTTTGGTGCTCACTTCTCTAGGCTTCGACGGAACGCGCGATACGCTTCCTGGATTCGTTCAGGCGATGGGTTCTGCCCCCGGACATCGGAGGGCAACTGGCCAACTTGGTAGAGCAGCACTTCGATGGGGATCTCGAGGACCTCGGCCAGTCGGCGCAGCAGACTCTCTGATGACGGCTGGCGGCGATCATGCTCGATGTCGTTAAGGTACTGCGCGGAGATGGGGCCGCCTTCGTCCTTCATCAGTTTCTCCGCGAGCTCTTTCTGGCTGTAGCCCATCTTCTTGCGCGCGGCCGAGATCGTTTCGCCCAGGGGCATCCGACAAACTCCCAACTACGCAGAATAGCGTAGGTATCACGTGGTAGCCCGTCAAGGCGCTCTCGGTGCTGTAGGCGCGCCGTCGCGACCGGCCGCGGAAGAGCTAGCGGGGCACACGTGGGCGCAAGCACGGCGATTTAGCCACGACAGATCGTCGTGGGCCAGGAGGCAATGTTCACACGTCCCGGATCCTTATGTGTATTCACTTTGTCCCACCGCCGCTACTCATCCGTGCGGTCGTCAGAGAGCGGTGGGCAGATTCCCCGGGAACGCGGTTAGCCAGCGTCGGCTCCATCACGGCACGTAGCATGGCCAACCGGACCTCAGCCAGGAGGGTGCAGTGCTCCGTGAGTTGGTACATCAGCGTCTCTTGGGGGTATCGGGGGACGCTGGTTTGGTGTCCCAAATGGTGTCCGAACTACGGTGGGCGCAGGGTGGCCTGAGTGGGCGGCGCAGGAGGAAGCCGCGACGTCAGATTCAAGATAGGGACATAACACGCCTGGTTGGGACGGGAGACCAGCTTCGACGCTGCCCTTTCAAGGCGGAGATCAGGGGTTCGAATCCCCTACGCGCTACCACAGAATCGAATCCAGGAGGGGCGAGCTCGCCCCTCGTTCAGCGCCTGGCGGCCCTGCGAGAACCCCTTCCCGCCGCGCTGGTTGACCAGGATGGCCGGCCATTTCCCGGGCAATGACACCCGCTGCGTGCCGGCCCCTCAACCGCACCATTCTGCGGACAGGCGCTGCGTTGTGGCCACCGTGTCAGGCACAGAAGCAGGTGAGCTGCGGACCACCGGGCGCTCCGCACCGGGTTTGCTTCGCCTGCGTCGCCGTGCGATGAGTCCGGGTTTCGTCACTCGCGCTCTGTGGCCACGCATTGGCGTGCATTCATCAGCGACAGGCGCCCCTGGCTTCTCGCCTTGGTAGCACCGGAGTACTATTCCGCCATGTGCGGTTGGCATAAAGATTGGTCGAACACTGCGCCAGGGCGGGGCGGAGACGCCTGATGCAGTTCGAGTACGCCCTGAGCGCCGACGGGGCCTCGATCGCGTGTGCTTCGCTGGGGAGCGGCACGCCCGTGATAATGGTCCCGAACGGGTTTGGCGGCGCTGGCATCAGTGTGCTTCCCCGGCTCGCTGCACGGCATGGTGCGACCTTCACCTTCATTGGCTACGACCGCCGGGGCCAGGGAAACTCGTCGCGCGACTTTCCCCTCAGTCGCACATCGCTTGCCGCCGATATCATCGCTGTTGCGGACCATTTCGGGAATGAGGCCGTATCTGTGTGGGCGGTTGGTACCGCAGTACTCGATGCTCTCGGGGCAGCGCTCGACTTCCCGGAACGGGTGCACCGCCTTGTGCTGCAGTCACCGATCGTAGGTGGTGCGGAGTGGCGCGCTCTCCCCAATGCAGCGGGATGGACTGCCACGATTGAGGCCGACTGGGAGTACTTCCTCCAGTCCTACGCTCAATATGTCGTGGGCTGGGGCCAACCAGGGGCCACGGACTTCGCCTCACAGCTGCGCCGGGACCTCGACCGTGACAGGCTGCGGGAGCTGTTGGCGACTTACACTGGCGCCGACTACAGGGCCCTTGCGGCCCAACTCAGGCTGCCGGTGCTGGTGGTTGACACGACCGAATGGGAGACCCACTACGGGTTTCCGGCGTCGTGGGCGCGCGACATCGCCCGGGCCATCCCGGGTGCGCGCGTTGTCATCGACCACAGCCCTCCGAACCAGCTGCTGACAGATACAACCATGACTGTGATCAACGAATTCCTCGGCCCGGCGGGGGCCGCTCCATCCTCGCCAACCGTCCCCCGCACGGCACTTCGCACCATCCTCTTCACCGATGTCGTCTCCTCAACGCCGCTCCTCACTCAGCTCAAGGACCTGCGCATGCGCGAGACGATGCGCAAGCACGACGGAATCCTCACGGCCGCCGTGCTCCACCACGGGGGACGCGTGGTCAAGACAATCGGTGACGCCTTCATGGCCGACTTCCCCCTCCCCAGCGACGCCCTGCAAGCTGCCATCGAGGCCCAGCGCGGCATTTGCAGTGCCTTCGCCGGCTCCGAAATACCCGTCCGCATTCGCATTGGCATCAACGCCGGCCAGCCCATTGAGGAGGGCGGCGACCTGCACGGCCTGAGCGTCGTCGTTGCCAAACGGCTTGAATCTGCCGCCGGGCCATCAGGCATCCTTGTTTCCGACGTCGTGCGACAGGCCGTCGCCGGTATGGACTTCACCTTCGAGGACCGTGGCCAGGTGGACCTCAAGGGAATAGAGGAACCGGTACGGGCCTGGTCGTTGTGCTGGGAATAGACCCGGCAGGGCGCACGAAGCATTTGCCAGGTCAACCGCGCAGCCTTTCACCGGGCAGTGAATGGGAGTCTCAAACCCTGTGGACCTTCTGGACGGCCGCCGGCGCGCGGAATGACATCCCGAACCCTCCCGGCCGTGGGGTCAGGCGGTCGCCCCGAAAGCCCGGGGCCGCGTAGCCGGGAAGGCTCACCTTCGCCTCTCCCCGGCTGCAGGCGGAGATCAGGGGTTCGAATCCCCTACGCGCTACCAGTCACCCTCCTCCGCTCCCCGTCCAAAGGGTCGCCCACGGCAGCGGAATCGGAATGGGGACTTCCTGAGGAATCGTGGGCGGTCTGGCGTCAGCTCAAGAGACGCTTGCGCTGGGTCGAACCACCGGGCCGCCCGATGTCCGCGATGGGACCAGCCATGCCCGCCCGCCTGCCAGGGTGGCGTGGTAGCACAGCTATGCCACGGCCGTCGCTTCGAACTCGACCAGCAGCTCGGGAAACGCAAGACGCGCGACTCCCAGCAGCGTTGTAGCAGGCCGGCATTCCGCCTGGGCGAGGCGCCCGCCCCAGACCTCGGCGCCCTCGGCCAGGAACCGGTCCACATCGGTAGTCAGGATATTCAGCCGCACGACATCGCTGAGCTGGAAGCCTGCCGCCTCCAGAAGGGTCACCAGGTTGCCCATCGCCCTTGCCGTTTGTGCCGCCATGTCGCCAGCGTGGAGTGGCGTGCCATCTGCATCCTGTGACGCCTGTCCCGAGCAGATGAGCGTGCGCTGCGCGCCCGACACCTCGATGCCCTGCACAAAGCCGTATTCCTCCTGCCATGTCCACGGATTGACAATTCGGCGGTTCATGGTTCCTCCCCTGTGACGCATCGCAATGGTAGAATGGGATTCCATTGAATGGAGCTAGATTCTAGTGAGTTTCGAACTTGGGAGTCAATCGTGACCTCGGGGCGTCGCGCTACCCGGCGCGATCTCCAGGCGCAGCAGACCCGCCGGGACATCGTCCAGGCGGCCAGGCGACTGCTGGGCGGCAAGGGATACGCCCGGACTTCAATGGCCGAGATCGCCCGGGAGGCCGGCGTCGCCGTCCAGACCGTCTATTCGAGCGTTGGGCCGAAGAAGGCGTTCCTGAGAGAGCTCAACGAATTGATAGATGAAGAGGCCGGCGTCGGTGGGCTTGTCGCGACGCTGGCAGCTACCGACCACCCGCGTGAGAGGCTTCGGCTCGCCGCGCATGTAGGCCGCCGGGTGGTAGAACGCACCGGCGACATTGTCAGCGCCGTTCACGCCGGAGCGGGTACCGATCCAGCCCTGGCGGAGGTTCTTGCCGAGGGCCGTACCCGGCACTGGGAGGGGATGCGCAGCCTTGCCATGTGGCTGGCCGACGCCGGTGCGCTTCGCGATGGCCTTGCCCCGGAGCACGCTGCCCAGGTCATCGCAGTGCTCTTGTCTAACGAGGTTTACTTCCAGCTAACGCGGGACATGGGAAAGACCTTTGACGAGGCCGAGAACTGGGTTCTCACAATCCTGGAGACGCTCGTCCTCGCCCCCGGGGTCCTGCTCCCGGTGCAGGGAAGTGGGCCCGGCCCCTGAACACTGCAGGGGTGCCCCCTGCGCCAGGCGGCATGGACAACGCCGCTGGCCCCGCTGAGATTGCACCTTGCAGCCGGACGTTCGGCGCCCTACCGCTTGCCCAACGCCGCATAGTCACTGCTCGCGGTGACCGGGCCAAGTGTCCTCCCGCTCCCTCACCATGGCCGCTCTCCGGGGCGCCCACACTCAGCATAGCATCGGCCGCAGTGCGTCCCCCACTTGTTCGCGTTCTGCAAGTACCGTAGTTTGGCACCTTCTTCGGGGTCCCCGCTGAACTCATTGGAGTTCGAAGGCTCCGGGCCAGTGACATCGCACGGGATGGCCGGACCCCAACCGCGCCGTCGCCGTCCTGCAATGTGAGTCCGGCTCCGGCGAATTGGATACCCGCGAGGGATGTAGAGATGCCTGACGTCGATGTAGTCGTAGTTGGAGCGGGCTTCGCAGGGCTCACCGCAGCCCGCCGCCTCGCCGAAAAGGGCGCCTCGGTGGCGGTGCTCGAAGCCCGCGACCGGGTAGGGGGCCGGACTCATACCGTCGAGGTCGCGGGCGTGGCGCTCGACCTCGGGGGCATGTGGGTTGGCCCCGGTCAGAGCGCCCTCCACGCCCTCGCGAAGGAACTCGGCGTCCGCACCACCACCCAGGTGATGGTGGGCGACGGCGTGGTCGTCCTCGATGGGCAGGCGTACCGCGGTGGCCGCGTGGCCGGTGTCCTCGCCGGGATGTTCGAGCAGCTCCAGGCGGCCACCGCTGAGTTCGAAGCCCTGGTCCAGCAGGCCTCTCCAGATGACCCATGGTCCACCCCGGATGCCGCAAAGCTCGATTCCATGACGCTTGCGAGCTGGCTGGATGAACGCATCACTAACAGCCAGGCGCGGCTGTTCTTCGAAATGACCATCAACTCGGTCTTCGCCACGGGCTCGGCCAACATGTCGGTCCTTGGCGCCGCCGTCTATGCCGCCTCCAGCGGCGGCTGGTCGCGCCTCACCGGCACGTCCGGCGGCGCCCAGCAGGACCGCTTCGTCGGGGGCGTCGAGCAGATGGCCGCCATGCTCGCCGCGAAGCTCGGCGATGCGGTGAGGCCCGGTTTTCCCGTCTCGCGGCTGTCCTGCGAATCCAGCGGGGTCAGGGTCTCGGGCGAACGCGGCGCCGTTGTTGGCCGGCGCGCCATCGTGGCGCTCTCCCCGATGCTCTCGGGACGCATCGCGTTCAATCCTCCGCTGCCCGCCCGCCGCGACCAGCTTGTGCAGCGCCTCCCGGCCGGTTCGGTCATCAAGTTCCATGTGGTCTACGAAAGCCCCTGGTGGCGGGCCGAAGGGCTGAGCGGCCAGGTGATCGCGCCCGGGGCGCCGGTCGCCGTGACATTCGATACGAGCCCGCCCGGGGCCGGCGTGGTCACCGGGTTCTTCGAAGGGCGCCACGCCGTCGAAGCCGGCCGGCTGACGCCGGCCGAGCGCAGCGCGATCGTCACTGACCTGCTTGCCCTCGCCTGGGGTGAACGCGCCCGCGAACACCTCGCCTACGTGGACCTCGACTGGAGCGCGGAGCCCTGGACCCGCGGCTGCTATGCCGCCCACTTCCCGCCCGGCGTGCTCTCCACGTATGGGCCGGCGCTCCGGGAGCCCTGTGGGCCCATCCACTGGGCCGGGACCGAGACGGCCACCCGCTCCATCGGCTACATCGATGGCGCCATCCGCTCGGGCGAGCGGGCTGCCGCCGAAGTGCTGTCCGCCCTCGCCTGAACCCGGCTCCGGGTAACGGCGACCGCGCTCTCACCCGAGGTGCCAGAACTCCCCCACAAGCCCCAGGCCATCGAGGATTGCCTGGTTCTGCTCCCGCGGGTGCGGCTTCCACTCCGGTGAAAGGCGGTCGCCCCACCACGCGTGGGCCAGGTCGCAAAGCTTGCCCGCCGTGATCGTTGCCCCGGGTGCCCGCCCGTCGAGCCAGCGGCCGATGTGCTCTTCCGACCGGAAGAGGTTCATGGTTCCTCAGGTGAAGGCGATGTCGTTCCACCAGATCGCCGCCGGCACGAGGCAGTGGAAGAGCAGGTCCGGTTCCGTTGGTCTGCGGTTGCGCACGCCCGTCCCAATGGGTTCTCCGCAGTCGGGACACGTGGTCTCGATCTCCCCATCGACCCCGAGTGCGGCGCAGATCCCGAATGCGTCCCAGGCGCAGTTGGCGTACCACCAGCGGCCTGCTGCATGAACCCGATGTGGTGTCGGGACTGCCGAAAACGGGTTCGCCATCCGGATCCTGCTCCCCGAGGGATCAAGCAGGAGCGCATGCTGGTCCTGGAGGCGCGCCCACGATGCCAGCACCGCCGATTCGGACACCCCGCAGGCAACGGCGACTTCCCCCGCCAGCGGCGCCCGGCCGAGGTCAACGAAAAGCCCATACGTGCGCTGCCGGACAGCAAGGTCTGGTGATTCCACGGTAAGGCCTGGATGGTGCGGGCGAGAGTTGCCCCTCTGCGGGAGCGCTACTTCGTCCGCGCCTCGAACGCTCCTTTCACGGTAATGCCATCGGCGTAAATGGCGCCTGACCCGCCCGTGCCACTGGCGTCGTCGCATTCGAAGGTGCCCTTTGCGCCGGTCCCATCCTGCTTTTCCACCTTGATCGTGCAGGGTGCATCGTCACCGGTGGCAACGCCGACGACCGTGATCTTCCCGTCACCGAACATGAAGCCAGCGGTGGCGGGGTCGAGATTGATGATGAAAACGGTCTGCCCGTCCTTGCCCCCGAAGTACAGTTGCTGCCAGGACTTGTCGCTGAAGAGGCTCAGCACCGGCGTGAAGGCCAGTTCGCCACTGGCCTCAACGTTGCCGCCGAACTTGTAGGTCAACGAGCCCAGCTTCTCGCCACCGGTGAACAGCGGGGCGGTCTTCGTTCCCGTGCCGGCCTTCGCGGTGGGCGCTTCCTGGCCGCCGTCGTCGTCATCGCCCGATGAGGAGTCCGAATCGTCCGAACCGCAGGCAACAAGCCCGGCAGACAGGCAGCCCAGGAGCAGCAGAACCAGGAAACGGTGCATGACGGAGATCTCCTTGTGCCGCGAGCGCGGTGGCGTGGCCCGGGCCGGACGCATCATAGGGGTTCGTTCGGCGTTTGGGGAGTGGCAATCCTTCTGTACCGGCCGGGCCATCAGGGAACCGGTCCCGGCCACCTGGCCGGGGCGGTCATGCGGACTCCTACGACGGACCGCTACCGTTTCCTCCGGCCTGCGCAGGCCGCTCCGCCGCAGAGGAGGCGCACCCGCCTCATGGCCCCTGTCCGGCCCACTCCCCGGGTTGGGAATCTCAGGCTCCGCTGATGCGTTTCCTGAGCGCGTTGTGGAGAAGCTCGAACCATTCGACCCATTGGGGCTGGTTGAATTCGGCTCGCATGCCGGCCCAGATGGGCTCAACCTTCGCCCAGGTCGTGATGATGGGCGCCGACAGGAGGTCGTCGAGCAGGTCCAGGGGCGCCAGTCCCCGCCGGTAGAGTAGGCCCATGTTCTCAAAGAACACGGAGACAACCATCAGGGAGACCCTGTCCTCCTCGGTGGCAGTGTTGCGAAAGGCTTCGTAACTCTCGTACGGCCACGACGTGACGCGCTGGTAATGACGCAGAAACGACTCCTCGCCAAACGACGAAAAGAGCTGCATCACCAGGTTCACCTGGCGGAGCGTGTTCTGGCCGCGTAGCTCGAGCAGGGCGACGGCAACGCCCACCGCCACCGCGACCGATGCTGCGGCTGTCAGGGCCTGCTGGGTGCTTTCGAAAGACATTGGTCCACCGGCTGCCAGGGATGGGGCGCTGCAAACGGGACTCCACTGCAGCGGCATGATTCTAGCACTGGCCCCACGCCTGGCCGCGGGCAGTCCCCGGCCCGGCTACCTGCCGGGCATCTCGATGCGGCGTCCGACCCAGCCGATGGGTTCCAGGCGACGATGCGCGTCCACCCAGGCTTCCAGCCGCTCGCGAACGTCAGGCGGCCATGGCGTCACCCTGCGCGTGGAGAGATCAACGTGGAGCCACAACTGCTCCGTTGTTGCCGCTACCGCGTCCTCAGCCACGTTGCGAATCTCCGAGATGCCATGCAGGCGCTTCTCATCCACAGCAAGGGCACGAAACGAGACGGCCGGTGCGTCGTGCCCCAGGAGCTCCCGCAGGTATCGCGTATGGACTTCGGCGGCGAATGTGGAAAGCCCCGTCTCCCGGGCGTACTCCCACCCGATGCCCATCGCCGTCCACGCCTGGTCGAGCCCCCGCTCCGAGACAACCATGAAGTAGGCCATGTTCACGTGGCCGTTTGGGTCCAGCCATGCCGGCTCGATGGCGATGACTGTGCTTACGAAGGGGACCGGGATCTGCGACAGGGGGATGCTCCCGCGCTCAAGGGGACTGCTCATGTTTCCTCCTGGCCTTTGACGGGTTCACGACGACAGTGACGTCCCCACTCGAGAAGTTCCAGCCCAGGCCGCAGTGGCGGATTTTGCCAACCGTTTACACAAACGCCAACCGCGTTTCACACGCGGCGCCTAATGTACCGTCAGAAGGAGTTGGAAGTGTCGGTGCTGCTCTCTCCACAGTCTGCGCGCCACGTCCATGCCGGGCGATACGCCCAGCGTGAACGGCCGGCATCGACAATTCCCGCTCGTGTTGACCGCGGCCGGCCAGCCGCAGTCGCACAATCGCCAGAGCGCCACGGGGCCATGCCCTTACTGGCGTTTCTCATGGGCCTCCGGCCCCGCTGACTCGAGCTTCCTCCCTCTCCCTACCTCTCCGAAGTCGAAGCCGAGCACACGAAGCCCCCGGGAAACCGGGGGCTTCGCGCATTCATGAGGTGCGTGGTTCAGGCGCGAACGGGCGCCCCGAGCTTCACCGTTGGGATCGCGGCGGAAGTGAAGAACCCGGCGATGGCGCCGCCCTGGAGAAGGCTGGATACGTAGACACACCCCTCGGGCACGCGCTCCGTAATCGCTGCCTGCGCCCTGATGACGGCCGCTCCGCTGGAGATCTCGATCTCGTCACCATTTCGCAGGCCCAGCCGGGCGGCATCCTGCTCGCTCACCTGGACCCGGTCGTACCGATGGAGCTTCTCGGCCTCGGGGTGGCGAAGGGCAGCCGCGTCGAGCGCGGTGTACAGGTCGCGGCCCGTGATAACGCGCAGGCCTTCGCCCGCCGCCTTGGCGGCCGGGACAGGCGACTCTGCCGCCTTCGAGGCGGGCGTCACGGCAAGCTGAAGGCCTTCGCCAACGATCAGGTCGCTGACAGGCTGGTAGCTCGCGTTGGCTTTCGCAATCCCGGCAAGGGCCGCTTCCGGGCTGGAGGGAAGGTCAACGCCGAGCGCTGCCCCGAGTGCCTGGAGCGCGGCGAAGCCTGTCACGGCGTGGCCCTCGGGCGCGATCGCAGGGGCGAGCCGCTGAACGGCGAATCCAGCCTGTGTGTAGGTGCCCTCGCTTGCGTAGGCCCGCCCTTCCGCAATGACAGCGGCCGCGCGCCGGGCAGTCTCGTGCAGCACTCCGTCGATGACAACTACCGTCTCGATCCCGGCAAGCGCTTCCGCAGCACCTGGCAGGCGCATCGCCGGGTCATCACGGAAGACGAGCAGGCCAGCGAGGCCTTCGAGCGGGTTCGCGCCTCCTTCGACGCCGACCCCGCAATCCAGCAGGCCGTTGACGTTGACCTCGGGCGGGAAGATGACGAGGTTGTTCGCCGCCTCGTCGCCGAAAAGGGCGATTGCGAGGTTCGCTGCCCCCCCTGCCATGGCCGCTGCCTGCGCCGGGCTCACCGGGTTGGGGGCGCACACCACCAGCGTTTCGTTCTTAGCAGCCGCCTTCAGGATGGCAGCAGCCTCAGCGATGGAGGGTGTGGCCGCCTTGCCACCGCCCACGGCCGCGGCAAGCGCGGCGGCCATCTGACCCTCCTCGCCCCCGGCGGGGCGAAGCCAGCAGGCGGCGAAATCGGCGAGCTCGCTGCGGAGGGCGCCGATGACGATGAGCTTCGCCTTCTCACGCACGACGGCGTCTTTGATGCGCAGGCTGGCGACGTTGTGGCTCTCCTCAAGGTCGTCGGCAACGACGACGATCGCCCTGGCTTTCGGCAAACGGGTGAGGCCGGTCGCCATGCGCCAGGTGCCGAAACGCGCTTCAAGGGCTTCTTTCGTGGCGCGAACGACCGGGCCGAGCGACGTATCGGCGCTGCCGCCGAAGGCCTTCTTCGCAATTGCTGCGGCCAGCCATGCCTCTTCGTTTGTCGCCGTCGCCCCCACGAGCACGCCCACCCGGCCCTTCGCCTTCGCCGCCTTCAGGGCCGCGGCCGCTTCAGCGATCGCGTCGTCGAACGAGGCGGGCGCCAGGATCTGCCCGCGGCGCACCTGGTGCTTTGAGAGCCGTTCCCGGGGCTTGAGCGAATCGTAGTGATACCGCCCGCGGACGCAGATCTGGTCCCCGCTGAACGGGTTGCCGGCGCCCGGGCGCACGATCGCGCCCCGGCCTTCCTTCGAGCCAATCGTGATGCTGCAGCCCACCGAACAGGAATCGCAGGTCGTCGATACCCATCGATCCGGCTTGGCGACCCACTTGTTCGGGTGTTCCATGAGCGTCGCTGTCGGGCAGACGTCGATGCAGGCGCCGCAGAAGTCGCAGTTGCTTTCGTGGATCTGCCCTCCCGCACCGAAGGCGATCCGCGAATCCCAGCCGCGGCCGCTTAGCGATATTGCCCCGGTGTGGCGCTTCTCGTCGCATGCGCGCTGGCAGCGCGTGCAGATGATGCACATCTGCGGGTCAAACTCCATGAACGGGTTCGCCCGGTCGGCGGGCGGGTGCTCGGTCAGGTACCAGCTCCGCTCCTCGCCCACCCACGGTTCGAAGCCGGAGCTGCCCACCATCTCGCACGTCGCCTGGAGCTCGCAACGGTAGTTCTTCGAACAGGTGAGGCAGCGGTGCGTGACGATGTCGTCGCGAAGGCAAATGTCGCCCGGGTGGCAATGCTCACGCCGGTGGCAGGTGAGGCAGCGGTCAGGATGGTTGGCGAGGATGATCGAGACTACCGCCCGCCTCGCCTCCTGCACGTCGTCTGTGTCGGTGCGAACGATCATCCCATCCTGCACCACCGAGGTGCACGAAAGCTGCAGGCCCGGCGGGCCCTCGATGTCGACCAGGCACGAGCGGCAGCCCGCGTAAGGCTTCAGCCCGTCGATGTAGCAGAGGCTGGAGATGTAGAAGCCGTTGTTCTTGAGGACTTCGACGAGGGGCGCCCCCGCAGGCGCCTCTATGGAGCGGCCGTCAACGGTGATAGTTGCCATGAAATCCTACAGCCGGTGGTAGTCGGCGTCGGGGGAGGGCGCCGGCTTCCCGTTGGGATATGTGTTCTCGTGCGAATCGAGGAACGTCCGCGCGACCCGGGTGAGCGCGTGCTTGTCCCGGTACATCTCATCGAACTGGTAGACCGCGTCGTCCAGCGGTCCCCCGGGCTGAATGGCCTCATAGGGGCAGGCCTCGGTGCAGAGGCCGCAGTACATGCAGATGCGGAAGTCGATCTCGTAACGGTCGATGTTCCGGCGGCCCTCAGCGTCCTGGCTCGTCGCGACCAGGATGCAGCCATCGGGGCAGGCCTGCGCGCAGGTGCTGCATCCCGTGCAGCGCTCCTCGAACCAGAGAAGGTTCGTGCGCGCGTAGACCGGGATGGGCCGGACCTCTTCGGGGAATTCAATCGTGGCGACGGGCCTGAAGAGGCTCCTCAGCGTGAGGCCCATGCCTTTCGCAATGCCAGTGCCGTAAGCCATTTGTCCCCCGGCTGGCGGGGCTCGAAACGGCCCCCTCGCGGACTCCGATCCTAGCAGGGGGGGATTGTGATGACAAACACAAGAGAAGGGCGAACTCGCCCGTTCCCGGCTCCAGCAGGCCACCGCCAATCCACAACGCGGGTCGGGCCAGTCTGCTGCCGGCACGGCTGCCATGGTACATCGTGGCGCCTGGTCGCAGGCCCGGTGCGCATCAGGCCCCGGTGGGCTCGAACGTCACCGCGAACGTGGGGCCCCGGGACTCGCGAAAACGCCGCAGCTTGTCCGGGTTTCGCACCGACCGGATTGCGACCACTCTCCCGCCCACCACTTCAAGCACCGACACCGATGTTGCGCGCCCCTTCCGGCTGCGCCAGATGATCCCGGGCTCACCGTTCACCTCCGCCAGCTCAACTGCTGCCAGTTCGCCAATGCGGGCGCTCTTGCGCGAAACGCCAATCACGAAGCGGGCCACCCGCCACGGGCCGTAGATCGGATTGATCGCCGAAGAAGCACGACCGCCACCGTCGCTCCAGGCGATGACGCTGTCGGAAAGCAGCGCGATCAGCCCCGCGAGGCTGCCGCTACCCGCCGCCTGCACGAATCGCGCCGTTATCTCCCAGTGCTCCGAGGGCGATACCGCCTGGCGCCGCCGGCCCTCTCGTACTCTCTCCCGGGCGCGGTGGAAGACCTGCCGGCACGCTGTCTCGCTCCGCCCGACGATCCCGGCAACCTCCGCATAACCGAACCCGAACACCTCGCGCAGCAGGAAGACCGCGCGCTCTACGGGCGTTAGCCGTTCCAGCAGGACAAGGAAGGCCATCGAAATCGACTCTCGCTCTTCCGCTGCCGCCTCGGGCAAAGGCGCCAGACCGGCGCCAGTGGGAATGGGCTCGGGGAGCCACGACCCTACGTACGTCTCTCGCTGCGCCCTGGCCGACTTCAGCTCGTCGAGACAGAGCCGCGTCGCGATCGTCACCAGGTACGCCCGGGCCGACCGCACCTGGTCGTCGCCCGCCTGCAGGGCACGCAGGTACGTCTCCTGTACCACGTCCTCGGCGCCGGCCACGCTGCCCAGCATCCGGTACGCGATGCCGAATAGCAGCGCTCGGTGCTCTTCGAAGACCTCAGCGTCAGGTGCGGCCGGGGCGGTCATCATGCCTCACTCATGCCGTTGCCAGCATGTTCATCCTAACGGACGCCGCAAGCTCCCCGGCCCGGCGTCCGCTGGCAAACGCCGCGTCGGCCAGCATCCCTTCGGCGCCAACCCAGTCCCCCGCGAGGAAGAGGTTCTGGACCCCCGGGACTTCCTCGCGCGGGCGCCCCGCCGCGCCGCCCGTCGCCGCCGCCGGCAGGGCCCCGGCGACCGCCAGGTCGGGGAGGAATCGGCGGAACACGACACGCTCACGCCAGCCCGGCTGGATAACGTCGAGCGTGGACTCGAGCTCGCGCTCGTGAGCGGTGGTACCCTTCTCGCCCGGGTTGAGGTACGTGGCCAGGTGGATGACGCTCCGTCCCTTCGGCGCCAGTTTCGCCCAGTGCGAGTGGACCGAGAAGTACGTGGGGGTGTCTATCCCCAGCGCAAATGTGCGGCGCGGATTGGGGAGCCCCCTCAGAACGATGTCGAGCACGGCAGACTTCATCGGCGTCAGACCGCGCGCGGCCCCGGCTACCGCGTCGAGCCCTGATATTGCTGCCGCCTCTGCGGGCGGAGTCGCAAGCACCACTGCCGATGCGTTCACCGCACGGCCGTCCCGCAGCCGAATCCCCGTGGCCTCGCCACGCTCAATCGTCACCGCCCTCACAGGCGCCGATTCCTCGATCGTCACGCCCAGATCAAGGGCGCGGTCGCGCAAAGCCTCGACCAGGCTGCGCCAGCCGCCGTCGAGGTAGTGCACGCCGCCCGGGAGCCGCAATTGGCGGATGGCCGCCCCTGCCGAGAAGACATCGGCCGCGCCCGCATAGGTCGAAAGCCGGACCAGGGCCAGGAAGACCTCGCGGGCATCCGCGTTCGATGTGTGCTCATTCACCCAGTCCGTGAGGGCCACCCCGTCAAGCGAGCCGGCGTTCGCCCTCGCCACCGCGGCGAACAGGCGCCCCAGCTCGACCTTCGCTCCCAGGCCAACGAGGCGCGTTCGCGCCAGCGCCGCCGCGCTCACGGGCAGGACATGGAACCGCCCGCCTTTGAGTGCCTGGTACCCGCCCGGGCGCCGGCCGGGGAGCTCGCGGATGGCGCCTCCCGGAAGCGTCGCGGCATCAGCCCCGGCGACGCGGATCCCCAGGTCCTTGAGAACCGCTGCATTGGCCCCCCCGGCGAAAAGCGCATGGGGGCCCAGGTTCAGGTGCGCATCACCGGCGGCGGTCGTCTGCGCTCGTCCGCCCAGCGTGCTGGCCCGCTCAAACAGGGCCACCGGCTTCCCCGCCGCAGCGGCGTAGCTCGCCGCCACAAGCCCGGCGATCCCGCCGCCAACCACTGCCACGTTCAGGGTCTGCATCTCTTTCCATCCTCTCCGGCAGTTGTCCGGGCGTGCCCGGAGGCCGCATTCGAAAGGAGAGACGAGTGAAGGGGGCGGTTTGTGACAGGCTCTATCGCGTGCCCGGCGTGTTCGGCCAATGGGCCTGGATGACCTCCCGGCGTTCGCCTGTTCGCCGGCAAACCCCGGTGCAGTTCCAGCGGTAGGCGTCCTCACGTCCGCCCCGGGAAACGTGGTTGAAGGGGCGAACGGCGGCGTCGCCCACAACGTGCACCCGGGATTCAGGAACTCGCACCGCGAGATGCTGACCTGGCCGTGGATTCCCTCATAGACGGCGGCGATGGCATCGCGCCCGTCGATGCGCACTTCCCGGAAGGGATCGAAGTAGACAACATCGGGCGCCGGGATCTCGAGGAAGCCAGGAGGAGCGCCCTGCCCCCATTGGTCGAGGGCCGCGTCTTCCAGCCCGATGACTCACGCCGCGATCTCGTCCTCGGTCGCGGACATGGCGAGGGCGAGATCAGTCCCGCCGGACCCAGACGCGGCGAATGATGAGCGTTTCGCTGACGGCCGACGCGCTGGCAGGCTCGGGGACTACGCTCGCGGGTTCGGTGGCCCTTTTCGCGAGCGTGGCGCGCCCCTTCGGCTTCACGGCCGAAACGGCCTGCTTCGCCGCCTGGCGAGCCATGTACTTCCCCGCCAGGCCAAACCCAACCTGCAGGGCCGTTCCCACCGCGATGGCGGCGGCCGCCTTCTTCACGGGTGCAGGCAGCGAGGGACGGACAGGCTCGATTGCGCGGGTGGCCGGCGCCGCGGGTGCGGCCGCAACTGGCAGGGTGCGCAGTGCCGCTACATACATGCCGCACTGGCGGCAGTAGTTGTCTTCTCCGGCGTAGCCCGCGCCGCAATCAGGGCAGAGTCGCGTCTCATCGGTCATCGCTCGACATTATACGCACGCCCACGGCGCAGTTGTCCCGCATCCGGCGAGGTGCACGCGCCCCCTACAATCGGTCATCGCTGTGCGTATCGGGCCGGCCGTCCCGGAGGTGATCGTGAAGCTCAGACAGGCGGAAATCGACTGGCTCCTGGCCTTCGGGCTGGCTGATGGCGATGTCCGCCTGGCGAATGTGCGGCTGCACATGCGCGGCCCGGCTGGCGTCTACCTGCGACTGGCCGGTCACTCGGCGCTCACCACCGGCTACCACATCTGGTTCCGCACCCCGGCGCTGCGAAGCGATGCTGCCCTGCTGGTGCATGAGCTCGTTCATGTCGGTCAGTACCAGCGGATGGGCGGGTTCCGCTTCTTCGCCCGCTACCTTGGCGAGACGCTGCGGCGGCGCGGCTATAGCCGTGACCACTCATTCGAGAGGCCCGCCTATGAACGGCAGCGGCAGGCCCGGGCGGTCATTCGCGAGCATGGGGGCCCGGCCGCCTGACCCGCCCGCTTCTCCGCACGGCGCGACGCCCTGGCGAGTCGTCAGCCACCTGCTCTGTCTGTCGCGATGGCACGTTCGACCTCCGCCGTCAGGTCCAGCGGGGCGTCCGGCGGTACGGCCAGCGTTCCTTCCGCGATGGCACGCAGCGTTTCGGCCAGGAACGGGCGTTCGCGTTCCACGCCCCGGCGGCGGATATCTAGGAACAGCGCCGACTCTTCGATCGGCTCCGAGAGTGTTCCCTTCCAGAGGGCCTCGTTCTGGTCGTCGCGAATGGTGTAGCGGCAGTAGCTCACCGTCGCGCCGCGGTCCACGTCGGCCGTCACTACGTTCATCATGCAGCCCGATTCGCGCGCGCCGGCGCGGATAAGCCCGGCGATGACCTCGGAGTACGTCCCGATTGGACCATCGGGTAGCGCGGGGTGGTCATTGATGAACCGGAAGCGGCCGTGAAGCGGTTCGGTCGCGATGAGCATATAGCCGAACATGACGCCGAGGTCGAACTCATGGCGCGCCAGGAGGTCTGCCACTTCCGCGTCGTATTCGAAGCGCCACGGCTGCAGGGGTTCTCCCGGCCTCCCGATCCTGCCCCCGCGCTCCCGCCTGAACCGCACCGAGGAGAGGGTCTCGACCGGGATGCCATGGCCTTCAGCGAAGGTGATCAGGCGGTCCGTGGGCTCCGCCTCACCACGTTCGCGGTTCACGAACACGGCCTCCAGGCGCACCGGGAGGCCCTTCTCGATGGCCTGTAGCGTGTACTCCAGCGCCCCAAAGGAGCCCGGGCCCCGGCCCGTGGTCAGCCAGGCTATGCGCAGCGGCTTCAATCCTCGCCGGCCTCGTATCCGGCTTCAACTTCCCGTAGCTGAGCCTCGTCTTCGGCAAGCCTTGACTGGATCTTCTCCACCCGCAACTCCGCCTCGTTGAGGAGCGCGCGGATGCTGTGCACGAGCTCGGCGCCCTCTTCGTACAGCTTCAGGGCGTCCTCCAGGGGCAGGTTCCCCTGGTCCAGCCTCCTGGCCTTCTCTTCCAGCTTTGCGTAGAGGTCTTCAAAACGATCAGCAGCCATTCAGCTAACCTCCGCCCAGAAGGCCCCATCAGCTACGGCAATGTCCAGGCGGTCGCCGCCCTTCACCTTCCGGACGCTGTTCACGACCTTCTTCGTACCCGATTTCTTGATGATCGCAAAGCCGCGTTCGAGCGTCGCCCGCGGATCGAGCGCGGCGATTCGCGCGGCGGTCGTTTCGAAGCGGGCCCGGTCGGCGACGCTGCAGCGGGCGTAGCCGTTCTCCAGGTCGCGGAGAAGCGAATCGGCCCCCCGCGCAAGCTCCAGGGGCCGCGGAACCGAGCGTTCGATCATTGTGATGCTCGCCTCGACCCGGCCGGCAGCCTCCACCAGACCATCCCGCGCAGCCGACGTCATTGACCGTTCGGTGACCGCCAGCGCGCGCGAAATCTCGGCCTTGCTGGGCGTGCTGCGCTCCGCTGCCACGCTTGGCGTGGGGGCGCGCAGGTCGGCGACAAAGTCGGCGATGGTGAAGTCAGTCTCGTGGCCGATTCCGGTCACCACCGGCACCGGGAAGGCGAAGATAGCCCGCGCGATGCGCTCATCGTTGAAGGCGGAGAAGTCCTCGGCGCTGCCGCCTCCGCGGGCGAGGATGGCGACATCCAGCCCCGGTTCTCGCGCCAGGCCCTCCAGCGCGCTGGCGATGCTCGCCACCGCCTGCTCGCCCTGCACGAGTGCGGGCGCCAGCAGCACCGTGGCAAGTGGCCAACGGCGGCCGATCACGTTGAGGATGTCCTGCAGGGCCGCGCCCGTGGGAGACGTCACCACGCCGACGCGCGTCGGGAAGGCGGGCAAGGGCCGCTTTCGTTCGGGGGCAAAAAGGCCCTCCCGCGCCAGCCGCTCGCGGAGCTCCTCGAACCGTGCCGCCTCGATGCCGATCCCCTCGGGCCGCACGAAGTCGCACACCAGCTGCAATTCGCCCCGTTGCGCGTAGACCGTGACCCGCCCGTGAGCGATGACGTGGTCGCCATCCTTCAGTTCCATCCCCGGCATGTCCCCCCGGAAGAGAACCGCCCGGATGACCGCGCCCTGGTCCTTCAGCGAGAAATAGCGGTGCCCGGGCTGCGAACGGGAGTAGTTCGAAACCTCACCGACAACCCAGGCGTCGCTCATCGCCTCGTTTGCTTCGAGCAGGCCCCGAAGCTTGCTTACAAGCGCCGAAACGGTGAACGGCTCCATGGCAGTGAGCGGCCTTCCCGGCCTCCTACCCTACGCGCTCGATATAGGCGCCCGACTCGGTGTTGACCTTTATCCGCTGACCTTCTTCAAGGAAGAGCGGGACGTTGACCACCAGGCCGGTTTCCGTGGTCGCGGGCTTGGTGCCTCCGGTTGCGGTATCGCCCTTGAAGCCCGGTTCGGTCTGGACAATCGTCAACTCCACTGTGAGCGGCAGCTCAACACCGATCACCTCGTCGCCATAAAGAACCAGCTCGCAGGTGTCGTTCTCCTTCAGGAACCTGTTCGCATCACCAACCTTGTCGTGGCCCACCGGGATCTGCTCGAAGGTCTCGGTGTTCATGAAGTAGTAGAACTGGTCGTCGTTGTAGAGGTACTGCATCTCGCGCCGCTCAACCCGGGCGCGGGGGAACTTCGTTCCCGCCTGGAAAGTCTGCTCGATGATGGAGCCGCCGCGCACGTCGCGCAGCTTGATGCGGACCTGGGCCGAGCCGCGGCCCGTCTTGATGTGGGCGTAGTCGAGGATGGCGTAGAGCTTGCCATCGAGCTCGATTGTGGCGCCCTTCTTCAGTTCACCAGTGGAGATCAACTTTGCACTCCTGCAGGGGTGAGTTTGGCGGCGTGGCTCAAAACCCGGGCCCTGCCGTTTTCGAGGACCACAACATCCTCGATGCGGACGCCACCCCAGCCGGGCACGTAGATACCCGGCTCGATCGTAAAGACCATGCCATCTTCGAGAGTATCTTCCGATGTTGGTCCGAGATAGGGGGCCTCGTGCACTTCAAGTCCCACGCCATGGCCGAGCCCGTGGCCGAACTGCTCCCCGTATCCTCTCGTTTCGATTACCGATGCGGCAAGGTCGTGCGCATCCCGCCCGCTCATTCCTGCTTCGACCCGTTCGATCGCGTTGCGCTGTGCCTCGTAGACGATCTCGTAGACCTCACGGAACCGGGGCGGCGTCTCTCCGAGCGTGAATGTGCGAGTGAGGTCGCTGCAGTAACCGTCCAGCCGGCTCCCCATATCGATGATGATCGGTTCTCCCGCCCGGATCGGTTCGTTGCGAGGGCTCGCATGCGGCATCGCTCCCCAGGCGCCCCCGGCGACGATCGTTTCGAACGAAACCCCGTCCCCACCGCATTCACGCACCGCGCGTTCCACGGCAAGTGCAACCGCGCGCTCCGTCTCGCCCGGCTCGATACCCGCCTGGACGAGGGCCATCGCCCGGTCGGCGGCATCGATCGCCCGCTGCAGGGCGGCCAGCTCCGCCACGCTCTTGCGGGCGCGCAGCTTCTCAATCACGAGCGGCGCCGGCACAACCTCTGGCCGCTCCGCTGCCGGCATCTCTGACACTGCCTCCTCGATGGCAAGGAAGCCCTGGTAGCTCAGGTCGGCCCGGGAGAGCCCGATCTTCTTCCCCGCCAGCCCGGCATACCGCACCGCTTCGGCGAATGAGCGCCGTTCGCGGCCCACGATGCGCAAGACCTCGAACCCCAGGGGCGCCGACTCCCGTTCGGCCTGCTCCACGTAACGGAAGTCGACGGCAAGGATGGCGCGCTCCCCGGTTACTACCGCCGCTCCAGCGGAGCCGGTGAAGCCCGAGAGGTAGCGGCGATTGGCGGAGTGGCGCCCGAAGACATCATCCACGGGCCCGGCAACATAGAGCGCATCCAGGCCTGCTTCGGCCATCCCGGCGCGCACGCGGCCCAGGCGATCATCCATGGAAGGGATTCTACGCCGGGCTGCTACGAAGCGCCGGGGGCGGCAAGGTGGTCGAGCAGCAGGTTCACCGCCGCCGTGTATCCCGGGCGCCCCAGCCCCGTCACCTGCCCCAGGCAGACCGGAGCAATTAGCGACACGTGGCGAAACCCCTCCCGCGCATGCGTGTTGGAGATATGGACCTCTACCACGGGGAGGTTCACCGCTTCTATCGCGTCGCGAAGGGCCACGGAAGTGTGCGTCAGGGCGCCTGCATTGATCACCACGCCATTCGCAAGCCGCCGGTGCTCGTGCAGGAAGTCGATGATCGCCCCCTCGTGATTGCTCTGGAAGCTGAGCACGGCAGCACCCCGGGCGCCGGCGGCCGCTGCGACATCCGCCTCGATGTCGAGCAGCGTCGTTGTGCCGTAGACCTCCGGCTTCCGTTCTCCCAGCAGGTTCAGGTTGGGACCGTGAACGAGGAGAAGCGTGAGGGGCCGCGACCCTGTCGCCGGGCCTGTCATACCGGGATCTTCCTCTTGCGACGCTGGCCGTCGAGCGCCTGCTCGGCGATCTTCTCCCATGCGGCCGCGCTGACTTCGGCCTGGCGGGCCTGGCTGACGTGGGTGTAGATCTGGGTGGTGGTGGCCGAGCTGTGCCCCAGCAGGTCCTGCACCACCCGCAGGTCTGCGCCGCCGTCGAGCATGTGCGTCGCAAAGGAGTGGCGCAGCAGGTGCGGATGCACATCAGTGGGGATGCCGGCCAGCGTGGCATAGCGCTTGATCATCGTCTGTACCGAACGGACTGTGAGGCGTGTCCCCAGGCGGTTGAGGAAGAGCGCCCCGGTCGCTCCCGTGGCCAGCGCCGGTCGTCCACTGTAGAGGTAGTTCTCCAGAGCCCGGATGGCCGGCACCCCAAACACCACAACACGCTCCTTGGCGCCTTTGCCTCTCACCATCGCCTCGCCATAGTCGAGATTCAACTGCCCGGCGTCGAGGCCCACCACCTCCGAGACGCGCAACCCGCCGCCGTAGAGCAGTTCGAGAATGGCCCGATCGCGCAGCCCCTGGGGGGTCGAGGATGGCGGGGTAGCGAGAAGGGCATCGATCAGGGCGGGGTCCATCACCTTTGGAAGCCGCTGGGGGCGTTTGGGCAGAGCAATGCCGTAGAGCAGGTCCTTCCCGGTGACGCCTTCGCGCAGGAGGTAGCGGTAGAAGCCGTGAATCGTGCTGGTGCGCCGTGTTATGGATGCGGCAACGATGCTCCGTTCCCGCAGGGTTCCAAGGTATGCACGGAACGTGGCGCGTGTCATCCCCAGCGGGTCAAAGGACTGCTCGTCGCACCAGGCCAGGAAGTGGCCGATATCGCCCCGGTAGTTGCGGATTGTGTATTCGGAGCGGTTGCCCATGGCGCGAAGCTCGCGCAGGTAGGCTTCAAAGAATGCCCCGGCTGTCTTGTGCGGCGCTGCGGTTGGCATAACGCGATTGTTGAATGTTAAGCCGCCAGGGAGAAGGGAGGAAGCCCCGTCCCGCAATTCCGCCCAGGCGCGGGCTGCATCGCCCCTCAGCTCGCGCGGCGTGCTCGCGTGGCCGAGGCTGCGTTCGCCTTGCGCTTGGCGAATGCGGCTTTGCCTCGTGCGCTCCGCTCCATCAGTTTCCGGTTCGCCTCCTCCCTTTGGGGGAGTGGGCGAGCGGGCGCCATCTGCCCGGGTTCCAGGCTGTTTGTGGTGTAGCTGCAGCGCGGGTAGTTCCAGCAGCCGTAGAAGACACCCCGCTTCGTCTGCTTCTGCACCAGCTGCCCCGTCTCGGGCTCCTCCGGGCAGGCCACACCCACCGGGACCCCGGCGCGGAAATCACACGTGCCCGTCTCGCGGTTCACGCAGTCAACGTAGGGGCCGTAGGGGCCCGTCTTTTCCACCAGGGCCGCCGCGTCCTTCGGACAGGTGTACTGGCTCTGCCGGGGCGCTGCCACCTCCACCGGCTTTCCATCGGGGCCCATCGGCAGCGAGTTCGTGCATTCGGGGTAACGGGGGCACGCGAAGAACTTCCCATTGCGCCCCCACTTGATGACCAGGTTCGCCATTCCGCAGGCGGAGCAGGGAATGCCGCTGTCTTCCTGCTGTTTCTCGGCAACGGCCTTCGCTCGTTCGACAGCCTGTTCGAACTCCGACCAGAACTCGCGCACGACCGAATCGTACTCGGCCTTAGCTGCGGCAATCTCATCGAGCTGGTCTTCCATGTGGCTGGTGAAGTTGGGCGCTACGTACTGTTCGAGGTGCTCGACCAGCAGGTCGTTGACGGTGAAGCCAAGCTCCAGCGGCACCAGGGCCCGGCCTTCACGCTTCACGTAGTCGCGCTTTTGCACGGTCTGCACGATGGACGCGTAAGTGCTGGGCCGTCCAATCCCAAGCTCCTCCAGGGTCTTGACCAGCGAGGCCTCCGTGAAGCGCGGTGGCGGTTCCGTGAAGTGCTGGCGGCCCTCCACGTTGCGCCGTTCAAGCTGGTCGCCGGGCGCCAGCTCCGGGAGCGAGGCCTCGGCGTCTTCGTCCTCCTCAGAAGGGGCGCGTTCGCTCGCGTCGGCGCCATACGCGGCGAGATGGCCCGCGAAGACAAGGTGTTGGGCGGTTGCCCGGAACAGGCCGCGCACCTGCACACCTTCGCGCGCCTCGATCTCCGCCGCCACGGTTGCAAAACGCGCGTCCGCCATCTGGCTCGCCAGGAAGCGCTGCCAGATCAGCGTGTACACGCGCATCTGGTCACGGTCGAGCACCTGCCGGAGGCTCTCAGGTGTGCGCGCCGGGCTCGTCGGCCGGATAGCCTCGTGCGCCTCCTGGGCGCCCTTTGAGCGGGTCCGGTAGACGCGCTCCTTTGCCGGCACGAAGCCATCGCCCCACCGGCCTGCAATGTAGCGGCGCGCCTCGCCCCGCGCCGTCGGGCTCACCGTTAGCGAGTCGGTGCGCATATAGGTTATGAGGCCCGTCGCGCCTTCTCCGGGGAGAACAACGCCTTCATAGAGCTGCTGCGCGACCGCCATCGCCCGGGAGGCGCTCATGCCCAGGCGGTTGCTGGCCGCCTGCTGGAAGGTGCTGGTGGTGAATGGTGGGAACGGCGACTTGGCGCGCTCACCCTTCCTGACATCGGCGACGGCGAAACTGCTCCGCTTGAAGGCTTCGATGAGCCGGGCGGCTGCCGCTCCGTCGGAGATTTCGGGCCTGCCCTTCTCTCCAGGCAGGCGCGCCAGGTCGGCCGTGAAGGCCGCCCCCGATTTCGCGAGCTGCGCGTGGATGGTCCAGTATTCCTGTTTCTGGAACGCCCGAATCGCGAGCTCGCGCTCGACAATGAGGCGCAGGGCCACGCTCTGCACGCGCCCGGCGCTCGCCGTTCGCGAAACCTTCCCCTGCACGAACCACGTCAGCGGGAACCCGATCAGCCTGTCGAGCACGCGGCGGGTCTGCTGGGCGTCCACCAGGTGCATGTCGAGCTTGCCCGGGTGCTCGCCGTGGTGGACGGCATCCGGTGAGGCCGATTCAGCCTGTTCGAAAGCCGCTTCGATTGCCGGCCTGGTGATCTCGTGGAAGACGACACGCACGGTCTTCTCGTCCGGGATGCCCGCAACCTCTTTGATGTGCCACGAGATCGCTTCCCCTTCCCGGTCGGGGTCGGTGGAGAGATACACGCGTTCGGCATCGCGCGCCGCCTCCGCTATCTCGGCCACGACTTCGCGCTTCTCCTTCGGGACCACATACAGGGGCGTGAAGTCGTTCTCCTTGAGGCCCTTGACGCCGTATCCATAAGGGGGCAGGTCCCTCACGTGCCCCATGGATGCGATGACCGCGTAGTCGTCGCCGAGGATAGAGCTGATAGTCCGTGCCTTCGTCGGGGACTCGACGATAACGAGCTTCCGGCGGCCATTTGAACTGCGACGGGGGGCGCGGGTTGGCGTTGCCCCGTCCCCCTTCCGCGGCGTGGCTGCCTTGCGCCGTGCTGTGGTTTTCCTGACTGCTGTTGCCAATTGCACTCTCATGCCGGCGCGACAGCCGGCCAAACGAGAGTAGACAGCCCCCGGCCGGTTTGTCGAGCGCGATGGTTCAGAGACGGGAATAGGTCATCGGGGAGTTCTGCCTGACAACACCCTTAAACTCCAGCACCTGCAGGGTGCTGCTCACAAAGGCCACGGGCATACCAGATGCGCGAGCGATCTCATCGACGTGCGCAGGAGAGTCGTTCAGCCAGTGGAGCACCTGGCCCTCTTCCGGGGTGGTGATGACCGCCGCAGAAGCGCGCGGCCGTGCGGCAGCAGGCTCGAGCAATGCCTGCTGTCCGCCTGCGCTCAGGAGGTTGAGCTCCTCGCAGAGCTGCATGGGAGTCGCCACCAGCTTCGCCGTATTCTCGCGGATCAGCTGGTTGGCGCCCGCACTCTGGCGCGAAAAGACGCTCCCCGGGATGGCAAACACGTCACGGCCCTGCTCAAAGGCCCAGTTGGCGGTGTGCAGCGCGCCACTCCCTTCGCCCGCCTCCACCACGAGGGTGGCAGTCGCGAGCCCCGAGAGTATCCGGTTGCGGCGCGGGAAGTAGTCGGGTCGCGCAGGAATTCCGACCGGGTACTCGCTCACCAGGCACCCGCTCTCCATGATGCGCGCAGCCAGCCCCGCATTCTCGCGTGGGTAGACCTGGTCGATGCCTCCCGCGAGCACCGCCACCGTGGGTGCTCCCTGCTCCAGGGCGACGCGGTGGGCAATGGCGTCTACCCCGCGCGCAAGGCCGCTCACTATTGCCACCCCGTTCTGGGCCAGCGTTTCGCAGAAATGCTCGGCCGCATGGCGCCCGTAGGGAGTCACATGGCGCGTCCCGACCACGGCTACCGCCCGCTCGAACTCAGGGCCGGCGGCGCCGCGAACGAAGATCACAGGCGGGCTCTGGGGGATTTCGCGGAGCATGCGCGGGAACCCCTCATCGAGCCATGTGAGCGCCTTTGCCCCGTGCTTCGTGAGGCTTGCCAGCTCGGCGGCGCCGTCGAACGTTGCCCGGGCCCTGGCGAAGGCTCGCGCATACTTCGCGTCCAGTCCCGCCCGGGCGATCTCGTCTGCGGGCGCTTCCCAGGCGGCGCTAATCGTGGAGAACCGGGCCAGGAGCAGGGCGAAGTTGGTGCTGCCAAGGCCGGCGCGGCGCAGTGCCAGCCAGTAGGGGAGTTCGGGGTGGTCGCTCATGTGCCCGGCACTATAGCAAAGCTGCGCGCCGTCAGCGGGATTGCGTCCCCTGGGGCTCCTCCATGCGGGCACGCTCAATCCGCATCCGCCGCACCCGCCGCCCGGACATGCTGAGCACCCTCATGCTGAGCGGACCCACCTTCACCTCGTCGCCCACTGCCGGCAGCCGGCCAAGCTCGTGGATGAGGTATCCCCCCACCGTGTCGAAGTCCTCCGACTCTACGTCCAGGCCGAACAGGTCGCGCAACACCTCGGCCGGGGAGCCGGCATCAAGGATCACCTCATCGTCGGAAAGAACCTCCATCCCCGGCGCGGCAATGTCGTATTCGTCCTCGATTTCGCCCACGATCTCCTCAAGCAGGTCCTCGATCGTAACCAGGCCCGCCGTCCCCCCGTACTCGTCCACCACGATCGCCATATGCTGACGTGTTCCGCGCATCTCGGAGAGAAGCTGGTCCAGGTGCTTCGATTCAGGAACGAACACCGCGGGCCGGAGCAGGCTCGCCAGGTCGCGCCCGGCGCCACCGTTGGTGATGGAGCGAAGCAGGTCCTTGGCATAGACGATGCCCACGATGTCATCGATGTTCTCGCGGAAAACGGGCACCCGGCTGTAGCCCCGTTCATTGACGATCGCCGCCACGTCAGCGATTGAGTCCTCAACATCGGCTGCCGCGATGTCAATCCTGGGGATCATGATCTCCCGGGCGGTCCTGTCTTCGAGGGAGATGACGCCGCGGATCATGCGCTTTTCCTGCTCCTCCACCCCGCCCGTGGCCTCTTCCCGTTCCACTAGCGTGAGGATGTCGGTGGCGTCCCCCGGGGCGACCACCACCCGCAAAAAGCGCGCCACAGGCCGCGCCGGGAGGCCAAGGAACCACGCCGGCACAGCGAAGACCGGACCAACGATTCTTACCACCTGGCTCATCTGCAACGCCGCTGCTTCCGGGCGCCGGGCCGCGACCAGCCCCACCGTCATCTGGATCAGGGAAACGTAGACGCCGCCGGCCATGCCAACACCGATCGCACCGGCCAGGGGGCTGTATGCGCGCGCCCCAAGGTAAGCGAAGGTCGCCACAAGTAAAGCAGCAAACAGGACCCGCGCCACCGTCAGGGAGCCAAGCAGCTTCTGGGGCTGGCCGACCGAACCGGCAATGCGACAGGCGCGCGGGTCGCCACGCGAGGCGAGCGCCTGGATCCGGACATCGTTTGCGCGTTCAAGGGCTGTCTCGGCCGCTGCCACTGCGCCCAGGGCCACGGAGCTGGCGGCAATCGCCGCAAGGGCAAGCACCAGCGCGGGTTCCATGCTTAGTCCCTCGCCTGTCGCGCCTTGCCGATTACGCGCGCGGGCACTCCCACGGCCTTTGCGCCGGGCGGGACGTCCTTCGTGACGACCGAACCCGCCCCGGTCGTTGCGCCCTCCCCGACCGTGACCGGGGCCACCAGCATCGTGTCGCTTCCCACAAACGCGTAGGCGCCGATCACCGTGCGGTGCTTGCTAACGCCGTCGAAGTTGCAGGTGATGATGCCCGCGGCGATGTTCGCGTATTCGCCCACATCCGCGTCGCCCAGGTAGCTGAAGTGGTGCATCTTCACGCCCCGCCCCAGGCTGGAGTTCTTCACCTCGGCGTAGTTGCCCAGTTCGCACTCGTCGCCAATCATCGCGCCACCCCGGACGTGGGCGAACGGGCCGATGCGCACGTCCTTACCGATCGTGGAAGCTTCGATTACCGACTGCTGGACCACAGTGCCCTCGCCGATGCGTGCATCACGGAGGATGGAACCGGGGCCGATGGTGACATTCGTGTCCACGACCGTGGCGCCCAGGAGGTGGCAGTTCGGCAGGATCGTGACGTCTTCGGCAAGGCGCACAGTCGCGTCGATGTACGTCGTCTGCGGGTCTGTCACCGTGACGCCGGCGAGCATGTGGCGTTCAAGTATCCTGCGCCGCATCTCGCGCTCGGCTTCAGCCAGGCGCAGGCGATCGTCAACGCCCAGCGCTTCGAGAGGCGTGCAGCCAACGGCCACTGCCGGGGTCCCTCGCTCGTACGCCAGCGCCACAAGGTGAGTCAGGTAGTACTCGCCCTTCGCGCTGACCGGGACCTCTCCCAGGTGCGCCCAGAGCCAGCCTGAATCGAAGCAATACTGCCCGGCGTTGACTTCCGCTGGCCCCTGTGAGCCCTCGTATTCGGCCGCCTCGACGATGCCGCAGACCCTCCCGTCCCCATCCCGCAGGACCCTGCCAAGGCGGCCCGGGTCCTCGACCAGGCAGGAGGCAAACGAGAATGGTGCGTCGCCCCGCCCTGCGACAAGTTCCTGCAAGAGCCCCGGCCCAACCAGGGGTGTGTCGCCGTTCAGGACGACGACCGTCCCGCATCCCTCCAACGCTACCTGGCACCGTCCCACGGCGTCGGCCGTGCCGAGGAGCTCGGGCTGCTCGACGAAGATCACGCCGGCATCCTGCAGTGCCGCCTCCACCAGGTCTCTCCCGTAGCCGGTAACGACGGCAAGGCGAGCCGGTTGAAGCTGCCGCGCCGAGTCCACGATGTGCGCGGCCATTGGTACGCCGCACACGGCATGGAGAACCTTGGGAAGGGCCGATCTCATCCGCGTGCCCCGCCCTGCTGCCAGGACGATCACGCCTGTATCCCCGGTGGTCATGATCGGATCCGGCCAGGGGAGCGTGGCGGGTGGGCCACGCTCAATGCCGCTGAGATGCGTTCGGGAGGGTCGAGGTCAGTACACATAGGGGGCGGCGGTTCGCCGTCCAGATGACATGCTAGGTAGGCTCGAAAAAGCCTGTCAAGGATACTCCGTTCTCGACAGCCGTCCGGAATGGTCCGTAGCATGCCTGCAACAACCATGGCCAACCCACCACGCACCTCCGACGAGATTCGCCAGACCTTCCTCCAGTTCTTCAAGGACCGGGGTCATTTGCACCTCCCTTCGTGGCCGCTGGTCCCTATTGGCGACCCGACGTCGCTCTTCACAAGCGCGGGCATGCAGCAGTTCAAACGTCATTTCATGGGTGAAGAGCCACCCCCTGGCCCGCGCGTCGCCACGGTCCAGCGTTGCTTCCGCACCACCGACATCGAAGAAGTCGGTGACCTCAGCCACTGCACCGCTTTCGAGATGCTGGGGAACTTCAGCTTCGGCGACTACTTCAAGCGTGGCGCCATCGAGATGGCCTGGGAGCTGCTCACAGGGGTATACCAGATCCCACCCGAGCGCCTCCATATCACGATCTTCCTCGACGACGATGACTCGTACGGGTTCTGGCGTGATGTTGGCGTGCCCGACGACCACATCCACCGCTGCGGCGAGGACAAGAACTACTGGTTCAGCTTCCCCGTTGATACCCCGGGCGCCAGCGGCCCCTGCGGCCCCGACAGCGAGATCTACTACGACTACTACCCGGAGCGCGGAACAAGGGACATCCGCGTCGCCTACGACGACGAGCGCTTTCTCGAAATCTGGAACCTCGTCTTCATGCAGCTCTATCAGCATCCCGATGGCCGGCGCGAGCCCCTGCCGGCCCAGAACATCGATACCGGGAGCGGCCTGGAGCGCGTTGCGGCCGTGCTCCAGGGCAAGCGTTCGGTGTTCGAGACCGACATCTTCCTCCCAATTCTCGAAGCGGCCGCCGCCGTTGCCGGTGTGGACTACCTCGGGGGCCATGCCACCAGCGAACAGGCCTACGCCATCCGGGCGATGTCCGAGCACTGCCGCGCCGCCACCATGCTCGTGGGCGACGGTGTTGTGCCCAGCAACGAAGGACGCGGGTATGTCCTCAGGCGCGTGGTTCGGCGCGCCATCTACTTCGCCCGCAAGATCGGCGTCCGCGAGCCCTTCACGGCACGGCTCGCCGATGCAGCCATCGGCAAGCTGGCAGTCGGCTATCCACACCTCGACGAAAACCGCGAGTTCATCAAGCGCGCCCTCGCAGCCGAGGAGGAGCGGTTCATCCGCACCATTGCGACCGGGTCGCAGCGGCTTGAGTCGTTGCTCGAAAGGCTGCGGGCTGCCGGGGCAAGCGACCTGCCCGGCCAGGAAGCATTCCTGCTCTATGACACGTTCGGGCTCCCGCTCGAACTCACGCGCGAGATCGCCGCAGGAGCCGGCTTCACCGTCGATGAAACGGGATTCGGGGCGGCGATGGAGGAGCAGCGCACGCGAGCGCGCGAGCAGGGGAAGTTCCTCAAGGGTGAGCCTTCGCCGCTCGTCGCCCAGCTTGGCGCCGATCACTCGGCCTTCGTTGGCTACACCCGGGTCGAGGCAGACTCGCATATCGTCGCCATCCTCAAGGGCGGCGAGCTGGTCCCCGCCGTCCACGAAGGCGACGAGTGCGAGGTCATCCTCGATATCACCCCGTTCTATCCCGAAGGAGGCGGCCAGGCGGGTGACCGCGGGAACCTCCGTGCCCGCTCCGGAGTATTCCTTGTTGAAGATACGCAGGCGGCCGCGGGCGCCATTGTCCATCGCGGCCGTGTGACGGAGGGCGAGATCTTGGTCGCCGAGACCGTCGATGCATCGGTCGATACCCGCTGGCGTTCTGGCGCCGCCCGTAACCACACGGGCACGCACATCCTCCACGCCGCCCTGCGGGCCATCCTCGGGCCGCACGTGCGGCAGCAGGGCTCGCTCGTCACGCCCGACCGCCTGCGCTTCGACTTCACGCACCTCGAACAGACCCCGCGCGAGGCCCTTGCCGAGGTCCAGCAGCTCGCCAACGCGAAGGTTCGCGACAACCTGCAGGTCGCGTGGCGTTCCACCGGCTACCAGGAGGCGGTCTCCGCCGGTGCCCTCGCCTTCTTCGGCGACAAGTACGGCAACGAAGTACGCGTGGTGGAGATCAAGGAGAACTCCGGCGTCTTCAGTGCCGAGCTCTGTGGAGGGACCCACGTCCACCAGACCGGTGAACTGGGCTTCGTCTACCTGTTGCGCGAATCCGCCGTCGCGGCCGGGACCCGGCGCATCGAGGCTCTCACCGGCGGCGGCGCCGAGGCTCACCTCGCCGAGCAGCACGAGCGCCTCCAGCGCATCGCCGGAAAGCTCTCCACCAGCACGGGCGAGATCGAAGATCGCATCGATGCGTTGCAGGCCGAGCTTGACCGGCTTCGCCGGCAGTCGGAACAGCTCCAGCGACTGCAGGGCGCCACGATCGCCGCGGCCCTCGCCGACGCCGCCACGCTGGTCAACGGGGCCCACCTGGTGGTTGGACGGGTCGAGGCGGGTTCCACGGAGATCCTGAAGGAGGTGGCCGATCGGGTTCGCGACCGGCTCAGGCCGGCTCTTGTGGTGCTCGGCGCCGAAGTCGAAGGCCGCCCGGCCTTTCTTGCAGCTGCGAGCCCGGACCTCGTTGCCCGTGGCGTCCACGCTGGAAACATCATCAGGGAAGTCGCCCGAACCGCCGGCGGTGGCGGTGGCGGGCGGCCAGACCTCGCCCAGGCCGGAGCGAAGGACGTGTCCCTCATCGGCGCCGCGCTCGATGAGGCCCGCCGCCTGGGCGTGGCCGCGCTGGGGTCCGGGTAGCCGGGTGCCGTAGGCGATGGCTGACGATGGCGGCCCTGGGATCGGCGACGTCGCCCAGCCTGGTGACACATCAGGGCTCGCCAGCGTCATCCAGATCGATCGCGACGAGGAGATTGCGGCGGTCTGTGGGCGGATAGACGCTGCCCCAACGTTTGCCGTCGTTGTCCACGCTCCGAAGGGAAACCGGCGGCTCGCCACAGAGCTCGGCATACGCCGCCTTCAGCGCCATGCCGAAGAAGCCGGCAAGGTGGTGGCAATCGCCACGGGCTCGGGTGCGCTGGCTTCCCGGGCGCGCCAATCAGGAATCCCCGTTTCCCGGCGGCCCGAGAACATCCGCTGGGACTCCGGCGGCCGCGTCACCCTCCGTGTGTACCGGCGCACCCTGGTACTGCCTTCTGTAGGCCGGTACGCGCAGGGCTCATTCATCCTGCTGCTGGCGCTGGTCTTTCTTGTGCTAGCCGTGGCGATTGCCCCAGCGGGTAGCGTGGTCGCCTATCCGCCTGCTGACGAGGTCCGAAAGGTGATCACGATCGCGGCCTCGCCCGACTGGGATGCGGTCGATGTGGAGGCGCTCGAGGTCCCGGCCCAGGAAGTCAGCACCGAACAGACCATCACCCTCGCCGTGAGGACCACAGGGACCGTGCCCGTGCCTACGAAGCACGCCACGGCAATCCTCACCCTGACCAACAGCTCGCAGCAGGCAGTGCTTGTGCCGGCCGGGTCGGTCCTGGTCACCGGGCCCGGTGATATCCACTTCGAGTTGGGTGCCGAAACGCTCGTCGCTGCAGGTAGCGTGGTTACACAGGGGGCCACAGCGCGCGTTCCGGGCCCGGATGCGAACGTTGCCGCTGGCGCTTCATGGACGTGGGAGGATACACGCTTCCAGGGCCTGTCGGTTGCGAATGCCCAGCCGGCCGCCGGCGGGACCCTGGAGCCCCGGCCGGCAGTCGATACCAGGGACATCGCCTCGATCAATGCCCTCGCCCAGGACCTTGGCCGCTCCGAGACCGTGCGGCGCATTCTGCTGGAGGCGCGGCCGCACGATGCCGTGTTCCTTGGGACCGCAGAAACGTCCATCGAGCCCGGCGACCTCTCGGCGCCCGCAGGCGAGCCGGCGGACATCCTGACGCTCGATGTGAAGATCGTGGTGAGCGCCCTCGCCGTGACGCAGGGGACGCTGGAGGAGGTGGCGCGCAGCGTGCTCGCTTCGGAACGGCCCGGGAAGGTGCTGATCCCAGGGTCCGTCTATGCCCTTGAGACGGGCGCGCGCCGCCTCGACCCGGAGAAAAACCTCGTGCGGACGGAAATTGCCATCGGCGGGCTTTTCGCAAGAGATGTCACCCCCGACGCTGTCCGGGGTGCCGTGAAGGGCAAGTCCGTTTCGTCGGCGAAATCGATCCTCGCCAGCCGGTATGGTATTGATGATGCAGAGGTCGAAATCACTCCCGGCTGGGCGCCATGGCTTCCGCGGTTCGGCTTCCGGATTGATGTTGAGTTCCGTAGCCGGCCCCCGGCCATCACAAGCAACGCAGAAGGCTCCGCCGAGCATGCCCCAGGCCCAACCGCCTCCTCCCCCGCCGGGACACCGGCTCCTGGCCCTTGATCCCGGGGAACGCCGTACCGGCGTTGCCGTGAGTGATGAGCTTGGCATGTTCGCTCACCCAAGGCCCGCCATTACCGCGTCCAACAGGGAGGCGCTTGCCCGTGCTGTTGCGCGTCTCGTCGCGGAGGAGGGCCTCAACGAAGTCATCGTAGGGCTGCCTCTCTCGCTTGCCGGGGAGGACTCGGCCCAGACTGCCCGGGTCCGCGACCTCATCGCGCTCCTTCGCGCCCGCCTGTCCGTTCCCGTTACGGCGTGGGATGAAAGGCTCTCCACCGTGCAGGCCGGGCGAATCGCTGGTGGCGCCGCCCGCCGCAGGTCCGGGGACGTTGATTCGGCCGCCGCTGCGCTGATCCTGCAAGCCGTCCTCGATTCCCGTGCCGGTGCATCAAGATGACGTGGTTGTCACCGGGACGAATCTGGATTGGCGGCGTCGGTGCGATGGCTCTCATCGCACTCCTGGCGGCCTACTTCGTAGCTGCCACGCCCGCTGCTGTGCTGGGTGATCGCGTGGTCGAGCCGCTCGCCGCCAGCCCGGGCAATGACACGGTCCCTTACACCCTCAAGGAGGGCAGCTCGGCGGGACAGGTCGGCGACGATCTCGAGAGGCTGGGCGTGGTGCGTTCGGGCCGGCAGTTCCAGGTTCTCGTCAGCCTCATGGGGCTCCAGGACAGGCTCAGCGCCGGGGACTACGAGCTGGCGAAGGACTCCGCTGCCGCCACCGTGATCGAACAGGTCACGGTCAAGCAGATGGTCCCCACGCTCAAGGTCACGTTCCCTGAGGGCATCCGCATCGAGGAGATGGCCATGCTTGCCGCCGAGGCCGGGTTCGGCAGCAGGCAGGAATTCCTCGATGCCGTCGCCAGCGCGAAGCTGCCCCCGGACCTTGCCGCCACACTCCCCCCCGGGCAGGGCCTGCAGGGCTACCTCTTTCCCGATACGTATATCCTGCCCGCGGGCGCGTCCGCGGCCGCCCTCGTCACGCTGATGATAGAGACGCTGAACGAGCGGTTTACCCCGGAGCTCCGCGCGGCCGCGCTCGGCCAGGGTCTGAATCCGCACCAGGCGCTCACCCTCGCCTCCATCGTCGAGCGAGAGGCCGTGCTGGCCGAAGAGAGGCCGCGAATCGCCGGCGTCTTCTACAACCGGCTCGCCGAAGGCGACCTCCTTGGGGCCGACCCCACAACCCAGTTCGCCGTCGCCCTCGACCCTGCGAGCGTCGAGAAGTACGGCTGGTGGAAGAAGGGACTGACCATCGACGACCTGGAGAACCCCTCGAAGTACAACACTCGCCTTGTGCCCGGCCTGCCGCCCGGGCCAATCACCAACCCGGGCCTGGCGAGCATCGAGGCAGTCGCGCACCCCGAGAAGACGAAGTTCTACTATTTCGTCGCGGACTCGCTCAAGAAGGACGGCTCGCACGTCTTCGCTGAGACTCTCGCCGAACACGAGCAGAACAAGGCCAGGTACGGGCAGTGACGAAGGTTGCTGGCATCATCGGCCTTCCGGTGGCGCATTCCCTCTCGCCGATCTTCCAGGGAGCGGCGTTCCGCCACTGCGGGCTCGACGTGCGCTACGAAGCCTGGGAAACACCGGCCGAGGCCCTCGCCGGCCGGGTCGTGAGCCTCCGCGACCCACGCTACCTCGGCGCCAATGTGACGATCCCTTACAAGCAGGCGGTGATTCCCCTCCTCGATGAGCTGGGCGGCCAGAGCGCGCGCGTCGGCGCCGTGAACACCATCGTCAATCGCCAGGGCAGGCTCTTTGGGTTCAATACCGATGGCCCCGGCTTCGTCGCCTCACTCCGAAGGGAGGCGCATTTCGACCCCGCGGGGGCAGCGGTGCTCCTCCTCGGCGCCGGTGGGGCAGCGCGCGGGATCGCCTTTGCCCTCGTCGAAGCGCACGTGCGGTCCCTCTCAATCGCCAACCGCACCCCCAATCGGGCAACGTCGCTCGCGGCCGGCGTCGCTTCGAACGGTGTGAGCGTCCGTGCTGTCGCCGGCGGCGAATCGCTCGATCGCTACGATCTCATCGTCGACTGCACCTCGGCCGGGATGCACGGCGGCGGGGGTGAGGCAGACGTGCCGTGCGACCTGTCCACTGCCTCGCCAGGCGCCCTTGTGGCGGATATCGTCTATGTGCCCGAGGAGACGCCCCTTCTCCGCGCCGCCCGGGCGATCGGTCTGAAGACGTTGCCGGGCCTCCCCATGCTCATCTACCAGGGCGCGCTTGCCTTCGAGTTGTGGACAGGCGCCTCCGCCCCCGTTGAAGTGATGTTTGATGCCGCTCGCGAAGCGCTCGCGCAACGCGCAGCCACCTTCTCGGGGGAGGGCGCGAGATGATCGTCGTTGGCAGCATTATCACGCTGGCCCTTTTCCTCCTGGTCGGCTGGATCATTTCGACCGAGATGTTCCAGCAGCGCGCCTGGCGCCAGCGCGTGGCCGAAGGCGATGTCGCAATCATCGCCGCGCTCCTGCAGGAAGCGCTTGGCGCCTGGCAGCGGACCCGCCCCGAAAAGGGGATGTCCGCGAACCTCTGGGCGGGTGTCCAGGCCGCCCAGGTGGTGGCCGTCTCAGCCGAAGGGGTGACCGTTTCGACATCGGCGGAGCCAGAATTCCGCAACGAGGGGAATGAACGCGTGCAGCTCACCTCCGCGCTTGACATGGCCACCATGGTCGCCGCGAGGCTCGCCGATATGTTGCTGTACGATGTTCCCAACCTTCGGCCCGGCTTTGCGCGGGTTGATGTGTACACCACCTTCCACGAAAGCGGCGGCTCGCCAGTGCAGAAGCCCATCCTTACCACCACCGCCGAGCGTGCGACGGCCGATGGCCTGGCGTGGGATGCTCTCACGGCCGCCGAGATCCTGAGCCGCTTCGATACGGTCTATCAGAGACTCCCTTCGGGTGAGGGTGAGGCGATCGGCCTGCCACCAATCGTGGGCACGCTCATCGCCGATATCCCAGCGCCCGGTGGCGTGGCCGGAGCAGAATGATGGGCTCGTTTCGCTGGCTAACCGCCGGTGAAAGCCACGGCAAGGGGCTCACCGCCGTCATCGAGGGACTGCCCGCCGGGCTGCCATTGACCGAGGATGACCTTGCCCGCGACCTCGAACGCCGCCAGGGGGGCTATGGCCGCGGTGGCCGCATGAAAATCGAAAAAGACCGGGCCGAGATCACCGCCGGCGTGCGCCATGGGCTCACCCTCGGCTCGCCCGTTGCGCTCTGGGTGCAGAATCGCGACTGGGCGAACTGGACGACGAAGATGGCCGTTGAGCCAATCGAGGATGAGATTGAGCGGGTCACGCGCCTCCGCCCGGGTCACGCCGACCTCGCCGGCGCCCTCAAGTACGGGTTCGACGACGTGCGCAACGTCCTGGAGCGCGCCAGCGCACGCGAGACCACCGCCCGCGTGGCAGTGGGCGGCGTCGCCAAACGGCTGCTCGGCGAATTCGGCGTTAGCTTCTGGAGTCACACACTCTCCATCGGTGAGGCGCGGGCCGACCCGCCGGCCAGCATCAACTGGGAGGCAGTGGAAGCGAGCCCCGTCCGTGCCGCGACTGCGGCGGCCACTGAGGCAATGGTGGCAGCTATCGATGGCGCCAAGCACGAAGGCGATACTCTCGGCGGCGAGCTTGAGGTCAGGGTGAAAGGAGTCCCGCCCGGGCTTGGCAGCTACGTCCACTGGGACCGCAAGCTCGACGGACGGCTGGCACAGGCGATCTGCAGCATCAATGCCTTCAAGGGGGTCGCCTTCGGAGGAGGATTCGATACTGCCGCCGCGCCCGGCTCGAAGGTCCACGACGTGATCCTCCCCTTCGACCAGTGGGAAGGACGCCCGTGGCGCCACGCAACCAACAACGCCGGTGGAATCGAGGGCGGCATGTCGACCGGCGAGGAGATTGTCGTTCGTTGCGCTGTGAAGCCCATCCCCACCCTGGCCCACCCGTTGCCGTCTGTCGACCTCGACACGGGCGCTGAAGTGCTCGCTCACTACGAGCGCAGTGACGTGTGCGTCGTCCCGGCCGCCGGTGTTGTCGCCGAGGCGATGCTGGCAATCGTGCTTGCCGACGAGTGGCTCATCAAGTTCGGCGGCGACACCCTGGACCAGTTGCGCGCGAATGTTGCTGGCTACATGTCCACACTCGCCCCCCGGGCCCACCGGGGCGCGGACTAGCGCGTTCCCATGGGCGGAGAACGGATCTTCCTCATCGGGCTCTCCGGCAGCGGCAAGTCGACTGTCGCGAGCCTCGTGGCAAGCGAGCTCGGCTGGGACTGCGCCGACACCGACCGGATCGTCGAGGCAGTGGCCGGCAGCCCGGTAGCCGGGATCTTCGCCAGCGAAGGCGAAGCGCGCTTCCGCGAGCGCGAGGTAGAAGCGCTGGAGCTGGTCGCCCAAAGAGAGCGGGTCGTCGTCGCTACCGGGGGCGGGGCGCCCACCACGCCCGGCGGCAGGCTCGCACTCGCGCGCGGCCTGGTGGTATGGCTGCAGGTCGAGCCTGCGGTGGCTGCCGCTCGCCTTGAGTCGCATGAGGACGGCGAGGTGCGCCCCCTCCTGCGCGGCGACCTGCGCGCCCGGCTTGAAGGCCAGCTGGAAGCGCGGCGCGGCCTCTATGAGCTCGCCGATGCCACCGTTGACGCCGGCCTTCAGTCGCCAGCCGAAGTCGCCGCCGAAATCGTCCGCGCCTGGCGGCGCGCGGGTCCCGGCGGTGCTTCGGCCAGGATTGCCCTTGCCGGTCCGACCCCGGCCGAAGGCGGCGTGGCTGCCATCGTTCGCACCCGGCCCGGAGCATCGGCCTGCCCGGTGGTCGTGAGGCGCGGCGCCCTGTCCGGGCTCGGCCCGATCTGTCGCGAGGCTAGCCTCAGCGGGCGCGCATTCATCCTCAGCGATGCAAACGTGGAGCCGCTCTACGGGTCGGCTGCCGCCGCCAGCCTCGGCGAAGCCGGCTTCGAAGCGGTCAGAATCACCATCCCGGCCGGTGAAGAACACAAGAACACTGCCACGCTCCAGCGGGTCTACGACCGGATGCTGGCGGAGCGCATTGAACGAACCGACTTCGCCGTTTGCCTTGGTGGTGGCGTGGTGACCGACCTTGGCGGATTTGCGGCTGCCACCATCCTCCGCGGCATCGGCTTCGTGCATGTGCCTACCACGATGCTCGGAATGGTCGATGCTGCCATTGGTGGCAAGGTCGCCATTGACCATCCCCTGGGCAAGAACATGGTGGGCGCCTTTGCCCAGCCCCGCGCCGTCGTCATCGATCCCGCGGTGCTGGAAACGTTGCCGGAGCGAGAAGTGCGCGCGGGCTGGGCCGAGCTGATCAAGCACGGGCTCATCCTCGACGAATCCCTGGTGGGAGAGCTTGAGCGAAGGGCCGGCCAGCCCGGCAGCCTCGCCGCCGAAGACCTCATCGCACGCAGTGTCGCCATCAAGGCAGCGGTCGTCTCAGAGGACGAGCGCGAAGGCGGGCGCAGATCGTTGCTCAATTACGGCCACACCATAGGCCATGCAATCGAGGCGGTGACCGGCTACAGCTCCTACCTGCACGGTGAGGCGGTAGCCGTCGGGATGCACGCCGCAGGGCTCATTGCAGTCGAACTCGGTGTGCTGGATAAGCGTTCTCTCGACCGGCAGCAGGCGCTGCTGCGCGCCTATGGGCTCCCTGAACGTGCTCCCGGGGTCGACCCGGAAGCCGTGTTACAGGCCACTCGCGGCGATAAGAAGGTGCGCGCGGGCAGTGTCCGCTGGGTGCTCCTCGAACGTATCGGGCAGGCCTCCGTGCGTGCAGATGTGCCCGATGGCGTGGTCCGTCACGCCGCCGAGGCCGTCCTTCGCTGATGTTCTCGTTCCGGCTCACATCTGCCACGCACTCGTCCGTGGCGCCGCGAACCGGGGTAATAACCACCGCACGCGGCGAGATCCACACCCCCGCCTTCATGCCGGTGGGCACCCTCGCCACCGTGAAGTCGCTCCTCCCCGGCGAGGTCGCCGCTACCGGCGCCGAGATCATGCTCGTGAACGCATATCACCTCTACCTGCGGCCCGGCCACGCGCTGGTTGCAGGAATGGGGGGCGTGCACAGCTTCATGGATTGGCCCGGCCCCGTGCTCTCCGATAGCGGCGGCTTCCAGGTGTTTAGCCTCGCCCGGCTCGGCAGGGTCGATGAATCCGGTGTGCGGTTCCGATCGCATATCGATGGGTCCGAGCACTTCTACACCCCCGAGCTGGCGATGGAAGTCCAGCGCGCCCTCGGGGTGGACATCGCAATGCCGCTCGACCACGTGCTGCCCGGCCAGGCGGACCACGCCCACGCCCAGGACGCCGCCGAGCGCACCCTCCGCTGGTACGAACGGTGCCGGGCGGCCGCCGGCGAGCTCCCCGTGTTTGCCATTGTCCAGGGCGGCATCCATTCCGATCTGCGGCGCTGGCACG
>JABTUD010000003.1:82500-144294 GCA_015075555.1 Thermoflexaceae bacterium
CCGAAGCCCCGGTGAACGGCGGCCGTAACTATAACGGTCCTAAGGTAGCGAAATTCCTTGTCGGGTAAGTTCCGACCCGCACGAAAGGCGTAACGATCTGGGCACTGTCTCAACGGAGGACCCGGCGAAATTGAATTGACCGTGAAGATGCGGTTGACCCGCGGCAGGACAAAAAGACCCCGTGGAGCTTTACTGCAGTTTGGCACTGGGAGCGGGCCAGGGATGCGTAGGATAGGTGGGAGGCGTTGAAGCCGGGCTTTCGGGCTCGGTGGAGCCAACGTTGAAATACCACCCTTCGCTGGTCTACTTTCTAACTCCTGAGCAAGCAGGAGGACAGTGCCTGACGGGCAGTTTGACTGGGGCGGTCGCCTCCCAAAATGTAACGGAGGCGCACAAAGGTCCCCTCAGGGTGGATGGAAATCACCCGCTGAGTGCATTGGCATAAGGGGGCTTGACTGCGAGACCCACAAGTCGAGCAGGGGCGAAAGCCGGTCAAAGTGATCCTACGGTACCGAGTGGAAGGGCCGTGGCTTAACGGATATAAGCTACCCCGGGGATAACAGGCTTATCTTGCCCAAGCGTCCACAGCGACGGCAAGGTTTGGCACCTCGATGTCGGCTCGTCGCATCCTGGGGCTGGAGTAGGTCCCAAGGGTTGGGCTGTTCGCCCATTAAAGCGGTACGCGAGCTGGGTTCAGAACGTCGTGAGACAGTTCGGTCTCTATCCGCCGTGGGCGTAGGAAGTTTGAGAGGATCTGCCCCTAGTACGAGAGGACCGGGGTGGACGGACCGCTGGTGTGCGGGTTGTTCCGCCAGGAGCACCGCCCGGTAGCCATGTCCGGACCGGATAAGCGCTGAAAGCATCTAAGTGCGAAGCCGACCTCAAGATGAGACTTCCCACCGAGTTAATCGGGTAAGACCACAGGAAGACTACCTGTTCGATAGGCGCCAGGTGTAAGCGCAGCAATGCGTTCAGCTGAGGCGTACTAATGGTCGAGGGCTTGACCTACATACAGGATTGCCAACCATGGTTGCCCTGCAGTTTCTTTCGCTCTTCAGTTGCAAAGGCCGTCTCGCCACCGTCACCGCGGGGTGGAGCAGTGGTAGCTCGTCGGGCTCATAACCCGAAGGTCGGGGGTTCGAATCCCTCCCCCGCTACCAAATTCGAATCTGAGAGGCCCCCATTTATGGGGGCCTCTTGGTGTCTCCGGGACTGCTTGCAAATCGTTGCAAATCGTTCTTGGCGCCTCAGCTCTCGCTTACGTCAATCGAACTCCGGGTTACGTCAACGGCCAGGTCGAATTGCCGGGCTGCCGCATCCTGGAGGCCGGGGATGACGTGCGAGTAGATGTCGAGGGTCGTTGCGATCGTCGAGTGGCCGAGCCGCTCCTGCACGACCTTAGGGTGGACGTTGTGCTTGAGCAGCAGCGTGGCATGGGTGTGGCGCGCGTCGTGGAGGCGGATCCCGGTGAATCCGGTCGCCTTCGCGAGCTTGCGCCATGCCTGAGTGAGGCTGTCGGGCGGGTACGGTGAGCCGTCTTCGCGGGCGAAGATGAGGTCTTGCGCGCTGACCTTACCGCCGTCCGTGAGCGATCTCCGCAGCTCTTCTTTCTCCTGGTGGTTGCGGAGCATCAGAATAGCCGAGGGCGGTAGCGCGACGGGTCGCCGGGAGCGCTTGCTCTTCGGGATGCGGAAGACGATCGACCCGTCACGGAGGCGGTGGACCGCGCGCTTCACATAGATGTACCCGAGCGTAAGGTCGAGATCATCCCAGCGCAGGGCAAGGAGCTCACTTCGCCGCAGCGCGGTGAAGAGCGCGACGTAGATCATCGGGTACCACAAGGTTGGCCGTGCTGCCTCGAGGAACGTCCGCACCCCCTCGTCGTCGAGCGTGTTCATCTCCGGCGTCTCAAAGCTGGGCGGGTCCGTCGCATCTGCCGGGTTCCGATGGAGCAAGCCCCATTTGACCGCGCTTTCCAGCGCACCGTGGATGACGACGTGATGGTGGTGGACGGTGCGGGGCGAGAGCCCGCCCGTCCCCCGAATGCGCCCGGACCTGAGCTTTTCCGCGTAGTAGGCCTGGAGCTGGGCGGGGGTCAGCTTCGTGAGCTGGAGGTGGCCGATCGCCGGGCTGATGTGCCGCTCAATCATGTGCTCGTAGCCCTCGTAGGTCTTTGGAGCGACATTCGCCTTCGCGTAGTCGCGCAGCCAGCGCATGAGGAACTCGCCGAACGTCTCGTCCGTCGGAATGAGGTAGTCTCCAAGGTCCAGCTCGCGAAGCAGCTCGGTAAGCCTGGTCTCCGCCTGCTTCTTCGTCTCGAAGCCCGAGTACCACTTGTAGCGCGGTCGCCCGTTCTCGCGGCCGATGCAGACCACGACGGTCCACGTCTTACCCCGGCGTCGAACGTGGCCACGCAATGGCGATCACCTCCCCAGCCACGTCAGGAGTGGCCGTCGAGCATGCATGCTGTGCGACTTTCTCAACGTCGTGCAACGGCCCCGAATCGTCGTGATATTCGTTTCGGTCATGATGCTGCGACTAGGCGGTCGGCGCATCGAATAGCGCCGGATGCTCGTCCACCTGGCGGTCCAGCCAGACCTGGAGGCCGTGCCTCGGGACACGGATGACTCGGCCCAGGCGGATCGCCGGAATCTCGTTTCGGGCGACCAGCTCGTAGGCGAGGTTGCGGGAGATCCGCAGGATTCTCGCCGTCTCCGGGACGGTGAGGAGATCCCAGCTGGTCACGTCGTGGTGGTTGTTGTTCACGGTATCGGTCATGGTTCACCTATTCGGGTTTTGATGGGTGGGAGACGACGGCCAATGCTGTCGCGGGCTGTCTGCCTGGCGACGCCAGACGCAGCCCCGCGGGGTGAGCCGTTCGATCAGCGAGCCCGTCGTGGTCAGGAGGCGGCCGACATCCGGACCCAGGGCTGACGCCGCGATCCGCCAGACAAGGTCTTCCCGCTGGGGCGTGGTCGTGACGAAGAGCAACACGGGAGCGGGCTCGCCGCTCAGACGGCAGGACCGGAAGTACTCGCCGTACCGAACGAGCTTGGTGCCGAGGACGACGACCCGCTCCGTTCCGCGGTCCCATTCGAGGAGGAACGGGAAGGCTTTGTCACCGAGAAGGAGATTGCCTGCGCCGTCCGGACGCAGCCAGCTTCGGCGACCGCCGCTCTCAAACCGGATTGCCGAGTCTGCCGCGCTCAACCACGCGAGGAGATGTGGTCCGCCCGCGGGGCTGTCGAGCCAGGCGACGAAGAAGCTGTTCGCGCCAGTCGTGTGCTCGTACTGCTGCAGGAGCGTTGGCACACGTTCGCCATCACCGGCCGGCAAGACGGTGATCGGTGCGTGGCGAGCGTAGCGCCGGACGGGCACACCGTCGCGGACAGCGAGGGAGTGCAGGCCTGCCGAGCCGAGGCAGTAGCGGCGGCAATGGTCGCCCGGTCGCTCCACGCGAACGATCAGGCTCAGGGCGGTTGCCCGCTCGACGGCCCGCCGGACCACGCGCGGATCGAGGTGCAACACGGTGGCCAGCTCCGCCTCGCTGAGGAGCGGGTGGCGGCCAAGGCACTCGATCACTGCCTTCTCCACCATCGACGTTGTGAGGGCGATCGCGGCGGCGCGCTCGAATCTTGTGGCGCTGCATGCGCCGCCCGTCACATTGTGTGCCCACCTGCTCAGCGACTGGCGCTCCTCACTCGGAGCGGCCGGGAGCACGTCTGGCACCGCTGCAGAAGGAAGGGAGAGGTGCTCCGCGTGCCACACCGGGAGCCATTCCAGGAGTCCGGCACGGCCGCCGCCGTAAGCCTGTCGCCAGGCAGTTGCAGCGACACCCTCGGCGCCTGTCGCCACGCTGGTGCTGAGGAACCGGAGTGGGACGACATCCCGCCGCTCCGCCGAGGCGAGCACCGTTCGCGCCCAGTCGTTCTCCCGCACCGGCCCCGGGCAGAGCACGAGGATCGGTGGGATGTCGTTCCCCCAGGGCTGGCTGCTCTCGCGGAAGCGGTACCAGGCGGCGACGAGCGCGGCCCGGTGAGCGGCCGGGGCTCCGGCCCGATCGACCGTCACGAAAAACGGCGCCGCCCCAGCCGTCGCGCGGATGCAGCCGTAGCCCTGCACACCCGGTGGCCACCAGGCATCCTGCGGACGCCGCACCGGCAGCGCGCGGAGGTCGGCGACCTCGCGATCGGCCGAGCGATGCAACGAGGCCACGATGCCCGCAGCGAAGACGTTGAGGGCGACCGTCGCTTCGAGCCGGACGAGCCGATGGACGATGTCCCTCCAGGCGAGGGGCAGGGTTCTGACGGCCGCTTCGCCGAGGGTGGATGTCAGCCAGCGACGGGTGGGCTCCGACAGGATGTGGACCGGAGCGGTGTCCAGCTCGGGCGACGACGGTGTGACCGAGTCGACCAGCCCGTCCTGCTCCATCTCCCGCAGGACGCCTTCGATATCCGGCTCGGGTTGTCCGGTGAGGAGGGCGAGGTCATCGACCCCGAGGAACGGCAGGCGGGCGAGCCATTGCAGAACATCGAGCCGAGAGCTGTGTGGCGTCATGACCGGGTCCTCCTTCCGCGGTGGTCGTTGCGCTTCAGCGGCGGGTTCTCGGTGAGCGATAGCTGGAGATGACCGTCGTCCGGTCCGGCGAGCGCCAGCATTTCTTCGGGGACATCTCGGCCGAGCTTGAGCGCCCGCGCTGCCAGGATCTGGTCAACCTGCCGGGCCACCTCCTCGCGCGGGCGCCCGAATCGCCCGGCCGACTCCGCGGCGATCGCTGCGATCCGCGACGGGTCGACCGGCGCAGGCGGGTCCAGGCGCAACGAGAAGGCCGGATGGCGGTGACCGCCGGAGGACCAGCGTGCGTAGCACTCGTAGTCGTCGAGGGAGACGAGGTCATCCACTTCGAGGTCGTGACCGAGTTCGGGCGCCAGGTAGCGCGCATCCTCTGCCGATACCTGGAAGACCGTGAGGCTGTCGAGGTTGGCGAAGATGGTCGGGCGCAGCTCGCGGTCGATCGCGTCGAGCCTGGCGAGGGACTGGGTCACGAGGACGAAGGACGCCCCGTACTTCCCGAGCTCACTCATCATGCGCGGGTAGTCGGCCCCTCCCAGCGTGCTCGATTCGTCGATCAGGGCAACCATCCGGCTCCGTTCTCCCGCCGGCAGGTCGATCGATCCTCGACGATCAGCCCGAGGAGGTTGAGGAGCGTCGCGCCGATGAGCGCCGAGCCGCCCTCGCCAAGGAGGCCGACGGCGGTGTTGACGACGAGGACGCCACCATCGCGGAGGAGGGTGCGCGGGTTGATGCTCGACTGTGGTTGGCCGAGCGTGAGTCTGGCGGCCTCGGTTACCTCGAAGCGTCCCACCTTCGTCGTGACGGGCGTGGCAACCTGGATCTGGAAGGCGCGTCCGAGGTTGTCGTAGTTACTCCGCCACCACGACCAGAGCGTCTGGTCGGGGACCTGGGACATCACCCGCTCGCGGAAGTCCGGGCTCGTCAGCAGGGGAACGACATCGAGGAGCGTGTACTGCTCCTGACGCCGCCGGACCTGGTTCGCCTGGTGGAGACAGAGGAGCGCCGCGCGGAGGGCGCCCTCCATCCGGGGCCCCCAGTTGTCGGGCCAGAGGCGGTGGAGCATCGCCACGATGTTCTCGGTCGTCCGATCGCGGTTGGGGAAGAGGGCGACGTCCAGGAGGTTGAGCCCAACGGGCTGCCGCCGGTCGGTGAGGTCGAGGTAGGCCGTCCGATCCTCGAGACCGGGTGGGACGACCGAGAGGACGCTCTCTGCCAGGTCCTGGTGGGGGTCGATGACGACCAGCAGGAGGCGCTCCCGGCGCGAAGCGATCTCCTGCATCAGGTGCCCGGCGATGTGCTGGAGCAGCGTCGACTTGCCACGCCGCGTCTTGGCGACGACGAGGTGGTTCCGGTAGAGCGCTCCGTGCGGCAGGTGAACGGGAACGTTCTGCCCGTGGTGGCGAGACACGCCAACCCGGCTGCCGCGGCCCGTTGCATCGTCGGCTGGAAGGAAGCGGCGTCCGCCGGGCTTCGTTGCGGCGGGTAGCCCCGACGTCAGGTCGGGAAGGTGCCAGAGCGCTGCCAGCTCGGCGGAGTTGAGCACCGGTGCACCACGGAACCGGCCGGCCGGCGTGTCGAGTGGTGCGCGAAGTCTCTCAGCCCGTCCTGGGCGGAGCCGGTTGCCGGCCGCGTGGTCGAATGCTTCGTAAGTGGCGCTGACGCGATCGCGAATGTCCTCTACGCTTTCGGCGCTGTCGCGTGGACCGATCGCTGTCAGCCGTAGGCGCACGGTGAACGCGGGGAAGGCGAGCTTCTGTTCGGCAAGCGTTGCGCTCAGCGGCTCGCGGCCGCGGAGGACGCGCGACCATACAAAGGCGCCGATCGGAAGTCCGGTGACCGCTACGGAGCCAACAGCGAGCAGTGGGAGGTAGTCGCCGGCCTGGTACCAGCTATAGCCTTGCATCCCGGCCGCGCCCACGCTGGCGAGCGCAACGAAGGGAAGGAGGCTAGCCGTGCCGGCTTCGGGACGCTCCACTGGAAGGCGCTGGCTCGACCGAGTGGCACGCGCCTGGACGTTGGTGGCCCAACCCGGGCGGGGCGGATGTCCTACCACGACCTGCCCGACGACGCGGACATCGCCACGGGTGGCGGCCACTGCCGCCGCGAGCACACCGGTAAGTGGCTCCCCGTGCCTGGCATCCGTATCCAGCGGGAGGGCGGCGTCCCGGTCGAGACGGAGATCCACGAGCGACGCCAGCTCATGCCCGGAGACATGAAGCGGGTCCAGGTGGGGCCGGTCCTCTATCGGAACCGCGTCGAAGTCTGCCTGCGGATAGGCCGCCCGGACCTGGCCGAGGACCGCCAAGGCCGCGGCATCGTCCACTGCGCGAACGTAGAACCGGAGTCCCGACTCCGTAGCCGTCCACTCCAACGCGAAGTCCTGGACGCCCGCGAGCCCCGCGAAGACGGTGCGCGCGCGGGAGACGGGGTCGTCGTCCCAGCGCGACGGAAAGAGCTCGTAGAGGACCGTGGTCCGGTCAGGATGCCGGGGCATGCTGCACCTCCTTCCTCGCAGGCCACAGTTCGGCGACCAGCCTGACGAACGTCTCGCGGCCATCGTCGCTGGCGCCAAGCTCGCCAAGGTCTTTGACGCCGTCGGGGAGCCGCAGAATGCGGGCGCGGTCGCCGAGGGAGTCGGCCAGCTCGCGAGCGGCATGCTGCCCCTCGTCGTCGTTGTCGAAGACGATGACGACTTCCGGCACGCGTTCCAGGAAGCGCAGCCGCTCGGCCCGCACATGCGTCCCAAGCAGCGCGCAGGTGGGCAGGCGCCAGCTCACGCCGATGAGATAGTCGAAGGCGCCCTCGGTCACGAACACCCGGCGGTGTCCGCGGACGCGCTCGTAGCCGAGGATGGGCTTCGGCAACGAGAGGCCGAGGTACTTCAGCCGGCGCTCGTTGAGCGCACGGCCGACCATCCAGGCGCACTGGCCCCCGCGCAGCTCCGGAATCACCACGCGTCCGGCGAGCGCCTCGTTGCCATCCTTCCGCAACAGTCCCATCTCTGCAGCTCGCCGAAGGCTGAACCGGTGGCGACGCAGGAAGGGCTTGAGCGCCTGCCCGTCGCTGTAGCCAAGACGGCACTGCTCGACGACCGGCATCCCGATGCGCCGGCTATCGAGGTAGCGCAGTGCCCGCTCGTTGCGAAGGAGCGCCTCGTGGTAGAGGTCACAGGCCGCCGCAAGGATCAAACGGTCATCGACCGTCAGGAGAGACTCGGACGGCGCCGGCCCACGCTCGTCGTCGCTCCTGGACACACCTTGCGGAGCCCCTTCACCCAGCAGCTCCAGGGCGCGCCGGAAGCCGACCTTCTCCTTGCGTCTCACGAAGTCGATGACATCCCCCGAGGCCTTGCAGCCAAAGCAGAAGAAGCTCCGGGTGTTCGGGTAGACGACCAGGCTCGGATGCTCCTCCTCGTGAAACGGGCAGCACGCGACGAACCGCTCACCGCGCTGCTGGAGCTTCACTCCATGCGATGCGATGACCCGCTCGATTGGGTTGCGCTGTTTGACGAGGTCGACATCAACGGATGGCATCGCACACCTCCTCGTCCCGCGCCGCTAGCTCCGCCGGGTCGGTCGTGGCCAGCTCGTGCTCGAAGGGACTCGCCTCGATGCGAAGTGCGAGGTGATTCCCCGAGGCGAAGAACAGCCCCTCACCCTTGCGGCAGGAGAGCAGGAACTCGCGCTCCCCCGCGCTCAGCCGGAAGGTGCTGGTGACGGCGTCGATCGTTGAGCTGTCCTGCCGCATCAGGAGCTGGACGGAGGAGTTGGCGAGGACCGTGTGACCCTCGGCGGTCGCGAGGAAATCCTCCACGTCCTGCGTCACCGTGGTCAGTCCGAGGTAGTGCTTGCGCGCCTGCCGGGCCATCGATGCCAGGAAACGGGCGCCCTCCTCGTGCTGGATCAGCGACCACGCTTCGTCGATCAGCAGCATCCGCGGTTTGCGGCTGCGGCGGACCTCCCGCCAGATGTGGTCGGCGATCAGGTAGACACCGAGGGGACGCAGCTCTGGCTCGAGGTCGCGGATGTTGAAGACGACGAAGGGCCGCTCGAAGTCGACTGACGTTGGCGACGAGAAGACGTTGCCGAGGCTGCCCTCCACGAAACGCTCGAGCCGGTCAGCCAGGCCGAGCGGGTCTTCGCCCTCGCGCAGGACGTCGTACAGGTCGCGCAGCACGGGCGGCGGCTTCCCGTGCGTCGATGGGTCGCGGGTAATCCCCGCGCGGCCGTAGGTCTCGAGGAGTGCCCGGTCGAGCGCGCCGCGCTCCCGCTGGCCGAGGCTGCTGCCCCGGTCGGCGAGCATCAGCCCGAGGAGCCCCTGGAGCGCGAGCAGCCGTTCGGTCAGGGCATCCCGTGTCTCGCCGTCGCGCTCGGCACCGTGGGCGAGGTCGAAGGGGTTGATGTGGTGCGCCGAGCTCCCGGAGAGGCGGATGTACTGCCCCCCCACGGCGTCGCAGATCCGCCGGTACTCGTCTTCGGGGTCGATGATGTAGTACTCGACGCCGCGCATCAGCGCCCGGAGCGCCTCGACCTTGCAGGCGTAGGACTTGCCCGCGCCGCTCTTGGCGAAGACCACCTTGTTCGCGTTTTCCTGCTCGCGGCTGAACGGGTCGAAGATGACCAGCGAGTTGTTGTGGACGCTGATGCCATAGAGGATCCCGGCCTGCATCGACAGGTGGCTCGACGTGAACGGGATCATCGTCGCCGCGCTGGTCGTATCGAGGTTGCGATAGCGCCCCAGGAAATCGCGCCCGGCCGGCAGGCAGGAGAGGAAGCCCGGCAGCATCTCGAAGAGCGCGGCCCGGGAGGAAGCCATCATCCCGCCGAGCGCCGTCTCCACGCGGCGATGGAGGTCGTCCACACCGGAGGTCGAGCCCGAGCGAAGACACACGTAGAGGCTCACGGAAAAGACCCGCTCCTCGCCCCGCTGGAGCGCGTCCCGCAGACGTTCGACGTCCTCGTAGGCGACCTCGCGCTCGGCGCTGGCGATCTTGCCGCTGCGTGCGTCGAGCAGGCGGGACGACTGGAGTTCCACCAGCTTGTGGGTGAGCCTGCGCACGGTCGTCGCCGAGTCGAGCGGGTCGACATGGATGCTCAGGTCCAGCGGCTCGTCGAAGTCAACAAGGCGGGCCAGCCAGTTGGGGTGGACGTAGCGCGGATAGTCGCTGAGCCCGAGTACCCGGACGTAGCGGCCGTCGATGACCAGGTGAGAGCGGGCAGCCTCGATGGCAGCCGGGGCCAGGTGGTCGATCGCGGAGCGGGTGCCGAGTTCGAACCGAAGGTCGTCTGCCGAACGTTGGTGTCGGCGTGTACGGTGACGCAGTGGAACGCTAGCCATGCTGCTGAACCTCCTTCCGGAATTGGGTGACCACCGGTCTCGCTCCAGCACTGAGCGAGGGCGCCACCTGGGAGACCTGCGAGCAGAGGCAGGCTGCCCACAGCTCGGCAAGATCTTCGCTTCGCAGCCGCCGCGAACTGACGCCGAACGAGGTCAGTCCCTGCGCTATCTCGTGGCAACGCGCATCGAGCTGGGTCAACGCGACAGCGAGCTGCTGCTCGTCCCGCCCGCGCGTGGCGCGCTGCCACGGCCAGCGGATCGCGACATGGCCCTCACCCTCGCTGTGCCCGGAGGGCACGACGAGGTAGAAGCGCCGCTCGAGCAACGTCCGCTCGCGGGCGAGTCTCCGTACGAACATTTCGTGGTCGAGGGCAAGGCGGCGGATGGCCTCGCTGTTGGCGTGGGTGGTGACGTTGGTGCGGAATCCTGCGAGGTACGGCTCTACGTTGGTCGGCAAGATGCGGACAAGCATCTGGACGGGGTGGCTGAGTGAGTTGAGGAAGGAGCGGTAGGCGGCCATTACGGCTTCCTGCTCCTCTTCGGACTTGAGGGCGAAGTTGACGCTCTGCGCCTGGATGACCGCCCGGTACTCGCCTCCCCGGAGGCAGAGCACGCCCTCGATGATCTCTTCCAGCGGCAGCATCTCCTGGACGCTTCCATGCTTTCCGTTCGTCGTCATCGCTGCGCGCTCCCGCTCCGGGTGTCGAGTTCCTGCCGGTCAGGCAGCAGGACCTCGATGCGCGCCTCCTCGGCGGCAGCCACCTCGCGTGACGTGCGGACGCGCCAGACGACCACGCGCGGGGTGCTGATGTAGCGGAGGAGGACGAAGGCCCAGTCCTCCAGCGACCGGCCGGCAGGCTGCCAGAGCGAGATACCGGCGGTCATGAACAGCACCGTCGCCCCCGCCGCGAGACGGACGGCGACCGGCAGCGGCGCTTCGCTCATGGCGGTGTACGCCAGGGCGAGGCCGATGATGGCCACCATCAGCTGGCGCATCGTCAGGCCGGCGAAGGCCTTGTCCTCGATGTTGAGGTGCGTGGGGACTTCGTGGCGTTGCACGGACAGCTCCTCGTCGGTGTTCGAGGAGAGGGTGCTCGTGGCGGTTCTATGGGCGTTCCAGGATTCGGGCCGATCCGTTCCAAAGTCGGCCCTGCTGTTCCAAGTTCGCTCCAATCGCCGTTAGGCCGGGCCGTTGCAAGTGCTGTTGTCAATTGCCGGAGTCGTGCCGAGCATGGCGCGGCGGTCGCCGACGTCTTTGGTGATGTCGGGCGGCTTCCTCTACATGTCCGCCGCGGGCAGCCCACACCAGATGGATGGCGGTCCGGCAGCGATCGTGAACGCGCTTGTCGGCTTCACGGCTGTTATCCTCACCGGGGTCACCACGGGGATGGTTCAAAGACGCGATCGGCGGATCAGGAATGATCCTGGGTGCAGCCGACCGTCAGTCGTTCGCCGCGTGACGTGGCATGCCTTTGTTAGCCTGCGTGCCGTCCGTTTGGCTTGTGATTCAGGACTCTGTGGATGTACTGCCCCCGTGACTGACCAGGAGCCGTGAACTCTTGCCAGACCGCAGCGGGACATGCCGCATACCACCATTCGACCCCGTCGGGGAACCTGACATAGATGCGTTCCCCATCGACGTCGTAAGCCTCGGCCACAATACGGTCCGAGCCACTGACAGGAATCCAATCCATCATGATCCGAACCTCACTGATAGGTTCCGCGCCACGCAGCCAATGCGGGCTGGACATCGGGCAATTGCGGACCTCGTCGCCAAGGCTTCAGCGATGGGTCTTCTGCCTGCGGCCACGGCTCAGGGTTGTCCAAGATGACCCGCGCCGGTAGCACCAAGGCTTCACCACTCACAACGGCCTCGTGCGTACGAAGAGACGGAAGCACCGCGGCTAGACCAGCAATCGCATCGGGAAGTGCCGACCTGATCGCACCTTGATCTTCGCTGTTCGAAAGCCTGAGCGCGACGATAGTCCCGCATTGGGCCAGGGCGGTCTTCGGAAGCTCCGTAGGCCGCTGCGAGACGAGAAGGAGGCCGACCCCGTACTTGCGGCCTTCCCGGGCGATTCTGTTGGCTGATTCACGGGTGAGCATGCTTGCGCCGTCACCAAGATAACGGTGCGCTTCTTCGAGGACGATGAGGACGGGACTCGGTCGACCGATGCCGGGCCCGCCATGCTCGCAGCGCAGCGCGACCTCGAAGACCAGATTCAGGACGACGCCGATGGCGGCATCCGCAGCGCCCGCAGGAACACCGCTGAAATCGAGCACGGACACAGGCTTGTCGCCACCAAGCCACTCATGCATCACTCCAACAAGCGGATCCGGCCCATTTGGATCACCGGCAGGCTCTTGAAAGAAGCGTAGTTGTGGATCCAGTAGACCGAGGCGCAGCAGGTCAGGGCTTGTCCCATAGGCTCCGTAAAGCGGGCCCTTGCTTGGTGCCTGACCGCCAGGGTTGTACGGTTCGAAGGTCGCGGACCGCAGTGCTGCCGCATCCCCAGCGTCCATTCGGCGAGCAGATGTGGGATCGGACACGACCGTTCTAGTTTCGCGATTCTCCTCATCAATGCGATGCCAGATAGGCCGGATATCGAAGGGCACCGGAGTGTCCGCCGTAACTGCGGTCGGGTCGATGGTCAGCCATCCGGACGATCGCGCGAACTCGCGTCTCGCCTCGGTCACTAGCTCTACAAAGCGGTTGGCGAACGTTGCACCGCCTGGCCCTCCCACGAAAATCCGCAGGATGTCCAGCGCAGGCAATGCCCAGTAAGGCACTCGCAAGCGGGCATCATCTTCCTGCGCCAACACACTTCGGACCGAGGCGCTGCTCCCTAGCGCCGCCGCGTACTCACCGTGGGGATCTACCACCAGGATGTTCGCTGCAGTCCAACCCCCTTTGACCAGGTTCTGCAGGATCGACGAGACCGCGCTCGTCTTTCCGGATCCTGTCGAGCCCACGAGTGCGGCGTGTCGCACCACGAAGCGAGATGCGTCAACCGCAATGGGTACTTCGTCCTCCGCCGCGAGCCGGCCGAGGCGGACATGTTCGTCATCTGGCGGCGGGAATACGGATCTGAGCTGATCTGGACTGGCAAAATGGACAGGATCGTCCAAACCAGGGTAGGACCCCACGCCACGCTGAAAGCGACCTGTGCCGCGGTCTATCTCACCCAGCAACTGCACTTGAAGCCATCGCTCGTCGCGCTGAATCGCCTCCGACGGGGCGAGCGATCCAGCCAATTCCGCGATCCCCACAAGGCTAACCGTGGCAACGAGGTCGACGAGGCCCTGCGGGATCCGTACAAGGGATCCGACCTGGCCAACCGGCTGAATGCGCCCTCGGTAGATTGGCGCCACGCCTGCTAGTTCCGGATCGAGGGCAACAGTGACCGTCGCCCCCAGCACATGGCGCACCCTTCCGATGCAGGTCGGATCCCGCTCAGACACCTGTACCGTCCGTGGCCTGGAGGCGAGTCAAGTCATCCTCGCGGGAATCGCCGTCCCGGGCGCTGCTCCGAGCAAGGTAGGAGGCCAAGTGAGCGAAGTCTGGCAATCCGAGTTCTCCTCCGACCCAGAGATCTGGGGGTGGGTCTTGTGGTGGTTTCCATCCGGCTCGCAAACCACCCAGCACCGCCTCCGTTCGTCCCACCAACTGCAAGTTTGGTGTCCGGGCCGCGCGATCACACAGCTCCTTTGGAAGATCGGAGTACCAGAAGGCGACGAACTCCGATCTCTCGCGTCGAGTCGCAGCGTCGAAGATCATCTCGTTCAGGTGGGCGTCGCCGAACGAGTATCCAGCGATAAGGACCAAGGTTTCCGGCTCGTTCAGTGCCCGCCGGAGGCGATCCTGCAACACCACGAAGGGGACTCGGCGAGATTCCTCGTACTTGGCGTCGGATGGATAGATAGCTGCCGGAAGCTCCTTTGGAGCAGGCTGCCCTAGTCGGACGATCTGTTGGTCGTCGGACCGAAGCCAATTTACAGAACCATGGAGTTTCCATAGACGAACGAATTGAGCAGGCACCCACCCGCCATCGGCACCGGGAAGGGCTTCTACGAGTTCGGTACGGAACCGCGCCTTCAGATTGCCGACGAATCCGTCGAAGTAAGGCACACCTAAGCTCTCCAGCGCCGTTTCCACGAGCAGATCGTAGTTCACAGTGAAGAGCTCGACCGGGAGTCGGTAGTCTGCACGCGCTGTCCACGCAGCCAGATTGCGCATGGGTGTGAGATCAGCGCTCTCGATGTCGAGTGCTCGCACGATCGCCGCGCAGACAGAGGCATCAAGCGCATCCGCCTGCGCGGCGGTAATGCCATCGACGCTGTCTTCCCCGGTGACCAACTCTGCGATGCGGCGCAAGCGACTCAGCACTTGCTCGATATTCCGCCCGGCGAGCTGTCGATGGAACATCTCACCCTGCTCAGGGCTTAAGTCGGCCTCCACGCGTGTCTGCAGCTCCGAAACGTCGGGCAGCCCGCAGGCGCGCGCAGCACCGGCACCGAGGAAAATGCAGACGTGTCGTGAGCGCGACGCCAACTTGGCGCTGAGGGCAGCGGCATATTCCCGAGGATCGTGTTGAGTCATCTTCGCCGTGTTCAATGTAGCGCTTGAAGGCTAACGCCGGAGAGTCGGGGCAATGCGGTGTCCGGGCCGTCATCGGCTTGGCCCTCGCCTACGCCGGCGATGAACGAGATGCCCCTGCCGCTACCAGACGCCGACTCGACGTTGGCGGCTTCGTCCGTTGGCGACCGTGGGGAACCGTCCGTTGGAACGGAATCAGAACGAAATTGGAACAGGTAGCCCCGGATTGGAACGGGCAGAGGGGAATCCTGGAACGCTGAGGGAACGCCGATTCGCACGCTGACTCTTCACGGCCCCCTGGCCGCTGGAGTCAGACATGCGCATCCTCATCTTCGCCGCTCTTGCGCTGGGATTGTTAGGCGCGCTGGTGGTCGGAGCAGCCACCGCCACCGCGCAGGAGGCCGACGACACGCTGGACGAGCTGTCGTCGGCCGGCATCCCGCTCCTCAACAGTCCGCCGGCGCCGGTCCAACAGCAGGTCCCACCCGGGCAGCCTGGCCCCGACGGTCAGCCGCCACCTGACACCCTGGTCGACCTCCCGATCCCCGACCCGACCGACTGGATCCCCAACCCCCTGGATTGGCTGCCCGGCGGTCTCAACCCCGTGAACTGGGCCAAGGACATCGTCAACGCGGTGTTCACGCTCATCGGCCAGGCGATGCTCGAGGCGATCCGCGGGTTCGTCGACTGGGCGCTGGGCATGGGCGGGTCATCGCTCAACTTCGTCACGCGCACGCCGGCAGAAGGCACCTACGACAGTCCCACCGTCCGCAGCCTCTACGACTTCTCCCGCGCCATCGTCAATGTCGCGCTCGCAGTCGTCGTCATGTGGGGCGGCTTCAACGTCATCATCAAGGAGCACACCAGATCGCCGTACCACGAGGCGATGGAGCTCCTCCCCAGGGTCATCCTCGCGGCGCTCGCCGCCAACCTGACGATCGAGTTCGCGCGGATGCTGATCGACATCAACAACGCCCTTGCCGCTGGCGTCGGCGATGTGGGCCTCCCCGGATACGACCAGGCAACGCCCTCGCAGGAGGGCCTGGCCCTCATTTTCACGGCTGTCGCCTACGGCATCGTGGCAATCCTCCTTGTCTTCCAGATGCTGATGCGTCTCGCCCTGCTGGCGATGCTCATCGTCCTTGGGCCGATAGCCGCCCTGCTCTGGGTGCTGCCGCAGACCCAGCAGTGGACGCGCTGGTGGACCGACCTCTTCGTGATCACCGTGTTCCAGCAGGCCGTCCAGGTCATGGTCCTGGCGCTCGGCACCGCGCTGATGGTCGAGCTAACCCCCGGCAGTGTCTCCAACGCCCTCCTGACGATGCTCCTCGGCCTCGCGGTTTGCTGGCTGACCCTCAAGGTCCCCTCGCTCCTGCGCTCGGCCCGAAGCCAGGCCGGCGTCACCAACGTCCTCACCTTCGCGATGGCCACCCACGCGCTGGGCGCTATGGCTGGCGCGGGTCGTGCTGGTGCCGCTGCTGGCGGCGCCGGTGCCGCTGGCGCGGGCGGTGGCGGGGCAGCTCCCCGTCCCGCAGCGGGAAGGGCATAGGGTCCATGAACGCGAACCCACCCACAGGCGACATCTTCGGCAGCGTCGGGAGCGAGGGCCTCAAGGTCGCGGGACTGGTCGGCGTCGTCCTGCTCGCACCGATGCTCTTCCTCATGGCCGCGCTCGGCGGCGCTCCGGGCATCGCCCAGTCACCAGCATCGGCGGCGGCGCTCGCCGAGATTCCTCCTGAGCACCTCGTCGTCATGCAACAGGTGGCGGCCGCGACGGGCATCCCCTGGCAGGTGCTGGCCGCCGTCGCGAAGGTCGAGTCAGGCTTCGGAGCGAACATGGGCCCGAGCTCGGCTGGCGCCCTGGGCTACTGCCAGTTCATGCCCGCGACCTGGGCGCACTACGGCGTCGATGGGGACGGCGACGGCGTTGCCGACCCGTTCAACTACCGCGACTGCCTGCCGGCCGCTGCGCAGCTCCTCCTCGCCAACGGAGCGCCGGGCTACCTCCGGAGTGCGCTCTACGCCTACAACCACTCCTGGTCCTACGTGGACCATGTCCTGAGCATCGCCACAAGCTACGGCTATCTCGACCCGGCGGGCATCCCGGCCCAGGCGGTCGCTCTGGCACGATCCCGCCTCGGACTCCCCTACGTTTGGGGCGCCGCCGGGCCTGACTCGTTCGACTGCTCGGGCCTGACCCAATGGGTCTATGCCCAGCTTGGCATCTCCCTCCCGCGCACGTCGCAGGCGCAGTTCAACACCACCATGCCGGTGGCGCTGGAGTTCCTCCAGCCCGGGGACCTCCTCTTCTACGAGAACACCTACCCCTCGCACGAGCGCATCACCCATGTCGGCATCTACGCCGGAAACGGCGTCGTGATCATGGCCACGCAGCCCGGCGAGTTCGTGAAGGAAGTCTCCCTGGACAACTCCTACTGGAGTCGCCACTTCGCGAGCGCCGGCCGCCCCGTGAAGGGACCGATCGTATGACAGGCGGCCGCGGACTGATGCTCATCCTCGGCGGGCTCGCCGCCACCCTGCTGGTGATCGCCATCGTGAGTGGCTGGCAGGGAGCGAACCGCCTGCGGGGCCAGGGCGAGGGCATGAGCGAGGCGGAAGAAGCCGCCCGGCTCTTCGTAGAGGCCTACGGGACCTTCGACTTCCGCGAGGCCGACGCCTACCGCGAGCGGCTGCTGAGCCTGAGCACCGGCGACGTCCACGCGGCGGTCGCCGCATCACAGGTCGATCCGACCGCGCTTGGGCAGCAACAAACGATGACGACAGGCACGGTCTCGATCCAGGTGACCGCCTACTCGGACACCGAGGCCACGGTGTCTGCAACCACCGAACAGACCCGCCGCGCCGTTGACCCGGCGACGGGACAGCTTCGCGAGCAGCGATTGCAGCAGCACGTCACCTGCCGGCTTTTCCGATTCGAAGGCCGCTGGCTGGTGACCGAGTTCCGGCTGCGGTCGGAAGAGCCCCTTGAGAACACCGGCAGATAGGAGGCCGACGTGATGGAACAGATCAACACCCTCTTCGAGAACCTGCTCAACATCGGCATGGGCGTCGGCGCCGCTGTGGCCGCCTTCTTCGTCATGTGGGGCGCGTTCCTCTATATGAGCGCGGCGGGCAGCCCCCACCAGATGGAGCGCGGCAAGTCCGCCATCGTGAACGCCCTGATCGGTTTCTCGATCGTGCTCCTTGCTCGGGTCATCGCGGGCATGATCCAGGACTCGATCGGGGCTTAGGCTGTACAGACTCTGAGATCAGGAGACAGATCTTCTCTAGACAGAAGGTGATCATAGTCGTTCAGCTCCGGCGCAAGACTTTGGTTTTGGCGAAGACGATGTCGGCGGGGATGCGGCCCTGGGTGAAGCGGCCGGTGTGGATGCGGTCCTCGTTGTAGTAGCGCAGGTAGGCCTCCAGGTCGCGTTTGAGGGCGCTCAGCTTGGGCACGAGGGCGCGGGCGAAGGAACGCCGCCAGCACTCCTCGAGGATGGTCCGCTGGACGCGCTCGACGGCACCGTTGGACTGCGGTCGGCCGGCATGGATGAAGCGGTGCTCGGCGGCGAGTGTGGCAGCGGTCGCCCGGAAGGTCTGGGAGCGGAACTCGGAGCCGTTGTCAGTGGTGACGCGCTTGAGCGGCCAGCCAGCGGCGTGCAGGTCTGTGGCGACCTCACCGAGGAGGGCGCTGGTGAAGCGAGCGTCGGGGTTGTGGGGCGTGTTGTGGAGGTGGGCCCAGGTGTAGCTGCTGGCCACGTCGATGGCCGTGTACTGCCAGACGCGCCCTCTGGTGCCGCTCAGCCGGCCGACGTGGAAGCAGTCGAGCTGGACCAGGTCGCCGGGCTGCCTGGCTTCGAGATGGCCCTCGTAGCGCTCTTGCGGCTCAGGGGAGGGTGGGATGGCAGCGCCGGCGATGAGGCGTAACCGTTTGAGGCGGGTGGAGATGCCGTGCCGTCGCAGAATCCGCCAGACGCCATTCGCCGAGATGATGATCCCCTGCCAGCGCTCACGCCGCAGCTCGGCGGCGATCCGCCGCGGGCCGAAGCCGGGGAAGCCCAGGGCGAAGGCCACGACCCGTTCTTCGACCCACGGTGGGACGTGGTTTGGCATCTGTGGTGTTCGCCGCTCTCGCGGTCTCAAGGCGTCCACTCCCCACTGTTTCACCCGCGGCCGCCAGCGGTAGTAGGTCGAGCGGTGAACGCCGAAGTCGCGACAGGCCTGGCTCACACCACAAGAGAAGTCTGCCCCGCCGCCACCCACCGCCCCACCCCAGCCGCAGGCCGCGACTGTCTACACAACTCCGAGACTGTGCAGCTTAGGCCTGCTCGAGTCGGTCGCCGAATGCGGGAACGGCCCGTTGTTGGCGGCTCAACTTTCGCGAGTCGGTGTCCGCCGTGAGACCTGATGTTCCGGTCGGGCGCGATCGAAGACCGCTCACCCCAATCGGGTAGGCGACGTGGCTCCACCGGTAAGCGCTCCGCCCACGCGTCGCAGGAGATCTTCTTCGTTCGCCTCGATCTGGTGGCGGGCCGCGGAAACCGAACACTCCCAAGTCTCAGCCAACAGCGATCCGACTCGGGCGATGTCCCATGGAAGCAACGCGGCCCCGTCTACCGTGGCGAAGGGCGCATCGGTCTCGCACACGACCCTATCGCGGGGCATTTCGCCCAACAGCATCCGCCCCTTCGCGCCAGCGAGCATTGCTGGCCCGACACTGAACCAACATCCCATTCGATTCGCGCGGTCGAGTTCCGCGCGTGAGCCAGAAAACCAATGTAGTAACGCCAAACCAGACTCGGGCACCTCGTGCAGGCAGTCGAGCACCGCGGTCGTGGCGCCGCGGCTATGAATCGACAACAGTCGGCCTCCCTCCTTCGAACACATGGTCAGGACGCTGCGAAACACCCTCAGTTGCGCTTGGCGATGCAGCCGGAGTGCCGGGGACCCGTCCAATCCCACTTCTCCCACTACGCGGCTCTGCGGGAGCACACTCTCGAAACGATCGAGGTCCGCGTAGGACGAATGAGCTAGCTCGGGATGGAGGCCGAGGGACGTGACGATTCGCGGAGCGCGGGCGGCGAGCCGCACGCTTCCCTCCCATGCCAGCGGCGTTGTTGTAACCGAGACGAGGGACATGTCTCGCCGTTGGAGCTCACGCAAGATCGCATCAGGTTCAGGGAACAGATCCAAGTGGCAGTGAAAGTCGATCACAGCAGCCCGAACCTTCGTAAGAGTTGCCCTAGTTCCCGCATTCCACGGTTTACGGTGTCGAAGTAGCGTTCCCTATCCAATCCGAGGTCGGTCGTCGCCGCTCGCGCCCAAGACGCGTCGACCTCCGCCGAGAGGAAGGCCATTCCGACCGACCGGACATCGTCGAAGAGCGCGTGGCGGTTGTCCTCGATCGAGAGATCGTCATACACGTACCCAGGCGTGGGATCAGGCACAGCCGCGGCGACAAAGGCGGCTCGACGGACCAAGCACGGAACGCACCGTCCGCAGTGGCGGTACGCGTTGCGAGCGTAGCGCCCGCAACTGTTAGTGTCGGAGGCCAGTTCCTCCAGCATCACCCGGTCCCGGCACGCAGCCACCATCTCACCCTTTGTGCTGAACGCGTACGGGTTGACCAGCTTTACAGGGAGCTCGGCGGACTCGAGCAAGCGTTGGAAGGCGCGCATGTAGTTCGGGTGCGTGGTCCGAGTACTCAGACTGCCAACGCGAGCACCAGTAAGCGCGGGGTTGACTGAGATGAATCCATTCTCACAGACGTAGAGCGTTGTCTCAGTGCGATGCTGCGTTTGGGCGATCCAAGTGGCGACCGCTACTCCGTACGCGAAGAAGAGAAAGGAACGAGCTCGTTGCGACCGATCTCGAGCATTGGTGCTCCACCTCGACGTGTGACGAAACTGGATATGCCGCGCTCCCAGAGCATGACCTAGCCTTCGCTGCCGCATGCCGTCGCCCTGGGCGAGGCTGCTCACAAGGATTGGCTGCTGGCCCTGAGCCAGCAAGTCGATGCCGCCGATGAGGCTGTCAAGCCCTCCAGAGAGGAGCGCTGCACTGGTCTCGAGCGGAGTCCTGACAGGAAATGGCGATGGCGCCCATGGGCTGGCCCGGAAGGTCACTGTCCAGTGATCGGTGGTGAGGAACCGCAGCATTTCTGCCAACGAAAGCGCTTGGGACTGCCAAAAGGCCGAATCGCGGACTTCGATTTCAAGGTCGAGCTCGCGAGTCCACCCATCAGGGCTTCCTTCCCGCGATGCCCCCTGGTCCGCGAGGTTGACTGCCAAGGCGATGCTCAGGAGATCCAGAGACCGAGGAGTGGTGAGCACACCATGTTGCCGAAGCGTGGCCAGCAAGCGATGCCCTCCCCAGCCGAGGGTCATTGGACCAGTCCGCTGCTGAAACACATCAAGGACAACGTCGGCGTCAGCGTGGGCTTGTGAGCCGGGCAACCGCGCAAGCATCTTCATTCTAAGTAACCCTGGAAGACCTCGAAGGTACGCCTCAGGGCCGCTTCAACGTGTCCCCGAACTATCCGGGCGGTGACCCGCGTGGGGCGGGGGATCGAGCGAAAGACCTGAGCGACGGCTTCCAAGACAAATCGTCGCGCTTCCTGCATCCGTTCGGCTGCCACGCGCAGGCTCGGCGCGTGCTCGTGGACAGCGCGACCGACGTCTAATTCGAACCGGCTCCAAACCTCGAACGCGGCAAACCGTTCGATAACGAGCAGCCGCTGCTCTTCGTTGAGCGCAAGGAGGTCGACCCCGGGCTCGACATGCAAGAGGTGAGAAAGAGCTTCCTTTATCGCCTGGCGACTCGCCTCACCATCCAAGGTCCCGTCGACCGGCCGAACCGCATCGATAAGTGCGTCCTCCAGTTGGTCGATAGTGGCTCCGGAAAGGGCGAGTTCGCGCAGGCCCTCAGAGGGCGTCGCGAGTGCGCTGTTAAGACTGCTTGCGGTGATCGGCACTCGGCCGAGTCGCCTTGTGGCCAGCGCCGCCCCACCCAGTCCCCGCCCAACGTAAGCTCCTAGCCCATGCTGGAGGTCAGCCCGACTGCCTTCTCTGGCGAACCTCGTCAGAGCCGACCGTGCGGGTCGGAACCTTGCTGCCGGAGCGATGGCCTCAGGTACCTCCGGTACGTCACCGGGAGGTGATGCGTCGTCCCCGTCCTCCGTCGGATCGGGTGGAGGGAGAAAGCCTGGATCCTCAACCCACGGGGGGATAAGGGGCACCCCTGGTGGTGCCCCTGGGCTACTACGAGACGTGCCCACGTTGCTTCTCCCGCTGGATGGCTACTTTGGCCGGTCCCTTCAGTCCCTTCGCAATCCAAGTTTCAAACACGTCCTTCGCCCACGGCTCGTCTTCCAGCCGCGGAACGATGTCGGCCTTGACGTTTCCGGGCGGCAAGGCTTTCAGGAAATCGGCCAGAAGCGGCGCCTGACGAGCGTCCGCCTGGGCAACTACCAGGCAGGCGGCTAGGATGTCGGGCGTCCCCCACGTCTCTTCCTTGGCCGCCAGCTTCAACAGCTTCGTCATGATAATCTGCCGCTCGTCGGGAGTGAGAGAGCGAACATGCGAGCTCAGGGTGGCCGCAACCTCGGGGGCCGTAACAAGCGCATCAAGCACGTCCGCCGCTGCCGACGACAGCCGGTCTTCGACCGTGTGCAGCAAAGCATGTTCCCGTGCGACGTAGAGTGCCCCGCGCAGATCCTCTGCAGCCAAGCCCGGCTCCATCGTCAGCCACTCTCGCACAAAAGGGTCGTTCCAAGGGGCTTCCAGTTCGAGCGTCTCACCGCGACGAACGGCAGCCTCCCACGGCGCCAGAAAGTGCGGCTTTCCACCTGGATCCTCGTTCACTCGTTGAACCAACGACGCAAACAGGTCACCACCAGCACATCTCTCGAACAGCAGCAATTTGAGAAGGGTTGCCTCGTCCACTGCTACGCCATGCGTGCTAGCCATGGACCTTCGGATGGAGAGCGCATTGAGGAAGCGCTTCACCAACCGAGGGTTGCCGCCTATTTTCGGGCTCGATGCAAGAATCGGAGCAATCGACTCTAGTCTATTCAGCTGATCGAGTAAGCCAGGCGGCAAGGTAACTCCGATATTCTGTATGAAAGACCTGTCAACTCTCTTACCTCGCCAGGACTCTGACAACTGGAGACGAACCGCCGATCGTATCGTCTCTTTATCCTCGGGACTTACCTCCGAAGCTTGGATGATTAAGAGCATGAGATAGGCACGGACCTCATGTGTGCCAAGCGATGGTATCTTGATTGGTATCTGCACGAGCTTGTCAAAATAGTTGGAGACAAGGCTCTCTGGAGCACCTGGGAAGTGATCGCTTACCGCAAGCTTGATCATCTCCTCATCCGCCGCGATAACGAACGCCGTTCCTTGCATGAAGAGCAGCAGGCGCATCGCCTCCAGAGTCGCTATCGTTGTTGGAGGCAGGCAGCGATCCAGGTCGTCTACAAAGACAACCAGCGTCGCATTGACTTCCTTCAACGTCGCTTGGAAGCTCTGCCTAATCGCTTCGATCCCTTCTGGCGGAGACTCTTCGTCCCTGAGCAGGCCCTGCGTGGCAGCCCATGCCTCGCTGCCCTTCTCCATCGAAGTGGCAACCGCCTTCGGATCTCCCTGCACCAGAGCCTTCGCGAGAGCTGCGGAGCCACCGGCCAAGCCGAGTGGCGAGAGTGCGGCTGCCGCGGCCGCACCAGCTTTGACGGCGAGGCCAGCAGCGCGAACCCAATTCACGCGAGATAGCAGGTCGCGTGCCTTGTCCACCCCGGACTGGCGTGCGCGGGCCTCGGCTTCTAGCTTGCGAGCCACAACCTCCAACAGTGCCGCACGCGCATCATCGAAACCTTGGTACAGCCAAGGGTTAAAACTTGCGAAAATGAACGGGCTCGCCTCGTTCTCACGCCTGGTGCGCGCCTCGAGGTCATTGGCAACCAAGCGAACCATCGAGGACTTGCCCGTTCCCCAAGCACCCGACAGGCCGATTGAGACGGGCGCGCCGCTCGCCTGGAGGATGATCTCGCTGACTGTCTCGGCCACGCCGGTGAAATTGAGGAAGTCGACGTCGGTTTCGTTGTCAGCCCACACGTCCAAGCCTCCGTGATTGGTCGCACTCTACAGTTCGTCGATTCCGTAGCTCAATGAACCGGATCCTTCGAAGTAATGTCGTCCCCCCCACGCAGGGAATGCTACTGTTGCGCATCCTGGCGCAGCCGCCGTGCTCAGAACGGTGGCTCCGCCCAGCACTGGCCATCCTCAACTGACTTCCCAGTCGACGTTGATGCCCAGCTGCTCGAATCCCTCGCGAATCCTTCGCTCCAGTACGTCTTCAGGGATGCCAGCATCGGAGCTTACGTCGATGGAGAGTGAGAGGCGGGTTCCAGGATCGGCTTCTTGGAGCGCTTTCCAGAGATACGGCTGGAGGTTCTGACTCTTCACGACGGGCAACTCAGAGACCGTCAATCGCACCCGCGCATACCGCTTCGCCACGGCCGGGACTGGGGCGGGGCTCGGCGTCCCACCGGCGTGGCTCGATCCTGACCCTGTCGTCGTTGTGGTGCTGATCACGGCGCCCGGCTCGCCCGCGGAGGGAATAGGACTTGGTTCGGCCGAACCCAGTTCCTGCCGGATCAATTCGCGAAGGTCACCGCGCACCAGGAACGACGCGCTATCGAAGAGCTCGGGCAACGCGTCGAGGTCGACTGGCTTCTCGATGAGCCTACGATAGGTGGTGGTCGACTTGTCCCCATAAACCACCGACCACAGTCCGTCCTTGATCCCCTCGCGGATGCAGGAACGCAACGTCTGGTCGCGATCCGGGAGGATGGGCAGGTAGGTCCATTGCGGGAAGCGGCGGCTCAATTCGGCGATGTCGAGCTCGGTGTCTTTGTCCCAGACGCGAGGGGAGAACTTCGCGTCGAAGAACATCGCCGACATGTGGCGCAGCACTTTGGGGTTGCCGTAGTCGTGGCTTTCGAGGCGCTCGATGGCACGCTTCGCGATGGTGTCTCCGGCCGTCGCTGTCGGCAGAGCAATGGCGGGAAGCTCACCGTCGCCGTCCGGATAGAAGAGCCATCGGTAGGCGGTGACGAGGCTTGTTTTCAGGCTGGCCCGCTTCTCGCGCAGCCGGGCATCGAGGTCCTTTCGCTCCTGCGGCGACAGCGTGTCCGCGTCCTTCGACTTCTGATCGAGGATCAGCTCGTACGCGAGGACCTCGCGTAGCGCCTGCTCCGCACGCTCCCAGAGGTCCCGATCGGCCCCGATCAGCACGAGCGCATTCCGCCACTGCCGGAACCCACCTCCCACGCGGTTCCAGAGCTCTTCGATGATCTTCCGATCGGACGCGCTCGGCTGGCCGGTGTCATCTTGGACACGAAGCTTCGTGGTCGCCGCCAAGATGGCGATCGATGGTTCGGGCTGGTCGGTGATGCTGCCGTCGGCGCCGGCCCACTGGAGGACCTTGAACCCCTGGGAGCTTCCGTACGCGTCGGCGATCGCCGTTCGGATGCGGTCGTCGATAACGTGCTGCGGCTGGTTGTTCGCCGTCTCGGCGATGCGCCGGTAGAGGTTCTGCTTCGTCTGGAAGCGGAGCATCTGCCCTTCGCGATGGATGTAGTAGCAGGTCTCCTCAATGGAGCCGAGCACCTCATCGGTGTACTCGGGGCCGAGCAGCGGGCTCACGCTCCCGAGGCGGATGTCGGACGGCATCGCGCCGTTCTGCCCGGACCTGCCCCCCGCCGAATGCAGCAACACGGTCGTCGCGACGCCGCGAGCAACCTTATGGTGCTGGTAGTCGCCGCCCCGCCGCTCGTCGAGCGCATCCGCGTGGGCGTCTCCGCCGATGATGTCCGCCGCGACCACCGAGTCGTTCGCGGCGCTGCCCATCGCACTGAGGACTTTGGTGCGAATTCTCTCTCGCTCCAGGTTCACGTGCTTCGAGTGAATGGCGTGTGCCGGCGGCTTGATCTGCCACTGGTCGGCTACCACGTTCGCGAGCAGCTGAAGCACGGTCCTGGTGCGGGGGAAGTCTGCCTGTGCGCCCCACTTCTTGTAGAGCACATCAATCAGCTCGGGGTGGAACGGGAACGCATCGACCATCTGTCGCCGGAAGTCGGTGGTGTAAACCGTTGGGTCGTAGAGGGCCTGCTCGCGTCCCTTATTGTAGCTCTCGTAGTAGGCGTCGACCGTCCGATTGACGGCCGCCGGATCCGCTGGCTTGAAAAGCCTCCGGCTGATGAGCGTGTACACCTCGGTATCCGCGACGGGCATCCGCTTCGAAACCACCCTGTCGGCTCGCGGCTTGATCTCCTCGACGATCCCAAGTTCCTGCTGAAGCTGGCCCGGGTCGATGCCGCCGAACTCTTGCCGGCTCTGCGGCAGCGTGAGTAGCACGCAGACACCAGGGATGTTCCCGGCCTCTTGAAGAAACTCCTGGAGGAACTGGACCGTCTGCCGGTAGAGGTTCTGGGTTCGCCTCGCGTTCGAGAACTTCAGGCCAACCAGGTAGCTGATGAGCTCATCGATGAGGATCAGGCACGGGCTCGCGACCTTGAGCACCTCGCGGTAGGCCGCGTTCCCGGGTTTCTCACCCCGATCGTCCGATGGCTGAACATGCTGACGATATGCCTTCGGGTCGAGTTGGTACGCAATCTCTCCCCAGAGCGTGGAGACCGAAGTCCCGTCTTCCTTCAGGAGCGCATCGGTGCCCATCTCGGAGCCATCGACGACGGCGATCCGTGCACCCGCAGGGACTACGACTTCTCCCAGCGCCTCCTTCACCCCAGGGACGCTCATCGCCTTGTCCGGGCTCTTCACCAGGTGGTAGAGGGTCAGCAGGGCGTGCGTCTTGCCGCCGCCGAACGGCGTCTGCATCTCCGTCACGCTCGCGCCGTCGCCGCCGTGCATCCGGCTGATCACGTCGTTCACCGTTTGACGGAGCTGCTCCGTGAAGTAGGTGTGCTCGAAGAATCGGACGGGGTTGAGGTACTCGTCGCGCGCGGTACCGGCGGCAACGCCACCGAGCGACGCTGCGAAGAGCGACTCGTCGATTTTCGCCGGGTTCTGGAAGCCTTCCCAGGGCTCAGTCAGCTGCCACCAGTACGGCAGTTGGCCCGCCGGCGCCGGGCTCGGCGCAGGTTGAGCCTCCGGGACCACCAACGGCTTCGCCGGGGCGTCGTCGGCTACGCCGTTGACCTTCTTCCAGAGCGCCTCGACTTGCGCTGCCTCCGCTCGCCCCGTCCGCTCGAGGAGCTTGTGCATCGCCCGAAGCCCCTCGGCCGCGTCGTCCGCGAGCATGTCGCCGGTCCGGGGATGAGCCCACTCGTTGCGCGCCGTGACCGCCTGGTTTAGGTATGCCTGCGTCTGCTTGAAGTCCGTCCAGACGCCGGCGAACGCGTGGTCGAACTCCTTGCCGATGACCTGGCGGAAGTGCACGGGCTCCATCAGGTGGAGGTAGTCCGCCGGGGACAGAGCCTTCTTGTCGAGCTCCTGCTTCAGCAGCTTGCGCTGCGTCTCCTGGAGGTGTTGCAGCACTCCTCGTTCGAACCAGTTGTTGGGGTAGCGCGCGATCAGCTTTTCGCGGACGAAGTGGCGCATGGCGTCCGTGTAGAGCTTGACGCCTTCGCCCAGCGCGGTGTGGTAGCTGAAATCGCTCATCCCCGGACTCCTTATGCGTGCTGCACCCAGCTGTCAGCCATCTCGTCGCAACGCCGCATGGCTGGTTGAGGTTCATCCGAGGTCCCTCCGACGAAGTCCTCGCGATATCCGTCAGCGTATCCTTCGGCGCGCGCTATGCAGTGCCAGCGAGATTGTGCTGACTGGAAATGTACCTCCAGTGCCCAGATTGCCCGATAGACGTCCAGGCGCCAGTGGCCCCCGGGATCCTCCACCACGAAAGTCCAGTGCTCGGGCGCGAGATGATGAGGATCACTCATTGGTCCAACTCCAGGCGTGCCTGCGTGCCCGTAAGCACCGGCGCGGCTGCCCCAGCCGTGACGCTCGACCCCAGCATGCCGTTCACCAGCCGCCGGTCATCGTCGCCCTCCGGCAGGCACTCTGCCACTGCCTGACCCAGCACGCGCAGCGCCTTCCAGCGCGGTTCGCCGAGCTCTGCCCGGTATTTTGCAAGATCGGCCGTGCGATTGGCGCCCCACAGCCAAGCAGCGTGCTGCAACTGGTCGATGAGCGGCGTGACGCGCGCGCCGTTGCCGTGCCCCAGCTCGTCGTCCGCGCGGGCGCGGCCGGCGAAGCTCCGCAGCTTTACGACCTTCTTGCTCTTCTCCTTCACCATCTCGGCAGCCGAGTGCGGGCGCGTGAACTCATCGAGGTCTGCGCCGGTCGCCAGGCAAAGCGCGATCGCCTCGCCGGCGTCCAGCGACGCCTTGCCATAGCTCCAGACCCACGTGACGTATGTCTGCGTGACTGAATCGATGACGCCGAGGCTCTCGCCGCCGAGCACCTGCTGGAGCGCCACCCGCGTCGATTCCCGCCGGACGATGTCGAGGAAGTCTCGGACGGTGACTTCGCTGCCATCCGGCCGGAGCACTTTCGTGTGCCGCCCGTAGACCGCTAGCGCCGGCCCGATGGCGCTGATGAAGAAGTCTGCGCCACGAATGCCCCGTCGCCAGAAGTCGAGCAGCTTGGATTCGACCTCGCGTCGCAGCTCCTCCTGCAGGTCGCCAAGGAACGCCGGACCGGCGTCGATGTGACGCGGACGGCAGGCCATCCAGACGGATGTTTTCAGATTGGCACGGCTCTCCGCTCCAACCTTTCCCTCCCGCTCAGTGTCGATCGGCCATGACACGTCCGGAACGAGACCGGTTGAAAGCAGACTATCGATCAGAGTTGCCCACGCATCGGGGTCCGTGTGGGCAAACACGACCGAGGCCGTGCCATCTACGTCCAGTCGCCCGCCCATCGCGGCGAACGCCTGGGTCATTGCGGACACATACGCTGAACGTGCCTTTGCCTCCCCGCGCTCCGATGCCATGATCGCTTGCTCTTTCTTAGGAGTGAGCGGCAGCTGCAGTTCGGAGAGATTGAGGCTATTTAGAGTGCGCTTCAACCAAACATAGAAGAAATCGGACAACCCAGCGTAGTCGATTGCGTCGTAATACGGCGGGTCGGTGAGGATAACACTGCGTCCGTTTGGCGGAATGAATCTAGCGTCTTTCCGCTCGACGACTGCCGGGTGGTCGATCTCCGACGCGTGATCAATGACCTCGGCTACCCAGTTCACGGCCCCATTGAAGCTGCCGCCGGAAGTCGATGTCGTCACCACTTCCACGTAATCCCAAACCATCGCTAGGGCTTGTCTTCCAAACGTACCCGCGGGTGCTTGCACGGTGGCGAGCCACCGTGCAAGCACCGATGAATAGTCGGCCAGCCTATCAACGGCAAAGCCCAGATACGTCGTCACACTTCCCGCATAGGCCGAGGTCAGTCCCGCGGCCAGCATCGCCTCGCGCGCGGCGCCCGCGGCGGCCGCGAAAGTGGCGAGTGCGAGTGACTGCCGTTCATTGAACAAGTCGCCCCACTGTGTCAGCCCGTAGGCATGGACACGCAAGCCCAATGTGGCTTGGTCGATCGGCTCGTCCGGACGCCACGGAAGCCCAGATGTCGGATCGGAGCCCAGTTCCTTAGCCCTCGCCGCGGCGCTGGCGTAGGCTGCGGCATCGCTCGGTCGCACAGCGCGGTGAGTCTTACCTCGGCCGGCAACGCCTTCCAAGACGACCGCAATTGGCTGGTGGTCCATTCCGTTCCTGTTGGCGTAATCCCGAACGTACTCTGCCTTCACAACCTGACGGCAGAGGAGGCAGATCGTGTCGCCCCTGCTGATCGTCGCCTCACTGGGGTCACCAGTGACATTGGGACCCGCAACGACCTTGAACTCCACTCGTTTGGCTTCAGAGTCCACCACAGGGGTCAACGCGACCTTCTTCTGGTCCTTGCGTTCAAGCCAGTACTGACGGATGAGGGGCATTTGCCCAGCGCAGTTCGGGCAGCGCACCGTGCGGCTCCAGAGGTATGCGACCGGCACGGAGCCATCTGGGTCGGGCGGGTAGAACCCCGACAGCTCTTCTCGCGCTCTTTCCAGCATCCAGCTGCCCCAATAGCGCACGTCGGCCGCTAGGGGATTCTTCTCGTAGGCCGTCACGGCATCGCTCTCCGCGAAGCCGCCCTGCAGGCTCCTCGCTGCCTCGCGGATGTAGTCCGGGACTTGGCCGTTCACACCGGCGCAGTCGTCCGGACGCTTCTCGCGCTGCTCGGCGAGGGGCCGCCCGTACTTCTGCGGATACTCCACCGTCCCTTTCAATATGAGTACGGCGACCGGGTTGAGGTCGCTCGCCTCGACTTCGCAGCCCAGCCGCAGCGCCTCCAACGGGATGGCGCCGCCGCCGGCGAAGGGATCGAGCAGCCGAGGAGGCTTGCCGTCGTTGTCGCGGAGGATGCGCTCCCGTGCCCGGCGCAGGAGTTCGCGGCCCGTCAGACCACTCCCGCCCTTGTCTTTCTGCCGAACCACGGTGTCCGGCTTGCGGACCGCGTCCCAGCTCGCCAGGTCGGCCACCTCGCGCAGCAGCTCCTCGCGCTCGGCCTCGGTGGGCGGGTCATCCACGAGCGATGCGTAGATGAACGCCCGGCACGCCGCCAGCGGTCGCCGCGCCCACCAGATGTGCAGCGTCGAGATGTGCCCATGCCGCACGTTCTTCTCCCTCCGCGAGTGTTCGGACACTTCCTCCAGCGGGAAGGCAACTTCAATGAGGCGCTTGCGGCGTTCGGTCATGCAGAGATCTCTTCAAACCAGGCCGGTAGTCGTTCTCGCGCCGCGCCAAGGCTGGAGAAGCTCTTGTTAGCGATATCGCCGAGCTGTGCGCGGGGCTTACGACCGATCTCCTCTTCGTCACGGAAGAGCACAACCGACCGAAGCCGCTCGTTCCACCGCTCCCATTGGTAGAGCGTGATCGTCGCATCCTTGCACTGGTCGTCGTTGCCGACGAAGAGGACGCCGATGTTTCGTTCACCCGGTAGGAAGGCGTCGAGTTTGTAGAGGCCGCCCGGATCCCGTTCTGTGTCTTGGTAGTCGAATTGAGCGCGGGGAGCAACGCTGGCCACCAACGCACTCGCATCTTCGCGAAAGGTTTCGCGGACCACTTCACGAGTCCAATGCCGTACATCCATGACTTCGAGGATTGCTTGGATGAACGAACTTAGGGCCTCGGCGTAGAGGGCGTTCGGTATCGAGAGGCTCAGCACACCGGCTTCCGCGTCGACTCGGTGGGACTTGAGCGCGGACTGAATAACCTTCCAGCGGTTCCCCTGGTCAAAGTTCGGCTGGAGCAAGGCAAGCTGCATGAAGGTCTCGCCGTCGTCGGTGAGCCGCCAGCCGCCAGGCCGATCCTCGAGGATCACGGGCACTGCGTCGCCGCCGGGCAGGAGAAACGGCGTCTCGACGTAATACCGGTCCAGCGCCACAGGCTGGAGGGACACGGCCTCGCAGACGCGCTCTTTGAATTCACGGGCGATCGTCGCTGCGTCCATCGTCACGTCACACCTCCTAAAACAGTTTGCCCTGCGGGGTCGGCCAGGTGACGCCCCCGAGATCGCGGAGCGCTTCAAAGGCGCTCTCGAAGTCGCTGAATCGGTCGCCGGCCGCCTCCGCGAAGCCGTCGTCTTCGTAGTCGCTCGCCTGGTAGCGCTCCGTCAGACGGTTGACGCGGAATCTGTCGGTCACGCGGGCGGAATCGTGGCCGTTAACGCGCTCCAGTTCGTTTGTATGTGGTCCGGTTCGTCCGGCAAGCCGAAGGAGACGGTACTCGTTCCCGTCGGCGTCAACGTAGACGAGCTGGATCGAGAATTGTAACGCGTTGGTGTTGTGACGTTGGACGTAGATGCGAAAGCGTCGCCCATCGGCGACGATTTCTACCTGCGCTTCGCTGAACGCCCGGTTCTGCTTCGGCCGTCCCTTCCGGCGCAGCCTAGGCTCGTCGGCGGCCGAGATGGGTTTCTCAGCTTTGAGCAACTCGGCGATCCGGTCGTCGGTGAGAAGCGGCTTCGTCACACTGCGCGCCCCTGTGTCGACGCCGGACCGTGCCTGTGTGGCATCATCGGGGCCACTCTGCCGGGACCGCGTGCGCCGCCAGTTTCGCAGCCTCGATGCGGTACTCGACCACCTTCTCGACGGGCTCGATGCCCTTACCGACGGGATCCTGGATGATCCGCAGGTTCGGTGAACTCAGGGCCTGCTCGACCTCGTAGATGAAGAACTCGTCGCGCAAGCGGTTGGCCATCTGCCACTCGGTGTAATACAGGGTCACGTCACCGGCTGTCGTGTGCGCCTTCACCTCGACGTAGCGCACCGAACCGTCGGCGCCGGTGCTGCGAAGGTCGTAGCCGCAGCCCCGCTTCGAGACGTCCTCTGGCACCCGGCCGCACGCCCGCTCGTACTCCATCGCGACACGCATGCCCGCAAGCTCGACTTCCTGCTTGTTCCCACCCGCGAGCCCTTGCTGCCACGCAGCCGGGATCGGACCCGGGAGGACAGCCGCGACCCCGACGACTCGCGGCGCAACAAGCGTCAATGCTGTCCGTCGCTGGAGGTCGGCGCGGCGGTGCACCCGTTCCTCCATCAACCCTCCGATGGCATCGTTGGTCGTACGGATCGCGAGCGCCATGTCTTTGCCGGCGTCCTGGTCGGCTAGTTGCCGTTCGAGAGTGGCCTGCAGCCGCTCAAGCGTATCTCCGACCGATCGTTCGAGAGCCCGGCTGATCACGTCGACTTCGCGCTCCTGCTGCTCGCGAATGCCCGCCAGATAGTCCGCCGTGTAGAAGGCGGCTGCGGCATTCACCGCCTTGTCGCCATCGGCGGACGCACGAAGTTCCGGAGAGATCGCCGGGGCCGTGTCCGTCGGAGCGAGGTCGAGGAGGACGCCCGGTTCGACCGCCTCGAAGGTTTCGCCGGTCTGGCGGAGACCAAGCAGGCGCCGATGTACGACCTGTCCGCTGCCATTCACGACCGCCGCGTCCAACAGCCAGACCAGGTACGGCGCGATGGCGCCAGGATCCATGAATACCGTACCGCGGGCCAGGAGCGGAGTGCCCTCGGCGAGAACCTTCTGCTCGACGGCGTCGAAGAGAGGATGGTCCGGTGCAACGAATTCTGCCGGTGGGTCGTGGCGCAGCCGTTCCTTGCGGAAGGTGATCAGCCGATTCTCGGTGCCGGTTTCACCGGTGTTGGACGCGGCGACCAATTTCCGGAGCTCGACCGGGACATGGTCAAGCCGCCAGGTGTAATCGGGCTGCCGGGCGAGTTTCCCGCCCAGGTGCTGGAGCGCGTCGACGAAGAACCGCTCCACGAACTCGGGGGTCAGCCGTCGCTCTCTCGACTCGCGATCCTCTCCCTGGAGAAAAGCCATGTCGATGAACCTGGTGGCAAGGGCTTCGCCGAGCGCGTCCTTGGCGGCGGTCGTCGCGGATGCGCTGTCGAGCACATCCAGGTCGCTCAGTACCTCGTCCAGGGAGCGCCGCCCGAGGATAGCCTCGCGCATGAGCGTGTCGAGGCGAACGTGCCCGACATCCAGTACCTCCTGGATGACGTCGAACACCTGGTCGTTGCCGAGGGCCTCGCGCATTCGGCCCAGCTTTTCCATGAGGCGAACGAGCACCTGCCCCTCGCGCGTGTTCTTCGCAACGAGGTTGAAAATCTGGACCTCGAACTGCTGTCCGTAGCGGTGGATACGTCCCATGCGCTGTTCAAGGCGGTTCGGATTCCACGGCAGGTCCCAGTTGATCATCACGCGGCAGAACTGGAGGTTGATCCCCTCGCCGGCGGCATCGGTCGCGACGAGGAGTTGGGCCGTCTGTCTGAACTGCTTCTCGGCCGCGATCCGGTCCTGGAGCTTCATCCCACCGTGGATGACGCAGACCTCGTTGCCCCAGCTTCGCAGCTTCCCGGCGAGGTACTCCAGGGTGTCGCGGTGCTCGGTGAAGATGAGGATCTTCTCGGCTCGGTCGGCGACGGTCTGCTCGCGAATGACCCGCTCAAGCTCTTCGAGCTTCCGCTCGGGGCCCGCGTTCATCGCGCGATGGGCATGCCCCACCAAGCGATTGAGCTCTTCGACTTCGGTCTCGAGCTCCGCGACCGACCGCGCGGCAGTTGCCTTCGATACCGCCTCCTCGGCCTCGTCGCTGTCGTCTTCTTCGTCGTCGTAGTCGATAAGCCCGGTCGCGACCGCAACCGGAGAGCGGCCACTCTTTCGGAGCGCCTCAAGCTCGTCGGCGAGCCGATCACGACGACGTTCGAGGCTTCGGGCGACCGCGTAGAGGCTGGAGGTAAGGCGGCGCTGGAGGATGGTAAGTGCGAGACCGACATTCCGGCGAACCTGGCTTTCCGCTGACTCGTCCGCCAGGCGCATTCCCCGCTGGACGTAATCAGTCACGGCCGCATATAGCTCTTCCTCGTGCGAATTCAGGTCGTACGGCGGTGTGGTCACGTGACGCGGCAGGAAGAGCGGGCGTCCGTACCAATCCCGCATCGTCTCCTTCATTCGCCGCAGGAAGTACGGCGAGGAGTCCGGATCGATGGCAGCCTCTGCGCCAGCTGCCGAGGCAAAGACATCAGGGTCCAGGAGCGACAGGAGTAAGCGGAAGTTCTCCGGATCGCCCTTATGCGGCGTCGCGGTCATCAGCAGGAGGTGCCGCGTTCGCTCGGCCATCTTTTCGGCAAGCTGGTAACGCTGCGTCTTCTCGACCTTGGACCCGTACCGGTAGGCGGAAAGCTTGTGGGCTTCGTCGAAGATGACGAGGTCCCAGCGGGCCTGGTCGAGCCCTGGTTCGATATGTGGCTGGACACCAAGGTCAACCGAGGCAACCACAAGGTCGTTGTCTGTCCATGCGTTCTGCCCGAATGCCGTGCTGACCGTCTCACCGGTTACGAGCACGAACCGTTGCTTGAATCGTTCCCACATTTCCCGGCGCCACTGGTCGGTCAGAGCCTTGGGACACAGGACCAGCACCCGTCGCACGTCCTGGCGCTGCATGAGCTCGCGCATTAAAAGACCGGCCATAATCGTCTTGCCCGCACCAGGGTCGTCTGCGAGAAGAAACCGGATACGGGGGAGAGGCAGGATGCGGCGGTACACCGCCTCGATTTGGTGCGGCAACGGGTCCACCTGGGAGACAGAGACGGCGAATTGCGGGTCGAACACATGGGCCAAGTGGGTGCGAAGCGCTTCGGTTGCCAGACGGAAAAGTCGTGGACTACTGTCGAACGTGTGGACGCCGGCGACCAGTTCCTCGACCTGCGACTCGACCTGGGCGCGGGTCAGCAGCCGATCGAAGTACTCGCCAGTCTCGACGCTGACGGCCTGAACCCGCACCGAGTCCCCGGACGCCGTCGCCTTGATGACGCGGACCGCCGACGGCCAGAACGGACCGACGAGCACGGCATCTTCAGGTGGCGGGATAGACGGCACGGTGAGGAGCTCCTCCGGAGCTGGGTGACGTTATTCTGCCGCAGGCGATCGTCGGGGGCGATGACCGCTGACTCGTTCCGGCAAGGAGCGGCCTTAGCGCGCACGTAGCTCCGCCCCGTTCAGCTCCTCCAGAACCGTTGTGGTCTCGGGCATCGGCTCCGCCTCATCGTCATCGAGCGCCTCACGCAGGTCCTCGACGAGCTTCTTGTACAGGCGCTTGGCGGAGTTCCGGTCGCCCATGGCGGCGTGGCAGCGCATCGCGTCGCGCGCCGCGACCTCGTCGATGGGGTCCCTCTGCAGGATGGCGTCGTAGAAGCGAAGGGCGAGCTTCGGGTCACGCAGCTCACACGCCAACTTCGCTGCCCGATGGGCTGCGGTGATGAACCGCTTCTGGTAGTCGCGTCGGTAGGCGTCGGCCCACTCATAGTCCTCGTCCGCGAGGAAGTCGGCCGTGCAGAGTGCCAGCGCCCGCTCGTACTCGACCAGGGCCTCATAGCCCTGGAGGCGCTCGGCCCGGGCAAGGTGTGCGTCAAAGGCGTCCACGTCTGTCCGAAACAGGCCCGTCCGCAACGCGTACCGCTGACGCGCCGTGATGAGGATGTCGCCCTCGAGATCTTGGACCGCGCGGCTGAGCGTGCGCCGGACGTAATAGGCCGCGTTGGGAAGCGGGTGTCCTCCCTGGTTCTCTCCACTGAAACCAAGCGCCTCCGCAGCCGTGTCGCGCAGGACCGGCGTACCGCCGTGGGCAAGAAGGTAGGCGAGCAACTCACGCGCCTTCTGGATCGACCAGCCATCGACCTCACCACCGTCCGTCTCGACACGGAATGTCCCGAAAAGCCTCGCCCGGAACACGGGGCCATCCTCGTTGCCCGATTCATCGCGGCTGAGTCCGTCGAGCGGGAGCGACGCCTGCCTGTCCATGGCGCCCACAGGAGTGGCGCCCGGCTCCTCGGTCCCGTTTTCCGACGGTAGGGCTACTAGATCTCGCGCACCGGGCTCATCCTCGGCGGACAGTTCATCATCGTTCTCTGGCCAGGTTCCAGATGAGGCGTGGCCATCATCAGAAGGTCGCTGTGTCGGGGATTCGGGAGGCGGCACTGGTGTTGCGGCATCACTGCGAGGGCGGTGCGCAACCTGTCGCCGCACCGCAACCGGCTCCAGGTGCAGCGGAGGCACATGCGGCACGGTCAGCATGATGGCAGGGGACCCGCCGGAATCCTCGTCTTGGCCGAAGACGACACTAGCGCCGAATGACTGCCTCGTGTCGGCCTCGACCATGTCGGCGAACGCAATCACGAAGATGCCCCGCTCTGGACCCTGGCGAAGGACGCCTTCCATCTCGGCCACGGCGCTGGCTGGATCCGGGCTCGGCCCCAGCAGCGCCACGAGCACCGGGTGACCCGGCTCCTCGTCCCGCGCTATCAGCTTCTCCTCCAGCCATCGGGCGAAGGCTGAGGGCGAGTCAGCTGGCGGGTCGGCGCCGGCTGGACTCGGCAGCAGCTCCAGGCACTCGCCAAGGGAATCCCACGCCGCCTCGTCGGCCACGATGGCTACGGTCCCCTCCGGATGGAGCGAGTCGAGCGTGGCGAACCAGCTCGTGAGGAGATCGCGTCCTTCCAGCCGTCCACCAACGACCAGGATGCTTCCAACGGCTACGAGGTTGAGGTAGTGGATGCCGGAATCCGACGCGCCGAGGGGCACGAGCAGTGGCTGCTCACCGCCGTCGGCGCCCGCGAGCAGCGCTGCGGCGAGCTGATTCATGCGAGAGAGCTTGAGCCGGATGGCCGTCGCCCCGAGGATCTCACCATCGACCGCGCACCCGAGATGGCGGCCTATTGCGTAGCGGGATTCGACCAGCGCGTCTGCATCGCCCGGCGGGCAGTCCAGCGTGAACTCCATGTACCGGTCCGACTCGCGCACGAGGACGATGCCAGTGGACGCGAAATCGAGCTCCGACAGCGCCGACAAGAGCGCCGTGCTCGTGGCCAGCACGCGGGCCGCATCGCCTGATCCAGCCGGCCGGCGCTCGGGTCGTCCGTTGGAGCGCCAGGCACGGTGCCGGGCGCGGCGAAACACCAGCAGCATCGCGGCCCCACCGACCGTGATCGCCGCGGCCGCGGCCACGACGCCAGCGTCAGGCGCCGGCAGCGACGGCACAGAGGGCCGAAGGTCCGGCCCGCCTCCCGCATCGTCGGCGGGGGCGACCGGTCCACCCGGGATCACGGTTGGTGTTGGCGTGGGGGCGACCGCTGTCGGGTCGGGAGTCGGTGGCACCGGGGACGGTTCTGGCGTCGGTTCCGGGTCCGGCGTTACACCGAGGTCTTCTTCCTCATCGCGCGGTTCGGGCTCGGCGGTGCGAACGTCCTGCGGAAGCTCCAGTTGCCAGCCGGGATAGATGAGATTCGGGTCGACGAAGGCCCGTCCGTCCGTCATCGTGCGCTGCTGGTTGAGCTTCCAGATCTCGACCCAGCGGAAGCCGTCCCCAAGGAAGCGCTCCGCGATGCCCCAGAGGTGGTCGCCTCGCATCACTGTGTAGGTAGCAGGGACCGTTTCCGCCGAAAGGGCTGGAGCGGTTGGAGGGACGGTCGCCGGTCCGGCGAATGAAGCCAGCTCACTCGGAAGCGGCGCCTCAACGCTCGCAGTAACCGCCGCCGGGGATGCGAACGCCGCCGACGGCGTGTGGAACGTGGCGCTGAACAGAATCGTACCGGCAAGGGCGCCGTCGACCACCCGGCGCACGATGGGGAGCGTCAGCGGAGCGGTGATGCGAAGTCCGCTCGTCACCCAGGCTGCCTGTCCTGTGAGCAGGCCGGCGAGGCCGAGCGCGAGGCGTACGACGATCGAAAGCAACAGGTACGCGACGACGAGCCAGGCGATGCCGGTCGTCACGGTGATGACGTCCTGATCGCTGAGCCGGGATCCGGTCAGCACGTCCCGGATATGGCTCCAGTCGGGCAGCGAGGTGAGCATCGTCGGCGGTCCCGTCAGTGACCAGAGGCCGACTGCGACCGTGGCACAAGCAGCGATCATCGCTGCCAGGCCGAGCCAGCCACCGCCATTCCCTGCGTCATGTTCTGCCGGGATTTCCCTTGTGCTCATGGCTGCTGCCCCACGAGGACGGACTGGAGCTGCTGGACCGGGTAGTCGTTGCTAAAGGACCGGGTGATCGGGTCGAGCGCTTCCCATGCCCCGCCGTTGACCCGGTACCGCGCCGAGAACGTGACCTCCACCGTGACCACATAGGCACCGCCGGCCGCCAGCGAGGACTGTTCGTAGACATGCTGGATGTCGCTCTCGGCGGGATAGCGCTGTCCAAGCGACGGTGTCTCCGCGGTCGTCCCATCGCCAAAGGACCAGCGGTAGACCAGCGGCTCAACCTCGACGTCAACGGCGACGCCCGGCAGCGCGTCCGAGGAGCTGATGGGCGAGCCATCGTAGCCGTCGATCCAGAACCAGGAGGGCAGTGCGACGAGACCGGTCGAAGGGTTGGCTTCGATGGCGACGTCCGGGATCGGGAGGTGGTTGAGGAGTTCGAGGGCCACCGCCAGCGGGTCCACACCGTCGTCATCGACAAAGACCACCACCTGGACGTTGGCGCCAGCTGGCGTGCCGACGGGGATCCAGATGAAGGCAAAGAAGCCGTCGTCGCAGCTCACGCTGGCGAAAACGTGGTCGGGGTGTGCAGCCTGTTCAGCTTGGTACCAGGGCGAGTTCGAGAGCACGATTCCGATGTTCTGGACGCTGATGCGGCAGGACCGCGAGTTGCCGGTGCTGACGGACGTACTGGAGGTTGAACTTGGCGTGCTCCCCGGCGACTCTTGCGTCACACGAATGAACACTGTCACGCCATTCGGGCCCGATTGCACCGTTGCAGTACCCCGCGGGACGTTGGGCTTCGGAGTGAACGAACCGCCGGGTGTTGGAGGTTCCTGTGCGCGCACTGTGCCCGGCGCGGAGACCCAAACCACGCTGATCGTTAGAGCTATGAGCAGCCAGCCTGCCGCGAGGCTCACTCCTGACGGACGCTTCGTACCACTATCCATTGTCCATCCACCTTTTCGAGAAAGAACGTGTCCGTCAGCGTTTCACCGCTTCCCTCGCCCTCTTGAGGTTCGAGCGTCTCCGGATCGACGTAGAAACTGTTGTTCGTGATCTCGTCGAGAACAGTCGCCGACGTTGCCGACGCTTCGATCACGACGGGGTTGTGCTCCAGCACCACCCGTGCCGCTACCCCCTGTGAGCGGAGCATCTCCACGTCGTCCCGAACGCGCTGCAGCTCCTCGTCAGACGCAACATCTGCGACCCGCGTCGCGTCGAGATGGAGAACGGCTTCGGCGTAGAGGTCCCAGTAGCGGAGATAGGCGGCGATCACCTCGGCCTCGGCATCGGGCGTAGCGGTTGGTTGCGGGGCCGTCGGCCTCGGTCTGGGATTCGACGTAGCTGTTGCCGTCGGCGTCGGGTCCGCGTCGTCACCGCCGCACGCGGCAGCGATCACTGCTAGCAGCAGGCTTGCCGTGACCGCCTTTGTGACCCTTTGCCAATCCATCCGGGCGTGCCTCCTACGGCCCCGCGCTCTCGACGCCATAGCGCGGCTCCGCCGATGCGGCGGCGCTCACTTCGACGCCATCGATGCCGATGACACGCAGGAAGCCGGTCGTTGCCTGCCGCGACACCGAGACTTCCACGCGGTTCGGCAGGACGTTGACCACGTAGTCGAGACCGCCCTCGGCGTCCAGGTAGAGCGCAGCGGCATCTCGGGCCAGCTGTTCGTCGAGGACCACTTCACCGGTCGAGCGGTAGACGGCCTCGTCTATCTGCATCGCCCCCGCCGCTGCCGCGGCGTCGGCCACGTTCTGGAGGTCACGCCGCTGGGCGAAGACCAGCCCGCCATCCGAGACGAGTCCGACCACGCTCACCACGCCGACCATCATGAGGGCGACCATCACGAGCACCTGGCCCTCGTCACCGTGCAGCCGGCGGACGACGTTCATCGCGCGGTTACCTCCCGGCTCCGGTAGATGTCGATGCGCTCCGAGTGGCTGGCGCCCACGTCCACGTCGATGAAGCTCAGCAGCGGCAAGTCGGAGAGCGAGACACTGTAACGGACTTCGGAGGTCACCGTGCCGCCACGGTCGAAGCCGCCCGAGTCCAGCTCGATGGCGAGCCGGCTGCCATCGAGTCCATAGCCAGCTGCGACGTTCTCACCGGCGGTCAGCGCATCCGCGACGCCCTGCTCCTCCGATGGCGCCACCGCGAGCGCTCTGCTTGACTCTCGCGCGGCCGCCTGGACCGCGATCTTGGCCTCCACGACGCGGCCCGCAGCGACCACCCCGAAGACCAGCACGAGCAGGACCGGGATCGCGAGCGCCGCTTCGACGAGCGCCTGCCCGGACTCACAATCTGCCTTCTGTGTGACGGTGCGGAGCCTATGGACCACTGCGGAAGCCCTCCTTCCGCATCGCCGCCGCGGCGTCGATGGCGATGGTCTGGCTCCCCAGCCAGGGGATGATGAACGGGTAGCTGCCGCTCGTTGTTACGGTGACCGATTCATCGGACTCGTCCGCCGCCACTGCGAAGCCGTCGCCGAGGCTTCCGAGGCCCGACCGCAGCACATCCAGCGCCCGCTCCTCGGCGACCGCTACGTCACCATCCTCGGCGGCACCGTGCCGGGCGCCTTCCTGTGCCGCGGTGGTGGCTACGTTCTGGGCGTGGTGGACCAGCGCGAACTGGACGACGCCAATGAGCACCAGGAGGAGAACCGGGAGCACGAGCGCGAATTCGACCATGCTCTCGCCGGCCTCACCGCTCGCGAGCCACCGGTGCCGGCGCCTAGATGCCGGCCAGCTCATCAGTGATGCTCTCGAAGACATCGACAATACCGCCGCCGAGAGTCTCAACCGCGGTGAGGGCCACCACTGCGATGAGCGCGGTGATAAGGCCGTACTCCACCATCGACTGGCCAGACTCGCCGCGCGTCAATGCGGAGAGGATTCGGTGCAGGCTCATAAGGGATTCTCCTTTCTTTGGGGCCGACCTCAGTCGCTCAGCCCGAGCAGCTGCACGCCCGCCGGGTAGAGAAGGACGACGAGGAAGACGGGGAAGATGAACACGGTGACGGGAAAGAGCATGCGGATGCTGCTCTTCTCTCCCTCGGCGATGAGGGTTGTGCGCTTCCGCTCGCGGACCGTGTCGGCGAGCGTGAGCATCACGTGGCCCAGCGGCAGTCCCTGTTCGATGGCCGACTGCCAGGCATCGGCCATCGAGACGATCTCCTGGACGCCCTCGCGTGCAGCCAGCGCCCGCAGGCCCTCCGGGTGGGTCATCGTGCCGAGCCCGGCCTCGCGCGCGACGTTGCGGAGGCCGTCGCCGAGGACGCCCTTCACTTGCCGGCTCACGTCGAGGAGGGCCTGCTCCGGCGAGAGTCCGGCGCTGGCCGCCATCGCAAGCAGGTCGAGGACGGTCGGGAGCTCCATCAGTACCTGTTGCCGCCGCTGCGACACCCGCCGCTCCAGCAGCCAGTCGGGCTGGATGAAGCCCGCAAACCCACCGGCGAGCCAGGTCCAGATTGGCCAGGGGCCGAAGGGCTGAAGCCCCGCGAGGTTGAGGGCCGGGAAGCAGGCGAAGAAGAGCAGGCCGACGGCCAACTTCTGCCCGAAGAACTGGCTGGGCGTCATCCCCGGCCAGCCGACCGTCAGGCGCTGTTCGAGGTCGGCCGTGCGGACGCCCAGTCGCGCCAGCAGCCGGCCGACCAGCTTGCCGGCGTCATCCAGTACCGGGCGGAGCGCCCGCTCCAGCGCCGGCGACACGAACATCGACGGCCCTGCCTGCTGGCGCTCGGCTTCCAGCTCGATCCGCCCCTGGGCCGACAGGCGCCGAAGCTCGAATGCCAGGTCCGGCCTGCGCCGGGCCCACGGCAGGCTCGTGACCACGAGCCAGAGCCCAAGACCGAAGAGCCCGCCGACCGCAAGCCCCGCCGTCATTGCAGCACCCGCTCTTCACCGGGCAGCCGGGTCGCCCGAAGCATGCCCGCGTAGCCGACGGCGACGCTCAACAGGCAAAGGGCGAGGATCGCCTGCCCCTTCGCCGACGAGAACACGTCGAGGTAATCGGGGTTGAGGCCGCGGATGACGAGGATTAGCGCCAGCGGCAGCGCGGCGATAATGCGCGCCGAGAGGACGTTCTTGGCCTGGTGGGCGCGCAGCTCCTGCTCGACCTGGATGGTCTGCCGGACCGAGCGGCTGAGCGCCTCGAGCACGGTGCTGAGGTTGCGGCCCCCCACCCGGTGCGACATGAGCAAGGCGGCAGCGACCATGTCGAAGACGGGATCGGCGATCCGCTCACGCGAGCGGCGAATCGCTTCCTCGAACCCGCTGACGCGGAGGTCACGGGCAAGGTCAGTCAGTGGCGGGCGGAGCACCTCAGGCCCGTTCCTTGCCAGCGACGCCAGAGCCTCCTCGACACTCATCCCGGCGCGTACAGCCGAGCGCAGCGAATCGACGGCCTCCGCCAGGGCCGCCTGCATCGCTGTCCGTTCACGTTGATGGCGATTGGTCAGGTACCAGGCGGGCAGTGTGATCCCGAGGAGGAAGGTGGCGGCGCTGACCATCGGCCAGCCAAGGGCGAGCTGAGTTGCAAAGGCAAGGGCCATCCCTATCCCTGCACTGAGAATGACGAAGTCGCGCCCGCCCACGTGTCCCGCGCCATTCCGGTCGAGGAAGGCTCGGAGTCTGGCTGGCCGCGGCTGCTCGCGCGCCGGCGCCCAGCGCGTGGTCGCGGAGAGGAACACCAGGAGCAGTCCCACGGCGAGGGTGAGCGACAGGATCAGGGGCATCGGACACCTCCCGAGCACCCCATCCTGCCTTTCGCGGTTCCAATTCCGTTCCAAGTTCCGGGCGCGTCTGTTCCAATTCGGACGCCTCCGTTCCAATTTCGTTCCCATCGCTGGTGGGGCGACGAGATCCGTTCCAATCTCGCTCCAAAGGCGGTGCTCATCGCCCCAACCCCCGCCGATCGCCGTCCAGACCGGCGCCAGCTGGCGCAGGCGCTCCATTCAGCCGATCCCACGGGAACGTCCCGCCGTGCAGCCGGGCAGCAAAGCGCGGGCGAATGCCGGTCCAACGGAGGCCGCCTTCGCTGAGGCTGAAGAGGTCGCTCCCCGCGACCGTGTCGCCTTCGAGGCCCGTCACTTCGTAGACGTTGGTGACGACGCGCCGCGCGCCGGCCGGATCCAGGCGGAGGTGGACGACGAGGTCGATCGCTTCGGCGATCATCTCGGTCACCGCCTCGGCGGGCAGCGCCTCCTCGGCCATCATCGCGTACATGCGCAGCTTCGAGAGGGCCTGGCGCGGTCCGTTCGCGTGGATGGTGCACATCGAGCCTTCGTGCCCGCTGTTCATCGCGGCGAGCATGTCGAGCGCTTCCGCCCCCCGGACCTCGCCGACGATGATCCGGGTCGGCCGCATGCGCAGCGCGTTCTTCACCAGGCTGCGGATGGGGAAGGCGCCGACACCTTCCACGTTTGGCAGCCGGGCCTGCAGTGCGACGCAGTCCGGGAGGGTCCCCTCGAGGTGGAGTTCGCCCGTCTCCTCGATCGTGACGACTCGCTCCTCCGTCCCGGCGATGGAAGCGCCGAGAGCATTGAGGCAGGTCGTCTTGCCGCTGCCAGTGCCGCCCGAGATGAGGACGTTGAGACCCGCCTGGACCGCCGCTTCGAGGAAGGCAGCCGCTTCCTCCGGAAGCGTGTCGAGCGCGACGAGGTCGGCGAGGGTGCGTGCCCGGAGCAGGAACTTCCTCACGGTCACGTGCGTGTAGCGCGTAGTCAGCGGCGGGATGATCGCGTTCAGGCGGGAGCCGTCGGGCAGACGGGCGTCCACGAGCGGGCTGGTCTCGTCGAGCCGGCGTCCCAGCCGGCCGACCGCCCGGCGGACGACCCGGAGCAGGTCGGCGTCGTCCTCGAACACGACATCGGTCAGGCGCTTCTGGCCGCGCTCGATGACGAATGTCCGGTGCGGGCCGTTGACGATGATCTCTTCAATCCCGGCGTCGTCGAGCAGCGGCTGGAGCGGGCCGAGACCGAGGATCTCGTCGACCAGCCGGTTTGCCAGGCCTTCCGGATCGGGCAGCGGGGAGTCTCCGACCGTGGCAGCGCGGTGGTTGGCGGCATCGACGAGCCTGCGCACCACCTGCCGCACCTCCTCGTGCTCGTCGGCAAGGGCGTCGAGCTCGACGACGCGCCGCAGCTCTTCCCGGACGTCGTTGCGGAGCGCCTGCTCAAGCCGGGACGCGGACGGGTCGACCATGTCAGCGCCTTCCCTCGGCCGGCTGCCGGCGCCAGCGGCGCAGCACGGACACTTCTTCGGCGGTGGATTGCGCTTCGAGGTCACCGGCACCGGCCAGTCGCGAGGCCAGCTCGGCGATAGTGCGGGCGGCCTTCCCACCGGCTGCGGTGATCGGCGTTTGCTCCGCCCGTGCGCGACGCGCTGCCCGCGGGTCCTCGGGGATCGCGGCGACCACGCGGATCCCGAGGGCCCGCTCCACCTCGGGCGAGCTGTACTGTTCGCTTCCTTCGCGACGGTTGACGACGGCGGAGACGGCCTCTGGCGGGACACCCAACGAATCGGTGACGAACCGCAGGGAGGCGCGGGCATTCCAGAGTCCGATGAGGTCTGCCGTGGTCACCAGAAGGACGCGCTCCGCCGACCTGAGCAATGCAACGCTCGTCGCCGACGTGACCCCGCTGAGGGTCTCGCCGCCATCGATGAGGATGACGTCGAAACGCTCCTGCAGCGCGGAGACTGTCCCGGCCATGCGCTCGGACGCCAAGCGTTCCCGTGCCTCAGGACGCTCGATCCCGGTGAGGATGGAGAAGCCGGGTCCATCCTGGAGCTCGTCCAGGACACGCTCCGGTCGATCGCTCGGTCCGGCGCTGAGTCCAGACAGACCACGGCGCGGATCGAGGTCGAGGTACGGACCAACGGCGCCGCCGCGGAGGTCGCCGTCGACCAGCAGGACGCTCCTGCCCTTGGTGCCAAGCGCCGCAGCGAGACCGATAGCAAGGGTGGTTGTCCCGGGCGCTCCCTTGCCGCTGACCAGGGCGATGACTTCTCCACTTCCCTCGTACGCGTGGGCCACAGCGTCGAGCGTCGAGGGCTTGTCTGCGGATGTCTGGCCAACGACCGCCCCGCGCCGGATGGCCTCATGCAGGGCGGCGATGATGACCGGTCCTTCGCTGGCTGCTGGAAGCACGTACGAGAGGCCATCGTAGGCATCCGCCTCCCCGGCCCCTGCGAGGAGGACCATCGGCACGCCGGCCTCCCGCACGGCGATGAACGACTCGCCTGTCAGCCGGTGCAGGCCTGCCGAAGCGAGCACCGCATCGACATTCCCCACGGCCGCCTGTTGCACGAGCGAGGGGCCGTCCAGGCAGCGCCCGGCCATGGTGCACCCGCCCTCTCGCAGCGCGTTCAGCACTTGCCGCTCGCGCTCGGGGTTGCCGATGGCGAGGAGGACACGTGGCGGGCGGTCGTTGGCGTCGCTCATAGCGTTGCCTCTGGTTCGTGTTATGGCTGCAAACTGTTCTCCTGGGGCGCGAGGAGGACGACGGTGATGGTCGCGTTCGCGACGGCATGCGCGATGGCTTCCGCCTCGGAACGCGGGACGGCGAGGGTAATGTTGGCGACGGTGGCGCCATCGTTGGGGGCGTTGGATGTGCTGGATCGGATCACTCGCCGCTCAAGGCCGATGGCGAACACGGTCGCGCGGTTGAGCAGCGTGACGGTCCTGCTCTCTAACTTGCCTGGGTTGCTGGTGGCCAGTAGGGCGACCTCGTCCGTCGGCCGCAATCCGGGATAGATGGTGTCCGCTGCGACGGGAATGGTGACGGCAACCTCGTCGGCGCCGAGCACCGGTCCAGCCGCGAGGTCGGGGTGCACCACCATCTCACCGGCGTGGATCGTTGTGCTGGTTGTGCGGCCCACCGCTGCGTCCAAATCTGCTTCTGTGAGCGCCAACGACGCCAGGCTGCCGTCAAGACGCGCCTCACCGATAGTGAGGTCGTCGCGCTGGATGACGTGGCCGGGAGGGATGTCCCTGGCTGCGATGAGGATCGGCGTCGTATCCGTGGCGCTCCGCCAGAGGAGCAGCCCGCCAGCCAGCGATACCACAACCAGCAGGACGCCTGCCAACATCCTGCGCTCCAGGCGAACGGGAAGAGTTACATTGGCCCGGCGCCGTACGCCGGGCACAGCTGCCACGGATCGGACTCCGTCTGCACCTGAGCGACCCCTGTGCTGTGACTCCAGGGAGCGCCCTGGTTCGAGCAGACTGCCACAAACTGCGGTCGTTCGCGAGGCCGATCTTTCCCCCGTTAATCAGATTGCAACGCGCTCCGGCTAGAATTTACCGCCGTTATACAATCGTGTCGCAACCGTTTTGCGTGGGTTAAGGTACGCCTCTTTGAAGCTCCGTTGCAGCGTTTTGGGTTGGCTTGGGCGCAGTGAGGTAGGCTAGGGCCCGACGGGGCCGCGCGCGCTTGTGTCCGCTCCACGGCGCGCCCTCCCGTCTCTCCTCACGCACGGATAACGCGGAGGCCATTGGCGACTGCCAGAAGTTCGCTCCCTTCGTGGGCTGTCACGGCCAGTGCGACAGTGAGCAATCCGAGGCCGGCGCCGGGAATGAGCACGGCGAGCAGGCAGAGCGAAAAAGCAATGTTCTGCCGCGATATTCGTCGCGCGCCTCCTCCCAGCCGAAGGGCATACGCTGCTTGCTCGAGATCGTCGGCCATAAGCGCAACGTCGGCGGCTTCTATCGCCGCATCCGAACCCGCAGTTCCCATCGCGATACCAACAGTCGCCTCGGCCAGGGCCGGGGCATCGTTGACACCGTCACCCACCATCGCCACACCGCCATGCTGTTGCTTCAGCTGTCGCAGCGCGGCGACCTTGTCCTCTGGCTTCAGGCCGGCCCGCACATCGTCAATCCCGAGTTCGGCCGCGATTGCGTTCGCCGTCCGGGCGTGGTCACCGGTGAGCATCACGACCCGCTCGATGCCCGCTCGATGGAAGGCCGCGATCGCCTTCCGGGCGTTGGGGCGCACCTCGTCGCGCAAAGCGAGGAGCGCGAGCGCCTCGCTGCGCGTCCCAACGAGCACTACGGTCTTCCCCTGCTCCTGCAATTGCGCCGCCAGCGACGACGCCTCGCCCAGCCTAGCGCCGACTTGCTCGAAGAGCCCAACGCTGCCGACGTACAGTTCGCGGCCTTCGACGATGGCGCGCGCGCCCGCGCCTGTGAGCGCTTCGAATCCCGAGGAATCGGCCAGCACGAGCTCTCGGGTATTGGCGGCCTCCACAACGGCCCGAGCGAGTGGATGCTCCGAGAAGTGCTCGACCGAAGCCGCGAGTCGCAGCGCTTCCTGGTCAGTGACGTTGGCCAGCGAGATCAGGTCGGTTACCTTCGGCGTGCCATGCGTCAGGGTTCCCGTCTTGTCGAAGGCGATCACCTTGATGCTGCCGAGATTCTCGAGGTGCATCCCTCCCTTGATGAGGACCCCGCGCCGGCCGGCCGTGCCGATACCAGCAGCCATGGCAACGGGCGTGCTCATCACAAGGGCGCAGGGAGCGCCCGCCACCAGGAGCGTGATGGCCCGCGTGCGCCATTCGGATCCATCCGCGCCCAGGAGTTGCGGGATGATTGCCAGGGCAACTCCAGCCAGGAGCAGCGAAGGGCTGTACACGCGGCCGAAGCGCTCGATGAACCGTTGCGCACGACCCTTCTGCTCCTGGGCCTCTTCCACAAGATGGATGATCTGGGCGAGGGTGTTGTCGGCGAAGGCATGGGTCACCTCAATCTGGATGGCGCCCTGGGCATTCAACGTGCCTGCGAAGACCTTGTCGCCCTCGGCCTTATCGACCGGCACGCTCTCTCCCGTTACCGCAGCTTCGTTGATGCTGGATCGGCCGGCACGGATCACGCCGTCGGTGGCGATGCCCTCGCCGGGCCGGACCACGAACACGTCACCGGGTTGAAGGTCGCTCGCCGGGATGAGCTGTTCGACGCCATCGCGGAGCACCCGAGCTTCTTTTGGAGCGAGGTCGAGCAAGGAGCGAATCGCCGACCGCGTGCGCACGAAAGTGAACGACTCGATTGCCTCGGCGCCGCCGTAGAGGAACACCAGGAAAGCCGCTTCTTCCCATGCGCCCAGCGCGGCGGCGCCGGCCGTCGCGGACGCCATCAGGAACTCGATGCCGATCTCCCTGCAATGGATGAGCTCTTCGAGTCCTTCCCTGAACCACCAGTAGCCTGCGAACGGCATTGACAGCAGGTAGAGGCCAATCGCGACCTGCTGCTCCATGAGGCCGGCGCGATCGAGCCCGAAGGTCAGGGCCAGCAGGACACCCGATAGTGCCGCGCCAAGGATGGGCGGGAAGCGCCACCAGGGCCCGCTGAAGGTCTGCTCGCGCGCCGCCTCAGCTGCCGGCTCTGCCCGCCGCCCACCCTGGCCGGTTCTAACCTCTGTAGTGACGACCTGGCTGCGACTTCCGTCTGGCATTCCACCCTCCGGCCTCGAATCCCGGCTCGAGGCTTGTCATTTCAGCGCTGCCTGAAATAATAGCCTATGGAGGGCCTGCGCGATGGCCGGACCTGCGAACGAAGTGGAGATACGTGCGACGCTATTCCGCGGCCTTGCCGATCCAGCTCGGCTGAGCCTGCTCTTGGCGTTGAAGAACGGGCCATGCTCGGCTGGCGATCTTGCCCGCGACTGCGCCCTCAGCCCGTCGAATACCTCGAACCACCTCCAATGCCTTCTCGAGTGCGGGCTCGTCGCAGTGGAGGCCCGGGGCCGCCAGAATGTCTACGCGTTGGCGGACCCCTTGATCGCCGCGTTGCTCGATCTGGCTGACGGGATCGTGGGCGGTCCGGCCGGGAGCCTCATCGAGGCGTGTCGCACCTACGGCCCGCCGTCGCGGCGAAGACTGCGCGTGGCGATTGCGCCTCCGTTTGTAGCCGACGAACGAGCGTCTCGTCTCGTCACCGCCGGTGGCTCGTGAAGGGCGAACGGAGGACGGGGCCCAACCAAAGGCGTGCGCAGGAAAGCGAAGCGCCTGCGATCCGGACATTCGGCCTGACAAAGTCCTACGGCGAACGGCGGGGAGTGTTCGACCTCGACCTGGAAGTCCGATGCGGGGAGATCTTCGGTTTCCTCGGCCCCAACGGGGCAGGGAAGACGGTCACAATCCGGCTGCTCCTCGACCTCATCCGCCCGCAGAGCGGGCGTGCCGAGATCTTCGGCCTCGACAGCAGGCGAGATGCGGTCGCGATCCATCGCCTGGTCGGCTACCTGCCGGGGGAGTTGGCGCTGGAACCACGGCTCACCGGGCGCCAGATACTCACCTACCTCGGGAACCTCCGGGGAGGCGTCGAGTGGTTCATCGTCGAGCGCCTCGCTGATCGGTTGGAGTTAAACCTCGAACAGCGCTTCGGCGAGTACTCGCGTGGCAACAAGCAGAAGGTGGGCTTGGTGCAGGCATTCATGCATCGGCCGCGCCTGCTCGTGCTCGACGAACCGACAAGCGGCCTGGACCCGTTGCACCAGGAAACGGTGATGGAGCTCGTGCGTGAGGCACGAGACGATGCTGGCAGCACCGTCTTCTTCTCGTCGCACATCCTCAGCGAGGTGCAGTCGCTCTGCGAGCGCGTCGGCTTCATCCGCGAGGGCCGGTTGGTTGAACTGGCCCCGGTCGACGACCTGCCGGGGATGAACACCTACACCGTAGAGGCCGAGCTTGGCGAGGCGCTGGAGCCGGACGCGATCTCCTCCATCAAAGGTGTATCGAACGTCACCGTCGCTGGGAGGTCAGTGACCTGCGTGGTGCGTGGCGACATGGCCCTGCTCATCCAGGCCCTCGCGGCCCACCAACCGCGCCGGCTCGTCAGCAGGGAGCCAAGCCTGAGCGAGGTGTTCTTGCACCTTTATGGGGCGACGGCCGACTCAGACACAGGCGCAGGGAACTCCCAGTAGAACCTTCAGGAGACGCGGGATGTTCCGTTCCATCACCCTTGCCACATTCCGCAGCCAGCGCCGGGCGGCCGTGGCGTGGGGAGCCGCGCTGGCCGCCTTCACCATCATCACCATGTGGTCGAACTGGCGGAGCGAGTACCCAACCGAAGAGGCTCGACAGCGGCTGGCCGAGCAAGTGGAGGGCGGCCTCTCATTCGTGCAGGTCCTGTTCGGCGAACCGGAGCGCGTCGATGAGTTCCGCGGCCATCTCGAATGGCGCGGCCTCGGACTCCACCCGTTCTTGCTGGGACTGTTCATGGCCATGGCCGCCACGGCGGTCAGCCGCGGGGCGGAGGAGAGGGGCGAGCTGGACCTCGTCCTGACTGCGCCGCGCAGCCGTGCCCGGCTCTTCATCGAGCAGGCCGCCGGCGTGGCACTCGCCCTGCTGGCCGCATGTGCGCTCATCTGGTTGGGAACTCTGGTGTCCGGGCCGGTCGCGGGCGAGCCGGTCCCTCCTCTGGGGGTGACGCTGCTTTCCGTGGTCAACCTTGCGCTCGTGGCGGCGCTGTTCGGCGCGATGGCGCTAATCGCGGCTCAGCTCCTCCGCTCCCGCCGCACCGCGGCCACAACGGTTGGCGCCATCCTGGTGGGCTCGTTCCTGTGGTCGAACATGGGGCTCGTGGCGACCTCGCTGGAGGGCTGGCGCTGGCTCTCGCCTTTCTACCTGTACAGCCGGAGCACCCCGCTGGCGGATGGCCAGGTGTCGGCCTGGGCACTCGCGCTGCTGGCCGCGATGACACTTGCCAGCCTGGCGGGGGCCGGTCTGCTGTTCACCCGCCGGGATGCCGGCGCGCCGATATCGATGCCGTGGCCGGCGTTCGTAAAGCGCGCACCGAGGTGGTGGGGAGACGGCGGTGGCGGTACCTGGCTGCTCGGCGGCAGCTTCCAGTGGGGCGTCCGCTCGGCCCTGGGGCAGATCGCGGCTTGGGGGCTGGGGGCCGCCTTGTTTGCCACGCTCTTCACTGCCGTCACGCCGGCGATCCGCCGTGGATTCGAGGACCTCCCCACCGGGCGCGAAGCAGCCGAACGATTCGAGTTCGACCTCACATCAGATGCCGGCATCATCAGCGCACTGCTGTTCCTGGTCCTGCCGCTCGTTCTTTGCCTTTTCGCAGCCACACTTACGACCGTCGTGGCCGGCCAGGAACAGTCAGGCCGTCTGGAGCTCGAACTCGCCTACCCGGTGCGCCGGCGGTCCTATTACCTCCTTCGGACAACGGCAGCGTTCGTCGCGATTGCCGTCGCCGCGGCCCTCGCCGCCACCGCCTTCCTGGTCACCGCATTCTTGATGGACCTCCACCTCAATTGGGAACGGGCAATATTTGCCAGTTTGCTGTTGGCGCTGCCGCCGTGGATCGTCGTGGCCTTCGGCTACGCCATCGCGGGCTGGCGGCCACGCCTCGTCACCGGTGTCGTCGCTGGGGCGCTGGCGGCGTCGTTCTTCTTCGACCTGCTCGCACCAGCACTCGACCTGCCAGGACCGCTGCGGAAGCTCTCAATCTTCCAACTCTACGGGCAGCCGCTCGTTGACGGCGTTCGGTGGGTCGACGCGACCGTGATGCTGGCCCTGATCGTCGCTTTCCTGGGGGCCGGCGCGCTGGCATTCGGGCGGAGGGACATTCTCAAGTGATTCGCTGGAGCGCGGATCGGCACGACGACGACGCTGGGAACAGCCTGCGGCGACCCCGCCCGATGACGACATATAGCCCTTTGAGGAGACTACGGATGGTTCATTGCTAGCGCTTCCGTTCCTTGCAATCGAGATCCACATCGATCCGACGATGGCTAAGTTCGGCCCGTTCACGCTGGCCTGGCACGGCTTCTTCACCGCCGTGGGGATCATCGCGGGCGTGGTGTTGGCGATTCGCTTCGGCAAGAGCCGCGGGCTCGACCCCGAAGTGGGCCAGGCAGTCGCGCTTGTCGGGGTGCCCTCCGCGATCGTCGGCGCGCGGCTGTTCTATGTCGCAGAGCACTGGCACGCGTTCTCTGGAGACCTCCCGCACATCGTGACTGGCATCACCGAAGGAGGCATCACGCTTTACGGCGGTCTCATCGGAGGGGTGGTGGGCGGCCTCGCCTACGGCCTCTATCGGCGGTTGCCGATCCTCCCGCTCCTTGACGCCGCCGCGCCGGGGATGATCCTCGGCCAGGCGCTGGGGCGTATTGGTGACCTCATCAACGGAGAGCACCGCGGGACCCCGAGCGACCTCCCCTGGGCCGTCCGGTACACGCAGCCGAACACGCTGGGCGATCCCGGCCTCTCGGTGCACCCGACAGCCGGCGGCTACGAGCTGTTGGGCGACCTCGTCATCCTGGCGATCCTTCTGCTCGTCGTGGCTCGCGTCGCCCGCCGGCCAGGCTGGGTCTTCTTCTGGTATGCGCTGCTCTATGCGGGGCTCCGCGCATCACTCTCGCCGCTGCGTTTGGACGAAGCGGGCGCGCTGGGCCTGGCGATCCCCCAACTCGTCGGCTTCGGTGTGATCGCGGCCACACTCCTCCTCGGCCTGTTCCTCGCGACCCGCCGCAAGGAGCCAATGGACCTCGCCGCCGTAGCGGGAGCTGACTCCAGGCGGCCGCCCGTTGAGGACGCGCGGTGAGCGGCATGCCCCACCCTGCGCCCCGCGCCTCGACGACAACGGATCCGGAAAGCGGGGCGGGGCGCGCTGGCCGCAGGCACTCGATCCAGGTGGCGGCCATCGCCACGGCAGTTGTGGTCCTTGACGGGACGCTGAAGAGGCTTACGCGGGCGCTGCTCGAACGTGGAGCCGCCTGGCCCGCAGACGACTGGCCGCTCCGCTTCGTGCATGTCGTAAACACAGGTGCGGCGTTTGGGAAGCTCCAGGGCCAGACCAGCCTGCTGGTGATGGCGAGCGCAGTCGGGATCGTCGTCTTCGCCTACATGCTACTCAGGACCAGACAACGACGGCTTTCCCGGCTCGGACTGGCCATGGGTCTCGGTGGCGCCGTCGCGAACTTCGTCGACCGGGTAAGCTCCGGCGAAGTCATCGACTCCATCAAGGTTGACTACTGGCCGGCCTTCAACCTCGCGGACGTCGCTCTGACCGTCGGCATCTCGTTGGTACTCTGGGACGCAATCCGGCCCAATCCGGAGCGTCCTCCCCACCCGCCGCCGTTGCCCGGCGGACTGACCTAGCTTCGTATGCTGGCTAACGGTTTGGTAGGCATATGGGCAAGGAGTCCCAAAGTCTGACCAGGTGGACATTCCGAAACCGCGGGCCGAGGTCCACCCTTCGGGTAACGAACGGTCACGGAGGTGACTCATGAACGCACGCTGGGCACGCCTCTCTCTCATCGTCCTGGGCGTCGCGGTGGTTGGCTTGGCCTCGGCACTGGCCATCGTCGTGGCGACCGACGACGACGGCGATGGCGGGAACGGGAACACCAACGCCAATAGTTGGATGTACCCCGGCATGATGGACCCGGGCTGGATGATGGGCGCAGACGGTATGCACTCCTACATGCACGCCGCGCTCTCGGACGACGACTACCGGGACATGACCGACTACATGCAGTGGGTCCGAGGCGGGTCGCAGGGCGCGGACCCGGTCGATGACGCGACCGCCCACCGCATCTGGGACAACATGATGGGCTCCGGCTGGATGATGATGGGCCGCGGCATGATGATGACCGAGGACCAGATGCGCTCCTACATGGGAGGCTTCCTCTCGGACGCTGACTTCGACCTCATGTACGACCACATGCGGTGGAATTGGTCGAGCCGGCAGGGCGCTGACCCGCTGGACGACGCGACTGCCCGCCGCATCTGGGACGAGATGATGGTGGGGATGAACGCCGGCCAGTGGGACATGTGGGACAACTGGAGCACCTGCTGGGACTGACCGGCTGCGCGAAAGCGAGGATCGGCGATGACCTACGTCATTACTTCGGCCTGCATCGACGTGAAGGACCAGTCCTGCGTCGAGGTCTGCCCCGTCGATTGCATCCACTTCGATGAGAACCTCGATGCGATGCTCTACATCGATCCCGACGAATGCATCGATTGCGGCGCCTGCGAGCCCGCCTGCCCGGTAACCGCCATCTTCGCCGAAGGTGACGTCCCGGAGTCGGACCGTGAGTTCACACGGATTAACGCGCTCTGGTACGAAGATCCGGTTGCGGCGCGGAAGGCAGTGGAGGCCTTTCGAGCTCGGGCTGTGGGCGCACCAGTCGCGCGAGGGGACCAGGCATGACAACTCAAACGGCCGCCCTCCTACCACTTCCGGCAATGCCACTCGCGAGTACGTCGACAGATGGTCTTGGCACACTCGTCGGTGTAGCCGAACAGGGCTGGTGGGACGACGACCACGACGGCTGGGGTTGGGGAGGCTGGCTGGTGATGATGGGAGTCATGGTCATCTTCTGGGTTGCGGTAGCGCTCCTCGTCGTGTGGGCGGTCCGTTCGTGGGGCGGTGGCCGGCCCGGCCCGGGCCAGGCGCCGCTGCGGTCGCCGTTGGACATCGCCCGCGAACGCTACGCCCGGGGCGAGATCAACGACGAAGAGTTTGAGCGCATCCGGCGGGGGCTTTCGCGGGACTGACCGGCTGCCTGGCCGCCGCAACGCGGAATTCCCGGGACGGCGCTCCCCGTGCGGGGTGGCTTCGCCCTGCTGGCCCACCCGGCCGCAGCCACGGGAGCGGCGCCGGTATTGTCCGGTCGGCGGGCCTATCGAGACTCTTCCCTTGCGGTCGCGATAGGTCGGCTACAGTACTTCGCCCCCAGGAAGTGGCCGCCCCAAAGCGGCGCGACAGGGCAAAGGTTGAAGACCCCCGCAGCCACGGGAACGAGCCCGAAGGCGCTGACGAGGAGGCCGGCCGGCCATGGGATGAGGAACGCGCCGGCGCCGATCAGGCCAAGGCCAAGGCCGACGCGGGCGAGCCGGCCATAAGTCGAGGCCATGAAGCGGGAGAAGGGGCTGCCTTCGCGAGTCGCCGTGGTGGGTTGTTGCATGTCGAGACCTCCATTGGTCCTGGGGGCTAGTGGGCGAAGCGGACGTCGGGAAGCAGGCGGACCGCCCAGCGCGGCAGCCACCACGCCCGCTCACCGACCAGGTAGAGCACCGCCGGGACGAGGACCAGGCGCACGAGCAGGGCATCGAACAGCACGGCGAACCCGAGGATGAGCCCCATCTCCTTCATCGGAAGCGTTCCGGCGATGGCGAATGTGAAAAACACGGCGACCATGACTCCGGCGGCGGCCACGATCGGCCGGGCGGTGTGCGCGATCGAGCCCCGGACGGCCTCCGCGGCGTCGCCTGAATGTTCGAAGTGCTCGCGGGCCGAGGCCAGCAGGAACACCGTGTAATCCATCGAGATCGCGAATACGAGGGCGAAGAAGAACAGCGGCGCCCACGAGGTGAGGTAGCCCTGGCTCTCGAAACCCATCGGGCCCGCAGCCCACCCGTGCTGGAACGCGAGCGCGCCCACACCGAATGCCGCCGCCACCGAGAGCAGGTTGAAGAGCACACCCGCGGCCGCGATGAAGATCGCTTGCAGAGCGACCAGCAGCAACAAGAAACCGAGAGCGAGCACCACGCCAATGACGATTGGTGCGTAGCTGCTCAGGGCATTGTCCAAGTCGGCGTTCTCGGCAACGGGCCCGCCGACCAACACGCCCGAGGGCAGGCGATCGCGGAGGACGGCGATGAGCCTGGCGGACTCGCCGGTCGAAGGGTCCGTCGTGGCGAAGGCGGTAATCAGCTGCGAGCCGTCGGCGCCGGGCTGGGGCGGGAACGCCATCGCGATGCCAGGTGTGCCCGCCACGGTCCCCGCCACTCCGGCGGCGTCACCCGAGGGCGGGACAACCACCTGGATAGGGCCGGGGCCGCCAGGGCCGAAGGCGTCAGCCAGGAGCTCGTAACCGACCCGGGCGTCGCGGTCCTTCGGCAAGACGCTGATCCCCGGCATCCCGGTCTCAAGCCCGATAAGCGGCGTCGCCAGCAGGAGCAGGACGGCCAGTGCGCCCACTGTCAGCGCCCGTGCGTGTTTCTGGATTCGGATTGCGAACCGCTCCCAGGCCGGACTGCGGTGCTCGCCCGTCGAATGCCACGGAAGAGCAAGTCTGTTCACGGCGCTGCCCAGGATCGCGGGCAGCAGAGTGAGCGCAGCGAGCAGGACGAATCCGACGGCGAGCATCATGCCCGCCGCGATCGAGCGGAAGGCCGGGACCGGGACGATGAGGATGGCCGAGAGACTGATAAGGACAGTAAGCCCGCTGAAGAGAACGGCCTTGCCGGCGGTGTCCATGGTCACGCCAACGGCGGCGCTGGGGTCGCCCGGCATGGAGTGGAGCGCAGCACGGAACCGGGTGACGATGAATAGCGCGTAGTCGATGCCGAGGGCGAGGGCAAACATCATCGCGAAGTTCAGGGACCAGATTGAGAGGTCCGTGAACCGCGTGAGCCCGTAGAGGATGCCCATTGAAGAGATGAGGCCAGCGGCGGTCAGCACGAGGGGTAGCCCGGCGGCGGCAAGCGTCCCGAACGCGAGGACAAGGATGACCGCTGTCACCGGCCAGGTCAGGAGCTCGGCCTTCATCATGCCTTCGCGGTTCACCGCGTTGAAGTCCGCCCAAAATGCGGGCGACCCGGTGAGCGCGACGGTGACCTCGCTGTTCGAGAGAGCCGCAATGTCATCGGAGACGCGCTCGGCTGCCTGTACGGAGTCGGTCGGGCTGACAAGGCTCCCGGCCTGGAGCATGGCCGTATGGCCGTCCGGGCTGACCTGCGCAGGCAGCGCTGGCGAGAGCGCGCCTTCCGAGGCGAAGATCTCGCCAGCTCGTCCGATTAGTTGCTGGAAAGCCGGGTCCGTCGCGGCCAGCGTATCGCTGTGGAAGACAGCCACCGCTGACTGCGACGAGTAGCCCCCGAACTCCTGCTCCATGAGCTTGCGCGCGGCGAGGGAGTCGCTGCCGTTGACCTCCCACATGGCGCCGGAGAGCGCATGCTCGAGCCGCGCGGCGAATAACCCGAGGCCAATGGTGAGCGCTGCCCACGCAGCGACGACGAGGAGCCGGTGAGAGTGGGCCCAGCGGCCGAATTGGGCGAGCGATTGAGCTTGCATTCGAAACTCCTTGACGATGAAGCGATGAAGCGGGCGGCAACGACGCGCAGCCTGGCGCGTCTGAGTCAGGCTGGGGCGAACGCTTCGGCTTGCTCGCGCGTCTGGGCTCGCAGCCGGTCGCACACGAGGTCACAGAGCGCGGCAATCGAGGGGTCGGCCACTGAGTAATAAGCGGCGGTACCCTGCGGCCGCCGGGCGACGATGCCGGCGTCGTGCAGGAGGCGGAGGTGCTTGCTGACGTTCGCCTGGCTCATGTCGAGCCGCTCCACGAGCTCGCCGACGTTGAGTTCACCGCCGCCGCGCAAAGCCTCGATGATGCGCAGGCGGCTCGCGTCGCCGAGCACGCGGAAGCGTTCGGCGACATGTTCGAGCAGGTGAGGGGGCAGTACAGCCATTTGCGATTATCACTGTATGACCGTGGAGCGATGGAGTCAAACGGCGCGTCCGCAGGGGGCATCGCGTGCGGGGCGCCGCGCTCGTGTCTGGCTCGGGAGAGATGACCGTGCCACGATGAGTTCATATGCGCGGGTCGCCTCCAGGTTCCGAAGTCACGGTTGCCTCGGCTCGGTGGTCGTGATGGGCCCTCGGAGGAGCCGATCGGTTTGGATAGCAAAGCGAGACGCTGGACTCTCTGAGGCTCGCGGCAGGCGCTGATGATCTCCGAAGAGACGTTCTCCCCGCTGATCGCCACCCTCTCCATCTCCGTAGTCCTCGTGGCGTTGATGGCTATCTTGGTGGCGGAGCTACGGCCATTCGAGACCGTGCGGGTGGTCCTCTACGACCACGCCCAGAAGGGCATGCTCACGGTAGCGGCCGTCGCGATGGCGTCTTCCCTGTATTACTCGGAGGTTGCGAATTTCACACCGTGCGAGCTCTGCTGGTTCCAGCGCATTGCCATGTACCCACTCGCGGTCCTGCTCCTGGTGGCGGTTGCCACTCGTGATCGCCTTGGTTCGCGCTATGTAGTCGCGCTCGCGGCCATCGGATTATCGATTTCCATCTACCACTACCAACTTCAGCTATTCCCGGACCAGGCGCAGGTGTGCAGCGGCGGGGTCGTGTCCTGCACGGTCAAGTTCGTCGATGAGTTCGGCTTCGTTTCCATTCCGTTCATGGCTGGCGCCGGCTTCCTGACAATCCTCCTCTTGCAGGTTGCGGAGTGGAGGGTGGACTTCCTGTTCAAGCACGACAGGCCGTGAGCTTGCCGCCCAGCGTGGACCCCGACTGACGTGTGGGCTTGGCGTCCAGGCGTGCCTCTTCGCTCTGGTCCCGTGACCGTGGTCTGACCGACATCGCCCTGCGTTAAAGCTGTGTTCACCCGCTGCCCCTACCGTCTCGCCATCCCGTGACGTGACGGAGTCAGACAGCGAGGTAGCGCGTGGAAGACCAATCCGACCCCAAATTCTCCGAGCGGCGGATATCCCGCCGCAAGCTGCTCACCTATAGCGGAGCGGGTGCCACGCTCCTGGCTGCCACCCAGCTCGGTGGGCCACTCGGCGCCACAGCCGTGCTCGCCCAGGGAGACGACGACGGCCCCGGGAGTCAGCAAAACCAGAACGGCGGGAACCGCCGGTGGCGCGCCGGCGACCACCACATCCACTCCGAGTACAGCGGCGACTTCGATACGAGCACGAACCCGCCGACGTTCACCAAGGGCGCGGATGCGGTGTATCCCATCGTCACGAACGCGATCATGGCCAAGCATTTCGGGTTGAAGTGGGTAATGTGCACCGACCACGGCGGCCCGACACATTCCAAGGTCAACCTCGAACAGGCATATCCCGATCTCCTGATCTCGCGCTCTCTCGTCCCGGATGTCCTGCAGTTTTGGGGGATGGAATTCGACGCCCCACAAATGGACCATCACACGCTCATGATCCCTCGGCATGACGGCGAGGCGCAGCAGCTTTTCGCTCTCGAGAGTGGCTTTTCGAAGCGAGATCCCTTCCCGGCCGATCCGAGTTACGACACAGAAGCGAAGATGATCGCTTTTCTCAATGCGGCCAAGGCCATGCCGCAGAAGCCGCTCGTCATTGCACATCATGCCGCACGATCGGCAACTGGATTGGGTGTGTATGGTCAGGATACTCCGCGCGAGTTCCGCAACAACAACAACGCAGCGCCTGACGTCTACGTCGGGTTCGAGGGCAGTCCCGGTCACCAGGCCGGGCCGCTAGTTGGCGGATCTCGCGGCGCCTTCGGCAACTTCCATACGATGGGTGGGTACGACCAGATGACGGCCCGCGTTGGTGGGCTCTGGGACTCCCTCCTCGGCGAAGGTCGGAGATGGTGGATTACCGCCACCTCCGATTCGCACGTGCACTGGACCCGTGGCGGCAGCGATTTCTGGCCCGGCGAGTACTCGAAGACGTATGTCCTCGCGAGCCAGGACTATGGAGACGTGATGGACGGCCTCCGTAAAGGCCGGATCTGGGTGACCACGGGGGATCTCATTGCCGGTCTCGATGTCGAGGTGAAGGGCCCCGGCGGCCAGGCTGCGATGGGGGAAACGCTAGAGGTGCGCGGCAACGGCAGGCGGGAGGTCGAAGTCGAGATTAGCTTCACTCCCCTGCAAGGTCCGAATGCCAACGGGGACGTCCCCGTCGTCAGTCGGGTCGACCTGATTGTCGGGCAGATCACTGGGCCCGCAGCCGATCCGAACTCCGACACGAACCCCACCACGCAGGTGGTCGCCAGGTTCGGCCCGAACCAGTGGAAAAAGTCCGGTGACCGCTTCGTGGTGCGTCACTCCCTAGCGAACATGGAAGGCAAGTTCTACGTCCGGGTCCGTGGGACGAACACCAACGAGGACGAGCCGCTTGTCGACGGAGCCGAGAACCCATGGACGGATCTCTGGTTCTACTCCAACCCGGTCTTCGTGAGCATGGGGTACCGAGCCTCGAATTCCCCGCCCGGAGCGCGGGGACCTGTTGCTAAGGCCCCGCGCTCCGAGCGGCGCTATTGTGGGGGACCGCTCACGTGAACGACTGGTCGGGAGATCTGTAACCCCAACTCGACCACTTACCGCCGCGGCGGCGCCACGCGGCGGAATGACCGGCCCCGCGATACAGTTCGGCAGACTCCGGGAGGCAGTCTGGCGGAGTGCCCGCTCGACTTCCCCTGTCTCGACCTGGAGCCTCACATACGTCGATATCGAACCTGCCCGTGAGCACGCGATGCAGGGCAGCCAGCACCTGCTGGCGGTCGGCGCGCTCCGGCACGTCGACATGGCCGCTGAGGACAACAAAGCCGCTCGTTACCGACCAGATGTGCAGGTCATGCACCGATTGGATGTCGGGAACCGCTGCCATTGCTTCGGCCACCTCATCGAACTCCATGCCGCGGGGTGTGCCTTCCAGGAGGACATCGACTGCCTCCTTCATCAGCCTGAAAGTCCGTGGGAGGATGAACAGCCCCACGCCGGCGGCAAAGAGCGCGTCAGAATAGCGCCAGCCCGTCGTCAGCAGGATGACCCCGGCCGTGATCGCCCCCAATGAACCGAGGAGGTCGCCAGCCACCTCGAGGAAGGCGCCTCTTACGTTGAGGCTCTCCTTTGCTCCCGACATCAAGATGGCGGCCGAGGCGAGGTTCACCGCCAGTCCGACGCTGGCGACCAGCAGGAGCGGCACGCTGCTCACATCGGGCGGGTCCGTGAAGCGGCCATATGCCTCGTAGAGGATGTATCCGGAGACGCCAAGGAGAAGAATTCCGTTGACAAGGGCTGCGAGGACTCCGACGCGGTAGTAGCCGTAGGTTTTGTCCACCGTGGCTGGGCGCTGGGCAAACCGGATCGCGACCAGGGGCGAAGCTCACGCCGGCGACGTCGGTGAGCATTAGGCCCGCGTCGGCCAGCAGGGCCAGGCTGTTGGCCAGGTAGCCCACCACGGCCTCGACGACCATGAACCCGCCTGTCAGCACGAGAGCGACCATGAGCGTGCGAGCGGGAGCCTGTCCATCTCGAGCACCAGCAAGATGACGGAGGTGAGGGCGATCCCCATCACGTACTCGCCCGCGCCGACCACGACGCCAACAGCCGCGACAGCCCAGATCGAGGCAGCCGTGGTCAGACCGATGGCGTCCCGCCCCTTCTTGGGAATTATGCCAGCGCCGAGGAATCCGGCCCCGCTAACCAACCCCGGCGATGAGCTTCTCAGCGGTAGCAGCGAAAGCATCCACCTGGACAGAGGTGAAGGCCGCGGCTCCGAGCCCGCTCCCAGCCGATGACGAACGATAGGAACGCTGTGAGCAGCATCCGGGCGACGAACATGAAGTCATCGCTGCCGCCAATTCCTCATTCTCCGCTCTGCCCCCGTAAGGCGTTCGCCGATGAGCGGCGTCACTTCAGGCGCTTGCGCTCCCACGAAAAGTGAGGAGGCGTAAGGCGTTCGCGACGACCACCAGCGTGCTGCCTTCGTGGAAGACAATCGCCCCGCTAATGCCGACGAGCCCGGTGACGGAAGTCCCGACGAGCACTGCGATCACGCCAATCGCCACCGCGAGGTTCTGAAGCACGACCCGTCGCGTGGCCCGGCCGAGCTCGATTGCGAAAGGCAATGTGCCGAGGTCGCTCCCCATGAGGGCAACGTCGGCCGTCTCGAGCGCGACATCGGTCGATGCCCCGCCCATGGCGATGCCAACACTGGCGGATGCGAGC
>JABTUD010000004.1 GCA_015075555.1 Thermoflexaceae bacterium
GCGCGGCGGTTGCGCGGGCGCCGGGAGATCGAGGAGGGGCTGGTGTTGGAGCTGGTGCGGCGCGAGCGGCGGTTCCAGCCACGGCTGGGGGGCCGCAAGCTGCTGCACCTGCTCGGGGGCGATCTGGAGGAGGCGGGGGTGAGCGTGGGCCGCGACCGGTTCTTCGAGCTGCTGGCCGAGAACGATCTGCTGGTGGCACCCAAGCCCGGCGCGCCCCGCACGACCCGGAGCCGCCACTGCCTGCCGGTGTTCCGCAACCTGCTGGCGGGGCTGACGCTGGTGCGCCCCAACCAGGCGTGGGTCAGCGACCTGACCTACATCCGCACCGGGGAGGGGTTCCTGTTCGCCTCGCTGATCACCGACGCCCATTCGCGCAAGATCGTCGGGGCCCACATCGGCGACAGCCTGGAGGCCGAAGGCTGCCTCCTGGCCCTGGAAGAGGCGCTGGAGGGCTTGCCCGCCGACAAGCGGCCCATCCACCATTCCGACCGGGGCTGCCAGTACTGCTGCCACGAGTACGTTAACCGGTTGCGAGCCCGGGGCCTGGGGATCAGCATGACGGAGGTCTCGCACTGCTACGAGAACGCCAAGGCCGAGCGGGTCAACGGCATCCTGAAGCAGGAGTACGAGATGGACCGCACTTTCCGCACCAAGGATCAGGCCAAGGAAGCGTTCCATCAGGCGGTGTGGCTCTACAACCACCGCCGGCCCCACCTGATGCTCGACTACCGATTCCCGGCCGGCGTCCATGCGGAGGCCGCATGAAACCCAGCCACCGAAGCGCGACCGCCGAGGTGCCCGCCCTTGGCCCCGCCACCCCTTCAAGCCGGTTAGCCCGCGCGCCCTCGGCGGTCGGTGGGCTGCGTCACCTGCCCATCCGGACCCAACTTCTTCGCGCCCCGGTCGGCGGTCCGGCGCCGGTGCCCCACCCATCAACTGCCTGATTGCGCCCTGCACCCGATCCAACAATCAACAATCAACATTCAACAAACTTGTCCCGTCCGGCTGTAGATTGACACTTATGAAACAGAATTCGGTGTTGGTACGAGCCACTAGACGGTACAGTGAGGCGTTCAAGCAGCAGGTGCTGCGGGAGCTGGAGGAGGGCAGGTTCAAGAACCGGAGCGAGGCGTCAAGAGCGTATGGGATCCGGGGTCGTGGGATGATCAGTCGTTGGGCGAGGCAGTGCGGGAAGGAGCATCTGGTTGGAAAGGTGGTGCGCGTGGAGACGGCGGAGGAAGTCAGCGAGGTCAGGGAGTTGCGCAAGCGGGTCCGGGAGCTGGAGAAGGCCCTGGCCGACGCGCATATCGACAGCAGGCTGGAATCGGCATATCTGGAGATCGCGTGCCGGGCCGCGGGCATCGAAGACGTCGAAGGCTTTAAAAAAAAGCACGCTGGGAAGCTGTGAATCGAGTCGTGGACTCGGGAGCCAAGGCGGCGGGCATCGGGGTGAGCGTGCTCTGTGAGCGGGTCGGGATGAGCCGGCAGAACTACTACGCG